>NZ_QETB01000008.1 GCF_003123745.1 Ancrocorticia populi | reverse complement strand
AAAACCACCACACTCGTGACCTCAGCACTGCAACAAGCCTTGTTCATCAGAGCCCGCCACGATAGTGCATTCACTACCAAGGGATTGATTCACCATTCCGATGCGGGATCTCAATACACGTCTCTGGCTTTCTCCAAACAGCTTCACGAGGCCGGGATCACTGGTTCGATCGGGACGGTTGGAGATGCTTACGATAACGCGTTGATGGAATCAACCATCGGTCTTTATAAGACCGAGCTCATCGACTTCCAGAACGCGAGATGGGAAGACTGGAGCCACGTCGAGAGGGCTACGGCCGAGTGGGTGTACTGGTACAACACCCACCGCCTCCACACTGGATGCGGGAATACTCCACCCATCGAATACGAAACCCAGTACCATCAAACACACCAAGGCCACAGCCTCGTGGCCGCCTAACAACAACCTCCACCAACCCCAGGCCGCTTCACGGTTGAAACAATTCACGGAAGGATTGTTTCGCGGAGGCAGGATCGTCGTCGTTTCCCGCTGTAATAATCCGCAACCGCAATACGCGAACGAAGGCACGAAAGAGAATACGAAGTGCGAACCCGCCCACGACGTAATGGGTACGAATGAACCGTGGCGATTCGATTTTCCAGCCGAAGCCAGAGGCGATCCACAAGACAAACATCGTGACCACCACACATGCATCCCACACAAGATAGACAGTGACCAGAAAGAGGATGCGTGGGATTCGCATAAAGCCGGGAACCAGCGACGCGAGAAGAAGTGCCACAAGCAACCACAAGGGCATACTCGCCACCATAAGCAAAGCTAAGATCACGATTCCCGGAGCGATCAGTGCTCGACGCACCCATAACGGGGGAACCCTCACGTGTCATACCCCGCAGTCCGCCTAGAGTGCTCACTGTGTTCTGCAAGGTAAACAGCCGAGGCACGGTAGGCGCGATCGATCCGGGCCCGGGCCTGAGCCACATCCTTGTACGCCATCGGGCCATCATCCTTCTTGAGACGACCACCGCTCGGAAGCACAAAAATCTCCACACCTTCCGGGCAATCTTCCAGATCTTCAAAGAATCGGTGACGTCGCGATATTTCAAATGCCACGCGTGCCGTATCTACCGGTGTTCGTGGGACATCGAGTGGCTCCTCAATCCGGCCCACCTGCATCACATAGATTTCTTTCGCTCCAGCGTTGATAGCGGGAGAAAGAGGAATCGAGTTCACCATGCCACCGTCTATAAAGTGTTCGTCACCCACCTGAGCTGGAGGAAAGAGGCCGGGCACCGCCGTGGACGCGAGCAGCGCCGGGATCACTGGGCCAGAGGCGAAGACGTGCTCCGA
The DNA here is from genome assembly GCF_003123745.1 of Ancrocorticia populi. Lineage (GTDB taxonomy): Bacteria > Actinomycetota > Actinomycetes > Actinomycetales > Actinomycetaceae > Ancrocorticia > Ancrocorticia populi. Next base: position 63,283 of record NZ_QETB01000008.1, on the reverse strand, counting down.
CGCGCGTTCGATGCTGGCAGCAACCACCTGAAGGGGGACAGCTAAATCTTCGAATGAAACGTCCCCGTTCAAGATCTTCTTTGCCAGTTGGCGAATCGGCTCGGGCGAATTCAGATGGGTGTGAGTCCGTAGGGCGCGACCCGCCTGACTGAAGATGCCCTCTCCGTAAATCGCCGCTGCCTCGGGGGAACTCCATGCTTCGATGAGTGTATCGATCACTTCAAGGGTTGGGTTCTGAGCCAGTGCGGCCGCATTCATCGCTCCCACCGATGTGCCAACCACGAGGTCAGGGTATACACCCCGTTCAAGCAGCGCTTTCAGCATCCCTACTTCAACTGCACCCCGCACACCTCCCCCACCAAATACAAAAGCCGTTGTGGGAGTATAGTCATTCATCTATTGAATCTATCCCATCTAATCTGAGAACGTCACGCCAACTCTCAAGCAACGATAAATCGTTGGACACTTCCCTATAGCTTTGATCCAGCCGCGGTTCGCGGCTGTGACGCTTGGGCGCGAGAAGTGTGAGAAGGCCGCGTTGTGTTTGAGTCTGGCTAGCAAAGGCTCGATTCCTCAGATTGAGCCCTATACCGGTAGCGTGGAGCCATGCTCGTCACAATTGCCACCGCCCTCACCGTGGTGATCGTATGCGCCGTGGCGGTGCGGCGTGTGCCTCTCATTGTCGGGCCCTTACCTCCACCCGCCTCAACGCTCACCGTATTGATAGCAGCAGCGCTCTCCATCGTTGCCGTCAGCGGGATGAACACCGGTGCTGCGCAAACGATTATCGCAGGAATCGCCACGGCTACTGGCGGTACCTTGCTCACCATGATCACCGGGCTCATTGTCAAAGCCGTTGCTAAGCATAGAGAAATTCGCTCACCAATACCCACGGGTCCAAGTATCCGCAAGCGCATTACTGCTCGGGCTGATGCATCACCGTGGCATGTGAGGCAAACAAATGTACTGGCTGCTGTAGTCAGAACAATCTTCCGTGCCGGCGATGTACGAGTAACAGGCCTAGCTGCGGAGATGAGCTACTACGCCCTGATCTCGATCGTCCCCATCACCACGGCGCTGGGAGCCAGTCTCGGCTTCTTGCAGAACATCGTTGGCGCGGCGCAGATCGATCAGATCCGGTCCTCCATCGTCAACGCACTAACCACCGTCTTCTCCCAACAGGTTGCCAGCAACATTCTGGCGCCATTGGTAGATGGGCTTCTGACTGACGGCCGCGGATCAATCGCCATCGGCGCCGGAATCATCACTCTCTATCTGGCAAGCCGAGTCTTTCGGGCTGCGGTGCGAGCCCTAGACGATGCGTATCGCGTGACCTCTCGGCATCACATCGTGGTTCAGTATCTCCTCGGATTCGGCTTCACCATCACCGGTCTAATCACAGTAGTTGTTATTGCCTTCTTGCTGGTTGTGGGCCCTCTTCTGCAGATTGAGGCGCTGGTGGAATGGCTGGGACTGACCACTGCCTTTGAGACCACATGGCGCATTTTACAGTGGCCACTGGTCTTTCTTATCGGCGCTTCCTTCCTCACCCTGCTGTACCGTTACGGACCGAACGTCAAAACCACGTGGAAGCATTGTCTACCGGGAACCGTCTTCGGTATCCTCGGAGTGGTGCTCGTTTCCACCGGGTTCATTTTCTACGTGCAGGAGTTCACTCCTACGGCCATTGATTCTGCCGCAAACGGCGGGGCACTTGTTGCGGCTGCGGGGCAGATGCTGAGTGTCATTCTCGTGTCCGTTCTGTGGCTCTGGCTCGCCAGCATCGCCGTCCTGTTGGGAGGAATCCTGAACGCGGAGCTACACAGCGAGCGCGCAGAAGCCAGCGATGCCGCTCTCTCAGGTACGCCCTCAGAAACCTTGCCTACGGTTGGACAATAACTGCACATACAGAAGGACCGGCACCAACTGGCACCGGTCCTTCTTCATCAGTGGCGGGGGCTGGATTTGAACCAACGACCTCCGGGTTATGAGCCCGGCGAGCTACCGAACTGCTCCACCCCGCGGCGACTCATCTAGTCTACAAACGCCCCCGCTCCCCAGCAACCCACAGCCCCGTGCCACTTCTCACATGAGAATCGGGAACAAACTGAAACGCCTTAAGTCATCCCCGAGCGCACGTCTCTACCCGTAGCCATGAAGCCGGCACCAAGCCAGCGCGGTGCAAAAAGAGTGAGGGCCCCTCCCTACCCTGAGCGCCACAGTTCTACTCGTGGCCGTCAAGGTGTAAAGGGGCCCTCACCAGATCCAATCAGTCGGCTAGCTGAACCATCCAGATCAACCAGGTCAGCTAGCCAACCCGACTAGCCTTCCAGCTCCTGCTTGGCCGCAATCGCATCCTCGATGGCAGCCTGTAGCTCGTCCTGAGCCTTGCCGTAAGCTTCCCAATCGTTGTTCGCCATGGCGTCGCTAGAATCCTGCATCGCCTGGTCGGCCTTGGAAAGGGCGGTATCAAGCTGCTGCTGGGCATCCAGAACGGGTCCGGACGTGGAATCATCTGCCGGCTCCTCGGTCGATTCGTCCGTCGGCTCCTCGGTTGGCTCTGCTGTGGCCTCGTCATCTGGCTCTTCAGTCTCGCCGCCGGTCACGTCTTCCTTCTGCCCGGATACGCCGGCATCGCCCGCCTCGGCACCGGAATCGCCGCCGAAGGTCTGATCGAGTGCCTCTTCGAGGGTGGCTCCGAATCCGATCGGGTTGCCGTCACCGAAGGAGGTCAGAACGTACTGCAGCAACGGGTATGTGGTACCGGAAGATGCGGCCACATAGACGGGCTGGACGTATAGGAGTCCACCGCCAACCGGCAAAGTCAGCAGGTTACCCATCTGGACGTCCGTTCCGCCTTGGCGCAACAAGTTCAGTTCACGCGAGACGGTGGAATCGGTCAGGAAGTTGTTCTGTGCCTGGCCGGGCCCCGGCACCGTGAGGTCGCGAGGCAGCTCGAGCACTCTCAGCTTGCCGTAGCCATCACGCACCTTCCCGGCCTCGTTACCTGCATTAGCATCTGCCGCCATGAATCCTGTCATGACGTTGCGCTTCGTTGTACCACCCGGAATAAAGGCAGTGGAAAGCGAGAACTCGGCACTGTCTTGTTCTGGCATCTGTAGCGTCAGGTAGTACGGCGGTTGCTGCTGCGGATTAGCAGTATCGCCCTCGGTCGGCTCGTTCGGGACGTTCCAGAAATCGCCACCAGAGTAGAACGAGGCAGCATCAGTCACGTGGTACTGAGTCATCAGGGTGCGCTGCACCTTGAACATATCCTCGGGGTAACGCACGTGGGACATGAGATCGCCCGTCATGTCATCTACCGGCGTGAGCATATCTGGGAAGATCTTGCTCCATGCCTTGAGAACGGGATCTTCCTCGTCCCACTGATATAGCGTGACGCTGCCGTCATAGGCATCTACAACGGCCTTGACGGAGTTACGGATGTAGTTGACTTCTTCCGGCTGCCCGAAGGCATCCGAACTGCTCGTCATCGAATCGGATGTGGCACTCTCAAGTGAAGCCCGAGCCGAATACGGATAGTTATTGGAGGTAGTGTACGCATCCACGATCCACACGAGCCGCTTAGGTGTTTCCTCGTTATTATCCATATCCACAACTGCCGGATATGCCTTCGAATCGAGGGTCAGGTATGGAGCTACCTTAGAAACGCGCTCCTGAGGATCACGCGTGTACAGGATCTGTGATTCGCTGGTCACACGGTCTGAGAAGAACATGTCCGTAGAACGGAATTTGATGGAGAACATCAGCTTTTCGAACATGTTGGAGATCGCGGGGCCACCATCCCCCAAGTAGGTCGAATACACAACGCCGTTCTCAGCATCGTCGTCCGGGTAGTCAATCTCCCACGGATCCACATTGTCTGGAGCGCCAACGATCGAGTACTCCGGGACGTTCTGTCCGAAGTACACACGGGGCTCGTAATTCCCCAGTTCGCCGGTGGACGGAATGCCCTTCTGGAAGAACTGTGGAGCGCCACGCGTGGTGGACGTGTTGCCGTAAGCGGCCGCAACGCCGAATCCATGTGTGTACACCGTGTGGTCGTTCACCCAGGTGCGCTGGGAATCGTCCAGCCCGGTGAGGTTCAGCTCGCGCACGGCAATCACCGTGTCGCGTTCAGAATCGTCGATGTTGTAGCGATCAACGGCCAGCTGATCAGCAAACTGGTAGTACTGGCGATTCTGCTGGAGCTGATTAAAGGTTGGGGAAACGATGGTTGGATCGAGCAAACGGATCTGAGCCGTGGCCTGCGCGTCCTCTTGAAGCTGCCCAGCCTCGGCGTCGGTACGCGCCGAATATGTGGTGGTCTCAACATCGTCCAGACCATAGGCATCCAGTGTTGCATCGATATTGCGCTGGATGTAAGGCGATTCCTTCTCCACCGCGTTCGGCGTCACCTGGAAGTTCTGAACAAGTGCCGGGTAGGCCCATGAAACAACCAGCATCGTCACAAGCCCAACGGCGATGCCCGTGCCAGCAAGCTTCCACAGCCCCTTGACGGCAGCCAAGACAAAGAGAATACCAACAAGCAGAGCAACGATCGCCAGTACGGTCCGGCCTGGCAGCGAGGCATTGATGTCAGTGAACGACGCACCGGAGAACTTGTCATTATCCGCCAACAGCATGTTGTATCGGCTCAACCAGAAGAAACCAGCAACAACTACTGATGCCAAGGCGCCGAGCACACCAAAGTGAATTCGCGCCCGCCGCGTCAAAGTTAGCTTTCCGTTATCCTGACTAATTCCTCCGTACAGGTAGTGCATAGCGATAGCCGCGATGAGGGCCAACACAATGAGGGTGGTAGCCAGAGAAAGCAAGGACTGCAGCACCGGCAACGAGAACACGTAGAACGAAACATCCTGGCCGAACTCAGGATCTACCTCCCCGAAAGAGGTGCGGTAGAGCCACATAACGTACGTACGCCACTCCCCTGCTAGCGGGGCACCGAAGATAAGACCAACCACCAGCGGGACAACCAGCCGCACCAGCCACCGGTGCTGTTCTACTTGCTGGCGATACCGCGCGGTACCGCTGGAACTATCCTCGATATCGCCCTTCGGCAGCGCGAGCCGAAGGTTGAGATACACCACGAGACCAACCAGCAATGTCCCGAGCACGCCAAGCGCGATCGCCCAACCCCATTGGGTCCAGAACACGCGCACAGCATCAAGCTGATCAAACCACTTCACCTCCGTCCACACGTTGGCGAAGATAGTGATGGCGAACAGAAGAACCGCCAGAACGATAAGCGTGGGGATGAAGACGTTTCCAAATCCCGAGCTATTGCCCGACCTTTGTGGACGCCGCGGATCTGGCGCGGTAGATGTAGACAAGCCGTTACCTCATTGGTGTCGTTACGTACTGGGCACAAAACCTGCGCCACTCTAGATAAATCTAGCCGACTCAGCGCCCATTTCACAGGCAGCCATACTCCACGTAAGGAGCCGGTTCCAAAGTTTTCGCCGCCACACCGCCGTTACAGTGGGCAAGTACTCAATTTTTTCCGACAACGACGAAACCCATCTCCTCACGCAACCCTCACGCAATCATGAGAAGATTGCTGGGTGACTACACGCCAAGAATCCATCAAAGAAGCAGTCCGAGAGATCGAGCATTACGTTGCCGGGTATGGCTGGGATGGCCCGATCAGAGTATTCGCTCTGATCCGGAGCGCCGAGGCGCTGGCCGATCATCCTGAGCTTTCCGAGGAGCTGCCCGCCGATGTCTCGCTCAATGCGGCGGAAAGCGAAGAATCCCTCTTCTCCGTTGAGCAGGAGGAACTCCCACCCGCCGATTCGGTTGAGTCACTACTCGCTCAGCTTGCATGGCCAGAGGGCGTGGCCGGCGCTGCCGTCACTTGCGAGCGGATCACGCTGCCGCCGGAGGCCGAGGCCGATATTCCGACCGATCCGGCGGAAGCCGAACAATTCTTGGCAACCGACGAGCGCCGCGAGGACGTCCGGATGGCAGTTGGCGTGATGCGCAGTGGCGAATCGTGGTGTGCGTTGCGAATGAAATCGTTTGATGCGGATGATTCGGTGCTGGGGTCAGTGGACTTGGTGCCGGAGCTGGTGGAGGCATTGCGCCACACCTTCGAGTAACCGGGTAATGAGAAAAACCCGAGATTGCGTCAATCCTCGGGGAAAGCACGTACAGGAGTACGTGCTTAGCGCGCTTGGAGCGTGCGGGAGGAAACGTCGTCGGCGTTAATTCTCTGGCGAATCGGCAGCGACCTGCGCACAGGTGGTCAACGAACTCGTATCCCCCGCGCCGATCGCTTCAGTGGCATCGATCGCGTCCTGAAGCGTCCGGATCGAGAAGACCTCCATGCCAGCGGGCTCGTAGCCAACGGTTTCCGCACAATTCGTAGCCGGAGAGAGGAAGTATTCGGCGCCCTCGGAAGCGGCACCCACCATCTTGTGCTGAACGCCGCCGATGGCTCCGACCTCACCGGCGAAGGACATGGTCCCGGTGCCAGCGATCTTGGAGTCGCCTCCCAGCGATCCCTCCGTGAGATCATCGTAGATCGCGAGCGCAAACATCGTACCGGCCGATGGCCCCCCAATGTTCTCAACTCCGTAAGTGACATCCACGGGGAATTCCAGATCGCTCGGCGTGAGGTAAACACCCAGCCGTGAGCCGGGCTGATCCCAGCCGGTGTTGTCCGTTTCGTAGGCCTGCGTGGCGAAGGTCGCCTCCTTGGCCGTGCCGTCCCGGGTGAACCCCACGGTCACGTCGGTTCCCGCTGGGGCGTCCCGGAGAACCGCGGAAAGATCCGAAAATGTGGTGATCTCGGTGGTAGTGCCGTCAACCTCGATACTGGTGAGGACATCGTTTTCGGCAAGCTTGTCAGCGGCGCCCGATGCTTCGTCCGTGCCGGCAACCACGAGAGTCATCGGCACCTCCATGCCCGCGGCCTCCAGCCCCGCAACGGTTCCTGAATCCTGCGAGCTTGTCATCATTGCGGCGTTGCGTTCGTCCACATCGCTGGCAGATTCTTCCTTGGCGTACATGGCGCGGACGGGGATGAGCTGCTGCTCGGCCGAACCGAGGGCAAGAAGCGCTTGCGCGCCGGACACCCCGTAATCCGCATTTCCAAAAGCGCTCACGGTGGTCATATAGAGCTGAGTATCGGAAGAATAGGTATCCGTCCCGGAGATATCGAGGAGCTGGACGCCATCTACATCCCCGGTTACGTCAAGGGCTGGGCCGGCCTGCTCGATCATGAAAGATCCGGGCAACACGAGCGAGACACAGGCCGCGAGTCCGAAGATTCCACCGGAGATGTAGAGGCGACGTTGTTTGAGCACGGTGCCATCATGCCGCATCGAACTGTGAATTCACCAGACGTTCTCAGTGGATGTCACGCCCTCGGCGTATCAGGTGCACGATGTTCTCCGTGACCAGTAGGCTAGAGGCTGGAGAATGAAGGAGGCGTCATGAGCGAAAACTCTGATCAGTGGGAGAAGATGCTCCGGGCGGTCTTGGGGGACGAAGCCGCCGAACAGATCATCGGGCAAATGCGGAGCCAGGGCATTGATCCGGGTGAGCAGATGCAGCAGATGATGGACCCCGCCAACTTCAATCAGGTCGTTTCTCAGGTGCGTGCAATGCTCGGTTCCTCGGGCGAGGGGCCGGTCAATTGGAAGATCGCAGAGCAGGTGGCTCGCGAAACGATCCAACGCGATCACTACGATTCACTTTCCACAACCGAGGGTGATCAGGCACGCTCAAGTCTTCAAACTGCCAATCTGTGGCTGGACCCGGCAACGGATATCGATCCGTGCGGGGGCCCGAGTCAGGCGTGGAATCGGCTGGATTGGCTCGCACACACGCTCCCCACCTTTAGGCGCCTCGTGGAGCCGGTGGGTGAGAACATTTCGCGCGCATTCATCGCCACGATGAGCGAGCAGATGGAGCACGCCCCGGACGAGCTAAAGAACCTGATGGGCGGGGACCCCTCTCAGATGATGGAGTCCATGATTTCCTCGGTCCTCGGGATGCAGTTTGGGTCCGGGCTGGCAGAGCTGGCGTCTCAGGCCTTCGGTACGTCGGATGCAGGACTTCCCCTGGTTGAAGGCGAAACTGCTGCGCTCGTGCCCTCGAATGTGACCGAATTCGGCCGCGACCTTGACGCGGAAGAGAACGAGGTTCTCCTTTTCGTTGCAGTGCGCGAGCAGGCAGCGGCACGGCTGTACTCCCGCGTGCCGTGGTTGCGCCGTCAGGTACTGGACACCGTGGCGGCCTACGCCAGAGAGATTGAGATCGACACGGAATCGATCGAGGAACAAGTGCGCGGGATGAACTTCACCCCGGACAGCATGCAGAATCTGGACCTCGGGAACCTGTTTACTCCGAGCGATACACCCTCACAGGAAGCGTCTCTGGCCCGCCTCGAACACATACTCTCGCTTGTTGAGGGCTGGGTGAGCGCCGTTTCCGCGCGAGCCGTAGCGGCCCAACTCCCCCATGCCGTCCCGCTTGGCGAAATGTTCTCACGTCGCTCCGCCACGAATTCTCCGGTAAATCTCGTGTTCGGATCACTCGTTGGGCTGGACCTCAAGCCGCGTAAGATTCGTGAGGCGGCGGCGTTCTGGCGTATGGCGCTGGACCGTTTGGGTATGGAGGAGCGGGATCACCTGTGGTCTCACCCAGATCTTCTGCCCACTGCTGACCATCTCGAAGAACCTGAGTCCTTTTTCGAAATGTCCGAGCCGAGTGAGGTTGAGGCCGAACTGGACGCCTTCTTGGAGGAGCTCCTGGGCGGCACCGATTCCGAGGCCCCGCACGAGCCCGCCTTCGGCGAAGGGTCCCCCGAGTCCGAGGATAAGGGCGAGTTTGGGGATACCGGTACGTCCGAGGATAAGGGCGACGACGGCAACACCCCACCCGAGCAGCCCGCCAACTCATAGCTATCGAGCAACCCACCCCCGATCAACCTGCTCCCGGGATTGCGTCAAAACTGGGGAATGGCCCTGTATGGCGAGCGCCTATCACAGATTGATGCCGGACGCTGAACCTATGCACAGCTGGGGAGAAAACTGCCTCGCGGTAGCACCAGCGGTCTAGCCTTCAGATCATCAGGACGTGATGTGGGGGAACAGATGCGGATTATCCCGGAGTTGGGCGTCTACTGGCGCGATCGCGACACGATCCAAGTGGGCCTGGATCCAAGGGTCGGCGCGATCATCGAGGGGCTGACGCACCAAGAGCAGGAATTCGTCTCACTCCTTACTCAGGAGCGGACCGTCACGGAGCTCCACCCGGTGGCCGAAGCGTACGGCATGAGTTCTTCCCGGTTGGCGGAGATTCTCGGAATGCTCGCCCGGGCCGGGCTTCTCGAAGGAACCGATGCGCCGGCTCCTACCCGGCACAATGCCACCAATGACAGGACCGTGTGGCGAGTGCACATCGATAATCTTGACGCGCTCGGAACCGCAATCGCGCTCAAGCTCGCAGAAAACGGCATCTCGCATCTCAGTTTCGCTGACGGGGCTGCGGTTTCGCGACTGGACCACCCGCTGATGTGGCCCCGATGGGATGGCTTGTCACGGACGCGGGCAATGACAACGCTACTACGCCAGTACTCTCCCCACGTGGATGTGACAGGCGATGGCACACCAGACGTTGCGGTGGTGACGGGTTCACGGCTCATCCTTGCCTCGGCCACGGAACGTTGGATGGAAGAGGACATCCCGCACCTGCTGGCGTGGACGGAGGATATCGATACCTGTGTGGGCCCACTTGTAGAACCACACCGATCGGTGTGCGCGAGTTGTCTCCACGAGAGCCGCCTTGAGCAGGACGATGCATGGGGCTTTCTGGCGGCGCAGGCGCGGGCCGGTTCTCCTCCCCATCTGAGCAGCGATACCCGCGATCTTTCGGCCAGCATCGCGGCCCGCACGATACTCAGCCTGCTCGATGGTCACGGTAATCCCCTCCATGATTCCCAGTGGAGGGTGCCGCCGCTGCCCACGTTTCCGTTCCTCGCTTCTCACCCGCCTCACCCGCGCTGCGGGTGTACGTCTTACGCGGCCATGGTGAACGCCTTGACGAGCGCGTTACCCGCCGCTGCGGGCCAGCGGTCTCAGCTTCGAGCGGTTGAGGGCCCGGAGCTATCCGTTGACGATATCTAGAACTTCCTCGCCCCATGCCTCGAGTTTTGTGGAGCCAATTCCCTTGATCCGTCCGAGCTGCTGAATACCGGCTGGCTTGGCAATCGCGATGGCCCTAAGTGTTGTGTCATGGAAAACGGTGTAGGCCGGGCGCTCCAATTGGGTTGCCTTGGCGCTGCGCCATTGGACCAGGCGCTCCAGTAGTTCTACATCTTCGGGGTGGTCCCTCGTAAAGTCGGTACGCGCTTGGGCCTTCCTGCGCCGGTAGTCCGTAGTGCGTGATACCTTCTTCTCCGGTGCCGGCCAGATGCCGTCCAAGAACCGTGTCACCTTGCGGTTAGCGCGGGAGCCGTTGCCCTTGGCATAGGAGACCTGAAGGTGCTGCTTCGCCCGGGTAATCCCCACGTAAAGCAGCCGGCGCTCTTCAGCCGTGCCTTCCTCACCCTTGGCCAACGAGATAGGCATGAGCCCCTCGCTCATCCCGGCCAAGAACACGGCTTCCCATTCCAAACCCTTTGCTGCGTGGAGGGAGGAGAGGGTCACGCCGTCCATCTCCGGAGCGTTTTGCATGAGTGCTCGCTCTTCGAGCTCCTGCACGAACTCGGTGATTCCAGCCCCGCGCTTCGCCTGCATCTCCTTGGCGAGTGAGAGCAGAGCGTTGAGCGCGTCCCACCGCTCACGGGCTGCACCGGCTTGATCCGGCGCCTCATCACGCCATCCCATCTGCCGCAGCACGGTGCGCACAACGTTGGGCAGATCGCCCTCGGCTCCCGAGCGGGCCGCCGCCCGCATTGCCACCATCGCCTCGCGCACCTCGCGCCGCGAGAAGAAGCGTTCGGAGCCGCGCACAGAGTATCCAACCCCCGCCTGAGCCAAAGCGGCCTCAAACTGGGCAGACTGTGCGTTGGTGCGGTACAGAATCGCCATGTCTTGAAGCGGGATGCCCTGTTCTTTGAGGGTCAGGATCTCGCCGACGATGCCGGAGGCCTCGCCTTCATCGTCCGGGTACTCTTTCCACTGCACTGGAACGGAGGAAGGTAGCTGAGAGGACAGGCTCACCGCCCCCTCGGAACGGTCGGCAGCGATCACCTGATTGGCGGCCTCAACGATCTGTGGAGTGGACCGGTAGTCCCGATTGAGTTCGATTACTCTGGCCTTGGGAAACTCCTCGGTGAACCGTGCCAGATAGTGCGAGCGTGCGCCCGTGAAGGAGTAAATCGTCTGCGAGACGTCCCCCACCACGCAAAGTTCCTTGCGATCCCCCAACCACAACTGGAGCAATCGGTGCTGGAGCGGGGAAACGTCCTGGAACTCGTCCACCACGAAGTGGCGGTACTGATCCCGGATTTGGCGCGCCACGTCGGGGCGATCCAGCATAATTCCCACGAGAAGAAGAAGAACATCCTCGAAATCAATAACGTGGCGTTCCGTCTTGACATCCTCATACAGCCTTAGGAGAGCCGGGATCTCATGGGGAGAATGCCCTGCGATCTCACCGTGGCCAGCGCTTGCGGCACGTTCCACGTAGTTGTCAGGTGAGACCAGCGAAACCTTCGCCCACTCGATTTCCGCCGCCAGATCCCGAACCGCGACCCGATCAACGGGCATGCCCAGCTCGCTTGCCGCCTGAGAAACCAAGGCAACCTTGTGCTCGGCAATGGGAGGGATGGTCCCTCCCACCGCGGTCCCCCAGAAGAAGGAGAGCTGACGCAGGGCCGCCGCATGGAAGGTTTGAGCGGACACGCCGCTCACCCCCAGATCCCGCAATCGCGAGCGCAGCTCCCCCGCTGCCCGCGAGGTAAAGGTAACCGCAAGAACATGACCTGGAGCAAATGCCCCCGAATGCACGCCGTAAGCGATGCGGTAGGTAATCGCGCGGGTCTTGCCAGTGCCTGCTCCGGCCCGAACGCACACCGGACCGTTCAAGCTCCTCGCCACCTCACGCTGCTCGGGATCTAGATGATCGAGCAATTCTTCTACCTTCATCGAACCTCCTGCCTTAAGTCTCCCACGGCCCTCCACCACCCCAAAGCGCCAGCCAACTCCATTAGGCTGGGCCGTTCACTGATCGAATAGAGATCTGTTTATATGGCCCCAGCCCGCCCTAGACTGGCCCCATGAGTGATTTCACGCTGTATTCCACAACATGGTGCTCTTACTGCAAGAACCTCAAACGGCAGTTGGACAAGTCGGGCATTACGGACTTCGCCGAGGTGAACATCGAGGAAGATCCGGCCGCAGCCACCCGTGTTGAGGGCTTCAACGGCGGGAACCAGACGGTTCCGACCCTTGAGTTCTCCGATGGAACGGCCCTGACCAACCCGAGCCTAGCTCAGGTCAAGGAAAAGCTGGCCGCGCTTGGCTGAGCGCCGGGAACTTACGCCTATCGCCCCAAGATATCGGTAAAGCTCTCCCCCAGCCATGACTGAATGAGGCTGGCCGCCACAGAGGTGGGGCTGGGCAGCTGGATCTCTTGAGTGCGTAGAGCATCGCTGAGTTCGTTGCGGGTAAAGAAGCGGGCGTCGGCCATCTCCTTGCCATCTACGGCGATGTCACCGGCCTCGGCATCTGTCCAGCCGTCGAAGGCGAGCATGAGGGAGCGTGGGAACGGCCACGGCTGGGAGCCGAAGTAGCGCAGTTCACCTACTTTGAGGTGGGCTTCCTCGAATACTTCGCGGCGCACGGCCGCTTCGAGGGTCTCCCCCGCCTCCACGAATCCGGCTAGGACGGAGTACTTGCCCGGTCCCCACGCGGAGTTACGCCCGAGTAAAAGGCGGTCCTGCGGATCATGAATGGCCATGATGACGGCCGGGTCCGTACGTGGGAACTGCAGGTGGTTATTGGGGCAGACCATTTCCCAGCCACTACCAGAAACTTCGAGGGGCTGCCCGCAGTCCGGGCAGAACTTTGCCTTTTGCCGCCACTGAACCACTGCCACGCCGCTGACCGCCAGAGTGGTGTCCAAATCTTCCCATTCGTGTGCCCAATATCGGATCGGACGCATCGTGGGATGATCGGTAGCCTGGACGTCTTGCTCGGTAACCAAGCCCGTAGCATCGCAGGCGAAGTAGTGGCGCCCCGAATCTTTACCCAGATAGACGGCACTACGGCTGCCCCATTCTGCGGCCTGCTCGCGTGTGAGAATCAAGATGCGCCCGGGAGCTTCCGGATCGATCGCCACGGATTGCCCTGCCACAAGAATGAATCGGGCATCGGGAGAATTTCGCGCTTTGGCCAGCGCTGATGGGTTATTTCTGGTCAGCTCGTCACGGTCAATCGTTCCTCGTGCGAGGTTTAAGTCATGGAACACGGCACCCTCCTCGTCATAGGGTAACCACATCTTGAGCTCTCGGTGCGGCTAGCCATAATGTGGTGCTCGTCTTACGTAGGGCGTTGCGTGTGCCACCGCGCTCTCAAACTGGGATAATGCCAGAGTGACAGATATGGATCAGGACGTGCTACCCGGAACTCGCTACGTTGCCGAGGAACCGGGACCAGCCGCAATGCCCATAAATTCGCCTGTGCGTCTAGGAGCCCATCTCACTGATGGTGGCGCCGATTTTTCGGTGTTGGCTCCGCACGCTTCCGCGGTTACGTTGTGTTTGTTTTTGAACGACGACGACGGATCGACCATCGAACGGCGCTATGCCATGAACCCGTGCAAGCTGGGATATTGGCGTGCCCATATTCCGGGCGTTCGGGCCGGTACAGAGTATGGCTACCGTGTGGATGGCCGCTGGGCACCCGAGCTGGGGCTGCGGCACAATCCGGCGAAGCTCCTGCTGGATCCATACGCGCAAGCAATTACTCAGTCACCCGTTCTTGGCCCCGAGCTTTACGGTCATCAGGTTGACGAGGACCTGAGCCCCACGATGATTCCGCTAGAACCTGACGCGAGGGATTCTGCTGGCTCCATGGCACGCGGCGTGGTGCTGGACGAAGCTCCGGACGTCACCGATCATCCCTTTGTCGCGTGGGAAGATACCGTGATTTATGAGGCTCATCTCAAGGGCCTGACGAAGCTCCTGCCAGACGTACCCGAGGAACTGCGCGGAACGTACGCGGGCATGGGGCATCCCGCTACCGCGGCCTACCTCAAGAACCTTGGCGTGACTTCAGTGGAGCTACTGCCAATTCATGCCTCGATGGCCGAACCATTCCTTCAGGCTAAGGGGCTTTCCAATTATTGGGGGTACAACACCCTTTCCTTCTTTGCTCCCGAACCGAGCTACGCAACGAAAGCCTCGCAAGAATCCAGCCCGGCGGCCGTTTTGAACGAGGTCCGCGACATGGTGAAGAATCTCCATGAGGCGGGTCTGGAAGTCATTCTCGATGTGGTTTACAACCACACGTGTGAGGGCGGGGCGGATGGCCCGATGGTCTCCTGGCGCGGGCTCGATCAAAGGTCGTATTACCTCTTTGAACAGGACGATCCTTCACAGTTCTTCGACACCACGGGCTGCGGCAACTCGCTGGATTTCCGGCGGCAAAAGGTTGTGCGGCTCGCGCTTGATTCCCTGCGCTATTGGGTGCAGAAGATGGGCGTGGACGGCTTCCGGTTTGACCTCTCGGTCACGCTTGGACGCAACGGCAAGCACTTCGATACTCATCATCCGTTCTTTGTGGCTCTGACCACCGATCCGGTTCTAGGTAACGTCAAGCTCATTAACGAGCCCTGGGATCTGGGCCCCAACGGCTGGCAGACCGGCAGATTCATCTCCCCAACGGCGGATTGGAACGATCACTTCCGCGACACGGTTCGAGCCTTCTGGGTTGCTCAGCCGCGTTCCTTGATGGGAGGGGGAACCGGCGGCGATATCCGCGATCTAGCAACGCGGCTTTCAGGATCCGCCGATCTCTTCAGTCATGGCAGGATTCCGGGTGGCCGCGGGCCGTCGTCGTCAATCAACTTCGTCACCGCCCACGACGGGTTCACGATGCGGGACCTAGTGTCCTACAACAATAAACGCAACGACGCCAATCTGGAATCCAATCGGGACGGGACCAATGACAATAAGTCATGGGATCACGGACACGAGGAGGGTGAGGTTCAGGCCCCGCGCGCGGTTCGCGAGCGGCGTCAGCAAACCCTGCGCAATCTCATGGGCACCCTCATTCTGTCCGCGGGAACGCCAATGATTACGGCGGGCGATGAGATCGGCCGCACCCAGAACGGCAACAACAACTCCTACTGCCAAGACAATGAGATCTCTTGGGTGAACTGGGATCTTGAGCAGTGGCAGACGGACCTGCATGACACGGTGGCCTACCTGCTGAAGATTCGATCCAAGCACAAGGTTCTGCGCCCCGATCATTTCTATACGGAGGGACTGGCCGCGGCAGAGAACGTGGGCGATCTGGAATGGTTCGATGCCGAGGGCGCAAACATGCCCGAGCACAAGTGGTTTGACTCCAAGAGGCGCATCGTCCAGATGCTCCGCAGCGGCCGGGGTGTTGATGGAGACGCACTGATCGTAGTGAATGGCTCGCTTGACCGTACCGAAGTATGCCTTCCTAATGGGCGCGAGACTTCCTTTGAGCTCCTGTGGGATTCTAGCTGGCCGTCTCCGCGTTCAACCCACCCGGTTTACGCCCCGAATGCGATGACCAGCCTAGAGCCGCTGTCCATCCAGTTGTATCTTTCCCAGCCAGAGCACGTCTGGCCCTAGGGGCCTACTACTCACTTGAGGGCGCCACGCCCACCGGTCCAAGATCCACACGTGTAAAGGAAATCATGACTCAGAACATCGGGGACGCCCTCGAAAACTCAACCAGCCAAGCCTCCCTCGCTCACTCCCGCAAGATCAGCGAGAAGATCGAGCAGGCGATTAAGGAAGATGCGACACAGTTCCGCGTTCTTACAGGCGATCGGCCCACTGGCAACCTGCACATCGGCCACTACTTCGGCTCATTGCAAAACCGGCTGCGCCTGCAGGAAGCCGGCGTAGATACGTGGGTACTTGTTGCGGACTATCAGGTGATCACGGACCGCGACGGCGTGGGTCCGATCAAAGATCGCGTGTACTCGCTCGTGACCGATTACCTTGCTCTGGGAATCGATCCGAAACGCTCAACGATTTTTGCTCATTCCCAGGTTCCCGCGCTCAACCAGCTGATGCTTCCGTTCCTTTCCCTAGTGACGGACGCCGAGCTGCGTCGCAACCCCACGGTCAAGTCTGAGCTTGAAGCCACGGATGGACGCCCAATGTCCGGCCTCATGCTCACCTACCCAGTCCATCAGGCTGCGGATATTCTGTTCTGCAAGGCGAACCTTGTACCGGTGGGCAAGGATCAGCTCCCTCACCTCGAGCAGGCGCGCGTGATCACCGATCGCTTCGATGCCCGTTACGGGCGGCCCAAGGGCTCCGATAAGCGCGTGTTCCCGCGTCCGCAGGGTCTGCTTTCCAACGCAGAAATGGTTCTGGGGCTAGACGGCACCAAGATGAGTAAGTCCAAGGGCAACACCATCGAACTACGTATGAGCGCCGATGAGACGGCCAAGCTAATCAAGAAGGCCGTGACAGATTCAGACCGTCACATCAGCTTCGATCCGGTGAACCGGCCCGAGGTGGCCAACCTACTCACGCTCATCAGCCTGTGCACGGGCCAGCCTCAGGTAGAGATTGCGGACGAAATCGGCGATGGCGGGGGCGGCACGCTCAAGAAGATGCTGACCGAGGCGCTCAACGAGCATCTAGCTCCCTTCCGGGCACGCCGGGCCGAACTGGAGGCTAACCCGGGCTATATCGTAGAGGTTCTCCACGAGGGCATCGCGCGCGCCAATGCACAGGCCGATGCCACTCTGGCGGAGGTTCGCTCCGCGATGAACATGGTGTATTGATCTAGCTACGGCCGGAATTCGGCTGCAGATGAGCTCTAAACCACATAGGCTGTTCGCGTGAGCATTAACGAGCATGTCCAGCCCCTGTCCACTGGCCGTCCAGCGCCTGCCCCCGCGCCGTTCTCCGAAATGGGCCGAATCCCCATCCGGGATATTGAACCCACAGTAGAAAACGGCTCATGGGCAGCCAAAGGCACCGAGTTCGAATCCTTCCCCGTGCGAGCCACCGTGTTCCGGGAGGGACACGACCTCTTTGGGTGTGAGGCCGTCTTGGTGGATCCGTCGGGGGCTGAGGTTCAGGCCGCGCCGATGGAACTCATCCGGCCAGGCCTTGGCGTCTACGAGGCATGGCTAACGCCCACGTATCCCGGAGCATGGAGCTTCTTTGTGCGCTCTTTCTCCGATCCCATCGCCACTTGGGAGCACAATGCCACGGCTCGAATCACGGCGAACACGGACATTGAGCTGGTCTTCTTGGAGGCACAGGAGTGGATTGACCGGGCTCTGAACAAGATCGGGAAGGCTCAGGGCAAGCTCGCATCGGGCGGGGTTCCCGTCTCGGCCTCACTGGCGCCGGTATCCGCCGAAGAACTCGCAGCTGATCGGACGGCTCTAGAGGACGCTCTGGCAGTGATCCAGATGGACCGGTTGGAGCCGACCGTTAGATTTGAGGCGGCAACGGCCCCGACCATCCGTACAGCGCTGGAACACGCGCCTATCCGCGACATGATCACAGAATCCTCGGCCTTCCCGGTGGCGGTTGATCGCTCCCGTGCTCTTACCGGTTCATGGTATGAAATGTTCCCGCGCTCGCACGGCTCCTATCAGGATGCCGATGGAACCTGGATTTCTGGCACGCTCGAGACCGCCTCTCAGGACCTAGATCGCATCGCTGGCATGGGATTCGACGTTGTGTATCTGACACCCGTCTCCCCCATCGGAACAACGAACAGGAAGGGGCGCAACAACACGTTGGAGGCCCTTCCGGGTGATCCCGGTTCGCCCTATGCCATCGGCTCGGCCGATGGCGGCCATGACGCCATCAATCCCGAGCTCGGAACGTTTGATGATTTCGATCGCTTCGTGGAAAAGGCTCACTCCTCCGGCATGGAGGTAGCTCTTGATTTCGCGCTTCAATGTTCGCCTGACCATCCGTGGCTCACCGAGCACCCCGAATGGTTTACCACCCGAGTGGATGGCACCATTGCGTATGCGGAGAATCCTCCCAAGAAATATCAGGATATCTATCCGCTGAACTTCGATAACGATCCGGAAGGGATATATCAGGAGATCGTCCGGGTGCTCCAAGTGTGGATTGATCACGGCGTGACCATCTTCCGCGTGGACAACCCGCACACGAAGCCCGTTCAGTTCTGGCAGAGGTTGATGGCTCAGTTCCGCCGGGACCACCCGGATATCATCTTTTTGGCTGAAGCGTTCACCGCGCCCCCAATGCTGCAGGGCCTTGGCGCCGTGGGCTTCCACCAGTCCTACTGCTACTTTGCCTGGCGCACCGAAAAGCAGGATATCGAAGATTACTTGTGGGAACTTGCCCACGATTCGGATCACCTTCTCCGGCCAGCATTCTGGCCCACCACGCACGATATCTTGACGCCGTTCATGCAGAATGGCGGGGCCCCCGCCTTCAAGCTTCGCGCAGTGCTCGCGGCAACCGGCGCTCCAACGTACGGGATCTACTCTGGCTATGAGCTTGTGGAAGACGTTGCGCGGCCCGGTTTCGAAGAACAGATCAATAATGAGAAGTACGAGTTTAAGCCTCGTAACTGGCAACAAGCAGAACACACCGGGATCCCGCATCTGCTCACCCAGCTCAATTCAGTTCGCCACAATCATCCGAGCCTCGGCCGCTTGCGCGGGATCCGCATTAACCCCACGTCATCGGACCAGATCATCTCCTATACTCGATTTGCCCGGCCAGAGGAAATGGGGGGCAATGCAGGCCCACTCGCCCCAGGCGCGCTTGCGGCAGACGCCATAATCACCGTCATCAATCTTGATCCCCACGGCGCCCACGACGCAGTGATCGATCTTAATCTCAGCCCCTTTGGGGTAACCCCCGGCTGGGCGGGTGAGGCGCTCCTTGAGGTGACGGATGAATTAACGGGTGAATCCTTCGAGTGGAATGAGCACCCCTATGTCCGGCTAGATCCGGATTCCCGGGTTGCGCATGTGCTTTCAGTCAGGGTTCTATAGAACGCGTACCCTGCGAGCGAGCGGAGCGCGGGAGACTATGTCCATCGTGAGGCTGACAGGATGTTATAGGTGAATCAAACGAGGCTCAATCCAGCAGTGTCGAATCCGGCTGTCGCTGAGAATCCCACCAGACCGGGCATTAGCACCGATCCGGAGTGGTTCCGGCACGCAGTGTTTTATCAGGTGCTCCTACGCGCCTTTGGCGATACCAAGGCCAGCGGTACGGGAGACATTCAGGGACTGATCGCCCACCTCGATTATCTGCAGTGGCTGGGGGTAGATTGTCTCTGGATTCCACCGTTCTACCCATCCCCGATGCGCGATGGCGGATACGACATCTCCGATTTCACCGCGATCGATCCCGAGTATGGATCACTGGAAGAGTTTGAGGATCTCATCACTGCGGCACACGAGCGCGGGATCCGCATCATCATCGACCTGGTAGTGAACCACACTTCGGACCAGCACCCGTGGTTCCAAGCCTCCCGAACCAATCCAACCGGCCCCTACGGAGATTTCTACGTGTGGGAGGATCACGATCTTAAGTATCGCGACGCCCGCATCATCTTCATCGATACCGAGGAAAGCAACTGGACTTTTGATCCAGTCCGCAAGCAGTTTTTCTGGCACCGCTTCTTTTCTCATCAACCTGACCTGAACTACGAGAACCCTGCGGTTCAAGAGGCCATTTTGGACGTGGCGCGGTTCTGGGCACGGCGGGGCATTGATGGCTTCCGGCTGGACGCCGTACCCTACCTCTTCGAAGAGGAGGGGACGAACTGCGAAAACCTCCCGAAAACACATGAGTACCTAGCCAAGATGAGGGCAACTCTGGACGCCGAATTCCCAGGAACGATCCTCCTTGCCGAAGCCAATCAGTGGCCTGAGGACGTGGTCGCATACTACGGGACCGAGGAGGAACCCGAATGCCACATGTGCTTCCATTTCCCGGTAATGCCGCGTATTTATTACGGGCTGCGGGATCAGCGATCCACCGCCATCCGTGACATTCTGGAGGCCACCCCGAACATTCCGGCCGGCACCCAGTGGGGCACATTCCTACGCAACCACGATGAGCTCACGCTCGAGATGGTGACAACCGAGGAGCGTGCCCGCATGTACGGCTGGTATGCCGAAGATCCCAGGATGCGCGCCAACGTGGGTATCCGGCGTAGGCTTGCCTCGCTCCTTGGCAACTCGCGATCGGAGATCGAGCTAGCTCACGCCCTTTTGCTCTCCCTACCTGGTTCTCCATGCCTGTACTACGGAGACGAGATCGGCATGGGCGATAACATTTGGCTGACGGACCGCGACGGGGTCCGGACCCCGATGCAGTGGACCCCTGACCGAAACGCGGGCTTCTCCACTGCCGATCCAGGAAAGCTCTACCTTCCCGTCATCAGTTCACTCGTATTCAACTCACAAGCCGTCAACGTGGAGTCCCAGCTTGCCCAACCGTCCTCCCTTCTACACTGGCTTCACGGCATCCTCGATGTTCGCCGGCAGCACCCAGTGCTGGGCGATGGCGATTTCAAGTTGCTCGAAGTGGATAATGAGGCCATCTTGGCGTTCACCAGAACGAATGCCACCGAAACGATGGTGTGCATTATAAACATGGCAAACACACCGCGGTCTGGAACGGTGAAGCTGGGCGCCTATAGCGGGTGGCATGCTGCCGACGTTCTGGGAGGCGCCGGGTTCCCGCGGGCCAGCGAACACTACACCGTGACGCTGGGAGCACGCGATTTCCTCTGGCTCTCCCTCACTCCTCCCGGATCCGAGACCGCGCCGCTTGAGGGCCTACCCGCGGATGCGGGGGATACAGGTATTGACTTCCTCGCCCTGTCCCGCCCGAGCCATCCAGAATCGTCAATCTAGGAGGTCCAGCATGGTTCACCCTCAGCACATCACATCTGCCATCACGGAGTGGATTGGGCCAGTGCGATGGCATCTGGGTGAATCCACGGATCTAACGGCGCGCGGCTACACCACCCTGCACTCCGATCAAGATGGCATCGTCATCTGGATGGTGGTACGCGATGGCTCAATCGATTACAACGTGCCGCTGGTGCTGACGCAGGGAACAGCGGATGCTGGTACTCCCACCGTTGGGCACGTGGACGGTTATGACATCTTTGATGCGGCCGATCACCCGCTTGGCCAGCGGGTGATCTTCAGCCTTCTCACGTCGGAGATAACGCCTGGACCCGAGGAACATTGGAAGCTGACAGGCAAGTCACTGCACCTTACCGCTCCTACAATCCGGTCAGCCCACAAGTTGACCTCCGAGCAGTCAAACACCTCGATCATCTATGAACTGGATGATTCGAAAAAGTTGATTCTCAAGGTTTTCCGGGTGCTTGCCCCGGGCTATAACCCCGATGTGGAGCTTCAGCAGGCCCTCGACGGAACAGGGACCGTACCGGGCCAATACGGTTCCGTCACGATGGGTTGGGACCAAGCCGCGCCCAAAGTATGTGAGGGACCGGGGCGGAGGCGAGCAGACGTCGTCGTCGCTCAAGAATTCCTCGAAGGCGCCCACGATGCCTGGCAGGTGATGACGGAAAGCTTGGCCGTTTCGGACGGAACTCTTGGTAACAAAGCCGATTCCATCCGGGGCCTCGGCCAACTGACGAGGCGCATTCACACCGAGCTTGCACACGCCTTCCCTCCCGTGGCTGCAGGAGATGTCAGGCGCGCTGAGATCGTTTCCTCGTGGCACACGCGGGCTGCGGCGGCAATACAGCTGGTTCCCAGTCTGGAATCTCTTAGGGGCGCGATCGATGCCGCCTACGAGGCTGCGGCCGGATCGCCTTGGCCTGATCTTCAACGGATTCACGGGGATTACCACCTCGGCCAAGTGGTGGAGGTTCCGGGGCGCGGGTGGTTTGCGCTTGACTTTGAGGGGGAGCCGCTGCGGCCGCTCAACGAGCGCACCGGGGTGGATCTAGCCCTGCGCGACGTAGCCGGCATGCTCAGATCCTTTGATTACGCAGCGGGTTCTGCCGAACTGGCAGGAGGCAACCCGGAAGTAGTGCACGCGTGGGCGAAAGCCGCCGGAGAAGCCTTCCGCGAAGGCTATGGCCCACTCCCCGAGGATCAGGAAGCTCTTCTGCGCGCGTTGGTGATTGACAAGGCTCTTTATGAGGTCTCTTACGAAGCTGCCGAACGCCCAACTTGGCTGAGTGTGCCCGTAACTGGTTTAGAACGTATCCTAAGTCACGTATCCTAGACATTAGGAGTTCGAATCCGGTTCACTCACCGGCCGGGCTTTCCACATGACAAAACTAGATAACCGCTCCACTTCAACATGGAAGAGTAAGGGCATGAACGCTATGGATTACGTAAACGTCAATGAAGACGTCCTCAACGCCGTATCTAACGGCTGGTACCACGCCCCCCACGATATTCTTGGCCCTCATGCTTCTGAGACCACCGTGACGATCCGAGTTATCCGCCGTCTCGCGGATTCCGTGTACATCGAAACTGAATCGGGACGCACCGAAGCCGTTCACGAGTTCAACGGGATCTGGCGGGCAGTCCTTCCGGGCACCGAGACTCCCGATTATCGCGTCATCGCAGTCTATGGCGGAGTGGAGCACCGGGGGGATGATCCCTATCGGTTCCTGCCAACGATCGGCGAAGTAGATATCTACCTATTTGGCGAGGGGCGCCACGAGCAACTGTGGAAGGCGCTCGGGGCGCACGTTCTCACCTACCCGAGCGATCTCGGTTCTGTCACCGGAACCGGATTCGTTGTATGGGCACCGAACGCCAAGGCCGTGCGGGTGGTCGGAGATTTCAACGGATGGGACGGATCGCTCAACGCGATGCGCACCATGGGATCTTCTGGGCTTTGGGAGCTGTTCATCCCCGGCGCTACCGAGGGTTCGCGTTACAAGTACGAGATCCAGTACACCGATCTGTCCTGGCACCAGAAGGCCGATCCCATGGCTCGGCGTTCCGAAGAACCTCCCTCAACGGCCTCCATCATCGCGGAGAGCTACTACGAATGGGGCGATTCCACGTGGATGGCCGATCGCGCCGTCACCGATCCCCACAATGGGCCCGTATCAATTTACGAAATGCACCTCGGATCTTGGCGGCCCGGCCTGAACTACCGGTCCATAGCCAAACAGCTCATCGGCCATTTGACCTACGCCGGTTTCACGCACGTGGAGTTCATGCCTCTGGCCGAGCACCCCTTCACCCCATCGTGGGGATACCAAGTGACAGGCTACTATGCTCCCACCGCCCGCTTCGGATCTCCCGACGATCTCAAGTACCTGATAGATGAGCTTCATAAGGCCGGGATCGGCGTGATCATGGATTGGGTGCCCGCGCACTTCCCCAAGGACGAATGGGCACTTGCCCGGTTCGATGGAACGCCACTATACGAGGATCCCAACCCGTTGCGCGGTGAGCATCCTGATTGGGGCACGCTCGTCTTCAACTTCGGACGGCGCGAGGTACGTAATTTCCTTGTGGCCAATGCGCTGTACTGGCTCAACGAGTTCCACATCGACGGTATGCGCGTGGATGCTGTGGCCTCGATGCTCTACCTTGACTATTCTCGCGAAGACGGGCAGTGGCAGCCCAACATCTACGGCGGGCGCGAAAACTTGGAAGCCATCTCGTTCCTCCAAGAGTCCACGGCAACTGCCTACCGTGCCGCTCCGGGCATCATGATGATTGCCGAGGAGTCCACTTCATGGCCCGGAGTGACGGGCCTCACCGAGGACGGCGGGCTTGGCTTCGGCCTCAAGTGGAACATGGGGTGGATGAATGACACTCTGCGCTACGTGGAAGAGAAGCCGATTAACCGCAAGTGGCACCACGGCGAACTGACCTTCTCTCTGGTGTACGCGTTCTCGGAGCAGTTCCTGCTGCCCATCTCCCATGACGAAGTTGTGCACGGGAAGGGTTCCCTCTACACGAAGATGCCAGGAGACGATTGGCAGAAGCTCGCCGGGATTCGCGAACTCTTTGCCTACCAATGGTCCCACCCGGGCAAGCAGCTTCTCTTCATGGGGCAAGAATTCGGACAGATTCAGGAGTGGAACGAATCTCGGGGACTCGATTGGTGGCTCACCGAGGATCCATCCCATGATGGAGTTCTTTCCCTCATCAAGCGGCTCAACGAGATCTATGTGTCCTCTCCGGCCCTGTGGTCCAATGATTTCCAAGGGGACGGCTTCGAGTGGATCGATGCCTCCGATTCCGATCGGAACGTCATCACCTACCTTCGCAAAGCCAGGGACGGTTCTGATGTCATCGCCGTGGCGTGCAACTTCTCCGGAGTGCCACAGAATGATTACCGGGTTGGGCTGCCGCGCGGAGGCCGCTGGAAGGAAATCCTTAACACCGATGACCTAGCCTTTGGCGGATCCGGTGTGGGGAACTTCGGCGATCTGACCGCCGAACGCATCCCGTGGAATGGGCGCCCCTACTCGCTCAACATGCAGCTCCCGCCCTTTGGCGTGATCTTCCTAGAGCCCGCTGGGCAGCGTGTTGGTAAGCATCTTGTAGAAGATGGAGTATCTGAACAGGATGTATCCGCTGACGATCCGCTGAGTGACCACTAAACAAGTGTTGTAAGGATTGAGGGGTTGCATCGCCGCTTAGACGGTGGTGCAACCCCTCAAGTACGCGGGTACGGTGTGCGGGCGGGGGCGGCGTATGGCACGCGGGTAGGGAGTCCGTGGGCTAAGAACGGCTGACCCTGCGAACCATCCGGGCCACAAACTCAGGGTCCAGCTGTTCTGTTCCAAGCGCCCCGTGGAGAGTGAGTCCCTCGATTAGTGCGTCTAGGCCGCGCGCGGTATCGGCATCGAAGTGTCGCATGAGGCAGGCACGGGACCGTGCCATCCATTCGTTGGTGATCGCCCGGAAGGCCGGGAGCCGGGCGGCTAAAGTGTAGAGCTCTTGGTTAAGGATCAGCTCGCTCTGGCTCGCAAACATATCCTCCATGATGAGCGCTACAACCGCATCTTGTGCCCGCTCAGTGCAATCGGCGTGGTTCATGCGTTTCTCAAGTTTGAGTGCAACCGTTTCAGCATGCCGGCGCATAGCCTCTTGCAGCAGTTCCTCACGCGTACCAAAATGGTACGTTACGGATCCCAAGGGGACGCCAGCCTGCTTTGCTACCTTCCGCATAGATGTACCAGAAATACCCACGTCCCCGATCACTTCGAGCGTAGCCATAACGATCTTCTCGGCCCGCTGCGGATCATATCGGGGGTTTGCGGGCGTGCGATCTCCCGCTCCAGTCCGGCCAGAGCCGCTCATCAGATACTCCTGACAACCCTCGCCGGGTTCCCTACAGCTACGCTGTTGGCCGGGATATCGCGAATCACCACGGAGCCGGCCCCGATCACTGAATTGTCTCCGATCGTCACGCCCGGGCAAATAATCGCGCCGCCACCAATCCACACGTTCGCTCCGATGGTGATGGGCTGAGCGGCTTCAAGGTGAGCCCGGCGCGGTTCAGGATCAACTGGATGAGTAGGAGTTAGTAGTTGAACGTTTGGGCCGATCTGGCAATCGTCCCCGATCTCGATACGGGCAACGTCCAGCGCCACAAGGTTGTAGTTGATGAAAGCTCGCGCGCCGAGGTGGATATTCTCGCCGTAGTCCACGGCGAGCGGCGGCTTTATATAGGCTTCCTCACCCAGAGATCCGAGCAGATCCTCCAACACTCCACGCGCAGCTGGATCGCCCTCCACCTCCAACTTGTAATAGGTATCGGCTAGTTTGAAGCCGCGGGCCGCGAGTCTGGCATTGTCGGGATCATCTGCGATATAGAGGTCTCCAGCGAGCATTCGCTCACGATTTGTCCGCGAGTCACCTTGAAAGAAGTCATGCATGTGTACGATTGTACACATGCAGTCCCCAGTCAACACTTTGACCGCGGCAGATCGCCGCGCGCGCGTTGCCGTTTCCGCGCTTTTCTTCGCCAACGGCGCGATCTTTGCTAACCTCGTTCCCCGTTACCCGGAGATCAAGGCCGCGCTGGGGATCGACAACACCATGTATGGATTTGCGGTGGCCGCTTGGCCTGTTGGGGCTATCCTCTCCGGGCTGGCAGCTGCCACTCTCATCAGGCGGATGGGATCGGCGAGGCTTGCCGTGCTGGGCACAGTTGGCACCGCACTCGCCGCCATCGGGGCCGGCGTTTCCCCAACCTACGTGCTGTTCGTGGCATGCCTCCTGTTTGGCGGTGCCATGGACGCCGTCACCGATGTGAGCCAGAATGCGCAGGCGCTCACCGTCCAAAAGCGCTATCCTCGCTCCATTTTCAATAGCTTCCACGCCACCTGGTCCATTGGCGCCGCAGGCGGTGGCCTTATGGCTGCCGGGGCCATCTCAATCCATCTCCCCATCAACATCCACCTCGGGATCTCGGGAATCACTTGGGCGGTTGTTGCCCTCATTGCCCATCGGTTTTGCATCCCCAAGGAAGCTGAACGTGACCTTCAAGAGGCAACTAGGGCCGAACTCGGAACTTCAAAGGTTTCCGTCAAGACCGTGCTCATACTCGGCGCCCTCGTCATCATTGGGATCGCTGGAGCGGTTGGAGAAGACTCCGGGAGCTCATGGGCTGCCCTATACCTGAAGACCGAACTCGACGCTCCGGCCAGCCTTGCCGGGCTTGGATTCACGGCCCTCGTTGGCACCCAATTCATCGGGCGAGCCACTGGTGATCGCTTAAGCGATCGCTTTGGCGTTCGAGCAGTTACCCGCACAGGCGCGCTCATCACGGCGCTCGGAATGGGCCTTGCGCTCGCCTTCCCCACGGTTCCCGGCACCCTTATTGGGTTCGCATCAATCGGCCTTGGCCAAGCCACAATCATCCCCGCGGCCATGGCAGAAGCCGACCGCATCCCGGGCCTCAGGACAGGAACTGGGCTCACGATCGTGACCTGGTTGCTGAGACTCGGCTCGCTATGCGCCCCACCGATAGTTGGGGCAATCGCCGATACCGTCGGTATTCGCTACGGCCTGCTCATCGTGCCACTGCTCTCGCTGCTGGTTGTTGCAGTGGCTGGGGTGCTGCCTCGCAAGAGTCTGGCCAACCCCGAGTCTTGACGCAAACCGGACTTCGTTTCCGGGGCTTGACGCGAACCCGGGGAACGATCACGAAACGCCCGTCAGCCCTTGACGGAACCACCCGTCAGCCCCGCCACGATGTACTTCTGCAGGAACAGGAAGAGCAGCAAGATCGGAAGAGCGGCAATGATGGCGCCGGCGGTGAACCAGTCCCAGTGCTTATCCATGCCACCGACCCAGCTGTTCATGCCGATGGCCATGGTCCAGTTCTCAGAGCCGGTCAGTACAGTGTTGGCCAACACGAAATCGTTGAACGCGGAGATGAAACTGAGCAGGCCCACAACGGCCAGAATTGGTGTCACTAGCGGAAGAACGATGGTCCAGTAGATCTGAGTGTGGGAGGCTCCATCGATCTTGGCAGCCTCGTCCAGCTCCAACGGGATGGAGTTGAAGGTGCCATACATGAGGAAGGTGTTGGCGCCCAGCGCACCTCCCAGATACACGCAGATAAGGCCCAGCTTAGAGTTCAGCCCGAGCGCTGGCACAACGTCACCCAGTGCCAGTAGCAGCAGGAAGATTGCAACGAAGGCAAGAAGCTGCGGGAACATCTGGACCACCATAAGTGCCATCAGCCCGCCCCGGCGGCCGCTGAAGCGGAAACGAGAGAAGGCGTAGGCCGCAGCCGCGCCCATGAGGACCGTCCCGATCGAGGTAATGATGCCAATCTGGAGGCTATTGCCGAACCACGTCCAGAACCGCGTCTCATTCCCGAGTTCAGCAAAATTCTCCAGCGAGATCTCTGAGAATAGCGAATTTGATGCTGTCAGCGTGGTGCCAACCGAAGGGTTGAGCGCAGCCGAGATAACGTAGAGGATCGGGAACACGGAATAGATGATGGCGATCACGCCAATGACGTGCCGGAACCCGATCTCTTTGAACCAGCGTCCGAAGGGCATCTTGTTCGCACGCGCGTCTGCTTGGGGAACCTCAACGTGGGGAGTCTGCTCAATAACGCTCATCACTGTGCTCCTTCCATAGCCTTGGACTTTCTGAAGCTGTACATCGAAATCGCGCCTACGATGAGGAAGATCAGGATGGACATGGCCGAGGCCAGTCCGTAATTCTTCGCAGCCTGCCCGGAGAGCCCGGAGATTTGGTACACCATCGAAATGAGGATGTCCGTGTCACCAACGGGCACGGAGGCGTCCGAGAACCGTGGCCCACCGCGAGTCAACATGTAGATGAGATTGAAGTTGTTGAAGTTAAAGGCGAAAGAGGCGATGAGCAGCGGCGTCACCTGAGTGAGCAACTGCGGCATGGTGATGTAGCGCCATACCTGAAATCCGCTGGCACCATCGATCTCCGCTGCCTCGTTAAGATCGGAAGAGATTGACTGAAGGGCACCCGTGCAGATGAGGAACATGTAGGGGAAGCCCATCCACAGGTTCACGAAGATCACAGAGAATTTGGCCAGCCACGGATCGGTCAGCCATGGAACGTTTGCCCCTCCCAACAGGACTTGATTGATGAAGCCGTATTTTGGATTCATCATGCCCGCGAACAGGAAAGCCGTCATGAACGCTGGGAAGGCGTAGGGCAGCAACATGAAGGTGCGGTATACCTTGCGCCCCCGCATGCGCTCGTCGTTCATGATGAGTGCGAGGAACATTCCGAGCAAGAAGGTAGTGGCCACAGAGAGGAAGGCGAACGCGAAGGTCCACAGCAACACCTTGACGAATGGCTGGGAATAGCGCTGATCTGCGAATGCCTTACTGAAGTTATCGAAGCCTACGTTGACGCGCCAGCCCGTTGTCAGGGTCTCGCCGTCGTCGGCCTCAAAAAAACCTGTATCCCCGTTCGCAACGTAGACCTTACCCGTCTTATCCGAGACAAGCGCGTCCAGATCTTCGTCGTAATGCATTGTGGTTTGGAAAACGAAGCCCGTCCCGCCCGTCTGAGTTCCGATGGCACCATCCTCCGTATCGTCCGTGAGCGGCACCCTGAGTTCAGTCACCTCGTTTTGACGGGTTCCGAGTTCGGAGAGGTTGACAATGTCGTAGCCGGAGACTTCCGTTATTTTATTGTCGACGACGACGCCATCGACCTCCTCAAGCGGCTGGGTCTCTGTGCCGGCGCGGATAACGCCGTTGTCCAAGATGGCAAACCCAAGATCATCGCCCGATTCAACAACAACTAGAGGGTACTGCGGCGAATCAGGGACGCGTTCAACTGACCGCAGCAGGAGTGCATCGGTTGCTCCCTCCTTGGTCAGCATGTGGCGGTCACCGTAGTTCGTGAACGCCACGTAGCCGGTGTAGGCGATAACGAAGATCTGGAAGACTAGGAGGAAGGCAAGCCCGGGAATCAGGTACTTCAAGGCGAGCGTGCGCTTGGAGAAGTACACGTAATCCGCTGCCAGAATCAGCGCGAGCATCGCAGCGAAGATTCCCCACTGGGAAGCGGTTGCCGCCGATATGAGAACGTAGATTCCCAGTGCGTTCACAACTGCCATGAGCACCAGCTTGACGAAGAAACCGGCGCTCCAACTCCGTGCATGGGGCGTAGTGGCCTTGCGTTCTACGCGTGGCGCTTTCGCGCTGGGTTCAGCGCTTGTGTGCTTGCCTGCCATATTTCCTCCGAACAGGTGGGCGTGTGACGGTCCCCCGTCACACGCCCAGTGTCACTTCACCTACTTGCGTTAGTTCGAGGCGTCGATTGCAGCCTGAATATCGTCAACCATCTTGTCCCACGCAGCAACAGGGTCAGAGGCATCACCGGAGATGATCTGCGCTTCGGTCACACCCCAGAAGGCCCAAACCTCACCCATCTCGGGGGTGGACGGCATCGGCTGCGCGACTTCAGCAACTTCGGCGAAGCCAGCGGTTGCATCGTCCTGCGAAGCCTCCTCAGCCGCGGCCGTCAGAGCCGGGAGGCGGTTACCCGTCTCGTAGATGGAGAACTGGACGTCCTTGGTTCCCACGTAATCAATGAGGAACTGGGATGCCAGGAGCTGGTTATCCGAGGCGGAGGACATGTAGAAGCCCTGCACACCGGAGAATGGAACCGCGGTCTCCCCACCAGCGGATGGGATCGGGTCCACTGCAACGTCAATTCCGGCATCCTCGAAGTCTGCGATCATCCACGGCCCACCGAGAATGTAGGGAGACTCTCCGTTCTTGAATGCATCCACGGCAATATCGTAATCAATCGCGGTGTCCAAAACGCCAGCCTGGCCCTGCTCTGCCAGCCACTGCGCGTAGGCCTGACCGTTCTCACCGCCGAGGGCAAGATCGGATGTGTAGGAGCCATCGCTATTCTGCTCAAATACGGGAGCTCCGAACGAGGTCTGGAATGGGTAGAACGTATAGGGATCGCCCTCAGCGCCGGTCTGGACTAGGAATGAGTAGTCCGTTCCAGCTTCCTCACCCATAGCGATCATGTCATCGAAGGATTCCGGCGTGGAATCGGCCAGAGCCGTATTGCGGATAATGGCCGTGTTCTCAATGGCGTAGGGCAGACCGTAAACCTGACCGTCGTAAGTAAAGGCGGAGATGGAAACTTCTGCGAAGTCAGCTGCGCCATCACCCAGCTCGATCGGGGAAACCACACCGTTGGCTGCGAATTCGCCGAGCCAGTCGTGAGCACCCACCGTAATGTCCGGGCCCTCTCCGTTAGAGACCTGCGAGAGGAAATCTGCGCGAATCCCGTCAAAGTCCTTAACAACCAGCTCTACCTTGTTGCCGGTCTCTTCCTCATAGGCAGCGGCGGCTTCCTTCAGCGCTGGCTCGCGGTTACTATCCGTCCAGACGGTGAGGTTGCCATCCCCTGCGGGCGCGGCTGAAACGCCCTCGGTAGCTGAATCTGTAGATCCTGAATCATCGTTGCCACCGCAAGCGGCCAGCGTGAAGGCCATGCTTGCCACGGCCGCGAGCGCAATGCCCCGTCGCATATATTTCTCCTGAGAATAAAGGTTTAATTATGGTTGTAGCTTGCATGTGCTCCCACGCACCGGCAACCTGCTGTAAGACTAGCTGGTTACATCACAGTTTGCAAGAAGTTGCAAGATTGTGCTGTGAGCTACAGGTGGCGGCAAGATTGAGAACTTGGCGTGATGCTCTAGCAAATCAGCTAATATTGACGGGCGCTGCAGTGGCGCTAGGTATTGTACTAATGTAAACTCTTGCAGCAACGGGGTGCCTCACAGCTGTTGTGGAGCCGTTCCGTGCAATATCTTAGCTTCAAGGGGCCGTCCAGTCGGCCCCGATATATTGTGGGTTACTCATTTACTGATCGAGACAAAGAGTTGGAACAATGACGAATCGAATCCGTCTCGCCGATTTGGCGCAGCAGGCTGGTGTCTCCACGGCAACGGTCTCACGCGTGCTCAACGGGAAGGACACTGTTGCGCCTTCCACTCGCAAGGCCGTTCTGACAGCGTTGGACTTGCTTGGCTATGAGCGTCCAGAACGCCTCCGTCAGCGTCCCAGCAGGCTTATCGGCATGATCGTTCCAGAACTGACGAACCCCATTTTCCCGATCTTCGCCCAGAACCTCGAATCCACGATGGCAGGCGCCGGCTACACTCCCCTGCTGTGCACGCAAACGGCGGGTGGTATCACCGAGGATTCCTACGTGCAGATGCTTGTGGATCAGCATGCCGCCGGAATCATCTTTGTGTCCGGTCTTCACGCCGATACCCAAGCCTCGGCAGATCGCTACCAGCGCTTGGAGGAGCTCGGGATACCGTATGTGACCCTCAACGGGAACCGCCCCGATGTTGCCGCTCCCGATTTCTCTCCGAATGATGCGGCGGCAATCGCCCAGGGAGTGCGCCACTTGGGATCGCTCGGCCACACCCACGTCGGCTTGGCTATGGGGCCTGACCGCTTCATTCCCTCCCAGCAAAAGACTCTCGGGTTCAGCGAAGCCATGGAGAACCTGTACCCGGGTGAGCCCGCACCCATCGTCAACACGCTTTACACCGTTGAGGGCGGCCAATCGGCCGCCGCCCAGCTCATCGACATGGGTTGTACGGCAATCCTTTGTGGCAGCGACATCATGGCGCTCGGCGCGATTCGCTACTTCGAATCGTCTGGGTTGTCCGTACCCGAGGACATTTCGATCATCGGGTACGACGATTCCCCGCTCATGGCATTCACCAATCCACCACTAACTACCTTCCGTCAGCCGGTACGCTCCATGTGCGAGGCCGCGCTCTCCACCATCTCCGGCCTGATCGATGGGAGCGGGACATCTCCCCGCTCTCTCACCTTCCAGTCCGAACTGATCGTTCGTAAATCGACCGGGCCCTGCCCCAAGTAGCTGCGGGGTCATGCGCGAAGTAACCGCCGGTTACCACTCGAAAACTCGGGGCACGCGTGCAACTTTCCCGTGCTGAGTAATTGGCCTCCAGGTGAAGTAAAGGGCCTCCGAGCCGGGGTAGTAAACCCCTAGCCGGGAGGCCCTTGCATCAAGATCAGTGTTAGGAAAAGAGCGCCATCGCGAGCGCCTTGCGCGCCTGACCAACCGCAGGATTATCCGAGCCGACAATCTCGAAGAGCTCCAGAAGGCGCTTGCGTGCCGTCTCGCGATCCTGACCTGAGGTCACCGAGATAACATCGATGAGCCTCTGAAACGCGGCCTCGGGCCTACGGTTATAGCATTCAACATCCGCGGCCGAAAGCTGGGTGGGGACATCGTCAAGGCCGGCGGCTTGCGCCTGCTGCATGAGTGCCACAGGATCGGTCACTTCGCGCACGCGCTCCACCAGCTCTACCTGCGCCAGCATCTTCTGAGATTCCTCATCGCCCGGATTATCCTTGAGCGCCTGAGTAAATTCGGCCTTCGCCGTCTCTAGATCGCCCGCGTCTACGGCGTCGAAACCCGCAGCCTGATGCGGCGGCCGTGCTGGAGCCGCAGGCTCCTCTGGCTCTTCATCACCGCTGAGTACCGCAGTCATCCCATACTGGGCGGCCGTTTCGAGTACTCGATTGATGAGCGGCGCAATCTCGCTATCATCGGGTGAACCTTGGAAGAGCGGGACGGGCTGTCCTTGAATGAGCGCCACAGCCGCCGGGACTCCCTGCAGGCCGAATGCCTGAGCAACCTCCGGGCTGGCACCCACATCAACCTTGCCGAGCTGGAAATGGCCGCGGGCTTCCCCGGCCAGCGCCTCGAGCTGAGAAGTGAGTTTGACGGATGCCTCTGACTGCTCCGCGTAGAAGGAAAGCACAACGGGCAGTTGCCCTGACGTCTCCAGTACGCCGCGCAGATTATCCTGATTCACGTCCAGAACATACGGCCCGGGAACCGTGCCATCCGGCCCCGCTTGGGCGGGCGAGGCGCTCTGTGCTAGTCCCGAAAGGTCTACCGCTCCGTACATTGAGCTTGCCAGAGGCTGAGTCATTAAACTATCCGTTCTTCACCTTGATGAGTACCGGGTCGCTGGCGCCAATGGTAGTTATGGCCTCATCCTCGGCGCCATCCGCCGGTATATGGATTGCCACCATGACAGTGTAGTTCGCTGTCAGGGTCCCGCTCACCTCGATTTCGCCATCGGCTTCGCCGCTAGCAAGCGCCCCGATGGTTGAACCCAGGGTGACTGTCGCATTCTCCTCAGTAACCTCGATCTTGGTGGTGAAGTTCAATCGGCCCACCACGAGGGCACCGCCATCATCCGTTGCGAAGGACACCGGGTCAACATCGGCTACCTTGAAGCCCATATCTACCGTTCCGGCATCCCCAATGGCTTCAGCGTTGCTCTCTTTGCCCTTCGCCAAAGTGTCACGCAACTTATCGTCGGTGAACTTCATGTTGTCCGGGTTCTTACCGCTTTGGGCGGCCTTCGCGTACCCGGCCAGAGCACCCGATGGGCTAGCAACAAGGCCATCAGCCTCATCCTGAGCGATCGTGCTAGCGCTACTTTCCTCGAGTGACAGCGCGGGGAATGTGGCCCCTGGAAGAATGTCCAGTACGCCCCAGAGCTTCCAATTCTCCCGTGCAGTAGGCTGCTGGAAAACGGAGATCGTCTGGAGATTGGAGCCCTTGGGGGCCTCCATCACAGAGATCGCGGAATGCGGGTAATTCTGAGCAGAGGAAACAGCCGTTTGAATCGGTGACGCTGAGAGCTTCTCCAAGCCATAGCTGTCCGCAAGGACATTCTTGAGCTTGTACTCGCCCTTTCGGATCGTCGCAAAAGGTCCGGTCGCGCGGTCCGTAAGCAGATCCGCATCCAGCTCTGCATCAGCATCCGCGACTGACGCGAAGATCTCCTCTTGAATATCCTCAAATGATTCGGTAGATACGGCAGCACGTGCGGCTTCAGGTGCCGCTGACGGCTGTGGCAAAGCCTCGTCTGATGCGCACCCAGACAGGGCCAGAGAGGCTGCCGCAAGAAGGGCAAATCCACCATACTTACGCATTCTTATTCTCCTCACTGTCCGTTTCGGTTCCGTCTGTTGTTTCGCCGTCCTCAGAAACTTGGTCATCATCTGAGTATTCAACCGGTTCGGCAGTTTCTTCTGTTTCACCAAATTCCTCGGCAGGCATCTCAGCCGCCTCATCTGCTTCCTCGGACGCATCCTCAGCATTCTCGATAGCTTCGTCGGAGTTCTCTGCTTCCCCAACGGCCTCGGACTCTTCATCGGCCGCTTCCGTGGGCCGGTCGGCACTCCCCGCTGACTCGCCAGATCCCTCGCCAGGGCTTACCTCACCGGTATCCTCCGCGAGTTCGTCTTCTTCAGCTGGCAGGACGATCCGATCATCATCGGACAGCTCACGGTTACGGAACTCTTCGGCACGCTCGCTAACGGGAAGGATTCCGGCACCGAACCCACGGGCCGTCTTCTCGCTTTGGACGTCGCGGGACTCGCCCGCGAGCTCATCGTTTTGTGCCAAGAGTTCGTCAACCTCTACGGCTGTCAGAACGCTCGTTGATGCAGAAGAACGGGAGGCGCGGGCAGCGAACTTCGCTTCCCGAGCGGCCCGGCGTTGCCTGCGGCGGCGGGCCTCCTGAACGTCTAGAGCATAGAGCAGGATGCCAATGAGGGTTACAAGAGCACCAACCGCAATGAGCGGCACCGCTAGATCGTTGCCGACCTCGCGGTTCCAGGTAAGTGTAAGGGTTGGGGCCTCTCCACTCGTTGTGGTTGCCAGCAGCGAGATCGCACCAGCATCGGCAACGCGGTAGGAGAGATCAACCTTCTTCTCTCCCTGCTCCACCTGGAGCCACATGTCCGAAGTAGCCAAGAGCTCCGGATCAACGTCCGCGAACTCAGGTTCGTCTGCATTTTGATCCGCGTCTTCATCTGTGGGCGTACCAGAAGGCGCGGGCGTGGCTTCGGGTGTAGCCGCTGAATCTGGGCCGGCAACCTTCAGGGTTTCCCAATCGGCTAAGCCACTGACAGTGGAAACGTCAGTTCCCTCGGCCCAAGCATCAATGTCATCGGCGGCACCAAAGGCCACGATAACCTCTGAATCATCGGGGGCCTCAAGGGCAATTGAGACATCCTCACCAACCAGATCAATAACGCCCGGATCCGTCTTGATGAAGGTGGAGTTCGGTGCCTCCGCCGTTGCCCGAACGCTGCCATCGGGTGCCCAGAACGTTAGGAACCCAACGCCAATAATCATGGCGATGATTCCAAACGTGGCCAGCGCGGCGCTGACGATTCGTCGCATCATTTCCCTCTCATTAGCCCGAGAGCCTTACTTGGCTCTAAACTTCTACTATCACGTACTCGGACTGAGCTCATATACTTAACCAGATAACGGTTTCATAACGATACCGTGTATAGCTGTGTTTTCGCGGTTAGCTCAGTCACGGTAGATGTGGAAGATGCTCTCACTTTACTATTCTGGTCAGGACAAGGGTTCGGCCCCGAACACCCTGAGAAAGGCTCATCATGGTGGATGAAAATCCTCAGTTCCCGCTAGTTCGCCGCGGATACGATCGCGCTCAGGTTGATCAGCGCGTCTATTCACTTGAAAGTGCTTTGGAGGAAACCCGCTCTCAAGTTGCTGAGCTAGACTCGCGGATTCTTCGGCTCTCAGGTGAATTAGCCGAGGCACAGGATCACCTGCGTGAACAGGACCGCCCGTCCTACGCCACACTCGGTTCTCGCGTTGAGCGCCTCCTGCGCTCAACGGAGCAACAAGCTCTCGAGGTGATGAGCCGCGCAAACGGTGACGCGAAGGCGATCATTACCCGCGCCCAGCGCAGTGCCGATGAGCTCACCAAGTCCGCCGAGGCCGAAGCTCAGGACACCCTTGCCAACGCGTATAGCGTTACTGAAAAGCTACGCACCAGCACCGAGGCCGATGCTGCGAGCCTCACCAAGAACTCCCAGATTTCGGCGGACGAAACTGTTGCAACGGCCACCCGAAAGGCAGAGAGGATCCTGATGGAGGCTAAGTCCGAGGCATCATCGCTGCGTTCACAAGCCGCCAATGAATCTCAGGAACTACGGGCCAAAGCCGATGCAGAGATCGCGGAGCTACGGACCCAAGCCGAGGAAGAAGTGGCTCGGCTCCGCGCCGAAGCCGAACGCGAGGTTCAGCAAATAAAGTCCGAGGCGAATGAGGAAGTGGCATCACTTCGCGCCGAAGCCGATCGTGAGATCTCCACCAAGCGCAAGCAGTCCGCAGAAGAACTCAGCGCCTCGGATCAGGAGGCACGCCGCAAGATCGATGAGATGATTGCCGATGCTGACCAGCGTGCAGACGCCGCAGAACAGCGCCTAGCCGAAGCGATTGAGCGGGCCGAGGCCCTGACGGCATCCTCGCAAGAGGACGCTGCAGAGCAGCTCAACACCGCTCGCGACGAGGCCGAACGCGTCTTGTCCCTAGCGCGTGAGGATGCACGCCGGCTCCGCACTGAAGCCCAGGCTGAGGCTCAGGAACGCACAACGGAAGCTGATGAGCACCTTGCGCACCTAGAGCAGCAGAGGGCCGCTCTCTCGTCCTACGTTGAAGACATGCGTTCGCTTCTCTCGGGAAGCGATTCTGGCCTGACGCTCTCCTCGATCGTCGGGGCTGCCGATGCCGAGGAAGCACCCAGCGAGGCTGGCACCGACCAGCCTGACGCCGACGAAAACGGAGTTCCCGCTGACGACAACACTGAGGAAGCCACTTTCGGTACGGAGGGCGCTCCCGAAGAACCCACTCAGGACTAGCTGACGGTCACCGGCGGCCGCGATGCTTCCAACAGGAAGTATGCCAATGCCGCCGGGACTCTTGGCCGTACTGGGCGCCCCAAATGGTGTCCTCGGTCCAAGCCACCTCGTGTGACTCTCCGATCGCGACGATCCCGCCGCAACCAGGGCACACATATTCCTTCTTGCCGGATTGAATGTGGTGCACCTTGTATTGGGTACCGCCGCTACCTTCTTCGAAGTGGACTCCTCCTAATGCCGCGTTCTCATTGAGAGGGCGGACGGGACGGGAGTACTTCTTGGAACGGCGCACCCATCTAGGCTAGCTCAGCATCGCCACCACATGAGTGGAAGATTGCTCTCACCCGAGAGCCTCAGGCCACGATCCGACCCCGGCGGTACACCCGCTCCACCTCAAGCTCTGGCGAAACCAGGAGCACGTCCGCACGCATGCCCTCCCGCAGCTCACCAACGTCCGTTCTGCCAAGCACGCGCGCCGGAGTACGAGTTGCCATTTCAACGGCGGTGGCTAGGTCCACTCCATAGGCCACCACGTTGCGCACAATGTCCATCAGGAACCGCGTTCCGCCGGCGAGGTTTCCCCCGCGCAACCGAGCAACGCCGTTCGTCACATGTACCAGCAAGCCGCCCAGCTCGTAGGTGCCATCAGGCATGCCGGCCGCGGCCATCGCATCAGTGACGAGCGCGATGGAATCGGGACCAAGAATCTCCACCACATCGCGCACCAATTCATTGGAGACGTGCACGCCATCGGCGATGATCTCCACCGTAGCGCGATTCAGGCGGGCCGCTGCCATGTATTCCATGACGGGACCGGGTGCGCGATGGTTCATCTCCCTCATCGCGTTGAAGAGGTGATCAACAACGGGGTAATCCAATGGCGCTTTTCCATGATCCGCAAGGAGCGTGCAGGCCAGATCATTCATTCGACGCGCGATTGTGGAATCTGCATTCGTGTGGGCCCATGCAGGAAGCACGCCCCTTCGGGCTAGACACTCAACAAGGTCTGCCGCACCCTCCAACTCGGGGGCCACGGCCATTGCCCACGCATACCCACCCGCTGCATCCAAAAGCAGCTCTGCACACGCCGGGTCAGGGGCCAAGAGATAGTTCGCGTTTTGGGATCCGCAGCGTTCGCGCGAGAGGAACGGGCCCTCGATCTCGATCCCCTCAATCAGATCCTCCTCGCACGCCTGCGCCAGAAGCCCGAGAACAAACTCCATCCTCCCGAACTCCATAGTTGAGGTTGCTGCACTCAATACGGTTGTGCCGTTCTGGCGATGGTACATGGCCGCAGCTGCAACCTCATCGCGCATGGTGGCATCGGGAAAGGACTCTCCTCCACCGCCGTGACAGTGCAGATCAATGAGCCCCGGAAGGATGTATCCTGCCTGCCGGATATCTGGATCACCGGGGCGCGGCGGGCCTACATAGGTTAAGTGCTCGGATTCCCAAGCAACAACGGCGTCGTCCCATACCTGTGAACCAACTACCGCACGTCCGCGTAGCACTTCCACGAGCATCTCCTTTGAGTCGAATAACGCCAACGGAGCCTCACCTACGAGCGCACGCCTAGAATAGACGGTCCTCCGGATGATCGATCCCGCGCATTTCGTCGTAGTCCAGTATCACACACTCAATGCCACGATCCTCGGCAAGCACGCGGGCCTGCGGCTTAATGATTTGGGCGGCAAAGATACCGCGCAACGGTTGCAGGAGAGGATCCCTTCCCAGAAGCTCTAGGTAGCGGGTTAACTGTTCTACGCCGTCGATCTCCCCGCGGCGCTTAACCTCAACCGCCACGTACGTTCCCTCGCCGTCGCGGATCATGAGGTCCACGGGCCCGATAGGTGTGGGGTATTCGCGCCGGACCAGCGAACCCCCGCCAAGGCGGTCTACTTGCTCAGCCAGAAGGGCCTGAAGGTGGGCTTCCACGCCATCTTTGACGAGGCCTGGCTCCTCACCAAGATCGTGAGCAACATCAGCAATGATCTCGAATAGGCGTATCACTAGGAGGTCGCTGGTCTTCTTATGCGCTACCTCCCAGACTTCCGTAACGCC
Organism: Ancrocorticia populi; assembly: GCF_003123745.1. Classification (GTDB taxonomy): domain Bacteria; phylum Actinomycetota; class Actinomycetes; order Actinomycetales; family Actinomycetaceae; genus Ancrocorticia; species Ancrocorticia populi. The sequence continues at coordinate 23,810 of NZ_QETB01000008.1, read as the reverse complement.
GGCCTCAGCTTCTTCGATATCGGGCTCGCGGACCTTCATGGTGGCGGGCGGGCTCATCCAATTAAGTGGCTTGTAGGAGCCCCCATCAGAATGGACTAGTACCGAGCCGTCGGCCTTGACCATGAGGAGGCGATTGGCCATCTCGAGGTGAGCGTCAAGCCGCCCAGAGTATTCGACCGAACACGTTGCATATACTGTGCGCACAGCAGCACACCTTACCAGCTCTTAGAGCCCCGTCCTCTGTACACCGGGAGGAGCTGAATCGATCCACGAAACCAACCCGGCAAATGAGTTGGCACTCATCGCTGCCACGAGCGGAAAATCGCCATCTAGAACTTCAATGATCATGGTTTCCGGGTCCTCCTTCGAGGGCCGGTGAGAGACAAGAACGAAGTTCTCTCGTGTAATCACGCGCCGAGCAACGGGAGAGATTGACCTAGCCCGGTACCAGCTAAGCGAATCCTGCCCGAGGATCAAGACGCCCGTACGCCACTTCGCGTGAGGATTACGTAATGAGCACTGGACGGCGCCACCAGCCCGCAGCAGCAGCACAAAGCGCAGCAAGAGCCACAGGGCGGCCAGAACGAAAAGAACGGCCAGAACGCACACTATCCAGAAGAGTAGTTCGTTCATGGCCGCATCTCCTGTCATTAGGCTTCCTGCTTCTCCGCCGACTGTACAACCACATAGATGTGATCAGAATCCACAGTGACAAGGCCTTCGGAGACGCTGAAACCGAGTTTCGTCCCCTCCGGCGTATCAACAATCACGGATCCTTGCTCAAGCCCCGCCATGAGTGGGGTGTGCCCGGCCAAGATGCCCATCTCGCCACCAACGGAGGGGATGCGAATCTGTTCGGCCTGCCCGGTCCACACCACACCAGCCGGTGAAACAATCTCCAGAAGCATTATCGCTGCTCCGCCTGAATCTTGGCCCAAGCCTGCTCAAGATCCTCGATACCACCGATGTTGAAGAATGCCTGCTCAGGCACCTTATCGTACACGCCGTCACAGATCCGCTTGAAGGCTTCAACGGTTTCATCCACGGGTACCGTAGAGCCTTCAACGCCCGTGAACTTCACGGCCGTGTAGGTGTTCTGCGAGAGGTACTGCTGGATACGGCGAGCACGAGCCACCGTCACCTTGTCCTCTTCGGACAGTTCGTCAACACCCAGAATCGAGATGATGTCCTGAAGTTCCTTGTTCTTCTGAAGAATCGCCTTCACACGGGTGGCCACATCGTAGTGCTCCTGGCCAACGATCTGTGGATCGAGGATTCGCGATGTTGAGGCCAGAGGATCCACCGCAGGATATAGTCCCTGAGAGGCGATCTCACGGGAAAGCTCGGTGGTGGCATCCAAGTGGGCGAAGGTGGTTGCCGGGGCCGGATCCGTGTAATCATCCGCGGGGACGTAAATGGCCTGCAGCGAGGTGATCGAGTGGCCGCGGGTGGAGGTAATGCGCTCCTGCAAGGCACCCATTTCATCGGCAAGCGTGGGCTGGTAGCCCACCGCAGAGGGCATACGTCCAAGCAACGTGGAAACTTCAGAACCCGCCTGTGTAAAGCGGAAGATGTTATCGATAAACAGGAGCACGTCCTGGTTCTGAACATCGCGGAAATATTCGGCCATAGTGAGGCCGGACAGGGCGATACGCAGGCGCACGCCGGGCGGCTCGTCCATCTGGCCGAACACTAGCGCCGTCTTATCCAGCACGCCCGCCTCACCCATCTCCATGATGAGATCGTTGCCTTCGCGCGTACGCTCGCCTACACCGGCAAACACAGAAACGCCATCGTGATCCTGCGCCACGCGCTGAATCATCTCTTGGATCAGGACGGTTTTGCCCACACCGGCACCGCCGAATAGGCCGATCTTTCCACCCTGAACGTAGGGGGTGAGCAGATCGATCACCTTGATTCCCGTCTCGAACATGCGGGTTTCAGGCTCGAGCTCATCGAAGGCGGGGGCCTTACGGTGAATTGGCCAGCGCTCCGTAACTTCGAGCTTCTCACCCTCCTCAAGGTTCAGGCATTCACCCAGCACGTTGAACACGTGGCCTTTAGTCACATCGCCAACCGGCACCGTGATAGCGCTTCCGGTGTTCTGGACTACGGCTCCGCGTACAAGCCCGTCCGTCGGCTTCATTGCGATGCAGCGGACCACGTTATCCCCGAGGTGCTGAGACACCTCAAGAGTCATCTGGTAATCAGCTTCGCCTTCGCCCTGACTAGTAAGCTCCACGGTTGTGGTCAGAGCGTTATTGATCTCTGGTAGGGCATCGGCCGGGAACTCCACGTCCACAATGGCGCCGAGCACCTGGACGATCCTGCCCTGGCTAGTAGTGGTCTCAACAGTGGCACTCATGTTCTTCTCTTCCTTGCATCTTCCGTGTGCTAGCTGGACTTCAGAGAGTCCGCACCGGAAACAATCTCGGTGATCTCGGTGGTGATCTCGGTTTGGCGTGCGTTGTTCGCCAACCGTGTGTAATCCTCAATAAGCTGTCCGGCGTTCTCCGTTGCCGAATGCATCGCCTGCTGGCGCGAAGCGAGCTCGGACGCTGCGGACATTGAGAGAACGCTAGAAATACGCTGACGTACATACAGCGGCAGAATCAGATCAAATAGTTCTTTCGCCGATGGCTCGAACTCGTAAACCGGATGAATCGGAACGGGGTACTCACCCAGCTCATCCGGCTCCGCCGTACGGTCAGCCATGGGTTCATCCGTATCCACGATCTCCATCGGCAGCATGTGCCGAACCTGAACAACCTGACGAACCATGGACTCAAAACGGGTAAACACTACGTGCAGCTCTGCCACCGGATCATCATCGGTATCCGCCAAGAAACGTTCTAAGAGCGCGTCCGCGATATCTCGGGACATCTCGGGACTTGGCCGATCCGATTCCCCGGACCAACTCTGCTGAACATCAGCCCCTCGGAAATGGTAGTGCGAGATCCCCCGGCGGCCCGCCACATAGAGAACCGGCTCCTTGCCCGCCTCACGCAGCTCCTCCATATAGCGGTCAGCTTCGCGCAGTACCGAGGCCGAATAAGCGCCTGCCATCCCTCTATCGGACGTCACCACGAGAACTGCGACTCGGTTCGTATCCGTACGCTCGTTGAGGAGGGGATGATTCTCTTCGTCAGAGTGTGCGGCAACGGTGGCGATGGCCTCGGTCAACACACGGTTGTAGGGATCTCTGCCCTGCGCGATCTCCCGAGCCTTGCCGATACGTGAAGCCGCGATAAGCTCCATGGCACGGAACACCTTTTCAAGGGTGGCCGTTGCCCGGATCTTCTCTTTATAGGCCCGCTGCTTTCCCGCCACGCTTAGCCCCGCTTACCGCGTACGATTTGTTCCTTGGCCTGTTCCGTTTCCACCTCGGCCTCAGAATCCTGAAGCAGTCCCTCGGACGCGAGGAACCCGTGCTGATATGCCTCCACAGCCTCTCGCAGCTTATCCTCGGTTTCGCTTGACAGCTGTCCCGTATCTGCGATCGTGGACAAAACATCCGAGTTATGTGCAACGTAATCCAGCAAGCCGGATTCGAAGGAATGGACCATCTCTACCGGGATCTCGTCAAGGTAACCGGCGGTTCCAGTCCACATAGAAACAACCTGCTGCTCAGCCTTATAGGGCGTGTACTGCGGCTGCTTCAGAAGCTCCATCAACCTCTCACCACGAGTCAACTGCTGGCGCGTAGTGGCGTCAAGATCGGACGCGAACATTGCGAACGCAGCCTGCGCACGATATTGAGCCAGCGTGATCTTGAGCGTTCCAGCAACCTTCTTCATGGCCTTGATCTGGGCATCACCGCCTACCCGCGATACGGAAATACCCACATCGACGGCCGGACGCTGATTCGAGTTGAAGAGATCGGACTGCAGGAAGATCTGGCCGTCTGTAATAGAGATGACGTTCGTGGGAATGTAAGCCGAAACGTCATTTGCTTTCGTCTCAATGAGGGGTAGGCCCGTCATCGAACCGCCGCCTAGCTCATCGGACAGCTTGGCACAACGCTCGAGGAGGCGGGAGTGCAAGTAGAAGACGTCTCCTGGATATGCCTCACGGCCCGGTGGCCGCCGCAGGAGCAGGGAAACTGCTCGGTAGGCCTCGGCCTGCTTGGAAAGATCGTCAAACACGATCAGAACGTGCTTGCCGCCGTACATCCAGTGCTGACCAATGGCCGAACCGGTGTAAGGAGCGAGGTACTTGTAGCCTGCCGGATCTGAGGCGGGGGAAGCGACGATAGTCGTGTACTCCATGGCGCCGAAGCGCTCCAGTGTGGAGCGCACGGAAGCGATCGTTGATCCCTTCTGCCCAATAGCCACGTAGATGCACCGCACCTGCTGGTCCGGATCTCCGGTGTCCCAGTTGTCCTTCTGATTGAGGATCGTATCGATCGCCAACGCGGTCTTACCCGTCTGACGATCACCAATGATGAGCTGGCGCTGGCCACGCCCGATCGGAATCATGGCGTCAATCGCCTTGAGCCCCGTCTGCAGTGGCTCGCTCACGCTCTTGCGGGCCATAACACCCGGAGCCTGAAGCTCAAGCGCCCGGCGTCCCTCAAGATCAGTGATTTCTCCCAAGCCGTCAATCGGATGACCCAGAGGGTCAACGGTACGCCCAAGGTAGCCATCGCCCACGGGCACAGAGAGTACTTCTCCAGTGCGCCGGACGTCCTGGCCCTCTTCGATGTTGGAGAAGTCTCCAAGAACAACAACACCAATGTCGCGTTCCTCGAGATTCATAGCCAAGCCGAGCGTTCCGTCGCTAAACTTCAAAAGCTCATTCGCCATCGTGCCCCGAAGGCCCTCGACGCGAGCGATACCATCGGCGGTCACTGTTACGTGACCAACCTCCTCGCTGGCCGTCTCGCTCGGCTTGTACGAGCCCACGAAACTGTCAAGGGCAGCCCTGATCTCATCGGGCCGGATTGTCAGTTCAGCCATTCCTCATTCCTTCGTTCGACGGCTCTTGCCGTATCTCAATACCGGCTATGGACCGGACGCTATCGCTCACTACTTGATTTCTTCGCGTAACTTGGCAACACGATGGGCGAGGGTCCCGTCCATCACTTCGTCACCAACTCGGATCCGCATGCCTCCAACAACCCGTGTATCAACGTACACGTGCACGTTGACAGGGCCCTGGTAACGCTCGCTGAGAAGGCGGGTAAGCCTTTCCTCTTGAGCTCTGGTGAGTGGAACAGCCACGGTCACCGATGCAAGCAGGCGATGGCTCCGCTCTGCCGCCGCCTGGGTCATTGCCGCGAGCGTCTGGGTGATTGCCCGCTCGGGGGCCATCCGTACTGCGTGCACGAGCAAGAGCTGAGCGTCGCCCCCCATACCCGTGAAGATACTCCGGGTTAACGCCGCGCGCTCGTCCGCCGTACGGGACCTATCCCCAAGAGCCACGCGCAAATCACGCTCATCACGCAGCAATCGCCTCGCGTGATACAACTCTTCTTCCACCTGCTTGAGAATGCCTGCGCGCCCCGCACCAGAAAGAACAGACTGAACGCCCAAGCGATTTATCACATCAACAAGCTCTGCGGGACTCCCCCACCGCTCACGTGCGATTCCAGAGAGCAGATCGGACACTGGCCCCGAAACCGAATCCCCAAATACATCGAGCACCAGGCGCGACCTATCCGCGCTAGCGCGCGCGGGGTCCGTCAACGCTTTTCCAAGGGTTGGCGTTCCCTCTACAAGGCGGGCCGCGCGAAAGAGCTCCCGCGCACACTCGTGTTCGCCACCGTCGCGTTCAGCGAGGATGGTGTCCCAAACGTCTGCCAACCGGCTAAAGGCGGCCTCGGTGCTAGAACGCATCAGTTTTCCTTGACCTCCGCCTTAGCTAACTGGGCATTCTGGGCCTCGAGATCATCAAGGAAGCGATCGATAACGTCGCGCGAGATATCCGGGTCCAGAGCCTGTGCCCCAACGATCTTCTCCGCAAGGTCCACTGCGAGAGTACCGATCTGCTGCTCCAGAGCCTTCTTCGCTGAGGTGGCGTCAACTTCGATCTGACGCTGAGCGTTCGAGGTGATCCGCTCCGCGTCCGAGGCCGCATCGGCCTTAGCTGTACGAGCGATCTCAACGGCGTTATCCTTCGCCTGATTGCGGATCTGGGCCGCCTCGCGGTGGGCATTGTTGATCTCATCGGCAAGTGCCTCGCGTTCGCCAGCCATCTCCTCCTTGGCGTTCGCGGCGGCAGCCAGACCATCTTCAATCTTGGTCTTCCGCTCGTCGAGCATCTCCATGAAGGTGGGCCACGCAAGCTTCCCTACCACTAGAGCAACGATCACAAACGCGATCGAGCCCCAGATCAGATCAGCAGGTGCCGGGAGAAGAAGATTGTGCTCCGCTTCCTCGGCCAACGTCACTGCCAACATCATGCTCCAAAGACGAGCCCAGCAACGAAACCGATCAGGCCGAGAGCCTCAACGAACGCCGCTGAAATCAGCATGTTCACGCGCAAGAAGCTCTTAACCTCGGGCTGGCGCGCCGTGGCTTCCTGAGTCCTACCGGCAAGCATGCCGATGCCGATGCCGGGGCCGAGGGTGGCGAGGCCGTAACCGATCGTTGCGATGTTACCGACAATCTCCATAATGAATCTTCCTTTGGTTATTGGTTAAGGACGGATCAGTGTTCTTCGATTGAAGATCAGTGTTCTTCGATAGAAAGTGAAATGTAGACAGCGCTCAGGAGAGCGAAGATGTATGCCTGTAGAGCGCCAATGAATATCTCGAACGCTACAAATATGATTCCCGCTACCAGCGTGAGAGAACCCAGGCCAATACCGGCCGCTCCCCCCATGCCTGTGTACAGGAAGTTGGTACCCACAAAGCACAAGACAAGAATCATGTGCCCGGCAACCATGTTGGCCAAGAGACGGATGGTCAGCGTGAGCGGCCGGATGATGAAGGTGGAGAGGAACTCAATCGGGGTCATCAGCAGATACAGGACCTTCGGCATTCCCGGAGGCATGAGCTGATTCTTGAAGAAGTGCCCGGCACCCTGTTCCTTGATACCTGCCACTATGAAGCCAACGTACGCCACAACGGCGTAAACCAGTGGCATACCGATCACGGACGTTGCCGCGATCTGGAGGCCGGGGATCACCCCGGTGAGGTTCATGAACAGCGTTCCGAAGAAGATCGTCGCCAAAAGTGGCATGTACCGATCTGACTTTTCTTCGCCGATGATCTCATGCCCGATCTGCTTGCGGACGAAATCTAATCCAAACTCCACGACAGCCTGAGCGCGCCCGGGCACCAACTTCGCCCGGCGGGCATAGAGTCCAAAAACGATCGCAAGCAAAACAACCGCGATCAGACGTACAAGGATCAACCGGTTGATCTCAAACGGAGTCCCTTCAAAGAGGAACGGCTCGGGGAAAAACTCCTCAAGGCCCGGCACATGCCACGAGCTATCGCCATCGGCGAGAGTGGTTGCCGAGGCCGCGGCGAGAGAAACCAACAAACCATCCTCCGTAAGTTAGGTGGACGAGGAGCTGCTACGTTCCCCGAGACACCCGTACATGATACCCATGAATCCACGGGCACGGGAACCGGCACCCAGACGAGTATTCAACTGGCTGCCTCTAACCAAGTTAGCGCCGAAGAACCTAGCTCCGTCCAGCCCGCCCAAGCAATTCTGGCTCTTTCGTGCGCTCGCTACGGTTTATCCACGTCTAAACCGGGACCTTCGGCCCGCAGCACCACCACGACCATTGCGGACAGGGCGATAATTTCGGCCACTATGAGAGTGACCACAAGGGCAATATCATCCGCACCGGCCCAGCGTCCGCACGCAACAACGGCAACCGCCGTCACGATCACTTTAAGACCGTAGAGTATGCCACTCGCAACCCCGCCCAAGGTGCCCCACCGGACAAAGAGGGCAGTCAGCCCGAAGGAGACAACCACCGCCGCCGAACTAATCAACGCGGCGATCCCCCAATCGGGGTTGCCGGTACCATAGGCAATCAAGGCACCAGCAGCTCCGATGCCACCAACGCTCACGCCACACCACACGAAGATCAGCCCGAACAATTGGGCAATACTTAGCGTTTCCCCGGGTTCGCGCCGTCCCAGCCAGTGATGGCGCTTAGTCATCGCCCACAACGTCTTCATCGGGAATGTGCGTATCGTCATCGCGGGCACCCACACTATGACGCCGGCGCCCAAGCGCGCGGTGCGAAACCACGATGGCCAATACAATGCAAACCGCGGAGATCGATATAACGATCTTGGCTGGGAAAATCACCAGCGCAACGCACGCAAAGGATGCAATGGCAGCCCACAAATAAAGTGTGAGGACAGCTCCCTGATGGGAGTGGCCCCTGCGAAGAAGACGGTGGTGCAGGTGCCCGGCGTCGGCGTGAAATGGGGACTGCCCTCGCGCAAGCCTGCGCACAACGGCCCACACAAAATCGATAATCGGAAGCAAAATAACGGCAACTGGCACCAAAATAGGCATGTAGGCCGGTAGGGAATCGCCAACGGATGTGTTGGCGGGATCGATCTGGCCAGTCACGAGGATACCGGCGCCAGCGATCACCATCCCAAGCATAAGCGCCCCGGAATCCCCCATGAAGATACTTGCCGGGTGGAAGTTGTGCGGTAAAAATCCCACACAGATCCCCACGAGTGCGGCCACTACAACCGAAGAGACGGCCGCATAGTTATCGGGGCTGGCATCCCGGGCAAGGAAGTAGGAGTATCCAAAGAAGGCGAGGGCCGCGATCCCCACGATTCCGGCCGCCAACCCATCCAGTCCATCCATGAAGTTCACAGCGTTGGCAACTATCAGAACGATCACAACGGTAGCGAACAGCGTCAGCCGGGAGGAGCCCACGGTCAGCCCCATGAAAGGGACGGAAACCAGTTGGACACCCTGCCAAGCCATCACTCCGGCAGCGAGGATCTGCCCGGCCAGTTTCGCGTACCAGTCCAGCTGCCAGATGTCATCGATAGCCCCAACAACACACATGATTCCGGCGCCCAGCAGTACTCCCCATACTCCGGAGCCGGAGGCGAACACCCAATGTAGGTAGGGGATCTGGGAAGCAACTAGTAGCGTCACCACATACCCGATGTACATCGCAATCCCGCCAAGCCGCGGGATAGGCACCGTGTGAATGTCGCGAGCGCGCACCCCTGTCACGGCACCAGCCGCCAGCGCGATGCGCCGGACCACCGGGACCATCAGATATGTGATGGCCGCGGCAAGCACCATGATGAGCAGGTATACGCGCATGAACCCTTCTAGCCTGCCTTCTAGCCCGCGAGTGTGCCGAACCGAGCGATATCTGAATCAGCGATGGCACCGTGGCGAACGATCTCCAGCTTCTCGCCTACGATCACGATAGTGGAAGGTTCGCCCCCACCGCATTTTCCACCGTCCAGATAAACAGCCACCTTGTCGCCTAGCTGGTCCCGCGCCTGCTGCGCCGTTGCCGCCGGGTGCTGAGCCGTGAGGTTTGCGGAGGAGACGGCCATCGGCCCGGCCTGCTGGAGGAGCGCGAGGGCTATCGGGTTATCCGGCATGCGCAGTGCAACAGTTCCCCCAGTTTCGCCGAGGTCCCATCCGATCTCCTGGCGGGCTGGCAGGATGATGGTGAGAGCTCCCGGCCAGAATTCGTCCATGAGGGCGCGGGCGGCCTCGGGGATACTGGTTGTTAGTTTCGCCGCATCCTCGGGGGAAGCCACGAGCACCGGAGAGGGTTTGTCGCGGCCGCGGCCCTTGGCGGTCAGGAGCTTGTCCACGGCTCGCGGGGAGAACGCGTTGGCACCCACCCCGTATACCGTGTCTGTTGGAAGGACCACGAGTCCGCCGTCCGCTACGGCGTGGCGGGCCTGGCCGATTGCCGCGTCCAGATCGTTTGAACAGTCCACTATCGTCATTCTGCTTCCTTCTTTGCCCACAGCCACCGCGGCCTGCCCGTGTAATCACAGCCCGTGTGCGCTTCTTCGAATTCTGATGCGCGGGCGTAGTCCAGAAGGCCCTCCCCCTGGTTCTCGGCGTGTTCCATCACGAGGATACCGCCGGGCTTCAGCAGCTGCGCCGCCCGCTCGATAATTGCCTTCGGGAAGTCCTCCCCGTCCGGTCCGCCGCCCCATAACGCCATCGGCGGGTCGGCTTCCACTTCGGGGCTGAGTTCTACGGTGGGAGGCACGTAGGGAGGATTTGAGACGACGACGGAAACTTCCCCCTCAAGCCCCTCCAATGCAGTGCGCGCATCCCCATGGATGAGGGCCACGGGGTTGCCATACCGTGCGTTGTTCTCACGGGCCGTAACGAGGGCTTCCTCGGATAGCTCCACACCCATCACGTATGCTTCTGGGACCTCCGTAGCTACTGCAAGTGCGATATTGCCACTTCCCGTGCATAGATCTGCAACGCGGATAATCTCATCGGGGCCCGCCGCCTCCACCATCGCCGCTGCCTCATCGATGGCGTCACCTGCCACCAATTCCGTCTCGGGCCGCACAATGAAGCATCCGGGGCGCGAGGCAAGTTCCAGGTAGCGGAAGTACATCTGCCCCGTTACGTGTTGGAGGGGCACCCTTTCACCGCGCTGAACCACCATTTCGGCAAAGCGGTCGCGTTGCTGCGTTGTGGGATCTGACGCCTTATGAAGGGATGATCCCGCCGCCACCTCAGCAATCTCACGCGCATCGGCTGCTGGTGACTCTAGCCCCTTGGCTGCGAGCCAGCCGGTGGCCTGAATCACCAGATCGTTCCACAGCATTATTCCTCCGCGTTTGCCATCCGCTCAGCCTCGTCCATGTTGCGCGCCGAGTCTACGAGCGGCCCCAAATCTCCGGAGAGTACATGATCGAGGTTATAGGCCTTGTATCCCGTGCGGTGATCAGAGACGCGGTTCTCGGGGAAGTTATAGGTACGGATTCTCTCAGACCTATCGACTGTGCGCACTTGCGAGCGGCGCAGCGCAGCGTTTTCTTCGGCTTGCTGGTCCAATTGCATCTGGCGAAGTCGCGAGCGCAGCACTCGCATCGCTGCCTCGCGGTTTTGGATTTGTGATTTTTCGTCCTGCATAGAAACCACCACACCGGTGGGCAGGTGGGTGATGCGAACGGCAGAGTCCGTGGTGTTCACGGACTGGCCACCAGGCCCGGAGGAGCGATAAACGTCGATGCGCAAATCGGCATCATGAATCTCTACCTCACCCGGATCGTCTACTTCGGCGAACACTAGGACGCCGGCAGCCGACGTGTGGACGCGACCCTGAGATTCGGTGACTGGCACTCGCTGGACGCGGTGCACGCCGCCCTCGTACTTGAGATGGGCCCACACCCCGTCGGCGGGATCGGCCAAGTTGCCCTTGGAACGCACGGCCATCTGGAATTCCTTGTACCCACCCATATCGGTGGTGGTTGCCGAGAGAACTTCAACGGACCAGCCCATCGTTTCTGCGTACCGTTGGTACATCCGCACCAGATCGGAGGCGAACAGGGCGGATTCTTCGCCGCCGGCCCCGGCTTTGACCTCCACGATGGCATCACGCGCATCGTCTGGATCTCGGGGAATCAAAACGTCGTGAAGTTCTTCTTCTAGGGTCTCAAAGCTCTTACGCAAGCCGGGAAGCTCTGGCTTGAACAGTTCGGCATCCTCGCCGCCCGCCGCCACGATCTCCTTTGCCTCTTCTAGATCAGCGCCAGCACTCTTGTAGTCGCGGTACACACGCACGATGCGTCCCAGCTCGGCGTAGCGCCGTCCCACGGCTTTCATCTTTGCCGGAGATTTCAGCACCTCCGGACTAGACATCTTCGCTTCAACTTGCTCGTATTCGGCAAGCATCTGCTCGGCAAGCTCGACCTTCTTATCCACGGTTTCCTCGATTCAAGCTGGCAATACCCATAATCATGACAGATGCCGGCACAGCAAGCTGTGCCGGCATCTGATGTTCAAAGACTACTTCTTGCGCTTGCCGTAGCGAGCCTCGAAGCGAGCCACGCGGCCGCCGGTATCGAGGATCTTCTGCTTACCGGTGTAGAACGGATGGCAAGCATTGCACACATCAACACGAAGGTGATCGCCTGCGAAGGTCGAACCCGTCTCGAACTCGTTCCCGCAGGTGCAGGTCACTGCGATGGTGTGGTAATCAGGGTGAATTCCCTGCTTCATAGTATTCTCCTTGGATCGTTTTGCGCCCCGGGTCCAACCTGCTTGTGCAGATCGGTGAACCGAAAGCCGACGAAATATTATGACACGCCCAACCGCTCAGTTACCAGAGCGGACCGGGCCGGGTGAGTAACTCCACCTTTGGCGGAGCTACCCGTGAGGTTACTTCTTCGCCCCACCTTGCATTGAACGCATGATGGACACCAAGAATTCCGCATTGTTTTCCGTCTTGCGCATCCTGCCCAAAAGGAAGTCGGAGGCATCGTTCACATCCAGCGTACCTAGGGCACGGCGCAGGTGCCAGATCACCTTCAGTTCCTCGGCCGTGAAGAGCAACTCCTCGCGGCGGGTACCCGAAGCGTTGACATCGATTGCCGGGTAGATTCGGCGGTCAGCAAGCTGGCGGGACAGGCGCAGCTCCATGTTGCCCGTACCCTTGAACTCCTCGAAGATCACTTCGTCCATCTTCGAACCTGTCTCCACAAGCGCGGAGGCGATGATGGTCAGGGATCCGCCATCTTCGATGTTGCGCGCGGCTCCAAAGAACTTCTTGGGCGGATACAGCGCACCCGCGTCCACGCCACCAGACAGAATTCGGCCGGATGCCGGTGCAGCCAAGTTGTAGGCACGCGACAAGCGGGTGATCGAATCGAGCAGAACCACAACATCCTGACCCAACTCCACCAAGCGCTTTGCGCGTTCAATCGCAAGCTCAGCAACGATCGTATGATCGGAGGCCGGCCGATCGAAGGTGGAGGCAATAACCTCGCCCTTGACCAGACGCTTCATGTCCGTAACCTCTTCGGGGCGCTCATCCACCAGCACCACCATCAGGTGGACATTCGGATTGTTTGTGGCAATCGCCTTAGCAATCTGCTGCATGACCATCGTCTTGCCGGCCTTGGGCGGAGAAACGATGAGTCCGCGCTGGCCCTTGCCAACGGGGGCAACAAGATCGATTGCGCGTGCCGTCAGAGCCTTAGACGTTGTTTCCATCCGCAGCATTTCCTGCGGGTAGAGAGGCGTCAGCTTATTGAACTCCGCACGCTGCCGGGACTCTTCAGGATCGAGCGAATTGATCGAATCCACCTGAACCAACGGATTGAGCTTCGGCGAATACTTGCGGTGCTGATTGCGCCCGCGATTCTGATTCTGGTTTTCACGCTCGCTTCGTTGGCGGACAGCACCCACCAACGCATCGCCGCGGCGCAGACCAAACTGGCGAACAATTTGAGGAGACACCGAAGCATCGTTGTTACCCGGCAAGTAGCCGCCAGTACGCAGGAAGGCGTGATTGCCTTCCATGTCCAGAATTCCAGCGACGGGAATCAAGACCTCTTCATCGCCCGAATCGCGACGGTTATCCTGACGATCGTTCTGCTGACGATCGTTCTGCTGATTGTCGTTGCGATGGTTATCGTTACGCTGGTTATCCCGGTCGTTACGTTGATTATCGTTGCGCTGATTATCGCGCCCGCGGTTTCGATCGCGGCGGTTGCGGCGGTTACGCCGATTTGTGTTGTCTTCTTCGCCGGAATCGCTCGCCTTACGTTCGGCGGCTTCGCCAATGGCGTCTAGGGCTGCACGACGATCTTCGTCTGACATACCCTGGCGGTTGCGCCGATCGCGGCGGTTGCGCTGATTCTCGTGCTTATTACCTTGCCCGGAGTGATCGGGCAGCACGATGTCATCAGTAGACTCAGGCTTCTTGGCCGGCGCTTCCTGCTTGGCGGGTTCTTCCTTCTTCGCGGGCAAATCCAACTTAAAGGGCTCTTCAGTCTTTTCGGGTGCCTTGGACTTTTCCTGCTCTGCAGGCTTCGCCGAGGCCGTGTTCTGCTTCGCATCCTTGCCCTGCTGCGGCTGGGCGGACGTGTCCTCCGGCGTAGTTCGTCCCGCTTTCGGCGGGCGCCCACGCTTGGCCGGGCCTTGCACCGTGCGGATGGCCTCGACCAGATCTGCCTTACGCGCCTTTGGTTGCACGTCGATGCCCAAAGACCTTGCGAGATCCTTTAGTTCGGGGAGACGCATCGTTGAGATTGCGCCGCTCGTGCGAGTTTCGCTCACGAGTTTCCTTCCTTGCAAAGCCTGTTACATTCGCTTTGCTGTAGCCGAAATGGCTTCGGCTGAGTACTTAGAGGATGGCATCTTGACTAATTGCGCGAAATGATTTCACGGAATGACTCATCCGAGAGATCTTTGATGCCTTACCGAACATATATGTATATCTGTCGGTACGTGGTTACTTTAGCAGGCTTCACCCACAGGATGCACTATTTCCGCAAAGTGAACTAGGAAACGCCGCTCTGCGCCTACACGCCCGAAACGGGTTGCGGCTGCCGCAACTGGGCCGGCACATAAAGACACATCGGATCGGCGGCTAGTGGATCTCCGCTCACGGCGTAGGCACGCGAGCGCCCACCGCCACACCAATTATTGAACTCGCACACGCCGCACTTTCCACCGAAGCTCTCGGGCGTGCGTAGGGAGTGCATAAGCGGATCGTTCCGATACATGTCTACGATCGAACGCTCTTTGACGTTGCCAAGAATCTTTGGCAGGAAGCCCGAGGGAGTGACGTTGCCTTGGTTATTCACAAACACGATTCCGTTGCCATCGCGCACACCAAAAGAACGCCCAAGTTTCGTTGCCCGAACCTGCTCCGGCGTCATGCCTTCCGCCATCATCCGCTGGGCGGCCACACGCCGAAAATGCAAAGCCTCGGTGGTGCGAACCTCGAAAGGCTCAATCTCATTAAGCTGGTCGGCCCACCTAAGTACCTTCTCCGCCTCCGCCGGTTCGATCTCCGAAAGCATCAGGCCGCGCCCCGTCCGAATCAAGAAGAACAGAGTCCATCGCATGATGTCGTGCTGTTCCATCAGCTCGCGGATCCCCTCAAGGTCACCGATAGTCTGTTCAGCCACCAATGTGTTGACCTGAAGCGGAATGTCTAGCTCATGGGCCCATTCCATCGCCTCAACCGTGTGATCGAACGTCCCCTCTACACGCCGGATGCCATCATGCGTGGCGGCGGTAGCACCGTCCAAACTGAGCGACATCGCCTGCATTCCAGCGTCCTTCAGCGTGGCCATGCGCTCGCGGGTGAGAAGCGGAGTGGCCGAAGGCGAGAGGGATACCCCGATGCCACGCTCGCGGGCAGCACTCATTATCTCCTCTAGGTCGTCCCGCCGGAGAGGATCGCCGCCCGTAAGGATCAGGTGTGGGAGCGGATCGCCAAAATCGAGAATGCTGTCAAGAACTGCCTTACATTCGTCGGTGGAAAGCTCTCCTGGCAGGGCCCGGCGCATCGCCTTTGCCCGGCAATGACGGCACACCAGATCACAGGCCAACGTGAGCTCCCAATACACAATCATGGGCGCACGATCATAGGCATAATTCGACGGACGAACCGAACCAATAGGGAGTGGATTATTCGTGTGCACAGGTGGCCTGTCCTCTCGGCAATTCTTGCTATTGCCGATCCTAGTTGTGGACACGACCCAGGGTTAGGACTTTAGGGACACCCAGCAATTTCAAACTAGATAAGCGCCTCGCGCCGGGAAGCCACCAACAGCACTGAACCCAGTCCTCTCCATCTCTTCCTTCACCTCTTCGGGCAGTTCACCCAACACCAAGATCGAGGGGCCGGCGCCCGAGATGACCGCGGGAATTCGGCGTTCTCGCAACGCAGCAAGGGCGTCCGCAGACGGCTGCATGGCCGATGCTCGATACTGCTGATGCAGCCGCTCCTCGGTTGCTTCAAACAGCACAGAGGGATCGTGTTCTAACGCCAAAACCAAGAGAGCTGTTCGCGACGCATTAAACGCAGCGTCCTTATGTGGGACCTTTTCGGGCAGCACTGAACGAGCTGTTTCCGTCAGAAGTTCAGATTCGGGAATCAAGAGGGTTGTCCGCAGATCCTCGCGCACCCGAATCGGAACAGCGTGGGCACCGCTCTCATCAACCCATCCCACAACTGCTCCACCAAAGATGGCGGGGGCGGCATTATCGGGATGACCTTCGAACTGTGTGGCTAGCTCAAGAATCACCTGATCACTCAGAGTCTGCGGATCCTCGACCAAGCCTCGTGCTAGCAAGAGTCCCGCCACAATGGCCGAGGCCGACGATCCGAGACCCCGCCCTTGGCGAATACCGTTGACGCACGTCAGCTCTAGGCTCGGTTGTGGGGCACCCACTTGATCAAGCCCGCGCCGCAACGCCCGCACCACAAGGTGCGAGTTATCGCGAGGAAGGTAATCTGCCCCTTCGCCCGTGATGTTGATGTGGGCGGAGGGCGGTGCTTCGTCGTCGTCGTTAAAAAAGGCACGTACCGAAACCTCGTCCCACAGATCGTGGGCCATACCCATGCAATCAAACCCAGGGCCGAGGTTCCCGGAGGTAGCGGGAACGCGTGCGCGCGCGGTCTCACGCATTAGAACCCCAGTGCGGCGGCGGCAGCTTCAGGAGTAGGTGCGATCGGATCGAAATCGAGCTCGCGCCCACCCAAAGCCGTGGCCGTGTCCTTCAGACCATTACCCGTTACGGTACAGACAATCGTGGCGCCTTCAGGCACCTTCCCGGCTTCGGCAGCCTTAAGGAGGCCGGCAATCGAGGCGGCGGAACCGGGCTCGATGAACACCCCGACCTCCGCGGCTAAGATCGCCTGTGCGTTGAGAATCTGATCGTCCGTCACGCGATCGATCCAGCCGTGGGAATCATCGCGGGCAGCTTCGGCAAACTTCCAGGAGGCGGGATTTCCGATGCGGATGGCCGTTGCCACGGTCTCCGGCTTCTCAACCGGATGGCCCAGAACTAGCGGCGCGGCCCCCCATGCCTGAACACCCCACATCTGGGGCACCTTCGTGGAAATCGGCGGCATATGGGCCGCAGACTCATCGAGGGACGCAATCGTGGGGCGCCCGGCATATTCGTTGTACCCCATCCAATAGGCGGAGATATTGCCGGCATTACCCACGGGCAACACGTGAATATCGGGGGCGTCTCCCAGATAGTCAACGATTTCAAAAGCGGCGGTCTTCTGCCCCTGGAGCCGGTAGGGATTCACCGAATTCACGAGCGCTACGGGATAGCGTTCGGTCAGGGCACGGGTGATGTTGAGGCAATCATCGAAGTTTCCGTCTACGGCCACCAAATGGGCGCCGTGCACGATTGCCTGAGCCAGCTTGCCTGCGGCGATCTTGCCTGCGGGTAGGATCACGGCGCTCTTCAGGCCCGCCGCCACCGCGTATGCGGCGGCCGATGCGGAGGTGTTGCCCGTGGAAGCGCAGGCAACCACCTGCGTATCGGACTGCAACACCTTCGAGATCGCGGTTGTCATGCCGCGATCCTTGAAGGAACCCGTGGGATTCATTCCCTCGACCTTGACGTACACGCGGGCGCCCGTACGCTCGTCCAGCGCGCGAGCATGAACCAGCGGTGTTCCTCCCTCACCCAGCGAGACGATCGGATCAGACTCAGCGAACGGGAGCCGTTCGCGGTACTCGGAAATTACGCCCTGCCACTGATGAGCCATCAGGCCTCCTCTACTCGGATAACGCGATTAATACCGGCCACAGCATCCGAATCCTCAAGCTGGGCGATAGTTGCTTCAAGCGCCTCGTGGGACGCTGCATGGGTAGTGACCGTCAGGTGGCATACTGCCTGCCCGGGCAGACCATCTTCACCCTTGATGATCTTTTCGTGGTCCTGAGCCACCGCGCTGATCGAAACGCCGTGCTGGGCGAAGATACCGCTAACCTCGGTGAGGACTCCCACAGTATCGTCAACTGCCACTTCAACCTGATAGCGCGCGACGCTCTCCTCTAGGGAAAGGACGGGCAGGTCCGCGTAAATGAGCTCGCGCGGGGCGTGGCCGCCTTCCACGATATGGCTAGCCGCGGCCACCACATCCGACAGGACGGCGGAGGCAGTGGGGGCACCGCCAGCGCCGCGTCCGTAGAACATGAGGCGATCGGCGGCCTCGGCCTCAATCACCACCGCATTGAAGGGCCCATGTACTCCAGCCAACGGATGTGAATTTGGGATAAGGGTGGGCCCAACCGTGGCCTCAATACCGTTCTCGCGGCGCTTGGCAGAGGCGATGAGTTTAATGACGTATCCCGCCCGCGTTGCCGCCGCAATATCAGAGGACGTGATGGAACGGATGCCTTCCACGTGAACCTCGTCCATCGCCACGCGTGAATGGAAGGCGAGTGAGGCCAGAATCGCGCACTTAGCCGCGGCATCCAGACCGTCCACGTCCGCAGTAGGATCCGCCTCCGCGTACCCGAGCCGTTGGGCCTCGGCTAGGACATCATCAAATTCGAGGCCCTTGGTGGTCATCTCATCAAGAATATAGTTCGTGGTGCCATTCACGATCCCGAGCACCGCGGTGATGCGGTCCCCAGCCAGCGATTCGCGTAGGCCGTATACAACGGGTACGGCACCTGCCACGGCGGCCTCGTAATACAGATCCACGTCCGCCCGGGCGGCAGCCTCGTAAAGCTCGGGGCCGTGAGCAGCCAACAGGGCCTTGTTGCCCGTAACAACGGACGCCCCATGTTCGAAGGCTTCCAAGATATAGGATCGAGCGGGCTCGATTCCGCCCATCAACTCGATCACGATATCAGCGCCATCAATCAGGCTGGAGGCATCCGTGGTGAGCAACGTTCGGTCAACCGCTTGGTCTCGGGGCGCGTTGATATCACGTACAGCGATACCCTCCAAGTGCAGCCACGCACCGGCGCGGGCCGTCAGATCCGCCGCTTGTTCATCGAGCAGGCGAGCTACCTGACTACCTACAGTGCCACATCCAAGAAGGGCAACTCTCACATCTTCCACGGATTCTCCTTTCAGATGTCCCCAGCGTACTGGGGGAAGCCGGAAAACTGGGAGGATGTCCACCACAAAAACGGCAGAGGTTCACTTTGTCCAATACGGTGTATTCGGGACCAAAGCATGTCCTATAAATGTGGCCAATGTTATAAGTTGAAGGCGTAGACGCAGCGATTCGAAGAGGAGAGGCTGACCATGGCATTTGCAAATCTTGACGGTGTCATCTTGGGTAAAGATTGCCCTAAAATCATCACCCCGATTACGCCAAGGACTCTTGAGGAACTGGAGAGGCAGGCCCTTGAGCTGGGCGGCCAAAAGCTCGAAGACTACAAGGGGCGTGAGCTCGCATATGACACAAACGGACTTGAGGGTTCCAAACCCACCTTTATTTCGGACATCGTGGAGTGGCGCATTGATTGCTATGAGCATGCGCTAGATCCCAGTGCAATCACGCATGCTGCCGCGATCCTCCGCTCCCGAACGCCGCTGCCCATCCTTGCGACCTTCCGCACCACGCCCGAAGGCGGGGAGAAGGATCTAGCCACCGGCCAGTACATTCGTCTGCTCACCACTCTTGCCAACTCCGGATCCGTGGCGGGTATTGACGTAGAGCTTTCCCGCGGCCGCGAAGTCATAGCGACGATTCTGCATGCCGCGCATTCGGCCGGAAGCAGCGTCGTGGCCTCCGTGCACGATTTCAAGGCAACGCCCAGCACCCAATCGATCGTGGATACGCTCACGGCAATGGAGGATTCCGGCGCAGATATCGCCAAGTTCGTGTGCATGCCAAAGGACGCGGGCGATACTCTGGCCCTCATGCAGGCAACCTGGCAGGCTAGCCAAAAGCTCAACATCCCGATCATCACCGCGGCCATGGGCCCCACGGGAACCATCTCACGTGTGGCCGGCAGCCTGTTCGGATCATCCGCCACGTTCGCGACCGTTGGGGATGCTTCCGCCCCAGGTCAGGTTCCGGCATCCGTTCTCAAGCCGATTCTGACCACAATTGAGAAGTGGGCAGAGGAGGCCTGAGTCCGAGAGCCTAAGCGTCCAACAGCCTAAGCATCCTCATCAAAGGTGAGCAGATCCTCAACGGTCTCCCGCCGGATGAGCTGCTTGACGCTGCCGTCGCTGACAGCCACGACGCCCGGGCGCGGCAGCATGTTGTAGTTTGAGGCCATGGAGCGCCCGTAAGCGCCCGTGGCTGGCACTGCCAGCAGATCGCCCGGACCAAGGCTGGCGCTGAGTGCAACGTCCTTAACTAGGATATCTCCGCTCTCGCAGTGCTTTCCTACCACGCGTGAACGAACCTGCTCGTCAAAGGGCTCGCGGCTGGCAAGCGCCGCCGTGTAATCGGCCTCGTAAAGCGCTGGCCGGATATTATCGCTCATGCCGCCGTCAACAGATACGTAGCGGCGCGAGCCTTCCTCCAGCTCAACATTCTTGATCGTGCCAACTGTGTACAGGGTGATGCCTGCGGGGCCAACGATGGAGCGGCCCGGCTCGATGGAAACCCGCGGGGCGGCAAGCCCGGATTCGACAACGTGAGCCGTCACCGCGCCGGCAAGTGCGGCCGTGTAGGTGAGCGGTGCAGGCGGGACGTCGTCGATTACCGTGTAGCGAATCGCGTATCCGCCGCCAAAATCGATTTCTGGCACCGTGACTCCGTGGAGGGCGGAGATTTCAGCACGGAGGGCCAGAATGGCGTTGGCCGCCGCTTGGAAAGCCTCCACTGCAAGAATCTGCGAGCCGATGTGGGAATGTAGCCCCACCAGCTCCAGGTGCGAAGCGGCGAGGGTTTCCTCCACCGCACGCAAGGCGGCCCCAGTTGAGATGGATAGTCCGAACTTCTGATCCTCGTGCGCCGTCGAGATATATTCGTGGCCGCCCGCGTGTACCCCAGTTGTTACCCGCAAGACTATGGGTGCAGTTTGGCCACGTTGGCCCGCTACCTGTTCTACGAGGGCGAGTTCTGCTAGAGAGTCGACGACGACGTGCGCCACCCCCGCCTGAAGCGCCAACTCGATTTCAGCCCGGGATTTGTTATTGCCATGCAGGCCAATCTTCGATCCGGGAACGCCGGCCGCGATCGCCGTGCGAAGCTCACCCTCCGAACACGTGTCTATGCTCAGGCCTTCCTCGGCCATCCAGCGGGCCGCCGCAACGCTCAGGAACGCCTTACCGGCATAGAAAACATCTCCCCCGGCTAGATCGGCGAAGCTCTCATCAATCGCGGACTTCCACGCATGGGCGCGGGCCCGCATGTCCCCTTCGTCAATGACATACAGGGGCGAACCGAACTGAGCCACCAGATCGGAAGCTGAAACTCCACCGATTGTCAGCTCGCCTCCCACCCGGTCCACGTTCATGGGCCAAATACCCGAGGGCGAACCATCTGGTTCGGGGGCAGCAAGGTGTTCCAGCGGCGATGTCATCGGTTTCCTTTCAGTGGCGAACACTCACTACATTCTCTCCGGTGCCGAGACTCCCAACAAGCCCAGTCCGTTGACCAATACTTGGCGGGTAGCGTCGTTGAGCCAGAGGCGGGTCCGGTGAAGATCAGTAACTTCCTCATCAGCACGAGGAGTGACACGGGCCTTTGCATACCAGGTGTGGTACGAGCCTGCTAGTTCCTCGAGATAGCGCGCCACGCGGTGGGGCTCGCGCAAGGTGGCTGACTGAGCGGCAATATCCGGGAAGCGCGCGAGGCTTCCGAGCAGCTCGGAATCGGCGGCTTCAAGCAGCTCGGGCTTAAAGCCGTCCTCGCGCGCCACCTTGTGTTCGGTCGCGTTGCGGGACACCGCGCAGGTGCGGGCGTGAGCGTACTGTACGTAGTAGACCGGGTTCTCGTTCGAATGTGAGGCAACGAGATCTAGATCGAGCTCCAGCGTTGTATCCACAGAGGCGCGTACCAGCGAATAGCGTGCCGCATCCACGCCCACTGCATCCACGAGGTCCTCCATCGTGACCACCGTGCCAGCGCGCTTAGACATCCGCACGGCCGCTCCGCCACGGACTAGATTGACCAGCTGCCCAATCAAAATCTCCATGTTCTTGCCCGTGCCAGATTCATCGCCAAAGGCTCGCGCCATGGCGTACATACGCCCGATATAGCCGTGATGATCGGCGCCCAGCATGTATACGCACTGGTCCGCCCCACGCTCACGTTTATCGAGGTAGTAGGCGATATCAGCCGCGAAGTACGCCTTCTCGCCGTTGGACTTGATGATCACGCGGTCCTTATCGTCCCCGTAATCAGTAGAACGCAGCCATAGGGCATCGTCCTTCTCCACAAGGGCACCCTGCTCGCGCAGGCGCTCAATCGCGCGGTCCACCGCGCCCGATTCGTGCAACGACTGTTCGTGGAAATACACGTCGAAATCCGAGCGGAACTCGTGCAGCGAATCTTGAATCTCGCCGAACATGAGGTCAACACCGCGAGCGCGGAACACTTCCTGAGCCTCATCGTCTGGCAACGAGCGGGGGTCAGGATCTCCAGCCTCGATCGCTTGCACAATCACAGTGTTGGCAATGTCCTCAATGTACTGACCGCCGTAACCATCGTCCGGGACGGGGCGGCCGTGCGCGCGGGCCAACAGTGAGGCGGAGAAGTGATCAATCTGATTGCCGTGATCGTTGAAGTAGTACTCGCGTACAACGTCCGAGCCGGAGAACGCGAGAATCCGAGCTAGCGAATCACCCACGGCAGCCCATCGGGCACCACCTATATGGATCGGGCCGGTGGGATTTGCGGACACGTACTCTAGGTTCACGGTGTGCCCCGCGGCTGAATCGGAGCGGCCATAATCGGCACCCTTGGTAAGGATCGTCCGCGCGAGCTCACCCGCGGCGCCGGCAGATAGGCGGATGTTGAGGAAGCCGGGCCCAGCTACCTCCACGGAGTCCACGCCGCTGATCTCGCGGAGACGGACTGCCAGCAGATCCGCAAAGTCCCGCGGCTTCATCCCCGCGCGCTTCGCCAGCTGCATAGCAACGTTCGTTGCCCAATCGCCATGTTCGCGCGATCGCGGGCGCTCAACGCGCACCTCGGGCAGCTCACCCTCGATGGAGAATGTTCCGTCATCAACCGCGGCCTTCAGCGCCGCAGCAATTGCCTTACCAAGTTCTTCAGGAGTCACGCAGCAGATTCTACGTGTTCTAGCCCTCCCCACCGAATTGCGCTCATCACTGCTCACATTCGTCGCCTATCTCACCACGCACGGACGCCGTTCACGCGCAAGCGAGGCCCGCCAAGCTGCTAGTATGTTGCGGTACGCCCCGATAGCTCAGTGGATAGAGCGTCTGCCTCCGGAGCAGAAGGTCGCAGGTTCGAATCCTGTTCGGGGTACTCATATTGCCCAACCTCAGCCGCCCGCTTTTTGGCAAACCTCTCACAAACACAAAACCCACACGCCTCCACCTGCGAACGCCGTACTCTGCCTAGGCATAGAAAACAGCCCCTACACACACTCCCGCTTTGGTAGCGGGAGGCCTTGAAGCTCCCCAATTGGCGCCTCGCGAGGCATATCAGACAGTTGGGGGTAGGTTAGCGCTGTGGGTTGCCAGTATATTGGCAACCCACAGCGCTAACGGCAACCCATAGCGGCAAGCGCAACCCAAAACGACAAATGGGCGCCAAACGCTTGGTTTAGGGCGTGAGTTGGAGTTACTCGCTAACGACTAGCGGAGAATTCCCCGTTACCTTGTTGACAGGTCCTTTTGACGAGTGTTGATTGGGCTTGTCGGTCAGTCGCTCTGGCATGGTGTTCTACCCCTGTCTATTCAATGATCCGGGGGGTGTTGCCACCAGAGTCGATTGAT
>NZ_QETB01000007.1 GCF_003123745.1 Ancrocorticia populi | reverse complement strand
TTTCCTACCGCCGGTCACCTGGCTTCCTATGCTGGGCTATCACCTAGGACCAACCAATCCGGGACATCGATTATGTCCAATTCGCTCAACCGTGCCGGAAACAAGAAATTAAAGAACGCGGGTTAAAGGCCTGAACGTGGTGTTTATGATCTGGGTTTGGGTTGGTAGGGCACAGGAAAGCCGTGGGTTTTATGGTGGTGGGGGCATAAAGACGGAGGGTCGTTGACAAACAAGCACGCCGGTACCGCTTGTCTAGATACTCGTGAGAAAACGATCCACGCGTGCCCGCCGGTGTCCTATCTGCCATGAACCCATGATCAAGTCAGGCAAGACTGCTGCGGGTTCCCAACGATGGAAATGCACCTCGTGTCGCGCCAGCAGCACAGCCCCACGTTCTGACCAATCCGCCCTGACTATCTTCACAACATTTCTGTCCTACCTGGCCGGTAAGCTCTTCCAAGCTGAGATCTCCGGCAACACTGGACGCGGGCTACGCCGGCGCTGGGCCTGGTGCTGGACGGTCCCAACACCCGCTATTGAAATCACCGGGGAAATCTATGACCAGTTGTTTATCGACGGGATCTACCTGCCCTACAACTGGTGTCTGCTTGTTGCACACAACGGCGCCCACGTCGTGGCAAGGCAGTGGTGCCGCCGCGAAAACAGTGCGGCCTACACTGCTCTGCTATCACAGATTCCGCCCCCGGATTTGGTCACCACCGACGGACACGGCGGAGCCGCTAAAGCACTCAAGCAACTCTGGCCTCAGGTCCCGGTCCAACGCTGTCTGGTCCATGTCCACCGCAACAACCTGCGCGATCTCACGTCCCGCCCGAACACCCCGGCAGGCAAGGCCCTTCTAGAGCTATCACGTCGCCTGTTGAAAGTGACAACGAAAGAGGAGGCTGCCACCTGGGTCAAACTGCTCATCGAGTTCAACACCGAGTACGGGAGCTATCTCAAGGAACGTACCTATGCCCACGATGTCCCGCCCTCCCAGCGGCGCAGCAACCAGAAATGGTGGTACACCCACGAACGCGACAGACGTGTCTACCGCCGCCTCGCGTCCCTGCACGGCAAGGGACATCTGTTTGCTTTTCTTGAATTCGATACCCCGCGTCATAAGACCACGAATCCGGTCGAGTCTTTCAACAATTGTCTACGCTCCGTCTTGCTCTACCACCGAGGCCTATCGCAGGCCCACATGATCACCGCGATCGACTGGTACTGCTACACCCACTGCGAGTTTCCCCGCTCCTCGCGCGAGATCCTCACCCAGTGGGAGAAGGCCGGCAGACCCGCCCGACGCCTCATCCCGAAAAAGAAACAGCAGCCAGCACCTTCAAGCGATGAACCCCAACGCTATGGCACCGCATTGAGTGCAGAAGAAGGCCTCTGGACTCGAAAAGGCTGGGCAGGATGCTCCAAATAACACCCACAACACGCCGCTAAAACACCACGTTTAGGCCTATAACTCAAGAACGCCCTATGGCAATCGTCTTTTGCATCGATCAGATTCCACGAGCGTTCACGCCAATTCTACGAGCGAAAGCGAAACGAAGGCAAAAGGCATAACGCCGCAGTCGTAGCCCTAGCGCGCCGACGGCTCAACGTCTTGTTCGCCATGATGAAAAATCACGAGTTCTACCGCGAGCCCCAGTCGGAGGTCACCGCCGCATAAACACACCGCTATCAGCAAAGCCGATTGGGACATCCCAAACGGCTAATACCCATGCCCGCAAAACAACACCACAGAAACAAACCAGACATCTTGACTACCCCTTCAACCCACACCCACAAGGTTGACAAACTATATAGGAACACCCCCTGTTGCCGAAGATACACATCGCGGCGGTGAAGACTGGGG
Organism: Ancrocorticia populi; assembly: GCF_003123745.1. GTDB lineage: Bacteria > Actinomycetota > Actinomycetes > Actinomycetales > Actinomycetaceae > Ancrocorticia > Ancrocorticia populi. The sequence goes on along the minus strand of NZ_QETB01000007.1, from coordinate 69,135 downwards.
GCGGGCCGGTGCGGTACTCACTAGGATGGTGAACCGTGATCGAGATACTCGCAGACAATCCCCTACTCACCCTGTTCATTGTGGTGACCGTGGGGGCCATTATTGGCTCCATCCCGTTCGGGAAGATCCGGTTCGGCGCGGCAGGCGCGCTCTTTGTGGGGTTGGCGCTGTCTGCCGCTGCCCCGGAGCTGGGCGACGGAATGGAGATTGTCCAATCCCTTGGTCTGGCGCTGTTCGTGTACACGGTGGGCGTCGGGGCCGGCGCTGCGTTCTTTAGCCAGCTCAGAATGCAGTTGCCACTCCTTTCTGTGGCGGCAGTGTGTTCCGTGGTGGGGGCGGTGGCTACCTTTGCTCTGGCAGCGGTGCTGGATGTGCCGAAGGCGCTGGCAACCGGCCTGTTTACCGGGGCGCTAACGGCGGCGCCTGCACTCGACGCGGCCACGCGAATGGCCGGGACCGAGGAGCCTTCCGTTGGCTACGCGTTCGGCTATCCGATCGGCGTGATCGTGGGGATCCTCGTGGTATCCATGGTTGTGGGGCGGAAGTGGACTGGGGAAAAGGACACGCCTTCTCTAGCCGGGCTGGGGCTGGCCGCCAAGACTGTGGTGATTTCCGACCGGGTGAACCTGCGAGATATCCCCGAGTGGAAGGCACAGGACGTACGAGTCTCCTACCTGCATCGGGGCGACACCATGCGAGTGGCAATCCCCGGCGAGGACTTGGAGGCTGGGGACGAGGTTGTGGTTGTGGGGCTTCCGAGCGCGGTGGACTCCGCGGTGGAACGCATCGGGACCGTCAAGGCCTCGCATTTGGCAGACGATCGAAGCGACGTGGACTTCGAGCGGGTGGTTGTGTCCAACCCAGATGTTGCCTCGCGCACCATCGCCGAACTCAACCTTCCCGCCACATATGGAGCGGTTGTTACCCGGGTCAAGCGCGGCGATCTTGACCTCGTGGCACGTGACGATTTCGCGTTACAGCTGGGAGATCGCGTGGCCGTTGTGGTGCCACGTGATCAGCTCGATGCCGTGCAGGATCTGTTTGGTGATTCTGAACGGCGGGTGTCCGAGGTGGACGCGCTGGCGCTCGGACTGGGCCTAGTGCTCGGCATCTTCCTCGGGTTAGTTAGTTTCCCGATGCCCGGTGGCGAATCCTTCTCGCTCGGGCCAGCGGCAGGGCCGCTCATTGTGGGGATGATGCTTGGGGCCCTGCGCAAAACCGGCCCGCTCGTCTGGACTCTTCCCGAGGCCGCCAACCTCACCATCCGCCAGCTCGGACTTTTGCTGTTCTTGGCTGGGCTAGGGCTGACCGCGGGGCCCAAGTTCGCAAGTATCTTAACCTCGCCGATGGCGTGGCGCGCCGGATTGCTCGCGCTGATCGTGTCACTAGTGGCCTGCCTAGGTGTTGTGATCGGCGGACGGTGGATCATCAAGCTCTCGGCGCCGCGCACCGCCGGTGGAGTCGCCGGTTTCTTGGGACAGCCCGCCGTTCTGGAGGCAGCTGCCAGTAAAGTGGCCGACGAGCGCATCGAATCCGCCTACGCCGCGTTGTTCGCTTTCTCCATCGTGGTCAAGATCGTGCTGGTTCCGATTCTATGGGCGCTCTAAAGCTTGAAGTCGCGCCGTTCTAGTACCGGGTTCTAGTAGCGGGTTTCTAGTAGCGCGCCATAGTCGGATCGATCTCGGTCCACCAAGCACGAATTCCACCATCCACACTGATTGCCGTAGTTCCGGCGTCCGCGATGGCCTCTGCCGCCTTGAGCGAGCGCACCCCACCAAGGCAATATACATAGACAGGGCCGGAGGGCATCTGTGAGATGGCGGCGGATGGATCGTCTAGCACCGAGCCAAGTGGGATGTGGACCGCACCGTCTAGCCGGTTAATCTCCCATTCGTCATCTTCGCGTACATCCAGCAGGTTGAAGGTGGCGTCTCCAGCCGTGCGTGCCTCAAGCAAATCGTGTAGTTTCGCCACGTCGATGGTGGCGACCCGCGGGGTGAGTGTGCAGGCGTCAGTCAGCTCTTGGCCCCCGAGCGGGGCGGGGCGATCCAACGATCCGCGCAGCGGAATCGTGGTATATGTGGTGCTTGCGGCATCCAGCACCAAGATTCGGCCGATCAGCGGATCGCCCGTGCCGGTCAGGAGCTTGATAGCTTCGCCAGCCATAACGGAGCCGACCTGCCCGCACAAGAGTCCGAGCACACCGGCCTCGCCGCAGCTAGGCGTGCTACCGGGAGGCGGCGGCGTGGGGAACAAGTCCCGTAGGCACACGCCCGGTTCAGGAACACCGTGGGCCGTGGCGTTCGGGCCCGTCCAAAACACCGATACCTGCGCCGAGTACCGCAGAATCGAGCCCCAGATCTCCGGGACCGAAAGCTGCGAGCACGCGGCATCAACGGTGTAGCGGGTCAGGAAATTGTCCGTGCCGTCCAGCACAAGGTCGTAATCCGAGATAATCTCTTGAGCGTTATCTTCGGTGATACGGCAGGCATGCTCGATCACGCGGACCTCGGGATTGAGATCGTGTATTGCCTTGGCGGCGCTCGCCGTCTTGGGAACCCCGACCTCAGCAGTTGTATGGATAACTTGGCGGTGGAGATTGGTGAGGTCCACGACGTCGTCGTCGATAATCCCAATCGTTCCAACTCCCGCGGCGGCCAAGTACAGGAGTGCGGGCGAACCCAAACCCCCGGCACCCACTACTAGGACGCGGCCGGAGGCGAGGCGGCGTTGGGAGTCTTCCCCGAATCCGGGCAACCTCAGTTGGCGGGCGTAACGCTCGCGTTGGGAGGATGTCAGATCGGGACCGGCGGCGGCCAACGGCGTAAGAGTCATACTCTCATCGTAGGACAGATCTGGGGGCACGGATCAAACCGTGAAAAATAGGACGTCCCCCATCCCGGGTTTGCGTCAAATCTCGCAGAATTTCCCGGGATTGCGTCAAATCTATGCGACTGAATGCGAAAAAGGTTTGGCCCCCGTTTCCGGAGGCCAAACCTTGCTCTGTACACCGCCAGGGACTCGAACCCTGAACACACTGATTAAGAGTCAGATGCTCTACCATTGAGCTAGCGGTGCTTAACAAGCTAATAATTTACTCACGAACCCAGCACCTCGCAACTTTAGCGAGCGGTTTGCGACGTATCACTCACTTCGAGCAAATATGCTGCTCAACGGGAGTGGGGATACGCCTAGAAACTGGCCACACGCCCCACGAAGGCCTCCAGATTCTTTGCCTGCTCGACCCGCGCAGAATCATCGAGGTAGATCATGTGCCCGGAAGCGTAGTGCTGCACCTCGATATTTGCCATCAGCTCCGGCGGAATATCAACTTGCGCTAGATCGCATTCCGCGCCCCAGTATGGCGTACACAAGTCGTAGTACCCAAGCGAGTAGTTGATGAGCATCCGCGGGTGCTTGCGCAACGCGATGCCTAGGGAATCTACGGCGGAGAATCCCTGACCCGGATCTGTCTGCCATGGGCGCGCCCGCGCGGTGGTAACCTCGTACGGAAGATCGTTGATGTATCCCAACTCGGTGCGGACGTAGTGGTTCATCGCGCTGGCGAAGGCACCCCGAATCACGTCATACGCCGGATCCGAGTGTGCCAATTCCCCTGCCGTATCGGCGTTCCACCCGATAAATCGGCCGTCATTGCGCCCGATGATTTGCCCGCGCGAGCGCAACAGCTCCACGAAGAATCTGTTGTTCGTGATCCTCAGCCGGGTCCGCACTAGATAATCGGCCGAAAGCCCTGTTATCTGCGCCAACCGCTGCGCGGCCACCTTGAGCTTCGGATCGGTCAGCCGGTTCCCTGCCTGAAGTAGCGGCACGTACTCGCGGGCCGCGAACTGCTCGGCTTCATCAATCACTTCCGCCAGAGTTCGGTCTGGGCGGTGCCCGTGGTAGTGGGCCACGGCGGCATAACTGGGAAGGAACGCCGGATAGGAAAGGACCGCGCCCGGCCCGAAGTCCATTGAATCGGGACCAATCGGCGAAGATATCAGTACCAGTCCGGCCGGATACAGCCCGTGCCGGCTAATCAGACGCTCGGCCACCTTCGCCGTCCGCAGCACCCCATACGATTCTCCGGCGAGGAGTACCGGCGAGTTCCAGCGCTGATTACGCGTGACCCACAGCCGAATTACTTCCGCGGTAAGATCTACGTCCCGGGTAACTCCGTGGTACGTATCAGCTGGTTCGTCCGTTTCCATTCGTGAGTATCCAGTATTGACAAGATCAACGACGACGACGTCTCCGTACCTCAACGGCGTCTCGTCATTATCAACTAGGGCATACGGCGGGCCGATGGGGCGTAGTCCGTCTGTCGCGATCACCCTGCGTGGACCGAAGAAGCCTAGATGCAGCCACATGGATGTGGACCCTGGGCCGCCGTTGTAGGCGAAGATGACGGGCCGGGGCGGTTCATCATCACGGACCGCCACCGTATATGCGGTGACGAATATGTTGGCCGCGCTGGGCGGCGTGCTGAGTCCAGATAGTTCAGGCTCTTCACGGATCGGCAAGTATCCCGCCGTTGCGGTGTACTCTAGGCTCTCCCCACCAACCCGTATCGTGTGGTGGGTGATCGCGAAGGAATCTTCCGTGGTCTCCCCGTTTGTCTCTTCCTCCAACGTGGCGCCCCTCAATCAATCGGGTGCGACGCCGCGCGTTCGGCCCGCTCAACCCACTGGGTGCGCGCATCGAGGCCGCTCAGCCGTGGCTTCAGCTCGAAATTCGACCAGCGGTTTGCGGGATCGAAGGGCTCAACGTGATCGCGTTGGAACGTGAACCCACCGATGATCACCTCGTCGAGGTTCTTCGTATCAGCGATGTTTTCTATCGGGTTTCCACGGATCACGAGGAGGTCTGCCTCATATCCTGCTTCGATCACGCCGGTGACGCCCGCTAGTCCCACGGCCGCAGCACCTCGCGAAGTTGCAGCAATCAGCACCTCTTCTTCGGGTAGGCCGGAGGCCACGAGCTGCTCCATTCCGTAGAGATAACCGCTGGGCGGCAGGACAGCACCGATATCGTGGCCTAGCACGATCTTCACGCCGTGGTCATAGAGTTCCTTCGCCCGTGGAGTGCTCGTCTCCCCTTCTACGGCTGGATACGACGGTGGACTGCACGGATCCACGAAGATTCCCTTCTCTGCAATCTGATCCGCGAGCGCCGGATCAAAGCGTGTGATGCCGTCCTCAGAAATGAAGGTGGCATGTGCGATGTAATCGATCCCCGCCTCCACGCTTCGCCTGATTCCCTGAGTCCCATGGGCATGGGCGGCAGTCCGCTTCCCGAGGCGGTGCGCCTCCTCTACCAGCGCGCGCAGCTCCTCCGTGGTGAACTGCGCGTTCCATGGCGCCGAGCCGAATGTTCCAAACCCGCCGGTGGCCATCACCTTGATCACGTCCACGCCAGCCTTGTGGTGATCGCGGATCTTCTTCTTGATTTCGGTGATCGAATCGACCTCTCCTCCGGTGGGCCACGAGTGCCCACCGGAGGTTGTCAGCTGAGGTCCGGAAGCCACGATCCGCGGCCCGGCCACAATCTGATGGTCGATTACCTCGCGAAGAACAACGTCCGCGAAGTTGCGCGCCCCAAGAGATTGCACGGTTGTGACACCTACGGATGCGAGTTGCCGCGCCGGTGCAAGAGACGTGAGCGCATGCCAGCCCTGATCGTGACGCTCGGGCTCTGGAACGTCAGGATCGAATTCGTAGGCGAAACCTCCCAAATGGGCATGCGTTTCAACGAATCCCGGCGTTAGCGTGGCCTCGGGATGGGATTCGACGGGGAGCGCACCGTACTCTGCCGGGAGCTCGCCTGCTGAACCAACCCAGGCGATGCGCCCCCGCTGAATTGCCACAGCCGCATCAGCGATGGTTCCGCCGCGCCGCCCTGTGAAGATCCGCTTGGCGGTGATCACTCTGTCGGTTGGCTGCTGAATTGGGTTATCTAGCCGGTAGGTGCCGGATTGATTCTTAGACATATACCCTCACGCTCGAATTAGTTATTAACAGACACGGTGTAGGCACTCCACACGAACCCGGACGAGGGATCGAATACCAGTCCGTCTACCTTATCCGTGTGTGCCACCGTGTCAGTAGGGATATAAAGAGGTATCTGATAAGCCTGTTCGCTGATGTAGCTCTGGAGCTCTGTATACACTTCCTCACGCTGCTCCAGATCCGTTGTGTACCGGCCCTTGTCTAGTAAGTCATCGATTGTGGAGTCATCAAACTTTCCACGTGCGATGTATCCGCGCGCAGGATCCGAGGAATACAAAACATCGTACGAGGCCGCGGGATCCGAGGAATTGTATGAGTTATCAAATACCTCATATGCGTTGGCCTCCGCACGTTCCTCCTCCGTTCCCAGATCTACTGCCTCGAACACGAACTCAATATCTAGATCATTCTTGAGCGAGGCCCCGATTGCCTGGAGAAGGATGTCGCGGTTATCGCGAACATAGGGCGCTGCGCTAACAGCACGAACCGTCAGGCGCTCGCCGTCCTTCACTCGATAGCCTTGCGAATCTCGCTCGTCCCATCCAGCGTTATCTAGGAGATCGTTGGCGTTATCCACGTCGTAGGGTACAGAATTCTCCAGCGATTCGTCATAGTAAGGAGTGCCCGGGGAAATGGAGCTCCAGGCGCGATCCACCTGCCCGTGATACACCGAATCGAGCAGAGCGTCGAGGTCAATTCCCTGCCGGATAGCTTCCCGAACGTCCTTCTCTTCGAGGCCCGGACGGCTCACGTTGAGGTAGAGAGAGTATGGGGAGCCAACGGCCTGCCCCTTCTCATAAACAAAGCCTTCTTGTCCGTCAAAGAGCGAAACGTCTACGGCGGGTATACCGCTGATGGCATCAACCTGATTGGAGCTCAATGCGCCGGTTCGCGTGGAGTTCTCAGCAAGGATTTGGTATGTGACTGAATCGAGGTAGGCCTCACCATCTTGCGTTGCTAGCTCCTCGGGCGCCCAAGCGTAGCCGTCCCGCTTGGAGAACTTGATGTCTTGGCCTTGGTTCCACGAGTCAAGGACAAACGGGCCAGTTCCATAGATCTCCGTTCCTCCCGATTCAAGCTTCTCGCTTTCCAGAGAGGCATGGGCCAAGGGCGCCGATCCCAACCCGCTCAAATAGTCGAGGAAGAGCGCGTCCGGCTGGGCGAGCGTGAACTCCACAGTCTGATCGTCCACTGCGCGGTAGCTCTCGAGTGAGGCTATTCCCGCCTGCCCGCTATTCCCGTAATCATCTGAGGTCAGCACATCAAAGTTGGCAACTACGGCGTCGGCGTCCAGCTTCTCATCATTGGAGAACGTGACATCATCGCGCAATGTCAACGTGATTGTTTTGCCATCTTCGGATTGCGAATACTCGGAGGCCAGCCAAGGTTCATACTCCCCGTCCCCGTTCTTGAAGAGGTAGGAATCAAAGGCGTTGCGGAGAATGTGCTTGGCCGCCGCCCCGCCATTGAGCTGGGGGTTGAGAGTTGTGGGTTCGCTTTCCACGGCCCACGTAACGGTCCCTCCAGAGGTCTGCGCTTCGGCAGTACTCTCGCTGGCCGTGCTTGAGCCGCAAGCAGCAACAACCAGTGCGGCGGCTACCAGTGCTCCTGCCGCCTTAATCCTGCGCCGAATATGGCCCCGTGTGGAGACAGAGTTTTCCTTAATCATGATGTGTTTCCTTGTTGTGGTGGATTGCGTGAGTGCTTGGTGTTCTGCGGCTATTTGCCATTGACGCTGAGCCGCGGGATCGCCGCCATAAGCTTCTGGGTGTAGGGGTGGCCGGGTGTTTCAAACACGGCGTCTACTGGTCCAGATTCGACTATCCTCCCGTCTTTCATCACGATCACTCGATCAACCAATTGGTGCACAACCGCAAGATCATGCGAGATAAAAATGAGGGATGTTCCCGTGCGGCGTGACAGATCGTTGAGCAGGTTCAGGATCTGCGCCTGAACGGACACATCGAGCGCCGAAACGGGTTCGTCGCATACGAGAACCTCGGGCCGCAGCGCGAGCGCGCGAGCAATAGACACCCGCTGGCGCTGCCCGCCCGAGAGTTCCCTAGGGTGAGCGGATAGGACATCGGGGCCCAGCGCGGTGAGCTCGAGGAGTTCAGCAATCCGAGCCTCCTGCTCCTCGCGTGATACACCAGCAAGCCTCAACGGTTCGCGAATGATCTCCTCAACGGTATATCGGGGATCAAAGGAGCCCGTGGGATCTTGCGCCACGAATTGGATCCGCTGGCGCAGCTCCCTGTCCACACGCGATCCGCCCCAGCGGTGCCCGTCCACGCTCACCTCGCCGGCATCGGGTTCGGTCAGCCCCAGAAGGAGGCGCGCAAGCGTGGACTTTCCTGAGCCGGACTCCCCCACGATGCCCAGCTTGTCGCCGTGGTACAACTGGAAATCGACGTCGCGGACCGCGAGGCGGCGCTTGCCACCCGGTGCCTTGAACGCCTTGGAGAGTCCAGATGCCTGAATTAATGGAGCATCCGAGCTCCGCGTCTGCTGATCTCCAGATAGTTCGCTCCACGGGTTTGCGTCGCGTGAGGGCACCGCGGCAATGAGCATCTTGGTGTAGGCATTCTGCGGACGCCCGAGCACTTGCTCCACACTCCCCTGCTCCACAAGCTCACCGTTGTTCATGACGAGGATCCGGTCCGCGATGCTTGATACCACCGCAAGATCGTGAGAAATGATCAGGAGCGCTGTGCCGGCATCGCGCCGGGCTTTCAGGAGCTCAATCACCTGCGCCTGAACGGTTACGTCTAGGGCCGTGGTTGGCTCATCCGCGATGATCAACTGGGGATCCGCGGCGATTGCGCTTGCGATCAGGGCACGCTGGCGCAGCCCTCCAGAAAGCTCATTGGGATACTGCTTTCCACGAATCTCCGGATCATCCATACCCACTTCGCCAAGAAGCGAGTTCACCCGCGCGCGGACGTCGCGCCGCTTGACCAAGCCGTGGGTTGTCAGCGGCTCGGCTACTTCCTGTTCGATGCGCCGAAGCGGGTCAAGGGACACGAGGGCGTCCTGAAGAACAAGCCCTATTTGCCTGCCCCGCACGGCCCGCCACTGGCGCTCCTTAAACTCCAAGGCATTCTTCCCACCGATGGTGAATTCCGCGGCATCAATCTGCGAGCCGTCGCCGGTCAAGCCAGCCAAGGTCCGCGCGGTCACGGACTTACCTGAACCGGATTCACCAACGATCGCCACGACTTCACCGGGATAAATCGTCAGATCGATTCCTCGTACCGCATGTATGGTGCGCCTACTTCCGGCGAACCGGACGTTCAGGTCTCGCACCTCCACGAGCGGCTGACCTGCCTGACCGCGCGCCTCTTGGATGCGGGGGCGTTCCAGAATTGAGAGACTCATGAGTTCCTTCTTTCGTGGCGCGCCTGCAAGTAGCGCCCGATGATTGTTGACGAGACGATGATCGCTGTGAGGGCAACACCCGGGAACACCGCGGTCCACCACGCGATCCTTAGGTACTGCCGGGATTCGGCTAGCATCGATCCCCACTCGGGGATTGGCGGTTGCGGCCCCATCCCGATGAAGCTGAGGGCGGCTGCGCCGATGATTGCCCCGCCCAGCCCGATGGTTGCCACAACGGGGATCACCCCGAGTGCGTTAGGAAGAATGTGTTGGGTAACAACGCGCGGCATGGACATGCCGAACGTTCGCGCCTGTTCCACATAGCCGGAGGTCCGCGCGATCTTCACCTCGGATCGCAGGAGCCTCGCATATCGCGGTGCTCCGGCAACTCCGAGAGCAAGAATCAGGTTCCCGATGCCCGGCCCGGTGAACGCCACGAGCACTAGGGCTAGAAGGATCTCTGGAAAGCTCGCGATCACGTCGGTTGCTCGGGTAAGGACTTGGTCCAGCCACCTCGGGCTGATGCCAGAGACAAGGCCGATCATTGCTCCGATCGCGAGCGCCAGCACAGTGGCCCCAACGCCGATCGCCAACGAGTACCGCGCCCCGTACACCACCCGAGCAAGCACGTCGCGTCCCAGTGCGTCAGTACCGAAGAGATGATCGGCGGAGGGCGCCTGATTGACGTTGAGCGGGTCTGATACGTAGGGATCCACGCCCGTTAGCAGGCCCGGCCATATCACCGCAACAGCTGCAACGGCCACGATCACAAGGCCGATACCCACTGAGATGGGAACTCTGTGGGTCCCCCGCCGGCGGCCGTGCACACGCGCTCCGGTAAAGTACACCGGTCCAATCCGGCGCCCCTGCGCCTTTTCATTCGCTAGCGTGCTCATTTCTCAGTCCCTCCAGAGGTCGTTTGGCGTAGTCGCGGATCGAGGGCGGTGAGGATGAGGTCTGCCGTCGTCGTCGCCACAACAAAAACCGCGGTCGCTAGAATCGCAACTCCCAGAATCACGGGGATATCCTTTTCGTTCACGGCGGCTACGGCCACTTGGCCGATACCGGGGCGGCCAAAAACCTTCTCCGTGATGACGGCGCCGCCGAGCATGCCACCCACGGTGAGGCCGGTGAGGGTAACCACCGGCAGGGAACCGTGGCGCAGCGAATGGTGGGTGCACAGGCGCCACTCGCCGAGCCCCCGCGAACGAGCCGTAACCGAGTACGGGGCCTCCAGCGAACGTTCGGCGCCCTCCCGGAAAACTTGGCCCAAATACGCGCCGGTGGGCACCGCCATCGCGAACGCCGGCAGAACCAGCGCGGCGAACGATCCCGCGCCGGACACTGGGAACCAGCCGAGATTAAACGAGAAGACCGCGAGGAGAAGAATGCCGAACCAGAAGGGAGGAAGGGACACGAGCACGAGCTCGCCCCCGCGCCACAGCGAGCGCAGAAGCCCGCCGCGCCCAGACGTCACCAATGCGGCGACGAACGCAATAAGCAGCGCCAGCACCGTCGCGGCTAGCGCCAGTTGGATGGTGGGCAGGAGCTGCTCACCCAAAACCTCGGCGACGGGGCGGCGGAGCACATAGGATTCGCCTAGATCCCCGCGCAGCACGCCCGTGAGGTAGCCGATGTACTGCTCCCAGACAGGCTTATCCAGTCCCCACCGCTCGATCGCCTGTGCGCGAAGCGCCGGATCGTTGCGATTGTCTTGGCCCAGCAGCATCGAGGCCGTATCGCCGGGCGCGAAGTGAATCGCGAAGAACGCCAGAGTGATTGCCGCCCAGAGGACAATCAGCGCGCCGCCAAGCTGCCATAGTGTCCGGCGCGCAAGGATCCTAGCTTTCGCGGCTCGGGTGATGCCCGAAACCAGAGCGCCGCCATCAGATTTTGGCGTGCTGGCATTCGGCTTAGCCTCAGCGGCACCAGCCTTGAACTCTGCCACGTAATGCGTATCGATAGACATGTACCCTCCTGAAGCTCAGACGAGCACGCCGTCGATTGGCTCATGGATGCGATACGGGATGTCCCACGCCTCGATGAGTTCTGCGGCAGCCGATACGCCAGCGGCATTCGGTGCCTGGCTCAGCCCAATCCACGGGCGGTCGCTGGCCGCGAGTAGCCCGTCGAGTTGGGCTAGTTTGCGGGCATAGCGCCACAGGTTGGGGTAGTCGCGGATAGACGCCGCACCCCAGCCGAACTTCGGGCGCAGCGTCAGATCGAACAGTGCGAGGAAGCCGAAGAGCTGAACATCCACCAGAGAGGCGCGCGTGCCAACCAGATACGCTTCGGGATCGGCCAGAGCGGCGTCCAGTACACCCAGCCGGGCGTAGATCAACCTGGCATAGGCCTCACGTTCTTCGTCAGATTCGGCTGCTACCGCCCGCCGCGCACCCTCCACAAGATCTTCGGAGATGGTGGCCGAAAGCCGCTGGGCCTCGTGTTCGGCAGTTTGCGCCACGAGCCAGGCCGCGTTGGGGTTTCCTTCTTGGATGGACGCCGTCAGTAGCGCCTCGATAATCGCCTCCGTAGGAGCACCGACCGGTGCGGCCGAAGCAGCCTCCTTAGCCACCAACTCGAAATCCTCAGAGAGCCCGAGGATCCTGATGAGGATGCGAATTACGAGGTGCTCCGGCGCTGTGGGATCGAGCTTGAGAACTAGCGGGGCGTTCGAACCCGCGAAGTCCTCTTCTAGGATCTGGGCGACCGAGCCTTCGGGCCGGGCCGCAAACGGTAGTGCTGCCATGATGTTCCTTCGGAGCGTTTGGTCAAGAATTGGGGAATCCTGCGAGATCCCCCGTTGAACCGAACTCAGGGCGGGCCCGGTAGGCGGCTCAAGGCGGAGCTCAAACGAGTAGAGCCGCTGGCCCCCATCTACCACTTTCGTCTCGCGCTCTATGCGCCGGACGAAACCGTGGTTGTAGTAGAGCTGGTGGGCGTGCGTCATGTGCGGGCTGGAATTGATCGAGATTGTCTCGGCGCCGTTGAACCGGGCCTCCTCGATAGCGTGGGCAACCAGCTTGTGCCCGAGCCCGCGCCCACGGCCCGCCGCGGCCACTCCCAGAATATTGAAGGTAGAGACACCGTTGCGGATCCGATCGGTGTGCGGAGTCAGAACGCCCGCCACCAGAGACCGCGTTGAAAGCTGCTCTACCACCCACACATAGCTGGCTTCGGCACGCTCGGTAATCGAGTGCAATCCCGCCTTGTATTCGTCGGTGATCCAGCACCCGGAAGTAAACGCGTCCTCAAGCATGTTGCCGAACGCCTCATACTCGGAGGGATGCGCCAGCCTCAGCAAATGATCGGGGGCCACGAGCGTTGCGGATACCGAGGTACTCATTGCCCGAAGCTCCACAATTCGTACGAACCGCCACCGCCAGGACCCGTGTAGAGCGGCGATCCCGCCAAGCCCTCACGCCCGGCAGGCTCCTTCCACGCCGCGAGCGATTCCTCTGGCGAAGGCAGGTAATCCGTGCTCCCCGAGATCACACCCTTGTTGATGTAATCGCCAGACGGGCCGGGGACCAGCCCGAGGAAGTACTTTTCGCGATCGTCAGCGAAACCGTTCTGGAAGAGGTCACGGGCGTACGCCCACAGATTTGGGTAGCCGCTTATCTGCACGGATTCTTCCTGCCCGAACAGCTTGACGAATCCCGGGCGGTAGTTGCGCTCAAACGAGGAAAGCGTCTGGAACAACCGCACGTCCGAATCCGTTAACTGATCACCAAAGAGATAGCGCCGGGACCCCAGCCGGAAATCGTAATCGGCAAGCCGAGCCTCAAACACGCCCTTTGCCGCCCGAGCCGCCCCCTCACTCCGCGCGAAAATCACCTTGTAGGTGCCGTTATTGACATCGTCGAAAAGCTGCTGATTCAGCAGATCGATCTCCGGGCGAAGCTCTTCCGGATACAGATCCGGCGCACCTGCCTTATGGAACGGCTTCCACGCGGTCTCCAAGTCCGCCGGCAAAAGGTGATAATTGTTTGTTACCACCCGCCCCGTCACGGTATCGATCACGGTGGGCGAGGTCCCACGGCCAACAAAATCCGGATCCGATGCCCGATAGAAATCGTTGAGCCGATCCGTGCCGAAGCGCTGGACCACATCGCCGTCACTATCCGAAATCCGCCACCCCTGCGAATCGCGCCCATACAACAGCACGAACGGGAAAGCTTCCTCAAGCCCGAGCAACCGGAGAACAATGAGCTGCCTGCGCGCCCAGCCGCATCCCACACTTCCCAGAAGGCGGTAGCGGCCGGGTTCGGCGGGCCACCCGCCGTCGTCGTTGCCAAAACGGGCAGTGAACCAGTTGCGTTGACGGCGGAATCCGCCATCGGGGGTCTGTTCCGTAGCCAATTCGGGCATTGTCTGGCTGTCGTCGCGGACTGGTGGGTTGAGCAATTCGTTTTCTACTGAGGTTTTCAGGACGGACATAGTCTTCTCCCTTGATTTTGGGTGCGTTGAACCTAGGTAAGTGGCATAGTTCCGGTAGTGCCGGGGCTTTTTTCCAGCGACGACGGATCGCCATCCCCACAAACACCACACGTGTTCTATGGAGTGACGAATTGCTTAAAGAGCCAATCGTGCCGCGGAAATATATGCGGGGATTGCGCGCGGGGCCCTGCTACACCTCAATCGTGGGCTACGGGCGGGCACAATGTGGCCGGCCTACCGGCAACACATTCGACAACAACATGCGGAGGCACAGTTAATACTGAGTTGTGCGGTGAGCATTGACTTGCGCATATGCTCGCCCCTCTCGTAGTTGAGTCGAGTTGAATACCTTTACCTTATGGAGTTAGAGGGTTAATGCCAATAGGTAGTCATATGGTGAGACGCTGGCGGCGGAATCGTTCAATCTGTACAGCAGAATCACCTACCCTGAATATATGAATGAAGCGGAAGAGTCTGTGGCGCCCAAGAAACCTAAGGGTTTCAACGTCAAGCTGTTTGTGTTGACGTTGGTGCTCGGCGTGATTGTGGTGGTGCTATTGGGGTTGTTCAGTGGCGCCTCAGAGGCGAGCCTGTGGGGCTGGGCGTTGGCGGGCGCGGGAGTCGGCGCACTATTCGGGGCGATCTTGGGTGCGAATGTGCAGATCGCGGATCCGAAGAAGGTCTCCGAGGCTGACACAACCGAACCGGGTGCGGACTCCACAGTGGAATCGGCGGTGAACTCCGGGGACGGTAGCGACGCCGCCCAGTCTCCAGAGCCCCCTGCCCCGGCTATCTGACGCCAACCCAAGCTGGCTTTTGGCGACTTGTCGCTAAATCTGGGTGACTCGAACTTTGAGCGAGCGATAGCCCGCCACCGGCGCCTCTTCGCGCACTGGAGATTCACTCTCATCAAGGCTCACGTGGCCCACGTTCAAGAGTGCTCGGACCAGAACTCGCAGCTCCAACGTTGCAAGCGGGCGCCCGGGACACACGTGGGGGCCATTACCGTACACGAGGTTGGCGGCGGCGTGGCCATCCGGATCGAAGCTGGCCTCGTCGGTGATTACCTCCGAATCACGATTCGCCCGCCGCCAATCCAACACCACCTGCTCGCCTTGATGAACAGGGCATCCGTTTACTTCGGTCTCCCGTGTGGCGATGCGCCGGTTAGAGACGAACGGATCATCGAGGCGGAGTATTTCATCGATTATCCGATCAAGCTGTTCATCTGATGCGGCGATGATGTGGTCGCGATGTGCGGGGTGTGTAGCAAGCCAATGCACAACCACACCAACACACAGTGCCACCGAAGAGAGGTCCCCACCCGTCCAGTTGCGGAGAATGGAGACGAGTTGTTCGTCCGTGAGCGTCTTGCCATCGGCGGTCTGCACGCTCATGAGCTCCTCGGTCACATCACGAGGCGCTTCGGGGGTGACGTTCACTCGGCGCTCATCAAGAAGGGCATGGATGATCTGATCGAACCGCTCCGCAACCTCAGCTGTTTGGGACCGATCACCAGATCGCGTTGCGGCACGGTTATCCTCTACCCATTGCAGGAGTTCGTCTTCATAGGCTGGCGACCATCCGAGCCACAGAGATTGTGCGCGTACAGAGTAGCGGGCACCCAAGTCCGAGACCGCGTCAAACGAATCCTGAGTCTGCACTAGGCCGTTCAGGAGTTCGGTGGCAAGGTCCTCTAGGCCGGACGCCAGAGGCGCCAGCTTTTCGGCGGTAAAGAACGGATCGATGATTCCACGAAATGCGCGGTGTTCAATGCCGTCCAGCCCGTTCGGAATCTGGAGGTGGTTAGACACAGCGTTGGAGAACAAGGTCGGGTTAGTCGCGGCCATGACAACGTCCGCGTGGCCGGAGATAATTGGGCGGCCAGCACTATCTCGCGGGCACATTGCTTCAGTCACTTGCGGCACGAGGCCTCCCTTGTTTTTCACGTTCTTTCTTATGAAAATACCACCAAACCTATCGTTGGCTCATGCAATGTGGAACACTAAACGCCAATTTGATATCTGGCCGCGGTTCCTATGAACTCCGAGCCCCAGCTCTGGGTGCTCCAACGCTGCCTGAGCCCTTACGTGTTCGAGTTCCTCAGGTGAAAAGAAACTAAGCCCGGCCACCCCTGCCGGAGCGACCGAGCTTGCTTTGTACACCGCCAGGGACTCGAACCCTGAACACACTGATTAAGAGTCAGATGCTCTACCATTGAGCTAGCGGTGCGCGAACACGGAGAACCTACTCCCCCTCGGTCGCTCAACGCAACTCAGCATTCTGTACGGCTAGCTCCAGCCAGAGCTTTACAACGCGAGCAAACGGCTCCAAACCCAAGCAAAGCCAAATCCCACACATTGTGCGCTCCACCCCAGCGGTCAGAATGTGGCACCCTAGAAGAATGTCCGCCACCGATTCCCATCAGCCTGCCGCCGAACAGCTTGCACGTCAGGCCCCGAAGCCTCCGCTCAACCTTGCGCTCGATCGTCTGGAGGATGAGCACGGCTACACGCCGCCCGAGGACGCCGTGTACGAGGAGTTCGTTGCGTGGGCGGAATCGACAAACCGCCCCCTCTACCCACATCAGGAAGAGGCTCTGCTCGGCGCGCTTGAGGGCGATCACCTGATTGTCTCCACGCCAACCGGCTCGGGGAAATCGATGGTGGCCCTCGCCGCAATCTTTGCGGGCCTCGCGCTCGGCAAGACCGCCTACTACACGGCGCCGCTTAAGGCCCTCGTCTCTGAGAAGTTCTTTGAGCTCATCGCCGCGTTTGGCGCAGAGAACGTGGGCATGGTGACGGGCGATTCGTCGATCAACGGCCAAGCCCCGATCATCTGCGCAACGGCGGAGATCGTCGCCAATATCTCTCTGCGCGAGGGCGACGCGGCTCAAATCGGCGTCCTCGTCCAAGACGAATTCCACTTTTATGGCGATCCCCAGCGTGGCTGGGCTTGGCAGGTTCCGCTACTCGAGCTCACCTCCACGCAGCAGGTGTTGCTCTCGGCAACGCTCGGTGATACCTCGTTCCTCGAGAAGGATCTGGAACGCCGCACGAAGCGCCCAGTCAGCCTCATCACCAATGCGGAGCGCCCGGTCCCGCTCAATTTCGCCTACTCCACCACGCCGTTGCCGGAGCTGGTCAAGGAGCTCACCTCAACTCACCGCTCCCCCGTTTACATTGTCCATTTCTCCCAACGCGAGGCCGTGGCCCAAGCTCAGGCACTCCAGCCGATCGCCCTCACCACCAAGGAGCAAAAAGCGGCCATCGCCGCAGCCATCGGCAACTTCAAGTTCGGCGCCGGTTTCGGAAAGATCCTCTCGAAGCTGCTGCGCGCGGGCATCGGAGTGCATCACGCCGGTCTCCTCCCGCGTTACCGCCGGCTCGTCGAACGCCTTACCCAAGCTGGCCATCTCCAGGTCATCTGCGGGACGGACACCCTTGGCGTGGGCATCAACGTCCCGATCCGCACGGTCCTCCTGACCTCCCTCTCCAAGTTCGACGGCACCAAGTCCCGCCATCTCACGGCCCGCGAGTTCCACCAGATCTCGGGCCGCGCCGGCCGCGCCGGATTCGACACCACTGGAGATGTGATCGTCCAAGCCCCCGAGCATGAGATCGAAAATGCCCGCCGCGTCGCCAAAGCCGGAGACGACCCCAAGAAGCTCAAGCGCGTCCAACGCGTGAAGCCGCCCGAGGGTGTGGTCCTCTGGTCCGAGAAGACGTTCAACTACCTCATCAACGCGAAACCTGAGACTCTCGCCTCCAGCCTCCAGGTCAACCACTCCATGATCCTCAACATTCTGCAGCGCCCCGGCGATGCGGTCGCGGCCGCAATCAAGCTGCTGACGGATAACCACGAACCACCCGCACCCTCAAATCCCCTCATAAGGCGAGCCCTCGATATCTATTCATCCCTCCACCGCGCTGGTGTACTGGTACACCACGACCTCACGTGGCAAGAAGCCCATCCCGGGCGTTCGGCGGTGGAGTTCGCCCACGAAGTTCCGGAGGATTTCGCGCTCAACTCGCCGTTGTCGCCCTTCGCACTGGCGGCGCTGGATCTGTTGGACAAGGATTCGCCGGAGTATGCGCTGGACGTGGTGTCCGTTGTGGAGGCCGTGCAGGAGGATCCGCGCCCACTGCTGTACGGCCAGCAACGTCAAGCTCGCGGCGAGGCTATCGGGCGGATGAAAGCCGCCGGCATGAGCTACGAGCAACGCATGGCCGAGGCTGACGAAATCACTTGGCCCCAGCCGCTCGCCGAGCCCCTGCACGCCGCGCTCGAAACCTACCGGCAGACCAACCCGTGGGTGGATGAATACGAGCTCTCGCCGAAATCCGTGGTGCGCGAGATGGTGGAAACCGCGCTCACGTTCTCCGAGCTAATTTCGCGCTATGACATCGCGCGCTCCGAGGGCATCGTGCTGCGCTACCTCACCGATACCTACAAGGCGCTGCGCCAGATGGTGCCGCTCGAAGCCCGCACCGAGGAACTGGACGAAATCACTGAGTGGCTCGGGGCGTTGGTGCGTTCCGTCGATTCCTCGCTGCTGGACGAGTGGGAGGCTCTCCGCGACGGGCGTGTGACCGCGGACGAGGCAGCCGCCCTAGACAACGATCCCGAGGGCGGCGAGCGCGAGCTAGCGTTCGGCGCCGATGCCAGCGGGCACGTCGCGTACACACGCAACCTCCACGCCCTGCGCACCGACATCCGCAACGCCATGTTCCGCCGCGTCGAAGCCATCGAGCGCGAGGATTACGATCTCCTCGACGATCTGGCCGGGGGCGGGGCGCCGCTCTGGGACGGTGCGCCCGTCTGGGACGGGGACGCCTGGGCCGACGCCACCGATCCCTATTTCGACGAATTCGAATCCATCGGCATCGGGCAAGCCGCCCGCGGCAGCGAGTTCTTCGAGCTCAACGAACGCCCGGATTCCGCAGATTTGCAGGCCGCCGGAATTCCGGGTCCGATTGCCGACCGCTTCGTTTCCGGGCGCCGCCCCGGAAGGCTCTGGCTTGTTCGGCAAATTTTCGACGACGACGAAGCCACCCACTCCTGGGGCTTCTCCGCACTCGTGGACCTCGACGCATCCGATGCCGCAGACGCGCTCGTGCTGAGCGTGGTCAGCGTGGGCGAGCGGTAAGGCTTATCCACAGGGTGTGCATTTCCCCTGCGAGGCGTACCCCAAGCTGCTACCTTGCAGAACATGGGACACAACGGGCGTGCACTTGCCGGACTACTGATCGCGCTGCTGATGGGGCTCGCGGGCTGCGGTGACGGCAACCCCGCCACGCCCACCAGTCAGGCGACTGCAGTTCAGCCATCCCCCACTGCTACCTCCGCAGTTCCCACTAAGCCCACGGGCATTGAGCCGCCCCAGAAACCCGCAGCCATGTCCACGCCCGACGAGGACGGCGCCGTTGCCGCCGCCGAATACTTCCTTCGCATGACAACCTACGCGGCCGCCACTGGCGACACCACCGAGCTCGAAGCCATGTCGGGGCCAGACTGCCAGTTCTGCGAAAGCTATCTCGAGTCCGTAACGAATATGTACAGTCCCGAGAAAGGCAACGCTTGGGCAACAATGCCCGAGATTACGATCGAATATTCCACTGTGAGGCCAACAGAAGAGAAGCATCAATTTCAAGTGGAGATGCGCACCCAAAAGGGAGAGTTCGACTACTACAACGAATTGAACGGTCTCCAACATGGCGATGAAGAGACCCTCGTCATGGCGGTCGTCGCGACTCATGTTTCTGACAACACTTGGAGAGTCGAAGTCGTACAGGATTTCCCAGAGGATACAAAGATCCCGGGTGAGGATTCATGACGGCGCGAGCACTCCGTATACTTCTGGGCCTCGTGATTGTCCTCTCAGTCGCATTTGCCGTTCCAGCCACTGCCACCTCAAACGGAGACAACGACGCGTTCTGGGAGGGCCGAGCTAATGAAGGTTCCGTTTCAATAGGTGGGAGCTGGTCCGGGTCCAGTACCTCAGGAAGCAACTCTGGCGGCTCGGGCAGCCAACCACCATCACAGAACGCTGGAAACTCTTCCAACTCAAGCAACAACCAGATTGTTCCGGCAGGTCCGGTGTGCCCGGACGGCACCGTTGGTTTATTGCTGGGATGCGAATCTGGCCTATCAATCGCAGGAGTTCTCGGGGGTAGCCCCACGATCGCGGCGGCGGCACCGGAAAGCTCGGGCGGTGAGCCCGTCGTTGATCCTTCAACTCTCGTAACTATCTCGGACGTCCAATCCATCGTGGCTGATGGCGGAACCATCAACGTGAGCCCGAACCGGGGCTGGGTGTATGTAAACAAGCCCGTCTATTTCGAGAGCGATGCGGTGGGATACGACGAAGATCTCTCAGTGCTGGGCAATGCGGTCACTGTGCACCTGACACCCACGTCCTACACGTGGGATCCGGGCGACGGATCTCAGGTATTCTCAAGCGACAATCCCGGCGGTCCTTGGCCAGATGGAACAGTCACGCACGCGTATCTCAAAGACATCGCGGAGGTTCGGATCGGGCTGACGGTTGAGTGGTCGGCGGCCTTCACCGTCGGTGGCACCACCTACCCGGTGGACGGAACGGCAACGTCCACGACGCAGTCGGATTCGTTCGATGTCCGCGAGGCGGAAGCGGTTCTGACGCGCTAAAGCTGCTTTCTGCTTGGCACAAAGGTCACCCTCAACGTCACGCCTAGCCGTCTCAGCAGTCAGAACACCTTTCCGTCCTGAGAGAACCACCTAAACCTTGAGGGGACCGTTCAGTCTGCATTCTTCTGCATGAGAGTGACCTTTGCAACACCACTGTCTCGTGACAGTGACCCGTTTGTCCTGACAGTGCCCTCCCAGACCGGGTTTTGAGGTCTCTCTCAGAGTGCAAACGTCACGCTCACGATTGCGGGACGCGCTCAGCCTACTTTTTCTCTTTCATGACTATCCTCTATACATCCTTGCAACGTGCCGCGGTAGGATTGTCGGCGGTCATTATTGCCAGCCAAGGAGTCGATTGTGAATCTCGAAAGCGTGCCCGCGCTCGATGAAATCCCGGGGCGGTTTGCACGGCTGCAGGAGTCAGTGGCGCAGGTGGTTGCGAAGACCGGGCGCGAGCCGGGTTCGGTCGCGATTGAGCTGGCCGTCAAATACCAAGCACCTGAAAGCGTCCTCGCTGCTATCGATGCAGGCGGGACTCTTCTTGGGCACAATATCATTCAGCAGCTCGAAGAGACCGAGCAGGCGCTCGCAGATGCGAACGCACCTAGGCACCGCACGCACGTGATCGGACACGTTCAGAAAAATAAGGCTGGGCGGGCGCTGGCTTACGCTCAGTGCATCGAGACGGTGGATTCGTCGAAGCTCGCCCGCCGGCTTGATCGCCTGCAAGGCGAGCGGATAGAGCGTGGTGAGGCCAGCCACCCATTCGACGTCATGATTCAGGTGAACTCGTCCGGGACAGAGAGCCAATATGGACGAGCTCCCGAATCGGTCGTCGATTTCGCAGGGAAGATCGCAGGCCTCGAGAATCTACGCCTCGTCGGCCTCATGACAATCGGTGCTCACACCACGGACGTAGCGGCAATTGCCCGATCTTTCCAGATCGTCCGCGAGCTCCGCGAACAGATTCAAGAGGCCGGGATCGCGAGCGCCACCGAGCTCTCAATGGGCATGACGCACGATATGGACATCGCCATCGCCGAAGGCTCAACAATTATCCGCGTGGGTACTGCAGTATTTGGCCCAAGGCCTCAGATCATTAGCCAGCAATAACCGCAAATCGGTTATGCGGGAAGACCGTTCTGATCGTACAGCTCGTCAGTATCAAGAGAGCCGCCATACTCAGCGATTCGCTCAGCCATGAGTTCGACCAGTTCGTCAATCTCGCGCTGCGAAATCATCCTTCTACCCCCGAATGGTGGTGCTCTACGCTTGTCTCTTTCGGTGGAATATACCAAAGGATGACAATAAAGTGTCAAGATAGTTAGTCGATGCGGTGCAGCCACTTGCGGCTGCCGAACTTCGACTTGACCATTTTCTGAGCCTCAACCAGTTCAGAAGGCCGATACGTGCCGCGGCGCACCGCGCGCCCGTCCTCCAAGGATTTGATCATGGCGACGACGACGTCCGCCTTACTCGCTCCACAATAATGACTAATACCCACAACTTTCTTCTGTGCACTCTTGGCGCCGCGCGTTCCCAGATCGTCGCGGAAGAGCCGCGTCACCGCTAGCATTGCTGGCCCCTCAATGTCCCATGACATGGTCGCATGGTGAATTGTGACTCCGTTGGCCATGCGGCGTTGGGCTGCTCCCCCGATTTTGCCCTCGGCTGTGGCGATGTCATTAATGGGCCGGTAAAACGCCGGAACGCCGAGTCCTTGCACGGCCTCCAGCACCCACGAATCGCATAGGGCGTAGGACTCGCGCAGGCTCATCCCCGCGAGTGCCTCGGTCGGCACGATCACCGAGTACGTGATGGCGTTCTTGGGATCCATGAACATCGTGCCACCGCCGGAGCTGCGCCGAAGCACCCGCACTCCACGCACCGATGCCGCCTCGAGATCTATCTCATTGGAGAGGGATTGCGAACTACCGATCACAGCGCAGGTCTCATCCCAGTTCCAGATGCGCACCGCAGCGGGCCGCCGGCCTGCCCCAACCTCGATTGCCACACCGTGATCGAGCCCCAGATTTAGAGCAACGGATAGCGGCCGCGACGTGAGAAGATCGAACCGTTCGGGAAGCTGAGCCATGCAGCCATCATTCCACGCCGACCCGCATTCTTTGCGCAAAAAACTTCGTCGGCGCGCATGAGATCGGACCAGTCCTAGGGGCCTACCTGAAATCCAGCCGTTAGCTGGCGGGGCGATCGCCTTCCACCCAAGGGGTAACACCAGCGCGGCGCAATCCGTACTCGTATCCCTCGGTGAGAGCCTCCCATGAGGCTTCGATAACGTCGTCGCCCACACCTACAGTGCGCCAGATTCCGTGGCCATCCGACAGCTCGATCATGACTCGGGTTGCCGCACCTGTTCCACGGTGGGTATCGAGAATACGGACCTTAAAATCGATGAGCTCAATACCTGCGAGTTCCTCATATACGTTCTTTAGCGCGGTACGCAGGGCCTGATCGAGGGCATCGACGGGGCCCACGCCCTCACCCACTCGCATGTAGCGGCGCCCGCCAGCAAATAGTTTGACCGTAGCCTCGGCGAAGGTTTCACCACTATGGAAGCCCTGGTAGGCGGAATTGCCCTCGCCGGCACTGCCAGCGCTTCCGACCTGTCCCGCTGTACCTGTCTTGGCACCGCCGCCATTTCCATTGCTCACGCCAACGGTAGCGATGTTTGCTCGCCAGGCCTCGATCACGAAGTACTGGGGCCGATCCCCAACGACGTCGCGCACGATCAGCTCGAATGAAGCATCAGCTGCGTCGTACGTGTACCCAGCGGCCTCAGCCGCCTTTACTCGCCGTGTGATCTCGCTCAGAGCTTCCTTGTTCGTAGACAGGTCGATTCCGAACTCGCGAGTCTTCAGCTCAATGGAAGCCCGCCCAGCCATGTCAGACACGAGCATCCTCATGTCGTTACCCACAGCGAGAGGATCGATGTGCTGATACAGGTCCGGATTCACGCGAATAGCAGATGCGTGAAGCCCAGCTTTGTGCGCGAACGCGGAAGCACCAACGTAAGGCTGACGAGCATACGGAGAGATATTCGTGATCTCCGAAGCCGCATGCGATACAGAGGCCAGACGTGCGAGCTGCTCCTGGCTCACCGTCTCATAGTCAGTCTTCAGTGCCAGATTCGCCAGTATTGTCAGGAGATTCGCATTACCTGTGCGCTCCCCATAACCGTTCACCGTTCCTTGGACTTGGCGGCATCCAGCCTCAATGGCGGCGATGGAGTTGGCAACGGCGCAGCCGCCGTCGTCGTGCGCATGAATACCCAACTTCGCGTCTTGGAAACCCGCGCTTGCCAAACGCTCTTTCAAGTCCGTGACGATGTTCGTGACGTGGGACGGAAGTGAGCCACCGTTGGTATCGCAGAGGATGACGCAACTGGCGCCGGCCGCGAAGCACTCAGCAACCACGGATGTTGTGTATTCCGGATCGAAGCTGAAGCCATCGAAGAAATGCTCAACGTCAATCATGACCTCGCGGCCCTGGCTGCGCAGGTACTCCACCGAATCGCGGACCATCGCGAGGTTCTCTTCCCCGGTGGTGCGCAAGGCCTGCTCAACGTGGCGGATGTCCGACTTTGCCACCAGCGTGATCACGGGAGCGCCGGAATCGAGGAGCCCCTGGATCTGGGCATCGTCTGCGGCGCTCACGCCGGCCTTGCGCGTGGCGCCGAATGCCGTGAGCTTGGCGGTGGAGAGAGGGACTTCGTCAGTGCGCCTGTAAAAATCCGTGTCACGCGGGATCGCGCCGGGCCAACCGCCCTCGATGTAATCGACGCCAATCGACTCAATCAGCGGCATGAGGGCCAGCTTATCGGCAACCGAGAGATTAATACCCTCCTGCTGAGCTCCGTCGCGAAGGGTCACATCATATACATCGATCTTCATGGCGTTCTCCATTTCGCGGCGGGTGCCGCTTCTTGCTGATTCTTCGCACAACCTACACGATCAGACGCAAGATTTCCGGTCTGTTTCAATGCGCAGTTGGCTGGGTCAAACCGATCAATCTGCATGACTTCGTGCAAGGCGGCTTAGGCCCGCCTATACGAAGGGCGACACTCTCTGACACGAAATTATGCAGCGCCTATCCACGCAACCAACCACCTGCACGAAGCGGTACGGCCCCTAGGCGAGGCGGTAGAGCCAGTTGAAATCGTCGGGCACTTGGCCCAGCTGGATCGCCGTCAGGTGATCGTAGAGGTTTTTCGTGACTTCGCTGCCGGGGATCTCCACGTGGAAGTCCTTACCGGTCAGCGAGCCAATCGACGTGACAACCGCAGCCGTTCCACAAGCGAACATTTCGGCAACCGCCCCAGAAGCAATCCCGTCAAGCAGCCACTTCAGGGAGATGGTCTCCTCGGAAACGGGTTTGCCCTGTGTGCGCAAGAGCTGGAGGATCGAGGATCGGGTGCAGCCAGGCAGAATGTTGCCGGTGAGCTTCGGGGTCTTGAGGGAACCGTCGGCCATCACAACGAAAACGTTCATGCCGCCCAGCTCGTCAAGGTTCGTATCCGTGGCGGCATCGAGGAATAGAACCTCGTCATACCCACCCTCGTGAGCCTTCACCTTGGGGAGCAGTGAGGACGCATAGTTGCCGCCGGTCTTGGCATCGCCCATGCCGCCGGGGCCAGCGCGGTGATAGGTAGGCTCAACCCACACGTTAATGGGCTGGAATCCGTGTTCGAAGTAGGGGCCGGAGGGTGATCCGATCACCAAGTACTCGTAGCGCTCGGCCGCCCGCACACCCAAGAAGGGCTCGGACGCAAACGTGAACGGACGAAGGTAGAAGGAGGAGCCGGGAACGTCGGGAACCCACTCGCTGTCCGCGCGGACCAGCCCGACGATCGAGGCTATAAAGTCCTCATGCGACAGCTCAGGAATTGCCAACCGGCGTCCCGAATGGTTCAACCGTGCCGCGTTGTAAGTGGGACGGAATGTCCAGATGGAGCCGTCCTCGTGGCGGTAGGCCTTCAACCCCTCGAAGATCTCCTGACCGTAGTGCAGCACAGCAGCGGCCGGGTCCATGTCAAACGGGCCATACGGTTCGATGACCTTGTTGTGCCAGCCTGCCTCAACAGTCCAAGTGGCGTGCGCCTGATAGTCCGAGTAGTCCTTACCGAAGAGCATCTTGGCCATCTTGGCCTCGCGCTCCTCGGTACTTGCCGGAGCCGGATGAGGCTGGCGCTCGAACGCACCAACCAATCCGTCTGAGCTGGCAACTGGCGCAGCTGCAGCATCTTCTAGTGCGGTTGGTTGATATGTCATGAGCGTCCCTTTCTCGCACGTTCAAGCTTACCCAGCGCCACTCCTTCGCGGCGGGACTCTGGGCACCTCTGTTGATTATGTTGGCTAGCTATATCGATCCTCGTCGCATGCTAGCCCTGCCGCGCACTAGCCTAGCGGCGCTAGCCCTGCCGCACGATGGCAGCAACTGCGTCCCCGACCTCGCCGGTAGAACGCGCAAACGGCGCTCCCTCAGCCGCCGCAGCAGCCCGCGCGGCCATGTCCTGATCGATGGCCGCTTCGACCCGGCGTGCTTCCGCCCCGAGCCCGAGGTGATCCAGCAGCAACACCACGGACGCGATCGTAGCAATGGGATCAGCCAGCTGCTTGCCGGCGATATCCGGCGCCGAGCCGTGGATGGGCTCAAACATGGACGGGTATACGCGGTCCGGGTTGATGTTGCCCGAGGCCGCCAGCCCAACGCCGCCGGTGATCGCACCGGCTTCGTCAGTGAGAATGTCGCCGAAAAGATTGTCCGTCACCATTACGTCGAAACGCCCGGGATCGGTCACCAGGAAGATCGTGGCGGCATCCACGTGTAGATAATCCACGGAAACCTCGGGATATTCGGCCGAAACGGCTTCCACGGTCCGCCGCCACAAATGCCCGGCGTTCACCAGAACGTTGTGCTTGTGAACGTAGGTGAGCTTTTTGCGCGGGCGTGCATTGGCCTTCTCGAAGGCGTATCGCACCACGCGCTCCACGCCGTAGGCGGTATTCACGGACACCTCGGTGGCGATCTCGTGCGGAGTCCCCTCGCGCACAACGCCGCCGTTGCCGCAGTACAGGCCCTCGGTCCCCTCGCGCACCACGAGGAAATCGATATCGCCAGGGTTGGCGAGCGGCGTCGGAACGCCCGGGTAGTACTTGTTCGGACGCAGGTTCACGTAATGATCTAGCGCGAAACGCAGCTTGAGCAGCAGCCCGCGCTCCAATACTCCGGAGGGAACACTCGGATCACCCACAGCCCCCAGCAAAATCGCCTCGTGCTGCTTGATGGATTCGAGATCCTCATCGGTGAGGGTCTCCCCGGTCCGGTGCCACCGCGCGGCACCAAGATCGTACTGCGTCGTGGCAACCTGAACGTCGTTCCCCTCAAGAACCGCCTCGAGTACCTTCAGGCCCTCGGCAACAACTTCGGGGCCAATACCGTCGCCCGGAATTACAGCTAAATCAATGGTCCGTGTCATGGTTCCGAGACTACTCCGTTGTCTTAAGGAGTGGGATTTTGGTATCAGATTTTGAACGACGACGACGTCATTCCCCGCCCAGCTCGTGTCGTAAGAGCTCGTCTTCCAGAACCACATCACGAATCCGATCACGAATCTGCTTGGCGGAGGCGTTCAGATCGACCGTCGCAACGCGCATGATGTGCCCCTGTACAAGTGCAGCTTCGTCAATCAGCTCGTTGACGCTCGGATGTAGAAGGACTCCAGATGCTGAATGTGCCAAGTTGCTCTGATTCTCCTGAGTGCGGAGGTATGCGTATAGCTGGTACAAGTACCCACTCTTAAATCTTTGGGATCCGTACATGTCAACGGTGGTTGCACTCGTAAACTTCGTATCAATGACGATCATTCGGCCAGCTTCCTGATGTCGCAGCGTTATGTCCGTCTCCATACCCGGTAAGAGTCCCTGAAACCCCGTTGTCTGACCGTCTCTAGGCCATTTGAGGTGCTCATGGTGTTTGACCAACCATCCCAGAGACGGCAACATCACTTTGTAATACCCAGCTACAGCCTTCTCAAATAACTCTCGCACCCACCTGTCGGCCTTGTCCGGTTCAGCGATCAGGTTGTGACCCGATTGTTCAGTCGGGATACACATGGTCAGTGCGAGCCGTGCGAGGGCCACTACTTCTCTATCTCCAGCATCGTGCCGGCCAAACGAATCCGTCACGATTTCGGATTGGCTCGGAGGGATAGCCGAAACACCCAGATGGTTGAACTGTGCTGCCAGAGAACGGCAACCCGTCGCAAGCTGCTCATTGCTAACCCGTAGTGAGACCTTATCTAGAGCAAAACGAATCATGCGGTTGCGTGGCGTATCCACCGTAAGCTCCTCGTACGAACAAACCACTTTCCCTTTAGCAACCAGCCGCTTGCGCTCAGTTCTCAGTAGATCTAGACGGCCACGTAATCTACGAAGCTCATCGTTCCGCCTTACGTAGCCCGGAGTGAGGTTCCTTCTCAACCGGATCTGCACTTTGCCGTGAAGCAACTCAGCAATAACGTCCACGAGCTCATCTGGATTGCCATCGAGCAAGACCTCTGAACGGTTGATGGCCTCACGTGATTCGGACGCGTACACCATGAGCAACCAAATGTTGCTCATAGGAATCTTGTTGACCCAACTTCCCGCGTAACGTGATCTCTCAGCACTTTGGATAGTTGTCACGTTGTCATACCATCCAATAGGTCGAATTCCGCTTGCTTCACAGTTTCTTCAGAATCGAACCAATACTCCTGCAGTAGCGGCTTGATTTCCGTTCTCACGATGCTCTCGTACCACCCATGTGCGTCTTCGACCCTCTCTTGTTCGTCTGTCAGTGGGGGCGTGAAAAAGCTATGCCCGATCGCGCACTGTGGTCCAAGAGACGGGGTGGTCGAGATCCGCTGATTCAGTTCCCTAATCCTGTTGGCAATCATGTCGAGATAACCTGCATCGATACCAAATCTCTGGTTAACCCAATCTCGCCAAGCGTCGTTATAGGTAGGCGCAAGATCAATGAATGCAAATCGCCGCCGGAGCGCCATATCCACTATTGCAAGCGATCGGTCGGCAACATTCATCGTGCCAATTACGTAGAGGTTCGGAGGAATGTATACACGTTCCGTTCCCCGAGGATAGGCCAGCTCGAGCGCTTCATATTCATTACGTTTGTCAGCCTCCAACAACGTAAGCATCTCGCCAAAAAGCTGGGCTGGGTTCCCTCGATTGATCTCCTCGATCAAAACTACATACGGCCTGTCTGGGTCCGCTTGCGCGGCTGTAACTGCCTTCAGAAATGGACCATCCGTCAACGCCAGCTCACCCTTAGACGATGGCCTATACCCGCGCACGAAGTCTTCATAACTCAAATTTGGATGGAACTGGATAGCTCTGACGCGGTTTATGTCGCGGCTTCCCATGAGAGCATATCCGAGCTTTCGCGCAAGCCACGTCTTCCCTGTTCCCGGCGGACCCTGAAGGATAATGTTCTTCTTTGCCTTCAACCGGTTCAGAATTCGTTCGATCTCATCCCGCGACAGGAAGCTACCATCGCTTATGATCTGATCGATGCTGTAGGCGCTATCGCCGGGGCCTTCTTCGTCAGGCTCATCGTTTAGATCATCACACCCAGCAATATGATTGGAGCCCTCGACATTGTCTGCGGAATCGCTCCGGGCCTTCTCATTCTCCGATGAAACCCAAGCGTGGTACGAGAGATCTGGAAAGCTCTCAAAAGGGTACTCGCCCGCTTCGAATTCACTCTTGCATAGGTCTCGAACCCTTAAATAGGCGACCGCTTTCGGGAGCTTGTCCTTCATGGATTGGACGGCTTCAGCGCAGTCATCACCGAGCGCCCGTTCTTTACGAATAAAGTCACGATTGCGAGAATCTAGATTAAGAAATGCGAGTGGCCTAATCCAATAGAGCCCCATTGTGAGGTTCCATTTGACTTGGCCTTGAGTCCGGACCTGATCAAATGCCATTTCAAATGGTTTGCGATAACCCGATTCGTCAGAAGCAAACAAGATAGCTTGCTCGAACATCTCCCAGAGGTTCTCTATATCGTCTTCCCCACGCTGGCCTTTGAAATCATAAAAGGCGGCTCTAAAGTTGTTTAAGACCGGAATCCCAGCAAACGACGTAGGAATTTGCGCGTGGATTCCAAACTCGTCCCTAAGACCAGTCGCGATTTTGATTCTGGTCTCATCTGCCAGCCCTTTATTGAAGAATCCAAATACTGTAAACGGATCTATATCTACGGGGTCGCCATCCTCGACTTTCGGGAAGTTCACTCTGATGTCCCGGTACATCTCCTGAAGACGATTGAGAAGCTCACCCCGGTCCCTGCGGAATTTCAGCAGCTTATCGGCAAACTCAGCATAGAACTCTATCCATCCGAAGGATCCTGTCTCAGTCACGTAATCTCCGTTGATCTTCATTCGAGTAATCACAACGATTCTACGCGAGGGCGCACAACATCTGGATAAAGGAAATCTATTTGCGAAAAGGCGGGAAGAACCCAATAGGGAGTTCTTCCCGCCTCACATAAATCTAAGCTCCGTGCCGCCTGAACCGCCCAGAAGCCCAGCGCGAACTCGGCAATCACCGCCACGCAGAGGAAAGAAGCAATGACCGCGACGATGCCCACTAAGCTTCGAGCGTCACGGTGGTGGTGCCGGCGGGCCTAGCAGCCTTGAGATCTTGGTAGTGCTTGCGCAGCTCGGGCGTGAGCGCCACGTCCAGAGCCGTGAACGCGAGCGCGGTCCCAGCATCGATGGTGGCTTGATCGGCCGCTTCAGTCCGGGCAGCGGCGGCGAACTCGCGGGTGTGAAGAGCCGCTTCCTGACCGAGGAACGCAATCACCGAGTGAATGGCCGGCAGAACCTGGGTCACGTTGCCCATATCAGTGGAGCCGCCGCCTAGCCCAGAACCCGGAACGAGCTCGCGCCCAAGCCCAGCCAAGTTCGCATCCCATAAATCAGCAAGCTTCTCATCCTGGTCCACCGGGGCGTACGCATACTCCACGGCTTCCCACTCCCACGTGCAGCCCGCGGCCAGTGCGCCCGCCTCGAAGCACTTGAGAACTCGGGCCTTGGCATCGCGCCATGTATCGATATCGAGCGCCCTCACCTCCATTTCCACGACGGCCTTCTCGGGGATGATGTTGGTGACGTGGCCGGATTCAGAAATATAGCCGTTCATATTGACATCGCTCGGCATATGCTGGCGTAGCAGGGCGATGGCGTGAAGGGCGATGCTCGCCGCTGAAAGCGCGTTTTTCCCGGCCC
Organism: Ancrocorticia populi; assembly: GCF_003123745.1. GTDB lineage: Bacteria > Actinomycetota > Actinomycetes > Actinomycetales > Actinomycetaceae > Ancrocorticia > Ancrocorticia populi. The sequence goes on along the minus strand of NZ_QETB01000007.1, from coordinate 38,331 downwards.
ACGGAGCAGCCGCGGCATGCGCACCCTGCCCGTGGTAAGTGACTCTGAAACGATCAACGGCCGTGTACTGCTTGACGTGCGCGGAGATATCGGCCCCCGCCATCCCGTGCACCATCATCGAGAAGTCGGAATCCTCCCACGCGCCTTCACGCAGCATGGTCACCTTGCCGCCGCCGTGTTCCTCAGCGGGCGTCCCGAGCAGCTTGAGAGTGATCCCTGCATCCTCCACCAGCGGAGCAAGCGCAATTGCAGCACCCACACCAATGGTGGCGATTACGTTGTGGCCGCAGCCGTGACCAATCGCGGGCAACGCGTCGTATTCCGAGCACAGCGTAACGGTCAGATCTCCGCTGCCTATCACAGCTTCAAACGAGGTTTCGCAGCCATACACGCCCGTCGTCACATCGAAACCGCGGTTCCTCAGGAATGAAGCAATTCGCTCCATGGCGCGAAATTCCTCCCACGAGAGCTCGGGATCTGCATGAATTTCGTGGTTGAGCTCCAGAATCGCGTCCTTGTGCTTGAGGATTTCTTCTTGCGCAATATCCTTTGCTTGCTCTACAGCCATACCGGACATGTTCGCGTACTCCTCACGTTGTTCGCCTTACTGCGAGCATATGCAGTGCCCTATTTCTTGAACGTTTCAAGTCCAGTACGTGACATTCTTTTCCGACGACGACGAAACTCTCCTCGAACGTGAGCATCCGTCGTCGTTAGAAAATGCGCCAACGGTCCCAATCTGACAACGAAATCCATGCCTACCATGGCCCTATCAACCCGCCAACGAAGGCGGGTTTGCGCGGAAGGGAGAACGTAATGGTCAATCGGATGATCTTCAACCAAACAGGGTTTTTCGGACGTGGAGCTATCCAAGAGATCCCGGCGGCGGCGAAGTCGCGCGGATTCACGAAGGCGATGATCGTGACGGATCCCGTGTTGGCCGATCCAAATAACGGGACCGCAAAGCGAGTGACGGATGTGCTGGACGCGGCTGGCATCGGCTACGAGGTTTTCACGAACGTGAAGGCCAATCCCCCTGTCGAATGCATTCAGGACGGCGTGGAGAAGTTCAAGGCGTCGGGTGCTGATTTCCTCATCGGGCTGGGCGGCGGATCCCCGCAGGATACGTGCAAGGGCATCGGCATCGTGGTGGCAAACCCAGAGTTTGGTGACATTCTTTCGCTCGAGGGTGTGGCAGACACCAAGAATCCCGCTGTTCCAACGTTTGGCGTGCCCACTACCGCAGGAACCGCGTCGGAAACTACCATCAACTACGTCATCACGGACACCGCCAACAAGCGAAAGTTCGTGGCCGTAGATCCTCACGACATTCCGATCGTGGCGTTCGTAGATCCGGACCTCATGGACGGTATGCCGCGCGGTCTCAAGGTGGCTACCGGCTTGGACGCCCTCACCCACGCGATCGAAGGCTACATCACGCCGGGTGCGTGGGCCCTGTCCGATGCGCTGTGCCTGAAGTCAATTCAGATGATCGCGGCGAACCTTGCGAAGAGCGCCGACGGGGACAAGGAAGCTGGCGAGGCAATGGCGTACGCCTCCTACATCAACGGCATGGCCTATTCGAACGTTGGCCTAGGTCTGGTCCACGGCATGGCGCATCCCCTGGGCGGACGCTTGGGCGTTGCTCACGGCGTTGCCAACGGCATCCTGTTGCCCACCGTGTTGGAGTACAACAAGGACTACTCGGGCGAAAAGTACCGTGACATCGCCGCCGCCTTCGGCGTTCCCGGGGCGTACACAAATGATCTTGAAGACGTGCGGAATTCGGCAGTGGCTGCCGTTCGCCACCTTGCCAAGGAACTCGACAACCCCACTACCATCTCCGAGGTGGGAGCTACCGAAGCCGATCTCGAGCCCCTGGCCAAGGACGCGTTCGCGGACGTGTGCACGCCGGGCAACCCGCGCGAAGCCACGGAGGCTGACATTCTGGAGATGTACAAGTCGCTGATGTAGCTGGTGTAGCGGGTGCGGTCGGGACTGCCAGAATAGGTAGGTCTGGTTACAAAAACTAATGTGCCGAGGGGCGCGGGTCTGGATTGCCTCGCGCCCCTCGGTGTTTCTGGTGACCCTTCAGATACCCCATAAATCGGTGACCACAATTTTAATAGTTATTGGTTGAGTCACATGCCGAACTCCCCTCAATAGCAGGGACCGAAGGAGACGGGATTGAACCTCAAAGAGATCGAACTTTTGGTCTGGGCGAAGCTACGCGTTGCCGACGACGGAGAGGACTTCACGCCTTCCAATTTGGTCGAGGAGATGCTCATCCCAGTTCAGAAACGCATCGACTCATCGTGGAACCAGCTTACGGCTCCAGAAACTTCCTTGTGCCAGTTCTGACCCGCAAGCTCTTGACCGTCGACACGAGCATGGCAACAGTGACTTCACAAAGCGCCACGTCAGCCTCTACGACACCGTCGTCGCAGCAGACAAGGGCTGAGACAAACCGATGCGTTGCAGTGTCAGAGTACGAAGTCCAGCAAGGCTACACACTGGTATTACGGAGTCTTTCTCGTTTCTAACAACACTCCGAAGGAGCTAGTCGCAGCGAAATAGTAGCTCTGAATCAGGCCCTGTCTTCTGGAAGCGGAGCCCATCTGAATCGTGGGCTTTGCTCGTCGGTGCCTTGCCATATCACATCTTCAAGACCAAGGTTCTTCTTGCATGATTCCAAGGCAGTTCCGACCAATCCCGTGCCTACACCGGGCTTGACCCACCGCCATGGATGATCATCATGAAGGAAGGGCAATGACATATCTCTCCGCGTAAGTGTAAGGGGGGTAAGCGGCAGTCGTTTTCCCCTGACAAACACTCTTCGTGGTACCATATCCATCATTGCGCGGATTGCACTCTGTTCCTCTGTCGAGAAGTCTTCCTTGAACGTAGCGAAGAGCGGTATCGCAAGAACCCCCTGCGCGAGGAGTGCGGAGCAGAGAGAGAACAAATTCCTCACATCGTTTGAGTCGATGGGATTATGATTCTTGACTTCTCCGAGCACAACCAGCCATCCAGACTCATTCATGATCATCGCAATATCAACTTCCACCTTGCGCTGTCCTGGAAGCTGAACTTCGAGGCCAAACATATGATTTGGCCGGGGCCCTTCTACGTGATTATTCAAGCTGGCAAGGACTCCCGACGCTGCCATCGCCGGGAGGAAAGCTTGCACACGCGAAGAGGGAAGGTGGCCTGCAAGACGGAAGCTCCACTGAGGCTTCGTCAGGGCGAGGGCCAGCGCCAGTCGCACGTCGGTCCCGCAAAACTCACATCTAACAGCGGTGCCGAGCTGTTCAGGAGCAAGTCTGAGCGCGGTGCGACATTCGGGACATACAATACTCAGGAAGGGCACAAACATACCTGAGTTTAGAAGCAGACGGACCTGGCGCTGACTGTAATCCAGTGGAGTCTCATTGTACGCGCGCCATGCATCAGGCCATTCACCTCGGTGGGAAGATACTGTATTTTCAAGATGCTGTTGCGTGAGCCCGTTCATGCGTGTGCCAGCCTCTTGGATTGCTGCGCGGACACCTGGTTGGTTCAGATGCGCCGTCAACGGACCGCCGAAGAGTTCCGCGGCACGAGTCTGGAACTTTCCCTCGTCTGATTGCCCGACAACCACCAAATCGTCATCAAAAAGTAACCGCATCACGTCCATTTGGTATGCATTCAAGACTGAGATTTCGTCCAAATTCGCTTGGATTCCAAGCACCGGCCCAACAGACGAGATCCGAGTCTGATCCGCACCGTAGCCCGGTCGATCAATCAACTTAGCATGGCGCCGATACGGAGGGATAGAGAGGGTAAGTCGCGGATCTACGCCTGAAGCTTCGCGAAAACCGACCTCCGCAGCAACGATTCCTGGGAAAAACCCCAAGTTGTCCCGAAGGGGTAATTCTGGAATGTCGAGGGGAATCAATCTTGTTGTTGCGCCAACATTAATGCGGAAACTGTTTGAAAGAATTCGCTCAAAGCCGGGGAACCTTGACCCTTTCAGCGCTTCCTTTCTGGGAAGGGGGATTAGCTCAGAATGTTGTTTCTTGGCCCACTCGTCTAGCCGCTCCTGTTCCGCTATGTCGAGATCATCATATCCCCACACTGGAATCTCGACCGGTACTTCACGTTGCGCGCCAGTCGGTGAAGACTGCAGAAAGCCGGTGACATCGGGGACATCCGCAAGCACTGCGTTATTGAACTCGGCCGAATCTTGGGTTAGCGGGTAAGTGTTATTTGATAGGGAACGACAATTCCAGAACTGGATCACATCCTGACCATTCTGATCACGCAAGATAACAAAGCCAGGTGGGGTCGGACGAACGAAGCTCGTCGCAAGCTTGAGAAGGCTCGTGGTGTCATTGATCGGACGGCCAGACACCTGTTTATCACTTGTGATTTCCTTTCCTAGATAGGCGGCGACTGCAATCGCCGGAGCAGTTGGACCGTGCCATGCATCTTGTTCGATTCGTGCGGATGCCAGAAGCGCATTTGCTCCGAGGAGCCCCCTTTCGTCCCCAAAAGGACCAAGCTCGGCCCGCCCGTTCCACTCGCAGGAGTGTTTACGGAGGAACTCGACCAGCTCATCCGGTGGGTTCTCAGCATAAACGCTATCTACATCAAACCTCTCAACTTCCCTGCGTAGAGTATCTTCATCTAGGGCCGTGTCAAAAATGGGCATGTACAGCCCACCCCAGACTCTTGATAGCTGGGCTATGACAGAACCTAATTCATCCAAGTCGGTAACATCTGCAAGGACCCCGACCCGCCAGGGGCGTATTGACACGCGGCCGCGGTATAATGCTGTCAATCCCTCGGACACTTTGTCCCCTCACTTTTCAGCGCTTGAACGGCACCAATCTCATGGCCATTGCAATCGTACGCCAGTCACCTCGTTGACGTGCTGCACATTTTCTAAGTCAATAGATTCCTCGTCTATTGCGACATGGATAGGATGCCGTATCCGAAGAGAGCTATCCAAGGTTTGGAAGGTATGATGAGGAGTGAACGTGTATTAGAAGGAGAACCAACGCACGCCATGAAGCCACTCGACGAAGCAGTGCAGCGGCAAGTTGCTGACGAATTAGGCCTGTACGTGTACATGCTTGTTGATCCGCAGACTGGGATACCGTTCTACGTTGGGAAGGGTAGAGGCACACGCTTTGCTTCACACGGCTGGGAAGCGATGTTGGGCGAAGACGAGACCGCAGAATTTGAAGAGACTGACGTAAAGGCCAAGATCGCTCAGATCCGTGCCATCCGATCGACAGGTTTCGAACCGGAGATCTGGATTATTCGTTATGGAATGAAGTCCGGCCCGGAATACACCTCAGTAGAGGCAGCGTGTATTGATCTTCTCCATTCGATGCCGATCCAAACGAGGGTGGATCGCAAGGTCAGGGTTCCTGAAGGATGCACGAGCCAGCTGGCCAACGCGAGGAGAGAAGCATCGCGCGGGCATGGGATCATGCTCCTGCAGGATCTGTACGACGAGATGGCTGCGCCACCGTTGCAAACGGATATCCCTCTTCTTTTGGTAACGCTAGGACCTTGGACCGAAAACAAAAACGAGCGTATGCCCGGTGGTTACCTTCGCCATGGCTATGGCTACAAATCCGAGTGGTTGACTCAGACTGGGCGGATCAAAAACTACCAATCGATCGGAGAGTCAGCCGCGGGGTGGTTCAACTACGCGCCATGGGAAGTCAAGAGAAGAGGTATAGAGTATGCAGCTGCTGTGCATCGCGGAGTCACCCGTGCCCTGCTAAGAATTGACCACGATTCGTGGGAGTCATCTGGCTCTGGACATGATCGTCGGAGTGCGTTCGCATTCGATCTCCTCGACTCAGGTGAGGTATTTGACCAAGTAATCGGCCCGTATGGTCATCGGCTGCCTAGAAAGAAGAAGGGCGCGCAAAAGCAATACTACTGGCCCTACAGGTAGGTTTTCTGGGGGATCGCGACGGGGTAGTGCATGTGCTGGCAAGGCCATGCACATTCGCTTTGTTGCTATCAATCTTTCGTCAGGCTCAGCATGAGTTCGATATGAGCGCAATGCCTTGGCTTCCTCTTGATATTGCGCGGAACTCGGTCAGGGAATCGAAGCTCATGGTCATGCTAGATTGCCACATCTGGCTTTGACAACACTGATCGTCGAAGGTGATATCACGATACTGGCACCCTATAGCCGGTAATATGACGCGCAGAGTCAGCTTTCACAGAGATCGTGGCTCGGCCCGCCGCTCCAAACGCTAGGTGTGTAGTGAAGAAAGAGGAGTGCTAAGTGAACAATGAGATTGTTGGAGAGATATCGCTCGATAAGACGAGCACGGATCCGCTCTTTACTCAGGTCGAAAAGTCTCTCAAAGCAGCCATAGATTCGGGCACGTACTCCCCCGGCCAGAAGATTCCCACGGAACCTGAGTTGGCTGAGATGTATGGGGTCAGCCGAATAACCATCAGGCGCGCAATCGATGAACTGTGCCAGCACGGCCTCTTGGTCAAGCGGCAGGGCAAGGGAACGTTTGTCCGCGAGCGCAAGATGGCCCGCAAGATCGAGCATGCGTCAAGTTTCACTGAATCGGCTTTAATGAGTGGCATGGTTCCAACCGCTGCGGTGATGCTGCGGGAGGTGATCTCCTCAGCTCCTTCGGGTATTGCCTCCCGCCCGGAGTTCCATAACGATGGCATCCTCTACATTCAGCGGGTACATTTCGCTGACGATTCGCCCATTATGGTGGAAAACAATTACTACCCGCTCCCCCGATTCAAGTTCTTGCTGAAGGAACCGCTAGATGGTTCACTCTTTCAGGCACTGAGGGATCACGGCGTGCAGGTGGGCAGCTCCGAGAATTCCTACATCGATGCTATTGCTGCGACGAAGCAGCATGCGGACATGCTCTCGGTTCTTGTTGGGGATCCCCTGTTTTTGTTGTACCGCGAGATGCTCGATACGAACAGCGAGCTGATCTATGTAGGTAGGCAGTATATTGCGGCTAATCGCTATCGCTTCTTTTATGACATCACGTAGGTATCCAAGCAGGAAAATGGGCTGGGGCAGAGAACTCGTCTCTACCCCAGCCCATTTAAGCTATCCGCTACTCAGTAGCCGCGTTCCACTCCCTCGGTTTCACGAGCCACGTCATCCTCGAGGATCTGCCACGCACGCTCGAAATCTGGATCATTGTTCCAGAGCGCCGGAGGTCCGGCCACAACCATGTCCGCACCTGCACGATACAGGTTTGCGTACAAGGACTTGTTCATCGAACCATCGGCCTCAATGAGGAAGTCGAGTCCAAGATCATCACGCAAGCGCGCCAGCGTAGAAATCTTGTCGTACATTTCCTTGATGACCGGCTGTCCAGCAATGCCGGCATCCACGAGCATGAGGGTGACTTTGTCGAGGTAGGGCAGGTAGTACCGAATCGATTCGAGCGGTCGCGACGGGTTGAGTGCTACACCCGCTTTACAGCCAAGCTCCTTGATCTGATTGATTGTCACGAGGGCTACGTTCTCGATAACGTCCGCGTGCGGAGTCAGCCACGTTGCGCCAGCGTTCGCAAACGTCTCAAGGTATTCCCACGGCCGCTGGATCATGAGGTGGGCATCCATTGGCTTCGTAACGATGCCTTTGATCGCTTCCGTGAACTCAGGGCCAACACCAAACGTGCGAACGTAATAGCCATCTTTGATGTCTAGGTGCATGAAATCGGTACGCTCATCAACGTAACGAACTTGATGTTCAAGGTCTAAGAGATCCGCGCATCCAATTGCGGTGGAGATCTTTAGTTTTCTTTCCATGATGCTTCTTCGCTTCTTCCTTCTCATATGAGAATTGGTTGGGGAATGGAAAAATCGTCGTCGTTAAAATTCGCGGTTATACGCGTGGTCCGGCAGTAAAAACCACCGGACCACGCACAACACAACAAGCCGAAATTGGAGGGCTGGTTAACCGATCTTCTCCGCGTAGCCGCGCATCCAGGCTGCGTCTTCGTCCGAGAGATTGATGCTCATCGCGCGTACGTTCTCGCTGATCTCCTCGGGCCGGGTGCTGCCGCTGAGGACCGTGACGTTTTCATCCTGAGCCAGAATCCATGCGATCGCTAGATCGGCCGAGGAACAATCGTACTTCTCGCGAAGCGGCGCCCACGCGTCCAGCATGTCCTGAGCCAGCTCCAGATTGGCGGGCTCAAACCACTTCTTACCTGCGCGAGCGTTCCCGGCGGGAGGCACGTATCCGCGCGGAACAGCGCCGGCAAGAATTCCCATTTCGAGAGGCGAGTACGCCTGGACCGTCACGCCGTTTTCGATACAGACGGGCATGAGATCCTTTTCGACCGTGCGGTCAAGGATGCTGTAGCGCATCTGCACGATATCAAGATCGCCATACTTCAAGTACTCGCGAACCTGATTCGAGTCCACATTGGCGGCGCCAATTCCGTGAATCAGCCCCTTTTCCTTCAGCCCCATGAGGTACTCAACAGTCTCTGCGATAGGCGTGTTGAATGGCTCAATCGCGGGCCAGTGCGTCATGTAGATATCGATGTAGTCGGTTCCAAGGCGCGTCAGGCTCGCCTCAAGCTCTCGTTCGATCGATGCCGGATCCAAGGAACGGTTCAGGACGCGGTCACCAACCTTGTTGAAGAATGACCCCTCTCCGTCCCAGATCAGGCCGCACTTGGTGATTACGACGTAATCCTCACGGTTGCCCGCGATTGCCTTACCAACGATTTCTTCACTACGTCCGAAGTTGTAGCCGGGCGCCGTGTCTACGAGATTGACCTTATGAGCTAGCCCCTCGTGGATTGTCTGGATACCCAGATCTTCGGCATCAACACCATCAAATGCGGGTCCGCCACCGATCGCCCACGTGCCGAGGCCAATCCGAGAGACATCCTGTCCCACGTTTCCAATCTTCATTCTGTTTCCTCTCTTGTTAGCCTTATCGGCTCTTACTTAGATGTCTAACTCCGGCTTGCCAGAAATTCGTCTACTTGCGCTTTGCTTTGCACGCCGGACGTTGCCCCAAGGCCGCCAACCGAAACCGCAGCCACCGCGTTAGCGAATACTGCACATTCTTGAGGTGTCTTGTTATCAACAAGTGCGCGGATGAAACCTGCGGCAAAGTTGTCCCCCGCTCCAGTGGTGTCGATGGCGTCTAGGTCATCACGCACGAACGCTGGAATCGAGATGGGCTCTTGGCCTGCCGTGAACAATGTGCAACCACGCTTGCCCGTCTTCAGGACAACAGTGCCCACGCCCTTGTCGAGAAGCGTTGCGGCGGCTTCGGCACCGTCTCGTGCGCCTGTCAGGTCAATAACTTCATCTTCATTGGGGAAGAAGTAATCAACGTAGCCGAGCGCTTCGGCGATATCGTCGAGTCCTGCTCCGATACGACTAGGAACCATATCTGCACAGATAGTCATCCCTACTGCCTTCGCAGCGGCGAATAGCCTTGCGATCCAATCGCCAGACAGCAATGGATTATTGAAGATGCTGCCGAAAGCCAAGATCCTCGGTGCTGATACTACGGTCTCCTCGGTTGCCCCAGGGCTACCAAGAAAGCCCGATACGTCAATATCGGATTCTTCGGTCTTCCACAGGCTTCCGTTCCGGTTCGTAATAAACGTGCGTTCACCATCTGGTGCAACTAGGCCCACATTTAGCGAGGTTGTGAGCCGCTGTTGGACCGAAACACCCGTCACATCTACGCCGGCCTCCCGCGCGGTCTGGATGATGAACTCGCCGGCAGCATCGGCTCCTACTGCACTGACAAGCCCTACGCGCGACCCGAGTTTGGAAAGCACGATGGACTCGTTGAGGGCATCCCCGCCTACTCGCATCGAGACATCTTCAACTGGATAGGAGACGGAATCGAATACGGTACGGTCTACGGGCTGGAGTGGTATATCCACGACGGAAGTACCAACGCAGATCACGTCTACTGGAGTCATCGGTTCGGACCTTTCTAATAGGAACTGCTACTTAGGAAAGGCTGGAATCAACCACAACCACGGCCTTCGTGAAAGTATCGGCATGGTTTGCCGCAACCTCGAAGGCCTCCTGAATATCTTCGTAATCAAAGTGCTTATCAACTATTGCTGAAGCATCAAGAGCGCCCGAACGAATCAATTCGATCGTTGTTGGATAGGAGTTGCAGTAGCGGAATACTGTCTGCATGGTCACTTCGCGGTTGATTGCGAGGAAGGAGATTGGCGCCTCCCCAGGCACGGTTCCCACGATCATGAACTTCCCGCGGCGCTTGACTACATTGAGCCCGAGCTTCACGGTGGGGATTGCTCCCGCGGTTTCGAAAACTACGTCCGCACCGTATTGACCTACGATGTCCTTGATCTTTGCGGCAACGTCCGGGTCACTTCCGCTGAACGCCGCCGTAGCACCGAGCTCGCGCGCCTTTTCAAGGCGCCGTTCCTGAATATCGACGACGACGATTGCCCTCGCGCCAGCCATCTTGGCAACCATTGAAACCATGAGGCCAACTGCACCGCCACCGAGCACCACAGCCGTCTTTCCAAGGAGGTTCCCGGCCATCTGTACCGCGTGGGTAGCAACGGACGCGGGCTCAACCAGTGCGCCCTCGTCTAGGCTCATGGAATCGGGGAGCTTAAACGTCAGATGTGCGGGGTGCGTAATGAACTTGGCGAAGGCGCCTTTGTAGTTGGGAGCAGTCGCCATGAAATCGACGTTGGGGCATACATTGTAGTGTCCAGCCAAGCAGAACTCGCAGCGGTAGCATGGAACGCCCGGCTCGAGGCAAACGCGGTCCCCAACCTTCAAATCCGTCACGTTCTCGCCAACGTCGGCGATGATGCCCGCTGGCTCATGCCCAAGGCCAACTTCCTGACCCGGCTGGGGTGGAATGTAAGGTCCGGACTTGAACCCATGAATATCGGAACCGCACATGCCAACTCGCGCGATCTGCACAAGCACCTCATCTGGGCCCGGAGCAGGACGATCACAGTCCTCGAACACCATCTTGCCGGGTGTTTCTAGAATTGCCTTTGAGTTTGCACTCATCTTTATTCACCTGATTCTTTCTTCCGCCGGCTTATCCGGCAGTCTCGATGTGCGCTGCCGTAGCAGCGCGAATTGATAGATATGTGCTTCTTGGGATTAACGTGTGGATGACAACTGATCGCTGTCAAGTGACATCTCCTCGCACGTCCTTCCACGCGTCTCTATGCCGAACACGGCTAGGATCACCGCGCAAAGAGTGAGGAGGGCACCGAGGACAATGAATACGGCGACAACACCGAATTCGGTAAGTAGCCATGCCACGAGGTAGGGAGAGACAATCGCCGTCACGCGACCGATTGAGTTGGCGATTCCAAGCCCGCGCATCTTCTGTTTAGTGGGCCAGACTTCCGGGGCGTAGACCGCAGAGGAAAAGCTGTTATAGATGTATAGGACGATGATCATCACCGTTCCTATGAGGAGGATAGCGGTGCGGCTCGTCTGGTTTGCGTAGATAAATCCAAGTACTGCTACGAGCACAATCAGCACGGCGCCCAGAATCTTGCGTGGGAACCTGTCCATGATGAGCGTTGAGATATACACGCCTACGGGAGCACCAATCATCATGATCATGGACATCTGAAGGGAGTTCTTGATATCAATTCCCTGATTCACAAAGATTGTGGGCACCCACTGGGTGATCGTGTAGAGCGATAGGTTCATCGCAACTAGCGTTGCTGTGGCAACGAGTGTTCTCCGCCCAAGATCGCCGTGGAAGAAGTCCCATAACTTCGTATCATCATCCGGTTCGAGTTCTTCGTCATCCTCGAGCACTTGGTCGGGAGATAGAACCTCTTCAAATCCGGACTCTCGTGCGACCTTATTGATAATGGCGATTCCCTCTTCCACTCGGCCGTTGTTAATCAGCCACCGTGGCGATTCATCCAGCCTCAGATGCACCACGAAAAGCATGACGAAAGATAGTGCGCTTCCAACTGCAAACACTGCTCGCCAGCTCAATGTGGGAATCAAGATCGCCGCGAGAATTGCGGCGATCAGAGGTGACAGGTTTCCAAGCAGGGAAATGCGGGCTGACCACATTCCACGCGATTTCGCTGGAATGAACTCCGTGAAGGATCCATACCCCAGAACGATCCCGCCGCCCATGCCGATGCCCATGAGGCCGCGGCACACGATTAAGAAAACCATCCCTGGCGCGAACGCTGCCACAAGAGACGCGGATGCAAACACCACGATGCATAGCTCGTAAGTCTTCTTCCGCCCGATTTTGTCTCCGAGAGATCCAGCAACGAGCGATCCAACAAAGAAGCCAACCATCATGGCCGAGGAGAAGAATGCGTTCCAGTAGTTATTGGACCACCCTCGGTCCACAAGATCCGCGAGTACCGAATTCCCCGATGAATTCAGAATGCCGTTGAATTGGAGAGCGAAGCCAACTACCCAGAACGTTTTCCAGTGCCACCGTGATACAGGCATACGCTCAAGTTTGGCCAGAGCCCCTTTCGATTCCATGACGTCCTCACACATTCTGCAGTCGTGGCAGATTTTGTGGGGGCATCCCTCTATCTGCTAACTGCTCAATTCAGTTTCTGTGCCAGCACCCGACATTGGGTGCCGGCTTCATAAAGGTCTTTAGGTTTCGGCCCCAGTGCCTTGATCTCCACCTAAGCAACCTTGTTAGCCCGTTTTCTGAAACCCACCTCGGATCGAGGTTGGGCCGGGCGGGCAGTGCCCGGATCCGTGGATCCGGGCACTGTTAACCTCAGGTACAGGAACCGGTATCTTCAATAGGCTCAATTGGCTTGCTAAAGTCCGTCTCCACCTTTGGCATGGCTGCCCCGCGGCCCGTCGCTCCAAGCATCTCGATCTTTTCGAGTGCCTTTTCTTTTAGGGCAGCACGTACTCGAAGCTGAGTATTAACGAAGTTCGTGCTGGTATCAGCGCGAATTGCGTCCATGGCGGCGAAGCCCAACTCAGCGTGAATGTTGACCTTGGAAATCCCAAGACCGACGGCCTTCTTCACGTCCTCATCCGGGATACCCGAAGCCCCGTGCAGTACCAGCGGCACGTCCACCGCGTTGCGCACTGCCTCCAGCACATCAAAGGAAATGCGAGGAGTCGAGGAATATGGCCCGTGCTGGTTGCCGATCGCAATAGCAAGAACGTCAGCACCAGTACGCTCAATGAATTCCGCCGCCTGGGACGGATCCGTGTAATCGTATGTGGCCATCTGCTCTTCGTAATTGCCGTAATCGCCAACGTGTCCAAGCTCAGCTTCCACCGGAACGCCACGAGGATGGAAATAGTCCACCACTCGCTTGGTCTCTGCAATGTTCTCTTCGAACGGTAGCTTCGAGGCGTCGCGCATAATCGCGTTCATGCCGTGCTCGTATGCGTTGTGAACAATGTCGAAGCTGCGTCCGTGATCCCACATCAAAATAGTGGGAACATTGGAATTCTTCGCCATCGATTCCATCGTGGTTGCGAAGTCCTCGAACACGCAATTCTCCACGAAACCAGTGCCGAACGAGACGATCACCGGTGCGTTGGCCTCTTCGGCTGCATCCATCACACCCATGAGCATTTCTGCATTCCAGGTATTGAAGAGTGGCACAGCATAGCCGTTCTTCTGCGCATCGCGCAGCCACCAAGTTAAATCAGCAAGCATAGTGTTTCCTGTTCTTCGTTGTGATTATCAGATCAGTCGTCGAAGTCGTACTTCACGACAACCTTGATGGCATCCTTAGCCGCCATGGCTTCGAAGCCCTTCTCCCACTCTGAGAGGCCGAATTCATGGGTAAGCATGGGCTCAATCTGGAGCTGGCCGGATTCAACCATGCGGAGCACATTGCGCCAGGTGGTGGAGTCGTACGCCATATGGCCCAGAATCGCGATGTTCCACTCGGTGATGCGATTGATCGAGAAGTTCAACGGCTGGAAGCCCATACCGGCGCGGACGATCTCCGCATTCGGGCGAACCATCTTGATTGCCTGCTCTAGCGCAGCGTTCGCACCCGAACACTCAATCACTAGGCCGAGGTTGTCCTTGCCGCAGATCTCTTGGCACCGAGCAACAACATCTTCCTTGGAAGCATTGACCACGTGTGTGGCACCAAGCTTCTTGCCCACTTCGAAGCGAGTGGAGACGTCCGCATCGAGGCCAACCAGCACAATGTTGGTTGCGCCCATGGACTTAGCAACCTGGACCGAGTTCAGGCCGATCGGGCCGGCTCCGATCACTACAACGTCCTGCCCCGGAAGCAGATGTGGCTGCTGGGCAACGGTCTTGTAGGAGTTACAGAGCGGTTCAATCGCTGCTGCCTGCTCAAACGGGAGGTTGTCCGGGATCTCCCAAATGGCGTGACGGTGGATGCGCAGGATCTCACCTGGAATCACTGCGTACTTCGTGAAGCCACCGCCCCAACGGTTGTTATCGAGCCCGATGTTCGTCTTGTTCTCACAGACGAGGAAGTCTGCGCGCTCACATGCAGGGCACACACCGCACACATGCCCCGTGTTATCAGTGACAACCCGCTGGCCAACATGCCAATCGGTCACCTTTGAACCAACCTTGGCAATTGTTCCTGCGAACTCATGCCCACGAATCGAATTGAATTCATCCGAGCCATTGTCAACGCGGAAATGCTTCATATCCGCGCCACAAATGGTGGCCGCTCCAACTTCGACGAGGATGTCCTCGTCCCCAATTTCCGGTACGGGCACATCGATGAGCCTGTAGCCGCCGAACTCCTTGCCGTAACGTGCAAGAGCCTTCATAATCTTTCCTTCCTATTTTGCTTCTACGTTGGACAGTTCTTCGATTGAGGCGCCACGGCTCTCCACACCCAGGAAGAGAATCACAACCGCCGTCAGGGCTGCTGTGGCACCTAGGAGGACGAACACTGCTGGAACACCCGACGAGGTCAGCAGTGCTGAGACTGCAAACGGCGAGAGGATTCCACTGATGCGCCCTACCGAGTTGACGAGGCCAGCGCCACGGAGCTTTGCCGCAGTTGGCCAGATTTCAGGGGCATAGACCGCACTGGCGAAGCACACGTACATATACACGAAGATGATGAGGAAGAATCCCATGATCGACAGTGCAACGATGGACGTCTGCTGTGAGTAAATAACACCGAGAACCGCGATGATCACAAGCAATCCGATGCCGAAAACCTTGCGGGGGAAGCGATCAATGATGAACATTGCGATGAAGATACCGATCGGCGCACCGAACATGCTCATCGTATTGAGAACCACGGACTGCTCGAGGTCAATTCCCTGAGCCATCAGCATTGTTGGGAGCCAGTTGATCAGCGTGTACTGAACGACATTCATAGCGATCAGGACCATCGACCCCAAAATCACACGCTTCAGTAGATCGCCCTTAAACAGGGAGCTGTACGGAATCTTGGTGGGGGTCTCATCCACCAGATCAGTCGGAACCTCGGGCTGCTCCAGCTGGATGCCCTTCTGGTTTTCTACCTTCGTCTCGATTTCATCCAGAATCACATTGGCCTCGTCGTAACGCCCCTTGGTTTCTAGCCAGCGTGGGGATTCCGGGAAGAACTTCCAGACGAAGATCAGCACAATCAGGGAATTGACAGCTGGAATAATGAACTGGATTCTCCAGTTCATATCCGGCGCCACCACGCCCACTAGGAACGATGCGATCAATGAGCAGATCGGGTAGGACCAGTTTCCAATAAAGGATGCCCTAGAAGACCAGGTTCCACGGTCACGCGAAGGTACGTACTCTGTCCAGGACGCGAACAAGATCGTGAGCAAGCCACCCAGTGCAACGCCCATGAAGAAGCGAACGACAATCAGGAATGTCATGTTCGGCGAGAACGCCGCGATCACCATCGTCACAACATGGAAAATGACGAACATGATGTAACCATTGCGGCGGCCAAGCCGATCTCCGATGACGCCTCCCACCAACGCTCCTAGGAACATTCCGGCAGTGGTCAAAGAGGAGAAGACCGCAGTGGAGTCATTATCCGCCCAGCCGATATCTTTCAGAATCGCCAGCACCAGACCACCGATCGCGTTGCTCCAGCACACGAGCAATCCAAAGGCAACCATTGCATAGACCGACCAGTGGAAGTTGCTTGTAGGCAACCTATCTAGGCGTGGCCCGGCATTCGGCCACTTCGTATTGTTCTTCGCCATTTGTTCTCTCTCAGTTCATCCTCGAACGGACGATGTCATTCAAACATCTCACAACCTGTGTATAACGTTATATGACGTTATGACTTACACAATAGCAAGATCCTTCAGAAACTCAACAGGGCCGAAAGTCCCACACTTCCCCTAATAGGTGAAAACGCCTCCACGGGATGCTTGGCTCAGGCAAATGGAGAACAATGATGTTCGCAGGCTCACGCCGGGGTGAACACGTCCCGGCGTTGGGCTAAGAGAAGCAACGGGAGAATGATGTCTGAAGGCAATGAACTATCGGTCTCTGGCCGGCCCGACGCCGCACAGGTGTATGAGCGGCTCTCGAAGATTCGCCGCCTGCTAATGACGCGGGAGTTCGGGCTTCAGGAGATCCTGACGAAGATCGATATTCTCAGGTCCGAGTTCCAATACAGCCACGATTACAACCCGATAGAGCACGTGAGCTCTCGGGTCAAGTCGCTGGATTCGATCATCTCGAAGACTCACCGTAAGGGCATCCCGTTCACGGCGGACGATATTGGCGCAAACCTCCTGGACATCGCGGGTATCCGCCTCACATGCAGTTTCGTCTCGGACACCTACACGATGCGCGATCTGCTGCTGTCCCAGAATGACCTCACCCTCATCCGCGAGCGCGATTACATCAAGGATCCAAAACCGAACGGCTACCAGAGCCTGCACCTCATCATCGAGGTCCCGGTGTTCTTGGCCGAGGGGCCCGAACGAGTGCCGGTGGAGATCCAGCTGCGCACGGTCGCCATGGATTTCTGGGCGTCCCTCGAGCACAAGATCCACTACAAGGATGATTCGGATGTGCCGCGCCATCTCACGGACGCGCTCAAGCTAGCGGCCGATATGTCCAGCTCTCTGGACGTATCGATGGAGCGGATCCACAACGAGATTCTTGACCTGCATGCGAAGGAAGAAGCCTCCCGGACAGGTTCGGTCGGAGAGCAGGAAGATGATAGCGCCACGACAACCGGCACACGCCGCGTGCATCACCCGGCTGCCCAGCGGCAGGCGATGAGCGACGATTCGCAGGAGCTCTTTCAGGCCGTCCTCGAATCATTCGGCTTTGAACGGCAAGGAGACTAGGACGCAGGCAGGCGCCACCTAACACCGTTCGGAAAACCTGCATTTCCGCCGTAAACTGAAGGCATCACCGGCACCACCAGAAGGCCACCATGTCTGACGATTACACCGCGCCCGCTCCGAAGGACCCAAGCGTCCCTGAGGACCCACCCGTCCCTGAGGACACCCCAACTCCGATAGTCCCGCCCGCCCCAAAGGACGCTAGCTCTGCCCCGCTGATCCTCGCGGTCTTGGCTGCCGCGCTCTCGGGCGCGCTGGTTGCCTTCCAAGGCAACTTCAATGGCGCCTTCAACGCCCACGGCGGCGGCCCGCTGCTGGCCGGCTGGGTCTCATATGTCGGTACATTCATCACGGTCATCATCATTATGATGGTCCAACGCAACGTAGGCACGTTCCTCGAGATCCTGCGCACGCGCTCGAAGCCGTGGTGGTACTACGTGGGCTTCGGCGGCGTGCCGATCGTGGTGGCAACATCCTGGGGAATCCCGATCGTTGGTGTTGCGATCGCCTCGGTGTGCTCGGTGGCGGGCCAGACGATCATCAGCCTCGTCTTCGATCAGCGCGGCGTGGGCATCCCCGCCCCCATCGCCTTCTCGGGCCGGCGCGTCTTAGCAACTCTTGTGGCGCTGGCGGGCCTAGCCCTCGCGATCAGCGCGAGCTCGGGCACCTCCACAACGCTCTGGGCCACGATCGCCACCGGACTGATCATCGCGATCGCGGGCGCGGGCCTATCCGCCCAGAACGTCGGCAACGGCGCGGTGGTGGCCCGAACCGGCTATCCACTGCTCCCCTGCCTCACCAGCGTGATCGGCGGAACGGCCCTCATGTCCGTGATCCTCGTGATCGCCGCCGCAACGGGCAATCTCAGCCTCACGTTCCCACCGCTCTCCTCATGGTGGATGTATCTAGGCGGGCCGGTGGGCGCGGCGATCGTCCTGTGCTCGGCGTGGGCGATCCGCCGCCTCGGCGCCTTCCGCCTCACGCTAGCGGTTGTAGCCGGTCAAATGGTCACGGCCGTTTTAGTTGACCTTGCAGCCGGCACACCCGTCCCGCCAACAACCATCGCCGCGGCAATCACCATGGTTCTGGCCACTACATTGGTGGTTGTCAGTGCAACCCCAACTGCTAGAGGGGCTGTGGGGCGCTAAGTTCGTCGTCGTCGTTCTCTAAGACAACCTTCCCACGCACGCGACGCCACTGGAAGAACAGGATCACGAACCAAATCGGGGTTACTGCCAACGCAACGGCGGTATCTGGATCTTGGGTGAGCGCCACGATGATGAAGGCAAAGAAGGCGAGGACCACCCACGGCATCACGCGCGCGCCCGGCATCGGGTAAACGGACGCGGCGTGGGCTTCGGGGTAGCGGTGCAGGTAGACGATGTAGCACGCCAGAATCAGGGTCCACACCACGAGGAACAGCACGGAGGACACGGTAGTGATGATCGTGAACGCCTGCATTACGGAGGCGCTCGCGGTTAGCACTAGCGAGCAGATGATGAGGCCCACGGTGAGTACTAGCGCGCGCCAAGGAACGCCGTGACGGGAGATTCCGGCGAACACGGACGGCGCCATGTTCTTGCGCGCGAGGCCATACATCATGCGCGAGGTGGAGTAGATCCCCGAGTTCGCGGACGACGAGGCCGATGTCAGAACCACGAAGTTCATGACGGCCGCGGCGGCCACGAGCCCGATTAGGTTGAACACGCCCACGAACGGGGAATGCTCGGGATCCACTTGGTCCCACGGGGTGATGGACATGATCGCCGCGAGCGCCACAACGTAAAACAGGAGCACGCGCACGGGGATGGAGTTGATTGCGCGCGGCAGCGTGACTTTCGGATCCTTGGTTTCCGCGGCCGTGGTGCCCACGAGTTCGATACCCACGAACGCGAAAATTGCGAGTTGGAATCCGCCGACAAAGCCGGTAAAGCCCGTGGGGAACAAGCCTCCGTGGTTCCACAGGTGGGAGACTGATGCGTAGGTCCCGTCGTGTTGGAAGCCCGTGAAGATTAAAAATAGGGCGACGACGACGAGTGCTCCTATCGCCACCAACTTAATCAGGGCGAACCAAAACTCGAGCTCGCCGAAAAGGCGGACCGTCAGTAGGTTCATGAGGAGGAGCGCAAGCATCACGCCCACGGCAAGGGCCATGGCCACGTTCTTGTTGTCCACCCAGAAGTTCCAATAGTCCACGATGGCGATCAGGTCCGCCATGCCCAGGACCACCCAGCACAGCCAGTAGGTCCAGCCCACCACGAAGCCGGCCCACGGGCCGAGGATGTCTGCGGCGAAGTCCTGAAAGGATTTGTACTCGAGGTTATGGAGAAGCAACTCCCCCATCGCACGCATCACGAAGAACAACATGAAGCCCACCACGGCGTAAACGATCATGATGGAGGGCCCAGCCACGTGGATGGAACGGCCCGAACCCATGAAGAGCCCCGTTCCGATTGCTCCGCCGATGGCGATGAGTTGAATGTGACGGTTACTCAAACTCCGGCGGAGCTTGCCGTCTTCTTCTTTCTGGGCCACAACGTCTAGTTCGGCTTTGGCCGCTGCCTCTTGTTCTGCTTGCGCTTCTACTGGCACGTTATCTCCTTTTTCCGCGGATACTCTACGCCTCGGGTTAACGCGCAGGTGCCCCCGATCGTCCTAGATGGACGGCCGGGGGCACCTTGCGGGGTAGCCTTGGACTGCCCACGGGCGGCTCAAGGCTACTTAGGAATTCTTAGATTCCTGTGGAGACGCGATGGTAAACCGCGTTCCAAGCAAGAGAATCCTCGAAGTTTCGGACCGTGGTGTCCTCGTCCACCACGGCGAGCTCAACGCCGGCGATCTTGGCGAAATCGCGCCATGTATCCAGCTCGAGGGCCGTGGAGAGAACCGTGTGGTGAGCTGCTCCCGCAGCCAACCAGCAGGTTGCCGAGGTTTCGAAGTCAGGAGCCGGCTCCCACACAGCGCTGGCCACGGGGAGGTTGGGCATCGGCTCATCCGGATCGGTGACCTTCACAACGTTTGCGGTCAGGCGGAAGCGATCTCGCAGATCCGACATGGCCACCACGATGCCGTCGGACGGATCGGCGTTGAAGACGAGGCGTACGGGATCCTCGCGGTCTCCGATGGAGAGCGGGTGAATCTCAAGGCTTGGCTTCTTCTGCGTGAGGCTTGGGCAGATCTCCAGCATATGCGCACCGAGGATCTTCTTGTTCCCTTCCTCAAGGTTATAGGAGTAATCCTCCATGAGGCTGGCGCCGCCGGGCAGGCCGTAGCCCATCACCTTGGCCACACGGATCAGTACGCCGGTCTTCCAGTCGCCTTCGGCGCCGAACCCGTAGCCGTCGGCCATGAGGCGCTGGACCGCAAGGCCAGGGAGCTGCTTGAGAGCGCCCAGATCCTCGAACGTATCCGTCAGGGCCGTGGCATCGTTTTCCTCGAGGAAGCCGCGGATGGCCGCCTCTTCCCGCGCTGCGTAGCGGAGAGAATCGTGGCGCTTTCCGCCAGGAAGCAGGGCCGGATCGCAATCGTAAAGATCGGCGTATTCGGCAACAAGTGCGTCTACCGTTTCCTCGGGGACGGCCTCTACTGCTTCAGCTAGCTCGTTCACGCTCCACGTGTTCACGGCTACGCCGAACTTGATCGCGGCCTCGGTCTTATCGCCCTCGGTCACGGCTACGTTGCGCATGTTATCGCCAAAACGCACCATCTTCATATGCTGGATCTCGTTCCAGCCCGCTGCCGCCCGGGTCCACACGCCTACGCGGTGCAACACCTTGGGATCGGTCACGTGGCCCACCACGCTCACGCGCGGAACGCCCATGCGAGTGAGGATGTAGCCGAACTCGCGGTCACCGTGGGCGGCCTGGTTCAGGTTCATGAAGTCCATGTCAATCGTGGACCATGGCAGCTTGAGATCAATCTGTGTGTGCAGGTGCAGCAGCGGAACCTGCAGGGCATCTAGGCCGCGGATCCACATACGGGCGGGCGAGAAGGTGTGCATCCACGCGATCACACCAATAACGTTCTCCGCATTGTTCGCCTCGCGGATGGTCTCGAGAATGCTGTCCGAATCGGTGAGCACCGGCTTCCAGACGATCGAGGCGGGAATGTCTTCTGCCTCATCCAGCCCCTTAGCGATGGACTGGGACTGGACCTTAACCTGATCCAGCGTCTCTTGGCCGTAGAGGCCCTGACTTCCGGTGAGGAACCATACTTCCTTGCCCTCGAACGGATTCTTCATCATAATGTTTAGCTCCTTCGTTGGAATCTAACTATCTCGGTTTACTGAGGTTGGTCTTAGGGGGCGATCACTGAGGACGCCGTGTCCTGAATGGGTAGCGCTGCGGTGAAACGCTCCAAGAAGTCCTTGAATCCCGCGACGCCCTCAGCGTTCGGCAGGGCCGTGGTCACAGAGACCTGTGCGAAGATCTTGTTATCAAGGAAGTCCGGGAGGGATTCGCCCGGTTCGGCATCGAGGTAGGCGGCCAGCAAGGCGATACCCCATGCGCCGCCTTCACCCGCGGAATCGGACACTCGGATCGGGGTTTCTAGCGCATCAGCAAGAACCTGCTGGGCAACGCCCTCAGTCTTGAAGATGCCACCGTGGCCGTTCATGAAATCAATGGCCACGCCTTCTCCCTCAAGGATCTTCGAGCCGCTAGCCAGAGCTGCGAACACCGAGTAAAGCTGGGCGCGTACCAAGTTCGGCAGGGTCAGGCGCGCCTCGGGTGCGCGTGCCACGACTGGGCGGCCATCAGCCGCTCCCACAACGGGTTCTCCAGAAACGAAGCCATAAGCTAGAACGCCGCCAGCGTCTGGGGATGCTTTGAATGCCTGACCTAGAATCGTCTTGTAGGCCTCATCCTTGGAAGATAGTGTCACGCCGAAGGCCTCGGCCACCTCGGCAAGCATGTCTACCCAAACGCCCAGCTCACTGGCGCCATTATTGCAGTGAACCATGGCTACCGGATCACCGGAGGGCGTTGTGACTAGGTCAATTTCGGTGTGCAGGTGGGACAGAGGGTGCTCTAGGACAGCCATCGAGAATATGCTGGTTCCGGCGGATACGTTGCCGGTGCGCTGGCGCACAGCATTCGTGGCCACCATGCCGGTGCCTGCATCGCCTTCGGGCGGACACAGCGGAACGCCCGGCTTGAGCGTACCAGTGGGATCGAGCAGGCGGGCGCCGGCCTCTGTGAGGTGGCCAGCGTTTTCTCCGGCTTTAAGGACGCGGGGAAGAAGGGTCTTGAGCGGAGCAATCTGAGTCTTCTTCGCGAAGAGCTCATCGGCCTTGGCGAGGCGGTCCGCATCGTAATCCACTGTGGCTGAATCGATGGGGAACATGCCGGAGGCATCGCCCACTCCGAGTACCTTTTCGCCCGTGAGCTGGAAGTGAACCCAGCCGGCCAGTGTGGTGAAGCTTCCTAGGGAAGCGATGTAATCCTCGCCGTCCAAGATCCCCTGATACAGGTGGGAGGTTGACCAGCGCAGGGGCATGTTCTGCTGGAGGAGCTCTGTCAGCTCGGCAGCGGCCTCTCCCGTGTAGGTGTCGCGCCAAGTACGGAAGGGCACCAGCAACTCATCTTGCTTATCGAGTGCGATAAGCCCGTGCATCATGGCGGAAACGCCGATGCCTGCAAAACCTGTGGGGCGGCTGCCGTATTCCAACTCAACGTGGTTGGCCAGATCGTTGTAGCTGCCGGCTAGGCCCGCTCGCACGTCATCGAGAGAGTAGGACCAGTGGCCGTCTACGAGCTTGTTCTCCCAGTCGTAGATGCCGATGGCCAGAACCTGTCCATCCGCCGCTGTTAAGCACGCCTTGATCCGGGTAGAACCGAATTCAATTCCCAGATAGGAGCTCTGGATAATGTTGCTTTGGTCATTGGTTCGCATTGAGAACCCCTTCGTTTTCATCCGTCGTATTCAGCGTCTTTGTCCGAATCCCCACGCTTGCGGGCTGGTTGTTAGCGCTCACATTTGCGGTTGACACCATGATGCACCATCAGAGGGTCCGACACAAGGGGGCAATCAAAAATCATTAATGATCTGCGGGTCACATGACGAGTCATTCGGCGTCAGCGCCGCAAGACCCGCAGCACCATCGCCCCGACCCCAAGATTTGACGAAATCTCTGGTCAGCTAGGGATAGTGAGCGCGCCTTTCACCGTGAAAGTGCCAGCTCTACCATGAGCGCGCACCCCACATCGTGAGAGCACCCCCACTCCCCTGAGAGTGACATATCTACGGGGTACCTTCACGGTTTATTGCGAACTCTCACCAATTCAACTCGTGAGGAGGCCGCGGAGAGTGCGCGGCAAGCTCACAATCCAGAGATTCAACGCAAAATCTAGGTGTGCGGCCCAGCGATTTCTCGAGACTTGACGCAATCTTTGGATAAAGCACAATAGACTGGTCGTGTTGATGCCGGTTTTCACGCCGAGGGTTCCGGCACACAGGTACAACACGTACAAATTCGCATTCGTGCGCTTTACCCTCGCATTAGCCGACTAAAGGGGGGCGATGGTGGTTACTCACAGCGCGAGGCCAAGCATGGCCGAAGTAGCAAAGGTGGCAGGCGTATCCCACCAGACAGTCTCCCGCGTAATCAATGGGTTTCCTGGAGTGCGCCCAGATACTCGCGAGCGTATCGAGGCTGCAATCAAGGAGACGGGTTATCGCCGTAACTCTGCGGCCCGCACCCTCGTGACGCGGCGATCGGGTCTGATTGGCGTTATCGCCGTCGGATCCTTCCTCTACGGCCCAACGAGCACCCTCGCCGCCATCGATGAAGCCGCGCGCAAACACGACTACACCATCATGCTCTCCAATATCCGCGAAGGGAGCGAGACCGAGTTTCGCAACGCCGTGGAGTCCTGTTTGGACCGCGCGGTCGAAGCCGTCTTAATTATCGCCACACGCGAGGTGCTGGTCGAATACCTCCATGCCATGCAGATTGATGTCCCAACTATCGTGGTTGGCCCGTCCCAGGACTCAGTACCCGGGGGGCTGAACACCATGTGCGTCGATCAGGAGCAGGGGGCACACATGGCCGTTCAACACCTCATTGACTTGGGTCACCGTGACATCACGCTAGTCACCGGTCCACACAATTGGATCGAAGCCCAAGAGAGATGCGAAGGCGCCAAGCGCACCTGCGCGGAAGCTGGCATTAAACCAACGATCTACGAGGGTGATTGGAGCGCGGCGTTCGGATATCAGCTGGGAAAGAAGCTCACAGATCCCGAAGGCTCACTCCCTGAGGCGATCTTCGCCGCTAATGACCATATGGCGCTCGGCCTCATTGCTGCCTTCCACGAGAATGGCATCAAACTCCCTGAAGATGTCTCTATCGTGGGTTTCGATGATGTTCCCGAAGCGTCCTTTTACACCCCCTCGCTCACTACTATCCATCAGGACTTCACCACTCTTGGCCGCAGAGTTCTAGAGGCTGCACTGGCACTCCTAGATGACGAACGTCCGGACATGACGCCAGTAGCGGCCACACTGAACGTCCGCGCTTCAACGGCTCGCGCCTAGCGTCCGCCCTCTCCTGCAACCAAATTCAAGCAGATCAGTTTGCGACGCCCGACCGAATCAGCCTGCAACAAGCTTCCGGATCATCGGTGAATCGCATCCAAACCACCTGTGTCACACACCCGAACCAGTCAGCACGCCCAAATCATTCAGCGACGCACAACCAAAGCGACCAGTGACTCGCAACCCAAACTATCTGTGACGCCCGCCACCAATGTTAGCGTTGACATTCCCGGAGCACGAGTTCTAGAGTCGTCTGTAACAAATAATGTTAGCGCTAACAGCTTGGTCGCAAAATTGTACTTGTGACTGCTCGCCAGCGAATGACAGGCCACTACGAGGTGGCAAACGGACATCCACTCGCAGAGGAGTGCAATATGGGGACAGACAAGAAGATCTCCAGCAATTTCATCTATTTCTTTGGCTCATTCGGCGGAATTCTCTTTGGTTATGACATCGGCGTAATGACCGGTGCGCTGCCGTTCCTCCAGAGCGACTGGGGAATCAAGGGCGAACCCGCGGTAATCGGGTTCATCACCTCGGGAGTAATGCTCGGCGCGATCTTCGGCGGTGCCATTGCTGGCCAGCTATCGGACAAGTTCGGACGCCGGAAGATGATTCTGGCAGCTGCAGTAGTGTTCGCGGTCGGTTCGCTGCTGTGTGCAGCGGTCCCACCCAACGGATCGGCCTTCCTCATCGCTGCGCGCATTTTCCTCGGCTTGGCAGTTGGAGCCGCCTCGGCCCTCGTGCCCGCATACATGGCAGAGCTTTCACCAGCAAAACTTCGCGGACGCCTCTCAGGCCTGAACCAGACGATGATCGTCTCGGGCATGCTCATTTCCTACATCGTTGATTACCTCTTGAAGGACCTGCCGGAACACTGGGCATGGCGCGTTATGCTCGGTGCCGCCGCTGTTCCTGCACTGATCCTCTTCATCGGCGTTCTCAGACTCCCAGAATCTCCCCGCTACCTCGTCCGTCACGGTTTTGAAGATGAGGCCGTGCGAGTACTCACCATCATTCGTAAGCCTGACCAGATTGAAGCCGAGCTGGCAGATATCAAGGCCACCAACGCCATCGAGGAATCTGCATCCGAGCAAACGTCTTGGTCCAGCTTGCTCGACGGAAAGTACCGCTACCTTGTGATCGCAGGTGTGGGCGTCGCAGCCTTCCAGCAGTTCCAGGGCGCCAACGCAATCTTCTACTACATCCCTCTGATCGTTTCGGATGCAACTGGTGCCGAAGCCGGCAGCGCGCTCATGTGGCCCATCATTCAAGGCATCATCCTCGTGCTCGGTTCGCTCCTGTTCCTCGTGATTGCTGATCGCTACAACCGCCGCACTCTCCTAACCATCGGCGGAACGATCATGGGCCTGTCCTTCATCTTCCCGGCCATCCTCAACAGCGTGATGAGCGATGCAAACCCCATGATGGTTGTGGTGTTCCTCAGCATCTACGTTGCCCTCTACTCCTTCACATGGGCCCCACTGACCTGGGTGATTGTTGGAGAGATGTTCCCGCTGGCAATCCGAGGTCGCGCTTCAGGACTGGCCTCCTCCTTCAACTGGCTCGGCTCCTTCGTGGTTGCACTACTCTTCCCGATCATGACGGCATCGATGCAGCAAGAGCACGTATTCGCGATCTTCGGCGTGATCTGCCTGCTGGGCGTCGCATTCATCCGGCTCCGTGTTCCTGAAACCAAGGGCCGCAGCCTCGAGGAGATTCAGGCGAATGCTACTCCAGGGCGTAAGAAGGGACTTCCAAGCGAGACCGCAGACGCGGCAAGCAACCTGTGACCGTGCAATAATACCTCCCCCGCGGCTAAGCTGCTTCGTATGTTGGAAGCCACGTACGCCGTATACCGAGCCACGGGAGAGAGCAAGATCGTCAGCGATCTAACCGAGGCGCTGCGGATCTGGAACCGGGAACCACAAGATTCAAGGCTCTTGTGGGCGGATATCCCGGCCACCGGGTCTGCAGCGTCACTGCTTTCTCAGCTGGCAGAGGCGTTTGGATTGCATCGCCTTGCAGTAGAGGACGCTGAGGAAGGCCATCAGCGCACCAAATTCGAGCGGTACGGCGATTCGAACTTCATGGTTCTGCGCCCGGCCTCCTCGTTACATGACGGCTCAGTCACCCTGTCCGAACTGGAGATCTTCTCGGGTTCGGGCTATCTGATCACAGTCCGCCACGTAGACCCTCCCGAAGAAGGCGTTGCCCATGGCTGGCACTCAGATCACCTATCCGATTCCATGCGCAGCGAGTTCGCCGATTCGCTCACGAGGTTCCGGGCACAGGACTTTGGCTCATTGAGTGCCACCTACGCGCTCCTACATCAAGTACTCGACTGTGTGGTCGATTCCTATGGTCCCATTCTGGACGTATTAGAGGATGCCGCGGACGATCAGGAAGACCGCATCTTCTCCGGAGCTCCGATCTCCTCGCAGGAAATCTACACACTGTCTCGTAGCGTGCTCGAACTGGACAAGGCGATCAAATCGCTGCCTACGGCCATGCAGGGACTCACCGAGTACTCACACCGGGCAAACTTCTCCGACGATATGCTCCAAAACCTGCGCGACGTAACCGATCACGTCCAAATTCACGTTGATCGCCTGGAACGCCTACGCTCCATCATCCACGAAATATTCTCCGCGAACTCCACGTTGATTGCTGAACGCCAGGGTGATCAGACCAAGAAGATCTCCGCATGGGCCGGAATCCTGTTCATCCCCAGCCTCATCGCCGGGCTATATGGCATGAACTTTACCCATATGCCCGAGCTCCACTGGATGTTGGGCTACCCGTTCGCAATTCTTCTTATGCTGTTAGGCAGCGCAATCATGTACGCGATCTTTAAGTACAAGGACTGGGTTTAGCACCGAAACGCTGAGTCTAGCCTCGCTTGAAGAAGCCGATCAGCCGGGCCCAGAAGCCCTTCTTGCGCGGAGCCGGCGATTCCTCTTCTAACCCGAGGGAGGAGATACCCGAGCATTCCGTTTGCTGCTGGTGTTCATGCTGCGGCCCTGGCGCTGCGGCGTCATGAGCCACGTCCCCGAGCGCCGAACCCGGCACCGCGCCCGGGATCGCCTGATCACGAGCAACAGCATCGGGCTGCACCTGCTGGCCCGCGCCCAGCTCATCAGGGAACGGCAGCGGCGCTTCCACGGTCCCATCATCCTTCAGGCGGGATCCGTCCACCAGTGGGATATCCTCCTCATCGTCCTCGGGTTCGCCCACCACGAGTAGATCGATGTGCAGGGCTAAGGTGTTGCCCTCGCTGTCCTTGGCGGCGAGCACCGGATAGAAGCCGTCTCCCCAGCCCGAATGGCTAAGCACAACATTCTCTCCCTCAACGGCCAGCGGCATAACGATGTTGGCAACCCCAGAACGGATGTGATCGGGCGAGTCCATGAGAGCAAACCATGAATCATCGCGCTCCGAATCAAACACCACCTCATACCACGGGGCATCCTCAGTCTCCTCGGGCATGCAGTCAGCAACGGCCTCGTGATCGCAGAACGCCACGGTTCCGGCATCTACCCCGACGCCCCAGTACTTACCGGTTTCGGGTTCTCCGCGCACAGAGGCGGCGGCCCCAACAGAAGCTAGGATTCCTTCGCGCAGGACCACCGAGAGGTAGGCCTCTCGCTCGTGGGAGCCGTCCTGTTCCAAGCTGATATCCGCGAGCGTCACATAGGCCTCGTAGTCACCGGGTTCAACCTCGAACACGGTCCCATCACCAAGGGTTACGAACGGGTCACTGGCCTCCAGCAAACCGGAAGGCACGCGTACTTTCCCGAGCGGGACCACGGTGAGGTGGGCGGGCATGCCATCAATCTGCGTGGCCTCGCCATCCCGCATCGCGTAGAAACTCTCTAGCTCCATGCCGCGAGCATACATTTACGCGGCCCACCGGGCCACCAAACGCGCCCGAATACAAGAAAAGAGCCGGATCTCTCCGGCTCTTTTCTTGATTCTCAGTCAGCTCAGCGGGCTGCGGAACCCTCGGTGTAATCGGTATCGAGGTTCTCAGTGTTCCACGCGAACATCTTGCGGATCTCCTGACCAACCTTCTCGATTGGTGCGGCTGCGTGCTCATCGCGCAGGCGATGGAACTCGGGGCCGCCCTCATTCTGGTCTTCGATGAAGCGCTTGGCGAAGGCTCCGGACTGGATATCGTCCAGAACGCCCTTCATGTTGTCCTTCACGTTCGGTGTGATGACGCGAGGGCCAGAGACGTAATCGCCGTATTCGGCGGTGTCGGAGATGGACCAGCGCTGCTTGGTGAGGCCACCTTCGTTGATCAGATCAACGATCAGCTTCATCTCGTGCAGCACCTCGAAATAGGCCATCTCGGGCTGGTAGCCAGCCTCGGTCAGGGTCTCAAAGCCGTATTCGATCAGCTGGGTCACGCCACCGCATAGGACGGCCTGCTCGCCGAACAGATCGGTCTCAGTTTCCTCGCGGAAAGACGTCTTGATCGCACCTGCACGCGCACCACCGATGGCGGCCGCATAGGAAAGCGCCAGATCTAAGGCCTGACCGGAAGCGTCCTGCTCAACGCACACGAGCACGGGAACGCCACGGCCCTCTTCGTAGGTGCGGCGCACGGTGTGGCCGGGGCCCTTCGGGGCAACCATACAGATGTCATGGCCAGCGGCAGGCTTGATGTAGCCGAAGTGAATGTTGAAGCCGTGGGCGAAGAAGATCGCTGCGTCTTCCTTAATGTTCGGCTCAATATCCTCGGTCCAGATGGTCCGCTGGTACTGATCCGGGGCCAGAATCATGACAACGTCTGCACCCTTGACGGAATCCGGAACGCTGGCAACCTTGATGCCTGCCTCCTCGGCCTTCGCGATGGACTTGGAGCCGGGGCGCAGTCCAACAACAACGTCAACGCCCGAATCGCGAAGGTTCAGCGCGTGAGCGTGGCCCTGCGAGCCGTAACCGATGATCGCAACCTTCTTCGACTGGATGATCGAGAGGTTCGCATCTTCATCATGGTAAATTTCTGCCACTGTTCTTCTCCTTATACGGAATGGCTAACACTTCTAGTTTAGGTTGTTTGATTTGTGTGAGCGCACGTGTTCACTATGCGCACGGTGGGCGGAAGGATTCGTCGTCGCCTGCAAAAACTACGCGCGGCGCAACTGCATCTCTGCGGAAACTCGCTCAGAAAGGGATCTGTTTCCACGGCCAATGGCCACCGATCCGGACTGGACAAGCTCCTTAATGCCGTAGGGCTCTAGGGCGGTGAGGAAGGCCTTAACCTTGTTATCCCCACCGGTGGCCTCGATTGTGACCGCGTCCGGAACCATATCCACAACGTGGGCGCGGAAAAGATCCACAACCTGAAGCACGTTCGCACGGGTTTCGTCTGTGGCCGCAACCTTGACCAGCAGAAGCTGGCGGTGAACGGCAGAATCATCCTCCAACTCAACGATCTTAATGATGTTGAC
The DNA here is from genome assembly GCF_003123745.1 of Ancrocorticia populi. Classification (GTDB taxonomy): domain Bacteria; phylum Actinomycetota; class Actinomycetes; order Actinomycetales; family Actinomycetaceae; genus Ancrocorticia; species Ancrocorticia populi. The sequence goes on along the minus strand of NZ_QETB01000007.1, from coordinate 8,053 downwards.
CAGCTTGTTGAGCTGCTTGGTTACCTGTTCCAGCGGGAGCTCGGCCGCGTCCACCACAACGGTGATGCGGGAGAGATCCGGATCCTCAGTCTCCCCCACAGCGAGGGAATGGATGTTGAAGGAACGGCGGGCGAAAAGCCCGGAAACGCGAGTCAAAACGCCCGGCTTGTTCTCCACAAGAACGGACAGTGTGTGGCGGGTACTCATAGCTAGTTCTCCTCTCCCGCCTAGTTCATCTCAGAATCGAATTCGGGCTGAAGGCCCTTTGCGTAGAGGATTTCGTCATTGGACACCCCTGCTGGCACCATCGGCCACACCTCGGAATTGGGCGAGGTCACGAAATCGACAACCACAGGGCGATCGTTGATGCTCATCGCCTTCTCAATTGCAGCGTCCACATCCTCGGCCCTCTCCACGCGGAACGCCGCACAATCGTAGGCTTCCCCGAGCTTGACGAAATCAGGCACGTGCGCCGTGCCGTCGCCGGTCTCCAAATCGGTGTTGGAGTAACGCTGGCCGTAGAACAGGGTCTGCCACTGGCGCACCATGCCCAGCGAGGAGTTGTTGATGATGGCCACCTTGACGTTGATGCCGTTCAGGCGGCACGTGGCCAGTTCCTGATTGGTCATCTGGAAGGAGCCGTCCCCATCAATTAGCCACACGGTCTTCTCGGGCATGCCAGCCTTCGCCCCCATGGTGGCGGGAACGCCGAATCCCATGGTGCCAGCCCCACCGGAACTGATCCACTGGTTCGGATGCTCGAACTTGAGGAAGTGGGAGGCCCACATCTGGTGCTGGCCCACACCCGTGACCCAGATAGAATCCTCGGATCCCACGATCTCGCCAAGGCGGGAGATCACGTACTGGGGGCTCATGAGGCCATCGTCCGGTTCGGTCCAGCCCAGCGGGTAGGTGTCACGCAGCCGGTTCAGCTGCCTCCACCAGGCAGTCAGATCGGCCTCGCCATACTGTTCGTGGGCAGCACCAAGCTCCTCCACCAGATCGGCAGCTGTCATCTTCAAGTCCCCCACGATCGGCACATCGGCCTCGCGGTTCTTAGAGATCTCGGCCGGATCAATATCAACATGGACCACCTTGGCGTCCGGAGCAAAGGCATCGAGTTTGCCCGTCACGCGGTCGTCAAAGCGCGCACCCAACGCCACGATAAGGTCGGCTTGCTGGAGGGCGGCCACGGCAGGGACAGCGCCGTGCATGCCGGGCATCCCGAGGTTATTCGGGTGGGAATCTGGGACGGCACCGCGGGCCGTCAGTGTGGTCACCACCGGAGCGCCGGACAGATCGGTCAGCGCGCAGATCTCTTCGCTGGCATTCGCGCGAATCGCGCCACCACCCACGTACAGGACGGGGCGCTCAGCCGTGGCGATGAGGCGAGCCGCCTCACGAACTTGGCGCGCGTTGGGCTTGGAGCTGGGCCGGTAGCCGGGCAGATCTAGGATGGGCGGCCACACAAAGTCTGCTTCTTCGGTCTGCGCTGACTTCGTAATGTCCACCAGTACCGGGCCGGGACGGCCGGTTGAGGCGATGTAGAAGGCCTCGGCAATGCGCGCCGGGATTTCGTCCGCGGAGGTGATAAGGAACGAATGCTTTGTCACGGGCATCGTCGCACCCACGATATCCGCCTCTTGGAAAGCGTCCGTGCCAATGAAGCTCGCGCCCACCTGCCCGGTAATCGCCACCATCGGGATCGAATCGAGGTTCGCGTCCATCAGTGCCGTGACGAGGTTCGTGGCGCCAGGACCGGAGGTGGCGATACACACGCCAACGCGTCCAGTTGCCACCGCATATCCCTCGGCCGCATGCCCAGCGCCCTGCTCGTGACGTACCAGTACGTGGCGTAGCTTGGAGGAATCGAAAAGGGGATCGTAGGTTGGCAGGATCGCTCCGCCCGGCAGGCCGAACACAACATCTACGTCAAGTTCTTCCAGCGATCGAATGATCGAACGCGCGCCCGTGGATTTCTCCCGGATCGTGCGCTCTGCAGGAGGTTCCGCTTTGCTCGCAGAACCAGGGATGGCCACATCGGCACGCTGACGAGTCTTTGCCATGTGATCCTCCTTCGTCTTCCATAGTGTTCACGAACTCCTTCGCGAACGGGATAAAAAAAGCCCCCCGAGCTTTCGAGGGGCGCGCAGCACCAAACCAGCAGGCCGGGCGGCGCGCTAGCTAAGTACTACAAAAATCATCATGGTTCGAGAGTAGACGGGCGGGCGGGTCTCGCGCCACTTGAGACTGCTTTTGTCTCACATGGTGGATCACGTTCTCACGCAGCGGCTCATTTCGGGCTAGCAACCGGCACCTTAGTCCCGCCTTCGAAGTCCCGTGGTACCGCCTTTTGCACGCAGCTTCTAGACTAAGGGAATGAACCGAACTGAAACCCGCTGGGAACTCTTCGAAACTCCGGAAGTCGCCTCACTCGATAGCACTGCGGCCGAGCCCATCGGCCTCCTGTATCGACGCTGGAATGAGACCGAGCTTGTGACTGAGGTGATCTTCGCACACCCGGAGCCTCACCGGATCTCGAGCGTGATCACGCTGGAAGGCAAGCGTTGGACCACGTCACGTTTTGTTGAAGACGGCACCGATCCCGTGATCATTAACGCCGAGGATCTCATCGAGGAGGAAGATGCCATCCCCGCCTACATGGAGTTCTTCCTACTCCAGGACGCCGCCCAGCTCGAAGATTCTGACCACACGATCAGCTACCACGTGATTACCCCGTCCGATCCGCACGGCATTGCCGAAGACGCCTCCATGTGGCAGCCCGAGGCGGGAACTTGGGAGATAGAAACGAACGGAGATCTGGCCTCTACCCACTGGGTTGAAGAGGGCCAGATCGTCCGTTCAGATTGGCAAGGAGTAGTTTCCCGTCCCGTCTCCCCCGATGAGGCGGTACGTACGTTGAAGGGGATTATCGACGACGACGAACTCTCCTCCCTCCTCGCACACGAAACCGCGGGCGATTAACCCGTCACATAGTGGCCAAGATATAGCCCGCGATAATCTTCCCGATCATTGCCACCGGATAGACCAACGCATAACCCATCGCCACGCGAGGATCGGAGTTGGTCTGCCCATTGGCAAACGCGAGGATGGCGGGCTGTGTCTGAGCTCCAGCAATGAGGCCCGAGAGCTTCGTTCCGCCCATCTTGAACATCTTGCGCATGGTCCAGTACAGGCCCACTGCCATGACGGAGGTAATGACGAATCCCAGCACGAGGATCTTCCACCATTCCCCTGAGGTGAAGGCGGCGCTAATCTGACCGCCCGCATTCGAGCCCGCTTGAGCGAGGAACACGAGGAGCCCGAGTTCTCCAAGAACCAGATTTGCGGTATTGGGCAGCGCGGTAATGACCGGGCCGATGCGCCCAATACGGCCCATAATCAGACCAATGATGAGTACGCCAGCTGCCGCACCGATTGAGAAATCTGCGCCGCCGGGAAGCGGGATCGGCAGCTCTCCAATGAAGATGCCGAGCGCCAGCCCGAGGCCGAGGGCGATCGGATTGATCTCGGTGAGCCCCTTGGCCGAATCCCCCATCCATTTGGAGATTTTAGGCATTTCGAGGGTCGGGCCAACCACGCGGACGCGGTCACCCAGCTCCAACATGATGTTTGGGGAGGCTAAGCGATCGTCGTCGCCCCTACGAACCCGCGAAAGGCGTGCGTTCCAGCGCTTCTCCAACTCCTCGTCAACTTGCCCAACCGTCATCCCAGCAAGCTTGTGGTTTGAAATCGTGATGCGGCGGAAGTCCATCAAGCGGCGGTCCGCACGCAGGGAGTGGGACGAACGGTGGCCCACCTCGCGCTCCACACTCGGCAGGTGGGAGACCGGCCCAACCACGGTCAGGAGGTCATCCTTCTCGATGGTGTCCATCAGCGAGGGTACCCAGATCGGGCCTTCCTCACCACGGCGCAGGCGCGAAAACTCGACCGGCCCATCCAGGTGGCTTGCGATCACACGGAGTGTGGGCGTATCTGTCCGCTCCACGCGGTAGGTCACGTGAGTAACGGGCTCCGGGGCGTCCGTATCGTTCGGCGCCTGGCGCAGAGCGAACTGGGCGGCGATGAGCATACCCAGCACACCGAACAGGTACGCCACAGCGTATCCCACTGTCGCGGCTCCGATATCTCCGGAGGCCTCGCCTACAGTTGCCAGAGTTGGAGTGTTGGTCAGCGCGCCAGCGAAGGTTCCTGCGATCACCGTAGTGTCCATACCAAGAAGCTGTGTGCCCACGAGGTAGGCGGCACCGCCCGATACAACAAACAGCACCACCATCATGAGGATGGGGCCGGCTCCCTGCTTGAGTCCGGAGAAGAAGTTGGCACCCGCGTTATTGCCGATGGAGAAGGCGAAGAGGACTAGACCGAACGTACCCAGTTCCGCTGGAACGCGGATCTCGTATCCTGCCGATTCGCCCAACGCCGAAACGAAGATGGCCGTAAAGAGCACCATCGCCGCGCCGAAGCCGACTCCCTTAATCTTTAGCGCACCGAGTGCCATTCCAACACCCACCATAAGGAAGGTAAAAAGAATGGGTTCTTCGGCTAGGTAGCTTAACGCCGTTGACATCAGCCGCACTCACACTCCTGACAAAGCAACCTTGAGGGTTCACCCTGTTGGCTCGCCCGCACTGTTCAAGTATGGGCGTGCCGATCAGCCAAGGAGTGGGGCGGTAGTCCCGGTGAGTAGTCTTTAGTCCACGTGACGCACGGCACCCATAGACGCCGATGTTGCCATCGAGGCGTAGGCGCGCAGCGCTTTGGAGACCTGCCGGTCGCGGCTCACGGGCTTCCATGGAGTTGGTCCTGCTGCCTCACGGCGTGCCGCCAGCTCCTCATCGGAAACGTCGATCTTCAGGGTTCGGCTCGGGATGTCGATCACCACGTTATCGCCTTCTTCGACCAGCCCGATGGCGCCGCCCGCGGCGGCCTCTGGTGAAATGTGGCCGATCGAAAGACCGGAGGTGCCTCCGGAGAAGCGGCCGTCCGTGATAAGGCCACACACCTTGCCTAGGCCGCGCCCCTTCAAGAAGGACGTCGGATAGAGCATCTCTTGCATGCCCGGGCCGCCCCTCGGACCCTCATAGCGGATAACCACCACGTCTCCGGGTTCAACCTGCTTGGAGAGGATGAGGTTAATAGCCTCTTCCTGCGATTCGACCACCCGGGCGGGGCCCTCGAAGTGGAACAGCGATTCGTCCACACCGGCGGTCTTCACCACAGCGCCCTCGAGCGAGATGTTGCCGTAGAGGATGCATAGGCCGCCGTCCTTCGTGTAAGCGTGCTCCACGCTGCGGATACAGCCCTCTTCCGAATCCAGATCGAGGCTCTCCCACTTGGCGTCCTGAGAGAACGGCTGTGTGGTGCGCACGCCGCCGGGGGCCGCGTGGAACAGATCTTGAGCTTCCTGCGAAGGTGATTCCGAGCGGATGTCCCATGCACCCAGCCAAGATTCGACATCCGGGGCGTGGACTGCGTGTACGGTTTCGCGTAGAAGGCCAGCGCGGCGCATTTCGCCAAGAATCGCGGGGATCCCGCCGGCGCGATGGAAGTCCTCCATGTGGAAGCGCGTTGAGTTGGGCGCCACCTTGGACAGGCAGGGAACGTGGCGTGACAGCTCATCGATATCCGAAAGCCCGAAGTCCACCTCTCCTTCCTGCGCGGCAGCCAAGATGTGCAGCACCGTGTTCGTGGAGCCGCCCATCGCGATGTCCATCGACATAGCGTTGAGAAAGGCATCCCGCGTGGCGATATTGCGAGGAAGGACTGATTCGTCGTCGTCCTGATAATAACGCTTCGCCAAACCCACGATCCGGCGCCCAGCCTCTAGGAACAGACTCTTGCGCCGCGCGGCCGTGGCCAGCGTAGAGCCATTGCCGGGCAGCGATAGGCCGAGCGCCTCGGTCAGGCAGTTCATGGAGTTCGCCGTGAACATGCCAGAACACGAGCCACAAGTGGGGCAGGCGCTAGCCTCCACGAGGCCAAGCTGCTCGTCACTCACGTTATCGTCCGCCGACACGGAGATCGCATCGATGAGGTCCGTGCGGTGATCCACCACGCCTTCGACGGCCGCGCCCGATTCCATCGGGCCGCCAGAGACGAAGATCGTCGGGATATTCAGGCGCAGCGCTGCCATCAGCATGCCGGGCGTGATCTTGTCGCAATTCGAAATACAGACGAGCGCGTCAGCGGTGTGGGCGTTCACCATATACTCCACCGAATCAGCGATGATCTCGCGCGACGGGAGCGAATACAACATACCGGCGTGCCCCATGGCGATGCCGTCATCCACTGCAATCGTGTTGAACTCGCGGCCAATACCGCCCGCTTCCTCAATCGATTTGCGAACGAGCTGCCCCATGTCTTTGAGGTGTACGTGTCCCGGCACGAACTGCGTGAAGGAGTTGGCGATCGCAATGATCGGCTTTCCGAAATCTTCACTTCCCATGCCAGTTGCCCGCCAAAGAGCGCGAGCACCAGCCATGTTTCGTCCGGTTGTAGACGTTGCCGAGCGTAACTGTGGCATCTGATCCCCCTCTAAAACTGTACAGACCAGCATAACCGGGTAACGCGCGGAAGCGCCGTAACGATCACCACGTGACCGGGACCTTTGGCCCTAAGTTGGTGGGGCCTCGCACGGATGACCTCGCGGACAAGCGCCGAATGGCAAGGAACGGTGCGACATCGTGGCTCCGTCGGGCCGCTCACACATCACCCAGCTCAGCCCACTTCAATTTCCAGACAATTCCAAGTTCGTTAAGGGTGTTGCACAGAACACATTGAGGCGTAGCGTCATGACATGGCCACAACAATGATCAACCAGAAGTTCAAGACATTCGGCCAGCTAGCCGGAATGGTACTGGCCGTCGGAGCACTCAGCGGACTCAGCGCGTGTACTTCCGCGACTAACGATGATGCAGGCGGGACGGCGCCGGCTTCGGCACCAATTACCTCGGCAAGCACCGAGGCAGATACATCATCACCAGCATCGAGTTCGCCCGCTGCCACCACATCCGAGCCCACAGGCGAACCCAGCAACGGCGATACCCAAATGCCTCAATGCGCATCTTCGGACCTTCAGGCCTCTCTAGGCGAGGGCGATGGCGGCGGCGCCGGCCACATGTACCCAACCATCGTGCTCACAAACGATGGCAACGAATCTTGCGCCCTCAAGGGCTACCCAGGAGTCTCCCTCGTCACTGGTGATGACGGCACGCAGCTGGGGGCTCCCGTCGAAGAGGACTCCAGCGGACCAGATCGGATCTGGGTCACGATGGAGCCCGGCGAATCGGCCCAAGCCCAGATGGATATCGTCCAAGCAGCCAATTACGACGAGGATGAATGCAAGCCCGAGGACGCCGACGGCTTCCGCATCTATCCGCCCGGTGAAACTGAGTCCATCTTTCTCGCAGCGGACGATTTCACCGGCTGCGCTAACGAGGATGTCTCCCTCATGACAGTGCGGGCCCTCGAGCCCGTGAGCTGATTGGGCATATAAGAAAAGGGCCCCTGGTGGTGTTCCGGGGGCCCTCTGCAAGGGGGTGACGGCGGTGTCTTACTCTCCCACACCCTGGCGAGTGCAGTACCATCAGCGCTGGCAGGCTTAGCTTCCGGGTTCGGAATGGAGACCGGGCGTTTCCCTGCCGCTATGACCACCGTCAAAACGTTTGGATCCTCTACACGCATGCCACCGCTGGTAGGACCTACCAGCTGGCTGGTTTGGTGTTGAGGGATTGTATAGTGGATGCGACACACGTGCCAGCTCAGGGGCCATGCCCTGGCTTGCATGTTGTTTTAGGTTGGTTTTGGCGCATTAGTACCAGTCAGCTCCACAGATTACTCTGTGTCCACGTCTGGCCTATCAACCCCATCATCTATAGGGGGCCTACACAACGTATGTTGATGGAGAACTTATCTTGAAGCAGGCTTCCCGCTTAGATGCTTTCAGCGGTTATCCTTACCGAACGTAGCCAACCAGCCATGCTCCTGGCGGAACAACTGGCACACCAGTGGTTCGTCCGTCCCGGTCCTC
>NZ_QETB01000006.1 GCF_003123745.1 Ancrocorticia populi | reverse complement strand
AAACTTTCCCCACCACAAGATGCCCCGTGATGGGAATATCCGGTATTAGACCCCGTTTCCAAGGCTTATCCCGAAGAAGGGGGCAGGTCACTCACGCATTACTCACCCGTTCGCCACTCATCCACCCCAGCAAGCTGGAGCTTCATCGTTCGACTTGCATGTGTTAAGCACGCCGCCAGCGTTCGTCCTGAGCCAGGATCAAACTCTCCACAAAAAAATGAAGAGAACATTCAACATGACTCTAAAAAAACACAACACAACATCAACAAAGACATCACATCATGCACAACCGAGACTCAACCCGGCACACCCAACAACCGTTGAGCAACCACCCTCACAGGCAGCCACACCACAAACACCCAACCATCAAAAAATCAGGAAAAGTTGCTTGTCGTGAGCCAGACACAAACCGTCTAGCATTTTCACACTCGACACACTATTAGACACTCAACCACCACACCCACACCCCACAACCAACCAGAAAAAACCAGTCAATCACAAGAAGGAGCGAGAACCAAGCCTACCCCACCAGCCCGCAAACCACAAACCCACAAACACGAGCCTCTAGTCACACAACCAGCAGGAACCAACCGGCCCCACAACCACCAACAACCCAGCCAAACCCAACAAACACAAGACCAAAACCCTTGCCCTGCCGGCCCGAACCATGTCCCGGCGACAAGCAAAAACAATACCCACCCCACCCACCCCAACACAAACCACAACCCCATGAACCACCTCACACCCCCACAAAACCCAACAACCACACCAAAAACACGCACACGATTCGACATCACATTGACGAACTCCGTCCCTGGTGCTGGGCTCTATGCAGCATACGAAGAGGGCTGGCCAGAAAACTCTGGCCAGCCCTCTTGTTGTATAGGAAGCTGAGGTTTACTCCTTCACGCGCACAACTGCGAGGTTCTTCTTGCCCTTGCGGAGCAGGACAATGCCCCCGGGAAGCACGTCGGTGCCATCAAGAACGCCGGCGGCATCTGTGACCTTGGCGTTGTTGATGTTGAGGCCGCCTGAGGACGCAGTCCGGCGCGCAGCACCGATACCCTTTTCGAGGCCTGCACGTACGAAGAGCTCTACGAGAGGCGTCCCAACAGCTGCCTCGGCACTCGGCAGCTCGTCCACGGCATCCCGAAGCGTCGCACCATCTAGATCGCCCAAGTCTTCACCGCCGAACAATGCCCGCGAAGCCTGAATAACTCGTTCTGTGGCCTGCTCGCCGTGAACCCAACTGGTCACGTCTGAAGCAAGTACCCGCTGAGCTTCACGCGCTTGCGGGCGTTCGATGCTCTGTTGCTCGAGCTCCTCGATCTCCTCTCGCGAACGGAAGGTGAACACCTTGAGCATGCGGATAACATCCTCGTCAGCTGTGTTCAGCCAGAACTGGTAGAACTTGTAGGGAGAGAGCATTTCGGGGTTAAGCCAAATGGCCCCGCCTTCGGACTTACCGAACTTGCTTCCGTCGGCTTTGGTGATCAGCGGGTTGGTCAGCACGTGAACGCTCTGCCCCTCGATCTTGCGGATGAGGTCCATGCCGCCCACGAGGTTGCCCCATTGGTCGTTACCGCCCACCTCGAGTGTGCAGCCGTAACGCCGGAATAGCTCAAGGTAATCATTGGCCTGAAGTATCTGGTAGCTAAATTCGGTGTAGGAGATGCCGTCCTCGGATTCGAGGCGCCTCGCCACGATGTCCTTGGACAGCATGGTCCCCATGCGGAAGTGCTTGCCAAGGTCACGTAGAAGATCGATGGCACTGAGCTCGCTCGTCCAATCGAGATTATTGACGATTCGTGCCGGGTTCTGCCCCTCGAAATCGAGCAGATTCTCCAGTTGTCCCTTGAGGCTATTGGCCCACTCGCCCACGACATCCTTGGAGTTCATCGTGCGTTCGCCAACTGGCCGTGGATCACCGATAAGGCCCGTGGCTCCACCCACAAGTGCGAGCGGGTGGTGCCCGGCAAGCTGAAGGTGGCGCATGAGCTTCACTGCAACCAGGTGGCCGTGGTGCAAGGACGGAGCGGTGGGATCGAAGCCACAATAGAACGTGAGAGGTCCCTCGCTCAGCGCACTGCGCAGTGCGTCAATATCTGTGTGCTGGGCGATGAGCCCGCGCCACTGGAGTTCGTCGAGGACGTCAGTCACGTTCTTTGCCTTTCTCTGGCTGTGCCCGGCTTTCGAGCACAGGGTCTAGTGTGCCCGGCACACTGCGCACGATTCCACTCGTGTCCACGTTGTGCCCGGCAGTCTTAATCATCGCCCGCGCCAACGATTTCCGCCAAATTCTGCGCTGTGGTCACGGGTATTTCCGTCCCACACATTCGAGGGGTCCACCGAACGCTGGGATCTAGAAGCTTGAGGTTCGCCAGCGGAAACGGATCGTCTAGCGGCAACAGCGTAGTTAGGTCCAGATCCACGAAGCCGGTTTCGGGCCGTTTCGCCTCCGGATTCCAGTGCGGCCCAACCCAGATGTCCGACGCAATACGTCCCAGCGCGATTGTTCCCTTGGGATGCCAACCAACCTTGACCATGACCGCGAGGTCCCCGGGCGTCATCCCCCGGCGCCGCGTCCCGGTATTCCATTCCACGCGTATGGTTTTGCCCGCTTCCGCGCGTGGGAGCCAACGCTCCCAGTCCGGATACGGGTTGTAATGCAGACCAGGATTCACCAAGAAGAGAAAAGCCCTCACTGCGGATTCAGCCTCTGATCACGTGCAGTCACCTTCGTGGCCTGTCCGTGTTTCGTTCGCGAGCCACCGCCTCGCTTGTACGCGGAGACCGTGGGATCCCCCGGGATCCAGAAGCGCCACGGGTACAGCTGGCCGTCGCCTCCGATCCCCGAGACCCCGACCCTCGGCCCAGTTTGGATCAGGGGTTCCGGTTCGTGAGTATTAACGACGACGAATTCTTCCCCATCCTTCAATCTCACTCCGTCAACGCAGAGCGCCGCGCCATCCCACTCGCGGTTGATCGCCAAACACCGGGTAAGGTTGGCTGGCCCTCTCGCCAAGTCGCGCGACCGTACCACAGCAGGCCTTCGCTCACGGGCCAGCTCTTCTCCCTCGATCACCTCACCGGCGCGTACCAAGCAGCCCCCAGCCCGGCCCGCAGGCCAACACACGATGTTCATGCAGTAGTGCATGCCGTAGGTGAAATACACGTATATAGCGCCGGGAGCGCCGAACATGGTGCCGTTTCTGGCTGTTTCGCCTTTGAATGCGTGAGAAGCCGGATCGGCGGCGCCCAAATAAGCCTCCACTTCTGTGATCCGTATACTCACACCGTTAGCACGGACGGTGGCACCAAGAAGCTGAGGGGCCACCTCCAAAGGACTCGAATTGAGCTCGAGTGCCATGATTACTGGCGTGCCTCAATTCTCGAGTCAGTGAATTCGCGATAGCGGTGAAGCGACTCACGGGCACCCACCAATTGTTCGTGGACTCGGGCCGGCGCGGTTCCACCAGCCCCACTACGCGCGTTGACCGAGCCCTCAACCGAAAGGATCTCATGCACATCTGGGGTGAGGCGGGGATCGATGGCGGCTAAGTCGTCGTCGGCCAAATCCCAAAGCTCGATCCCTCTGTCCTCGCACGTGCGCACACACGAACCTGAGATCTCGTGAGCCTCACGGAACGGGACTCCTTGGCGAACCAGCCACTCGGCAATATCGGTGGCTAAGGAAAAGCCTTGGGGCGCCAGCTCGGCCATCCGGCCGTAGTCCAACCTCATCGTGGCGATCATGCCGGAAACGGCAGGCAACAACACATCGAACGTATCGATCTGATCGAAAACCGGCTCCTTATCTTCCTGCAAATCCCGATCGTAGGCGAGCGGGAGGCCCTTCAGAGTGGCCAGTAGACCCGTCAGATCGCCGATAACACGTCCGGCCTTGCCACGCGCTAGCTCTGCAATATCGGGATTCTTCTTCTGCGGCATGATTGAGGAACCGGTGGAGAAGGAATCGTCCAGCATGAGGTAGCCAAACTCCTTGGTGTTCCAGATAATTATCTCCTCGCTGATACGTGAGAGGTCGATGCCGATCTGGGCCATGATGAAAGAGAATTCGGCGGTGGTGTCACGGGCGGCGGTTCCATCAATCGAATTCTCAGTAACGCCGGCGAAGCCAAGATCGCCTGCGATCGCCTGCGGGTCCATATTCAACGTATTGCCGGCTAGTGCACCAGAGCCATAGGGGCTCAGGGATGCCCGCTTGTCCCAGTCAATGAGACGATCGATATCGCGCAGCATCGGCCACGCGTGGGCTAGAAGCTGGTGGGCCACCAACACAGGCTGGGCGTGCTGCATATGTGTGCGGCCAGGCATGACCGAGTCCCCCGCTGCAGCAGCTTGATCAACCAGCGCTGCCACCACGTCGAGGAGCTTGCCGCCAATGATTCGAGCCTCATCACGCAGGTACATCCGGATGAGGGTGGCGATCTGATCGTTGCGGGAGCGGCCCGCACGTAGCTTGCCTCCCAGATGATCGCCCGCGCGTTCCAGCAGTCCACGTTCTAAGGCCGTGTGAACGTCCTCGTCCCCCGGGCCCGGCACGAAGGTACCCGAAGCCACATCGCCGTCCAAGCGCGTTAGGGCATCGAGCATGCCGTCCAATTCCTCATTCGTCAGCAGGCCAGCCTTAGCTAGGCCACGGGCGTGGGCACGAGATCCGGCGATGTCATACTTCGCCAAGCGCCAATCGAATTGGGTGGATCGGGACAGCTCGGTTAGGGCGTCGGCAGGGCCGCCTGCGAAGCGGCCTCCCCACAATGCGATGCTTTCACTCATGCGCTCCATCGTAGACGGTTTGGCAGCGGCGTCTCGAACCTAATTGGGTAATGGCCTGGTCACGGAGCGGTCCGGCTAAGATTGGTCCATGAATTTACGCGGACGCTCCTTTCTCAAAGAATCTGACTTCACGCCAGCCGAGTGGCTGGGACTCATCGAGCTAGCTACCTCCCTCAAGAAGGAGACGAAGGAGGGACACGAACGCCAGCGGCTTCTGGGAAAATCGATCGGTCTCATCTTTGAAAAGACCTCTACCCGTACACGGTGTGCTTTCGAGGTTGCGGCTTTTCAGCAAGGTGCCCACACCACGTACCTCGATCCGGTCAGTTCCCAGATCGGGCATAAGGAGTCCGTAGCGGACACAGCGCGTGTCCTCGGGCGCTTTTACGACGGTATCGAGTTTCGTGGGGATCGGCAGGCTGACGTAGAGGCTCTGGCTAAGTTCTCGGGAGTGCCGGTGTTCAACGGTCTCACGGACGATTGGCACCCCACCCAGATGCTCGCCGATGCCCTCACCATCCGCGAGCATACCGGCAAGCCGTTTGATCAGGTGGTTCACGCCTACCTCGGAGATGGGCGCTTCAACACGGGGCGCTCCCTCCTCGTATCCTCCGCCATGCTTGGCATGGACGTGCGCATCGTGGCACCGGTGGCCTACCAGCCAGATGCCGAGGCGATCGCTATCGCTCGGCAGTTCGCTCAAGAGACGGGCGCTCGTATCACCATCACGGACGATGTGGCGACCGGTGTTGCGGGCGCGGATGTGATTTCCACGGACGTGTGGGTTTCCATGGGCGAGCCCAAGGAGGTATGGAATCAGAGAGTTGCCGATCTGGCCGATTATCAGGTCAACGCGCAGGTCATGGCACAGACCGGGAATCCTGACGCGATCTTCATGCATTGCCTGCCGGCTTTTCACGATCTGGAGACGGCGGTGGGCAGGCAGGTGTACGAGGCAACGGGCATGGACGCTCTCGAAGTGACCGAGGAAGTGTTCTCCTCCCCGGCCTCAGTGGTGTTCGATCAGGCCGAAAACCGAATGCATACGATCAAGGCCGTCATGGTTGCCATGCTTGCTGGGGCCTGAGCTCACATCAGAAGGAGTAGCGAAAGTGCCATCACGGCCATTCCCGCGATAAGGCCGCCGATGGCGAAATGGTGTTCGCCGTATTCTTCCGCCGATGGCAGGAGCTCGTCTAACGAGATGTACACCATGATGCCGGCCACCCCCGCAAATGCGATGCCGAATACTGTATCGCTGAGGAACGAGCGCAGGATCAGGTAGCCGATCACAGCTCCAAGCGGCTCGGCCAGCCCGGACCCGAAGGAGAGCCAGAAAGCTTTCTTGCGGCTCTGAGTTGCATAGTAGATGGGAGCTGAGACGGCAATCCCTTCGGGGATGTTGTGGAGCGCAATGGCCACAGCGATGGGGATCGCCACTTCGGGCGCTTGAAGGCCGGAGATAAAGGTGGCAAAGCCTTCGGGGAAGTTGTGGATCGCTATCGCAACAGCGGTGAAGAGCCCCATCCTGTAGAGCTTGTGTTGGGCATCAGTATCGAGTCCAGTCGCGTTTGCAAATTCATGTGGGTTGGCCTCGGATGGGACAAGCTTGTCGATGATGGCGATCACTGCGATCCCGCCAAAGAAGGAGGCAGCCGTTGCCCACGCTCCCGTTTTCTGCCCGAGATCGGCGGTCAGCGCCTCTTGGGCCTGAGGAAAGAGTTCCATCATCGACACGTAGATCATGACGCCCGCCGAAAATCCCAGAAGCACGGAGAGGTATCTCGGGTTTTGGTGGCGTGAAAAGAACGCGATGACTGATCCAATGCCGGTTGATAATCCCGCCAGCAGAGTCAGAAGAAAGGCAAACCCAACCGAGTTCATAAGAATCCCCTCCGCAGATTTTCGGTAACCCGAAAACTCTAACCTTTTGCCCTATAACTCGGGCAGTCCTTAGGTCACAGCAGGTGCGGTTGGGCCAGCAAAGTCACTCGAGTGCGAAGTTGAAGCCCTGAGCCTGAGCAACCCTCATCATGTATGTTCGCTTGGGGTTTTCGACGCGAAGCTTATCCGCGGTCTGCTTGGTGAATGTGTCGGACGGCTGCCCACCCTCGCGCAGATCATAATAGGTTCTCATTATTTGGTCGTAGTCAGAAAGCGCGGCCGTCCACGATTCGGGTTCCCGGTAGCCGTTCTCCATGACGCGCAGGCTCATATCCATGCGCGGCTTGAGCTGGGGTGATTGGGCGGGGTATCCGAGTGACAGCCCTACTACCGGGAAGGTTAATTCAGGCAGTCCCAGTAGTTCGATCACACGCTCAACATCATTGAGCACGTTGCCAAAGTAGTTCGTGCCAAGTCCCAGAGATTCTGCAGCAACCACGATGTTCTGCGCGGTGAGGGCCGCATCAGTGACGGCCTCCATGAAACAGTTCATGGAACCGCCGAAGGGCTCGTCCACGCCCTGCTCCTTAGCGATCTGTTGGGAGCGGTGGGTATCGGCTACGAGGACCAAAAGTTCGGTTGCTCGCGCCATATAGGGTTGCGTGGCAATCTCCGCCATCTCATCCTTGATGGCCTGATCGGTAATTCGGATGATGGAGACCTGCTGGAGGCCACGAGAGCTCGCGGTGACCCGTGCCACCTCCATGAGCTGACTAAAGGTATCGGCGGCGATTGGCTCCCCGGTGAACTCGCGGATTGTCCGATGATTGAACTGAGTTTCAATTGTGCTGTTTATTGGCTGCATGGACCCATTGTCCCACCCATCATGGCCGCTTATTTGGTGCTCGGCTAGACTCCTTGAGAAAGGAAGCGATGAACACTCGATTTTTCTCTGTTCCGGGGAGCGACCGGAAGTATGACCGAAACATTATTCTTGCGGTTTTACTGATTTCGCTCATGATGTCCCTGCTCCAAGTGAGCTCCGTGAATAACCTCTTGCCGTCCATCCATTTGGCGCTGGACACGAGTGATTCGTCCACCCAGTGGATCCTCTCTGGGTTTACACTCGCAATCGGTGTCATGCTGGTTCCCGCGGGACGCATGGGCGATCTGGCCGGACGTTCAGGAATGTTTGTGCTGGGTCTGGGACTCTTCGCAACAGCATCGCTGGGATGCGGAATGGCCACCACCCCCATCGTTCTCAACATCATGCGAGTGATTCAGGGCTTCGGCGCTGGCATATACTCGCCTCAAGTCACAGGAATGATCCTCCAGTACTTTCAGGGGAAGGCGCGTGCCAAAGCCTTCGGTCTGATGGGCCTCGTGGTCTCAATGTCGGTGGCGGTGGGCCCCGTGCTCTCGGGCAGTATGGTCAACTTGTTTAGCCCAGACCCCGGCTGGCGCGTAACCTTCTTCCTCAACGTACCCATTGCCCTGATCGCTATGCTCGCATCTTGGCGCTACCTGCCCTTTACACATCAAAAAACTCGCCAGCACCTGGACATTGATCCTGTCGGGATGCTGCTGCTGGTTCTTGCCGTCCTGTGCATCATGGTCCCGTTCATGAATGATGCCTCGTGGCGCTGGTTCCTGCTCATTGCGGGCGCGGTGCTCGTCACTGCGTGGGTGATCTGGGAGCAGAAGTACGAACTGCGCGGCAAGGAGCCGATGGTCTCCATCAACCTCTTCCGCACCCGGTCATTCGGATACTGCACCGCCATCTCTGGCCTGCAGTTCCTCGGTTCGTCCTCACTTTTCGTTGTTCTCGCGATGTTCCTCCAGCAGGGATTGGGCGTTTCTGCCTTCTGGGTGGGGCTCGTGGGCCTGCCCAACGCAATCGCATCCGGCTTCATGGCAGTCTGGTCCGGACGGCACGCGCTTGACCATGGAAAGCAGATTCAGATCTTTGCCCTTTCAACCATGTTCGCCACCACGCTGCTCGTGATCCTCGTTGCATGGGGCATGACGCACGCCGATTGGCCCCTATGGGTTATGTCCCTCGTGCTCATCCCGTTCGGGATAGGAGCCGGGTCGATGGGAGCGGCGAACCAGACTCAGGGCATGCTCGATGTGCCGCCGAGCCACGGGGGCGCCGCCGGCGGTGTTCTCCAAACAGTTCAACGCACGGCTACTGCCATCGGCAACGCGATGATCACAGGTGTCTTCTTTGCGGCCAATTCAGATGGCGAGGAAGCCGCTCACTGGTTCCAAGGCTTCGGCTCCAGCCTCGTGGTTGTGGCCGTCTGTGTGGGATGTGCGGCACTGGTTGCTCTCCGGTACTGGCACGTCTCGCGAACTCGCAACTGAGGAACAACAACGGGACCTTCCGTACGTACGAAAGGTCCCGTTGTTGTTATAGAAAAGGCCGATTAGAGACTCAGCCGAGCTTGGACTTGCCCATCGCCTCGCCCTTGCCAAACTTGACGTCGCGCGCGGCGGCAAGCTGGGACGTGAGGCCGAAGATCTCGATAAACCCCTTGGCGTTGGACTGGTTGTAGGAATCGCCCTCGTCGTATGTGGCGAGGTTGAAATCGTACAGCGAGCTCTCAGACCGGCGGCCCGTCACGGTTGCGCGGCCACCGTGCATCACCATGCGGATATCACCGGAGACGTACTCCTGAGTATCGCGGATGAAGCAATCGAGCGAGCGCTTCAGCGGGGAGAACCACTGGCCTTCGTAGACTAGGTCGCTCCAGCGATCAGAGACCGTGCGCTTGAAGCGTGCCTGCTCGCGATCCAGCGTCACGTTCTCCAGCTCCTTGTGAGCAACGTGGAGGGCCATCGCGCCCGGTGCCTCGTAGATCTCGCGGGACTTGATGCCCACGAGGCGATCCTCAACGATGTCGATGCGGCCGATGCCCTGCGCGCCGGCGCGGCGGTTCATTTCCTGAATGGCCTGAAGCGGGCTCACGGCATTGCCATCGATCGCCACGGGAATACCCTTTTCGAAGGTGATCACTACTTCATCGGGAAGAGGCGGGTAGGTGGGATCATCGGTGTAGTTGTAGACGTCCTTGGTGGGGCCGTTCCAGATGTCCTCAAGGAAGCCGGTTTCGATCGCGCGGCCCCACACGTTCTGATCGATGGAGAAGGGGTTGTGGTGTGTGGTCTCGATGGGGAGATTGTGCTTGTTGGCATAGTTAATGGAGAACTCGCGGGTCATCGCGAGGTCGCGCACCGGGGCCAGACACTTGAGGTCCGGCGCCAGCGAGGTGATGCCGTTTTCGAATCGGACCTGATCGTTGCCCTTGCCGGTGCAGCCGTGGGCCACAACCGTGGCGCCGAACTCGCGGGCCGCGGTCACGAGGTGCTTGACGATGGCGGGACGCGAAATCGCCGAAATCAGCGGATATGCGTCCATATACAGGCCGCCGGACTGGAGCTGGGGCATGCAGTACTCACTGGCGAATTCATCGCGGGCGTCAGCCACGTAGGCTTCTACCGCACCACAGTCGAGGGCGCGCTGGCGTACGGTCTCCAGATCTTCGCCGCCCTGGCCAAGATCCACGGCCACGGTCACTACTTCCATCCCGGTCTGCTCGCCGATCCAGCCGATGGCCACCGAGGTGTCCAGCCCGCCGGAGTATGCGAGGACTACGCGATCTTTATGCTGTGGCATTGTTACTTCCTACTCTGCTATTCCGCTCTCACGCTCACGCGTTCATGCGTTGTGAGATTCTTACTTATTCGACTATCTGAGATCGAGAAGGTCTTCTCGAAGTTTTGTAGCGGCTTCATCGCTAGCTGTGATTACGAGGACCGTATCGTCACCCGCGATGCATCCGAGAACATCGTCGAGCAGTGCTCGGTCAAGGCCGGACGCTAGAAGCTGTGCAGCGCCCGGCGGTGTTCGCAGAATCAGTTGATTACGGGCTTGCTGGACGCTGATGAGAACCTCCGCGGCCCAGCGGGCAAGCTGGACGCGCGCACCCTGTGTGGCTGCCTGTACCTCTTCGGGTTCTGGCACGCGATAATGCTGTCTGCCCCCGGCATCCTTCACCTTCACTGCGCTCATCTCATCGAGGTCGCGTGAGAGGGTGGCCTGCGTAACCGAGATACCTTCCTCGCGAAGGCGCTTTTGAAGGCCAGCCTGCGAGCCAATCTTCTCTTTGACTAGGATCTGGGCGATGAGCGCTTGGCGCGCCGAACGGGTTCCTGGAATAAATGCTTCTGCCATTAGGACTCCTGAAACTCTCTGGCGTATTCGGCCATGATGGTGACGAATGGGGCCAGATCAGCCTTTGTGATGATAAGCGGGGGCGCCAGCCGAATCGTGGTGGGGTTGGGCGCGTTCACGATAATTCCCTGCTCAAGGAGGCGATCGCGTATGGCAGGGCCGTCGCTCACGGCGATCCCGATCAGAAGGCCTTCGCCACGCACCGAATACCCTGCGGCCGATAGCTCGGAAATAAGCCAGTCTCCGATGGTCCCAACATGGCCGAGCAAGCCCTCAACTTCCGTGAGGGTTGCCAGGGCAACAGCGCTCGCCACAGGATTCCCCGCGAACGTGGAGCCGTGGCTGCCCGGTGTGAAAAGCTCACCGGTAGCGCCCACACCTACGCAGGCCCCAATCGGGAAGCCGCCGCCCAAACCCTTAGCTAACGTCACTACGTCCGCCTGAACGCCCGCCGAGGCAAGCCACTGACCGGTACGCCCCACGCCCGTCTGGATCTCATCGATCACAAGGAGGGCACCAGCGTCATCACATAGCCGGCGGGCGTGGGCAAGCAGGCCGGCCGGAAGTGGCATCACGCCAACTTCCCCTTGGATCGGCTCCATAAAGATGGCCGCCACGTTGCCGGGCGCGAATGCTGCGTCTAGGGCCTCGGGGCTCGGCTCCACGAACTCCACTGAGCCGGCCAGAGGCGCGAACTGATCCTTAATGGCTGGCTTATCCGTGAGAGTCAGCGCGCCAAAAGTACGTCCGTGGAAGGAGTGTGAGAGGGCCAAGACGCGGCCCTCGGGCTTGTGTAGGCGCGTGAGTTTCAGCGCTGCCTCGATGGCTTCGGTCCCGGAGTTCGTGAGGAATACCTTGGCTGGTTCAGCGTATCCAGACTGAGTAAATACATCTTGAATCTTCTCCCCCAGCTCTACCTGGGCGGGGCTGGTGAAGAAGTTGGAGATGTGGCCGAGGGTGCCCACCTGATTGGTAGCGGCCGCCACGAGGGCAGGATGAGCGTGGCCAAGTGCGTTTACGGCAATTCCGCCGAGCAGGTCGAGGTAGCGCCGCCCGTCCAGATCCCACACGTACGTGCCCTCACCGCGAACCAGCGCGAGTTGGGGCGGACCGAAGGTATTCATAAAAGCCCGTGAGTAGCGGTTGATCATCGTCTCATTCGTGCTCATGCCTTACTCCCTTCCCATGTAACCTGTGTGCCGATCCCCGAATCCGTGAATACTTCTAGCAGCATCGAGTGGGCCATACGCCCGTCGATCACGTGCGCTTGACCAACGCCTCTGTCCACCGCCCTCAACGCTGCTTCCATTTTGGGAGCCATCCCTGAATCAAGAGTCGGTAGAAGCGCGCGGAGATCGGCCGCGGAAATCTCATCCACAAGTGAGGACTTGTCTGGCCAGTTCAGATAGAGCCCCTCAACATCCGTGAGCATGATGAGCTTGCGAGCCCCAAGCGCCGCAGCAATGGCGCTCGCTGCGGTATCGGCATTGACGTTCAGGACTTCGCGCGGAGAGGCCACATCAATGGCCACCGTGGATACCACGGGAATCCGTCTGGAATCCAGAAGATCAGTGATGGCCACTGGATCCACTTCCACCACGTCACCCACGTGGCCGATATCCACCGGGGCGCCGTCTACGATGGCCTTACGACGCTTCGCTCGAAGCATGCCCGCGTCTTCACCCGAAAGCCCCACGGCATATGGGGCATCCTCGTTGATGAGAGACACGAGTTCGCGCTGGACCTTTCCTGTCAGGACCATCCGCACCACGTCCATCGCGTCGTGGGTTGTCACGCGCAATCCGCCACGGAACTCGGACTCAATTCCCACCCGTTGAAGCATGGCGTTGATCTGCGGCCCGCCGCCGTGCACCACCACCACCTTGATACCCATGTGATGAAGGAACACGATGTCTTGCGCGAAGGCGGCTTTGAGATTCTCCGACACCATGGCGTTGCCGCCGTACTTAATGACGAACGTCTGGCCGGAAAACTCACGTATCCATGGCAGGGCCTCTACCAGAACCTCAGCCTTATGCTGGGCCGTTGCCAGCCTAGTCAGAATCTCACTCATGATGAATATGCCGAATTCTCTTCAACGTAGCCGTACGTTAGATCGTTGGTAAGGACCCGGACGCTCTCTGCTCCGGCCTTCAAATCAATATCGATGTTGACCTGCCGCGGGCTCATATCCACGAGCTCGCGTGGATCGCCCACGCCACCGTTGCGGCACACTGTGACGCCGTTGATAGCTACGTCAACCGACCCTGCGTCAAAAGGGGCTACCGATTCAGGAACTGTGCCCAGCGATGAGAGGACACGGCCCCAGTTTGGATCGTCGCCGAACACCGCGCACTTCAGCAGGTTGGACCTGCTCACTGCGCGCGCCACGGCAAGCCCGGCGTTCTGGGACGAAGCACCGTGGACGTTTACCGCAATGTCATGGCTAGCACCCTCGGCATCCCCGATGAGCTGCTCGCCAAGGGATTGGGCCACTTCGATGAGATGCTCCGTAAAATCTTCGGGTGAGGGATGAACGCCGGAGGCGCCCGATGCCAACAGAATCACCGTGTCGTTGGTGGACATGCACCCGTCCGAATCGATGCGGTCAAGGGTTTGGCCCATAGCCACCTTGAGGGCCGCATCGGCCTCATCCTCATTAAGCACCGCATCCGTGGTGATCACCACGAGCATGGTGGCAAGTTGTGGCGCCAGCATCCCCGCGCCCTTCGCCATTCCGCCAACCGAGTAGTCACCGGAGTAGACAGCTTGCTTGGGTCGGGTATCAGTGGTCATGATCGCGAGGGCTGCTTCTTCTCCGCCATCGTCAGAAAGCTTGGAACAGGCAGAACTGACTCCAGCTCGAATCGCGTCCATATCGAGGAGTTCACCGATCAGCCCTGTGGAACAGATCGCGACATCGGCGGGGATAACGCCAAGTTCGGCAGCCACTAGGTGGGCGGTCGCTACAGTATCGGCGTACCCGGCATCACCCGTACATGCGTTCGCGCCACCGGAGTTGAGCGCCACCGCCTTCAGCGTCCTATTCGCCACCACCTCGCGGGTCCATTGGACCGGAGCCGCATACACACGGTTCGCGGTGGTCGCGGCCGCAGCTACATAGTGAGGGCCATTATTAACGACGACGGCGAAGTCGCGCCCGCCGCTATCTTTCAATCCGCACTCGACCCCCGCTGCGGTGAACCCAAGAGGCGATGTCACGCTCACGGCGCCACTCCATTCATAGTTAAGCCTGTTGTCTCAGGAATCCCCAGAGCCAAATTGATCGATTGGATTGCCGCACCCGCCGTGCCCTTGCCCAAATTGTCGATCACGCACGTGACCGTGATACGTTCACCGTCGCGATCCAGCACGGGGCTCACGAGCACACCGTTGGCACCCACAACGCTTGCCGTGGCAGGCTGCGCAGAGGTAACCGAAATAAAAGGTTCGTTCGCGTAGGCGGCCAAGTATGCCTCCCACACCTGCTCTTGCGTGGTACCGGCGGATACAGGAAGGGAAACTGTTGCATGAATGCCCCGCGACATCGGCACTAGTACTGGGGTGAAGGAGAGAGAACGAGTGGTTGCTCCCGCAGCTTGCAAGTTCTGCGCGATCTCGGGAATGTGACGGTGTGTTCCGCCCACCCCGTAGGCCACGGCGCTGCCAAGTGCTTCGCTTGCCAGCAGATGAGGCTTCAGTGCCTTTCCGGCACCGGAGTAACCCACGGCAAGTGCGGCCACGATGCCGGTTCCGTCAGCCAGCCCGGCCGCGATGGCCGGCTGAGAAGCAAACGTAACGGCCGAGGCGTTACACCCAGGAGCCGCGATGTGTGTGGCTGCCGCCAGAAGCTCGCGCTGGGTCGGGCCGGTATGACGAATAAGCTCGGGCATCCCATATGTCCACGGCTCGGCCGCCTGAGTACCGTAATAGGCCTCCCAATCCTCGGCTGATATGAGACGGTGATCGGCGCCTAAGTCCACGATCAGACAGTCAGGGTTGAGTTCCGCGATCTGAGCGCTTACCGCGGCCGACGCACCGTGTGGCAGGCCGAGGATCGCGATATCAGCATCCGCCAGAGTCTCGGGGTTCGTCTCTTGGACGTGAAGTCCGGCGAGCGAGCGCAGATGTGGCTGGTAATCCTCAATGGGTCCGCGTGTTGTGCCAGCGCATAGGGCGCTCACGGCAAGACCCGGGTGCCCGGCGATCAGCCGCAGAGCCTCTCCACCTGCATAACCCGTTGCTCCGGCAACCGCTACTCGTAACGTCATGTGTATAACTATACGCAATCATGCATGACCTCTCATGGCTGTCCACGGTGGGCTAAGCCACAACCCGCCTACCACCCCGGGAGTGCGTCAAATCTCGGGGAGTGAGATCTATAGCCTCCGGAGGTTCTGAACGTCCTCCACGAACCGCCCGTATTGAGCTAGCTCCTCACGCAACGGCACGGCCACAGCCGATTCGGCGGCTTCCGTCACCTGTTGACCTATGGCGCCATGAACCCGGGACCGGGTTCGCGAAGCGCCCCTCGCCAACACCCATCTGCCTACAATCGCACCAAGTATCCCGGCAAGTAGCCCTCCAATAAGGAGCATTGTCGGAACCGCGATAGGCCCGAACGCTGGCGGTTCAGGAAACTGGATGTGAAACGCGGCTGTAAGCCACAGCACTACCAGCCAAGCAAGTCCGGCAACGGCAACGAGTCCTGCAAGCCACTGGAAGGCAGCTGCAAACCCCCACCACAGAGGGTCCTTCCGCCCAAGGTCCGCCTTGGAAGCAAGCGACGAGGTCTCACAGGCGATCGAATCCGTCCGCTCCTCGCTAGCACCTACCACGTCGTAACGCCACCGCCTCGGCAAATTCTCGGCACTGCGAGACGCATAGCGGTGCACACTGGCTCGGGCGATCGCCAGTTGCCGTTCCTCGGGAACAAGCCGTTCGGAAACAGAATCGTTGTCTTTAAGGGGGTCCGCCCCGCGGGTGAGCCAAGAGGTACCCAGCCAGCCAACGCGGCGTTTACCGCGTTGACGATACGAAGTGGCTGCTGCATCAGCGAGCCGATTCGAGCCTGACGCTTCCAGAAGCACGTCAGAGACTTGGGAAAAAGGGGCTGGCTGATCCGGTACACGGACAACGCCATCCTCAGATTCCACCGCCGTGATCAACGCTTCACCTTGAGACTGCAGATCTGCCGCAAGACGGCGCATGGCCACCTGCTTTGAATCGTGAGCCTTCCCGATAGCCTCCTGAAGCTCGCGGATTCCTGCCCCGGTTGTGGCCGATGTGGGAATAATGTTGGCTTCGAAGCCTTCTAGCGCAAAGAGCTCGCGAAGATGCGATAGAACGGCCGGCAACTCGTGAGCTTCCAGCCGATCAACCTGATTGAAAGCGACGAGGCTGACGGCGCTGTGGTGTGAGAATGCCGCGAGGTAATCATCGTGCCACACCGAATCGGCATACTTCTGCGGGTCTGCAACCCATACGATGAGATCGGCGCGAGCAAGTATCTTCTGAGCCACGGCACGGTGAGCATATTCAGTGGAATCGATATCTGGCAGATCCACAAGAACCAATTGGGAATCGGGAGTAGCTGGCAGGCTCGCGCTTGTTGCAACTTCCTCGATTCCAAGCCACCGCGTAAGTGCAGAAACAGGAGCCCCTGTGACCGCAAGCGGTTGGGAAGTTGTGGGGCGGCGGGCCGCAACCGGCGCCACACTCTCACCGAGAACCGCGTTCAGCATCGAAGACTTTCCCGAACCCGTTGCGCCCGCAAACGCCACAACGGTGTGCTCAGTCCCTTCGGCCCTCCGGCCGCGGACCTTCACTAGGAGATCCTCACCTTGATTCACCACATGATCGTTAATGTGCCCGTTTGCCGCACCAAGCGCGTTCTCTAGACACACAATCCCTTCGGGCAACGTCAGCGTACTCACCGCAGTGTCCTCCCGTAAGCCTTCTCTAGGTTCTTGAACGCAGCCTCAACCGTGGCCGGAGCTTCCTCATCAACCTCCAACACGTCAAGGCACTCCCGGAATGGCTGAGACTCTTGAGCGAAGAACGCGCTCACGGCCCGCTCCAAATCCGTCCGTGCCTTATCCGCCATCCGCCGCACAGCATCTTCTCCGAACACGGCTTCCAACAGCTTCTGCGCCACAACTGCGGTTCCTCCGGCCACCGCAACTTCCCCACCCGTAAGCCCGGCAGTTGACGCGAAGATTACGATCATAAGGGCTGCGCCCACTACGTTGACACCAACGGAAAGCACGCGGGCGGTGGCCTTCTTCTCCTTGCCAGTGCTAGTGATCGCATCGGTGAGGCTCGCATGCCACTGGTCCACCAGCTCACGAGCAGCCTCGTTGCGCTCTTCACTGGATCGCACGCTCATCTGAGCCGCCGTCAAAACGCTCACGGATTCTGGCCGATCAAGCCACTGGGCCTCCAGCCTCGAAATTGCCTGCTCGGCTTGAGAGACAAGCAACACAACAAGCGAATCCGTGACAGCGTCTTCCACATGGTCCCCTTTGGGTGGACGCCCAGAGAACCATCCGGAGATCCGATCGCGAACTGAGGCAACTCCCGTTTCCAGCTTCCGCATCCACTCACCGGTGCCTACTACCTCTTGCCATCGGTGTAGGACCTCACCTCGAAGCACTGATCCGTCGTTTAGGAGGGTATCCATCCCGGAAGTTGCCGCAGAGAATGAGTGCTCCACGTCATGGACCATGGCCGATTTAGCGTCAACCTGCTGGCCAAGGGCCCCCACGATCTGCGGCTTGCGCTCGAGGAGTGCCCGCACCGCCCCGTCCAAACTCTGGCGCGCCACCGAAGTGCGTGACACCTTGTCTTCGGTCAGGCCGGCCAGCCATTGACGCAGTGGCGCCACGTCCTGTTCGGGGATAAACCCCGATTCGTCCACGGCCTCGGAGATCATGAAGATTGGCGCCGAACCAAGCCCGTGGCTCACGAGCCGCAGCGACAGATCCGGCCTAATCTGCATGCCAACCCCCGCCGGCACCCGGTTCAGCACAATAGCCAGCACCACATCGCGTTTGGCTGCCTCATCGAGCAGCGCCCACGGTATTGCATCGCCGTACCGGGCCGCGGTAGTCACAAAAATCCACAGGTCGGCCGCTTGAAGGAGCTGGCCCGCAAGCCGCCGGTTATCCTCCACTACAGAATCAATATCTGGCGAATCTAATAGGGCCACGCCGCTGGGAACGCCCGCCGCCGCAGCAAGCTGAAGTTCGCTTCCATTGCCCGGGTCACCGCTCGGCTGCGCGCTTGCCCCCATTCGCTTGAGATTCGGCAGAATTCGCGAATCGTTGAACCAGGCGGCCTCTTTTGGCGAATGCACGAGGAGTGGACGCCGGGTAGTGGGGCGAATAGCGCTGGATTCAGCCACATGCTCACGGATAAGCGAGTTCACCAAGAGGGATTTGCCCGAACCGGTTGAACCCCCGATAACACCCAGCAGCGGCGCCTCAAGAGTCTCAAAACGCGGAAGTATGTAATCCTCCAGCTGGTGCACGATGTCCGCACTTGCCTCACGCCCGTCTTCTCGATGCGAAGTGGCGATTGGAAACTGCACCTGACCCAACGCCTCATGCAATGCCTCTAGCTCGGGAGTTGGATCGGATTCGCGCACCGTCAGCTTCATCAGTTCTCAATCAATTCCGGGTAGAGATCTTCTGCGGGCGGTTCCCAAAGAGTGGGATCGGCGCTCACCTGTTCGCCCGAACGAATGTCTTTGACCTGTTCACCCTCTTCGGTGGCAAACCACACATACGGGATCCCGCGGCGATCGGCGTATCGGATCTGCTTCCCAAACTTCGCACTGTTCGGGGACACATCGGCGGAGATCCCACGCTTGCGCAGCTCCATCGCCGTTTTTTCGCCGTGGCGCCGCTCTCCCTCGTCATTCACCGCCACCAGCACGCAGGTGGGAACCTTCCGGCTGGGGGTAACGATTCCCTGATTGATGAGCCGGGAGATTATCCGGGATACCCCGATAGACAAACCTACTCCCGGATAAGCCTTCTTGCCGTCGCTCACCAGTGAATCGTAACGTCCGCCGGAGCACACGGAACCCAGATCTTCGTGCCCGATCATGGTGGATTCATAGACTGATCCGGTGTAGTAATCCAACCCTCGAGCGATCCTTAGATCGGCCACAACGGAACCCGGGATGAGTTCGTTCGCGCCCTCGATCAATCCGACAAGCTCCTCAAGTCCCTCTTCTAGTAGTTCCGAAGAGTACCCGAGCCCTCGAATCTGATCGGCAACGCTCGCGTCCGCGCCACTGATATCGGCCAGTGCAAGGGCAAGTTCTGCCTGTTGCTGGTTCGCGCCAACACCATCCGCAAGCATCTCCGCGATGGCCGCTGGCCCCACCTTGTCCAACTTGTCAACGATTCGCAGCGTTTCCGCCACGTCCTCAATACCGATCGCTTCGTAAAACCCTTGTGCAACCTTGCGGTTGGAGGCCCGTACCACTACCCGCGGGACGGGTAGCTTGGACAGCGCATCCACCATCACAAGGGGCAGCTCAATCTCGTGATGGAACGCAAGCGTATCAGCACCCACTACGTCCACATCGGCTTGAACGAACTCGCGGAAACGCCCGTCTTGAGGCCGCTCCCCTCGCCACACCTTTTGGATCTGATACCGCTTAAACGGGAAGTCCAGCCGCCCCTTGTTCTCCAAAACATAGCGTGCCAGGGGGACAGTGAGATCGAAATGCAGGCCCAGTTCCGCATCCTGAGCGTCCCCACCCTGAAGACGGTTGAGTAGGTAAACCTCCTTAGAGGTCTCTCCCTTGCGCAACAACTGATCAAGAGGTTCGGCGGCGCGGGTTTCTATCCCAGAGAAGCCGTGGAGCTCAAATGTGGCTCGCAGTGTATCAAGGATCTTCTGCTCGACGATGCGTCCGTCGGGCAACCATTCCGGAAAACCGGATAGAGGGGCAATCTTCATAGGCGCTATTCTTCCACGTTTTGCCTAGTGGCCTCACATGGCAACACGCAACGGCCTCTAAGCCAGCGCCTGCTTGAGGAATGGAGAACGTCGCAGTTCACGACCCATTGTGGAGCTGTGACCGTGCCCCGGGAAGAAAATTGTTGTTGGCGGAATCACCTGCGCGAGGTTCCGAAGTGATCGCTTTGCGGCCTCGGGATCGCTTCCCGGCAGGTCCGTCCGTCCCACCCCGTCGCGGAAAAGTACGTCCCCACTGAGCATGAGCGCCGTACCGAAGGAACCTTCTGGCGCCGGTGCAGCCTCTGGATCGGGCGCGATGTTTCCCTCTAGTGTGAAGACGCTCGATCCCTCCGAGTGCCCGGGCGCGGCGATGGCCGCAAAGCTGATTCCTGGCACGATCTCCGCGCCGTCAGCCTCGTAAAACTCCTTCGGAAGAGCCAATGGGTTATCCGGACGCACCCATTCACTTCCGGAGTACTGCACAAACAACTGGGAGAAAGAACCGGTGAACTGGGCTGGGCTTTCCAGTCGGTACAGATCAGGTTCGGGAATATAGACAGGTATTTTCCCCGCTACCGCCGCGCTGTCCCACACATGATCGCCGTGGCCGTGGGTGCACAAAACTGCGCTTAGCTGCAGATCCCGGGCAGCTAGTGAGTTCTTCACCCAGTCCCGCGCCCCTGCACCTGGATCAACTACGAGAGCCTTCCGCTGAGTTTCATCGGCGAGGATATAGCAGTTGGCTTCAATGAACGTGTTCGAGTAGCGCAAGAAGATCATACGACTACGCTATACGCGCCGCTTAGTAATTGCCACGAAAGCTTCGTCGTCGTTATAAAAAGTACGGACGACGACGGCGCATCACAAACCCGTCAAAACAACGTAGACTAGCCCCGAAGATTGTCACGTACGGTGAATCACCACCGTCTCCACTGAGGAGCTCCACATGAGTGAACCCACTCCTACCCCTAAGCCGAAGCCACGCCCAATTCCGCGCCCGCGGCCAACGGCGCCCAAGGATGTTGCGCCTGCACCGGCTCCCCTCGATCAGGCAGCGGCCTCAGCGGCTGCAGCTTGGGGCCGGGTAGATTCTGGAGGCAACGTCTGGCTACGTTCGGACGAAGGCGAACGCATCGTTGGCCAGTACGCCGCAGGTGGCGGTACCGAAGATGCACTGGGGCTCTATGTACGCAGATACCTTGACCTCGCCTCTCAGGTTTCACTCCTCGAATCTCGTGTGGATAATGTCAGCCCAGAAGAATCCCGGGCCTCGGTGAAGTCTCTGGAAGAACAGCTTGTTGAACCCGCCGTTGTTGGTGATGTTCAGGCGCTGCGCACTCGTGTTGCCACGGTAAAAGAGAAGATCAAGTCCCTTGCGACCAAGATTCAGGCCGAACGCGAAGCTGCACGCGATCAGGCCATTACGGAACGAACCAAACTCATCGAACGCGCCGAGGAGATTGCCGATACAGATCCGGCGAAGATCCACTGGCGCAATTCGCGTGATGAGTTCGCCCAGATCTTCGAATCGTGGAAGGCCGCACAGAAGAACGGGCCACGCATCGGACGGACCACTGAAGATGAATTGTGGCAGCGCTACTCGAAAGCCCGCACAAAGTATGAGCGCACCCGCCGCGCCCATTTCGCCGAACTGGACACAGAGCGAGCCTCTGTGGTGACGCGCAAGAAGAAGCTCATCGAGCGGGCTAAGGCGCTGTCCGATTCCACTGATTGGGGGGCCACGGCCGGACAGTACCGCGATCTCATGGACGAGTGGCGCCAGGCCGGGCACACGGCACGCAAGGATGATGACAAGCTGTGGGCTCAGTT
Source organism: Ancrocorticia populi (assembly GCF_003123745.1). Lineage (GTDB taxonomy): Bacteria > Actinomycetota > Actinomycetes > Actinomycetales > Actinomycetaceae > Ancrocorticia > Ancrocorticia populi. The sequence continues at coordinate 154,675 of NZ_QETB01000006.1, read as the reverse complement.
CCGGGCCGCCCAGCAGGTGTTCTTCGATGCCCGCAACGCCCATTTCGCCGAACGGGATGCCGAATTCGAGGAGAATCTGGCCGCTAAGCTTAAGCTCGTGGAAGAGGCCGAGGCACTATTGCCCGTCAAAGACCTCGAGAAGGCACGCGAGCAGCTTCACGATATTCAGGACCGTTGGGAGGCAATCGGGATGGTTCCCCGTGCCGAACTCAACCGCACCGAAGGCCGCCTGCGCAAGGTTGAGGATGCCATCCGCAACGCGGAGGCGGAGAAGTGGCGCAAGACGGATCCGCAGAAGAAGCAACGTTCCGATGGCATGGCGGCTCAGCTAGAGCAGTTGATCGCAGATCTTGACGATGACATCGCCGCGGCCGAGGCATCTGGGAACGCGAAGAAGATTAAGGAACTCAAAGACGCGAAGGCCGCCCGTGAGGCGTGGCTAGCACAGGTGAACAAGGACCTCTGAGTTCTCCACAGCCGATGTGGCCCCGGTGATCCCTTTGGGGATTGCCGGGGCCACTTCTGTCTGGTTCGTGTCACAATGATGTATGGCGACGTGGCGTAACTCCCCCGAACTCACGAATAACGAACGGCTCCTGATACACGAGGGGCTCTACACAGAGGTTGCGCCCGGACATGTGATCGAAGCGGATTTGGCAGGGGCACCTGCCCTACGCGCCAACCAGCTTCTCCGTCATATTCCCCGAGGTCACATTGCCGTCACCTTCTCCGCCTGCTGGATATTCACGGGCTGGTGGCCTCCCGGGAGAATGCGTGAGGTCTACGCGGCCCATCCCAAGCGGACGAAGCCACCAGCCGTATACCGCCACGCCGTTCCCGAGGAATTCACGCGGAGGATAGGCGGACTAATGGTTACTTCCCCCGCCCGAACCGCCGTTGACCTGCTCCTCCTTGAGCCTCTCGAGGAGGCGATGGAAGGGCTCCTGCAGCTCTACGGCGCACACCTGACGATGGCCGAACTTCGCGCCCATGTGGATCTAGAAGCGCGCCGCAAGAAGCTCCCGATGGTACGAGAGATCGTAAACCAATTCGCCGATTACGCCACGTGGCGGCGTGACACGATGATCGAAGCCGTGCGAGAGGCAGCACAGGAAACGAGCGGTGCTACTTCGTTACCCGGCGATGATCACCCTTCTTCGAGCCGGTGACGCGATAGGCATCGTAAACGCCCTCGATCTTCCGCATCTCGCGCAGCACGGTCTGCAAGTGCAGAGGATCGGCCATCTCGAAAACGAAAGTGGACTTAGCAACCCTCTCCTGAGACGTAGAGATCGATGCCTGAAGCAAGTTCACTCCGTTTTCGCTCAGAACCTTTGAGATATCGTGGAGCAAGCCTTGGCGGTCGAGTGCCTCCACCTGTACCTGGACCAGATACACGGCATCTGCCGTATCTGACCAGTCAACATCGATGAAGCGTTCCGGCTCCTCTTCCCGCATGGCTGCCACGTTCGCACAGTCCGCCCTATGCACTGATAGCCCGCTGCCTCGGGTCACAAATCCGACGATCTTATCCGGCGGGACTGGGGTGCAGCACTTGGCCAGCTTTACCAGAACGTCCGTGGAATCGATGGATTGGACTACCACAGCGCTATCGCCTGTTGCGGTACGGCGGTGCTGGATACGCGTTGGAGTCACCGCTTCAGCAAGAGTCTCCTCAACACCGGCTTCCCCACCCTGAGACATCACTAGGCGCCGAACTACCGTTTCGGCAGAGATAGCTCCCTCACCGATTGCAGCGTACAGTTCGGTCACATCATTACGGGACAGGTCCTGGGCCACTCCGCGCAGCGTATCGTGACTCATCAGCCTCTGGATCGGCTGGTTCTTCCGGCGAATTGCGCGGGCTAGCTTCTCCTTGCCGGTTTCAATGGCCTCATCGCGCCGGGAGTGCTTGAACCATGCCTTGATCTTCGAGCGCGCACGCTGGGAAGCGACGAAGTCCAGCCACCCTTGGGAGGGCCCAGCATCCTCACCTTTGGCGGTGATGATCTCTACCGTGTCGCCGGATTCGAGACGGTGATCCAACGTCACCAGCCTGTCATTGACCCGGGCGCCCACAGTGCGATGGCCAACTTCCGTATGGACTGCATAGGCGAAATCGACGGGCGTTGAACCGGATGGCAGCTCCTGAACCTGACCCTTAGGAGTAAACACGTACACCTGATTGCCGGAGATTTCGTAGCGCAGCGAATCGAGGAACTCCGTGGGATCGGCCGTCTCGCGCTGCCAATCCACCAGTTGGCGTAGCCAGTTGAGCTGCGTCTCCTGCTCGCTCGTCTCTGGAACCTCTTCAGTGTGCTGCTTGACGTTCTCCTTGTACCGCCAATGTGCAGCCACCCCGTATTCAGCGCGCCTGTGCATCTCATACGTTCGGATCTGGACTTCGAGCGAGCGCCCGCCCGGGCCAATCACGGTTGTGTGAATGGACTGGTACAGGTTGAACTTCGGCGAGGAAATGTAATCCTTGATGCGGCCTTGGATCGGTGTGAACATCGTGTTGGTAATGCCGAGGGTGGCATAGCAATCGGGAATTGATTCAACTAGGACACGTATGCCCACCAAATCGTAAATATCCTCGAAGTCCTTACCCCGCAGAATCATCTTCTGATAGATCGAGTAGTAGTGCTTTGGCCGCCCGGTAATCGTGCACTTAATGTGGGTGGCCTTGAGCTCCTTCTCTAAAGATTCCTTGATCTGGGCGATGTAGGCTTCCCGCTCGGGCGTGCGCTCGGTAACTAGGCGCTCAATCTCCGTATAGACGGCCGGGTAGAGGGCTTTAAAGGAAAGATCTTCTAGCTCCCACTTAATGGAGTTCATCCCCAGACGGTGGGCTAGCGGCGCGTATATTTCGAGAGTCTCACGCGCCTTGCGTGAGGCGTTCGATTGGCTCACGTACTTCCACGTGCGGGCGTTGTGAAGGCGATCAGCCAGCTTGATGAGCAGGACCCGGATGTCCTTGGACATCGCGATGACCATCTTTCGTACGGTTTCGGCCTGGGCGGCCTCGCCGTATTCCACCTTGTCCAGTTTGGTGACGCCATCAACCAGCAGCTCTACAGTGGGGCCAAATTCGTGGCGCACTTCCTGCAGCGAGTAGCCAGTGTCCTCAACCGTGTCATGCAGCAGGGCACCAACAATCGTGTCTTCATCCAGCCCTATCTCCGCGAGAATCGTTGCCACGGCAACCGGATGGGTGATGTAGGGTTCACCAGATTTCCTAGTCTGGCCACGATGGCATTCGTCCGCTACCTCGAAGGCGTGGATGATGCGGGACTTGTTGACGTTGGCGGTACCGAGCGCGCGCATAAGCGGCTCGAGGATCGGCGGAAACTGGGGGCCGCTACGGCCCGTCAACCAATTCAATCGGGACCGCACCCGAGGTTGTGTTTCACTCATTGTTCCCCCAATCTTTCACCATAGTGTAGCTGGAGCTGTACACCCCACACCTAAAAAGAACGGCGGAACTGCCTAAACAATTCCGCCGTTCATTCATCTAATAGGAAAGAATGGCTTCGATCTCGCGGCCGTCAAGGGCGGAGCGTCCGCCCAAATCAACCAGTTCGATAAGCACACACAGCCCAACTGGAACCCCTCCGGCTTGCTCAACAAGGTTGAACGCGGCATTTGCGGTGCCTCCCGTTGCTAACACATCGTCAAGGATCAGGACCCTCTGGCCGTCCTCAACGGTGAAGGGCTGAACCTCCATACGGGCCGATCCATATTCCAGATCGTAATCCACGCCCACTACCGGTCCGGGCAGCCGCCCGGCCTTACGGATGGTCACCATGCCAACGCCGAGTGCGATCGCCAGCGGTGCCGCCAGTATGAATCCGCGTGACTCCAACCCGGCAACGGCATCCACCTTGCCGCGGTAACGGTCCGCGAGCATATCGATAAGCGCGCCGAAACCTTCCGAATCCGCAATCAGCGGCGTGATATCTCGGAACAGGACACCCGGAGCGGGAAAGTCCTGAACCTCCCGTAGCCTCGCTTGGACAAGAGAAACTGTCTCTTCGGGGAATGGGTTGCTTTCGCTCACTTCTTGCTCCTCTTCTTGCGTTTCGGTTGGGCGGAGTTCGCCTTGCGAACGCCTGGGTGGCGGATAACCCCGTGGCTCGGGACACCGTCGCTCAGCAGATCAATATCCTCATCTTCTGGGCGCTGATCTCGGGCAGCCAACACCTGAGCCGTGTGCTCTTTGATAGCGGAGCTCCTCTCAGCAAGAGCCACCGCGATGGGCGAGGCGATGAAGATCGACGAAATGGTGGACAGGATTAGCCCAATAAACATCACGAGGGCCAAATCCCTCAGCGTACCTGCTCCCAGAAGCAAAACGCCGATGAATAGAATCGAACCCACCGGCAGGATGCTGGTGACCGACGTATTGATCGAGCGGATGAGCGTCTGATTGACCGCGAGATTGGTTGACTCAGCAAAGGTATAAGCCGATTGCTTCGTTAACTCATCAGTGTTCTCACGGACCTTATCGAACACAACCACGGTGTCATACAGCGAGTAACCGAGAATGGTCAGCAGGCCGATCACAGTAGATGGAGTTACCTCGAACCCGAATGCGCAGTATACGCCCAGAGTCACGATTAGATCGTGGAACAGAGCGATGATTGCCCCGGCGGCATTCCGCCAGCTTCGGAAGTAGAGCGATAGTCCCACCCCAACCAGCACCAAAAACACAACGAAACCGTTCAGCGCCTTACTCAGGATGTCTTGACCCCACGATGGCCCAATATACGTCGAGGTGACGTCAGCAGGATCCACATCGTATGCTTTCGCAAGCTCCGTACGGATCTCTTCGGTTTCCGTGTTAGAGAAGTCATCGTTGTTGACCGTCTGGACACGCAGCGTGTGCTCTCCTACCTGAGCAACGCGAGCGGCATCGGTTACCCCGTGATCGCTCATGACGTCGGTGGCGGGTTGCTGATCCGTATTCTGCGTATTCGAGATCGTGAATTGCGATCCACCGGTGAACTCGATACCAAGGTTCAAGCGAACAGTTAGCAGGAGCGTAACCGAAACAATTACAGCTACGGCTGCAATCGACAGCCAGATCTTCCTCTTACCCACAATGTCATAGGACTTCTTGCCGGTATAAAGATCGTTGGCAAAGCTGTACATAGGCATTACAGATCGCCCCCTTCTATTCTCTTTGCCCGCCGTTCGCGTGCTCGCCTTTCGGCCAAGCTGAGATGTTCTTCCCCGTCAAAGGCGTTACCCAGATCCTCCGGAGAAGCCTCTGCGGGTGCCGGAGAATCCGCCGACGGGGTCTCGGGGACTGTCACACGTTCCTTGCTGCGGGACTTCCTCCGCCCAGCTCCGCGGTATGTTGGCTCGCGCCCGAGGGCCGCAGCATCCATGCCGGAGAACCGCCTACCCTCACCAAAGAACTTCGTCCGGGTGAGGAGCACCATGACGGGATAGGTGAACATCATGACGATCACAAGATCGATCAGGGTTGTGAGGCCCAGCGTGAAGGCGAAGCCTCTCACCGAACCGACGGCTAGGAAGTACAGAACTACGGCGCACGCCAGATTCACCATGTCCGCAACGATGATGGTTCGCTTGGCGCGGTTCCACCCGTGATGGACGGCCGATCGCAGCGGGCGCCCTTCACGGATCTCATCACGAATACGCTCGAAGAACACGATAAAGGAATCGGCCGTCACTCCAATGGAGATGATGAGGCCTACAACGCCAGCCATAGAAAGCCGGTATCCCATCACCCATGAGAGCAGGCAGACCAGAAGATAGGAGGTGGCAGTAGCCAGAAGGACGGACCCCGAGGCAACGATCGCGAGCCCGTGATACTGCCACAGAAGGTAGAGCACCACGAGGACCATACCAATCAGTCCCGCGATCAAGCCGGACTGAAGCGAATCCGATCCGAGCGTGGCAGAAATCTGCTCCTCAGACTGTACTTCGAAGTGAAGAGGTAGGGATCCGAAGCTCAGCTGATTCGCGAGAGTCTTCGTTGTTTCGGCGTTAAGCCCAGGGCCGCTGATCTGCGCACGGCCGTCCGTAATCGCGTTCTCATTCTGTGGTGCCGAAATCACCTGGCCGTCCAGCACAATCGCAAACTGGTTCTGCGGTGATTCCAGCTGCGCGAGGCGGCCGGTCACCTCACCAAATGCATCGGCTCCTTCGGAGTTGAACTCCATGGAAACGATCCACTCGTTCTGTTGCTGATCAAAACCAGAAGTAGCGGAGGTGACCTGGGTGCCCTCGACCTCGGCCGGACCCACGATGTACTTAGCGCCGCTTTCGGGTTCACATGTGACCAGAGGCGCGTCCGGATCGTCCTCGCCGCGGCTTACCGCCGCTGTATCAGCACAGTCGATTGTCAACGCATCATAGGTGACCTGCTCAGTTATCCATGCCGCGTCAGAAGCACTCTCGGGCTCAGTGGTCGGCTCAGCTGAGAGTTCACCATCACCGTCGGCATCCGCGATCTCCATCGCGGCCGCCTTCAACTCGTCATCCGTAAAGGGTTCTGAATTGTCAGTGTCCTCCGACTCAGCTTCGTCCGAGCCTTCGGCCTGAGCCACCATCTGATCGTAGGTCTCGCGGGTCAAGGGGCCCGTATCGGCTGTCTGAATCACGGCGCGCATCCTCAGTACCGCGGAGGTTCGCACGAGGTCAAGAGTTTCTTTCGATGGCGTGCCGGGTAGGCCCACCACTATGTTGCTGCCGCCTTGGGAGGTAATCTCCGCCTCGGCCACGCCTGAGGCGTCCACGCGCTGGCGGATGATCTCGATCGCCTGATCGACGTCATTCTGAGTAACCTCCGAACCATCTGTGGTGGTAGGGGTAAGAATGATCTGTGTTCCGCCCTCGAGGTCCAGTGCAAACTCTGGGAGCCACCGGGACTTGCTCCCCGTCAGCGAGCCGACAAGCAAGCTGGCAACCAGAGCAAGGATTAGGACAATAAGGAAGACAAGGCGGCGCCAAGGGGTTACCTTGGCCGCCTTCTGATTAGAAGAGGACATGTAGCTTTCTTTCTAGCACCTTGGGAGGTGATTACTCCCAGGCAGATCCAGACTTGTTTTCTCCGAGATCTCCGGTGCCAGATTCCTCTGTAGCGTCTTCTACGGTCTCTTCATCTTCATCATCGCCAAGAGGAAGATCAGATACGGCATTGATTGAGCTGCGCAGCCACACGGACTCATCGCCACTTGGGCTCTGCAGTGTCACAGCATCTCCATCAATATCCACGATGGTTCCGAAGAATCCGGCCGTGGTGACAACGTTATTTCCTAGCTCTACAGCAGCTTCGCGCTCTGCCGCCATCTTTTCGCGCATCTTCTTTGACGAACGAGACATCCACCAAAACATGAGGACCATCAGTGCAAGAAGGATGATCATTGAGATTGAGGGATCCACGGGCCACTCCTAGTATTCACAAGACATGTACCGCCACATTCTACTCAGCTTGGCTGAATACCGATGCTCAAAAAACGTGCGTTGCATCTCCCTTATGTGATCACTAAGTGAACAGGGTGTCACTTTGCTCGGGCGGAGCCATCCCCAGATGTTGCCAAGTCAGGGCAGTTGCCGCACGGCCCCGAGGCGTACGAACAAGGAAGCCCTCGCGAACCAAATAAGGCTCTGCCACCGATTCGACGGTTTCAGGTTCTTCCCCAACCGAGACCGCAAGAGTTGTGAGCCCCACCGGCCCTCCCCCGAAACGCACGCACACTGCCTCAAGGACGGCACGATCCAGACGATCAAGGCCTCGCTGATCCACCTCGAACACATCCAGCGCAGCCCGAGCAGCAGAAAGATCAAGCTTCCCGTTACCTTTAACCTGAGCCCAGTCCTGTACACGGCGGAGCAATCGGTTGGCGATGCGGGGTGTACCGCGGGAACGCGAGGCAATCTCATTAGCCGCATCCTGAGTCAGGTCCGCGCCTAGTTTCACAGCGTTGCGCACCACGATGGTGGCGAGCTCGTCGTCGTCGTAATACTCAAGGTGACCCGTAAATCCGAAGCGATCACGTAATGGGGCCGGAAGCAAACCCGCCCGCGTTGTTGCTCCCACCACCGTGAACGGCGGAAGCGGAAGCGGAATCGAGGTGGCGCCCGGGCCCTTGCCCACCATGACGTCTACGCGGAAGTCCTCCATCGCGAGATAGAGCATTTCTTCGGCGGTTCGCGCCAAACGGTGGATCTCATCGATAAAAAGGATGTCTCCTTCCTGAAGAGAGGAGAGTACGGCGGCTAGGTCTCCAGGCTTTTGGATCGCGGGTCCCGACGTGAGCCGGAGTGACCCTCCCACCTCATTGGCGATAATCATCGATAGGGTTGTTTTACCCAGTCCCGGCGGACCCGAGAGCAGAACGTGATCGGGAACATTTCCTCTGGAGATCGCCGCCTCCAACACCAACGAGAGCTGCTCGCGCACCACCGGCTGGCCCACGAAGTCCTCCAGATGGCGCGGACGCAGCGCGGCCTCTGCGGCACGTTCGGAATCTGCCGCATCGGGCATGACAAGATCGGACGATTCGGACATGGTCACCTCGCTCCGAGAATTTGAAGGCTTGAACGCAGAAGGCCAGCCACACTGCCATCAGTTTCAGTGGCGGCGGCACTCTCGTAGGCTGCGTGAGCATCACGCTCGGGCCAGCCCAACCCCACAAGCGCCTCTACAACGTCAGATTCGAGGGCATTAGCCGGTGCCGCTGGCCGAGCGCCCACACCGGTTGCCGGCCCCAGTTTATTGCCAAGCTCGAGCAGGAGGCGCTCGGCACCCTTCTTGCCAATGCCCGAGACGCGCTGCAGAGCGGCACTATCCTTGTTCGCTACGGCCGTCCGCAACGCGTCCGGCGTATGGACGCTCAGCACGTTCAATGCCACCTTGGGCCCAACGCCGGAAACGCCTTGCAAAATGTTGAACGTATCACGCTCATCATCATCGGAAAAACCAAACAGAGTAAGGGAATCTTCGCGAACCACGAGCGAGGTGGCCAGCCTTGCCGGAGCACCTTCGCGTAGTCCGGACAGTGTTGTGGGAGTAGCAAGCACCGCCAAACCCACACCGCCCACCTCAATCACGGCCTGGGCAATACCCACGTGCGCCACCGTGCCATGAACCGACGCAATCATTCCCCCACCTCTCGAACAACTGTTTGCAGTTTAGCTCATTGCTCTGACGTTTCAGTTGGAGCAACGGCCCCGTGTCTCCGCGACATGCGTTCTGCACCCGCCCACATCTTCTGCGCGGGTGTCAGATCATAACCAGTGGACCTCGGGAGCATCCCGGCTCCCCCATGCTGAGTGCGGTCCGGCTCAGCAATTAAGGACTGCTGGCCGCCTCGCCATGCCTGAGTAATGGCAATGGCCAGAGCATCGGCAGCATCGGCGGGCTTTGGGCGTTCCTGCAGGCGAAGAATCCGCTGAACCATAATCTGCACCTGTTGCTTCTCCGCACGCCCGTTGCCCGAAACAGCGGCCTTCACCTCGGGCGGCGTGTGCAGTTCAACGGGAAGGTCCGCACGCGCGGCCGCCAACATGACGATGCCAACAACCTGAGCCACGCCGGTGACGGAGCGAACGTTATCCTTCGCGAACACACGCTCAATCGCCACAACGTCTGGCTTGAACTGATCTAGGACCACGTCAAGCTCATCGGCGATCATGAGCAGGCGCTTATGGGGAGCAAGTTCGGCCGGCGAACGGGCCACCCGCACGTCTACAAGCGAAACTTGGCGCGCGCCATAAGAATCGATGGTGCCAAGCCCACACCGAGTCAGGCCGGGATCTACGCCCAGGATCCTCAATTAGTTCTCTGCTTCCAGCTCTTCCATCACAGCATCGGGGATATCCACATTCGAGAAGACGTTCTGAACATCGTCGCAATCGTCCAGAGCGTCGATCACCTTGAGGACCTTTGCCGCCTTCTCCTTGTCAACCTCAACTTTCATGGAGGGAACGAACTCGACTTCAGCAGAGTTGTAATCGATCCCGGCTTCCTGAAGAGCGGTACGTACAGCCACAACATCGTTTGGCTCAGATTCGATAATGAACACATCATCTTCTTCACGAACCTCGTCCGCACCCGCATCAAGTACGGCCATCAGGACGTCATCTTCCTCCAGGTCATCTACCTTTGGAGCCTCGACAACGCCGCGGCGTGAGAACAGGTAGGAAACCGAACCTGGATCTGCAAGCTGGCCGCCGTTACGTGTCAATGCAACCCGAACTTCAGAGGCCGCGCGATTTCGATTATCCGTTAGGCACTCGATCAGCACGGCAACGCCGCCCGCCGCATACCCTTCGTACTGGATGTTTTCGTAGCTGACACCATCGTCACCTTCGCCCGAACCACGCTTGAGCGCGCGATCGATATTATCGGCGGGAACGGAGTTCTTCTTCGCCTTCTGGACGGCATCATACAGAGTTGGGTTACCTGCTGGATCTGGCCCACCAGTGCGCGCTGCAACCTCAATATTCTTGATGAGGCGGGCAAATAGCTTGCCGCGCTTGGCATCAATAGCAGCCTTCTTGTGCTTGGTTGTTGCCCACTTAGAGTGTCCCGACACAGGTTTCTCCTTGATTCTTCACGTATATTCCGCCTCACATCATACCGCGCGAGCCGGTATGGAGCACTTCTCCCCTCGCGGAACGTGCGAATACCCGCTAATCCTCGCGCAACACCGGGCAGGAACCGTCCCACCCGGCATCCAACCGCTCAATGATATCTGCGATGCCTCGTGGATAGAATGTCTGGCCAGCCGCTTCAGCAGCTCGAATACCTTCGGGCGCCCACCAGCGAAACTCATCAAGCACATCGAGCTCTAGCGAAGTCAGGTGCTGATTCTTCCCGGCCGCACGGCGTTCAGCACTATCAACGCGCGCACAGAAGAACAGCTCATCCTGACGCCGGGTCTCCAGCGCGAAATAGAATGTGGCCCGGCGCTTAAGCACAGGCCCTATCAGCCGATCTGGATCCAAGGACAGTCCGGTTTCCTCGAAGAGCTCACGGCAGGCACCCCGAACCGGCACCTCATCTGGGCCAACTCCACCACCCACGGTGAACCACCATTGGTGGTTGAGATCCCCAACATCGTGTCCTCGGACCAGCAGGGATCTCCCCGAATCATCGAGCAGGATCACGCGGGCCGCGTTACGGTGCAGAATCCCGTCAGCATCAGCCACCCACTCGGAGTTGACTTCGGCCTGCTGGCTCTTTGTCAGCCCATTCTGCCTATTCTTAGACTCTTGGGGCATTCTGTCCACCCGTATGCTGCACATGTCCAGTAAAGACCTCACGCAGGTAGGCCAACAGTTCGAGCCTGCGGGCCTCCTCCGCGCGCACCCGTGGAGCATTGACGGTTCCTCGGTGCAAGGCACTCACACGGGCATTCGCTAGATTGAGTAGCTCCTCTTGGAATCTGCGCATGGCACGAACACCGTCTTGCTGATTGCCTCCGGCACGCGCAAGGTTTTCGCCGGCCCATGTTGCCGCCGAATCCCTATTCGCCACCGTTTGGATCATGGCCATTTCGTTCCCGGTAATCCAACCGGCCAGCGCATACTCACTCAGTACTCCGAGCACCATCTTTCGCTCGCGCACCCTGAGGTAGCAGATGAGGGCAACGGCGGCGATATAGATGGGGAGCTGGTAGCCCAAGCGTTGCGCGCTGCCCATGTCCTGAACTGCTGAAAAGTTATGCAATCCATGAAGCAGTACGGCACCCGCGTATCCCACCATGGACATTGGGACGATCGAGAACCTGCTGCGCCCTTGGCTCGCAAAACCCGCGCCCATCCCAGTCAGTGCAGTGGCGAGGGGATGAACGAAAGGATTCTCGATAGCGCGCGCCTGAAATACGGCACCTAGCTCATCGTAAAACTGTCCGAAGTAGAAGATATTCTCTGTGAACGCGAAACCCACGCCGATCAGCATGCCGTAGACGATCCCATCAACAGGGCCGTTGAAGTTCTTGCGGAATGCGAAGAAGATGAGAAGCACCCCGATGCCCTTGAAAGCCTCCTCGACAATCGGGGCGCCTACGATAACCGGAAGCGCGGCCTGCTGATAGGCGTCAAGATCGGTTCGAGCCCCAACAATTTCCTCGAACCTCTGGTTTCCCACGATGGACTGGAGAGTGGATATTCCTGCTCCCCATGCGAACGCCACTAGGTAGAGCCACTTGGGTTCGGGTTCCCACTCATCGATCCACTTGATAAGGATCAAAATAAGTACAACGGGAACGAGCGCCAGAAGAATAAGGACGAACGTGACTCCCGCTCCCTCAAAGCTGATAAGCGGAAGGGTGTAGAAGAATCCGGCCACCGCCACGGCAATGATTGAAACGACAGCAATATAAAAGCCGATGCCGTGCTTTGCCGGTTCAACAAACCTAGGCGCGGAGTAGTGCCCGTGGTGTGGCGCTCCTACGCGAATCCCCTGCTCACTCATCGTTCATCATCCATATCAACGGTTTCTGGCAGGGGTGCCGTTCCAGCCAGCCGGAAAAGGCGGGCCAGCAGCGTGCCGCGTACGCGCCGAACCTGGCCCACGTGAATATTGTGGAAGCTGCGCGTGAGCACAACGTCTAGCCGCGCCTTATCAAGCCTCTCCGCGATGGAGCGTTGGTGATCGCTGTATCCTTCGGAGTCAGTTTCATCCACTGTGAGCCGCAGCGTGCGGGACAGATTCGATTCGAGATCGCGGCGATCGGGGTAGTTCTCCTGCGCGTAGTTCACCTTCTCCATCGTGTCCAGGCCATCGGTGACGATCGGATCCATCCCGGCCCGCAGGCATGAATCCGCCGCATCCGTAAGTAGAATTGCGCCGGCCATATCAAGCACGCCGCACACGGCGAAATCGTGCGCGTATTGCCCCCGTGCCGTCAGTGCGTGTTCCAACGAGCGCCGCGATTTCAACACGTTTCGATTCAAGTTATCGATCCTGCGTGCACGCAGCGTGATCACACCGCCAACCACGAGAATCAAGCCAACGCCAAGTAGCAGCCACCACAACCACGTCATTCCGGTACCTCCATATGGGCGGTCCGATATGCCGTCTCGTATACGGCGAATACCTGAGATGCCACTGTGTCCCAGTCGTATCTGTGGGCCTCTTCGTGCGCCTTGGCCACAACGTCGGCCCGGTGTTCGGGCTCCGCCAATGCGGAGATGACGGCTTGGGCGAGTGATTCGGCGTCGTCGTTCGAAAAATGCGAACCAAATTCGCCGTTGCCCAAGACGGCGCGGAACGCCGGAATATCCGAACTGATAACGAAACTTCCGGCGCTCATGGCTTCAACGAGGATGATTCCGAAGGATTCACCCCCAGTATTCGGTGCGAGGTAAATATCCACGCTCGAAAGCAGAGCCTCCTTGTCCTCTTCGCTGACTCCGCCGAGGAATTCGACGGAACCCGCCGATTCCCCGAACATCTCACGCGCTTGAGCTTCATCCCCGCGGCCAGCAACGAAGAGCCGCACGCCCGGGTGAGCCTCGAGAATCTGTGTGAAGGCGGCCGCCACAACGGGAAGGCCTTTCCGCGGCTCATCAATGCGCCCCAAGAAGCCGATAGTTGGGTGTTCGGCAGTTCCCGTGAAGCGGTTGTCCTGCGGGGCCTTCTCGAAGGTGCGGGTGTAGACCCCGTTCGGAATGATGTAAGCGTCTCCGCCCAAATACTGCACCGCGGTACGCCGCGCCTCCTGAGACACGGCAATCCGCGACTGGATCTTGTCTAGTACGGGCCGCAGCGCAGGCGCCGCGATCTCCAAAGCAAGAGAACGATCCATCGCGGTATGAAAAGTGGAAACCACCGGGCATTCAGCGCTCATGAGCGCGAGCATCGAAACGGACGGGATAAACGGCTCGTGAACGTGGATAACATCGAAGTTGCCCTCCCGAATCCACTTCCGAACGCAGGCGTTCACGCGGGGCCCGAAAGATAGGCGCGCCACTGATCCGTTGTATCGGATCGGTATGGCCGCACCCGTAGAAGTGAAGTAATCGGGTAGGTCCGTTGTGTCCTCTGCCGGGGTGATCACCCGGACGTCATGACCGCGCCTGATTAGCTCCTCCGCAAGATCACGGATATGAAACTGGACGCCGCCGGGCACGTCCCACGAATAGGGGCAGGCAATACCAATTCTCATGTGTTAGCCCTCCTGCTCAGAATCGAGGTGCTGCACCTTCTCAGCCGCCTTGGCGCGCGAAGCCGCAAGCCGCGCCGGATCGAGATCATCAATAAACACCTTCTGCAGCATATGCCAGTCCTCTAGGTGAGCCTTGAGGTAGGGCTCGAGTGCGCTCATCCACTCTTGGCTCATGCGGACAAGATCCTGACGCCGCTCTTCCGCCGTGGAATCGAGGGTGGTGGCTGCGCGGACGCCCTCGAGGATCGTGACCCGAATTCCCCACGATGAACCGGCTTTCTTCCTACGCTCACCGCTCAGGCGCTCGTAGTGTACAAACGTTGGGTAGATCGTCACCCCGGTGCGCTGAGCCAACAGAGCGGGTCCAGGTGCAACACGCACGGTGTGGCCTGCGAGCACCACTTCGATGCCGGTGTGGGAGAGATCGCGATCGGCAAGAACCGGAGTGAATATCGGTGCGGCTTCCATATCGCGGGCCAGCTTGTGTAGAGCGCCGCCGCCTTTAACCAGTGGGTAGATGGTCATCCCCAAGCCCTCACGGAAGGCGAGGAATCCGTCGTAAAGCTCCGGGGGATCCAACTTTTCGGCAATCGTGTGCACTTCAGCCAACGCGATGTTGGACCATGCCCCCGCAAGATCCCAGTTTCCAGCGTGCGTGAGAGCACCGGTAATCGATCGCCCTTCGGCGAGCTCTGCCCGGACCCGCTCTGTGCCGGCCTCGCTCACTCTGGCGAGGATCTGTTCGCGCGATAGCGAATGAAGCCGGAGGCTTTCGTAGTAGTAGCGCATGTAGGAGCGCATGGCCCGGCTCGAAAGCAACCGCGCCTGAACCCAGTTCATTCCCGGGCGTAGCCGCGCTTGGTTCTTCCGAAGCTGGCGGGCTCCCCCCATGCTGGACACTCCGGAAACCGACCCAACGATGTTGAACAGCCCGCGTCCTACCGGCTCTGGCAGGCGATCCACGGCGCGCTGGGCTAAATCAAATACTCGAAGGATATCCATATCACGCTTTCGCTTGGCCGTACACGAACACCATCCGCTGAATCACGGTAATCACGGCGGCGATGAACAGGAGCCACATGGCCACGGCCAAGATCCAGTCTCCCCATTCCATGCCCACGAACCACACGGATACAAGCGAAACAACCAACCGATCCGCCCGTTCAGCAAGCCCCACGCTCGCTGTCATGCCAAGTCCCTCGGCGCGAGCCCGGGCGTACGGAACCACCGATCCGAACACGAGCGCACCCAGCGTGCCCACCAGAATCCAGTCCTGATAGCTCGGATCCGCCCACAGGTACGCCCAAATCAAGATGCCGGAGAAGATCGCCCCATCGGACACTCGGTCCAGTGTGGAATCGAGAAAGGCTCCCCACTTTGAAGAGGTCCCTGTCAGGCGCGCGATCTGTCCATCGAGGTTATCGAAGATCACCAGTACGCCGATGGTCCACGCGGCCGCAGTCAGATGATCGAACGGAAGGAGCGTTAGCGCAGCAATGACACCGGCAAGCGTTCCTCCTATCGTGATGGCATCGGCGGATATGTGCGCCTTGACGCACAGGCGAGCGATCGGCCCAAACAATACCTGTGAGAGTGGGCGGCCAGTTCGGCTCAGCATTCGGTTCCTCTTCCTTCATACCCGCACGGTTGCGGGCAGCCACGCTACAGTCTAGCGGCGAGGGGCCACCCTATGGCGATGGTGGGCGCCACAACTCGCGGACCCGAACACGGGCTTCGAAAGATTCCCATTGTCCTTCAGTCCCGATCCCAGTACCCGCCCAAGCAACCTCGGCCACCGCCGCCAAACGTGGCATCAGCATATAGAGAAGTTCGTCCTGCGTCTCAATAGTTTCAGTGAAGATACAGGCCTCCACGCCGTGGACTGCCGCCGGATCAAGGCCCTCGAACAGAGCACGTGGATCCCACTCGTAGGCCTCCCGCAGCGTCGTAGTGCCGGCCCAGGTGAGGCCAAGCCGCTCATCGTCGGCGTATTTCATGTCCAGATAGACACGCGTGGCCGGTGAGGCAATAATCCGAACACCGCGCCGTGCGGCCTCCACCACACCGGAAAGATCCTGACGCTCATCCCACACCTGTAGGTACTCGCCCTCCTCAAGCACGGGTGCCGCCTCCTGCCAAGCAATCACGGGCCGGCCGGCCGCACGCACGTATCCAGCCGCGCTCGCCACGAGCCTATTAAACTCCGCGGGAGGGGTTAGTAGGCATTCGTCCCCGCCTATGTGGACGCCCTCCTGACCGTGCGGAACCAGCGTTCCAAAGACTCCCTCTAGGAGCCTCTCGGTTTCTGGCAGATCTTCGGTAAGGCTAGAGATTCCCACCTCAATTCCTTCGTACACATCTGGCTGGGCGCCATCGGGGTTCAGCCCCGGCAGGGCGTGCAAGGCGGCCGTCACGTGCCCGGGTACATCAACCTCCGGCACGATCGCGATCCCTCGGTGCGCCCCCTGAGCAACCAGAAAGTCCAAATCTTCTTGGCTCAGGAATCCCCCGGGCCCACCACCCACGCTTGTGCGCGAGGATCGCTCGGTCAATTCCGGGATGGCAGGAATTTCGATTCGCCAACCCTGATCATCGCTCAGATGCAGATGCAGGCGATTCAGCCCCAACTCGGCCATGATATCCATGACTGCCACAAGGTCCTCGACCCCAAAAAAGTGCCGAGCAATATCTACACTCAAGCCACGCCATTCGAACTCTGGCCGATCCGTGATCACGAGGTCCGGGACGGTTCGAGAGGTCCGTAACTGGCGCAGGGTTCGCCGCGCATTCGCAACGCCTAGCTCCCCCTCCGCAGTGATTTCCGGCCGGCTCGCCACGATTTCCAACCGATAGGCCTCCTTGCGCTGCCAAGTTGGACTCCCTGCCAGTAGTCCGGGAACGGGCTGATTTTTTACGACGACGACGTCCTCTCCATCCCGGTCCCCCTGCCACGGATACTGTTCTCCGGTAATCGACATCTGCCACGGGCGCGGCAGCAACCCTAGATCGTCGCGCGTCATCGCATTCACCCTTCCTTCCAAGAATCATCGACAAACTTCACTGTAATAGATGACACAGTAATTGTAAGTATGCTTAACTAACATACATGGGGACACAGAATCTTCGCCGGACCGAAACGGCGCGGCCCACACAAGCACGTGCGCACAACCGGTCACTCGTGTTGCAGCACCTGTTTCAGGTGGGGCCGGAATCCCGGGCCGATCTAGCCCGGTCTACCGGCCTCACCCGCGTCACAGTGTCGGCTCTGGTGGACGGGCTCCTGACCGAAGGGCTTGTTCAGGAGTTAGGGAGCGAGGAACGCACTGGAAAGGTGGGCAAACGCGGCACTCTCGTGGGCCTGTCAGATGATCGCTGGTGTATCCCGGCAGTCAATCTCACGAACGACGGATCAATCTCTGGTGCCATTCTTACTCTTTCTGGCACCATCAGGCAGCATATCGATGAGCAACATCCCCTCCCCAAGGGCGCCGAGGGCGTCGATGCGCTCCTCTCCTTCTGCCGCCGCCTCATTTCTCAGGCGGATTCGCAAATCCTTGGCCTCGGGATTTCCTCCCCCGGAATCATTAGTGAGGATGGAGTGATCGAACAAGCACCCAATCTCGGCTGGTACGACGTGGCCTTAGCCGAAGTTCTTTCCGATCAGCTCGGTGTAGCAGTACACATAGCTAATGACGCTAATTGCATAGCCTTAGCCGAATACTCCTTCGGCGGCGTTGAAGGCGACGAACTCCTAAGTATCGTGGTGGGGCAAGGAATGGGAGCCGGGATTGTCTCTGGCGGAACGCTCCTCCTCGGTGCAGGGGACGCTGCTGGGGAGATCGGGCACGTTACGGCGATGGACAGCCGGGATCTTGGCGATTCACCTCTAGGCACCCCACGGCTATGCGCATGTGGACGAACCGGCTGCCTCGAGACCATCATGAGCGAGGCCGCGCTTCACGCCGCCGCAGGCGATGCGAGGACCGAAGGCAGTGAAGCCCTTCTGGGTGCCATCGGGGCACGGCTGGGCACAATTCTTGCTCCTATCGTTGCCATGCTGAACGTTTCGGACATTGTGGCTTCGGGCCCGGAGGATTTGCTCCGCGGCCCACTTCTTGAATCCTGCGAGCATCAAATTCGCGAACGCACCCTCCCCAGATCTCATCGGAAGCTCCGTGTCCGATTATCGACACTCGGTCACGATAGCGGCCTTCGGGGCGCCGCCGTCCTAGTTCTATCGGGGAGGCTTGGTATCGCATAAACTCCCTCACTCTTTTCCCATCGATTCCTCCATCCACCACGGCGCAAAGCAGCGCATCCTTGAAAGGAAAACCATGAAACACAAGAAGATCGCGGCAATGATTGCCGCGACATCAATGCTCGGGCTATCCGCCTGTAGCTCGGACGATTCAACAACATCGGACGATTCCGGCGGCGCCACAAATCAGGACGGCGCCAACATCACGCTCTGGCTGGCCGGTAGCGACACCCCCGACGAACTCCGCGATTATCTGGTCAAGACGTTCGAGGAGCAAAACGAAGGGGCAACCCTCACTATCGAGGAGCAGGCGTGGGGCGATCTAGTCACCAAGCTAACAACAGCTCTGCCCGATGAAAAGAACACGCCTGACGTTGTGGAGATCGGAAATACTCAGGCTCCCACCTTCACCACCGTTGGCGCATTCCGTGATCTCAGCCCGATCTACGAGGAACTGGGTGGAGACAACCTCCTCCAGTCCTTCGTGGATGTGGGAACTGTTGACGGAACGCAATACGCGCTGCCCTACTATTTCGGTTCACGCTATGTGTTTTACCGTGCCGATATTTGGGACGAAGCTGGGGTTGACGTCCCCACAACTCTCGCGGAATTCACGGATGCCGCCAAGGAGCTCACTACCGATGATCAGTCGGGATTCGCGATGGGTGGCCAAGATTGGCGTAACGGAATCTCATGGGTATTTGCGAACGATGGCGAGCTAGCCACGGTGGACGGCACGGAGTGGACGTCTACACTGTCCGATCCCAAGACCATCGAGGGCTTGGAAATGTGGCAGGAGCTCGTGACAAGCTCATCGAAGCTGCCCACAACAGAACGCGACGTTGCCTACTGGGATTTCGTCAATGACGGCACTGATGGGGCTGCTCCTGAAGCCACCTCCATGATGGCTCCAGGTTGGGCCCGCTGGTCCATTGGTGATCTCACTACAAACGAGGATGGCGAAGAAGTTCGTGACGGCATGGCCGACGAATCCAAGTACGATATCTTCGCTCTGCCCGGAGTAGACGGTGGCGTTGCCCCCGTGTTCGCGGGAGGCTCCAATATCGCAATTTCGGCGAAGTCCCAGAATCCCGAGCTGGCTGAGAATCTGCTAAAGATCATCTTCTCCGAGGAATACCAGACGATGCTCGGTGAGAATGGGCTGGGGCCAGCCAATTCTGAGTACGTCGATTCCCTTGGAGACGATAAATTCGCCACCACCATGATCGAGACTGCCGAAGCATCAAAGCTAACGCCCGCCGCACCGGGCTGGGCCGCCATTGAGGGAGCGTTTGTTTACGAGGAGCTCTTCCAGAAGATTGCTGACGGTGGAGACGTCGAGGCTCTGGCAACGGAGTACGACGCCAAGCTCACACCTATGCTCAACGGAAACTAATCTCATCACATGGTGGGGCGGCTCGGCCGCCCCACCATCGAATCGGACTCGCCATGGCACACACCAAACGCCGCAAGAAAACTAACCGGGCCGCAAGCCTTCTGCTTGCCGGTTCCCTCGTGATCCTCGTTGCCGGGCTGGGTTACCCAGTTCTGTGGCAGATCATCACCTCGTTCCAGCATTTTGGGCTGGAGCAGCAGTTCGGCGCTCCCCCAACATTTGCCGGACTGGACAACTACATTCGGATCTTTACCGATGATCGCTTGTGGTCCGTGGTTGTCCGTTCACTCCTTTTCTGCTTCTTCAACGCGTTTATCACGGTATTCATTGGCCTGATGATTGCCCTGCTCATGCGGGCCGTTCATGGGGGCATCCGCATCGTCATTCAGATTGCACTTCTATTGGCGTGGGCAATGCCCATGGTTGCGGCCGTGACCGTGTTCCGCTGGCTGTTTGACTACCGAACGGGCGTTGTGAACTGGCTCCTGACCTCCCTTGGCCTATCTAGCTTCGAAAGGTTCGCATGGCTCTCGCACCCGATGACCTTCTTCATCGTGGCCAGCCTCATCATCATATGGATGTCAGTTCCCTTTGTTGCCCTGTCACTGTTTGCTGGCCTCACCCAGATCTCCACTGACGTTATCGAGGCGGCGGAAATCGACGGCGCATCACGCACCCAACAACTCCGCTACATCCTTATGCCTATGGTTCGGCCCGTCTTGTCAATCGTGCTTCTGCTCCAGCTCATATGGGACTTGCGAGTGTTCGCGCAGATCCGCCTACTCCAAGATGCCGGGGCGCCCGTCTCCGAAACCAACTTACTCGGCAACTTCATTTATGAGCTCGGCATGGGAAGCCATGACTTCGCAGGAGCCTCTGCAGTCTCGCTCTTTGTTCTAACTCTGACAATCATCATCAGCTGGCCCTATGTCCGCTCACTCTTGAAGGAGGACGAACAGTGACCGTCACTCCACTGCGCACCACCCGACGCCGTATCCGCCCAGGCAAGATTGCCTTCGATCTTTTGGGCATCGTAGTTGCACTGGGATGGGCCTTCCCCGTCTACTGGATGATCCTCTCCGCGCTCACCCCGAACGCGCGGCTTCGTCAGGTTCCCCCCTCGTTCCTTCCTACAAACACCACGCTCGTCAACTTCAAGCGCGCCATCACTGATCCAGGGTTCCTACCGGCCCTCAAGATGAGCCTCATGATCACCCTGCTCACGGTGGCCATCGTTCTGATCTTCGCATTCCTTGCAGCCTTGGCGGTGAGCCGATTCCGGTTCCGCGGCAGGAAGTCCTTCATTTTGGCCATCCTCATCATCCAGATGCTGCCCGCGGAAGGTCTGTTCATTGCCCAGTACAAGATGCTCTCCACGCTGGGAGAAAGCGTTCCCGCCCTCGGATTAAATTCCGTTCTGGGCGTCACCGTGCTCTATTCGGCAGCCATCATTCCATTTACCATTTGGATGCTGCGGGGATTTGTGGCCGGAGTTCCCCTTGAGCTTGAGGAGGCAGCTATGGTGGATGGCCTCTCGCGCACCCAAGCGTTCCTCAGGATCACTTTCCCCTTGCTGGCGCCGGGCCTTGTGGCGTCGGGCGTTTACGCCTTCCTACAGGCATGGAACGAATTCACCGTGGCACTCGTGGCACTGCCTGCGGGCCCCGCGCATACCCTTCCCCTATGGCTACGTGAGTTCCTCAACGCCTCGGCAAACCGCGGCTTGGACTGGGCTCAGGTGATGGCGGCCTCCACGATCATCGCCATCCCAGTAGTGATTTTCTTCTTGTTCGTACAGAACAAGATGACCTCCGGGCTAGTGTCAGGGGCGGTGAAGGGATGAACGTCCGAATTGGCATAGACATCGGCGGCACGAAGGCGCTCGCGGTGGCCTACGGGGGCGATGGCCCGTTGGCTCAGGCTCACAGCTACACCAATACGGATGGTTTAGCCGGCCTCACGGCAACCGTAAGCGGGCTCGTAATCGAGCTTGCCGCGGCCCCGGAGCTAGCAGGGCACACCATTGAGGCCATCGGTATTGGCATTCCCGGGATCGTAGATACGGACCGAGGAACGGTCTCTCACGGCGTGAATGTGGGCCTCGATTCGGGCGACGTCCCATTGGCCCGAGCCATCACTGAAGCAACAGGCATACCCACCCGGCTCTCCAATGACGTAACCGCCGCAACCATTGGTGCCGCACACTACCTTGGCTCTAGCAACGATGTAGCACTGATTTCACTGGGCACCGGACTGGCGGCCGGTCTCATACTTGATGGCCGCCCCCGCACCGGTCTTCTAGGTAGCGCTGGAGAAATCGGGCATATCCCCTACATTCCGAGCGGGCCCGAGTGTCCTTGCGGACAACGCGGCTGCCTTGAGCTGTACGCTTCCGGCCAAGCGCTTTCGCGCCTGTGGCCCCAGGGCGGCAAGCACCCCGCCACCCACCTGCTGGCCGCAGCTCAGAATGGCGATCCTGCCGCCCAAACCGCCCTATCCACGTGGATCGGGGCAGTTGCTCACGCTGTGACCTTGCTAGTTCTCACCCTCGACGTTGCCGAAGTCCTGATCGCCGGAGGAGTCACAGAGGTAGGAGGTCCGCTCCTTGACGCCCTACGCTCCGAACTAGAGCGGCAGGCAAACCAATCGCGGTTTCTCTCTCAGATGGGCTTAGCCGAACGTATACGTCTGGTCCCCTCCGAAGCAAACATTGCCCCACTCGGGGCGGCACTGGCTACCTTTTAGCCGTATAGCTCTTCCCACATGGAGGCAAGCTGATCGCGCGTCTCCCCCAAAATGGCCGGAACGGCCTTCACCTGGGCGATGATTGGGAAGAAGTTGGCATCGCCACCCCATCGCGGCACTATGTGCTGGTGGATGTGAGCGGCGATCCCGGCCCCGGCAACTGCTCCCTGATTCATGCCCAAATTAAAGCCCTGTGGATGCATGGCAGCGTCCAGAACCTTCATGGCACGTGCCGTCATCTCACCCATCTCCGTACGCTCCTCGTCGGTAAGGTCCGGGTAGAGGGAGACGTGCCGATAGGTGCATACCAAGACGTGCCCCGAGTTGTACGGGTACAGATTCAGCAAAGCGAAACATGTGCGCCCGCGGGCGATGATCAATCCGTCGTCGTCGTTTCCATCGGGAGCCTTACAAAACGGACACTTGGAAGAATCCTCGTTAGTGGGCTTCTCATGCCCACTCACATAGGCGGCGCGGTGCGGGGTCCACAGCCGTTGAAATCCGTCCGGGTCTCCCGGGTGGCTCTCGGCACTGTCCAGCTTCATACCAAACGCTCTCCCTCAACATCGTTAACCCGCCGCGCCACGACGTCCAGAATGTGCTCGACAGCCTGATCCACGGCGATCCCATTCTCCTGATGTCCGTCGCGGTAACGGAAGGAGACGGCTCCGGATTCAACGTCCTCGCCACCGGCGATCAGCGTGAAGGGGATCTTCTCCTTGGAGGCGTTGCGGATCTTCTTACCGAACCGATCGTCCGAGTGATCAACCTCCACACGAATTCCGTGCGCCCGGAGCTTCGAAGCAACGTTGTCCACGTAATCGTCGAACGCTTCGGCCACAGGAATGAGGCGCGCCTGCACTGGGGCCAGCCACGCCGGGAAAGCCCCAGCGTAATGCTCGGTGAGAACCCCGATGAAGCGCTCCACCGAACCCAGTTTTGCCGAATGGATCATGACGGGCCGCTGGCGCGAGCCGTCCGGCGCCGTGTACTCCAGCCCGAAGCGCTCGGGCTGGTTGAAGTCATACTGGACGGTGGACATCTGCCAAGTACGGCCCAGAGCGTCCTTTGCCTGGACGGACACCTTAGGTCCGTAGAAGGCGGCCCCGCCCGGGTCCGCCACTAGGTCCAACCCGGTGGATTCGCACACTTCCTGAAGCACGCGCGTTGCTTCAGCCCAATCCTCTTCCGAGCCGATGAACTTATCCTGATTCTTCTCGGTATCGCGAGTGGACAGCTCAAGGTAGAAGTCAGAAAGCCCGAAGGCGGAGAGCACATCATCGAAGAAGCCCAGCAGCTCCTTGATCACCTGCGGTGCCTGATCGGGTGTGCAGTAGATGTGCGAATCATCCTGAGTGAATCCGCGCATACGGGTCAGCCCGGCAACCACCCCGGACTTCTCGTAACGGTAATCATGGCCCATCTCGAACAGCTTGAGCGGCAGATCGCGGTAGGAGCGCCCGCGCGAGCGGTAAATGAGGTTCTGCATCGGACAGTTCATGGCCTTGAGGTAGTAATCCTGCCCGGCCTTGGTGACGTTACCCTCGGCATCGCGCTCCTCGTCCGCAACAAGCGGCGGAAACATCGTGTCCGCGTAGTGCGGGAGGTGCCCGGAGGTGTGGAAGAGCCCACCCTTGGTAATCTCAGGGGTGTAAACGA
The DNA here is from genome assembly GCF_003123745.1 of Ancrocorticia populi. Taxonomy (GTDB): domain Bacteria; phylum Actinomycetota; class Actinomycetes; order Actinomycetales; family Actinomycetaceae; genus Ancrocorticia; species Ancrocorticia populi. The sequence goes on along the minus strand of NZ_QETB01000006.1, from coordinate 130,464 downwards.
TCTCGAAGCCGCGTTTCATGTGCTCATTGATAATGAACTCTTCGACGTTGTGGCGCAGCATCCCGCCCTTGGGATGGAACAGCGCGAGGCCCGGGCCTACCTCCTCAGGGAAGGAGAACAGGTCCAACTCCGCCCCCAGTTTGCGGTGGTCGCGACGCTCTGCCTCCTTGATTCGCTCCTGGTAGGCCACTAGCGCGTCCTTCGTGGGCCACGCCGTGCCATAAATGCGCTGGAGGCCGTCATTGTTTTGATCGCCCTTCCAGTAGGCGGCCGAGGACTTCGTCAGCGCGAAACCATTGCCTATCAGCTTAGTTGTGGGCAGGTGCGGGCCTCGGCACAGATCCTTCCACGCCACATCGCCGTTCCGGCGGACGTTGTCATAGATAGTCAGTTCGCCGTGGCCAACCTCAACAGAGGCGCCATCGGCGTCCGAGCCCTTGGTGGTCACCAGCTCCAGCTTGTAGGGCTGATCCGCTAACTCAACACGTGCCTCTTCCTCGCTCACCACACGGCGGCGGAAGGTCTGTCCTTCCTTGACGATGCGCTGCATCTTCTTCTGGAGGTCCTTAAGGAGTTCTGGGGTCACGGCATCGATATTGCCGAAATCGTAGTAGAAGCCGTCCGTAATGAACGGGCCAATCCCTAGGTTCACATCCGGGAAAGTGTCCTGAACCGCCTGGGCCAGCACGTGAGTGGCTGAGTGCCGCAGAATGTTCAGGCCATCGTCCGAGGAGATGTTCACGCCCTCAACCTGCGTGCCCTCCGGCAACGCTGCCAGATCCGTATCCAGATCCTTGAGCTCCCCATTCACGCGCAACGCCACGATCTCACGCTGCTTCTGGTAAAACTCGATGCCGGTGGTCTGCTCATTGATCGGGGTGGACATCCCGTCCATAATGAGGTTCACGTGGTCTCCTTTATCTAGGTCTTGTACGCACATACGAGGGCACGTACCGGGTATATCCTACTCGGCTTTTTATACCGACGACGATTCCTCATCCCCCATCCACCCACCCCACCATTTATAATGCGAGGGTGAAGCCATTCGTCCTCATCTCTTCGCGTCCCGAGCCACAACTGGCGCGGGCGGAGTACCTTTCGTTCCTGAAGCACTGTGGGCTTATTCAGGATCAACTTCGGCACGTTCGGGTGGATCTGCATCCGCTGCCCGAACTTGATCTGGATGCGATTTCCGGGATCCTCGTGGGCGGTAGCCCGTTCAACGCCTCCATGCCTTCCGAAGAAAAGTCCGCACTCCAACACCGAGTGGAACGCGAAATGGCTGGGTTGCTCGACTCGTTGGTGCCGCGGGACTTTCCCTTCTTTGGCGCATGTTACGGGGTTGCAACCCTCGGCCTCCATCAGGGCGGAACGGTGGATACAAAGTTCGGTGAGACCGTATCCGCGCCCGCGATTTCACTGACCGATGCCGGCCGCGCCGATCCGGTGGCGCAGGATTTACCAGACACTTTCCACGCTTACGTGGGCCATACCGAGGCGATTCGCGATTTTCCAGAAACAGCAACGTTACTGGCGACCTCCGGCCCCTGCCCCGTACAGATGTTCAAGGTTGGGAAGAACATGTATGCGACTCAGTTCCACCCGGAGCTGGATCAAAATGCCTTGGCCCAGCGCGTGATGGCTTATGACGGCCACGGCTACTATCCCAGCGGAGAGGCCGCCCAAACTCTGGCCGTACTGCAGGGCGTAGACGTGGCTCCCTCGCATTCGCTCCTGAGAAACTTTGCTAGGAAATACGCGCGAGAGTAATCGAAACCATGGCCGCACCTCTTACCAGCGATATAGGCCTGACCGTCTCGCCCTTGAATAATGCGTCAGCCTCGTAATATACGAGGCAACGTTCGTATTCAAGGACAAAACTCCTTCTACTGATGAGCAGACGGGCCTAATGCCCGTGGAGGAAAGATGGAGCGGATGACGGGACTCGAACCCGCGACCCTCACCTTGGCAAGGTGATGCTCTACCAACTGAGCCACATCCGCAGTTGCCTCATAAGAAGCATAAAACCCCGGTTAAACCGGGGTTCTAGTGGGCGATACTGGGATCGAACCAGTGACCTCTTCCGTGTCAGGGAAGCGCGCTACCGCTGCGCTAATCGCCCATGCGAGGTGGGTACGGGATTCGAACCCGTGTACACGGCTTTGCAGGCCGTTGCCTCGCCTCTCGGCCAACCCACCGTGCGGGATTGACAGTTAGACTGCCGTTCCTCCGAGCGGATGACGGGACTCGAACCCGCGACCCTCACCTTGGCAAGGTGATGCTCTACCAACTGAGCCACATCCGCATGGCGTTACGCTGCCAGTTTGTTGCCTCACCGGCGGCGCTCCATAACTATATGCAACCTCCCTCCCCCCTGTCCAACTGAGCCGGTGAGGTGCACGCCACGTGCCACCGCTTTGCGCTTTGACGCATCTGCGGGCTATTCTCATTGGGCACGCGTTGAGGTTTTCCTCGGTGTTTGCACTGGGCCATTAGCGCAGCGGTAGCGCGCTTCCTTCACACGGAAGAGGTCACTGGTTCGATCCCAGTATGGCCCACGAAAATGGTCGAGACATTTTCGAAGCAAGAGGGCCCGCATTGCGGGCCCTCTTCGCATTCCCCAGCCTCTGGGTGCTTTGACCTACACTATCGCCTAGGCATTGATCCCCGAGGAGACTTCCATGAGCACGATTGACCCCAATAGCAGGTGGTGGAACAGAACCAGTGGGCGCATCACACTAGCGTGTGTGGTGATCGGCTAGACCAGGCCCATGGCCCACACGCCAACGAAGCCGCATACGCCCGCCATTAGGTAGGAAGCCAGCGTGCCTATGATGAAACGCTCGTTGAGCGCGGGATTTGCTTGAAGCTCTGACCACCGCCCCAGTCCCTTAATAGCCACAACGGCGGCGATCAAACCCGATGCGCCCGCCAAGATCGCACCCGTGATAGCGATCCTCTCCAACACACCGATCCACATACCACCCCGCAGCACTTCAACTGGCCCCGGTTCGGGCAGCATCGTGGCCTCGTACCCACCACGCCGTGGCGGCCCGCCGGCAGACTCGCGAACATGCGCCAGCCGAAACACAAGTTCCACGGCTAGCCACCCAAGCAGTGCCGAGGCTACAAGCGCACTGAGCAGGATTACCACGGTCATGACGCACCTCCTTTAACAGCGTCCAATTCCGTCAGTAGCCGCCGCACCGCGGGCCAGCCCGCCTCTTCCTCCGAGATCCTCGAAAGGCTGCGCCGTCGAGAAACTGACGCCTCACTGATCCCCAGTTGTTTGGCGATCTTCTGGCCGCTGAGACCCTCGCCTGCCAGTTCCACAACTTCGCGCTGTGCATCAGTCCGAGAATCGATAATGACGCCAATCAGTTGGAGAACCGCTTGAGCATCGCCCGCAAGCTCGGCATCCGCCCCCACAACGGCAACGGATACGGTGTACTTCTTGGAAGCCTCCACCGCCTCGCGTGCCCTGATGAATGCGGGACTGCGGGCTGAGCGCATGGCGTCGTCGTCGGCAAAAACATCTGTGGATTCCGCCCTCCCACAGCCGATGCCAATGTGCCAGCGCCCGGACCACAAGCCAATACGGACAGCGCGAACTACTTGGCCCGCGTTCGCGAGCGCGCCTTGCACCTCATCCCCAACTGTTCGCGCGAAGCCTCCCACAGTCTCGAGGGAATCCAGCCGAGTCAGGAGATCCGGGACTCGGTCCGTATCGTGGCGCGAATCCTTCTGATCCATAGTGACAACAAACATGCATCAACCATACCGCAATTAGGTTCAATTAGCTTATGTAGGCTAATTAGAAACAATTAGTCTTATGGGGCTAATGTGCTTAATGGCAGTCGCTTAGGGCGTAATTCGCAGACCTCACACCATATATATCGCGAACAACGGCCAGACGTGGGATGCTTATTTCATGCAAATTTGGCCAGGACATCCTTATCCTCTTGGGGCCACCTTCGATGGCAGTGGCACAAACTTCGCTATCTACTCCTCAATCGCAGATAGTGTGGAGTTGGTGCTTCTCACCGAAGACCACGAGGAAGAGACCATTCAACTCACCGAGGTCGATTCCTCTGTGTGGCACTGCTACCTACCCGGAATAGCACCGGGACAGCGCTACGGATACCGCGTTTACGGGCCCTACGAACCTGCGCAGGGTCTGCGTTGCGATCCATCCAAGTTACTTCTCGATCCGTATGCGAAGGCCATCGATGGAGAGATCACCAATGATCAGGCTCTCTTCTCTTACGATTTCAACGATCCCTCAAAGCGTAAGGAGCTAGATTCACTCGGGCACACGATGACGTCCGTAGTGATCAACCCGTACTTTGATTGGGGCCATGACCGGCCACCCGGCCATGAATACAACGAGACCATCATTTACGAGGCCCATGTGCGCGGCATGACGATGCTCCACCCAGATGTGCCCGAGGACCTGCGTGGAACCTATATGGGGCTCTGCTGCCCACCCATCCTCGATCATCTGGAGGATCTGGGTATTACGGCTATCGAGCTCATGCCGTGTCACCAGTTCGTCAATGACACGTCTTTGCAGGACAAGGGGCTCTCCAACTACTGGGGGTACAACACAATCGGGTTCTTCGCGCCTCACAACGCATACTCGGCTTCAAGTAGCTCCTATGGTCAGGTCCACGAGTTCAAGTCCATGGTGAAAACGTTCCATGAGGCTGGCATTGAAGTGATCATGGATGTGGTGTATAACCACACCGCCGAGGGAAACCATATGGGGCCCACGCTCTCTTTCAAGGGTATCGACAATCCTTCGTATTACCGCTTGGTTGAGGACGATGAGGAACACTACTTCGATACCACTGGTACCGGAAACTCTCTCAATATGCGCTCGCCCTCATCGCTCCAGCTCATCATGGATTCCCTGCGCTATTGGATCACAGATATGCACGTGGACGGGTTTCGGTTCGATCTGGCCTCCACGCTGGCACGTGAACTCCACGCAGTGGATAAGCTTTCTTCCTTCTTTGACATCATTCATCAGGATCCGCTTATCTCTCAGGTTAAGCTGATTGCCGAGCCGTGGGACATTGGGGAAGGCGGCTACAACGTGGGTGGCTTCCCTCCCCTGTGGACAGAGTGGAATGGGCAGTACAGAGATACGGTACGTGATTTCTGGCGTGGCGAGCCCGCCATGCTCTCTGAGCTAGCCTCCCGCCTGACAGGTTCTTCAGATCTATACGAGAGCTCTGGGCGCCGCCCATTCGCCTCCATCAACTTCGTGACCGCCCACGATGGTTTTACCCTGCGCGACCTTGTTGCGTATAACGATAAGCACAACGAAGCCAATTTAGAGGGCGGGAACGACGGCGAATCCAACAACAGATCTTGGAACTGCGGCGCCGAGGGTCCTACGGACGATCCCGAAGTTCTCAACCTCCGCGCCAGGCAAGTGCGCAACTTCTTGACCACACTCATGTTGTCACAGGGAGTTCCGATGATATGCCATGGCGATGAGATGGGCCGTACTCAGGGAGGCAACAACAACACTTATTGCCAAGACAATGAGATCACGTGGATCGATTGGGATCTCAGTGCCCCTCAGCGCGCACTGCTCGATTTCACTTCCCGACTCATCCACTTCCGGCGTGATCACCCCGTACTCCAGAGGCGGCGCTTCTTCGCTGGCTCATCCCAACGTGGTGGCAGTTCGGATGTGGGTGAAATCGAGTGGTTCCGACCCGACGCCTCCTGGATGGAGGATGCGGATTGGCAAGCAGGGTTCGCTCGTTCCCTTATGGTGTACTTGAACGGCAAGGCTATCCGGGAGCCTGATCACCGCGGTAATGAGATCGTTGATGATGACATCATCATGGCAATCAATGCCGATGCTAATGAGCAGACCTTCTCGCTACCTGACGAAACGTACGGCAAGTCTTGGAGAGACGTGCTGGATACCGGCACGAATCTTGACAATGAGAGGCTATACGCTGCCGGAGAGTCGTTCCGTGTAGATGGGCGCGCCATGCGCGTGTTGATCCGCGACACCTCTTCGGAGCCTACCAAGGCAAACGAGGAAGAGGACTCCAATATCGAATCCGTTTCTAACTTCGCCGATCCACGGCCCGAGGCACGTTCATGGGACGAAGTCTCGGCAGAAGATGAGGAATCCGCCACGGTGAAGTAAGGTCGGGATATGACCGAGGTTACAGATACACGGAAGATTCCTGTTCAGTTGACTCATGCGCCGGCGCCGGATAAACGCCAGCCCGTATCAACATACCGGCTTCAGCTCGGCCCCCAGTTCACCTTCGATGATGCCACACAGATCATCCCATACCTTAAGACCCTCGGGATCACGGACGTCTACTGTTCTCCGATTCTTCAGGCCGCTCCAGGTTCCACTCACGGGTATGACGTTGTGGATCACACGAAGATCTCGGAGCCCATGGGAGGGCGAATTGGCTTCCAACGCCTCGCGGATGCCGCCCACGCGGCGGGCATGGGCGTGGTGGTGGATGTTGTCCCCAATCACATGGCCGTACCCACGCCGCTCTATTTGAACCGGGCCCTGTGGTCCGTTCTTCGCGAAGGCGCCGAATCCCCGTATGCCAATTGGTTCGATATCGAACTGAGCGAGGCCCAAGATGGCCTACTCATGCCGGTGCTTGGCAACCGCATCGGGACCGTACTGGCCAATGGCGAAATCTCACTCGAAAAGATGGTGGTGCCGGGATTCGAGGACGTGGGAGAACAATACGTAGTGCGCTACTACGAACACGTCTTTCCAGTCCGTGCCCAAACCGAGGCGCTTCCGCTGGCTGACATGCTTGATAGCCAGTTCTACAGGTTGGCTTACTGGCGAGTAGCGGAAGAGGAGTTGAACTATCGGCGCTTCTTTGACGTTGATACGCTCGCCGCCATTCGAGTCGAAGATCGTGAAGTATTCGCCGGTTCTCACGCCCTGCTCCTCGAACTTCACGACACCGGGTATATTGACGCCTTTAGAATCGATCATCCGGACGGTTTAGCGGATCCTCGCCAATACATGGCGCGTCTGCACAAGGCCACGGGCGGCGCATGGATCGTGGCCGAGAAGATTATTGAAGGGGACGAAGAGCTTCCTCCTGATTGGCGGTGTTCAGGCACCACAGGATACGACGCATCGTGGCGCATCGGCGCCGCCCTTACGGATCCGGCCGGGGTGGGCCTCCTCTTGGCCCAATACGTGGAGCTGTCCAACGTGACCGAAAGCTTCGAATCTATCGAAGCCAAGGCTAAGCGCCAGATTCTCGATACCTCTCTCAAGGCTGAGATTGTCCGGCTGACGGATCTGTTGGTCAAGGTCTGTCACGCCGATATCCGTCTGCGCGACCACACGCGGGGTTCGCTCTTCAGCGCACTATCAGCGCTGATCGTCGCCATGGACCGCTACCGCGCCTACATTGTGCCGACCGAACCGGCACCCCCGGTGTCCGAGCAGGCAGTATGCGATGCCGCCGCCCGTGCCCGCCCTGAGCTAGACGAGGACGCAGCTACCTCGCTTGATGTAGTGGTGGATCTGCTCACGGGTCAAGAGGTTGGCTCCGCGGGCAGGACCTTCGAGGATGCCCGGGCAGAAGCGATCATTCGCTTCCAGCAGGCGTGTGGGGCCGTTATGGCCAAGGGCGTCGAGGATACGGCCTTTTACCGCTACACTCCCCTTACTAGCGCCAATGAGGTGGGCGGCGATCCCTCCCGCGCCGCGATTTCCACGGACGATCTTTCCTCTTGGGTCGCCAACACGACGGCACACTGGCCGGTCACAATGACTACTTTGACAACCCACGACACAAAGCGCGGGGAGGACACCCGTGCGGCAATCTCGATACTTTCTGAGTGGCCAAGCCTTTGGCGCAGCCTCGTCACTAATCTCCGCGCACGCCACGCTCCGGACCGTCCGCGAGACATCGACGGCCAGATCGAAAATCTCCTGTGGCAAACAATCGCCGGGACGTGGCGCCCGGATGGCCCCATCGAAATTGATCGCCTTGTGGCCTATCTAGAGAAAGCCGCCCGCGAGCAAAAGTCATGGACTACGTGGACGGATCCATCCACCGAACAGGAGGAGGCTCTCTACTCTTACGCACGGGCAATCCTTTCGAATGAGGACACTCTCAGGGATCTGACCGATGCCTATGCCCGCACACAGATCTCACGTGATGTCACAACGCTGACCCAAAAGACGATCGCTCTGACGATTCTGGGCGTGGCCGATAACTATCAGGGCGAGGAAATCACACAGAATTCTCTCGTGGACCCGGATAACCGGCGCCCGGTGGATTACGAGGCTATCGGCCAGATGCTCGCCGACCTAGACGAACGCGATACGCTGCCCGGGAACGCGACCTTAGACCAGAAGAAGCTTTGGATCACATCGCGAATCCTGCGCTTGCGCCGCGAGCGGCCCCAAACGTTCGCTTCGGGCCATTCGGGCTTCACTCCCCTGCCGGTTACCACGGGACACGCGTATGCCTTCTCCCGGACGCTCGATGGCGTCCCGGATGTTGCGGTGATCGTGCAGAGATTGCCGCACCAGCTTGCGGATAATGGGGGCTTTGCGGATCACACCGTGGTGCTTCCTTCCGGGCAGTGGCGCGATGTCCTTTCGGGGAACGAGTTTGGCGAGGGTGCGGTTGGCCTGGCGCAAGTGCTCGACACCCTGCCGGTGGCAGTGTTGGCACGCTGCAGCGAGCTTAAGTAGCGGTTTAGCAGACCAGAGGAGTAACAGCATGGCCGAGAACCTTCGCGTATGGGCCCCAAAAGCGCACGAACTGACCGTGCACATCACCGGCTCAGGTGAGGACATCCCAATGATGCCCGCAGGGCCCGCCCCGGAGGACGCGGGCTGGTGGATTAGTCCGCAGCCTCTCGCCTCCGGAACGCGCTACGGCCTGCGAATTGACGGTGCCGATCCCCTGCCTGATCCGCGTTCGCGCCGCCAGCCCGAGGGAATTCACGGCCCGTCCGAGGTTGTGGATCTTGCGAACTTTTTGTGGTCTGATTCGCAGTGGTTAGGGGTGGATGCGCGCGGGGCCGTCACCTACGAGCTCCATATCGGCGCGTTCACGCCCCACGGCACGTTTGAGGCCGCGGCGGCCAAGCTCCCTCATCTGGCGGAACTTGGCGTGGACATCGTTGAGGTGATGCCCATCGTCCCGGTGCCCGGCACCCGCAATTGGGGGTATGACGGCGTTTCGCTTTATGCGGTCACGGAAAACTTCGGTGGCCCAGCCGCATTTGCAGCCTTCGTTGACGCGGCCCATGCCCACGGTATCGGGGTGTGTCTTGACGTCGTGTACAACCACCTTGGTCCGGATGGAAATTACCTTTCCCAGTTTGGTCCTTACTTCACCGATAAGCACGAAACACCGTGGGGCTGGGCGGTAAACCTTGACGGAGAAAACAATGCTCCCGTTCGCCGCTACCTGATCGAAAACGCGATGCAGTGGATCCGCGATTACCATGTGGATGCGCTGCGGCTGGACGCCGTGGCCTTCCTTATTGATACTTCGCAGCGCCACTTCTTGGCGGAATTGTCCGATGAGGTTTCCGCGTTCGCGGCGGCAACGGGCCGCAAGATCTCTCTGATCGCCGAATCGGACCTCAACGATCCGATTATGGTGACCCCTACTTCCGAGGGTGGCCGCGGCATGACGGGCCAGTGGGATGACGATATTCATCATGCCCTACACGCTTATGCCACTGAAGAGTCGTTTGCCTACTACGCCGATTTCCGTGAACCCGGCGCCCTAGAGAAGGTTTTCTCTCAGGCCTTCGCACACAACGGAAACTACTCCACCTTTAGGGGCGCGAACTGGGGTGCTCCCCTGGCACCCGGAACGAGCGGGCACCGCTTTGTCGCATGCACCGAGGACCACGATCAGGTGGGTAATCGCGCCATCGGTGACCGACCATCCGCGAAGCTCTCGCCCGGTCAACTTGCCGCCCAGATGGGCCTGTTGCTCGCCTCCCCCTTCTCCCCCATGCTGTTCATGGGGCAAGAGTGGGCCACTCGCACCCCGTTCCAGTTTTTTACAGATCACAGCGGGGATTTAGGGAAGGCCGTTGAGGAGGGCCGGATTAACGAGTTTAAGGATTGGAATTGGTTGTCTATTTATGGCGACGACGAAATCCGCGTTCCTAACCCGCAACACGAGAGCACCTTCAAGGACTCAACGCTGGACTGGCACGAAGTAGACGAGCCCGAACACCGCGACTTTCTCGCATTTGTGCGCGAGGCGATCGCCCTGCGCCGTGCAACGCCCCAGTTCGCTAGCGGTGATCTGGCCACCACCGAGATTGTCCGGCTGGGACGCTCAGGATATTTGCGCCGAGCGGACGCTTTTGTGGCCTATTCGTTTGAGCCAGACGCGTGTGTGGCGCTCCCTGCCTCAGGGCTTGACGCCGCACTATCGTGGGGCGGCCCTGAAGTTACTGCTTGCGGGACGGGTAGTGCGGTCACGTTTACTCAGCCGGGTGTCGCGTTCCTTTTACCTTAGCCACGGCGGCGCGCTTAGCGGCTAGTGCCACATGGAGGCCGCGATAGAAGGTCTTATAGATCGGGTAATCCCAGGCGCCCGGAACATCCTTGATCTCCTCGGTGAACTTCGTCTTGAAGCCGCGCACTCCGGATAGCTGTGGTGCTCGCTCTGAGTCAATTCCCATCATGTCGAAGCTCTTGACTCCACGCTCGCGCAACATGCATGTCATGGACCACACCAGCAGATCCGGTGCAAGGGCCTTGCGGCCTTCGGCGCTGGAGGCGGCGTAGTAGTAGGTTGCCTGCGTGGCCGTGGTGGTCACGATGCCCCAACACAGCGGGCGGCCATCCCGTCGCACCGTGTAGAGCCTGCAGTGCTCTGGACCAAGTGCGCTCAGCATCTTCTCATACGTTGCGCGTGGGGAAATACCGAAGGAATCGCGCTCGCCCGTCTCAATGAGTAGCTGGTAGAGCTCCGGAAACACCTCGAGCGCCCGGCCGGTCTCATCAGCGGCAACCATGGATTCATCACGCAGCGCCTTGCGCACGTCCCTACGCCCGCGCTTCTTCATTTCCGCGAGGAGCTGGTCCTCGTCCTTAGTCAAATCTAGGACGATCGTGCGGTCATAGGTGACGGACTGAAGGAGTTCACTCAAATCATCGGAGCGGTGCACGCTGTGAAGGCGCACAAAGGCTATCGTTCGATCGGCTTTGCGGATAAACGTGCGGAGTTCAGCACGCATCGCACGCTCTTCGGTGTAAGTGGGTTCGGGCTGCGTCCACACCGGGCCGTGCTTACCCCAGAGGTAAGAAAAACCCCGTCCCTTCATCTTCGTGAGAGCGAGGAATGCCCGAGGCTGCTCGTCTACCAGCCACACGAGCTTCGCCCACGGGGTGCGGCCATCGGCGGCAACGTCGAAAGAGTCCCAATCAGGCGTTTGCTCCAACGGCAGGTCAATCGAGGCATCGGCCGCGGCGGCCACGAAGGCTTCGTCGTCCATTTTCACGAATCTGGAAGTGGTCATGGCTCCACACTACCCGGCGCGCCGCCCCAGATGGCGCTATCACGCCCGCTAAGGTAAACGTGTGCCTGAGATAAATGCCCCATCCGCGTTCGTGGCGGCGTTGGATTCCCTTCGAGGCCATTCGTTTCGTCCTGAGATCCACATCGTCCAGATTCCCCCACCCAAGCGAATTGCTCCCTGGGCTGTAGCGCTTCAGGCGGAGGTCAACGATTCGACCGTCCTAGACCCTGACGCCTACCGCGGAAATGCTCGCTTCGTTCTACTGCACGATCCAGAAGGCCAACCGGCCTGGGACGGAACGTTCCGCATCGTGTGTTACGCCAGTGCACCCGTTGACAGGGAGATCGGCGATGATCCCATGCTTTCTGAGGTGGCGTGGGCATGGCTGACTGATGCTCTTCATGGGCACGAGGCGGAATATCATAATCTGACTGGCACGGTCACTCGCCTCTATAATGAGACCTTTGGAGGGGAATCCCTGTTGTCTTCTCGAACCGAGGTAGAACTTCGTGCCTCGTGGAGCCCTGAGGATCCAGATGTTTCAGCCCATCTCCAGGCATGGGCAGCATTTGCCGCGGAGGCCTGTGGGCTTGGCCCCGCAGGAGTTTCTGCGCTCCCTCTCAGGCTTGAGGAGATGGAATGAACGAAAGCGTTGACCTTATCGCACTTGATGAGCCACGCGACGGTATCCCCGGTGTGACCCACGAAGAAATCGATGAGGTGACCGCTGCCCTCGCGGCCGGCCACGGGCCGTTTTCCGTGGATACCGAGCGTGCCATGGGGATTCGCTATTCCGACCGCGCCTACCTTGTCCAGGTGCGGCGTGAGGGCGCTGGCACATTTCTTATTGATCCAGTAGGTATCGAGCATCGGCTCGGTCCGCTTGCCGAGGTCATGTCAACCGATCAGTGGATCCTCCATGCGGCCGATCAAGATCTTCCCTGTCTACACGAACTCGGACTGTACCCGCCGGAGATCTTCGATACAGAGGTAGCTGGCCTACTGCTTGGCTTCCCGCGAATCTCCCTTCAGTCTGAGGTTGCTGAGGTTCTGGGATTTGGGCTTGCCAAGGAACACTCCAACTCCGATTGGTCCGAGCGTCCACTCGCCCCCGCACTTCTGGCCTATGCCGCCCTAGATGTTGAGCTGCTGTTAGAACTGCGCGACGAACTCACCGCCATGTTGGAGCGCGCTGGGCGCCTCGAATGGCTTCGCGAGGAATGTGAAGAGATCCGGCTGCGCGGCCCACGGCCACCCAAGGTTCAGCCGTGGCGCAAGGCTGCTCGTCAGGCGGGCGTCAAGGATCAACGTTCGCTCGGCATGCTCGAGGCCCTCTGGGTCAAGAGGGATGAGCTTGCCCGCCAGCGTGATCTCTCTCCCGAGAAAGTCCTTCCCTCTAAGGTGATGGGCCAGCTCGCTCTGCGTAAACCACGCTCTCGTCAGGACGTTGAGAATTCACCACTGCTTCGCTCCCGTTCTGGGCGCCGGGATGCTTTGGCCTACTGGCAGGCCGTGGAGCCGGTGTGGCGCCTCGAAGCTGAAGAGCTACCGAGCCGCCAGTTCAAATCGGACCCGTCACCGTTTCCTCCCGTCAAGCAATGGCAAAGGCATGGCGAGGATGTGGCGGAGCGATGGAATATCGTCCGCGGCGCTGTTCTCACCCGTGCCGACGATTTAGGAATCCGCCAAGAGTTACTCCTCAAACCTTTGCTTCAGAAGTATCTGGCGTGGGATGGTTGGGATAATCCAGAGGAAATCCCCGTCTTGTTGGCAGCCCTCGGGGCACGGCCATGGCAGGTAGAGAACGTGGCTCCGGCCATTGTGAATGGCGCGCGCCGGGCTACGAAGTAATCGCGGCGGCTATATCTGCGGGCCGCATGCCTTCATCAGCCTCGATTGAGGCCCGGTTTCCATGCTGGATAAACTCGCGGTGGATGCCGATCCTACACACGGGAACCTCAGAACCTATGTGCTCCAGCGCTAGCTCGATCTCGCTGCCTACTCCCCCGTCCATCAGACCATCTTCCACGCACACAACGCGATCAAACGAGGTCAGCAGATCCACTAGCTCATCTGAGATGGGTAGCACCCAGCGTGGATCAATGACGGTCACATTGACACCTTGGACGTCGCGGCACGCTTCAAGGCAATCGGCCGCCATTGCACCCACAGCAACCACCGCAACGCTGGGGGCCTGCTGTACCGCACTTTCCCAGAGGACATCCCCAGCGGGAGTTCTGCGAATTGCGTCCATATCCGGCGGGACCTCCCCTTTTGGATAGCGCACCAGCGTTGGAGCCTCAATAGAGCAGGCCTCCGCCAGTAGCTCGCGCAGCCGCTCGCCATCGCGCGGGCAGGCAGTGGCGAGGCCCGGAACCATCGCCGCTAAAGATAGGTCCCACATCCCGTTGTGCGAGGGACCGTCATCACCGGTGATTCCCGCCCGGTCCAGCACAAAGGTGACGGGCGCCCGGTGAAGCGCCACGTCCATGAGCATTTGGTCGAAGCCCCGGTTGAGGAACGTGGCATAGAGGGCCACCACAGGGTGCATTCCCTGATAGCCCAGGCCGGCCGCCATGGTAATAGCGTGTTGCTCAGCAATTCCCACATCGATCACCCGATCAGGGAATTCGTTAGCGAGGGGCCCCAGCCCCACGGGCCGCAGCATCGCGGCAGTCACGCCTATAATTCGCGGATTCTCATAGGCAAGCTTGAGGATCTGTTCGGCAAAGATTGATGTCCACCCGAACCGAGCGGGTGCAACCGGCAGCCCGGTCTCTGGGTGAATCTTACCGATCGCGTGGAAGCGGTCAGCCACATCGTCTTCGGCTGGCTTATACCCGCGGCCTTTCTCCGTGATTGCATGAACAACCACCGGACCCCCGTATTCTTTAGCCAGAGTAAATGCCTGTTCTAGTTCTTCGACATCGTGGCCGTCTACCGGTCCCACATACTTGATCCCCAGAGAATCGAATATACCGGCATCAACGAAGATATCCTTGACACCGCGCTTGATGGAGTGAAGAGCCCCGTAGGCCATCTTGCCCGGTGCGCCGGCGTCCTGAAGGGTCCTCTTCGTCCACTCCATGAACATCTCGTAGCTGCGGTTCACACGCACGGCATCAAGCTTGCGCGCCCCCTCGAAACGCCGGACCATTCCGCCCACTGTGGGGGCATAGGAGCGCCCATTATCGTTGAGCACTATGACAATTGGACGCTCGGGATCCTCGGAGATGTTGTTGAGTGCTTCCCATACCATCCCACCTGTCATCGCACCGTCTCCGATAACGGCCACCACACAGTGGGGATCCCGGCGGAGCTGCTTGGCGCGGGCAATACCATCCGCCCAAGATAGTGCGGTTGAGGCGTGGGAATTCTCCACGATGTCATGCTTGGATTCTGCACGGTTGGGATAGCCAGAAAGCCCCTCGCTCTGGCGCAGGTGCGAAAAGTCGTGCCGCCCGGTCAGCAGTTTATGGACATAAGACTGGTGCCCGGTATCGAACACGAGGGAGTCCGCCGGCGAATCGAAGATTCGATGTAGCGCGATAGTCAGCTCGACAACGCCGAGGTTCGGGCCCAAGTGCCCGCCGGTGCGCGAAACGTTCTCCACCAAGAACTGCCGAATCTCGGCCGCCAAATCGTCAAGTTCGGGCTGCGTTAACTTCTTAACGTCCGCCGGATTCTGGATGGAAGCGAGTATTCTCACGCAAATACCTCCTAGGGTGATCTATCCATACTAATGGCCAATCACCCTAGGAGGTATTCGGGGTGTTACTTGGAGAGTTCGCGCAGTACGTACTGGAGGATGCCACCGTTGCGGAAGTAATCAGCTTCCCCTGGTGTGTCGATGCGCACCCGCGCATCGAACTCGATGAGGGTGCCGTCTTCCCGCTCAGCGCTCACATGCACGGTATCGGGCGTTTGCCCGAGGTTCAGTGCGGTGATACCACGGACGGAGAAGGTCTCCTCGCCCGTCAGCCCAAGCGAATCAGCAGTCTCACCCTCGGGGAACTGGAGCGGGAGAACGCCCATGCCGATCAGGTTCGAACGATGAATACGCTCGAAGGATTCGGTGATCACTGCTTTGACTCCCAGCAGCGACGTGCCCTTGGCAGCCCAATCGCGCGAGGAACCGGAACCGTACTCCTTGCCGCCCAGCACAACCAGCGGAATATCCTGCTCCGCGTAGGCCATTGCCGCATCGAAGATTGCCTCGGTTTCACCCGTCAGCAGGTTCTTCGTATAGCCGCCCTCAACTCCATCGAGGAGTTGATTCCGCAAGCGGATGTTAGCGAACGTTCCGCGGACCATGACTTCATGGTTGCCGCGGCGCGATCCGTACGAGTTGAAGTCGCGGCGCTCCACACCGTGATCGGCGAGGTAGCGTCCAGCTGGGGAATCCGCCTTGATGGCACCCGCCGGGGAGATGTGATCGGTGGTGACCGAATCGCCCAATTTCGCCAGCACACGGGCACCGGAAATATCCTTCACGGGTGCTGGATCGGCAGCCAGATCATCAAAGAACGGAGCCTTACGGACGTAGGTTGAATCCGCGTCCCAATCAAAGAGATCACCCTCAGGTGTTGGCAGCTGCTTCCAGCGATCATCACCCTCAAAAACACTCGCGTAGTTATCGCGGAACATGTCTGAATCAATCGACTGATCGATCGTATCCTGAACTTCGTCCGGATCGGGCCAGATATCTTGCAGGTACACCGGCGTGCCATCGGGATCATTGCCCAAGGGCTCATTCTCAAAATCGAAATCCATCGTACCGGCCAACGCGTATGCGATCACGAGCGGCGGAGAGGCAAGATAGTTCATCTTGACGTCCGGGTTAATGCGGCCTTCGAAGTTTCGGTTGCCCGAGAGCACTGATACAACGGCCAGATCGTTCTCGTTGACAACATCGGACACTTCCTGCGGAAGCGGTCCCGAGTTGCCGATACAGGTGCCACAGCCGTAACCCACAAGGTTGAAACCGAGCGCGTTGAGATCATCCCACAGGTTGGCCTTGGTGAAGTAGTCCGTGACTACCTTCGATCCTGGTGCCATGGAGGTCTTGACCCACGGCTTGGAGCCAAGCCCCTTGGCCACTGCTTTCTTAGCCAGAAGACCTGCCGCCAGCATCACTGAGGGATTCGAGGTGTTGGTACACGAGGTGATGGAGGCGATAGCCACATCGCCGTTGCTCAGCCGCGTATTCGTCCCATTCTGGAGCGTCAATTCGACCTCTTGGGCAGGATCGGAAGCGTAGTCACCAATCGTGTTCTCGAAAGACTCCTTCGATTCGGACAACAGGATGCGATCCTGTGGTCGCTTGGGGCCCGCGATGGAGGGAACCACCGTGGAAAGGTCCAGCTCAAGGTATTCGGAGTACACCGGCTCATGAGCCGGATCATGCCATAGGCCCTGCTCCTTGGTGTACGCCTCAACCAACGCAACCTCAGAATCGTCACGGCCGGTCAGGCGCAGATAATCGAGTGTCACGTCGTCAATCGGGAAAATAGCGGCCGTGGAACCAAACTCCGGGGACATATTGCCAATTGTGGCGCGGTTCGCCAGCGGAACCTCAGCAACCCCGTCTCCGTAGAATTCCACGAACTTGCCCACCACGCCATGCTGCCGCAGCATCTGGGTGATCGTGAGCACCACGTCTGTGGCAGTAGATCCGGCTGGGATCGAGCCGGTCAGCTTGAAGCCCACGACCTTCGGAATGAGCATGGAGACCGGCTGGCCCAGCATCGCCGCCTCGGCCTCAATGCCACCCACACCCCAGCCAAGAACGCCAAGGCCATTGACCATCGTGGTGTGAGAATCAGTTCCCACGCAAGTATCCGGGTAGGCCACTCCATCGCGAGTCATCGTTACGCGAGCTAAATACTCGATGTTGACCTGATGGACAATTCCGGTCCCGGGTGGCACAACCTTGAAGTTCTCGAACGCACCTTGGCCCCAGCGAAGGAACTGGTAACGCTCACCGTTGCGCTGATACTCGATGTCCATGTTCCGCTCAAGAGCGTCTTGACGGCCGAACACGTCGATCTGGACGGAGTGATCAATCACCATCTCCGCAGGGTTGAGCGGATTGATCTTATCGGGATCCCCACCTAAAGAGGACACTGCTTCACGCATGGTGGCAAGATCCACGATGCAGGGAACGCCGGTGAAGTCCTGCATCACCACACGCGCAGGCGTGAACTGGATTTCGTGGCTGGGCTCTGCCTCAGGTTCCCATGAGGCGAGGGCCTCAATCTGGGCGGCGGTTACATTGGCGCCATCTTCCGTACGCAGCAGGTTTTCGGCGAGGACCTTAAGCGAGTAAGGCAAACGAGAAAGTCCTGGAACTGCATCAAGACGGTAGATGTCATACGAATCGCTGCCCACCTCAAGCTGGGCGCGCGAGTTAAAGCTGTTCAGGCTCATGACACTCCTCTAGATAACTCTTGCTGAAACTATCTTGACGTCAAGATATCACGTTATTGGCGTTAACGCGCAGCCTTTCACCACTATTCCGTCTCAGACCAAAGCAGTCACAACTTCGAAGTGGTGAGTATTAGGAAACATATCCACTGATTCCATCGATACTACCTTTCGGCCAGCATCCACCATGGCACGAATATCGCGAGCCATAGACGCGGGATCGCAGGAAACCAGCACGATACGATTCGCACCCGTACCAGCCAGAATGGTGGCGATCTCCTGGCCTAATCCGGCCCGCGGCGGATCAGCGATTACGACATCGCCAGCTTCCTTCCCCACCAACTGCGCACTGACAGCAGAGGTTCGGCTGGTGGCCCAGCTGAATTCCCGCAGGTTCGCCCGGGCATCCTCAACTGCCTGACGCACACCTTCGAGGGACTGAACGCTTCCGCCTTGGCCCACCTCGATGGCGAGGGGCTGAGTGAGCAGACCAGCGCCCGAATAAAGCTCCACTACATTGTCCCCCGGTTGGACCGCGGCGGCTCGCATCACCATCGCAATCAGCTGGGCCGCTGCTTCACGATGCACCTGCCAAAACCCATTGGCGCGGACTCGGTAGCTGTAGAGGTTATGGCCCACCACAACGTCTTCGCGAACATAGGGCTCTGCAGGCATCAGAGGTGCCCAGAAGGCATTCTTGTCAATCATCAACACCGGGTCGCTTCCGGAAGGGGCTACAGCCCTCAGCCTCTGGCCCGGACGGAACTGACCGGCCCACGATCCCCCAAACACCTCCAAGTCATCGATTTCGGCCACGGCCAACGGCACGTGGCCGACAGCAACGGTTTCGCGTGTTCCGTTTCGGTACATGGCCGGGAAACCGTCCGCGTCAACGGTGAGTTCCACACGCGTACGTGTGTGCCAGCCGCCATTCGCTCGGTCTCCATCGAAGGGAAACACATGCGGTTGGATCCCCGATTCCGCAAGATGGTCAACGAGCCGCTGCCCGCCAATCCTACGTAGCGTGCTGTTGAGGACGTAGGTTTTCCATTCGCTTTGGTAATCAAATTCCACGTGCCCAAGCTCAGCCCCGCCTACCCCCAACGGGCCTGCAACGGGCCATGGGTGATCGATACGGTGCGGTGAAGGGTTGTCTAGCACTTCCACCACGTCGCCGCGAAGTAGCTTTGAGCGCTCTTCAGTTACGGCAACTCGCACGCGTTCGCCCGGTAGCCCAAATCGGGCAAAAACGGCCCGCCCATCGCTGTGTCCAACGCAGGCTCCGCCATGGGCAATATCGGTGAGTTCAATATCGATCATGCTATTCCTCATCTTGGGGTTGAAGTTGGTAGGGAACCTCGGCTATGACAACACCGTCTTGGAGGCGCAGGTCAGACATAATACGCGGTTCGGAGTGACGAACAAAGAACCTCTGCCATACACCAGTGGGCACCAGCCGCGGTATATACACCATAACGATGTCCGCACGTTGAGTCTGCCGCAAGGAGCGCACGTAGTCCACGATGTTTTGGGGCCCTGCGCCCTCCGGGGTCCCCAATACTGTCAATTCAACGGGGAGCGCGGCCGCCCGCCAATCTTGACGAAGATCATTCGTTGCTCTCGGATCAAAATCGAGCGTCACCGCAGTCAGCGAACTGAGCCGGGCCGCCCGAGCAAACGAGACCGCACGAAGTGTGGGCAGGTCCAGAGCCGAGACCAAGACCACCCCATGCACTCGGGTGGGAAGCGTACGCCCTGCGGTCAAATCGGTTGCCGCAAGCTGGCGTACCACGCGTACCCGACCCCGCCGGAAGAAGATAAGAAGAGCGGCAGGAATGAGGAGGGTAACGATGGCGGTGGCGGCCCAGCCGGTACGAATCCACGCAATCCCCACCAACACACCCACGCCGCATAGGGCGCACAGCCCGAATATCCACCGCGAAACGCGAGCTCTGGCCCGCTCTTCCTTGCTCACTGACTCCTTCAGAATCGACGAACCGCGGAAGCCCATCGCGGCACACGAAAGGGTGAAGATGGCGAACGTGGTGAACACAAACATCATCGCGGGAGACTGTGAAGCGTAGGTGACTGCCGCCACCAGCGCGGCCAGACCAGCGGTGATTGACACGGCAAGAACTCTAGGGCGCGGGGAATTCTCGGTGGCGAAGTGGCGCGGGAGAATCCGGTCAACGCTCAAATCGTGAACTAGCCTAGGCAGCGTGCCGTAGGCTGCAACGGCTGCCCCCATACCCGCAATAATCGCTGCAATAGAGAGTACGCTGTGCCCAGCGCTGCCAAAGAGCCCGTATGCCATCGCCAGCACAGGAAGTGCTCGCGTATTCGCGCTCATCTGAAGCGATGATTCGAAGTACAGCGTGATGAGTATCGCCACGAAAGCAAAGACAGCCCGCCATCCTTGCATGCGTATATTGCCAGCCCGCTCCTCAGACCTCACGGAGCGGCGGTCAATTGCAAGGATGAGCATCCCGGACGGCAGCAAGCCCACCAACGCCACCGCGTGCAGAGAGAATGGACCGGCCTCATACTGTGCCGTATTCGCCATATACTCGCGGGTTGCCGCCAACGTCTCCTCAGAGAACCCTCCCGAAACCTCTGCAATGAGACCATAGATGAGAAGCACCGCGAGGGCGAGCACCGAAAAACCGGCCCCTAGATACAACACCAGCGAAGGCGGGCGCGACCCGAAGATCCCAGGAAATGCCAGCACAATCACCGTGGCAACCAGCACGATCCGCCCATACCCGCTCAAGTCAATCAAGGCAGAAAGGCCCCCCACCGCCAGCCCCGCGCCCATCACCACGATGAGGGCATAGGAAACGAACCGGGCCGAGGACAGGACAACGCTGGTCCGCTCCCCGATATAGGTGGCAACCAGCCGAGGATTGGAGCTGCGGGGCAAGATGCGTTCCTGCCACGCTAGGGCGAAGAAAACAAGCAGGGATGAACCCACCAGCGCAGCCATCACCACTAGGTGAGAAGTCACCCCGGCAGACGGCATAACGCGCAGCGCCAACTGCGGCGCTAGGAATACCACTAGCACCACCGCGCTGAACGCGCTTACCCGCCGCGACGCAGCGAATCGCGCGGCCTTTTGAGGAATACCCATGATCAAATAGGCTACGCTACCTTCCGAGTTGAGGTAGCGTCTAACCCGTGCACTTCGTCATTATGGGGTGCGGTCGCGTTGGTGCCGCACTAGCAATTAACCTGTCCGCTATGGGCCACTCTGTCGCCGTGATAGATCACGACCCAGATTCTTTCCGGCGCCTACCCGAGGATTTCAGTGGACAAAGCGTGACGGGTGTGGGGTTTGACCGCGAAGCGCTGCGCCAAGCCGGGATTGAGGATGCAACGGGTTTCGCCGCAGTGTCTTCGGGCGATAACTCAAACATCATCGCCGCTCGCGTGGTCCGGGAAACCTTCGGGCTGAAGAACGTTGTAACAAGAATCTACGATCCCACACGGGCTGATGTTTATGAACGCCTAGGTATCCCCACGGTTCCCACCGTGAAGTGGACTGCCGATCAGGTGCTGCGTCACCTCATTCCGTTGGGTCCCCATGTGGAATACACCGATGAGGTGGCCGAAATCAGCCTCATTCGCGTGGATGTGGTAGATGACTGGTTTGGGCACACCGTGGGAGAAGTCGAAGATGCCACCCAAGCTCAGGTTGCCTACGTGACACGATTGGGCCATGGCCTTCTCCCTCATCGCGGCTTCGTCCTGCAGGACGGCGATATCGTCAAGCTCCTTGTGGGAACCGCCCAAGCGGGTGCCGCCCAATACGTGCTCATGCACCCCGTCAAGGAGGATTAATGAAGGTACTCATTGTGGGCGCAGGATCCGTTGGCCGTTCGATCGCCCGCGAGCTCGCTCGGTCCAAACACGACGTCACCATCATCGATCGGGCACCGGAGGCTATGAAGGTAGCCTCCGTGTCGCAGGCCGATTGGATCCTCGGAGACGCTTGCGAAGTTGAGTCTCTTGGGCGGGCGGGCGCGGGAGAGACTGACGTCGTCGTCGCCGCTACTGGGGACGACAAAACCAACCTCGTGGTCTCCCTCCTTTGTAAAACCGAATTTGGCGTGGAACGTGCCATCGCGCGGATCAACAACCCAAAGAACGAATGGCTATTCGACGATTCTTGGGGTGTAGATGTAGCCGTTTCCACCCCGCGAATCATGACGTCCCTTGTGGAGGACGCTGTGGCGGACGGAGATCTCATCACCGTCATGCAATTTCAGCGGTCCGGTGCCACGCTCATGCAGGTGACGCTGCCAGATAACGCCCCGGTGGCAGGCACCCCGATTTCGCAGATCTATCTTCCCGGCACAGTCATCATCAACGCGATCGTGCGTGACGGAATGCCCGTTCCAGCCGATCCGGATCTCACTCTCGAAGCGGGAGATCAGGCACTACTACTATGCGCGGAAGGAGCACAAGACGATCTGGACCTTGTGGCCGAACTTTTTACTCCGCTGGAGAATCCTCAGGAGTAACAGCGGGAAGGCGGCGCACCATCATCCAGCTCAGCCATGCTACAAATGCGAAAAGGAATGGCCCCATGACGAGCCGGGCAATGCCCAGTGCCGTGGTGGAATCCGCGAAATACAGCGGGGCCTGAACCAAGAGGCGTGCAGCGAACAATCCACACCACAGCCACGTAATGCGCCAGTACGCCTTCTTAGTTCCGATCAGCGCCGGATCCCGGCGCCAGCTCGTAATATCGCCGCGTAGCGCCCCGATAAGCAGTCCAAGCGCGGGCCACCGGACCGCGAGCGAAAGCAGCAGACCGCCCAGATAGGCGGCGTTCGTGATAAGCCCCATCCCGAAGAAGTTCGAGGCTTCGCCGGACCGCCATGCCCAGATGGCCGAAATCGCGATGCCTGCCAGGCCGCCGAGCGCGGGGGTCACGTCGATCCGTTGGATGAGTCTGAGCAGGATACACGCAGCCGATAACGCAACTGGCGCGATGATCGAGGGAGTTAGCTCCCCGCTCACCACGTATACCACGATGAACACAAGGCCGGGCGCAGCAGTCTCGATAAGGCCGCGAACTCCGCCGAGCGCCTGCCACACGTCAAATTCTTCTGCGATAACTGAATTCAGCCCGGTGTGCTTCGGTTGCTCACTCATACGTCTTCCTCTACCTCGGTATCCGCAATGATGCTGATTTCCGGGTTATAGATGGTGGGTGTACCGCGCCTGTCTACCAGTGCGCCCTTCGCCCGAAGCTGCGTGCCGATCTCTATCGCCTGCAGATCGTCCCTCCCAAGGAATGCCAGCACGAGGGAGTTCTCCCCCACGCGAAGTTGGACGCGCAGCACGGGTGCTGGCCCCGCGCCCGGATAGGTGATCGCCGTGGTCACGCCACGCACGTTTACCCTCCGGGACCGGGTTGTCATCGAACTTCCGAAATCTCCGGGCCGCGTTCGGGCAGGGAGAGCGAGGGCCGCTCCGATTCCT
The DNA here is from genome assembly GCF_003123745.1 of Ancrocorticia populi. Classification (GTDB taxonomy): domain Bacteria; phylum Actinomycetota; class Actinomycetes; order Actinomycetales; family Actinomycetaceae; genus Ancrocorticia; species Ancrocorticia populi. The sequence continues at coordinate 107,016 of NZ_QETB01000006.1, read as the reverse complement.
TTTCCTCGCCTTCCTTACGGGGGATTGAGAGGGCGAGCAGCTCGCGTGGCGGGTGCGGAGTTTGTCCGCGAACCACGACAACGGTATCCAGCACTTCATGCAGAATCTTCGACGCGGCCTCATCCTGGGTGGCGGCGCGGCCAGTGAGTGTTGCACGCAGGAGCCAGCGTGGGCCATCAATACCCACATACCGCACGCGGTTAGTTGCCTTCGTGTTGTTGGCACCGGGAGCGGGCATAACTGCGAGGACCTCAGCGCCGTATTCGCCTTCGGACTGGCGCGATTGGCCACCTTGTGCAGCGATCGCGGAGATGAGTTCCGCCCGGATATCGTCCCACAGGCCAGCAGACTTCGGGGCGGCAAACACCTGAAGCTGAAGTGCGGAATTGTCCTTGACGAACACCACTCCTAGGACAAGCTTGCGCCGCTTATCAACAGAAAACTGGACGGTCGCGCCCTCGACCTGTGGAAGCCACAATGCTCCCGCGTCAAGGAGCTCTCCGCGATCCGGATGATCCTCCTCACTGAGAGGTCCGATCAGCTCCTCGGTTTCCGGGGCTTCCTCTTCGGAAGCTTGGGAGCCCTTCTTTCGGGAAAAGATTCCCACAACTACTCCATCTAACTAGTTAGGCTGCGCACTCCGCGCAAACCAGAAGTCCATTCTCTTCGTACGCGAGCTGCGAGCGGTGGTGGACCAAGAAACACTGCGAGCACGTGAACTCATCATCCTGTGCCGGAATCACGTTTACGGAAAGCTCAATGTTCGAAAGGTCGGCACCGGGGAGCTCAAACCCCTCAGCGGCTTCAACTTCGTCCTCATCCACTGATCCAGACTGCTGCTCGGAGCGGCTGGCCTTGAGCTGTTCGAGGGAATCCTCCTTCAGCTCCTCATCCTGCTTGCGAGGTGCATCATAATCGGTAGCCACGGTAGCTCACGCTCCAGTCTTTATTTCTCCCAATGGTCCAAGCGGCAAGAGGACCAATCTCTTGCGCTCTGCCAAACAGAACGCAAGAAGTGCGATTTTGTTCCCACACGCGTCGCGCGAGTGCGCCCACAATGTACCAGACATTCAGCTGTTTGCCTACCCGGAATACATCTAAAAGCTCAACGCGTGCGTGAGGAACACACCGAGGCCTATTGACGCCATCGGCGATGGTGCCGTGGCACGCTTGATACACAAGCGGGAGGAAAGGGAGTCATGATCACACTCGAATTACTCGGGCTCCAAGCAGACGGGGAACACTTAACACTCAATGATGGAGAGGGTAATCGCTACTCGTTGCCAATTACCGATGCGCTGCGAGCATCGCTGCGTAGGGATGTTCGCCCCACCTCGCCTGAGATAACTCGGAGTGTTTCTCCTAGGGAGATTCAGGCGATGATCCGTGAAGGCATGAGCGTTGAGCAGGTGTGTGAAGTCTCCTCACTACCTGCCGCGCGCGTCTCTGTGCTTGCCTATCCGATTCAGGCTGAACGCGAGCACCTTGTCCGGCTTGCCACCGCAATGGTTCTGGGCCGGGAAGAAGGTTCGCTTACGGTTGAAGAACTGATCACCTCTCGTTTGGTTGCCCGCGGCGTGCCGTCCGATGGCATTTCATGGGATGCAACGCGAAAGTCGCATAATCCTTGGGTGCTCTGTGCCACCTTCACGGAGAACGGTGAAGAGCACACGGCCCGCTGGCGCGTTGACCTTGACCGCAAGAGCCTCGAAGCGCGTAACGCGGACGCTCAGGCACTCTCAGAGAAGCAGATCGAGCAACCGCCAGAAGAACCTGCCAATCCCCGCATAGATGACGTTCTGGCCACTCTGGATTCTCAGCGAGGTCACTCGCGCCCAATGCCCACCTTCGATGAGCTTGAAGACGTGGAAGAGCCCGAGGTATCCGGTTCTCACCCCGAGGGAGACCCCACCTATTCTGACGCCACCTCACCTCACGTTCTGCCGCCCGAATCGGCAGCCACTCCAGATAGCAAGCACAATCGCGCACTCTCAGTAGCTGAGCCGTTGAGTGATGATCTGTTCGATCCCGAAGAAGAGGATCGAGCGCATCATCCGGCCGGAACGCGTTCTGATGCTAAGAAGCGCCGCAGCTCGCGCCCCGAAATGCCTTCGTGGGATGAGATCGTGTTCGGGAAGAAAGACTAAGCTTCCGCACTCCACGCGTTCGGGAGCGGATCCTCACCCATGGTTGCCTTGGCAGTTGCCGCGGTCATGTGCTTCATATGGTGAGATCGGCACAGTACTTCGTAACCAACCGTGCCCGAATTGACATCCCCAACAACCACTTGTTCGCCTTCCGTCACCATAACTCCATCGATGGTACGGGCGTTGTGGGTTGCCCTCTTCCCGCACCAGCACAGGGCCTTCACCTGAAGCACCTCAACCTGATCGGCCAGCTCAATCATGCGGGCCGAACCGGGAAAGAGCTTCGTGCGGAAATCTGACGTGATCCCAAATGCATACACGTCAATACCAATTTCGTCGACTATTCGGGCAAGTTGCTCCACCTGAGGCTCCGTATAGAACTGGACTTCGTCGCAGATGAGGACGTCCACGCGGCGGCCCCTGGTTCGTTCGTCCGCGACCACTCGCCAGAAATCTGTCGAAGTATTAACCTCGAAGGCATCCGATTCCAAGCCGATTCGAGAAGAGAGCTTTCCAGATCCCGCTCTGTCTTCACGCGTGAAGATCATGCCGCGTTGGCCGAGCTGCTCATAGTTGTAGGCGGTTTGGAGTGCGAGCGTGGACTTGCCGCAGTTCATTGTGCCCGAGTAAAAGACCAGTTCTGCCATTACGCCACCTCAATCAACAGAGGAACTCGCATCTCTTGCTCGGTGAGCGAGCCGTGCACACCCACCATAAAGGATTGGTTGGGTCTACGCTGGCGCGAATCGATCACCGCATCTGTGCCTCCCATGAAAACGAGCACATCCCCCATTGTTTCTTTGGTGCGGTCCGCCAACGGCCCCATCAGGCCGTTCGTAGCTATTTCTGCCTTCGTGTAGATCAGTGCATCCGCGCCAAAGAACTCCTGCCAGCGCTCGGCTACGGCGGTTGCGTGATCTGTATACAGGTGGGCAGCGCGCTCCTCCCCGGACACAAGTTCCACCTCGCAGGCCAGTTGCGGTTCCTCCGCAACGTCGAATCGGCGCGTCACGTCGATCATCCCGTGGTCCGCAGTCAGGATGATGAGCGTGCCTCGCGGAACTCTGCTGGCCAGCTCCGCCATCGCGGCGTCTAGCTCTTCAAGGTCTTCCACCCAGTCTTCCGACATCCAGCCCTTTGAATGGCCCGTATGGTCCAGTTCGCCCCAGTAGAGGTAGGCGGCCTTAGCTCCACGACGTAGCGCGCTAGCTGCTGCATCTATGCGATCGTTAGTTGTGTTAGCGGGAATGGCTCGCGCCCCACGCAGTGCGCACTGAGTTAGTCCTGAGGCGATAAACTCGCGCGGTTGGATCAGGACGCAACTCTCAGCTTGTTCCGCCAGAAGCTCCTCAAAGAGCGTGGGGCAGGTTTGCCACATCAGAGGATCTAGGCCACTGCCCTCCCACTTGATGAGCGAAAAGTTCTTTCCCGTGGCCGGAGACCGCAGCGCATAGCTGGTCATGGCCGTTTCGCCGGGTTGGCGTCCAGTGCCCAACGCCGTGATAGCTGCTGCGGTGGTGCTTGGCGCAACGGTAGTCATCGGTTCGAGGCTTTCCCAAGCGCGGAGCGTTCGGGCGTGCCCGCTTCTCGAATCTAGGTTGTGATATCCAAGCCCGTCCACCAGAACAAAGCACACGTGGTCCGCCTCCGGCAGGCCAAGCAGTGCCCGATCCTCCCGTGAGCCCACCGTGTGAAAGCCAACGGCGTCTAGTCCGGCTGAAAGGCTAATGCGTACTGAACGGCCCGTCGGGACCACCCAGCGGCTCATGCGTGGTCCGCCAGTGCCCGTTGGAGATCGGCGATAAAGCTCAGCCCCTTGCGGAAAGTAGTCTCCTCCAGTGAGGAATCGAGCAGTACCTCCGCGTCGTCGCCGCTCATCATCCCCATATATCCGTGATCCGCCGAGCACTGCGGATTGTCGCAAGTGGCCGGGCGAATATCCTGCTGCCAGGACGCTCCCCAGCGCAGTCGCATCTGAACCGAGCTGAGTGCGCCAGCGGAGTTGCCATCGGCGATACGGCGCCGAATCACCTGAAAGTCCCGGATCTCACGAAGATCCACGAACTGAGTGGTGGTGATGAACTCTCCCTCAGGGCTGAACTCGTAGGAAACATCGGAGACCAGAATGATGAGCTGATTCGTGGTGAGGACGAACACGCCAACCGAGTTGTAGACAGAGTCCTGATCGAACACTGTCTCTGGCCGCACGAAATAGGCGCGAATCTGTGAGATCCCTTGAAGGCAGTCCATGAGGTCACCGAGTATAGGTGAATCGACGGCCACGATGGACGCCAGTTCACTCAGCAGGGCGGGCTTTTGATCAACAGACACCGCCCGATTCTCTCACTTCGGCTAGTCTGGCGCATCTTCGTCATCAATCTCACTGAACACGTCCTCGTAGAACTTGGCGGAGAACCGTCGGCCCGGAATACTTGAGTGCATGCGTCATTCTGCTGCCGATGAGATTGAAGAGAAGATTGTAGACATCGACGTCTCAACAGAGATGCGCACTTCTTTTTTGGAGTACTCCTATTCGGTAATTTACTCCCGCGCGCTTCCCGATGCCCGCGATGGCCTCAAGCCGGTACAGCGCCGCATCCTCTATCAGATGGATCAGATGGGTTTACGCCCTGATAAAGGCCACGTGAAGTCTTCACGTGTGGTGGGCGATGTCATGGGTAAGCTGCATCCTCACGGCGATGTGGCAATTTATGACGCTACAGTCCGCATGGCTCAGGATTTCACCATGAGGCTGCCTCTGGTGGACGGCCACGGAAACTTCGGGTCGCTCGACGATGGGCCGGCGGCCGCGCGATACACCGAGGTTCGGATGGCGCCGTCCGCGCTGGCGATGACTACCTCGCTCGACGAAGACGTTGTTGACATGGTGCCCAACTATGACAACACGCTGACTCAACCTTCGGTCCTGCCAGCGGCGATCCCCAATCTGTTAGTTAACGGCGCCTCGGGTATCGCGGTGGGAATGGCAACCAATATGCCGCCACATAACCTTGTAGAGGTGGTGGCTGGAGCCCAACACCTTCTGAAGCACCCCGAGACAGGCTTGGATGATCTGATGCGATTCATCCCCGGCCCGGACCTTCCAGAAGGCGGCAAGATTGTGGGACTGGACCCCATCCGTCAGGCATACGAGACCGGTCGCGGTATCTTCAAAACCCGGGCAACTGCGCGCATAGAAAACGTAACGGCAAGAAAAAAAGGCATCGTCTTCACGGAACTCCCCTACCTTGTTGGACCTGAGAAAGTCATAGAAAAGCTCAAGGACGCCATTACTTCAAAGAAAATCTCTGGCGTTAGCGGTGTCCACAATCTCACGGACCGCCACAACGGGATGCGCCTAGTAGTGGAACTTAAGAACGGTTTCAATCCTGAGGCAGTGCTGGCCCAGCTCTACCGGTTCACGCCGTTGGAGGACTCTTTTGGCATCAATAACGTAGCACTCGTAGACGGTCAGCCGCGCACCCTCGGACTCAAGGATCTGCTGCAAGTCTTTCTTGACCACCGCATCAACGTGGTGAGGCGCCGGTCGCAGTTCAGGCTGGATAAGGCAACGAAGGACCTCCATCTCGTTGATGGCCTCCTCATTGCCGTCCTTAACATCGATGAGGTGATCGCGGTTATCCGATCCTCAGATGATACGGCCGCCGCACGGAGCAGGCTGCAACAGGTCTTTGACCTGAGCGAAGCTCAAGCCGATTACATCCTAGAGCTGAGGCTTCGCCGCCTCACCAAGTACTCCCAGATCGAATTAGAGAAGCGCCGCCAGGAGCTCCTCGATCAGATCGCCGAGCTCCAGAAGATTCTAGGCTCGGAAGAAGAGCTGCACCGAGTAGTCTCCACAGAGTTGGAGGAAGTCGCAGAATCATACGGGACACCGCGCCGAACGGTCCTCATGGAATCCGACGGTACTGAACAAGCCGGTAAAGGCGCAATGCCGCTCGAATTAGCTGACGATCCCTGCTGGGTGCTTCTCTCCACAACCGGGTTAATTGCACGCATCGCCGATACCCCTGTCAGTACGGGCGATCGGGCAGCACACGACGGCCTAACCGCCGCTGTTCCGGCCACAGTGCGTGGGCAGATCGGGGTGGTGACCAATCTCGGGAATCTCCACCGCCTTGATACACTTCTGGCCCCGGCCCTTCCGCCCACTAACTCTGCTCCGTCCCTGCGCGGCGGTGCCCGCTTGAAAGACCTGCTCACGCTCGGCAACGGCGAAGTACCGCTAACCATAGTGAGCTTGGCGGATGAATCCCCGATTGCGTTGGCCACTGCTAAGGGCAGGGTGAAGAGGTTATCCACGCCTCAGACCTACCCAAACCGCGAATCGTTCGAAGTCATCACGCTTGCACCCGGCGATAGCCTGATAGGCGCCCGGCCATGCAAGGATTCAGACACGATAGTGCTGGTGACCAGCGATGCCCAGTTGCTCCGCTTCTCTGCCGAAGCCGTTCGTCCGCAAGGGCGCACCGGCCAAGGTATCGCGGGTATCAGGCTGGGCGATGCTGCGCGCGTCCTCAACCTAGGCGTTGTGCCCGGCGACGATCTAGCCGGATCCATGGTTGTAACGATTAGTGGGAGTACCTCTGCTCTGCCAGGTACGGTGGCCGGATCCGCGAAGGTAACGCCTCTGGACCGTTTCCCAGCCAAAGGTCGCGGCACCGGTGGAGTTCGCGCACAAAGGTTTGTTCGTGGCGAGGATTGCCTCCAGCTAGCCTACGTTGGCCAACAGCCTCTTCGCGCGATGGACTCAAACGGGAAGCCGGTAGATCTACCAGATATTGACGAGCGCCGGGACGCCTCGGGATCGGGTATGACGGCGATCGTTCATTCAGTCGGCTGATCTTTGCGCAACACCCTGCGCAGGCTACTGGCACGCATCTGGAGGGGACGGGCGAAGATAGTGGTAATCCCAGTCTTCTCAAATCCGAAGCGTTCGAAGATCACCGAGGTGCCGTTTGACCCATCGATCTCCACATCTGCGTCTAAACCGGCGAACTCAATGCCGTCATCCTCGTAGGCACCCATCGCGGCCCCCAGTAGCGACCGCATGATGTTCATGCCACGCCATTCCTTCACCACGGCTACCTCTTGGATGTAGCCCTCAGACCAGCCGCGGCTCTCCCAATCCTGCTCGTAGCGTCCCGATAGGACGTACCCAGCTACCCGCGGGCGATCACCGCGTCGGTCTACAGCAACGAAGCTCCACGGCAGATGGGTGTATTGGCGCTCCAGCGCCCACTGCGCCCCGCTCAGTGGTGCCTGCCCAAATTGCTCAAAGTAAATATCGTTGTGTGCCTTCCGCACCTCATCGCGAATGTCGGCCGTTAAGGGCTCGATTGACACGAACGTGGGAAGCTCTGAGGCACCGCTGAAGCCGCCCAATGCCCGCCGCATCTGGACGTAAGAGCTTGCTGCGGTGAATCCGGCGCGCTCCAACAGATCTTCAACGTCCTCTTGGCCCGCATCAACGTGCATGATGGCAATAGCTGATTCGGTTTCCGCTTGTACAAGTTGTTCGGCGGTCACAACCTGCATGCGCAGCAGCTGCCTACCCACACCCGCACCACGAAATTCTGGGTGTACCCCACCCGAGAGAGTAACTTCAACATTGTTACCCGGCGCCATCGGGGTGCGCGTTAACCCGAAGGCGATGAGCCTGCCCGAATAATCCCGCGCAGCTGTGGCGCGCCAAAAGTGGGTGGGGTCGAAGTAATCGAGGATCTCTTCATGAGAGGTACGGTAAGGCGTCCCATCATGTTCCTCAATATCGCGCACGAGCCTAAGAATCTCTTTTGACTGGTGTGGTCCGATTGGCACCCATGTCAGCGCGGAGGGAATCTCCTGCATATATCTCCCTGTTAGTCACTGATTGAGAGTCTACCGCGCTATGCGTCAATCATCTGTGCATCAATATGGGCCGCACCCTCAACGATGAACTCGCGGCGTGGCGCCACCTCATTCCCCATGAGAAGCTCAAACACATTCTCTGCAGACCGAAGCTCGGCCTCGTCTTCCATCCGGATACGGCGCAACGTGCGGTGTTTGGGATCCATGGTGGTTTCGGCCAATTGGTCGGCGTCCATCTCTCCAAGCCCTTTGTACCGTTGTATCGGCTCCTTGTAGTGGCGTCCCGAGCGTTCCAGCTTTGCGAGCTCCTGATGCAGCTGATTCTCGGAATACGTGTAGATGTAGTGGGCCTTGCGCCGCCCCGCTCCGGCTACTTCGATCCGGTGGAGCGGAGGAACCGCGGCATACACTCGCCCAGCCGCAACCATTGGCCGCATGTATCTGAAGAAGAGCGTGAGGAGCAGCGTGCGGATGTGCGCGCCGTCCACGTCGGCATCCGTCATCATGATGATCTTGCCGTAGCGCGCTGCATTAATATCGAACGTGCGGCCAGAACCGGCACCCACCACCTGGATCATAGAAGCCACTTCCGCATTCTTCAGAATTTCTGTGGGCGATGCCTTTTGAACATTGAGTACCTTACCGCGAATAGGAAGGAGGGCTTGGAACTCGCTGTTGCGCGCCAGACGCGCAGTGCCAAGCGCCGAATCGCCTTCCACGATGAACAGTTCGGTCTTTGCCACTTCCTCGCTCCGACAATCCGCAAGCTTCGCTGGGAAGCTCGAAGATTCGAGGGCATTCTTGCGTCGCGATATCTCCTTGTGCATGCGTGCGGAGATTCTCGCCCTCATCTCTGCGATCACTTTTTCCAGCAGACGCTGAGTTTCAGTCTTCTGGTCGCGCTTAGTGGATGTGAGCACGTTGGTTAGTTCGCGCTCCACAACTTGAGCAACAATACCGCGCACTGGCGCCGTTCCCAAGATTTCCTTGGTTTGCCCTTCAAACTGAGGCTCAGGCAGGCGGACGGTCACAACCGCTGTAAGCCCGGCAAGAACATCGTCTTTCTCAATCTTACCTTCCTTCGCAGTGAGCTTCAGACGCCTAGCATTAGATTCCACCAAGGAGCGCATGACCTTCATCAGTCCCAGCTCGAATCCGCTCAAGTGGCTGCCGCCCCCGGGCGTGGAAATGATGTTGACGAAGGACGCTTCCTCGGTCTCATATCCCGTTCCCCACCTAAGTGCGATATCGACCGTGCAGGTGCGCTCCACTTCCTTGGTGCGAAGATGCCCAGACTTCTTGTCGAAGGCCTGAACGTTCTCCGTGAAGGTGCCCTCACCGGCTAGTTTCATGGTTGCAGTGACGGCGGGATCCTTCGCTAGATGATCCACGAAGTCAACGGTTCCACCTTCAAAACAGAAGGATTCCTCGTGTGGACCATCCGCTCCAGGCGTGTCAGGCAAGCCGCGCTCATCACAGATTGTGATGTTGAGACCGGGGATCAAGAACGCCGTCTGGCGTACGCGATGAACCAACTCATCGTAGGAGAACTGCGCAGTTGCCGGGAAGATCTCTGGATCGGCCCAGTAGCGTACCCGGGTTCCCGTCTTCTTGCGAGCTACCTTCCCTACTACGTCCAGCTCTGAGCCAGTGGTGAACGGCGAAAAGTCGGCCTCCGGCACCTTCTTCCGGCGCCCGTTGGCGAACCGGCCCGGAATCCCCTGATGGAACTGCATCTGGTAGGTTTTCCCATCGCGATCCACCTGAACGTCCATGCGTGCAGACAGTGCGTTCACAACGGAAGCGCCAACGCCGTGCAGGCCGCCCGACGATGTATATGAGCCACCGCCGAACTTCCCACCGGCGTGGAGCTTGGTGTAAACCACCTCAACACCAGTTAGCCCGACCCCCGGGACAACGTCAATGGGGACGCCGCGCCCGGAATCGGCTACCTCCACCGATCCATCGGCGTACAGGCGAATGGTGATGCTTCTGCCATAGCCTTCAAGGGCTTCGTCCACTGAGTTGTCGATGATCTCCCAAAGACAATGCATAAGGCCGCGCGAGTCCGTGGATCCTATATACATACCAGGGCGCTTGCGAACGGCTTCGAGGCCCTCTAGGACCTGAAGGTGGCGCGCTGTATAAGCTTCGTTCGTAGACACGTCCAACATGCTACGTGTTCACTCGAGCGCTTTCTTGTTTTGGCACGCGAACGCGTGTCATTTCACGCTTCAGCTAATGCGATCTCGCTGATCTTGAATAGATACGGCTACTTCGCGCAGCTTATCGATGTGTTGGGCAGCGTGATGCCCACAGAAAAGAAGTTCGCCGTGTTCCATCGTGGCGCGGACGTATGCCTGAGCACCACAGACGTCGCAGCGATCAAGTGCGGTCAGTTCCTTCTCGTCAATCATTGTTGCGTTCACACCATCATCAAAGCATTAAGGGACCAAAACATTCCCACTCTGGACTGTGAGTTCACCCTCGGTGGAACGGGCCCGTGTAGAGTGTCCGGGAACAAAGGAGGGACATGAGCGGTTTTGCCGTGATAGATCTGGAAACCACCGGCCTAAATGCCCGCACCGAATCAATAATCGAGGTGGGTGTCGTGTTGCTCGATAGCGCGGGCAATCTCGAGGGCAGATGGACCACGCTGATCAATCCCCGCCGTGCCATCCGGGCACAGTTTATTCACGGAATTTCCGACGACGACGTCACCTCCTCGCCCACCTTCGCCCAAATCCTTCCGGAACTTGTTACTCACTTAGAATTCCGGGCAATTGTGGCGCACAACGCCGTTTTCGATGTGGGGTTCCTCAACGAGGAGTTCAAGCGGGTAGGCTTCCCGATGTCTATTCCCGATAGCGCCACTGTGTGCACCATGGAGCTATCAAAGATGTATCTTCCAGCAGGAAGACATTCATTGGACGCTGCAGCGCAGCGGGCCGGAATCAGTGTGCACAATCATCACCGCGCACTTGCAGATGCGGAAACGGCGGCCGAGCTCCTACGGGTGTATCTGGATGCAGAGAAGGCCGGTACTCATTATGAGAACCCGGTACACACCCGTAGTGGCGGCGAGCTCAAACCTGCCTCATGGGTAGATGCACAAATCCGAGCTGCCCAGCTGGGCTGGCCAATTGCACTTAATTTTGAGTCTCGGCAACTTCCGCAGTGATCCAGTAATTAGTGCCATCAACGTTCGAGATCGTGACCGTGGTGTCGTACTCTTCACCTGTTGGTGGATCAGTCAGGACGCAATCGACCGTGTTGCCCTCCACAAGGTCAATCTGTTCAGAGCCACAGTCGAGCTCAGGCGCATAATCCGTTCCCACCTCGTCCTGAAGAACCCGAGCAGCTTGTTGTTCTATATTCTCCGGCGACACGGTTAAGTTGGCGCTGCCAGTGGCACTGCAGCCAGCGACCAGAAGAATCACGGAAGCAAATAGTCTCATGCCGCCGATCCTATGTTATACGCGCCTGTTGAGGTTTGGTGTTATGGGTGGTGCTTGGCTTTGGTAGGTGTGGCCGGTGGGTGTGGTGATGTTTCGGGTGGTGGTGTTGGTGGGGGTGTGGTGCCAGCCGGGGTTTTCTTTGGTGTAGTTACACCTAGCACAGAGCCCGGTCCCATTGCCAGGGCTTGTGTGGCCGCCTTTGGCGAACGGGTGGGCGTGGTCTAAATGGGCGATGGGTGCGTTACACCACGGGGTCCGGCACTGCTCATCACGCAGAACCAGAGCTCGTCGTAGCGGACCGGTGAATTCACGTTTCCTGGTGTCGATCTTTGTGATGTCTCCGGTGACCGGATCGGTCAACACGCGCCGTAGAAACACCCGGGCCGGTGTCTGGTGATCATGGACCGGATCAAGCATGTCCCGCGCGAGTGCTGCGGGGATGGGACCATAGCCGGGCATCCACGCGGCAGTAAACACGTCCTCAGCGTGCCGGCCCGTATTATCAATGACCGGAGAGACGGAAGCAGTATGCCCCGGAGTCTGAACTGTGCTGGTGGTGCCGAGCAGTGTTTCGTCGGTCATGACGAGCTGGACTTCGATGTTGACTGCCTCGGCATGGGATTGTCCCGTCAGGCGCTGGACCAATAGGTCGGCTTCGAGCTGGGTCGGGCCAGCCTGCACGGTCTCCTCGCTGAAGGCCATAGAGGTGGCGGTATCGTGGAGGGCTTTCTTACAGGCGAAGGCTTGCCCTAACGGTAGTAGGGCGGTCAGGTAGGCCATCCCTGATGGTGCTGGGCGTATGTTCACCGCCCGAGCAGACTTAGCCAGGGCGTGGGCTTTCATATATGCCACCGGGTCGGCCTGCTGGGCTACGGCCCGGACTTCACCGGCCAGACGCCGCGAGCCGGTCTTTCCGTAGCGGGTGGCCATGTGGGTATCGATCGCGGTTTTGCCTGCCGGGTCCAGGTGACTGGTTTCTTTGACCACCAGCCCCGCCGCGTACTCCGACAGTCGCCCATCGCACAGTGCTTCTAACGCGTGGGGCATGTCAGTGGTTAACGTGTGGGCGGTGCGGACCGCGCCGGATCCTTGCTGGGGTGAGGCCCTCCTAGCGAGTCCGATCTCGCTGCCGATGCCTCTGGCGCGCTGTTCCAGCTTGATACCAGCATCTGCCTCGGCCTGATCACGACGATGGCGAAACTCCTCGGTCGCCACCATCTGAGCCCAAGCGGCGGCGCTTTTAATGTCCTCCAGGAGGCGGATCTGGTCAATACAGGCCGCCTCGCTACCAGCAGCCAGCCGTCCGCGCAGCAGATCCCGCACGATCTGCAGGACCCGCACCGCCCCGTCGGCGTCTTGGGAAACAGTCGTGGTGAGCACGGCGGCTGATTCGCCTACCCAGTCGATATCGTGTGCTGCGTAATCTTCTTCGGAGGGTGGTGCGGGGTGGTGATCACCCTCCCACATGTCCTCGAAAAACCCGGCGTGCTCGGCCCACGCTTCAAGGACCCACGCATCCGATTCACGAGCCGTATCCTCAACCGCGCTCACCACACCCACCCCCTCGTACCTACCAAGAAACCGTCACATGTCCGAATGATTGTTCTACCCCTAGTTTACCGAACGACCATTCGAAACACAATACCTAAACACACCCAAACAGCATCAATAAATACGGAACGACGAGCAAACCGTCGTCGTTGGAAATAAAAAGCCCCACCGATCAACCGGTGGGGCTTTCCAACGTGAGGTGTGACTACTCCAAGTAATCGCGCAGAACCTGCGATCGGCTTGGGTGCCTAAGCTTGGACATCGTCTTGGACTCTATCTGGCGAATCCGCTCACGCGTTACACCGTAGACCTTGCCAATTTCGTCGAGGGTCTTGGGCTGGCCATCGGTCAAGCCGAAGCGCATGGAAACCACGCCAGCCTCCCGCTCAGAGAGCGTATCGAGAACCTGATGGAGCTGCTCTTGGAGCAGTGTGAAGCCCACGGCATCCGCAGGCACAACGGCCTCGGAATCCTCGATAAGATCGCCGAACTCGGAATCGCCGTCCTCACCTAACGGGGTGTGAAGTGAAATAGGTTCGCGGCCGTACTTCTGGACCTCGATCACCTTTTCCTCAGGCATATCGAGTTCCTTGGAAAGCTCCTCGGTGGTTGGTTCGCGGCCGAGATCTTGGAGCATCTGGCGCTGAACGCGAGCGAGCTTGTTAATCACTTCCACCATGTGAACTGGGATACGGATGGTGCGGGCCTGATCCGCCATAGCACGTGTGATGGCCTGACGAATCCACCAAGTTGCGTACGTGGAGAACTTGTAGCCCTTCGTGTAATCGAACTTTTCGACCGCGCGAACCAGACCCAAGTTGCCTTCCTGAATCAGATCAAGGAACAGCATGCCACGGCCGGTGTAGCGCTTGGCGAGCGAAACAACGAGGCGGAGGTTCGCCTCAAGAAGGTGGTTCTTTGCCTGCTGGCCATCACGCGCAATCGCCTTGAGCTCACGCAGGTACAGGCGGTCATCCTTCGGATCAAGGGTGCCGGACTTCGAAATGTGATCGGCATATAGGCCCGCCTCAATACGCTTGGCGAGTTCAACCTCTTCCGCGGCATTCAGCAGCGGCACCTTGCCGATTTGTTTGAGGTAATCCTTGACGGGATCTGCCGTTGCTCCCGCAACGTGCACACGAACCGCCGGCTCATCTGATTCATCCGAATCAGTAACCGTGAATGCACCCTTACGACTCAGAGGGGGCTCCTCCGTACGTAGCTTGGGAAGCTTCACCTGACTGGGCTTAGACGTTTCCTCATCGGAATCCTCCGTACCTTCGGCGTCCGTCTCATCAGCCTCATCGGTGGCCTGAGTATCCACATCCTCATCTGGCTCCACGTCATTGAGATCATCAGGCGTGGGGGCGCTGTTGGTCTCCACCTCCTCGGCAGGATCGGCGGAAGCCTTCTTGCGCGTTGCTGGCTTTTTGGCGGCAGTCTTGCGCTTGGTCGAAGGCTTCTTCTTAGGTGTCTCCACCTTTTCTTCCTCAACTGTCTGAGCAGTCTTGCGAGTCGCAGACTTCGTGGCCACGTGTCACCTTTCGATGGGAGCAGAACGAGCGGCAATCATCATACCGGCGCTGGGCGTATTCCAGCACATCATGGTCAACGCGCGAGCCTTCGATCTTGTTCCCACGAGTTCAGATTGATTCATGGGAACAAGATCACGCTAAGTCCGCCGGCTAATCCTCGAACGCTTCCGGTGGCGGACAGGAGCACTGCAGGTTCCGGTCACCCCAAGGCGCATCAATTCGTCCAACCGGCACCCAGTACTTGCTTTCGATTAGGCGGTGCACATACTCGGGATCGCGCCCCTTCTTTCGGGCGATCAACGCATCTGGATAGGCCGCGACTTCCTGCGAATACGGATGATCCCATCCGCCCACAAGCAGCGAATGGGCAGTATGGGGTGCGCCCTGAAGCGGATTATCGTCCGCCGGCCATTCGCTTCCGACGCGGGAGGCTTCTTCTGCAATGGACTCCATCGCATCACAGAACCGATCCAGCTCTTCGAGACTCTCCGATTCCGTGGGCTCAACCATCAGTGTTCCCGCCACGGGGAAGCTCATGGTGGGCGCGTGAAAACCATAATCAATCAGGCGCTTTGCCACATCGTCAACGGTTACGCCGTACTTCTCCTTAAGAGGACGAACATCCAGAATGCACTCATGCCCCACGAATCCTCCCGGTCCCCGATAGAGGACAGGAATTGAGGGTTCTAACCGGGCAGCCACATAGTTGGCGGCCAAGACAGCGGTTGCTGTTGCTTCCCGTAACCCTTCGAGTCCAAGCAAGCGAATGTATGCCCACGATATCGGGAGGATGCTGGCCGATCCGTATGGCGCGGAAGATACCGCTCCCGATCCGGGCCAGTCATGGCGCGACCCTCCTGGGAACCCCGGCAAGAACGGGGCCAAGTGGGACTTTGCGGCAACAGGCCCGACGCCCGGCCCCCCGCCGCCGTGGGGGATCGCAAACGTCTTGTGGAGATTCAGGTGGGACACATCACCGCCGAAAGCGCCCGGCCGCGCATAGCCCACAAGCGCGTTGAGGTTGGCGCCATCGATGTAAACCTGCCCGCCCGCCGCGTGCACCAGATCAGTCACTTCAACTACTTGGGGCTCGAATGTGCCATGCGTAGACGGATAGGTCAGCATGATCGCGCCGATCTGCCCAGAGAAATCCTCGATCTTCTGTGTTAAGTCGCTCAGATCGATGGAGCCATCCTTTGCCGTCTTTACAACAACAACTCGGAATCCCGCCATCACAGCCGAGGCCGCGTTTGTTCCATGAGCGGACGCGGGAATGAGGCAGATGCGCCTGCCCTTCTCTCCCTTTGAGTCGTGGTATCTACGTATTGCAAGTAGTCCAGCGAACTCGCCCTGACTACCAGCGTTGGGTTGTAGACTGACCGAATCGTACCCCGTGATCTCTGCAAGCCATGCCTCTAGATCTTGGGTGAGGCGGCGGTATCCCAGCCGATCCGATTCAGGGGCGAACGGGTGAATTCGGGCGAAGCCGCTATACGAGATAGCAGAGACTTCCACGGCCGCATTCAGTTTCATCGTGCATGAGCCGAGCGGGATCATTCCTCGGTCTAATGCATAGTCCTTCTCCGCGAGCCTGTGCATGTACCGCATCATCTCGGTTTCTGAGTGATACCGGTGGAACGTGGCCTGCGGCAGGAAATCGCTGCTTCGACGAATTTCCTCCCCTAAGGAGAATTGGTCCATATCTACAAGCTCATTGGTACCCTCAATGACCCGGGAAAATGCGCGAACAACGCTCACACGCGTTTCATCCTTTGTGCATTCATCCGTTGAGATGCGCAAAGTATCCGAATCCACGAGGAACACCGTAATGTTCTCCTCGAGGAGCGCCGCACGGATGACTTCTGCCTTATTCGGGACCGAGGCGGTTATCGTATCGAAGAACCGGGTGTATCGGATGCGCACGCCAAGGCTAGAGAGGTTGCATGCAAGCGCACGCGCCTGACCGTGGACACGCTCGGCGATGGACCGGAGCCCCGTTGGGCCATGATAGACCGCGTACATCGATGCCATGATCGCTAGGAGCGACTGGGCGGTACAGATATTGCTAGTGGCTTTCTCCCGGCGTATGTGCTGCTCTCGCGTTTGCAGAGCTAGCCGGTAGGCAGGATTACCCTGACTATCGCGCGAGACCCCAACGATTCGTCCCGGAAGATTCCTCTTTAGTTTTTCTTGGCACGCGATATACCCGGCATGGGGTCCGCCCCCACCCATGGGAACTCCAAACCGCTGAGCAGTCCCGGCGGCGATATCGGCCCCTAGTTCCCCGGGTGGCGTCACGATGGAGCAGGCCAGCAGATCGGCAACCATGATGAACAGACCGCCCGCACGGTGGATCGAATCAGCCAGTCCGCGATACTGAGCGGCTGTCATCATTCGCCCAGTAGCGCCGGGGTACTGTACAAGCAATCCCGCGCATCCCTCAAGGTCAAGCGCGCTATCAACCCTTACTGGAACGATCTCGATATCCAGCCCGTGACAACGCGTTTCAATCACCGCCCGCGTCTGGGCGAACAGATCCTCGTCAACGGCGATTCGTTGCCGCTTCGTGGTTCGGGCCGCGAGCGCAATGGCCTCGGCCGCCGCCGTGGATTCATCCAAGAGAGAAGCGCCCGCGATATCCATGGCCGTCAGCTCGCTCACCATCGTCTGGAAGTTGAGCAAGGCTTCGAGCCTTCCTTGCGATATCTCCGGCTGGTACGGGGTGTATGCCGTGTACCACGAGGGATTCTCTAGGACGCACCGCCGTATCACGGCTGGCGTTTCCGTATCGTAAAAGCCCTGACCGATCATCGAGGTCCGGATCGTGTTGTTCGCTGCGATTTCCGTGAGTTCTGCAGCAACCTCGGCCTCGGTGGCAGCGCTCGGCAGTTTTTTCGCCGATGGCGGGGTGGAGATGACGTTTGGCATCGCGCGCGCCACCAGAGCGTCAAGGTCCCGCACCTTTACGGAACCCAACATGAGTTCGCGATCCTGCCCGCGCGGTCCAACGTGTCTGCTTGCAAAATCGCTCATCATTATTGCTCCTGTATGAACGCGTCGTATGCGGCACTATCCATTAGCTCGCCGCGCTCGGTGACTGCCATCTCATAGAGCCAGTTCTCGTGGGGATCGTCAGTAGCAATTTTCGGGTCATCCACCACCGCGTCATTGATTGCAGATACGGTCCCGCTCGCGAGCGCGATGAGGTCAGAGACCGACTTGACGGATTCGATTTCCCCGCAAGCCTCCCCAGCGGTGAGCTCGGCACCAACCTCTGGGAGATCTACGTAAACGGCCTCGTCAAGGGCTTGCGCGGCGAAGGCCGTGATTCCCACGCGGGCCGTTTCCCCTTCGGTGATCCACTCATGATCCTGCGAGTACATGCGATCAGTTGGATAGGTCATGGCATTCTCCTTATAAGTAGGTGAGGTTAACTGCGGGTTCTGGAATAGAAAGGGAGCTGGGTGATGCGCATTTCGTGGGTCTTGCCGCGGACGTCAACACTGACCGAATCACCAGCACTTAGTCCCGGCCTTAACCTCGCCAGAGCAATCGGATGGCCGAGTGTTGGGGAGAGAACGCCTGATGTGATTTCGCCAAGCTCTTCGCCAGCGCGGCTGACAGTGCAGCCGGCGCGGGCTGCACGCTTGCCCTCTCCCACAAGGCCATAAAGGTCCCACACTTGCTCGCGCCCGCCGAGCGCTTGGCGCCCTACAAACTGGTGATCCTTCACAAGGTTGGCAAGTCCTACGTCCGCCGGGCAGAGATCCCGGTTGAGTTCATGCCCATAGAGCGCCATTCCCGCTTCAAGCCTGAGCGTGTCCCTAGATGCGAGTCCGCAAGGGGTAAGACCACGTTCGCGTCCAATCTCGGTAGCACGGTCCCAAACCGCTTCCGCTTGGGAAGCAGGCATCATCAGTTCATAGCCCGTCTCCCCCGTGTAGCCGGTTCGGGCTAGGCGAACAGGTCCTTCGACGTGAACATCACAAACCCTGTAGTAGCCGAGGCTATCGAAGAGTTCGTGCTCGGATTCTGGCAATAGCTCACGCACAATCTCCGTGGATCGGGGCCCCTGGATTGCGATCAGAGCACGATGGAGAGTGGTATCCGTGATGCTAGCCTCCGCGCCAACAGCTCGTGCCCTCGACGCCAATTCATCGCGCACCACCAGCCTGTTCGCCGCATTCGCCACCACCAGATAGGACGCCTCAGAGAGCCGATACACGATCAGATCGTCAATAATGCCTCCATCTGCCGTCAGAATAAGGGTGTATCGGGCCCTTCCAATCGTCATCTTTGATGGTTGAGTAACAAAGCTGGCGTCCAGAGCATCGCTTGCTCCGGGCCCTTCTACCTCGAGTTGTGCCATATGGGAAAGATCGAAGATTCCTGCACTCTCGCGTACCGCTGCATGTTCGGCCCTATCAGAGCTGTACCGCAGAGGCATGGACCATCCGGCAAAATCCGTGAGGGTGGCATCAAGGAGCCGATGCGTGTTAGTAAGGGCAGTCTCCAGAAGCCCAGTCATTCTTCCTCCGTGAGTTCGAATTCCACTAGGTGATGCCCAGCTCACCGTTGAGCCCGACATCACACTATGAATCTACCCCGCCTCGCGACAATTCTCACATCAAATTCGGCACTAGTTTTATTCCTCTTCGGTCTCAGTCAGCCAAAGTGGCAAGATTGCAGCGTTTACTGCGTCTAAGAGCAATTCGGCCAGAGTATAATTCGGGTCAGCTTCCATCGCTTCGAGCAGGCGCTCCGCCGCCCGAGTGTTCTGCCCATACCACCACAGGCAGTACGCCGCACACGAGAGTGCCGCGGGATCATCGAGATCGGCAACTTTCGCGCATTCCTCCAAAAGCTCAACCATATTCTCAAGGTGAGTGACGCGCACCGGTGCCACGGCTGTTTCGGAGTATCCATCAAGCAATTGCTCCTCGCTCATCTCTGCCACTCTCCGGTCCGGACTGGTACACCACAGTAAGATTCTGTCCCGCACGCCCACAACGGACAGAGCAGCATTGGCGCGCCCTAAGCGGGCAACATCTCTATTGATTCCCTCCCGATGGCCAGGATCTTCCCAGTCCGCAATGAGCTCATCCCAGAGCGTTGAGCCCCGGGCTATGAGCTGTCCGCGATTAGCGGTCAGCCATTCCTCACCCGCCGCGCACGCCTGCTTTCGCGCATCGTGGCCCCGGCGAACAAGCTCATACGTTGGGCGTTCCTCCGGCGGAGCGCTCCCCGCGTAAACCATCGCGGCCGCAGCAGGTGATGCGTCAAGCTCGCTCCAAGGATGTAGCTCAAGATCCTCCCCCGTAAACGCCGCCCAGTTATCGCCATCAGCGACAAAGCACTCGAAGAACCCGCCCGGCTCCGATCGCATGGCGTCCCCCGCCATGGCACAAGTATTCGCGAAGGCGCGTTTGAAGTAGTCGAAGCCCTGAAGCAGGTCTTCACAGTACAGAACTAGCACAGCGCGAGTAACGCGATAATCGCGGACCGTTCGCGCCAAGAGGATTCCCGTTTCGGGTTCGATTCCAAATTCATCAGTATCGAGCACCATAACGGGACCCATTGCAACACGCTCATCATCCGAGTGCGTCTCGCGCTGATCTAGGCCAAGAAACACCATGTGGTGATGCGGGCGAAACCCGATGAAATGCGGAACAAGTATGAGGGCCTCACTTGGCCTATGCAGTGTCAAAGTATCCATGTGACAATTCAAGCTGCCGAGCCGGAGGGGCACACGGCACGTTTCCCTCCCTGTGGACAAAAGCCACACAAACGCAAGTTGGGGAAACCGTCGCGTCATTGTCGATAAGCTGAGCGGTATGGATCTCACGTTGCCCGAATTTCGCGTCCTCGTTGAAGAGCGGCTGGCCCAGTCGATAGATTCGCTGACTTGGCTAGTTCAAGAGGAGTTTGATCAGGTCCCTCACGAAGAGTTCTTAGCTCCCGCCCGCCTCCTTCTGAACAGCGGCAAACGCACACGGGCCGCTTTCGTTTTGGCCGGATACCAGTTGGCTACCACTTCCGCATGCGATCCAGCTGCCACAGCCGGTTCCGCCATCGAGCTTTATCAGGCTTCCGCTTTAGTTCACGATGACGTCATAGACGATTCACCGACCCGACGGGGCAACCCGGCCGCCCATGTAGCTTTCACGAATCTTCATACGGAGAGCCGCTGGCTCTATTCACCTGCGGATTTTGGGCGCGCGTCCGCCATTGTGCTAGGCGACCTTCTTCTGTCTGAAGCGAGCAAGGAGTTTCAGGCGGCCGCGGCCATGGTGACTCCTCGTGAGGGCACCACGGCTTTCCGCCAGTTTCAGGCTATGTGCACCGAAGTGGCCTTCGGGCAGTACTTGGATATCCGCGCCGAGCAACAGCCGCTGGATCGTTCCCAAGACGCCATCGCCTCCGCATTGAGCGTATTACGGCACAAGAGCGCCAACTATTCGGTGCAACTACCGCTCGTGATCGGGGCCCAATTGGGAGGTGGATCGGACGAGTTGATTTCCCAGCTTCGAAAGCTTGGCGGATTACTGGGAGAGGCATTCCAGATGCGAGACGACGATCTCGGAATCTTTGGCGAACCATCCCAAACCGGTAAACCCTCCGGCGGCGATATCACCGAGGGCAAGCGGACGATCCTGCTCGCTCTCATCCGCGAAAAGGCTGGTGCCCGCCGAGACTGGCTGGATTCGCGGCTAGGAACTGTTCTCTCGGATGCGGATATCTCCCAGCTACGGACACTCGCTATTTCCTGCGGTGCCCGTTCCGAGCACGAGGATATGATTTTGGCCCGCGAGGATGAGGCTCGCTTGCTACTTCAGACTTTGGATGGGAACGACGACGGAATCCAGACTCTAGCCAACCTCATGCATGAACTGGCTGGCCGAATAGCCTAACCAACATCCAGAGCTGCGGCACGTCGCACGGCGTGCACGTCACCTTTTCTCAGCATGTCGATTGGTTCTTCACCCAGAAGACTATTCTCGCTGGTCAGCCACTCCATGGCCTCGGCATCCGTGAAGCCTGCGTCTTCCAGCACGGTCACCGTGCCACGAAGTGACGGTAACGGTATCCACTGACCGTCTACCTCAATGAGTTCCTTACGGTGCACGATCACGACATTTGTGTCAGCAGTCCTGACGGCCAGTAAGTCACGGGTATGTATCAGCCCCCGGACATCGCGCAAGCGTGCGCCTAGGAGCTCCGCCACGTCCGGCACTGTCAACCATTCACTTTCAGGGTGTGTATTCACAATACAAAGCCTAACCGACGCGCCGTCTGCAGCCCCCATTTGTAATCACACCTAGAAACTGCTGGGGAAAAACGCTATTGTCACTCCTGTAACATTTTCATCACTGGAATCAGCAAACTCAAGAAGCACACGTGCAACAACTCGGAGGTCGAATCTTGAACAAGCGCTCACGAACAGTCCGCGCAACGGGTGCCGCTCTCGCGGCAACAACCGCCTTCGGGTTTTTTGCACCCGCAGCCAACGCCGTACCCGAAAATACCGTGCCTCTTTCCGCCGATCGCGCAGCGCGGCACCTCAACGTAGTCGCAACACACACGGCAAAGCCGGCATCTGCGCCCACCGCCAAAAAGGCCACCACGTATACCGTGAAGTCTGGCGACACACTCTGGGGTATAGCCAAGAAGCACTCTTCTTCCGTCTCCGCCATCGCGAAGGCCAACGGCATCAAAAACACAAGCTATATCCGGATCGGACAGAAACTCACGATCCCCGGCAGCTCTTCGTCCGCAAAGGCCACCTCTAGTAGTTCCAAGGCGAGCAGCACACCAGCCAAGACCACAAGCACCGGCTCACGCCACGTCGTGAGATCAGGCGAAACCCTCTCCTCAATCGCCAAGAAGTACAACACCAGCACCTCGGCGATACAGAAATCCAACTCCCTCTCAAACCCCAACCTCATCTACGTAGGCCAAGTCCTCACCATCGGCGGGAGCACGAGCGCCTCGACCTCGAGCTCCAAGAACTCGGTGGGCAACACTTTCCTCGGCTACACCTATCCCGAATCGACAACCAATGCAGCCAATGCCAACAAGGACCAGCTAAAGTCAGGCTCGGTGCCCTCCCGCGCGCAGATGCAGCAGATCATTCGGCAAACAGCCGTCAATATGGGAGTGGATCCGAGCTTGGCCCTCGCTCACGCCCAAGTCGAATCAGGCTTTGACCAGTCCGCGGTATCCCCCGCCAACGCCATTGGTGCCATGCAGGTGATCCCGTCCTCGGGCGATTGGGCTTCGCAGCTCGTTGGGCGCAAACTCAATCTGCTGGATCCCTACGATAACGCGACAGCGGGCGTGGCCATTATCAGGTATCTTCAAACCAATGCCAGTTCAAAGGATCAGGGAATCGCCGGTTACTATCAGGGACTGGGCGGCGTACGGAAGTACGGGATGTACCCCGATACCAAGAACTACGTTGCTAAGGTCAAGGCGGCACAAGCCAACTACTAGCTGTAGCCTTGCTCTGTGAAGGAAACGTTAATTGGATCGGTTGTTGACGGCCGATACCTTATAACCGAACGCCTCGCAGGTGGCGGCATGGCGGTGGTGTACCGAGCCCGTGACAAGCGTCTTGAACGCGACGTCGCGATGAAGCTCATGCACCCCCACCTTGCCGAACAACCCAACTTCACAGAGCGATTCAATAAGGAAGCCCGCGCTGCTGCACGCCTTTCGAGCCCCTATGCAGTCTCAGTTTTTGATCAGGGCGTTTGGGGCTCTCAGGCATATCTCATCATGGAGCTCATTCCGGGTCCCGACGTCCGGTCGGAGCTCACTCGACTCGGCTCTTTCTCTCTCAGAACCGCCCTCAGAATCACTGAGGATACGCTCTGTGCGCTCGCCGCAGCCCATAATGCTGGCCTGATCCATCGCGACGTTAAGCCGGAAAACGTCATGCTAGCGGCGCCGCTCGCGGCACCCACCGTTCTGGAAGAATCAGAGATTTCGGCCAAGGTCACTGATTTTGGGTTGGCGCGGGCAGTCAATGCCGCAAGCGCAGCATCTTCAACGGCAATGGGAACGGTTGCGTACATCGCACCCGAGGTCATCACCGAGGGTGCGAGTGATGCACGGAGCGATCTTTATTCTGTGGGCATCATGCTCTACGAGCTACTGACGGGGGAACTTCCCTACCAGGCAGAAACTCCCATCCGGACGGCATACATGCACGTCAACGATCCAATGCCGCGCGTGGGCGAAATAGCAGAATGGATGCCTCCCGCTGTCGATTCCTTCATAGCTACCTTGACGGCGAAGAATCCTGAGGACCGCCCAATGGATGGATCTGAAGCTCTCGCCAGTCTTCGTGCACTGCTGCCGACCGTGCCTCCCGAGGCGGGCATACGCCGCATCCCGGTGATTGGCAAAGTTCCCCCATCACACCAGAACGCAACACTGATCGATACCCCTGAGCTGACAACCAAGACGGCGCCTATGAATACGGCACGCTTGAACACTGAACCGGCAGAGCAGCCATCGGCTCCCAGCCGCACCAAACGCCGCTGGATCGTCCCGATCATCGTTCTTCTCATCGCGTTAACCGGTGCCGCCGCATGGTATTTCTTGGACGGTCCCGGCCAACGCGTGACCGTACCAGATGTCACGGGACAAACCACCGCCGAGGCTCACGATCTATTAGAGGCCGAGGGCCTGACCGTTAACGAGTCCGAGCAATACTCGGATACCGTGCCAACTGATCACGTGATCTCTTCGAATCCGTCCGCCGGATCCCGGATACACCCGGACTCAGATGTATCGATCGCGATTTCTCTGGGCATAGAACAGGTCAAGGTCCCAGACGCCACCGGCAAGGACCTTCAGGCGGCGGAGGCGCTACTGGGCGAAAGCCGCTTGGAGATGGCAACTGAGGAAGCATATTCCGAGACTGTTGAAGAAGGAGTGGTGATTTCTCAGGACATCGATCCAGATTCCACGGTGGATCACTCCACCACGTTAACTCTCACGGTCTCTTTGGGCCGCGAGCCGTTCGAGGTCCCGAACGTCACCGAGCAATCAAAGGACGATGCGATCGCCGCGATCGAAGATGCCAATCTAACGGCCGCTGTTGAGGAGCAATACTCAGACTCCGTTTCCGAGGGCGTTGTGATCTCGCAGAGCCCCGAAGATGGCACGCTCTTTAAAGGCGACGAGGTCTCGATCACGGTGTCGAAGGGCCCCGAGCCAATCGAAGTCCCTGATGTCACGTTCGAATCGAAGGATAGCGCAATCGAGACTCTTGAGGACGCCGGCTTTGAGGTAAAGGTAGATGAACTCTACGGCGGCATACTGGGCGTTGTGCGGTTCCAGAATCCTGAGGGCGGCTCGCTCACCAGCCCCGGTACCGAGATAACGATCTCGGTGATGTAGCTACGGCCACACGGAGAATCTAACGTCCCGCAACTGCTCGGCCAACAGGAACGCCATTTCCAGAGATTGCTGGTGGTTGAGTCTCGGGTCCACGAGCGTCTCGTATCGCTCACCAAGCCCGTCCTCGCTGATCTCTTCAGATCCTCCCAACACCTCGGTCACGTCTCCCCCGGTAAGCTCCACGTGGATACCGCCAGGATGGGTGCCGAGATCCTGATGCACGGTGAAGAAGCCGTCAATTTCCTCTACGATCGCGGATAGCCTGCGGGTCTTCAGCCCGTTCGACGCCGTGATGGTGTTGCCGTGCATGGGATCCGTGACCCATGTGACGGGCCGCCCATCCTGGCGGATCGCCTCAACGAGCGGCGGGAGCGCCTCACGTATCTTCCCGGCGCCCATACGCGTGATGAAGGTCAGCTTGCCTGGAATACCCTCCGGATTGAGCTTATCGACTAGGGCAAGAGCATCTTGAGGGGTAGTTGTGGGACCGAGCTTCACTCCGATGGGGTTGCTCACGTGCGAGAGCATCTCCACGTGAGCGCCTCCGATATCGCGCGTCCGCTCCCCGATCCACAGCAGGTGCGCCGAGGTGTTGTAGGGCTCCCCGGTTCGCGAATCGATTCGCGTCATCGCGTCTTCGTAGGGCAGTAGGAGCGCCTCGTGGGAAGAGTACAAATCCACCGTTCTCAGATTGTCCATATCCACACCGGCCGCGCGCATGAACCTCATCGCGCGATCGATCTCCGAGGCGAACTGCTCATAGCGAGCGTATGCGGGATTGGCCATGAACCCCTTGTTCCATTCGTGCACGGCCGTCAGGTCCGCGAAGCCACCCGTGCTGAAGGCACGCATAAGGTTCAGGGTTGATGCCGATCGCTGGTATGCCTCTACCAGCCGATGCGGGTCCGGCGTGCGAGCCTCAGCGGTGAACTCATAGCCATTGACGGCATCGCCCATGTAGCTCGGGAGAGTCACTCCCCCGAACGTCTCCAAGGGATTCGAGCGCGGCTTCGCGAACTGGCCCGCCATGCGCCCAATCTTCACCACGGGCACCGAAGCACCGTAGGTGAGCACAACCGCCATTTGAAGGATTGTGCGGATTCGTGCACGGATCCTATCGGCGCTGGAATCTGCGAAGGACTCCGCGCAGTCACCACCCATGAGCACGAAGGCCTCACCCCGGGAGGCGGCGGCCATTTCGGACGTCAGCTGATCAGCCTCGCCAGCGAACACGAGTGGCGGAAGTGAACGCAGATAGGCAACGGCATCTTCAAGGGCCGCGGGATCGGGCCACGCGGGCTGGTGCTGTGCCGGCTTCTCACGCCACTGCGAAATGGCAGCCAGCGTTTCCTCATCTGCATCTTCGAACATGCCCACGAGTGTATCGCCAAATAAAACAAGTTGGCCCCCGGTCCGTGTTCTGGATCGGGGGCCACTGAATCAGTGTGCGTGAACTTCCTGACCGATCTCGGCCATGGTCCCGCGGAACCAGTCCTGATCGATATCAAACGCCTTGGCTCCCTTGATTCGGGGGAATGCGATGGCGGAGAGAACGTCGCCATTTTCTTCGTCGTGGCCAATCACGCCAGGAGTACCCTCAAGTGCGCACTGAACCGCGAGGTCCACCATGGACTTGATGAGACGCAGGTCGTCAGCGTTTGCATGCCAGGCACGGGAGAAATAGCCGGACTTTTGAACCATTACCTTCTCAGCCCCGATCTTCTCAGCGAACTGCTGAGCAAACCACTGGCCGGGGTTGATGGTATCGAGCTTGACGTGTCCGAACGGATCGCGCGCAACCTCTTCGCCAGCGGCCTCCTTCTCGGCAATGATCTCTTCTACACCCGCACCTTCAGAGAGGAAGATGTTGACGTTTCCGATCTCATCCATGATCCCGCGCAGGCGAACGGCCTCGGTATCAAGATCCAGTGCCATCTCCGGCAGATACACGGCGTGGACGTCCCAACGTTCCTGTGAGAGCCCGAGCGCCGGGGCCCACTCCTGCTTCTTGACCCACTCGTGGTAGTAGTTGGCGGCCTGAGCGGTGAGGTAGCCACAGTTACGGCCCATGACCTCGTGCACAATGAGCATACGTGGGTTGGAACGGTGCTCTCCGATGATGTGCTGGGCAAAGTCGGACGCCTCTTCAGCCGCCGTCATGGCGCCGAGGGACTGACGGATGGGCACGATGTCATTGTCAATGGTCTTGGGCAAGCCAACCACTGTCAGTTCGTAGTCATTCTCGTGCAGGTAGGCTGCCAGATCAGCGGCCGTGGTGTTCGTATCGTCTCCACCAATCGTGTGAAGAACGTCTACGCCGTCCTTGCGTAGCTGTTCAGCCGCCACTTGCAGCGGATCTTCGCCTTCCTTGACGAGGCCGCGCTCCACGAGGTTCTTGGCGTTTGTGAGCTTCACTCGCGAATTACCGATCGGCGATCCACCGAAGCGGTGAAGGATGGGGGCCTGCTTGCGTGCCTCATCGGTCACGGTGACGTAGTTCCCTGTCAGGAGCCCGTGGTAGCCGTACTGGTAAGCGATAATTTCCACATCAGGAGCAATTTCCGTGTACCGCTCAATAAGCCCGCCCACAGCGGAGGACAGACAGGGGGCAAAGCCACCGGCGGTAAGTAGTGCGACGCGACGGACTGTCATCGTGTACCTTCCAAACGTTGATTATTTCGAGGGCGTAGTCACGCCCGCTTCTATTGTACTCAACGGTAATCTAGGACCTATGCAGGATGAAGAGTTTGAGCGCAGATGGGCCGAGATTGCCGAAGACCTATCTGACCTCGAGCCCGCCCCCGAAGATCTGACCGAGCCCGAATCGGAGGATCCGGATTCACGCCAGAGCTCCGGCTTTGGGCCTCGGGACTGGGCGCCTTCCGAGGAAGAGGAAGAAGACGAGGAGGATGAGTTAGACGCCGTTTTTGACGAAGTGGCGGCCGTTGCGCGAGCTAGTAAGAAACAGGCTCCGCCCAGCTCGCGTCACTCTGCCCTCCTCTGGATCATCTGTGCCGTCGCCCTATCCATCAGCGTCCTGATGGCCTTTTCAGTGATTCCCGGCGGCGGGGTTGTTGCCGGAGTTTTGGGAATAGTTGGCTTTATATGGGGTGCTTTGGCCGCCTTCGGTACGTCTTCCCACGGCCGTGATCCGTTCGACGACGGAGCGCGCCTATGAGGAGGCAGCCAGACCAACTAGGCAAACGCCTTGATCTCGATAGTGTGCGGAGCGCATCCACACAGTTGGCATTTGATGACCTAGGTACACCGCTGGAGAGAGTGACGTTCGTCGTCGTCGATCTTGAAACAACGGGAGGCGCCCCAGCTACTCACTCCATCACGGAATTCGGTGCGGTCAAGGTGTGCGGGGGTGAAACCGTAGGCGAGTTCGCAACGCTCGTGAATCCTGGCGTGCCCATTCCGCCCTACATCACCGCCCTTACCGGTATCAGTACGGGGATGGTGATGGAGGCACCCGATATCGCGGCCGTAATGCCCTCCTTCCTCGAGTTTGTTGGACAGGGGCCGGATACGGTGCTGGTTGCGCACAACGCAAAGTTCGATGTCGGGCACCTCAAGGCGGCTGTAACCGGTCTGGAGCTGGCGTGGCCGAAGGTGCGAGTTGCCGATACTCTGAAGCTGGCTCGGCGCGCCTTCACCAAGGATGAGACCCCGAATTACAAACTAGGCAGCCTGGCCCGCCTGTGTGGCGCCGCAGTCACTCCTTCGCATCGGGCGCTCGATGATGCCCGAGCAACAGTGGACGTTCTGCACGCGATTTTGGCCCGCCTTGGGCCCTTGGGAGTCACTCATATCGAGGACCTTGCAACGGCCAGTGATCCGGTGCCGGCCGCGCGGCGGCGTAAGGCGGCCATGGCAAGCGGGCTGCCGCACACGCCTGGCGTCTATCGGTTCATCGGCCCCGGCGGCGATGTCATGTACGTGGGCACCTCAATCAACGTCTACAAGCGTGTCCGTCAGTACTTCACGGCGGCCGAAAACCGCAAACGTATGGCGGAGATGGTCGATATCGCCGAATCCGTACAAGCCACATCTACAGCCACCGCGCTAGAGGCATCGGTGCTGGAACTTCGCGAGATCACCGAATTCGATCCGCCGTATAATCGGAGGTCTCGGCATCCGGAGAAGCGGCCGTGGCTTACCCTCACCGATGAGCCGCATCCACGCTTGAAGGCAACCCGCGGGCTATCGTTCGATCAGATGGACGCGGCACTCGGGCCATTTTCTTCGCTTAGTCAGGCAAAGCGGGTATCCGAACTTGTCAGCGATTTCGCCAACCTACGCACGTGCACCAAGAAGCTTCCTGAAACTCCCAGTCAAGGCGCCGCGGCGTGCCATCTGCTCGCGATGGGCAAGTGCGCCGGGCCGTGCATCGGTGCCGGTAGCGATACCGCCGCAGTTTCTTGCGTTCAGGACATTCTCGCAGGCAACTGCGATACCGTATGGGACGCGCAGATTGAGCGTTTGAGCATGCTTGCCTCACAGGAACGGTTCGAGCAGGCAGCCACAGAGAGGGATCGGTTAGCCGCACTTATGTCCGTTGCTCAGCGCAGGGAGCGGCTACTTCCCCTGCTCACCGCCCGAGAAATCATCGCCACCGCACGGGAAAAGCACGGGTGGGAGATCTCTGTGATCCGGTATGGGCGCCTCATGGGCACGGCTATTTGCGAGAAGGGCGAGGAGCCGCCGGACGTTGCCCAGCGGCTCGCCGAAAGCTGTCCCGTGTTGCAACGTCCAGAAACCGCCGGTGGGGCCGCCCATATCGAAGAATCGGAGATTCTCCTCAAATGGTTGTGGCGCCCGAACACGAGGCTTCTTAAGTGGGACGGTGAGCGTCCCTTGGCTCTAGCGCGGCGTTCTCCGGCTCGGCGCCAAGTTCCGCGGCAGATCCCGCTCCCTGCTCTAAACTAGAGACAGCACATTCACTACATGAGAGAAGGCACCATGCTCACCGCGATTGTTCACATCGATGTTGACGTTTCGCTGATCCCTGAGGCCGCGCAGGCGATCGCCGCGGTTGACGGAGTTTCCGAGGCGTTTTCCGTCACTGGCGATCACGATGTGATTGCCATCGTGCGGGTGAATGCGCACGAGGATCTTGCCACTGTCATCTCCGATCACATCGGCAAGGTCAAGGGCGTTACTGGAATTACCACGTATCTTGCATTCCGCACCTACTCGCAGGAAATGCTGGACGAGGCCTTCCATATCGGCCTGGACTAGGCGATTGTGCGGGCTGTCAGTGCTGGCATCCCGCACACCAAAAGAGGCGGCGGCCCTGCATGAGCTTCTCACTAATTGGCGTACCACAGCGTAGGCATGGCCGCCCGGTGCGGTGATACACGTACCATCGTGAGGCTTCGAGATCCCCTTCAAGTGGGGGAACGGGTGCATCTTGTGGATCAACAGTCTCGATTCGCCCGCCTTCGAGGCCGCGTTCCATGAGGTCGCAGAGGTGATCCCACAAGATTGTTATGCGGTTCGCGGAGACCCTATCGCCCCGTCGCATCGGAGAGATTCCCGAGACGAAGAGGCCCTCTGCCCTGTAGATGTTGCCAACTCCTGCGGCGATCGCCTGATCCATGATGAGCTCCCCGATGGCTCGGCGGCGGGATTTGACCCGGCGCACGAATTCGGGGGCTGCTAGCCGTGCATCGGGACCCAACGGGTCTGGCCCCAACTTCAGTTCCGCAGCAATCCGCTCCTCGTCAGTGAGAAGCTCGCAACGGTTGGGACCCGATAGATCTGCAACGCCGTGGGCCGTGCGGAGCCGAAGCCTCACCTGGCCCACCGGATCAGGTGGAATCCACTCGCCCGTATCCGCAGCCAGAGTGGTGACAGCCCGGCGCGGTGCCCCGATGGACGCCGGCGCCACGAACGTTGAATCACCCGAAAAACGCCATGAACCGTACAGGCCTAAGTGCACGTGGATCCAACTGGGCACGGGCCCACCGTCGAAGCCGAGGAACAGATGCTTTCCAACCGCGTGCGCACTCGTTAGATGGGCCCCGTCGATTAGTTCCGCGGAGCGGGCAAACCTCCCCTGCGGTGAGGAAACAGCGCAACGCTGGCCCACAAACAGGTTATCGAACGCTCGCGCCAACCGATGCGAAGCATCCCCTTCAGGCACTTGCACCCGCCGAGAAATCAACCCACCGAGCCAGAAGTCCGCGCGCCGCCCCAGAATCGATCGTCTGCTCGGCGATCTCGATCCCGGCAATCAGCCGCTCAGCCAGAGTTCCGTCCTCAGGATGAACGCGCGGGAGGCTCCCATCAGCAACGAAGCCGGCCGCCGCGTTCAAGGCGACGGCGTCACGCACCGGCCCCTTCTCTCCCGCGAGGATCCGGCGAGCTACCTCGGCATTCTCATCCGCCGCACCACCGCGCAAATCATCGACTGAAGCAGGGGCAAGCCCGAGATCCTTCACGGCGTCAAGCTCTGAGAACTGCATCCGGCCGCCGCGGACCTCCCAGACCTGATTGGGCACTACGGCTGAAAGCTCATCCATCCCGTTACGGCCACGGAACACAAGCGCATTCGTGCCCCGCTCGGCCAGAACGCCAGCCACGATGGGTGCGTGGGATTCGCCCGCCACACCGATCACGCTGGTAGATGGGCGCGCTGGATTGGTCAGGGGGCCAAGGATGTTGAAAGCTGTCCGCACACCCAGCTCGCGGCGGGCCTGCGCTGCAAACCGCATCGACGGATGGAACACATTCGCGAAGATAAAGGTAATGCCTAGCTCCGCAAAGCAACGCTCCACGTCCTCCACAGGCATCTGGAGGTTAACTCCAAGCGACTCTAGGCAATCAGCCGAACCCGATGCCGAGGAGGATGCACGGTTGCCGTGCTTGACGAGTGGGATTCCCGCGCCAGCGATCACTAGGGAGGCCATCGTGGAGATATTGACTGTTTTCAGCCTGTCCCCACCTGTACCCACGATATCCAGGACCGGGCCCTCGGCCTTAACCGGAACGGCATGACCAAGCATCGAGTCTGCTAAGCCGCGAAGCTCATCAGGAGTTTCACCCTTTGTTGCCAGCGCCGTCAAGAAACCGGCAAGTACAACCGGCGAGGTCTCCCCTGACATCACCCGATCCATCGCCCACGCGGTTGCCTCGGCACACAGATCCTCGCTATCGATCAGGCTGGATGTGAGCCCTGCCCATGTAAATTCCGGCATCAACGAAGCCTATCGGTCAGGATCCCTGCAACCTTATCGGCAAGTTCACGCGGATCAATCGGGAAGGACACATAGCCGGCAGCGCCAGACCATCGTGCCAGCCACTCATCTTGCGGCCTTCCAAGAATTACGATGAATGGGATATCAGGGTCAATCTCATCGTGAATCATCTTGCCGAGGCCCAAGCCTCCCAGCTTCGGGGATTCCCCGTCCAGAATCAGCAGATCAAAGTTGCCCTGTTCGGTGTAAGCGCGAGCCATGTCTGGTGTCGCGGCCTCCTGCCAAGAAATCTCGGGGAGGAATGGACCGGCCTTACGGCCAACGGCCGCAAGAACCTCGCGGCGTGTGGCAGAATCGTCCGAACACACCAGCACGTTCACCGTGTTGGTTGTTGTTTGCTCCTGCACGAGATCCTCTGCCATCTCTACCTCCATGGGATGCGTCATTGTTAGCTCTTGTGGCACCCCTCCATAGTAGCGATTTCCGAGCGGCAGTGATGCCAACACTCGACTGGCGGCATCACCTGCCTGCCACTACACCTTGGCTTAAGGCTTAATTCTGTGGCGACCCTGCCATTAGGGGACAATGGTCCCTATACTGGACGAGAAGGTTCCAGTTGGTGCTCGCCGCCACATACGGTCGCCATCTCGGAATTCACAAAGGGTTTCTACCCGCAACATCATGGAGGAATAGATGGCTATTTACACTCTTCCCGATCTTCCCTACGACTATTCTGCGCTCGAGCCGCACATCTCCGGTAAGATCATGCAGCTCCATCACGATAAGCATCATGCAACGTATGTTGCAGGTGCCAACAGCGCACTTGAGAACCTCGCTGAGGCCCGCGAAGCTGGCGATCTCTCGAAGATCAACCAGTTCTCCAAGGACCTAGCTTTCAACCTCGGCGGTCACACAAACCACTCGGTGTTCTGGAAGAATCTCTCCCCGGATGGCGGCGGCCGCCCCGAGGGTGAACTCGAAGCAGCGATCAACGATGCATTCGGTTCATTCGAGAAGTTCCAGGCACAGTTCACGGCAGCAGCAACGGGCATTCAGGGCTCCGGCTGGGCCGTCCTTGCCTACGATTCAATCTCAGGCAAGCTCAATATCTTCCAGCTCTTCGATCAGCAGGCAAACGTTCCCGTGGCCCAGACCCCGGTGTTCATGCTTGATATGTGGGAGCACGCCTTCTACCTTGATTACCTCAACGTCAAGGCGGATTACGTGAAGGCAATCTGGAACATTGTCAACTGGCAGGATGTTTCGGATCGTCTAGCCAACGCCGTAGCCAAGACGGACGGCTTGGTACTCCGCTAAGTAGTACCTCAGAGAAAGCGCCTACCCTTTCCGGGTAGGCGCTTTTTTACGGCAGGTTATTGCCGCGGTCGCGTCAGGTTCGCTTCCTCGGGCCGGACGCCCACAGATCCTGTCTTCCACTTATGGATCCCCCATAGGAGTAGGAAGAGTGGCAGCCCGATGTAGCTAGAGATCAGCGCGGTGAAATCGTGGTCACCAAACATCGCCTCATAGCCCTGCCCCAGGATCACCACAGCACACATGACAAGCGCGATGATCGGACCGGCAGGGTAGAACTTGGCCCGGTAAGGCAAATCGGACACCTCAAAGCCTTGGGCGTAAATCGCCTTGCGGAACTTCCAGTGGGACCACGCCACTCCCATCCACGTGATGAACCCTGCCAATCCTGAAGCGTTCACAAGCCAGATATAAGCCTGGCCATCCCCGATAAGCGAAGAAATAAAGCACATGGCCCCTGCGGCCGTTGTGGCAATGAGCGCCGGAATTGGCACGCCGTGGGAATTGGTGCTCCTGAAGAACTTCGGGGCGCTCCCCTGCCACGCAAGGGCGTACAGCATTCTGGTGGAGGCGTAGAGTCCGGAGTTTCCCGCCGAAAGAACCGAGGTCAAAATTACTGCGTTCATCACGGCCGCGGCGGCCGCCACACCGGCACGATCGAAAACGAGTGTGAAGGGAGAAACGGAGATATCGGAGATATCGGACTTCAAGAGATTCGGATCGGTGTAGGGCACGAGGAAACCGATCACAATGATGGCTCCGATGTAGAACAGGAGGATGCGCCAGAAGATTGTGCGAATGGCACGGGGCACGTTCTTCTCGGGGTGCTCAGCTTCTCCTGCGGCGACGGCCACCAGCTCAGTTCCTTGGAAGCTGAAGCCAGCAACCATGAACACAGCGAGGATGCCCAGACCGCCACCTACAAACGGCGCCTCTCCTTCAGTCCAATTCTCAAACCCAGGCGAGCTTCCTCCCATCACCCCAACGATCATGAGAACGCCAAGTACCAAGAAGACCACGACCGTCACAACTTTGACCAGCGCGAACCAGAACTCGCCTTCGCCGTAGGCTCTCGCAGACAGCGCGTTGAGCGTCACGAGAATCGTGAGGAAGATGGCCGACCACATCCAACCCGGCGTGTCCGGGAACCAGAACTTCATCACCAGAGCCGCCGCGGCAAGCTCCGCCGCCACGGTAATCGCCCAGTTGTACCAGTAGTTCCAGCCGATCGCGAACCCGAAGCTTGGGCTGACGAACCGCCGACCATACTCCTCGAAAGATCCAGCAACCGGAAGGAAGGTTGCCATCTCGCCCAGCGACTGCATAAGCAGATACACCATCAGGCCAATTGCGGCGTAGGCAACTAGCGCACCGCCGGGGCCGGCCGTGGAGATAGTTTCACCGGAAGCTACGAAAAGGCCTGTTCCGATTGCTCCGCCGATCGCAATCATCGTCAAATGACGTGAGTGCAATCCCCGTTTAAGTGAATTATCTCCGTTGGTTGCCATGCCAGAACTCTGCCGCCCCCGGCCAATCGATGCCTCGAGATTCCAAAACTTGGACTACTAACTAGCAGCTTCCCCGAAGCCGAGGACGTCTACAACGGCAGCCATTGCGGGTGAGGAAACATTCTCCTCGCCACCATCAGACTCTGGAATAATCAAGAGTACGCGCGAGCCGACGGGAACATCCTTGAGCTCGTCAAACACTGTTCCACTACCGATTACTACGGGCTGAGCACCGGCAAGCTCCTCGGGTTCTCCGGTCCAAGAATTCTCCGAGAGCTCGCCGTCCCACGACGTGGCGGCGTAGTTAATGAAGACCGTTGATCCGTCTCCTGGCACCTTATCGCCAGTTCCCTCGGCAATCACGGTTGCACCGAGTTCCTTTGGCTCGGACTCGCCCTCGTTCACCGAGACTGAGGTGACGGGTTCACCTGGCTCGCCCTCAATAGCCACCGGAAGGTCTTCTGCGGGCGTTACAACCTTGGCATCGGCCTCACCGGTGCTCGCTGAACTCCAGCCGTCTTCAATCTCAACGTAGAACGCGATCGTGTCATCAGCACCAATTCCTGCGGAATCATTGCCGCCCGTTGGCCCATATCCATAATCGGCAGGCAGGGAAATGATGTACTTGCCGCCAACATGATGGCCGGAAAGCGTGTATCCCCATCCCGTCACGAGCTGGCTTAGTGGAATCTGGAGCGGACTGCCATTAACAAACGATGAATCAAAAGGCTCGTCATTACCCCACACTTGCCCTACGTAATCAGCTACAACCAGAGAGTCGGGGGTGATCTCCTCACCCTTACCCTCCTCGATTACGCTGATCTGCAGGCCCGAAGGGGCGTCGCCATCCGGGAATTCGAGGACGGGGTTATCGTCATCACCTTCCCCAAGAGTTGGCATGCCTTCGTCTGATTCAACAACCTCGGGTGCCTCCGTTGGGGCCTCCGTGGGAGCGGCTTCTGACGCGCTGGCTGAAGCCGAGGGAGATTCCGTGGAATCGTCAGAGCTGCAAGCCGCGAGGGTGAGTGCAAGCGACGCCGCTAAGGCTGCCGCTGAAAAACGCGGACGCATAGTACCTTTCGGTTTAATATCAGTGGAAGGATTCGCCGCAGGCGCATGAGCCCTGCGCGTTCGGATTATCGATTGTGAATCCCTGACGCTCAATGCTATCGGCGAAGCCAATGCTGGCGCCGTCGAGGTATGGACGTGACATCTTATCCACAACAACCTCAACGCCGTCGAAGTCGCGCACTGCATCACCGTCCAGAAGGCGCTCATCAAAGTAGAGCTGGTACATCAGGCCAGAGCATCCACCGGGCTGCACGGCGATACGCAGACGAAGATCGTCGCGTCCCTCCTGCTCGAGAAGAGCCTTTACCTTGGCCGCAGCTTCGTCAGAAAGCATGACGTTGTGTGTTGCGGTATCGAGAATCTCGGTCATCGAAAACCTTCCTTCGCTAGTCCTGACATCAGACTATCGCCATCGTAGTACTCAGTTCCAGCCCCATGTGCGTGCAACGCGCCCCACTAATGAGTGGAGCCGTTCGGGTAGATCCGCGAGTTCTTCTGTGGTTGCTTCCCCCGTGGCAAAGGCCCGTTCCGGGCGGATTTCGTAGGCCCCGTTGAGTCCGAGGCGCGCGAGCTCCCCCTTCCGGAGGGCTCCGGAATCGTAGATAACGACGACGGGGACGCCCCGCGATGCGGCAACTCTGCTCCCTGCGAGAAGGCCCGACGGAAGATCTTCCCCAATGTGCCCGCACACATAGACGAACAGATCGCTGTCTTCTATCTCGCCTCGCATCGGGTCGATGCACACATCGCCGATAGGGAGAATCTGAGCTCCCAATAGCCCGAGCACATAGGCGATGCCTCCACCGCAACCGGCGTAGATGCTGCGTTCTGGGCCTCCACCAGTTCCAAGGAGTGGCAATCCGGTGGAGCGAACAGGAATTCCAGCAACGATTTCGCTGAAGGTATTCTCAAAGCGCTGAGCCGCCTCCGGATCCAACCCATGGGCGATCCAAGACCGCGCTACGCCCCCTAGGCCCAGCAACCGCTGTTCCCCCGGAACCAGCACCTGGATCGACATTGGCGCGAGCGCCTCGCGAGCAGCATCTAGCCCGCCGAGCTCCTCGAGGATACCCATGCCCAAATCGCTGACACACCCGGGGATCGGCAGGACTATATGTACTTCAGAGATACCTTCGCGAAGCGCCCACGCGAGGTCCCGGCCAACAATATGAGAAGACTGGGAGGCCCCCTCTTGGGGAATACCGTAAAGGATCTGCGTGTAGTCCAGCAGCAAAGCAGTACCGGCCCGGTAGGCGAAGTGCCGCTCCCCGGCCTCCCCTAACTCAACGGTCTCTGAGTTGTCTCCGGCCAGCACATCCTCGGCTCCGGAACCCACGTATGGCATAGCTACAGCATCTGAGACCGGACGGGAGCATACGTGGTCGTCCCTCCTGCGCGAAAGCCAAGTGTCACGTACCAGAGAATGGACCTCCCCCACCCGTAAACCGGGCAGGGGAGAAACAGCTAGCGCAATCTTCACAGTTCGTTGCCGAGGCGCGCAATCAGCGCAGCTTCGGCCACGATCGCGTTACGCCAATCGGCGAGGTGGAGCGATTCGTTCTGGGAGTGTGCGCGCGTATCGGGATCTTCCACGCCTGTCACAAGGATCTCGGCGTCCGGAAATACCTGATTGAGGTCCGAGATGAACGGAATAGACCCGCCCACGCCGATATCTACGGATTCGCTTCCCCATGCCTCCTCGAGAGCCCATCGAGCGGCAATAGTGGCCGGTGTGTCTCCCCCAGCCTTGAACGCAGGCCCCGCCTCCTTGATGTCCACACTCACGTGGGCACCGAACGGCGCGTTTGATTCAAGGTGCGCGGCAAGCGCATCGGCGGCCTCGCGCGGATTCTGCCCCGGAGCCACGCGCATCGAAATCTGGGCCGTGCAGGACGGGGTGAGGGTATTCGAGGACTTAGCAACGGAGGTGACGTCCATGCCAATCACGGAGATAGCGGGCTTGGTCCAGAGACGGGAAGCAATCGAACCGTTACCGGCCAGCTCCACACCCTCCAGAACGCCGGCATCGACGCGCATATCCTCCTCGAGGTATTCGGCGTCTGCATCGTCATATGCGGTGAGGCCCTCAACCGCCACCGAGCCATCATCGTTGTGCAGCGTGGCGATGAGGCGCGCCATAAGAGTCACGGCATCCAGAACAGGGCCGCCGTACATACCCGAGTGCAGGGCGTGATCAAGCACGTCTAGGCGCACGGACATGCTGGTAACTCCGCGCAGCGATGTGGTCAGGGAGGGCGTTCCCACCTTCCAGTTGTTGGAATCAGCCACCACGATTACGTCTGCCTTCAGGCGATCTTGGTAGGTCTCAAGGAAATCGTGGAAGGTGGGCGATCCAACCTCTTCCTCCCCTTCAATGAAGAGCGTGACTCCCACCCCAGTGGATTCCCCGAGAGCAGCGAGGGCTGCCATATGCACCATAATGCCGGCCTTATCGTCTGCCGAACCGCGGCCGTAGAGGCGGCCATCGCGCTCTATAGGTTCGAACGGCTCAGAATCCCATCCGGCAGGATCACCTTCGGGCTGAACATCGTGGTGGGCGTATAGCAAGACGGTGGGCTTGCCATCTTGCGCGGAGCGGTGGGCAAGAACGGCCGGACGCCCAACCTTCCCGGATTCTGTGTGGAGCTGGATCACCTCAACATCGAGGCCACGATCACGCGCCAACGAGGCAACGGCCTCCGCGGATTTGCGCACTTGGCTTTGATCAAACGAATCTGCCGAAACAGAAGGGATACGGACAAGATCTTCAAGCTGTGCGCGATGGGCGGGCAGCTGGGCATCCACCGTGGACGCGATTTCCTCAAACGTAGTCATAAACCAAGACTAGCCACTTCACCAAACGGGAGCGAATACACACGCGCGCGTGTGGAGGCTAGGAAAGCCTAGACGTAGTATTGACGTGTATGCCCGCACACGCCGCGGGCCTGACCCGAGATGGAGAATACGTGTTCAAGGATAAGAAGGAGATTCCAGCGGAGGAGACTCCCGAGGAATCTGTACCTCACCTCCCCAAGGGCTACTCCCCAAAGAAGGGGACGCCCACACCGAGGCGGCGCGATGTTGAAGCGGCACAGCGCACGCCTCTTATCTCCGATCGAAGCAAAATGTCTAAGGCGGAGAAGAAGGCACAAAAGGCCGCTGACCGCGCCAAGGCGGATGCCTCGTGGCAGAAGGAACAGCGCGCAATGAAAACCGGCGATGAGCGCAACATGCCCATCCAACACGCCGGTCCCGTTCGCCGCTTTGCGCGCGATTACCTCGATGCTCGCGGTGGAATCGGCGTGGGATTCATGCCGCTGGCTGTTGTCCTGCTTGTCACGATCATCATTCAGGGCATCAACCCCGATCTCTTCATCATCATTACGCTGTGCGTGTACGCCCTCTTTATCCTCATGATCGTCGATTCCGCGTGGGCCACCCATAACGCACGGCGTCTGTGCCAGTACCGTTTTGGGTCAGACAAGGTTCCTCCCCGGTTCACGTGGCAGATGTTCACGCGCACCTTCTATCTGCGGCGCTGGAAATTGCCAATCCCCATGGTCAAGCGTGGCGAATACCCCGAAGGTGGAACACCGGCTGATCTCAAAGCCGCGCGCAAAGCCCATCGCGCAAACAAGAAAAGCAAATAGGGTTAGCCCGCCGTACGCGCAAGCGCACGGTTCACCCTGCCTGGCATGAACGGACCCTCGTAAACGAAACCCGTCAGTGCCTCAATAAGATCCGCTCCGGCGCCTACCATTCGGTGGGCGCCGTTTGCGTCAAAGATGCCCCCTACGCCGATGATGATCTTGTCGGGGCCCAGCCTAGATCGCAGGTAGGAAACCGTTTCCACCGCCCGATCTAGCAGCGGCGCTCCAGACAATCCGCCTTCACCGTACGAATGGGCGATCGTGGTGTTGGAAGCGACCACGCCATCGAGGTTTTCGTCCACGACCATCTGGGCCACATCTCGCACATCTTCACGGGCGAGATCTGGCGCGATCTTCACGAGGATGGGAACGTGGCGATCCGTGGCCCTTCGGGCCCCCTCGCGGGTAGCGCTAGCAATCTCGCGCAGCGAACTCACCGCCTGCAGATCTCGAAGGCCGGGCGTGTTCGGCGAGGACACGTTAATCACAAGGTAATCGGCGTAGCGCGCAAGCTTCCGCGCGCAGGTGGCGTAATCCCGGGACGCATCCTCCGGCCCCGTCCACTTATTCTTGCCGATGTTGACTCCAACGATGGCTGCGCGCCCGCGCTTGGTGGAACGAAGCACGGCCAGCTGTTCGGCGGCGGCATCAGCGCCCAGATTATTGAACCCCATGCGGTTCCGAAAGGCGCTCTCCTTCGGCACGCGCCACAGGCGAGGCTGCTCGTTTCCCGGCTGCGGCAGCGGAGTAATCGTGCCGATCTCCGTGAATCCAAAGCCGAGCGCAAGCGTGCCGAGTATCGCCTGCGCATCCTTATCCTGGCCAGCCGCAAGGCCCAATCTACCCGGCACCGGACGCGAGAGAATTCCTGAGAAGCTACCGCCACCGCGGTACCCCACTGTTGCTTCACTGAGGCGTGCGAGAGGTGACCGCCCAAAGACGCCGATGGCGTTCATTGCAACGTCGTGAGCAATTTCTGGGTCCGTACGAACCAGCAGGTGATCGTAGATCCATCGGTATAGCATTTAGCCTCCGTTGCGGTGAGCGATTTGGGAAGGTGAGGACCACACGAGCCAAATAAGCGCCGAGATGGCGCCAACCATCGGTAGGTAGAAATAAGTTGAGCCTGCCTCGAACCACGGGCTCACTTCTATGAACTCTGGGAGCTTTGTTGCGAGCGCAATAAGTGGCGCGATCACGTTGATTGTCCACGATACAGCCGCCACGATCCGCATCTTCCGGCCATTGTGGATCAGTCCGATCGCTCCGGCCAACCAAAATATGTCCGCCAGCAACGTCACTACCGC
This sequence comes from Ancrocorticia populi, assembly GCF_003123745.1. Classification (GTDB taxonomy): domain Bacteria; phylum Actinomycetota; class Actinomycetes; order Actinomycetales; family Actinomycetaceae; genus Ancrocorticia; species Ancrocorticia populi. The sequence goes on along the minus strand of NZ_QETB01000006.1, from coordinate 65,989 downwards.
GGTAGAAATGTTGCCCGCTGTGAACTGCTGGGTTGAGGCCACTATGCCGCGCCATGTGAAAATTACGGCACCTACGGCCAGCACGCACAATAAGACCCACGGCCACCCATGGGTAGAGGTTCGATCATCAGAAAGAGATTGCTGTTCGCTCACTGACGCCTCCACATGTTCCATCGATATACACGCGATATATCATCGCAGATTCACCACGGCCGCCCAGCATTTGGTCATCATGAACGCTTGCGCTGTTGCTCATTCCACTGCCGCATAGAATCCGGATAACCGGTTTTCACTATCTCGTAGAGGGGAATCTCCAGCTTCCCGGTGAGATCAACGGCAGCCTTTAAATCAGGAACCCTCCGCCGCGTCCACTCGCCATCGCGAGCTACCAGAAGGAGCGCGGATTGTTCGCGCGGGGTCTCGGGTTCGAAATAACCCTCAACACCCGTACGCGTGGCAACGAAATCCCGGAAGTGGTCAATCGTGGCGGTGCGCGCTGCCTTCTGGTCCCGACGCGGAGCGTCGGAGCCTTTTCCTGAATCCTTTTTGCGGCGAGAGAACAAACCCATACATGTAGCGTAGCTTGAACACTCACGAAGTGTAGTTCGTGGCACAATGAGAGAACTGTGATTTTTGCAGCGAAAGAGTGGATAATTGGGACGTAGGTACTAACCGGAGTGGTTAGACCGTTCCTAACTCGAGGGAGATGTAAGTGGCTGACACCCAGGAATACGACATTGTGGTGCTCGGAGCTGGCAGCGGCGGGTACGCTGCTTCGATTCGTGCCGCGGAGCTCGGTCTGAAGGTCGCACTCATCGAAGGTGACAAGGTAGGCGGAACATGCCTGCATCGCGGTTGCATTCCAACGAAGGCTTTGCTTCACGCGGCAGAAGTTGCCGATGAGATGCGCGAGAGTGAATCGATCGGCGTTCGTGGCACATTCGATGGAATCGACATGGGCGAACTCAATCAGTACAAGTCAAGCGTTGTTGACCGTATGTACAAGGGCCTGACAGGACTAATCAAGTCCCACCAGATCGATACGATCAATGGCTGGGGACGGCTGGTCGATAAGAACACTGTGGACGTGGACGGCACCCTGTACCGTGGAAAGAACGTCATTCTCGCTTCCGGTTCTTACTCCAAGACCATCGGTTTGGACATCACCGGCCGGGTCATCACGTCCGATCAGGCACTCAACATGGACGAGGTTCCTGGCTCCGCGGTGATCTTGGGTGGCGGCGTAATCGGCGTTGAATTCGCCTCCGTCTGGAAGTCCTACGGCACCGATGTCACCATCATCGAAGGTCTCCCTCACCTCGTTCCGAACGAAGACGAGTCAGTGTCCAAGAACCTCGAGCGCGCCTTCCGTAAGCGCGGCATCAAGTTCAAGACCAAGACCATGTTCGATCACGTGGATCAACACGAAAACGGCGTGACCGTCCACACCCAAGACGGCAAGACGTTCGATGCAGATTACCTCCTCGTGGCCATTGGCCGGGGCCCTGCCACCGCCAACCTCGGATACGAAGAAGCGGGCATTTCCATGGATCGTGGATTCGTTCTGACCAACGATCGCCTTCAGACGAACGTTGAAGGAGTCTATGCAGTTGGCGATATCGTTCCTGGCCTCCAGCTTGCTCACCGCGGATTCCTACAGGGAATCTTCGTAGCTGAAGAGATCGCTGGGCTTAACCCCAAGGTGATCGACGAAACCAAGATCCCTCGCGTGACCTTCTGCAATCCTGAGATCGCCTCAGTGGGACTCAATCAGAACACCGCCGAAGAGAAGTACGGCAAGGAGAATATTGAGGCCACAGAGTTCAACCTTGCTGGCAACGGAAAGTCCCAGATGTTGGGCACAGCGGGATTCGTCAAGCTGATCCGCGAGAAGGATGGCCCCATCGTTGGATTCCACGCCATCGGTGCACGCATGGGTGAGCAGGTGGGCGAAGGCGAGCTCATGGTGGCTTGGGAAGCCTACCCCGAAGATCTAGAGGGCCTTATCCACGCCCATCCCACTCAGAACGAAGCAATCGGCGAGGCCGCCATGGCCCTTGCTGGCAAGCCACTCCACACTCACAACTGATACGAGGGATAAACATGTCCGTAGACATTAAGATGCCGGCTCTCGGTGAATCTGTCACCGAGGGAACGGTTACTACTTGGCTCAAGGCCGTTGGCGATACCGTTGAGCAGGATGAGCCCATCCTCGAAGTCTCCACCGACAAGGTGGATTCCGAGGTACCGGCCCCCGCCTCAGGCGTTCTCCAGAAGATCCTAGTGGAGGAAGACGACACCGTAGATGTCGGAACCGTCCTTGGAACGATTGGCGATAGCGCCGAATCAGAGCCCGAGCCCGCCGCCCCCGCACCCGAAGAGGCTTCGGCACCAGCACCAAGCCCCGAGCCTGCTGCTGAGGCCGCACCCGCCCCCTCCCCCGAGGACGCACCCTCCGGCGAGGGTATCGAAGTGAAGATGCCCGCCCTTGGCGAGTCTGTTACCGAGGGAACGGTCACCACATGGCTCAAGGCCGTTGGCGATACCGTTGAGCAGGACGAGCCCATCCTCGAAGTCTCCACCGACAAGGTGGATTCCGAGGTACCGGCCCCCGCCTCAGGCGTTCTCCAGAAGATCTTGGTTGACGAAGATGACACCGTTGATGTTGGCACCATACTTGCATACATCGGTGACAGCGCTCCTGCTAGCGCCCCGAGCCCCGAAGCCGCAGCACCCGCGGCACCAAGTCCGGCACCCGCACCAGCCGCGCCTGCCCCGAGCCCCGAGCCGGCTCCTGCTCCAGCAACGTCCAGCCCCGCGCCAGCCGCTCCCGTAGAGACCGGTTCAGAGCCGGGCGGCTACGTCACGCCGATTGTTCGCAAGCTGGCTCGCGAGAACAACGTGGATTTGGGCGCGATCACGGGCACAGGAGTTGGCGGGCGGATTCGCCGTCAAGACGTTGAGGATGCGATTAAGGCTGCCAAGGAAGCAGAAGCCGCCAAGGCTGCTGCTCCGGCTCCGGAAGCTGCCGCTCCGGCCAAGGCTGCGGCTCCGGCCAAGCCTTCCGCCGAGGCCGCCAAGCTGCGTGGCACCACGCAAAAGATGCCACACATGCGCACGGTTATCGCCAAGCGCATGGTGGAGTCCCTACAGGTTTCGGCTCAGCTCACCACGGTGATCGAGGCAGACGTGACCAAGATCGTGGGCCTGCGTGCTGCGAAGAAGGCCGAATTCCAGGAGAAGGCCGGAACGAAGCTCACGTTCCTGCCGTTCTTCGTGAAGGCCGCTACGGATACGCTGAAGTCGCATCCGAAGGTCAACGCCTCAATCGATGGCAAGCAGGTCCACTACTGGGATCACGAGCATCTAGGTATCGCGGTTGACGCTCCCAAGGGCCTCATGGTTCCCGTGATCAAGGATGCCGGCGATCTCAACATCGCGGGCATTGCCAAGGCGATCAACGATAAGGCCGCTCGGGTCCGTGACAACACAATCGGGGCTGACGAGCTCTCGGGATCTACCTTCACGATCACCAACACTGGTTCGGCAGGCGCACTGTTCGATACGCCGATCATCAACCAGCCCGAGGTTGCAATCTTGGGGGTCGGCACGATCGTCAAGCGTCCGGCAGTGATCAAGGACGCCGATGGCAATGAAGTGATTGGCCTACGCTCCATGGTTTACCTAGCTCTCAGCTACGATCACCGCCTCGTTGACGGTGCCGATGCTGGCCGCTATCTCTCCGATCTCAAGCGCCGCCTTGAGTCGGGCGATTTTGAAGGCGATCTAGGTATCTGAACCAGAACCGCCTGAGACATTAAGGCCGGGGTGCGTTCTGCACCCCGGCCTTCGTCGTCGTTATTCACACTCCCCCAACGAATCCAGCTTCCACGCCGGCCCAACAAGGTTCCAAACGGCGCACCGCGATGGCAACTCCCCAACGGGCTCCTCCCCAACAACACTTAGACTCTCCTGAGTAGTCCACACCTGAATCTGCGCAAGCTTCCCAGTTTCCAAGCAGTCAAGCAGGTGCACGGCGTCAACGCGAGTATGCAGCTCGGTGATCTCGGAATCGGCAAGGGAGGCCAACAGGTCTTCATCTTGAGCACGAACGGCGCTGCCCTCAACGGTCAGAGTGAAAAGCGCTTCGTCCTCCCGCATAATTAGGGCTTGATCCCGCGCTGCAACCAATTCCGTGACCACTTTCTCAAAGTCTTGGGAACAATCATTTGACTCCCGAGCCGAAGATGGCGAATGTTGGCCAGTTTCGTTGGGGATGCCCAGGGTAAAAGTCAGCGCTAGGGCCAGCCCGAATGCGCATCCGCCAGCTACAAATCTCATGGTGATCACCTCCCTCTAAGACCACCACACCGGGTGTTTTCCTGCAGAAGTTATCCACAGGCCCCGCGTCTTTGGGCGGAGCGGTGCCTATCAACTAGACTCAGTGCAGTTAATACTCTGAAAGGTTGGACGAGGGCTGTCATGGCGAAAGAGAAAAAGGCACCGGGCGAGAAGAAGAAGCACTGGTGGAATTACCTTGGGGATGCCTATCGCATCACCAAACGCACGTACTCTTGGCTGCCTTGGGCACTGATCGGCGCATTTGTCCTTGGCCTCGCGATTGGCCTAATTCCCGCGATCGTCACCGGGAAGTGGATCCAGTGGATCCTTCTCGGGGTTGCCTTCGCCCTCATGTTCCCGATGTTCCTGCTCCTGCGCTTGGTCCGCAAGGCCAGCTATTCCCAGCTGCGCGGTATGGCGGGGGCTTCCACCGCTGTACTTGATAATTTGGGGCGCGGGTGGAACGTCAAATCAGAACCCGTCCGCGTGAATGCGCGCACTCAGGAAATGGTGTTCCGAGCCCTCGGACGCCCCGGAGTAGTACTGGTAAGCGAAGGCACCAAGAGCAGAGCCGGACGGCTGCTAAACGATGAGCGCAAGGCGATCAAGCGAATCGCGCCATCGGCCCCCATCCACGAGATCATGGTGGGAGAAGAGGAAGGTCAAGTGGATCTGGCGAAGCTTGAGAAGCAGATCAAGAAGCTGAAGAAACAGATCACCTCTCAGGAAGTCGCGGCACTCTCCTACCGCCTCGAGGCCCTGAATAAGAACGCACTGCCGATTCCGAAGGGAATCGATCCATACAACGCTCGGCCGAACCGCCGCGCGATGCGGGGGAAGTAAGCAAAATGGGAGCCTATGGGCTCCCATTTTTGTTGCCTACACCTCATAGCATGTAACACGCCTGAAACAAATAAGTGACGCCGGGGTAATTCCCATGAATTACGCTAGCCAAGGACCGCGGGGAAGAATCCACGCGAACAACGAAGGAGCGAAAATGTTCTCGAGCGCTGAAGAGGCGATTGCCTACACAAAGGAAGAGGGCGTCAAGTTCATCGACGTTCGCTTCTGCGATCTCCCAGGCATTATGCAGCACTTCACGATTCCAGTGATTGCTTTCAAAGACGATGTGTTCACCGACGGATTGATGTTCGACGGCTCTTCGATTCGAGGCTTCACAGCAATCCACGAATCAGATATGAAGCTCGTACCGGATATCACTACGGCCTTTATTGATCCGTTCCGCAAGGATAAGACCCTCGTAGTGAACTTCTCGATCGTTGATCCTTTCACAGAGGAGACGTTCTCACGCGATCCCCGCAACATCGCGGCAAAGGCGGAGGACTACCTGCGCTCAACGGGCATCGCCGATACCGTGTTCTTCGGGGCAGAGGCCGAATTCTACATCTTTGATGACGTCCGATTCGGTGAAGATGTTCGCCAATCCTTCTATCACCTCGATTCTGAAGAGGGCTGGTGGAACACCGGTCAGGAAAGTGAAGGCGGCAACCTCGGCTACAAGACCCGCGTCAAGGGCGGCTACTTCCCCGTTTCCCCGAACGATCACTACACCGAGCTGCGCAACGAAATGTGCAACTACCTCGAAGAGGTTGGACTTGTTGTGGAGCGTGCCCATCACGAGGTAGGCACGGGTGGCCAGCAGGAAATCAACTACACGTTCGATACGCTGCAGGCCGCGGCTGACGACATGATGAAGTTCAAGTACGTCATCAAGAACACCGCGTGGGAGGCCGGAAAGACCGTCACCTTCATGCCCAAGCCATTGTTTGGAGATAACGGCTCCGGTATGCACTGCCACCAGTCCCTGTGGAAGGACGGCGCGCCGCTGTTCGCTGACGAGAAGGGCTATGGCGGCCTGTCCGATCTGGCCCGCTGGTACATTGGCGGCCTGCTCAAGCACGCCCCGTCGCTCTTGGCGTTCACTAACCCGTCAATCAACTCCTTCCATCGTCTGGTCCCCGGCTTTGAGGCGCCCGTGAACCTCGTCTACTCGGCGCGCAACCGCTCCGCGTGTATCCGAATCCCAACTTCTGGATCCTCCCCCAAGGCCAAGCGCATCGAGTTCCGCGTTCCCGATCCCTCGGCAAACCCGTACCTCGCGTTCTCCGCGATGCTCATGGCGGGGTTGGACGGCATCAAGAACCGTATCGAGCCGGCCGATCCGATCGATAAGGATCTCTATGAACTTCCCCCCGAGGAACACGCACAGATCGATCAGCTGCCCGAATCCTTCGAGGATGCTCTAGAGGCGCTCCGCGAGGATCACGATTACCTCACCGAAGGTGACGTGTTCACCGAGGATCTCATCGATACGTGGATTGATTACAAGTTAGAGAAGGAAATCGCGCCGCTGCGTCAGCGTCCTCATCCCTATGAGTTCGCGCTGTACTACGACATTTAAGTAGAGGTGCTTGGGCGGGGGGTCGAACCGGTTTGGTTCGTGCCCCCGCTCTACTTTTGCCGTTTCTGCCGTCGCATAATTCACATATACGGAGTTATGCATAGTTATACATACCGCGTATAGTTCGTGTAGGAGATTCGTTCTAAAAAGGAGGCCTCATGCGCCGCACGCTCACCCTTCCAGCCGTAGCCGCTGCCCTTGCTCTCTCACTAGCCGCATGCGGAGGAGATTCAGATTCGTCCGAGGCATCGGGGGAATCCACCCAGGCCGGTACACAGGGCTTTGACGTATCGTCTGTTGAGGAAAACGCTGAGGTTTCCGATCTGGTACCCGATGCGGTGGCCGAAACCGGCACGCTGACCGTTGGAAGCAACATCTATTACGCTCCCGCGGAGTTCTACGCCGAAGATGGCAAGACCCCGATCGGTTACGACGTGGATATGATGAAGGCGCTGGCGGCAACGATGGGGCTTGACCTCGACCTTCAAAACGCAGAGTTTGCGGCTATTCTTCCTGGTATCCCGGCGAAGTACGATATTGGCATCGCGAATATCTCTATCAACAAAGAACGCCAAGAGAACTTCAACATGATCGAATACTTCACCGTGGGTTCCTCCTGGGCTGTCCAGACCGGTAACCCCGAGGAGTTCGATCCCGCTGACTTCTGCGGTAAGTCCGTTGGCGTCCAGACCGGAACGGTGCAGGACGAGGAGTTGGCCGAGGCAGCTGAGGAGTGCTCTGAGAAACCTGACATTCAGCGCTACAGCGAGCATTCGGCCGCCGTGACCGCGCTTGTTGGCGGCAAGGTTGTTGCCATGTACTCCGATTCATCCGTGACGGATTATGCGATTTCGCAGACTTCGGGCCAGTTGGAGCAGGTTGGCGAAGTTACCGGCCAGACTCCGATGGGAATCGTTGTTTCTAAGGACGACGACGAAATGACCACCGCCGTTCAGGCCGCCCTCCAGTCGCTGATGGACGATGGAACTCTCGCCGATATCTTTGCCGAATGGGGAGTCACCGATGGTGTTTCCACCGAGGCAGTTATTAACCCCGTGAAGTAGTATGTCTGATCAACAAATCCCGGATACACCGGAACTCATTTCTGCGGCCCCAGTGCGACACTGGGGCCGGTGGGTTTCCGCTGCGATCGTTGTAGTAATCGCGGCCATGATGATCAATGGCCTTGTCACCAACAAGAACTTCCACTGGGACATCGTGTTTGACACGCTGTTCAAACCGCAGATTTTCCACGCGATCGGCTGGACACTGATTCTGACCGTGGTCTCCATGATCATCGGCATTGTCTTGGCCGTAACCCTCGCCATCATGCGCCGCTCCGAGAACCCGATCCTTCGGTGGGTCTCTATGGTGTACATCTGGTTCTTCCGCGGAACGCCTATCTACACCCAGCTCATCTTCTGGGGACTTATTGGGGTTCTCTATCCTCGGATGTCCCTCGGAATTCCGTTCGGGCCCGAGTTCTTCTCCTTCCGCACATATGACGTAATCACCGCCGGCGTAGCTGCCATGGTGGGCTTGGGCCTCAACGAGGCCGCTTACCTCTCGGAGATCGTGCGCAGTGGACTAAACTCCGTTGACGTTGGCCAGGAAGAGGCCGCTCGCGCACTCGGGATGAATCACCGGCAGATCCTGCGAAGGATTGTGATTCCTCAGGCGATGCGCGTGATCGTCCCTCCCACTGGCAACGAGGCGATCTCCATGCTGAAGACAACTTCACTTGTCACAGCAGTTCCCTTTACTCTTGAACTCACGCGAGTAACTAACGATTTAGGGACCCATAGCCTCCTGCAGATTCCCTATCTTCTCGTGGCGGCCATCTGGTATCTGGTGATCACCTCAATCCTCATGGTGGGACAGGCCCGGCTTGAAAGGTATTACGGGAAGGGCACGGAATCCACCCGCAGGCTGAGCCGGCGTGCAGGTAACCGGCAGCGTTCGGCCCGTCAACAGGCAATAAACGCCGCTCAAACAACGCCACTTACCAACTCGTCAGAATGGACGCCGTAACCATGGCAATGGTTGAAATTGAGAACGTTCACAAGTTCTTCGGAGATCTTCATGTGCTCAAGGGCACGAGTCTCAGTGTCGAGCCGGGTGAGGTGTGCGCGATCCTCGGCCCGTCTGGTTCTGGTAAATCCACGCTGCTGCGCTGCGTCAACGTGCTGGAAGAAATCCAAGCCGGTTCGATCACTGTGGATGGCCAGCTCATGGGATTCCGCAAGGATGAATCTGGCAAGCTCCACGAGCTCACCACGAAGCAGCTCGCGGCCCAACGAACGAATATCGGGATGGTGTTCCAGCGGTTCAATCTGTTCCCGCACATGACAGCCTTAGAAAACGTCATGGAGGCACCCGTTCAGGTCAAAGAACTCTCCAAGGAGGATGCTTCCTCCAAGGCGAAGGAACTGCTGGAGCGCGTGGGCCTATCGGATCGGTCCGATCACTACCCCGCCCAGCTCTCCGGTGGCCAGCAGCAGCGTGTGGCTATTGCACGTGCTCTCGCGATGGAGCCGGACGTCATGCTGTTTGACGAGCCCACCTCGGCGCTTGACCCCGAGTTGGTGGGCGAGGTTCTATCCGTCATGAAGGATCTTGCTGAATCTGGGATCACCATGATGGTTGTCACCCACGAGATGGGTTTCGCGCGCGAGGTGGCCGATCACGTGGTGTTCATGGATGACGGCTTCATCGTTGAGCAGGGCAAACCTGCGGATGTCTTCGATCATCCCACGTCCGAGCGGACTAAGGATTTTCTGGCGAAGGTGCTATAGGGGTCTCGCCCATCCACGTTAGGACGCGGTAGCCGGTGCGGAGCGTACCTTCAAGTTCAACGATTCCCGTATTTACCGGGTGGTGCCCAATCACAAAATCTTTGGAGATCCCGATACCGCGCAGTGCGCTCCACGTTGAGATCATGCTTCCGTGAGATACAAAAGCAACGGAATCGGCTCCGCTTTCCTCGGCTTCGCTCACCACGGCGTCAAAACGCTCAAGTACCTCATATCCCGTTTCGCCTCCACCCATCTTGGCGTGGAGATCTCCGTCAAACCATTCCACGATGGTGCCGAAATAAGCATCGAAGGCTTCCTGAGTTGTTCCTCCTTCGAGGCTGCCCGCTTGAACCTCGCGGATGCCCGATCGAACAAGGGGCTCCATCCCACGCATCTGAGCCAACGGCGCCGCCGTGAGGTGAGTGCGCGTCAGGGTGGAGACGTACAGCGAATCGATCGCCGTGCCCGCTAATCTGTCCGGCAGCGTCAGCGCCTGATCATGTCCTAGCTCCGTCAGCAGTGCTCCGGGTTCGGCGGTGTCTAGTACTCGCGCCACATTGTTCGGGGTTTGTCCATGGCGGATGAGACGCAGCTTCATTATCGCTCCTTCACTTCGCGTGCCTGTGCATAAAAGACGTCCTCTACAACGGCACGCGCACGGCGGGCCGCCCGTAGATATTCTTCTTCCACATCTAGGCGCTGGGAGGATTCGAATCCCAACAGTGCCGCTACAACGCCCAGATCGGTCAGATCGTGGGGAAGGACGTCAATCTTGGTCCCCTGCGAGCGCCCGGTGCCAATAAAGTTCATGTCTCTGAGCAGCGAGGCCATGTTCCATGCCTCCGAAAGGTGCTCAGCTTGCTCTGAGGTGAGAATTCCTGCCTTCTCGCAAGCTGCGAGCACCTCGAGGGTGGAGGTGACGCGAAGGCTCTCGTATGTGCCGGCCTTCTCCAACTGCAGCAGTTGTGCCGTCCACTCAACGTCGGAAAGTCCCCCGCGCCCGAGCTTTAGGTGGCGCTGCACCGAAATGCCACGTGGAATCCGCTCGGTTTCCACCCGTGCTTTGATCCGCTGAATTTCGCGAATCTTTGCGGGCTCGAGCCCCCTTTGCGGATACCGGTACGGATCAATGAGAGAGATGAACTCGCTTCCCAGCTCCGCGTCCCCAGCAATCGGACGGGCACGTAGGAGAGCCTGATACTCCCACGGATCGGCCCAGCGCTCGTAGTATTCGGCATAGGCGGCCAGGGAACGGGTGAGGCGGCCGTTGCGTCCTTCGGGCCGCAGATCGTAGTCCACCGGGATTTGAGGCTCCCCGCTCAGGCTCCCCATAAGGCGTGATAGACGAGTTGCAACATCCACGGCCACCCGCTGGGCTTCTTCTTCATCGGCACCTGCGAGTGGATCGTGCACGAAGATGACGTCCGCATCGGAAGCGTATCCCATCTCCGCTCCTCCGAGCCTGCCCATAGCGATCACGCTGTAGCGCGAGACCGGCCCAGAGATATGGGCAGCCTCACACGCCGCACGCACCGCGCCAGTCAAGCCGGCCGAGATGGCAATCTCAGCGGCCCGAGAAACCGCCGCGCGGGAGGCCACAGCGTCTACAACTCCAAGGACTTGTCCCATCGCTGTACGCAGAAGCTCGCGGCGGCGCATGTACCGCCCTGCATTCGCAATGTCCTCGGCAGAGGTGCGCCTTGCGATTGTGGAGGCCAACTCCGCGTCCAACTCGGCCCGGGTGCGAGGTTGCAGATCTTTCTTATCCACTAACCAGCCAACGGATTCGGGTAGATCGGGAACATTCTGTGCGAGGTAGCGTGATGACGAGAGAAGGAGGCAAAGGCGTTCGGCGGCAGCTCCCCCGTCACGGAGTGTTCGCAAGTACCACGACGTCCGTCCCATCTTTTCTGATAGAACACGGAAGGCAAGCAGACCCCTATCGGGCTCAGGCCCGGCCGCGAACCAGCCCAACATCACGGGAAGAAGCTGGCGCTGAATGGAAGCGGTGCGGGACACCCCGGACGTGAGGGCACTGATGTGGTTGATGGCGCCACCCGGGTCCAGATACCCCATGGAGGCTAGGCGCGCCTTCGCTGCATCCTGATCCAGCGAGATGTCATCTGGCGAAAGCTTTGCCGCCTCTGGTAGGAGCGGGCGATAGTAGATGGCCTGGTGGAGGCGGCGGACCTCGCTGCGAGTTTCTTGCCAGACCCGGTCGATTTCGGGGCCGGTTGTGATTCCCTCGCAATGCATCGCGCGGGCAACTCGCCGCAGTTCGGCCTCCCCACTCGGGACGAGGTGCGATCGCCTCAGCCGCTGCAGCTGAATCCGGTGCTCGAGGGTGCGTAGGAGCCGATAGTCGTGATCCAGAAGATCAGCATCCTTGCGGGCGATGTAGCCGCCGTCGCGCAGCGCTGCAATCGAATCCAGAGTGGAGCGGGTCCGGAGAGTATCGTCCGAGCGTCCGTGAACTAGCTGAAGGAGCTGGACGGTGAACTCAATGTCTCGTAGTCCGCCCTTGCCCAGCTTAAGCTGGCGGCCTTCCTCACGGTGCGGCACATGGGCCTCCACCCTCCGGCGCATAGCCCGAGAATCCTCCACGAAGTGTTCGCGCGAAGCTGCTTCCCACACCTCTGGCCACAGCGTGTCAATGTAGCGCTGGCCGAGGGCCATATCCCCCGCGGCAGGGCGCGCTTTGAGCAGGGCTTGGAACTCCCAACCCTTAGCCCACCGCTTGTAATAGGCAACATGAGATTCCAGGGTACGAACTAGCGGGCCATCTTTTCCTTCCGGCCGCAGATTGGCGTCCAGCATCCACAAGGCCTGCTCGCCAGCCGGGGCGGACACAGCTTGCCCCAGTTTGGCAGCCAGCTTCGCGGCCAAACTCATTGCCTGACTCTCATCCACAGAATCGTCGGTTGGGCTGGCCACGTAAACCACATCAACGTCCGAAACATAGTTCAGTTCCCGGGCACCCGTCTTACCCATGGCGATCACGGTGAGTGCCACATGCTCGCTACCTTCAACCTCGCTTCGCGCGTACGCTAGGCCAGCCTCTAGGGCGCCGCCCACGATATCGGTGATGCGAGCCGAGACCTCTGGCATCGCCTCTAAGGGGTCTGGGCATGTCAGATCCGCAGCCGCCACACGAGCGATGCGGGTGAAATAGTGAGCCCGGAGAGCGTTGATGGCGTCCGGTTCCGTTGAAACCGGATACGCATCCGAGGGGTTGGCTCCCACAGCCGTGAGCGCGCTAGCCCGTTCGTCCGCCTGATCACCTCGCGGTATGCCGCAGGCTCCGCGCGGCCCCGGGGCAAATACATCTTTGAGCCGATCCGGGTGGGAGATGAGGAAATCGCCCAGCATCGTGGACATTCCGAGCAGGCCAAACAGCTCACGGCGGGATCGCGAATCACCTAGGAGCGAGGCCAACGCCTTGGAATGCTCAGCTTCCTGACACGCCTCCGCAAGCCGAATTAGCGCGAGGAGGCACTGGTCTGGATCGGCCACCTCGTGAAAATCTGCGAGGAAGCTACCAATTTCCATTCCCGCCAGAGCGGGGTCATCGAGGAGGCTGGCGCAGCGCGCTGGCTCCACAAAACCCGCCTTGCGTAGCTGGCTCGTATAGCTCTGTTCACGCACAGAATCTCCCTAGAATGTGGCTAGGAAGCGGCGGCGCTCCTCGGTGGTTATCTGTGTGGAGTATTCGCGCCATTCGTGCTTCTTTTCCCGAAGGAAGTAGGCGAAGCAATCCTCTCCCAAGCCTTCCGCCATGAGCTCGGATTCCCGCATAACCCGCAACGCCTGGCTGAGCGATTCAGGCAACGATTCTATGCCGAGGATCTGGCGTTCCATGGTGCTCATCAAGCTGACGTCCGTATCGGCCTGCTCAGGGAGTTCATAATCCCCCGCGATTCCCGCGAGCCCCGCGCGAATCATTGCAGCGAAGGCGAGGTAGGGGTTCGCCGAGGAATCGATCGCACGGTACTCCAGACGTGCTGATTGCGACTTTTCGGGTTTGTAGTACGGGACGCGAATTAGAGCAGATCGGTTGTTAGGTCCCCAACACACGTACGACGGAGCCTCGTCCCCTCCCCACAGACGCTTATATGAGTTGACGTGCTGATTCGTGACTGCGGTGATTTCCCGAGCGTGGCGAAGCAGGCCCGCCATAAACTGCCGCCCTGTCTTTGAGAGCCCGTAGGGTCCCGTGGGATCAGCAAACGCGTTTCGCTCGCCCTCAAACAGCGAAATATGTGTGTGCATACCCGAGCCTGGGACGTTTCCGAGCGGCTTCGGCATGAACGATGCTTGGACACCCTGGCGCACAGCGATCTCTTCAATCACTGCCTTGAACGTCATGAGGTTGTCCGCCATCGAAAGCGCGTCCGAGTAGTGCAGATCGATTTCGTTCTGGCCCGGGCCCGCCTCGTGATGGGAGAACTCCACGGAGATGCCCATCTCTTCAAGATTCAAAATGGCGTCCCGCCGGAAATCATGGGCCGTTGAGCGCGTAACGTGATCGAAGTAGGAGGCAGAATCGATCGGAACCGGGATCTTCTCAGGATCAGATTCCTGTTGGAAGAGATAGAACTCAACCTCCGGGTGAACGTAACAGGTAAAGCCCATATCGGCCGCGCTCTCGAGTGCTCGCTTGAGGATATTCCGCGGATCCGTTCGCGCTGGCTCATCGTCGCGCGTGGTGATGTCACAAAACATTCGTGCCACCGGATAGTCCGTTCCGCGCCACGGTAGGAGCTGGAAGGTTGCTGCGTCTGGACGGGCGAGCATATCCGCCTCGTAAACACGAGTGAGTCCTTGGATCGAGGAACCGTCAAAGCCGATTCCTTCCTCGAATGCCTTCTCCAATTCGGCCGGCGCGATCGCCACAGATTTGAGTTTGCCAACTACATCTGTGAACCAGAGCCGGACGAATCGCACACCCTTCTCTTCGATGGTGCGTAGTACATATTCTTGTTGACGATCCACGGCACTCCTTATGCTCTGTATTACATACTACTCAACACGGATGTCCTGCCAGCTCACGTACACGGACGGCGATTTCGTATCGTCGCTTTCAGGATCTGCATGAAGCCGGTTCAGCAAGAGGGATAAGAACTCTCCCACCTGATTCCAGCTGGTGAGTGGTTCGGACGTCCGAATCAGAGACGGGACGGATTCGGCCACGTCTACCTGCTGGACAACACTGAGCCGTTCTAGGCTCTGAACCCATCCGTCGATGCAATCGAGCGCCACCGCCCACGCGCCGTAACCGGCAATCTCGCCGATCGAAGCGTCCAGCGGCGTCTCAATCAGATACCGCCGGAATCCTCGGGCTTGGTCTCGTGCCACAGAACCGTCGGTGGTACGCACTGAGGCACCCAGAATGGTTGCTGCCCCAATAACCATGAGGAGCACGGACACAATCACCCAGAACGGTCTGAGCGAGCCTGCCAACATCAGGATTATTGTCAGAATTGTTGCCGCGAATCCTCCCAAAAGTTCGAGGATTCCCGCGGAGGCTAAGCTCTCGCGCCCGGAGCGTAGCCAGTGGTAGTCCGAACTCACCCGTTTCGTCACCGTACCAACAAGCTTTTCACCTACTGATCTGCGGGTACCTGAGAGCCTTGCAACTGGCACGCCAACAGGCGGGAACCCAAGATCTTCAAGAGTGGCACGAAACCTGCGCTCATCGAACGGATGAGACTTCGCATATGGCGGATTCTCCGCCCGCCCAGGAACCGATATGAGATCAAGGAAGGTTCGCTCCTCGGTATTACATGTCTCATCGGGTCCGCGCAGAAACACGATGATGATCGAGGGAGTGGCCTTGGGCAAATAGCGATATTCCACAAGTTCGATAAAACCGCGGCTAGCGAGATCCAACAGGGCCGAAATCGCTATCTCATCTCGAGGTGCCTCACGCATGATCAAAGCGCCATCTTGTGGCCTCATGTTCGGTGGGAGTACGCGCACCGGCGGATCGCCGCCACTGACGTGCCGGGTGGGATGCGATTCTCCGGGACTGGGAAACTCTCCGCGAGGAAGATCCGCATATTCGGATTCTGGGCGCACGGCCAGCAACAGCACCGCGAGCGCCAAGACAATGAGGGTGATCCCCACCCAGAACTCTGCGGAGGTTACGGCAAAGTAGGAAATTATCTCGCGCATGGGCCGCCTCCTCCTGTGTTGATCGGATGCTTTGTTCAGCATAGCGGCATCGCTGCCTTAAGATAGTGACAAGTTTGCGAAGGAGAACAATGTCCGGTTCCAACAGACCCCAGCGAGTACGCCTGCATCACCTCACTCAGATGAAGGAGCGGTCCGAGCCAATCACTATGCTCACCTGCTACGACGCAGTGACGGCACAGATCTTCGATAACGCAGCTATTGACATGCTATTGGTCGGGGATTCCTTCGGGAACACGCTCTTGGGCTATGGCTCCACTATCAAGGTCACCCTTGACGAGATGCTCATGGCCACCGGTGCCGTGAGCCGTGGCGCCCACCGCGCCTTCGTAGTGGCAGACCTTCCGTTCGGCGCATATGAGGAATCCCCTACACAAGCAGTCTCCTCCGCGGTCCAGCTCATCAAGGCGGGAGCTCAGGCCGTCAAGCTGGAAGGCGGCGTGCGCCAAGCGGCCACGGTCAAGGCGATTACTGACGCAGGCATCCCGGTGATCGGCCATATCGGATTCACCCCGCAGTCTGAGCATCGACTGGGCGGGCCCCGCGTTCAGGGACGTGGAGAGGAGGCAGCCGCTGCCGTGATCGACGATGCAGTTGCCGTCCAAGAGGCCGGAGCATCCGGCGTTGTCCTAGAGATGGTCCCGGCCCGGGTTGCTGGCAAGATCACCAAGATTCTGGAGATCCCCACCATTGGTATTGGTGCTGGCGATCACTGCGATGGCCAAGTACTGGTATGGACGGATATGGCGGGAATGACCGGCTGGTCGCCGTCGTTCTCAAAGCAATTCGGGGCCGTAGGTGCGGCGCTACGCGACGCGGCAACAAGCTATAGCGAAGCGGTCAAGTCTAGGGCGTTCCCAGACGAATCTCATTCGTTCTGATCGTCCCACGCCTCTTCCCATTTCTTTTCTGCTTCATCGGCCCGCGCGTTCCGTTCGCGCGCAATCTCGTAGGCCTTGCGCGCCTCATCGGCGCTGGCATAGGGCCCCATACGGTCCTGCCAGCCTGACTGTTTGCCGCGCTCAACGCGCCCGGTCCGAGTGTTGAAGTAGTACTGTTCGCCCATGGCAACACAGTACATTCCGCCTCATTCTCCCGTCCGCATTTCGCCCGGCTGTGCCAGCATCCTACAATGGCAGCTATGTTGGCTGATCGCGCCCCAAGAGGCACCCTAGTTCCTGGAAAACTCACCCCAAAGCGGGCGGTCCCCAAATCGATTGATCGCCCAGAGTATCTCTTCCACGACGGACCCGAGGTGGTGACGGCCTCCGACATTAAGGACGCCGAAACGATCGAAAAGATCCGCGCGGCCGGACGGATCGCCGCGGATGCCATGTATGCGGCCGGAGCTGCAGTTAAGCCGGGCATCACCACGGACGAACTGGACCGAATCGCTCACGAGTACATGTGCGATCACGGCGCCTACCCATCCTGCTTGGACTACATGGGCTTTCCCAAGTCCATCTGTACCTCAATCAACGAGGTCATCTGCCACGGCATCCCCGATTCGACCGTGCTGCGCGAGGGAGATTTCATCAATCTTGACGTGACCGCCTACAAAGACGGCGTGCACGGCGATACCAACGCGATGTTCATGGTGGGCGAGGTGGACGAGGAGTCCCGGCTGCTTGCCGAGCGGACGAAGAATGCCATGATGCGTGGTATCAAGGCAGTCAAGCCGGGCCGGCAAATCAACGTGATTGGGCGCGTCATCGAATCCTACGCCAAGCGCTTTGAGTACGGCGTGGTTGAGGACTTCACCGGGCACGGCGTGGGTGAGGCCTTCCATTCGGGCCTCATCGTTCCGCATTACGATGCAGCGCCCAGCTACGCCACGATCATTGAACCGGGGATGGTGTTCACCATCGAACCAATGCTCACTCTGGGCGATATCGCGTGGGACCAGTGGGATGACGATTGGACAGTGGTCACCAAGGATCGCTCGCGTACGGCACAATGGGAGCACACACTGGTTGTAACCAAGGATGGCGCAGAAATTCTGACGCTGCCCAGCAACGAGAATTTGGCCCCACACCTGTAAAGGACCACCATGGCAGAGCAGCTTGGATTTGGTATCGATATTGGCGGCTCCGGCATCAAAGGTGCTTACGTCAACCTCCTATCTGGCGAGTTCGCCACGGACCGCTACCGGATCCCAACTCCTCAACCTGCCACGCCAGAGGCCGTAGCCGCAGCCGTGAAGAAGCTGGTGGACCGCTTCGATGTGCCAGCCAGCGTTCCCATCGGCATTGATTTTCCCGCTCCGATACTCCACGGGGTGGCCCCGATGATCGCCAACCTCGATCCCGAGTGGAAGGATCGTGACGTGCTGTCCCTCTTCTCCGGATACCTAGACCGTCCGGTGTTCGTTGTGAACGACGCCGACGCGGCCGGTTTCGCCGAGGTCCATTACGGGGCGGCCTCCGGATACGACGGATTAGTTATTGTGCTCACCCTTGGTACTGGCATCGGCTCTGTCCTTGTCATGGACGGCGTGTTGGTTCCCAACACGGAGCTTGGCCACCTAGAGCTTGACGGACGCGATGCAGAAACCCACGCATCCTCCGGCGTATTCGAGCGTGAGAACCTGGGCTGGCGGCGCTGGGCTTCACGCCTTCAACGTTACTTCTCCCACCTAGAGATGCTGTTTTCCCCGGACGTCTTTATCGTGGGCGGCGGCATCTCAAAGAAGGCTGATAAGTTCTTGCCGCTGATCGAAACGCGTGCCCCTATCGTGCCCGCCGAGCTGCAGAACACGGCCGGGATTGTGGGATCCGCGCTCTTGGCTGCCGTAGATGCTGGCACGTTTACTCTGGATCGCGAGACGAAGAAGGCAATCAAGAAGGCCCGGAAGCAAATCCGCTCGGATAAGAAGAACCTGAAGAAGGCAAAGAAGTCCAAAAAGAGCGAATGAGCTGGCCGATACGCCGGGTTCTGTGCCGCTTTCGCGGCGGCGGCCATCCATCTACGCCATACGTTGCCGCATGGCTCTAGCAGTCCACCCACGCACTAAACGGGACGCCTACGTGCGCTGTGCGACCTTGCTCCCGGTGGGGCTTGCCGTGCCGCCTCAGTCACCTGAGACGCGGTGGTCTCTTACACCGCCGTTTCACCCTTACTCCGAACACTGCCCGAAGCGGTCTGTTTTCTGTGGCGCTTTCCCGCGAGTCACCTCGGGTGGGCGTTACCCACCACCGTTCCCTGTGGAGCCCGGACGTTCCTCGGGGCGCGCTTTCACGCACCACGCGGCCGCCTAGCCAGCTCATTCGCCCTGCAATGGTAGCACCCTTACCCCACCCGATTAGAATGGACGCCGTGCATATTCTCCTTCCACCCTCCGAGGGCAAATCAGCGCCGGTCTCGGGGCCCACTCTAGACCTCGTCTCACTGTCCTACCCGGAGCTCAC
This sequence comes from Ancrocorticia populi, assembly GCF_003123745.1. GTDB lineage: Bacteria > Actinomycetota > Actinomycetes > Actinomycetales > Actinomycetaceae > Ancrocorticia > Ancrocorticia populi. The sequence goes on along the minus strand of NZ_QETB01000006.1, from coordinate 46,832 downwards.
CGGCCCACGCGAAGCGATCGCCCGCGAACTCAGCGCCGTAAGCGCTAGACCTGACAGCCTAGCCATCTTGAAGGCAGGGGAACGCACACTCCCCGAGGTCGAGGCCCAACGCCACCTTGGCGATCTCCCCTGCGCCCCCGCATACCAGGTGTATACCGGGGTTCTGTACGAGGCGGCCCGGCTGGGGAGCGATGATGCCGTCACGATCTTTTCTGGACTGTTTGGAGCCACCGCCGGAACGGATATGATCCCCTCCTACAGATGCTCGATGAACGTGTCACTCCCAAAGGCTGGTCCGCTCAAAACCTTCTGGCGCGGGCAGCTCAAGGACCATCCTGTCCTCGAAGCGGCTTCATCCGGCGCCACCGTGGATATGCGCTCGGGCGCCTACCAGATCTGGAACCCTCCGGGCGTTTGGTGGGACGTTCGAGTTCGTGACCACACGGGAAAGGTGATCACTCATATGGCCAAGCACTATCGCGGTCTATTGACCCGAGCTCTGCTTGACGCTAAGAGCGACGAGGTGGCGGACGTTGCCCGCACACTCGGCGATGTTTCAGTAGAGGTGAAGGGAAACCGCCACCATCTCACGCTGGTCCCCGCCGTCTAGGCGAGTGAGAGGAAGATCTTCTCCAGCTCTTTCTGGCTCTCCGCGGAATCGTCTTCGCTCAAGACGCACTCACGCATCGCGGTGGCGATCACAAGATACCCGGCCCGATCCACCGCCTTGGAAATCGCGGCGATCTGCTGAACCACGTCGCGGCAGTTGCCACCCTCGTCGATCAGTCGGATCACGCCGGTCAGCTGCCCGTTTGCGCGCTTCAGCCTATTGACAATCTTGCGCGTTGCCTCGGGATCATGCTGAATCCCAATTGCTTCTTCCATCTTTACTCCCTCTGCTCCCCACCCGATTGATACTCCCCGCAGTATATCTGATAGTATACCCCCGGTAGTATTTAACAGTCGCTAAAGGAGCGTCGTATGTGCCGCGCAGTAACGTGCAAGACCTGTGGAAAGACAACTTGGGCCGGGTGCGGCCAACACATTGATCAGGTGAAGAAATCCGTTCCAGCCTCACAGTGGTGCCCGGGCGATCACCCAAAGCAGCAAAACCTGTTCGGACGTATTTTCCAGAAGGCAAAGTAGACATGCGAATTGTGATCGTTGGCGGCGTGGCCGCTGGCATGAGTGCCGCCGCGCGGGCCCGTAGGCTCTCCGAGGACGCCCAAATCATCGTCCTTGAACGAGGCGAACACGTTTCATTCGCCAACTGCGGCCTTCCCTACTATGTGGGCGGAGAAATCGAAGATCAGTCCAGCCTCTTGGTACAGACCCCAACATCGCTGAAGGCTTCTCTCAATCTTGACGTGCGCACACGACACAATGTCACCGCGATTGATCCGGCGAGAAAAACAGTGAGGGTCGAAACGAACGGACGGTCCGAGGAGATCGCGTATGACTCCCTCATTCTGGCTCCTGGAGCTGTGGCCTCCCGCCCTCCGATCACAGGATTGGATGATTCCACGCGCGTTCGCACGCTTCGTAGGGTCGACGACGCCGTTGCCCTCCGCGAAGCGGTGGGCAACGGAAGCCAGCGCGCCGTGGTACTCGGTGCAGGATTCATTGGCCTCGAGGCGGCCGAGGCGCTGGCTCTACAGGGGTTGAGCACAAGCATCGTAGAATTCGCCAGCCACGTGCTACCGCCTCTGGAGCAGGAGATGGCCTCTCTTGTTACAGCTGAGCTGGAACGCCTCGGCATTTCGGTACACGCTGGCGTTTCAGCCCAAGAGATTACGCCCGGCCAATCGTCCGACACGGTGCTTCTCTCGGACGGCACGCAGTTGGACGCGGACATCATTGTTCTCTCAACGGGAGTGCGCCCGGACACCGCCGCCTTCGAGGCCTCCGGGGTAACGTGTGAGCGCGGCGCGATGATCGTGGATGAGCACGGCCGCACCAACCTACCTGACGTTTATGCCGCGGGAGACGCCACCATCTCCATTGACGCGGTGACGGGCGCGCGGCGCCCGGTCGCACTCGCCGGACCCGCAAATAGAGCCGGACGCCAAATAGCCGATGCCATCTTGCGCCCAGGATCTGCCCACCCCATCCCCACCCCGCTAGGAACGGCGATTGTCAGAGTTGGCGGTCTCACAGCTGCAATGACGGGCGCCAACCGTGCCTCCCTAGCTCAGGCAGGAATCAAATTCCACACATTGCATCTGCACCCCGGCCAGCACGCCGGATACTTCCCTGGTACGGAGCAGATACACCTCATAGTCCACCTCCGCAAGAGCGACGGACTCCTACTCGGCGCTCAGGCAGTGGGCAAGGACGGGGTGGACAAGCGGATCGACGTGTTGGCTACGGCAATCCGTGCCGGGATGAAGGTCGAGGACCTTATCGATCTTGATTTGGCCTACGCTCCCCCTTACGGCAGCGCCAAGGACCCGATCAACATGGTGGGCATGGCCGGATCCAACGTCATGGATGGCGTTCTCAAGCTCTGGTACGCCGAAGAATGGGAGCAATGGAAAGATCGCGCACTGATCCTCGATGTGCGGTCAGTGGGCGAATACTCCTCCGGGCACCTACCGGGGACACTCAACATTCCCCACACGGAACTGCGTACCCGCCTCGATGAAGTCACGGAGGCAGCCGCCAGCCGCCCGGTGCGAGTGCTGTGTCAGTCCGGCGTTCGCTCCCACATCGCCAATAGGGTTCTCGCCGCGGCGGGGTTCGATACCGCATCGCTTTCGGGCGGTATGCTCACGGCTCGGGCCGTGCTTGGAGAACAGGCGCTAGTTGTCTAGGCGAACGATGATCGCGTCGTAATCCTCGGAGAGGTAGATCTGGTCCGGATCGAGGCCGCGAATCTGGGCTACCTCCACGGGCGAAAGGTGGATGCCGCCATCGGTTGCGCCGTTGGCGTGCATCGCCAGCACCGCATAGCCGCCCGATTCGCGGGAATGCTGATAGATCCTTTTCAGATCCTCGTGAAGAGGATCAAAGATCGTGGCCCGTTGGGCTCGCAGATCCTCTTGCTGCCCCTGAATCTCGCCTACAGCGTCTTCGAGTTCGCTGCGATCCTTGAGTAGCTCGTCGTGAAGCTCGCGAGCCTGCGCGTCGATCTTCTCCACCCGATCGTTGCACTGCTCAAGGTTATCTAGGGTTTCGAATTCCTTGTCTGAGGCATCGGCAAGCAGGGCTCTCAGTCCCGCGATTTCGTCTTGTAATGCAACGAGATCGCGGGATGTGAGGCCTTCACCAGAGTTCAGTTTGGCTTCCTTATCGGAAATCTGGGCCTGAAATCCTTGGCAGACTGCCTCGGCTTCTTCCAGCGCCTTCTCTGCAGCTCCTACGGCCGCCACCGCGCTGTCCTTCTCACGCCCGCGCGCGGCGATCGCATTCATCAGCGCCGCCAGCTTTTCGCGTAGGGGATGCTTCACATTGTCTCGCTCAAGCCGGGCGATCTGTGAATCAAACTCCGCGACTTCTAGAAGTTTGAGCTGGTCTGCTGCTGGTGCTGTTGCCATGTTCGAAGCCTACCGAATCTGTGACCTGATGCACGAATCGAGTTCTTACAGCCGCGCGAACCACGCGTCTGTGGGAATGTCGGAGATATAGATGTCCACGGAGTCCCCTAGCTCGCCCACGAGCCTCTCGGCCATGATGCTCAACAGTGGCCACTCCGTTGCCCAGTGAGTCGCGCTCACAAGGGCACAGCCTCCATTCCACAGGTGATCGGTTGCCGGATGATGCCGCAGGTCCGCTGTCAGGTATACATCCGCGCCCGCCATATTCGCCGCATCGAGCAGCGAATCCCCCGATCCGGAACAGATCGCGACCCGCTTGATCACGCGCTCGGGATCCCCTCCCACGAGAACCCCCGCGGGAACCTCGGGAAGAACATCGGCAACGGCCTGCCCGAAGTCAGCCAAACTGACCGGCACGATTGCCCCTACTCCCCCGATTCCCGTCTCCTCATCCAAGGCCCGTTCCAAGTGCACGCCCAGCAGGTCCGCGAGCGCCACGGTTGAGGCGGCCACATCGGCGTTCGTATGTGCCGAATAGAGTGCCACGTCAGACTTGATGAGCCGACTGGTCCACGATCCTTTCGCGGTTGTTGCCGCCACGCTGTGGGTTCCGCGCAGGTACAGCGGATGATGCGTGATCAGCATGTCCGCTCCACGGGATATTGCTTCGTTCACGGTGGCCTCGCAGGGATCCACGGCGAATCCAACCGTGCGCACGGGAGCACCCGGAACCCCCACGGACAGGCCCACGTGATCCCACGATTCGGCGGTTTCGGGCGGGAACAGGCGCTCCATGGCGGCCATGACATCACTGACGCAAACACTCATGTTTCCACCCTAACTAAATCCCCTGTATTCTCCACCGGGACAGTACGATTTATGCCGTGTCTAGATTTCCGGTACTGAAGCCCTACGTCCTCCCCTTCTTCCCGGGGCTGATCGCGCTTCTTTTCGTGTGGTTCTCCCTCACGCCGTCTCTGCTACCCCGTCCTGCCCTGTTCCAAGGGGTTGTCACCGCACTGGCGGCACTTCTGGGTTACGCGCTTGGAGCTTTGCTCACCTGGGTGTTCGCCGGCATTACGTTCAGCACCCGCTTCAAGAGGATTCTTCTTGGCATCTGCGCGGCCGTGAGCCTCGTCATGATCGTGCTCTCCTACCTCTGGCAGCAAGATCTGCGCGATCTTATCGGCATTGGCCGCACGAATATTGGGTTCATCCCCATCTGGATCTTAGTCGCCGCGCTGTTATTCGGCCTTGTTCTAATTCTCTCGCGTGCGGTCAAGCGCCTTATGCTCTCCTTTGGGCACTTCCTCAACCGCTACCTTCCCAAAAGAGCGAGCGCGCTGATCGGCGCCTTCCTATCCGTCTGGCTCGTTGTAGGTTTCACAAACGGGTTCATCGTGGATAACGTGGCCCGATATACCAACCAGATATTCTCAACTCTTAACGAGGAAACCTATCTGGATAAGGAGGCTCCCACACTCCCTGAGCTATCGGGAAACCCGGATTCCCACTCCTCCTGGGAGTCCCTCGGTGAGTTCGGCCGGAAGTTCGTTCTAAACGCCCCCACCACGGAACAAATCGCGGACTTCACCGGGGAAGAGAGCGTGCAGCCGATCCGCGCATACGTTGGCCTAGGCGATCTTTCACCCGAGGAGCAAGCCCAGCTTGCCGTCGATGAACTAGACAACATGGGAGGATTCGATCGCTCCGTACTCAACGTCGCTATGTCCACGGGGCGCGGCTGGCTCAACGAGAATCAGGTTCAAGCACTTGAGTATATGTGGGCAGGCGACACCGCCACCGTCACGATCCAGTACTCATATCTTCCCAGCTGGGTGTCCTATCTAGCAGCCGGGCATCAGGCACCCGAGGCCGCAACGGCACTTTTCGAGGCCGTCTATGCCCACTGGAATACCCTCCCGGAAGACGAACGGCCACGCCTCGTGGTATCCGGCGAAAGCCTCGGATCATTTGGCTCCGAGAGCGTGTTCAACTCTGCACAGGATTTGGCGAACCGCACCGACGGCGGGCTCTACGTGGGCCCGGCGGGCATGAACCCAAATTGGCAGACTTTCGTGGAAAACCGTGACGAAGATTCGCCCGCCTTCCTTCCCACCTATAATCAGGGATCGGATATCCGATTCTCGGCCGATGGCTCGGCTTGGCCCGGCAATAAAACATGGCAGCCGCCCCGCATCGGGTACCTGCAACATGATAATGATCCCGTCACGTGGTTCGATGCCTCACTCACGCTCAGCAAGCCCGATTGGCTGAGGGCCAGCCAGCGCGGCCCCCACATCCCAGACCAGATGATCTGGATCCCCGGAGTCACGATGATTCAGGTGGGCATCGATCAGCTCTACGCGCTCGATACCCCGGGTCAGGGCCACAATTTTGCGCAGGAACCCGCGGTTGCGTGGGCAAGTATTCTTCCACCTTATGGGTGGACCGCCGAAGACACGGAGCGTCTCACAACCCTACTGGGACAGGAGATCACAGACTAGAGGATCACGAGCACTGAAACTACCATCGCCGTCCACGCACTGAGCATGACCATGTTCGGGCCGGCAAACTGCACCATCATGGCGGCGAACTCGCGTAGAAACGCGCTCGGTACGTAGTAGGCGGCCGTCTTCGATCCCACCACCTGAGCATCCATCTTCAGTTGACGGGTGAGCATTGCGGCCCGGAAGACGTGATAGCTGTTGGTTGCCACGATCACGTGCGTATCTGGCGCTGGTAACAGAGCTCGCGAGTTGATGAGGTTTTCTTGCGTAGTCCGAGCTTGATCCTCTAGGAGAATTCGCGACTCGTCGATCCCGTGATTGTGTAGATAGCGGGCCATGCCCTCGGCTTCGCTGATCTGTTCGTCGGTTCCCTTGCCGCCACTCGGAATGATTGTGGCTGGCGGTTCTTGCTGGTTCGCCACGGCCATCGCCATATCCAGACGCGCGGCCAGGAGAGGTGGAACCTTATCCCCCTTGAGTCCCGATCCCAGCACAATCACATATTTGCCCCGCAGCGTCATTGGGATCCTCCGGTAGGCGAAGGAAGCAAGTAAGACAACTAGAAAACAGAAGCCAAAATACACCGCGATTCCGAAGATTCCGGTTAAAACCATACCTCCGGCTTTGTTGTCGAGTTTATTAACGGCGACGACGGAAGCAATCGGCAATCCTGCCAACACAATACCGAGAAACAGTGACAAGAGATTACCCAAGCTACGCCGCTCACGGAGGATCATCATCACACCGTTGGCTAAAAGGAACACCGTGAGGATCGGATATCCGATTATTGGTCCGATGACCATGATGAGCAGAACGATGGCGAGGGGTCCAGAGACCCCTCGCCCGTCGTCGTTATAAAGAAGCAAACCAATCAGGCCGATGCCCAAGCCGAACAGGACAAACACAACGTTGCGCAAACGGCGCCGGTCAACAATAAAGCCGAGAATACCTCCAATAATCAGGAGGGCGGCCACAACCAGAAGAATCTTCCCCACATCTGAAGCTTACAAGATGTAGAAGGCAGCACTTAGTTGAGTTTTATGACCGCATCCGTATCGAAGAGGCCACCGCTAAAGGTCAGGCTGTCCACCTCGGTGCCCGCTGGAACGTCAAAGTAGAGCGTGCCGCTCAGCGTATTTCCAGGGTTGATCTCCTCGAAAGCAAAAGCATCATCCGCGTACATGATGGCGCCCGTATCGCTCGAATACGTGGTTTCACCGGACACCAGTTTGATGTCTCCGTCCGAAACATAGGCCGATTCACTCCCCGTATTGGTCAGGGACAAGCTCACGGGAATGTATTCGCCTTGAGCCTCCTCCTGGAAATACTCATCACCGATCGTTTCGGTTCGCTCCCCTAGGCCACTCACAACAATCTCAAAATCGCCGGAGGTAACAACATCGCTGATCCCGGCCACAATTTCCTGCTGGGCCGTGGAGCTTTCGGAACTCGCCGTTTGATCGGCTGTTTGATCCGCCGAATCGCCACCTCCCATTGAGGCAGCCACACCACCGATGATGGCGATGGCCAGAACGATGAACCACCAGCGCTTGTAGAGTGGCTTCTTTTTCTCCGTAGGTGTACTCACGATTGATCCTTCGAAATAGGTGAAGTAGGGTCTCTTCCACACTAGGCAGCGCCGTTCACCCGAAGTGCTGGGGAAAGGGCCGAATCTGTACCCGATCAGGCACTATCTGGACCGCAAAGATGTGGGAGTGCCTCTCTAGAATTGGGGCATGTCCGTTTCACTGCGCCGCTGGGTTGGCATCGTGCTCATGATGCTGTTCGGTGGGATTGTCACAACCCTCTATGCGAACACCTGGCCCGCCAACATGTCAGACTCCGATGTCTTATCCGATCAGGGAGCCATCCGGATGTTCATTGGGTACGCCGCATTGTTCCTCATCCCGCTCTACCGCAGCCAGCCGCAGGCTCTTTTGATTGTGGGAGGTATCAACACTGCCTTGGTTCTAGGTGATCCTTACGTGCTAGCGATTGGACTCACCGTGTGGATGGTTCGGGCCCGCGAGCGGCGTGAGTGGGTCGTGGCCTACGCCTGTATCGTGGCAATCCTTGCCAACGCAGTGGTTCATTGGCTTGCGCTTGCACGCTGGGACGCAGCGGATGCAGAATTCGGCACGGTTATCCTCATGGCGATTGTCACTGGCGCACTCGCCGTCCCGGCCATAGTTGCAACCATGGTTCGGAGCCGCCGGCACGTCAGCCATGCCACCGCCGCAGTCAAGGAAAGCCAAATGGAGCTCGATACCGAACTTGCGCGCCAGCGGGAGCGGGAGAACCTCGCGCGAGAAGTCCACGATACGTTGGCAACCCGGCTCTCTTCGATCGCTCTGCAAGCCGCCACCATCAATACGCCAGAGGCTGTCACTCTCCAGTCCAACGCATCGAAGGCAATGACAGATTTGCGCGGCATCCTCACTTCGATCCGATACGGGTCCACCGAAGAAGCCAGCAGCGCGGTGGGCTCATACGGCAATCAGCGCGACCTCGTGGACGTTATCGAGGATGCGCAGGCCTCCGGTCTGACCGTGAGCCCCTGCCTCATAGTTCTCAACTCCTACCAAGATGCGCCGAGTGAGCTCCAGCAGGCTCTACACCGCTTCACCCGGGAGGCACTGACTAACGCGCTGCGTCACTCCAATGACCAACGGATGGCGCTGTCCATTCAGGGCGGGCCGGGCGAAGGCGTCGCGTTCGCCGCCTCCAACACGTACAGCGACGATCAGGAATATGCAGATGGAGCTCATCAGGGACTCATTGGGCTTGATGAGCGCGCACGCCTTCTTGGCGGAACAATAAAAACCTCGCGGGAGAACGGGACATTCAAACTGTCTATTAGCGTGCCGTGGCCCGATGAGCCTGCCGTAGAATAATCGTGTGAGTACCACCCTGCGCGTGATTTTGGTTGATGATGACCAATTTGTTCTCAGCTACCTCGCGGACCTTATCGGGCGAGGCAGTTCCATCGATGAAGCGAGTGATTATCGGGTCCAGATCGTAGGCATTGCCGCTAGCGGGGCCGAAGCCGTCTCACTGGTCAGAGAAGTACGGCCAGATGTAGTTCTCATGGACTTGCAGATGCCCGGGGAGGTCTCGGGTGCAGACGCCATCCGTACCATAACTCACGGCATTGAGCCGCCCAAGGTGCTCGCCTTGACCGCATTCGGCGACGATCGCAATATCCGTCAGGCTCTTGCCGCTGGCGCCGATGGATACCTCATTAAGGCGCAGGCCGCTAACGTGCTTGTTTCGAGCATCATCAAGGCCCACGAAGGTGAGGCAGTCGCGTCCCCGGACGTGACCAAACACCTGATGAATCACCTAGTGCACGAGGATTCTGAAGTGCTGGAAGCTCGCGAACTCGTGCGCGAGCTTCACGAGGATGAACGGAAAGCGGCGGAGTTTCTCGCTCAGGGCAAGACGTATGACCAGATTGCCGCACAGATGTATAACTCCCCGAGCAACGTGAAGAAGCTGTTGTCGCGGGCTCGCCGCACGGTAGGCGCAGCCAATTCCGTGGAGCTAGCCGTCATCATTGATCGGGCGAAATTAAGAGGAGTAGAGTGAGTTCTGTCACCTAGGAGGAGACATGCTCAACACACAACTTGAACGTATGAGTGCAGGGCAAGGTTCTATCGCTGCGCTTGACCAGAGCGGCGGAAGCACACCTCGTGCCCTCAAACTCTATGGAATTGACGAAACCCGGTATACCAACGACGCCGAGATGTTCGATCTGGTTCACGCGATGCGTGAGCGAATCGTGACGAGCCCGGCGTTCAGCGGCGACCACATTCTTGGTGCCATTCTCTTTGAGAATACGATGGACCGCGAGTTTGCCGGGAAACCCGCAGCCGACTATCTGTGGGAAGAGAAGGGGATCCTGCCCATTCTCAAGGTGGATAAGGGCCTTGCAGATACCACGGACGGGGTGCGGCTCATGAAGCCCAATCCCGGGCTCGGTGATCTCTTGGAACGGGCCAATGAAGCCCACATCTTTGGAACCAAGATGCGCTCGTTCATTGCTGAGGCCAATCCCGAGGGAATAGCAGCGAACGTGGATCAGCAGTTCAAACTTGGCGCCCAAATCGCGAGCGCCGGGCTAGTTCCAATCTTGGAGCCTGAGGTGGATATTAATGCAGCGGACAAGGAAGCTGCCGAAGAAATCCTGATGAAGGAGATCTTCAAACACCTAACAACAGAGCACTTCGATTTGCCGATCATGTTCAAGCTAACCATCCCCAGCGTGGACGATCTGTACGCTCCGCTCATAGACAATCCTGCGGTCCTGCGCGTGGTGGCGCTCTCTGGCGGCTACAGCCGGGAGGAAGCCAACGCGAAGCTGTCCGCGAATCATGGGCTCATCGCCAGCTTCTCTCGCGCACTCACTGAGGGACTCACCGAGTCAATGAGCCCAGAGGAATTCGACGGGCTCTTGGGCGAATCGATCGAATCGATTGCGAAGGCATCGGCAAGCTAACAGGAGAATGTGCGCCGTCCGTCATGCGGAACCCTCCCGCTCGTGAAATACTCAACTTAGGAGTATTTCAATCAGGAGAGGTCATGGCACTCACAGATAAGAACAACGATCCGCAAGCCGGTGAGCCGGCGAACACCATCGAGGTGGCTTCGCCGCTCGCCGGTAAGGTCATTCCGCTTGCGGAAATTCCCGATGGAGATTTCTCAAGCGGTGGGTTGGGGGCCGGCGTGGGCATTGATCCCACCTCACGTACGGTTGTGGCTCCCGATGACGGAGAAGTGCTGCTTGCCTTCCCCACAGGGCACGGCGTGGGTCTCCGGCTTGACTCCGGAGTTGAGCTGCTCATCCACGTGGGGATCGATACGATTAACATGCAGGGCAAGGGCTTCACGATTGCTGTTGCTCAGGGCGAGCGCGTGAGCGCCGGGCAGACTCTCATCACCTTCGATACGCAGGCCATCGTTGGAGCCGGCTTCTCCCCCATTACGCCAATCACGATTACCAATCAGGCGCAGTTCGTGGGCGTCGAGCAGGCCGCTGCCGGTGAGGTGGCTCAGGGCGAAGGCCTTTTGCGGGTCACGCCCCGAGCCTAGGTGCTCCTAGACGTTGAGGGTTCCGGATAGATCGTTACCTTCGAGCTGGGAGCCCTCAACATCCACGTGCGGCAGAATACGGTCAAGCCACCGCGGCAGCCACCAAGCAGACTCACCGAGCAAGCTCATCGCCGCTGGCATGATCCACATACGCACTACGAAGGCGTCCAGCAGCACGCCAACCGCTAAGCCTAGACCGATGGATTTAATCATCGAGTCATCCGAGGCCACGAAGCTGGCGAACACGCAGATCATGATGAGGGCCGCGGCCGTGACAACTCTACGGCCGGACCGGTAGCCGGTGGACACTGCCACCTTGGCCGGTGAACCTTCCACGTACGCTTCGCGCATTCCCGTGGCTAAGAAGAGCTGGTAGTCCATCGCGAGGCCGAACAGGATCCCTACCAGAATGATCGGCAGGAAGCACAGCAGCGGCGCCGGGTTGGACACGCCAAAGATGGCCGAGAGCCAGCCCCACTGGAACACTGCGGTGATCACACCGTAGGTGGCAAACAGGGAGAGCACGAATCCGAGCGTTGCCACAAGCGGCACGAGCAGCGAGCGGAACACCACGATCATGATAATAACCGAGAGGCCCACAACCACCGCGAGATAGAGAGGCAGTGCATCCGAAAGCCCCTGTGCGATATCGATGTTGATGGCGGCCTGCCCGGCAACTCCAAGCTCATACTGGCCATCTACCGCGGGCAGATCACGGAGGTTATGGACAAGATCGGCCGTCGATTCATCATTCGGCCCACCCGCGGGCAGAACCTGGAAGGCCGTGAGCTGGCCGTCCTCAGAGGTAGCGACCGGCGCTACGGCCACAACACCGTCCTGTTCATAGAGAACCTTAGCGATGGACAACTGGGTGTCCAGCATCTCTGCATCATCCAAGCCCTCCGGAAGATCTGCGGTAACCACCAGTGCGGAGTTCGCTCCCGCTCCGAACTGCTCCTCAGTGACGGTGTAGGCACGGTGGGCCGTCGAATCCTCGGGCTGTGAATCGCCCGCAGGCAACCCCAGCCGCATGGAGAGTGCCGGGATCGCAATCACGGCAAGTACTACGATGCCAACGAGCGTGCGGAGAACCGCCTTAACGGTGGGAATGGGGCGCGCAGGCGAGCTCTTGCGCGGTTCGGCCGTACCATCACGCCTAGCAGCGAGCTTCGCCCGAGCCTTCTTGCCCAGGATGCGCTCGCCCACGAGCCCCAGCAGAGCCGGGGTTGCCGTTACGGCGAGCAGGGCGGCAATCAGGACGCTGAACGCGCCCACGCTTCCCATAAGCCCGAGGAACGGAATACCCGTCACGTTTAGAGCAAGGAGCGCCACGATCACAGTTGCGGCCGCGAAGATGACGGCCGTTCCCGCGGTGCCGTTAGCCAACCCGATCGAATCGCGCACGTCCTTACCCGCCATGAGCTGGCGGCGATGCCTGTTAAGAATGAAGAGCGAGTAGTCGATGCCCACGGCAAGGCCGAGCATCACACCAAACACGGGAGTCACAGACGTCATCTGAATTGTTCCGGAGAGGGAAAGCGCGGCGAGCGTTCCGACCCCCACACCGGTCACGGCGGTGACAATCGGGAATGTGGCAGCCAACCACGATCCAAGCACCACGATGAGTACGATCCCCGCGGCAACAACGCCAATGACCTCATTGATTCCGAAGATCTCCGGGATCCCCTGAGCGATCTCATTCGAAACATCGGCCTGAACACCCTCAACGGCGTGTTCGTCCAAATAATCGATGAGCGCATCCTTGGACTCGCTAGGCAGGTCCATCAGCGATTCGTCGAATGACAAGTTGACGATGGCAGCGGATCCATCCGAGGAGACCACGTGGTAGCCCTCCGCCATGCCAAGAAGCTCCTCGCCTACCTCCAACTGGTGGGTTTGGGCATCTAGCTGAAATTGGGCTTCATCGAGCTCATCCGTGGGATAACCGGCCGCTTCAAGTTGCTCGCGCTGGGCATCGATTTCCGCCTGTCCCTCGGCAATCTGGGAAGCACCTTGCTCCATTAGCCCGGCTTGAGCGGTCCGTGTTTTTTCGGTGGAGAACGGATCCACCACGGAGGCCACATTCGGCAGCTCTTCGATCCCAGTTACAACCTCGCTGATCTCTGCCTGCTGTTCGTCGCTTAGCGCCTCGCCATCAGAACTGTGGAAGACCACCGTTCCCGAGGCGCCACTGAAGTCGGGAAGCTTCTCCTCAAGTTCTGCCACGATGTCTCCGGATGCGGTATCCGGAATGTCAAAACTATCGACTAGCCCCTTAAACCCAACCGCGAATGCTCCGCCTGCTGCGGCAAGGAGCACGAGCCATGTAGCAAGGACTGCCCACGCTCGCTTTGCAGAGAATCGTCCCAATCGGTAGAGCAGTCGCGCCATGATAAGTCGGCTTTCTAATCGTGCGGTGTTGCCTCCCAATCGTAAGACGCACCGTCTCGTCTATGCAATGTAGGATATGAGAATGAGGACACGAAGCGGTCCCGTCCGCAACGAAAACACGCACCAAGCAATTCTGGAAGCCACCGCAATGCTGTTTGCCCGTGAAGGCTATGACAGGTTGACTATTGAGGGCATCGCTCACGAAGCTCACGTTGGGAAGCAGACCATCTACCGCTGGTGGAGTTCCAAAGGCGATCTTGTGGCTGAGTGCTTAGTTGCTGGGATGCTGCTACCCGACCGTCTGACGCTTCCCGACACGGGCGAAATTCGTGAGGATCTGCGCCAATGGCTCACGGAGATCTTCCGGATCATCGCCGAACCGGAAACGGAGGGGATGCTCCGTTCCCTTATCTCTGGTGCGGCGGAAAACCCGCAAATAGGCTCTCGGATTCGCGAAAGCCTTATCGGCACGGATTCTGTGACCGGACGCCTTGAGGCAGGCATCGGTCAAGGACAGAACCTGTATGAGGGCGCTCCCTTTGACGAGATAGCCGAGGCACTAATCGGGGCCGTGGTACTGCGGGCCCTCAGCCGCACTCCACCCTCGGAGGAGGACGCCATTCGCCTCATCGATGCAGTTATTGGGCCGGAGCTACCCATTCCTCAATCGCAGCGATAACGGCGGGATCATCCGGCTTGGTGGTGGGACGGAAGCGCTTGATGCGGCCGTCCGGATGGACGAGGAACTTCTCAAAGTTCCACTTGATCCTGCCCGCCTTGCCAGAGGCATCCTCCGCCTGAGTGAGCTCCTTGTAGAGCGGGTGAGCGCCAGAGCCATTTACCTTGACTCGCTCCGTCATCGGGAACGTCACTCCCCAAGTAGCCGAGCAGTACTGCGCGATATCCTCAGCATTCTTGTGCTCCTGATGGAACTGGTTGGACGGCACCCCGATCACGGTGAAGTTTCGCTCGCCATATGTGCGCTGCAGCTGTTCTAACTGCTCGTATTGCGGAGCGAGCCCACAGCGGGAAGCCACATTCACCACGAGAGCCACCTTGCCATCGGCGATCTGGCCAAAGGTTGTGGGCTCTTCTGCCAACGTGTTGATAGCTATGTTGTTTAAAGTCATTTCGGTCTCCTTTGTTCACCTACGATACAACGCCTTGAATCACCGGAATTAGTTCGCCAGCTGCCCACCAGGACGCCAGTCCGATCGGCACAAGCATCAACAGATTCCAGAAGAACGTTGGCAGCGGTGTGATACGCGCCAACTGGGCGGGATCTGACTGACGGCCACCGCTCATCACCACAGATCCAAATTGCCGCCATGCCCCCACCAACAGGATGATTCCCACAGCTGAGACCACAGTGGCCGAAAGCTCGGGATCGTTCGTCCACCACACCCACCCGGTTCCAACCAGCAGAAGGAGCAGGATAACCACCGTATAGCCGGATTTCGACCGAATGAGTGCCACAACCATCAGGACAAAAGCGATCACCAAAACAAGTCCTGCCCGCCCGCTCAGTGCCGCAAAGAGGATTGCGCCGCCCACGATCGCAGGCATGGGATAACCCGCATACATCGTAAGAATTAGCCCAATGCCCCGGGACTTCCCGGTTGTCAGCGTGTGCCCGGACATATCCGAGTTCACCACAAAGCCGGTGAAGGAACGCCCGCAGGCCACACCTACCACCGCGTGGCCGAGTTCATGAACCACAGTGACAATCTGGCGTAGGTGCCGCCAGATAAAGGGCACCATCACAATCACTGCTGCCGCCACGATTCCCGTCAGGAGCCACGGGCTATCGGGAACAACAAAACCGCGGACGCTGTCCTCTAGCCGAGTTGCAAACTCGCGCCATAAATCCATGCTGTGATTATCTCAGCTGGCGCTGGGAGTTGGCTCGGTAACGATGTCGCGAGCCCTAATCCGCGCGCCAGTACCCAACGAAACTGATCCGGCTCTTCGGAACGCCCGCCCGGACCAAATGGCGCCGTCCCTCGGTGGCAAGCTTGCGCTCCCCCACCACATAGGCAAAAAGCGACTCGGGATTCTGCGGGGTAAATTCGCACAGCTGGTAGAGGGCGAGGCTACCAGCCGGAATGGAGTGATCGTCGCGCGTGATCCACCGCACCTCAACTCCCTCCGGCCCTTCGGCCGCTTGGACGTCCCCATCCTCTGGTATCTCGATCAGCGCCAACCCAACGGCATCGGCCGGAAGGTCGCGCAGAATCCCAAGAATGGCTGGCAGCGCCGATTCGTCCCCAGCCAGCAGATAGAAATCACATGCCTCTGGAAGATCAAAACCGCATCCCTGATCAACCAGGGCAATCTGCTCACCGGCGCTGGCCTGCTGAGCCCACGCCCCTGCCGCACCTTCGTCCCCGTGAGCCACGAAATCGATGTCCATCTCTCCTGACTCCGGACGATGGTTGCGCACGGTGTAGTTGCGCATGATTGGCCGGGTCTCAGACTTCGACTGGGCGATGTACTTCATGTAGGAGCCGGTAGCTAGGCGCGAAGGTATCTGAGAAAAGTCGGTTGGTCCATCAAGGCGCGGTACGAACAGGCGGAACCAGTGGTCAAACCCCCGGCGGGGTAACTTCCCCATGTCGGGACCGGCCACAGTTACTCGAACCATGTTGGGCGTCACCCGCTCGGACCGGACAACTTCCGCGGTATACAGGCCGCTTCCCTTTCGTGCTTCCTTGAATCCCATTTCCGCTCCTAGCATTTAAGTAAGGCACACCTTACATAAATCTCACGCCCAACCTCAACCGCTCCTTTATCTGTATAGACATCTAGTCAAAAGGGCGTGTAATCTATATCAAGAACTCGGTGCCATGGACGTCATATCGAAGGAGAACAGGATGCTCATCAGCCTCAAGGAAGCGCTCGCATACGGCGAAGAAAACAATTGCGGGATTGCCGCGATTAACACCCCCACCTTTGAAATGCTCGTAGCAGCCATCAACGTTGCAGAACGTTTCGATGTTCCCCTCATCCTCGCGCACGCCGAAGTGCATGATCCGGTGAACTCGATCGAAAATATCGGCTCAGCGATGGTGGCACTGGCCAAGCGATCCAGCGCGAAGCTGGTGGTGCACGTAGATCACGGCGAATCAATCGAATTTATCAAGCGTGGGTTCGAAGTTGGCTTCAACTCGGCGATGTACGATGGCTCCCGGCTGCCCTACGAAGAGAATCTGGCGATCACGAAAGAAGCCGTGAAACTAGCCAAGCAGTATGGCGCTAACGTTGAGGCAGAACTTGGCGTCATGCCAGGGCGCGAGGACGGCAAGGACTCCACCACAGGGATCGGTGATCGCGCGCTCTACACAGATCCGCAGCTCGCCGCGGACTTCGTTTCACGTACGGGCGTAGATGCTCTGGCTTGCTCATTTGGCACGGTCCATGGTCTGTACAAGGCCGAGCCAAAGCTGGACTACGATCTGATCGTCGAGCTCCGCAAGGCCACCGGCGTGCCCATCGTGATGCACGGTGGTTCCGGACTTGCCACCGAAGAATACCGTTCCTGCATCTCGCGCGGCGTTCAGAAGATCAATTACTACACATACGCGGATAAGGCCGCACTCGAAGGCGTCAAGAAGTTCCTAGCCGACGAACCGGACACGTACGTGATGGCACCTGTAACGGTGGCGGCTCAGGAAGCTGTGGAGCGCGACCTCAGCGAATTGGTCAAGTGCCTCTACAACAAGAACTAAGCTTGAAGCTGCTAAACGTTCTCAAATAAATCTGGATCACTCTAAAGAATGGGAGATCGCCGTGGTGTCTGACCCAACGCGCACCTTCGCACCTCGATACTTCGAGATCGCTCAGGCGCTCCGCGCCAGGGCGGGAAAGCTCCACCCGCACGACTCCCTGCCGAGTGACGCCGAGCTATGTTCGGAGTTCGGAGTCAGCCGGATGACTGCCCGTGCGGCTGTCCAAGAGCTTGTGAACGATGGACTCGTGTATCGGGAACCCGGACGAGGAACGTTCGTGTCTCCGCCGGTTGTGGACAGGCAACTTTCCAACCTTCTAGGCTTCAACGCCGAGATGCGGGCAAAGGGGCTTGCCCCGTCCTCGGTGCTTATTTCTGCGGAGATCGCTCCCGGCACCAAAACGCAGCTTCAAATGCTGTACTTGGAGCCGGGGAGCGAGGTGCTAAACATCCTGCGCCTGCGTAAGGCAGACGATGTTCCCCTCGTGCTGGATCTCAACACTCTCCCGGCAAAATTCGCAGGGGTCTTGGAGACCGACCTAGACACGGGTTCGCTTCACTCAGCACTGATAGCTGAGGGAGCGGTCCCGAGCCAAGGAACATCCACTATTACGGCCGAGGGAGCCACTCAGACCGATGCCAAGCATCTTGGTCTCGATGCCAGCTCTCCCTTAGTTGTGGAGCGCCGCCTGATCCGCGACCCCCACGGCACCCCGATCGAATGGACGGAGAGCCGGTACGTTCCCGAGCGTTACAGCATTACCGCCCAGTTCACTGTGGAGCTTCCTCCTCAAGGATGAGCTGGAGAAACACCAAGTCCAGCCACGCCCCGAATTTGCTACCCACCTCTTTAAGAAGCCCCACGCGCTCGAACCCCAGCTTCTCATGTAGGGCGATCGATCCGGTATTGGACGCCTCGATTGCAGCCACTATGACGTGCTTACCGTGGGTGCGGGCGTGATCAATCAAGGCGGCCATGAGAGCCTGACCAACGCCCTTACCCCGCTGCCCCTCGCGGATGTAAACCGAGTTCTCCACCGTTTGACGGTATCCATCAAAGTCCCGATACGGCCCGTAGCTGGCGTAGCCAAGCACGGTATCGCCTTCCACCGCCACAAACACTGGAAGGTCCGCACTGCGATGATCTTCGATCCATTGGGCACGGTTGGCAACGCCCACCGCTCTCTCATTCCAGATCGCGCGTCCGTTGAGCACAGCATCGTTGTAGATGGCAGTGATTCCGCGGGAATCCTCAGCTACTGCATCCCTGATCTCCACGTGTTCTCCTTGAGAAGACTCCGATAGGTTCGCATTAACTATAGGGAACGAGAGGCGGCGGGCAACAATATCTCACGCCACCAGATGAATCAGAAGCCTCCGGGGCCTCCGCCTTGACCACCTTCGCCGCCACCCATCTGCATGGACTCGGTAATCTCAGTGACTTCCTCGCCGTTCACGGTAACGGTACCGCCGTTCAGCTCCGCCGTTCCTTCAAAATCAAAGGCAAACTGTGCGGTGATATCCACCGTTCCACCGTTGATCGTCAGATCGCCGTTGCTATCGAGAGCATCCGTATCGCCCTCTGCCATCGTGATGGACAGGTTCCCATCGTTGATCGTGATGGACAATCCGTCAGTAATGATGTCCGAGGCCGAGGCGTTGATCCCATCATCCGTGGCATAAATCGTGATGTCCCCGCCGTCAATCGTGACCACTGGCGCCTCGATTCCTTCCACCGATTCTTCGATGTTGATCGTCCCGCCGCTGATATTGAGTTCCTGCTCAGCCTTAATCGCGTCATCACCCGAGGTGATCGTAATGTCGCCGCCCGTGATGGAGAGGACACCCTCACCCAGATCCGTATCGTTGGATGCCTTCATGCCGTCTCCGGCCGCATCGATCGTGATAGTCGCGTCCCCGATCACAAGGGAATCCTTGCCACGGATGCCATCGTCCGCGCTAGTCACGTTGATCGTCCCCGATTCGATTGTCAGATCATCCTTGCCCACGATGCCATCGGCGAAGTTCGCGGTGACGTCCAGCGTGCCGGTGCCGGTGATGATCAGATCGTCCGAGGAATAGATGGCTCCATCAATCTCTTCATCCGATCGCGTTGAAGCGTCCGAGACCGTGTTGGTGGTTCCGTCCGCCAGCTCGAGCACCGTGAGTTCGGCGTTATCCACCTGAATGGCGGCTCCATCCGAGCTTTCGATCGTTGCACCGTTCAAGATGATTCGCACATTACCATCGGTGTTCACCGTGACCTGGCCAGTTGTACTACCCGACAGGATGTAAGTGCCCGCTTCCGTAATATCCAGACCATCATCGGTGAGCGTCACCTCCGTGGTTTGCAAGCTGTCCCAGTCCACATCCCTGCTAGTTGAGCTGGAATCCGAGGAGGCAACCTCGGCCGTGCTAGAAGTTTGCGAAGTCGTGGCCGATTCCACTGTCGTGTCCACGCTAGAGGTAGCCCCCGTTGCGGCGCATCCGCCTAGGAACACCCCCACCGCCAGTACAGCCGGAGCAAGTTTCTTGAAGCGTCCCATTGTGTTCCTTTCGTTGGAGGACTTCTTAACTACAAGAAGATTCAACTAACCCCGGCTGTGTTCAAACTGTGCGGGCTATAAGGAATTCACATGAGTTTTTCGAGGAGCGCGCCGGAGCGCTTTGCCGATATAGAGGAGGAGATAGCTAAGCACCATGTACACCACAACCATGACGCCCACCCAGAGCCACCAATCTCCTGACGTGGGGTCGAGGAAGTCATACATCGGGCGTCCAAAATAGTGCGCGTTCCAGGAGTAGAGCCAGAAATAGGGAACCAGCATCATTGCCCACGTCAGCGGCACGAACCAGCGCAGCCGAATCTGATTGCGTCCAGCGAAGAACCAGTCCAGTGCCATGAGAATCGGACAAACGATGTGCGCAATCTTGCCTGAAAGATCCGGATAATCGGCCCCTAACAACGTTGCGTAAACGATCCCGGTCAGCACCGTCATTGAGGCGGCCACGCCCCGGAACCAACCATAGTTCCCCTCTAGTCGATGCCGATACGTCCCGCGCGTAACAAACGGCCGAATCACTGAGCCAAGGCTGACGAGGAACATCATCACGGTGGAAAGCTCCGTGAAATACGAAATGTGCTTCACGAAATCGATCCATGAACTGGTGTCCGCCAGCATGAGCCAGGAGCCGTAGCCGGACGTTACCGTGAGCAGCAGCCGCCATATCCATGTTCCCCAGAGAATTGAGGCGGTTGCTGAGGGCAGTTTTATAGACGACGACGGTTCTTCAGTCACAACTCACTCCTTGTATCAGGCAATGCCTCACATACTTTAGTCGCGCGATTCATTCAAGCTGGTCTATATCCAAGTGCGCAGCTACACGCCTAGCTTCGGCAAGCGGATCAGCCACAGTGATCGCACCGCTTAGTACCAAGGTGGCAAAACCGTGCACGATAGACCAAGCGGCCCGGCTGGAGCTTTGGTCATCGGGTCCGTGGTCACGCGCGTCTCGAACGCCTGCCTCTAGCGCAGCTCGTGCGTGTTGCTGAGCCAGATTGAGGTCATCATCCCCATCCCGCAGCAGGCTGGGCTGGAACATCACCAAGAAATGTGAAGGATGGGTGAGCGCAAAATCCACATACGAAACACCCATATCCACAAGACCTTGGTGGGACGGCAAAGACACTGCTTTTGCGAGCAACTCAAAACCCTCTGCGGCAAGCGCTGTCAAGAGCCCAGCCTTGTCGCCAAAGTGATACGTCGGGGCAGCGTTGGACACATTGGCGTCTTTGGCGAGCGCACGAAGGCTTAGCTTCGCCACGCCCGATTGAGCGATCGATGCGGCGGCCGCGTCGAGCAGCGTACGGCGCAAGTCACCATGGTGATAAGTCATGAGGCCAACCTTACCAACAATCTTTTCATTGACAAGATTCTAACGATCTTGCAAACTTGACAATGACAAGTTACTAGCTGATCTGGAGGCTCCCATGGAACCACTCATTGCACTGATCGCCACGACACTCACGGTCCATTTCGTTGCTCGCTCTCGCGCTCCGAACTGGCGCCCGTGGCCGGTCGCGTTGCGCACAGGAGTCGCCTTCATGTTCATCATGACGGGCATCTCCCACTTCATCGGAAAACGCGAAGAACTCATCGCGATGGTTCCGCCAGCCTTGCCAGCTCCCGAGTTGTTAGTCACCGTCACAGGGATCCTCGAGCTCGCTGGCGCGGGGGCCCTATTGCTCTGGCCAGTTATGCGCCGGTGGGCCGCCGGTGGCCTAGCGTTGATGTTGATCGCGATGTACCCGGCCAACGTCCACAAAGCACTCTCTGGAGAAGACCTCCCGTGGAACGAGCTGCTCATCCCTCGCACAATTGTGCAACTCGTTTTTCTTGCAGCCGTCCTCATAGTGCTCGCGTACGAGAACCGAGCGAATTTCGTCGTCGTCGAAAAATATAACGACGACGGCGCCTAGCCCTTGTCCTTCCCCACTCAAACGCGTAGCGTCAAAGGACTTGGGGAAACTTCCCCAAAACGATGGAAAGGATGAAACGTATGACCAAGCACGCACTCATCATGACCTCGGATTTTGGCGTGGAGGAGCCGGAACTACTATCTCCGCGCGACGCCCTCACCCGGGCTGGCATTGATGTAACGGTAGCCTCTACAAGCGGCGAAACTATTCAGACCGTCAAGGGAGATAAAGAGCCCGCAAGCATCGTTCAGGCAGATACCGCAACTGGAGCGGTAAATGCGGACGATTACGATCTTGTGGTGATTCCCGGCGGAACAGTGAACGCCGATCACGTGCGCATGGATAAGGATGCACAGAAAATCGTTCAGGCCTTCGCGGCAAGCCACCGCCCCGTTGGAGCAATTTGTCACGGGCCATGGCTGCTAATTGATGCTGGCGTGGCGGAAGGTAAGACGCTCACGTCTTACGCATCCGTTCGCACCGATCTTGTCAACGCCGGGGCAAGCTGGGTTGACGAGCAGGTATTCCGGTGCCCGGGCAACGACTGGGTTTTGATAACCTCACGTAACCCGGGCGACCTAGAAGCCTTCAACGACGCGCTGATTAAAGAAATCAGCTAGGACCGCACGCTAGGCGTTGCGATAGGAATCCTCGATCTTCTGTCCCACCTGTGAATCGATGTTCTTCCAGTACTCGAACACGTGGGATAGAACGGGTTCCTCAACTCCATCTCGGAGCGCGCCTACCACCGTGTTCACCAGACGATCACGCTCAGCTTCGCTGTAGACGCCGCGGACTAGGCTATGTGCCTGTCCGAAATCGTCATCCTCAGCGTGAAGAGTGTAAGCGGCGCGGGTGAGTGTGCCGTCGGCCTCCCAGCCGTTCTCCTCGATCCCCTGCTCGTCTTGATAGCTACGGCCGTAGGAGTTTGGCGAGTAGACAGGAGCATCGCCCGAATGCTCGTACTGCATCGCGCCCTCTTTGTCGTAGGAGTTCACCGGGTTGATCGGCGCATTGACAGGGAGCTGGTTGTAGTTCGTGCCAACGCGATGGCGCTGGGCATCCGGGTAGGAGAACACGCGTGCCAGCAGCATCTTGTCCGGTGAAACGCCCGTGCCCGGAACCATGTTGGACGGGCTGAACGCCGCCTGCTCGATCTGAGCGAAATGGTTCGTGGGATTCTCATTGAGGGTGAGGCGGCCTACTTCTGTCAGCGGGTAGTCCTTGTGACTCCACGTCTTCGTCAGATCAAACGGGTTAAATCGGTAAGACTTCGCATCCTCGTAGGGCATGATCTGGACCTTGAGTGTCCAGCTCGGGAAATTGCCGCCCTTGATCGCGTCAAAGAGATCGCGGCGGTGGAAATCGGCATCCTCACCAGCCATCTGCGCGGCTTCCTCGTTCGTCATGTTCTCCACACCCTGATCCGTCAGGAAGTGGTACTTGACCCAAGAGCGCTCCCCCGCTTCGTTCACCCACATGTAGGTGTGGGAGGAATAGCCATTCATGTTGCGCCAAGTACGCGGCAGGCCACGATCCCCCATAAGATAAGCGACTTGGTGGGCGGTCTCGGGCGAGAGCGACCAGAAGTCCCACTGCATGTTCTGTGAGCGCAGGCCAGTGTCAGGCATACGCTTCTGGGAATGAATGAAATCAGGGAACTTCATAGGGTCACGCACGAAGAAGACCGGCGTGTTGTTACCCACCATGTCGAAGTTTCCTTCGTCAGTGTAGAACCGAGTAGAGAATCCGCGGACGTCGCGCCAGGTATCGGGTGAGCCGAGTTCACCCGCCACCGTGGAGAAACGAGTTAGCGTGCGGACTTTCGATCCCGGCTGGAGGAAGCTGGCCTTTGTGTAGGCCGAGACATCGCCGGTGACTTCGAATTCACCAAAGGCGCCAGAGCCCTTGGCATGTGGGCTGCGCTCAGGGACGCGCTCACGGTCAAAGCGGGCAAGCTTCTGAACCAGAGCCACGTCGTGGAGCATGAGCGGGCCATCGGGGCCAACGCTCAGCGAGTTGGCATCAGATTCGCGCGGCGCGCCACTCTCGGTTGTTGATGGGATTGCGGGATCGAACGTTGACATGCTGTCTCCTTTAAGGCAAAACGCTGTGTTCTTCCCTTTCACGGTATCCCGTATTGGGGCATTTCTCGAGTCTTTTCTGGAATCGTTCCAGACTAGTTTGACAAGGGCTACGTCCGGGGAAAATGGTGGATTGAGGCGATTTAGAGCGACTGAAGTAGTTGGTACGACGCCGTGATAAAGACGTATGTCGCAATCGGAACATGTTCGCTATGGGCGAACGTATCGGCCGCAGTTTTCTATGACTCGGAATTTCCTCACGTAGCTGAAGACACCCATAGTGTTAGCGCGGTCACAGAGCCGCTGATAAGATGGAGAGAAACCAGAGGCATTCCGCAAAGCGGCAACAAGCCGCCAGAAAGGTTGGCATCATGGCACGTAACTCACAGGGCATCGTAGATCCGCTGGACTTCACCTCAGTTCTGGAACAGAACAAGACCCCGGGAACGAAAATTACCTTCATCGTCCCCACCGATGTAACTGGCCAAAATGACGAGGTCTCAGTCCTCACCCTGAAGAACCAAGTCAA
Organism: Ancrocorticia populi; assembly: GCF_003123745.1. Lineage (GTDB taxonomy): Bacteria > Actinomycetota > Actinomycetes > Actinomycetales > Actinomycetaceae > Ancrocorticia > Ancrocorticia populi. The sequence goes on along the minus strand of NZ_QETB01000006.1, from coordinate 22,484 downwards.
GGAAGCCAAGAGGAGGCTCGCGGAGCAAGGTATGAGGGAGGCCGAGATTGCAACATCCCTTAAACCTGTGACTGACTTGCTGGAAGATTCCTCTTATTGGCGGTTGCAGAGCCGCAGCCTCATCGTGTTTGTTGCGGCCGGATTCTTCCAGGCGGTGCGGCTGCCGATTGAGCTGGCCGAATCCCTGAGTATCGACGAGGATTTCAACATCCTGCCACTAGCTCCTGTGCTGGCGAGCGACCGCAAGCTCTACATTCTCGCGCTGGCCAAGAACTCCGTGCGACTTTTCGATTCAACCCGCAACGTTATCGAGGAACTGCCACTTGAGGACATCCCGGGGTCCTTCGATGAAGTAGTGGAGGAACGCCCCGAGCGCGTCATCGACGTGCGGGCAGGCTCCGCGGGCACCCAAGGAACACCGAGTTATCATGGCCCCGATGGCGACGTGGACAGGCAGATGACCGAAGAGTTCATCTACGCCGTGGGGCAGGCCGTGGGCGGCCGGCTAGGTAAGGCGAGGTCGCAGCTTCTCGTACTGGCGGCCGTTGAAGAGTATCTTCCCATCTTCAAGGAGTTCTGCCCCTACCCCGCGATCTTCGACCGAGTGATCGCCGGAAACCCCGAGCACGCGATTGCTGAGGACCTGCGGTCCAACGCTTGGCAGCTGGTCAACTCGTATGAGGAAGAGAAGGAGGCCGGTGAACTCGACAAGGCGGGGAGCCTTGCGCACGGAGGCAAGGGTTCCTTCGATCTGACTGAGATCGCGGAGGCGGCCAGTCAGGGGCGCGTGGACACGCTCTTCCTGCCGCGCGACACCGCGGGGATCGCTGGCGAGGATGCGCGCACCTTAGCCAACAGCGGCCTGCTCGGAACGCTCGGGACTGGCGGACGCGTGCGAACACTCGGCAAGATCGATTCCGAGGCGCTGGCGACGTTCCGGTACTAGCTTTTTGACCCGTGACGGCACCCTCACCGATCGCTGGCAAGCATCCCAAAGATGAGGGTGTCGGTCCACGCGCCCTTACTCCACCAGTCTTGGCGAAGATGCGCTTCCTGGCGCATCCATTCGTGCGCAGACGCGGTGGAGCTTGTAATGATCGAACGCGAGTTCCAGTACCGCACTCGCAGCTTCGCGCGCAAACCCGCGGCCGCCGAAACTAGGGTCCATCACCCAGCCGATCTCAGCGGTTCGATGGTCTGCACCTACAAGCCACAGCAATACACTCCCGATAGGTATTCCATCGTGTTCAATCACGAGAGCCAGCGCATGCGCTTCGCCGTTAAGGTCAGTCTGCGTCAGTCGCTCGGTCAGCTGCCGAGCCGCATCGTCCAAACTCCACGGTTCATCCAGCAGATATCGGGCGACGCCCTCTTGAGAATATATGCGGTGCAACCATACTGAATCGTCGGGCTCGTGGAGTCGAAGGCGCAGGCGCTCAGTCTTTAATGGAATCAAATGAACGGCATCCGGCATGCCCACAAACCTAACACAGCATCGATATTCGGCAGCCAGCCATCCTGCAGGCGCTGCAATCTTCAAGAACCATAACCTGATATGACTATTCCGCTGGCCCTGAATACTACAAAGTACCCCAATTACTCGAGCGAAGTGTACCAAGAAGGCAACAAAGCCAACGAGGAAATCAAGATCAACAGGTTGAACTACAATAGTCGAGTATGTTGAGCAAGCACTGGTTAAATTCCTTGCGAGAAATCAATCTGAACGGCGATCTCTCCTAAGGATTACCGCCTGTATAAAATGAGGAAGTCTAATGGCATGGTATGAAACTTTGGCTGCTGGTGCCGGTGCCGCACTTTTAGGTCTGGTATTCAAAAAGGTACGCGAGGAACAAGCTGAAACACGAAGACGGTTGGAATCTCCATTATGCTTTGATGATGGCATAACTCAGGAAGAATTCTCCCGGATCGTCCATAAGGCAGTTCAACGAGCCCCGCGAATCATAAAAGTCTCAATAGAAGGGATGGTCGTAACCTTCACGGTCGAATCGAACACGGGACTGTCCGTTTGGAATACGACAATTGACTTCAATGATTACGGACACCTGACAGGTAAATACTGGCTAAATACAGATAATCAACAGTCAGTGATTCCGCAGTCCATTGCTCGATGGATCCAAGAAGGCATCCACGAAGGGCTTCAGCCGTCAGTTAACGCAGATCAACGCGCCTGAGAAGCCACTCAAAATGAACTTGAGGTTGCTGCCATGGCCACGAGAATTCACTTGAACGAGAGCAGGTAATAGCAAACTCTTCTCCAAGTTGTTCGTATCGTCGGCGTCGCTGGAAGCCAAGCGGCCAGACACAGTGCTAAAGATGCCCGAGTCTTTCCATCAAAGGCATCTCAAATTGCAACATAACTATGTTCTACTTCTTCTTCTTTTGCTTCTCTAGCTTCTCTAGCTTCTCCATGTAGTTAGCCTTCTCATTGAGGCGCTTAGCCTCTGCTCTAAGCTCTCTCGGGGTCTTATTCTTTGCTCCTGGCGTCCTCGGCACGATTCCTCCTAGAATAGATAAATGATTTATTTATCATAATAACACGAGGAACGCCTGTACAACTGCGGATAAATTAGGTACCCGCAGACCACGAACGTCACGATGTTACGGTCACAATCATTAGCCAGCGCAATTCCAAGGCCCGAGCTGCTTCCCCATGCCAAGCACGAACACCCACAGGCCCCATTCTTACTGGGGAAGCCTCAGTCACATCATCACTGACCCCAAATTTGTCGAGCAAACGCCCTTTAAATGGCTCAAAGGAACGCAGGGAACGCTACGAGATTCTCTCGAGCATTTGGTTTCATCAAAATGATAACCGACCATAGATTCCGGAGACATCGCGGAACTCGCTGTGAAAAGGTCTCTCGAACGTGGACGATACAACTATTCCCCATCGACGATAGGGATTCTTGCAATCGCGACTGTGAACCCCATCGATGAGAGCTGTCTCCCCTGCTGCATAAGGTTCAATTTGCTGAAGAACGGTAACCAATCCCTACCCTTTCGCGTTGAGTTGGCAATGACTGCGAAGACAACGCTATATTGTGAACGGTTGACAAGCTCATCCGAACTAGGAACAAGCCGAAGCCAATCCGCCCGCGATTCAGGAGGGATCTCGGATTCAATCACCTCACGAAGTTGGCTGCGAAAAACTCCGTCATTGACGAACGTTGTAGCCGACACGCTCCCCTGCGCAAAGAGGTGGCTCAACGTAGCGGAGCGGGACTTTCTCTTGATATGAATCAAGTCCCCCTCAGTAGAGAAAACGTCGCAGAACTCTATTCCGCTACTAGCACCACCCGGCCTTTTGATCCGGGCATCAAACTTGAACAGGTGATCAGGAGAGCTGCTGGCAAAGCGAGCGTTGTAGTCGGCTTCGGCCTCACCTCGATAAGCTGGTGGGAGATCGAGATGGGAATCAACCAGATTGTTAGCAAACATATCTACCTCTTCGACCAGCGTAGAGCTGACAGCGAACCACCTGCCCTCGATTAAAACGTGAAGCCGATCATCGACGCGTTGCTCGGTGACGATACACTGATACAGGCTCCAGCGCTTGTCAAAGTTCCCCGAACGCCCAAACCGGACTGATACTGTACGCGACTTGAGTTTGGCGAGAGATATCAAACGACAGTCTTCACCCAAACAGTCGAGATACTCGTCAAGGTCCAAGTCGTCATAAACGCAGCCACTAGTACCCCCAATTTTGAAACCGTCGATGTCACCCCACTCGATTGTCTCTGGCATCGCAAGATGAGTGGAACCCGTTTCTCGTGAGCACAGTTGATCGATGAGTAGCTCGTTGAGTGATTGAATGATCGAAGGGTCGCGCACAAGCGACAACTGATCGATCCATCCAAATTCTGTCTTGTAGTCGTCCGCTGAGAATGCTTTCAATAGATCGTCGCATATTCTGGGGAGGTCAGCGGCAGAAGATTTGGTCCCCATCACCAATGAGTCTGCACCAGCGAGTCGCTTTGTCAACGACTGGTCCTGTGGCTCCCCTGTGACAGCACGAAGGATGTCTGTAGATACATCTACATTAAACGTGGGAAGTTCAGCACTCTTGCTAGCTTGGGTAGTGGTTGACACTACGACATCCTCAAACGTCTTGGTATCCAAACTCCGGATCTGGCGAGGGTCGATAAGGTTCAGCGCGACCCGTAGACCAAACTGATACTCGATCTTTGATAGGTCAAGCAAAGTACGCCCATAACCAAACGTCAATGCAAACATGCGGCCGCTAGTGTGCAGAAGTAGCAGCGCAGAGGCCGAAGACGTACTAAGACCTCCAAGGCTATCAGTCAGTATTGGCTGAACAAATCCCACCCATGCTGGCACTGCGTTCTGAGGCTTTATATAGAAGAACCTGCCATCTATACCGGTTGATTGGTCGAGCTCAACTACGGTGACATCCTTTTCCGGATCAAGCGCATCGTTAAACTCCTCGACCTCCTGCTGTAGGAGATAGAACGTAAGTCGCCGCGCCTTCATATCGTCCCCCTCACCTCTTCTTTGTCATTCGCCGGGGTCCATCCTGCAGTTCCCTCGCAACCATCGCTGCGAACGCCGGATCAGCATGAATCCGTGCCACAACATCATCGGCAACCTTATTCACGTCGAAAGATCCGTCGAACTCGATTCGCACCGGACTCGGATACACCGCATTAACTCTCGGCGCATACGCGCTCTCACCGTTGTCACCATAAGCCGTCAGCACGTGGTCAAACACGAGTTGAACCTTGCTCTGGAAAACGTCTGCCGTATATGGGTCCGGAAGAGCACGGTCGAGGACGCCCCGGATCGTACTGTTAACCTCGCTGACCACATCGGCCTTGCGATGCCAATCTTGCACGATTACCTCGTGTAGTCGCTCAAGTAGATCCTTGGCCCCCACCTTCACCCTCTCTAGCTCTTCGTCCGTGAGCACCGGATCGGGCTTGGTTAGCAGGTCAAGGATCGCCAGCTGCTCCTCTGTCAGTTCTTCGCGAGCCGCACGCTCTTCCTCTTCGCTGAGTGTCTGAGAAAGAGCCATCAAACGGCGCAGATACTCGTCTATATTGAGGCTCCCCGCGTTGTAATCCTCGATCAGTTTCTCGATTCGTTCAACAAGTTCGTACCGCGTGGGGTTGCGCGTAGACGCCCCGATGGCCTTCTGGCGAAGCAGCTGAGCGAACCGATCGGTCTCGGCGCGTTTCCGGCCAGCGATCTGGGCCGCCAGCCCGTCAAAGTCAATAAGCGACAAATCGATCAGAGGGTCAGGCCGTTCTCCCTCAACAGCCGCCCGGATCATATACTCATTTGCCCCAACGGACCGATCCAGAAGTGCATCGACCGAATCCGCAACCTCGGAAATGTCGGGCTTAACCGGCCGGGTAACCTCGATAATGCGCTGGTGGATCTCGCGAATCCCCGCGACAGTGCGCTGCTGGGCGGCGGCCCTTGGGTTCGGCAGCAGAGCTTTGAAAAGCTTCCGAACCTGCCGCGCTTTCACGATGAAGTCAGTACGCGTCTTCTCGTCCACGAGCAGAGCTTCCACGGCAGCATCCCGTTTGGCAATGTGCTCGAATCCCCCAGCATCCCGTATTTCCCCGAGGTCCACACCTAGGCCAGCACAAAACGCCGTAATGTCCCCAACAGCTCCATCCAGCTCCACCGCCAACTCATCAACGATCTCAATGGGAGAATCCCCCGCGTTCCCCGCCCCATAGATCGCGAGCGCCTTTTCTAGGTTCCGGAATACACCAACGTAATCGGCAATGAGGCCGTTTTCCTTCTCAGGAAATACCCGGTTGGCCCGCGCAATGGTCTGCATAAGCGTGTGGTTCTTCATCGGCCGGTCTAGGTAGATTGTTGACACGCTCGGGGCATCAAACCCCGTCATCCACATGGCGCACACGAAAACGATACGCAGAGGATCGCTGGGATCCTTGAACTTCTCGGCTAAGTCCTCGCGGTTCATCCTCTCCCGATGCGGCCGAATGTCGAGTCCCTGATCATCGAGCATCTTCAGCTCGTTCTGTCCTTGAGAGACCACCGCAGCCATGTCCGTGGTCTCCATCAACTCAATGCGGGATGCTAACCACGGGCGTTCCAACACGGGCAGGGCGTCGTGTTGTTTGCGCAAGTCCACTAAATACTCGGCCCATGCCTCTTGGACGTAGTCATACGTCCGCACGGCCGCCGCCTTGTCCAGCCCCACATACATCGCCTTACCGGAGAATCCGCGCCCCACGAAGTGCTGTACAAGATCCTTGGCAATAGTTCGCAATCTCTTGGGCCGCGTCAGCAGGGCGTATTGAGTCCCGAACTCTCGGGCAAGGGCACCCTCGGAATCCTCGTCCACTTCCGCCGCTTCGAGGAGTGAATTGAGTTCGTCGGAGAAACCCTCGTTTTCCAATTGGAGTTCGGGGATGCGGTTCTCGTAGTAGAGAGGAACGGTCGCACCATCTTCGATTGCGTCCCGAAAGTTGTAGACGCTGACGTAGTCACCGAACTGCTCCCGCGTTGCCTGCTCCTCACCCGCGATCAGAGGTGTACCGGTGAAGCCCATCATCGAGGCATTGGGTAGGGCGCGTCGCATATTCAGTGCGAGTGTATCGTATTGGCTGCGGTGGGCTTCGTCAGTTATAACGACGACGTCAGACCTATCCGACAACACCGGCATCTCTCGTTCACCTGCAGCCTTCGATGGCTGGAACTTCTGAATCAGCGTGAAGACGTATCGGTGGTCTGCCGCCAACAGTTCGCGCAGGTTCGCGATCGATTCGGCGTGCACCTTTGCCTCGGGCGGCACGGCACCCGCATCGGCGAACTCGCCATGGAGCTGCGTGTCCAATTCCGTACGGTCAGTAACCATCACGAATGTCCACTTACCCGGGATCTGCCTCAAGACTTTCTGCGTGAACCACAGCATCGAGAGGCTCTTACCCGAACCTTGGGTATGCCAGAACACCCCAAGCCGTTTGTCGTTCTCGGCACGAGCACGCTGCATATTGTGGATGGCCGCGTTAACACCGAGATACTGATGTGAGCGAGCGATGTTCTTGATCAGCCCGCCCGGACGCTCTAGGTAAGCAACAAAGTTCTCGAACAGGTCCAGCAAGATCGCCGGATCGCAGGTGCCTCGCAGCGCGGTTTCCAGGGAAATCGCGCCCCGATTACCGGCCGCATCGATAACTTTCCAATCGCTGAAGTAGTCCCACGGAGCAAACGTGGAGCCGATCTTTGCCTCGCTACCATTGGATAGCAAGACGAAACAATTTGGCACGAATAGCTGCGGGATTGTGTCGCGATAATCTGTCACGTTATCGTCGAAGGCCGCCTTGACGGGTTGGCTCGGTCCCTTCAGCTCCATCAACACCAGCGGGATTCCATTGACGAACAGTGCGACGTCAAGCCGCCGCGAATGGAGGGTTCCCTTCACCCACATTTGCTGAACCGCCAGCAGATCGTTGCTATGCGGATTCTTTAGGTCGAGGTAGCGGAGAGTTTCGAGGTGCTTATCGCCATTCTCGTCGGTCCATTCGGCGAGGTAGCCATCTCGCAGGAGGCCATACACCTCCCGGTTCGCTCGGACCCGATCCATGGCTGATCGATCCTTCGTAACAGCTTCGACAGCTTCGTCGATCAGAGAGTCAGGAATGTCCGGGGTATTGAGCCTGAGCATCGCTCGTTTTAGCCGATGGGTCAGCACAACATCGTGCTGGGAGTCGCGGCCCAGAGTTCCCTTGATGCCGAGTATCTCCCCAAATGCGTCAACCGTGCTCCACCCAAGCTGGGCGAGCAACTCCATGGTTGGGTTCTCTACGTACTTCGATTCAGGACCAATCGGTGTCATGCCATCCCCCGCTCCTTCACGAGTGCATCAAGATCCAGTGTAGAGACGTCTATCTTGCCTGTGACGAGTTTTGGGAGGAGCAAGTCGCGGATTGACGCAAGTCGATCACGCTGCTGCCGGAGAATATCAACATCGTCGAACAAAGGACGCACGCATGTTTCGAAGGCGAGATGCGTCTGTTTATCGGCGGTTACGATCTGCACTCCGCGCGCATCATTGATCGATACGAATGGCTGAGCCGAACCCCGTTTCGGCCAAATATCCGGATTCTTGGTCGCCAAATAGAGCCAGCTGGCATTCTGCTGAGGCTCATACGGAAGGATCTTGATCGTGTTCGCAATTGAAGACCAACGTCCAGACGCCCAGAAGGTCCTACCACACCGAGCCCCCACCGCCGACAGTACGACTCCAACACCATCCACTTCATAGTCTGGCAGGAAGCCATCGGGGCCCGCGGCACTGAAAGCGACGTTTCCGGTCGCTACATATGCAGCCTTAGTAGTCGTATTGCCACCGACGAGCTTTCCTAATTCTTCCAATCTCTGCACCTTCCACCCCTCGGGGATTGGGCCGAGTTCGGAGTCGACGAGCGAAACGTCTTCATGCCCGGGATAGCGGAACTTCACGAACCACTCGCGGTAGATGGTCCGAGCCATCTCCTCCAACACGGCAACTCGCCGCCGGTTGTTCTCGATCAGATCGTTAAAACTACACAGCACATCCGCAATCTTGTCCTGGCTTCGCCGATCAGGGAGCTTGATCTTCATTCTCTTGGCAGATCCGACGTTAAAATGTTGCTGAGCCGAACCTACGAGCTGCGACTTGACGACATTCGATCCGTAAGCCGAGTTGAAGAGTGCAGCAAGCAAATGCGGATTAAGCTCTTTGGACGGCGTAATAATGACGAGGTCAGCACAATTCGCTCCGTCCAGCTCCATAGGAATCACAGAAGCTGTGCCAGGGTAACCGGTTCTAATTACAACAACGTCACCCACCGAAAGTGAGGATTTGCGGAGCTTCGCGTTGAACTCATCCCCAATAAAGAACATACCCTCCGTATCGATGACGAAGGGCCGCACATTCTGCGATCGTAGAAATGGCACGCCACTATCAACGTATTGAGTAGCCATTGGACCTACGTGACCGACAGTAACTCTCTCACATAAGTCTCCCAGAACGACCTCCCGCCACTCGCTCATAGCCCGAGCACCCCTTGGACCGCGGCATCAACCTTCGTACGGAGCACTTCGGCTTCGTCGCTGAGGCTCGTGAACTCCTCATAGAGGGTGGAGAGTTTGGTGTGGAAGTCTTCGTCGTCGTCCTCAATAACAACGGAACCCACGTACCTGCCCGGGTTCAGGCTCCAACCCTGGGCCTCAATCTCCGCTCGAGTGGTGACCTTGCAGAGTCCCGGGACGTCCGCGTACATACCTTCCGGGAAGTTTTCCGTCATAAGGTCGCTGCTGCCGTCCGCGGTAGTGGCCTCCTCGCCACGGTAGAGCCGGACGATGTTGGCGAGGAACTCGATCTGCTCGGCCGTGAAATCGCGATGCGCGCGATCGATCTGCCGGTAGATGTTGCGGGCGTCGATGAACAGCACCGAATCTTCGCGAGGTGTGCCGATCTTCGCTTTGTCGAAGAACCAGAGTGTTACCGGCAGCGTGACCGTGTAGAAGAAGTTGGAGCTGACAGCAACCATGACATCAACGGCGCCGGACTCGATGATCTGTTTGCGGATCAGCTTCTCGGAGTTGCCCGCGTCCCCCGCGCTGTTCGCCATGACGAAGCCGGCGCGGCCCTTGGGCGCGAGGGCGGAGTAGAACTGTTCGATCCAGATGTAGTTGCCGTTATCTGACTTCGGGAGGCCGAACGGGTATCGCTTATCGCCCGCGAGAAGATCCTTCTTGATCTTGTCCACGTTGAAGGGCGGGTTTGCCATGACATAATCGAAGGCGCCAACTGAGCGGTGGGGATCCTCGTAGTAGCTGTTGGCCTGACGGATGTCTCCAGAGAGGCCGTGGAGGGCGAGGTTCATTTTGGTGAGGGGAACAGTTTCATCAGTCTTCTCGGCGCCGAAGACCGAGAGCTTGCGGGTGGCCGATTCGTGGTGGCGTTCAACGAACTTGGCGCACTGGACGAACATGCCACCTGAGCCGCACGCGGGATCGAACACACGGCCCTCGAAGGGTTGGAGGATCTCAACGATCAGACGGACGATCGAGTATGGGGTGAAGTACTCGCCACCGCCTTTGCCTTCTTGCGCGGCGAAGTGGGATAGGAAGTCCTCATAGATGAATCCGAACGCGTCTCCCCCAAGCTCGGCGGGAAGTGGAGCGAAGAGGCGAAGGAGCTCGACGAGGGTTGATGGCTCCAGCTTTTGGTAACCGCGGGGAAGGACGCCCTTGAGTTCGGGGTTAGACTCTTCAATCGCCTTAATGGCGTTATCTGCGGCTTTACCGATGTCCTCACCTTCTGGGAGGCCGACTAGGTAGGACAGGCGCGACTCTTTGGGCACGTAGAGCACGGACTTCGCTTTGTAATCCGCGATCGTGACGGGGTTGCGGGCGGAGGCGTTGGCCTCAACGGTGGCTCGGATCGATTCGAACCTGTTCTCGGCGTATGCGAGGAAGACTAGGCCAAGCACGGGATCACGGTATTGAGCGGCCGTCAGCTTCGAGTTCGCTCGCAGTTCATCAGCTGCGGCCCACAGCGTGGATCGGACCTCAGCAAGATTCTTGGTTCTCAAACGCGATTCCGTTCTGTGAGTGGGTTGCGCCTTCTGCGCGGTGAGTCTTGTGCTGCGCGCGTGCGGTATGGCGCGACAGTACACCACCATCATATCCGCAGTTGTGGCGGGTGGATGGAGCCGGGCCAAAGTGAGCCAGACGCCTGTTTTCGGCTAGACACATCTAGCACGATGAGAGCTCAGAGACCGAAGACCTCTTTCTTCTTTGCTTCGAACTCATCCTGAGACAGGATCCCGACGTCAACAAGTTCCTTCAGCTTCTTAATGGTTTCGATCTGCTCATCCAATGAAAGCAACGGTGAGGGCGCACTTGCAGCAGCTACTGGTGCAACTGGAGCTGCAGTCAACGGGTTGATTGCCTGCGCAAGATTCATGCCGAATAACATTCCGCCACCGTCTCCTAAACCGTGATCCTGAACACCCTGAGAAACCTTCTGTTGGGCTGCAATATTCGACGCTTGCTGTGAGATCGCCTCGAATGCCGAGAGGTTCATCTTGTTGCTGGCGTACTGTTTAACCAGATTTCGCGATTCAGGCGAGAATTCGATGCTCTCGATACCCACCTGTACTACATCCAATCCATACCTAGTGATCCAAGAGCCAAGAGCAGAGCTGTCGTCGGCAATCAGTTCAGCGATAGATCCGGCCTGCGCTGGTAGTTCCGAAATCCGATGGGTCGCCGAGAGAGAATTGACTGCCACAAGGAACGCTTGTATGAACTCGGAGGAGATCTGCTGGCGGGCCTGTGGGCTATCGAAAGCGTAATAACGTGCATTCGCGGGTAGAAAGTTGCGGACGAACGCGACGGGATCAACGATACGGAGCGAGAAAGTTCCGAACGCCATAATTTCTAGATCAGCGTCGTAAAAGCTATCGTGATAGACTACCGGCCCTCGCGTGCCAAACTTGAGACCACGGATCTCACGGAGGTTGACAAAGGCTAGATACTTCTGGTCAGAAGTCTGACCACCGAAGCGGAAGCGCTCCGTGGTCTGCTTGACGATCGGTGCGGTAAAGCCTTCCCCGCTGAAGATACTTGGTTGTCCGGCCCAGTATTCATACCCACCAGCTTGAGTAATGACATCCTCGATACCTGCCTGGCTGAAGATAAAGGCCGCGGTGTTCTCGGGGACGAAAACCTTCGAGCCGTTGGTGATGACATCGGCTGAACCCTTGGAGTTGACACCACGGTGGTTGTTGGCTTGCTGGTGTATGCCTGGAGCCACGACCGAGTACTCAGTAAAGTAACCTGCGGTGATAATATCTTTCCACTGGTCCGCGAATGTTCCGCTGAGAGCTCCGGTGAAGGCCTGAATGATACCCATTGCTAATCCCTTCTACTCAACCTCGAAGCTGCTGGCTCGAACCGCAGTATTCGCAGGCGATCATCTGACCCGTAGAGCCTGATACCGGAGCGCCGCAACCGTTGCACTTTCTTGTGACTTTCACCGGGACTTTTGCCTTCGAACCAAATGCGGATCTGAAAACTCCAAGCGTGTCGTTCACGACATCGGCGACCATAGCTGCACCTGGAATTGCCATTCCCGTGTCTTGGTGGACGGGTGCTTCTACTCCCGTTACTACTTGGTTGATCTTGCCGATCCAGTCGTTGAGCTTTTTCTTCCCTCCTGACTGAAACGCAAACTTTTCCTCCCCATTCACGAAGTACACCTCCAGTACTTTTGTGTCGTTCGCAGCTTTCCCGATCACAGCTTGCGCCTGTTGACCGTAGACTTTGATTTGATTCAAAGGAAACGTTAGATTTCCTTTTGAATTACCGAACATGCCTTTCTTCACCAGCACCAAGTTGAGGTTGGTGAGTATCAACTCATCGGTGTACGACGACCAAAAACCACCGTGCATGACATGCTCGTCTTTAAGCAGCACAACTTCATTCGGCTGAAGATTATATTTCGCGGCCACTATCTTCCTTTCCTCTCTACGCTGAGGGACACCGACTCTTACCGTTCACACTTGGCGGTACTCGTGCCGAAGATAGTAAGTGTTACAGGTATGTGAGGCTACGGCGCCCGTCCCGTAATTCAACTCCCTAGGTGCTGGCTGGATATTGTAAATAGTATGCCACGAAACGGCGCGCATTGGCGGATAGCACCATTTCTGAAACAACGCTAAATGTAGTTGTGAATTCAAAGGGATTCGCGTGTCCGCTTCGTCCACAATGCTGAGACAGGCTTGATCTTCATTCTTGAACTCACTGCACTGAACCTAAGCCCCACGGCTTCTTCTATGACGTCTATTGTCCAATTGGTCAAGTGAACACCCATAAGAACCTCCAACCCAACAGAAGCCAGCACCTTCCTCAAAACGCTAGTATCGATGGGAGCCACTAAACGTTGTTTGCACCCTTGAGGAGTTTAGCTATGTCCCTTCCCGCACTCGCCATCACTGGATCAACTGGCCATATTGGCGGGCTGGTAGCCCAGCATCTCGCTGATGACGGCCTCAGCCAGCGCCTCCTCGCCCGAAATCCCAACAAGGCCCCGAAACTGCCGGGAGCCACTGCCGTACAGAACAGCTACGAAAACACTGAAGAATCACGAAGCGCACTTTCCGGGACTAAGCTCCTCTTCATGGTGTCCGCTTCCGAGAGTTCTGAAAGGTTAGACCAGCATCGGGCATTCATTGACGCAGCTGTTGAAGCTGGAGTCGAGCACATCGTCTACCTCTCCTACTTCAAGGCGGCGCCCGATGCGACCTTCACGCTCGCCCGCGACCACTGGGCAACCGAACAACACATCATCAAGTCAGGCATCGCATACACATTCCTTCGCGACAACATGTATACGGACTTCTTTACCTCCATGGTTGGTAGCGACGGCGTGCTCCGTGGCCCCGCAGCAGACGGGCGGGTCGCCTCCGTGACGCGAGCCGACGTTGCCCGCGTCGCGGCCGCCGTGCTTCATGACCCCACCGCACACACCGGGCAGACTTACGACCTCACGGGGCCAGAAGCACTCACCTTTGACGAAATCGCGCAGACCATCACCGATGTCACCGGGCGCGAAGTCTCATTCCACAACGAGACCATCGATGAAGCCTATGAGTCGCGCCGCGCTTGGGACGCCCCGCAGTGGGAGTACGACGCATGGGTCTCCACCTACACGGCAATCGCCGCCGGAGAACTGGTACCCGTAAGCGATGCCGTCGAGCAAATCACGGGGAAACCCGCCGAGTCGCTCCGAGATTTTCTTAGCTCAGCCAACTGACCACATACTCGGCTCGGAGTCGGAGCTTGCCCCTGAGCTCAGGAGAGCTCGGTCTAGCGGCTCACGCGGTCCAGCAAACCGAGCTCTTCGGCCGAGAGCTCGAGGGAAACGCCTTGGAAGAGCGCCTCTAGTTGTTCGGGTTTGGACGCCGATGCAATCGGAGCAACGACGGTAGGCTGTGCCAGCAGCCACGCGATAGCAACGCTTGCTGGTTCCGCACTATGGGCCTGAGCAACATCGAACAGAGCGCTCAGCACGTTCTCCGTATTGTCATTGATATAGGTCTGTACAACGGGTGCGCGCGAACCCGTGAGAGGCTCACCCGGACGATACCTGCCCGTTAGCAAGCCGCTAGCTAGCGAGTAATAAGGCACAACGGCCAAGGCGGACTGCTCCGCGATTGGAGCCAGATTCGACTCGAAATCTTCGCGTTTCACCAGATTGTAGTGAGGTTGCAAAGCGACAGGTCGGCGAACACCCATACTGTCGGCTGCCGCGATCCATTCACGGACTCGTTCAGGACTGTGGTTCGATAGCCCAACCTCGCGGATCTTTCCTGCTGCTTGGAGCTCAGCAAACGCTCCAACAGACTCTTCAACAGGAACCGATGTGTCCTCCTGATGAGCGTAATAAAGGTCAATGTAGTCAGTCTGAAGGCGGTTCAAAGAGTCCTCAGCAGCGGCCGCGATGTTGGCAGCCGAGAGCCCGGGCCGGGTTGGCAACTGGGCGACCTTGGTCGCAATAACAACCTGATCCCGGTTGTTTCGTTCAGCAACCCACGAGCCGATGACAGACTCTGACTCGCCGCCCTTATTCCCCGGGATCCAGACAGAATACGAATCCGCAGTGTCAATGAAATTGCCCCCGCGATTTACGTACTCGTCAAGAACTCTGAATGAGGCTGGCTGATCTGTTGTCCAGCCAAACGTGTTCCCACCGAGGCAAAGCGGGGAGATTTCGATCCTAGATTCTCCAAGTTGAGTCATGTTGACTGCCTTTCTAGACAAATAGTGCTGTTTGAATTTCTGTAGTTAAGCGTGCTGCATGGCCTTATCGTCGGGCCACAGCCCGAAATCGCTGAATACGCTGGCGATGTCAGCTTCGCCTAACTGCCGCCCCGATGCAGCCTCAGTCAAACTCAGCCCGAGCATGAGCGAAAGTGCACTCCGTGCTGGGTCAGGGCCTACCGTCCAAGTCTGAAAAAACCCGTTCAGCGCATCGAGCAGTTTGATTGACGCCGGCCGCAGTTGAGGCTGCCGTATTGACGCCACGAGCAATTCGAAGCTCCCAATCACATGTTCAGGGGTGCGCCCGTCCGGGTCACGGACAACGCGATCCCAAGCCTCGGAAATCGAGATCTTTCCTTCTTGGGCGTCTGGCTTCAGTTGATCTAATCGGGCAACAGAGTCATCAATCAAGCGATCAAAGGCCGCCTCGAACAGCTCGTCTAGCGTGGCGAAATGGTAGGTGATCGAAGCAAGAGATACCCCTGCCCGCTTGGCAACCTTACGCTGCGTTGTCCCCGCCAGTCCTTCTTCGGCAATCAACGCGATTGTAGCTGTCATGATTGCCGCGCGAGTTCGGTCACCATCAGAGCGCCGGGACCGCTTCGGCGTGAAGCAGCGAGATGGATTCTCCGCTTCCATCGAAACCTCCTTTGTTCTAGTTTGTACTATAGTACAGACTAAGAAGTTCGGGTGGCAATAGTAGGGTTCTATGAGCTTTGCGGCCCCAGGGGTAGGAGCTGTGGGACAAGTCGTACGAAAAGTACCATCACGAGGAGTTCAACGAGGGTTTGAGTAACGACGACGAGCGCCGCAAGATCGAATGCCGCAGGCAGTGCTAGCACAAACGGGAGTAACCGCAAGGGCCAACAGGCTCCTATCCTCCCACGGCGCGGCACCGAGATTGAGTCCGTGCCAAAAAGCAACTACATGTACTTTTTGGCCGGATATGGCGCGCTATTTCAACCGACGCTCATTCGTGAGGGCTACTGACCAAGTTCTTATCCTCGCTGTCCACAGCTGGGAGGGGACGGCGCTTCGAGCGTGCTGCTCGGATTCCGTTGAGGATCACGACAACTTCCGCGACCTCATGTACCAGCACTACCGCGGCCAGACCGAGCACCCCGAACAGCGCCAGAGGAAACAGCACCACGATGATCGCCAGCGCTAGGGCGATATTGCCTGTCATGATCGCTCGGCCCCGGCGAGCGTGAGCCAGAGCATCAGGGATCAACCGCAGGTCGGTGCCGGTGAACGCAACATCAGCGGCCTCCACAGCCGCAGCGGAACCACCCGCGCCCATCGCGATCCCGACCGTGGCCGAAGCTAGCGCGGGGGCATCGTTGATGCCGTCACCAATCATTGCTGTCGGCATCGCGTCGGCGGACTGGCGAATCTGCTCGGCCTTGTCCGCAGGAAGCTGTTCGGCGTGAACCTCATCGATGCCCGCCTGAGAGGCGATCGCTTCAGCCGTGCGGGTGTTGTCTCCGGTAAGCATGATCGTCGAAACGCCCTGTGCGTTCAAGGCGGCGATCGCTTCTGCAGCTTCGGGACGTAGCTCATCGCGAATACCAATCACTCCGGCTACAAGGCAGTCGGCCTCAACCACGATGATACTCATGCCCTGTGCGGCTAGCTCGCTGACCTGTGCGGCGAGCGCCTGCGGGTCAACCCAGCGTGGGCTACCGACGCGCACCCGACGGCCGTCGACAATCCCAGCGAGTCCGTGGCCGGGCTGCTCCTGCACCTCGGCGGCGACCGGCCTGTCCGTCGCGGCTGCTGTAATGGCCTCCGCCAAGGGATGTGTGCTCGAACCTTCCAGCGCAGCCGCGAGGCCGAGGACTTCGGCCCCCAGGCGGCCATCAGCTGCGTAGGTGGCAGCGACCGTTGGGTGGTTGCGGGTTAGTGTGCCGGTCTTGTCGAACGCCACCCGACGGATCGTACCCAGCTGTTCGAACGCTGCCCCAGATTTAATGACAACACCGAACTTCGATGCAGAACCGATTGCGGAGATCACTGTAACGGGCACTGCGATCGCCAACGCACATGGTGATGCGGCGACAAGGACAACTAGGGCGCGCTCGATCCACATACTGGGATCGCCCACGAAGAACCCGAATACGACGATCAGAGCGGCCGCGATGAGCACTATCGGCACCAGAGGGCTGGCAATTCGGTCAGCCATTCGCGCGCGCTCGCCCTTATTTGCATGGGCTTGCTCGACGAGATGCACAATCTTCGTTAGTGAGTTGTCCCGCCCGTCTGCGGTTGCTTCGATGTGCAACGTGCCTGAGCCATTAACCGAGCCAGCAAGCACCTGATCGCTAGGGCCGACCGCGACGGGGATGGATTCACCGGTAATCGCCGAGGTATCCAGCCAAGAGCGGCCTTCGGTAACCACTCCGTCCGTGGCAAGGCGTTCTCCAGCGCCAATGGTGAGGATGTCTCGCTCGCGTACCTCGCCAGCAGGGATTATCTGCTCACCGTCGGGACGCGAGACACGGGCGGTCTCGGGGATCAGTGAGAGCAATGCGCGCAGCCCTTGCTTGGCGCGATCCATGGCACGATCCTCTAAGGTCTCGGCGATGGAAAAGAGAAACGCGAGCGCTGCTGCCTCACCAACATGTCCGAGTAGCACGGCACCAATAGCGGCGATCGTCATCAGTAATCCCACACCCAGCCGGTCACGGCCCTTAGCGTTGAATAGTCGCTTGAGCGTGCTTGGCACGAACGTCCATGCGCCAGCAAGCAGTCCAAGAGAGAAGGAGACGATTGCGGGAACGTCTAGGCCTGTCCACTCCATGATCAGCCCGGCAACCAACAACACGCCGGAGGTCACTGGCAGAGCCAGAGCACGGTCGCGCCACCACGGCGCCAACTCCTCATGCTCCTCGCCATGCGATTCGTTAGGGCCACAGCACTCCCCGCTCATCGCACACCCTCGATCTCAGTTTCAGCACGTTCCTGTGTGTCAGAACCGCAGCAGCCAGCAATCGAGCACTCCGGGTCGATGCACGGCACCTGCTCGTCAACCGCGAGTGTGACATCAACCAGTGCGGTCAGCGCGGCGGCAATGTGCGGGTCCGAAATCTCGTACCGGGTTTGTCTGCCCTCGGGTTCCGCCACAACAATCCCACACCCGCGCAGGCACGCCAGATGGTTCGATACATTGGTCCGGTTCAGCCCAAGATCGCGAGCGAGCCGCGCCGGGTATCCCGGCTTGTCTAACAGAGAAAGCAGAATGCGCGAACGGGTCGGATCGGCCATAGCACGCCCCAGCCGGTTCATCACGTCAACACGAGAAGCAATGGTCAGCACGTAATGACCATACACCAGTTGGTGACCAATCAGTAGAAGCTACTCCCGTTCCTCCCGTCACCTCGCCGCTGTTTCAGCTAATGCGGCAACCGCAGTATGGACGTCAGATTCAGTCGTGGCGCGGCCGATGGAAAGGCGGAGCGCACCAAGGGCGATCCGGGGCTCAATGCCCATTTCGAGAAGGGTGGCGGCGGGCGTGTGAACGCCGGAGTGACAGGCACTTCCTGTCGACGCCGCAATACCATCCAGAGCGTCGAGCAGGTTGCTGCCGATCTGATCGGGAAAAGCAACCATGAGCGTGTTCGGTAGGCAACCCTCGGCGGGGCTAATGCGGACCAGGCCGGGAATCGCCGGCGAAAGACTTCTCCAAAACAACTCCCGGAGTCCCCTCTGGCGGGCGGGTTCCGATTCTAGAAGTCCTTGAGCGAGTTCGGCGGCTGCACCCAGCCCAACAATGCTGGCAACGTTCTCGGTACCGGGCCGCAATCCCCGTTCCTGTCCTGCACCAACAAGTACGGGCGCAATCGCCGTGCCACGCCGGATATAGAGCGCACCGACACCCTTCGGTGCATACAGCTTGTGCCCGGCGATACTGAGGAGATCAACGGCTAGTTCATCCACCGCGACAGGAACCTTTCCTACCGCCTGAGCACCGTCTGCATGCATAACACCGCCAGCCGAGTGAACACGCTCGGCAACGGCAGACACTGACTGAATGGTTCCCACCTCATTTTGAGCGAGAATCAACGTGCCCAATCCAACCGGACCCTCAGGCACGTTGTTCGGATTGACTCGGCCCGCGGCATCGACACTAAGATGGTGCACTACCCAACCTTGCTCGGCAAGCCGTGTTAGGGGCTGAAGTGTGGCCGGGTGCTCAACCACAGAGCTGACAGCGATGTGGGTGCGAGCAGTGCGCGCCGTGCCCTGAATGGCCAAGTTGTTGGCCTCGGTGCCGCCGGACGTAAAGGTGATCTCGTCCGGGTGCGCGCCGATCAATGCCGCAACCTGTTCCCTAGCAGTATCGATTCCTCTGCGAGCCAGCTTGCCCTGCGGTGTTGAACTTGACGGGTTGCCGAAGTACTCAGTCAGGTAGGGCCACATAGCATCGGCCACTTGGCGCGCTACCGGAGTGGTTCCATTGTGGTCGAGGTATATACGCGACATGCGCAAATTCCTTCCTGTAGAACTCTCTTGAGTTCCAGCGCGAGAGGCCAGCGACAATGTGCCACGTGTCTAGGCCCCTCTGAAGACTACATCCACGAGATAACCCCCGCTTACTTGTGACCTCTCACCTATTTATGTAACCTCTTACCTATATCGATGGAAAGAGGCAAGTAGTGGATATGGAAAACGGAGTTACGACGCTGGATACTGAACTTCTGGTGTTCGGTTCAGTGTTCGCTGTAGCGAATCGGCTCCAGCGGGTGTTAGATGCCGCCATGCCGGAAGTGACGGCGAAGCAGTGGTGGCTGCTGGCGACACTGTCTCAGTTCGATGAACCACCCACATTGAGCGAGTTGTCGAAAGCAGCTGATACCTCTCACCAGAACACTCGCCAGATACTGGACAAGCTGGCTCGTAAGGGTTTTGTGACTCTGGTTCCTGATGGGGCGGATCGTCGGGTAAGCCGTGTTGCTACTACTGAGAAGCTGGACGAGTGGGGCCGTGCGACTGAAGGACAAGCCCGGGACTTCATGGCCCAGTTGTATGCCGGATTCACGCGCAAAGAACTTATTGCGCTTGGCAATGGACTGATGCGCTTACACGACACACTTGGGCACATGACAAAGGAAAAGGAATGAGTACCGCGATCGTTTACGCTTCGAAACATGGGACAACAGCCGAGATTGCGCGCCGTATGACCACACGAATAGGCGGAAACACCACCCTATTTGACCTAGCTGATGGCTCCCCCGACCTCTCCCCCTATTCGACCGTTGTGCTTGGCACTGCAATCTACGCGGGCCAACCCAAGTCAGATATGAAGGCTTTCTGCCGTACTGTAAAGCTCTCAGGCAAACGGCTTGGTTTGTTTGTGTGTGGGATGGAACAGGATCCAGCGAAGCAGGCCACAGAACTCGCGAACGCTTTCCCCAAACACCTGAGGAAGCAAGCAGCCACGGAAGCTTTCCTCGCGGGGCGGTTCCTGTTCTCCGCAATGAATCTGGCCGAACGCTTCATCACCAAGCGGATCGCTAAGACTAGTCAGGACGTTGACTCGATTGACGACGACGCCATTACCGCATTCGCATCGTCACTCACAGGCACAGAATAACGCCGCAGTGTGTGGAGCGCCCCTAACCGCTAACGTCAGCAAGCGGTTGAAACGGGAACCCGAACTGTACTCGTCTACGGTTTGAACAATGGCCAACTGACGGACAGCCAAGTGGACGCTATCCGATCTACTTCGTTTTCAATGCTGAAGAAAACTCGTATGCTTTTGATTCTTCAAGGCCAGATCGGTGAGCAGTACTTGGTTCCAACCAGCAAGTCCGGGCATAGTTGCGAGAAGCAAGGCTATGTAGTTCCATATCGAGAGGTGCTCATGGATGATACTCGAGGATCCGGCTCGACTGCTCCCATTCCAACGGGAGCGCGTGTCGCGTATCTGGGAACGGCGATTTTCGGTGGCCTGCACGCGCTGGCGAGCATCTATTGGGGTCTGGGCGCTCGGGTTGATTGCATATGGCGGGGTGTACACAACCGCAGCCCATCTTTCGCTGGCTGGGTGGTTTAGTGAGGCGCAAGACCTGAACGGATTACGGGGCCACGCCTACCTGTGGTCGCCACTGTTCCTTGCGTGGGGATTGAGCCTTGCCATCGCGTTACTGCTCGACCGCAAGCGCCGAGCGATCCACGGCGAACAATAGTCTCAAGCGTTCTCAAGTTTTCTGAGGGTGTTCAGGTTTCGGTTAGTTGTTGTGGCCTTGAAGCGAGCTTTGGCCACGATCTTTGCAAATGGGGTCGAGGTGCTTTCACCCTTCGGGCAGCGCCAGTACACCACACCCTTCCCCACGCCAACTTGCTCGACCGCGCCGTTCTCTTGTGCGGAGGCCGCTTCAACCAGTTCGTCTCGCGACTCATCACTCGAGGCAAAAACCACATAGGCGTGGTGTTGCGCGTCTTCTTCAAACGGGTAGGACTGAATGATCTCTGTCAGCCCGTTTTGCTCGATAAGCACGATCCATGCCTCATAACCGAATCGCTCGCGCAGGCCCGTCTCGATAGCCAGCTTGAGCCGCGCTTGTTCCGGCACCCCAGGGGAAACCTCGCTGTCAAAACACACGTTGCCTGAGGCAAGCACCGTGCGCACGTTCGAGAAACCCAAATCACTGAAAAGTTGTGCAAGCTCGCCGCTACGCAGGGTGATGCCATTAACGTTCACTCCGCGTAATAGCGCCACCCAGCGGTTCATGGTTGCCAGTCTAGGTTCTGGCTCTACCAGTGGACCACCCCTCACGGGCTCGAATCCGTTTTGAAACCAAAACGGAAAGAACCGGGCACCTCCAATACTGGAGGCACCCGGTTCATTTGTGGGCCTTCGTAGGTGCTTTTCAAACCCTTGTGATCAGCTCCAGGCCTTGATTTCCTCTATTATCAAGGGAAAGAAGCGGCATCAGCGACGGGATCAACCGCAACATACGGATGGTTGGTGTCGCGGCCGCGGGTCATGGCGACCTAGAGGTTCTCCCGTGTGGCTGATGCCGTCAAGGATCAGATCAGCGCGGGCACGCTCATTGAGCTGGGTTACCGTCTGAGTATCTTGCCGCTAGACAGCCTAGGCGGCATCGACCAGCAACACTATCGCTCCTTCGTCTTCGGCGATGGCGGTGATGCGGTCAGGAGAGCCAGTGCCGGCAAGTGAGGCTTCATTCGGGATCACTATCCGACCGGGCTGAACGTGAGGCCTTGCTACTCGTGGAGTTGCCACCAGCGAGCGGTGTTGCTGGTCTCGATGCTGAGTACTTCACCGAGGCAGAACAGGCCAGAGCCAATCCATAAACCGGGCGGTGTTCCTTCTTCCGTGTAGCACCTCGTCAACGGTGTTGAGAGCGATCGGTCTCCGTCACCGGCACTCAACACCCGCATCGAAACCGTCATAGCTGACCTCCCACGCGCTCAGGTGAGGCTCGTCGGTACGCTCGGTCAACTCAGCATTGACCCGGGAACGTTGGTAAGCCCCTGTTGTGAACTCGGGTGATGGGGGGTGCCCCTATGTTGTTTGTCAAGCTGCTTGGGCTAGTTCTGGGGTGTCGTAGAGGGTGTTGTCTCGGAGCATGGCGTACAGGACGGTGAGTCTGCGGTGTGCTAGAGCGATGATGGCTTGG
>NZ_QETB01000005.1 GCF_003123745.1 Ancrocorticia populi | reverse complement strand
GCGAGCCATACGCTCCTCGTACAGGCGTACCGCTCGATCCTGAAGCTCGCGATCATACTTTCGTGGTGTCGACATGAGACTATCCTTCCGTGTTAGCACACATCTCCACCAGACCCCGGCCACTTCAGTCGGTGCGGCCCAGATTATCTAGGTGTTCCAGGTAGTCGGCATAGAGCCTTTTGCCGACACCGAGGCCGCGGGTGGTGGAGGCCACGGCGAAGAGGGTGAGCTCATCGGTCAACGCCGCACGAGTCTTTTTGCGCAGGTTCCGGTAGATGGGTCCGAAGGCGAAGTACTGGCGCATCGACTTCCACTGCGGCAGCCCGAGGATGCCGGCACGGAGCATATGCCCCCAACTCAGCAGCCCGTTCTTCACCCTGCCGCCCAAGGTTGGTTCTCCGTCGACTTGGCCCATGATGACGCCCACCACGCGACTGTCTTTGACGGCCACACGGGTCCAGGTGCTGGCCAGCAGACGTTCGCGCAGGTAGAGCTCCAGGGCGCTATCGAGCACCAGACGTCCTTTGACGTAGCGGTGGATATAGAACGCCTCGTTGACGATCTGCTTGATGTCTCCGGCGTCGGAGTCCTGGTAGGGGCGGTAAATGATCTCACTCATGTCTTCTCGTTCCTTCGTCGTCACAGGATGGTCGTGGTTTCGCGGTCACTGCGGGTCAACGCGACGAGGTCCGCTTCGAGGGCCTGGCTGTCGGCATCAGTCAGCACCGCTCCCCACAGCGGGGCACTGTTAGCCCCATCGGTGGCAGCGATCACCATTCGGGTGACCGCCGGATCCAAACCATCGTAGGACAGGGCTTTGCGCCACTTTGCGGCGTCAGCCTGGGCTAGTGCTTCTAGTTCGGGTTCGAACATCAGATGCGCGGCCAGAGCAATGTAGTCACGCAACCCGGTAAAGTCACCGGCGTGAGCGAAGCTGACCCGGATGTAGGCGCGAGTCAGCCTCCCCGGGCCAGGCTCCTCCTGGTCGGCGATCTCCTCCACCTGCACGCGGAACCGTTCCATCAGCTCGGTGGCCAGCCCGCTCAGCAGCGCTTCCTTGTTCGGGAAGTGATAGAGCAGCCCGCCTTTGGACACCCCAGCGGCCTCAGCAATGTCAGAGACCGGCACCGCGGTCCCGTGCCGACCGATCAACCGTGAAGCAGCATCCAGGATCAGCCGTCTGGTCTCGCCCGCTCCGCGTCCTGCCTTGCGCCCCATTTCAGGTCTCCTAAGTTCGCCAAACTACTCAAAACTATACCGGCGGGACGGTATAGTTTCAAGCTTGCGCCAGAGGGGCCCTGATAGCTATCGAATGCCAGAAATCGGAATTCGCGCACGGACGAGAGCAACGCCAAGTCGCCGCACGCTTGAGATATCAAAGCTGTGTTGACTCAGGGCGTTCAAACCTTGCTTGAAAGACGTGTCCACGCTGATCGGGTAACGTGACGAACTCACCAACACCAGCACCGTCGGCGATTACGGTTCCCGGACGAACCAGCGCTCCATTCGGCGAGTCTCGATCCTGCCCGCTGACCAGCTCCGCACGATGCTGTTTGGTACGGCGGTGACGTTGTTGCGGGCCGCACCACCGTCACCGTCATCCATCTCGACACCGGAAAAGTCCTCAGCGAGCACGACATCAACCCCAACCACACCTACTGGAGAAACAGACTCAAACCAGCAGGACGATGGCCCAAAAAATGGCTGATGTCCCGAGACATGAATGGCACATGTCTCGGGACATCACATTTGTGGGCCCAAAGGGACTCGAACCCCTGACATCCACGGTGTAAACGTGGCGCTCTAGCCAACTGAGCTATAGGCCCTCAGAATCACCCCGCCGTAACGAAGCGACTCCGAAATCATAGCAGCTAGGACATTCCCGCCGCTCTTCCAAATGATGTGAGGTACGCCTACCGGCGTTCACCTTGCGGGCTGAGCCGCACACCCATCCATGTGTCGGACACGGCCGCACTTGTTGTAGCAAGGAGGCCAGCGGTCTCGGCGGCTTCTTCGATGACGCTGGTTTCTACGTAGCCGAACTGGCGTGGCCCAGGCACCAACAGCCAGAGCACGGCATCCTCGGAGTCCATATTGGCTTTCATATCGAGGAATAGATCGGTGAGGTCATCAACGTCACCGTCCTCTTCGCGCCACCATCCCAGCGCAGCATCGGCGATGTCGGGGTAATCCTCATCGACGAGTTCACGCCCTACATCTCCTTCGATGGCTGAGCGTACGCCGAAATCGACGTCCTCGTCATAACCGAATTCTTGAACAACACTTCCCTTGGTGAAACCAAACGATCCCATGGCTATAAGCTCACCGTATTCGCGCCAAGATCGCAAGCGAGCAGGGCATTTTGAGCCAAAGATCCGCCATTGCAGGCGTCACAGAGACGCGTCTCACACGTCTGCGCACTTTTAGACGGAAAAGCGCGTTCAAAGACGCAGTATTGCTCACAAAGTTAGGCCACCCCATCGGGCCAATTGCGCGTTAGACTAGAACCATCCCGGGACTTTCGTCCACTCATCTGGGCGCCCCGGTTATTTGGCAAGTATGCCCAGCTTCGAAACGAGGGAGATTCTGTGAGCGAGCCGATGGAACTATCGCCGCTAATTAACGGTCAGTTAGGACTTGTGCCTGACATTGATCCGGAAGAGACTCAGGAATGGGTTGATTCACTCGATGATCTGATCGAAAACAGCGGTGGCCCCCGCGCCCGATACATCCTGATGAGCATGGAGCGCCACGCACGCCGCAAGCGCATCTACGTGCCCACCAACCTAGTGACCCCGTACATCAACACCATCCCGGTGGAGGATGAACCCTTCTACCCGGGCGATGAATCAATGGAACGCGAGTTCCGCCGGTGGGTTCGCTGGAACGCGGCCGTCCAGGTGACCCGCGCCCAGCGCCCCGGAGTTGCGGTAGGCGGACACATCTCCTCCTTCGCGGCTCAGGCCACGCTGTACGAAGTGGGCTACAACCACTTCTTCCGCGGCAAGAACCATCCAGGTGGCGGCGATCAGATCATGTTCCAGGGGCATTCCTCCCCCGGTAACTATTCCCGAGCTTTCTTGGAAGGCCGCCTCTCTGAAGAGGATCTGGACAGCTTCCGCCAGCAGAGCTCGCGCCCCTCCGGCGGCCGCGGCCTGCCCTCCTACCCGCACCCGCGCCAGATGCAAGACTTCTGGGAGTTCCCCACGGTGTCGCTCGGCATCGGCCCGGCATCCGCGATCTATCAGGCCTGGTACAACCGCTACCTGCATGAGCGCGACATCAAGGATACGAGCCAGCAGCACGTGTGGGCGTTCATGGGCGATGGCGAAATGGATGAGGTCGAATCTCGCGGCCTTCTCCAGCAAGCAGCCTCCCAGCAGCTCGATAACCTCACGTTCGTCATCAACTGTAATCTTCAGCGCCTAGACGGCCCGGTTCGCGGCAATGGAAAGATCATTCAGGAGCTCGAGGCCTTCTTTAAGGGCGCGGGCTGGAACGTCATCAAGGTGATCTGGGGCCGCGAGTGGGATCCGCTTCTGGAAGCGGACAAGGACCGTGCGCTCATCAACCTGATGAACACCACGCTGGACGGCGATTACCAAGGCTACAAGGCCAACGATGGTGCCTACGTTCGCGATGCCTTCTTCGGTCGCGATCCCCGCACCAAGGCCATGGTTGCCGATTGGACAGATGAGCAGATCTGGGCGCTCAAGCGCGGCGGCCACGATTACCGCAAGATCTACGCCGCCTACAAGGCTGCCCTCGAGCACAAGGGTCAGCCCACGGTGATCCTTGCCCATACGGTCAAGGGCTACCTACTGGGCCGCAACTTCGCCGGTAAGAACTCCACGCATCAGATGAAGAAGCTGAATTCTGCGGACCTCAAGGGCCTGCGCGATACGCTCCATCTGGACATCGACGATTCCAAGCTAGAAGATCCGTACACCGCCCCGTACTACCGCCCGGATAACTCCCATCCCACGATGGAGTACATCTTGGATAAGCGTGCGAACCTTGGCGGCTACCTGCCAGAGCGCCGCGTCACGTCTCAGGGCGTCACGCTCCCGGCTCAAAAGCACTTCGATGCGATTAAGACCGGCTCTGGTAAGCAGAAGGTGGCCACAACGATGGCCCTTGTGCGCATGATCAAGGACATGGTCAAGGACAAGGAGTTCGGCTACCGGGTTGTCCCGATCATCCCGGACGAGGCCCGCACGTTCGGCCTTGACGCGATGTTCCCCACGGCCAAGATCTTCAACACGCTGGGCCAGCACTACACCGCGGTTGATCACGAAATGCTGCTGTCCTACAAGGAGTCCACGAAGGGCCAGTTGATGCACACCGGCATCACCGAATCCGGTTCTACCGCGGCATTCACCGCGGTGGGCACCTCGTACGCCACGCACGGTATACCGATGGTTCCGTTCTACATCTTCTACTCGATGTTCGGATTCCAGCGCACTGGCGATCAGTTCTGGGCCGCTGCCGATCAGATGGCCCGAGGATTCATCATCGGCGCCACGGCTGGCCGCACCACGCTGACGGGCGAGGGCCTGCAGCACCTTGACGGCCACTCCCCCGTGATTGCCTCCACGAACCCTGCCACGGTGATCTACGATCCGGCTTACGCCTACGAGATCGCCCACATCGTTCAAGACGGCATCACCCGCATGTACGGCGATGGCTCGGACGGCCGCGATCAGGACGTCATGTACTACCTGACCGTGTACAACGAGCCCATTCACCAGCCCGCCGAACCCGAGAATGTTGACGCTGACGGCATCATCAAGGGAATCCATCAGATCCAGAGCGACGAAGGCGAAGGCCCCCGCGTCCAGCTTCTGGCCTCTGGCGTTGGCGTGCCGTGGGCAAATGACGCCAAGCGCATGCTGGCCGAGGATTGGGGCGTTTCCGCTGGAGTTTGGTCCGTGACCTCCTGGTATGAACTACGCCGCGAGGCCCTGAAGGCTGACGATCACAACTTCCTCCATCCCGAGGAAGAGCCTCAGGTTCCTTACCTCACACAGAAGCTGCAGGGCTCCGAGGGTCCGTTCGTTTCATCTTCGGACTTTGAGCATCAGGTTCAGGATTCGATCCGCCAGTGGATCCCGGGCAACTACTACACACTGGGCGCAGATGGCTTCGGCTTCTCTGATACCCGCCCGGCCGCCCGCCGCGATTTCAAGATTGATGCCGCGTCCATGGTGGTCCGTTCGCTTCAGGCCTTGGCTGACGAGGGCAAGATCGATCGCTCCGTGGTCAAGGAGGCCATTGATCGTTACGACCTGTTCAATGTCCGCGCGGCCGAACCTTCCACAGAGGAAGAGTAAGTAGGTTGGTTCGTCGTCGTCGTTTTTAGTTATTAGCGACGACGACGGACCCCAACCTCGTCCAACAACATATCTTCCAGCTCATCAACGGAGTGAGCAACGCGCCACGCAAGCGACCACTCGTCCGGGCCTCCAGCGCCCCAGGCCACGAGGATTGTGGCGATCCCATTGGCGTTGGCACCCTCAAGATCGTGTATGCGGTCCCCCACCATGATGGCGCCAGCTGTGTCATAGCCCTGCCGGCCCAGCTCGGAAAGGGCATCCTCCACACGGTGCTGTTTTTGGGCACGAGGATCACCGTCGTAGCTCCCACACACAACTTTCATGTATTGGCCCACCCCTAAGCGGTCCGCGAGCATACTGGCGTAATCCGTGCGCTTAGAGGTGGCTATCGCCATGGGGACGCCAGCCTGAGCCAGTGTTGCCACCATCTGCTTAATCCCCGGAAAGAGCAGAGTCTCATACATGTGCTCGCGGTAGTGGGCGCGGTAGGTCCTCACATACCGATGAACGTCATCGGCTCCCATCGCGGCGAAGGAATCCTCCAGCGGTGGCCCAATAAACTGTCGAAAAAACTCCGGCGGGTAGTCCCTACCCTGTTCTTGGCGCAGCGTGTGAATGTAAGAGTCAGTGATAACCGGAGCCGAATCGGCGAGGGTCCCGTCGAAATCAAAGAGTACGGGCTTCACAACTCGATCCCGGCCGTGCTCCCAGCACCTTCGCGTGAAATCTTGCGCTTGACGAGGTTTAGTACCGTTGTAGGTCCGTCAGTTCCGCACGGACCCTCCACCACGATATCCACGAAGTTGCCGAGTTCATCGTTCACTTCCCAGCCGTCCGTCATGGGCTCCTCATGCCCGGGAAGGATGAGCGAGGAGGCCAAGAGCGGCTCCCCCATCTCCCCCACGATGGCCTGAGTGATCTTGTGATCAGGAATTCGCACGCCCACCGTATGCTTCTTCGGGTTCAGAGTACGGCGCGGTACTTCCTTCGTTCCCTTCAGGATGAAGGTGTAGGGCCCGGGGGTTAACGACTTAGCCAGTCGGAAATCAGCGTTGTCCACAATCACGAACTGGCCGAGCTGGGCAAAGTTGTGGCACAGCATCGTAAAGTGGTGCTTATCGCTCACGTGGCGCAGGGTACGGATCCGTTCTAGGCCTTCTTTATTACCTAGAGCGCACACGAGCGCGTAGCCGGAATCAGTAGGGATAGCGGCTACATCTCCGTTCCTAAGCCGCTCCACAACCGAGGTAACGAGCCGTGGCTGGGGGTCAACTGGGTGAATCTCAATGTAGCGTGCCATTACAACTCCTCTGCGATATCGATGGCTGACCGTAGGGCGCGGATCTGTTCTGCGTGCCCTTCCTCAGGTAACTGCGCGAGGAAGGTTCGGGCCTCTCCCACACGGCCCGCTTCCAGCGCCGCTCGCACGATCTGCTCCCCTGCCTCGAACTCCTGATCCTCGGGGCGCCAGCGGCCGAGCCCCAGACCAAGAGCGGCGCTGGGCAGCCCCGCCTCGCGCAGCACTCGAATGCCGGCGGCTAGGGCCCGCCCAGAGGTCTCCCGGTCGGAGGCAACGGTCAGGCGCCGCAGTGCGCTTTCCCGGTCCGAATCCACAGAGAGGCGCGCCAGCTCAACCAACGGGTACCACGCGTCAGGAGAAGCTCCGATTTCCTCCGCTAGGGCCCACATCGCCAGATCCGCCGTAACATCGATAGTTCCCGTCACATCCGCCGTTAGAGGATCGGCGGCTTCCTTGTTCTCTTCGGCGTCGCGGACGATCTGAGCGAGTTCCTCAAAAGCCATGACGTCGTTAGGATTCTCGGAGAGGCGTTGCCGCAACTCCTCGGCGCGTTGGGCGCGCGAATCCGATGTAGGAGAGTTTTTCAGCAACCGCTGGACGATATCGAGGAAGGCCATACCCTGAGCCTATCCAATTGCGAACGGAGATGTGATGGAGTCTAAGGATCCGAGCCAAGTTTTATTCGACGCATTCGCCGAAGAAGGCCACGAGAACGTTAGCCTAGACTTCGCGCTGAGCGAAGTAGACCGGATAACTCGCTGGGTTGGCGCCCACGCGCTAGAGGAAGCGCTGAATGTGAAGCTTGCCGATCAGGACATTGAGGAGGCCCAGACGGCTGGCGATCTTGTGGAACTAGCCTCCCGCTCTTAACCCACCCTGTGGAGCCATCGCACGGGCGCTCCGGCGCCCGCGTAGCGGAAGGGCTCCAGCTCATCGTCCCACGCCTGTCCGAGCGCCAAATTAAGCAGACGCTGGAGCTCGGCCGGATCGCCCGCAGAGTTCTGCATGGCGGCACGGATCCGGTTTTCGGGCACCACAACGTTGCCTGTAAGGTCCGTTTGCGCGTAGAAGATACCAAGGCCCGGGGTGTGTGACCACCTGCCGCCCTCACTGGTTGCGGTGGGCTCTTCGGTGATCTCGTAGCGTAGGTGCTCCCACCCGCGGAACGCGGTGGCCAGCATCGCACCGGTGCCAGATTCACCCGTCCACGACGCCTCGCCGCGGTTCATGCCGGCCTGTGCGGGTTGTTCGGTCCACTCAAAGTTGATCCGGTATCCGAGCAGCTTTGATACCGCCCACTCAACGTGCTTTTGCACGGGAGGCGGTACCGAATGAATGAATATGACACCACGAGTGGCGTGTTTAGTGCTCATAGCATCTCTCCTGCGGCTGGGTAACTTTCCCTTTGCCACCCAAATCACAGGCTGCTAGCACATACTGTACTACAGGTCACGGATCGCGCGCATGGCCTTCTTGCGCTCGGAGCGTTCCAAGCGGTCGATGTAGAGGTGGCCATCCAGATGATCCACCTCGTGTTGGATGCATCGGCCCATGATCTCTTCGCCTTCGACGATCTTCTTCTTCCCATCAAGATCGATTCCCTCCGCGCGCGCGTACCATGAGCGCTTCGTTGGGAACCAGAGGTCGGGAACGGAGAGGCATCCTTCGTCGTCGTCCTGAAAATGATCCTCCGAAATCTCAACGATCACGGGGTTCAAGATGTAATCAACCACGCCGTCAATGTTCCACGAAAACGCGCGTAGGGATACCCCAATCTGGTTGGCGGCCAACCCGGCGCGGCCCTCATCATCCACATTCTCCAACAGGTCCTCAACGAGCGTCCGGACGCCGTGATTGATGTCCTTGATAGGAGCGCAGGGAGTGCGCAGGACGGGATCTCCAACTATACGAATCGCGCGGTAAGCCATAGGCTCAATTCTCGCACAACTGTAAGGCGCGCTGCCGCCGTTGAGGGGAAGAGAACACATGAAAAAAGCCCCTCGCTTGTGGCGAGGGGCCCTTGGCTCCCGCGACTGGATTCGAACCAGTAACCGTCCGATTAACAGTCGGATGCTCTGCCGTTGAGCTACGCGGGATCAACAACAGATAAAAGATTAGCAGAGTTCTACGCGCTAGCAAATTCGGGCGAACAGGGCGCCACCCCACAAATTGACCAACCCCTAGTCCTCGGTAATCCCCGTAATGTCGCGCAAAGATCGCTCCAAGGAGGCCACCGCATCGTTATCTTCCGGGCCCGATACGCCATCGATAATCACTTGTGTGAAGAGACTCTCATCGCCGCTACGGCGAACCATACCGCGCGCCACGGCCCCCGAAGGCAGGTCCGCTGCCTCTTGAAGCACAATCGAACGCTGGAGCCTTTCGCGGATCACATAGGCGATCTTCTGCTTGGCTTCCGGAGCGAATTGGATTCGCAGCGACTCTGCCCCATCTACGTAAGTGATGGTTATCTGGCGCTTTTCCTCGCTCCAGCTCGCGTTCTCGAAATCAGACCACTCGTGGCGAAGCGTTTCCTGCTCTGGTTGGGTCACCGCGAGCGCATCAGCAAAGGTCACCACGTAGCCGCCACCGTCAAGCTCCGCCCAGTCGATCGGCCGGCCGCCCAGCGCACTAACTTCCTCTGGCTTCTTCTTTCCAAACACGATGATCTCCTGTTCCCTAGGCGGTTTTCGCTAGATTACCCAGTTCGTGGGCGCCATCGGCGCACCAGTAAGCAGCACGTCAAGACCGTCTGCCGCCGATTTCAGCGAGCTCAGGTTCTGCCCGGCAAGGAAGCCAAGGATAAGGACCACAATGCCCGCGATGATCACGATAACTAGGCGCTTCTTCTGCACACGCTCCATGTAGGCGATCTCTTCGGGGGTCAGGCCCGATTCTGTGGGCTGACTCCCCGTTTCATCTTCGGGCGTTGGGAGCTCTTCGGCCACGTTTTCTCCTCCGCAGGGTAGGTTTCTCACTCAGGATAAGCCTACAGGGATTGGACATAGCCTTGAACGGTGCGGTCGGTCCGTTCTGGCGCTTAACCAACGGCCCCCAACGCTGATGCCAGCTTGGGGTGCAGCGCCAGATCGTATGTTCCCACGTACTCTTCCACATAGCCCTGGAACTGGCTCTTGAAGTGAAGCACACCCGCGTCCGAGGCATTCTCCGAGAAATCGCCGGTCACCCCGTACATGTTGTAGCGGTGAACATCGTGGCTTGTTGCCCATTCGAACATCGCCCTGTGTATGAGGTAAATGCCGTAGTAGCTCTGGAACTGTGCGTAGGCTCCGGATACGAGGTAAACGAGTTCGTGCGGCGAATGGACGAAGAGGCTCGCAGCCAAAACCACTTCATCTCCGTGCTCTTCTTGCACCGTGAGCGTCTCCTGCTCGCGGCGAGCCAGCACATCTAGGCGCGCCCGATGCTCCTTGAGTTGGTTCCGCTGCTTCTTGCCAAGCTGGCGACCTTCCGCCTCCGCTGCCACTTCGAGTTCGGCGAGTTTCTCAATCTTCGGCTCGATGCCTTCGCGTTCTTCCCGAATCTGAGCTAACGCTGCTTCCGTGTTCAGTACGGCCACGGGCATCATCATTTCATCGGTGCCAAGCTTCTGCATGAGGTCGCGGTAATAATGGAAAGCAGAATCCGAAACGGCGTGCATTTCAGTGCGCTCGGCGGTGTGCTCGAGCACTTTCTCCAGCACATCGAACTCATCGGGACCGTAGAAGCGGACCTCCACGCCGTTCGTTCCGGCTCTGTTAAAGCCGGTGCGGACTACCTGACCACAGGAGGCCATCGCCTCCTTGAAGCTCATGCCGGCGATATCTTTGACGTAGCTATACCGGATCTGAACATCGGAGGAATCATAGAATTCCTTCTGGAGGCGCTCTCCGCCAAGCTTGTTCATGACCGCATCGAACCGCCGTGCTAGTTCGGACTCTGGCCCCGGTTCACTCCCCTCGAACTGGCGCCTTACGATAAGCGGGGCCACCCGGATGGACAGCACACGATTATCCTTGCGCACGTGCCGCGTCAGGGCCTCAAAGAAGGCCTCTACCACCTCTGGGTTCTCATCGTCAGCCAACACCGGGCCGTAAGAGATCTGAGCCCGTAGGAACGCTTTCTTCCACGGCTGGTAGACGATCGTTGCCGCCGCGAGGATCTTCCCCGCTTCACTCAGCCCCACCCGCTCAACGCGATAGCCTTCGCCCGCACGAACCTCCCCGTACTCGGGAAGCTGAGTGAAAAAACAGCGCTCACATTGGCGAACAAACGCCGAGTAATCCTGCTCGGCAAGTACATCGAACTGCATGGGGCTCTCCTGACGGCAGATCTATTCCACCCAAACTATAACAATGACTATTCGGGAACGCGGCTATCCTTAGGCGTCCCGCTAAAACCCTGAAGCGGTAGGCTCCGGATAAAACGCCTTCATCTGGCGATACTGGTTCACGTAGCTGAGCGCCCGATAGGCGTGCCTCCTAGGGTTCCTATCCTTAGAATACGCCAGCGGATTAACGGTGTTCTTCTTAGCTATCTTCACCTGAGCGCGCAGATCAGCATCCGTAAGATACCTCTTGGAAGCCAGTGCCATAGGTATCACTGTGTAGATCCCGTCTCGCGTATTCGTCTGGTATTGGATCCTCTCACCGCGCATATCCGCAAGCATCGCCGCGGCCAGATCGATACCACCCACCTTTAGGTAGTAGTGCCCCCGTCCGATCCGTGGGTTCAAATCTAGCCAGTATTCCGTGCCGTCGCGCGGATCTATCTTGACGTCCAGCGAAAAGAAGCCTGTCAGCCCAACTGCCTGGACAATTCGTTTGCCCGTCTCAATGAGGTGATCGTTACTGTCCAGAAGAATCATCCCGGCATTCCCAATCAGAGACGGCACGTGGAGCCCTAGGAGAACCCGCCCAGAACCAGCCGCCGTGATCTGCCCCGAACGATCCACATAGCCGTTTACAACCCACTGAGTCGTATCATCACCGGGTATCAGCTCCTGAACCAACAGCTTGATCGGAACGTCGTTGTCGCGGAGCTTGTTGAAAAGCGCTAGTGCGTCCTCACGTGTGTTGACTGGAGTGACCTTCTTCAGCC
Source organism: Ancrocorticia populi (assembly GCF_003123745.1). Lineage (GTDB taxonomy): Bacteria > Actinomycetota > Actinomycetes > Actinomycetales > Actinomycetaceae > Ancrocorticia > Ancrocorticia populi. Next base: position 263,587 of record NZ_QETB01000005.1, on the reverse strand, counting down.
CCTTGTGTAGGTACAGGTTGAGAAGGGTTCCGTCTTCTGGTTTAACGACGACGGGAAACCTCACACGGTCCAGCCCCTCACCCCAAGACTGAGGGTCAGTCAGATCCACACTCACGCTGGGAATCGTGGGTAGTCCAAGGGCCTCCAAAATGGCAGCCATAGACGTCTTAGAGTTGGCCGTCTTCACGGCCTCCTCGCTCGCGTAAGGAAGGAACCAACGGCCCTCAAGTTCGGCGCGGTGCTTGACGGCGTACTCAACGCCCTCGTCCGAGTTGACACACAGGATCAACCGCTCGTCTGGATGCTGTGCCGCAATTTCGTGCAGAAGGGCGATAAACGAATCCTCATGCCCAAGCGTGCCTCTGGGCACCATCATGATGTCGAAGATAGACGAATCGTTGATGGGCCCGCGGCGGATTTCGGACACAACCAGGCTCCGCAACCCGCTGTTCTCGTGAAAGATCCGCGCGAAGGCATAGTCCGCGATATCGAATCCAAACACGACAGGAAGAATCTTCGTCACTTGTTGATACCCAACTTTCTCAGAACGCCACGAGCCGGGCCCTCAAGAGAGACAAGCTCGGGCATCTTCCACAGTTTCATCAGTCCGAAGTACATGATCGTAAGGATCGGCGCAAGGACAATCATGACAAGGACCGATGACATGAAGCTTGCTTCAGGATGGAACACGCCAGTTGCCCAGCGCATGGCAAGGATCCCTATCAACCCCACCACCAGAGAGATGGCGAGCAACTTGAGGTGTGTGATCAGTATCCTCTTCCCGTCAATCCGCCCCATCTTGCCTCGCAGCGCGTATCCCAGCAAGAACGCGGCTCCCGTATTCGTCAGCGTCATGACAAGGCCAATGCCAACCACCACCCACTGCGGCGGAAGCAGCCCGCACACCGCGAATCCAATTACCCCGAGGACTTGGAAGGGCAGATTAAGGATGAACGCGAGGCGCGTATCCTCGAAGGCATAAAAGGCACGGTCCAGCACATTCACCGCACCGATACTGACTAGACCGAGGGCCATGGCAATGAGCACCCGCGAGAGGGTTATCGTTGCTTCCGGGGCGATCGTGGGTGCGATAAACCGCGAGGCTGGGACCGCCAGTACCACGATCAGTACTGTGCAAAGCAACATCAGAGTGGAGACCATTCTCAACGTCTTCGACGTATCCCGTCGCATGGCCACCATATTGCGGTCCGCCGCATGCTTCGCGAGGCGCGTGAACATTGCGGTGGAAATCGATACCACGATAAGCGAGGTAGGGATCGAGTAGATCGTGTAGGCGGAAGTATAGGTTGCGTTACCCGCAACCTCATCGAACGGGATACCCATCTGTTGGGCCCGTGCCGTTGCGCCCGCCGCCATATTCGATTGGACCATCGTGGGAACCATTCCACCAATCATGGAAAGCAGGATCCACCAGGAGGCTCGGCCAGCATCCCCGAGTCCGGAGCCGCGCCACTTGAAGTCCGGGCGATAGCTAAAGCCCAGCCTCCGCAGGGGCCAAATAAGGATCACTGCCTGCATTATGATGCCGAGTGTATGGACGCCACCTAGCATGGCGATTCGGGTCCCGTCCCAAATACCCGTGTCACCGGCCGTTGCGGGATCGTGGGAACCATAGATCCCCAGTATGAGAACTAGGCCGAGGATTGCGATGACGTTGTTGAGAGCGGGAGCCCACATGTAGGGCCCGAAGTTCTCACGCGCGTTGAGGATCTGCCCAAGAACCGTATACATCCCGTAGAAGAAGATCTGCGGCAGGCACCAGTAAGCAAACGCCACCGTGACGTCAAACCATGGCGCGTCCATCGTTGAGGCGAAGAGCTTGACCACCAGCGGCGCCGCCAGTGTGATGACCAAGGTCGCGAGTCCAAGTAGCACGATGGCCACTGTCAGGAGCTTGTTGATGAATGCCTGACCGTCATCGTCAGATTGCTTGGTTGCTCGCACGATAGCCGGGACCAGCACGGCGTTTACCAACCCACCGATGATCACCATGTAGATAAGGTTCGGAAGCTTGTTCGCCACATCGAAGGAGTTGGCCACGGGAGCGTTGACGCTTACAACCGCACCCAGCAAGATCGGCGAACGTACTAGACCAAGAACTCGTGAGACGAGCGTTCCAAGGAACATGATTGCCGAGGAGCGGGCAACGCTCTTCTGCTCTTCCTGGGGCGGCTCAGTCTGTTCCGGGCGCTGTTCGGGCTGTACCCGCGGTAGTTGGCCGGTCTGGCGCACCCTGTCCTCGCGCGCCGCGCCACGGCGGCGTCGGGGAGGATCATCCGGACGTTGGGTTGGGCGAACGATTGGGATTTCTGTTGTGACGTCGGTCCTCGCGGCGGCTGCCGAACGCATGGCATCGAAGCGATCGGATAGATTTCCCCGTCCTGAGCCGTCCTCAAAGTGACGGCCCAACGGTGGCTTCGGACGAAAAATCATGGTTCGATCGTAGCCTCTTATGTGGGCCTATGAAGCTATCTACGCGCTTTGGAAGGTTGATGTTCCCCACGCTGTTCTACCCGAACCGGCTCATCCCAGCCGTTTGATTCATCGTTTCCGCCATGATGAGCGAACAATTACTCGCGTTGTTCGTTCCCATTTGTGGGCGCTTTTGGTGGTGTTCTACCGTTTTATAACGACGACGGTTTCTTATCTCCCAATCATCTTTAATACCGTTTGGGTGCGTTTAGGTATTGTGTTTCGAATGATCGTTCGGTACACTAGGGGTAGAAAAATCATTCGGACATGTAGCAGTCTTTTTGGAAATACACGAGGAGGTGGGTGTGGTGACCACAGTGGAAGATCAGGCTGGTGGAAGGCAGGTGTGTGTTGGCCAGCTTGCCCTCCTCGATGCCATGTCGGATCCACACGTGCAGATCGTTCCTCCCTCAGAAGAGGAATATGCGGCACATGATGCGGCGTGGATGGCTGACTCAGCCGCTGTGCTGGCAATGTTCGCCGGTGAAGATGCCGACAGCGCCGTACAGGTCCTCTCCCTCATCCGGGACCTGCTGCACGGAACCTTGACCGCTGGTAGCGAGGGTGCATGTATTGACCAGATCCGATTGCTCGAAGACATTAAAAGCGCTGCCGCCGGGGCGCAAGTGCTTGCGACCGAAGAATTCCGGGGCACCCGTAACCTGAACGAACAGGCCCGCGGGGTCAAGCCGGAACAGCGAGCCAGGGGCATCGGGAGCGAAATCGGGCTCGCTAAGAGGGTCTCACCCCAGCAAGGATCAGCGGCGATCCGCACCGCATATACTCTCACCACCGACATGCCGAACGCTCTGACTGCCCTCTCGGACGGACGACTGTCGGAGTACACGGCGGGACTGGTGGTTAAAGAAACCAGTCATCTTGCCGCTGAAGCACGCAGCGCGATCGATACCCATATGGCACACCGCTACGGCAAGACCGGCTCTAGGCGCCTCGCGGGTGAAGTGCGGGCGTTGGCCCAGCAGGCCGACCCGGTTGCTTATATTAAAGCCCACGCCGCCTCCAAGAAGGCCCGAGCTGTATCGATACGCCCAGCACCTTCCGGGATGGCCTACCTGACCGCCCTACTACCATTAGGTCAAGCCTTCGCCTGTAAGAAAGCCCTGCATGACGCGGCCACCGCGATGGCGTTCTCGAAGGAGACTGTGGACCGGAGCCCGACCCAGTTAGAGGCCGACCTACTCGTCGAACGCCTCACCGGACAGTCCCACGCAGAGGCAGTCAACATCGAAGTCCAGCTCGTCATGAGCGACGAAACATTGCTCACCACCGCCACTCACGCCGACGCTTCTACCGCCAGTTCGGTTGGACCACGCATTGATAACACGGGCCGGCACGCCGAGGACATCTTCACCTCGGCATGGATGCCCGGTTTCGGTCCCATTCCCGCCGCAATCGCCCGGGACATGCTCGACCCAGTCCACGACCACGAGACACCGGCCCGTGTCTTCCTCCGCCGGGTCTTGACCGACCCAGTCACCGGCGAAATCACGAAGATCGACACCCGCAAACGCGAATTCACCGGCGCACTACGCCGCGCGTTGATCCTACGCGACGAGCAGTGCCGGAACCCGTGGTGTAACGCCCCTATCGCCCACCTGGACCACGCCCACCCCTTCGTCAGGAACGGGCGGACCAACGCCTCGAACGGGACCGGGCTCTGTGCCAGGTGTAACTACACCAAAGAAAACCCCGGCTGGCACCACACACCAACCGGACCCAGCACCCGGGAAGTCACCACCCCCACCAGCCACACCTATCGCTCAATCCCACCACCCATACTCCCGAGTCTCAACAGGCGAATCTAGAGAGATATAAGCGACCTCTGAATAGTGCCCCCAGCAGGACTTGAACCCGCGACCCAAGAATTATGAGTTCCTTGCTCTAACCAGCTGAGCTATGGGGGCGTATCCGTTTCCGGACCAGACCATCATACCGGCACATCCCCACCCAAACGCCAATCGGCGGGCCATTCAGCCAAGTTGTTCCTCACAGGCACGCCGCTGGGCCTCCAGCTCCATAAGGCGGGCGAAGAGTTCGCCGTAGCCGTTGTCGCTGGACGAGGTCCGCTGCAGCTCTGAGCGCAGGTCTGCAATCTGGCGGGTAATTCCCTGCTTGATAAGCGTGACGGATATGGACCACACGTAGTTCGCTAAGCGATCCGGGCGCGATTCGGGCAGGTCGTCAACGGAAAGCTGCGTGATGATCGGAGCCACCACGGAATCGGCTTGCTCGGCCACCTGCTCCACATACCATCCGGCGGCGTCCCGATCAGCCGCCGAGCCTTCGATTCCGCGCGAATTCAGGTACCTAACGCGGTCTGTAAAGCACCGTGTGCCTCCGGCCGCCCGAATCGCCTCGTGCACCCGGCGGTGCATAGGAACAGTGAAGGTCTGAGATGGCAGATCGTCCATCCCGGCCTGTGCCGCATACCCGGGAAGCTGCAGGAAGATCTCGAGTGCCTCGCGCTCAATGCGCTCCACCGGGTCGCGCACCACACGCAGAGGCGCGAGCATCGCGGGCTTTTCGACCGACTGATCCATGGCGGGCTCAGTGTAGGGGGTCTGGTGCGGTTGCCGAGCAGCGCCTCCCACTGCGGCGCGCACGGTGGATTCGTCCATGCCGAGCCAGCCTGCGAGCTGGCGCGTATACTCCCCGCGCAGTACGCGATCCCTGATCGAGGCCACCATGGGCGCTGCTGCACGCAGTCCAGCTGTACGCCCTTCGGCGGTTTCCAGTGGAATCCCCTTAAGTGTGGAGGTGATAGCAAACTCAAAGAGCGGACGCCTGCCATCAATGATCTGGCGGACGCCCTCGTCACCGTAGGCCATCCGGACCTCACAGGGGTCCATACCCTCCTGAGCAACGGCCACGAAGGTTTGAGCCGCAAAAGACTGGTCCTCTTGGAACGCCTTGAGGGCCGCCTTCTGGCCCGCCGCGTCCCCATCAAATGTGAAGATCACTTCCCCGCCGTACGCTCGGCCTGAGGAAAGCATGAGACCGGCCGCTGGATTGGCTCCATCCCCCAAGAGCCGGCGCACGATCTTCACGTGCTCGGTCCCGAATGCAGTTCCACACGTAGCAACGGCACACTCGATCCCAGCAAGTTGCGCCGCCATGACGTCCGTGTAGCCCTCCACCACAACGATGCGCTTCTCAGTCGCAATTGCTTTACGGGCAAGGTTCAGCCCGTACAACACCTGAGATTTCTTGTAGATCGGGGTTTCTGGAGTGTTGAGGTATTTGGGGCCTTTATCGTCGTCGTTCAACTTCCTCGCGCCGAACCCAATCGGATCGCCAGTAATCGAGAAAATGGGCCACATCAACCGGCCGCGGAAGCGATCATAAAGCCCGCGGTTACCTTGGGTTGCCAACCCAGACGCGGCGATCTCCTTCTCGGAAAAGCCGTGTTCGCGCAGCTCCTTGAGCACGCCGTCCCAAGAATCTGGTGAATATCCGATGGAATAGTGTTCGATGGCGTCACTATCGAAGCCGCGATCCGCCAGCATGGCCCGGCCTGCCTCGGCTTGAGGAGTGTGCAGAGCCTTCTGGTAGAAATCGATGGCTACTCGATGGGCATCAATCAGACGCGCGCGGTTCGGGCCAGCCGGGCCCTTCCTGTCCTGGCCGCCCTCATAGTGCAGCTCCACGCCGGCCTTGCGGGCCAGAAGCTCGACGGCCTCGACAAATGTGATGTGCTCGATCTTCTCCACGAACGAAAAGGCATCCCCACCTTCGCCGCAGCCGAAGCAGTGCCAGCGCCCCACGCTCGGGCGCACGTGAAAAGAGGGCGTCTTCTCATCGTGGAAGGGGCAGAGCCCCTGCTGGGAATCAACTCCACCCGGCCGAAGTGAAACGTAGCCGGCAACGATGTCCTCAATACGCGTGCGGGCACGAACCTCATCGATATCCTCGCGCCTGATTAACCCTGCCATAGCTCCAGTCTAGTTCCAGAACATGCCGCACAGGCGCGAGTGCCACTGCCGCGCTGATTGGTCCGTGAGGGAAGCCACCTGATCAACAACTACGCGCTGGCGTGCGGCCTCATCTGCCGGCTTCCACATGTCAAAGAAGTGCGGCTCCATCTGCTCGGGACTGGCTTGAAGCGCGTCCACGAGATCGAAAAGGAGCGTGCGCTGTTCGAAGTAAAGGGGTTCGGATTCGCGCGGCATCATCACGTATTCCACCGCGATCCCTTTAAGCACCGTGATCTCGTCTTGAGTCTCTTGGGGGATTACCACGTTGCCGTCGTAGCGCACGAGAGGGCCGGTTCCGTGGGCTGCGTAGGTGGCTTCGCACACTGAGGAGATGAAACGGCCGATGAGATCGCTGGTCAGGTCCTTCATCTGAGCCAGATCGCGGTAGGAGCCGGCAAACTGTGTTGGCCAATCCTCCTCGGCGATCAGCCGCTGCAGAGCCGCGCCCAGCCTGTCCGGACTTGGGTGGTTGTACCACGCGCAGGTTGCTTCGACTATCTGTGCCTGCTGGCTGGGATCACGCAGGGTATTGGGTGAAACGAACTCGCGCACCACCGCGTCCTCAACATCGTGCACGCAGTAGGCGATATCGTCCGCCAGATCCATGATCTGAGCCTCGATGCACTTGGCGTGGGCTGCAGCGCCATGAATCCACTCAAATACGGGTGCATCGTCCCGATAGACGTTGAACTTCTTGCTGCCGGAGGGGCTCTCGCCAGCGAACCACGGATACTTCAGCACAGCGTCTAGGCTGGCGCGGGTGAGGTTGAGACCGGCGGGTTCGCCTTCGGGCGTCAAGCGCTTGGGTTCAAGGCGGGTCAACAGCCGAAGCGTTTGGGCGTTGCCTTCAAATCCGCCGATGTCCTTTGCCACCTCATCGAGGGCGTGTTCCCCATTGTGGCCGAAGGGTGGGTGCCCCAGATCGTGGCACAGACATGCTGTTTCCACAATGTCCGGGTCGCAGCCAAGATTCTTGCCAAGGGATCTGCCGATCTGGGCTACCTCAAGCGAATGGGTGAGTCTGGTGCGAATGAAATCGTCCGATTCGGGACCCAACACTTGAGTCTTGGCCCCGAGCCGGCGCAGAGCAGAAGAGTGCAGCACCCGTGCCCGATCACGTTCAAACTCAGTTCGGCTTGGAGACTTCGCAGGTTCTGCAACCCACCGGGCCTGATCTGCCGGTCCATAATGCTCACTCACAGTGCGAGCCTACCCGTTTTCCGCGGCTATCCACCAGAAACGTTCACCTCGGCCAGCGCGATCTTCGCGCGCTGAGCCTCGCTGAGCTCTCGCGAATCGAGCCAGCCGTCTGGCAGATGTGGCTGCTTTGGACTGCCTGCGCGTCCACGCGGCCCTTCAGCGGCCTCGGGATACGGCTGGTCCCCCAGTTCCGCCAGGCGCTCTCTGAGTTCATCGAGTGTGGAGACCAAGGCGAGCGCATTGCGCGCACTGCCCCCAACCGAAAAACCCCGCAGATACCAGGCCATGTGCTTGCGAAGTTCGCGCAGCGCCCGGTGTTCATCCCCGTTAAAGTGGTCAATCGAGAGCTCGGCGTGGCGCACGATGATGGCGGCTACTTCGCTGAGCCGCGGGGACGCCCGGTGCTCACTCCCGTGGTAAAAGGCAGCCAGATCGTGGAACAGCCATGGGCGCCCTTGACAACCACGCCCCACTGCAACGCCGCGGCACCCGGTCTGCTCCATGATCGCCTTGGCATCCTCCACCTCAAAAACGTCACCATTGCCAAGTACGGGCAGGCTGGTGGCGGCAGTGAGTTCGCCTATCCGGTCCCAGTGGGCGTGGCCCGAATAGTGCTGAGCAGTAGTTCGGGCGTGAAGAGTGAGCCCCACGATCCCTGAATCCTCCGCGATACGAGCGGCGTCAAGGAAGGTAGTGTGTCCATCGTCCACCCCGATACGCACCTTGGCGGTTACGGGCACAACGAAGTCACGATCGCGGCTGGCTTCCTCCGAGGCTCGCACGGCCGCCTGAGTGAGATCTTCGAACAGGTCCGTCTTCCACGGAAGCGCAGATCCCCCGCCCTTGCGAGTAACCTTCGGGGCCGGGCAACCGAAGTTTAGATCAATGTGATCAGCCCGATTTTCCGCCACGAGGATGCGCACAGCCTCCGCCGTTGTTTTCGGTTCCACGCCGTATAGCTGGATCGATCGCACCGGGTCACCCGGATCCGGCTTGATCATATTCATAGTTTCGACGTTACGTTCCACGAGGGCGCGAGTAGTCACCATCTCGCATACCCAAAGGCCGGCGGGAGCAAAGGTACCGGGGCACTCCTGCCACGTATAACCGGCAGCCTTCAGCCCGCTCTCCCCCGCCTCCCGGCACAGCTGCCTAAAGGGAGGGTTGGTTACGCCAGCCATGGGCGCCAACATCACTGGGGTTCCCAGCGTGAGTGCTCCAAGTTGAACAGGCGCGCTCATTCGCCTTCCCCTTCCAATTCTAGATATGACGTAGACGGTGCCACGGGGGCCATCCATGCTGCAATGGCCGTGGTGATTGGAATGGCGAGCACCAGCCCCACCGAGGCAGTCAACGTTCGCGCAATCTCCTCAGAGATCTGACTCACCTGCAACAGATCCACGGTGGAGCGCTGCATGAGAGCGGCCGACATGAGGATCGGCAACGCCGTTCCCACATAGGCAAAGGCCAGCGTGTAGACGGTGGACGCGATGTGGTCACGTCCCACAGCCATTCCCTGGGTGAAAAGGCGACGCCGGGCCATCGCGGGATTTGCGGCGTGCAGCTCCCACACGGTGGAGACCTGTGTAATTGTCACGTCGTTGAGAGCTCCCAAACCTGCCAACAGCATGCCACACAGCAGGATCGAACTCATGTCTAGCCCCGGGAACTCTCCCATGAGGACCAGCGCATCATCACTGGATGTCCCCGTCAGGCGCATTGAGTCCACGGCCCAGAGTGAAACTCCCAGCGTAATTAGCAAACCTCCGAAAGTCCCCAGCACAGCGGTGGTAGTCCGAATGGAGATTCCGTGTGCTAGGTAGATCGAGGAGAACATCATTGCGGCGGCGCCCACGAGGATGACGGCTAGCGGTTGGGATCCGGACATGAGTGCGGGAAGGATAAACACTCCCACTATCCCCAGTGAAACCCCAAGCCCCACCATCGCCATGAGGCCCTTCAGACGGGCCACGATGAGGACCGAAAGGAGGTAGATACCCGCTAAGACAGCAAGAGGAACAGTCCGCACGAAATCGCTGAACGCGTATGGAGTGCCTGTATCAATCGCGTGAGGATTGAACGTGGCCCAGATGTTGTCACCAACAGCCAGCCCGTTCTGGACTATCTCATAGGGAACGTGAACGGGAACCTCAGCGCCATCGGTTTCCATGGTGATCGGGGTTTGGCCAGTTTCGTCCATCTCACCGATAGAAGTGATTACCCCGCTGGTCCGCTCCACGCCCGTGGCATTGATCGGAACGGAACCAACCAAACTCTCACCCCGCGGCCACATCACGATCAGCAGTACAGCTGTCACGATGGCTAGAGGCAGCACCAGCGCCGCAAGGATCCATCGAACCTTGCGGCGCTGGCCAAGCGAGAATACCCCGCTCACGTCATGGCTATGGGACACGCTGTCTTAGCAGCCCACCAACCGCGTGGCGAGGTAGGCCTGAACTTCGTCGATCGGGATGCGCACCTGTTCCATGGTGTCGCGATCGCGCACGGTCACGGCGTGGTCATCGAGCGAATCGAAGTCCACCGTGATGCAGTACGGCGTGCCGATCTCATCCTGACGGCGGTAGCGGCGGCCCACTGCTCCGGCGTCGTCAAAATCAACGTTCCAGAACTGGCGAAGCTTAGCCGCCAAGTCTCGCGCCATCGGCGAAAGCTTCTCGGAACGGGACAACGGCAAAACCGCAGCCTTAACCGGGGACAGCCTCGGATCGAGCTTGAGAACAACGCGCTTATCCACTCCGCCCTTCGTGTTGGGGGCCTCGTCCTCAACGTAAGCCTCCACGAGGAAGGCCATGAGCGAGCGGGTGAGGCCAGCGGCTGGCTCCACCACATACGGGGTCCAGCGCTCACCGGTAGCCTGATCGAAATAGGACAGGTCCTTACCCGAATGCTCGGAGTGCGTGGAAAGATCGAAATCGGTACGGTTGGCGATGCCTTCGAGCTCGCCCCAATCGGATCCGGCAAAGCCGAACTTGTACTCGATATCCACAGTGCGCTTGGAGTAATGCGAGAGCTTCTCCTGAGGATGCTCGTAGAAGCGCAGGTTCTCCGGGTCAATGCCCAGATTGACGTACCAATCGCGGCGCTGATCGATCCAGTACTGGTGCCATTCCTCGTCGGTTCCGGGCTCAACGAAAAACTCCATCTCCATCTGCTCGAATTCGCGAGTGCGGAAGATGAAGTTTCCGGGCGTGATCTCGTTGCGGAAGGATTTTCCGATCTGCCCAATACCGAACGGAGGCTTCCGGCGCGCGGAGGTCATGACGTTTTGGAAGTTAATGAAGATACCCTGAGCCGTTTCAGGACGCAGGTAGTGCAGGCCCGATTCATCCTCGACAGGGCCAAGGAAGGTCTTGAGCATCATGTTGAAGTCGCGAGGCTCGGTCCACTGGCCGCGGTTGCCGCAGTTCGGGCAGGGCAGGACGGAAAGCTCAACGGTATCTGGATCCTCGATGCCCTTGCGTTCGGCGTACTCTTCCTGCATCTGATCGAACCGGAAGCGCTTATGGCACGATAGGCATTCGGTGAGCGGATCGTTGAACACACCTACGTGGCCGGAGGCGATCCACACATCCTTGGGAAGGATGATGGAGGAGTCCAAGCCCACCACGTCATCACGCGATGTCACCATGTTCTTCCACCACTGGCGCTTGATGTTCTCCTTGAGCTCTACGCCAAGGGGGCCGTAATCCCACGCCGATCTGGTTCCGCCATAGATTTCCCCACATGGGAAGACGAAGCCACGGCGCTTAGCCAGTGCAATAACGTTATCGAGGCGCGATGGTGCCGGTTTGGCCATCTGCGATCTCCTTTCATGACGCATCTGGATGATGCGTGGTTCTGCCGCATCTGGGCGATGCAGATCCCAGCCATCCTATCTACTTGGCAGAGGGTGCGCGACGAAGGTCCGTGTGAGCTTCACAGCTCATGCAATTGACAATCATTCTCATTCAAGGTGATAATCATTCTCATGAAAAGACTCGTGGCGGCACTGGCCGCAGGAACCCTAGCGTTGACACTGGGCGCATGCTCATCCACCAATTCATCGGAATCTGACACGGAGGGCCTGACCGTTGCCACCTCCTTCTATCCCTTGGCTTGGCTGATCGAAAGCATCGGAGGCGATGACGTCACCGTTATTTCCATGACGCCTGCGAACGTGGAGCCGCACGATTACGAGCTATCGCCGTCCGATATTGCCAAGATGAACGAGGCGGACCTCGTGGTGTACGTGGAAGGGTTCCAACCTTCCATGGACGCTGCCGTTGAGCAGATTTCCGGCCCGGAAGTTCTCGAGTTGTCCGATTCCGTGGGCCTTCTCCCGTTAGAGGAAGATCATGGCGACGACGACGACGAAGCACACGAACATGATCACGGCAACCTTGATCCACACTTTTGGCTAGACCCTGAGCGGATGAGTGACGCCGGTGAGGCAATTGAGGAATCCTTGAGCCAAGCAGATTCCGCAAACGTGACAACCTATCAGGAGGGCCAAGAGACCGTTGCGGGCCAGCTCACGGATCTGGACACAGAGTTCGCTGATGGGTTGGCCACGTGCGAGCGCCAGACTATCGTGACAACCCACGCCGCCTTCGGGTACCTCACCAACCGCTACGGGCTCACCCAGGTGGCCATCTCGGGTATTGATCCGGAAGCCGAACCGAGCCCCGCTGACCTTGCCGCGATCAAGAGCACCATCGAGGAGACGGGAACAACGACGGTGTTCACCGAGGAGCTTGCCTCCCCAAAGACCGCCGAGGCCGTTGCCAGTGAGGCTGGCGCCGATCTCGCCACTCTGAACCCTCTCGAGTCTCAGCCCTCGGATGGAGATTACGTCTCGGGCATGGAAGCCAACCTTGCCGCGCTTCAGGGCGCATTGGGATGCAACTAAACTCGTTAATTGAAGAGAAATATGACAGCAATATCCACACGGGACCTTGACGTGATTCTCGGCTCCACACGAATCCTCCACAATGTCAGCGTGGAGGTTGCCGAAGGCGAGACCGTCGCGGTGCTTGGCGCCAACGGGTCCGGCAAATCGACGCTCATCCGAACGATGGTGGGGATTGTGCCGCCGAGCCGGGGCGGAGTCGAGATTTTCGGCACCGATATCCACAAGCGTGGGAGCGTTCCGTGGAGCCGGATGGGGTATGTTCCCCAGAGGGTAGCCACAGCCTCCGGTGTTCCAGCCACCGCGCTCGAGGTGGTGCGTTCTGGCTTGCTCGGACCGCGGAGCCTGTGGGCGGATCGTGGGCCAAGCGCCAAGCGCAAAGCTCTGGCAGCCCTTGGAGCCGTTGGGCTTGAAGATCGCGCCAACGATCACGTTCAAGTGTTTTCCGGCGGGCAATCACAGCGGGTTCTGATAGCTCGCGCCCTCGTGCGCCAGCCGGACCTCCTCATTCTTGACGAACCCCTGGCAGGGATCGATCGCGAATCCCGTGAACAATTGGCCGAAACTCTAGAGGGACTGCACCGGGCGGGCGTCACGATCGTGACCGTCCTGCACGATCTAGGGGAACTCGCCCCGCTCATCGATCACACCGTCGTGTTGGAAGACGGCCACGTGACCTTCGACGGCCCTCCCGTGGGTGCGCCCGGAGAACATGGTGAGGATCACCATCACGTGGATGCGGAACCCACACCGCACCACGCGCCGGTCCTGCGAACGGAGATTTCATGATTGAGATGCTCTCCTCTCCCCTCATGCAGCGAGCGCTTATCGTTGCGGTGCTCGTGGGCATCTCCGCACCCGTTGTGGGAACCTACCTAGTGCAGCGGGGCATGGCGCTCATGGGCGATGGTATCGGGCACATTTCGCTCACGGGAGTTGCACTCGGGTGGCTCGCGGCAGGAGCTATGGGGCTGTCTCCCAATGACGTGTTGGCCATCCCCGGCGCCATCGTTGCCTCGCTGATCGGAGCGATTCTGATTGAGGTTGTCCGTTCGCGTGGGCGGACAGGCGGAGACGTTGCGCTTGCCATGCTTTTCTACGGTGGGATCGCGGGAGGCGTCTTGCTAATCCGCATTGCCGGGGGCACCACCACCAATTTGACCAGCTATCTGTTCGGCTCCATCGCCACTGTTTCTACGGCAGATGTTCGATACACCGTGGCCCTTGCCGCCGTGATCCTCCTGATTGGCTTGGGGCTGCGCGGGCCTCTGTTCTTGCTCTCCCACGATGAAGAATTCGCGCGCTCTAGCGGGTTGCCCGTGCGGGCGTTGAACATCCTCGTGGCAGTAGTGGCCGCGCTGACCGTTTCGGTTTCGATGCGGGTGGTTGGAGTCCTATTGGTTTCTGCCATCATGATCGTTCCCGTTGCGGTGGCGCAGCTACTCTCCTCCTCATTCGTCCGGACGATGTACATCGCTCAAGCTATCGGGGTAGTTGCGTGCCTAGCCGGACTCATCATCACCTATCATGTGGCTGCGTCTCCGGGTGCCACGATTGTCATGCTGCTAATCGGGCTCTACGCCGTCGTGGCAATTACCAACCTCAGTATCGAAGGCGTGAGGCGATCCCGGCGCGCGGCGGTTGTCTCCAACGAGCCTTGTTCAAGGGAGTCAGATGACTAGCAGAAACACAGTTCAACGCACGGCAATCATTGAGCTGATGAAGAGCACACCCGAGTTCATCAGCGCTCAGGAGCTGCACGATCAGTTGTCAAGCATCGGACAGAAGATCGGACTTGCCACGGTGTACCGCACACTAACGTCGTTGGCGAATGAGGGGCGGCTGGACGTTCTGCGATCCGATTCAGAGACCCTGTATCGGCACTGCGATACCGAACGCCACCACCATCACATCGTGTGCACACAGTGTGGGCGGACGGTGGAAGTAGCGGCAGATCAGGTGGAAAAGTGGATGCAGGAGGCGGCCGCGAATTCGGGTTTCATCGTCACCGCCCACACAATCGAGATCTGGGGACTGTGCGCGCAATGTCAGGCTGCCCAAGCGTAACCGTCCCTAACCAACTGGCATTCTACAGCAGAGATAGCCTGAGTCGGGCCGCGAGTGTCGCAAACAATCTGGAACCACTACACTCTTGAGTATGTCCATACCCGACTTCATCAGTGACGGTCCGTTCATCGGGGTATATCTCTTCCTCTTCCTAGTAGTTTCGCTTCGATCTACAGCCACCTACGGTCTGGGACGCTACGGCCACCACCTCGTATTTAAGGCGCAGCAGCCAGGCGGAACCTTGTCTCTAAAGGTCTGGAACTGGACCCACTCGGAATCCACCCAGCACGGCATCGAGATTGTTCGAAGCCGCGGCCTCATTGCAATTCCCCTGTGCTTCCTCACTGTTGGCGTTCAGACAGTTGTATGCATTGGTGCCGGCGCATTCGGAGTTACGCTCGGGCGCTGGATTGTGGCTGCAACACCCGGCTGGCTCGCGTGGGCCGCCATCTATTCCACAGTGGGCTTTGCCGTGTGGGGTGCGATGCTCTCTGCCGCGGCCGGCTCCCCCGCCGGCATCGCGGCCATCTGCCTACTAGTTTTGGGTATCCTTGTGTACGTGAAGGTGCGCCAGTCCAAGCGCGAACCCGTCCTCAGCGAAGTCCAGGAGTGACAGTGAATTCCATCGAAGTATCTCTTCCCATCAAGCTCGGCCAGTTCGTGAAGCTCGCTTCACTCGCAGAAACCGGCGGTCAGGCGCGGGAGATGATCGAGATGGGCGATATCACCGTGAACGGCCAAGTGGAGACGCACCGCGGCCATCACCTCAGCAACGGCGATATCGTCTCCCTTATTCTGGCCGACGGCGAAATCGCCGTCGAGGTAGCCGCGATCTAGACGAAGCAATGACGCCCCAACAATACCTTCAGGTCTGAGATCATTCCTGCCGTGGGGCTCACATAGAACTGCCGATCAACCTGAACAACGGTTGTGGTGCCCGGTTTCTCAATGTGCAGCCGCACAGGCGCCTGCCCTGGATAAGAGCGCAGAACATCAGCTAAAGACCCCATAAGTTGGCCCGTACACATGCGTTCGGGCAACCGTAGATCCAGCGGCGAATCCGGCATGAGGTCATTGGAAGGCAACTGCATTCCCTGAGCCGAAAGCTGGATCGATCCGTCCCGCACCTGTACCCGGCAGGTGATGATAGCTACAGTGTCCTGCACCAGCATGGTAGAAACCGTCGGGTACGTTTGCGGGAAGAAGTTGATATCCGTGCTCCCCGAGAGATCCTCCAGAGTAACGGTGGCCCACAACTTGCCGTTCTTTTTCGAGACGCGCGGTTGAACAGACGTGATGAGTCCGGCAAGGGAAACCGTTGAGCCATCCACCGGCTCTTCGTCATTCATAAGGCGAACGATCGTGGTGTCCGCGGCACGATCAAGCACGTGCTCCATACCGGAGAGCGGGTGATCGGATACGTAGAGCCCCAACATGTCGCGCTCATGATCCAGCTTGACCTTCTTGTCCCACTCCGGAAGATCGGGGATCACTACGTCCACGCCGTTCCCAAGGTCCGCACCCGCACCACCGAAGAGATCGAACTGGCCGATAGCCTCATTCTTCTTTAATGACACGACCGAATCCACAGCCTCTTCCACGCGGGAAAGAAGTGCGCGGCGGGTGTAACCCATTGAATCGAAAGCACCAGCCTTCACAAGGCACTCGATGGCACGCTTGTTGCACACGGGAAGCGAAACCTTATCGAGGAAGTCCTGGAAGGATGTGAAGGCGCCCTTCTCCTCGCGTGCCTTGATAATGCCGTCCACAACGTTGGTCCCCACGTTACGTACCGCGGACAGCCCGACGCGGATCTGCTCCCCGGAGGCCGAGAAGTTGGCAAGAGACTCATTTACATCAGGGACCAGCACCTGAATGCCCATACGGTGGGCTTCGGCCAGATAGAGTGCGAGCTTATCCTTATTGTCCTTCTTCGAGGTGAGGACGGCGGCCATGTACTCCACCGGATAGTTCGCCTTAAGGTAGGCGGTCCAGTACGAGATCAGGCCGTAGCAGGCCGAATGCGAGCGGTTGAAGGCGTACTGAGCGAAGGGAACAAGAACGCCCCATAGAGTGTCTACGCACTCCTTGGAGTAGCCGTTATCCATCATGCCCTTGGAGAAGGCCTCGCGCTGCTTCTCCAACACATCAAGCTTCTTCTTGCCCATCGCCTTACGGAGCGTATCCGCTTCTCCCATGGTGAATCCGGCACAGGTTCGAGCAATCTGCATCACCTGCTCCTGATACACGATCAGGCCGTAGGTGGTACCCAGAATCTCCTGGAACGGTTCCGCCAGCTCCGGGTGGATCGCCTCGATCTTCTGAAGCCCGTTCTTGCGTAGCGCGTAGTTCGTGTGGGAGTTCATTCCCATCGGGCCGGGGCGGTACAGGGCACTCACAGCGGAGATGTCCTCAAACTCCGTGGGCTTCATCTGCTTCAGGAGCACGCGCATTCCCGCGCCATCTAGCTGGAAGATGCCGAGAGTCTCCGCCCGCTGCAAAAGCCCGAATGTGGCCGGATCCTCGAGGGAAACCGATTCGATCTTCAGGGGTTCCTTATCGTTCATCTCGATGTTGTGGAGGGCATCGTCAATGACGGTCAGGTTGGACAGCCCGAGGAAGTCCATCTTCAAGATCCCCAGTTCCTCGCACAACGGGTACTCGAACTGAGTGATGACGGCGCCATCCGCGGGGCGTTTCATCACGGGAATCACGTCCGTGAGGGGCACCGAACTCATGAGGATCGCGCAGGCGTGCACTCCCCACTGCCGGGTCAGCCCCTCTAGGCCCGAGGCCAGATCAAACACGCGCTTCGCATCCGGGTCCGTTTGGACGAGCTGCCGGAAATCTCCGGCCTCCTGATACCTGTCATTGTTCTCATCGAAAACGCCGGAAAGCGGAATGTCCTTGCCCTGAACGCCCGGGGGCAGGGCCTTCGTCATCCGCTCACCCATCTCGAAGGGATAGCCCTGAACGCGGGCCGCGTCCTTGAGTGCCTGCTTGGTTTTAATCGTCCCGAAGGTCACCACCTGAGAGACCTTGTCCGCCCCATACTTCTGCTCAACGTATTCGATCACTTCGCCACGGCGGCGCTCATCGAAGTCCACGTCAATATCGGGCATCGAGACACGCTCGGGGTTAAGGAATCGCTCGAACAGGAGATCGTACTTGATGGGATCAAGCTCGGTGATCTCTAGGGCGTAGGCAACCATCGAGCCCGCGCCGGACCCACGGCCGGGTCCCACCCGAATACCGTGCTCCTTCGCCCACTTGATGTAATCGGCCACCACGAGGAAGTATCCCGGGTACCCCATCTGGGTGATCACGCCCACCTCGTAATCGGCGCGTTCGCGCACATCCTGAGTAATGTTATCGCCGAACCTCAGGTGCAGGCCGCGCTCAACTTCCTTGACGAACCAGGACGTAATGTCCTCTCCGTCAGGGACGGGGAACACGGGCATATAGTTCGCGCCCTCATCGGCGGTGGTGAAGGAAACGTTGCACCGTTCGGCAACCATGAGCGTGTTCTCACAGGCACCCGGGACGTCACCAAACAGATCCCACATGTCTTGGCTGGAACGCAGGTGATATCCCGTCCCATCGAACGTGAAGCGGTTGGGATCTTGCAGGTTGGAGCCCGAGTTAATGCACAGCATGGCATCCTGGATTGCGCCGTCCCCCGGCCCCACGTAGTGCGAATCATTGGTGGCCAGAATCGGGGCATCGATCTTCTTGGCAAGCTCAATCAGATCGTTACGCACCCGCCGTTCGATCTCATTGTCATGATCCATCAATTCGACGAAGTAATTGTCCTTACCGAACAGATCCTGCATCTTGCCGGCGGCTTCGAGCGCTTCCTTGTGCTGGCCCAGCCGGAGGCGAACCTGAACCTCACCG
Organism: Ancrocorticia populi; assembly: GCF_003123745.1. Lineage (GTDB taxonomy): Bacteria > Actinomycetota > Actinomycetes > Actinomycetales > Actinomycetaceae > Ancrocorticia > Ancrocorticia populi. The sequence goes on along the minus strand of NZ_QETB01000005.1, from coordinate 245,026 downwards.
GACGGGCACCCGGCCGTTGCAATCAGACCCTCGTGGTACTGCTCCAGCAGATCCATGTCCATACGAGGATACTTGCCCATCTGACCCTCTAGGGAGGCCTGAGACGCCATCCGGAATAGGTTGTGCATCCCAGTGTTGTTCTCAGACAGGAGCGTGAGGTGCGTGTACGTGCCGCGAGCAGACACATCATCGGGCCGCTGCGATTCATCACCCCAGAGCACGCGGTTAGAAGTAAACCGGGACGTTCCCGGTGTCAGGTAAGCTTCAATACCAACGATCGGCTTGATGTCAGCGGCCTTTGCCGCCTTGTAAAACTCATAGGCTCCAAAGCAGTACCCATGATCGGTGATCGCGACCGATTTCTGGCCTTGCGCCTTTGCCTCGGCCACCAGCTTCTTGACTTTCGAGGCACCATCCAACATTGAGTATTCCGTGTGGACGTGAAGATGAGCAAAATCCTGAGCCATGGTGACAGTCTAATAGGCCCGTCCCACACGTTATTCACCAGTGGATGAGAGACTCACCTCTTGCGCCATGTCCTCATGCCAGATTCCCGCATCAAGATAACGTTTTCCGCTCACGACACCGTAGCCACACGCCCGGTAGAACCCCATCGCCTGTTCCTGCGAAGACAGTTCGATCCGTACCCGCCCAAGGGTATCCGCGCAGCGCTCCAATGCAATCTCACGGGCGCGGTCCATAAGCTCCCGGCCCACGCCCGTCCCACGTGCGAGTCCCGAAACCGCCACCCGCCCGATATGGCAGTGACCGGCTTCTTCCGGGAGGATCCGCAGTGTCCCCACGTCCTTGCCGTCCACCACGGCAAGCAGGTGGATAGTTGAAGGGGCGGTATCAAGCTGATCCACCTCTTCGTCTAGGGGGACCTGCTGCTCATCAACAAATACCGCAAATCGGATCGCCCAACACCGTTCCAACTGGGCACGGGTGGTCACTAGCTCGATCATCGATATACCCCCTCACGCATCAATTCCAAGCAACGAGTCAGCTCCGGAGGATAATCCGAGGAAAATTCCACCCACTCCCCCGTTCCCGGGTGCAGGAAGCCCAAAGATACGGCGTGCAACCACTGGCGATCAAGACCCACCTTGGCGGAAAGCGTCGGATCCGCCCCGTACATCTCGTCTCCCACGCAGGGGTGCCCAATGCCAGACATGTGTACGCGGATCTGATGGGTGCGGCCCGTCTCAAGATGAACCTCCATGAGGGATCCGCCAGCCATGGCCTCGATGGTCTCGTAATGCGTAATGGATCGCCGTCCATCAGCGCGAATGCCCATCTTCCACTGGTGGCGGTGATCGCGTCCGGTCGGGGCGTCAATTGTACCGGCGATAGGATCTGGGTGCCCCTGCACAAGTGCGTGGTAGATCTTCTTAACAGTCCGGTCACGGAACGCCTGCTTCAGCACGGAGTATGCCCATTCCGATTTGGCAACCACCATGCAGCCGGACGTGCCGACATCCAGCCTATGGACGATGCCTTGACGCTCGGGCGGCCCAGAAGAGGCGAGCTGGACACCCTGAGCCATGAGCGCGCCGAGTACATCCGGACCCTCGAAGTTGAGCGATGGGTGAGCGGCGAGTCCGGCGGGTTTGTTGATCACTACGACGTCGTCGTCCTCAAACAAAACCGGCAAATCCACCAAAGTGGGCTTCGGGCGGACTACAACCGGATCCGGCACCACTACTTCGATAACTTGGCCTTCAATAAGGCGCTCTGACTTCGAAGTTGGTACGCCATCCACTAGAACCTCTCCGGAATCCACCAGCTTCGCGCAAGCGGATCGGGACAGGCCGGTCAATCGAGCCACCACGGAATCAACGCGATCCCCAACAAGCCCGTCGGGAACCGGATAGAACCTCCTATCCGGCATCCGCGTCCTCCTCCGGCTCCGGAACGCTCCGGAACGAGAAACCGATTAGGAGGATAACACCGATAACTAGCGCGGCGTCGGCAACGTTTCCGATGAACCAATCAGAGTAGGCCATGAAATCCACGACGTGACCGCGGAACGCACCTGGTGCGCGCACCAGACGATCAATCAGGTTACCCGCAGCGCCACCCCAGATGAGGCCAAGGCAGATTGCCCAAGGTAATGACGGGATCCGTTTGATGATAAACGGTATCGCGATCACAACGATCGCGGCGATGATTGTGAAGATGATGGTGGAATCCGTGCCGAGGGAGAAGGCTGCGCCTGAATTGAAAAACAGCTGGAATCCGAAGAAATCTCCTAGGACTGAGACACGTTGGCCGCTAGTGAGGGCAGACAGGGCCCACTGCTTTGTCAACTGATCCAGCAGGACGGTCGCTAGCGCAATCGCGCTGGCCCACAGTAGCCGCTTCTTAGAATCGCTCACTTCTCTCCTGCATCCACGACGAACGGCGGTAGCTCATGCTACCGCCGTTCGATTTAAAGACTCTTAGCCCTGAAGGCCATCTGCCCCGTTTTGCCCTACTTCCACGTTGCTGAGCAACGACTCCAAGTAGCTCTTGAGGCGTGTGCGGTAATCCCGCTCGAAATCGCGCAGCTCGGAGATCTTCCGCTCCAAGAGGCCACGCTCCTGCTCCAAAGCCGTCAATGTACGGTTGTACTGGTCCTGAGCATCGCCGAGGATCTGCTCGCTTTGAGCGTTCGCCTCCGAGATGATGCGATCACCTTCAGCCTTACCCTCACTCACGTGCTTATCGTGCAGCTCCTGAGCCATCGCAAGGAGACCAGTTGCCGATTCAGCATCGTGGGTCTGTGCCGGGAATGACGCAGTGGACGTTGCAGAATCGGGTGCAGGCGCAGCTTCACCGGATCCACCCTCGAGCTCAGTAGCCCGAGCCTGAGCTACCTTAAGCTGATTCTCCAGCTCGGCCTTATCCTTCGTGAGCTGGGCGATCGACTCGGCAACCTCATCGAGGAAAAAGTCGACTTCGTCCTGATCGTAGCCTTCTTCAAGCGACCTAGGCTCCTTGAAGCGCATATTGACGACGTCATGTTCCGTGAGCAGCGCCATGAGTGTTCACCTCTATGTTCTGAGTCAAGTTTCTTATGTGGCCCGTTTGAGTCACTTATAGGGAAAGCGTACCTGAAAAATGTGGCAAGTGTTCATGTAGTGATTAAAGTTGAGCGCGTCGTGTCTACATATAAGACAAATAGACGAATATCCGCTGAAGGAACTGGACGCCAATGAAGAGCAGCAGGAAGCCCATATCGAACTGGACAGCCCCCAGTCGCAGCGGCGGGATGAACTTTGCAAGGAACCGCAGAGGTGGGTCCGTTAGAGCAAAAACACCATTAGCTATGACTAAAAGCGCACCTGACGGCGCCCAATCTCTAGAAATATTAACGACAAGGTCGATAATAATTCGCGCCACGAGGACAATCGTATAGAGCCCGCACGCGAGCGCGAGCAGCGTGAAAAGTGTTCCCATATTAGAAAGCTGAGGATTCCTCGGAATGGCTCGTTTCAACAGTGACCTGATGCGGCGTCATGAGAAACACATCATTGGAGATCTTGTTCACCTTGCCGCGTAGGCCGTAGCACACGCCCATGGCGAAATCGAGAATGCGGCGGCGCTCTTGGTCTGGCGCTGCCGTCATGTTCAGGATCACCGGGATCCCCTTGCGGTATGGATCAGCAAACTCCTGACCGCCATCAATGGACTTCGGCCACACCGTGATGATACGTGCGATGTCTCCACCCGATGCGACTGGCCGAATCGGAGTAACATCCGCTTCCTGCTCGTCATCGAAGTAATCTACATCCGCGAAATCGTCTTCGTAATACTCATCCTCGTAACCGTCCTCCGCAATGGAGGCCTTGTTCACGAGCCGTTGGAATGCGTTCTTAGCCATAACTTTCCCTCTGCCAGTTCAGTTCCTGCAATTTTCAAGGTATTAGACCCGCCTTGCAACCATGGCGAGGTTAGCTAGGTGTGTCGCGAAAAACCTGCACTATGCCAATAAACCGGCCCGTCTTATTCGCGGTCTGGCTAGCACGGCGATACGAGAAGAAATCGGGCGATTCGCGAGTACAGATGCCCGTGTTGATCACATCCGCTACGCCCAAGGAGCTCAGCTGTGCGTGAATCCCCGCCGGGATATCGATTGAGGGCGTGCCCCAACTCGTGTTGCTGGCCGCTGCTTCCTCTATGCGCCGCGACTCCTCGCGCATCGGTTCGGGAACCTCGTAGCAATTTCCGCAGATCGATGGCCCAATGATCGCCGTGACGCGCTCTGGGCGGCCGAGCTTCGAGATAGCCACACCCACGATTCCGCCCATGAACCCTGCCCTACCCACATGAACGGCCGCAGCTGCAGGGGCATCGCTGCGAACAAGGAGGAGCGGGACGCAGTCCGCCACCATGACGCAGGCGGCCTCTGTTGAGGGGGCATGTGCGGGGACTAGGTGAGGTTCGGCGAGAATAAGGCCGTCGGTCCGCTCGAGGGTTTCACCGGGGCGCGCCTGGCCGATGCACGTGCCGTGCACCTGATCCATCCATCCGGGAAGCGCGCCGATCTCTAGAGCAAGGAGCTGCCGGTTCTGGTGGACAGATTCGGCGTGATCACCCACGTGGAAACCAAGGTTAAGGCTGGCAAACGGGCTGGCGGATACTCCTCCCAGCCTACTCGTGAAGCCCGCGCGCACTCGGCCCTCAGGAACTCGGCGGTCAACGGTCCACGATACGAGGTTCATCGGTTCCCCATCGGTGTACGGATATATGTGTTGGTGGCCCGCGCCAACCGGTGCGGGCCACCTGAAGTCAGACACCCGAGGATGTCCCATCGGCGCTGGTGCGCCGAAGGCTAATTTTCCCTAGTTCTCCTCAAAAAGGAACAGGGGAATGTCTAGATCGTTTGTTTCCCGTGCGGGAGCATCTTCCTCTACAACCGGCGGGACCGCGGGCGCATCCGCAACGGGGCGTGCCGGCGTTGCCACCGCAGGCTCCTCGCGCTTGGCAGCAGGCTGTTCGGCGGAGGCCGCCGGGGCCGAAGGCACCGCCTGATGGGTTTGATGCTGGCGAGGTTCGCGCACCAAGTGATCGATGTGCTCGTCGAAGCCGGCAGCAATCACCGTCACACGCACTTCGTCGCCAAGCGACTCATCAACGATTGTTCCGACGATGATGTTGGCGTTGGGATCAACGGATTCCTTAACGAGCCGTGCAGCACCGGACATCTCCTTCATAGAGAAGTCAGCCCCGGCCTGGAAGGAGAGAAGAACTCCGTGGGCACCATCGATGCTGGCCTCAAGGAGCGGCGAAGAGATGGCGTTCTCGGTAGCCCGCATCGCACGGTCTTCACCGCTAGCAGCACCTATTCCCATGAGCGCTGTACCCGCGTCCTTCATGATGGCCTTAACATCAGCAAAGTCGAGGTTAACGAGACCCGGGATCGTGATGAGATCCGAAATACCTTTGACCCCAGACCTCAGCACGTCATCTGCCAGATGGAAGGCTTCAATGATGGAGAGGTTATCCTCAGCAATCTCGAGGAGGCGATCGTTCGGGATAACGATGAGCGTGTCAACAGCCTTGCGTAGGGAATCAATACCGGCCATCGCATTGTTGGCGCGCTGTAGGCCCTCGAACTCAAACGGGCGGGTAACAACGCCAACGGTCAGGGCCTCAAGCTCCCGGGCAATCGACGCAACGATCGGAGCCGCACCGGTTCCGGTGCCTCCACCTTCGCCGGCCGTCACGAACACCATGTCCGATCCCTCGAGGGCGGCCCGGATAACTTCAACGTTTTCTTCTGCGGCGCGCTTTCCAATTGCGGGGTCCGCGCCCGCCCCAAGCCCACGGGATACATCGCGCCCAATATCGAGCTTAGTGTCCGCTTCGGACTTCACGAGGGACTGGCCATCCGTGTTCACCGCGATGAATTCCACGCCCACCAGACCGTCTTGGATCATGCGGTCAACGGCATTTACGCCGCCACCACCTACTCCAATCACTTTAATGTTTGCAGCATTGTTCATAGCTGGCATGGGCACTTCCTTTCAGACCTCAAGGAGAACTTGAGGTATTCCGTATCTGACTTCGCGGAAAAGGTAGAGGGAAGTACTGCTCAGTTCAATGACCGGCGCGGTGTGTCGTGCAATTGCCAGTAATCAGGTAGGAAAACTCCCCTCAGCCGGTCACCGGGGCGCTGGGCACAGAGACATCGTAGCTGGAGGCTCCCTGCGTCATGAGAACCGCTAGTACCTCCGCCTTGAACTCGTTGTTCTCTGAGCGCCCCCAAGTCACTTCGGCACCATCCTTCAGCTCTAGGGTCATTTGAAGGGCCTCCCCTACGGAGATGGATTCGACCTGGCTGCGTGTATCTGGTTCAAGGGAATCAAGCACATCGATCATTTTCGTGGCGGCCTCTCCAGCTGCATCTTGCCCTTTCGCGAGGCTAAGATGCGGGAGCTCGCTGGTTGCCTCCTCGGAAACGGGGATCCTCACGCCCTCGGCGTCGATTGCCACGCAGGTCTTGTCTTCGATCAGGCACGCGATCGGTTCTCGCAGGCTCAAGGTTACGTTCGCGCCGTTGGGAAGCTTCCCACCAACTTGAACGCTCTCAATGAGTGGGAATGTGCTGACTAGCCCCTCTTCAATATCTCCACTAGGAAGCCGGAGTACCGGCGCCCCCTCCCACTGAGTCATTGCTTCCTGCACCTGAGACGCGGTGAGGTCCGCCTGCGAATCGAGACCGCTCACCTCCACCTTGTCCGCCTTCAATCCAAGAAGGGGGGAGAATAGCAGGGCCCAAACGAGGATGACAACGGCGAGAATGCCTCCTCCGATTATCGCTGCTCGCTTAGCGATGAGCTTTCGCCGCTCAGCCTGCTTTTCCACGCGCCGTGCCGATAGCTCAGTCCTCTGGGGCGCCTTCCTTCTCCGGCGCGGCAGCCGCAACTTCGGAGCCGTCACCTTAGGGCGGCTTTCCTTCTTCGCAATCTCCGAACTGGCCTTGTGCTCAGGCTCCTCCGGGCTGGGCGTCGAAGCAGGTGTTCCCCACTTTCCCACCACAGATTTCGCCACACGCTGAGCTTCATCTGGGCTAAGTTCCGAGGTGGGCGCCGCATCTTGCCGGGCGCGCTGGACGGTCTCCCGGCTTATCTCCCCGCCCTCGTGCCGCTCGCTCGTGACGCCGAGGCTGTGCGGCTTCCTTGGCTGCTTGGGAGCTCTCATCGGTGCGCGATTCTCTCGAGGATCACCGGGCCTAGCTCAGTCACGTCACCCGCGCCGATTGTCAAGATCACATCACCCGCGCTAGCCACATCTGCCGCGTGGGCCGCAGCTTCTGCCCGATCCTCTACAAATTCGCCCCCGGCCATTAGATCCGAAATAAGGCTGCCTTCAACGCCCGGAATCGGATCCTCACGTGCAGCGTAGACGGCCGTGACGATGGCCCGATCGGCCAAGGAGAGCGCCTGAGCAAACTCCGCCGCGAAGTTCTGGGTTCGCGAATAAAGGTGCGGCTGGAACAGAGCGATCACACGGCCCTCGCCCGCGTATTCCCGTGCAGCCATCAGCGTTGCCTCAACTTCAGTCGGGTGATGGGCGTAATCGTCTATCACGGTGATCCCATCGGCTTCGCCCCGCTTCTCAAACCGGCGTCCGGTCCCGGAGAAGCTTGCTAATGCGCGCGCCACATCTGTCCCGGGGTATCCCAGCTCCGTGGCCGCTGCCCAGGTCCCCGCTGCGTTGAGGAGGTTATGTGCTCCCACAATCTGCAGCTCTACGTCATAGGATCCAGTCGAATCACTGAATACACCCCGGGCCCGGCCGCCGCTATGAGACTCCTCGCTGATCCGCACGTGACGCTCCGCCGTGCTCAACCCCTCGCCTCTGCCGTATGTCACGAGGCGAATTCCGGCCGTTGCGGCGCTAGCCGCCAACCGTGCCGCCCCGGGATCGTCCGTGCACGCAACCAGAAGGCCGCCGGGCACGAGCCGATGGGCGAACTCAACAAAGGCCTCTTCAAATGCCTGAGCTGTGCCGTAGTGATCAAGATGATCGGGCTCTACGTTGGTGACAATCTCCAATCGAGGTGAATAGTTCAGGAACGAGGCGTCTGATTCATCCGCCTCCGCAACGAAAACCGAGCCGCTTCCCCGATGTCCGCCAGCCCCAATCCCTGTCACCGTTCCGCCAATCGCCCACGAAGGATCGCCCTCCAATTCTCGGAGCACTGATGCGAGCATCGCAGACGTTGTTGTTTTTCCGTGTGCACCGGCAACCGCTACGAACTGGCGTCCACGCGAGGCCAGCGCGAGAGCTTCGGACCTGTGCATAATGCTCTGTCCCCGCATCCTCGCGATGGCGAGTTCCGGGTTAGATTCGCGAATGGCCGAGGAGGTCACCACCGTTGCATCTTCTGGAACGTTACTTGCGTCCTGCCCGATAAATACGTTGATTCCAAGACCCGCAAGATAGTCCGTTGTGGTGCTCGCTTTGGCATCGGAGCCCGAGATGTTCTGGCCTTCAGCAAGAAGAAGTTCGGCGACGACGGACATTCCCGCCCCACCGATTCCAATAAAGTAATAACCCAACGGGCTACCTCCCAACTTTCAGCACAAGATCGGCGAGCTTCTCCGCGGCGTCCACGGGGCTGACACCCCGGGCAGCCTCACCCATTCCCGCGAGCTTCTCAGGGGCGGCGAGGAGCGGGATAACCTGCTGGGTCATTACCTGAGCGTCAAACTGTTTGTCGCGGACTAGGAGTGCGCCACCGGCTCGGATGGAATCCGCCGCGTTCAGCTCCTGTTCGCCATTCCCGATGGCGAGTGGAACGAAGAACGCGGGGATACCTAGCGCGCTCAGTTCTGCCACGGTTCCCGCTCCAGAGCGGCACAGTACAAGGTCCGCTACGGCGTAGGCATTCTCCATCTCGGACAGGTAATCAAGTACGTGGTAATCAGGCATGGACTCAGTGGCCTGACGAATAGCTCCATCTTTGCCACGGCCCGTGAGGTGAAGCACCTGAACATCCGCGAGAAGCGGAAGGCACTGCTCAACCACTTCGTTCAGGTGCTGTGCCCCGAGCGATCCCCCGGTAACCACGAGCGTTGTCTTATCCGGGTCCAGCCCGAGTTTCTGTGCCGCACTCACGCGAGCCCCACGAGGATCGGTCAAACGCTCCCAAGCAAGCTCTGCGATTGCGGGACGCAACGGTAGGCCAATAGCCACAGTCTCGCCATCTCGCGCCTTAAGGGAGGTAGAGGGAAACGTCAGGGCTACCACCTTGGCGAACCGTGCGCCATAGCGATTGGCTAGCCCCTGCTTCGCATTCTGCTCGTGAATGATCACAGGGATGCCCCGGCGCCTAGCCGCGAGATACATGGGAGTGGAGACGAAGCCTCCAAAGCCCACCATCACATCGGCGTTTCTGTTGGTCAAGATCTCGTCCGCGTGCGATACGGCCGCGCGGAACCTGCTTGGGAAAGCCAACATGGCTCCATTTGGCCGGCGTGGAAACGGCACCTTCTCGATTGTGTCCAGTTCGATTCCCGCCGCAGGGACAAGATCAGTCTCTAAGCCCTCAGGGGTTCCGACGGCACTCACCTCGACACCTCGGCCCTGAAGCGCAATCGCCGTGGAGAGCAAAGGGTTCACGTGACCAGCTGTTCCCCCTCCGGCTAGAACAGCATGAATAGTTTCACTCATTTCACTTTCCCCTCTTCAATACGGCACGGGCACCTTCAGCGATGGATCCGTGGACCTTAAAGGAATCGCGTACACCCGGAACAGATAGCATTGCGGACACACTGACCCCGATCCCTAAAAGCGCCGCGATCACCGCGGTTCCGCCTTGGGACATGAACGGCAGTGGGACTCCAAAAACCGGCAGCAGCCCTGTCACTACCAGCATATTGGCGAACGCCTGTCCGCAGATCCAGACGGCAACAAGGCCCACGAGGATTCGGCCAAACTTGCTGGGGTGGTTCATGCTTACTCTGATGAGGCTCCACGCCAACAAAAGGAACATACAGATAACAAGCGCGCAGCCACCCAAACCGAGTTCTTCACCAACCACGGCGAAGATGTAATCGGTTTGCGCTTCTGCAAGGTTACCGGGCCATTTCTCAGCACCTGTTCCGAGGCCCGATCCGCCAATACCTCCCGAGCCAAATGCCCACAGCGCGAAGTCCGGTTGGGTGGGATGCTGCGAGTCTGGCATCGCAAACAGGTTTCCCACGAAGTCAAAGACACGGGTGCGCCGAGAGTCCGAGATAGCCACGAGGAAGCCGGCCATCACCATGATCGGTGCCCCGATCACCACGAAGTAGCGGCCTGGCATATCGGCAAGCCAGAAGGCTCCCGCGGCGATGAGGATGAAAATCAGGCCAGTTCCCAAATCGCCGCCCAACATGACACAGATGAAGGCGGCACCGGCCCCGATGCCGCTCGGCACCATGTAATCACGCCAACCCCGATGTTCGGCATGAAGTTTGGACAACTGGGCGGCCAGCCACACAATGGTTGCCACCTTGAGAAGCTCGGACGGCTGGAGCTGGACCCCACCAATCTTGATCCAGTTTTTGTTGCCTCCCACGCCCACACCAAGCGGGGTCAGAACTAACGCCTGAAGCAAAATGCCCAGTCCAAACATCCAGTTGGCGAGGCGTGAATACCAGTGCACGGGGATGAAGGAGCAGACACCCCCAACGGCCACACCAACCAGAGACAATATGAGGTGTGTATTGGCCGTGCGAAAGGCCCCAATTGACACGCTTTCGGCATCCCTAATGCCGGCTGGAGCCGTGGCAGAGTAGACCATGACCAGGCCAAGGGTTAGCAAGACAAATGATGCAATCAGAGTGGAGATAACCGATTGGCGCATGATGTCACGCACCTCGGATTCACCCGTTGCCCGGCGCAGCCACGTTATACGGGAAGATTCACCATCAGCCACGTATCCTCCGAACCGCATCCGCGAACGCGCTCCCCCGGGCTGCATAGGACGTGAATTGGTCCATAGAAGCCGATGCGGGAGCCAGCAACACCGTTGCTGGCTCCCGTGCTATCCGATGAGCAGCCTGAACGGCTTCCCCCATGGGATCGATCGAATCTGGCGCAATCCACTCCACTGGGAGGTCGGTACCCTCTAGGGCGTCCCGCCAGGGTTCCTGATCCTTCCCAATCACGATCACCGCTTGGAGCTTCTCGCGAACTTGATCCACCAAATCGTTGAATCGCGAGCCTTTTGCTTGCCCTCCGGCAATCCAGACCACCGATGAGTCCGCGCAGCCCATGATCGAGGCGCGTGCGGCGTGTGCGTTGGTTGCCTTGGAATCATCCACGTATGCAACGCCATCCACAGTGTCGATTAACTCGATCCGGTGGTGTCCCCCCTGGAAGGAGGAAAGGGCAGCGCGGATGGCCCGCGGTTCAACACCAGCGCTGCGTGCCAGCGCCGCCGCTGTAAGCGCGTCCCACACGATATGTGCCGGCAACTCAGTGCCACTGGGCGCGAGGTGCTCCAGATCGGAGAGCTCGAAAAGCTCCACACCCTCGTTCCATCGCGCCGTTCCGAATGCTCGATCCACAGCGATATCGTTGACTAGGCCAACATCGCCCACTGATGGAATACCAAGGGTCACGCCAACAGCGCGGGCGCCCTCAACCACATCGGCACCATCAACCATCGATTGAACACTCGAATCGCCAACGGGATAAACGCACGCGACCTGAGTGTTTTCATACACCCGAGCCTTTGCACTCCAGTACGCCTCACGGCTCCCGTGCCATTCCAGATGATCGTCGGCGATGTTAAGACAAGAGGCACCTATTGGTGAGACGCTATGGGTTGTTTTGAGCTGGAAAGACGAAAGCTCAACCGCAAAGGCGCGTGGTGCATCCTGATCCAACCGGGTCACTTCGGCTACTGCGGGTGAACCCACGTTGCCGATCGCTGCACCAGAAAGGCCCGCGTGCTGAAGAATTTCTGCCAGCATGGACACCGTGGTGGTTTTGCCATTCGTGCCGGTGACGCAGAGCCACGGAGCGTATGCTCCTTCTCTCGCCGCGCGGAGCTGCCAAGCGAGCTCGATCTCGCTCCACAGCGGGATTCCCGCATCCTCAAGAGTGGTGAAGAGAGGGCTGACCTCCCGGATGCCCGGGGCGAGGATGACAATGTCGGGTTGCCAGCGAAGGATCTCGTGAGCGAGTTTCACGGGATCTTCGTCGCTACCGGAGCGATCCACGCCGATCTCTAATGAATCGATGGCTTGTACGCTCGAATCCCACGCGCTCAGTATCGCGCCCGTGTGCTCGGACAGAGCCTCGAGACTGGCAACACCTGATTTCCCCAATCCGAGGATCGCGACCCGACGGCCGTTAAATGATTCTGCCGCGGGGATGTTCACTGCTGGGCCAGCCATTCAGCGTAGAAGATGCCCATGCCCACCACGGCGAAAAGGGCAGCAACGATCCAGAACCGGACCACGACGGTGACTTCCTTCCACCCCTTCAGCTCGAAGTGGTGATGGAGCGGCGCCATTCTAAAAATGCGCTTTCGCGTGAGTTTAAAGAATCCCACTTGGATAACGTCTGACATTACTTCGAGGAGATACACTCCGCCAATGATGATCGCGAGGAACTCGGTGTGGGTGAAGATGGACAAGCCCGCAAATGCGCCACCCAATGCGAGTGAGCCAGTATCTCCCATAAAGATCTGGGCGGGAGAAGTATTCCACCAAAGGAAGCCAAAGCATGCTCCAAGGACTGCGGCGGAGAATATCGCGAGGTCGCGCGGATCGCGAATGTCATAGCAACCCGGGCTTGCGCCAAGCACACCCTGACATGCCTGATTTGACTGCCACGTGGTCAAAATCGCGTAGGCGCCAAAGGCGACCATCGAGACTCCGGTGGCCAAGCCATCGAGGCCATCCGTCAAATTGACAGCGTTAGACCAGGCCGTGATAAGAAAGTTCGCCCAAATAACGAAGAGTACAAGCCCAATACCAGCGCCCCAAAAGGCCAAGTCTAGATTGGAGTCTCGGATGAAGGACAGCCTAGTTGAGGCGGGCGTCCTGTTATCCGCGTTCCTGAACTGCAGCGCCAAAACCGCGAACGTAATGCCAATGGCGGCCTGCCCGATGATCTTGGCCCACGGCGTCAGCCCCTCGGACTGTTTTTGCCGGATCTTCGAGAAGTCATCGAGAAAGCCTATGGCTCCAAGCCCAACCATGAGAAAGATGAGGAGAAGGCCCGAAGCGTTCGGGGCACGGCCAGAGGTTAGGTTAGCGATGCCGTAACCGAGCACGGTGGCCAAGATAATGATAAGGCCGCCCATCGTAGGCGTTCCGCGCTTCGTGAGGTGAGTTGTTGGCCCATCTTGACGAATGAACTGGCCATACTGGCGGGATACTAAGAACTTGATGAGGAGAGGGGTTCCTGCAAGGGAAATAATGAGGCTAACTGCCGCCGCAATCATGATCGCTAGCATCTAGGACTCCTTCCCAAACATGGCGTCCGCTACTCGCCACAGCCCAGATCCGTTCGAACCCTTGAGTAATACTGCATCTCCAGCCTGAAGCAGGTGACGCAGTACCCCGATGGCCTCTTCGGGACTCGCCGCACTAAACACGTCGATTCCCTCCGCAGTAGCAGCTACATCAAGAGTATGCGAATCCCCCACGCATATCATGATCGCTACGCCGGCGTCCTTTGCCACTTTCGCGAGCGCCGCGTGCTCGTCGTTAGTTGCATCCCCAAGTTCTAGCATGGCTCCGATAACGGCGATGCGTCGCCTTTCCCGGCCCAAGTGCCCGAGGGCAGCAAACCCTGCCCTCATCGAATCAGGATTTCCGTTGTATGAATCATCGATAAAGGTGATGCCGCTAATCGTGCGCACGTCCATACGGTGGGGGCTTGCAGGACCCGTTGTGGAAAGCACGCGAGCGATAGTGTGGAGGTCGATCCCCATAACGAGGGCCACTGTTGCCGCAGCAAGGGCATTGGAAACATGGTGGGCGCCCACCAGTCTGAGGTTTACGCTTTCACGCCCCACTGATGTGACAAGGGTGAAGCTTGCACGCCCAGCGGGATCCACGCGGACTGACTGAGCGGAGACATCTCCGTTTCCAGACGGTGAAAACGTGGTGACAGGACCCTTTGCCAGATCCCTCATCCCGAAAACGCGAGGATCGTCCGCGTTGAGCACAACGGGACCCCCAGCGCGAGTTCCCACCACCAGCTCGGACTTGGCCCGCGCTACGTTCTCAATTCCGCCAAATTCTCCCAGGTGGGCGCGCGCGACGATTAACACGGCGCATATGTCCGGCGGCGCGATACTCGTCAAGTATTCGATGTTGCCAATGTGATCGGCGCCCATCTCCAGCACCAGAGTGGCCGTAGACTCGTCAGCCTTCAGAGCCGTGAGGGGTAAGCCCAATTCATTGTTAAACGATCCTACGGGAGCAATGATCGGCCCCCGAGAGGCCAGAATCGAGGCCAGCAAATCCTTCGTGGTTGTCTTACCCACTGAACCGGTGATAGCCACAATCTTAAAATCGGGGCGGCCCGTTGCCCGGGTACGCTCAAGGTTAGCGCGCGCAAGATCTCCGATTGCCCGCTGAACGTCGGGTACCACGATAATCTGATCATCCTGCACACCACTCTGAGCTGCCGTAGCCGGGTCGCTGGTCAGTACCGCCACGGCACCCGCCTGAAGAGCATCACCAGCCAGAGCGGCGCCGTCCACACGCTCCCCCTTGATGGCGGCAAACACTGATCCCGGCTCAATGGTCCGAGTATCAGTGCTCAAGTCAGTCACAAGGGACTCACCGGAACCGGCGAACGTCCCGTGAACATCCTCCACCAACTGTCCAAGAGTTACGGCAATCACGCTGTCTTCTCCTCTGGGTCAACGTCCCGCTCTGCCAGAGCGCGGCGCGCTTCAACCCGATCATCCAGTTCAATCTTCTGGCCAGCAACTTCTTGAATCGTTTCGTGGCCTCTGCCGGCAAGGAGAATTGTATCGTCTGGGTGCGCCCGAAGAATTGCCTCGCGGATGGCGAGACGCCTATCAGCGATTTCCTCGATCTGCGCAGAATGCCCCTTCGCCCCCGAAAGAACTCCGGCGCGGATGACACCCGGATCCTCGTCGTGAGGATCGTCATCTGTAATGATGCCAACATCGGCAAGCCTGCCAACCGTAGCGCCCATGGCCGGGCGCTTACCCTTGTCACGTTCACCGGCGGACCCCGTTACAACGATGAGCCGCCCCCTAGTTGTTGGCCGCAGCGCAGTGATGGCCTTGGCAAGCGCATCGGTATTATGTGCAAAATCCACGATTACGCGCGGACGGGAGGAAATGGACTCCATTCGCCCAGGCACCTTCGGGTCCACAGCCTCCGGAAGCTCGGCCGCCGAAACCCCGCCCACCACGGCCATCGTGGCCGCCAGCGCGGCATTTGCCACGTTGAACTTCCCGGGTAGGGAGGTGGAAAAACGCAGGTGCTGGCCCGCATGGCTCACTAGGTCGATTGCAGTGGCCTCGGGCCGCTCCTCGATCTCGGCCAGATCCCATCCTTGAGCGCCATCCGGTAACGGCGATGTGAGCGCCAACGCGTACACATTCTCCGGTCTCAGCGTAGTCCTAGAGAGGTGCCAGAGACGTAGGCCCCATTCGTCGTCGGTACAAATAACAGCCTTTTCACACCGCATCGGCGTAAAAAGGGAAGCTTTCGCCTCAAAATAATTCTCTAGAGTGTGGTGGAAATCTAGGTGGTCCTGCGTAAGATTCGTAAAACCGGCGACGGAAAAGCATACCGGATCCGTGCGGCCCTGAGCCAGAGCGTGCGAGGAAGCTTCCATTACGAGGTCTGTGCCGCCACGCGAAACGAGGTCCGCCAGAACCCGCTGCAAGTCCGACGGCATCGGGGTGGTGAGCGCGGCTGGAATCTCGGACCCGGCAAGCCGTACAGCCACCGTCCCAATCAACCCGGTGGTTCGCCCCACCTTATTGAGAATATCGTCCAGCATGAAGGCGGTAGTGGTTTTCCCATTTGTCCCCGTGATGGCAAAGGATGTCAGGGATTGCGCCGGATTTCCATACACTTCGGCGGCGATCTCCCCAAGCCGCGCCGCAATGTCTGGGACCACCAGGAGCGGAGGAACCGTGCTCATCTGTTCGGTGATGATTTGCTCGCCCTCAGCATCCGTGGCGATCGCAACGGCGCCGCTAGCAACCGCGCCTTGTGCGAACGTAGCGCCGTGAACGTGCAGCCCCGGAACCGCGGCGAAGAGGGCGCCGGCTGGCACGGCGCGCGAGTCAGACGTCACCTCGGTGATCGTTGCCCCGCCCACGCTCTTCCCACCGGAAATCTCGGCTAGCCTAGCGAGCTCAGTCATTGTCCACATCCTCTCCCGGATACCACTGTAAACGCACGAGCGGCTCGGTTGAGGGAGGAATGCCCAACTGGCGCACCGCGAACGTTGTCACATCCTTAAATACTGGGGCAGCCACATCACCGCCGTAGCCAGCACCCGATGCGTCATAGACAGCCACGGCAATCGCGATCTGAGGGTCCTCAGCCGGCACAAGGCCAACGAACGTTCCCACGCGCCTCGTCAGGTTACCGTTTTCGTCTGGCACCTGCGCCGTACCAGTTTTTCCGGCGATATTGTAGCCGGGCACCTTGGCTCGCCAGCCCGTGGATTGCGAATCCGTGACAGCCTGCATCATCTCGATCATGGTATCGGCCGATTCGGGGGAAATCACCTGTTCGGATTCCTCGGCAACAGTGGGATGCTCGGTTCCATCGGCGTCTGTGACGGTATCCACGATGTGCACTGGAGCCTTCACGCCGCCATTACCGATCACGGAAACCATCTGCCCCAGCTGCAGCGTAGTGGCCGCCCATGCTTGGCCAAACATCGTGGTGTAGTGAGTGCGGTTATCCCACGTAGACGGATCGTGCAGGATACCCGCCGATTCCGCGGGAAGTTCAATGCCCGTCTTGGAGCCAATCCCGAACTTCTTCATGTAATCGAACCGAGTATCATCCGAGATCGTATCGCCGATCTGGATCAAGCCCGTGTTGTAAGAAAGCGCAAGGATACCCGCCACGGTCATGTCCTCAGTGGCGTGAGTTTCGTTGTCCTTGATAGTTTCACCGTTGGGCATAGTCAGCGTCGAGGAGACCGTGAACGTGGAGAGCGGTTCTACCTTCCCTTGGTCAACCGCGGCCGCGAACGTCATAAGCTTGCCAGTCGAACCCGGCTCAACCGGAGCAGACACCGCCCGCGAGCCCCAGTTCGAGGAATCCGTGTCAGAGAGGTTTGATGGGTCCGGGGTATCAGAGTCCGCAAGGGCCAGAACGCTACCGGTCCCGATTTCTATAACGACGGCGGACGCCCACTTTGCCCCCTGATCCTCCACCGTCTTATCCACGGCCGTCTCGAGGTTA
The DNA here is from genome assembly GCF_003123745.1 of Ancrocorticia populi. GTDB lineage: Bacteria > Actinomycetota > Actinomycetes > Actinomycetales > Actinomycetaceae > Ancrocorticia > Ancrocorticia populi. The sequence continues at coordinate 227,609 of NZ_QETB01000005.1, read as the reverse complement.
TCCTGCAAATCCCTGTTGATCGTCAGCATCACGTCGGAGCCGTCCACGGCCGGAGTCTCGGATCGATCCCCGTTGGGGAGAACCGCCCCTCCAGCTATCTGGACGCTCAGCTCTCCATCTTCACCAGTTAGGACATCGTTGAGCGAGCGCTCGATTCCCGCCTGCCCCTGAGCGGTCTCAACAGTGTCATCATCCGTGGCCTCGCCGGTCAGCCCGGTGTAACCCAGGACGTTGCCCGCGACCTTTCCGTTGGGATATTCGCGCTTCATGAACTGCTCCGGTTCAATGCCGGGGATACGGAGCGCGCGGATCTCGCGCCACAGTTCGGGCGAAATGTCTTTCTTCAAGTACACGAACGTGCGCTTTTCATCCCCGCCAAGAAGCTTGCCACCAAGCTCTGCCTCATCCATGTCCAGAAGCGGCGCTAACTCCTTGGCCGCGGCAGCTGCGCCCGTCCCAACCGGGACAACCTCGCCCGATTCGTCTTCCTCATACTTGATGTATTCGCCAATGAGCTTCTGGTTAACTGCAACATTGTAGCGTTCAACTGACGTTGCCATTACAGCACCCGATGAATCCACGATGCTCCCCCGCCTGGCTTGGAGCGTATAGGAACGGGTACGAAACTCGGCTGCCGATTCAGATAAGTCATCTGCTCGCACACCCTGCAGGTCCACCAGGCGGATACCCAGCACGATGGAGCATACAAGAAAAACCGTCAGCAACATCCGCAGCCGGCGGCTGTGAGTGGAGGGAGCCTTCAACCTAGCTGATAGAGATTGATGATCTGCCATGGATTACGGCTCCGTCTTCACCTCGTGTCCCGCCATTCTTAGTTCCCCGATCCATCCGCTGCATCTGGGAACTGCGCATCGGGATCTGCGGGTAAGACTACGCTACCCGTTGTCAGATCGAGATGACGGATGTCCTCCGCGGGCACGAGACCTAGCTCATTTGCGCGCTTCTGCAGGCCTTCTGGAGTGGAGATCCCCACAACCTGATCCGTCAAAGTAGCCTCCGTGGCGGCCGCTTCGTTGATCTGCTGATTGACGCTCTGAAGCTCGTAGGCGGACGCCACCATCTGGGTATTGAGGAAGAACACTGTGCCAAATGCGCCCAAAAACAGCGAGGCGCACAAGAGAATCGTTCCGTACAGACCGCGTGCTGGGGCCGGAGTTGGGACAAGAGCAAGCTTCGGAAGCCCTCCGATAACCTGGCGTTCACCAGATCGGCGCGGTGCACCCGCTGGAATAGCGCTCATGAACTCGTCCCTCCCTCTCGCAACCGCTCTGCGGCCCTCAGACGAACAGAAGCACTTCGCGAATTCTTCGAAGCCTCCCCTGAATCAGCTTTCATTGCCCCACGTGTGAGCAATCGCAGGTACGGTTCATGGCCCGGCAGCTCAACCGGCAGGCCCGGCGGCGTCGTGGACGTAGCTCCCGCGGCGAATTCACGCTTGACGATCTTGTCCTCGAGCGAATGGTAGGACTCCACTGCGATGCGTCCTCCTACTCTGATCGAAGAAATCGCACGTGGTATCGCACGCTCCAGCACCGCAAGCTCATCGTTTACTGCGATGCGAAGCGCTTGAAACGTACGCTTGGCAGGATTTCCACCGGTTCGGCGTGTGGCCGCCGGAATGGAGGCCTTCACTAAATCAGCCAACTGAGTGGTACGCGTAATGGGGGTTGTCTCACGTTCGTCCACGATCCGGCGGGCGATCCGCGAGGCGAAACGCTCTTCTCCGTAGTGAGACAGGATTCGCGTGATTTCACGGACGTCAGCGGTGGCCAGAATTTCTGCGGCCGTCTGCCCCGATTCCGTATCCATCCGCATATCCAGAGGTGCATCGTGCGAGTAGGAAAACCCGCGCTCCCGCTCATCAAGCTGAAGTGAGGAAACCCCAAGGTCCATGAGTACGGCGTCAACAGTGCCTAGCCCAGCTCCTTGATGCCCAAGCTCCTTCGCCACGGAATCGATTTGATCGTAGGTGGCTTGAACCGCCTGAAACCTTGAACCAAACTTGGCAAGGCGTTCGCTGGCAAGCTCGATGGCTTCGGGATCTCGATCGATCCCAATCACCGTGAGGTGCTCGAACCGTTGGAGGAAAGCTTCACTGTGCCCGCCCATACCGAGGGTGCCGTCAATCATGATCGGATGCTCGGTCTCAAGAGATGGCTCCAGAAGCTCGATACATTCCTCAAGGAGGACGGGAACGTGCAAGGCATCACCAGCTGCACGAGGGTGGGTAGATGGCTCCATCCGTGTCCTTCCTCCTTCCACACCCCCTCATGGCCGTCCTGAAAAGTGGGCCACTCCTGCCCCTCTGAAACTAGGGAATTGCCTCAGATTGGCAGGAGAGACCACCACTCAGGGCTAGAAAAGCCCGGGGATGACTTCATCCTCTCGATCGGCAAATGCCGATTCTTGCTCGGTCAAGTACTGGCTCCACGCAGTCTGGTCCCAGATTTCAATGCGATTCCCGGTACCAATAACCGAAAGCTCGCGCTGTAGCCCCGCATACGTCCGTAGGTTCGCGGGGATAGTGATCCTTCCTTGCTTATCGGGCACCTCATCAACGGCACCAGAAAGGAACACACGCAGATATGACCGCGCTTCCTTCGATGCCAAAGGTGCCTGACGCAACTGCTGCTGCATCGTTTCAAACTCGGCTAGTGGGAAAACATAGAGGCAGTGTTCTTGCCCGCGCGTCATGACCAGCCCGCCTTGGAGCTGCTCGCGATACTTCGCAGGAAGGATGATGCGTCCCTTGTCATCAAGCCGCGGCTCATACGTTCCAAGAAACACGATCCACCTCCCCTACGTTTCTAATTCCTCCACTTTACTCCACATTGCACCACAGACAAGACTGTTTTGGCTAGTAAATCACGCGAAGACGCTCAAAATTCAGGAAAAGACTAGGAACGGAAGCCAGTGAACCTAGCCAACGGTGTACGCCATGTACCGGGTAGCAGCACCGGAATGCACTGAGATAACTGGGTTTCTGGAACGATTGGCCGCACCATGTGGGCCAAGTGGAGGGAAGTGGAGGATCCTTTCACCTAGAGATCTGGTGTGATCTGGGGATCCCCTCTAGCCCTGATACGAAAAAAGGAGCCCGAAGGCTCCTCTTTCGCGTATCACGTACTAGCTAATCTATCGGCGGTCATCTTTCCGGCGTTGCCACTGTTCGGCCTGTCGCGACATAAATCCGCCACCACCGGAGGGACGCTGCTGCTTGGACTGGTGATTCTGACCCATAGGCCCGGGACGGAATCCTTCGCTGATGTACCAGAAGCCACCAAACATCACGATCACACCAAGAACTCCCACGATCACGAGTTCGAGGGCGATTCCGCCAACTAGGACGGCAATGCCAACTACGGCAACCAGCAATCCAAGGACGAGGTGCCGTATAGACATGCGCATTGAAGAATCGGCCGCAGGTGGCTCCGGTTTCAAGGTATCCGCAAACTTGGGATCCTCGTCAGCCAATTGGGCCTCAAGCTCCTCGAGCATCTTGCGCTCGTACTCGGAAAGAGGCATCTTTTCTCCTCATCGGTTGGTGTTCCCCTATCCTATCGCGTCAAGAGCAAACCGAGAAAGTTGAATCAATATCCCAGCTGCGGCCCAGGCAACTATTCGGCGGAATCTTCGCGGGGTTGGAGGAGGCTCCCGGGTGAGATCGCGCCACGCCCAAACTTGCGGTCCACGAGGTCCATCACGCCTTCGGCCTTCAGGCGTCGCGGATCATCGTCCCACGCGAGTTGGATACCATCACCAGTGCGTACCATCTGTTCGGCTCGTAGCCCGACCAGCCGGAGGCCATCGGCAGGAATGTGAACGGCGCTGAGAAGGCGCTTGGCAGCCAGATAGATCTCTTGGGCAACGTTGGACGGACTAGGGAGCGTTATGGAGCGCGTAATCGTGGTGAAATCTCCGAACCTCACTTTGATCGCGACAGTCCGTGCCAAAAGGCCACGTTCGCGTAAGCGCCGCGCTGTCGAGTGTGCCTGATCAAGGAGTATGGCCTCAATCTGCTCCACCTCACTAATCCGATCAAACAGCGTGACTTCCTTGCCTATCGATTTTTCCTCATGCGAAGGCATCACGGTTCGTGCGTCGATCCCCATGGACAGTGCGTACAGGTGGCGTCCGCTGGCCTCGCCCAGCAGTTGGATGAGGCGGCCTTGCCCAAGTGCTGCAAGGTCCCCGACAGTTTCCACACCCTGCTTTTCCAGCCGCTCTCGCGTACGCTCCCCCACGCCCCACAGCGCACCCACCGGCAGTTCCGCGAGGAAAGCAACCGTGGCGTCCTTCGGGATAAGCAGCAGCCCATCGGGCTTGGCGTGGGCGGAGGCGATCTTGGCCACATGCTTGGTGGCGGCGATTCCGGCGGAGGCTGGAACACCCACCTCGGCCCGGATCCTCTCGCGAATAGACTGGGCGATCTGAACGGGGCGCCCGAAGATCCGCTGGGCACCTGAGACATCAAGGAAAGCTTCATCCACAGATACCTGCTCGCGCAGCGGGGTGTACTCATCAAGGATCGCCATGATCTGCCTAGATACCTCACGGTAGCGTTCGCCGTTCGGCGGAATCATGAGCAGTTGCGGGCACACTCGTTTCGCCGCGCCCACCGGCATCGCAGAGTTCACGCCGTAGGAACGCGCTTCGTAGGAGGCTGCCGCCACGACTCCGCGCTCGGTGCCACCCACGGCAACGGGAAGCCCGGCTAATTCAGGGTGTTCTAGCAGCTCCACGGACACAAAAAACGCATCCATATCGATGTGGATGATGGGCGTGGCGGAATCATCACTGCCCCAGTCCCGGCGCGCTGAACTGGATCGTGGTGCACGTGACATCGTTCCTCCTCCTGTCCAGCCTACGCCACGGAAGTTGGTAGGGTGATTGCGTGACTCGCTCGAAAAACAATCGGCAGACTCGGCCCGATGGGCAACGATCCAAGCGAGGATCTAATCCCCTTGACCGGCTTCCAACCTCACCCGTAACTACCAGCTTTTCACTCGCTGAGGTTGGGCAGAGCCCATACCGCCCCAGCCTCATCACCCTGTATCTGGACGGTGCCGAGTCCTCTGCCCTAGACCTTGAGGATCCCACCTATCTCGAGTTCGAGTACATGCAGCACATCGATCTCATCATCGGGGCAACGCTGGGAGATTCCGTTCCGCTCCGCGCCTTGCACCTAGGTGCCGCCGGCTGCGCTCTAGCCCGCGCGTTAGACGCTCAACATCCCGGTTCTAGACAGCTTGCGATCGAGCTTGATTCTCAGTTGGCTGCCGGCGTGCGCGAGTGGTTCGATCTTCCGCCCTCGCCCCGCCTGCGGATCCGGGCCGATGAGGCCCGGCACGCCCTGGATACCACGAACGCAAAGTGGGACGTAGTAATCCGTGACGCATTCCGGGTTCGCGACGTCCCGCTTCAGCTCCGCACCTCAGAGTGTGTGCGGCGGGCCCATGAGGTGCTCAGCCCGGGCGGCCTCTACATCATGAACTCCATTGCCTCCACGGGCTTTACCCGCTTGGGAGAAGAAATCGCGACAGTTAGTGAGCACTTTCCTCACCTCATCGCGATCGTAGATCCCTCGATCCTCAAGGGCCGGCGCTTCGGCAACATTGTGATTGCTGCTTCCGATGAGGAGTTCCCCGTGGCCGAGATTTCGCGTCGCGTCCGCAAGCTCTCGCTTCCGGCCAGTGTGCTTGACACCGCGACTTTGCTCCGGAAGGCCGCCGGTTCGAAGGTTTTTACCGACGACGAATTACAGCCCGGCATCCTCTGGTCATCAGCCGAACCGTCAAACTAGTTCTTACCGAACCCCCACGAATGGCGCCCCCAGCGCTTTCCCTTGCCCGAATCAGACGAATCTGGGTCATCGGGGGATTGTTCATCTTGTGATTCGGGCTCATCCTTTTGCTCGGGCTCAGGCGTATCGTCCGGCTTGCCGCTCTGAGCATGGGGCGCCGATGGCGGCTGCCACCCGTTTCTGCCCTGATCTTGCTGGTCCGAGCGCCATGAACGGGCTCGTCGAATCTCATCGATCCTGCGAGCTAGCCCCTGTGGATCGAATTCGTTTTCCACGTGAGGGCGTTCGTTGGCCGAATCAACCTGAGCCAGGAACTGCTCGGCTGCCCGCCCGATCTCATCCACAGACGGGACCGTGTAGTCCATGTCGGGTGCGGAGACGAATCCGGGTGTATCGCCCTTTTCGTCATAGTCCTTCTCAAACGCCCCGATCACTTGCCCGAGTTCTTGATTCTCCTCTGCAAGTTCTACAAGTCGCTCGTTTTGCCGCGCAACATCATGCTGTAAATCCCCTACGGGGAAACGCAGCCCCGAGATCTTGCCCACCATCGACAGTGCGCCCACTGCACCGGACGAATAGTGATGACCTGCCAGATACATCGGTACGCGGACGGCAACGTTCGTCATTGGAATATCCAGCCGGGAGGCGTGATACTCCAAGTAATCAGCGAAGGATGCCTGGAACCAGAAATTGGCATCCAGACCATCGGACTGAGCGTCCGGCTTAGTAGAGCGCACCATCATGTCTGCGGCCCGAGTATGCGGAACGGGCGCGGGGATAGCGGTGAAAGAGTAAATAGACTGAACGCCAAAGCGCTCAACCACATCCAACATGTCAGCAACCAACGAATCCCAGTGAAAATCGGGCTCAGATCCGTATAGACGAAGGAACTCCGTCCCCTCAACGTCTTTAACAACGGATAGGGCTAGGCCCTCTCTCCACATGCCAGTGAGCTGGCCAGCCTGGTAGTTCACCCATGGGCGCTGCGCACGATAGTCAATGAGTGGATCCGAATCGATGTTGGCCGCAACCTCGCTATCGAGTGTGCCGAGGGAGCTCGCAACCAAGCGAGCTATTGATCCGGCATCCGTCGCTGGGTCAACAAGGTTCAGGACCAACGTGCCGATGTGACCCGGCAGGTCCTCAGGAAACGAGATGTATTTACCCATGACCAAACTCCTTTCGCCCTCCATTGTCTCATGCTAGAGAAAGTGCGCATTCAGCACATCTTGTTCCCATTCCCGCCGTGAGCGAAATACAGAAATGTGAGAGGCCTAATTGAACGTGGATGAGAAAGAGGGAACAATAGACAACCGGATTTTCACGGTCCCCACCCCTTGTGGCCCGGATATCGAGAGGAAACGTCTTGTCGGATACATCGAAACCGCGCGAGCGCGCGATCGCCCGTGAGCAAAGCTACGTTGACTCCGCTTATGATGCGCTTGATCGGCAACGGCTGGGTTACGAGAAACGGCTAGCGGGCGTTCGAACTCAGAGTGAGCTGGAGAGCGCAGGAGCGCGCACCGAACGCGATTCTTTCGCCACCCACTATGAAGATAACCTGCGCCGTATCCGCAATGTAGAGAACCGGCTGGTTCTGGGCAGACTCGATTTCCAAGACGGCTCGCTCGAGCATATCGGCCGCATCGGCCTGCGTGATGAGGATCAGGAGATACTTCTCCTTGATTGGCGTGCCCCACAAGCCGAACCGTTCTACCGGGCAACAGCCGCCCAACCCGGGCCCGTAGTGCGCCGTCGGCACATCCAGACGCGCCTACGTCAGGTCACGGGTATCGAGGACGAACTCCTCGACACTGAGACAGAGAATAGCTCTGACCTTGAGCTCACCGGTGAAGGCGCCCTCATGAGTGCGATGAGTCAGGCGCGCGACGGGAAGATGACGGATATCGTCGCCACGATTCAGGCCGAACAAGACCGCATCATCCGGGCCGATTCCACCGGGGTGCTCGTGGTCCAAGGAGGTCCGGGAACCGGTAAAACTGCGGTGGCATTGCACCGTGCAGCCTACCTTCTCTATGCCCAGCGCGAGCGTCTCTCACGATCCGGTGTGCTGGTTATTGGCCCCACACCTACGTTCTTGCGCTACATCGATCAGGTCCTGCCCTCACTCGGCGAATCAGACGTTGTGGCCACCACCATTGGTGGTCTCATGCCAGGTGTCAAGGTCACGGGACAAGACGCACCCCTCGCCAACCAGATCAAGTCGAGTCTGCTGTGGCGGGACATCGCTGGACGTGCCATCACTCAATTGCTGGAAAAGCCACTCGAACGTTCGAAGAGCTTCCTCATAGATTCGGAGAAGGTAACGTTGCGGCGCAGGGACGTGGAAGCGGCCCAGAAGAAGGCGCGCCGGTCCGAGCTGAAGCACAACGAATCTCGCGATATCTACGCAAGGGCGTTGGTGGAGAACCTAGCGCGTCAGGTGGCCACCGCCAAGGAGCTGGAGTTAGAAGATAACCAGTGGATCGTTGCCGATGTAGCGGCCAATCGGGATGCGCGGCGCGAGATCAACCTACACTGGCTACCCACCTCCCCTGTCCAACTATTAGAGAAGATCCTTGCTGACCCCGCGCGCCTCGCGAGCGTTGCCCCCGAGCTCTCTCAGACGGAAAGAGAAGCGCTATATCGTCCCCTAGGCAGCGTGGTGACGGAGGCGGATATTGCTATCATCGACGAGTTTGCTGAGCATCTTGGGAGCTTCTCCACCGATTTCGAGAAGCATCAGAGGGAGGCCGCGCAAGCTCGAGATGCTGAGCTCTCAGATTACGTGAGCGAGACGATGAGCGCCATGAATCTTGGTGGCGGAATCGTTGATGCGGACTTGCTCGCGGAGCGCGTGGGAGCTACCGGCCCGCAGTCAACGCTCGCCGAACGAGCATCAAGCGACAGGTCTTGGACGTATGGTCACGTTGTGGTGGACGAGGCACAGGAGCTTTCACCCATGCAGTGGGAGATGCTTATCAGGCGCTGCCCCACCCGATCCTTCACTGTGGTGGGAGATCTGGATCAGCGGCCGGTCGGTTCGCCGGCGGGTGGATGGAAAGAGCTGCTGGGCAGGCTAGCCCCTCAGAGCCACGAGGAAGAGCTCACGATTTCCTATCGCACACCCGGTACAGTTCTTCGTGCCGCATCCAAGACGCTCGGGGAGGCTGGATTCCCGGTGCGTAGCGTCCGCCCGGCTCGCGATATCAGCGGTAGCTTTACCGCACGGCCCACAGAGCCCAAGAACCTTATCCCGTCAACGATCAGTGCCGTTTCGGACTGGGCCCGATTCCTTGACGGGGAATACGGACCCGGCGGCGGAACCATCGCGGTGATTACCCCTGAAGCTCTCACAGGGCAGGTCAAGGACTCCCTCGTAGACTCCTCCGCGCTGGACCAATGGAGTATCAATACAAAGGGCACGGATGTGAGTTCTCGCATTCACGTGATCGATTCAGCCCAGGCGAAGGGTCTGGAATTCGATGTGGTGATTCTGATTGAGCCACGCGAGATCCTTGTGGAGGGGCCAGGAAACCTCTATGTGGCCATGACTCGCCCCACTCGGCAGCTCCACGTTATCCACTCCACGCCACTTCCCGAGGGCATGGAGGAAGCTGAGAACTAGGTACCAGTATGCGGGCCCGTTTGCTCTTGAGCACAAGCTCACGCAGAGTTAATCTGTGGCACGCATACTTCTTTTGGAAAACCCTCACGTTTCAGCCGATGATTTGTTCGCGCGCGCGGACCACGAAATCGTCCGGATTGATCATGCACTGCAAGGCCAAGAGCTGATCAAGGCGCTCGACGGCGTCCAGATGCTTGGTATTCGCTCAAAAACTGCCGTAACACGCGAGGTCATTGAGGCATGTCCCGAACTCGTGGCCATCGGCGCTTACTGCATCGGCACGAACCAGGTCGATTTGGAAGCCGCGAATGAATACGGTATCGCCGTATTCAACGCGCCTTATGCAAATACCCGATCCGTGGTTGAGCTAGCGCTGTGCGAGGCCATCGCTCTCACACGCCACCTCCCAGAGAAAAATGCCGTGCTTCACGACCGGGTATGGGAGAAGTCTGCGGCGGGCGCACATGAGGTCCGCGGCAAGACTCTCGGTATCGTCGGATACGGATCGATCGGATCCCAACTGTCCGTACTTGCTGAAGCCATGGGCATGCGAGTGCTCTTCTTCGATATCGCCGAGCGTCTAGCGATCGGCAACGCCCGGCGCCTGCGCAGCCTCGACGAACTGCTTGCCAGCTCCGATATCGTCTCTCTGCACGTTGACGGCCGTCCCACCAACCGGAACTTCTTCGGCCGCGACCAGATGGACAAGATGAAACCAGGAGCGATCCTCATCAATCTATCCCGCGGATCGATAGTTGATATCAACGCGCTGTCAGACAAGCTAGCCGATGGCTCCATCTCTGGAGCGGGCATCGATGTGTATCCTGACGAGCCGGACGCTAACGGTGATCCTTTTGATTCGCCACTTATCAGGTTCCCGAACGTCTTACTCACTCCGCACATCGGTGGTTCTACCGTGGAGGCGCAGGAATCCATCGGATACTTCGTGACGGGCAAGCTCATGGATTACTGGCGCAAGGGTGCTACCGAACTCTCCGTTAACCTTCCACACATTGCTTCCAGCCCTTCGGTCGATTCGCTTTATCGGGTGGCGTGGATTCATCACAACACTCCCGGAGCACTCGCCCGAGTCAATCAGGTATTCGCGACTGCCGGGGCCAACATCAACCGGCAGATTCTGGCAACAGCAGGTGAGATTGGGTACATGGTCACTGATCTCTCGGGAGAGCTGCCCGCGCATACCGTCCAGCACCTTTCGGATTCCGAACAGAATATTCGCCTTCGCGTTCTGAAGAGAGAGTACTAGGGGCCGTAACCACATAGAATGGGCACGCAGTTACAACGATAGGCAGGATTAATCCATGAGCCAAAGCGAAGCCGCACGTCCTCATTACGCCCCCGGCGTCCCGGCCGAGATTCCACCGGTCACGCAGACGATCGACCAGTTTCTCTTTCGCTCAACCGAGGAGTTTCCCGAGCGCATTGCGATCGATTTCTTAGGACGCACGTTCACCTATCGCGAGCTGCGGCACACGGTCCGCAAGGCACAGGCGGCGTTATATCGGGCAGGTGTGCGGCACGGGGACGTTGTGGGGCTGATTATGCCGAACTGTCCGCAGCACATCGTGGCCTTCTATGCGGTGCTTTCGCTCGGTGCCACAGTTGCCGAACACAACCCGCTTGCCCCTGCCAACGAACTCAACGAACAGCTGGAGCGCCACGGCGCCACCGTTGTGATTGCGTGGGAGCAAACGCTCGAGCGGCTCACGGAAGACTGCGATTTCCGCGGCCGCACCTACCTGTCCGTCGATCTTTCGGTGGCGCTGCCCTTCACTTCCCGGATGCTTCTTAAGCTCCCCGTCAAGGCCGCCAAGGAGCAGAAGCAGCGGCTGCGCGGCAACGTCCCGAGCGAGATCCTCTCCTTTGACCGAATTGTCAGCAAAGCGCCGCTCCTGCCACGCGAGACGGTACTTCAGCCACCCGAACTGGATGAAACCGCAATCCTCATTCACACGGGCGGAACAACAGGCGTACCCAAGGCAGTTCAGCTGACCCACCGCAACGTTGTTGCGAATGTGTCACAAACAACCCTGTGGGTAAACGGCATCCAGACCGGTAAGGAAACGTTTGCTGGAGTTCTCCCCTTCTTCCATGCCTTCGGCCTTCAGACGATCCTGGGCATCGGGATCTCTCAAGCAGCAACGCTGGTGATCCTGCCCAACTTTGACGTCCCAGCATTCCTTGCAGCCCAGAAGCGTCGGCCAATCTCGCTCTTCCCCGGGGTAGCACCCATGTACGCCCGCGTGCTTCAGGCTGCCGAATCCGACCAATCGGCAGATCTCTCATCGATCAGATGGGCCTTTTCAGGGGCCATGGCGCTTTCGCCCACGCTGGCGGCCGAATGGGAAGAAGCCACTGGCGGCCTGATTATTGAGGGTTACGGCATGTCTGAGGCCAGCCCCATCATCGCGGGCTCCCCAGTTTCCGCCGAGCGCCGCCCCTCAACTTTGGGGATACCCTTCCCCTCCACCGAGGTCCGGGTTGCAGATCCTGACGATCTGTCCAAGGACGCTGAAGGTACCGGAGAAATCCTCGTCAAGGGCCCTCAGGTCTTCCAAGGCTATTTGGGTGAGCCTGAGGAAACCGCCTCCGTGTTTCACGACGGCTGGCTCCGCACCGGAGATCTGGCCCGGTGGGACGATGGCTACCTCGTCATGGCCGATCGTGCCAAAGAGATGATCATTCAGGGCGGCTTCAATGTGTACCCAACTCAGGTTGAGGACGTTCTACGCGCCATGCCTGGCATTCGCGACGTGGCGGTTGTGGGCATGCCGGATGATGAGCGTGGCGAATCCGTTGTGGCAGCTCTGGTTCTAGAGCCCGATACCACTGTTGATCTGGACATGGTGCGGCGCTGGGCATACGATCGCCTCTCCCATTACGCCGTGCCTCGCTCCATCGCAGTAGTGGAAGATCTCCCCCGGTCCCAGCTTGGCAAAGTCATGCGCCGGTCCATTCGCGAGCAGCTAGAAGACTTCGAGCTCACTGCGGGCCAATGGCGCGCGAAAGCAACCGCGGCCACGGACAACGCTAGCAACGCGATTGAGAATCTAGCCGCGTCCCTCAGCCAGCAGTACAACGCCACACGCGATCAGCTGCAAGAATGGCTCAGCTCGCTCGGCGAATCGCTGGAGGGTATCCAAGAAAACCTGTCTGGCAAGGAGAGCGAAAAGGATCTCTCAGATGAGCTGCGCGGCAAGGGTATCTCTAAGGAAGCGTTTACGCAGTGGCTCAGCAAGCTAACGAAGGAAGATTAGTCCTGCGCCTGCTGGCTTTTGTGCTGGCGTAGTTCTTCGATCGCTTCCTCGAAATCATCCAAGGTTTCGAAGCTCGAATACACGGAAGCAAATCGCAGGTATGCGATATCGTCCAACTCCCGCAGCGGCTCGAGGATAGCCAACCCGATTTCGTGGGCGTCGATCTGTGAACTTCCCGATGCGCGCACCTTCTCCTCAACCTTTTGGGCTAGGAGCGCGAGATCATCCTCGCCAACTGGGCGCCCTTGGCACGCCTTGCCAACCCCAGCAATGATCTTCTCACGTGAGAAAGGCTCACTTGAGCCGGAGCGCTTGAGCACGATGAGGCTAGCGGTCTCCATCGTGGAGAAGCGTCTCTTACAGTTCGGGCATTCTCTCCGCCTGCGAATCGCTTGCCCATCATCAGTAGTACGGGAATCGATGACGCGGGAATCGGGATGGCGACAAAACGGACAATGCATGCCCAAAAGTGTAGCAAGCCCCACGGGAAACCTCCGCCTTAGGCTAAGCCACCACCAAATACATCCGCCAAGGGTGCCACCTGATCGGTCAGTCCGGCAGCGACACTGCCGGCATCGGGAGCAGACACCGTTGCCAGCACCATACCGAGCACAAGCAAGGCCATCCCGATTACCACCGCCGCGGCAACATTAAACGCAATGTCAAAGCCCGAACGGGGCTTAGGGCGCTCCTCAAGTCGCACGATGCGCAGCGGCTGTAGCTTAACCTCTTCTTCATGGACAAGCCTTAAGGGCGATTCCACAGCAACGAGCGGCTGAACACTCATAGCAACTCCTTCGAACTAACGTTCATCGAACACCTGTTTGTAGAGTACACCCAACCCGTTCGAGTGTCCAGAAGTTTTGTTCGAAACTTCGCAACACGGTAGAACAAGTGTTTGGCCTACGCCGATTGAGCGATTACTCTATAAATAGAAGTCAAACAGGTGGCTCCCACACCTTTTGGATCCAGGAAGGACCCTCGCCATGGCAAAGGACAAACTGACCAAGCGGCAGGCGGCCATGCTCGTCTGCATTCGTGACCATATGTTGCGTAACCACTACGCCCCTACCATCCGAGAGATCGGAGAGGAAGTTGGCCTTTCCTCAACGTCCTCGGTCAAGTACCAGTTGGACGCCCTAGCCGACAAGGGATACCTCATCCGTGATGCCCGCAGGCCACGCACCATGGAGCTAACAGCCGCTGGAAGGAACTACGGGCGGCAAAACGGGGAGGTGGCGGAGAGTGTCTTCTACCCCAATGTCACTCCGATCGACCGCGGTGAGCGCATTCAGTATCAGGATGGCGACGAATCCATTTCCCTACCCCCGGCCTCCAACGTTCCGGTAGTTGGCCGCATCGCCGCGGGCCAGCCCATTCTGGCCGAACAGCACATTGAAGATGTGTTCCCGCTCCCTCGCCAGCTCACCGGAACCGGTGAGCTCTTTGCTCTGAAGGTCAGCGGAGACTCAATGATTGAGGCAGCCATCTGTGACGGTGACTGGGTAATCGTACGGCGCCAGAAGACCGCGGAAAACGGTGAGATCGTTGCCGCCATGTTGGACGGCGAGGCCACGGTCAAGGTGCTTTCGCGCACGAGCAGGCACTTGACTCTCCTGCCGCGCAACGCCGCCTACTCCCCAATCCCCGCTGACGATGCTGAGATTCTCGGCCGGGTGGTCACCGTGCTGCGGTCCATCTAGTCGCCATGTTCATCCCCCAAGGGTCCAAATGAAGAAGGGTGGGAGCTTGTGCTCCCACCCTTCTTCATACTCAGATTGCGATGAGTTACATGCCAAACTTCGACGCTACGTGCCGGATAGAATCGGCCGAGGCCCGCAGCCCACGGTACTCATCGGGGGTGACAACCGGAACTAGCCTGCGCCCAACACCGGAGCGCCCAACGAGCGTAGGAACGGACATGCAAACGTCTGAGATACCCATCCAATCGTCAAGCAGCGTGGAAACGGGAAGAACGCGGCGCTCATCCCGCAGAATGGTGGTCACGATCTGCGCCACGGACAGGCCAATGGCGTAGTTGGTAGCTCCCTTGCCTTCGATGATCGAGTAGGCGGAATTCACAACTTCATGGTGGATCGCTTCCCGAAGGCTCTCGTCCAGCTTCCGGCCATCCACAGTCTCTCCCCACTGCAGGAGCGGAACTGCCCCGATGATGGCCGAAGACCAGAGCGGGATCTCCGAATCGCCGTGTTCACCAGCGATGTATGCGTGGACTGTCTGTGCGGAAACGCCGCAGTGTTGCGCAATCAGGTAGCGAAGGCGCGAGGAATCCAAAACCGTGCCCGATCCAAAGAAGTGATCCGGAGTCATGCCGGAAATCTTTAGGCCAGCGTAGGTAACCACATCAACGGGGTTGGACACTAGGAGGAAGATGGCGTTGGGTGCCTGCTCGACGGCCTTAGGAATAACATCCTTCATGATGTTGATCGTTGCACCGGCAAGATCCAGACGGGACTGGCCCGGCTTCTGCTTGGCACCAGCGGTAATCACCACAACATCGGCGTCCTTGATTACGGCCATATCGGACGAGCCTTCAACGGTGGAAACCGGTGCGAATTGGGAACCCTGAGCGATATCCAGCGCCTCGGCCTTAACCTTGGATTCGTTGATATCAAAGAGGGCGTACTCGCGCGCCACGCCTTTGATCATCGAGGCATAGACGCATGCGGATCCCACAGCGCCAGCGCCGATAACGGCCAGCTTTGATCCCTTATCGGGCATCACGGCTGCGGGGATTTCGGGATCAATAACGGGATTAACTTCCGGCGTGCCAGTCACAGCAACTCCTCACACATTCTTGGTAGTGGTTCACCCACCAGATACCAGTTTACGAAATCAATGGCTCTGGCGCTCCCCTAACTTGCAAATTCACGAGGCGGGTTCATCCGCATCGCGTAACCGAGCGAGCGCTTTGCGGACCACAGCCCCATCCGTAGTCCGCCACATGGGGGGCAGCGAGGCCAAGAGGTACCCGGCATACCGCGCCGTGCGTAGCCGTGGATCCAACACGGCCACCACTCCCCGGTCATCGTGACGCCGCACTAATCGTCCGGCTCCCTGCGCCAACAACAGCGCCGCGTGGGAGGCCGCCACCTGCATAAATCCATTGCCACCGGCCGCCCCCACCGATTGGGTACGCGCCTGGCCCAGCGGATCGTCAGGGCGTGGGAACGGGATACGATCGATGATCACGAGCCGAAGGGTTCGCCCCGGCACGTCAACGCCCTGCCACAGGGAGAGGGTACCGAAGAGGGAGGCTTCGTCGTCGTCGGCAAATTCTCTCACTAACGTGGGCAACTGGTCCTCGCCCTGAACCAGAATCGGGGTCTTCACCCGGTCCCTGACGTACTCTGCGGCCCGTTCGGCGCCGCGCCGGGACGTAAAAAGCCCGAGGGCGCCCCCACCACTGGCCTCAATCAGATCAACAATCTCATCGAGCTGCTCATCCCCGTACCCGTCGCGTCCGGGCGTGGGCAAGCTGTCCGCAACGTAGAGGATGCCTTGCTTAGCATGGTCGAAAGGCGAACCGACGTCTACGCCGTCCCACGGGCCCTGACTCGGGTAGGCGAAACCCACTTCGGTGGCCGCGTGTTCGAAGGATCCCCCGAGCGCGAGCGTGGCGGAGGTCAGGATGGCCGGCTTCCCCTCGAAGAGCTCATCAGCAAGCGAGCTCGAAACATCTAGCGGTGCCACATGGAGAGAGGGCCGATCATCAAACCCGTGCTGAACCCAGGTGACCAACTTGCCGCTTGCCCGCTCATCTGACAAGAGCCGCTCCACAACATCCGCGAGTTCTTGGACCCTGCCACGTGCCAAGGACTTCGCGGCGGCGTCCGTTTCGTTCTTTCCGGGCAAGTCCGCAACGTCCGCGTTGGCCTGCTGAAGTTCACCGAGCAGCGCCAGCAGGGCATCCGAGAGCTCCTCCGGGAGCCGGGTTAGCCGTCCCTCGTCCAGATCTGCGAGCGCCGTCCCGATCGCGTCCCCCGCCGCTTCCAAGTCCGTAGCCAAGATCTTCTCCCGCCGAAGCAGGCGCGCAAGCCCGGCTACTTCGGGCGCGGATATCGAGGACGTGAGTTGGCTCGTGACCCGATCCACCAGATCGTGAGCCTCGTCCACGATGAATGCGCTGGCTTCGGGGAGAACCGGTGTTCCAGCGCTCTGGATTCCGAGCATGGAGTGGTTGGTAACCACGATGTCTGATTCCTCCGCGGCCCCACGCGCTAGCAGAGGGAAGCACGAATCGCGCAACGGGCACTTCGTGCCAATGCACTCTGGCTTCGTCACGGAAACTTGGCGCCAGGCGCGTTCACTCACGCCGGGAACTAGATCGTCGCGATCTCCCGTGTCCGTGGACATCGCCCATTCGCGCAGACGGGTCACTTCCTCGCCTGTAGCCGTGGCACCATATTCGCCAGCCGCCCGCGATATCAGCGCATCTTCTTCGGGGTAGCCACCGGTTGCCTTTCGCAGGCACACGTAGTTGTTCCAACCCTTCAGCAGGCCAACCCGTGGAGTTTTGCCCAAGACGGAGGTGACCGCTCGGGCAACGCGGGGGGCATCGTGAAGCACGATCTGACGCTGGAGGGCCAGCGTTGCGGTGGAGACGATTACTCGCTCACCGGACGCCATCGACCACTCCATCGCGGGAGCTAGATATCCGATCGACTTTCCCGTGCCCGTTCCTGCTTGGACCAGCAAGTGCCCGTCGGAATCGAGAGCCTCCGAGACTAGCTCGATCATCTGGACTTGGCCCTCGCGCCGCGATCCGCCCAGATCCTCAACTACGGAATCGAGGATCTCCTCAACCGGTTTGCTCATTGGGCGGTAGCCTCGCGCAAGGCGGATTCAAGTTCTTGGGTGACTAGGGCGTGTACCCACGTACCTTCCTCGCGGTACTGGACAGGCTCTAGGAGCTTTCCCGCGTCATGGATACGTGAAAGAAGCGAACCATCAGTGTACGGAATCACCGTTGTCATTTCGATGGTCGGGTGTGGAAGGGCTTCTTCGATGGTGGAGCGAAGTTCGCCAAGCCCCTCCCCCGTAAGGCACGAGACGGCCACGCTCCTAGGGAATCGTGAACGCAGGGCGGCCAGATCCACCGGATCAGCAAGGTCCGATTTGGAGAGCACGATGATCTCGCGGGCCTCCGCGGTGCCCGGAACCTCGCGCAGGACTTCGTGGACCGCCTCAACCTGACCCACGGGGTCCTCATGAGAGGAATCCACGACGTGCAATAGAACGTCCGCTTCCCCAGCCTCCTCCAGCGTGGAGCGGAAGGCTTCCACTAGCTGGGTAGGCAGTTGGCGCACAAATCCCACGGTATCGGACATCGTGTATTCGCGGCCTTCGGAGGTTTTCACGCGGCGGACCGTGGGATCCAGCGTAGCGAACAAGGCGTTCTCTACGAGAACGCCAGCGCCGGTCAGCTTGTTCAAGAGAGAGGATTTACCTGCGTTCGTGTAGCCAACCACCGCCACCGAGGGGACGCCCGTGCGGCGGCGTTCCGAACGCTGCTGCTCGCGGGCCGGGCCCATCTTAGCGATGTCGCGCCGCAACTTGGCCATGCGGGTACGGATCCGGCGGCGATCCAATTCAATCTGGGTTTCGCCAGGTCCGCGCGATCCGATGCCGGCGCCACCGGCCACCCGGCCACCAGCCTGCCGAGACATTGATTCGCCCCATCCGCGCAGGCGGGGTAGAAGGTATTCGAGTTGGGCCAGCTCAACCTGTGCCTTGCCCTCGCGGGACTTGGCGTGGCGGGCGAAGATATCGAGGATCAGCGCGGTACGGTCAATAACCTTGACGCCTACCACGTCCTCCAAGGCGCGGCGCTGGGAAGGAGCCAATTCCGAATCCACGATAACCGTATCGGCGGAGAGCGTAGCAACCAGATCCGCCAGCTCGTGCGCCTTGCCCTTGCCAAGATACGTGCTCGGGTCAGGGGTATCTCGATGTTGAATCAGGCCATCCAGCACCTCCGATCCCGCAGTTTCTGCGAGCGCCGCTAGTTCCCGAAGCGAATCCTCGGCTTGGCTTTGGGTGGAATCTCCCCAAATACCCACTAGGACAACGCGTTCAAGGCGGACCTGACGGTACTCAATGTCAACGCCCTCTTCGCGTTCTGCCCCGGTCTCTAGCCCTTCAACTCGCTGTAGTGCGGTTCGTTCATCACGCTGAAAGCTATCTCCTGCCCAATCCCCGAAGTACGCCGGGTCTGCCTGTAGCGCCGTTCCGCGACCGGACCGAATATCGGCAACGGCGCCGTGGGCCGTCGCGGGTGAAGCGGGCGTGTTGTGTTGTGATTGCGTCATATGCTCCTTTAGTCGAATCCATTTTCTCATGCTTAGGGCTGATAGTGGGGATCGGTCGCTGAGATTCCGCTCCCAGCACTTGGTATCCTTGCACGGTGAGCACCGATCACTATTTTTCTGAGAATCCCGCGAGCGCGGGTCCCGAAACCGAACATGCCATTCACCTGCGCGATCGCCAATACAAGGTGGTCACCCAAGCCGGTGTGTTCTCCCACGAGAAAGTGGATAAGGGAACCGCCGTGCTACTCGATAAGGTGCCCGCACCCGAACTACCCCAAGGCGATCTCGCGGTGGACGTGGGATGCGGCTGGGGACCGATCACACTCGCGCTTGCGCGGGAGGCGGGCGGCGCCGAGGTATGGGGCGTGGACGTCAACGAACGTGCCCGTGAGCTCGCCGCAAAGAACCTTGAGCGGAACAACCTCAAAGGGCGCGTCTACTCCCCCGAGGAAGCCGAGGCCGCGCTGGCCGGGCGCCAGATCAACCTCATCTGGTCCAACCCGCCCGTGCGGATCGGCAAGGAGGCGCTCCACAACCTGCTGGTCACCTGGCTAGATCGCCTAGCACCGGACGGAACCGCCTACCTTGTGGTCCAAAAGAATCTGGGCGCCGATTCGCTGCAGCGCTGGCTCGTTGGCCAAGGGTATGGCTGCGAAAAGATCGCCTCTGCGAAGGGCTACCGGATTCTGGCTGTGTCTTCGCGGTGAGGGCATCTTCGCAGCATCACTTCATACTTTGACGTGCAAGAATGGCATGACAGGCATACAAACGAGGAGAAGACGATGAGCATCCTGACAGAGACCTTCACACTCAACAACGGTGTCACAATCCCCAAGGTTGGCTTTGGTACGTGGCAGATGCCCGAGGGCGCTGAGACCCAAGAAGCCGTGGCAAAGGCGCTATCCCTCGGCTACCGCCACGTGGACACGGCTCACGCTTATGGCAATGAAGGTTCGGTTGGGCGGGCCGTGCGCGCCTCAGGAATCGACCGCGAGGAACTGTTCGTGACCTCCAAGTTGCCGGCCCAAGTCAAAACTCGTGACGGTGCAACCAAGACCATCGAAGAGAGCCTTCGCTCGCTCGGCCTAGATTATATGGATCTCTACCTGATTCACGCGCCATGGCCGTGGGCAACCCCCGATCAGTCCGATGATGAAGGCAATCTTCAGGCTTGGAGCGCGCTCGAAGAGGCACATGCCGCGGGGCAGATTCGCGCTATCGGTATCTCAAACTTCGCGGTGCCGGACATGCAGAACATTCTCGATCACGGAGACATCATCCCGGCTGTCAACCAGATCCTCTACTATTGTGGCTTTACTCAGCCCATCAACACGTCGTTTGCACAGGACCACGGCATGGTGGTGGAAGCTTATTCGCCGCTGGCAACCGGCGGACTCTTAACAGACCGCACTATCAACGAGATTGCCCACGCACACGGCGTGACGCCCGCGCAGGTAGCCATCAGATTCTGCATCGAACAGTATGTTCTGCCACTGCCTAAGGCAACGTCCGAGGCTCATATTTCCGCCAACGCCCAGCTCGACTTCTCACTGAGCCCAGAAGAGATATCCGCGCTTGAGGCTCTACCAGACTCCAACTTCGCACGCAGTCATTTCGATTCGCAGCGTTAAGGCCGCGCGATCTTAAAGCAGCGTCACCTCGGCAACAAGCTGTGCGGGGCCGGTGAGGTAGGCCCGGCCCGCCTCGATTCGGACGGATAGGTCCCCGCCCGGCGAGTGGATCGGGACTGTACCCTCACTCTTGCCACGAAAGCGCAGGAGGGCAATCGCAACCGCACAGGTGCCGGTGCCGCACGCGAGGGTCTCCCCCACGCCACGTTCCAGAACCCGCATCCGGGCACGTACCGGATCAGGCACCACGAGCTCAAGGTTCGTGCCCTCGGTAGGGATCGGATCGTAGGTAGGGACGGCGTGCAGATCGGCTGCCTCAAGCTGTTCGCGGTCCCGCAGGATCACAACGGTGTGCGGATTGGGCATCGTGACGCTCAGCGCCTCGAACTCCCCGATTCCCGAGACCTCCACACGCGTATCGGCCCCGCTATCGCCGAGCGGCAGCCCGTACTCCCCCATATCCACCGTGTAGGTATCGGCGGACTCACGGCGCACCTTCTTGTTGCCGCCTCGGGTGGCCATCGTCAGGCTCTCACCCACATCCAGCTTTGAGAGGCCCGCGTTTGCGAGATAGTGCGCGAACACCCGGACGCCATTGCCGCACATTTCGGCGATAGATCCGTCCGCGTTTCGGTAGTCCATGAACCATTCAGGCAGGCCCACCGCATCCGCAAACTCGCCGGAGGCCGCGCTACGCACAACCCGGATCAGGCCGTCAGCCCCGATGCCGGTGTGGCGGTCGCACAAGACAGCGACATCCTCAGGCCCAAGATTGATGAGCCCGTCGGGATCGGGCACCATGATGAAATCGTTGCCCGCTCCGTGGCCTTTCGTGAGCTTGATGTTTGCCGGTATCACGGGAGCTACTTTACCGAATCGGCAATCCGTTTCGTTGCCGCCGAGATGTCCCCGTTTGAAAGATCAATCCACGTGAGCCTCGGATCTGCCTTAAACCATGTCCCCTGCTTTTTTGCTAGGCGTCGCGTGGCAAACGTGATGGATTCTGCCGCCTCATCGCGCGTCATTTTTCCGTCGATCACCGCGATGGCTTCCGCGTAGCCCGTGGCCCGCGAGGAGGTGGGGGCGTCCCGCAGCCCCCGATCGATAAGACCCCGGGTTTCGTCTAGCAGCCCCTGAGCGAACATCGTCTGAGTGCGTGCCTCGATAGATCCCTCAAGGAGTGCCATGTCGCGCGTGACAGCGAACGAAACGAGATCGGGATAGTGGCTCGTGTGCCTCGGAAACTTGGGGGTGAACGGCTGCCCGGTGGCGCGAATAACCTCGAGTGCCCGAATCACCCGGCGTTGGTTGCGCGAATCGATGGTCCGATAGGACTCCGGGTCCCTTTCCGCCAGTTCGGCTAGCAGATCGCTGTAGTTGTCCTCCGCTTGGGCTTCCAGCTGCGTCCTGATTACGGGATCACGTCCTGGAAACTCCAGTTCGTCAAGAAGCGCGGATACATAGAGTCCAGATCCGCCGACGACGACGGCAACCTTCCCACGCCGTTGGGTCTCCGCCAGATCCTCGCGGGCGTATCTCTGGTAGGACGCAACGCTCGCAACATCTTGAAGGTCCAAGACGTCCAGTTGATGGTGCGCAATTCCCCGACGCTCGCCTGGAGTGATCTTTGCCGTTCCAATGTCCATCCCGCGGTAGAGCTGCATGGCGTCCGCAGAGATGATCTCCACGTTTTCCGCTCCCCCGAGGGCGTCGGCAACCTCGATAGAAAGAGCGGTCTTGCCGCTGGCGGTTGGGCCAACGATGGAGATGATCACGGTAGGCTCCTAGGCGCCCACTCTAAGTGTGGGCAAACCAATCGAGACGGGCAACTTTCCTTCGGCCTCAGCCTGAAGTTCGGCCTTACGGGCCTCGTGCGAGGCCCAGGCATCACCGGCGCGAGTCTGGCGAACCTCGAAGAGCTCACCAGCCAGAGCTGAATCAGCAACGAGGTGATGTGGCGCCCCATGCGTCACGGTGGCTCGGACCATATCGCCCGGCCTTGGCCGATCCGCTTCGCTCAATTCTTCGGGAAGTGCCACGTGGACTAGTCGGTTATCCGCGGCTCGCCCAGAGACTCTATGGGTCTGGGCGTCCTTGCGTCCCTCGCTCGCGGAAACTAGTACTTCCACCTCACGGCCCACACGGGCAGTGTTTTCTTCTTCGGCGATTCTGCTTTGGAGGGCGATCAGGCGGTTGTACCGTTCCTTCACCACATCGGTGGGCACCTGCTCCTCCATATCCGCGGCAGGAGTTCCGGGGCGTGGCGAATACATGAACGTGAAAGCGTCAGAGAAGCGCGAGCGCTCCACTACGTCTAGGGTAGCCTGAAAATCTTCTTCCGTCTCACCGGGAAAGCCCACGATGATATCCGTGGTGATAGCGGCGTCCGGAATCAGCTCGCGTACTCGATCGATGATGCCGAGGAACTTCTTCGAACGATACGAGCGCCGCATGGCCCGCAGAATCCGATCCGATCCGGACTGTAGTGGCATGTGCAGCGACGGCATAACGTTGGGGGTCTCGGCCATCGCCTCAATGACGTCCTCGGTGAACGCTGCCGGATGAGGCGAGGTGAACCGCACCCGCTCTAGACCTTCAATCTGCCCGCACGCACGCAACAGCTTAGAGAACGCCTGACGGTCCCCGAAGCCCACTCCGTACGAGTTAACGTTTTGGCCGAGTAGGGTCACCTCGATGGCACCCTCAGAAACGAGCGCCTGAACCTCATTGAGAACCTCACCGGGACGGCGATCGCGTTCTTTGCCGCGAAGGTGCGGCACGATGCAGAACGTGCAGGTGTTGTTGCAACCCACGGAGATGGATACCCAGCCCGCGTAGGCGGATTCGCGTTTGGTAGGTAGCGTGGAGGGGAACACCTTGAGCGATTCTTCGATCTCTACCGCAGCCTCGTTATTGTGACGCGCTCTCTCTAGGAGAGCGGGCAGAACATCGAGGTTGTGCGTTCCCAGCACGGCGTCCACCCATGGCGCTCGCTCGACGATGCCTCCGCGCATCTGCTGAGCAAGGCAGCCTCCAACGGCAATCTGCATGCCGGGCCGTTCTCTCTTGACGGACGCGAGTTGGCCTAGATTACCGAAGAGGCGGTTTGAAGCATTCTCACGCACGGAACACGTATTGAGGATCA
The DNA here is from genome assembly GCF_003123745.1 of Ancrocorticia populi. Taxonomy (GTDB): domain Bacteria; phylum Actinomycetota; class Actinomycetes; order Actinomycetales; family Actinomycetaceae; genus Ancrocorticia; species Ancrocorticia populi. The sequence continues at coordinate 203,771 of NZ_QETB01000005.1, read as the reverse complement.
CCACGTCCGCGCCCTGATCCCCGGCCTCCGTGGCGCGCTCAGCCTTGGCGGGCACGTCAGCCACCGGCACATAGCCAGCTTCTTGCATGAGCCCCGCGAGGCGCTCGGAATCGTGGACGTTCATTTGGCATCCGAGAGTGCGGATGGCGTAGGTACGTGGTAGTTCAGACATCGCACACTAGTCTAATCCAGCTCAAGCTCCACCTGCTCCCGTGCCTGGCGCAGCGCCGAACTGCACATACCGGAGCTAAAGCCCCGCCGCGCAAGCAGCGCGTACGTACGCCGGTTCAGTGTCTCGGGATTTCCACCGCCTGCCCGCAGCTTTTTTGAGGCCAACTCAACAGCCGCCTGGAACTCAGAATCAGGATCAATCTGCGTGATAACCCGCTCGATGATCTCCCGATCAACGCCCTTTTGCTCCAGCTCGGCAGCAATGGCACGCCGGGAGGCGCGCTTCTGAGTGAACCGCGTACGCGTGAGCACCTCGGCGAAATGCTCGTCATCGATCAGGCCGATCTCCTCGTAGTGGGAGAGCACTTCATCGATCACGTCCTCAGGCATTCCCTTGCGTACCAGCGTACGTTCCAGTTGTGCGCGCGAACGGTCCATCATGGCCAGCTGACGCGTCACGATGTCCCGTGCCAGCCGGCCCTGCTCCTCTCGGTCTAGTTCGCCGATCTCAGGCTTTCGCCTGGAAGCCATCAGAAATCAACATCCTCTGGTTCCCCGGCGCCCTCACCCGATTCCTCGCCTTGCCTGACGCCTACCTCAACGAGGATCTTGTTCTCGATCTCATCGGCCATCTCGGGATTGTCCTTAAGGAACTGGCGGACCTTCTCCTTACCCTGTCCCAGCTGATCACCCTCATAGGTGTACCACGCGCCGGACTTGCGAACGATGTTGAGCTGAACGCCCATATCAATGATGCCGCCCTCGCGGGATATTCCCTGCCCGTACATCATGTCAAACTCCGCCTGCTTGAACGGCGGGGCCATCTTGTTCTTCACAACCTTGACGCGGGTGCGGTTACCCACGGGCTCGTTGCCCTCCTTGAGGGTCTCAATTCGGCGCACGTCAAGACGCACGGACGAATAGAACTTCAGAGCCTTACCACCGGTGGTTGTTTCTGGGTTACCGAAGAAGACTCCGATCTTCTCGCGCAACTGATTAATGAAGATCGCGGTGGTGCCCGAAGCAGATAGCGCGCCAGTGATCTTCCGGAGGGCCTGACTCATGAGCCGTGCCTGCAAACCCACGTGGGAATCGCCCATCTCCCCTTCAATTTCCGCCTTGGGTACCAGAGCCGCCACGGAGTCAATCACAATGATGTCGAGTGCCCCAGAACGGATGAGCATATCCGCGATCTCCAAAGCCTGTTCACCGGTATCCGGTTGGGAGACGATAAGAGAATCGGTATCCACTCCAAGCTTTCGCGCATATTCAGGATCAAGCGCGTGCTCTGCGTCAATAAAGCCCGCGATGCCGCCGTTCTTCTGTGCGTTCGCAACACTGTGAAGTGCCACTGTGGTCTTTCCCGAGGATTCCGGTCCGTAGATCTCCACAACCCGTCCGCGCGGAAGCCCTCCAATGCCTAGGGCGATATCCAATGCAACGGAACCCGTAGGGATAACCTCTACCCGGTTAACCGGCTGATCGCCCAGCCGCATGACAGATCCCTTGCCAAACTGACGATCGATCTGGCCTAGCGCTGCGTCAAGCGCCTTCTCACGATTATCCGTGGTGGCCTGACTGACCTTTTCGGACTTGGTGGCATTCTTGCTCGCCATATCTCTTCCTTCACGTAGTTGCCACATAAGCGGCACATTGACAGAACAGGTCTGTGACCGCGCCGCCCTCTCCGAGCGGCACTCGAGATCTTATGTCCGACCTCCGACATAAACTGTGGCACCCGCGCCATCTGTGGATGAACGCGTGCCGAGTTGATCTGTGGACAAGCCTACGCACGAACGCGCGTTCGAAGCCAATTCCGAAAGGGCGTGTCGAAAAAACAGACCCGCCAGTACTGGCGGGTCTGTTTCATCGGGATATCCGATCACGTTCTTCGGGTTTGACGCGGTGTATGTAGTAATACCATTCGGGCAAATCCATCGCCCTACACATCGCTTCCCACACCTTCTGAGGAGCAGCACCTTCCGCTAACGCCTCGGCTGGACTCTTATCACCCAGCTCGAAGAGCACGAGGTCCTGTGTCAGGCTGGTGCCTCTCCCATCCGGGAAGGTCCACTGGACTGCGCTCCAGAACTCGGATTCTCTCACCGATGTAGCTTAGACATTTCGGCACGAACCATCTCATCGGGTACCGAATCGGGCACCCTCATGTGTGCCGGTACGCGGCCCTGAGAAAAGTCGATGCGGTCAGCAACGAGGCGGAGCACGTGGCTGAGTGGCACGTTCAGTGCGGTGCAGATTGACGAGAGAAGTTCAGAGGATGCTTCCTTCTGGCCGCGTTCAACCTCGGACAGGTATCCAAGAGAGACGCGGGCGTCGGAGGAAACCTCGCGAAGAGTGCGGCCCTGACGCTGGCGATATTCGCGCAGCACCTCTCCGAGTTCGCGGCGCAGCAACGCCTGCTCCTCGTGAGCTGGCTCGGGCATACGAACAATCTTCCGTGCAGTTCCTTGGTTCTTCCGGTTAACGCCGGTTCGTAGTTCCATGCTCATCACTATCCTCAACGTAACTGGTTGGGAATTCATTCCCGGGGATTCCAGCTACTTCATCTCCATGAACTTGAGTCATCTACGCTCAAGTATATCCCCTAACAAGTCCTACGATGCCAAGTATTCCTGTGGGGAACCTGAGAACGCCTGAAGTAGTTCATATGGGCGCGGCTACACGAGCGGTTAATCAGCTTCTTTCAGCGCCTCGTCAAGAAGCTGTATTGCTGCAGTAACGCTAGCTTCTCGGATTTCCCCGCGATTTCCTTGCAATTGCAGAAGTTTCGCCCGCTCACCGAGAGTTCCAGCTATGGCGATCCACACGGTTCCCGCCGGCTGCCCGTCAGCAGGCCCAGGCCCGGCCACCCCCGTTGTTGCCAATGCCACATTTGCGCTCAGGAGCTTCCGGGCCCCACGAGCCATCTGTAAGGCAACCTGTTCATCAACAGGGCCAGTGGCGTCAATCTGCTCGGGATCTACTCCTAGTACGCTCTCCTTAACGTCAGTAGCGTAACTGACCACTCCGCCGCGGAACACGGCGGAGACTCCCGGGACGTTCACAATACGTGCAGCGAGGCCACCCCCTGTTAGGGACTCGGCGCACCCCAGAGTGATGCCACGCTCAATGAGCTTGTGGATCGTCTCGTCTTCCCGCGTACTCACTCGCCATCACCTTCTTTGTGCTCGCGTGAGATTGCCCGGGCATCCCGCACGTACTGCACGGCTGAGGAAATGGAGAAGTAGAGGGCCACGGCTATCATCGCGTAGCAGATCCAAATGAGCGCCGTAGCAACGCCGCTAGGCAGGAAGCTGGCCCACGGGATCACGAGGCCGCCAATACCCAGAGACTGCATGAACATCTTGATCTTGCCGCCCTGTCCGGCCGCCATGACTTCTTGGCGCACCATGTACATGCGCATCAGTGTGATGGCTAGCTCCCGGCCGATCATGACAACCGTGACCCACCACCACAGGTGACCGTGGATCGAGAGCATGATAAGCGCGGCTCCGATGAGGAACTTATCCGCGATCGAATCGGCAAGCTTCCCGAAATCGGTTATGAGTCCCCTAGTGCGGGCAAGATGGCCATCTAGTTTATCGGTGAGCGCCGCCAGTGCGAAAATCCCCCATGCAGCCCAAGCCCGCCCGGGAGTATCCACCCAGTACACCCACACGAACACCGGCACAAGAATAAGCCGAAGAACCGTTAGTGCGTTGGCGATGTTGAGGACCGGAACGTTATCGGGCTCACCGTTGTTACTGCTCATTGCCTCAGCCTACCGCTTTGGCCATCAAGTACACTCGGAGGCAGTCAATTCGAGGAGGAATCCATGCGCAGGCTCTACACTCTCACAGTGGCTTTGGCCGCCGCGGCCCTCCTCACAGCGTGCAGCCCATCAACAACTCAGCAAGATCCCACTCCCACAGCAGCTTCCCCCACCAACTCCGAGGATGCCTCTGCCGCCCCGTCGCCCACCACCACAGCCAAGTCCTCGCAGCTCTCGATCGTCTCCAGTGGGGACATCCTCCCGCACCTCTCAGTCAATTACTATGCTCAGCAGGCGGCCGGCGGAGTGCTTGACTACGGCCCGCTCTTCGAGCAGATCACACCTTGGATTGACGGGGCGGATCTGGCGCTGTGCGCCCTCGAAGTACCGATCGTTGCTCCCGAGGAGGAACCCTCGAATTATCCCTCGTTCGGCGCTCCCACGGAGCTCGCCGCCTCCCTGCAGGAAATGGGATGGGATGGTTGCGCAACGGCCACGAACCATTCCATGGATCGCGGCTTTGACGGGGTTACCTCCACACTGGACGCGCTAGATGATGCTGGTCTTGGCCACCACGGCACTGGCCGGACTGAAGAGGAGGCTGGCCAAACCCAGTACTACACTCTCGAATCCGGTGGACGCGACGTTGTGGTTGCCCACCTTTCCGCCTCCACCTTGACGAACGGAATTCCGCTGCCAACCGATGCCGAATGGTCTTGGAACGTGGTTGGCGATCTGGGCCAGCGTAGCGTGGATGATCTGATCGATGACGCTGCCGCGGCTCGCGAGGCTGGTGCGGACCTCGTGGTTGTCTCGATGCACTGGGGCACCGAGTACGTGAGTGAGCCGATCGAGGAACAGACGGAGATCGCTGATCAGCTTGCCGAATCCGGCCAGGTTGATCTGGTCTTTGGCAACCACTCGCACGTGCCCGAGCCAGTAACACAGCTCGATGAGGGTCCGGGCGGCAACGGGATGTGGGTGGTGTGGTCCATGGGTAATACCATCTCGGGCCAGACAATCGAGAGCCACGGCTACGCGGTCATGGCTGGCCTACTGACCACGGCCACCGTGGATGTGCCCGCTGAGGGCCCAGCTGCCGTAAGCAACCTCGAATGGACCGCTATCACGCAGGATGATCGCTCGTATCATCTTTATCCGCTGAATGCCCTAGAAGATGGCTACACCGATAGCGGGCTGACTCTCAGCAAATCCGAGATCGCCGCCCGCGCCGATATCACCTACCCAGTGATGGAGTCCAGCGGCCCCCAGCGCACGGAGCCTCCTGAGGCTAGTTCCACCCTTGTAGACCAGACCCGTAAGTAGCCTCTGTTTCCGAACTCTGGATGCCTCCGAAGAAGAGCCATGTGATGGCGTGGTTGATATCTTTGGGGTATTGGCCGCTCTGGTCATCGCAGGCATGATCGTTGTCAACGTTGTGAACTCGAGCAGAACGCCCGAAGCGGCCGTTGAGCGCTACTTGGAGTTAATCGCGGACGGTAAGGGCAACGAAGCCACCGATCTTGTGGACCCTGGCGTGGCCAACCCCGAGCGGGCGATGCTGACCGATGAGGTGTCCGGTGAGGCGGACACCGAGATGACGGTCCTTGACGTACGGACCGTTTCGAAATTCGGCAAAGACGCTGAGGTAGAGGCTCGATACTCACTCAACGGGGAACACTTTACCTATACATTTTCAGTAATAGAGGGAAAGAAAGAACTACTATTCCTCAAGTCTTGGGACGTCCAGACCGCATTAGTGGCGGAAGTTAACCTCAACTCCGATTCCTTCGCTGCTCTAAACGTCGAAGGACAGAACGTCCCACTAGTTTCCGAATCCGAAAACTGGTACACCGCTACGCTGTACGCCTATCCCGGTACGTATACCGTAGCGGCCCCGAGCGGTGGTACCGAATACCTCACCGCCGATTCACAAGAGGTAAAGGTTGCCCCGACGCATCCCGATGATTACTTCACCGCAGACGTGTACGCAACACCGACGGACGCGGCCAAGGAGGCGGTGCTGCAGCAGGTGACTGATCAAATGGATTCCTGTGCAACAGTTGCCGGAAACCTCAACGAGTTGTGCCCCTACCCGGTTCAAAGCAAGACTCTCGCTTCTCTAGAGATAAAGTCCACCCCGACGGACTTCCTCAGCTTCGATTCGGGATACTTTGAGAGCGCCGAAGGGACGATCACTCTGGTTGATAATCCCTCCGATTGGGAGGAAGACCCCGAACCGTACGATGTGGATTCCACCCTCTACGGTGAATACCAGATTGATGCAGACGGTGAGCTCACTGTGACGATGGACGGCAACTACTACAGCTCGTGGTGAGCGGCCGTTTACCTACCGGTGAGCTGCCAGGCGTCCTCATCGCCGTCGTCGCCCTCATCCTCGTACCAATCGGCGCTCGCACTACGGGGCGCCTCCGCTAGTGGATCACTCGCGTACCGGTTGTCAACAACTTCGGTGGCGTCCGCAGCGCCCTCCGAGTCTTCATCCCCATCGAAGATCGATTCGCGCTCCCCACGGAGCATAGCCAACGCGTTATCCAAGTACTCCGGCGAAACCAGAACGTCGCGGGCCTTGGAGCCCTCAGAAGCTCCCACAATCTCATACTGCTCCAGCAAATCCATCATGCGCCCTGCCTTGGCAAAACCGATACGCAACTTGCGCTGAAGCATGGAGGTGGAACCGAACTGGGTGGTCACAACGATCTCAGCAGCCTGTAGGAGCACCTCAAGATCGTCGCCGATCTCCTCGCGCTGCTTCTTCTTTTCCTGGACTTCCTCGAAATCGTCACGGTAATGCGGTTGGAGCTGCGCCTTACACTCGGCAACCACGCGCTCGATCTCTTCCTCGTCCACCCAAGCACCCTGCAAACGGATCGGCTTCGAGGCGCCCGCTGGCATGAACAGGGCGTCGCCCTGCCCGATCAGCTTCTCAGCTCCAGACATGTCCAAAATGGTGCGCGAATCGGCAAGTGAGGACGTCATGAACGCGAGACGCGAGGGGATGTTCGCCTTGATGAGGCCCGTGACCACGTCCACCGAAGGCCGCTGAGTGGCAAGCACCAGATGGATTCCGGCGGCGCGGGCCAGCTGAGTAATGCGCTGGATGGAGGCCTCAACATCACGCGGAGCAACCATCATCATGTCCGCAAGCTCGTCCACCACAACCAGCAGATACGGGTAGGGCGTGAGCTTCCTGTTCGGATTCTGCGGCGTGACGTTTCCGGCCCGGACCGCCTCATTGAAATCATCGATGTTTTTGAAGTGATAGGCCGCCATATCGTCATAGCGGGCGTCCATCTCCTTGACCACCCATTCGAGGGCCTCCGCGGCCTTCTTCGGATTCGTGATGATCGGGGTAATGAGGTGGGGGATCCCCGCGTAGATCGTCAGCTCCACACGCTTGGGATCCACGAGAATCAGCCGCACTTGATCCGGGGTAGAGCGCATCATGATCGAGGTGATCATCGAGTTGATAAAGGAGGATTTGCCAGCTCCCGTCGCGCCCGCCACGAGAAGATGCGGCATCTTGGCAAGGTTCGCAACCACGAACTTGCCTTCGACGTTCTTACCCACGCCCACTGTGAGCGGATGCGTGGCGCGTGCGGCCACCTGAGAGCGCAGCACGTCGCCTAGCAGCACCGTCTCGCGATCCGCGTTGGGGATCTCGATGCCAATCGCGGACTTGCCGGGGATCGGCGAAAGGATGCGGACATCGGCGGAGGCTACCGCGTAGGAGATGTTGTTGGACAGTGCGGTGATGCGCTCTACCTTCACACCGGGCCCAAGCTCTACCTCGTATTGGGTAACCGTGGGGCCACGGGAGAAGCCAACAACCTGTGCATTGATGCCGAACTCGGTAAAGACCTGAGTCAGGCGATCTACCACGTGATCGTTTGCCTCAGTACGCTCGGCGTGCTCGGCACCATGCTTGAGTGATTCTTCAGAAGGTAGCGTGTAGGTGACGGACGGATCCAGAACGAGCTGCTGGCCAGCAGGGATTACCGATGTGGAATCCGGGGCCGGGAGCCCAGCCGGATCAGTACCCTCGATTGGCTCGGGGCTGGGCGCTGGCTTGGGCGCGCCCTTCTTCTTGGCGCCTTGAGCCTTCTGACGGTCAAGAACCCGTGTGGCCGCGGCATCATCGGCGCCTTCCGTGGCGTCTAAGACCTTCGTTTCGTCAGGAGCATCGGAGGAACCGGACTTCTTCTTGCGAGGTAGGAGCCGCGAACGGCGCGGGACCTCCTCCTCGTCAACCGCGTGCGCCGAATCGTAGGGAACCGAGGCCGTGCCGCCCCTGTTGGCGAACTGTTCCGTCTCGGCTTCGCCGTCTTCTTCCGGAGACTTCGAGCGGACCTTCTGCCAGAGCTGGTGGACCGTGGTATTGGTCATGTACAGCAGCGCGAAGACGAGGAGGAGGACGAGAACCGGGTAAGCGCCATACGGCGAGAGTAGAGTACGAAGCGAGGCACCAACGCCCCAACCGAGCAGGCCACCCGCACCTTCAATCCCCTCGAAATCATCGACGGGGCTGGCTGGTGCCATGATCAGGTGCAGTATTCCGGCGATCGAGACGACGATGAGCGAGAGTCCGATTCCGATTCTCTTATTTGTGGGCGTCGGGGATGTGCGGAAGACCTGAACTGCTACAACTACGAGCAAAATGGGAACGAAGATGGACAGGGCGCCCACGGCGCCAGCGGTCACGTGGTGGATCAGAGTTCCGAGCAGGCCAGAAAGCCCGAACCATTCGCGCAGTGCCACGATGATGGCAAGCGCGAGGACGCCAAAAGAAATCCCTTCGCGCTTCAGGGCGCTCATGGGTTCGCGAGACTGTTCCTCCGCTTTCTTCTTCGGGGAGGAAGTACTCGTCTTCTTCTTGTTGGCGTCTCTGGGTACTCGTGGACTCACACCATTTACCCTAGCGCCGCACACGCCCCGCGGTGCACCCCGGCACGCCGCCGAGGGGCGCACACCACGCTAGACAGTAACAACCGTGGGGATAATCATCGGCGAACGACGCAACTTACGGGAAGCCCACCGGCCAACCACACGACGCATTGCCTGCTGCATGCCGTAGGTGTCCGATCCCTTCTCCAGAGCTTCCTGGAGAGCCACTGTGACCTCGGGCAGGATATCGTCAAACACGGACTGGTCCTCGGCCATGGCGCGAGCCTGAATATGCGGACCCGTAATGATCTGCTCCTCGGACTGGTCCACTACCGCGAAGATCGCAATGAAGCCTTCCTCGGACAGCGTGCGGCGGTCCTTCAGCTCGGACTCGGTAATGTCACCAACTGATGAGCCATCCACGTAAATCTCGTGGTAGGGAACGGAGCCGACAAGCGACACCTCGCCATCCTGCATGTCAATCACCGAGCCGTTTTCCGCGAGAATCACGTTCTCCGGCGGAACGCCCGTCTTCACGGCGATTCCGCCGTTGGCCACCTGATGGCGGACCTCCCCGTGGATCGGCAAAGCGTAGGCGGGCTCCAGGATGTTGTAGCAGTACAGGAGTTCGCCTTGAGCGGCGTGGCCGGACACGTGAACTTTCGCGTTGCCTTGATGCACCACGTGCGCACCGAGCTTCATGAGGCCGTTGATCAGCCGATACACGGAGTTTTCGTTGCCGGGAATGAGCGAGGAGGCGAACAGGACAGTGTCCCCGCCGCCCACGCTGATCTTCGGATGGCTCTTGTTAGCGATACGCGCCAGCACGGCCATCGGCTCACCCTGAGAACCGGTGGACATGTAGACCCGCTGGTTATCCGGCAGATCCCGCATATCTCCGAGATCACGGAGCACGCCGTCTGGAACCTCCAAGTAGCCCAATTCCGAGGCCAAGCCCATGTTACGCACCATAGAACGGCCAACGAAGGCCACCTTCCGCCCGTGACGCGCCGCTGCGTTCAGCACCTGCTGGACGCGATGGACGTGAGAGGAGAAGGAGGCCACCACAATCTTGCCCGTGGCGCGAGCAAACACATCGTCGATAACCGGGCCAATCTCTGACTCGGATCTGACAAACCCGGGAACCTCGGCATTCGTGGAATCACACATGAAGAGATCCACGCCCTCTTCACCAGCCTTGGCGAACGCACGCAGATCGGTCAGACGCCCATCAAGAGGTAGCTGATCCATCTTGAAATCGCCAGTAATAAGGATATTGCCCTCGGCAGTGCGCACAAATACGGCGAGCGCATCGGGGATCGAGTGGTTCACCGCGATGAACTCCATCTCGAAGGGCCCAACCTTTTCCACGTCGCCTTCCACTACAACGTGGGAGTGAGCGCGTATGCGGTGCTCTTGCAGCTTCGCCTCAATAAAGGCGATAGTCAACTGGGATCCGATAACGGGGATATCCGGGCGGAGCTTGAGCAGGTAAGGCACGGCGCCGATGTGATCCTCGTGGCCGTGGGTGAGCACGATGGCCTCGATATCCTTGACGCGATCCTTCAGGTAATCGATATCCGGAAGGATAAGGTCAACACCGGGCTGGCTTTCTTCGGGGAACAACACCCCGCAGTCCACCACTACGAGCTTGCCGCGGTATTCAAGGACGTTACAGTTTCGCCCGACCTCGCCAAGCCCACCAAGTGGAACAATTCGAACAGTGTTATCAGTAGGGGGCGCGGGCATTACGTGGTTAGTCACCTGCCCATTGTCTCATGCGAATGGCCCATCCGCCGTATCGGTTGCGAACGCAACCTCCTCTATGGACTTCTCCCCCGTCTTCAAATCGGTGAGATCGCCGAGGTAACGCAACACCTCTGTGACCATCGCGGCAGCTGGTACCGCGAGGAATGCGCCGATAATCCCAAACAGCCCGCTACCCACGGTAACGGACAAAAGGATCACAGCCGCATGCATCTTCATAGCCTTCGATTGCAGCACCGGCTGGAGGATATTACCCTCCAATTGCTGGACGGCGATGATAAGAATCAGCACGGCCACCGCGGTAGTGAATCCGTTGGCCACGAGGGCGATCAGCACCGCGAGCGCACCAGCCGTAAAGGCACCCACAATCGGAATGAACCCACCAAAGAAGGTAATGATCGCGAGCGGACCGGCCAGTGGGACGCTCATAAAGACAAGGCCGAGTCCGATGAAGAAGGCATCAATAAAGCTCACAATCGCCTGCGTACGGATGAAGCCTCCAAGGGTCTTCCAGCACCGCGTGGCCACCTCGCTCAGGTGCCAGCCCACGCGCCGGCCCGCCACCCGCCGGACCATTGGGAGGAACTGGTCGCCGTCCTTGAGGAAGAAGAAGGTGAGCACAATAACCATAACCAGCGTAACAATCACAGAGGTGGCAGCGGACGCACCGGAAAGGGCGGTCTCAGTGATCGTGGAGGCCTGACTCTTAATCCACTCTTGGGCCTGTTCAATAAAACTATCGAGTTGTGCTGTGTCAAGGTTTAACGGTGGCCCAGCGATCCAATCGAGCACCTGCTCAACGCCCTCAGTCCCGCGGTCATAAAGATCCCGGGCCTGAGAGGCAACCGATGGCGCGATTGCGACGAAGATTGCCCCGATGGCCACGAAGAAACCCACGATCGTGGTGAGCACAGCGAGCGCCGGTGGAAAGTGCCACCCGCGGAGCCGCCGGACTAGGGGCCACAAAATGGTGCATAGGATGATCGAGAGGACAACCGGCAGGATGCCGGACCACACCACGGAGGCTACTTCCCCCAGAACCCAAGCGGCCGCCGCGATCACGAGTAGCCGCAGGCACCATCCCGCGAGCCAGCGGCCAGATCGCCCGATCGCATCCCCGCGATCCATAGCGAGCCCGTCTGCCGGGTGGCTCTCGGGTTCAGAGCCCACAAGAGCATCGGCGAAATCGCGTTCTGACGTCGCTGTCTGGACAGTCTCTTCCGTTTCGTCTTCTAGGCTGACGTCTTCTGGACTGACCTCTGGCTCCGTGTTCTCTTCACTCACGAGGATCATTGTGCCGCACGTTGCGGCCAGTTGCTACATAAGTCCTTGTTCGCGCAGGGTATCGGCCAGCTCGGCCAGCTGGGCCTTGGAGGCACCAACCAGTGGCAAACGGAGTGTAGCAGAGGGGATAACGCCCGTGAGCTTCAGCGCCTCCTTTGCCATGACGGCACCCTGACCGCCACCCATAATCGCGTCGATCACTGGAAGCTGCTTGGCCGCTTCAGCGCGCGCCGTGGGCAAATCACCCGAATCCACTGCGCTCACGAGATCGCGAAGCTGGCTCGCGATGACGTGGCCAGCCACCGAGATCACACCAGAGGCCCCATGGGCGAGCCAGGCGAAGTTCAGGCCGTCGTCGCCCGAATAATACTCAAGCCCCGTCTGCCGCATCTTCACGAAACCGGCGGGAACATCTCCTGTGGCATCCTTAACCCCTAAAATACGGGGGTGCTCCGCAAGCCGGCGAAGCGTATCGAACTCCAACTTAACCCCGGTACGGCCCGGAATGTCATAAATCATCACGGGCAAATCAGTAGCCTCGGTAATCGCGAGGATATGTTGGTACACACCTTCCTGGGAAGGCCGGTTGTAATAAGGAGCGACGACGAGGAGTCCGTCCGCACCGGACTCCTGCGCACCCTGAGCAATTCGCACCGCGTGGGCCGTATCGTTCGAACCCGCGCCCGCCATCACGAACGCCCGATCCTTGATCGCCGCCTTGACCTCCCGAACAAGCTCATCCTTCTCCGGCTGATGGGTGGTGGGAGACTCGCCCGTGGTGCCCGAGAGCAGGATGGAATCACACCCCTCGCTGACGAGGTGATCGGCCAGCTTGACAGCCGAATCAATATCGAGGGAACCATCCTCGTGGAAGGGCGACACCATTGCCACAGAAACAGATCCAAATACACGTGCCGGAAGTGTAGTGAGCTCAGTCATGCCCCTGACCCTACCGCGCAAGCACTGGCAGCGGGTAGCCATGTCCAGATTCTTGCCCACATTTTTCTGATAGCAATTTGACAAATACCTAAATGTTGCTTGAAACACGTTTTTCTGTCTGTTACGTTAAACATATTCCTTTTTCGCTCTGAGCAGCAGAAAAGAGAAAATGAGGTAAGAATCAAATCCATCTCCCCGAAACAGACAAGAAGCGCTCAAGGAATTGATCGCCAATCGAAACACTCAGGAGAAATACGATGAAAATTAAAAGAAGCATTGGTATAGCAACGTTTGCCTTTGGATCACTAGCTATTGTGGGAAGCGCGGTTGCTTCCCCTTCCCTTCAAGAAACACAGCATTCTTTGGAGGTAGCCGATTTAACACCCGCCATTACACAATTGGCTGCCGACCAGGCGACCGTACCTGATTGGTTGGTGGAATCCGGAGTGGATCCTGAATCTATCCGCAACGTCGGAACATCAGAATTCGGTGAACACTGGATTGCTTCAGATCCTGATGGCAACATATGCATCGCAACACAACTTGGCGAAGAATCCCAAGATAACTGGATCGGGAGCGTTGGATGCACATCACCAATGGCATTTTACGAACATGGAGCCGCTGTCAGCTTGAATGGAGAGGGGTTTGACGGTACGGCCGCCTACATGCTGCCGCCCGATATTGACTCTAGCACGCTAACATCTTCAAAAGATGTTCAGATCCTCGCAGATACACCGCAAGTAATTGCTGTGAGCAGTATCGATCAGTCGGCCGCACTGCGGGATATCGAGATTCCGCGAGCAGATGGTACCGCCGTTCAGCTACCAGAGCTTGATACGGAGTAATGATATGACTCGCAGCAGAGACATCCTTTACGGTGTAGTGGCCGCGCTCATCGCGGCACTAGCTGTCGGAATCTTAGCGATCCGCGTTGAAGCCATCCAAACTGGAGTTACTGTTGATTGGGGCAATCAGATTGACGGTATCACCGAGGTAGGAAATCCATGGCTGCAACACCTTGCTATCGCCATCGTATGCGGACTTGTCCTCTATCCATTATTGAGCGGATCACGAACAAAGAACACGTGGGAAGGGCCAGTGACACTAGCAGTTGTACTGATTCTTCTTGCAGTATGGGCCCATGCCACCGCAGATTATTCGTCGGGTGAAGGCATCGCGGAGATGTACAAACTCGGCTCAGGCGCCCGAATGGAGGGCAACGCCATCATCACCTGGCTACGCTTTGGCGGCCTGAACCCCGCGATCCATGCGACCGCAGTTGCAAGTGCGTTGATAGGTGTACTTGCCTTTGGAAACCAAGAGAAGACTCGAAAGGAATAGCCTCATGAAACGTACTAGATTCAACGCTTTGCTTGGTGCAGCTGTAGTTACTCTGGCCGGGATCTCGCTTTCTCCCGCCGCAAATGCTGCCTACACAAGCTATTTCAACGGAAGTGTGGCAATGGGTGCCGAAAAGCAAAGCACAACGCAGTCTTCACTCATTGGTGGGCGGGTTCAATCTCCAGGCTATAACGGACCAGGAACGCTCCACATAACATCGTTCCATCCCGCTCCTGGATATAGGGAAGTCGCCAGCACGAGTGGTGGCGCTGGAGATTCTTCGTGGGTCAGTTTGTCACACGCTAAAGACACCAATGTGAATAGCAAATGCTCGTGGAACGCTGGTTCCAATATTGGTCCGATGAAGCTGAGCTGTCAGTACAACAAATAGCTCCAACCTCTGACAAAGCAAATAGACTGATTTCCTAATGTTAATAGGTGGACTGGTGTCCTGTTGCGTTGTGCGACAGGACACCAGTCCACCTTCTCGGTGAGGAGGAATTGTTCTGTTTTTTGTTAACTGGACCGAGGATCTACCTACCGAATTAACTCGTTGCGCCCGTCCAACCACCGCTGAGACCTTGAGAGTTTCGAGTCCGGTGTTCGAAGCTTCGCAGCGTTTGGCCACGTAATGTTTATCGGTTCTTCATAGTTGGAGGTGTAGGAAATGAATACCAGACGCTGTTTGTGTGTCGGCGTGGCGCAAAGAAGGCCTTACAGTGAGAATCGAAGTTGTCTTGGAGGCTCCTCGGAACGCCCTAGTCCGCAGGTTTCCTCATAAGCCGTCTGGATGGCAACCGACTACTCTGCTCTGCATCTACGCACCTGAAGCCACAAATGCACAGAATACAGCCATGTGCGGCATCAGGATACGAAGGCAGCGCCTACCTCGCACGAAATCTATTCCCTGACTAGGCTGTTCTGCGGTCTTTGGAGCGAGCCGTGTGCCAGCATCTCATGTTGTTCGTGTCGCTGAGTGTTTGGCCGTGTCCTAGGATTCCGAGAACGCCACTGTGATCGCTGGACGACGGCGGATTCATCGATAGCCCTGAGCACTTCGGAGGCGTGGACGCCATCGGGGTTAACGAAGACGTCCGTCGGTACACGTGCAAGAGCGGCAAGTACGGCATCGTCAACATCAATCTCACGCCCCTGACGGGCAAAACGGGCTCGGCACGCTTGATCGACATGGTCTAGCGGCGCTCGAAGAGCATCTCCAAGGCACAGCTCAAAGACAGACCTCAAGACTGGCGCGACTCCGTAGTAGTCATGGCGATGAACGGATGTTCAGCGGCTCCAAGACCACCGCCGAGACTCAACTACCTAACTCGAACGAACCCATTAACCCCATCCACGTGGTCCAACTTATAGGGAATGCTCTAGACCGGAATTGGCAGCGCATCCAACTGGATACCACCGGCACCACGGTCGCAAGGGTGATTTGCTCTGCGGAATTTGCCGGATCCAGTACACCGGTAGACGACGTGCTGACGAACAAACAGAGGACCAAGCTTATGGTCGCCCTCACCGACGACAAGTGCGCACAGGTCGAGGCGGGCGACTTGTGGCGTCTATCAAGATGTGTCGTGAACGCCTACCAGCACTCGACCTAATAGAGTGCAAACGCATCATGGCCCAGATCATCGATGTCGTCAGCGATGCAACAACCAAGGTCCTCAGCGAGGTCATGAAGCTGGAACGCACTCTCAAACGCTGAGCTGTGGATATTCTGGCATATTTCGATCGCTCTGGAACATCGAATCTCCCCGCCCAAGCGATCGACGGCAGACTTGAACACCTGTACATCTGCGCCCTCAGACTTCAGGACCTAGCCAACTACATAGCCCGCAGGCTGTTGTGGCCCCGTGGCTTCAGATGCCAATTACACGGCCAAATCCGAGGAACCGCCAATACCAACCTTCACCGTCAAGATGTGCCGAGCAAACTCTTGAATGCTCGTTATGACCATAGACAGAACTGTTAGATTGTAACTGAAGCTCTTTGAATTCTCATGCTGAATACTCTCGTCAACTGCGAGAGAGGCTGACAGTGGACCAATCCACCTGTTAGCCATCCGATGGCTAACAGGTAGATATCACCTACTCCAAGAAACCGCAGTCAGGAACCGTGATCGGACTGTTAGGATACTCAGTCGCAAAGCAGCCGGGGAGCGTCCATTCACGGTTTCTATTAACCACGATTTGACTTTGCTGCCCACCGCTCGCCGGGAAGCTTCGCTCTGTGTTCAACCCCATGCAGGCACTACCAGGTTCTTGTCCTAGATCATTACAGTCGTTCGAAACCGCTTGAGCGTACGCGCTGAACTTGGTGGAGCTTTCAACACCAACCTCTCCCACCACACGGGTCATCAATTCAGTAACACCAGAGTCACCTGCGGGAAGATTCTGAGGGTAGCCAATGCCTACGGTAATCGACTGCTCGCCACATCCGTCTGTTAGATCGTCCCAATCGAAATATGCACCAACTCCGCTCAACGATCCACCTTGAGGATCGTAGAAGTCCCACGCAATGTTTCCCGCTTTCGACGACCAGAACAATTCACGGAAATTCGTTGGCAAACAAGCCGGACGTGTCCCGGCTGTCTTGTGGCTGGTGTGTTGCATCAGATCATTTTCCATTCCCCAGTCGGATGGCATATTCGAAGGTTTACGCTCGGCGTACCACCGGTGCAGTTGTGCAACTGCAGCTTGTCCGTCGATATTCTGAGCCCAGATCTGAGTGAACTGCGGTGCCCACACAGCCTCGGCTGCCCGCGCATCCACAGCAGGCGGTTGGTCACTTTTCGTGTCTCGCGCTGCAGTGGCCATTGCTCCATGCTCAGAAGGCGCTTCGGGGGTAACAGCTTTCGCTTTGTCAAACTCTCCTTCCAAGGCGTCGGCGTTAACCTCATCTGTCGTCAAGTCTTGGGTTTCGCTTTGACTCTCACTACTCTCTAGAATGACTTCGGTTACGGCAGGTTGAACGCCGTAATCTCGCTCAAAGTCTGAGAGGTACTGCTCTACGGTGTACTTTTCTCCAGGGAATACTTCTCCAACCAACCCCGGTTGTTCAATCCTGAATCCTACGACTTCAGGAATACCTGCCCCAATCTCCGATGCCTCAGGCAGAGAGATCGGGTGCGCAAGGACTACGTGCTCTGCCTCTTGTGATGATCTAGGCGCCGAGTCATTGGGCATAACGCTAACTAAACTTGCCTGTTGGTCGTTGGCAAGTCCTTCCGGGGACGCACCGGCTGTTGTACCTACACCAAGCGCAAGAACCAGCAAAAATGCGGCTCCAGCCCCAAAGAAGCATCTATTGTTCTTCATCCCATCTTCAACCTGTTAGTGACTCTCAACACATTTAGGTTAAGCCCATTTAACTAGGTTCCACAAATTGGTCCACAAAATATGTTCCTGGCGTAGCGTGGAAGTATTGCGGCAAGCAGGATTGCACATGCCACAGAATTACCCAGATGTTTGTTATAAAGAGATACGAAAACAGGGCATCATAGGATCCGTAAAACATTGGTCGGAGATCCCGTCTCATCTCAGTTTGGAGTAGACAGTGAAAACGCTGAAAAGGTTCGCTACTCTCATTCTTGGTATCGGCGCACTTGTCTCCCTTGGAATGTGCACGCTTGTCCCGATTTCGGACATGCGTTCCGCCGGATCTCCAGCTGTGGCCTGCATAGAGATAGGTGGTACCCCTAACGGAGTCTCGGAGATGACGGTCCCGGATGCCGAATGGAGGATGTTGCCACCCTCGGTCGTCTGCGAATGGCCAACAGAAACGGGGCAGTTCATCACAACCGTAGAACCTCTCACTCCGTTCAGTTTCCCTCTCTTACTTGGAGTTCAAGTCGCATTCCTGATGGCGATCTATTTGCAACGCCGATTGAGAAAACCTACAGGCACAGACACCTAGCGCTGGCGTTCAAACCAAGCTTGCAGGCCACTGACCGTCCGCAACTTGAGGTCCGGGCTGGCGAGCAACCGGCCATCCACTGTCATGAAAACGGTGTTGAGCTCAGGATGCTGGGCGTCTAGGTGCATGGCCGCACTTAGTCCCATCGCAAGATAGGCGGTGGAGAAGGCCTCGCACGCCATACCATCGGCGCCCGTGACCACAACGCCGCATAGATCGGTGAGGGCGGGCGTGCCCGTGTCTGGGTTCAGCACGTGGCTGCGGCGCCGCTGGGCACCGATTCTCGTGCCGGGATCGGCGGAAACCGCGAGCGCCCCTAATTCCAGAGTCAGGGACCCGATGCGGTCCGGGCCGTGCCACGGACTCGCCAACCCGATCGTTGCGGGCGCGCCAGCTACGGAAATCGAGGATGTTCCAAGGGATACCAGAACATCGGTGGCCCCCATGCTTCGAGCAAGGTCACGCAGCTGATCGGCGGCGTATCCCTTCGCGATGCCGCCCAGATCAACGGGGCGCTCGGGAGCGTCAAGGATGCGGCACCGTGGCCCGTCTATTTCGATCTTGCCGCGCGTTGGCCGCGGCTTGGCGGCGTCTCCGCCAGCGATGGCCTCCCACTCGCGCATCTGGCGGCCAACAAGCACGCTGAAATGACCGCCAGTCTGGTGCTCATAGAGCTTGGCGGCACCCAACACGGCAGCGGTATCCGAGGACACCTCAACCCACTGGCTACCAAGACGAGATACCTCGGAATCCTCGCGAAACCTCGTCATGAGGCGCTCGAGGTGCCGCACTTTCTGATGGAGTGCTGCCGCAATACCGTGATTGTTCCCCGCCCAGGCAACCCGTAACAGAGTGCCCATGGTAGGGAACGTTGCCGAATGAGGCCGTTGGACGCTGGGGCGAAAGGAGCGATCGTCCATCAGGTCTTTATCAGGCGTTTGCGATGGCGTCTTCTACGGCGCCTTGGAAAAGGCGGTAGGACAGGGAGGCGCCGGCGATGGAATCCACCGTATTTTGGTCTCCCTCTTCCTCAAACTCACTCACGTATGTTTGCTCGGCATCGATGGCGTTCTGGGCACGCTGGTAAAAGTCCTTGTCCGCCACAGTGCCATCGGCCTTGAGCCCGTAGTTCTCATCGTGAGCGGTGCCATCCTCATCGAAGGCAGTGAACGTGACATCGGACAGGGCACCGCCAGCTACGGTGAATTCCACGACGCCATATGTGCCATCATCTTCGGCTGGCGAGGTCCCGGTGTACGTCCCGTCCGCTAGGGCATTCGCCGGATCGGCCGAGCTACCACCGCCCCCGCAGCCTGCAAGGAGCGCAGCACCAATCAGTCCAACGGCCAGTCCGATCCGATTACTCTGCTTCGTCACGGTTCTTCTGTCCCTTCGTTGGAGTGCCATCCACGCCGATAACTTCGCGGGCAATGCGCCCGTGCTCCAGAATGATCTGGCGCTCTCCTTGGGCGGCTACCTCGGCATCGTGAGTCACCACGATGAGAGTTGTTCCGCCGTCGTGGAGTTGATGGAAGAAATCGATGACGATGCGCTCGTTTACCTCGTCCAGGTTACCCGTGGGCTCGTCCGCGAGAATCACGTCCGGATGGTTGATCAGGGCGCGGGCAACGCACACACGCTGCTGCTCACCGCCTGAAAGCTCGCGCGGCAAGTGCGTTGCGCGATCCTTCATCCCCACACGCTCTAACGCATCGAGGGCCTCCTGACTATCCGGCATTGAGTGGTAGTACTGGGCAAGCTCCACGTTTTCCACGGCGTTCAGGTGCTGAACCAGATGGAACTGCTGGAACACGAGCCCAATCTTGTTACGCCGAACGTTGGCAAGCTCGGGTTCGCCCATTTTGTCCAGCCGGTCGCCTTCAAGCAACACAGTGCCCTCCGTCGGGCTGTCCATACATCCCATGATGTTCATGAGTGTGGACTTGCCGGAGCCGGAAGGTCCCACGATGGAGATCCATTCGCCCCGCCTGATGTCCAGGCTTACATCGTCCAACGCCGCGAGAGAGCCGTAGCGCCGGCTGACATTTTGAATGGAGTAGATCGATTCGTCTGTTGTGGCCATTACTCCCCACCTAGTACATCTACGGGATTAATTCTGGAAATACGGCGGGCCGGAGCTAGGCTCCCCACCACCGCAATAATGACGGAGAAAATCAGGGTGAGTGGAATAACCCACCACGATATGCTGATTTTGACGGCAAACGCCTCCATCGATATGAAGTTGGCCATCCAGATGCCAACCGCAGAGCCTACCGCCCCGCCGATGATACCCAGAAGCACCGATTCGCCAATGAACTCGCGCGTGATATCTCGCGCTACCGCGCCGAGGGCCTTCTTCAGGCCGATTTCTCGGGACCTCTCGGACACAACCGCGTTGAGCGTGGCGGAAATCGAGATGAGCGTCAGCACGCAGATGATGGCACTCACGATCCAGATGAGGGTCTGGAGGGTTTGGGCAATACCTGATTCGGATTCGGTCATTCGGCGAACAACCTCGCCTTCCATGCCCGAATCCTCGTCCGTCAGCTGATCGGCAATCTGCGTGAGGACCTCGCCCTTTGCATTCACCGAATATTCGATGAGGTTGTACTGGGCATCTGCGCCGGTGAACTCGCTGAGGGTATCGAATCCCATGACGATCAGCTCATCTTCGGCCCCGCCGGTGTGCAAGATCCCCGATACGGTCAGGTTTTCTGCCGCACCATCGTCTGTGGTGGGCTCAGAAAGGCCTACCGTCTCCCCCACCTTGAACCGGTAGGTTTCGGCTACCTTTTCTCCAACGAGAATTTCACCGGTTTCTGCCGGCTCCTTTCCGTCGATCTCCCAGTAGGGGCGCACCTTCTGCGCATCGTCCAGTTCTGTTCCCATCACGGAGATGGGCTGCTGGTTGTACACCAGGTTGGTGTATTGGTAGGGCGCACGCCCAAGATTTTCGCCGACGGCGGCATCTGCCTCCGCCAAACTATCGTCAGTCAGGCTATCGGAACCAGAGGGAACAACAATCAGATTGGCCCCGTATGAGCGAAGCTCCTTTTGCATCTGTGCGGGCACCGTGTAGGCGATGAGTCCCAGTCCCGCCAGTGTGGCTGCGCCTACGGCAATAGATAGGGACGCGATGAGGACTCGCGAGAGCCGCCCAAAGAACGAGCGCGTGATCATGCGCAAATACATTTGTGTATGGCTATTCATCTCATCACCTCCCGTGAAGAACTTGCGCTGGCTTGAGCTTGAGCAGGTATCGCATCGAGGGCAAACACCCCAAGATCACCGTGACAAAGATGATGAGGATCATGACGGGGATGAGCATCGGACGGATCGTTATCCCTGATCCGAACACAAGGTGGCCCACTATTTGGGCTAAGCCCACGCCGGCAAAGAAGCCCAGTACACCGCCGATGAGGGCAACCACAAATGTTTCCGTCAGGATCGTGGCCACCACGTTCTTGTTTCGGGCCCCGAGGGCCTTCATGAGGCCCACTTCCTTGGACCGTTCCATCACTGAGGCGGTCACGAGGTTCGCGATGCCCAGTGAGGCCGCCACCATGGCGAAAACAGCTACCACTGTCATGATGAGCTGTGTTTTGCCCAGAATTTCACCTTCCGTGTCCGCTACCTGCCGCACGGCACTCGCATCCACGTTCGTCATCGTCTCTTCGATTTGATAGGCGATTGAACTCACGTAGGCCGTGCAATACCACGTTTCCCATTCGCTCAGCGATAGCGTTGAGGGATCCCGCGCGGCGCGGCGCGCAAGATCGTTATCGGGCGTGGTGATTGCACGCACCTCAACCTTTTCCACATCACCGTCTCGCCCAGCAATCGATTGGGCCATATCGAGGGGAACGAAGAGCTGGCGATCTTCGTCCGATCCGGCCTGAATGATTCCCGCGATCGTGACATCGTAAGCCTGGCCATCAGCGGATACGGTGATCGTATCGCCGGCTTCCCATCCGTTGGCCGAGGCAAGCCTAGAGCCAGCCATCGCTTGATCGTCTGTTGCCCACGAGCCTGTGACGTCCCACCAGTCCCGCATGTGCTTGATGCCGGTTTCCACTTCCTCGCCAGTCTTGGTGGCGAGGAAGTGGTTGAACCATGTGCCAACAACGGTCACATCCTGGTTATCAACACTTGCAGACGTGGTCAAGAATGGCGTGAAGTCCTCGATGTTGTGACCCCAGAAGATCGTCTTGAGGTTACCCAGCTCATCCTCTCGGATCGCTCCTTGAGTTGTTGGGGCATCAACGTCATACATGTCCGAGACGATTGAAGCGCCCTGCGGAACGATCTGAATGTTGGCACCGAATGAGCTCAGCTCGGACTGGACCTTATCGCTCACATCCATCATGACGGCAAACATTGAGGTTGTCAGGCCAGATCCGAGCAAGATCGTGAGCGCGATCATCAGGCGTTTATTGACCTGGCGACGCAACGCACGGTTGATCATCCTCCAAAAAAACATTGTTAACTCTTAAACACCGAAACGTGGCTCTCGAGCTCCTCCACGGAGAACTTGAGCTTGTTTCCATCGATTTCGTACGTGATCGGTATCGGGTTGCATCCTCCGGCAAACCCGATGGTCTGGACGTTCATCATGACGTCGCATTCGCGGCAGATGACCTTACCCTTATCTTCGTAATAGCCTGAATCTCCGCAGATCTCACAGGCATCAAGTCCGGTGCCGAATGCACTCTCGTTTTTCTTGATGACGATGAACCGGACCTCGGTCGAATCCTTGGCCTCGTATGCGAACCGGTGAAGGTGCCCGTCGCTCACAAGATCTCGGGCAACGGTAACCCAATCGCCGTCAACCGTAGAGGGTTCGATTTCGGAGAGCTCCGGCACATACTCGGCGCGGGTCTTCCCCACTGTCAGCGCCCCCACGAACAGTACGGAACCCACAACGGACAGGCTAAGGAACTTGCGCCGGGAGATTTGATCGGCCTTCCGGGCCCGCCGCTCCGCGGCATTCTTGAACGGACCGCGGGGGTGAGTCCACAGGGCAATGATTCCGGGAACGGAGACAAGGAACGCAAGAGATATCTGAGTGGCTGCCTCGTTCTGTTGGATCCACAGAACCCAGCTGAACACAAGATTGCTGCGCGGAACCATCTGGCGTGTGGCAAACTGCTGATAGAGCAGGATCGCACGCGGAAGCACCATGGCAGCAAAAACGATGGTGGTGACGGCGGTGCGCACATACCAGGGAACCCGCGCGGCGGATACGACGTATCCCCAAGCAGCAACGATCACGAGCACCGTACCAAGGACGTAGCCAGCGAGGCGCAGAAGGCTATCCGTATCGAGGATGCCGGACCCCATCTGGACAATTCCAGAGGTATTGAAGAAGTAGGTGAAGCCGTAAGAGACCCCGGCAGTCACGATGGCGATAAGGCTCGTCACGGTGAGCAGATGGTGGCGCCACGTCTGCTCAATATCGTGAAGGTCCCGGCCACCAAAGAGCCACACGGCCACTAAGAAGGCCACGATGGCGAGGAACGTCACTGGACCAACGTAGGCATTAAACGTTGGGACATCGATGAGTTTGGTATTGAGGCGCAAGAACGCGACGACGGCTCCACCAATGAGTCCCACGACGCTGACCACCACCGTCCAACGCGCAACGATGCGGCGTTCTCGTGGTGAATAGGCGCGGCTGGCAAGCAAGATAGCCAGCGCAAGGCACAGCGGCAAGGCGCTTTGGACCGAGGTAACAAACAGTTTCAGCATGTGCGTGATAGACCTTAGAAAATCATCCGATCAACTTTGCAGCTATCAGCGGCGGCGCGATCCGTAGCGCGCCGCCGCTGCTTCTCCAGAAGGAGAACAGGGACTTAGATCAGCTGACCGTCCCACTGCCAGTTCTTGAACTCAAACTTCAGCGGCTCGTCCCAGAAACGGCCCTTAACGCCGGACGAATCGTTGCCCGTATGGAGCATGAAATCGTCAGCCGGGGAGGTGACGGTCAACGACACATCGTAGTTACCGGGCTCGAGCGAGATGTTGTTTCCATAGTGCGGGCCGTCGGAGGCGATCATCGGCATCATGGTTCCCAGATCGGTTTCCTCACCCGTATCGGTGTTGGTCACAACGGCCTTGATGTCGAGGTAAGGCAGGAACTGGTCCGCCTCGTATCCCCATTCGGTGGCTTCGTCCGTTGTGGCGATATCGATCTCGAAGTGCATATCCGATTCTGAAGCAGCTGGCATGGCCATGGAGCCCTGCTCTAGATCAATCGCCTGGAAGTAGACGGCATCTACCGTTAGCGGGCCATCGGTCTGAGGGCCCGAATCTCCCACAGGGAGTTCGTTGATGCCCGCGGTGTCCTTCTCATCATCCGCAACGGCTGCGGTGGTTTCCTCGGCGGTGTCCGCGCTGTCATCGTCAGACGAGCATGCGCTAAGAGAGAAGGCCATCGTTGCTGCGGCCACTAAGGCTAGAAACTTCTTGTTCTTCACCTTGTTTCCTTTCATTTCGTGTGGGTGGCTGCAGGGTCATCCTGTGTGGCCTGCTGCCTAGATTGGTTGGCGCTCCGGCGTTGGAGGACCGCGAGAATCACCAGAATGATAATCACGAATGCCTGAGCTGCCAACGTTTCGACGGTTGGGTAGAGACCCAACCAACTCACCTCGGGCACACCGCCAACTGCGGTGGCGTGCACGAGAGTTGCGTCTTGGAATTCCTTGATGGCCCCACCGGCGATGGTGACAGCGAGAATTCCAAGGAGTACTGATGTCCACTTGAAGAACGCCTTCATCGGTAGGCGTACTCCGAATACCCAGATGAGGGTGAACATGATCGCCAAGATGATCACGGCTGCTCCAATGCCTAGCCACATCTTGGCGTGATCCGCCCCCGTCTTGCTGGCGGCGATGATCGGGCTAAAGAAGAGGATCGTCTCCGCACCCTCGCGAAGCACCGCGAGGAATGCCACAGATGCTAGGGCGAATACTCCACCAGAGGACGTGCCTTCGCCTGCTGTGTGCTCAATGTACTTCTGCCATTTATTGCCCGATGATTTCGAGAGGATCCAGTTAGACACCCAGATGAGCATGACTACCGCGAGCAAGCCCGTGACGCCCTCGATTACCTCTTGCCCGAAGCCAGTAGCGGCAGAACTGGTGATCTTCGAGAAAGCGAAGGCGAGGCCGATGGAAATCGCGAGCGCTCCAGCAACTCCCACGAGGATGCCTACCAGCTGATCCTTACGTCCTGCCTTCATCGCATAGGTGACCACCGCGGCAACTACGAGCAGTGCCTCTGCACCTTCACGAAGCAGGATCGCGAACGAGGCCCAGAATCCAGTCCAGCCGAGTTCGCCGGAGGAGGTCAATGCGTCGAGTTCGGTTGCATCTTCAGTCAGGGCAGAAATCAGTTCGTCTGCCTTGGCGTTGAACTCATCGACGGATATTTCGCCATCTCGCCCCGTCTGGCGAAGCTGAGTAAACATGCTCTCGACCTCGCTGACTCGGCTCTGGCCGATGTAGGAGATCGTCGCCTTCTCAAGACCATCCGCTTCATAGTGGGCAAGGTAGGCATCGCGAGCCGCGTTCGCCGCTGTGCTGTAATCGCCCGCGGCATAGGCCGTTTTTGCGGCTTCAACCTGATCGATCGATCGGGTGGCTACGCGGGACCATTTGTCATTAATCTCGGGAGCATCCTTCAGGTCAGCTACATTTGTTTGGAGGAGTTCAATCGTTTCGCTCGTCGCAGCTTCGATCTCTTCCTGAGAGACACCGTTCTGGCTCAAGTCCCGGAGGGACAGGAGCTGGGATACAAAGGCATCGCTGCGATCTTCACCCAAACGGTGATCGATCTCAGCTTCCATCCCGCTAACTTGGTGGATCTCGTAATAAGCCTGCCGGATTGACGTTTCAACGCCGGAAATGTCCTCAGCAGCGTACTGATCTGGGATTTGCTCGATCTTCTCGATCATCTGGTCCGCGTAGGAATCCCAGTCCTTATCTGCCGCATACGACGGGGAGGAGAGGAAAGGTAAGAATACGATGCATAGCGCAATGACCATCGCGAACATACCACCGCGGCCCGCCAGTGGGCGCAGCTTTACCAGCTTCAGTTCAGACACTTGGTGCAATCCCCCATCGATTCCATCTTTAAGTCAGGTACGCCTAACCTCATGCTCTGAGAGCAACTGCGAGCAGGGACTAATGTCCGCATCGTCCATTAATGAGGCTGTGACTTGGCTCGCTCCCTGTATCGCGTATCCTAGAGACATGGGAAACCACGTTTTTGTCCGGCCCGCAACGGCACTAGACGCACAGTTTATTGGGGCCATTCACGCCCAAACCATGCACGATGCCATCGTGGCGGCATTGGGGAAGGATCCCGAGCCAGAAATTGCTCAGGTGTTTGTGCCCGAGGCCTTTTCGCGCCAATGGGAGCAGGCCATCACCGATCTCCCCAGCCCCGAGCACGCGGTCCTGACCGCGGTGGATGAGGGGAAGGTAGTGGGATTTGCCGCCGTCTCCCCCACCCATGTGGAAGCCGCGGATGGTGAAGAACCTGAGGAAGAACTTCCCGTCGTCGTCGAAATAACCGCCCTAGAGGTACCCCCGGAAAACGGGCGCGCGGGACACGGATCCCGTCTCTTGGCCGCAGCAACGGATCTGGCCAGCGAACAGGGCGCAACCATTGTGCAAATGTGGGTGCTGGCCGGAGATGACGCGCACACGGACTTCCTTCACAGCGCTGGCTTTGCGCCAACGGGCCTCCGGCGGAGCATGCAAATCGGATCAGAAGAGGCCACGGAGCACTGCTGGTACGCAATGCTCTCTGACGCCTAGATGCCCATTACCTCGTCGAGGCCGTAGGTGAGGCCGCCACGCCCGATAACAGCGCGCACCGCGAGCAGCACACCAGGCATGAAGCTGGAACGATCGAAAGAATCCTGGCGGATCACCATCTGCTCGCCGGGGTTACCTAGGAGGACTTCCTCGTGGGCATTCAGGCCGCGCAGCCGCACCGCGTGAACACTCACGCCATCGATCTTGGCCCCGCGCGCGCCGGCCGGATCAGTCTCCGTTGCGTCCGGGCTTTCCGGGAGGTCCCCACGCGCCGCAGCAACGCGCTGAGCCGTAGTCTTGGCCGTCCCAGAAGGAGCATCCACCTTGTCCGGGTGGTGCATTTCGATCACTTCAACCGATTCGAAGTAGGGCGCCGCCTTTTCCGCAAAGCTCATGACGAGGACTGCGGAAAGTGCGTAGTTGGGAGCAATGATGACGGAGCGGCCCGTTTCTTCGGCCTTGGTTCGAACCCCGGCCAGAGTTTCTTCGTTCCATCCCGTTGTGCCGACAACTACGTCAACCCCCGCCTCCAACACCGCGTGCACGTTAGCCTCGGTCACTGAGGGAACCGTGAAATCTACGGCGACTTCAGCGCCGTTCAACGAACCTGTATCAAGTGTATCGCCCACATCGAGGCGTGCCACGAGGTTCATGTCCGGCGCATCCTCGACGGCCGAACAGACGGTTGTACCCATGCGCCCCTGGGCGCCTATCACTGCGACGTTGATCATAGGCACTAGCCTACCGCGGGACCCACCGTAACCAGCGAACGCGGCTGAGAAGCGATGAACTGGGCAACCTCTTGGACGTCCGCGGCCGTGACAGCGCGGGCCTTGCGCAGTAGTTCGGACTGGGAGGTGAGCGAGCCCCGAATCAGCTCCGCGTTTCCCAACCGGTTCATGTGGGAGCTCAAGTGCTCATTAGAAAAGATGATCTCGGCCCGAATCCTGCGGTAGGCCGATTCCACCTCGGCATCGCTCACTCCGTCTGCGGCGATCTCCTCGAGGCAGGCTGCCAACAGCGTGGCCACCTCGGATGCGTTGGCCACCGCACATCCTGCGTACATGCCGTACATTCCGCCTTCTGGGAACAGGCTCGGGAATGAGTACGTCGAGTAGGCCAAACCCCGCTCTTCACGAATCTTCTGGAAGAGGCGTGACGAGGTACCGCCGCCCAGAATCGCGTTCATGGCGAAAAGCGCACGGCGCCGCTCATCGAAAAGGTCAAAGCTAGGGGCCGCGAGAATCACGGCGGCTTGTTCGACGGGGCGCTCAATATACCGGGTTGCGGGTTCCACTGGCGCGATCAGTGAGGCGGTACGCCGGGGTTCGGGAACTCCGGGGCCGCTCATGTCCCAGCCGCCGGCCTCTAGCTCGGCGTGCACACGTTCGCACAGTTGCTCGTGATCCACCGCTCCGGCGGCGGTGACTACCAGTTCGCTCGGGCCGTACATCGCCGAATAATGATTGTGGAGGCTCTCGTTGGCCAAGGCGCTCACGGATTCGCGGGTACCACCCACGGGGCGTCCTAGCGGGTGATCGCCAAACACCATGGAGGTGATGGCCTCGTGAGCAACTTCAGCGGCGTCATCGTTGTACATCGAGAGCTCTTCGAGGATCACCCCGCGCTCCATCTCCATATCGCCAGCGTCCAGCCGCGCGCCAGTGACCATATCGCTCAGAAGGTTGAGGCTGGGGGCCACATCTTGCTCGAAACAGTGGCCGTAATAGCAGGTGTACTGCTTGGCGGTGGCGGCGTTGAAATCTCCGCCCAGATAATCGATGCGCTCTGCGATCTCCTTGGCACCACGATTGCGTGTGCCTTTGAACAGGAGATGCTCTAAAAAGTGAGTGGATCCGCGGGCCTCATCGCCCTCGTCACGTGAGCCGGCACCGATCCACAGGCCGATACTGGTGGAATGGGAATGGGGAATTCTCTCGCTCAGGACCCGCACACCGCCGGGAAGGACGGAGCGGCGCAGGAGCTTTCCCTCTTCCTCTAGGGATAAACCACCCCGCGAAAAATCCAGATCAAGGGGCGCTTCAGTGTAATCGATAGATTCGCTCACCCCTCCAGCCTAACCGAGGCAGCGGGTCATATGCCTAGATTGCGGCCAATCCCACGGCATGACTGTGGGCCCCAACGCTCTTTCGAACGTTGGGGCCCACAGCTGCACTTGGTGCCTAGTACTTACTCGGCGTCAGAGGAGCCTTCGTGCGTACGGCGGCGCTGGCGGGAGCCACGGCGCGAACCGCGCTCGGGACGCTCGCGGCGTGGCTGCTCCTGCTTCTGCTCTTCAGCGGGGGCTTCTTCTTCGCCCTCGACAACCGCGTGAAGCGAGATCTTGCCACGCTGATCCAGCTCGGCAATTTCCACCTCTACGCGATCTCCGACGTTGAGGACATCCTCCACGTTCTCCACACGCTTGCCGCCAACGAGGCGGCGAATCTGGGAGATGTGGAGGAGGCCGTCGCGGCCCGGGGTCAGGGAAACGAATGCACCGAACGTGGTGGTCTTGACCACTGTTCCGATGTAGCGCTCTCCGGCTTCGGGCAACTGGGGGTTGGCGATCGCGTTGATCGTGGTGCGGGCGGCCTCTGCGGAGGTCCCGTCCGATGCACCGATGAACACGGTGCCATCGTCCTCGATCGAAATGTCGGCGCCAGTATCCTCTTGGATCTGGTTGATCATCTTGCCCTTGGGCCCGATCACTTCGCCAATCTTATCTACCGGGATCTTCACCGAGATAATGCGAGGTGCGGTCTCTGCCATCTCGTCCGGGCCATCGATGGCTTCGCTCATGAGGTCCAGAATCGCGAAGCGTGCATCGCGGGCCTGGCTGAGAGCGGCGTCAAGAACGGCGGCGGGGATGCCAGCCAGCTTGGTGTCCAGCTGAAGGGCCGTTACGTACTCGCGAGTTCCGGCAACCTTGAAGTCCATATCGCCAAGCGCGTCCTCTGCACCGAGGATGTCGGTGAGGGAGACGTAGCGGGTTTCACCGTCGATCACGTCGGACACGAGGCCCATAGCGATTCCGGCCACGGGGGCCTTGAGCGGAACGCCCGCGTTCAGAAGCGAGAGCGTAGAGGCGCAGACCGAGCCCATCGAGGAGGAACCGTTCGATCCCATGGTCTCAGAGACCTGTCGGATCGCGTAGGGGAACTCCTCGCGCTCGGGTAGCTGGGACTCCAGAGCGATCTCTGCGAGGTGACCGTGGCCGATCTCGCGACGCTTGGGGGAACCAACTCGGCCGGTCTCACCGGTGGAGTAAGGCGGGAAGTTGTAGTGGTGGATGTAGCGCTTGCGGGTGACCGGAGAAAGGTTATCCAGCTGCTGCTCCATCTTGAGCATGTTGAGCGTGGTGACACCCAGAATCTGGGTCTCGCCGCGCTGGAACAGAGCGGAGCCGTGTACGCGTGGGAGCACGCCGGCCTCTGCCGAGATCGAGCGGATCTCAACGGGGGTACGGCCGTCCATACGCACGCCCTCGGTCAGCACGTGGCGGCGCATGACCTGCTTGAAGTTGGCGTTCACGGCGAGGGCAAGCATGCCCTCTTCCTCCGGGAACTGCTCGGCAAGCTCGGACACAACGGCCGAGGTGAGCTCGTTAAGAGCATCATCACGTTCAGCCTTGGCAACGATGCCGAGGATCGGCTGGAAGCGATCGCCAACCTGCTTCTCTACGGCAGCGTACTGCTCTTCCGTGTAATCGGGGAAGAACGGGTAATCGCCGGTGGGCTTCGCATACTTCTCGATGAGCTCAAGCTGAGCCTCGCACAGGGTGCGGATGACCGGCTTGGCCGCGTTCAGGCCCTGAGCCACAACGTCTTCGGTGGGCTTGGCGCCACCGGACTTGATCGTGGCATCGGCGTTCTCAGGAGCTGAGGCTTCCACCATCATGATGGCAACGTCATCTTCGGTGAGGCGGCCAGCAACCGACATGGAGAATGTGGCGCGATCCAGCTCGCTCCAGTGCGGGAAGGCGATCCACTGGCCATCAACAAGGGCCATGCGGGTGCCACCAACTGGGCCGGAGAACGGCAGACCAGCGAGTGAAGTGGATAGCGATGCGGCGTTGATCGCAAGCACATCGTACTGATCATCCGGATGAATGGACATTACGGTGGCAACGATCTGGACCTCGTTACGCATGCCCTTCTTGAAGGCGGGACGCAGCGGGCGATCGATCTGGCGGGCAGCCAGAATCGCCTCCGTGCCAGGACGGCCCTCACGCCGGAAGAACGATCCGGGGATGTTGCCAGCAGCGTAGGAGCGCTCCTCAACATCAACGGTCAGCGGGAAGAAATCGAAGTGTTCCTTCGGCTTGCTGGACGCCGTGGTGGCGGAGAAGACGGTTGTCTCTCCGTCCAAGTAGGCGAGAGCCGAGCCGTTGGCCTGCTGGGCTAGCCGGCCGATCTCGAAGCGAATGTTGCGTGTGCCGAAATTGCCGTTATCAATAACGGCTTCTGAACTATGTACGTCAGGACCCTCCACAGGGACCCCTTTCTTATCTTGGCACGGCCATCAGTTGAAACCCACGGAAACCTTCCGGAGGACACAACCGACAACCGGGCCTAATTCAACTTGTAGAAATACAGTAAACGGCCCGGGCTAGGCCCGGGCCGTCACTTCGTCACCGGCGCAGGCCGAGACGGGAAATCAATGAACGGTAACGCTCAATATCTTCTTCGGCAAGGTATGCCAGAAGGCGCTTGCGCTGGCCGATGAGAAGCATCAGACCACGACGTGAGTGGTGATCGTGATGATGAGTGCGGAAATGCTCCGTAAGTTCGCTGATTCGTGCACTCAGAAGTGCTACCTGAACCTCAGGTGAACCGGTATCGCCCTCATGCGTTGCATACTCAGCGATGATCTTCTGCTTTTCTTCAGGCTTCAGGGCCATGTTTCTCCTTTAAGGTTCCGTTGCACGGAGCTCCGGGGCATGTTCTCCCAGGCAATGACGCATCCGTGGCCGATCTGACGGCTCCGCTAGTCTAACACTGGTAAATACGTGCGAGTCCTTGCTCCAAGTGTGAAGTTGCACGCCGCACTAAATCGCCGTGACCTCATCGGGATCAACACGCCCTGCGGTTGGCACGCCCAGAGTTAAGGCCGTATTGCGCAGATCCTCATCCATCTGGGAGAGCAGCCCGTCCACCGATTCGAAGGAAACCATCGGGCGAAGGCGCTTAATGAAATCAACGGCTAGCTCTTCGCCGTAGAGGTTGAGATCAGCACGGCCCAGCACGTGGGCTTCAACCGTGCGTTCAACACCATCGAACTGCGGGTTTGTGCCTACGGAGATGGCGGCCGGGAGGTATTCGGCCGCACTTGTGCCGGGTACGTTTCTCACCAGCCATCCGGCATACACACCATCGGCTGGGATCTCGCCCAACTCCTCGCCTTTGAGATTAGCGGTGGGAAAACCCAATTCTCGCCCACGCTGGAATCCGTGCACTACGGCGCCGCGTAGGCGGTGGGGCCTGCCCAAGATTTCTGCAGCCTTTTCTACGTCACCCGCGGCTAACAGCTCGCGCACCCATGTCGAGGACCACCGGCGTCCAGCGGGTTCGCCAAGATCATTGAGGAGGATCACCTCGAAGCCGAGTTTGCTGCCCATATCGATCAGCAGGTCCCCATCCCCGGCGTTGTTCCTGCCGAATCGGGCATCCTCGCCCACCACGATGAGGCTCGCGTGCAGGCCACCCACGAGTTGATCGCGCACGAAGGATTC
Source organism: Ancrocorticia populi (assembly GCF_003123745.1). Classification (GTDB taxonomy): domain Bacteria; phylum Actinomycetota; class Actinomycetes; order Actinomycetales; family Actinomycetaceae; genus Ancrocorticia; species Ancrocorticia populi. Next base: position 171,109 of record NZ_QETB01000005.1, on the reverse strand, counting down.
AGCGGTGGCCTGAGCGTAATCAAGCGTGTAGTGCTGAACGTATACGGCATTGATTCCGGCAGCCGCTAGGCGATCGATGCGATCCTCCAGAGTCGCAACCAACTTGACCGGATGATCCGGACGGTGCACGGTAGCCGGATGCGGGTCAAATGTGAGGGCAACGGACCTTTGCCCCCGTTCCCGGGCGTTGCGCACCGTCTCGGAGAGCACCGCGTGGTGCCCGCGGTGGACTCCGTCAAACACGCCCACAGTCACAACAGTTGGGCCGAGGTCCGCGGGAATATCCTCGGGGTGGCGCCAGACGTCTATTCTGTTCACTTGGACGCCCGCAGCCCCAAATTCAATCGACCATCAGATAGGTCAGCGAATCCCTGAGCCGCCTTTTCCTTGGCTGCAGGGCCGTCAGTGTGGCGAGCAGGACCGCCAGCTTGCCGGGCCCCCGATCCGTGGCCGCCGCACGCTCCGCCGCAACCGCACGTGGATTCTTGCTTCTTCTCATTACTCACGAGTCATACCTTATCGCTTCGGTGGCCCCTCACTGCACGAGTAAGAGATCCGGTTTCATTTTCGATCCGCGCCGGGAGATCAGAGCGACGGCTCGGCCGTTGCATAATGCTGCCGCAGGGGTGTTTTCAGTCTCGCGTCCCGCGATGAACTGGCCGTGGGCAAGCGCGGTTGCTTCTTCCTCGCTCACCTCCACGCACGGCAAGAGCTGGGTACAGAGTGTTGTTATACCGACGACGGGAAGTTCCTCCCCGGCTCGAACCAAGCTCGCGAGCTGAGCCACCGAGTTGGCTTGCCCAACCTCCCATGCTCCAACCCGGGTTCGCCGAAGGAAAGTCAAATGAGCACCGGTTCCGAGCGAATCTCCGACATCACGGGCAAGCGCGCGAACGTAGGTGCCTGCCGAACACCGGACCAAAACGTCCACGTCCAGCACGGGCGTTACCCCGTGCAGTGCCGGGCGGGGTTCACCCACCCGCTCGAATCCTTCGATGTGCACGGGCCTGGCAGCAAGTTCAACCTGCTCACCGGCCCGCACGCGGGCATACGCCCGCTGGCCATCCACCTTCACCGCGCTCACGGAGCTCGGACGCTGCTGGACATCTCCACGTAGCTGCCCGATGGCTCGATCGATCGCAGATGTATCCGATCCGAGGCTCGAAACTCCGCGCACGGCGGTCACCTCGCCCTCGGCGTCCTCGGTGTGGGTGTTCACACCCAGCCGGATGGTCGCGCGGTACTCCTTGTCCGCGCCCGTGACGTACTGCAGCAGTTTCGTTGCCTTACCGATGCCGATGCACAGCACTCCCGTGGCCATGGGATCGAGGGTTCCTGCGTGTCCCACCTTTCGAGTGGCCGCTAATCGCCGCATCGCTCCAACCACATCGTGGCTGGTGACGCCCTGATCCTTATCCACGACGATCAGCCCGTCGGGCGCAGTTGCCTCAGCGCGAGGCAACTCACCCCAGGGCCGTGGCGGCCGGTCAGGCATCTAACTCGTCGCCCTCAATATCCTCGGGCTTGCGGTAGGGATCGGACTCCCCCGCCCACGCAGCTCCCTCGGCGGTCTTCGCAATCTGCTCATCACGGAACTTTGCCGCTGTCAGGGCATCCTCGAAGGTTCGGGCAGACTCCGGCAGTGCGTCCGCAACGAACTCAATCGTTGGTGTCAGGCGAAGACCCAGCTGGTGGCCCACCTGCGAGCGAATGTTCCCCTTGGCCGATTCGAGACCGCGCCGGGCATCTGCCTGCTTCTGGTGATCGCCGTAAACGGTGTAATAGACCGTTGCATGCTGGAGATCGCCGGTCACCTTGACATCGGTGATCGTGACCATGTCCAGCCGGGGATCCTTCAGTCGTGTTGTCACAAGGGAGGCAACAATCTGCTGGATGCGCCCCGCGATACGTGTTGCTCGTGGATTTGGCATGATGCCACCTTTCGGTCGAAACGGCGGGCCACCACTAGGGTAGCCCGCCGCCGATGCTTGCGCGATATGTTAGTCGCGCGCCTTCTCCTGCATTTCGAAGGTTTCGATAATATCGCCTTCTTGGATGTCCTTGTGGCCAAGCGTGATACCACACTCGTAGCCCTCGCGGACCTCCGTAACATCGTCCTTCTCGCGGCGAAGCGAGGCGATCTCCAGTTCTGGAGCAATCACAACGCCATCGCGGACCAAGCGAGCCTTTGTGCCGCGCTTGATCGTGCCGGAGCGCACGATAGAACCAGCAATATTGCCGAACTTGCCTGAACGGAAGACCTGACGGATCTCCGCGCTTCCCAGCTGGACTTCCTGATAGATGGGCTTGAGCATGCCCTTGAGAGCATCCTCCACATCCTCGATCGCCTTGTAGATCACCGAGTAGAACTTCATCTCGATACCCTCGCTGTCAGCAAGCTCCTGAACGCGCTCGGCGGGCCGAACGTTGAAGCCGATGATGACCGCGTTATCCACGGTGGCAAGGTTGACGTCATTCTGAGTGATGGCGCCAACGCCGCGGTGGATGATCTGCAGCTGAACTTCATCGCTGACCTCGACCTCCAGAAGAGAGGACTCCAGTGCTTCGACAGAACCGGAGGCGTCACCCTTGAGGATGAGGTTGAGCGTCTGGACCGTGCCTTCCTTAAGCGCCTCGTTGAGGTTCTCGAGGGAGACGCGCTTGCGGCGCTTGGCCAGTGTCGCGGCACGCTTGGCGGCCTCTCGTTTATCAGCGATCTGACGGGCCGTGCGATCATCGCTCGCAACGATAAAGCTATCGCCTGCGGACGGAACCGCGGACATGCCGAGGATCTGGACGGGACGCGACGGCCCCGCCTCTTCCACGTTAGCTCCAGACTCATCAAACATAGCGCGAACGCGACCGTGAGCGGCGCCCACAACAAGTGGATCGCCAACTCGCAGAGTGCCGGTTTCAACTAGTGCGGTGACAACCGCTCCACGGCCCTGATCCAGCTTTGCCTCGATGGCAACGCCACGAGCGGGCCTGTCCGGATTGGCCTTCGGATCAACCTCTGCGTCAGACGTGTAGAGCACGGCCTCCAGCAGATCGTCGATACCGGTGCGCTGCTTCGCGGAAATATCCACGAACATCGTATCGCCACCGTATTCCTCGGCAACCAAACCATATTCGGTCAGCTGTGCGCGCACCTTGGCGGGGTTGGCCCCCTCCACGTCGATCTTGTTGACCGCAACCACGATCTTGACTCCGGCGGACTGAGCATGGTTCAACGCTTCAACCGTCTGGGGCATCACGCCGTCATCTGCCGCAACCACGAGGATCGCAACGTCCGTAATGTCGGCACCGCGAGCACGCATCTGCGTGAACGCCTCGTGACCAGGGGTATCGATGAAGGTGATGGCACGATCCGTGTCCTCATAATCGATGTGCACCTGATAAGCGCCGATGTGCTGGGTAATGCCGCCGTGTTCGGTCTCCAACACGCGTGCGTGGCGGATCGCGTCCAACAGCTTGGTCTTACCGTGATCAACGTGGCCCATAACCGTGACAACCGGCGGGCGTGCGACAAGGTTCTCATCGTCTTCTGCAGCCTCTTCGGCATCCAGATCGATATCAAACTGCTCGAGGATCTCGCGATCCTCGTCCTCAGCGGACATTACCTGAACGTCGTATCCCAGTTCTGCGCCTAGCAGCTTGAACGTGTCCTCGTCCAGCGACTGGTTCATGGTTGCCATCTCGCCCATACGGAACAAGACGGTGATCAGTGCTGCGGGATCCGCGCCGATACGCTCCGCGAAGTCCCCAAGAGAGGCGCCTTGGCGCACACGCACAACGGTGGTGCCATCGCCGTGGGGAACCTGAACACCCTGAACCATGGGCGAACTCTGGTTCTCCCATTCTTCGCGCTTGACCCGCTTGGACTTGCGCCCACGGGTGGGGCGCCCTCCTTGACGGCCGAACGCGCCGGCGGTTGAACCGCCACGCGACTTACCACCGGAACGGGTGAAGCCACCACCGGTACCCGGACGGCCACCACGGCCACCGCCGCTATTGCCGCCGCGCCCACGGCCTCCACCACGGCTGGGTGAAGAAGGCTGCTGCTCCAAATGATTAGGCATCATGTTGGGGCTGGGGCGAGGACCGCTCGGGCGTGCCTTACCCGCGCCGCCGGAGCGCGAACCGCCGCCCTGCGGGCGCGGGCCGCCGCCTTGGCCTCCGCCTGGACGGGGCATTCCCTGATTCGAAGCGAACGGGTTGTTACCCGGACGCGGAGCATGGGGACGCGGACCGGCTGGGCGGGGCATTCCCTGATTCGAAGCGAACGGGTTGTTACCCGGACGCGGAGCGGAATTGCGTCCGCCACCGCGCTGACCATCGTTCTTGTGACGCCGATCATCGCGACGGCGATCATCACGCTTGGGCTTCGGCGCGTGCGGCTTAGGTGCCGATTTGGCGGCCGACTGTGCGGCGGACTTCGGTGTAATTGGTGAACCACTCGCCTGTGTGGGGTGCGGCTCAGCAGACTCGGTCTTCTCTTCCGCTACTGGCTCCGCAGGGGCGGGCTTAGCCTCAGTTTCAGCGGGCTTGGCCTCAGGTTCAGGCTTTGGCGCAGCAGGCTTAGGGCCTGGCTTCGCCTTGGATTTCGGGGCGGCCTTCTTAGGCTCGCTCTTCTCAGCCTCACCGCTTGGCTTTGCCTTCTTGGCGGCAGGCTTCTTGTTGGAAAGCTCGGGATGAGCTTCCACGTATTCGCGTGCTTTTCGCACAACAGGTGCCTCGATTGTTGACGAGGCTGATTTGACGAACTCACCGGATTCCTTGAGCACTTCGAGCAAGTTCTTACTCGTAATGCCCAATTCTTTCGCGAGCTCATGGACGCGTAACTTGGCCACAGTTCTCCTTCGTAGGGTCTGCGCCACGCGTCAGACCCTTATTGCTGGCAGCTCATCGCTGGGTACTCATTGGGTGCCCATCGGGTTCCTACCCGCTTTCTTTTTCTCGGGTCAGCTCGGGCGCATCCACGCCTGAGCTCTTGTTGTCTAGCCATCGGCTTACGGGCTCACAATCCAGCCCGCTCTTGCGGAAGGCTCGATCAAATCCATGAGTCCGTATTGCACGGTTCAAGCAGCTTGAATTCGGATGAATCCACGCTCCCCTACCCGCAGCATTGCCCTTCTCATCTACCTGACAGGCAGTGTTAACGGCAACGATCCGAACTAGATGTTTCACGGCATCGACCTCACGGCAGCCCACGCATGTGCGCTGTGTTTGAGTCACAGAGGCTCCCACCTATTGGTCAACCGTATGTATCCTAACGTGTTTGGGCACAAAATGCCCACGGCCGAGCGCAAGGTCACTCAATGGCCGGATAGAGGGCTAGATCTCCTGCTCCTCCTCCGCCAGAGGATCCTCCGACTTCTTGCGAATGTCAATGGACCAGCCGGTCAGCTTAGCTGCGAGCCGAACGTTCTGTGCCTCTTTCCCAATGGCAAGTGAAGTCTGCTCATCCGGGACAATGGCGCGGGCCTGCCGCTGATCGCGGGAGAGGATATCCACACGCAAAACCTTTGCCGGGGAAAGGGAGGCAGCGATAAACGTTGCCTGATCATCGTCATAATCAACGATATCGATCTTTTCCCCATTGAGCTCTGTGGTGATGGCACGTACGCGCTGACCGTTATGGCCGATGCAGGCACCCTTAGCGTTGAGATCGGCATCAGCCGTCCACACAGCCACCTTGGAGCGGTGACCAGCTTCGCGCGCCAGAGCAACCAGTTCTACCGTACCGTCCTGAATTTCGGGAACTTCCTGCTCGAAGAGTCGACGGACGAAATCTGGGTGGCTGCGCGAAAGCCTCACTGAGGCGCCGCGCGGAGTCACGGTTACATCCAGCACGAGCGCTCGAATGTGATCGCCATGATGGAAATGTTCGGTTGGAACCTGCTCCTCGGAGCGCAGTACCGCTTCGTGTTCACCCACATCCACGCGGATGTCGCGGGATTCGCTGCGTGTACTGGCCTGCTGGACCACGCCGGAAACGATTTCGCCCTGCTTGCCCTTGAATGAGCCGAGCACGCGATCCGATTCGGCATCCCGCAGGCGCTGAGCGATGATCGACTTTGCAGTGGCCGTCGCGATTCGCCCGAAATCTCCTGGAGTATCGTCGAACTCCCCGATCTTGTTGCCCTCATCGTCAACCTCGGGTGCCCACACAGTCACTTTGCCGGTTGTCCGGTCCATTTCTACGCGGGCTTCACGGATAGCTCCGGGCACACGCTGGTAGGCGTGCAACAGGGCATCCTCGATGGCCTCGACCAAGACGCCAACGCTGATTCCCAGCTCACTCTCCACGATGCGGAGTTCATTCATCTGAATATCCATGGCGTTTCCCTAGTCCTCCGAGTCCGCTTGAGAATTGCTCAGTTCAACGTGAACGCGCGCGCTCTCAATATCTGACAACGCCCAAGTATATGTTCCTTCATCGCCTTTGAGGTACAGAGTGTCTCCCTCAACCGATTCGAGGCGCCCGATCTTCGCAGTTCCGTCAGCACCTCGGATGGAGATGAGCCGTCCAACAGAACGGGAGAAATGACGCGGCGTTGTCAGCACCCGATCAGCCCCGGGCGTTGAGACTTCAAGCGTGTAGGCGCCTTCAACAAGATCCACATCGTCCAGCCTAGCTGAGATCAGCCGCGAAACGGCCCCGAGTGAATCCGAATCTACTCCGCCCGGGCCGTCGGGCAGATCTACCACGATCTTCACAACCGCCCGGTTCCCGGCCCTGCCCACTTTAACGGACTCCAAATAGAGATTCTCTCCGGTCACGATGGGTTCAATAGCCACAGCGATCGACGACGACAGTGCGTCATTGTCGCGGCGCTTATCGGTATGCGGCTTGCGATTACGTTGTGAGGACTTTGCCATGGGGTCAAGACTACCCGCCCCCATAGCGTCCGTTGAAATGAGTCCTTCGTGTGTAACAACACCCGGCATGGCAAGATGGCAGCATGCAGCAATCACAGGAGAAGGGCTCAACCCTCCGATTCATCGTTGGAGTCCTCATCGGAATCGCCATTTTCGCCGGAGCCATCGTGGCAATGGGCGGCCGCTGGGAAAATGTGGATCTCACCCCCGAAGAACCCACAGCCGAAGAAAGTGCCCGCCAGTCACTGGCCGTTGAAGCTCGCAACATCAGCGATTCTGCTCAACATCTCCTCGATTCATCTCCAGATTCGATGGAACTTGCTGCGATCCATGACACCGCTTCCGCCTACGTAGAACAGTTAGGCGGAGTATGGGTACCGTGGCCCTCCGGCGCCCCGTCCGGATATACCAACCCGCCCCTAGAGACGGCGGCACCAGCCGAAGCCTCAGGAGATCAACTGCTGACGGCCCTAGAGGAGTTCTCGGACTCCGCCCTAGCAACCATGGATTCGGCCGAACCGGAAAGCCAGACACTGCTGGCCTCGATGGCCCTCAGCTCGAAGCTCTTGGCGGGCAACTACGCGGATAGCAGAGGCTCCAGTGCAAGCTGCGGAGAGCTGGACATCACCGCGGCTGCCCAAGTGTCCGCCACCCCCGAACTCCTGACCGTGGCAGATAACTCGCGTCAGTGGATCGAAACGGACACGGCCCGCATGGACTCCGATTCTAGGGAAGCAGAAGTTGCCCGAGTCGAATCCCTGAACTCCTTCATCGAGGCGATGCTAGCCACCGGCCTAGCTGATGATCGCGAGGCGTTCGCAGCTTACCCCACACTCTCCGAGGAAGAGACCTATACGCAGGTGGGACTGAGCGACCTTTCGAGTTCACTCGTCTCCGCAGCAGCGAGCGCCAGTGGAGATGATCGCAGCGCGATTATCTCCTACGCCTGCTCGCTGTATGTAAGCCCGGCAGAGCGTTCCGCGGCCCTGCCATTCCCCGGCCTAACTACGCCTTAAACTCCGCGAACTTCGCAACGGCCTCGCCCACGGGAACCTCAACGCGTTCCCCGGTGCGCCGGCTACGCAGCTCCACGGTGCCATCGGCAAGCCCGCGGCCCACCACCACACCATATGGAACGCCAAGCAACTCGAAGTCCTTGAACTTCACGCCGGCAGAAACCTTCTTGCGGTCATCGACCAACACCTCGATACCTTCGGCCTCAAATTCGCGAGCAAGCGCGTCCGCCTTCTCGAAAAGCTCATCGCCCTTGCCCGTCACGAGGATCTGTACGGTAGCCGGAGCGATCTCCTCGGGCCACACGAGCCCAGCCTCATCGTGGTTGAACTCCGCTAGCGCGGCCAATGTCCGCGTCACGCCCAGTCCATAGGAACCCATGGTGACGATCTGACTCTTGCCGTTCTGGTCGAGCACCTTGAGGTCAAGGGCCTCGGAGTACTTCCGGCCCAGTTCGAAGATGTGGCCGAGTTCGATACCGCGAGCGATCTCAAGCGGTCCCGAGCCATCAGGGGCCTCATCTCCGGCCACTACCTCCGCGGCCTCGATGGTTCCGTCCGCTTCGAAGTCGCGGCCGTACACGAGATTGAAGACGTGCTTGTTGGGCTCGTTGGCGCCGGTGATCCATGCGCTGCCACGGGCCACGTGAGGATCGATGAGGTAGCGTAGCGCCATCGGTTCATCCTCGGAGCGCCGCGCGCTTTGCGGCCCGATTACCTCTGGGCCGATATACCCCGGTACTAGTTCGGGGAACGCCTTGAGATCCTCGGGCGTTGCCATCTCTACTTCGGCGGGGGCAAGGGACGCCTCCACGCGCTTCATATCCACATCGCGCTCACCCGGTAGCCCGATGATGAGGAGCTCGCGCTCCCCCGCTGGGTGCGTCAAGGTCACCACAACGTTCTTCAGGGTGTCTGCGGCCTCCCATGCACGGTCAACGCGGGGACGCAGATCATTGGCCACCGCCACAAGAGTCTCAATGGTTGTCGCGTCGGGCGTATCCACCGGCTCCGGCGCTGGAACACCCGCGTAATCCAGCTCCGGCAGTGGCGGCGTCGTGACGGCTTCCGTGTTGGCGGTGTAGCCGCCCGGAGAGCGAACGAAAGTGTCCTCGCCGATCTCGCACGGGAACAGGAACTCCTCGGAGCGCGATCCGCCCATAGCCCCGGACATTGCCCGGCAGATGGCGATGGGCAGCCCCAGCCTCTGGAAGATCTTCTGATAGGACTCACGCATGGTGAAGTAGGTGGCGTCAAGCCCGTCGTCGTCGATATTAAACGAGTAGGCGTCCTTCATCACGAACTCGCGCCCACGAATAACCCCCGCCCTCGGGCGGGCCTCGTCCCGGTACTTCGTCTGAATCTGGTACAAAACAACCGGAAGATCCTTGTATGAGGAGTACAGATCCTTGACGAGAAGCGTAAACATCTCCTCGTGGGTTGGCGCCAGAAGATAATCGGCTTCCTTGCGGTCTTTCAGCTTAAACACGGTGGGCCCGTACTCAGTCCAGCGGTTTGTAGCCTCATAGGGCTCGCGCGGAAGAAGGCCTGGAAAAAGCACCTCTTGGGCACCCATGGCGTCCATCTCTTCGCGGACGATCGTCTCCAGCTTGGAGAGGACCTTCAGCCCGAGCGGCAACCACGTGTAGATTCCAGGGGCGACCCGGCGGATATAACTACCCCTGACAAGGAGCTTGTGGCTTGCCACCTCTGCATCGGCAGGATCCTCGCGCAGGGTGCGGACAAATAGCGTAGACATTCTGAGCACGTCACTAGCATACTCAACCAAGCCGATTTGCCTAATATCAGACCGCGCATCGGCCCTAGAGCAACACCGTTGCCCATTCACCCACGATGCGGAAGCCAACACGCTGATATACCTTGACAGCGGCCGGGTTGAAATCGTTGACGTACAGCGCAACCAACGGACTGAAGGTAGCGCGCACCTGATCCACAACGGACGCCATAGCCGCCCCACCAATACCCCGGTTTCGCATGTCGGGAGCCACCCACACACCCTGAATCTGGGACACCCCGCCAGCCAGAGCCCCCACATCCGCTTTGAAAATCACACGCGATCCCGGGCCATCCAACGCAGGGCCAAGCTTCACGTACGTCATGCCATCGCGAATCAGACGCGCCGCGCGGCTCGCGTATGAATTGCCGTAAGCGGTGGGATCGTAGCCTACCTCCTCGGTGAACATGGCAACGGATGCGGGAAGAACAAGCCCGTGTTCGGCCGGGCGCGCCGGGCGGACCTCGGGATCGGGCTCCAAGAGCGGAGGATGATCGATCACCATGGAGAACTGACGCGGCCTCACCTCGCGCGCGGGCCCCCACGTATACTGCAACAGATCCCAGAGGCTGAGGACCTGATCGGCCGGGCCCACGAGCGAACCGCCCAGCTTTCCGTGCCCCAACACAGTATTGGCCAAGCTCTCCAAGCCATCGCTGTCAAAGCCCAAAGGAATAAGGTTGCCCGAATCCCAGGCAAGCGCCTGGATGTCGCGGCTTCCTGGTGCCAGCTGCGCGAGCGCGCTGGAAGGGCCGATCCCCATACGGTCAACATTTGCGCGAGCCAGCACGGAATCTACCGGGTTCCGATCAAGGAACTCGATCGCTCTGGATTTGTCCGCTCCGTACAAGCGGCGCAGAGCCGTGGTAGATCTACTTGGCCAACGCATCAAACTCCAACCTGGGTGGTTAGTACGCCACCACGTCTACATGTCCATCGCTGCCTTCGCCCATATCCTCCGCCATCTGATTGGCGTAGCGCAGCAGCGTCTCAACAATGGCATCCTCGCGCACGGTTTCCACCACTTTCCCGCGTACAAAAATCTGGCCCTTGCCGTTACCGGAAGCACACCCGAGATCCGCCTCGCGCGCCTCCCCCGGTCCGTTCACCACGCAGCCCATCACTGCCACGCGGATGGGGGCGGTGATGTCCTTCAGACCATTTTCGACCTTTTCGGCAAGCTCCCACACATCAACCTGGGCGCGGCCGCATGAGGGACACGAGACGATCTCCATCTTGCGCTCGCGCAGTCCCATGTATTCCAAAATCTTCGTACCCACCTTGACCTCCTCAACGGGAGGCGCGGACAGGGAGACTCGGATAGTATCGCCGATTCCCTCGGCCAGAAGCGCTCCGAACGCGGTGGCAGACTTAATGGTGCCTTGGAAGGCAGGGCCGGCCTCCGTCACACCTAGGTGCAACGGCCAATCCCCCTGCTCAGAAAGCTGGCGGTATGCCTCCACCATCGTCACCACGTTGTGGTGTTTAACAGAGATCTTGAAATCCTTAAATCCCTGCTCCTCGAACAGGCTCGCCTCCCACACCGCCGATTCCACGAGCGCCTCGGGGGTTGCCGATCCGTACTTCTTCAGCAGCCGCGGATCCAGCGATCCAGCGTTAACGCCGATACGCAACGAGACCCCGTGGTCCGTTGCGGCCTCGCAAATCTCCTTGACGCGATCGTCAAACTTGCGGATGTTTCCTGGGTTGACGCGCACGGCGCCACAGCCGGCTTCGATGGCGGCGAAGACGTACTTGGGCTGGAAATGGATATCCGCAATCACGGGGATACGCGACTGCTTCGCGATAATGGGGAGCGCCTCGGCATCCTTATCGGTTGGGCACGCCACGCGCACGATATCGCAGCCAGCCGCCGTTAGCTCGGCAATCTGCTGGAGCGTGGCTCCGATATCATGCGTTTTCGTGGTTGTCATTGACTGCACGGAAACAGGCGCGCTGCCGCCCACGGCAACGTCACCAACCTGAATCTGACGGGTCGTTTTTCGTGGGGCCAGCACGGGGGCTTCGGGGCGCACGCTTGGCATTCCTAGAGCAATACTCACGCGCCCCAGTATTCCACTTTCTCCAGCGAGGTGGGAGTCAGAAGATCGGGTTGACAATGTCTGCAACAATCAGGAGAACAGTCATGAGAATAAAGGCGAAAGCCACGATATAGCCGAATGGCATGAGGCGCGCGATGTCAACGGGGCCTGGATCTGGTTTCCCTCGCAGCTGAGCGAAGCGGCGTCGCACTCCTTCGTAGGCGGCACCCACGATATGCCCGCCGTCTAATGGGAGCAGCGGAAGCAGGTTGAAGAGGAAGAGGCTGATGTTAAGTGAGGCGATAAGGAGGAGCAGGTCACCTATCCGAGCCGATAACCCATAGGCGTCCTGATCGGAGCTCGTGATGTTCCCGGCAAGATCGGCCGCCCCCACGATGCCCATAACACCGCTTGACGCCCGGTCATCCCCCGTAATCAGCCCGGTCGCGGTATTCCATAGGTCTCCAGGCAGTTTCGCGATTACCTGCGCGGTACCGCTTGTGAGATCCCACAGTTCGCCCGGGATTTCGGTAAGGGACACGCGTTCGTGGGTGTAGGCCGGGCCAATACCCACGTAGGGTCGTTGTTCGGTCAAGACTTCGCCGTTGGCATCCGTAGCCACTTCGCCGTTTTCGCCGACGACGGGACGTTCCGCCAATGTCGGCGTAACAACAAGGGTCTTCTCTGTGCCATCGCGCTCAACCACAACGTTGACGGGATTCGCGTCACCCGCCGCGATAGTCTGCTGGATATCGTCCCAATCAGAAACGGGCGTGCCGTCCCACGAGACAATGACGTCCTCCGGCATAATCCCGGCCTGCGCCCCTGGAGCGGGTGGATCACCCTCTTCACACCTATCGGAATCGGTGACGCACGTGCTCACCGTGGAGATCTGATTGGAAGGTTGAAGAATGCCAATGCCACAGAACACCACCGCGAGCAGCACGCCGGCGATAAGGAAGTTCATGACCGGGCCGCCAAACATGACGATAAGGCGCTTGCCAGCGCCGAGCCTCCAGAATGCATGGGGTTCCTCGGTGAGGGTAAGTTCGGCGGCGCTCGCGCGGCGGGTTTCTTCGGCGATAGTCACTTCGCCCTTGCGATTGACCTGCTTACGGCTTTCTGCGCCGGGCCATACCATTCCTGCAAGCCGGACGTAGCCGCCCAACGGAAGAGCTTTCAACCCGTACTCCGTACCACCCTTCGTGGTGGACCAGATCGTTGGGCCGAACCCAATGAAGTACTGGGGAACCTTAACGCCAAACTTCTTGGCTGGAAGCAGATGTCCCACTTCGTGTAGCCCAACTGATACCAGAAGGCCAACAATCAATAAGAGGATTCCGGGAAGCGATCCCACAATCTATCGCCTCCTGAGTTAAGCGCGGCGTGCCATCACCTCATGGGCGCGTGAGCGTGCCCATCTTTCGGTGCCAAGCACCGTTTCCAGATCGAGGATGCCTCGTTCTCCTGAGAATTCACTCAAAACCTCGGACACGGTATCTGTGATGCTGAGGTATGGGAGCTTGCCCTCCAAGAAGGCGGCCACGCATTCCTCGTTGGCGGCGTTGAGGACTGCCGGGTGCAACGGTGAGGCTGTCACCGCTGCCCGGGCCAGGGACACAGCGGGAAAAGTCTCATCGTCAAGAGGCTCAAAAGTCCACGAAACGGGCGCATCCCACGCGTTGGGCGTGCTGATTTGCTCTAGCCGCTCGGGCCACGAGAGCCCAAGCGCGATCGGCAGGCGCATGTCTGGCGGCGATGCCTGCGCGATTGTTGCCCCATCGGCGAACTCCACCATGGAGTGGATCACCGATTGGGGATGCACAACCGGCACGATGTTTTCCGGGGCCACATCGAAAAGGTAGGCGGCCTCGATGAGTTCCAGCCCCTTGTTCATGAGTGTCGAGGAGTTGATGGTGACCACGGGTCCCATCTTCCACGTAGGGTGGTCTAGTGCCTCGGCGGGCGTCACGCGCGCGAGTTCGCTGCGATGGCGGCCCCGGAATGGCCCTCCCGAGGCGGTCAGGATGATTCGCTTGACCTCGCTGGTCCCATCCACGTGTTGCGAACACAGGCCGCGGTGATGCACGCCCGAACGCAGAGATTGGACGATGGCCGAATGCTCGGAATCCACAGGCACGATCTGGCCCGGGCGCACCATCGCCTCTGCAATGAGGCCGCCACCCACCACGAGTGATTCCTTATTGGCGAGTGCAAGAGTGACTCCGCTAGCTAAGGCCGCGAGTGTTGGACGCAGACCCACAGATCCGGTGATGCCGTTGAGCACCACCGTTTGGACTGGGTCAACGGGCCGATTCTGCCCAGCGCCGGCCGCGATTTCAGACATCGCGTCTGGCCCGCCGATCACGCGCGCGCTCGCGCCCAGATGCTCACTCAGCTCGGGAACGCGCGCCTCATCTGCTACCGCAACAACCGGAACTGCGAATTCTTGTACCTGTTGGGCTAGGAGATCAAGGTTGGCACCGCCTGCACCAAGGGCCACCACATCGTAGCGTGCCCTATTACGCCGTATAACATCGAGCGCCTGCGTGCCGATCGATCCGGTGGAGCCGAGGATGATAACGCTGCGTGTTCGCGATGATTCAGTCACGGCCCGGCCCCTATTCCACGGCAACAAGGACCGTGATAGCTCGCTCGATGTACACATCCACTACGGAGACGTCGTAGCCCTTACTATCCTTGGCCTGATCAAACACGGCGTCTCGTAGTTCGCTCGACGTCAGAGAACGCTTACCGTCAAAGTATTCCATGAGCCGATCCATGAGCTCATCGACATCCGATTTGAGGTAGCCCCATCCCGTGGCATCAGAAAAGCGTTCCCCTTGGGGGCGGAGCAGGCGCGGATAAAGGCTCTTGGCATCCTCATAGGTCTTGTTTAACCACGTGCTTTCACCGCGCTCACGCACCACGTTGGCGCGCCTGCGCTGAATAAAGGCTGCTTCGAGGCGATCCATCGCCGCATCAACAAGCTTTGGGTCATAGCCGTGGCGCACGCGAGAGAAACCTGCGTTGCGGACAGACTGTTCGTTCAGATCGTAGTTCCCCCGCCCCGCATAGGCCGTTTTAGCTTCGGCTAGGAATTCGTCAACTTCAATAGGGTCATAGCCCCAACCAAAGCGGCCAACACGCTCGAAGGTATCGTTACTCATCAGCCTCGTGCTCCTCCCCATTATTAATCGCGGCCATCACCCGCTCGGCCGCTGCAGCAGCCTTCTGGGCACGGGCAGAATTTCCCTTGACCTCGGCGGCAAGCTGCCCGCATGCGCCATCGATATCAGAACCACGGGTATCCCGGATGGTTGTAGGGATACCTGAGGCTTCAAGAGTATCAACGAAAACCTGTTGGGTTTCCGGCAGGCTCGCCGTCCAAATGGATCCGGGAGTTGGGTTCAACGGAATTGGATTGACATGAACCCAGCCGCGGCCACGCGCGTTCAACTCATCAGCAAGAAGCTGGGCGCGCCACTGGTGATCGTTCATGTCTTTGATGAGTGCGTATTCGATCGAAACACGCCGCCCGGTCTTTTCGAAGTAGCGGCGCGCCGAATCCAGCAGCTTCTTCACATTGAAGCGGGAGTTCAGTGGAATCAGCGGATCACGCAAGCCGTCATCGGGAGCGTGAAGAGATACGGCAAGCGTTACGGGAAGGCCCTCATCGGCAAGCTTGTCGATAAGGGGAACCATGCCCACCGTGGATACGGTGACGCCGCGAGCAGAGATACCTAGTCCAGACGGGGACGGCTCGATCATGCGGTGCAGGGCGGCCTGAACCTGACGCCAGTTCGCCAGCGGTTCTCCCATTCCCATAAAGACGATGTTGGACACGTGGGTGGGCCCACCGGCCAGATCCCCAGATTCGGCGGCCACCATGCCCATTCTGACCTGTTCAACGATCTCCCCGGTGGACAGGTTGCGGGTAAGCCCTCCCTGTCCGGTGGCGCAGAATGGACAGGCCATCCCGCAGCCCGCCTGAGACGAGATGCACAGCGTGGCGCGCCCCGGATAGCGCATGAGGACCGTTTCCACCATCGCACCATCAAACATCCGCCAGAGTGACTTAATGGTCTTTCCCTGATCGGCCCGAAGATCGCGAACCTTCGTCAGAAGGGGCGGCAGAAAGGAGTCAACGATCTCCTCTCGCTTACCGGCCGGAAGATCGCTCATCGCATCAGCCGTGGCCTCGTGGCGCTCAAAGTAGTGGCGCGAGAGCTGGTCCGCACGGAAAGCTGGCAAACCCGCCTCTTTCATGGCCTTCTTACGTGCGTCAAGAGTGAGGTCCGCAAGGTGCGTGGGCGGCTTGCCCTTGCTTGCGGGCTTCATGGTGAAAACGGGCATGGGGCCCGATTCAACTGCGGGCATCACTTGCCGCGTGGATGCCTTCGGATACTTCGGAGAATTCATAGCCCTGCTATTGTCCCACGGAAGGCCGCCTTGCGGGATGTGGCAGTGCTCCTACCATGACATGATGAGGTAGCAGAATGGCGCCCACATAAGTATCGAATCAATACGATCCATCATGCCGCCGTGGCCAGGAAAGATCGATCCCATGTCCTTCACGCCCAGATCGCGCTTCAGTAGGGACTCGCACAGATCGCCCAAGGTGGAGCATGCTACCGCCGCAAAAGCCACGATTAGCGCTAAATACCAAGGCTGGCCAAGAACGCCGTACACCAGCACGAGCGCCACCGCCAGAGCACAAACTACGGAACCCGCGAACCCTTCCCACGATTTCTTAGGAGAAATACTGGGGCTCATGGGGTGCTTACCCCAAAGGACTCCGAATGCCCAGCCGCCGGTATCGTTCGCTACAGGCATGAGGATGAGCAACGTGACCATCCATACCGGATCATTCAGAAACGCGAGGGCAACCGCAAAGCACCCGAGCAAGGCAATCCAGGCCAGAGCAAAGATCGCCGCCAGAACATCCCGGGGCGCCCGCTCAGAGCCGTCGATTACGCACCATAGGAACACAGCCGCAACCGAGAGCAGGAAGGCGATCAGTCCCCCGCCCAAGCCCTCGATCCAAGTGGCCGCAACCATCGTGATCGCCCCAACCCACTGTGGCACTACCGGAATGCGTACGTTACGCGCGAGGAAGGCGCCAGCGATCTCCCAAAGGCCAATGCAGATCGCAACGGCCACCAGAACCGCGAAGAGCTCCATGCGCCACAGTACTGAGAGCGCAACAAGTCCCAGTAGAACAACTGCCGTAGGTACGGCGGCTTTAAGGTTTCGCCCCGCCTTGGAGGTTGATTTAGCCGGAGGCTGAGGAGGGTGAGGGGCAAGCCGTTCAAACACCGGTTAGACCTCTAGAAGATCCTTCTCCTTGGCCTCAAGCAGCTTATCCACCTGATCCACGAAACGCTTCGTGAGCTGGTCAAGTTCGGATTCGGCGCGCACAACGTCATCTTCGCCAGCGTCCCCATCCTTCTTAATCTTGTCTAGGGCTTCCTTCGCCTTGCGGCGAATGGAGCGGATTGAGACTCGGGCGTCCTCTGCCTTCGCCTTAGCCATCTTCACGTAGTCCTTGCGGCGCTCTTCGGTCAGAGAGGGCAGCACGCATCGGATCACGTTGCCATCATCCGTGGGATTCACACCCAGATCCGCGGCCCGAATGGCCTTATCGATTGCGGCCATCGCCGTGCGGTCAAACGGGCTGATCAGCACGGTACGTGCCTCGGGAACCGTCACCGAAGCGAGCTGCTGGAGCGGTGTGGGCGCGCCGTAGTAATCCACGAGTATTGGCGTGAACATACCAGCGTTGGCCCGTCCGGACCGGATATTGGTGAAATCATGGCGGGCCACATCAATGGCCTTCTCCATCTTCTCCTCGGCTTCAAGGAGCTCATCATCGATCATTACTACTCTTCCTCCTGCTTATCTTCAGTGACAAGCGTACCGATCTTCTCGCCGCGAAGCGCTCGGGTCACATTGGTTGATTCGCCCATACCGAAAACGCGCATGGTCAGGTGATTGTCGCGGCACAGCGAAAATGCCGCTGCGTCCACCACGCGCAGGCCCTGAGCTAGGGCATCGCCGTAGGTGAGACACTCCAGTTTCTGAGCGGTGGGGTCCAGCTTAGGATCCGCGCTATAGATCCCGTCAACGCCGTTCTTCCCCACAAGGATCTCATCGCAGTGCAGCTCTAGAGCGCGCTGAGCGGAGACGGTATCCGTGGAGAAGTAGGGCATTCCCGCGCCCGCACCGAAGATGACCACGCGTCCTTTCTCCAAATGGCGAATAGCCCGGAGCGGAACATAAGGTTCGGCGATCTGCGTCATCTGGATGGCGGTCTGTACACGAGCTGGCGTTCCCGTTTTTTCAATGAAGTCCTGAAGCGCGATCGCGTTCATCACGGTGCCCAGCATGCCCATGTAGTCCGCGCGCGCACGGTCCATACCGCGCTGCTGGAGTTCGGGGCCGCGGAAGAAGTTCCCGCCGCCCACCACGATGGCAACCTGAACGCCATCGGCCACCGCCTCAGAGATTTCGCCCGCGATGCGAGTCAGAACGTCAGCATCGAGCCCAACGGCACCTCCGCCAAACATTTCGCCTGAAACCTTTAGTAGTACACGCCGCACGCTATCCTCGTTGTGATCGCCTAATACTGAGCTCACGGGCTAATTCCTTTCATTAGGATGATGCCGGGGAGCAGATGCCCGTCAGTAAGCCTACCAGCGAGCACAGCGTTTGCCCCACTACCGCCAGACTTCTAGAATTCGCTCCTCGTCCAAATCCCGCATGTAATGTAGCGGATCCACGCCGTTTTCCAACACATAGTCGGTCAGAAGCTCCCGGACCACTTCACATAACTCGCCCGCTTCCCACGGCTTAGCAACGTAGTAGTCCAAGTGAGCCTTGTTAACCGCCCGCACAGTATCGTCCAAATACGCTTGCCCGGTCACAAGAATCTTCTTGGCGTCCGAAACTCGATCGTCTTCCGAGAGGGAAATAAGGAAATCCACCCCGTCCCGATCAGGTAGCCGATGATCGGACAAGACGAGCGCAAGCTCATCCTCCGATTGGACGATCTCCTCCACTACATCCCACGCGTCCGCATAGCTTTCAGCAGACTCAAGCTGGAACCGATCGGCGAACGGTTGAAGATCGCGTTCGAGCGCATGGCGCACCTCGGGTTCATCCTCGAGGATGAGAATACACAATGTCATGAGGGCCTCCTCGCCGGACATCGCCGTCTTTCTACTACAGGGTGAGTTTAGATAACGCCGAGCATATCCCATAAATGAGGCATGACGAACGCCAACAGCACAACCCCAACTCCACCAATGACCAAGCCCACCTTGACCATGTCCTTGGTCTGAACTGCGCCGGTGGAATAAGCGATTGCGTTGGGTGGCGTGGAAATCGGCAGAAGCACTCCCATGGAACACGCTAGTGCCACAACAACGGCAATTTGGGCGGTAGTACCTTCCAGTCCCGAAGAGATACCGATCGCCATAGGGATCAGCAGATTGGCCGCAGCCGAATTAGACAAGAACACACCAACAACCGCTGTCAGCGCCGCCAGAGCCAAGAACACAACGGAGGAGGGAATAGACTCCCACGCAATCGAACCGATCAGCCATTCGTCCAGCCCCGTCAGCCCAACACCACTTCCTAGAGCAATACCACCGGCCACCAGCCAAAGGATCGGCCAATCCAGCTTGCGGATATCACCTCCGTTCATTACACCCAGCAACAAGAGCGCAACAACTGGCAGGAATCCCACGGTATTTGAGGAAACGCCGTGCAGGGGCTCGGTCATCCACAACACAATCGTTGTGATCGCGACGATATAGAAAGCGATCGCCCGCTTAGACGTGTTGAACTTAGCGAAAGTGTCTATTTCCATCTTGAGGTCCGCTGGGATAAACGAGAACGCGATAAACGCCCACACCGCGATCATCATGATGATCGCCAGCGGAACCGCGGCAATCATCCATTCAACGAACGTGATGTGGATTCCATTGTTTTCCAGTGCTGCCAACGCGATGGCGTTTGGAGGTGAGCTCACGGGCGTGGAAATACCACTCACGTTCGCCGCCGCCGGGATCGAGAGCGCTAGGCCCGCCCTCGCCTTTCCCTCCGGAAGCGCCTTCATCACGGGAATCACCACCGCGAACATGGCGGCGGTGGTAGCAGTGTTAGACATGAACATGCCCAACAACGCGGTGATGGCCATGACGCCCAACACCGTCAAGCGAGCGCTTTTCAGGAACGGCCGCAACAGTACGGCCGCGAGAGCTCTATCTACCCTGAACTTTGCGGCACAATCGGCCAGAAGAAAGCCACCCATGAACAGGATGATGACGGGGTTAGACAGGGAGTTAAAGAATGTTTCGGCGCTCGGAGCGTCCTCTGCTACGGGCAGGATCGCCTGATCGGAGATCAAGAGCACCTGAGCAAATATCACCGCTACCGCAGTTGCATAAAGGGGCACCGCCTCGGTTGCCCACAAGAGGATGGCGGCGATGAAGATACCCAGCATGCGCTCGCCCGCTGGTCCTAGACCTGGGATGTCCACCAAGAGCGGGATGAGGAGGCCAAAGCCCGCCCCAACGCGCCCCAGTAGCTGGGACCGCGTGAGGCGGGACTTGGCTCGGCGCTTTTTGAGTTTGGACCGCGTACTGATTTCTGCTTCGCCCGTGCGATGCCGTTCTGCGACCTTCCGGCGGAATCCCCGAAACGGCTTGGCGTTCCCGTCTGATTTTGAAGGCGGGATGGTATTCATGGTGGGCTGAGTCCTCACGTTGAGCGGATGACCGCCACCAGTTTACACGATGACCATATTTTCCCCGACGACGACGTCACCTCTCACGCCATACTCACCACACACCGATAATGTTCCACCAAGCAGTCCCGATCACAAGCCAGACAACAAGGTGCATTACTCCAATGATGAGGCCGTTCACCCACCACGCCCGGAGTTCAACATAGCCGGACCCAAAGTAGATTGGCGCCGGACCGTTTCCGTAATGGGTAAGGCAACCCATGATGGTTGGCAAAGCGCCTAGGAAAACTACGAGCGGTACCGCTGGAAGCCCAAGGGCCAACCCGACCGCGAGGAATACGGCGAACATCGAAGCTGCATGCGCAGTTCCAGATGCGAACAAGTAGTGGGAGAGAGCGTAGACCACTGTGAGCGCAACAAAGGCGATAATTGGACTCATTCCTTGCGCTTCCAGCCATCCACCCACGCCGTCTCCGAACCACGAAATGAATCCGGTGGTGTTAAGGTAAGTTCCCATCATAACCAGCGCAGCGAACCACACAAGGGTGTCCCATGCGGCCTTTTCAGACTTCATGTCTTCCCAAGTGAGCGCCCTACCAATGAGCAGAGCAGCAAGCCCGATGAAGGCAACCGTGGTGGCGTTGAGAATGTCCGCGCCGAACACCCAAAGGACGATGATCACAACGAATACTGCAAGGGTTGTCCATTCGGGTCTCGTGACCTTCCCGAGTTCCTTGAGCTTCTCCACAGCTTCCTTGGGCGCCTCTGGGGTCTTCTTCACTTCAGGAGGATAGGTGAAGTAGAGGATAATCGGCACCAGAATGACGCCAATGATACCCGGCAGCAAAGCTGCCATCAGCCACCCGGTCCACGAGATATCCACACCTTGCTCCATGGCAAGTTGAACTGCCATGGCATTTGGCGCCGCACCCGTGAGGAAAATGACCGAGACGGCCAGATCCATGTTGTATCCAGTGAGCGCTAGGTAGGAACCAACCTTTCGGTGCGTGGACGGATCCTCCGTATGCGAGCCAGCCTGCTCGGCAATCGACTTGGTGATCGGGTAGACGATTCCGCCAGCGCGGGCCGTGTTCGAGGGGATGAAGGGAGAAAGAGCCAGATCCGTCAGTCCCAGCCCGTAAGCTAGACCAATTGTGCTCTTACCAAATACCCGGATGAACAAGTAGGCGAGCCTCTCACCCAACCCCGACTTTACAACGCTTCGCGCGATAAAGAAGGCCGAGACGATGAGCCAGATGGTCGCGTTGGAGAACCCACTGAGCGATGCCTCAATGGACCCCTTGGCGTCCCCGGGGACCAGAACCTGAGTTCCGGCGCAAAGCGCCATGGCCACGACAGACAGCGAACCCATCGGGGCGGCCTTCATGATGATGCCTACGATGGTTGCGAGGAAGATGGCAAAAAGGTGCCAAGCGTTGTCTTCAAGGCCGTTCGGCGTGGGGATCAGCCATAGAGCTACGCCCAATAGAACGCATATTGCAAGTTTAAGCGGGCTAACTTCCGCCTTGAGCTTCCCGGCCGCCGAAGTAGCAGTGGCCTGAGCGCTCATTTAATGTACCTAACCTTTTCGTACAAGGACGGGAGAACAGCATCCTTCCTGATGTTGTACTCAACCTTCTTCTGCTCGAAGATGTTGTTGCCCTGTGTATCGATCGAAACGATGAGCGGTCCAAACTGCTTGACACGTAGAACCCATAGCGATTCCGGCATACCAAGTTCGGGCCAATACCTGCCTTCAACTTCCTCTACGGACGTAGCAGCGATCACCGCGTTGCCCGCAGGGAACACGCAGTGAAGCGCCTTGTATTCTGTGCATCCGCGTTCGGTGTTAGGACCCATGCCTCCCTTGCCAACAACTAGCCTCACACCGGTCTTACGGATGAACTCGTCCTCGAACTTCTCCATCCTCATCGAGGTTGTGGGGCCAACCGATACACACTCGTACTTTTCTTCCTCGCCCTCATTTTGGCCTGATACCTGCCGCATGATCGGGCCTGCATGCAAGATGGCACCCTCGGAGATATCGATGGGCAGCTCACGATCTAATTCAACAACACGTCGGTGAGGAACGTCCCGGCACGTCACAATGTATCCGTCGAGGAATACAACGTCCCCGACACGAAGATCTTCAACATCTTCCGGCTTGATTGGTGTGGTCAGTGTGGTGGTCACAACTCCATCCCCTTGTGTGTGAGTAGCTCATAGCTAAGATCGCTTTTGATTCGAATTGTTCCGCGGCGGTGCGACCAACAACCGGTGTTGACCGCAACCGAGAGAACCGATGGATGGCGTGCAGAGTTCTCGATGTGTACTCCCATGACGGAGCGGTTCCCACCAAGGCCCTGAGGCCCAAGTCCGATGGAATCAATCGCATCCTTTAACAGGACTTCAAGCTCAGCGGCCTTCGAATTGGCCGAATGGCTTCCGACTGGACGCATGAGTGCCGCTTTGGACATGTAGGCGGCAGAATCGATGGACGTACCGATACCCACTCCCACAAGCAATGGCGGGCATGCATTCACGCCGTACGACGTCATGACATCAAGCACAAACTTGACGGCGGCCTCGTAGCCTTCGCCTGGCATCAGAGTCTTACCCTGTCCCGGGAGGGAGCAGCCACCGCCGGCCAGATAGACGTCCACTTCCAGTTCATCCGAGTTCGAGATCATCTGGGAGTAGATCCATGGCGACTTGGTTCCGGTGTTGGTACCAGTGTTCACTTCCTCAAACGTCTCAACTGAGTTGAGACGCAGTGGAGCATCTGCTGTGGCCTTATCAACTGCCTTTTCCAAAACATCTTCCATGACATCGATGTACGGAAAATGTGTTCCCACGCGCATGAACATCTGAACAAGCCCGGTATCTTGGCATGAAGGGCGCCGCAGATCCCATGCGAGATTCTGGTTCTTCACCATCGTCTCATAGATCATCTTGGCCATCGGCTGATCTTCTTCCTCAGCCAATTCGCGGAGCTTCTCTGTCACATCATCAGGTAATTTTTGGCTGACGATCGTCGTGAACGTCCCGATCATATCGATTAGACGTGCAGCTCCATCATCTAGCTCCATGCCCGGTTGGCTCTCAACCTGTGTACTCATAACCCGAGACCTCCCTTGCTATAGGTGGGGTATGTGTACTCCTAGTATTTCGAGGACCGCCAGACGGCGCTGTGCTGATCTTCGGCAAGAGACACTCTGATGCTCGCACTAACACCGTGTGCGCGAACACACTAAGGCAGCCGCGACAAAAGAATTCCCCAGACAATTCGGCGTGTTTTCAGGGCTTCGCGCGTAAACGGCAAACTAGGAGGACCAGCAGTTCCGAATTAATGCCCATTCAGCTTGGGCTACTGCACTCCGGAGAGCTTCTCGAGACGAGAGATCAGATCATGGGCCAAATCGATTGACTCGGCAATCGATCCCTCCACCAGTGGTCCAAGCGCCGGACGTGGGCACACGCTGGGGCAGGACCCCGCCATCTGAGCGAAGCTCCGAAGTACCCGATTGATTCTCTCACTGGAGCGAGGAATAAACTGCTCGTGGAACGACTCATCGACCAGTTGGATCCGGTCACCAAGCTCGCGCAAATGCTGCCGGTACTGCGATGGGGTCTTACCAAACGCTTGGTGAAAAGCGGCGTTAAACGATTTCACTTCGGGAAACCCGCTTTCTATCGCCACATCGCTGATACGTTTTCCCGTCTGGCTAAGTTCGGTGACCGCGTGTGCCAGCCGGACTCGGCGAATATACGCCGAGGTTGTCATCCCGAGAGTCTGACTGAACAGCTCGGATACGTAACTCGGAAAGTATCCCGTAACCTCGCTGAGCTGTTTGAGCGTAATCCGTTCACAGTGGTGCCGTTCAATGTACGCCGTGGCTCGGGTCAGCGCGGTATCACGCCCAATCGTGTCAGCTCGGAGTGTGGGCGCCTCTTCTACCACAAAGTGTTCGAAGAGTAACTGAACAACCCGAGCAAGCCCCGACTCATACGAGGCGATAGCTCCCGGAGAATCTGCGGGGGTGCCCAGCATCATGCCCGCGAGAATTCGCCGCAATTCGGTGAATCCGGGGTCCGACCGAGTGACGGGGGTACTCCGGCAAGCGAAAGTCTGCGCCGCACCGTCAGGTGTGAAGCCTGCCAAGTAAGACTGGTCCAAGTGGAGGAGGAGTACTACAGAGTTCGGCGTCTTGGCGAGCGTTGCGTGCCCTTCACCCGAGTTAATGAGGACGAGATCCCCAGGCCCCAAAACCGATGTTGATCCATCTGCACATACTTCAACCTCACCGGTCAGAACGAGCAGCAATTCGAGAGCGGGGTGCCAATTATAGTGATAGGAGCCGATTTCATACACATATTGCCATGCGTGGATCCCACGTGAGGGCGCGAGATGCTCATAATAGAACTCATCGTTTCTGCCCTGTCCCATGGCTCCAGTGTGCGCTGGCAACAGCGAAAATACGTGGGCCAATGGTCTCACCATGGAGCGGACAACGCCTTCATCCAGCGGCGGTACATCGGCGCCGCCCAGTCAGGATCTACGGACAAGGCAAAGGAGAGGCATCCCCCAACATAGCCGATCATCGCCGACGGATCATCGAAGCCCCTGTGATCGGCGTGGTGGCGAACGCCAAAGCCCTCAACGCCGCGCACGTGCTGCTCAATCCTCCTCCTGATTTCGGGAAGAAGCCGCACGTTGTTTTCCGTTACCAGAAGCCCCAAGACCACATGCCTCGCCCCAGGCGGGACCACGTGCGTCTTCTTCTTGTGCACCTGAAAGCCGCAGCTCTGCACGACTCCAGTCACTTGGCTAATGAGGTCACTCGCGCGCACGCGATCGAAACCATCGCGTGTAGAGAACGTAAGATCGTCGCTGTATCGGGTATAGGTGATACCTCTATCCCCCAACAGTCCAGAGAGGGCGCGGTCAATCCGTGTGGCCACGGCATTCGCGAGCGCTCCCGATGTTGGCGCACCCTGCGGGAGCACTCCGATGGTTCCGGAAACGTAAGAGGGCACGGCCGTGTAACGAAAGCCTGGTGCACGGGTGGACGATTTCATTTCTTCACGTGTGCACAAACGCGCCATTTCGAGGCTTATGAGACGCTCATACCCAAGGTCACGGAACACCTTGTAAACGCGTTGTTCGGTTACCGTCCCGAAGAAGTTATGGATATCCATCTTGACGAGCCAGCGGGCTCCCACGTGGGCCTTCGCGCAGTGAGCAATGGAGCGGCCCCTGCGGTACGCATAGCTCGCACTGTGCTCATCGAGTCCGTCCAACACATTGTGCAGGATCCAGCGTTGTACATGCATGAGTGGCGGCTCGGGAGCCGAGATGGGGCGTACCCCTCCCCCGCGTTTAGCTCGCTGTAGGCTCATATAGGGGTCCGTGCGCCTCTCCACGATGGACCTGAGGTACCAATACGGGGTTTCAGTGAGCGTGGCAAGCTCACCGAGGCTTGCTACGCTAGCCGGGTCTTTGCTCATGAGAATGCCTCCTGGGCCAGTGGAGGATCGCAACTAACTTTGATCTCGACGTTGTCAAACGGAGAGTTGCCGGAACGGGGCGGGACGGCAGGTAGATGCGTAGCAGATAGCTGCCGCCGCCCAACCATTGCGGAAGCTCTTCCGTAGAGCACGGTCAGCCGCACCCCAGATTGAGGGGAATCCCCTCAACCCTTCGAGCCAGAAAACTGGCACAACCGCTTCGCTGCGATCTCTCCAACTGGTTCAATAAGCCTATACCGCAGTGACTGGCGTGTGAAGGGAAAAGTGGCAGGCTTCGTGACAGACTAGGTTTCATGCGCGCAATTATGACGGTCACCGGTATTGACCACACAGGCATCATCGCGGCAATCGCGACCGGGCTCGCCGAACACGATGCCAACATCACCAACGTCTCACAGACGCTCATGGGCGAATACTTCACCATGATCCTCCAAGTGGACTTCGAGGAAACCGATATCACGCTGCCAGAGCTTCAGGCCGCCATGAGCAAGATCGGTACAAGCATCGGAATGGAAGTTCACATGCAGTCCGAAGCCATCTTCAACGCAATGCACAGCCTGTAGGGAGGATCTTGTCAATGGCCATGGACACGGCTGACAACATCTTGGAGACCATCCAGATGATCTCCGAGGATAGACTCGATATCCGCACCGTCACGATGGGTATCTCCCTCATGGATTGCGCCGATAGCGACGGGGAAAGGGCCCGTACCCGCTGCTTTGACCGCATCACCGCGCAGGCTGCTCGCCTCGTTGAGGTGTGCGAGGAACTCGAAGCCGAGCTGGGCATTCCTATTATCAACAAGCGGATTTCCGTCACCCCTATTGCACTCGTTGCAGCAGCCTCACACGAATCCGACCTACTCCCGTGGGCCCGAATGCTCGATGACGCCGGAAAACAGGCCGGCGTAGATTTCATTGGAGGATTCTCGGCTCTGGTAGAGAAGGGTGCCACATCCTCCGATCAGAATCTCATCTCCTCGATTCCGCAAGCCCTGGCCCAGACGGATATCGTGTGTTCCTCGGTGAACATCGGATCCTCCCGCGCCGGTATCAACATGCATGCCGTTGCCGATATGGGACGCGCCATCGTAGAAACCGCGTCACAATCAGAGGGCGGCCTAGGCGCGGCGAAGCTGGTGGTGTTTGCTAACTCCGTTGGGGACAACCCCTTCATGGCCGGTGCCTTCCATGGACCCGAAATGCCCGACTGCGTGGTCTCGGTTGGGGTATCCGGCCCCGGAGTAATCAAACGTGCCATCGAGGCCGTGCCCGACGCTCCTTTTGACATAGTTGCCGAAGCGGTTAAGAAGGCCGCCTTCAAGGTGACCCGAATGGGTGAGCTGGTGGGCAACCTCGCAGCGGAGCGTCTAGGTGTCAAGTTCGGTATCGTGGACCTCTCGCTGGCACCCACGGCCGAAGTGGGAGATTCCGTAGCCCGCGCTCTCGAGGCCATGGGCATCGAACGAGTTGGTGCTCACGGGACAACAGCGGCACTCGCCCTGCTCAACGATGCGGTGAAGAAGGGCGGTCTCATGGCCTGCTCCCACGTGGGGGGCCTCTCCGGATCGTTCATCCCCGTGTCCGAGGATGAAGGAATGATTGAGGCTGCCGCGATGGGAGCTATCTCGCTCGCGAAGCTCGAAGCGATGACGGCTATCTGCTCCGTGGGGCTGGACATGGTGGCTGTACCCGGCGATACGCCCGCGTCTGCCATCGCCGGCATGATTGCTGATGAGGCCGCCATCGGAGTCATGAATCATAAGACCACCGCGGTCCGCGTGATCCCCGCACCCGGCACTCAGGAAGGCGATATGGTCGAATTCGGTGGGCTCTTAGGGCAGGCTCCCGTCATGCCCGTCAGCCCGTACTCCTCTGAGGCCTTCATTGCTCGCGGCGGTATCATTCCCGCACCCGTGCACGGTTTCAAGAACTGAGGGGCGATTCGTCGTCGTCGACAATGAAAAAGCCGGGGTACATGACGTACCCCGGCTTTCTAGCTACTAGCGCCGATTACTCAGCGGAAGCACCCACGCGCAGGCGAACAAAGCCAGTGACCTTGCCGCCGGCGGCCTTAGCAACCTGGCCCACGGAGACCTTGGGATCGCGAGCGAAGCCCTGATCCTCCAGCACCACGGACTTGTAGAAACCGTTCATGCGGCCCTCAACGATCTTCGGGACAGCCTTCTCGGGCTTGCCCTCGGCGATCGTGGTTTCGGTGGCGATGCGGGTCTCGTTATCCACGACATCCTGCGGAACCGATTCACGGTTCAGGTAGGAGGGGGACAGAGCCGCGATGTGCACAGCGATATCGTGAGCAACGGATGCTGCTCCTGCATCGGTGGACACAAGAACACCAACCTGCGGCGGCAGATCTGGGTTCGTGCGGTGCATGTAAGCCTCAACGTGCGCACCTTCAAGAACCTCGACGTGAGAGATTTCCATCTTCTCGCCGATGATGGCAATCATGCCATCAATGCGGTCCTTAACCGTGCCCTCGCCCAGCTTGGCGCCAAGGAGGGAATCAACGTCAGAAGCACCCGAAACCACAGCGGCTTCGATGATCTCTTCCGACATCTCGATGAACTTCTCATTCTTAGCCACGAAGTCAGTCTCCGCGTTCACCTCAACGAGCACGCCGCGCTGGCCTGCCGCAGAATCGCGAACTGCGGACACTACCAAGCCGTTCGCGGCCGTGCGGCCCTCACGCTTGGAAATGGACTTCATGCCCTTGACTCGAAGGATCTCCTCGGCTGCGGTGACATCGCCATCCGCTTCGTCGAGAGCCTTCTTCACGTCCATCATGCCTGCGCCGGTCTTGTCACGCAGCGCCTTGACGTCAGCAACAGTAAAGTTTGCCATCTACGTTCTTTCTACTGAGTTTTCGGGGAATCAGGCCTGAGGAGCGTCCGCTGCGGGAGCTTCTTCTGCCTCTGCCGCGGGAGCTTCTTCTGCAGCCGGAGTCTCTTCAGCTGCGGGTGCCTCTTCGGCCGCGGGAGCCTCTTCGCCTTCACTGGCAGCGAGAATCTCGCGCTCCCACTCGGGCATGGGCTCTTCCTCAGTGGCAGCTCCGCCGCCACGTGCCAAAAGGCCATCAGCCACGGCATCAGCAATCACGCGGGTCAACAAGCCAACGGCGCCAATGGCATCGTCATTGCCGGGGATCGCGTAATTGACATCATCCGGATCACAGTTGGTATCGAGGATGGCAACAACGGGGATATTGAGCTTGTGTGCCTCAGCAACTGCCAAGTGCTCCTTGTTGGTGTCAACGATCCACACGGCCGAGGGAACCTTGGTCATGTCGCGGATACCGCCGAGCGTACGCTCGAGCTTTTCCTTCTCGCGGCGCATCATGAGGAGTTCCTTCTTGGTGCGGCCAGATCCTGCCACATCGTCGAAGTCAATGAGCTCCAGCTCCTTGAGGCGGGAGATACGCTTGGAGACTGTCTGGAAGTTGGTCAGCATGCCGCCGAGCCAGCGCTCGTTCACGTAGGGCATGCCAACGCGCTCAGCCTGCTCCTTGACGGCCGTCTGAGCCTGCTTCTTCGTGCCAACGAAAAGGATGTTGCCACCGTGAGCAACGGTCTCCTTGACGAAGTCGTAGGTCTTGTTGATGTAATCAACGGTCTGCTGGAGATCGATGATGTAGATCGAGTTACGATCGGTGAGGATGTAACGCTTCATCTTCGGGTTCCAGCGGCGGGTCTGATGCCCGAAGTGGACACCAGCTTCAAGCAGCTGGCGCATGGTAACGACTGCCATGGTCGTCCTTTCTCAGGCGCGCGTGTGCGCGCGGTTTGGTTTGTACATCGGGCGGTTGCTCGATGCCCTAGTGCCCCACCGGCCACCTCTCTGACGAGACCGTGGAGGCCGAGCGCCCCGCCGAAGCGAAGCGAAAAAGGCACGCGAAGTCAGCCAGCTCACGCTAGCTGCCCATCAAGTTTATCCGAGGCGGGCTCCGCCATCTAGGCGGGAAGGGGTATCAAATGGTGTTCTTGGCTACATACCCGGGGCGCCGAGGTTTCCCCAAGCATGTTTCGTGTGAGGTCTGTCCACAGGGAGACGGACGGCGGCTGGCGATGGATCGCGTACCTGAGATGCTCGTCACATGAGAGCACCAATGACTTTAGGGGCCGCCGCTATTCTCCTTTCCTCTGCCGCGTGGCTATGGACAGTTCAGCCGTCTATGGATAACCAGGAAGAGCCTACCGAGTCTTCCCGGGCCGCGACATCCTCGGCCGAGGCAGGTTTGCAGACTATGGCGCAGGGGGCCAACCCCTCACAAGACTTTCAGTGGCCCAGCGGGTCCGAGGTACCTGTGATTCGGAAGTTCAACAATCCATCCGAGCGGTGGCTGCCGGGCCATCGAGGGGTGGACTTGGGAATGTCGGAGGCAGCGGACATCAAGGCTGCAGCATCCGGCACCGTCATGTACGCGGGGCGGCTCTCCGACCGCAACGTAGTCTCCATCGAGCACCAGAACGGACTCCGAACCACATACGAGCCAGTGACCCCGACCGTCAAGAAGGGCGAATCAGTAGCCCGAGGGCAAGTAATCGGCCAGCTCGATTCTGGCCATCTCGCGGGTTCCTGGGTTCTACACTGGGGTGCGAAGTATTCTGGGGACCGCTACATCAACCCGCTCTCCCTCTTGGACTACTCCCCAATCAGACTGTGGGAGTAGTCAGGCGCGCGGGTGAGCCTGAACGAAGCTCTGGCGTAGGCGTTCGGCGCTCACGTGTGTGTAGCGCTGGGTTGTTGCGAGCGATTCGTGTCCCAAAATCTCCTGAACCGTTCGCAAATCCGATCCCCCGTCCAGCAGATGGGTGGCTGCCGAATGCCGCAGATCGTGGGGAGAGATGTCAGGAACGCCCGCCTGACTTGCGAGCCTATGTACGGTGTCACGCACCGTGCGCGGATTGATTCTCTTTCCACGTGCGCCCACGAAAAGCGCCTTTTCAGTGGCGGGCCCACCAGACGTAGGTGCGGCAACCAGTTGGCTTCGAACATCAAGGTAGGCCATGAGCGCACGCATTGCGGGGACTCCGTATGGGGCGATCCGTTCCTTGTTCCCCTTGCCAATCACCCGGACCGTGGAGTCCGGCCGGAGCGAGGATACGTCTAGTTCACATAGTTCACTGACCCGTAGACCCGCCGCGTAAAGCAGTTCCAACATCGCCGAATCTCTCACGTGGAGTGGATCGCCATCGGCGGCGCGATCGTGGACGAACCCGAGGAGGTCTCGGGCTTGATCTTGGGTGAGGACGTGCGGAAGCTCGTTAGAGGCGCGCGGTGCCTTCAGCCGGGCCGCCGCATCCACATCCGTAAATCCACTGCGGTACAGCCACGAGGAAAAGGTGCGGATAGAGGCGGAGTGCCGCGCCATCGAGGAACGGGCCTCCCCGCTGCTTGCTTCGGCCAGCCAAGAACGCACGTCCTCGAGGTTAAGCCCAGATAGATCGATGGGCTCACCCGGGTCCGCATCGATTGACCGCGTGATGAAAGCGCACAGCGAACGCGCCTCATAGAGGTAGGCCACCACCGTATTCTCGGAAAGCCCACGCCTAAGCCGCAATTCTCGCTCGTATTGAGAGAGCAGTTCGTTGATCATCACCCGTTGTCCCACTCTTCCAGCTTAGTTGCTCGGCCCGGCACGGTTGGCTATCACGCACTCCTCTTGGCAAGGCGCCATTTCCCGCCTACCGATTCGGCGATCCCCTCCATCTCTAGGTTTCCCAGTCCCCTCATCGTTTCTTGCGCGCTCAGTCCGGCAGTGGCCGCTATCTTCTGGAGTGTTGCCGCGTGTGTGACGGGCAATGCATCCTGCACACGCAAAGAGAGAGGGTTGTTTGTAGGTCCTCTTCGGTAAACAACGTCCAGCGCCCCCTGGACACCGTTGGCGATAGATGTATAGCCCAAGAGCTCCGCAGCTTCGGCCGCCGTGGTGATACAGGTGGCGTTTTCACGTAGGAGGCGATGGCATCCCGCAGATCGCACGGAGGTGAGCGGGCCAGGTATCGCCCCCACCTCGTGCCCGATCTCGAGCGCATGCCGAGCGGTGTTGATCGCGCCCGATCGATAGGGGGCTTCAGCAACCACGGTGGCGCGCGTGATACCAGCGATGATCCTATTTCTCGCGAGAAAGCGATGCCTGTGTGGCGACGCCCCCGGGGGAACCTCTGACAGCAAGAGTCCGCCCCCGTTCAACATGGCAGAGAACAGGTTCTCATTGCGCAACGGATAGGGCCGATCAATCCCGCCCGCCAGAACCGCAATCGTTCGCCCCTGAGCCTGTAGAGCTCCCCGATGGGCGGCCGCGTCGATACCGAAGGCGCCACCCGAAACAATTACCACCCCCATCTTCGCCAGTTCAAAGGCGAAATCGGTTGCAACGCGGCTGCCGTATTGGGAAGCATCGCGAGTTCCCACGATGGCGATGCTAGGGCTGGCGAGAGCAGTCACGTCACCTCGGTACCAGAGGCCGAGCGGACGGCGCTCCCCGAGATCTTCGAGGCTCTGGGGCCAGTTAGGATCCGACGGAATAAGGAAGCCTCCCAGCCCTTGCATGGTCCGCCGATCGCGCTGAAAAGCATCATCGCTTATCCGCCCGGCCCAACGTTCGGCCACCTGCGCGTATTCTCCCCAGTCAGATCTCTTCTTAGGAGCTCTGAGCCACTCAAGCGCCCCGGCGTATCCCCTCTCTTCGATGAGCTGGTACGCCCGAACATCCTCGCCTTCGCATATCCGGGTCCATGCCATGGCGGCATCGCGTTCACTGAGGCTAGACATGGGACACTCCCCGTGATCGCAGTGCGAAGGCCTCATGTATATCCTCCTCCGCGGGGCTCTCACGCCCGGCAAGATCGGCAAGAGTCCACGCCACGCGAAGTATCTTTGCCACGCTCCTCATGGAGAGCTGGCCAGTGACCAGCACATTATTGATGAGATCATCGGCGCGATCCGGCAAAACGGTGTTGTCACGCAACCATGCGGGCGAGGCCTCGGAATTCTTCGTCCATCCCGAACTCTCGAGCCTGCTCACCATCCGCTCCTGCGCACCATAAACACGTTCGGCAACTAGCCGGGAAGGTTCACCGATGCTAGGCGAGGCAAGCTGAGCCCGCGAGAGCCTGTGTAGCACGATATTGAGATCGAACCGATCTAGCATGGGCCCACCGATGCGTCGGAAGTAGTCCCTACGTTCACGGGGACTACATGTGCACTGCAGAGAATCCTCATAAAACATGCCACATCGGCAGGGGTTAGCGGAGCCAATCAATTGGAACTTCGAGGGGAAACGAACCGAATGCTTGGCTCGGTGAATATCTATGTAACCTTCCTCCATCGGCTGACGGAGTGCCTGCAACACCGAACGGGGAAACTCTGGGAGCTCGTCGAGGTACAGTACACCGCGGTGCGATCGCGAAATCGCTCCCGGCCGCGGATTCGTTCCTCCGCCAATGAGTGCTATCGCGCTCGCGGTGTGGTGTGGAGTGCTCATCGGAGGAATACGCGAGAGCGCTCCGGCAAAATCCCCGGCAGCCGATGCAATCGTGGCCACCTCAACCGCCTCCGCGGTGGTCAGCGGTGGCAGGATCCCCGGGAGACACCCCACTAGCATTGACTTCCCAATTCCTGCCGAACCAGTCATAAGAAGATGGTGTCCGCCAGCAGCGGCAATCTCTAGCGCCCTGCGCGCCTCTTCTTGGCCGCGAACGTCCTCGAGGTCAGGGATTAATGGAGCAGGCACCGTGCCAGTGGCATCGATTTCCGGTCTCTCAGGCACACCCGCGCAATCCACCCCGGCGTCCTGTGCAACTTGGCTCAGATGCCACAGTGCTGAGACATGTACCTGAGCAAGCGTGGCTTCACCTCGAGATCCATATGGAACAACGAGGTGTGCATCGGGGCGGCGCGCCGCCCAGAGAGCAGCCGGAAGGATTCCCCGCACCTGTCGCACTGATCCATCCAGCCCGAGTTCCCCGATCCACGTGATGTTCTCGCTTACCCTCCAAGAAGACATTGCGGAGATGATTGCCACTGCGATACCAAGGTCAAAGCCCGTCCCAGATTTGGGAGTATCGGCGGGTGATAAGTTGACCGTAACTCGGGCGGTCGGGAAAGAAATACCTGCCGCGGCGAAGGCCGCCCTGATTCGCTCTCTCGATTCCGATACGGCGGCATCTGGAAGCCCAACAATCGTAAAGGCCGGCAACCCGCGTAGGAGCGCTACCTCAATCCGAACACCATGGCCCTCCACCCCCAGAATCGAGACGGCGTGTGCGATCCCAAGTTTCATAAGACTCCCTCGATATGGCAGAGGTTCCATGAATGGTCCGCGGATACCGTGATAGCAATGACGTCAATTTCAAGGAGTTCGGCATGCATGTTGTGAGTAGAGATCCAGAATGCCAAGAGTTGGCGCAACCGTGCCAATTTGGCCCGAGAAATGGACTCAATGGCCGGGACACGGCCATGATCGCGGCGCGTCTTTACTTCGCACGCGAATATCGAACCGCGGGCGGGATCGTAACAGATGAGATCAATCTCCCCGCGCCGGCAGCGCCAGTTCCGCTCTAGAATCTGGATGCTTCTGGCCCTGAGGTGGCGATAGGCCACCTCTTCTCCCCACACACCAAGTTCTTGTGTGGTGGATCCGCATCTTAACTCCGGCGGATCCCACTCCTTGCCAAGATCAATTTGCTCATCCCGATAAGGTGGTCGAAGAATGTGGGGCGTTTCTACTGCCGAACTCGCTGTACTCATGCTTCAAGCAAAGCCGACCGCTAGTGCTTACACGGCCACCGTCGCCTCCCCTGTGGAGAAAGACCACACGAAGGCTCACTGGGGAAACGCCGGGAACCTAATCCGTGATATCAAGCTCCCGGGTGATGTCCTGTTTGTTGAGCTCCTCAACGTTCACGTCTTTGAACGTCACAACCCGTACTGAGCGAACGAACCGGCTGGAGCGGTAGATATCCCATACCCACGCATCCGTTAAGTTCACTTCGAAGAATACGTCTCCACCCCCGGAGGCGCGGACTTTCACGTCCACGTCATTAGCAAGGTAGAAACGCCGCTCCGTCTCCACAACAAACCGGAAGATCTTGATTACATCCCGATACTCGCGGTACAGGGCAAGTTCGGAATCGGATTCGAAACTCTCGATGTCACTCACTGCTTTTGCCTCCCACTCCCGGTAGTTTCCACGATTGTCTGTGCAGCTGGCACGGGCCAAGCTGGCTGAGCGCCTCGATATGGGTCGGGGACGAATACCCTTTGTTCTTAGCCCAATCGTAACGCGGGTAGCCTTGGGACAGATCGCTCATGAGATGGTCGCGTTCCACCTTTGCCGCCACGGAAGCCGCGGCAACAACGGCGCAGTTCGCATCGCCCTTCACCTGAGTATGTACAGGTAGATTCGGTAGCTCCCCCGGATCCCAGAGGCTTGCAGCAGACCACCAGTCATGCGTGCCATCAAGCAGTATCGCGTCCGGAGCGTGGCCGCGTTCGGCGAGCTGCCGATAAGCCGCCCCCGCCGCCGCGCGCAACGCCCCGATAATCCCTAGGCGATCAACGATTTCGGGTCCCGCGTGCCCAACGGCCAAATCAACGGGCCACTGCCTGCACTGCTCTACAATCCGCTCTCGCGCTCCAGCGGAAAGCATCTTGGAATCACGTAGTCCCGCCGGAAATTCGTCTGGGGTTGTCCCATCCACTACAGCGATCCCCACGCTGACGGGACCGGCGAGCGCCCCGCGCCCTACCTCGTCCACTCCGCCCAGCCGCGCCTCTGGTCCAACGCCAGATTTAAGCTTGGCCAGCATGGCTAGTTCGAGTTCGCGTGTGGGTACCTTAATCACCATTAGACGGAACTGACTCAAATGATTCTGTGTGCCCCGTCCCGCCTATCCGGGAGAACGGGTAGAAGATGGACCAAACCCTGCCCTCCACGTTGTCCACGGGCACGAACCCATTGCCTTCCACCAGTTCGTGGTAGCGGGAATCCTGTGAATTCGAGCGATTATCCCCCATCACCCACAGCTCTCCATCGGGAACGGTCACGCTAAACTCTTGAAGTGAGGGCTCCATCCCGGGGGCTAGGTAGTCCTCTTGGATGGGCTCACCATTGACGGTAAGCAGACCCTGGTCGGTACAGCACGCCACTTCATCGCCACCAATCCCGATAACGCGCTTAACTAAGTGATGCCCGCTATCCTGCGGGAGCAGGCCAACTGCCTGAAGCACATCAGAGGTCAGTCTCTGGAAGCCACCGCGGGTATCGGGCTGTTCATCCAGCCACCCCCCGGGGTCAACAAACACAACGATGTCCCCGCGATGGATATCCTCCGCGTCACGCGCTAGGCGATTCACGGCGATCCGATCGTTTTCCTGAAGGGTCTGCTCCATCGAACCCGAGGGCACGTAATACGCCTGCATGAGGAAGGCTTTGATCAGCACGGAAAGTAGTAGGGCGGCGGCGATCACGCCAACGAATTCGAGGACACTGCGTAGCAATGAGGATTTGTTCTCCTCGGCCCCGCTTTCCTCGTCTTCAGCATTAGCCTCGGTCTCCTCCGGTGGCCTGCGAACGGGATCCTTTGGTGAGGGCCGGCTAATATCTGCTTCGTTCAACGGGTCTGGAGGAAATGAGGGAGGTAACTCATCTGCCATTACGTGCCCCTTTCCTGCTGCCACTCAGATGCTACCCAATTTAGTTCGGGCTTCGCGCGCGCCACGGCGTGAGGAGATGAGTCTCTCCTCATACCCCCTAAACACGTGTGGGGCCCCATCGGGACCCCACACGAGAAAAACGCTGCCTACTAGGAGCGGCGCTCCTTGATCTTCGCGGCCTTACCGTGGCGATCACGCAGGTAGTAAAGCTTCGCGCGGCGAACGATGCCACGAGAAACAACTTCGATCGATTCAATCGTCGGCGAGTGGAGCGGGAATGTACGTTCAACGCCTACACCGAAGGACATCTTGCGAACAATGAAAGTCTCACGAACGCCTGCGCCGGAACGGGCAAGCACAACACCAGTGAAAGCCTGAGCGCGGGTCCGGTTGCCTTCAACAACCTTCACGTTCACGCGTACAGTATCGCCGGGACGGAATTCTGGGATATCGCTGCGCAGGGACGCTGCATCAACAAAATCGAGAGTCTGCATCTTTCTTCACTTTCCGCTCGTGCACGCAGGTCACAAGCGATCTCGGAGCACACGAGGTGCTGGCGATTAAAGCTCACCGATGCGCGACCCCCTGCGGCAGGTCCAGCGCACTGTAATGGCGAGAAGCCTATTAATTATGGCATACGCAATCCTCGAGCAAAAACAATATCGTGGTTGTCTTGCTCACCTACCATGAATCGGCGCTCGCCTACTTCCTCAAAACCGAGCTTGCGGTAGGCGTGGCGTGCCCGCCGGTTTGCCGCGTTGGTTCCTAGGAAAACACCCGGATTGTCCCATTGATCGCATGCTTGGGCCAGCTCGGCAATCGCGTAATCCCAGAGCATCTGGGCACCGCCGGTTCCGCGCCAGTCCCGATCAATGTAGAACTTGGAGAGTTCCGTCAACGGGCCACGGCGTTCGGCGCCATCGATGAGGGCATCAACGGGAGCCCCCTCATCGAGCCCCGCAACACCATCCGCTTCAGGCACAATCGCCAAGGTATAGCCAATCAGGCCCTCCTGCCCGGCATCGAGCACACACACCTGACAGTGTTCGTCGGCTAGATAGCCCCGGAATGATTCGAGCGAGAGATTCTTCCCGATAAAACTCTCCACGGATTCTCTTCGCAGATAGGCTGGCGCCGCATCCGGGAAGGTTCGGGCCGCTAAGTCAGTCAGTCCACACAAATCCTTGTGCTCCGCCACTCGCGCATGAACCTTCACCGGATGCTCCGCCCCGCGAGGGGTGAGGTAGCCGAGCCGCGAAAGTGTTGCACGATCCTTCTTATCAAGCCCTTCTGCATCAATCACCGGGATCATATCGGGCCGCCGCGTGGCGGTCTTTTCGAGGGCTCGGTCCTTCCGCCATCTGGCGGCTGCTCCGTGATCTCCGGAGAGCAGAACCTCGGGGATATGCGCGTCCCGCCACGAGACGGGCCGGGTATAGACGGGATATTCGAGAAGCCCGGCCGCACCG
The DNA here is from genome assembly GCF_003123745.1 of Ancrocorticia populi. Lineage (GTDB taxonomy): Bacteria > Actinomycetota > Actinomycetes > Actinomycetales > Actinomycetaceae > Ancrocorticia > Ancrocorticia populi. The sequence continues at coordinate 132,951 of NZ_QETB01000005.1, read as the reverse complement.
TGGGATTCCTCTACAAGGGATTCTGGATTGCCCACCATCCCCGGCAGAAGCCGCCCCACGGCCTCTACGAGTGCCACCGCAGCCACCTCGCCACCGTTAAGCACGTAGTCACCAAGTGAATACTCGATCACCCGGACGCCCTTGGCCCCATAATGTTCGGCCACCCGTGCGTCGATTCCCTCGTAGCGCCCGCAGGCCACGATCACATGCTCGGCCTCGCGCGCGATCCGTTCGCATGTGCGTTGAGTGAGTGGGTAGCCAGATGGGGTTGGTATCGCGAGTACGGTTGGGCCGACGACGACGTTTTCGCCGCCATCTGGCTCCATGACCGCATCAATTGCCTTGCCCCATACATCTGGGCGCATCACCATTCCCGCTCCGCCACCGGCCGGGGTATCGTCCACGGTTCTGTGTGGATCGTCCGTCCAATCCCGCAGATCGTGGCAGCCGATCGAAAGGATCCCGCGCTCCTGCGCTTTCCCGATCAGCGAGAGATCTAGGACGCGGAAGAACTCAGGAAATACGGAGATGATGTCAAATCTCATCAATGTCCATCTCTTCCTCGCTAAACAGGCCGGCCGGCGCATCAACCACCACGCACTCATCGTCCAGATCAACCTCGGTCACGATGTCTTTGACGAACGGAACGCGGGTGATGATTCCATCCGGTTCACGAACTACAAGGAGATCTTGAGCTGGCATCGGCTCCAGACCAATTACCTCGCCGAGCGTGTAACCGTCAGGGTCTAGTACCTCTAATCCCTTCAGTTCGTGGGCGTACCAAGCATTATCCTCGCTACCATCTTCCTCGTCTGTTTCGATGACCAGCTTGGTACCGGCTAAGGCCTCAGCCCCGCTTCGATCGTGACACTCCTCGAAGATGACATGGAGGCTGCCCTTGTGGGTACGTGTGCGCTCAACGGTCAAGGGGCCAAATTCTGGAGGCTCCGTCTCCAGCATGGAGCCAACGGCTAGGCGCTTGTCTGGCGAATCTGTCCGGACGTCTAAGCGGACTTCTCCCTTGAGCCCGTGGGGCGCCCCGATAATCGCAACGGTTAGTTGCACCTAGTTCTCCTGTCGAAAGTGTGCTTGTAAAAAACCGGCCCGCAACCAAAGGCTGGGGCCGGTTCTTTTCGCGAAGTTAGCGTTGATCGGTTTCGATCACGTCAACGCGCACAGAGCCCTTACCGGACAGTGCGCCAATAACGGATCGAAGCGCCTTCGCTGTGCGCCCATTGCGTCCAATGACGCGCCCGAGATCTTCGGGATTCACCCGAACCTCGAGGAGCTCACCACGGCGGGTATTACGTGACCGCACCGTAACATCGTCAGGGGAATCAACGATTCCACGAACGAGGTGCTCCAGGGCTTCAGCAAGCATCAGGCTTCCTCTCCGGCTTCTTCTTCGGCGGACTCTGCTTCGGCGGCCTTCGCGGCCGAAGCAGCAGCACGCTGCTTCTCAGCATCGTTCTGTACGGAATCAACAGCGGACTTACGCGCTGCCTCAACATCTACGGTGTCCTTGACCTTGAGACGGCCTTCAGCCCCGGGCAAGCCCTTGAACTTCTGCCAGTCGCCGGTAATCTTAAGCTGCTGCTTGACAGTATCCGAGGGCTGAGCACCAACAGAAAGCCAGTACTGCGCACGCTCGGAATCAATCTTAATAAGCGAAGGATTCTCGGTAGGCTGGTAAACGCCGATCTCCTCGATCACAGCACCGTCACGGCGCTTACGGGAATCGACAACAACAACACGGTAGAAGGGTGCACGGATCTTACCCATGCGCTTCAAACGAATCTTGACTGCCACTTTTGTGGTCACTCCTGGTTCTATCTTGGGGTGAACTCGCCATCAGGACGGGGGACCATCCGATGAAGAATTCGACAAGGGCGCACCGAAGTTGAGAGGGACTCCGCTTTGCCCAAGTACAACGCATCATTCTGCCAGAATCTGCGCCCCCACGGCAATTGCTTCCACGAAGCATCACGGTGTCCTCTCCCACAGAACTGATTCGGGCCTCCGAACATCGTGTCATCGGCTTCATTCGCCATGGCACGCTTGGATCCCCTAATCCGATGCACCACAATGTCTAGGTGGCAATTTCCGATCAGCATCAGCACCCCCGATCCCTCGTCCGGTTCGCTTGGCTCTCCATAGCGGCAGCAATTATCACGCTTTCTCTGAAGACTGGTGCCTACCTTCTCACAGGCTCCGTTGGCCTACTCTCCGATGCCGCGGAATCGGTGGTGAATGTTGTTGCCGCCCTCGTGGCGCTGCTAGCCCTGATCCAGGCGGAAAAGCCCGCCGATTCACGCTTCACCTATGGGCGGTCTAAGGCAGAGTACTTCTCGGCAGCTGTTGAGGGCGCAATGATATTTGCCGCGGCTCTCTTCATCATCGGTAGTGCCATACACCGCATCGTCAACCCGCAACCCATCGAGAACGTGGGCACGGGCCTCCTCATCTCGGTGGCTGCGTCCGTTCTGAACGGCGCCGTGGGGTTGATTCTGATTCGGGCGGGAAAGAAGTACTCCTCTCCCACCTTGAACGCAGACGGCCGTCATCTCATGACCGATGTTGCCACCAGCGCTGGCGTTCTGGTAGGAATCGGGCTTGTTGGCATCACACAGTGGGACGTTCTGGACCCGATTGTCGCGCTGGTTGTAGGTGTGAACATCACGGTGACGGGCATCCGGCTCATCAGTCAGTCACTCCAGGGCCTGATGGACGTCACGCTGCCCGCCGAACACAACGAAGCCATCATCAAGGTACTACAGAGCTTTTCCAACGATGACGTCACCTTCCACGGGCTACAGACCCGCGTTTCCGGCCGGGAGTCATATGCCAATGTAGACCTGCTGATCCCCGGAGAATGGAGCGTTCGCCGGGGCCACGATCTGGCGGAAACCGTCAAGACGGAGATGAAGCGCGCCGTTCCAGATCTTGGCGTCCTCATCCACGTGGAACCGATCGAAGATCCCAGCTCGTACGAGGATATCCCAGACGGGTTCGTACCAATCCCGGGGTTCTAGCGCAGGAACCGCTGCAGCTCTTCCATGCTGGCAGGGTCAAGCGACTGCTGCTGCTTGGCGCCGCCGCCAAATGCACTGCCCTGATTATCCTGCGTCTTGAGATTCTCTTGGGCTGCTTCCTCTGCCGCCTGGCGAGCGCGCTTCGCGGGATTGCCCGAGCGGCCCTTTTTGTTGCCCGAGCTCTTCTTCTTCGCTCGCTTGGCCTTACGCGATCCGCCTGCCCCAGCACCGGGCATTCCTGGCATTCCCGGCATACCGGGCATTCCCCCGCCGCGGGAGGCCTGCACCATGAACTTCTTGGCCTGCATGAAACGGTCGATGAATGAGTTGATCTCCTGAACGGTGGTACCCGAACCGTTCGCAATGCGCAGGCGGCGCGATCCGTTGAGGATTTTCGGATCGTCCCGTTCGGCGGGAGTCATGGAATTAACGATCGCTTCGATCCGATCCACTGAGCTCTCATCAAAAGCATCGAGCGCATCGCGGTACTGGCCCATGCCCGGCATCATTCCCATGAGCTTCTTCATTGAGCCCATGCGCTTGAGCTGGTGCAGCTGCTCAATGAAATCGGTGAGCGTGAAGTCTCCACCGGCCATCTTTGTGGCCAGCTCGGCCTGCTGCTGTTCGTCCCAGGTTCGTTCGGCCTGCTCAATGAGCGTGAGAATATCGCCCATATCGAGGATGCGAGAGGCCATGCGATCCGCATGGAACCGCTCGAAATCTTCGAGCTTCTCGCCATTGGAGGCAAACAGGATCGGCTTGCCAGTGACACCACGAACCGAAAGCGCAGCACCGCCGCGGGTATCGCCGTCCAGTTTCGAGATCACCACGCCGGTGAATCCCACGCCCTCTTGGAAGGCGTTCGCCGTGGCTACAGCGTCCTGCCCGATCATGGCGTCTACCACGAACAGGGTCTCGTTGGGGTGCACAGCATCGCGAATATCGATCGCCTGCTGCATCATCTCCTGATCAACGCCCAGCCGGCCCGCAGTGTCCACAACCACCACGTCGTATCCGTTGGTCTTACCAAACTCCACGCCGGTCCTGGCAACCTCCACCGGATCGCCCACGCCATTGCCCGGTTCGGGCGCCCAGACGTCCACATCGGCGCGCGTGCCCACAACCTCCAACTGCTGAACCGCGTTCGGGCGCTGGAGATCGGAGGCAACTAGTAAGACTTTGTGCTCGCGTTCTCGCAGCCACAGGCCAAGCTTTCCGGCCAGCGTGGTTTTACCAGCTCCCTGGAGGCCCGCGAGCATAATGACGGTTGGCGGGGTTTGCGCCATGTTGAGATCACGGGTTTGCCCGCCCAAGATCTCCACCAGTTCATCATTGACGATCCGGACAACCTGCTGACCAGGATTCAGCGCCTGAGAGGCGAGCGCTCCCGTTGCATTCTCGCGGACCGCGGACGTGAACGAACGCACCACGGGCAGCGCCACGTCCGCGTCCAAGAGGGCGCGGCGAATCTCGCTAATTGTTTGCTCAACGTCCGAGGCGGTGAGGCGCCCCTTGGAGCGCAAGTTCTTAAACGAGCCGGTAATGCGGTCGGAAAGCGTATCGAACACTGGCCTACCTTCGAGTTGCGGATTGCGGACAATAGACTGCCCACCATCCTACGCTAGGCGGACTGGTCCGGCCTATGCACGAGGCTGCTGTACGCCTCACTTACCAATGAGGTAACCAGGCTGGCCTTCCACGGCCCCCATGCCTCCGGCTTGCACGAGGAGGCGTCCGCCCCAGTCAACAGGTGCAGGCACACGAGCAGTTCCGGATCTGCGTCGACGGCGTTCGAGAGTATCTCCCACGTTGCTGGATCGTAGGGATCCTCGGACGTGGCGAGATCCCCCAGTAGGAGGTGGTGGCGCGTAAGCGTCTCCACCTCGCGTACTACCTCACGTGAGTATCCCATCGGCGCGAGTATCTCCGATACCATCTCCGCCCCGCGTTCAGCGTGATTCGGGAACCCAGGGCGCTTGCCAATATCGTGAAAGAAGGCGGACAGGAGTAGTGCCGAACGGCGCCCCGCCGTTAACGTTCCAAGCCCCTGCCCTTCAACGCTCACCATGCCAGGCACAAGAGACGCTACTTCAAACTGGTGCCGATCCACGGTATGACGGTGGATGACCGATCGCTGGGGCAGGTTTCGGATCTCCGCCCATCGCGGAACCATCTCCGTCAAAAGCCCCGCGGTATCGAGAGCCTCCCACACAGAGATCTGGTTTCTCCCAGATCCAAGAACTCGCTCGAACTGCTCGCGATTCCAATCCTCGTGAGCCGCACGCCCGGCCCCGGCGCGCTGCATGTGGACGAGCGTGCCCAATCGAATCGGTAAGTCGCGCTGCGCGGCCTCCCCCACCAGTGCCCACAAAACAGCGGGATCATCGGGGCCGGCCTGCCCAGTCAGCACCAGTTCTCCCGCAAGTTCGCCCACCCCGGCTGCAACTTCCTTCAACCGCGGAGGAACGGCACGGCCGCGCACGAACCGCGGCCCACGCCACCGCCCGGTCGGAGCCAGCCGGCCCGAGGCCCTCCGCTTTACGTCCGAATACGCCGCGCGGATAGTGCGCGCAGCCTCGGATACAGCTGCCAAGAGCTCATCCGCCGGATCAGCGCCGCCGCTCCCCAAAAAACCCAGCATCTGGGCAACATCGTCTTGGTATGCCAAACGAAGCACGTTCTGGTGGCGCCCGGTGGAAATCGCGAGCGCGTCACGAACGTCCAAGAGAAACTCGTAGGAATCCTCGTAGTTGATAGAGGGGCGTTCGGCCAGCCAAGAGGCCACGACGGCCTTGATGAGGAGCGCATCGCGCATACCTCCGGCTGCTTCCTTGAGGTCCCCCTCAATCAGGTACGCAAGCCGCCCAAAAGTCGCGCGCCGCCCCCGCTGCTCCGCAACGATGTCATCGAAACGCAGCCGCGCTCCGGCCCGCCAATCGGCCAGAACGGTAGACGCCGCTTCTTGCACAATCTCACCGTCACCCGCGATAACTCGCAGGTCAAGCAGGGCCATGGACGCCGAAAGGTCCGCCTTGGCCACTCCCCGGCAGTCCTTGATGGATCGCACCGAGTGATCAAGCTCTAGATTGGCATCCCAAATCGGATACCACAGGTCATTTGAGAGTCCCGTGATACCGCCGGAAAGCTCGGGGTGGGCGCCGTCGTCGTGAATAAGAACTAAATCCAAATCGGACTGGGGCCCGGTATCCCGGCGCCCCAGAGAACCAACCGCGGCAAGTCCGATCCCTGAAACCTGGCCATGAACGCCCTGATTATCTAGAGCTTGGTCCCACAAAACTTGGACGGCGGCGTCGATGTCTTGGCTCCAACGCTCTCGTGAGGCACGCCCAACAGTTGCTGGCCGTGCCTCACGAAGAGTTTTCAAGTTAGAGCGCATCCTCGCCCGAGTCACCGGTTCGTACCCGGATCACCTCTTCCACGGGAGTGATCCAGATCTTGCCGTCTCCGATCCGGCCGGAGCGCGCCGCCCCGGCTAGGGTCAGTGCCAGTTCAGAGGCCTGATCGTCCGCACACACGAGCTCGATCTTGACCTTGGGCAGAAGATCCACGGTGTATTCGGCGCCACGGTAAACCTCGGTGTGGCCGCGCTGGCGTCCATATCCGTTCACCTGAGAAACCGTCATTCCCTTAACGCCCTCGGCCATGACGGCCTTCTTAACCTCGTCGAGGCGGTGGGGCTGAATAATTGCGGTAACAAGCTTCATGTTCAGATCTCCTTCGAGTATGCGCCAACTAGCTGATCGTATGCGGATTCACCGTGTTCTGCTGAATCGATCCCGCGTTCCTCATCCTCTTCACTGACGCGCCATCCCATCGTTGCCTTGATGGCAAATCCGATGATGGCGGTAACCACTCCAGAGTAAATGATAGCCACCAACGCGATCGCGATTTGGACAACCAACTGCTTGATACCGCCGCCGTAGAACAGGCCGGTATCGGTTGCGAACAGGCCAACCAGAACAGTTCCGATGAGTCCACCAACAAGGTGCACTCCCACCACGTCTAATGAATCGTCGTAGCCGAACTTCGTCTTGAGAGACACGGCCAGCGAGCACACGGCTCCGGCGATGGCACCCAGCATGATCGCACCGAATGGGCTCACGGATCCAGCAGCCGGCGTGATGGCTACGAGCCCCGCTACAACTCCGGAGGCCGCACCAAGCGCGGTCATGTGACCGAATCGGATCTTCTCCGTGAGGATCCATCCGAGGATAGCGGCGGCGGTAGCGGAGGTGGTGTTCACCCACGCTAGGCCGGCAGCGCCGTCAGCAGTGAATGCTGACCCCGCGTTAAATCCGAACCATCCGAACCAGAGCAGGGCAGCACCCAGCATGACGAACGGGATGTTGTGCGGGCGGAAGGCCCCTTCTCCGAAGCCCTTCCGTTTGCCGATGATGAGCGCCAGAGCTAGGGCCGCTACACCGGCGTTGATGTGTACAACGGTACCGCCAGCGAAGTCGATCGGCGCAACGGTGGCCGCCCCATCCGTAGTGCCAAAGAGCATCGCCGCCAAGCCGTTCTCCGAATCGGAGAGGAATCCGCCACCCCAAACCATGTGTGCCATTGGGAAGTAGGCCAGCGTGGCCCACAGTCCGGCAAACACGAGCCAGGAGGAGAACTTGGAGCGGTCCGCAATGGCGCCGGAAATCAGCGCCACAGTGATGATCGCGAAGGTGGCTTGGAATGCCACGCCCACAATCGCGGGTACGCCAAGATCATCTAGGAGGAACTCACCTCCATCGCCATAAATGAGGCCGGAAAGGTTAAAACCGTCAAAGGGGTTGGCGAAGATCCCGCCAACCGAGCTCTCCCCGTAGCTCATTGAGTATCCCCACAGCGGATAGATCACGCCGATGACGGCCATTGTGCCGATGGACATCATCATCATGTTGAGAACGGACTTCGTTCGGCTCATTCCCCCGTAGAAGAATGCGAGTGCAGGCGTCATAAGCAGCACGAGGGATGCCGAGGTTAGCATCCACGCGGTCGCGCCCGTGTCCAGGGCTTCCATGGTGGCCTCCTTGCGTCCGGCACGTTCGGCCGGCTCCGTGCCACCAAGATTTCCCTAACGCCGTTTCACTGTGGAGGCGTGTTCGTTTCGGGTATGTAACAGTTAGGCGCCCAGAAGGGCATCCACGAAACCTTCCGGATCGAAAGGCGCGAGATCATCCGCGCCCTCGCCCAGTCCCACGAACTTCACTGGGACACCCAGTTCGCGTTGCACCGCAATGACAATGCCGCCCTTTGCGGTACCGTCCAGCTTGGTCAGGACGATCCCTGTAATTCCTGTAACTTCCGCGAAAACTTTCGCCTGCTGAAGGCCGTTTTGGCCCGTTGTGGCGTCCAACACAAGGAGAACTTCACCTACGGGGGTGGTCCGCTCCATGACGCGCTTGATCTTCCCCAGTTCGTCCATAAGGCCAGCTTTGTTCTGGAGGCGCCCGGCGGTATCGACGACGACGACATCACTACCCTTATCACTCGCCGTCTTCACCGCTTCGAAGGCCACCGAGGCGGGGTCAGCGCCCTCGCGATCAGAGCGCACCACCTCCACTCCCACACGTTCGCCCCACGTGGCCAGCTGGTCTGCTGCGGCCGCGCGGAACGTATCTGCCGCTCCCAGAATCACTGTTTTCTCTTCGGCAACCAGAAGGCGGGCGAGCTTGCCCACCGTTGTGGTCTTACCCGTGCCATTAACACCAACCATCAAGATGGCGGCAGGTTGGCTCTTTCCTTCCTCATCCGCCACGGGATCCGTGGCCAGAGACCTGTCCATCGAGGGATCCACCAGGCCGAGGAGCTGTTCGCGGAGGATCTCACGCACACGCTCGGCATCACGGGTTCCCTCCACCTTCGTCTGAGTCTTGAGTGCATCCATGATCTGGCTTGTGGGGTCCAGTCCCACGTCCGCCATGAGGAGCGTATCTTCGATTTCTTCCCAGTCCTCCGGGGAAAGGTCCCCGCGCGAGACAATGCTAAGAATCGATTGGCCAAGGCCGCCCGATCGTGCAAGGCGGGCGCGCAGGCGTTGCATGCGCGAAGGCACCGATTCCGGTAGCTCGATCGCTGGAACGGTAAGTTCGGGCGCTTCTTCGGCTTCTGGGGCTTGCGGAGCTTCGGGCGCTGGTTCTGCGGGCGATTCTTCACCTACTGGCAGCGTGGGAGGCTCCGGGGCCGCTTCCAGCTCCTCGCGGCGGCGATTCTTCACCACGAAAAGTGCCACTACCCCGATGAGTAGAAGCGCGGCTATGACGATGAGGACGATGTTCTGAGTTTCCACGGTCCCAGTCTTGCGCAATCAGTCAGCCATTTTCTACACCCCAATATCCCCCACATGTGAACTAAAACACTTAGGGTAGTGAGTATCGCATTCAAAGATGAATCTGAAAGGTGGCGCTATGCGCGCTTTGGTCAAGCCTCACAAGGGCCCCGGGCTGGAACTTCGCGATGTCCCGGAACCTCACACGGGACGTTCGGAGGTGAAGATACGGGTATTACGAACCGGCCTGTGTGGAACCGATCTCCACATCGAATCGTGGGACGATTTCGCGCAAGCCCACGTGTCCCCCGGCCAAATCATCGGCCACGAGTTCTACGGCGAGATCGTCGAGGTTGGCGCCTCCGTACCCGAGGGTGAAGGCATTGATGAACTTCACGTGGGCCAACGCGTATCTGTGGAAGGACACGTGGTGTGCCGGCGCTGTTCGAACTGCCGGCGCGGGCGTCACCACATGTGCCTTCGCACGAAGTCCGTGGGCGTTGATCGCGATGGTGCCTTTGCCGATTACGTAGTGGTTCCGGCTCGTAACGTGTGGGTACAGCCCGATGAAATCGATCCGGATCTGGGCGCCCTCTTCGATCCGTTCGGGAACGCCGTACACACGGCTTTCCAGTATCCACTGGCCACGGAAGACGTATTGATTTCGGGCGCGGGGCCGATCGGCACGATGGCCGCCGCGATTGCCCAACAGATCGGCGGCCGCCAAATTGTTCTCACGGATATCAATCCGGCGCGGCTCGAACTTGCCAGCGGGATCGGGGTCACCACAGTCAACGTTGCTGAGGAGGATCTTCGCGGCGTAATGGCGGCCTTGGGTATCCGCGAGGGGTTTGACGTGGGCCTAGAGATGTCTGGCAGCCCGGCGGCCATGGCTCAGATGATCGAGCTGTGCAATTTCGGCGCGAACATCGCGATGCTTGGGCTTCCCTCGGGGCCATACTCCATCGATTGGAACACCGTCATCACGCGGATGCTTACCCTGCAGGGCGTGTATGGCCGAATGATGTTTGATACCTGGTTCAAAGCCACGAACCTCCTCACGAGTTTCCCCGGCCTGCGCGAGCAGGTCCGTTCCCTTATTACCCATAGGTTGCCCGCACAGCAGTGGCAGGAAGCATTCGATATAGCCCGCTCCGGGAGTAGCGGCAAAGTGATTATGGATTGGAGTGTGTGATGTTTAATATCGCTGAAGAAATTGCAGCAGATCTGGATCAGATTCGCGCCGGGGGCCTCTATAAAGCGGAGCGTCCGATTACTTCTCCTCAATCCGCACACATCGCCACGGACTTGGGTGAATGCCTGAACTTCTGCGCGAATAACTACCTTGGTCTTGCTGACCATCCCGATATTATTTCTGCGGCCAAGACTGGGCTAGACGAATTTGGCTACGGCACGGCATCAGTGCGCTTCATCTGCGGGACCCAGATGATTCACCGAGAGCTGGAATCCGCGATTGCCTCCTTTGTGGGCATGGAGGACTCAATTCTGTTCTCCTCGTGTTTCGATGCGAACGGTGGGGTTTTCGAGGTGCTCCTTGGAGCAGAGGACGCCGTGGTATCAGACGCGCTTAACCACGCCTCGATCATTGATGGCATCCGGCTGTGCAAGGCACGGCGCTTCCGCTACCAGAACTCAGACATGGATGATCTGCGGGCCAAACTGGAAGAGGCACAGGCAGGCGGTGCGCGGCGGATCCTCATCGCCACAGACGGCGTGTTCTCAATGGATGGATATTTTGCCAAGCTGCCCGAAATCTGCGATCTCGCGGATGAATATGGCGCCCTCGTGTTGGTTGATGATTCTCACGCAACAGGAGTTGTGGGAGAGCATGGCGCGGGAACCCCCTCTATGTTCGGGGTGGCGGACCGCGTGGATATTCTGACCGGGACGTTGGGTAAGGCCCTCGGCGGCGCCTCGGGCGGGTATGTGGCCGGGCCACACCTAGTCATCGAGCTACTCAAGCAGCGGGCACGCCCCTACCTATTCTCGAATGCCGTTGCACCCAGCGTTGTTGCCGGGTCCTTGCAAGCGTTGGAACTTGCGCGAAACGGCGATCACCTGCGCCGGCGAATTGACCGGAACGCACGTCTCTTCCGCTCGCTCATGGAGGAAGCAGATTTCACCCTTCTTCCCGGGAATCATCCGATTGTCGCGGTGATGTTCCCCGGCAACGACGGTGCGCGCCAAGCAAGCGATATCGCTTCGGCCATGCTCAATCGTGGTGTCTACGTGACTGGCTTTTCCTACCCCGTAGTGCCTTTGGGGCAGGCCCGAATTCGAGTCCAACTTTCGGCTGCGCACAGTGAGGATGACGTCCGTGAGTGTGTGCAGGCGTTCATCGCCTGCCGTGCAGAGGTTAACGAGACGAGTTAGGCTTCCTCGGGAGTGGCTGAGCTGGCCGCGCTGCGGCGGAACTTTCCCGCCGCCGAAACCGCGGAAGCCGTGATGTTCTCGGCTGCTCCGCGCTCGAATGACACAACCTCGTTCCACACCTGCCCAATCTCATCTGGACTGTAGGTGCCGCCAGCATCTACCGGGAAGTCTGCAAGATCTCCGAGCCGGCCATCAATCATGTGGACGTCAAAATGGTCATTCACGTCAAGCTCATCGGCCTGCCATGCCGCCACCGAATCGGAGACCCAACCCGTCATATTTCGTGAACGGAGGAAGAGCAGGCAAAGGTAAGAAACGATAACCGCGAGAACAACCAGCATAATCAAGATTGCGACAACCACGTGTTCTATTATTCACTAATCTCGCCCTCGGCGGAAGGGACTACACGGATGTAGCAATGAGATTGCTACCACGCTTTTTAGGCGCGAACACGCCAATATAACGAAAATGTATCATCCAGTTTCAGCACAATAACACTGCGCTCTGGAGTGCCCTCGTGGGACGTGGTCTTAGCGACACCTACGAACCGGTTGCCTCGGTCAGTTCGGAAAGCCTCTGCGAGATCACGGAAGACACTCCCGAATCCTGCATCGAAATGCCGTACAGTGTATCCGCGATTTCCATCGTCCGCTTCTGGTGCGTAATCACAAGCAATTGAGAGTTTTGCTGAAGTTCGCGAAACACATCAAGAAGCCGCGAAAGGTTCGTATCATCGAGGGCCGCCTCCACCTCGTCCATCACATAGAAAGGTGATGGGCGCGCCATAAAGATAGCGACGAGGAAGGCGATTGCGGTGAGCGAACGCTCCCCTCCCGATAGCAGAGAGAGCCGCTTGACGCGCTTACCCGGTGGGCGGGCCTCGATCTCTATGCCGGTTGTCAGTGGGTTATCGGGGTCTGTAAGCACCAGACGGCCCTCTCCCCCCGGGAAAAGCCGTGCGAACACTTCGATGAACGTTGCCGAAACATCGGCCAGTGCCTGCGTGAGAATTTCGTGCACGTGGCGATCTACATCCTTGACGATACTAAGCAGGTCCTCACGGGACTTCTTCAAGTCGGCAAGCTGATCGCTGAGGTAGCGCTGGCGCTCCTCCAGCGCGGCATGCTCTTCGAGCGCCAGCGGATTGATCTTCCCCAACCGCGCGATCGCTCGCTCAGCCTTTCCAAGGCGCTGCTCCTGCTCGGCACGGACGTATGGAACCTCTCCATCGGGCATAGGTACCGGGAGCTGTGGGCCATATTCGTCAACTAGCACCTGAGCATCAATTCCTAGCTCCTGAGAAGCCCGCGCCGCGAGCTGCTCGTATCGCAGACGGTACTCCGCTTGCATGAGCTCGCTTTGATGGCCAGAATCTGCAAGTTTTGCCGCCTCCTGCTGCAAGGCATCCAGTTCACGCCGATTGTCCGCCAATTGGTTTTCAATGCCTTCTTGGTCCCCTAATCGTAGGGCGCGTTCGCTCACTACCGATTCGCGCAGTGACTGCACCGCAGCTAGCGCGCGGGCACAGTTACCGGCCACCTGCTCTGCAACATGAGATGCTTCCTCACGCCGGAACGCAGCACGCTTAGCCCGCGCAATCCGATCCTCAGCGGCTTCGGCCTGCCGCATGAGGGCCTCAGACTTGCCAGTAACGGCGCGCAAGCGCTCCTCGCTGGTTCGTAGGGTAAGCCGTGCCTCCGTCTCTCGCTGACGCTCGGAACGCGTGGCCTCGTGGGCTCCTCCCATACCCTCTTGAAGTTCGGCCAGTTGCAACGTGGCTTCATCGGCAGATTCGGGTTGATCGTGTTCCTGCATTCGGGAAAGCTCCACGCGCCGGTCACTCAGTTCCGCCTCGATAGCCGCTGTGCGATCAGCGTTACGCTGCGATTCGGCCTTCGCGTTCTCCTCAAGCTGCTGGGCGTAGCGCAGCTGGGATTTCTGCTCGTTGTATGCTGCCACGGTCTCCTGTTGTTGGGCCTCGAACGCCTCTACGCGTGTGGTTAGCGAGGCTACTTCGGCCTTCACTCCTTCGAGCGCTTCACGCACAGTGTTAAGGTTCTGGGCGGCCTCAGCCACGGCGTCCCGCGCTGCCTCGTAGGCGCTCTTCCGCGCCAGAACCGATGGCGATTCCCCGCCTGCCGAAACGTGGTGGGCCGTCATCACGTCTCCAACGGCGGTAACCGCACGCGGGGCACCCGATCTCACCAACTCGTAAGCCGTCTCAGCATCCGCTGCAAGGACTGTCCCGGCAATCCAACCAGCGAGCGCCGCTCGAACTTCCTCGGGTGCCTCGATCGCGTCTATCGCTCTGATGGCCTTGGTTGCCGGCAACCTAAGTGTCTTGATCGCGCGGGTGGCGCTATCTGCTGCAGCCTCTGCGGATTCATCCGCATGGGCATTCCCGAGTACCGTCATCACAACGTGGCCCTGATTCGCCTCCCGCAACTGCGCCAGAATCTCCATCGCCCGATCGAGGTCCGGGAGGATCAAGCCTCCAGCAGCACCCAACAGCGCAACGTCTAGCGCCGATTCCCAGCCGGACCGTGCCCCAAGTGATTGTGCTAGAAGCTTGGCATCATGCCCATGTTCCATAACCCATGCGGTGGCGTCCTCCGGTTCAAGGGACATGAACAGTACATCTACCCTTGAGGATAAGCTGGCCAGCTCCTCGCGTGCCGCCTGTTCCTCGCCGCGGAGCTCACGCAAGCGCTCTCGCGATTCGGTGAGCTGACTCATGGCCTCGTCATACTCTGGCGAACGCTCATCCGATTCGAGGAGAGCCAACCCCTCCGCGATCTCCGTCGCCTTCTCTGCGGCAGCCGCTGCACGATCGTGAGCACTCTGAGAGGAAACGGATACGCGCTCATGTTCAGCCGTCAGTGCCTCGATTCGCGCCTGAGTGGTGGAGATCTTGCCCTGATGCCGTACAGCCCTCTCCCTACTCTGGGCTATCTCCTTATTCAGCCGGGAGATCTCCTGCTCTAGCTCCCGCTCTTTGCTCTCCAGCTGTTCGCGCAACGCCACATGTATCTCAAGGTCCGCGGCGGCTTCGCGAACCGAGCTATTGAGCTGTTCTTCTTCAGTGCGCGCACGTTCCGCGCGTTCGCGAATCTCACTTGGCTGCTCGCCCCGATAGTCCGGGCTGGCTGCCTGCGCGAGCGACCTTTGCCGCTCACGCGCTAAATCTCCGAGCGACCTATAGCGTTCTTCGAGGGATCCCAGCTTCTCCGCCTGCTGGCCCAGATAGGCCGTTGCCGGGCGTGACTGCGATGCAAGGTGTTCTAACTGGCTGAGCTCAGAGCGTGCCTCCTCCAGCTTCTGGGAGTTCTCCGCCCGCGCGGCCGCAATCTTTTGATCGTTGACCGAATGGGAGGCAAGCCGAGCCTGCTGTTGCGCCAGGTCATCGGCAAGAATTCTGGCCTTGGCATCGCGCAGTTCAGCCTGAATTACGCCGGCTTTGCGGGCCGCATCTGCTTGCCGGGCGAGCGGGCCCATCTGCCGACGCAACTCAACCGTGAGGTCCTCTATTCGAGTAAGAGATCCCTGCATTGAATCAAGCTTACGTAGCGCCTTTTCTTTTCGCTTGCGGTGTTTGAGGAGCCCGGCCGCCTCTTCCACGAAGCCCCGCCGGTCCTCCGCTGAGGAAGTCAGAACCTCGTCGAGCTTTCCCTGCCCGATGATCACGTGCATCTCCTTGCCCATACCGGTATCGGAGAGCAACTCTTGGATATCGAGGAGACGGCACGCTGTCCCGTTGATCGCATATTCCGATCCACCTGATCGGAAGAGGGTGCGCGAGATAGTGACCTCGCGGTAATCGATTGGTAGGGCACCATCCGAGTTGTCAATGCTCAGCGACACTTCGGCGCGCCCCAGTGCGGGTTTTTGGGAGGTGCCGGCGAAGATGACGTCCGCCATCGCTCCCCCGCGCATGTTCTTGGCGCCCTGTTCACCCATTACCCAGGCAAGCGCATCAACAACATTGGATTTGCCCGAACCGTTGGGGCCAACAACACAATTAATCCCCGGTTCGAAACGCATGGTTGTTGACGAGGCAAAGGACTTGAAGCCCCGAAGCGTCAAAGATTTAAGGTACATGCACGGATCCTCACGAAAGGGAGGAACCCGCCGCGAGGGCCGGGTTCCTCCCTTCTGTGAATGGTTATTACGAGAGCCCGCCGGCTATGGCTGCAGCAATCCTCTTGACTGATTCCTCGGATCCACGGTCCGGGCTAGAGACAATGACGCGCTCACCCTTCTGAACCCCGAGGAGCAAGATCTCCATCATGGAATCGCCAGCCACGTTGTTGATGAAGATCCTTACCGGCTCTTCCATCACCAACTGTGCGAGAACTGCGGCCGGACGGGCGTGAAGTCCCGCATCGTCCACTACCATGACCTGAGTCTGAAAACCGTCCGATGTCTTTTCCTCGGTGTGTTCCTTCTCCGGGAGCTTGTAATCACGCCAGTAAGCCAACGCGGAAGCGATTGCACGCACTACCTGAGCGAGGCGCGCACCTCCCTGCGCGGCCGCAGTTCCAGAAACCGATCCTTCGAGGAAGGGACCGGGACCCATCACGCGGCGTGGCGTCCCATCGGAGGCATTGATGCCAGCCTCAACCGCCATTTCGGCTGCCATACGGGCCGAACCAAGATCCGCCATGATGATGACCCGTTCACAGTTGATCTCTACGGTATCGCACGCATCGAGAACCTGAGCAACATCGGTTCCAAAGCCCCCGTCAGAGTTTCCTCCAACGGGAACTATCTGCACATCCGGTGCCATCTCCGCGGCCAGCTTAGCGACGGCTTCGGCCGCCTCCTTTGAATGAGAAACTAATACGAATCCGATTGTCATGCTTTATCAGCCGCCTTCAATGCTGCGTCGAGTAGATAGGATGATGAGACCGCTCCGGGATCAAGATGACCCGCGGACCGCTCCCCTAAATATGAAGCTCGCCCTTTGGTTGCTACCATATCGAGCGTGTTCTGAGCTCCGTTGGCCGCGGCACTTGCCGCCGCCTGAAGAACGCCCACGCAATCGGCACCCGATTGGGCTGCCTCCTGCGCGGCGCGTGAGGCCGGTGCCCATGCATCGACCATCGTCTTTTCGCCCTCGGTTGCCCGCCCACGAGCTTGAATACCAGCGCTCGCAGCCTCAATCATCGCGGCAACGTCGCCAGCCTCCATCGCGGGCTTCGCCGCCGAGGATAATCTCAGATAGGCCGTTCCGAGGAGCGGACCTGCTGCCCCTCCAACTTTAGACATGAGGGTCATGGCAATCGTGCGGAAGGTCTGGGCTGGATCTTCCTGCGGAGTCTGACTCAGCGCCTCAGATACTGCCGTGAATCCACGGTCAAGGTTCTCACCATGATCAGCATCCCCGATTGCTCGGTCGAGTGCCGTGAGTTCCTCTCGGTGGGTTTGAGCGGCCCTGGTGGCCAGCTCCGTCCACCGTAGAACCCACTCTTGATTCAGAGCCATTCTCAGCATCCCTTTCGCCATGCCGGCGTGTGAACTGGCGCGTCCCAGAGTGCCAGCACGTTCTCGTCCGCTTTGGCGATCGTGATGGACACGCCTTCCATGTCCAAACTAGTCACGTAATTGCCAACGAGGTTACGAGCAATAACGATTCCCGCATCGTCCAAACGCTGCGCTACGCGCCGGAACACGATATCGAGTTGGTATCCGGGAGTTGCACCCATGCCGTTAACTAGCAAGATAACGGCATCACCCGCGTCCAGAGGCTTATCCGCGAGGATGGCGTCCATGAGCTGATCAGTCAGCTCATCGGCGCTCGCCATATCAACGCGTGACCGCCCTGGCTCGCCGTGAATCCCAACTCCCAGCTCAACCTCTTGGTCCGACAGCTCGAAGCCCGGTTCACCCACGTGAGGCAACGTGCACCCTCGCAGGGCGAGCCCCATCGAACGTACCGACTCAGCCATGGCGTTAGCCGCCGCCTCTACCTCGTCGAGAGAGCCACCGGATGCGGCAACTGCGCCAGCAACCTTCTCCACGAGAAGCGTTCCCGCAACCCCGCGCCGTCCAGCGGTAAACGTGGAATCCTCAACCGCAACGTCATCGGCAACGAGCACGCTGCGTACCTCGTGTCCGCTCGCTTCTGCAAGTTCGGCAGCCATCTCGAAGTTGAGGACGTCTCCGGTGTAGTTTTTCACGATGCACACCACACCGGCACCGTTGTCAGCACCTTCGATTGCAGCAAGAACCGCGTCCGGCGTGGGAGAGGTAAACATCGGACCAGGCACGGCAGCATCAAGCATTCCGTCCCCAACGAATCCCGCGTGAAGCGGTTCGTGGCCCGAACCTCCACCCGAAACCACTGCGACTCCCTGGCGGGGCGCCGCACGTCCCACCCAGTTGGGATCCTTGTACAGAGATACAAGATCGGAGTTTGCACGTGCAAATCCCTCTAGTACTTCTACAACAACGTCTTGAGGATTATTAATTAATGCCTTCACTGGTGTGCCTCCCTGCAATCGCCAGTGGCTTGCCTATCAGGCAAACCAAAGAGCAATTTCTCTTTCTGCGTTTTCGGGACTGTCGGACGCGTGAACGATGTTCTCGACATTCCCATCTCCCCAATCGCGGGCAAGATCGCCACGGATTGTTCCCGGAGCCGCACTGGTTGGATCGGTGGCTCCGGCGAGGTTGCGAACGCCCTTTACGATCTGCGCACCGTTGAAGACGGCGGCCACGATCGGCCCGGACGTCATGTAGGACACGATGTCAGGATAGAAGGGCTTATCAACCAACTCGTTGTAATGCTCGGCTAGAAGGTCCGATGTGGCGTTCTTCCAAGCGATGTTTTCTAGGGTGTACCCCTTGGCTTCGATGCGGCGCAGAACCTCTCCAACGAGGTTACGACGAACACCATCTGGCTTGACCAAAATCAAAATGCGTTCTGTACTCATGGGATTTATTGTCTCACCTCACAGTACGATTTATGGGCCGTTTGTCTGCCCTTGATCAATTCAGTGATGCCACACGCATCGCCACAATCATATGCGCTGCGTCACGAAACTAACAGCAGGAGTTCTACGCCCCGTCGGGAGCTGGCTTGCCCATGAGCGTTCGCGCCTCGGCAACAAGCTGAATGGAGCCGGTAACAATAACGGCGGGAGAGACCATCGGCTCGGAATCATCGGATTCGGCGATACCCGCGGCCTCATCGATCGCCGAAAGGAGATCGTCCACCCGATGTACACGGTCAGGCCCAAACACTCGACGAGCAATCTCCTCGAGTTCCTCGCTCGGCATAGCACGGTCAGACGGCATACCCGTCACCACAACCTCTTCAAGGACGGGTTCCATCTCTCCGAGATAACTCTCTACGTCCTTATCAGCCATCATGGCGATAACACCTACTCGGCGCCCCGGGTAGTACTCATCAAGAGCGCGTGCCGTCGCTGCGGCCCCATGGGGGTTATGAGCGGCATCCACTACCACCGTGGGCGATGAGCGGACCACTTCCAAACGCCCGGGTGAGGACACTGACATGAGTGCGTGTTCCACCACGAGGCCATCAAGCGCTTGTCCCCCGAAGAAGGACTCGACTGCGGTGATGGCCAGCACCGCGTTATCCGCTTGGTAATCGCCTCGCAGTGCCAGAGGAATGTCCTCGTACCGCGCAGCCGGGGTCTGGACCGAAATAAGCTGGCCGCCAACGGCGGTCTCACGCGAGATCACGTGCATACTAGGCCCAGCCATTACTAGCTGAGCCCCTACTTCGGCGGCACGATCAATCGCCATCTGCCCAACCGTCTCCGTCTGCTCAGCGCACACGAATACGCTGCCGGCCTTGACGATGCCCAGCTTCTCGTGCGCGATGTCCTCAATGGCGGATCCGAGCCAACGCTCGTGGTCCATCGCCACGGGAGCGAGTACCGCAACATCCGCATCAATGACGTTGGTGGCGTCCCACAGGCCGCCCATCCCAACTTCCACCACGGCCACATCGATAGGCGCCGCAGCGAACGCGGTGTATGCCATAACAGTGAACACCTCAAAGAAGCTCATCCGAGGCCCACCGCTGGCAACCGATGCCGCATCCACCATCTCGATGAAGGGTGAGACATCCTCCCACGCCTGAACGAACGCGTCGCGTGAAATGGCTATTCCGTCGATGCAGATCCGCTCGCGCACCGTTGTCAGGTGTGGGGACGTGAAACGTCCGGTTCGCAAACCTCGCTCGCGCAGCAACGCCTCGATCATCCGGGCGGAAGACGTCTTCCCATTGGTCCCCGTAATATGGATCGCCCGGAAGGAATCCTGCGGGTTGCCCATAAGGTCCAGGCAATCCCGTACGCGGTCCAAAGACGGCTGCACCTTGTGCTCGGGCGCCCTAGTGAGAATCGATCGGTAAATCCGATCCACTTCCATGTCCGCCGAGAGGTCGTCAGCCATCTCTTGGGTGGGATCGGGACCGTCCTCCTGCGCGATCTCATCCACGATGGAGGGATCAGGACCAGCGATCAAGCCGGAGGACACAACTGCCTTGATGGCGGCATCGAACTCCGCATCTTCGTGCTCCTCGGCACTTGCGGCGCTTGGCGTACTGGTCTGATCATCCATAGCGTTACCCATTGGACTTAGCGCTCCACCTTTTCTACGTGAACCTGAATATCGCTGGCCCCGCCGGCCACCGAGGCCGCGAGGGCAAGAGTTTCGGAGCTGATGAACTCCAGATGGCTCTGAACCGCCGCAACTCGATCGTCTGGGACGGTCAGTGTCAAGGCGATACGATCTGCCACGTGCAGTCCGGCGCGCTTGCGCTCATCCTGCACCGCACGAACGACGTCGCGGGCATACCCTTCGGCTTCTAGCTCCGCATCGATCTCCGTATCGAGTGCGATGAAGGCGCCCGAAGGCAGCATCGAGGCCACGCTTCCCTCTTCGGACACAACCTGACTGGTGAGGGTGTACTGGCCCTCGCCCAAAACCACGCCGTCGCCCACATTGAGCCGTACCCCGCCGTCAACTTCCTCCCAGTCGCCTTGCTTGGCGGCTTTGAATAACGCGGAGGTCAGTTTACGCATGGCCGGATCCAGCTCACGCGGCAAGACTGCGAGCTCATGATTCACCTTCATGCCCGAAGACTCAACGTCCTTGAGCGCCACGGACTTCACGTTCACCTCACCCGCAATGAGGCCGGTGTAGTCACTCAGATCCTGATCGGTCACAACCGTCAGCGTGCGAAGCGGCTGGCGCACACGCAGCTTATGCGTTTTCCGCAGCGAATGCGCGGCGGAAACAATGGAGCGGACCTCATCCATCTGCGCCAACAGTGCATCGTCGGCCACTGATTCGGGGAGCTCCGGCCAATCCGTCAGGTGCACCGAGCGTCCACCGGTCAGCCCACGCCAGATCTCCTCGGAGAGCAGCGGAAGTAGCGGAGCAGAAACCTCGCTAAGCACCTTGAGCGCGGTGTAAAGAGTATCGAACGCCTGAGTATCCTCGCTCCAGAAGCGATCGCGCGAGGTGCGCACGTACCAGTTCGTCAGGATGTCGAGGTACTCGCGCACGCCAGCGGTTGCCTCCGGAATGTCATAGGCGTCCAGCAGCTCGCGCACGGAATCGGACAGACGCTTCGTATGTGCCAGCAGGTAGCGGTCCTGAACGTCCAGTCCAGCCACATCCGCCGCGTCTACTTCCTTGGCCACATAACCATCACCATCGTTGCAGGCTCCTGCGTACAGCGTGAAGAAGTAGTAGGCGTTCCACAGAGGAAGGATGATCTGGCGAACGGTATCGCGGATCGCATCCTCGGTCACGATCAGGTTTCCGCCGCGAACCACCGGCGAGCTCATCAGGAACCAGCGCATGGCGTCCGAACCGTATTCGTCAAACACGCGCAGCGGATCGGGATAGTTGCGCAGGGACTTGCTCATCTTCCGCCCGTCATCCCCCAGAACGATGCCGTGGGAAACGCAGTTGAGGAAGGACGGCTTATCGAAGATCGCTGTGGCCAGCACGTGGAGGTTGTAGAACCATCCGCGAGTCTGCCCGATGTACTCAACGATGAAATCGCCCGGGTAATGATCTTCGAACCAGTCCTGGTTCTCGAACGGGTAGTGCACCTGCGCGTAGGGCATGGATCCGGAATCGAACCACGTGTCCAACACGTCCGGCACGCGCCGCATCGTGGACTTGCCTGTGGGATCATCCGGGTTCGGCCGAACGAGCTCGTCAATGTAGGGCCGGTGGAAGTCCACTTCGCCGTCGTCGTTACGCGGAACGCGCCCGAAGTCTCCCTCAATCTCCGCAAGGGAACCGTAAACGTCCACACGAGGATACTCTGGGTTATCGGACTTCCATACGGGGATAGGGGAACCCCAGAACCTCGTACGGGAGATGGACCAATCGCGAGCGCCAGCGAGCCAGTTACCGAAGATGCCGTCCTTGATATGTTCGGGCACCCAGGTGATCTGCTGGTTGAGTTCAACCATGCGGTCGCGGAACTCGGTCACGGCCACGAACCAGGAGCTCACGGCCTTGTAGATGAGGGGCTCGCGGCAGCGCCAGCAGTGGGGATAGGAGTGGGTGTAGGAGGCCTGCTTGACCAAAACCGCACGCTCGGCCCCGTCCCGGCCTGCCAGATTCCCGGTCCCGTCGCGCAGATCGGCAATCACGAGGCGGTTCGCGTCAAACACCTGCTCGCCGGCATAGTCCGGCACCTCGGAGGTGAACTTGCCGCTATCGTCTACTGGCACAACGGGGCGGATGCCGAGGGCGCGGCATGCGTTCATGTCATCTTCACCGAAGGCTGGTGCGATGTGGACAAGGCCGGTGCCGTCCTCAGTGGTGACGAAATCGCCGGGGATGATGGTCCATGCGTTTGGGCCGGGAGCCTCACCTTCGGCGCGGCGCTCGGGCGTATCGAAGTAGTCAAAGATCGGGGCGTAGCGCCGCCCGACCAGCTCGGAGCCCTTGAAGCGCGCGAGCACCTCGGGTTCCTCGCCAAGCTCCTTCGCGTAGGACGGCAGAAGCGCCTCGGCCAGAACGACACTTTCGCCCGCGAGCACACCCTCGGACGGGCGGACCGTCACGTAATCGATATCCGGGCCCACCGCGATGGCAAGGTTTGAGGGCAGCGTCCACGGTGTGGTGGTCCAGATCAGCGCCAGCTCACCGGTCTCAAGGCGCAGGCCCACCGTGACCGTCTGATCGGTGCGATCCTGATAGATGTCATCATCCATCTTGAGCTCATGGTTGGCCAGCGGGGTTTCATCGTTCCAGCAGTATGGCAGAACCCGGAAGCCGTCATAGATCAGCCCCTTGTCATACATCTGTTTGAACGCCCAGATCACCGATTCCATGAACTCGGCGTCCATGGTCTTGTAATCGTTCTCGAAATCCACCCAGCGCGCCTGCCGCGTCACGTAATGCTGCCACTCGGTTGCGTACTTCATGACGCCCCCGCGGGCCGCTTCGTTGAACGCGCGGATGCCGATACCGTTCGGTCCCTCGATCTCCGATTTATCGGTGATCCCAAGGGTCTTTTCCGCTTCTAGTTCGGCGGGCAGGCCGTGCGTATCCCAGCCAAAGCGGCGCTCCACGTGCTTGCCGCGCATCGTCTGGTAGCGCCCCACCACGTCCTTGACGTAGCCGGTCAACAGGTGGCCGTAGTGCGGCAGGCCGTTGGCAAATGGCGGGCCGTCATAGAAAACGAACTCGTTGGAGCCGTTGGGGCCGGCGGGACGGTTATCAATCGATGCTTGGAAGGTGCCGTCCTTTTCCCAATACGCCAGCACCTCCTCTTCCATCTGCGGGAATGAAGGTGACGCGCTCACATCGCCATCGCGGTGGAGCGGGTAGTGGGCTTGCTCGGCCATGTCTCTCCTCGTCGTGTTCTGCCACACGAGGACGATCCGGCTTCTCGCCAGGCCGCGGTACCACCTCGCTTGCCGCTGCCGCGGCCGCTCATTGGGGACGATTCGAGTCCATCCGTCCGGTTCTACTAGGGCGCCGTTTTATTGACGACGACGGCAACCCGTTCTTCCGAATGCTCCCCGGTGATACCTAGACGTCAAGCGTCTAGCCGGATCAACACAACTGGGGCCAGTGTAGCCGTGTGGGCTCACCGGCTTCCACTCCCCGGGGGTGTGCGGTTTGCTACTTGATCCCTACTTGATCGAATCCAGCGCCGTGCGCGGGATCTTCGCGGGAGCGGCGTCCGGTTCGCGGGCCACCGTCCAGCTGTTGGCTTGGGCCACGGGGCGCACCTGAACCAGATCGATATTCACGTGCTTGGGACGGGATAAGGTCCAGAAGATGATGTCTGCGATGTCCTCGGCCACCAGCGGCTCGGCAACTCCTTGATAGACCTTCTCGGCTGCAGCTTCCCCGCCCAGGCGGTTCTTCGAAAACTCTTCCGTCTTCACCATTCCTGGCGCGATCTCAACGATGCGGACGGGTTCTCCCACCAGCTCGATTCGCAGCGTGTTGGCGATCATGCGCTCCGCGTGCTTGGCGGCCGTATAGCCGGCGCCCCCGGGATAGGTTTCGTGGGCGGCTGTGGACGTGAGGAACACTAGATCGCCGCCTTTCTCCCTGAACTGAGGTAGGAGTGCTTGCGTGAGGCGCAGGGTGGCAATCACGTTGATCTCGTACATCCGCTGCCAATCGGTGACCTTGCCCTCGGCCACGGGGTCTTGGCCGAGTGCACCGCCGGCAACATTGACTAGGCCGGCAACCGGGCCATCTCCGAGGAATGCGACCAGAGCATCGATATCCTCTTGCTTGGTCAGATCCGCGGCGAAATGGCTGCATCCCGTCTGCTCCGACAGGCTGGTAAGCCGGGCCTCGCGGCGAGCCGTTGCTATAACCTCGTAACCTTCTGCCGTCAGGCGCCGAACCGTGGCCTCTCCGATCCCGGTTGATGCTCCTGTTACAACGATCCTTGCCATGATGTCCTCCCGTTTTCGTTAGCCATATTCCACCACGTTTTGCCGCGTCTCGCTGTATCCCCAGATGCCCGTGCGCGAAAGTTTTCCACAGATGGCGTGACGTCAGAGTTGCGCGCGGCGGCACTCTCCCATACTGACCTCATGACGGAATATCGAGTCTTTTCCCGGAGCGAACTCCTCGCCCAGTACAGCTCACGCGAGATTGGAGAGTTCGTGGCAGCGGGGCTACTCCAAAGAATTAATCGAGGGTGGTACACGCTCGAATTGGCTGCCTGTCAGGATGCGCCGCCCACGGGCTCTGGGTACCAACATTTCGAGGAACACACGTTGTGTATAGCGATGGGCGCAAGCCGTGCCTCGGCTCGGATTACATCGTTCATCATTCCTCCGGGCCTCTTCCCGCATCTGCCGTCTGCACCCTATCCGATTGCATTACTCAAGTCTGGAAGCACCACGATTCAGAAACCGGGCTGGTTGTAGCCGAATCCGGCATCAATTTAGGTCTCCTAGCGCGCGGGGAAATCGCTACAATCATCGCCGAATTACCACAACGCACCCAAGTTGTCCGGCACTACCTAGATTGGGCCCAATCCGGCAGCGAGACGCGTGTTCGTTACCTCTTTCAGCGGATGGGCGTGAAGGTTCGGGCGCAAGTGGAGATCGATGGCGTGGGGCGTGTTGACCTAGTGGTAGGCGACTGCCTCGTAGTGCAGTGCGACAGAAAGAGACACCACTCAAATCGGTACACATATGAGCAAGACCGGAGGCGCGACCTTGCACTCCGGGATCTGGGTTTCACCGTGACTCAGTTGAGCTATAAACAGATCTGGGACCAGTGGGAGGCAACCCAGCAATCGCTCAGGCGGCAGATCCGACGGCACGAACACCGGGCGGCTCGTAACCAGCAGGCCTATTTTGCCTCACTCACGGGATTCTGTCCTTGAATAATGCGTTAGGCTCGTTATATACGAGGCAATGTCAACATTCAAGAATGAAACGTGCTGATCGGGAGGAAAAGCGATGATCGGGTTCATTGGAGCTGGCGCGATGGGGAGCGCCATCATGCAGGGGGCTATGAGCAAGGGGCATTCTGACATCGTGTTCGCTGAGGCGAACGAAGAACGGGCCCGCGCGCTAACCGAGGAGACTGGTGCGCGCCATGCCACCAACATCGAGGTTGTCCAGGAGGCCAGCGTGGTGATTCTGGCGGTCAAGCCGAACGTCATCAGCTCGGTGCTGGACGAGATCGCGAGCGCAGCCGGCTCCACCGTGTTGGTATCCATCGCGGCGGGAACTACCATCGAAACCCTCGCCGCCCACCTCGAGCCCGGCCAGCCGATCGTCCGCGTAATGCCAAACGTAGCCGCGCAGATTGGCCAATCGATGAGTGCCCTGTGCCCGAACGATCACGTCTCCGCGGACCAGCTCGCTGAAGTCCAAGAAGTGTTTGATGCCGTAGGGCAGACGGAGATTCTCGCGGAGAAGGATTTTGCAACGTTCGCCGCGATCGCGGGTTGTTCGCCGGCCTTCACCTTCGAGTACATCGATGCGATGGCCCGCGCAGCCGTGGCCAACGGCCTACCTAAGGCTCAGGCCGTGCGGATCGCCACCCAGGCGGTAGTAGGAGCGGCCTCGCTAGTTCAAGAGCGCGCCGAGACCCCAGCGAACCTCGCTGACCTGGTCCAATCCCCCGGCGGCACTACGGTTGCCGGCGTGGTAGCGCTAGAGGAAGCGGGCTTTGGGCGCGCCACGGTCAAGGGTGTTCAAGCCGCAATCGACCGCGATATCGCGCTCCAAGGCAACTAGTCCTCCCACTTCAGGATCCCCTGAGCCCCACGGATAACCGCAACGGGGCAGTCGGGGAATTGGTTCATCGCTAACCCTCCCATCGCGGCCAGCGAATCAACGATGGCCTCGCCAGCCTCGGTTGTTAGATCGATCCCGGCGCTCCCGAGGGCCACATCCCGCCGGCCGCGCCCCCGCGAGCGTTCCTTTTCGGACCCAGAGATGATCACACCGGGACGCCCACCAAAACGTGCGGCGAATCCGCGCCGGATCGTTGCTGCCTCCTCATCGGGGTTCTCTGGCCGGAAAAGCGCCATCCGCCGGGGCACATTCCGGAACATGAGGAGGTTGCGGGAATCGAATTCCTCGAACCGCTCCACCATGAGTTCGTCACGATGCGTGTACCGTCCCTGCGCTTTCGCGATGATCTTGCCCGCGATCACAATGACGTCGTCGCCCCAAACGGATAGTCCTCCGTCCGGCCAGACGAGTGTGTTCAGGGATGCGGAGATAACGGCGCATACGTCGTCACCCATCGTGAGGGCAGGGATGCCGCGAACTGGGGCCACCATGTACATGTGTCATAGCCTACTTGTCCGGCGCCCAGCTGGGGGAAGCGCTTCGTTCGTGGGAGAATACTCAACATGACTGATTCGACGAATAAGAAGCGGTCCGAACTCCTCGCTCACACGGAGGTACCGGATCGTGCGAACCTCGATGGCATCGAAGAGCGGTGGACCAGCCGCTGGGACGATGAGCAGACCTACGCGTTCGATCGGAGCGCCACACGTGAGACGGTGTATTCGATCGATACTCCCCCGCCGACGGTTTCGGGTTCGCTCCACATCGGTCACGTATTCTCTTACACGCACACCGATACGGTTGCGCGCTACCAGCGCATGCGCGGCAAGTCCGTGTTCTACCCCATGGGCTGGGATGATAATGGCCTACCCACCGAGCGCCGCGTCCAGAACTACTATGGCGTGCGCTGCGATCCCTCACTTCCGTACGATCCGGACTTCGTCGCGCCGCACGATGGCGGCGACGGCAAGTCCATTAAGTTCGCCGATCAGCAGCCGATCTCACGCCGTAACTTCATCGAGCTCTGCTGGAAGCTGACGGAAACCGATGAGGGCCAGTTCGAGGAGCTGTGGCGCCGCCTCGGCCTTTCCGTAGATTGGCATCAGCATTATCAGACTATCGGCGCGAAGGCTCAGAAAGTTGCTCAGGCCGCATTCCTGAAGAACCTAGAGCGTGGCGAGGCCTATCAGGACCAGGCCCCAGGCTTGTGGGATGTCACATTCCAGACCGCGGTTGCTCAGGCGGAGCTTGAAGCCCGCGAATACCCCGGCGCCTACCACGCCGTTGCCTTCCACGGTGAGGATGGCGAGGACGTCATCATCGAAACCACTCGCCCCGAGCTTCTGCCCGCGTGCGTGGCCCTTATCGCCCATCCCGATGACGATCGCTACCAGCACCTGTTCGGAACCTACGTAACCTCTCCGGTGTTCGGCGTGCGACTGCCCGTTGTGGCCCACCCTGCGGCGGAGATGGACAAGGGCGCCGGCATCGCCATGTGCTGTACGTTCGGTGACCTCACGGACGTCCAGTGGTGGCGCGAACTCTCACTGCCCACTCGCCCAGTTCTGGGGAAGGATGGCCGAATCATCCGCGATACCCCGGACTGGATCACAGATCCGTCCGGACGCGAGATGTACGAGCAGATGGCTGGCAAGACCACCTTCTCCGCCCGCAAGGCGCTCGTTGAGGCGCTTCAGGCTTCCGGCGAGATGATTGGCGAAGCCAAGCCCACCCAGCGCATGACGAACTTCTTCGAGAAGGGCGATAAGCCGCTCGAAATCGTCACCTCCCGCCAGTGGTACATCCGCAACGGCGGCCGCCCTTACGCAGAAGCTAATGGCAAGGATCTGCGCAAGAACCTGATCTCGGCCGGTAACGAGCTCGCCTTCCACCCCGATTTCATGCACGTGCGTTATGACAACTGGGTCAACGGCCTTAACACCGATTGGCTCGTGTCCCGCCAGCGCTTCTTCGGCGTGCCCATCCCGGTTTGGTACAAGGTATCCGATAACGGCGAGGTCCAGTTCGATTCGGTGATCGCCCCGGCCCCTGATCAGCTCCCGATCGATCCGTCCAGCGACGTCCCGGCGGGCTACACCGCGGACCAGCGCGACCAGCCCGGCGGATTCTCCGGCGAGATTGACATTATGGATACGTGGGCTACGTCTTCGCTTAGTGCGCAGATCGTTTCCGGTTGGTTGAACGACGACGATTTGTTCCAGCGCGTCTACCCGATGGATCTTCGTCCTCAGGGTCAGGATATTATCCGCACTTGGCTGTTTAGCTCAATGGTGCGGGCACACCTCGAATTCGGGGAGAACCCGTGGAAGCGGGCGGCGATCTCGGGCTGGATTCTTGACCCCGATCATAAGAAGATGTCCAAGTCCAAGGGCAACGTGGTCACACCGATGAATCTGCTTGAAAAGCATGGTTCGGATGCGGTGCGCTACTGGGCCGCCTCGGCGCGCCTAGGCGTTGACGCTGCGTTTGACGAGCAGCAGATGAAGATCGGGCGCCGCCTCGCCATGAAGGTTCTCAACGCCTCGAAGTTCGCTCTGTCCATGGCTGGCGAGGGCGCTGCGGTTGATCTGGATCCCTCGGCCGTGACCGAACCCGTGGATCGCGCAGTTCTGGCAGGTTTGGCGGACGTGGTGGAAGGAGCAACCAAGGCCTTCGATTCCTATGATCACACTCGCGCGCTCGAACTGACAGAAACCTACTTCTGGACGTTCTGCGACGATTATCTCGAGCTGGTCAAGGACCGCGCTTACTCGGATGATCCCGCGGCCAAATCCGCTCAGGTTGCCCTGAACATCGCGGTGGACACCTTCCTCCGCCTGTTGGCTCCGTTCATCCCGTTTGCCACCGAAGAGGTCTGGTCCTGGTATCGCACATCTTCAGTGCACCTAGCATCTTGGCCCGAGGTGGAGCCACTCCGGCAGGCGGGCGCGGGCGCTGATCCCGAGCTTATTCGAGTGGCTGGCGAGGCCCTGACCGTGCTGCGCAAGGTAAAGTCGGAGAACAAGGTCTCTCAGCGCACCTCGTACGCGTGGGTGAACCTCGCGGTTGATTCGGCAGATAGGGACTTGCTGGATCTGGTCCACGGCGATCTGGTCAAGGCGGCCCACGTGCGCGGCGAACTCGGAATTGAGAATTCCGAAGGCGGCGACGTAACGATTGGCGCTTACGAGCTAGACCCGCCCGAGCCTAAGAAGCCGCGGAAGTAGCGGACCGAAAGCCGAAGGTCACTGCACACACTGTGAGGAGCGAGAAGCAAAACATTACCGTGCCAACTGATAGCGGGGAGATTGCGCCACCGATTTGAACAAGTGGGGCCGTTGAAGCCGCAACAAGCGCTTGGCCTGTTCCGATCACCGCAGATCCACTGCCCTGAGACTCCCGTGGGAGAGCCGCCAGCCCGAGGCTGGTGAGATTCGGCAACACGTGTGCAACCCCAAGCGACGCAATAGTCACTGCGCCCACAAACAGGGCGAGATTGGGATAAAGAAGGCCGCTGACAGTCGCAGCCAGACATCCGGCAACCAACGCGTATGTTCCCGCAATAGTGAGTTGACGCTGTGTAAATCGTCCCAGTAGGCGGGCGTTGATCGCCGAACCCGATACCATCGCGAGCGCGTTGATCGTAAAAACAAGGCCGTATCCGGTCTGACTCAGCCCGAAGACGCTCTGGAGTACAAATGATGATCCTGAGATATAGGCGAAAAGCACACCGAAGGCCGTCACGAAGCCTAAAGCAAAGCACAGGAAAGGCCCAGATCTCAGGACATCAAGAGGTGCGGTCATTGCCCGTCCCACGGAGATTCGGGCCCGCCGTTCACCCGGAAGAGTCTCAGGCACAATGAAGATGGCGAAGACCAACAGGATAGCCGAGTACCCTGCAATCACCCACATGATGCCTCGCCAGCCAATCACCCCCGCGAGGAGCGATCCGAGCACTGGCGCAACGATCGGCAGCACACCCTGAATCATCATCATGAGTGAGAGCTGCTTGGCCAGCCGGAAGCCCCGTGACGTATCCGCCACGATAGCCCGCCCGAGCACTGCCCCGGAAGCCGTCCCTAAACCTTGGATGAGCCGGGCAAGCCACAGGAGTTCGATCGTCGGTGCCACCGCGGCGAGCACGCTACCCGCCACCGCGAGAACTGTTCCCCCGAGAAGTAGGCCGCGGCGCCCCCACAGGTCAGAGAGTGCTCCGATCAGATACTGGCCCACGCCGAATCCGAGCATGAACAGAGTGATAGTGAGCTGAACAGCACCGGAGGAGACGCCAAACTCGCTCCTCATCGCAGGGAATGCCGCCAGATACATGTCCGTGGCCAGCGGGGATGCCCCTGTCAGGCACGCAACCACTATGACGATGTTTAGCGGGGTTCCTTCCGCCGAACTGCTGTTAGCTTTTGACACGGCGCCAAGTATAACGCTAATGGAAGAGGCCCAGCGCTAGCCGTGCACCAGGCCCGTGATCGCCGCAATCACCTGTTCATAGGTAGCATCCTGAGAGCGGAACTCCCCGTTAATACGGCCGTGGCGCAGCACGATGATCCGGTCCGCTACGGCCCGTACATCCTGAAGGTTGTGGCTGATCAAGATGACGCCTTTGCCCATCTCGCGTAGCCCCTCGATGTAGTTGAGAACATCTGCAGTTTGGGAGACGGAGAGGGAGGCAGTTGGTTCATCCATGACAAGGATTCTCGGATCGGCCACGAGGGTGCGTGCAATGGCGACACCTTGGCGCTGGCCACCGGAAAGCTCTACCAACGGAGTGTGCACATCGGGGATTCTGCCCCCGAGTTGGTCTAGGTACCCGTGCGCTAGCCGATCCATCTCTTTGACATCGAGTAGGCCATTGCTCCCCGTGATCTCACGCCCAAGGAAGATATTGGACGTCACGTCAAGGTTTTCGCAGAGTGCCAACTGCTGATAAACAGTGGCAATTCCGTGTGCAAAGGCCTCGCGTGGTGACGCCAAGGCAACAGGTTCGCCGTCCACCAAGATCCGTCCCACGGTAGGTGTGAGTGCTCCGGCAACCATCTGAGCAACTGTCGATTTCCCGGCCGCGTTGTCCCCAACTAGGGCAACAACTTCGTGGCTGTAGACGGAGAAGCTCACATCGTTGACTGCCTGAACGGCCCCGAAGTGTTTTGTCAGATGCTCAACCTGCAGGATTGGCGTCCGGGTCACGATTTCACCGCCTTATTCGCTCGCTCTTGTTCATCGTAGGCGAGCGTCAACGCTCCCACGAGTTCAGATTGCCCCTGAAGTGGCGCTGCCACAAAGGTAACGGTACCAGCGAGGAGTGGCCTGCTCTCAACTGCATCACGCATCGGCCCAAGGAAGAGATCTCCAGTGTTGGAGAGTTCCCCTCCAACCACAACCCTAGAAGATGCGAGCGCGGTCAGTTGATCCGCCAGAACAGCGCCGATCTGAGCTCCCGCATCGCCCACCACCTGCCGGCAACCGATATCACCAGCATTGGCTTCCCGAATAACATCACCAAGTGACGAGTACCCGCGCGAGAGCCTAAGCGATTCCACCAGAACGTCCGCCCCCACTACCGTATTCAGGCAGCCGCGCCCACCACAGTTACAGATGAGTCCGGCCGGATCCACCTGGATGTGCCCGATTTCTCCGGCGCCCCCACGAGTACCCCGGTACAGTCTTCCACCAATGATGATGCCGGCCCCCGTGGTATAGGAGGCGCACACGTAAATCCCGTTCTTGACCCCGCGCAGACCTCCGCGGCGTGATTCTGCAACGGCGGCTGCGTTCGCATCGTTATCAACACTTACGGGCCGGTTCAAGCGACGTCCCAACACCGGCGCGATCTCAATGTCCTCCCACCCCGGAAGAATGCCTGGAACTGAGATCATTCCCGTTTCGGGGTCCACCGGTGCGGCAACGCATACACCCACTGCCCTCAACTCATCCACACTTGCGCCCAGATCCTCAATCAATTCCACGATGAGGAGAGCAGCGCGGTCCAAAGTGGTATCAGCTCTATGTGCCTGTGGTAGTGGCATGTTCTTCGTGCGTTGAACGTTGAGCGACGGATCGGAGATCGCGATTCTCAGCGAGCGCCGCCCCACTTGGACTCCGGCGAGGAGTCCTGTTTGGCGGGCAAGGGACACCAACTGTGCCCGCCTACCAGAATGCACAGTGCTCTCAGTACGGAACATACCCTCAGCAACGAGGCGTTTGACCGTATTCGAGATCGTGGCAGGAGATAGGCCGGTAGCGGCAGTCAGCTCAACTTGGGTGATATGTCCGTACTTACGAACGGTTTCCACAACTCGAGCCGTATTGGCTTCACGTAATGAAGCTTGCGATCCGGGTCCTGTAGTCACGGTCTAACGCTATCATCACTTGTGATTTACCGTCGTCCGTCTCCACCGCAACTTCCTCGCGGGTCCGCCGGTAAACCCCTAGAACCGCGACACCCGCTTCCATAGGTTCGCCCTCAAACGCCGGGCATTTCCGCGAAAAAACACCGGTACACTCAACACATTGGAAACTCCTGAAAAACTCATCAAAGCAATTTGCCTTTACAGCTTGAAGTCAAAGCGCCAAGTGTCTATGCTTCCCAGATAGAACGAATTCCTCGTTCTGTTCCCACAAAGAAGCGCGGGAGTTTATATGGCAAAGCAGCCTCCCCCAATCCTAGAGATGCGTAACATCGTCAAGGAATTCCCTGGCGTGCGCGCTCTAGATAACGTCACCATGACGGTCCAGACAGGGGACATTCACTCCATCTGTGGAGAAAACGGCGCGGGTAAATCCACGCTTATGAAGGTCCTCTCGGGAGTCCACCCCACTGGCACATATCAAGGTGAAATCTACTTCAACGGTGAGCCGGTGAAGTTTCACAACATCAAGGCTTCGGAAGAAGCCGGAATCGTCATCATCCATCAGGAGCTTGCACTGATTCCGGAGCTTTCGGTGACGGAAAACGTGTTCATGGGTTCGGAGATCCGGACACGTGGCCTCATCGATTGGGACGAGGAGCGGCGTGTCACCACCGGCCTCCTTGACCACATTGGCCTTGATATCGATCCCAACACCCCGATCAAGAATCTTGGCGTTGGCCAGCAGCAGATGGTGGAGATCGCCAAGGCGCTGTCCAAGGACGTTAAGCTCCTCATCTTTGATGAGCCTACATCGGCCCTCAATGAGGAAGATTCCGCTAACCTTCTGGAACTCATGCGAGACCTCAAGTCCCGCGGGATTACCTGCATCATGATTTCGCACAAACTCAATGAGATTGCTGCGATTTCGGACGCGGTTACCGTGCTCCGTGACGGCAAGACGGTTGAGACCTACCCGGTGGTTGCCGGAAAGGTAGACGAGGACCGAATCATCCGTTCGATGGTGGGCCGGTCACTCGATAACCGCTTCCCCGATCACTCGCCCAACTATGGCGAGACGATGTTCGAGGTCAAGGACTGGACGGTTGTTCACGAGACGATCCCCGATCGCCTCGCGGCCGATCACTCATCCTTCACCGTACGGGCGGGCGAGGTTGTTGGCTTCGCGGGCCTCATGGGCGCCGGACGAACCGAGCTAGCACGCTCGCTCTTCGGTAACTCCTACGGCCAGTTCCTTGGCGGCCAAATGTGGCTGAACGGCGAGGAGCTGAAACTCAAGAACGTCCAGCACGCTATTCGCAGGGGA
Source organism: Ancrocorticia populi (assembly GCF_003123745.1). Taxonomy (GTDB): domain Bacteria; phylum Actinomycetota; class Actinomycetes; order Actinomycetales; family Actinomycetaceae; genus Ancrocorticia; species Ancrocorticia populi. The sequence goes on along the minus strand of NZ_QETB01000005.1, from coordinate 98,761 downwards.
ATTGCCTATGTTCCCGAGGATCGCAAGACTCTGGGCCTTAACCTCCTCGATTCTGTTGAGAAGACAGTGGTGAGCGCAAACCTTGAGGCGATCGTTCACGGCGGCCTTTTGAATCTGGACGAGCAAACTCAGGTTGCCGAACAGTACCGCGAAGAGCTCCGCATCAAAACGCCAAGCGTGCGCGCAGGCGTTTCCACGCTCTCGGGAGGAAACCAGCAGAAGGTTGTTCTAGCAAAGTGGATGTACCCAGACCCCAACCTCCTGATCTTGGACGAACCCACGCGAGGTATCGATGTGGGTGCCAAGTTCGAGATTTACAAGCTGATCTATAAGCTTGCCGATCAAGGGCGCGGCGTTATCGTCATCTCCTCGGAGCTTCCGGAACTACTCGGCATTTGCGATCGCATCTACACGATCTGCGAAGGCGAAATCACGGGCGTCACCAATGCCCGCGAAACAAACCAAGAGGAACTCATGCGCCTCATGACCCTCACCTCAACCACCGCTACTGACCCAGATGCCACGGATGATACTGACGTCCCGATTGGCGAGGGCGTTAACTGACAAGGACTCACAAGATGAAAAGACTGAGAGAACTCCTCGGGGGCAATCTTCAGCAATACACAATGGTATTGGCGCTGGTTGTTCTTGTTGTTATCTTCGAACTCGCTTCCGGTGGCAAAATGCTCACCCCGTCCAACTTCCAGAATCTGATCTCGGGCAACGCCTACGTTCTGGTGCTCGCGATCGGCATGGTCATGGTGATTGTGGTTGGCCACATCGATCTGTCCGTGGGTTCGGTTTCGGGCCTGGTGGGCATGGTTGTGGCCATCAGCTGCCGCGACTTTGGTGTGCCGTGGTGGGTTGGCCTACTGATTGGCCTCGCCACCGGTATTGCCGTGGGCTGTTGGCATGGCTTCTGGCTCGCCCAAATGGGTATTCCAGGGTTCATTACCACGCTGGCGGGCCTACTGGCTTTCCGTGGCCTAGTCATCTGGATCTCCGGCTCGATTTCCGCACCGGTTCCCTCCGAGTTCAAGACCCTCGGAGCTGGCTATATGCCCGAATGGGGACCCGGCTGGACGATGATGAACAACTCCACCCTACTTCTCGGCATCATCGGAATCGCCTACCTGGTATGGTCCCAGTTCCACAAGCGCGCCAAGGAACTCAAGCGCGGCAACGATGCTCCGATCTGGATACCAGCGACCCGCTCCGTGGCAATCGTCGTAGTGATCGGATACCTCACGTGGCTGTTCGGCTCCGGCCGTCCGGGAACCTCCTTCCCAATCCCAGGTGTGATCTTGTCGGTACTGGTGATCGTTTACCACATCATCACCCAGCGCACCACATTCGGCCGTCACGTCTACGCAGTGGGCGGCAACCGCGCGGCGGCTGCCCTCTCCGGCGTCAACACGAAGAAGACCTACTTCTTGGTCATGCTCAACATGTCCTTCCTCGCGGCCATCGCAGGCATCCTCTTCGTTGGGCGTGCCACCTCGGCCGGCCCGCAGGACGGCAACATGTGGGAGCTTGACGCCATTGCGGCCGTCTTCATTGGCGGCGCCGCAGTATCTGGCGGTATCGGAACCGTATTCGGCTCCGTTATCGGTGGCCTAGTCATGGCGGTCCTCAATAACGGCCTGATGCTCATGGGCGTCGGCCAGGACAAGACGGCCGTTATCAAGGGCCTCGTGCTCCTCATTGCCGTAGCGTTCGATGTGTACAACAAAAACCACGGCAAGCCATCAATCTCCGGCCATCTAGCTAAGAAGATGCAGGCCGGTAAGGGCGGAGAACCCGAAACGGTTCTCTCCCCGGCAAGCGCTGCAGCAACCTCAGCCAGCGCAGAGCCAGGTTCGGCGCCGGCATCCGGCCCCATCGAGCCCGACTCAAATCCGAATGATCCGATACCACCAACAACGAAATAACAAACACCAACCCTTCTGAAAGGAACACAATGAAGCGACGTTTCACAGGGCTAGCTGCAATCGCAGCGGCAACGGCACTTACGCTAAGCGCTTGCTCTTCCGATAATGGCCGCGGCTCAGAGTCCAATGACGATGCCACTGACGATGCAGCGGTAACTGTCTCCGAAGGCGCCACCGTTGGCGTTTCGCTTCCATGGCTGGGCACCCAGAACTGGAAGGAAGCAGACACGATCTTCAAGGCAGACCTTGCTGAGGCTGGCTACAACCCGATCGTTCAGGCTGGCGATAACAAGGTTGCCAATCAGCAGTCTCAGATCCAGGCCATGGTTGAGCAGGGCGCTGAGGTTCTGGTTGTTGGCCCGATTGACGGCACACAGCTCGGCACCGTACTTGAGGATGCTCAGGCTGCCGGCATCACGATCATCGGCTACGACCGCATGATTGAGAATACCGAAGCCGTTGACGGCGTTGTCCAGTTCGGCTCCGTCAAGACCGGTGAGTTCCAGGCGGAGGCACTGCTCCAGGGTCTTGAAGAGGAGAAGGGCGAGGCTCCCTACAACATCGAGCTGTTCGCTGGCGGCCCGGCCGATCCTAACGCTCAGCTGTTCTTCGATGGCGCCATGAGCGTGCTCCAGCCGAAGATCGATGATGGCACCCTCGAGGTTGTCTCTGGCCAGACTGATTTCACGCAGGCCGCAACCCAGGACTGGGATAACGGCAAGGCCCAGTCCCGTATGGATTCCCTGCTTTCCGGCAACTACGCGGATAAGGAAATCGACGGCGTTCTGTCCCCGAACGATGGTATTGCTCGCGCAATCATCACGTCCGCTGAGCAGGCCGGTCAGGATATCCCGGTTGTGTCCGGTCTTGACGCTGAGAACGAGTCCATCGCATGGATCGCATCTGGCAAGCAGTACTCCACGGTTGCCAAGCCCACTCAGGAGCTCGTTGATCAGACCATGGAGATCATCGATTCCCTCGCTGCTGGCGATGGAATGCCCGAGGCTAACGATTCCGCGGATAACGGCGTGAAGGACGTTGACGTTTACGCCCTTGAACCCACGGTTGTGACGCAGTCCAACCTCGAAGAGTTCTTCGCTGATAACGATGACGTCATGGAAATCATCAACGATAACAAGTAGTTGATCCCAGATTGAGTGGGTGGGTACCCGTTGGTGCCCACCCACTTTTTTGTTTGCCGACGACGATTTCCTACCCGAGCAGCCCCGCTCGCTCAAAGCTCTTCCCCAGCAGGTGCTCATCGAGGAAAGCAATGAACGTCTCGTACCAGATCTGTGCGTTGGCGGGCTTCAAGATCCAGTGGCCCTCATCTGGGAAGTAGAGGAACTTGTTCCCCGCTTCGGGGTGCAGCCGCTGCAGATCCTGCCACAGTTCAAGGGCCTGGTTGAAGGGAACTCGGTAGTCCTTATCCCCGTGGATCACGAGCATGGGTGCCTCGATCTTCTGGGCTGAAAGGTGCGGGGACCACAGGCTGGCCTGCGTACCGCCGGTGGGCAGCTCCCCCATCATCCACGTGTACCACTCACCGTTGTCCGTTGCCTTGCTCATGGTCTCGATGTCCCATAGTCCGGCGTGAGTCACGATGCACTTGAAGCGCGTGCCCGTATGGCCGGCCACCCAGTTCGCCATGTATCCGCCGTAAGATCCCCCTGCGAATCCTTGCCGGGCCTCATCAATGTCCGGGCGCGCGATGGCCGCGTCCGCGAGCACCATGATGTCCGTGAACGGCTCGTTACCCAAAGCGTCGTGGCCACGGGAGACCATCTTTTTGCCGTAGCCGGTGGAGATTCCAGGATCGGGCATGAGCACCGCATAGCCTCGGGCCACGAACGGCCACGGGTTCCAGCGCCACGTCCAATCGTTCCACGATCCCCACGGGCCACCGTGCGCAAACACCACGAGCGGGCTTGGCTCGTCCGATTCCGGCACCGCCAGCCACGCCCGTAGCTGTGTGCCATCGAGCGCGGTTGCGGAGATCTCGGTGAGTTCACCGGGGAGCTCAAGATCATCTGTCAAACTCGGCGTCTCGGTTACTGCCCCGCTCTCCGGATCAATGAACACAACTCCCGGCGGCTCTGCCAAAGAGGAGCGCAGCGCCACCAGTTGACCAGCTGAGTAGCTAAGAGAGGAGTAGGCGTATTCGTCGTCGTCGGTAACTAATGTCCCCTCCCCGTTCTCAAGGCGGTAAATACCGCCGCGCCCAACGCGATTCGCGGTAATAAACAACTCCCCGGAATCGGTGATGACGGCACCGGTGGCGGATTCCTCGAAACGGTCTGTCAGCGGCATCAGCTTGCCGATGGCGATCTCATAACGCAGGAGCCCATCGTCCACAACTTGGCCGGCGCGTGGCGGGAGGTAGGAGCCGAGCAGTGCCCAACTGCCGTCAGGAGCAACGGCCTCGATGCCGTAGGACAACTCCGGATCAGCGGCTACCAAAACCGGCTCGCCACTCTCGCGGATACACCACACCTGAGAAGCGCTAGTGATATCGTGCCGGGCGTTCATTGTCAGCAGGAGCGTCGTGCCGTCCCGGCTGGCTTCCACAGATCCTAGCTTCCATTCGTCCACGCCCTCGGGCGCCTCGGGCAGATCTACCTCGGTCAGCTCCAGTTCATCTTCCCCGTATAGTTCGGGCAACGGAGCAACGTAGAGGTGGCGAACGGTCGGGCCGCAATCCTCGTTCCAGCGGCGAATCGGGAAGGAATCATAGAGCACCGCGTTCGTTTTGGCCTCGGAGCGTTGCTTGGCCAGATCATCGGATTCGCTAAGCAATTCTGCGGAGGGCATGAGCGAAGCGGTGACTACAATACCCGTGTCCGTCACGGTGAAGGAGTCCACTCCCTCGAAGCGACGCAACACGACGCGGGCCTCGCCGGACGGCGGGAGCATCCATACCGCCGCACCCTTTTCCTCCTCCTTGCCGTCCTTGCGGGTGAAGTAGACCTCGCCACGCGCGCCGATCGCGAGCAAACTGGCCGATTCACTGCCGTGAGTGAGATAGCGGGTGGAGGTGGGCTCCACACGCACCAGCTGCGTAATAAACGCGGAGCCCTTCTCATCCGGCTCGCTCACCGTTGCTACAACAGTGCCCGAGCGATGGGCGGCAAGGCCAGCGACGCGTCTGGAGCGGACAAAAGCGGGAATGTTATCGAAAGATGACGTCATATTGTCATGCTACATCCGCGAAACCTACGATAAGGTTGGCTAGCAACAGCGCACACTTCACGAGAGGCAGATCTTCGCTGATGAGTTCATCCGAGCGCCGCGTATCTTTCACGCCCGGCAAAATCAAGATCACGGACGAAATGAATATCCCGTGGGTATTTCGCCAGATTGCACGGGATAAGCCGGGTCAGGTGGTGATCGAGCGCAAGTCCTCAATTAACACATGGGTTCCCGTCCAGTGGAAGCAGTTTGAGGACGATTACCGGGCAGTGGCCCGCGGACTCATCACGCTGGGCGTGAAGCCGGGCGATCGCATCGGCATCATGAGCCACACGCGCTACGAGTTCACGCTCTTTGACATGGCGATTTGGTCCGCCGGTGCGCTGGGTGTGCCGATCTACGAAACCGATTCCACCGATCAGGCCCAGTGGATCATCGAGGATTCCCACCTGCGGTTCGTGGTGTGCGAGACGTTCCAGATGGCTTCGATTTTGAAGCCGTTGGTTGAGAAGTTTGACTACTTGGAACAAGTTTTTGTGATCGACGACGACGCCCAGGGCAAGATCGCCGGACTGGGACGCCTCGAAGATGAGCCAGAGATTGATCGCCGCATCGATAACATTCACGCCGATGATCTAGCCACCATCATTTACACATCCGGCACCACTGGGAATCCCAAGGGCGCCAAGCTGAGCCACCGCAACCTTCTTGCTGTGGCGATCAACGGGCCGCTGGACGATAACCTGGCCCACATCGTCTCCGGCAATCAGCGCACCCTGCTCTTCCTGCCGATGGCACACGTGTTTGCGCGGTTCATCAACCTCATGGCGATGTACATCGGCAACGTGATCGGGTATTCGCCAGACACCCGCAATCTTGTCACGGACATGCAGACGTTCAAGCCCACCTACGTACTGGCCGTTCCGCGCGTGTTTGAGAAGATCTACAACGCGGCCGATGCCAAGGCAGGCCACGGGGTGAAGCTCCGGTTGTTCCGCCATTACGCCAAGGTGGCCATCAACTATTCGCGCGCTCTGGAGACCGAGGAAGGACCGAGCGCAGCGCTGAAGGCGGCGCATCATATCGGTGATCGGCTGGTCTACCAGCAGCTTCGCAGCATCACCGGCGGGCACCTAAAGAACGCCATCTCCGGCGGCGCACCGCTAGGCGAGCGGCTCGGCCACTTCTTCCGTGCAGTGGGCATTACAGTGTACGAGGGCTACGGGCTCACTGAAACCTCGGCGCCCACCTGCGTCAACGTTCCCGGCGCCATCAAGGTGGGATCCGTAGGGCGTGCCTACCCCAGCTGCCGTGTCACTACCGATGAAGAAGGCGAGATCCTTGCTAAGGGCGATCACATCTTCGTTGGCTACAACAACAACGAGGAAGCCACAAAGGCGACCTTCACCGAAGATGGCTGGTTCCGTACCGGCGATCTCGGGCACGTGGATGACGATGGCTTCGTGTGGGTGACGGGCCGCAAGAAGGAAATTATCGTGACCGCTGGCGGCAAGAACGTTGCCCCTGCAGTCCTTGAGGATCGGCTGCGCGGGCACCCACTCATCTCCCAGATCGTGGTGGTAGGTGATCAGCGCCCGTTCATCTCCGCGCTGGTCACCGTTGATGCCGAGATGCTACCTGGATGGCTAAAAAACCACGGTTTTGATGCGCTCACCGTTGGCGAGGCCGTCAAGGATCCTCAGGTGCTCGCCTCGATCGATCGCGCCATCAAGCGTGCCAATGAGGCGGTTTCGCGCGCCGAATCGATCCGCAAGTTCACGGTGCTTCCTATCGATTTCACCACGGACAACGGGTACCTCACCCCGTCCCTCAAGGTGAAGCGCAACCTCGTGCTCAAGGATTTCGCGGACACGATCGATAAGATCTACGAAAAGTAGCGCCTAACTGGCGAGCGTGTGGACATGGTCTGCTTCGCTCGCCAGCCGCTCATCGTGGGTTGCGATGAGGACACACGCACCGCGTCCTGCAGCCTTCCGGAGAAGCCCCGTGATGATCTCACGGTTTTCAGCGTCCAGTGAGGCCGTGGGTTCGTCAGCGAAGATGTAGCTGGCCTCTTTGTATAGAGCGCGCGCGATTCCCACACGCTGTTTTTCTCCTCCTGAGAGCACAGAGGCGGCATCCTTCGCTCGGCCTGAAAGCCCCACCACTTCGAGGATCTCGGTGAGCCGATCGTCGGTGTAGGGCCGGTTCCGGAACAGACTTCCAGCCTTGAGCGTGGTGTTGTAGGCCACGCTTTCATCCGATATGAGGCCATAATCCTGATAGATGAAGGCCGCCTTTTTCTGCCAGAACTTGAGCCGGCGGCGATCGGGCCACGCAGCCGCTTCCTGTCCATCAAGGTAGATCTGGCCATCCGTAGGTTTCAAAAGTAGGCCAAGGCAATTGAGCAACGTAGTCTTCCCGGACCCGGATGGACCCACAAGGGCCGTCATCTCCCCCATATTCGCCACTAGATTCTCGCCGGAGAGAACCACATGTTTACCGATCAAAACGCGTAGTTTCGTTGCCTGAATACTCACGATGTTTTGTCCTTAATCTTCCCGGTGAATGACGGCGGTCCATGCGGATTTTTGAGCCGCCACGTGGACACCGATGGATAATGGAATATAGAGGAGCACGATGATCCCGGCGGTGATGACAACCTGTATAGGCGCAAGATCGTACATTGCGAAGGAAAGCCAGCCGGCGAAAGTTGCTGCAGCCACGACAATCCCAATATCGGACGTGACGCGCCAACGTTGAATATGGCGGAATGGTGCTCCACTACTGTGACGAATAAAGATCCGCCGCCTATTCTGCTCACTCCACAGGAGGGCGCCTTGCGTAAGGTTAATGAGCAGCGCCGCCACGGCCAAGACGATGGACACACTTCCGATACGGGCCTCGTCATCGTACTTCTGCGCCGTATCGAGTATCTGGTCTGCAACGTTATCGATGGAACCGATGTATTGCGCCGTATCAGTGTTATCAATCAGTTCCCGGAGCACAGAGGCATCGGTGAATACAATCTGGCCGTTGGAGACCAAGGCGTCAAGGACTCCATCGACGGCGAATGCCTGCGAGAGGTCATCGACCATAACAATGAGCGGATGATCGGCGTGCACCGCATTTCCCCGGTCGGCCTGCGAGCCGATCACAGGAAGCGGTTCTGAGGAAGCTGAAAGGGTGTACCAGCTTGAATTCTCCTCGACAGAGTCTTCCGTACGTTCCCACACCTGAAGATTATCCTCGACCTCCCCAGCTAGACCGTCAGCCACTGAGTGCCGTTCAACCGGTTCTAGTTCGATGTCTTGCTTCCATAAGTCCACGAACTCACGGTTTGTAACGATCACATGATCAAATTCCGAAGACTCGACCTCCACCATATCCGCCATCTGATCGAGGCTGAGCGACATCGCCGCGATGCCTTTACTCTCCGCTCCCTTCACGAGCTCGTCGAAGCGCGCTAGGTAGGTTTCATCCCCGGAAAGAGTAGCTTCAGACGAAACCACCATAATACGCACTACGGAGCTGGCATCTTCCCATGTTGATGCTTCCGAATGCGCCTGCCTAGCCGTCTGCGTGTAAAACAGGGCAAAGGGAATAGACACGAGGGCAACCGCTACAGAAGCCACGCGCAAAACAACTCCGATTCGGGACACTGAACGCCAGGGCGTCTCCCTCGATGCAGCAAGCGCTACCCGTGGCCGCGTGACAAGCGAAAGAACGGCGAAGATACAGAACATCAGGAGCATGACTGCCGCAAGCAATGCGAGTGACCACGCGCCTACAATCGGCACGCGCCCCACCCCCATGACCACCGCAACACCAACGAGTGCTACGAGCCACCCAACGAGGCACCACGCGATTGCCGTCCGAACAAGCACCCACAGGTCGAGAGTATGTATCCGCCACGGGGCCACGCCGCCCTGCAACCGGATGTTTCGGGAGTGCCCGCGAGAATAGAACCACATGGTACTGACAGAGATAAATAGGATTAGCACGCTCGCTACGGCAAGTCCTGAGCCAGAGCCGTTGATTGTGGCCATAAGCGCTGCCCGTGACGATTGCTGATTGTGGTCCTGCAGAGACAAGCCAACGTTATCCGCCCATTGGTAAAAGGCTTTCACATCTGGCGCTTCTGCTTTCATGACGTAATATCCGTCAAGCGGCCGGTCACCTAGTTCGCTTACTGGGTAGACTTCACCTTGGACATTCGGATCGAACCAGAGATAGCTACCTGTCTTTGGCTTCCGATCGCCAAACCAAAATAGGTTCTTGACTACCTGTTGCTCGGAAGAATCCGAGGAAACCTTCGCAAGTACCACGTCATGATCTACTGCGAATGCATTGAGGCCGTCAATGAGGTTGGCCTTTGTGAGTTCCGAGTCGTGTGTATCTATGGTCAATCCGTTATTTGTGTCCGCAGGAAAGGCCGATTGGCTCTCCTGAATCGATCCGACTGCAAGAACACAAACACATACGGACAATAGAGCAGAAACCACCCGTACAACCGTTCTTAACACAAGACTTCCAATCCACAAGGGTGGCCGCCCTCATTGACGGCTACAAGAAGGTACTCTCAGGCTTAATAGAGCCGGTAGTGATATCTATATCCGGTCCAAGCAGCCCCTTGTTTTTCAGCAATAGACTTCTTGCCTGCCGCTGTCTTAATTGACTTCGCCTGTACGTTCCCATTTCGAGTGATCGAAGAACCATGGGACTTATCCACGGTGTAGTACGAGAAAGCTATACCAACACCCTTCTTTCCATATTCCCAAGTACCACCTTCAGCTGGATACTGCACCGCTGCGAGAGCAGATCCTCCTGCACCGAGACTCAATACGACCGCCATTACCGCGGCCCTGATCCTATTTTTCATTTGGATTACCCCTCTGTAATAGCGTCAGTATCGCAGTCTTGAGATACTGGAGCCTCTGCTAAACGCCAGCGAGTCAGCTTCAAGCTCCATTTCACTGTATACCCGGGGGGTGCGATTCAACCGAAATATCGAATTAACGTTACAGCTATTGCCACGCGTTTGACCCGGGAGGCAGCATGTTGTAGCCCTGTCACTGCGGCGAACGATCATGCGCACTGCCGTAGCGAACAGCGCCGCAGTTGCTACCGCCTGAACGGAGCTCGTGACAGCGTTATCCAAGTCCATGAGTACTTGTATCTTTAATGGAGCGTACGAATCGGGCGCGTCGCCAAAGTCCGCGACGGCGAACGGGTAGAGCGCCATAACGAACGCTTGCCCACGGGCCTGCCGCGCCACACACCACGAGGTACATCGGCATAAAGTACAGCAAACCGATAAAGATCATCCATCCGCCCGAGCTTCCCAGAAAAAGATGGCCGAACGGCACCCAGACAGCACCTAGCATCAGGAGGCCGGAAAGGTTTCCAATCGCCTTGCTGAAGTCTGAGAGGTCTCGTCCCGAATCGTAGCCTATTGATCGCCTTCAGAAAGATCAGCGGCAATTTCCTCATGGTGCTGGATAACCTCAGCAACAATGAATTTAAGGAACTTTTCGGCGAACACGGGGTCTAGTCCCGCCTCAGCTGCTAGCTCTCGCAGCCGATTGATCTGGCGCTCTTCCCGAGCGGGGTCCGATGCCGGCAAGCCTCGTTCTGCCTTGAGTACTCCTACCCGCTGGGTACACCGGAAGCGCTCCGCCAAGATATGGATCAATGCGGCGTCAAGGTTATCGATCGTTTGGCGATACGCGTCTAGTTCAGCGGGGATGTCTGGCTGGTTTGCCTCTGGCATACAAACTCCTTCACTAAGCGCTTTGGCCCGCCTTCTTCTTTGACCGGAGAACGAGCTTTGGCTCGGCGCCCGAAGTCACGCATCCATCTTCGAACACGACTTCTTGGACGTCACTACGTGATGGTAGCTCGAACATCTGCTCACTGAGCACCCGTTCCAGAATGGAGCGCAAGCCGCGCGCGCCGGTGCCACGGGACATGGCCTCTGCGGCCATCTCGCGCAGGGCGTCCTCGGTGAACGTGAGCTTTACTCCGTCCAGCTCGAACATGCGCTCGTACTGCTTAACCAGCGCGTTGCGTGGCTGCGTGAGGATGCGAACCAGATCGTCTTCGGACAGGGCGTCAACCGTAGCCAGTACGGGTAAGCGGCCCACCAGCTCGGGAATTAGGCCGAACTTGTGCAAATCATCGGGGTTGACCTCGCTAAGCACTTCCTCATCGCTGCCTTGAAGCTCGGCGCCGAAGCCAATCCCGCGGCGCCCCGCACGCGAGGAGATAATCTCTTCAAGGCCGGCGAACGCACCAGCACAAATGAAGAGAATATTGGAGGTATCTATCTGGACGAACTCCTGCTGAGGGTGCTTGCGCCCGCCCTGGGGAGGCACCGAGGCGACCGTACCCTCAATAATCTTGAGAAGCGCCTGCTGAACACCTTCACCCGACACATCGCGAGTGATGGAAGGGTTCTCGGACTTACGGGTGATCTTATCGATCTCATCTACATAGATGATGCCCATCTCCGCACGCTTGATGTCATCATCAGCGGCTTGAATAAGTTTGAGAAGGATATTCTCTACGTCCTCCCCCACGTATCCTGCCTCTGTCAGCGCGGTGGCGTCCGCAATGGCAAACGGAACGTCGAGCATCTTGGCAAGGGACTGAGCAAGGTACGTTTTGCCGGTTCCGGTGGGGCCGAGGAGGAGGATGTTCGCCTTGCCGATCTGCACGTCCTCTTCGGTGTGACGCTGGGGACGGGACTGGGCGCGAATACGCTTGTAGTGGTTGTACACGGCCACAGCGAGGGTTCGCTTAGCGGCGTTCTGCCCCACCACGTACTCATCGAGGAACGAGTAGATTTCCGTAGGCTTGGGCAGCGAATCCAGCGAAAACGCAGAAGCCTGTTCTTCTTGGAGCTCCTCCGCAATGATCTCATTGCAGAGCTCAACACATTCCGTACAGATGTAGACACCAGAGCCCGTAATGAGCTTACGGACTTGGCGCTGGCTCTTCTGACAGAACGAGCACTTGAGCATATCGGCTGCATCGGCCGTACGCGGCATAAGAACTCCTCGGGTGCGTGTTACTAAACCAGCTTCTATTTCACACCATCACGGCCCCGACGTCACGCCCCCACGCCCAAGTCACCTTAGGCGTGGGGGGCGGCAGACTAACCTATTTAGGCCTGCGGTTGAATCTTGCGGGAAACAAGCACCTGATCTACAAGGCCATATTCCTTTGCGGCCTCCGCGGTCAGGATCTTATCGCGCTGAATATCAGCGGCGATCTGCTCAGATGTCTTCCTACCACCAGTGTGGAACGCCAAGGTATCGCACAGCCATGTGGTCATGCGGTCCAGTTCATCGGCCACGATGGCAATATCCGACGCCTGTCCCTGCATACCTTCCATGGCGGGCTGATGGATCAGCACGCGTGCATTCGGAAGCGCGAGCCGGCGTCCGGGCGAACCCGCAGCCAGCAGCACGGCAGCAGCAGAAGCCGCCTGGCCCAAGCACACCGTCTGGATCTCGGGCTTGATGTACTGCATCGTGTCGTAAATCGCCGTCAGCGCGGTGAACGAGCCACCGGGCGAATTGATATACATGGTGATGGGCGAATCGGGGTCCTGAGACTCCAACACGAGCAGCTGCGCCATGACATCGTCCGCTGACGCGTCATCAACCTGAACACCCAGGAAAATAATGCGGTCCTCGAACAGCTTGGCGTAAGGATCCTGACGCTTATAGCCGTATGGCGTGCGCTCCTCAAAGTTTGGGAGAACGTAGCGCGAGGACGGCATCTGGCCAGCAGTTCCCTCTGGCATTGTTGAATTAAGACTCATGTTCATCTGCGCTTACTCCTCTGACGATCCGAGATTGAGCGACGAGGCATTCGCAATGATGCTATCCACGAAGCCGTAATCGAGCGCCTCCTGAGCCGTGAACCAACGGTCACGATCGGAATCGGTAATAATCTGCTCCACGGTTTTACCCGTATTTGCGGCCGTAATAGCGGATAGCTCTTGTTTCATACCAAGAATGAGATCCGCATTGATGCGGATATCGATAGCCGTTCCACCAGCGCCTCCGGCGGGCTGATGCATCAGGACGCGGGTGTGCGGCGTCAAGAAGCGCTTGCCCTTGGCACCCGAGCTCAGCAAGAACTGGCCCATGGACGCGCACATTCCCATGCCCACTGTGACCACATCGGGGCCAACGTACTGCATGGTGTCATAAATCGCCATACCCGCGGTTACTGAACCGCCGGGAGAGTTGATGTATAGGAAAATATCCTTCTCGGGATCCTCTGCGGCCAGCAGCATCAGCTGCGCACAGATGACGTTCGCATTATCGTCACGAACCTCGGATCCGAGCCAAATGATTCGCTCCTTGAGGAGCCGGTTATAAACGGCATCGCCCAGGCCCAAGCCTGTGTCTTTGCCGTCTCCTGCCAATTGTGGCGTGGTGCTCACTAGGTGTCCTTCCTCATCCGGAATCTTCCGGGTTGCTCCGAGGCAACCCCCGGACTTTTACACCCAAAACCATATCGCTTGGTACGCCCGCTTTCACGGCTCAGGGCCCTGTTTTCGCTTTGGGCACGAAGCAACACTCTTGGGGACGAAAATGGGGCCCCGCGGTTTCGCGGAGCCCCACCTTCAACTACCTTGCTAGCTGAGCTTGGCAATAACGCTCTTGCGAGCCTTACCGGCCTTCTCAGCCTCGAGGATGCGAGCGCGCTCGGCGTCATCCACGCTGGAAGCGTAAGCCAGTACCTCGTCCACCTTGGCGGTAGAAGGATCGAACAGCTCGGTGCTCTCGGCGGCGGGCTCCTCGGCCTCAGTGGTCTGAGCGGTGGGAGCAGCAGCTTTTGCAGGCTGAGCCGCGAAGTCCGGCACTTCCTCGCCTTCGGCGGCTTCGCCAACAACGTCGGTCACGTTCAACTCGTTACCATCGCTGTCTACAACCTTGGCCAGACGCAGCGCGGAAATCAGGGCCTTGCCGCGAGTGAGCTCACCAGCGAAGGCGCCGATTTGGTTCGTCTGGGCAGCAGCCTGAATGAACTGGTTCGGATCCATGCCGTAGTTCTGGGCCTGCTCCATCATGAAGGAGAACAGCTCGTTCTGATCGGGCTGAGTCTTGAACATTTCGGAGAGCTTATCCAGCATCATCTGGTCGCGCAGCGCGGATTCAATATCGCCACGGATCTCTTCGGCGTGGGGATCGTCAGATTCCTTGCCCTCCTGCTCAAGATGGTTAGCAACTTCCTGCTCAACAACCGAGGCCGGGATCGGGAAGTCTGCGCCATCGCGAAGAGTCTCAAGGAGCTGGTCGCGGGCGGCGTACACCTGATTGGTCTGCTTGTCCTTGGCAACCTGCTCGTGCAGATCGTCCTTGAGCTCGTCAATCGTGTCAAACTCGGAGGCGAGCTGAGCGAAATCATCGTCAGCTTCGGGGAGCTCCTGCTCCTGAACGGCTTCGACGGTGACGGTCACGTCACCGTCTTCGCCCTCATGCTCGCCACCGGCGATCTTTGAGGTGAAGGAGGTGGTTTCGCCAGCAGAAAGGCCAACGAGTGCCTCATCAATGCCGTCCAGCATCGTGCCGGAGCCGATCTGGTAAGAAACGCCGGAAACCGAATCGATCTCTTCACCGTCAACCTCGGCGGTCATATCGATGGTCACGAAGTCGCCATCAGCGGCGGCGCGCTCCACGTCCTTCAGGGTTCCGAAGCGCTCACGCAGGGAGGTGAGGCGCTCCTCGGTATCCTCATCGGTCACTGCTACCGAATCAACGGTCAGCGTGATGCCAGCCGGATCTGGGATCACGATCTCGGGACGAACATCCACGGTCACCGCGAACACGAGATCGGATTCGTCACCACGATCAACGGGAACGGCGGTGACGTCAACCTCGGGCTGAGACATAGGCACAAGTTCATTCTCGCGGACAGCTTCAGAATAGTAGCCATCGAGCGAGTTGTTGACGGCATCTTCCACGATCGCGCCACGGCCAAACTGTGCCTCAAGAACACGGGTTGGAACATGGCCCTTACGGAAGCCAGGAATGTTGACCTGCTTGCCGATTTCCTTTGCGGAACGCTCGATAGCAGGCTTGAACTCCTCGAACGGCACCTCAATGGTCACCTTGACCTTGGTGGGCTCGAGAATCTCGACGGAGCTCTTCACAGGGTTTCTCCACTCAGTTGAGAAGGGGTGGCTAGCCACCCGGACGTATTCGGGGGATGCCAAAGACATCCATTTTTCGCGGGCGCCGCACACTGGGTGCGCGCATACCGGTTAATCTTACGCCAGTTCGTGGGCCCACTGCGATTCGAATATGCGAGAGAGCGCACACATCTGGCGGGTTAGTGTCCGTCGTCGTCGTTAAACCGACTATAACCCAACTCACAATTTTGGGCTGCTGACAAGGGACCTACGGCCGTGTACTCTTTCTTCTCGCCCCTTCGAGCCCTGAGGATTTCTATGCTCTGGACCCTAGTCCGAAAATACACGAAACCCTATCTTCGTCTCATTGCGTTGGCCGTTGTTCTGCAACTGGCCTCTACTCTGGCCACCCTGTACCTGCCCAGCCTCAACGCCCGCATCATCGATGAAGGCGTTGTCCAGGGCGATACGGCCTTTATCTGGCGGGTTGGCGGCCTCATGCTTGCCGTTGCCTTCGGGCAGGTGGTCAGCGCAGTGCTTGCCGTATGGTGCGGCTCGCGCGTTGCCATGGCGGCCGGGCGCGATATACGCACCGGCGTTTACCAGCGAGTCGATTCCTTCTCCGCAAACGATGTTTCTCGATTCGGGGCAGCAACCCTCATCACGCGCGGCACGAACGATGTTCAGCAGGTCCAACTCATTATTCTTATGGGCCTGAACTTCATGGTTATGGTTCCCATCATGTCCATCGGTGGGATCATCATGGCAGTACAGGAGGATCCGGGGCTTTCGTGGCTGGTGTGGGTATCAGTTCCGGTACTCCTCATCATTGTTGGGCTACTGGTGCGCCTCCTGATGCCGCTGTTCACGCGGATGCAGGGCAACATCGATTCGATCAACGGAGTGATGCGCGAGCAGATCATGGGGATCCGCGTTGTTCGTGCTTTCGTGCGGGAAGACCACGAGACTGGGCGTTTTACTGACGCCAACGCTATCCTCACTGATACGTCCGTGCGGATTGGGCGTCTATTCATCCTCATGGGCCCCATCATCACGATGGTCCTTCATCTCGCGACGGCCGCCGTACTTTGGTTCGGCGGGCACCGGGTAGATCAGGGCCTCGTGCAGGTAGGCTCTCTTACCGCTTTCATGCAGTACCTTCTGCAGATCCTCGTAGCCGTCATGATGGGCACGTTCATGTTCATGATGTTCCCCCGCGCGGTCGTGTGCGCGCGCCGCATCGGCGACGTGTTAGATACGTCCAGCTCGATGATGGAGCCAGAAGAGCCCGTGGAGCTGGAAGCTCCTCGCGGGGAGGTGGAGTTCCGCGGAGTTTCCTACGCGTATCCGGGCGCCGAAGTTCCCGTTCTGGATACATTGAGCTTCACGGTGGAAGCCGGAACCACCACCGCCATCATTGGGGCCACCGGTTCCGGCAAGTCCACTCTGGTAAACCTCCTCCCGAGATTGCAAGATGCCACGTCCGGAGAGGTGATTATTGACGGCGCACCTGTGACAGCGCTGAGCAGGACCACCATCACCGAGTCCGTAGGATTCGTTCCCCAGCGTCCGTA
Source organism: Ancrocorticia populi (assembly GCF_003123745.1). Taxonomy (GTDB): domain Bacteria; phylum Actinomycetota; class Actinomycetes; order Actinomycetales; family Actinomycetaceae; genus Ancrocorticia; species Ancrocorticia populi. The sequence continues at coordinate 81,914 of NZ_QETB01000005.1, read as the reverse complement.
CTTGTTCTCCGGCACCGTGCGATCAAATCTCCATTTTGGAGCACCTGATGCCACCGACGAAGAGATGTGGCGCGCTCTCGAGACGGCGCAGGCCGCAGACTTCGTTCGTGAGCAGGGCGGCCTCAACTACTCTATCTCTCAGGGCGGCACCAACGTTTCCGGAGGCCAGCGCCAACGCCTGTGTATTGCCCGTGCGCTCGTGAGCCGGCCACGCGTTTATGTTTTCGACGATTCTTTCTCTGCTCTAGACGTTGCAACCGATGCCCGCCTAAGGGCGGCACTGCCTAACTACACCGAGGGCGCCACCATGATTATCGTGGCCCAGAGGGTCTCCACCATCACAAACGCGGACCAGATTCTGGTGCTGGAGAACGGCGCGATCGCCGCCCGCGGCACCCACGAACAGCTTCTAACATCCTCCACCACCTATCAGGAAATCGTGAATTCCCAGCTCAGCGAGGAGAACGCCGTATGAAGCCCTCCCCTTCCGACTCCGAATCTCTGTCCCTGAGCGAGACCGAAATCGACGAGCTCTCCCAGAACGTCACCGATTTCGAAGGGGGCCCGCCGCGCAAAGCCAAGGCATTCTGGCCGTCGGCCATCCGCCTGTTCAAGACGTTTGGGGCACACCCGGTCGGTATGTCGTTCGTCTTTGTGATGATTCTGATCGCGGTCGTGTTCAACGTGTGGGCTCCCAACATTCTAGGCGACGCCATGAACGTCATCTTTGGTGGCGTTGTCTCGTCCCAGATGCCGGAAGGCGCAACTGCCACCCAAGTAATTGAAGGCCTGCGAGCTTCTGGCCAAGACCAAATCGCTGACATGCTCTCTGGCATGGACTTCGTACCCGGAGCTGGCATTGCCTTCGGTGACCTGGCCCGGCTCATCGGAATCGTGCTGGGAATGTACGTGATTGCCCAGCTGTTCATGTGGCTTCAGGGCCGCCTCCTCAATGACATCGTTATGAAGATCGTGTACCAGCTCCGCCAGGACATTGAGCGCAAGGTCAACCACCTCCCGCTCAAGTACTTCGATAAGCGGCAACGGGGAGACATCCTCTCGCGCACCACGAACGATGTGGACAACGTTCAAGCCGCACTGCAGCAGGCATTCACGAGTTTGGTGTACTGCGTGCTCACCGTGATCGGCATCGTCGCGATGATGTTCTATCTGTCGTGGCAGATGGCTCTCATCGCACTGATCGCACTGCCACTCTCTGGGTTGGTTGTAGGAATCGTCGGAACGAAATCGCAGAAACTGTTCGCGGACCAGTGGCGTCACACCGGCCGCCTGAATGGCACCATCGAGGAATCCTTCACTGGACACGAGATCATCACCGCCTTCGGCCGCCAAGAACTCATGGGTGAGCAGTTCGGCGAACGCAATGAGGCGCTCTATGAGGCATCCTTCAAGGCGCAATTCTACTCCGGCATGATCATGCCGATCATGCAGTGGGTCAACCAACTCGGCTACGTGGGGATCGCAGTTGTTGGCGCCCTTCGGGTGGCCTCCGGAACGATGACACTTGGCGCTGTGACGGCGTTCATCCAGTACTCGCGGGAGTTCAATCAGCCCTTGGGCGAGGTTGCATCGATGGCGAACATGCTCATTTCCGGGGTTGCTTCAGCCGAGCGCATTTTCGAGCTACTGGATGCCGAGGAAGAAGAACCCGATCCCCAGAACGCCTCCACGCTCACTACCCCCGTTCGTGGAAAGGTCGAGTTCAGGGACGTCGATTTCGCCTATTCCCCTGACCAGCCGCTTATTGAAAACCTCTCGCTCAAGGCGTTACCCGGTCAAACTATCGCGATCGTTGGCCCCACGGGCGCGGGCAAAACCACTCTTGTCAACCTCCTCATGCGCTTCTACGAAGTAAATAGTGGAGCCATCTTCATCGATGACGTGGATACCCAGACCGTCCGCCGTTCCGTCTTGCGCAGCCAGATTGGCATGGTTCTCCAGGATGCAGTTCTTTTTGAAGGCACCATTATGGAAAACATCCGCTACGGACGTTTGGACGCTACCGACGACGACGTACTCGCCGCCTCCCGCGCCACCTACGTTGATCGGTTCGTGCGTTCGCTGCCTGATGGTTATCAGACAATCATAAGCGATGAGGCATCCAACATCTCCGCCGGTGAGCGACAGCTAGTCACCATCGCCCGCGCATTCTTGGCGGAGCCTGCACTACTCATCCTCGACGAGGCAACGTCTTCTGTAGACACCCGCACCGAGGTGTTGGTCCAGGAAGCGATGGCGGCACTGCGTGCAGAACGTACCTCGTTCGTTATTGCCCATCGCCTTTCCACAATTCGTGATGCCCACACAATCCTCGTCATGGAGGAAGGCAGCATCGTGGAGCAGGGCAATCACGAGCAACTCATGGAGAGTCAGGGTGCTTATTACCGCCTCTTCATGTCACAGTTCGCTGGCACTGCCGAATGAGCGTTCGCTTGTGCGTAAGTTAGGCGACTGCGATCAGTGCGATACCCGTAGCAACCACTCCCGCACCCACGATGCGGCGTAACGGATTGGGCTCCTTGTAGATCCACCAGGCGAGCAGCGCTCCAAACACGATCGAGGTCTCCCTCACCGGCGCCACCACAGAGACCGGCGAGGACTGCAGGACAAACAGCACCGTGACGTATGCGAGCGGAGACAAGATCCCAGCAATCACCACTTCCCGGCGGTCCAGCAACCAAGTGCTCGTGAACTTCTGACGCCTACGGATTACTCCGGGCGCCATCAAGATCGACTGGGCAATACATGCGCAGCCGTAATAAAGGAGTGGTGGATTGGCTAATGCGGATACCGAGTAGTCATCCCACAGTGTGTAACTGGCAATTGCCACACCTGTTGCTACGCCGTAGATCAAGCCAGTGGCTGATCCGCGCTGGATTAGGTCAGCGCCCGTCACCACGATTATTCCGGCAATGATCACGAGGCCGCCAATCAGTGCCAAGTTATCGGGGCGGTCCCCCAGAATCGTGACAGCAATAATCACAGTTAGGAGAGGCCCGGTTCCTCGGGCGACGGGATATACCACGCCTAGGTCTGCCTTCGAGTAGCCGGTTTGGAGCAGCATCGAGTAGAAGATGTGGATGATTCCCGAAACGGCCGCGGCCACAAGTAGCCTGCGCACGTCAACGCCATCTGCACCAACAATTAGACCGAGCGGCAAACACATGACTCCAGCCAGAGTGAAGTACATCCAGACGAAGATTGTTGGCTCGCCCTTTGAATTCTTTGCGGCCATATTCCACACCGCATGGCTCAGTGCAGCAAACAGCACGAGTACCAAAGCGATTGGAGACATATGAAGAGGCTACTGGAAATCCGGAAACCTATTGGGGAAAGTGGAGCGAATGACGGGAATCGAACCCGCGTAATCTGCTTGGAAGGCAGAGGCTCTACCATTGAGCTACATTCGCGTGCCCGAATAGTTTAACAGTTTGCCGCGCGAGCACGCACCTTGAGCAAGTGTGATCTAACCCCATGCCAAAATGACGGCTCGCGAGGTGCGGGCCCAGTAAATTTGTCCTAGTATGAGCTAGTCCCTCTGGGACAACGGGGTATGGCGCAGTTGGTAGCGCGCCCGCTTTGGGAGCGGGAGGCCGTGGGTTCAAGTCCCGCTACCCCGACGAAATCTGAGCGAAGAGAGCATCGATGCTCTCTTCCGAAGATGAGGATGGGGCTGAAGGCGCGAAGCGCTAAACACCCCGTCCGACGAGAACGTCCGATGATTTTTCTTCGAGACGTTCGTAAACCTCTCTAATTCCTTCTTGTCAGACTTGGCACTATGGGTGGTGCTTGGCTTTGGTAGGTGTGGCCTGTGGGTGTGGTGATGTTTCGGGTGCTGGTGTTGGTGGGGGTGTGGTGCCAGCCGGGGTTTTCTTTGGTGTAGTTACAGCGGGCGCAGAGCCCGGTCCCGTTGCCAGCGCTTGTGTGGCCGCCTTTGGCGAACGGGTGGGCGTGGTCTAAATGGGCGATGGGTGCGTTACACCATGGGGTCCGGCACTGCTGATCACGCAGAACCAACGCCCGACGGATCGCCCCGGTGAATTCGCGTTTCCGGGTGTCGATCTTCGTGATGTCGCCGGTGACCGGATCGGTCAACACTCGCCGTAGAAACACCCTAGCTGGGCTCTGGTGATCATGGACCGGGTCAAGCATGTCCCGCGCGAGTGCTGCAGGGATGGGACCATAGCCGGGCATCCACGCGGCAGTAAACACATCCTCGGCGTGCCGACCCGTATTATCAATGACCGGAGAGACGGAAGCAGTATGCCCCGGAGTCTGAACTGTGCTGGTGGTGCCGAGCAATGTTTCGTCAGTCATGACCAACTGGACTTCGATGTTGACTGCCTCAGCATGGGCTTGCCCCGTCAGGCGCTGGACGAGCAGGTCGGCTTCGAGCTGGGCCGGGCCAGCCTGCACGGTCTCCTCGCTGAAGGCCATAGAGGTGGCCGCCTCGTGGAGGGCTTTCTTACAAGCAAAAGCCTGCCCTAACGGTAGTAGGGCGGTCAGGTAGGCCATCCCCGACGGTGCCGGACGTATGCTCACCGCCCGAGCAGACTTAGCCAGAGCGTGGGCTTTCATATAAGCCACTGGGTCGGCCTGCTGGGCTACGGCCCGGACCTCACCGGCCAGACGGCGCGAGCCGGTCTTTCCGTAGCGGGGTGCCATATGCCGATCGATCGCGGTTTTGCCTGCCGGGTCCAGGTGGCTGGTTTCTTTGACCACCAGCCCCACCGTGTACTCCGACAGTCGCCCGTCGCACAGTGCTTCTAACGCGTGGGGCATGTCGGTGGTGAGAGTGTGGGCGGTGCGGACCGCTGCGGATCCTTGCTGGGGTGAAACCCTCCTAGCGAGTCCGATCTCGCTGCCGATGCCTCTAGCTCGCTGTTCCAGCTTGATACCAGCATCTGCCTCGGCCTGGTCACGACGATGGCGAAACTCCTCGGTCGCCACCACCTGGGCTGCGGCGGCGGCGCTTTTAATGTCCTCCAGGAGGCGGATCTGATCAATACAGGCCGCCTCGCTACCAGCAGCCAGCTGCCCGCGCAGCAAGTCCCGTACGATCTGCAGGACCCGCACGGCCCCGTCGGCGTCTTGGGAAACAGTCGTGGTGAGCACGGCGGCTGATTCGCCTACCCAGTCGATATCGTGTGCTGCGTAATCTTCTTCGGAGGGTGGTGCGGGGTGGTGCTCGGCCCACGCTTCAGGGACCCACGCATCCGATTCACGGGCCGTATCCTCAACCGCTGTCACCACGCCCACCCCCTCGTGCCTACCAAGAAACTGTCACATGTCCGAATGATTGTTCTACCCCTAGTTTACCGAACGACCATTCGAAACACAATGCCTAAACACACCCAAACGTTATTAAAGGTGATTGGGAGATAAGAAACCGTCGTCGTTATAAAACGGTAGAACACCACCAGAAGCAGCCCTAAGAAATAGCTAAAGCTCGGCCCCAGAAAGATCGGCAGCGCGCGAGTCCTCGACGCCAAGCGCCTCGACAACACGTGCGGAAATGTCCAGAGGCTCAGGCTGTTAGTCGGCTGACCTTGCGCCACTCCTCGGCTGTGCCAACTCAGCCTCACTGAAAGCCTCATGAACTTCGCGTAGCACGCCTTCCATAGCGCGGCGCGCACCTTCGGGATTTCCTTCAAACACGGCTTCCGCTACCGCTTGGTGGCCATCAAGCGCCTGAGGCTTTGGCTGAGCAGGCATTAGTCCGAGTTCAGTGCGCCCCTGAAGCACCACCGCAACTAGGTCCGCCAGTGCCGCAAACATCTCATTCCCGGAGGACCGTAGGAGAAGGGTATGAAACTCGATGTCATAGCCGAGGAATTCATCCAAGAGCCCCGCCTCACCAGTACGTCGCATTTCGGAGGCCAGTGGTAGAAGGCGCGCCCGGGTGTGAACGGAAGCGAAGCGCGCAGTGCCCTCGGCCGCCTGAGGTTCGACGGCAAGCCTTAGCTGCGTGAGCGAATAGATCTGAGCCTCGCGATCCGTGGAATGCAGCCTCCAGTCAATGAGCTGGGCATCTAGCACATTCCACGATTCCATTCCCTGAGCAGTGAGTCCAAGCCGGCGGCGAGTTTGGACGAGACCAAGAGCCTCAAGCTGGCGAGAAGCCTCACGCGCCACGGTTCGCGACACACCAAACCGACTCTGGATTTCTTCAAGTGTTCGAGAAGTTCCGGTCTCCCACTCGCCATCAATAATTTCGACGCCGAGCTTCTGCGAAATGTCGTGATGGAGCAGATTCCCCGCTTCGTTTGCCATGGTATGAAACTCCTGAATCCCTGCGACGATAGTCCTCTAAGCATACCGTCCGAAAGTTAGGTCATACACTTTGTGTAATTAAGACTCTCTTTTTATATACAAAGCTTCTCATATACGCTAGGGTCGCCGTAAGGAAAGCAGTGGAGCTCAAATTGGAAGGTCGACGATGATCACTTCACGTAGCACTACAGAACCAACAATCATGGAATGTCCCATCGGCGTAGTTGGCACGGGCGTGATGGGAGCAAGCCTTGCTCGCAACCTCGAACGCAATTTGAAACAACCTATCGCGATATTTGACCTCAATCAGGAAAAGGTTGATGTACTTCTAGCTCAACACCCCGAGGCAGATCTTCGCGGCTTCTCGGAGGTCGGCGAGTTCGTGGGATCTCTCAAACATCCACAGGTCGTCCTTCTGATGGTCCCCGCAGGAAAGCCCGTTGAAGCGGCGCTTGCCTCACTGTGTGCGGAACTCGAACCGGGTGCCATGGTGATCGACGGTGGCAACACACATTACATCGAGACCGAAAAACACATCGCCTACGCCGCCCAGCACGGCATCAAGTTCATCGGGATGGGCGTTTCCGGCGGCGAACAAGGTGCCCTCTGGGGGCCTTCGCTTATGCTCGGCGGCGATCCTAGCGTCTGGGAAGCACTCAAACCACTCCTCGAACCCATAGCAGCGAAAGCGGAAGACGGCCAGCCTTGCGTGACTCTCGTGGGGTCGGGCGCATCTGGCCACTTCACCAAAATGGTCCATAACGGAATCGAATATGCAGATATCGAGCTGATCTCGGAGGCCTACACGCTGCTGCGTTCCGCCGGTCTCACAACCAAAGAAGTGGCCACGGAGCTCTCCTCATGGAACCAAGGGAAGAACCGCTCCTTCCTCTTAGAGTCAGCGGTGGAAGTGCTCTCGGTCAAGGACCCCACCCACGAGGGTTCTCTGGTGGACCACATTCTCGATCAAGCTAAAGGAAAAGGAACCGGCGCATGGACCGTCATGGCCGGAGCGGATTACGGGGTTGCCGTTAGCATCATCGGAGCATCAACGTTCGTCCGCTCAGCTTCATCCGCGGTACGTGAGCGGGAGGCATGGCTCCACCCAGAAGGGGAACAAACTCCCAGACTCAACGTCTCCCCCACAACTATCCGCGATGCATACTTCACGGCTAGGCTCATCGCCTACCAGCAGGGGATGTCACTCCTTGCGGCGGCTTCCGCCGAGAACAACTGGGGAATCAATCTAGCGGACATTAGCAGAATTTGGCGGGCCGGCTGCATTATCCGGGCGGGTTTCTTGGGAGATATCTCCGCGATATACGAGAATGATCCTGAAAGCGCTTCCTTCACGGCAACCGAGCCGTTCCGTGGGCAAGTGATTGCTGGCATGCACTCACTACGCCAGACAGTGGCAGGCGCAAGCCTCGCGGCCATTCCGATTCCAGCTCTGGCCACTTCGCTCAACCACCAAACACTGCTCGAAACCCCACGCCTCTCCACCGCGCTAGTCCAGCTACTCCGAGACTACTTCGGAGCGCACACCTTCGAACGCACAGACGCCGCAGGCAGCTTCCATATTGTCTGGGAAGATGACCGCCAACAAATCCAAACCTCCAGCTAGAGGACGATCGTCCGAACCAAGGTTAGGAACTACCCCAAAATCACCAAGAAGATTACAAAACAACTTCCATTCACTGGACTAGGAAGGTCGAAGATGACTACCACACATTTGATCGTGATGGGCGTGGCGGGCTGCGGAAAGTCCACAATCGCCCAAGAGATCGCCGATCGGCTCGGCTGGAGCCTCGCCGAAGGCGACGAACTCCATCCACAAGCCAACATCGACAAGATGAGCGCTGGCACGCCCCTGACAGACGAGGACCGGTGGCCCTGGCTGGATCTGATAGTCGATTGGACAAAAACGCAAGCAGAACAGGGGCAATCTACCGTAGTGACTTGCTCGGCCCTGCGCCGCTCCTACCGGGACCGCCTCTCAGCAGCCCCCGGAAAGACCTATTTCGTCCATCTGGCCGGCACGAAGGAACTCCTTACCGCCCGGATGAACGCCCGCAAGGGGCACTTCATGCCACCCGCGCTCCTCGATTCTCAGCTGGACACCCTCGAACAACTAGAGACGGACGAACTTGGCGTCGTCGTCGATATTGACGCGGACGTGGACACCATCGTTGCCGTCGCACTTTCCGAACTGGAAAAGCTCGGCGCTATCAACCAAACAACAACAACCAACTAGGAGAACTCATGACGGGACAATTAGTCCTTGCCGCACTTGCCGGCATTGCGACAATCGTTATCCTGATCGTTTGGGTCAAAATACATCCCTTCCTCGCACTGATGGCCGGATCGGGCGTCATGGCGATTGCGGCAGGCGTGAACTACGTAGACCTTTTCGCTAGCTTCACAACGGGTGTGGGCAACACGATTTCCGGTACGGGCCTTCTCATCGTGCTCGGATCGATCATCGGCACCCTCATGGTCGGATCCGGTGGCGCAGATGCTATCGTTGACACGATCCTCGATAAGACACCGGTCAAACGACTGCCTTGGGCTATGGCGCTCATCGCGTTCGTGATCGGCATCCCGCTCTTCTTTGAGGTGGGCGTGGTTATCCTCATCCCCGTGGTGATGTTCGCGGCCCGCCGCGCCAAGCAACCCGCCATCCTCGTGGGAATCCCAGCACTAGCGGGCCTCTCGGTTCTGCATGCCCTCGTGCCGCCCCACCCCGGTCCACTAATCGCGATTGACAGCCTTGGCGCCAACCTTGGTATGACGCTCGGCTTCGGCCTCATCATCGCTATCCCCACCGTGATCCTCTCCGGTCCGCTTCTGGCCAAGCCCATGGCTAGGTGGGTTCCTGTGCGAGCGAACGAGGATTTCCTCGGAGCCAAGGGAGCCAAGGAAGGCGCCAAGCGCCCAAACTTCGGTGTTTCGATCTTCGTGATTCTCCTGCCCGTTTTGCTCATGCTTGCCCGCACCATCATTGAGGTGGGCGGCTGGGAAGGATCCGCCTTTGGCAAAGCCATCGTATTCGTTGGAACGCCACTTATTGCTCTAACGATCACCGCTGTTGTGGCGATGTTCGCCTTCGGATACACGATCGGTAAGTCCCGCGACGAAGTCAATGATCTAGTCGGTTCCTCCTTCGGACCCATCGCTGGCATCCTCCTCATCGTTGCCGCAGGTGGCGGCTTCAAGGAGACGCTCGTTGATTCAGGTATCGCGGACGTTATCGCTGACACACTCGTCTCGTGGGATCTTCCAGTCCTCATCGCTGGTTGGCTCGTGGCGGTGTTCATCCGCCTCGCAACGGGATCGGCCACGGTGGCCACCATTACCGCCAGCGGCATTATGGCACCCATCGCCGCCGGACTCCCGGCCACAGAAACCGCTCTGTTGGTGCTCGCAATCGGGTCCGGTTCGGTGTTCTTCAGCCATGTTAACGATGCCGGCTTCTGGCTGGTTAAGGAGTACTTCGGCATGACGGTTGGCCAAACGATCAAGACTTGGTCACTGATGGAAACGGCTGTCTCCGTATTCGGCCTAGCCTTCGTGATGGTGGCAGACATCTTCATATAAGACTGGGCGGATGCCGCCTGCGCTGCTATGTGGCCGTGCGGCATCCGCTCCTTCTTTCCCCATGCCGCCGAGTCCAAATGCGGCACGTGTACCTTTTACGGCGTGGTGGAATACAAGAGCATATGCGCCGCCCCGTTATTTCCGACGACGACGAATCCTCCCTCTCTTTTATCTCCGCTCCCACGTTTGTTGCTGACTGCGGCTGGGACGCGATCTCTTCGGACGCTGGAGGATCTTGTGGCTGCCTAAGGATTGGGCGGCTGTTACCAAGCTCGCTCAAGAGTGTCAGGTACTGGCTCCTTCGAACTCATAGAAGTCGCTTGATGCCAGAGGCGATGCCGCCTCCGGCTCCCAGCGCCACAGCCAGCTCCATGAGCCCGTTGGGCTCGTAGGGGCTGGAGAAGAAGCCACAATCAATGGCCTTATCAGTTAGGAAAGTATTGGAGTGCTGCGCGGCCTCGGGATGGTGAACGTCCCACAGAAGGAGCGCAGCCATCAGGGTGGCAGAGGTATCCGCGGCAAGGGGCGGCATCCCTAGTTGCTCTAGGCCTGCATAGGCGGTCTTCAGCGTCCTGTTGCTCGTGACGGACCGGGTGAGGGACATCGGGCCAACGTTGAATGAGACGTCACGTCCGGCCTCCCACTCGACGGTTGCTCGCCACCTTCCGATTCTCTTCGCCGCGGCATAATTCGGGCCCTGCACATCAACGAATCCGGGGTACACGCCCCCGATCCGGCCAGGACGCACGCGCCGAACGGCAGCAAACCCCGAGACGGTCTTGGCAAGTGCTCCACTACCCAACACAGCCCGCGGCTCCCCCTCCAGCCGGTACGCATCGGTGGGGCTCCCGATCCAGGCCAGCATCGTGTCTGAACGCACCTCGCACACGAGCCGCTCTACGACGTCGGCCCCAGCGGCCGCCAACAAAAAGGCTGAACCGGGGGCGTACAACGAATCAACGGTCACCAGCCGCCCAGGTAGCTCAGCGATCCAGCCGGCCACCCTCTCGGGCGCGTCCACAACATCGCTCGCCCCCTCGGGAGAAAGGTAGAGCCTCCCAGTACCTTTTTGGGCCGCGCCCAAAAGACCGGCCCTCCGCTTGGAGCTTGGCCGTACCACGGCCGCGACGTCACAGCCCCACTGAAGGAGCTGGCGGGCAGGCGAAAGTTCGGCCCCCGCGCCAAGACACACGAAGGTGATCCCTTCGGCCCGGAGTAGGGCCGGATTGGCGATCACATCACTCAGCGCGGTATATGCGCCCGGCTGCAGCATGCCGTCCTTGTGCCACTGGTGCAGCCTGTCCGAAAACGGCAATCCTGTGGTGGCGCCACCGGCGCCAGCGCCCACCACAACGCCGCCGCCATCCCCACCGGGATCCTTGATGACGGCCTCGGAGAGCGTCCGGCCATCGGCGAAATGCACGATAGAGCCGAGCGCCTCCAAGCCCGCCTCGGCACAGTCATGCCCACGCTCCGGCGCATCAAACCAGCTCATCTCCTCCATGGCATCGCGGTAGTGCTTTCGCCACGGCACGGAGCTCTCAACCTTCTCTCGCAGGCGCGGCAGGCCCACGGATGCCCCGGCACACATCCCCTGGCACACGGCCGTGCTGCTTGACCGGCCGTCGCGTCGGGGTAGCACGATCGCCCCACCAGTGTCCTGCTGACCGGCCGATCCACGCCCTCCCGAATACCGCAAATGAACCAGATCCCGCCCGGTTCCCGAGTCAATCACGGCGAAATTCTCATCATCCATGGCCACGAGTTCAAGAGCAGCGGGCAAGAGCACCGGGGCGCGGAACGCGGCTGCACCACGGCAGGGTTCGGCCCCAGTAAGCCCAAGCTCGCAGGCCGCCCACGCGTCAACAGCCGCACCGTGGAGGATCACAGAGCGATAGCCGAAAGCTCGCGCGCTCACCTTTGACACGTGAATCGGGTTAATGTCTCCGGTGGCGTGAGCCCATTTCTTGCTAATCTGCGGGCCAAACCTTCCCACCGCGAGCGCATGGCGCTGCCCAATTTCAAGGTGCCCGGTACGTCCTACTCCAAAATCCTCGCGGAGGCGGGGAGCGCTGCGAGCTAGCTCGGGCGCCGCCCCGGCAGCCCCCAGCTCACCCTTACCCGACTTATCCAGATAGTTCGTACATTCCGTGTAGCAGACGATGCCCTCGCGTGAGAGCGTGCATTCGACCGTGACGGTGGCGCCCGAACGGTCGCGTCCCACCGCCGCAACTCGGGCCTTTAGTATCAGCTCGCCCGGCCCCACCGGCGCATCCAAACTCCACGCTTGGCTGGTCACCACTGTCCCGAGAGGCTGGACTGGCAGCCGAGGGTCCGCAAGCAACTCGAGGCTCACCGGGAAACACAGGGCATGGAGGAGTGCGGGTGAGAGCCATTCTCCAGAAGCCGCGCCAAAAACGCCAGCAATCTCACCGCGTAGCTCTCTCGAGGCATTGACCGTCCGGGTCAGCTCAGGCAAGTCCCCCGCCGGCATTCCGCCCCGCCGAACCACCTTTGTGGCAGAGCTACCGATGACTTTTCCGAGTTCTGTGAGTTTCATGCCGCCTCCTTGTACCTTCCCCAAGGATAGCGCCCACGCGAAAGAACCCGGCCACCTTTCAGGTAACCGGGTTCTTTCTGAACGTTTAACTAGTCCGCGAGCAAGCCATTCTTGTAAGCCTTAGCGAGCTTACGGGGAATGCGCACTTCGCGGCCCTGAACGCGGACGGTCTGGAGGTTAGGAACCTCAGCCTTCCACTGGGAACGGCGAGAGCGGGTATTGCTGCGGGACATCTTGAACTTAGGTACTGCCATGATGCCGCTCCTCTCGATTCTCTGACTGCCCGGTAGCAGCCATCTGTCTAACCGCATTGCCTGAGGCAATACGCACAAGTGTTTACTGTACCCGAGTTGGCCCACGCCCGCTATTCCGGGGGCGGACTTTGCCCGGCCCAACCTAGAGTACTTGATCACATCGCCGCATAGAATAGGCGGGTGAGCGAACTCGTACTACCTCAGGGCGCGTGCCTGACCGGCGAATTGGAGATCAAGAGATCGCGCTTCGTTGCCGAAGTCTCCCGCATCGATTCGCCGGAGCAGGCCCGGGAGCGAATCGGTGCGCGACGTTCCCAGTTTCCCGATGCACGGCATCATTGCACGGGCTTCGTGGTATCCATCCGTGGTTCTTCCCCAGTTTTACATTCGTCCGACGACGGCGAACCCTCCGGCACGGCCGGCCGTCCCATACTCGATACGCTCGTCGGAATGGGGCTTACCGACGCGGTGGCGATTGTAAGCAGGTATTTCGGTGGAACGCTACTCGGCACCGGCGGGCTGGTGCGCGCCTACTCGGGTGCGGTCAGGCAAACGCTCGAAGGCGCGGAGCTACTTACCCGGGAGGTCGTACCTGTTTGGAGCGCCATCCTGCCCCACAAGGATGCCGGACGCTACATCTCAGAGCTGGGCAACACGGGGTTTGATGGAACGCCCGAATATCTTGCCGAGGGCGTCAGGCTGGACATTCCAACAGCCCACGGTCAGAAGCTCACCACTCTTCTCGCCCAGCTCTCCGGCGGGACCATTCGGCCAGACGCCTCCGGAGAGGCGGCTCACGAGCGTCCATGGGGCGGGATTTCTAACGGAATAGCAGTAAAAAATCTTAAACTCTAGACATAAACCCTATTTTGTGGTTGGTTAGTTCCAAGCGCAAGAAATAAATAAGGAGATCCCTCAATGGCAAAGATCTATCAGGACGCAACCGAGCTCGTGGGCGGCACGCCGCTCGTTCGCATCAATCGCCTCGCTGGCGATTCTGAGGCGACAGTTCTTGCAAAGCTCGAGTTCTACAACCCCGCTAACTCGGTTAAGGACCGCATCGGCGTAGCGATCGTGGATGCCGCCGAGAAGGCTGGCGCGCTCTCTGAAGGCGGCACGATCGTCGAGGCCACCTCTGGCAACACCGGCATCGGGTTGGCTTGGGTGGGTGCCGTACGCGGTTACCACGTGATCCTGACAATGCCCTCCTCCATGTCCAAGGAGCGCCGCGCCCTCCTGCGTGCTTTCGGTGCCGAACTAGTCCTCACCGAGCCAGCCGGCGGCATGAAGGGCGCCGTTGACAAGGCTAACGAGCTTGTAGAGAGCATCCCCGGAGCCATCCTCGCTTCCCAGTTTGCCAACGAGGCCAATCCTGCCATCCATGAGGCCACCACAGGTGAGGAGATCTGGGCCGATACCGATGGCAAGATCGATTACTTCGTCTCCGGAATCGGCACTGGCGGCACCATCACGGGCGCCGGGCGCGCACTGCGCAAGCACAACCCGGATGTCAAGATCGTGGCCGTCGAGCCTGCCGAATCTCCCCTACTCTCCGAAGGCAAGGCTGGCCCCCACAAGATTCAGGGCATCGGCGCCAACTTCGTGCCGGACGTTCTGGACACGGATCTGTATGACGAAGTAATTGCCGTATCTGGTGATGTCGCAATTGCGACCGCTCGCGACTCGGCCACTCAAGAGGGCCTGCTCGTGGGTATCTCCTCGGGTGCCGCGCTCTACGCAGCGCTCCAGATCGCGAAGCGCCCGGAGGCCGCAGGCAAGACCATCGTGGCAATTATCCCGGACTTCGGCGAGCGCTACCTCTCCACGCCTCTCTTCGAGGGCCTGCTGGACTAATAGCTGTTGGGAGTGGCTAGGTTCCCGGGCACTGTCCGGGAGTCAGCCACTCCCAGTAGTCTCCGTTAACCGCTTTGTCCACCATGTCCTCGGGCATGCCATCCTTGGCAGTCACGATGAACTCAAGCAGATCCGAGTCCTCCAAATAATCGCCTGTGCCACAGGCGGTCAGGATGACGTAGCCGGAGTCTTCCCAGTTAGTCTGAGCGTTGAAGGACTCGCTTTCATCAACTCCGCTAACTGGAACAGACAAGTCTTGAACAACCACGTTTCGATCTTCGAGGAGTTCGTCGTACGTGTAGCCTATATCGCTGGTTTCTTTTCCCCAGAACTCGTTCATCGAGGTCTGTTCATCCTCACTTGTTCCGCACCCTGACAGGGCAACAATACAAGCAGCTCCTGCGATGATCCTTTTTGCTCGTGTCATTGCGCCGCTACCCACAAGCGATATCACTTCGACATGGGTTGAAGGCGTAAAGCCAGCCCGAAGTCTGAGTATCAACGAGCTCACGCCCCTTATAGTATGTCAGTTTCTTTACCCTGTACTTGTGACGTGAACCCATCGAGTAGCCGCGCCACACCTCACCTTTCTTCATGGCGGGAGAGTTGCAAACAACCGTTGTTGTGGTCGTCTTCGCAGCTGAAATTCCGAGCTGACCCGCTGCGCAATTTCGAGTTACCCCGAGCGAGAGATTTATCGTTCTATTGAGCGTCTTACCCTTACCAATGTTGCAGGTTCCACCATTCTTCAAAATAGTGCATGAGGCGAATTGTGGGCCTTTTTGACTCTTCTTCACGCTTTTGTTCGCCATTCTGTAATGTGTTACGTAATCGCTTTGAGGTTCGACCGTCTGGCCTTCAGAACCAGCAACTGATAGTGAATCTGTTGGGTCAACAGCGAGGCTATAGTTTCGCTCCGCTTCTTCCCGTTCTTGTTGGGACGCTGGTATTTCCGTCAAACTGTAATCTACGCCCTCGCCACCCGCTGGCGAATCATCAGATTCAGACGCCACCGCTATAGGGGGGTAGTAGAAACCAACAAAGCCGCGACAAACGCGGCGATTAGACGTCGTTTCATTTCTCAATCCTCCAAAGATGAGTTTTCGAGGTTTGCAATTTCAACCTAACCATTTCCTATGAGCTAACTCATAGGCGTTCGGTCCTACTCATTAAGAGGGAAAATTGTCCAGTCTGAGGAGATCTTGGGACATTACGCGCCCAGATGGCACAATTGGCTGCACGGCTTATCGCCGGGCGTCCAATGAGAGGAACTGGGATGGGTGCACATCTCAACAAGTTTGTTCGGGTCCTGAACGATGATCTGCAGGCTGCCTGTGATCACGATCCGGCTGCCCGCAACCGGTTAGAGGTGGCACTTGCCTACCCCGGCGTCCACGCCGTGTGGGGTTATCGCCTAGCCCACGCCGTCTGGAAGCGCGGCGGCGCTTTCAAGCTTCCCGCCCGCCTATTCTCACAGCTGGTCCGCGGAATCACCGGCATTGAGATTCATCCTGGTGCCCAGATCGGGCCACGACTCTTTATCGATCACGGCATGGGCGTGGTAATCGGCGAGACTTCGCAGATTGGCCGCGATTGCATGCTTTACCATGGCGTCACGCTAGGCGGTACATCATTGACCGCCACGAAGCGCCACCCAACGCTGGGCGACGGTGTAGTGGTGGGTGCGGGAGCTAAAGTACTCGGCCCCGTAACTATCGGAGATAAGGCTCGTATCGGAGCAAACGCCGTCGTCGTTAGGGATCTACCCGCACACCACACGGCGGTGGGCGTCCCAGCAAGCTACCGGGACCACGCCGCACCCGCCTACACCATCGATCCGGCTATCTATATCTAGCCGCTACTTCTTGGTTTTGTCCTCGTATTCGGTCAGGAGATCAACGCGCGCCTGATGGCGATCCTCTTCGCTCCACGGGGTCTCGAGGAAGGTCTTGATGAGCGTCCACGCCTCTTCCGGGGCGTGCTGGCGCGCACCGATGCCAATCACGTTTGCATTGTTGTGCTCGCGGCCAAGCGCGGCTGTGTCCTGATTCCAGGCGAGGATCGCGCGTGCGCCCTTCACCTTATTAGCGGCGATTTGTTCGCCGTTGCCCGAACCGCCAATGACGATGCCGAGTGAACCCGGATCCGCCACCACTGCCTCCGCGCAAGGGATGCACATGGTGGGGTAATGGTCCAAGGAATCGTAGGTTGTGGCGCCGTGATCTACTACCTCGTAGCCGGCTTCCTTGAGCTTCGGGATAACGTACTCTCTTAGTTCGAATCCTGCATGATCCGATGCAATATGTACTCGCATGCGGCCCATTCTAATCGCATTCCTTTCGCGCAGTGGAGAAATGTGGGTGCCGATGGGCTGCGGTGCGTATGCTAATTTGCATGACCACATCGAACATTCACCTTCAGCGTGTGCTGGAGGCAGCAGATCCCAACGTGCGTATCCAAGATGACCTGTTCCGTGCAGTGAACGGAACCTGGCTGGATACCTACGAGATCCCCGCCGATCTTTCCTCGGATGGCTCCTTCACTGCCCTGCACATTCAGGCAGAGGAGCAGGTACGCGACATCATCGAGGAGATCTCCGCAAAGAACCCCACCGAGGGCGAGGCTCAAAAGGTTGCCAGCTTCTTTAACTCGTGGATGAACACCGAGTCCGCCAACGCCAAGGGAACCGAGCCTTTGGCCGGGGACATTCAGGCAATTAACCGGGCAACCTCCAAGGATGAGCTGGCGGTGGCCGTCGGTTCGCTCATGCCCACGGGGGTCGGGACATTCTTCGGCATCAATGTGGATACCGATCTGAACGATCCCGAGCGATACGTGGCGTTCCTTTTCCAAGCTGGCATCGGACTGCCGGACGAGGCCTACTATCGCGAGCCTCAGTTCGCCGAGGTGCTGGAGAAATACCGGGCATTTACCACCAGCTTCATGAAGCTGGGCTATGGACTCACCGATGCCGTGGCCGAAACCGAATCCGCGACCGTGTTCGGACTGGAAAAGGCGTTTGCCGCCACCCATATGAACGTGGTGGATTCGCGCGACACGGACAAGATCAACAACCCGATGTCTTGGAATGAATTCGTGGCATCGGCGCCGGGATTCAACTGGGCGGGCGCCATGAAGGCAGCTGGCTTCACGGAGGACAAGCTGGCCAACGTGATCGTCATGACGCCGGACGCTCTGGCTGGCAGCGCGCGGGTGTGGGCCGAGACTCCGCTCGACGATCTCAAGGAGTACAGCCGCTGGCGGGTGCTCCGCGGGCGTTCCAATGTGCTGACCGAGGAGATCGATCGCGCCAACTTCGATTTTTACGGGCGCGTTCTGTCCGGCACCACCGAACAGCGTGCGCGCTGGAAGCGTGGCGTGCAGTTAGTGAACGGGTCTCTGGGAGAGGCCGTGGGCAAGCTCTACGTTGAGCGCCACTTCCCGCCGGATCACAAGGCAGCCATGCTCCAGTTGGTTGATGATCTGCTGGAGGCCTACCGCCAGTCCATCCGCGGGCTCGACTGGATGGGTTCGGACACTAAGACCAAAGCCCTTGAGAAGGTAGATTCCTTCGTCACCAAGATCGGCTACCCGGACAAGTGGCTGGACTATTCTGCGCTGACGATCGGCGATGATCTGGTGGAGAACCTCCGTCAGATCAACCAGTTCGAATTCAACCGCGGCATCGAGAAGCTGGGCAAGCCCATGGATCGGTCCGAATGGTTCATGTCCCCGCAAACCGTCAACGCCTACTACAACCCGGTGTGGAACGAGATCGTGTTCCCCGCGGCCATCCTCCAGTTCCCGTTCTTTGATCCCGAGCGCGACGATTCGTTCAACTACGGTGGGATCGGCGCCGTGATCGGCCACGAGATCGGGCACGGCTTCGACGATCAGGGTTCCAAGTACGATGCCAGCGGGGCGCTCCACAACTGGTGGACCGAAACGGATCGCACCGAGTTTGAGAAGCGCACCAGCGCGCTTGTGAACCAATACGAGCAGTACATTCCTGAGCAGTTCGGGCCGGACAGCCCGCATCACGTTCAGGGCGCGCTCACTCTTGGTGAGAACATCGGTGACTTGGGCGGCCTGTCTATCGGACTCAAGGCTTACGCCATCGCACTTGCCCGGGCGGGCCAAACGCTAGAGGATGCGCCGGAGATCGATCGCTACACCGCCACCCAGCGCGTGCTGCTCTCCTACGCACGGATTTGGCAGGAGAAGCGCCGCAGCGAACTCTTGGAGACGCTGATCGCCACCGATCCCCACTCCCCCGCGGAATTCCGCTGCAACGGCGTAGTCAAGAACGTTGATGCCTTCGCCGAGGCGTTCGGCGTTGAGGCTGGCGATGCGCTGTATCTGGATCCCGAGGAGCGCGTGCGGATCTGGTAGGCCCTAATCGAAGATCGGCCCGACGTCCCGCGAGCGCTTCAGCTCGAAGAATCCGGGGGTGTGGGCGAGTGCTAGGCATCCGTCCCACAACCGGAGGGCGTCTTCGCCGTGCGGCGCTGGGGAGATGACGGGCCCGAAGAAGGCCACACCGTCGATCGCGATGATGGGTACGCCCACCTCATCGCCAACGAGCTCCAACCCAGCATGGGTGGATTCGGCAACGGCATCTTCGAAATCGGCGAACCGATCCATGATGTCGGCCGCGGCACCAGAAGCAGTGAGCGCCTCACTAATCGCGATCGGATCGTTCACCCGGCCTTCTGAGTGATAGAGCCTGCCTAGCGTTTCGTAGAAGCGTCCAAGGGTCTCGTTACCCTCTTCGGCGGCTACGCCGGCAGCAACCTGTGCGCCCATGCGGCCCTCCTCAACGTGCTCGCGGTAATTCTCGGGAATATCCTTGTCCTCATTTAGGACGGCTAGCGAGAACGGCTTCCACTGGATATCGAGATCCCGAGCCTCAGCCACCTCAACCAACCATCGCGACGTAATCCACGTCCAGGGGCAGGACGCATCGAACCAAAACTCAACCTGTGTACTCATATCTCCATAGAACACCGGATCAGCCTAAGTCGCAAGGATTCACTGACCTCGCGTAATCTTATCTATGGACTATTCATAGAAGGCGCCGCCCAACAGGCTAGGCGCGGTTAGGACACTCATGCCAGGCACAAACCTGCAGCGCACCGAAGCCATGGAGCGCTCAAGTATCGTCTCAACTCATCATTATCGGGTAGATCTGGATCTGACGGTTTCGGACACAACCTTCACGGCCATCACGGAGATCGATTTCTCGGCCAAGTCCGGAGCATCCACCTTCCTTGACATCATCGCCAACTCGGTTGAGGCTGTAAACCTCAACGGCACGGCGCTGGATCCGGCCGCGTTCGCCGATTCTCGCTTCCCGCTCACGGACCTCGCGGAGGAAAACACCGTGCGCGTGGAGTCCACGATGGACTACTCCCGCACGGGCGAGGGCCTGCACCGTTACGTGGATCCCGCGGACGGAGAGGCCTACCTCTACTCTCAGTTCGAGGTGGCTGATGCCCGCCGCGTGTTCGCCAACTTTGAGCAACCGGATCTCAAGGCGGACTTCACCTTCACCGTGAAGGCACCGGAAAGCTGGCGCGTGTTCTCGAACTCCCCCAGCCCCGAGCCCGTCCCGGCAGGCGACGGCACCGCGACGTGGAGCTTTACGCCCACCGAGCGCATGTCCACCTACCTAACCTCGATCATCGCGGGCCCCTACGATGGGTATAGCAATGATTCGTACCATAGCGTTGACGGCCGCGATATTCCGCTGGGCGTGTGGGCCCGCAAGTCCCTCAAGGAGTACTTGGACCCTGAGGAGCTGTTCCTCATCACGAAGCAGGGCTTCGAGTTTTATGAGGCCAACTACGGCTTCCCCTACCCGTTCCGTAAGTACGATCAGATTTTCTGCCCCGAATACAACGCGGGCGCCATGGAACATCCCGGCAACGTGACGATCGTGGAATCCTACGTATTCCGCACCAAGCCCACGGGTGCGATGATCGATCGCCGCCTTATCACCATTCTGCACGAGCAGGCCCACATGTGGTTCGGCGATCTGGTCACCATGAAGTGGTGGGACGATCTCTGGCTGAACGAATCGTTCGCCGAGTACATGAGCCACCTCGCCGCCGTCAACAACACGGCGCTCACGGACGCGTGGGTCACCTTCCTCGCTTCCGAGAAGTCATGGGCCACGCAGGAGGACCAGCTACCCTCTACTCACCCGATCGCGGCCGACGCCGTAGATATCGAGACCGTACTCATCAACTTCGACGGCATCACGTACGGCAAGGGCGCGTCCGTGCTCAAGCAACTCGTGGCGTGGGTGGGCCAAGAGGAGTTCCTTGCCGGCGTGCGCGCGTACATCCAGCAGAATGCTTGGGGCAACGCCACACTCAAGGATCTGTTGGTTGAGTTGGAGAAGTCCTCCGGACGCGATCTGTCCGAATGGACGAAGTTGTGGCTTGAAGAGTCCGGCGTGAACGTACTTTCCCCAGTTATTTCTACCGACGACGACGGAGTGGTCCAGTCCCTTTCCATCCTCCAAGAGTCCGATGGCCGTTCCTCGCTTCGCCCGCACCGCATCGGTGTTGGCGGCTACGATCTGGTTGGCGGACGCCTTGTGCGCACTATCAGCACGGAGCTGGATATCGCTGGCGAAACCACCGAGGTCCCAGAATTCGCTGGCAAGAAGCGCGCCGCACTCATCTTGGTGAATGACGGTGACTACGCCTACGGCAAGATTCGGATGGACGAAGATTCGCTAGACACTGCGATCGAGCATCTGGACGCGTTCGACGATCATCTGGCCCGTACTCAGGTGCTGCTCTCGGCTTGGAACATGTGCCGCGACGGCCTGCTTTCGGCCACCGCTTTCACTGCCATTGTGCTCAAGGCACTGCCGGATGAAACCGACGGCACTGTGTTGCGTCAGGTTATCGCCCAGTTGGGCACCGCCACGAACCTCTACTCAGCACCCGCGGGCCGCGAGAATCTCAAGCTTCAGGTTGCGAACCAGATCTTCCAGATCCTCGATTCGGCCGAACCCGGCTCGGACAATCAGCTACAGATCGCTAGTGCTGCCATGCGGTTTGCCGTGACCGATGAACAGTTTGGCCGCGTCCGCGGCTGGCTGGACGGTGTAGGCGTTCCCGAGGGTTATGAAGTTGACGCGGAGGTTCGTTGGCTCATCCATGTGGCACTGGCCGCCGCCGGTTACATCGGTGAGGACGAGATTGCCGCCGAATACGAGCGCGATAACACCTCATACGGCCAGATCTACTCCGCGCAGGCTCGTGGCGCCCTCCCCAACCCTGAGGTGCGCGAGCAGGTATGGGCGGACATCACCGGCGATACGGTATCCAACACAGTTCAGCGCAACCTCTGCTTGGGTATCTCGCGCTCCTCGGCCGAATCCCTCGTCCCGTATGCCGAACGCTACTTCGCCGATGCCGAAGCCCAGTGGGATAACCACACCGTAGAAATCGCGAAGAACATGTTGGAGTACGCGTTCCCGATCCAGCTCACCGGCCGCACTGATCTTGGTGTTGACCTCGTGGGGCTAGGAGAGGAATGGTTGGCCGAGCATGCGGGCGCCGCACCGGCGTGCGTGCGCCTAGTCTCTGAATCGGTTGATCTGGCAGCGCGCGCCCTCAAGGCGCAGGAAGTGGACGCCACCGTCTAATCCGGGATTGCGTCAGATCTCTGAGTGGCCAAGCGGGCAGCCATTTGGCTGCCCGCTTCGTCATCGTTATTAATCTAAGCGCTACTGCTCTACGTGGAGGAAGGGCTTACCGGCCTCCACCTTCGGACCCTCCGCCACGATGGAGACTGCGTTCTTGTCCGCCCCAACCACAACGATGGGCGAGCACAGCGAGTAGCCCTCTTCGGTCGCGACGCTCGTATTCCACAACACCAGCGGCTGGCCTTGCGTTACCTCTTGCCCGTCCTTGACCAGAACGTCGAAGCCCTCGCCATCGAGTTCGCACGTATCCAACCCAAGGTGAACCAGCACGCCCATGCCATCACCCGAATCGATGAGGACTCCGTGGGCCTGAACCTTGCGGACGGTGCCCGCGCAAGGAGCCACAACCGTGAGCCCACCGGGGAACGGAGCAATGGCGGCGCCCGGGCCAACCATCATGGCAGAAAACACGGGATCGGGAACGTCCCGCATGGGAATGATCTCCCCTGAAACTGGCGCGGCAATTACCAGCGTCATTGGCTTACCTTTCGATGCTACTCGTTAGTGAGTTCGCTGATGGCCTCACCAAGATCATCTGCCTCCGGGCCAACAACAACCTGGACTACCTGACCCTGCAGCACCACGCCGAATGCGCCAGACTCACGAAGCCCTGATTCGTTGACCTTCTCAGGATCGTTGACAACAACGCGTAAACGGGTGATACACGGTTCGAGGCTCTTCAGATTGTCTGAGCCACCAAGCGCGTGAAGTATACCTTCAGCCTTCGTCATCTCTCTACTCCAGTTCGGTTAGTGCTTCTCTGGCACCAGACTACCCCGGTTATGAGCGACTTGCGGAGAGTTCCTTCTTGAAACGTTGCAGGAGGGAGTTGAGACGTGGATTCTTAGCCAGATCCTCCACCAGAACGAGGTTTTCTGAGCTATCCGTGAGCGGCACGCGCCAGTTCTCATACTCCTGATCTGTTCCCGGAACGTTCTGCGCCTTCCGTTCACCCACCGCGTCCGTGAGCGAGATCGCCAACAGTTGAGCGGGAGTGCGGGCGATATAGCAGTGCATCGCCTCGATGATCTCACGTTCGGTCGGGATATCGGACAGCAGGCCGAATTCCCTCAGGCGATCCACCATGCGGCCGCGCTCCGCTAGCGCGTCTGTGCGCACCTCCTCCACCGGCTCCGTAAGCAGGTGGAGCCGATCACGCAGATCCACGTGCTCGCCCGCCAAATAACCTGCCAGAGGGGGCAGATCGTGGGTGTCTACCGTGACGAGGGACTGGGCGCGGAACTCCTCCGGGCGCTTGAACTGGCCATCCTGATTCTGTTCGAACCACAGGACAGACGTGCCCAGAATGCCGCGCGCATTAAGATAATCGCGAACCCAAGGCTCTACGTTGCCTAGATCCTCGCCTACTACCACAGCATCGGCACGTTGGGCCTCAAGCATGAGCACACCCAGCATCGCGTCGTGATCAAAGCGCACGTAAGCTCCATCCGAGGCACCGTTACCCTCGGGGATCCACCACAGGCGGAAGAGTCCCATCACGTGATCCACTCTCACGGCTCCAGCATGGCGTAGAACCGTTCGGGCCATATCGCGCAGAGGAGCGTAGGCCAAGCGTCGCAGCGAATCCGGACGCCATGGCGGCTGGGACCAGTTCTGACCCAATTGATTGTACATATCCGGCGGTGCACCAACGGTTACACCATCAGCGAATGCTTCCGGCAGCGACCACGTATCCGAGCCGCAGGCATGCACGCCCACCGCGAGATCGTGAAAGATACCAATGTGCATGCCCGAAGAGAGCGCAGAGCGCTGAGCCTCAGCGAGCTGATCATCAATCACCCACTGCATCCAAGCGTAAAAATCGATCCGCTCTGACAGGGCTGCGCGTTCGGCCGAGGCCTGCGGGGTTGCCGGGCTCCGGAGCGCTTCCGGGAAATCCTCACCGTACTTCTCGCGCAGCGCACACCAGAAGGCAAAGTTCTCGAGGCCGCTTCCCTCGGCGACACGGAATCTCTCAAAATCACGCTGGCGGGCGGCCGAACGGGGCTCGTTGAAGATCAGTTCGAGCGCCTGACGCTTCGCCTCCCACGCAGAATCGCGCTCAATCGTTCCTGGGGTTACCGCGGCCTTCTTTGGTTCCTCCCCTGCCCACTCCACTAGGGCTCGCTGGGAGCTGGGCATGTATGCCACCTCGCGGATATCCTCGGGGCGGATATAGATCGGATTGAAGAAGCGGCGAGTTACTGGCAGGTAGGGCGAGGGCGTCATATGGCCGACGGGCTCGGCGGCATGGAGCGGATTGATGAGGAGGAAATCTCCGCCTTCCGCGCCCACTAGGGAGCACAGTTCCTTGAGGTCCGACGTATCGCCAATGCCCCATGAGTTCTTCGAACAAACTGAGTAGAGCTGCGCCATGACGCCCCAACCGTCTCCACCTTTTTCACCCGGAGACGGCAGGCGATTCGGCACCACGATCAGCGGCGCATCCGTGACCTCAGGAGCAAGATCGATCGGGAGTTCAACACTGCAGGTGAGTCTGTGGTAGCCCAGTGGCAGATCGTTCGGAATTTTGAAAGAGGCTTGACCCGTGAGCTGGCCGTCCACATCCCGCGGAGGCGTGAAGTCCTCCACCTGCGAGAGAGTGGTGGTTCTGCCATCTTCATAAGTCAGTTCAACCCTCACCTTCGCGCCATGCGAAAGATGAACGGGAATGGCTACTTCGCTCCCCTGTGGTACTACGGTGCATTCGGGCAGCACCTCGCGCCACGGCCTCAGTTCGGCATCGCGCAGTGCCTCGCGGGCAGAAAGCTCCGTCTTGGCATCCACCCCCATCCCGCCCAATACCTTGATAATGGTCGAGTCCGCGACCTGAGTAAGATCCCCGTTGAACGCCCAATAGTCAGTAGCTATGCCATAGGATTCGGCAAGTTGCGTTAGAAGGTCTCTGCCTGGCGCCAGCTCTGTCATCACCACTCCTTTAGGGGACGGGAAGTAATCGCCCTCGATCATCACCATTTTGCCAGATCATGCAACAGTTTGCAGAACTGGCACGAAGTGTGACATGAACACCGTTACTGAAGTTCCGTAATAGTTGGTTTCGCGTGTGATGTAGTGGGCAAGGTGACCTGAAACGCCGTTACATCGAACGAGTGAGCGCTTATCACGCATTCAGGATTGATAGCATGATGTGGTCTGATTCGAGTGCAGAAGGACAATTACATGACGGAATATATCGGGCTTCCCGAGTGCACAAACGAGCCTCTGGCGAGCATCCTCAACACTCTGAGGCTGGAGCGGCTAGGAGACAACGCATATCGGGGCTCAAATATGCGCCAATTGGGCGGGCGCGTGTACGGTGGCCAGATCCTCGCTCAGGCCACCGTGGCCGCAGCCGATACCGTGAACCTCGGGACGGATCCAGATGAGCGGCTTGCTCACTCCATCACCGCGGCTTTCTTGCGGCCCGGGGGTACCGATACCCCCACTGAGTTTGAGGTGTTTGAACTCAACGACGCCCGGTCATTTTCTACCCGTAGCGTGCGCGCTCGCCAAAACGGGACGATCATCTTTACTGCCCGGATCTCTTTCCAGCTGCTCCAGCCGGGGCCGTCTTTCGGTACCCCAATGCCCGAGGCTCCGGATCCAGAATCAGTGCCCTCCTCCGTGGACTTCTTTGCTCAGGTGGATAACCACTGGGGCCACCTCATGTCTACAACTAATGCGATCGACATGCGACACGTTGATGGGAACATCTTCGTCCGCCCTGCTGATCCGCCAACAAACCACACGCAGATCTGGTTTCGTACACGCAGCAAGATGCCCGAGGGGTCCTCAAAGCTCCTTCAACGGGCGATGCTGGGCTATTCGTGCGATCAGCTCATGCTAGAGCCAGTGATGCGAAACACCGGCATATTCTGGGGGCATCCGGCGGCGTCAGTGGCTACTCTGGACCACTCGATCTGGTGGCATCGAAACTTCGACGTCTCCGATTGGATCCTCGCGGATCTGGAGAGCCCGTCCGCCCAGAACGGGCGCGGGCTCTCCATCGCGAAGTTCTTCCAAGATGGCAAGCACATCGCCACCATGTCTCAAGAGGGCATGGTGCGATTGCGCTCCATCAAGGAGTAGCTCAGCCTCGAGTGAGCTTCCGGTAGGTGACCGACTTCGGCCGGGCCGCCTCCGGTCCGAGCCGCTCGACCTTGTTCTTCTCGTAGGATTCGAAGTTGCCCTCGAACCAGTACCAGTTCGCAGGGTTCTCTTCAGTTCCTTCATAGGCCAAGATATGCGTGGCCACCCGATCTAGGAACCAGCGATCGTGGGTAATCACCACGGCGCAGCCCGGGAACTGAAGGAGCGCATTCTCTAGCGAGCCGAGTGTCTCCACGTCCAAATCGTTGGTCGGCTCGTCCAGCAGGAGCAGGTTGCCACCCTGTTTGAGAGTGAGCGCCAGATTGAGACGATTACGCTCTCCGCCAGAGAGTACGCCAGCCTTCTTCTGCTGATCTGGGCCCTTGAAGCCAAAGGCAGAGACATAGGCGCGGGACGGCATTTCAACGTTCCCTACCTGAATGTAATCGAGGCCGTCCGAAACCACTTCCCATAGGCTCTGGTTCGGATCAATGCCTGCACGATTCTGATCCACATAGGAGATCTTGACGGTATCACCAATCTTCAAGTCACCGGAGTCTAGGGGTTCGAGGCCCACGATCGTCTTAAACAGGGTTGTTTTTCCAACGCCGTTTGGCCCGATGATTCCCACGATGCCGTTACGCGGAAGCGTGAAGGATAGATCATCGATCAACACGCGATCTCCGAAGCCCTTCGTCAGATCAGATGCTTCAAGCACGATGTTGCCCAGCCTTGGCCCGGGCGGAATCTGAATCTCATCGAAATCAAGCTTGCGTGTGCGCTCGGCTTCGGCCGCCATTTCCTCATAGCGTTCCAAACGGGCCTTGGACTTGGCCTGACGCCCCTTGGCGGAGGACCTCACCCATTCGAGCTCATCCTTCAAACGCTTGGCAAGCTTGGCATCCTTCTTGCCCTGAACCGCCATACGGGTTTCCTTGGTCTCCAGGTATGCGGAGTAGTTGCCTTCGTATGCGTAGAGCCGGCCACGGTCAACCTCTGCGATCCACTGAGCCACATGATCAAGGAAGTAACGATCGTGGGTCACAGCGATAACGGCGCCGGGGTAGTTCTGAAGATGCTGCTCTAGCCACAGGACTGATTCTGCGTCCAAATGGTTGGTGGGCTCGTCGAGGAGCAGGAGGTCCGGAGCCTCCAGAAGCAGGCGGCACAGCGCCACGCGGCGGCGTTCGCCGCCCGACAGTACGGTCACGGGCACATCGCCCGGAGGGCAGCGAAGGGCATCCATCGCCTGCTGGAGCTGGGCGTCCAAATCCCACGCATCAGCGGCGTCAATCTCTCCCTGAAGCTTGCCCATCTCTTCCATCAGTGCGTCAAAATCCGCATCGGGATCGGCCATTTCTTCGCCGATCTCGTTGAAGCGGCGGAGCTTGCCGATAATCTCTGCGCGGCCCTGCTCCACGTTTTCTAGAACTGTCTTGTCCTCATCGAGCGGCGGCTCCTGCATGAGGATGCCGACGCTATAACCCGGGGTAAGCCGAGCCTCCCCGTTGGACGCCTCATCCAAACCGGCCATGATCTTGAGGATCGTGGACTTACCCGCACCATTCGGACCCACCATGCCGATCTTGGCACCCGGGTAGAAGGCCATTGTCACGTTATCAAGAATTGTCTTGTCACCCACGCGCTTATCCGCGCGAATCATCTGGTAGATGTACTCTGCCACGAGGCTCCATCCCAATTGTTGCTTGCTATCGGCCGCAGGAAAACGGCCCCGTACAAGGATACAGGGCCGATTCCATAAAGTCGCCTGAGCCCTCCTAGCTCACACCCGCAAGATTCCCGGCAGGATCGGTGCTGTATTCCAGCGGATCATCGGCCGAATATGGCGGCTCCTCGTCTGCCACAGGCACCTCACTTGCCGAGCCCGCGGGCTCACCGTGAACGGCGTCTAGACGCTGGTTCTTCACAGATGTGAACCGAGCTTGACCCGTGTTCAAATCAATACCCACCGAGTCCGCGACAACGGTGATCTCGTACCTGTTCACACCTTCCTTATCAACCGATTCGCGATGGCTAAGCTTCCCGCGCACGACCACAGGTGTTCCGCGGAAAACTGAATTGATTACATTATCCGCGAGCGGCCCATAGCACCGGATCGAATACCATGTGGTCGCGCCATCCTCGAATTTCTCCGACTTGCGGTTGAAGGACCGAGGAGTCACCCCAACTCGAAAGAGGACGGTTGTACCACCATCCTCATTGCGAAAAAGACGAGGATCCGCTCCAGTGAAACCCCTGACGGTCACATACGTTTCGTTTGCCATAAGAACTCCTTCTGCTAATCAGCCAGTCTGATTAGTTTCCAGAGTGTCTCAACCTCACGTCAGGTACGACGTGAGGCCTCGGGTCTGTGGAGAAAAACCCCACGAACCGTTGTTGTGGGAACCACGAGACTCAGGCTTGCAGGGCCTGCCGTGCAGTCCTGTGACGGTCAAGGACTGTTCGGGAGGGGCTGACAAGCTGCTCCGTCGTCGCCGAAAAAACTGCCGAACGGGCAGCCTTCCCAAACTCTTGGGCACAACGCTCTCCCGATTTGCGCTGGCTATGGCGCCCACCGATGAAGCAAGTAAAACCCACAATCAAGCCAGCACCCGCAACCGCGAGCCGCACGGACGTGGTATCGGAGGGTATGCCGAGCACGGCCAAAGCAACGCACGCCGCAAACACAACCAAGCCGGCGAGAAGTCCCCACATCTTGGCGCGTGAAACCTTGGGGATCGCGACGCCGCGTATCTTGCTGCCAAGGTTGCGCCGAATCACCTCGGATTCGGGCACAGCGGAGTCCAACGCGTTCTTCCATGGCGTGGGAAGGCCTGATTTGACGTGGGCAAGCCACGCGTCGCGAGCCGCAACGATCGTGGCTGCGGAAGGCTGTTCGGGCTTGGTAATCACCGTACTGGAGGTGTTAGTGCCTGCCTGGCGCAGTGATGCCTCGACGGCGGGGATACCACTAGCCACGACAAGCTGATCGTTGAGATCGTTGAAGAACTCTCCCTGAACGTCCGCTTCTTCGCTACCGACGCCGGCGGCCACGCGTTCGCGGATGCTCTCGAGCTCGGCCGAGGCCGTGTATAGGGCAGCCTCCGTATGTTGAACAGCGTGATGGAGGTGATCCTTGAGCGGGGCCAACCCCTCATTGGTTTTCGCGGAAGTTGCGAACACCGGCACGCCCGCCAAGCCATCGCGTTCTAACAGAAGCTCAACATCATTGACGAGATCATCAACCGAATGGGATGGAACAGCGTCTGTTTGGTTCAGCACCACAATCATCTGTTCCTTACGCTGGCGCATTGCCGCGAGGTAACTCTCGTGGATGAGGTGGTCAGCGTACTTTTGCGGGTCCAACACCCAGATGAGGACGTCCACCTTAGGAAGAATGCGGCCAACAGCGGCGGAATGAGCCATATCCACCGAATCATGATCGGGTAGATCAACAAGAACCAAAGAATCCAGATCGTGATCGCCGGCAGTCAAGATCGATTCGTAAGCGATCCGACGGTCGCGGGGAACGCCGATCATATCGAGCAGACTGCCTGCATCGGCATTCCACACACAGGCGCTTGGATCGTGGGTAGTTGGGCGGATATCGCCTGTCTGGGCAAAGTCTAGGCCCGTGAGAGCGTTGAACAGTGTGGACTTTCCCGAACCAGTTCCGCCAGCCAGCGCAGCAACTGTCAGCCCCATTCCAGCATTAAGACGTTCCCGAGCCACATGGAGTTCCTTCTGTGCGCGGGCGGCGACATAAGGATCAAGGTAATCGCCACCAACGCTGATGGCCTCGTCAAGCTCCGAAATTCGCTCAAGGATGCTCGAAACATTGACGTCTTGGTTGTCCGGCACGCCTACCCCTTTCACAGTGAACTCTCACCATTATCCCACCGGTCAGATGCAAATCCACAAGTTAGACGCGATCCAAATATTCGCTTGCTCGAAGCCTCAGCTGCCTGCCGTTACCCACCGGAACCTGATCCAGAACGCCATTGTAAGCGCTGACAACCTCGCCAACCGCCTCATCGAGGTGAGTGGCAAGCGATTCACGTGCCTTCCTGATGCTGGATGCCACCTTCAGGTGACTACACGCCTGTTCCGCACCCGACACGCCGCCGGCAGCTGCTCCCAGCAGCGCTGCCACCCCACCGTGACCGAGCCACGGATTATCGCCAACACCAGCCGACATTGTGAGGACATCGCTCTTCCATCGCGAGAGGGCCGTATCTATGATCTCGCGCTTGTTGAGCACGGTTGCAGCTTCAAACTGGAACTCGGCCGTTTCCACCATTCCCTGATCCCACGCCTGACGGATCGCCTCGTCTGTAGTTGTGACAGCCTGATCAAGGCCGGCTCGGATTGCCGACATCACGCCGTCGAACACTGTAGTCACTGCCGCATCGCGCGACCCTTGATACCTCCGCACCAACAGCCCGGGCTTTTCACCAACCGCGAGGGAAGCTAGCGCACCGCCCGACGAGGCAAAGGAAAGCCACGCGGTGGTTGGGGCGCCCTGCCCGAATCGTCCCATCTTCGCATTGGAGACGAGCTTTTCGCGCGGCTTCTTCGGCGCTTCTTCCGCTTGGGCACGGAGATGCTCTACGGCGCTGGCCTGCATCTCAACGGCATCCGAGAGCTCAAGAAGTTGCCGCCGCAGTTCGGGAAGCATTGCCTGTGTAGTTCGATCCACGAGCGCCGCACCAATACGGGCCGAAGCGATCGCTTCGAGCCACGTACGCACTTCCGCAACTTGTCCCGGTTCTAGCAGGCCCTCATGAGGACCCGCGTCCGGAACCAACATCAGCGGATCATTGCCGATACCCACATCGTTCATCCGCCGCGTCAGGTCCTTTCGGACCGTGTAGCGCGCCCTGTCCGCCACACGGTTAAGGACCACTGCGGTTGTCATCCCCCGCCTGTGCGCGTCGCTCAGCGTTTGCCACGCCTGAGCGTCACCATAGCGGGCGGCGGTGGTGACAAAAACCCACAGGTCTGCCGCATCGAGGAGGCGGCGAGAAAGCTCGCGGTTTGCGGCGTCCACCGAATCGAGGTCCGGTGCGTCCACCAATACAACTCCGGGGATCGCTCCTTCTACTGCCACGAGCTTGCCCATATCAAGCAGGCCGTGACCATCGAGGGCCACAACATCCGAAGGATGTACCGCGATCAGCGGCATCCGTGTGGTGGGGCGAATCACCGAGGCCGGAGAGACCTCCTCGCCCAATAGCGAGTTAAACAGCGTGGACTTTCCCGCTCCGGAGGACCCCCCAAACACCACTACTGCCGGCAGCTCAGCTGTGCGCAGGTGGGGCAGGATTCGGGTACGCAGCTGAGTCATCAACTGGGCGCGGCTCTCAGACAGTTGCTCTGATCCGGGCATCTGTAAGGGCAAGCGGGCATTTTCCAACGCAGAAATGGTCCGCTCGACAAGGCTGGCGAGTTCGCGGGACGTTGTTCTGGGTTTCACCCTTCTATTGTCCTTCACCCACGCCAAAATGTGGCGAATTCAGCACGGCATGTGTGCATTTGCATTGAACAGCGCCGCTAGCTGATTAGATGGGGGCGGGCCACACCGCATATAGTGTGAATGCCCGCCCCCATAGCTCAATGGATAGAGCAACGGCCTTCTAATCCGTAGGTTGCGCGTTCGAGTCGCGCTGGGGGCACTGAAGCAAACAATGTGGCCCCGGCATCCTACTTGCCGGGGCCACTCACTTGGTATTGAGCCTTTCTATCCGCGGTTAGCTGCCGACCGCCTTACTGCCAGCACACCGCCGCCAAGCAATGCGAGCGCGAGGACGGCTAGAGCGCCACCTCCAAATCCGGTATTTGGCAAGAAACCGTTGTGGTCAGCCGAACCGGTTGCGCCATCCGTCGGTTCACCGGTTGCGCCATCGGTTGGCCCATCAGTTGCACCTTCGGTTGGCTGCTGAGTCGGATTACCGGTCGCATCATCCGTGGGCTCACCGGTTGGCTCCTCAGTTGGCTCTTCCGAGGGCTCTTCCGTCGGATCCGTACCGGGATCGGCACCAAGGAACATGGTCTGATTCAACGGTGTGACGGTGAGGTTCACGATTTCAGCGTCACCGCTCTCGGCCCATGCGGAAATGCCATCGGCGCCCTCCTCTGGGAACACCTGATCCGTGATGGTGCGCAGGCCGTCATTCGCGAACAACTCCACTGATGCGCGATCGAGGTAGATCTCCAGCGTCAGATTGCCGTCTTCATCCAGCACAACTGCAGCATCATCGACGGAAGGAAAGAGCGGGCTGAAATCCGAATTACCGGAGTTCGTCCGATCTACGTACACGCGCCCAGCCTCCGAATCGTAGCCGATCTTGGTGCCCGTCCCGTCTTCGGATTGGAATACCGTGATACCCGCACGCTTAGCCGCGCCTGGGTCAAGCGTCAGGTCAAGCTTCACGACGTCGCCGGACACCTCCTGCGTCTGCGATCCCGAACTCAGCGCTAGCTCCGTCACGCTGGCAGCGTTGGCCGTGTCAAGGATTCCATCAGCCTGATCAACGACCTTCTGCTGGAGCTGGGGTCCGGCCGACGTCTGCACCAAAGTGACCTCACGCGGAAGCGACATGGAGCCGGTCCACGCCTCCGTAGGAAGAATTTCTGGGTCAGCATACTGCCAGTTGCTCATCCAGCCTTGCATGATCACGGAGTCTTCCACGGGAGCGTCGGAGTAGGTCACGGCGGCATAGTAGTCACGGCCCCAGTCGAGCCAGTTGTACTGCTCCGCGACCGGCAAGGCCGGCTCATCGGCGAACATGAAGTGGTCCGCCATGATGTGGCCCCAGTCGTCTTCTGTATTGTTGTCCACGATCTTGATTGTTGCTTCTTTACCCTCAAGGTCATCCACGTTCCACGAAATCCAGTCAAGGTTCTGACTGTTGTTACCGGTCGCGGTCCGCACCACTTCCCCATCGACGATCAGGTTCACGGTGGTCTCCTCAGAAGACGTGGCTCCGGAATCACTCATTGTCACCTGATCAACGGCCAAGTACGTGTCAGGAGAGTTGTCGATAATCTGGAACTAAACCCATTCACCTACCAGATCGGAGACGTCCCAGTTCTCCCACGTGAGCTCGGGTGCGCCCGATCCGCGCGCAGTCTTTACAGTCTCACCGCCATGCAGGAGCCTGACTTCAGCGTTTTCGTTAGCGGGATCTCCTCCACCCAAGAGGAAGGAGATGTTCTCTCCGGTGACCTCAAATGTTGGCGAAGCGATCCAACCTTGGTTGCCGTTACCATCAGGTCCGGATACCGCAGTGTTGTACCAACCATCCCCGATCGCACCGAGATCCTCAGGTGCTGTCTCAGGCGTGGCAACCGTTCGGCCCAAGTCCCCGGGCCAGGAATCGTCCAGATCGGACTCGAAGTCATACACCACTTTCGCTTCCGCTGGCTCCGCGTCAACGTGTGGGTTGTTACCGCCGGCAATCTTGAAGTTGATGTACGGATCTTCGATGGTGAAACTTGGTGAGGTCAGCGAACCCGTTCGCTGGTTCCATCCACGCGTCAGGCTTTCAGCTAGATGATCGTCAACATAACCATTGATGAAATCGGACTCGGACCCGAGCTTTGGCTCCGTACCAAACGGATCGGTAATGCCAGCCTCATTTGTGGGATCGTTCGCCACCGTCCAGCCGCCGTAGCCATTCTCGAAGTCCTCGAAGACCACTCCTTCCGGCGCCGTGCTGGGATCCACAATGTCTTCAGCAACGAACTTGGTGCCGTTGAAGTCACCCACAAAGTACTGCATACCACTGCCACCAGCGATTGAGTTCCCGTGGCTAATGACCATGACCCACTTGGTCTCGCCCGGCTCGCCACCCTCGACGGGCAGCTCGAAGAGATCCGGGCACTCCCAACCCGCATGGACCTCAGAGGGGTTCTCAAACTCCGAGAGCTCGCTCCAATCCTTCAGGTCCGTGCTCTTGTAGAGCACAACCTTCTCGTCTTCGGACTCGACTGCCACCATCACCCAGTAGCCGCTGGCCCCGTCGTCGTACCAAAACACCTTAGGATCGCGGAAGTTCGCCGATTTGCGGTTAATGACTGGGTTCTGCTCGAACTTCGTCCAGGTGTAGCCATCGTCCAGGCTGTAGGCCAGAGACTGCGCTTGCAGGTTCGGGTACTGCGGATGATCGTCCGTGTAGGCAGACGTGTAGATCGCCACGAGTGGTGGGTTATCTTCCGTACCGAAACCGGACGAGTTGTTTTTGTCGACGACGACGGAGCCAGAGAAAATCTGCTCAATCATCTTATTGTCCGAGTCATAACCCGGCGAAATTGCCACGGGCTGCTCGGTCCAAGTGAGCAAATCTTCTGAGGTCGCGTGCCCCCAGCTCAGATTTCCCCAAGCGGGGCTTTCCGGATTGTGCTGGAAGAACAGGTGGTACACGCCGTCTACATAGACCATGCCGTTTGGATCGTTCATCCAGTTCATTTCGGGAGTGAAATGAACTAGTGGACGGTACGGTTGATCGGCGGGATCCGGCTCATCGGCGGTGGCCACCGAGGCTGTTCCCATCACGAGTAGCACGCTGGCTACGGCTCCAGCGACACGGCGCCGATGTGAAAGTTTTGACACAGAGATACCCTTCATTGGTGTTAGTGGACGTGCCCGGCTCCAGCACTTCTGGTACCAAAGCCGGGCACGTTCTTATGGGGAAGCCAGCTATCGCGCTAGCTACGGAGGTGTGCAGACCTCCTCACGAAGAGCACTCCACCTGCAAGCAGCAGTGCCGCCAGCAGAGCGAGCAACAAACCGCTGAACCCCGTGAAGGGAAGGGAACCGTTGTTGTTATCCGATCCGTTGGTTGATCCATCTGTTGGGCCGTCGCTGGATCCGCCAGTAGGGCCGTCGGTCGGACCATTAGTTGGTCCATCAGTGGGCTCATCTGTTGGCGGGTCCGTGGGATCGGTTGGGTTCTCACAATCGGCGCCCATGGTGATGACGACCTTCTGGGTCGCGCTCGGAACGGTCACGGTGCCGGCCTCAAAGTCGTACTCGGCGCCCTTGCCCTCAACCGCGCAGATGTTGTTCCGCAACGCCATGAGCTCGATAGAGAACTGATCAACCTTGTCCGTGTCACCAGAGAAGTCAACGGTGACCTTATTGCCATTCGTTGCCATCTTGTAGCCGATTCGGCCGTCGATATTCACGGGGTAATCCGCGATGTCGATGACCTCGCCGTCGGCAATCCAATCCGTCGGAACACCACGGCCAATAATCGCAGTGCCATCAGTCTTCAGGGCGAAGAGCGAGTCCAAAAGCACCTTGGTATTCGTGGACTGGCCCCACATGTGCTGGTTCGAACCACCATCACCGCCACCGGCGGCATGGTTGATGGACCAGGGCGAATCCTCGTCCGGGTAGTCAATGCCTTCCCACCAACCGAATGGCGCACTCTGCGATTCGTTGATCATGAACTCGTAGCCACGAATTCCCGCGTCGCGGTACTGTTCGCCGCGCAGCGCGGTGCTGCCGTATCCGGCGTTGTATGCGCTGGAGAACCAGCCGTGCGGGTAACCACCGAAGTTGTAGATCGTATCGGTAATGTCCTCACGGTTCTCGAAGCCGTGGGTGTACGTCTGATCGATCCAATCGAACATCGGACCGGACTGCTCGGCACCGAAGAGGTAGCCATCCCAGCCCCAGCGGCCGAACAGGAACATGGATGCCCAGTTGGCATCACGCGGGTCATCACGGCCATCGCCCAACTGATCATTGGGAGCAGTCATGGACATCGGGATGTAGTCCAGATCGTATTCGTCGATCAGCTTATCGAGCTGCGTGTTCGAAGCATCGAGGAGCGAATCGTACTGATCCGTTGCCCACTCGACCTCTTCGTCTTCACCGATCTGTTCGGCGATCCAGGCGTACGTTGTCAGGCCCGCGAGCGCGGACCAGTTATCGATTGTCCAGTATCCGGTGGAATCGATCGCCTCGGTCTCTTTCATGAT
Organism: Ancrocorticia populi; assembly: GCF_003123745.1. Taxonomy (GTDB): domain Bacteria; phylum Actinomycetota; class Actinomycetes; order Actinomycetales; family Actinomycetaceae; genus Ancrocorticia; species Ancrocorticia populi. The sequence goes on along the minus strand of NZ_QETB01000005.1, from coordinate 45,550 downwards.
GCCGTCATGATTATCGCCGATACGGTCGGTCTCAACGTTGTGGGTGTTCTTCTTGATTGTCTCGAACTTCTCCTTGATGAACTCAGTATCGCCCGTCCGCTGCAGGTAGAGGGCGTAAGGCCAGGAGTACTTCCACTTGGCGTCGTCATACTGCAGCTGTGCCGGTAGCGTTGCGAGGTACTCCTGCGCGTACTTGAAATCACCGGAGGTGAGGAGAGTGGCCACGATACCGATCGTGTCGTGATCGAACATCAAGTCATAGCTGTTCTCACCCACGTGTAGACGCTTCTCACCGTCGATGTCATCACGGATGATCATCGTGTAGATGAAGCCCGCCTTGTAGGCGTTGATCAGATCCTCGTTTGGCAGCTCGCTGATCTGGACCAGCGGCTCAAGGCGATCGTTCCAGTAGTTCTTCATGTGATCGTATGCATCGTCGTAGCTGCCAAGGTTCTTCACCTCGTCAGCTGCCGGCCAATCGTACGTGCCGTTGAATCGGTCCGCTGCAATCGCATAGTCCATCGTGACGGTCTCACCGGCCGCGACCGTCTGCTGTTTTGCACCCTCATTCAGCGGAACTAACTCATCCGAAACCGACGGGAGCGTCATTTCGGAATCGTTGTTGTTCGTGACCGTCATACGGGAGTAAACGATTTCATAATCGTTCTTGTTGATCGTTGCCTTGTCCGCGAAGTTTGTAATCGAAACATCTGCACCGGCCTTCTCGAACTCCGAAACGAACGCGGGGAGGTAGCCTTCCGCGTTGTACCAATCAATCTTGCCGGGGATATCCGGGATCCCGAACCTCACCATAAGATTGTCACGATCGCGTAGCTTGTAGGAACCATCGATATATGCGAATGGAGCGTGACGGTCACCTTCCCACCCGATTGAGGCCTGAAGCCGTGGATCCGTGGTGTCTGTGTATGCGCCGGCATTAGCGGCCATCTGGTAGGCCACTTCAAGAATCCGAAGCTGAACAGCAATTTCGGCGTCACTCGGGTCACCCGCGAGCAGCTCCTCGGTGGAAGCAATCGCGGACTGGAGCTGATTCAGGTTGAACTCCGAGGTACTAAAGATGTTGGCCTTGTTCGCCGCGGCCAGTAGTTCCTGCAGTTTTGTTAGATCGTCCCGGGAATCGCCCTCGGAAACCGCTGCGCCGGCGAACACGACGTTTGCCTCCTCGTGGCGCGCGGTCACGATCTGGCCCTCAAGCTTCGCTGAGACGTCAGCCGGAACATCAAACGACACCTGGGTGACACCGTAAGGTGCAGGGTTATCGTGCAGGTTCGTGCTGGTCGCTACGGCATCTTCCTCGCCGTTGACGTAGAGGCTCATCTCCACATCCGCGTTCCACGTGTTGGCGTAGAACGTCACGGTTCTGGCCTTGTCCGAGTCTGCGAGATCGATATCGAACCCGCGCGGATCGGTGGTCTCAGCGTACTCGGCATCAGCCTTGAAAACGCTCGCCTTACCGTAGGCATCTTGGGTAGCCGTCGGCTTTCCGTCGGACCAGCTAAATGTGCGGGACCAGTCACCGCCAAGAGTCGGTATCGGCTTTCTCGACCGGTTCGAAACCGTGATGGTCTCATCAACGTCAGCCTTGCGGTTGACCTCGTCTCCGTAAACGTGAATCCAATCCAGATCGCCCTTCTCAGTCAAATTCACGGCAACGGGAGCCTCGCCAGTTTCGATCGAGTAGGCAAAGGATCCCTCCGCCACATCTGAGAGAGTGGCTGCTGCCAGTGATACATTGCCTTCCTCGCCAGCGCTCTCCGTCTCAACGGTGAATGTCACGCCCTCGTTTGGTGCAATGAGAACGGTGTATTCGTTTACCTCTGAGGCTTCACCCGCGGAGACGGCTTCCACATATGACGGCTCGCTCTCCGAGGAAGCCTGAACCGAAAGCTCGGCCTCGGCCTGCCAGGCACCCCCAATGAGGATCAACTCGCGCCACGAATCACCCGCCGGAACGGTTACCTCATAGCCTCCGTTATTACCGGTATGGAAGAACACACCACCGGTGGTCACGCCGGCAGTATTGGACTCCGTTGGGGTGCCGTTGGACCACACATACCGGTAAGGACTATCGCCAAGCTCACCCATAGCCCGATCGGTGTTGAGGTTTTCAACCTCAATAAGGTCACCATCCACCTTGCGGTTGGTCTCAGCACCCGCGAGGTGGACCCAATCAAGGCCACCAGTCGCTTCCAGATCGAGCGTTCCTGCCGAGCCGTTTTGACCGCTCAACTCCTCGGCAGAAAAAACAAATGGCAGCTCTCCTTCGTCTGACGCCGCGGAGGCTGCTGGCACGAGTGCCGTCACCCCCGCCGGTCGCGCTTGCCAATGCCGCGAGCGCGCTCACTCGCGACTTAATTCGATTTTTCAACGTCTCTCCCATCGTTGGGCATGGGACCCAGAACCTTCTTCCCCGCCTTCGGGTATAGATCCCCTCAATTTTGTCCGGTCAAAAATCGACCTCTTTTGATCCAATCAGGTACTGTGATCCACGTCAAGGCCAATTTGGCGGCGCCCGTAAGCGCTATTCGCCGCTCGATTTAGCATGCACGGACGCCACGATGTCCTTTGACAGTCAAGTTCTTACCGCATCAGCGTGACGAAGAATGAAAAGCCCAACGGATGCCTGATACGCGACAACATGTGAGCCTCGACACACTCACCGCCCGGCCACCGAATCAGCCACTACTTCGATGATGCTCTTGTACGGCTTGCCGGTAGCCCGCGTCATGCCCATCTCACATGCGCGGTTGGACGAGGCGTGGATCGTGGAGTTGAGCTTGCGGACGTCTCCTGCTTCTGGCCCCGTGGCCGATGCCGTCAGCTCTGGATGCAGCATGCCGCGATCCCCCGCAAATGCACAGCATCCCCAATTGTCCGGCACGTTCACTTTGTCTGCGACCGCTCCGGCCAGCTCCACGAGCGCGTCCGTGGACCCCAGATGAGTGGTAGCGCATGTGGGATGCAGCGTAATGCTAGGCGCATGGCGTAGAACCCCCAGCCTGGGCAGTACCTGATCCCGGATGAATACGATGCCGTCCATCACCTCGACCGGGTACGCCTTGAGCAGCCCAACGAAACCCTCCGTGCACGAGGAGGCATCGCACACCACGGGAAGATTCCCATCGCGGCTGGCCGTCACTACCCGATCCACAACCTTCTGGCGCATTTCCTCCTTGCCACCGAGGTATCCCTTGGATGACCACGGCGTGCCGCAGCACAGGTTGTCAATCCCCTCGGGGATATGCAGCTTGAGCCCCGCCTGGGCACACAGCTCCTGGAAGCTCCGCTGCAGCCCGGACCCGCCATCAACCGGTCCAAACATCGCGCTCTGGCACGAAGGGATGTACACCGCATCGGCCTGCTCAACCGGATACGAATCGGCCAATCCGCCACGGCGCTTGCCACCACGCGGCAGGTCGCTGGTCCACTCGGGCATCGTGTCCTCGCCAATAACGTTGCGCGCCACCTTCGTCACGCCGTTCACCAGCCCCGGGGCAGGAACCGCCTTGGCAACGGACAGCGCCGCACTAGCCGCAGTGGTCACAACGCCCCACCTCTTCGCCGTCACATTCCAGCCGGTCGAAAGCGGCGGATTTGCCTGCTCCGAGCGCAGCCTACGCACCAAATCGGCGGTGTTGATCTTCATGGGACACGTGGTTTGGCACATCCCGTCCACGGCGCACGTATCGATCCCGGCGTAGCTGTAGGCCTTCTCGAGTGCCTCCGCCAGCTCGCTGTCCCCCGCATCCTTCGCCTTGGCCAGATCCCGCCGCAACACGATCCTTTGGCGCGGAGTCAGGGTGAGATTACGGCTGGGGCACACTGGCTCGCAGTACCCGCACTCCACACACCGATCCACTTCTTCCTCGACCGTCACGGTGGTCTTGATGCCTTGGAGGTGAGCATCACTTTGAGCGGTAAGGAGCACGCCCGGGTTCAGAATCTCGTTGGGATCACAGGCCCGCTTGATTGCCCACATAACCGAATAGAGTTCTTCGCCGTACTGGCGCTCCACGAATGGAGCCATCGCGCGGCCAGTTCCATGCTCCGCCTTGAGCACGCCTCCCTGGCTCAGCACCAGTTCCACCATGTCCTCGGTGAAGTCCGCGAGCCGGGCCTGACCGTCCGGCGTATCAAACCGATCGGTGATCATGAAGTGGATATTGCCGTCCTTGGCGTGCCCGAAGATCACCGATCCCTCATACCCGTGGTTTGCGAAGAGCTCGGTGAGCAGCTCACAGGTATTTGCGAGGCGCTCCACCGGCACCGCGATATCCTCCAACAATGCTGTGGTTCCAGAAGCGCGAGCTCCGGCCACAATCGCGTATAGGCCGTTACGGATGGCCCAGAGGCTGGCACGGACCTCGGGATCGGCGGTGAATACCGCGGGCGAGGCAAGCCGAAGCGAAACCGCGGCCGCTTCCGCCTGCTTGAGGTGCTTCTGGATACCCTCCTTATTGGGCTGTTGATACTCAACAAGGAGAGCTGCGTGATCCACTACCTCGATATCCCTGATTGCAGCCGCCGGGCTACCGGTGCCCTGAGCAACGCGCAGGCTAGCGGCATCCATCAGTTCGATGGCGGCTGGCTCGGTGGCAACAAGCGCTGGCAGTGCGGAAGTGGCATCGTAGAGGTTCTCAAAAACCAGCAGGCCCGTTGCCACTTCGGTGTAGGCGGGAACGGTGACGAACACGGCCTCCGCCACGAATCCGAGCGTCCCCTCGCTGCCGATGAGCAGGTGAGCCAAGATATCGACTGGACGGTCATAATCCACCAGCGAATTGATCCCGTAACCCATGGTGTTCTTCATCTTGTACAGGCGATCGATGGTTCCCATCGAATCGGGATTCTCGCGGACGCGATCCCGAATGCCCTCAAGTCCCGCGTATAGCGTGGGGCACTGAGTTGACAGCTGCTGATCGGCATCATCATCGGCCGTATCAATGATGGTCCCGTCTGCCAGCACAATCGTCATGGATTCGATCGTTTTATACGTATTGTGAACGGTTCCGCAAGACATTCCGCTGGAGTTATTGGCAACAACACCACCTATCGTGCATGCGACCGAGCTCGCCGGATCCGGACCTAGTTTGCGGCCGTAACGCGCAAGGCGGGCATTCACCTGCCTGATCGTAGCACCAGGCTGAACGCGCACTCGCTCGCCATTGTCCTCAATCGTGATGAGCCGGAACGCTGCGCGGGTGTCAATCTGGAGCGCTTCCGTGCTGGCCTGGCCACACAGGCTGGTGCCGCCCGAGCGGAAGGTAACGGACTGGGCCTGAGAATTCGCGATGTTGAGAATATCGGACACCTGTTGGGTGTTTTCCGCTCGTACCACCGCCCGCGGCATCAGGAGGTAGTGGGAGGCATCGTGCGCTGCCGCATGGATATCGATTGGCTGATCACGTACAGCATCTTCGCCGAGTGAATCGCGTAATTCATCAATGAAAAGGTCGCTCATATTAGCCACCATGCCACCACGCGATCAGTTCATCCAGCCATGGCAATTAGACGCAACAACTCTTACGAAAAGAAGGTGAGAATGGGGACGGACGGGAGCATCCGTCGTCGTTATTCAAATCAAACGGGTAGAATGGCGTGCGTGAGTAACGGACTAAAGAACCCCATCGTATGGATTGACTGCGAGATGACAGGGCTGGACTTGACGGTTGATGAACTGGTCGAGGTTTCAGTAGTCATCACTGATTATGACCTCACTCCCGTGGACGCAGGTATTGACTTACTGATCAAGCCCACGCCAGCGGCAGTGGAGAATATGGGCGAATTCGTGCTCGAAATGCATACCCATTCAGGACTCATCAACGAGTGGGATAACGGGCTAGAGCTGGCCGAAGCCGAGGCACAGGTTCTCGGCTATATCAAGAAGTACATCCCTGAAGCTCGCAAGGCGCCACTAGGCGGGAATTCCGTGGGCACCGACAAGACGTTCCTCGACAAGTACATGCCGAGCGTGATCGAGCACTTGCACTATCGCATCGTGGATGTTTCCTCCATCAAGGAACTAGCCAAGCGTTGGTACGCCCGCAGCTATTTCAACGCCCCCGAAAAGACCGGAAATCATCGCGCGCTGGGCGATATCTACGATTCCATTGACGAACTGCGTTATTACCGCCGCGTCCTCATGCCCGAAGGCGAAGGCCCATCCACCGCTGAATGCGAGGCTGCCGCAAAAGCAGTCACTGGAAAGACTGTTCAGCTCGCTAGCAGCGAGGATAGAATCCGGTAGTCTAAGAGAGTTCTATTCTACGTTTGAACCTTTAGGAGATCCCGTGGCAACGACGCCCGATGCCCCAGTCCTTTGCCTCGGTGAAGCACTCATTGATGTTGTTCACCGCGATGGTAAGTCCACCGAGCACGTGGGTGGTAGCCCGCTGAACGTTGCCTGTGGCTTGGCCGCGCTTGGCCATCCCACCCAGCTTGCCGCTTGGTGGGCTAACGATCCGCGTGGCCATGCAATCGAAGAGCTGCTGGCCAATCACTCCGTGAGGCCTGTTGCCGGTTCCGATCAGGCCAACAAGACGGCTGTGGCTAACGCTTTCCTAGATGAGCAGGGGCGCGCCACCTACGAGTTTGATCTGGAATGGAAGGTACCTGAGCTTCCGGCCCCAGCTGAGATTACCCACCTGCACACGGGCAGCTTCGCCGCCACCCTCGCTCCCGGCGGCAACGATGTGCTGCGCGCCGTCAAGGCGCAGTCCATCGTTGGGACCGTCTCCTATGATCCCAATGCCCGCCCCAACCTCATGGGCAGCGCCTCTGACGTGATCGGGCGTATCGAGGAAATCATCAGCGTGTCAGACGTTGTGAAAGCCTCGGACGAGGACATCGAGTGGCTGTACGGCAAGGACACTCCTGTTGAGAACATCATGCGCAAGTGGTTGGCCATGGGGCCGGCCATGGTTGTGGTGACTCGCGGGCCTTGGGGCGCGTATGCGCGTTTGGCCAGTGAGCGCGACATGCTGGTGATCGATCCCCTTAATGTGGAGCTTGCGGACACCGTGGGTGCCGGCGATTCGTTCATGAGCGGAATGCTCTCCGCCTTGCTGGACGCTGGATTGTTGGGCAGCGCGGAGGCCAAGACTCGGTTGCGCGCCGCAAGGTGGGAGCAGGTTGTGCCAGCACTTCACCGGGCTACGATGACCTCGGGCCTGACGGTCAGCCAAAACGGCGCCTACTCCCCCAATCGCGACGAGATAGCGCAAGTTTTGGCTGCTAATCCGCTGCTTGGCTAGGCTTCGATTGGAACTCCTTCTCACTTTCTGGGACGATTGTCCCGATATGCACAGCCTTCTTTAAGGTGAACGTGCCCCCTTGAACTGGGCGGCACCAACGAGAGGATACCTACGTGAAAATGAAGAAGCTTTCCGCCCTATTCATGATTCCGGCACTCGCTGTCTCGCTCGCTGCCTGCGGTGGCGAGGACAAGCCCACCAAGGAAGAAGTGACCTCTGGCCTTTCTCAGGCGATGGATGAATACATTGACGCCGAAGTCGTGGATCAGCTTGGCCAGGAAGCCCTAGACAATTACTACAGCTGCATCGTTGATGAATCATACGATGACCTTTCCGATGACACCCTGAAGTCCCTCGCCGATGGTGAGGAGCCCACAGCATCTGAGGACTCTGATGATTACCAAACCTTCAATTCCGCTACTGAGACCTGCACTCAGTCCCTGATGGAAGAGGCCATGTCTGGCCTCGAAGGCGAAGAATAGATTGTTTTGGAAAAGGGGAGTTGGCCCGCGTGGGCTAACTCCCCTTTTTCATATCTCCCGTCTCCGACAAAGGTCCATGATTTCGCAGCTGTAGGGCTATTAGGCTGGAGCTATCTCCCACAGCGAAGGATGCACCATGCAGGATGTGACTCTGAATAACGGCATCTCAATGCCAATTCTCGGATTTGGCGTTTTCAGGATTCCTGATGACGAAACCGAGGCTGCGGTACTTTCCGCACTCGAAGCCGGCTACCGCTCCATTGACACCGCCGCCATCTATCACAACGAAGAGGGTGTGGGCCGCGCTATTGCTAAGTCCGGCATCCCGCGCGAGGAACTCTTCGTGACCACCAAGCTTTGGGTCCAGCCCAGCGCCGAAAACACAAAGCGCGCCTTCGATGCATCTCTCAAGCGGCTCGGCTTGGACTACGTTGACCTGTACCTGATCCACCAGCCATTCGGCGATGTGTTTGGTGAGTGGCGCGAGATGGAGAAAATCCATCAGGAGGGCCGCGCCCGCGCCATTGGAGTCTCCAACTTCTACTCAGGCCGCCTCGTCGATTTCTTGCTGCACACCGATGTGCCGCCCGCCGTGAACCAGATCGAGGCGCACCCGTTCTTCCAGCGCACCAAGAATCAGCGCGTTATGGAGCGCCGCGGCGTCCAGATGGAATCCTGGGGCACGCTCGGGCAGGGCAAGATGGGCGTACTAGACAACCCCACACTGATCGGAATCGCGGACGCCCACGGCAAGACCGTTGCTCAGGTGGTGCTCCGCTGGATGATTCAGCGCAACATCGTTTCCATCCCCAAGTCCGTCCGTCCCGAGCGGATTGCCGAGAACATCAACGTGTTCGATTTCGAACTCAACGACGATCAGATGGAGTCAATCGCCACACTCGATAAGGGCGAATCTCCGTTCCAAGATCACTACTCCGTAGAGGCTGCAGAGCGGCTGGGCAAGCCGGACGATATTTCCTCCGGTCTCGCATAACTAGCGGCGGCGCGACCTCAATACGATAGCCACGCCTAGTCCCAAGAGAAGTGCCGCTCCAAGGATCAGTGGGAGCGCATTGGCCCCGGTGTTCGGCATACGGTCCGGTGATGGAGCGGCCGCACCTCCAGTCGGCTCCCCCGGTCCGGCCGTGGCAGGGTCAGTGGTGCCAGCCGTCGGATCGCTCGAGCTGTCCGTCGGGTCACTCGGGTTGCCAGTCGGATCCGTTGTTGGATCAGTCGGTTCGGCGGTGGGATCGGTTGGATCCGTCGCGGGGTCAGTGGGGGTTGGCGTCTCGGCTACGATATCGATTTCAAGGCTGCTCGAAACTCCGAAAGGTGTCACTACCTTCATGGTCGCAGGGGTACCCGGGGTCACCTCGTAGCCCTTGGAGGGCTCCGGTACCTTATACACGATCTTGGTATCGCTCCACGATACAACCTCGAAATCGGCCTCATCGCCGGGATCTCCCCAGTTGATGCCGTTGTTGGTGAAGCGTACGTGGCTGGCATCTTGCGTCTCACCAAAGTTGGCACCAGTGAGCGTGACCTCGTCACCCGCAGCCGCAGCTTCCGGACTCACAGTTTCAAGAATCGGTGCCAGTGTGGATGGCTCAGCGGGAGGCGCTTCAATCGCATCGGGACGTGGCCGTTCGGTCGAGGGCGTGTTCTGGAAGGTGATCACCACAGAGGACGTGCCGGACGGCAGCGTGACAGTACCAGCCTCTGAATCGAAGGAACCCGCGGACGTGCTTGCGATGTTGCCGATTGCGGCCGGAAGATGCACCTGAATCGGAGCGTTAACTGCGCCGCTTACGTTCACCGTTACGCTCGTACCGGCCGGCACGATGTCAACATTCATTCGGTTACCGTAAGAGATCGGGTAGTTAGTGACTCCGAATGCTTCATCGCCCACAACCCAAGCGTTAGGCACGCCGCGCCCAACGATGATCGTGCCGTCCACACGTTGGGTCACAACCGAATCGATGAGTGCTTGGTTGCCCAGCTCAATTCCCCAGGAGTGAGGGCTTGAGCCGCCACCGGACTTTGGGTGGTTGCCAATCCAAGGGGTGCTCTGGCTCGGCCAATCGGCGCCCTCCCACCAAGAGTATGGGCCAGCCTGACTGTTTTCGATCATGAACAGGTAGGACTGGATTGCTTGATCGCGATACTTCGTGCCTGCTAGGCCCCAGCTGCCATACGCGGCGTTGTAAGCCGTCGAATAAAAGCCCTGACCTCCATACCCGCCAAAAGTGTCCTGAGGCAGCACGTTCCTGGTGAGTGCGAAGCCCCAGTCAAACGTCTTGTCCGCCCAGTCACCAGCAGCAATTCCGTCCGGGGCGCCCAGATCCGCGCCAAGGAGGTACCCATTCCACGCATAGTTGTAATAAACACCGGGACCGGCCCACCCAGCCATGGCGGGATCCGCGCAGCTATTTGTGGTGTTCGGCTGCAGGATCGAGCACGGAATGTAATCGAGATCGTAGGTCTCAATCGTCTCCGCCAGCGTTGCATCTACCGCTTCGAGAAGCTCGTTGAACTCCGCGTCTGCCCACTCTGCCTCGGCACTGTCCCCAACGGCTTCGGCCAGATACCGGTATGACGCGAGGCCAAGCAGCGCCACATAATTGTCAGTGGTGAAGTAGCCCAAAGCATCGGCGTTGCCGCTAGCGCCCATGATGCCGTTGGGCCCAGTGCGATCGTCCGCGATCCGGTGCGCTGTTGACTTGATGCTCGGGTTCACGTCCTCCCCCTGCGGCCCGGGGGTCGCAAAGCGCGCCTTTAGGAAGTCCAGATCGCCCGTCTTGCGGTAGTAAACCGACCATAGCCACGGATAGGTCCAGTAGCCATCGGAGTATTGCGCCGGGGTGCTGAGGGAGGCGCTTGCCTGATCCAGCAGCGCATGGGCGTCCTTGAAGTATCCGCGGTTGAACAATCCCGCGAGAATCCCTGTGACGTCGTGGTTGAACTCTTGGTGGTATCCGTTCGTCCCGGTGTTCAGCGCGTATCCGCTACGAGAAATCTGGGTGTAGATGAAGCCCGAGAGGTAGGCCTCGACGAGGCGCTCATCCGGAAGATTCGGCATGGCGAGTTCGCTGATCTGAGAGTCCCAGAAGTCTTTCATGTGTGCGTAGTGATCGTCATAACCACCAACTTCAGCAAGCTGCCCGGCGTCTGGCCACGCATACCCGTTAGCAAAGCGATCTGCGGCCACCACATAGTCGTGGCTGACCGTCTCCGAAGGCGCCACCTCGTTGCCGGCAGAAGAAAGCTCCACCATGCCCGCGGCAGGCTGAGGGTCAAGGGCAATCTCCGCGTCCGTTGGATTCGTAATGCTCACGCGGCTGAAGATCAGCACATAATCGTTACCGCCCATGGTCACTTTATCGCCAAAGTTGGTGATCGAAACCTGCGCGCCGTCAGCCTCAAAACCAGTCACTAGAGCTGGGAGGTAGCCTTCAGCGTTCTCCCACGTGGTAGGCGCATTGTTGTAGATGCCGAAGCCATAGGTCGTGTCGATTCCGTTGGGGACATAGAAGCTTCCACCCAAACAGACCGTGGCTCCGTGTCCATTTCCAAGCCACCCGATGGCACTCGCATCATTGTTCGCACCGGCGAAAGAACCACACGGGTATGGATCACCGGCATCGGCTGCTGCGGGAACTGCCATCGAGGTCACCATCGCTAGGCTGCACACAAGTGCGCTTAGCAGGGCCGCCATCCTTTTTGCAAGAGAAGGGACTGCGGCCTCCCCTAGTGCTGCGGTGCGCTTGGCTCGGGTATGGATTGGCTTCATGACACTCCGTTGAGTCAGTGGCGGGTACCGCCTTGGCTTCGCATGACACCCAGAAGCATCTGGGTTGATCAGACCTTAGTATTTTGAACGGTCAAATACAAGAGAAAAGGAAACCTTCGTCCCTAGCCGACCGCAGGCCGCAATTACCAGTTTCCGTCGAGGGCTTCTGCAAGCTCTCCTAGGTCATCAACAACGCAGGTTGCGCCGTTGTCCATCAGCTTTTGTGCGCCGACCCCGCGATTCACCCCAACAACCTGAGCAAAACGGCCCGCATCACCCGATTGAACACCCGAAACGGCATCCTCAAAGATTGCGGCTTTATCGGGAGTCTCCCCCAATTGCTCGCATGCGTAAAGGTAGGTATCCGGCGCGGGCTTTCCCTTGAGAGCATGCGCGCGAGCTACGTTGCCATCAAGCACCAAATCAAAATAGTGCGCCAGATTGCTCTTCTCAAGCACGATCGGCCCATTATTCGAGGAAGTCACCACGCCCATCCGGGTTCTGCCGGCCGCCTTGATGGCCCTCAGTAATGCCTCGCTTCCGGCATAGGGTTCCACACCCTCTTGGATTGCCTCAAGAAAGCACTCATTCTTCCGATTGGCCAACCCATTGACGGTGTGCGGCGACGGTGCATCAGTGGCCTCTCCGAAAGGAAGGCTCACGCCTCGCGATTCTAAGACCGATTGCACACCTTGCGCGCGCGGTTTGCCATCCAAGTAATTGAAGTAGTCACTTTCTTCAAACGGCTCGAGGCCCTGCTTGGCGAAGTACTCATCGAACATGGCCTGCCAAGCTTTCCGATGCATCTTGTCGGTCTGGGTGAGTACCCCGTCTAAATCGAACAACAGCACGTCATAGGACCGGATGTCCGATAGCGCCGTTTCGAGTGAGCCCTTGGTGGTGGTCTGGTTTGTAGTCAAGGAGTTTCCTTCTGTTTTATGTGATCTCAGCGTTTGAGCTCAAAATCTGAGGACTCGCGGATCACTAATTCTGGCGGTATGAGCGTTTGCAGGGGCTTTTCTTGGCCACCGCGGATTTGTGGCAGCAGAGCTTTCCAAACCAAAGTCGCTGCCTGTGTGAGCGGCTGGGCCACGGAAGAGATCGCAGGCTGCGCGCGCCGGGCCACCATCGAATCGTCGAAGCCCACCACAGCAAAGTTCTCACCCGGTGTTAAGCCAACACGGGTGGCTGAGCGCATTGCCTCATGAGCGAATTGATCGTCCTGACACACGACAGCTGTTGGCGATGCACTTTCAAGAAAGGCATCTATATTGGCACCGAGGTCTCGTCGTCGGCTTTCAAACGACAAACACGTAAGGTCTTCTGAAACGGATTCCGGAACAACCTCCTTCATAGCCTCGCACCAGCCGCCGCGCCGGTCTTCGTGGCGGCCCCCATCAACTGGGGAGCCAATGTAGCCGATCCGATAGTGGCCCTTACCGTGTAGGTATTCAACGGCCTGCCGGATACCCAGCCGGGAATCGACATCCACCCACGAGTGTTTCGCGGACTCTTCGCCCCAGGGACGTCCGAATGCCACGAAGGGAACGTTGTTATCAGTCAGCCAACGGGCCCGAAGATCATCTAGATGCGTTTCAACAATGATCACCGCATCCACGGAGCGGCTGGCAGTTAGGTCCTGATAGCTTGCGATTTGCGCGGAGTCGTCACTAGGAACGGCATCCAGCACAAGGCGGTAATCGTAATGAGCCCCAATTCGCGCCACCTCACGCATGAACGGATCCAGAAGCGAAGCTTCATTGCGCATGCCATCGCCAACCCGAAAAGCAACTAGTCCGGTGCGTTGCAGAGCAAGTGAACGCGCCATACTTGAGGGCCGGTAGCCAGTTTCCTTGATCGCTTTGAGAACGGCCTCTTGCAGATCTTTGCTGACGCGCTCAGGAGCGTTCAAAACGTTGGAAACTGTTTGCCGCGAGACCCCGGCGGCCTGCGCCACTGTGCGAACAGTGGCGCGGCCGGGGGCTCTCTTGGTGCTCGAAGAATCGCTAATCTTTCACTCCGTCTACTTAAGGCTGCCTGATGTCAGGCCAGTAATAATACGACGCTGGAAGATCAGAACAACAATGACGAGAGGAATAGTTGCTACTACACCGGCAGCCATCTGGGTTCCGAAAGGCTGCTGGAACGAAGACTCCCCGGTGAACTTGGCGATCGCGACGGTAACGGGGCTGACATCCGCGCCGATCGCCACGTTCGATGCAATGAGGTACTCATTCCACGACGTAATGAACACCATGATCGCCGTGGTGAAAACGCCAGGGGCCGCGAGTGGAATGATGATTTTCCTGAACGCCTGCGCAGGGGTGCAGCCGTCGATCTCTGCGGCTTGCTCCAATTCCCACGGCATTTCCCTGAAGAACGTTGTCAGCGTCCAGATACCAAGTGGCAGCGCGAAGGACATGTCCGGGACAATCATCGCTTGGTAGGTGTTGATCCATCCCCAGTCCGCAAACAACTCATAAAGCGGCGTCAAGATAGCCACGCCCGGGAACATGGATGCGGCCAGAACTAACGCCAAGATAAACGTGCGGCCGCGGAACTTCATACGCGTCAGTGCGTAGGCGGAGAATATGCCAACCATCATTGCGAAAACTGTGGTGGTTCCGGCAACAATAACGGAGTTGATCAGGGCCTGCCCGAAATTGTTCTTCTGGTTGAACACTGCGGACATTGAATCCATCGAAATGGACGAGGGCCAGAGCTCATTGTTGAACAGGGCCGTGGGTGGCTTGAGTGCCGTAACGATCATCCAGTAGAAAGGAGCGAGACAGAAAACCAGCAGGATAACTAGCCCAATAATCTTACCTGTTGTACCAACCACGCGATTAGTAGTCTTCGACATCAGGAATCCTTTCCATCGTGCCCAGCCATGACATTCGCACCGAGAATGCGAATGTAGAGGAAGGCAATCACGAAGATGATAATGAACGTCACCGTTGAGAGAGCTGAACCCTGCCCTGCCTTCAATGCACCGATAGATTGGCGCACAACTAGCATTGATAACGTATTGGTGTTGTTGGACCCGTGCGTCAAAATCTGAGGCAAGTCATACATACGAAGCGCATCTAGCAGGCGGAACAGCACGGCTACCACCAGAGCCGGGCGAACCAGCGGCAGCGTGATGGAGAAGAAGCGCCGGATGGGACCAGCCCCATCCACCTTGGCAGCCTCATAGAGTTCAGAAGAGATAGCTTGAAGGCCCGCTAGGGTAAGTAGCGCAATGAACGGAGCTGTCTTCCACACATCAGCCATGATGATCGCAGCTTTGGCGGGCCATTCGGCGCCGGTCCACAGGATCTCCTTGCCAATGAGATGGTTGGCAATGCCGTCCACGTTGAAAACCCAGCGCCACATAACGGCCACAACCGCAGTGGGGATGGCCCACGGCACCAAAATGGCCGCACGCACAACCGCTCTGCCTTTAAACGCCTGGTTCATAACCATGGCCATGATTAGGCCGATGATGACCTCGAGAATAACAGTGGTGGCACTAAAGAACAGCGTGTTACCCGTGGCCTGCCAGAAGGACTCAGAAAGGTCACCGGTAAAAACGTTCTGATAGTTTTCCAGCCCGATGAACTCCGGATCCGTAGCCACGGGGTCTGAATAGAGAGATCGTATGATGGCCCGAACAACTGGGTAGCCGATCACTGCGAGCAGAACAATCAGGGTGGGGGCAACCAGCGTGTATGCAGTTCTGGCCTCGGCGCGAGCCAATCCAGATTTATTCTTCTTCACCTTCCCCACTAATGGGATACTCATTGGGACACTCCTAGATCTGCCAACTGCCAGATGCAGGCGCAGTTGGCAATGTGCATACCATCGGCAGCGCCTCCCCGGCTCAAATCGAAATCAACGGCAATCATTTTCGCTACGAACTCCTTTACGTCATCGTGCTTACCCAAGCGGTGCGCCACTTGAACATGCGCAGCGGGTGAGAGTGACGAATCATGGACTGTATACGGTTTGTAATACTCATAGGCTGACTCGACTTGTTCGTCATCAAACTCTTCTGGGAACAGAGTCAGCAAGGAAACCACGTCTGCCTGCTTCAGGCAGCGGGAACGATAGAGCTTTTCTTGCGGTGCATAGAAGCCGAACGGCTTCGTGCGGTCCTTCCACATACCATCAATGTCGATGACAGCATAGTCTTCAAAATCCGAGGATTGCAGGACTAGTTTGCGTTCCTCATCGTAGGGAACCGGAAGATTGCTTGCCACGTGTGAAAATGCCTGAAGCTCTTCTTCTTCGAAATCAAGGCGGGAGATAAGCTCCGCCCATGCTTCGGGTGCGTCTCGCTTCATGGCCGTGGCCCATCTGACGGCTTGATTCAGGTTGAACCGAACCATCCAGTTCGTGTAAGCATTATCGCGAGTCATCGGCGAATACTCATCGGGGCCCATAATGTTGATCAGGTGCGCTTGTCCGTCCTCGCCCCAGTCAACCCTATCCACCCAGTACCGCGAGGTCTCAACCAAGATCTCCACTCCGCAGCGCCACATGAATTCGGAATCGCCAGTGCGATCAACGTACTGGGCGAGTGCGAAGGCGATGTCAGCACTGATGTGGAGTTCTGTGTCTGAATACTCCCAGAGCGAGCACTGCTCAGTTCCGTCAGTGCCTGATTGCCATGGGTACTTGGCGCCGCGACAGTTGTACTCCCGCGCATTCTTACGGGCGCCATCCAAAGTGTTGTAGCGGTATTCGAGAAGGCCACGGGCCGCCGCCGGGTTAGTCTCAAGATAGAAGGGCGATAGGAAGATCTCCGTGTCCCAGAAGTAGCGACCATAGTAGGCCTCGCCCGCAAAACCCTTCGGGCACACCTGAGTGATACCTTCAAAAGCCGGCGTGCAGCGCAGTAAGTGATAAGTTGCCCAGCGAAGATGCGGTACGTCGATAAGTGCGGCTCGGTCAGCGCGGTCAGCCGCGTCCCACGCGGAGACAGCTTGCTTTGTTGAGGCTTCGAGCAGTTGCCCCCACTTCTCAACGCTGGCTTCGCGTGCCACACCGTAGGCTCGGGCTGCGGGATCCTCGGTTAGTGCGGGATCCAGCTCGTTATCACGGCTGGTCGTCAAGGCCGTGTATTTGTTGAGCACAGCGGATTGTCCTTGAGCTAGCGGTGTGGAGCATTCGATTTGCGCTCCCGTGTCCGTGACACTGCTAGTACGCTCAATTCCTTCTGGGCCTTCGCAAACTACGCGCGAAGCTACCGCCACCACGTCACCGTGGTCCGTTACCACCTCGCAAGCCAAGGTTTCATTCGAGGCATCCGTGGTGATACCGGAGAAATGCCGGTGCCCGTTCGTCACCACGTCCGCGGTAAGGCCGCTCTGCCAGCAGATTTGCGGGTTGCCGCTGATAACGTCCGCACGCAGCCGCTGCACAAATAGATGGTGGTTGTCTTGGCTGGCGAAACGTTCCCACACTAAGTCAATGACCGAGCCAGCTTCAGTTGCCCACCTTACGCGGCGAGTAAGTACCCCAGAACGCCAATCCAGTCTCCGCGAAAAGCCCCTGACGTCCGAATGCGCCATGTCGAATTCTTCGCCATCCGCACTGATCGTGATATCAGCAAACCACGGAAGGTTAATGACCGTTTGGCGTACCTCTGGATGGTATCCGGTGATGGCAGGGATATAGACGCCTTGCCTAGAAGTTTGATGAGTAGCAACCTCAACGGTCACCGATTGCATCTTTCTCTCGTATTCGAGGTTCTGCGGTTCATCGCGTAGTCCCTCTTCAAAACTACCGCGCACGTGAAAGTAACCGTTGCCCTGCGTCAGCAGGCCTTCCCACGCGCGGTTTGTGTCCGTATCCCACTGGGTTTGAGTAACGGACCATTCATCAAGAAGGTGAGCGGCACCCGGTTGCTGATTTTGTGCTTCGAGATTCTGACCTTCGTCTCGGAGAACCATCTGCGACGTCATCGGGTACCACTCACCTATCTATTGTTTTTTGAATTATTACCGCTGCCGATTACTCGGCATCGATCACCTTTTGCAGGCTGCCCTCTAGGTCAGGAAGCAGAGTGGCGGGATCGGTGCCGGCCTGCAGGCCCTTGTAGAAGTTCTCAGAGAGAACCTGGCTAAACTCCGAGTAAGCTACGGCCTGAGGACGTGCTTCGGCGTGGCCGATGGCCTCACCCAGAGTCTCGAAGTAAGGAATCTCTGCGAGGAGCTCTTCATCCTCGTACAGGGACTCGCGCACGGGCGGCTCACCGGTCTCCTGGATGATGCGCTTCTGGACGTCTTCGCTCAGCATGTAGTTGATGAAGTCCTGTGCGGTCTCAGGGTTATCAGTGGTCTTGGAAACGCCGATGTTGTAACCGCCAAGAGTGGAGGCACCCACATCCTCGGAGCCCGGGATCAAAGCGATATCAAACTTATCCTGAACCTTGGAATCTTCGCCTTCATCCTGAGCAAGGTTGTACACGTATGGCCAGTTACGCAGGAACATGTAATCACCGGACTGGAATGCGCGGCGCGATTCTTCCTCCATGAAGGTCATGTTCTCTTCAGGGATGTAACCATCCTGGATTCCGTTGCTCAGGAAGGTCACTGCCTCTTGAGCCTCTGGGGTATCGATGTTGACGTTGCCATCTGCATCGAGGATGGCACCGCCTGCTGAGTTAACCGTCTCCGAGAAGGTGACGGTCAGGCCCTCATACTGCGCCATCTGCGTGGCGAAGCACTTCATGTCATTCTCAGCCGCAATGTCACAGTCTTCGATGAGCTCATCCCATGTAGTTGGAGCCTCATCAAGCAGGTCAGAACGGTAGAACAACAACGCAGCGTTCGTCTTGTATGGCGCGGCAAAAAGCGTTCCTTCGTACGTACCTGAATCAACCGTTGACTGGAACAGGCCCGTCGTATCAACCTCATCCAGCGGCAACAGCCAGTCACGGGCCGCGAACTCTGCGGTCCACACTACGTCCAGCCCAGCAACGTCGTATGTCCCGGCACCGGCCTGGAAGTCCTGGACCAGCGCGGTGCGCTGATCGTCTGCTGATTCAGGCAGTTCAACGAATGTTACTTCTTCGCCGGGGTGGTCCGCGTTAAAGTCGTCAATAATGGCCTGAAGTGCACCGGACGTGTCTTTACCCTGTGCGTATGTGATGGGACCGCGGCCCTCGCCACCGTCACCATTATCGGATGAATCATCGCCCCCACCAGAGCAAGCTCCGGCACTCAATGCGAGTGCAAAGGCGGTTGCGGCAATCAATGATCTCTTCACTGAAATCTCCTCTTTGTCGATCCGGGCAATGTGCCCTAGTCATGTGGTTCTCGTTCAGCTTCTTTGCACTAACGCCTTCAATACCCAAAAGCCTGTCCGGCCTGCGCACGAAGATGTACGATCAACCAATCTCTTGAACGATTGAACAGAATGGTATTCCTGAAGTCCTACGGGATGGATGACTTGACAAGAACTGTACAACCCTAGTTTAGACCGGTCAAACAGTTTCTGAATTCTGTTACAAATTCGTGACCTACCTAACAACCCTACGTCGCGAGCCCCGGTTTTGCGTCAGATATCCGGACGGTGGTTTTTCGACGACGACGGATCCTCACCTTCGCACGATCCACCGGAGTGATGGAGGGAACCCCTGCCCCAGCTTGCCCCAGCATCCCAAGCGCGATAGATTCGATTTACTGGTACCCCCTAGGGGTATAAGCGTTCAGATGAGATTATCGAAAGGAAGCCACTCATGGCTACTGCAGAATACAAGGTCACCGGCATGACATGCGGACATTGCGAGAACCACGTTCGCGAAGAAGTTGAGAAGATCGATGGCGTCAGCGACATCTCGGTGTCCCACAAGACCGGCCAGCTCTTCGTTACCTCGGACTCCGATCTGCAGGATTCCGATGTTGTGGCAGCCGTAGACGAAGCCGGCTACGAGGCCGTCCGCGCCTGAACGTCACGGAATCATAGCGAGGTAAAGGACTGATTATGGCAGCGGCCCCCGTTGCGGAGACAAACATCGAACTAGACATCACTGGCATGAGCTGCGCCTCCTGCGCCGCCCGCATTGAGAAGAAGCTCAACAAGCTCGATGGCGTCAGTGCAACCGTCAACTACGCGACGGAAAAGGCCGCAGTCAACGTACCGTCTGGATACGATCCCCTCGCGCTCATCACCACGGTTGAGGATGCCGGGTATGGAGCCACGCTCCCCGCTCCACCTAAGGCAGGCGAAGAGGAAGCGCCAGCTACCGAGAAGGATCTGGAGCTGGAAACGCTCCGGCAGCGGTTCATTATCTCCGCAATCCTCGCAGTGCCGGTGATTCTCCTCGCTATGATTCCAGCCCTCCAGTTCACCAACTGGCAGTGGCTCTCCCTCACTCTGGCCTCCCCCGTGATCGTATGGGGAGCATGGCCATTCCATAAGGTGGCGTGGAAGAACCTCCGCCACGGCGCCACCACGATGGACACGCTGATTTCGATCGGAACATCGGCGGCCTTCCTCTGGTCCCTCTACGCCCTCTTCTTTGGAACTGCTGGCGAACCGGGCATGACACACACCTTTGAGCTCACTGCCCACGGGATGGACGGCTCGGCCAACATCTACCTTGAGGTTGCCGCGGGCGTAACCACCTTCGTTTTGGGAGGACGCTACTTCGAGAAGAAGTCCAAGCGCGAGGCAGGCGCTGCCCTGCGCGCCCTCATGGAGTTGGGAGCCAAGGAAGTGACCGTCCTTCGCGGCGATCAAGAAATCCTTATCCCGATCGAAGATCTGCGCGTTGGCGATCAGTTCATCGTCCGTCCGGGCGAGAAGATCGCGACGGACGGCGTGATTACCGCCGGCCAGTCCGCCGTTGACCAATCCATGCTGACCGGCGAATCGGTGCCCGTTGAAGTGGGCGAAGGTGATTCCGTCACCGGAGCAACTATCAACGCAAACGGCCGCCTCACGGTTCGCGCCACCCGCGTGGGCCCCGATACTCAGCTAGCCCAGATGGCCAAGATGGTAGAGGACGCGCAGTCCGGCAAGGCCGATGTGCAGCGTCTAGCGGACAAGATTTCGGGCATTTTCGTTCCGATCGTCATCACGATCGCCGTCATCACGCTGATCGGCTGGATGATCGCCGAAGGCTCGTGGTCCATGGCCTTCACGGCAGCCGTTGCCGTGCTGATCATCGCCTGCCCCTGCGCCCTCGGCCTAGCAACACCAACCGCACTTCTGGTGGGAACCGGCCGCGGCGCCCAGATGGGCGTCCTCATCAAAGGCCCCGAGGTACTCGAATCCACCCGCAAGGTAGACACGATAGTGCTAGATAAAACCGGCACGGTCACCACTGGCACCATGACGGTCACCGATGTAGTTGCACTGAAGGACCGCCAGGAACTTCTCTCTCTGGCCGGCGCGGTAGAAAACGCCTCCGAGCACCCCATCGCCCGCGCGGTGGCCCAGGCCGCGAACGCTGAAATCGGCGCGCTACCCGAGGTCAATGACTTCTCCAATGAAGAGGGACGCGGCGTACGAGGGATGGTTGAGGGAAGCGAGGTCGTCGTCGGTAAAAACGAAGGCGTCACTCTCCCGGCCGAACTCGCGGAAGCGAAAACGAAGCTCGCGGGCAAAACCGTCATGACGGTAGCCGTGAACGGAAACGCAATTGGACTCATCGCCGTGGCCGATACGGTCAAGGACACCTCCGCCGAGGCGATCAGCCAGCTCAAGGGCCTCGGGCTTACACCTATCCTCCTGACGGGCGATAACCAATCCGTGGCCGATCAGATCGCGGGCCAGGTGGCTATCGATCAGGTGATCGCGGAGGTGCTGCCCGCAGATAAGGCCCAAGTGATTACTGACCTGCAACAGCAGGGCAAGGCCGTAGCGATGGTGGGCGACGGCGTGAATGATGCCGCGGCGCTGGCCCAAGCAGATCTGGGCCTGGCCATGGGAACCGGCACCGACGTGGCCATTCAGGCCGCGGACATTACTCTGGTGCGCGGGGATCTACGGGGTGCCACGGACGCGATCCGGCTATCCCGCCGCACGCTGGGCACGATCAAGGGCAATCTTTTCTGGGCCTTCGCCTATAACGTGGCGGCGATCCCGTTGGCCGCGTTCGGAATGCTCAACCCGATGCTCGCGGGCGCGGCGATGGCCTTCTCCAGCGTATTCGTAGTCTCGAACAGTCTGCGCCTACGCGGCTTCACGAGCGTGATTCGTGAGACCGCTTCCAAGGAAGGGGCAAGCAAGTGAACGAAGATCATCATCAGCACGGCTATCTCCATGAGAAGGACCAGTACTTGGCACGCCTCAAGCGTATCGAGGGACAGGCCCGCGGCATCTATCGCATGGTTGAGGACGATAAGTACTGCATCGATATTCTCACCCAAATCAGTGCGATGAAGAGCGCTCTAGAGAACGTGGCGCTCGGGCTGCTGGACGAACACATGAAGACCTGCGTGATCGATGCAGCCCGCGAAAGCCCCGAGGCCGGCGATGAGAAGATCACCGAGGCATCCCGCGCGATCCAGCGGCTCGTGAAGTCGTAAACCGCGCAAATACGCGTTAGAGTTGATGGCGGTGCCTGCACATGGGCACCGCCATATCTATGAGCACACGGAAGGTGAGGTGGTTTCAATTGTCGAGTGACAGTAGTAATTCGATCAAGGGCACCTCGCCAGCCATCTCACTGCGCCCGCTGTAGCGGGTAGAGGGTTGGAGCAGGGGCCCACCACGGCATGCCCGCCCCACCCGAAAGTGAGTTACGCCGATGACGCGCGTAGAAGTTGACCTCAACGATGTCACGGAAGCCCTGCGCTCCGCCCTTGCAGACAATGACCTAAAGACGGCCGCCCACGAGATTGCCCCGATCTCCGTGGCCGAAGCCGTGACCGTTTTGGAGCGGCTCTCCACCAAGCAACGCGCCGTTGCCTACCGGCTCCTGCCCAAGGATGACGCACTTGACGTGTTCGAATCGCTGGACCCGGTGGTTCAGGGCGAACTGATGGGCGGCCTGCGCGATGAAGAGGTCATGACCCTCTTCGAGGGGTTGGACCCGGACGATCGCGTGTGGCTAATGGACGAGCTTCCGGCAACTGTGGCCGGGCGCCTGCTCCACGGCCTGTCCCCTGACGAGCGCCGCCTGACCGCCTCCGTTTTGGGCTACCCCAAGGATTCAGTTGGCCGGCGCATGAGCCCCGAGTTCGTGAGTGCGCACGGCGATTTCACGGTTGCCCAGACCATCGCCCGGGTACGCGAGCGCGCAGCAGACGCCGAAACGGTGTACACAATCCCAGTGGTGAATTCCAGCCGCGTTGTGATCGGGGTGGTTGAGCTCAAGGATCTGTTGGTGGCCGGGAACGAGGAGATCCTTAGCTCCCTCATGGAGGACCCAGAGATGGTTGGGGCCACCGAAAGCGACGAATCGGCGGCTCGCCGCCTCACGGACCTTGGGTTCTTGGCTATGCCGGTGGTTGATTCCGAGGCTCGGCTTGTTGGGATTTTTACGATCGACGACGCCGCACGCATCCTCGAATACGAAGAAAGCCAAGATGCTGCCCGCCAAGGCGGAACAGAAGACCTTCGGCGCCCCTACCTCTCCACTCCCATCTTGCACATTGCCCGATCCCGCGTGGTGTGGCTACTGGTCCTCGCAGTGGGCGCCTCGCTCACCGTCCAGGTCCTCTCCGTTTTCGAGGCGACCCTAGCTCAGGTGACCGCGCTCAGCCTGTTCGTGCCGCTCCTCATCGGAACGGGCGGTAACACGGGCAATCAAGCCGCCACCACGGTCACGCGAGCGTTGGCGCTTGGCGATGTTCACTCCTCAGATGTGTGGCGCGTGGCCGGGCGCGAGGTACGGGTGGGTTTCTTCCTCGGGCTGCTCTTAGGAGTGCTCGGCTTCGTGATTACCGGTGCCATTTTCGGGTGGAACATCGGGACCGTTATCGGCCTCACCCTGTTAGCCGTGTGTACCGTTGCCGCCACGATCGGCGGATGCATGCCGCTGCTAGCCAAGGCCATTCACGCAGATCCCGCAGTGTTTTCCAACCCGTTCATCTCCACGTTCACTGATGCGAGCGGACTCATCATCTACTTCGTGATCGCTAAGGCCGTTCTGGGAATCTAAGCCCTATTCGAGGCCCCGAGCGCGCAGCGCATCCGAGGTGGCAAGCCCGAAGCCAACAGCCTGGACCACGGCGGGGATAAGGAATCGCGGAGAGAGCCCTCTCAAGCCCCTAGCTCGGGCCGAATCCCGCACCGATCCGAACAAATCGAAGATGTATGGGATCGAGCGCCACATGAGTGCGAACGCCAGAGCGATCGCCTCCGGGTTTGCACCGCAAACCCGAAGTGGGCGGGCGGCCCTGGCAATGCTATCCATGAGGGCGTTGCTCGTGGTTGTCCACGTGACGATGCGAGCCAAATACATGATTGTGGTGACGTTGACGGCGTAGAGCACGCCGCGCATCGGAGTGGAGACGAAGCCGTGATACACGATGAGGGCGGCCATCATGACGATGAGCATCCACGGCAAGGAAAGGGCTACTCGCGCCGGTATGTGCGCTCCAAAGAGAAGCAGGGCAATCGCGAGCGTTAGTGCAAGGGCGCTCACCCATATGCTGCCAATGAAAAATGGGACGATCCCGATGAGCGCCATGAGCAGGTACTTGGCCCACACGGGTGCCCGGTGCATGAGGCTGTTACCCGCTCGGTACTGTCCCAAGAGTTTCATACGAGCGCCATTGCTTCCTCGTACTGCGGGATCACTGCAGCGGGGGCTCCGTCAGCCACAACCCGCCCGCCTTCAAGCCAGATCACCCTGTCCATCTCCGCCGCGAGCTCCAGATCGTGCGTGGAAACTATGAGCTGCTGGGGCAGCTGTGCGAACGCCCGGCGCAGGGTAAGACGGTTGCGAAGGTCTAGTAGCGTTGTTGGCTCGTCCGCCACGATGATCTCGGGTTCCACGGCCAGCACGGTGGTCAGTGAAACGAGCTGACGCTCTCCCCCCGATAGATCGTAGATGGACTGATCCGCCAGTTCGGATAGCCCGCGTTCGGCTAGGAGGGCAAGGGCTCGACGTCGTCGTAAATCCTTATCCGAAATCAAGGTGCGCAGGGACAACTGGATATCGTCCAAAGGCGTGGACATCACCAACTGGGCCGAAGGATCCGTGAAGACGTATCCAACCCGGCGGCGCACGTCCTTGCCGTGGGGGCGCGTATCGAGGCCCAGTACGGTGACCTGGCCAGCGCTGGGGAGAATGAGCCCGTTGAGGAGCTTCAGGAGAGTGGATTTGCCCGAGCCGTTGGAGCCTATCAGGGCGATCCGTTGCTCGGTGAAGGCTAGGTTGATGTCCGCGAGGAGCTCTTTTGAAGCCCCACGTACCTGCGAGGCGAAGTCCGGGACCTCAACCTTGACGCCTTCCAGCTGGATCATCGCGCCGCCAGCAAGCGGGGGAAGGCGCGGACGATCGCTAGGGCAAGCACGGCCGCCACGGCCACCTTGATGAGGTCGAATCCCACGAAACCGGCGGTGGTGACAAGGGCCGCGTTCAGGCCCATGCCGGCGTTGATCATGAGGCCGGCAACTCCCACGGCGTGGATTCCTGCTAGGCCACCGAGGCCCGCGACCGCTAGGCCGAGGAGGCCGCCGAGGCCAACGGGCCAGCGCCGCAAAACGAACGTGGCGATGGGCCCGGCCACCAGCGGCGCCACAACGTAACCAACGAGGTAGCCTCCCGTGGGCCCGGCCAGAACGCCGAATCCGCTCGCGCCCCCGGAAAAGATCGGGAGGCCCGCCGCACCAGCAACAACGTACAGGAGGTTGGCAAGCAGTCCGTCCCGGGTGCCGAGGATCATCGGTGCCAGCAGCACGATAACGATCGTCATAACGAACGGAACCGGGCCGATCATGAACCCCGGGATCAGCGCACTCACGGCGATGAGCGCGGCAAACACTGAGATGAGCGCGACGTTAGCACGTGTATGAGTCACAACAGTTCGTGTCTGGGTCATACAGCTAGCATAACTTACTTTCGAGTAAGTTACTGAAGCGTAGCTTAACTCACGGTTGGTGCCGGCTGCTCCCCTGCTTCGTCCTGAGCCGCTTCGTCCTGAGCCGCTTCTTCATGAATCGCAGCAACGGCTTCGGCGAATGCCTCCGCCTCCTCGATGGCTTGTTGTGTCGCTTCAAGCATCTCGTGCTCTTCCATGCCGCGTTGCTCGGGCTGACGGCACTCTTCAAGAGCCCTCTCGGCGGGCGAGCCGTCCGCGACGGCGCTGCCCAAAGTACCAGGCACGGCGGTGCCACGTAGCGATGCCCCAGCAGTTTCCGGCATGTACCACACACAAGCGAGCCCGATCAGGCAGGCCGCCATCATGTAGTAGGCGGGGAACGCTATGTCCCCAGTAACTCCGATGGCCCACTCATTCACCATCGCCGCCGTTCCGCCAAAGATCGAGGTTGCCACATTGTAGGTGATAGCAAAACCGGAGTAGCGGGCCTGCGTTGGGAAAAGCGAGGGGAACGTCGCGGTGATTGTGGATAGCTGCGGGATGTAGAGCAACGCCAGCGCTGCGAAACCAACGATCGCGAACCCGAAGTTGAATCCGATCAACTTAAACATCGGAATCGCCATGAGTGTTAGCGCGGCGAGCGAGAAGTACCAGACCGGCTTGCGGCCCGTATGATCCGAAACCCGTCCCACAATCGGCATCAATGCCATCATTGCTAGCTGCCCGATCAGCACAACCGTGAGCCCCATGGTTGAACTCAGCCCGATCTGGTGGTTCAGATAGGTGGGCATGTAGGTGAGCAGGGTGTAATTGACAACGTTTACGGCGATAACCAGCCCTGACATCATCAGCATGGTGCGCCAGTGATCGCGGATCAGACCGATGATTCCCGGTGCTGAGTCTGTTTCGGGAGAATCGGCTTCTGGATCGCCATCGCCATCTGTTGTTGACGCAGCCGAAGCTCCGTCCAGCTCCGTAAATACCGGAGTGTCATCAAGCCGTGAGCGAAGGTAGAAGCCCACGAGGCCGATCGGCGCGGCGAGCAGGAAGGGGATACGCCATCCAAACGCGCTCATCTGGTCCGGCGTGAGCGCAACCTCCATAAGCAGCATCAGTCCGGTGCCCAGTGCGAACCCGGCAATGGTTCCGAACTCCAAGAAGGAGCCGAAGAAGCCGCGACGGTGATCGGGAGCGTATTCGGCCATATAGGTGGCCGCCCCGCCATATTCGCCGCCTGTGGAGAATCCCTGAACAAGGCGCAGGGTGATGAGCAGGATCGGGGCGAGGATCCCCACCTGATCCACAGTGGGGAGCACGCCGATGAGGAATGTTGCGCCGGACATCATAAGAATGGTGGTGGCTAGCACGGTCTTGCGCCCCAGCCGGTCCCCCAGCGGGCCCCATACAAGGCCGCCAATGGGGCGAACAAGGAACGAGATCGCGAATGTGGCCAGAGTCAGCAGCGTTGCATTCGAAAAGCCCGCGAAGAAGTGCGAGGCGATGTAGCTTGTAGCAACCGCGTAGATACCGTAGTCATACCACTCCGTCGCGTTTCCTAGCGCGGAGGCCGCCGTAGCGCGGCGAACGGCGGAATCAGGAGCCGGGTGATCGTGCGATTTGCGGCTAAAGCGGCGCCTGTGGCGTTTTGGCTTGGTCTTCCGCGCGGATGCACCTTCTAGGGTGAACCCATCAAATTCGGTTGATTCACGTTGCTCAGAACTCACAGCTTCCTTCCGCTGCCTGCCCCGACAGCGCATAGCTCGCATGTACAGCGAAACAACATACGGGATCCCACATCATCGCTCAAGGATTTTCGGCGATAGCCAAATCGATGCAAATTCCTGCGCATACGCGCCCAGAGGTGTATGGGGCAACCCCACCTTACGGTAATCTGGGTCACTGTAACCGAGGAGGAACATATGGCCAAGAAGGCAAAACGCGTAGGTATTCTCACGGCTGGCGGAGACAGCCCCGGGCTCAACGCCGCGATTCGCGGTTTCGGGAAGGCGGCTATTGGCCACCACGGAATGGAGCTGGTTGGCTTCCAGGACGGAATCCGCGGACTGGCTGAGAATCGCTATGTGGAGCTGGATTCGTCATCTATGTCAGGGATCCTCACCGTGGGCGGCACCATCTTGGGAACCTCCCGAGACAAGGTGCACAAGATGCGCGTGGGCGATGAAACGAAGGACATGATTCCTACGATCATCGAAAACTGCGAGAAGGACGGGCTAGATGGCTTGGTGTGCATCGGCGGAGGCGGCACGGCGAAGAACGCGAATCGCCTAGCTCAGGCCGGG
This sequence comes from Ancrocorticia populi, assembly GCF_003123745.1. Lineage (GTDB taxonomy): Bacteria > Actinomycetota > Actinomycetes > Actinomycetales > Actinomycetaceae > Ancrocorticia > Ancrocorticia populi. The sequence continues at coordinate 17,716 of NZ_QETB01000005.1, read as the reverse complement.
CTCAACGTTATTCACCTGCCGAAGACCATTGATAATGACATCGCACATACAGAGACGAGCTTCGGATTCTCTACCGCGCTCGGCATTGCCACGGAGGCCATTGATCGCCTTCATTCCACCGCCCACAGCCACCACCGCGTGATCGTTGTGGAGATCATGGGACACAAGGCAGGCTGGCTCGCGCTGGGCGCCGGGATCGCGGGCGGAGCGGACATCATCCTGCTGCCCGAAATCCCCTACTCCGTTGACGCCATCGCAGATTCCGTGCGAAAGCGTGCCGCCTCGGGACACAGCTTCTCCGTTGTGGCCGTTGCCGAAGGAGCGCGCGATCATCAGGATTCGGCGGATCTGGCCGCAGCTGAAGCACTGGTCAAGGGCGCGGGCAGCCCCGAGGCTAAGAATGCCGCGAAATCCCACCGCAACTCTGTGATTGCCTCTCACCGCGGCAACGCCTTCAAGCTAGCCGAAGCGCTAGAAGCAGCCACCGGCCTAGAATCGCGCGTGACCGTTCTGGGCTACGTCCAGCGCGGCGGCACACCCGACGCCGAGGATCGCCTGCTCGGAACCATTCTTGGTGGCGCCGGTGCCGATCTGGTGGCCGATGGCCACTACGGCGTCACCGTCGCCTCCCAAAGTCAGGCCGCCGTGCCAGTCCCACTCGACGACGTTGCGGGAAACCTGAAAACGGTCCCACTGGATCACCCGTGGCTATCGGCCGCGCGGCATGTAGGCACGTGTATGGGCGATTAATCGTCCTTCTTGCGTGGCCGGCCCTGCCCTCTCAGGGGCGGGGCCTTCGGGTCCCGCCCCGCATCCTTCAATGCGTCGCGCAGCACCACTTCGATCTGAGCATTGACCGATCGCAGATTGTCCGCTGCCCATTTGGCCATCGCTGCGTGTACGGCCGGATCTAGCCGGAGCAGCACCTGCTTGCGTTCGCGCTTGGCGGCCCCAGATTCTCCCGATTTCTCTGTCATGGAACGGCGTAACTAGGCGTACAGAGAGCTTGCGTTGATCACCGGGGTTGCCGCGTGATCCGAGGTCAGCACAACCAAGAGGTTTGAGACCATTTGTGCACGGCGCTCATCGTCAAGTACCACAACATCTTCGCTCTCGAGGCGGTCAAGCGCCTGCTCCACCATCGAGACGGCACCCTCAACTATCTGCTCGCGCGCCGCAATAATAGCTCCGGCCTGCTGGCGCTGCAGCATGGCTTGAGCAATCTCTGGGGCATACGCCAGCGAAGAGATGCGAACCTCGATAATTTCGAGACCAGCGAGGGCAACGCGTTCGGCCACCTCGTGGGCAAGCTCGCCCGAAACCTTGTCCGTACCTCCGCGCAGCGACGTCTCCCCCGCAGCTGGTTCATCATAGGGATGGATCGTGGCAACGTGACGAAGCGCCGCCTCCGACTGGGTTTTGATGAACTCCTCATAGTCTTCGATTGAAAAGACCGCGCGGGCAGTATCCGATACCTGCCATACCACAATGGCCGAGATGTTGATGGGGTTTCCGTCTGCATCGTTCACCTTGAGTTCGTTCGTCTCAAAGTTATGAACCTTAACGGAAACCTTCTTTCCATTCGTGAATGGCGGAACCAACACGAGTCCGGTGCGGCGCACCGTCCCGATGTACCGGCCAAAGAACTGACGCACAGACGTCATACCCGGGGACACAACAATCACCGATGCCATGGGAACCAGAGACACAAGTAGTAGAACAATTCCCACCACCAATTGGATGGGGCTTCCCCCACCGTCGAGCGCGATGGCGCCGAATATAACGAGAAGTGTTCCGCCAATCAGCAGAACGAGGGCCAGCAGAACTACCAAAAATGCTGCCGGGGAACTCCCGGACTTTGCCTTCTGTTCTGAGATCGTTGTGCGCACTCCACTGTGACCCACCGGCTCCGCGGCGGGTTCACTGTCAGGAGTGGTAAATGATTGTTCGCTCATGCTTCCCCCTTGAGTGTGGGGCAATCCAGCAGAACGAACTGCCCCGTATAAAACTGATATTAATATGATATCAGTTTTATACGGGGTCGCGGAAGTCTACTTCGTCGTCGTCAAAAACAACCCACCAACGTCTCTATGACTTTGCCATATGGCGCGCGCCGCGCAGCCCGAACACGGAAGCCGGCCCAATCGTGGAGCCGGGCCCCGGGTACGTGTGGCCCATAACCGTGGCGGTAGTGTTGCCTGCGGCATAAAGGCCCTCGATTACAGTGCCGTCCTCGCGGAGCACACGGGAATCCACATCCGTGACTAAACCGCCCTTAGTTCCGAGATCTCCGGCAACGATCTTGTAGGCGTTGTACGGGCCTTTATCCATCGGGCCAAGGCATGGATTCGGGCGAACGGTTGGGTCGCCATAGTAGCGATCGTAGGCAGAATCTCCCTTATGGAAGTCCTGATCAATTCCAGTGCGGGCGAAACCGCTGATGCGATCGGCCGTCTCCCGTAGGTTCGCTGCCGGAACGCCAATCTTGCCGGCTAGCTCATCGATGCTCTTTGCAGAATGCTTGAGGCCCTTTTCCTCCATCCCCTTCATCAGCCCGGGCTGGATGGAGAAGGTGCGGAAGTAGCGCTTGTTGTAGGGGCCGGACGTGATCATCCAGAAGTCTCCACCACGATCGTGATCGTTCATGTGGTGGCCGAGATCAATGTAGGATTCGGCCTCGTTCGCAAAGCGCTTGCCCTGCCCGTCTACGATCATCATGTACGGCAGCGCGCGCTCCCCCACAAGGAACCCGCCGGCCGGGCCATCGTCGAACGGAGCCAGCGAACCGCCCCACCACGCATCGTCCATGTAATCGACGGCGGCACCAAGCTCTTGTGCGAACTCGATTGGGCGGCCGAGGTTCCCGGGGTTACCCGAGGTGTAGCCGGTGACGTTCTGATACTTCTTACGCCATTCTTGATTCGATTCGAATCCGCCAGCACCCAACATGACGCCCTTGTTCGCGTAGATAACGCGCTCCCTGCCATTCTCCTTGACGCGCACGCCCACCACGCGGTCACCCTCGGTCTCTAGGCCAATAGCGGGTGTGTTAAGAAGGAGCGGCACATTCTTCTTAACCAGCGTGGCGTTGGCGAAGTGGGCAGCAAGTGCGCCACCAAGCCCCACGAGGGTCTTGCCGCGTACGAGGCCGCCGATCGTCCGGAATACGAACTGCGCTCCCCGGATGAATCCGGCTGGAGTGGACCAAGCGCGGCCCAAGAGCCACACGTCATTGGTGCGTACCGGGATCGGAACAACGCCACGCTGGGTGTCCTTCCATTCGCCGAGCTTCTTTACATCGAAGTTCATTCCTTCGATGGCGCGGCCGATCTTTCCGCCCGGAAGCTCGGGGTAGTAGTCCGGATAGTCCGGGTCTCGCATGAACTCCATGCCGTGGCGCTCGGCGGTGATAACGAAATCCTCGATACTGTCGATATATGCCTCGATGCGCTCTTGCGAGGAGGCCGGACCGGGCTCCCCGATTGTCTTAAGCATGTACTGAAGGGCTTCCTCACGTGAATCGGCCGCGCCCTCACGTTTCATCAGCGGGTTGTTTGGCAGCCACAGCCCACCGCCGGACATCGAGGTGTTTCCGCCCCATTGCTCGGTGCTTTCCACCATGATGACGCTGAGTCCTTCATCCACCGCTCCAAGCACGGTAGAGAACGCGGCGGCGCCACTTCCTACTACGACTACGTCGTACCTATCATTCTGTGTTGCTGGCATCCTAAATCTCCTTGAGGTTACTGCGGCAACTAACCGGACAGCCTTGTCCGGTTCAGTATACTCAGTCACATGAAAGCTACGCATCCGAAAGTTACGGCACAGAATCGGGGGCCTGCCGCGGCCGCCGCCAACCGGGATGCGATTCTGCAGTCCGCACGCCAACTCTTTGCCGAACGCGGCCTAGACGTCCCCTTCAGCGCCATCGCTCAGGAGGCCGAAGTGAGTCAGGGCGTGTTGTATCGACACTTCCGCTCGCGCGTTGATCTAGCGGTGGCCGTCTTTGAAGAAAACGTTGCGACGATCATCCGGGCTTCAAATATGCACGTCCACCCCGAGGATCGTTTTCATGCGGCATGGAAGCAGATGGTGGACCTGACCGTCAGCCACGTGGCGTTCATCGAAACCGTTGCAGAGTCCGCTCTGGATCCGCGGATTGAAGACCTCTCAGAGGAAATTCGGGTATTCCTCCGCCCAGTCCTCGCCGAGGCACAGGCCTCCGGAGCGGCGCCAGCCGACATTACGCTTGAGACCTTGTTTGTAGCCCTCCGCGCATCCTACGGCTTGGTCAAGACCCACCCAATCTCCGAAGGCTCGGCACGTGACGAGGTGGAGGGGCTGCTCGAGGCGTTGGGCCTGCCGACGGCTCCCTAGACGGGCGGGTCAGACAACCAAAGGTGCCGAGGACTCGATGCGGGCAACCACGTACCCCACCGTAATTGCAGCTGAAAGCTTCAGCGCAGACTTTTCCTTTGCAGTCGCACCAGAGATAACTTCGGCCATGAGCCGATCTTACTCTGGAGGGTAAGCGAGCTAGGCTATGTCCACCACGAGCTTTCCGCGGACGTGCCCATTTTGGAGCTCTGCATAGGCCTCTCGCACCGAGTCCGTGGTGAACGGGTACACGTCAGCAACCGTAACTTTCAGGGTCCCGTCGGCCACCAGCTTCGCAACCCGGCCCAAGTCTCCGAGCTGGGCATCGCGAGAGCCCGTTAAGCTTGCACCCTTCTGGACGGCCCCCTCCGTGCCAACGAGCGTGCCATACGTGCCCGAGCTCAAACCAAGTTCGAGAGCCAAATCAATATACTCTTCCCCGAAGCAGTCCAGAAGCTTCGTCACTGGACGCTGTGCGGCAGCCCGAACGCGCGAAGCAAGATCTGGTCCGTAGGCCACCGGCACCGCTCCAAGCGAGCGCAGATACTCAGCACTGGATTCACTGGCAATGCCAATCACAGTAGCCCCCACAGACGCAGCGAGCTGAACCACGATGGACCCCACTCCCCCAGACGCCGCGCTGATCACGATCACGTCGTCCGCCGTGAATTCCAGCGCACGCAGGCTGCCGCACGCGGTCAGGGCAGGGATACCTAGCGAGGCCGCGTCAACAAAGCTCAACCCCTCAGGTTTCTTAGCAACATCTCGGACGGATGCCACCAGATGATTGGCGAGCGCCCCATTGGGCTGATCGGTCTGGACTGCCTTCTTGATGGAGCCAAGCACTTCATCGCCCACGGCAAACTCGGCAACACCGCGGCCAACAGCATCGATCACGCCTGCGAAATCCTTTGCTACACCTTTGGGAAGTTTGGATTCATCTCCCCCAAACGATCCACTGAAGATCTTCCAATCCACAGGGTTAAGCCCCGCCGCCTCAACCGAAACTCTTACTTCGCCCTCGCCGGGCTCTACTGCCTGGGCCTCAACGATGTCTAGGACACTTGGCGTGCCAAAACCTTGATACTCAATTGCTCGATTCATGACATCCTCCGATGGTTCGTGTAATCACCTATTAACACGCTACGACCTCACAGCCGGGATGGGTAGTGCACTATTCAATCAGCAAAATTCCTGCGCAGCATCCAGAATCGCACTGTCTCACAGCTACCGCAGAGCGAACTCGCGCTCAATTTCTTCGCGGCTGGCCCCCGCCGAAATCAGCACCGTGAGCAACAGCCGTGCCTTCAAGCCATCCAAAGAACCCGCGGAAATCAGGCCAGCATCAAGCAGCTCCATCTCGGAGCCGGAATACTGATAGGTGCTGCGGAGCATCTCCCCCGATCCAGTGCGCGAAGCCAGCACAACCGGCATTTCCGTGACCAGATCGCGCAGGAACGGCACAGTAACCGCGCTCACGTGCCCGCCGCCAGCACCTTCAATGACGGCTCCCTCATACCCTAGGGTTTGGAGCTTGGAGAGGGCACGGCCGTCGTCGCCCAAAACCATTCTCCACAACGCAACGGGAGGAATATCCGGACCCAGCGAAAGCGCCGGGTTCCGGCTGACAAGGAGCCGGAGGCGAGGCGTACTCTCAACCACGTAACCCAGCGGACCGAATCCGGGCGAACCGAAAGTGTCCGGGGCGGCGATATTGCTCTTATGGACGAAACGGGCCGCGTGGATTTCATCGTTGAGAACTACGAGGACGCCCAGATCGCGAGCGCTCAAGCTGGAAGCTACTTGGAACGAGGCGGATAGATTCGCCGGACCGTCGGCCCCGGGTAGCCCGGGGTGACGCATCGCGCCCGTGACCACAATTGGCTCTGGCCGATCCCACAGCAGATCGAGGAGGTAGGCCACCTCCTCAATCGTGTCCGTTCCTTGAGAGACAACCACGCCAGAAGCACCTGCATCGACTACCTCCTGTGCGGTTCTTTGGACTGTTCGGACGTCCGCGAGAGTGAACGACGCCGATGGCCTCTGCATCATCTGATGAACCTCAACGGCGCCAACATCACCGATGCCTGGCACAGATGCGAGTAGATCGGCGCCCGTCAATGTGGGAACGGCGCCCGAACCTTCGGCTGCAGGAATGGAGGCAATGGTTCCTCCGGTGGCGAGGTACGCGATCACGGCCTTTTCGGTCTCCTCTCAGGGATTTGATCCCCAAATTACTGGTAACCAGCACAGTTGGAGCGCTTTCTTCCGCAGAACGCGCCGATACCCCACCTAGATTACTCAGATCCATCGCGGTCACGGTAACGGTGGGCTGCTTGGCCATCCTGATGGTCTCTGCGTTTGGGAGTGTTACTGACCGTCGCTCATGAGAGATAAGGGCCAATAATCTCCTTAGGAGATTCTGTACCACGCTCTGCTCATTCGCAGTGGATTGCTAGGGTGATAAACGAACACTGAAAGGAATAGATCATGAAGGTAATTGTTATCGGGGCAACCGGCAACATCGGTCACGTTGTCGCTACCACCTTGCAAGCACGCGGCCACGACGTGATTAGTGCATCCCGATCGGGCTATCCGGCGGTGGATATATCAGATCCGGATTCTATTGCGGCGTTTTTCGAGCAGGTTGGCAAAAATGCTGACGCGGTTGTGGTCACCGCCGGAGCTGTCCCGTTTAAGCCCTTCACCGAGCTCACGCGCGATGATTATCTGACAGCGCTCACGTCCAAGACACTGAGTCAAGTAGACGTCGCTTCTCAGGCCTTGAAATATCTGAACGATGGCGGATCGATTACTCTAACGAGCGGCGTGATCGCGCGGGCTCCGATTGCAACAGCCGCTGCTGCCGCACTTGCCAACGGCGCGATCGAGTCTTTCGTGATCACAGCTGCCGCCGAATCGCCACGCGGGATCCGCATTAACGCTGTCTCTCCCGACGTACTCGAGAACTCCCCACAGTTCCATGCAACTTTCGCCGGGCACCGCCCCGTGTCAGACGAGGAAATTGGCCGTGCCTACACGCTCGCAGTGGAGGGTGTAGGCACAGGCCAAACCATCACCGTGTAGCAGCAACCGCAACCCATAGGTAACATCAGGGCATGCCAGCCAAATCCCCAGCTATGGTGCCATCGGACCTCCCCGTAGAGACGGTGCTTGATCGCGCCATTGGGCCGCGCCGCGCCGAGGCCAATGAACTGGTCGCTTTGCTCGAAGATATCAGCGGATTCACACCCGTGGTGTGGGCGGGGCGCATCATTGGATTCGGCGAATATAAGTACAAGTACGCGTCCGGACACTCGGGCCGCGCTCCCGTTCTGGCGTACGCTCCCGGTCCAGCCAAACACACGCTCTACCTCAGCGAGAACTTCACCCAGCGTTGGCCGGAGCTGTGCGAGCAGCTAGGAAGCTACAAGGCGAGCAAAGTCTGTCTGTACATCACGCGGCTAGCCAAAACTGACCGCAACGCTCTGCGCCAGCTTCTTGAACTAACTCTCGCGGATACCCTCGATACTTGGGGATAGGCCGGACGTGCGCAGTACGGCATCGGCTTGACGGTTCTTCACTTTTTCTTAGCCCCGCGCTTCTTTGAGAGCCAGTTCTTGAAACGCCGCCATGGATTCTTCGTCTTGGGCTCGTCTGAATCCGAATCGTCGTCATTCTGGATATCGTCCCAATCGGCGCCTTTGATGACCACTCGGTAAAGATCGATCGTTGTCACTATAACGATCATGATGACCGGACCAAAGACGATACCAAGGAAGCCGAACATCCCGAGTCCGGCGAACACTGCCACCAGCATGAGTGCGGGCGACAGATAGGCACTGCGGGGGACGAGAATTGGCCGGAGGACGTTATCAATATTCGTGGTGATAAGAAGATGGAAGGCCACCACTAGAATGCCGCCAGGTACGTTTCCGGTCAGCGCCATAATAATTCCAAGAGGAATTGTTACTATGCCGCTACCCAGCGGAATAATCGAGAGCACAGTGAGGAAAATCAGGAACATGAAGAATCCTGCATGGATTCCCGCAATGTAGATGGAGAGCGCTCCCGCTGCGCCTTGAGCAAGGGCAATAACGAACTGCCCACCAACAGTTGCCTTAGCCATCGCACCGATCTTGGATAGGTAAATATCTGTGACCTCTGGGTCAAGCGGGCTGAGATCCTTGAAAACGCCGACAACCTTATCGCCCCTGCCCAAGAACGAGAGGAACACATAGAGGAAGATGATCGCCATCGTTACTGCCGCTGCGATACCACCCACGGAATCTCTGGCAAAGTTAAGAGCGAAGTCTCCCAAGCCAGAGGCAACGCTCGAGAATCCGGATTGTAGTTTCTCTGTCGTCAGTTCGAAATCAACGAACGGTACCTTGTCAAGAAAATCGTTGGCCATGTTCATGAGACGATCGCCAAGCTCGTTTATGTCCGTTTCGGATGCCCACTCGCTGACGTTATCGATCATCTGCTTGATCTGCGTTACCGCCATCGCGAGGATTCCCGCCAACGGAACGATCACGATGAGTAGCGCGCACAGCAGCGTCAATGCAGACGCCAGCCCAGCCTTCATCCGGTTCTTGAAGCGCAGATACAGCGGCCGGAAGAGGTAGGCAAGCACGCCCGCGATCGCGATGAGCTGCAGGTAGTCCCTCAAGAAGTAGCCACCGAACGCAAGCGCAATTACTACCATCACGGACAGTGCACGCTTCTGGTTCTGCGTGAACTTGCCATCCGGGGACTCCGCCTGCCCTATCGTCTGGCTGGCGGCGCCTGATTCTTTGTCGATTGGCGATTGTTTCCGAGATATCGCGTCTTGGTTCTCCACGAAGCCATCCTAGCGGTAGGCAGGTGAAGCCAGAACTAAAATCCTTGCCTTTTTCGCGGTGATCGCCGTGCGCCATGCCAAACTTTCGCGAGCGCATTCCAGATGGGGCTCTCCGACATGAGACCCACCTAGGAAGTGGACTCATCTAGGAGGAGAATCAGTGCATCCCACAGGAAAACGCGCACGATTGCCATGTGACTTTGGTGCACATGCACAGCCCCAACATGCCGTGATGCTGATCTTGTTTGTGCGCGCTTTCATATCGATGATAAGCAGCGCGAAGCCAGCCACGATCAGGATCAGATGCGTGAAGTAGGTGGCTCTTAGTCAGCTAGGGCTTCGTCGCTCACCTTGGTGCCGGACTGGACGGGGCGGATCCATTCGCCCAGGTTGAAGCCCTGTCGCCTAGCCTCCGCGAGATATTCCTCCTCGACCTCCTGAGAAACCCCGGGATCGCGCGCCAGCAGCCACAAGTATTTGTGATCCGGGGTCCCGACGAGGGCGTAGCGGTACTCGCCGTCGATCCTTAAGACCCAGTAATCCGCGGTGGTGAACGGGATCCAACGCAAGCCCTCGGGCAGGAAGCTGACCTTCAGCCGGGAGGTGGAATCGCCATCGGGCACAGCCCGGCCTATCGCCTGCGTGGGGCTACCTTCTTCGTTGATGCAGCGGTTGTCCACCCGCACCGAGCCGTCGTCGTCAATCGAGTAGCTTGCCGTGATATCGCGAGCACCTCTGTCCTCGAACTTCAAAGGGAGCCGGCCAACCTCGAACCAGTCCCCCAAGTAGCGCTCGAGATCGAGGTGTGGGATGGCTGTGACATCGTTCTCTGACATAGGGTTTCCTTCTTGGAGTCCGGCGGGCGGGCCGTCCGATGTTTCACTCACGCTAACAGGAGAACGGCCGATGAGCGAGAGCTGTTCACGCAGATGGTCGTCTTTTTCGCTGGCACCGGGCGATGGCCAACCGAAGATCCTCGAGCACAAGAGGACCGAACAAGACGTTTGTACCCTGTAACGCACCAAAGCCATTTACCTCGGATCGGAGAGTTCCGACATACTCGACATTTCAATCACCGCACTTCGTACTCGCGCGGTATGACACGTACCTGCTGTGTGCCGTTGCGGTCTCTCACGATAACCCCATGTGAGAGGAGCTCTTCCCGGAAATCCTTTGCGGCGCCGAAGTGTTTGTCTTCTAGTGCGTCCCGGCGTTGTCGTAACACTGCGTGCATCTGACTATCGAGCGCATCGTCGCCGTCGATCCACGTCTCGAATGACGATTCGTTGGGGTCTTTAGTGCCCTTCCAAGGGTAGCCCTGCAGTTCGAAAGCGCGGCGCATTTGGTCCTCGAGCGCATTATCTGAGCTGATCCGCAGGAGTTCGTTGGTGCGACGATCAGCTATGACGAGATCTTTTCCATCGGTGTAAACGCTGGCGATCCGCTCGCGTGCGACGCGTTGGTTGCCACTTTCACGGAACACAGTCACGTTCTGCCGGCTGATAACTACACTCCCATTTTCCTTCTGCCACTCATAAGCAAACCATCCGCCCACCGCTAGCCCAATCAGCGAGAAGACGGGAACAGCCCATGCCGAAGGTAAGTTGGCCGCAGCATTGAGCCAGGAAGGAGCACTCCCAAGGATTTCAACAATCCAGTTTACGACGGGCTTGACGATGTGCGCCGCCAAAAAACCGATCACAGCACCGGAGAGGCACATCGCTGACAGCCACGATCGCGGAACCGCAACTGTTGTAGATTGCTCAATCATGACGACCCTCCTAGTGGTGTGATTTTGGCGAAAGGTAGCCCAGTACGGTACGCCGGAGTTCGAGCCGGGGCGAGTAGCCCGGGCGAGCGTTGAGGTAGGCGGCATCGACAATGGCTTGCAGCCAGCTCGCCGTTTCTTCCGCATCGAGGCTCGCGTCAATGGATCCATCGGCAATACCTCGGGAAATGAGTGAGGCAATTCCACTCCGCAAGACGGAAGCAGTATGGTCAACTATTTCGAGCAGTTCAGGATCCTCACCAACGTGACGCAGAAGTTCCACGAGCATGCCCGAAGCCGAAGGATCGGAGGCATCCTTCCCCAGAGCCTCAACCAAATCGAGAACCGCTTCTAAAGGATCGCTTGAATCCACATACTTAGCGATCAGATTCTCGGCTGCCGGAATGTCTTTCTCGAACACCGCTCGGAACAGTGCCGCCTTGTCTTTGAAGTAGTAGAAGATGCTTCCGCTACTGGTACCGAGCGCGCCCGCAATCTCAGACACGCTCGTGCGCTCATACCCATGAGCCGCAAACAGCCTCCCTGCTTCGGAAGCTATTCGTGCACGCATCTGCGAGGTGTGTGCGGGGTCTACCTTTCGAGCCATCTCGTTCCATTCTTAATCTGACTAATCAGTTAAAGAATATATCGCAAACAAACCCACTTACCAAACATTCAGATTCACCCACGAAGAAACCTGGCTGCACGCGACTAGGCAATCTCTAATTCCGGAACACTACGATATATTCATGCACCACTTACGAGAACTTGCGAGACGCCCTGAATTAACCACCGGTTCAATACAAATTCTCAAGAGTGTACTGGCAGCGACCCTTGCTTGGTGGACCTCAATCACGCTGCTGGACTCCGAGTTGCCATTTCTAGCTCCGTGGACCGCTCTCTTAACGTTACACACCACCGTGTACCGCTCAGTATCACGTGGCACGCAGACCATTTTCAGCTCCGCCCTTGGTGTTCTCGTCTCATTTCTCATCGGCAACTACCTTGGTGTCAGCCTCTGGACCTTCGCGCTAGCCCTATTCGTCGGTCTCGTCATCTCGCTGATCCCTTGGATACGCGACGAAGGAGTTGCGGTTGCTACCACTGCGATCTTCGTGTTGAGCAGCGGATTCGGTGCACAACAGCCTTTATTACTTGACCGTATCGTCGAGGTGGGGCTAGGGGTAGCTATCGGGGTAACGGTAAACGTAATCTTCGTGCCGCCGCTGCGTGACCTGCAAGCTCACCAGTACGTCGATAGTATCAATCGGCGCATCGGAGACACCCTGACAGGCATGGCTGACGAGTTCACCTCATCGTGGGAGAAGGACCGTGCAGACGCTTGGTTCCGCGAGATCGAATCTATGAAAGACGAGCTTGCAACGGCCTGGCAGGCCGTCAATATCGCTCATGAGAGCCGAAGGCTTAATCCCCGCACTCGAATACCGGCACTCCGGCGGCATAGGAACAGCGTGGATTCGAAGGCCAATCAAACTAGCTATATAGATGTGCTGGCACGCGTAGATGAAACCATCTCCCACCTGCGGCACCTGGCCCGAACTCTCGATGATGTCTCCCAATTCGACTTTGACTGGGACTCACGATTTAGCGCGCACTGGAGTGCGATCATGCGTGATGTGGGAAGAGCTATTGCGGACCCTGACGCTCAGGTGGAGCCGATCGCTTCCCGCATCACCTCGCTGTCGCAGGAAATGGTCGATGACCAACTCCCTCGAGAGGATTGGACAATCTACGGATCGCTTATCACAAGCACACGCCAGATCGCCGTTATCATTGACGATGTTGCCTCCGCCCGAGAAGCACGAAGTCCAAGCGGCGATCCACATACCGGCCCTCGACCCATGGATGCGTAACGAACAACGGCTTGATCTCTCCACCCCGCACGCGCGCCGTGAGCCAATTGGTTAGCTCAGCCCTAAGAGTCCGCCAGCTATATCAACTTAGCTTATAGGGTGCTACGCTATCAGCTAGCTAAGCTAGCTAATTCATTTGTAGAGAGGTATCGCCATGAGTATTGCTTCAAATACAAGCGAAAGCGCGAAATGACGATGGCTCGCGGGCGGACCGAATCCTCCGGTATCACGCGTGGGCGGTCCCGCTGGGTCCGAACTCTGTGGCCCTCTTTCCTGATTCTTGCATGGCTAATTGGTGCGGCGATCGGAGGCCCCTACTTCGGCCGCGTTGACGAAGTTTCCTCGAATGATCAGGCAAACTATCTACCCGCCACCGCTGATGCCACGAAGGTTCAGGAACTCGTGGGAGAGTTCAGTGATTCGGACGCGATCCCCGCAATTGTGGTGTTCACAGCGGATGCCGCGCTGAGCGAGGAGCAACTTGAGACAATCTCTGCTCAGACAGCCGATCTGACAGCTGTGGAAGGCGTCGCTGAGCAGATCTCACCAGCGATCCCCTCTGATGATGGGCTGGCTGCACAAGCCTTCGTTCCGATCGATTCTGATGCGGAGGTCAGCAACGTCCTTGACCAATTGAGCCAAACGCTCAGGGAGGGCGCACCAAAGGGAGTGCAGGTCCACATCACGGGCCCGGCCGGCTTTACGGCGGACCTTCTTCAGGCGTTCGCCGGCGTAGACGGGTTACTGCTTGGCGTGGCGCTCATTGCGGTGTTCGTCATCCTCCTCGCGGTCTACCGGTCCGCACTGCTCCCACTAGTGGTCTTGGCAACCAGCATGTTCGCGCTCTGTGTGGCACTACTGAGTGTGTGGTGGCTAGCCCATTCTGGTGTGCTGCTGCTCAGTGGTCAGACGCAGGGGATCCTGTTCATCCTTGTAATCGGGGCGGCCACCGACTACTCGCTATTGTATGTATCTCGATATCGCGAGGCGCTTCGGAGCGAGCAGGACAAGTGGACAGCTACAAACAAAGCACTGCGCGGTTCCTTCGAACCAATCCTTGCTTCCGGCGGCACCGTTATTGCAGGCCTTCTTTGCCTCCTTTTCAGCGATCTCAAGTCCAACAGCACGCTGGGACCCGTAGCCGCCATTGGAATCGTCTTTGCGATGCTCGCCGCGCTCACGCTCTTACCCTCGTTATTACTTATTCTCGGCCGCTCCGCATTCTGGCCCCGCCGGCCCCGGTATGAGCCCGAAGTTGTCGATGCTGAGCACGGCGTCCACACAACCGGACTCTGGGCAAAGCTTGGCCGCCAGATCAAGGTAAAGGCCCGGCCAATCTGGACCGCAACAGCGGCGGCCCTCATCATCGGCGTCGTTGCCGCAACAGGGTTTAACGCCACGGGCGTTTCCCAGTCTGATTTGGTTATCGGGGACTCACAGGCCCGAGACGGACAAGACCTGCTGGGTAAGCATTTCCCTGGCGGTTCCGGGAGCCCCGCGCTCGTATTGGTCCAAGAGGACCAGTTACAGGCTGCGTCCGATCTGACGCTCGGGCACGCCGGGGTCAGCAGTGTCAGCGTTGTGACTGCCGATTCTCCCAGCGGCACGGCCCCAGTCACTTCTGACGGCATTCAGGCAGTCGGTAGCCCAGGTTCTGCTGCCCCGGATCCAACCGTCGTTGACGGCCAGGTGATGCTTCAAGCTACCCTTTCAGACGCCGCAGATTCGAGCGCCGCGCAACATACAGTTCGCGGCCTTCGCACGGAGTTAACGGATTTGACCCCCGACGCGCTCGTTGGAGGAGTGACCGCAACGGCGATCGATACCAATGACGCCTCAATCCACGATCGCAATCTGATTATCCCGTTGATACTGATCGTGATACTACTAATTCTCGCGGCACTACTGAGGTCGCTCTTGACGCCACTCTTACTGATCGCGAGCACGGTGCTGTCCTTCGGCACAGCGCTAGGGGTCTCCGCCCTAGTGTTCAACCATGTCCTTGATTTCCCCGGCGCCGACCCTGCCGTCCCGCTCTACGCCTTTGTATTCCTCGTGGCCCTCGGCATTGACTACAACATCTTCCTGATGACTCGCGTGCGTGAAGAGACTCTGGAGCATGGCACCCGTTCGGGCGTCCTACGTGGTCTAACGATAACGGGCGGCGTAATCACCTCTGCGGGACTCGTCCTTGCAGCAACATTCGCCGCGCTTGCTGTTATTCCCATCCTGTTCTTGGCGCAGCTAGCGTTCATCGTGTCATTTGGCGTGCTGCTCGACACTTTCGTCGTTCGCTCACTCTTGGTGCCCGCTCTGTGCTATGACATCGGGCCGGCGATCTGGTGGCCATCACGGCTCTCACATCCTCGCGACAAGGATGGACAGGATTTTCCAACCAAAGATCCGTCCTAAGAGGTCAGCTCTCTCACCAATCTATCCCTTCGAGAGAGAGCGCACGCGACGTGTCTTCTAGGAAGGCGATAATCACCTCACGCTCTTCGGGCGTCCGGTCCGCAGCAACCTTAAAGCGCTTGGCATGGTGCCTGCCTATGGTATTCATCGCAGACCTTCGAGTTTGAGCCGTGACACGAATAACTAGAGCACGGCGATCCTTCGGGTGAGGTTCTCGCACTATATGCTTGCCACGCTCAAGCCTGTCAAGCAGCTTTGTTGTTGATGCCGTGGTGATTCCCAGCTCAGCAGCGATCTCACCCGGCGTAGCGAGCTTTCCGCTGTTCTCACAGACGATCAGAAAACGAAGTGCCCGCATGTCCGTTCTGTTGAGTTTCATGTACTCTGTTGCGGCCTCGGCAACCTGATCTTCAGTCTCACGCAGCCTTCCCATCGCAGCCATCAGGAGATCAATCTGCTGCACGTCAGCTTCAGGAATGGATCTACGGTCCACCAACTCGCTTTCAGGGTCAGCAGAATCGAGTTGGTACACAGATACCGATTTGGCGCGACCCGGAGAGTGCTCGGACATGTTTTGAGGATATCAACAGCGCTAGTATCTAGCTCGGCTAATGACATGTTCCGCTAGCCATGCTTCGCCCGATGCCCCGTCTCTCAGTTCAGGCACGGGGCGAATTGGGAACGACGACGACGGACGCCCACCTCCGCAACACGCGTTAGTTCAGGTATGGGTCCAGAACCTTTAGGCAGTAATCCCAGACTGCCTTCTCATTCTCGGGTGTGTAGTAGCGTTCGCTAACCTTCTCCTCACCCTTCGGCCCGTAGTATCGGTCTGACACACCCTCGATCTCGGGCGAGGTCGCGGCGTAGATTGTCGGCTGGGCACCCTTCTCTGTTGAGCTAGCGAACAGGAAGGCTAAAGCGAAGATTGGCCGCAAATACCACGGTCGCTGGTTGGCCTCCCCCAAACTGCTCTTGGCCATCCCTGGATGCGTCATGTTCACGTCGATCGTATCGACGCCCTGTTCGCGGAGGTTCTTGCGCAAGGCGCGCATAGCCCAGATCACGTAGAGCTTGGATAGCCCGTAGGCGCGGGTGTAAGAGTAGTGATCCTTCAGCTCGATGTCATCCAGATATGGTTGACCGCCCTGAGCATGGGAGGCTGAAGAGACAGTGACGATGCGGCCGTGGCGGCTCTTTTTCAGGCTGTCAATGAGAAGAAAGGAGAGCAGCACAGGTGCGAATAGGTTAACCGTCATGGTCTTTTCGTGGCCCTCGGCCGTACCGGCCCAAGTGCTGCCGTATTGGTTTCCGGCGTTGTTGACTAGGACATCGAGACGGTCATACTTTGCCTGAAACTCCTCTGCCATGCGTTTGACCGAGGCGAGGGATTCCAGATCGGCAACGAGCACGTCCACGTCGGAATTGCCGGTTTCAGCACTCAGCTCTCGCTGGACTCTCAGAGCCTTGTCCCGGTTGCGGCCGTGGATAATTACGGTGTGGCCCTGCGTCAGGAACGCCTTGGCCTCTTCACGGCCTAGCCCGTTGGTTGCGCCGGTGACTAGTATGATCTTCTTTTCCATTACGTGTTTCTCCTGTTCCTGAGATCAATGCAGTAGCTGCGATGATTTCAGCTGCCATGACGGTATATACGGCGATCCGTTCGGGAATACCGTCGTATGCACTGCCTGCGGTGACGAGCAAGTAGCCGAACGCCGCGATTCCCAATATGCCTAAAGCAACGAACGTCCCACCAAGCACGCGGCTACGAACCAGGGCCCCGACGTTCACACGGCCGCTTTTGATTCAGGTGCGAGCGAGTACGGGGTCGGTCATGGTTGGTCTTCCACGGCGTGGCCATGGTTAGCTTCGAGGTAAGCGACCGAAATGATCGCGAGCTTGCGACTTAGGTTTGGACCCAGATGGGACACCAAATCGCCTCCTTATAGACCGCCGGTATGTTTACTTCACTGACGGTAACACACCACCGGTCTTAGGGCAAGAGACAGGTGGTCCAACATTGGCTCAAAATCTATGATGGAGGAGATAATTGGCTGATAGCCGAAAGGCTATGCCAATGTGCGCCGGATGAGATTCGAGAGCCTTTCGCGACGATTTCGATGATGTTAGTCTGTTTTCTGGCACTTTATGTGCCCTCGCGCAGTCGATGATGAAGTGCTCGTCTGAGACATTCGCGGAGAGGACTGGCTCTTGCTAGGACATGTCCGCGGTGGAGATTGCGCAACCGACCCCAACTTGGGAGCTGGTTGTACTGACCATGCCGCGAATGCGGCGCGAGAGAAAGGCGGGCATCATGAAGCGGCCTGGGGTTGGTGGAGGTTGTTGTTAGGCGGCCACGAGGGTGTGGCCTTTGTGTGTTTGATGGTACAAGGTTTCGTATTCGATGGGTGGAATGTCACCACATCCGGAGTGAAGCCGGCC
>NZ_QETB01000004.1 GCF_003123745.1 Ancrocorticia populi | reverse complement strand
GTGTCGCATCCACTATACAATCCCTCAACACCAAACCAGCCAGCTGGTAGGTCCTACCAGCGGTGGCATGCGTGTAGAGGATCCAAACGTTTTGACGGTGGTCATAGCGGCAGGGAAACGCCCGGTCTCCATTCCGAACCCGGAAGCTAAGCCTGCCAGCGCTGATGGTACTGCACTCGCCAGGGTGTGGGAGAGTAAGACACCGCCGTCACCCCCTTGAGAAGGGCCCCCGGAACACCACCAGGGGCCCTTCACCATGTCCGGACCAAACAAGGTTGTCTCAGATCTACGAACAGGAATGGTCCCAAGCCCCAGACGGCAACCACCCC
This sequence comes from Ancrocorticia populi, assembly GCF_003123745.1. GTDB lineage: Bacteria > Actinomycetota > Actinomycetes > Actinomycetales > Actinomycetaceae > Ancrocorticia > Ancrocorticia populi. Next base: position 482,629 of record NZ_QETB01000004.1, on the reverse strand, counting down.
CTAGAGTGCGTCAACTCTTGGGAGGCTCGCCCCGGGAGTGCGTCAAGTCTTGGGAGGCTCCGGCGACGGGTACGGACTGAACCCAAGGGAACGGTTCAGGCCGGCGGAGTAGAAACTCCGAAGTTGGGGGTTGTTCTTTCCGTTACATCCCTGTTACGCTACTTTGGTACTTATTTGTTCGTCTTTTCAAAGGAGACGGCACGGCCCAGAAGGAGGTTGACCATGTCGAATAGATTCGGTGGCACCTTTGGGCTCATTGTGCATCCACTGCTCACAGCCATCTAGCAGGCTGAAAGGGCGAAGTGTGCCCTGTTTCAGCCCAAACTCAGGCCAAGAGCGCCAAGCATCCACAGCGGATAATCCGCAATTGTGCTGGCTAAACCTATCCCTTTGAAAGAGAAAACAATGATTTCCCAAGAAACTCCCCTGCGCACTGCTGTCTGGTGGACCCCCGCGTCCACTGGCCGCCACGGGCATTCTTCAGGCATGTCGCCTCCCGCGGAGTTCGGGCATCACGTCCCGGATTTGCACGTTCTGTTCAGCCGTGTGCGTGACCTGATTCGCAAGATCCGGCGCTAAGAGATTGTTCCAACTACATCCCAGGAGAAAAGAATGCCACGTCCTGTACGTGTGGGGCCCACGCCGAAGTGTTGGCCACGGTTCTTGCAGGAGCTCGAGGGCGAACCAACGCCGGTCCCGAGCAACCCCAAGGAGCTGCTGAAGCACATCTTCAAGACCAGTCGCTTCACGCTGATCTTGTCCATCCTGCTGGCGGCAACGCATTTCGTGGCAATGGCGATGTTGCCATGGGCGATAGGCGGGCTGCTAGATTCAGGCCTGGAAACGGGCCTGCATCCCAGCATCACGCCGTGGGTGCTCACGACGCTCGGCATCATTGCCTTGGCCGCACTGAGCAGCCTGAACGAACCGGTCCAGATTGGCCTGTGGCTGCACGGCACGTGGGAGCCGGTGCGCTGGCTGCTCCGCAGGGTGTCGCGCCGCCGCACGGACGTGTCCCAGAAGATGGCCTCGGGCGATATCGTTGCCTCGGTTACCACTGATGGAGACAAACTCGGGGCGATTGCGGCATTCGTTCCGGATGCGGTGGGCTCGGCGGTGGCGTTCGTCGTCGTCGCTATTCTTATGCTCCAAGTCTCCGTACCACTCGGTCTGTTCGTGCTGATCGGGATGCCACTGCTTCTGTTCGGAATCTCGCGCATCATCAAGCCGCTTCAGCAAAGAATCGCGATTCAACGTGAGGAGCAGGGCAACCTGACCTCGCTCGCATCGGACGCGGTGGTGGGCCTGCGCGTGCTGCGCGGCGTGGGCGGCGAGGACGTCTACAACGAAAAATACATCGCGCAATCCACCGTTGTTCAGGAGGCGGGGATCCGGGCGGCGAAGTACCGGGCGCTCCTCAACGCGATCCAGACGGCCGGCCCCGCGCTGTTCACGGCGATCGTGGTGGGCGGCGGCCTGTACTTCACGTTCACGGGCATGATGAGCCCGGGCCAACTATTCTCCTTCTACGGCTACACCGTGTTCCTGTCCATGCCGATCGGCGCGATCTCGCAAACCATCCAGATGGGCACGCGCGCGTGGGTGGGCGCGAAGAAGATTGGTCACGTTATTGCGGCGGAGCCGCTTGTTACCGACGACGACGTTGTGGTCCCGTCCGAAAACCCACGGGACTGGGGCGGGACCGCGTTGGTTGACGCGGAGAGCGGGGTGCGGATTGAACCGCACAAGATCACGGCGCTGGTGGCGGCCTCCCCACTGGAGACCACAGCGATCGGCGTGCGGCTGACCCGCGTAGATGATGCCAACCAGACCTTTGCCGACGGCGTGGACCTGCGGTCCTATCCGGTGGATGAGGTTCGCGAACACATCGTGCTGTCCGGATCCGTGGCCGAGCTGTTCACGGGAAGCCTGCGCTCCGGCGTGCTGGGGCCGAATGCCCCCGAGGTGGCGCCGCGCAGTGTGTACGAGCAAGTTCGTGACATTCAGCAGCCGGGTGGTGAAGGCCGGGCGCTCTTCGAGAAGGAAGTAGTGGAGGGCGTGAGCGCGGAGGATCAGCATCTCATGGCTGCGCTTGCCGCGGCCGATGCCGGAGACGTTGTGACGTCCGTGGACGGCGGGCTTGATGGCCAGATCGCCGAGCGGGGCCGCTCGCTTTCGGGCGGGCAGCGCCAGCGCGTGGCACTGGCTCGGGTACTGGCGGCGGATCCCGACGTTGCTGTGCTCATCGAACCTACGAGTGCCGTGGATTCGCACACCGAATCGCGAATCGCCGGCAACTTGGCGCAGGTGCGCCGCGGCAAAACCACCGTGATCGTGACGGCGTCCCCGCTGGTTCTGGACCGGTGCGATGAGATCGTGCTGGTGGCCGGCGGACGCGAGATTGCACGCGGAAGCCATCGCGATCTACTTGATAACCCGGACTACTACAGCGTGGTCCACCGAGGCGTAGGGGAGGAAGCGAAATGACGCTGCCAACAGCCGATGGGCGCACCATCGTGGCCAAGCTGGCCGGCATCATGCGCCAGTTTAAGGGGCGCTTTGCCGTAGTGATTTTCCTGCAGCTCTCCGTGGCACTGCTGGGTATCGTAGCGCCGTTCGTGATTGGGCAGGCGATCGATGCCGTGGCGGCCGGGACTACGGCCGATCATATCCGCAACCTGGTAATTGTACTGTTCGGTGTGGTTGTGGTGCAGGGGCTCATGGCCTACTTCGGCGAGTTTCAGGCGATGAAGCTGGGCGAATACGTGTTCACCACCTTGCGCAACAGAGTGGTGTACGGGGTGACGCACCTGCCGCTCTCCGTGGTGGAGTCTGCCGGAACGGGTGACCTGCTGGGGCGGACCACGCACGATGTGGATCGGATCGCCGGATTCGTCCAGCGCGGTATTTCACGAATCATCATCATCGTCATGACGATCGTGGTGACCATGCTGGCCGCCTTCTTTGTGGATCCGCGGGTGGGCTTCGTGGTGCTGCTGCCCGTGGTGCCGATCTTCTTCATCGTACGGTGGATGGTGCGGTGCGCCGTGCCCGCCTACCTAGCAGGATCGGCGCTATACGCCGGGCTGTCCGGCGTGGTGTCTGAAACCATCGAGCAACTACGCACCGTGGATTCGATGAATCTAGGGCGCAACCGGCTCGGGCGGCTGGATACTCTCATGCGGGAAATGTGGCGCAACGAGCGCTACACCGCGTGGATCCGGGCGCTGTTCATGATCATGATGGTGATCGCCGTGTATTCACCGATTTTGGTGTCCGTGCTGTGGGGAGGGTTCCTCATGGGCCACGGGCTTACCACGCTGGGGGCCGTTACGGCCGTGGCGCTGTACGCGCAGCAGCTGCGGGGGCCTCTCAACGAGCTGGGCTGGTGGATCGATGAGATCCAGTTTGCCTCTGCTTCCTTCTCCCGAATCTTCGGGGTGGAAGTGATGAGCGAGGAGCTGGCGGAGGACGAGCCGGCCGGTGCCAGCGAGTTCCCTGATGGAGACGGGCTAGCCGTGACGGACGCCCGATTCTCCTACCGCGACGGCATGGAGGTGCTGCACGGGGTGGATCTAGAGGTTCGGCCGGGGGAGACCTTGGCGATCGTTGGACCGTCGGGCGCCGGCAAGTCCACCCTGGGTCGGCTGGTGGCGGGCATCAACGCACCCGCCTCAGGATCGTTGGCCATCGGCGGCGCAGAAGTGACGCGGATTCCGGAGAAGGAGCGGCACCGGGCCGTTTCTCTGGTGACCCAGGAACACCACGTGTTCGTGGGGACCATTGCGGATAATCTGCGGTTTGCTCGGGAGGATGCGAGCGAGGAGGAGATCCGGGCCGCCCTGGTGGATGTTGAGGCGGACTGGGTGTTTGCTCTACCGAACGGCATCGAAACCAAGGTGGGTTCGGGCGGCAAGCAACTGAGCCCGGCCGAGGCTCAGCAGATCGCACTGGCCCGCATCGTGCTGCTGGACCCAGGCATGCTGGTGCTGGACGAGGCCACCTCGCTGTTGGATCCGACCGCAGCGCGCTCTCTGGAGTTGGCCCTGGCCCACGTGCTGGAAGGCCGCACGGTCATCTCCATCGCCCACCGGCTCTATACCGCGCATGATGCGGATCGTGTAGCCGTCATGATCGATGGCGACGTGGTGGAGCTGGGTAGCCACGACGAACTCGTGGCTCAAGGCGGCGAATATGCGAGGCTGTGGGAGCGCTGGCAGCAGGACTAGTTAGTCCCTGCCGAAGAGGTCGCGGGTGTAGATCTTGTCTTCTACATCCGCGGCCTCCCATTTTGAGTGATCTAGTCTTGGCGTAGCAATGTCCTTCGTAGGAGGGGTGTCCACGCAAGCGTGATACGGGCGGCTGCCCATAGCGAGATCTATGAGAAGCTGTGTGTGGAAGGGAGTTGCGTTGGCGCGGTTGAGCATTCTTACGGTATGCACGGGGAACATTTGTCGGTCACCTCTGGCCGAGTATTTCCTGAGGGACGCGCTAGATTGTGAGCATTTTGAGATTGCCAGTGCTGGGACACATGCAGTCGTTGGCGGTGTTGTTCCAGGTCAGCAAATAAAGATAGCGGCCAAGTACGGACTCGAGACAATTAACGAGCACCGGGGCCGACAGATTTCCGAGAAGGACATCCACGAAGCGGACCTCATCTTGACGGCCTCTTTGCGGCACCGGCGTTATGTTGTAAGAACAGTTCCTGCGGCAGCCAACAAGTCCTTTACGATGCGGGAATACGCCTACTTAGTGTCACACGTTCAAGAATCTGATCTGGCGGAACTATTTTCTGGCCAAAAGCAGAACCTCGTTTTAGCGGTTGTAGCTGCTCACCAGCTGCGCGGTACTGTGACTCGGTTATCACGAGAAAGTGCATATGACGTTGTTGATCCTTACGGTGAGAACCGGCGCACGTATCGTAAATCCGCGGACCAGCTGATTGAGGCGAACGTTGCCATTGTCCAGTTCCTTGAGCTAGTGGAAGGCTATGAAGGAGCGTTTGCCGAAGCCACGTCAGACCCGCCGGCACCTTTGAACTTGCGGGGAAAGCATCATTTCAACTGACGGCCAGAACCGCATATTTCAGCCGCTGGCGGAGACTGGTGGGCTTAGCGGGCATGCAATAACGATCAAGCCCGGCGTAGGCTGACCCGTATCATTTGGAAGTAGCGAGAGGGTTGTGCCTTTGACGTCAGGTAAGCAAGCGCCACAAGGTTCGCCATCCTCTCCACGCTTCTACTTGCTGGACTTCGCCCGCTTCCTCGCGGCCCTAGCAGTGGTGTTCTACCACTTCGTATCGCGTGACGCAGATCAGTGGCCACGATCCACGCGCGGAATGTTCCCCGATCTCTCGATCATCTCCTCATACGGGTATTTGGGTGTCCAGCTCTTCTTCATCGTGAGTGGCTTTGTGATCCTGATGTCCACCGAGGGCAGGACGGTCTCCAGCTTCGCGGCCGCCCGTGCGGCTCGCATCTTCCCGGCGTACTGGCTTGCCGTCATTGCTACTGCGTGCCTGCGAACTTGGACAGCTCCGGAGCTGGGCGATGGCGTCACAGTTCCCCAAGTGCTCGTGAACCTTACGATGTTTCAGGTGCCCGCCGACGTCTCGCATGTAGACGATGTGTATTGGACGTTGTGGATCGAGCTAGTTTTCTACATCATCATGGCTTGCCTCATGGCTGCGAAGGTCACGTACCGTGGCTACACGATCTTTCTGGCCGTATACCCGAGTCTCATGCTGCTGGTTGCGGAATCAGAAGATCTGAGGCTCATAGATATCACCGGTGCGAAGTACTTCTCCTTCTTCGCGCTGGGTATGTGCCTGTATCTGATTCATAAGCACGGATCGAAGTTTGAGCTCTGGCTACTCTTCGCGTTCAACGCTGCCATTGGGATCCACAACACGCTGTATTTCAGCGTCCCGAACGAACCAACTGACGGTCGCTTTGTTACCGATGTTGGCGTTGCGATCGTGGTTGTGGCGATCATCGCGCTCATGACCGTCCTGACCCTCACTCCGTTCAAGCATCGGGGATATACGTGGATGACGAAGGCCGGAGCGCTTACATACCCGCTCTACCTCACGCATCACTACTGGGGACTCTGGCTGATCGGGCGGCTCGAACCCACTATGGGCAGGTGGCTGACGTTAGCCATCGCCGTCGCGGCCAGCCTTATTGTTGCCTATATGCTTGAGAGGTGGGTGGAGCGCCCGGTGCGGCCGCGGATGCGGAGGCTGCTTCAGAGGGTGCTTAGCTAGGATACTGGTCAAGATACCTATTGCTTAATTGCTGCTCTTGAGCGGATAATTCTCCATACCCAGATCGACGTATCAAGCGATCTCACTTCAGAAAAGTGCACCGGCATGAGTGAATCCGACATTGACGAAGTTGCGCCTGAAGCAGCGCCCAAGAAGAAGCGCAAGGGATGGAAGATTACCGTCATCATCCTGACTGTGCTCCTCGCGCTGGTTATCGCAGCGGCCGCAGCTATCGGATTCTTTGCCAATCGGGCGATCAACTCAATGCAGAGCTTTGGCAATCCGTTCGAGGAGATCACGAATCGTCCCAGCGTGGCGTCAGTGGAATCGGGGGATAAGGCGCCGGTGAACGTTCTGATCATGGGATCGGATTCCAGGATTTCCGCCGGAGACCCTAACGATTGGAAGTTTGGAGCCCAGCGCACCGACGCCCTCATGATCATCCAGATCTCTGGGGACCGTGAGCACATCTCCGTCATGTCCATCCCGCGTGATTCGTGGGTAGAGGTTCCCGGCTACGGGATGAACAAGATCAACGCAGCATTCTCATATGGTGGTGCGCCACTGACTATCGAAACCGTTGAGCAGGTGACCGGTATCCGGATCGATCATATCGCGGTGGTGGATTTCATGGCTTTTACAAAGCTCACGGACATCGTAGGCGGCGTCACCCTCGAAACTGCGGAAGGTCCCCAAAAGATGGGCGGCGAGGCAGCGCTCGAATACGTCCGTGAACGTTACAGCCTACCCCGCGGCGATTTCGATCGCGTGCGGCGTCAGCAGGCCTGGATGAAGGCCGTGCTGTCCCAGCTGCTGACTAGGGAGACACTATCCTCACCTGGGAACATCGTGGATATTACCGACACCATGAGCAAGAACGTAGCCATTGATGAAGACCTTGGGATAAACAAGATCATCTCGATCGGTACCTCGCTTTCAGACTTCAACAAGAACAACCTGATCTTCTTCACCGCACCCGTTACGGGAACCGGCACGTCCGATGATGGCCAGTCCATCGTTCTCCTAGACGAGGACAAGCTGGCTAGTGTGTCCGAGGCCTTCCAGCAAGATGACGTGTCTACCTTCATGGAAGAAAACGAGAGTGACTTCGATACCCTCTCCGGACGTCCGGTGGACTAAACCACCCACAAGGGGAGTGCTGTGCGGACGGGAGGATTCGTCGTCGTCCCTAAATGGGCTAACAAATAGTAGAAGGACCAGAACTTCGATCGTTCTGGCCCTTCCTTCACTATGGTGAGCGGATGGGTTCATCCCTTCGCTTTTCCATAGTATGGAGCGTTATGCGGTTGGGTGTGGGCCTCTAGTCCTCAATCCACTGCTTGAGGGCATCGATGTAGCGCGCCGCATCCGTATCCTCAAAGATATTGAAGATCACCAGATTGATCTGGTCCGAACCGTGGGCGTGCAGCCACTTATTCACTGTGGACAGCGCAATTTCTGTGGCAACCTCGAAGGGGAAGCCGTTTTCTCCGGTGGAAAGCGCGCAGAACGAAACAGTGTGGATATCGCCCTTCTCCAGAGCCAGATCGAGGCAGGAGGTGTAGCAGGAGGCGAGGGCTTCACGATCGGCCTCAGTCACCTGAGAACCCGTCACGCGAGGACTGACAGTGTGCAGCACGTAGTTTGACGGCATGCGGTAGGCGCGGGTGATCTCGGCACCGCCCACCTCATCATCGCGGCCCTGCATATCACGGATAACCTTGCAATCATCGCGCAGCCACGGCCCGGCCTGGGCGTGAATGAAGTTGTCAATGCAGGGGTGGTTGGGATCCGTGCAGCCCTGGAGGGAGGGGAGCGCGGCGTTCACCACGGCATCGGCCACGAGTTCGCGCACGTCCCCGCGCCACATAGCCACGTTGCGGGCCGAACCGTAATCGGACGTTGGCATCATCTCGGATACGCGCATGAGGTTCGTGCCGGTAGTGCGGCCGAGCGCTGCGGAATTGCGGTACAGAAGGACGTTGATGGCCTCAAGTGCCTCATCCGAGATCTCGCTCGCGGATAGGCCCATCAGCACGAGGCGCAGGGCATCCTGAAGATCAGACATGTCATAGAGCTCTTCAACTGCTTGCGCAGCCTCTGCCGCCGGCGTGGTGGGTTCCAAGTGGCCCTCCGGCAGCCCGGCAAGCACAACATCGAACAGGGCACGATCCGAACGGGGATCCGGCTTGGGCCGGTCGAACGGTTCATCTAGATGGATTGCCTCGCGATAAGCAGACAACGGCAGCATGGCACATCTCCTTCATACGGTACGTACTAAATGTACAAGAGCTTGGAGCGCGGCGCATTGACGCCGGTCACGGCTGGCTGGGTCAAGGCTGATAGGTATGTCTAGATGGCCGAGATACCGCCCTTAGCACTCAGGATCTTCTGTAGGGATTCGTAAGGGACTAGCTTAAGCGATCAAGTACCTAGTGTCGCCAAATGAGGCCTCAACGTGAAGTGATCCGCCCAGTGCCTCGACGTAGTGTCGGAGCGTGTTGATCTGGGTTTTGTCGAGCTTTCCTGTCTCGATTTGGGAAACGCGATTCTGGGAAACATGGAGTTGCTCGGCCAGTTCTTTCTGGGTGATCCCTTGCTGGTCGCGGAGTTCACGGAGCCTTGTTGCTCGAACTTGTTGCCGCATGTTGTGGGCGAGTAGTTCAACCCGATCTTCGTCAACAGGACGGCGAGCAAGCTGCTCTGCAAGTGTTCGTGTCATGCTTCCATTCCTTTCAAGTGCTCGTCAAAAAGGTTGTCCGCCAGCGGAATGTTACGGCGGTACCATTTCTGCCAGTTGTTCGATTTGTCTCCAGCGATGAGGAGAATCGCCTGTCTCGCGGGATCGAAGAGCTCGTTCTCGATTCTCGCGAGCCGCCCGAGTGTAGGCGTAGAGGAGACAGCCATACCCTCCAACTGCATCAGTTGTACATCAAGATTGTAGGTTACCTTTTGTTGCTTGCGACCAAGACCGAAGTACTCAGCAGTTACAGTGACTCTCGATGGTAGACCATGCTGGTTAGCCAAGAGACGCTCCTTCATATCGGCTACGCCGTAATCAGTTAACCACTAGGAGTTACGCAGAATCTGTCCCGGTGCAAGACTTGGGATTGGGTCATGGCTTTGGTTGCCGTTTGTATCAATGGCACGTTGTACTGCGGCAATGCCCACTGAAGATGCAATCAGCCAACCAAGACGTCCACCTTTGGCTTCGTCACCTAGGGTAGGTTCGGCTTGGACGATCCAGCTGTTGAGCACTTTGGCTGACACAGGTTGTTTGTCCTTGGGTTTCAAGGATGCCAATTGCGCGGCCAATCGGGATTTTATCTGATTATCGCTCATACTTGGCCTCCAATGCTGCGGCCAGTTCATCCCGTTCAGTAGTTTTCAGATAACCCTGTGCGTGGCCTCGGTGAATCGATTGTCTTAGCAGATACGTTGGAGTGCCGTATTCCAAGCACTGTTCGATTGCCGTCTTCGCAGTCACAGTAGGGATTTCCTGCCACCAACCAATCTGTTTCGGAGTGAGATCCTCATAGTGAACCACATACTGGTCGCCACCCGTACGTCGCAGACGGCGCCCTTTACCGACCGTGACATGGATGCGGTTGGGGTTTACGTCACTGATACCGTAAGCCTCAAGCGCAGTCTCATGCGAGATTGCAGCTTCGGGCAGTCGTGTCCACAACACTCCAAGCATCTTCTGGTCGTGCTCACCTACAGGGTATTGAGGGAACCGGTAGACCCCGAATGCGGCCCGGTCTAGAGTGCCTCGCTGCGCCATCATCTGAAGTGAGGCTCTGGTGATACCCAACTCGGCGGCCTGTTGGGCCGTTACAAAACCGTGCTGCACGGTCGCAACTTCCCACAGCACGTTCCTTGCCAACAGCTTTCTGGACATGGCAATAGTATAACGAAACCGTGATACTATTGCCACATAGTAAGCGCCTGAATGCGATGGCTGGTAACCGTGCGCCCGCACTGCGAGGCTCGTTGTTGGCAGCGAACTTGGTGTTTGCGCTGGACTCGGGACGGGAATACTCCCGTCGTCGTTAGTAAAGTTCGCGAGGTCTGGCGAAGCTGCTGCTCGGGGGCACTTGGCTAGGGGCCCAGTCACTGTGTGAATCTGACGTTTGCGGCGAACGCTAAGAGGCACGCCGTCCTGTGGGAGCCGCCCGGTAGGGTAGTGCCATGACGCAATGGCTTTCTACGATCGAACTGGGCGCGCGCTTTGGCACGGATTCTTATGAGGTGCTGGAAGGGCTGGCGCGGCTTGGCCTGTCCGAGGGATCGCGGGCGTCCGCGCTGGCCGAACGCCACGGGCTGGGCGGCGAAGGTGTGGGGGACACCGGCACGATGGAGGCCCTCTGGCACCCGGACGTGGTGGTGCTCCTGAATGGCACCGGCCTCACCTTGGCTGAGGAGCCGACCCGGTTCGAGACGAGTGCGTTGTTTGACGATTCCGATTTCGAGGGTGTTTTGATGGGCGACGACGACGAACCTGCCACCGCAGCAACTGTGCCAACTGAGGTGACCCTTGGGGGCAAGCCTGTGGGCAGGCCGCGGCAGGGATTTGATCGGGTGGTCGCCACAGACGGGGCGTGCTCGGGGAACCCCGGGCCGGGAGGCTGGGCGTGGGTTGAGCAAACTACGGGCGCTCGCGATAGCGGCGGTGCGGCAAAAACAACGAACAACGTCATGGAACTGACGGCGCTCGTGCGGGCACTGGAGTATGTGGGGCCGGAGCCGTCGCTGCTCATTCGGTGCGATTCCCAGTACGTCATCAACACGGTGACGAAGTGGGCGCCAAACTGGCGGCGCAAGGGCTGGAAGAAGGCAGACGGCAAACCGGTAAAGAATCGGGAGCTCGTGGAAGAGCTGCTCAACCTGTACGAGGCACGCACCGGAAAGACTGAGGTGGAGTGGGTCAAGGGGCACGCTGGCGATGCCGCCAATGAGCTGTGCGATACGTTGGCCGTTGCTGAATCTAAGAAGTTTGGCCGTAGGTGATCGCGGGGTAGCCGCAGCTAGGTAAAGCAGTAGACTTTCTTGCATGTTGAAGCAAGCTCCGGTTGCACACAAGATCCCGGTAGAACGCGTCACTCACGGTGACGTTTACGTTGATAACTACGAGTGGTTCCGCGACAAGTCCAATCCAGAGCTGATTGCCCACCTCGAGTCTGAAAACGAGTGGACCGAGGAGCGGACAAAGGATCTTCAGCCGCTGCGTGAGCAACTAGCGGGGGAGTTTGCCTCGCTCACCAAGCTGACAGATATTACCGTTCCGATCCGTAAAGGTGGCTGGTGGTATTACCAGCGCACGTGGGAAGGCAAGGAGTACCCCGCCGTCTATCGGATTCCCGATGTTGACGGGACTCGGCCGGATCTTGCGGATCTGTCTGGGGAGCAGCTTGTGTGGGACAGCAACGTACTGAGCGAAGGTCAGGATTTCTTTTCCACTTCTGGCTTCGACGTGTCTCCCAACGGGAAGCTTGGCGCGCTCGGTCTGGACTTCTCAGGAGACGAGCACTTCACGCTGCAGATCTTCGATATCGAACAGGGACAGATCCTGGACGATGTTGTGGTGGGGATCGGATACGGGATCGCGTGGACGGCCGATTCCTCGGCGGTAATCTACTCGCGTGTTGACGATGCGTGGCGCTCCTGGCAGATCTGGCTGCACCGCGTGGGAACGCCAAGTTCTGAAGATTGCCTCCTGTATCAGGAAGATGACGATCGCTTTGATCTCTGGCACACTGCATCACGCGATGGGCGCTGGGTAGTAGTGAACTCCTCTTCGCGAACCACAAGTGAGGTTCGCTTGATCTCCACCGGGCATCCCGAAGCCGATCCCATCGTTGTGTCGCGGCGGAGCCCGGGCGTGGATTATATGGTGGAACCCGCCGGTGACCATCTTCTGGTTGTCCACAACGCGAACGTTGTGGACTTCGAACTTGCCTCGGCGCCCATTGGGACGTCGGTTCCTCAGGAATGGGTGTCTTTGCTGAAACCGGAACCGGGCGAGCGGATCAGCGAGGTAGAGGCCTTCGCCAGCTTCGCTGTGATCGCTCTGCGTTCGGAGGGTGAAACCGAGCTGCGCGTAATGCAACGGGATGTTGAAGCGGCAATGCCGGGCAGGGGCGAGGCATACCGTGAAGCACATGAGAGGCAGGTATGGGGCGAACCGGTGCGAGTGCCAGCGGCTAGGCTCTCCACAACAGAGCTCTTCCTGTCTCCTGATTGGGATGCTTCGGAGGTTGTTTACTCCACAGAATCTCTGCTCACTCCGCCTACACAGTGTGCCTACGATGTGGAGACCGGAGCCGTGAGTAAGCTCAAGGTCCAAGAGGTGCCCGGCTATGATCCGGATGAGTTCGTTCAGGAAGGCGTTTGGGTAACGGCTGCAGATGGCACGCAGATCCCGATGACGATTGCCTATAAGGCAGGGCTATCTGCCAATGGCACGAATCCCGGCTGGCTGTACGGCTACGGCTCCTACGAAGTGGCAAATGATCCATACTTTGCTCCACGGCACATCGCCATGCTTCGGCGTGGCGTGGTTATCGGATGGACCCACATCCGTGGTGGCGGGGAGATGGGCCGGGCTTGGTATGACAATGGCAAGCTCCTCACCAAGAAAAACACGTTCAGCGATTTCGTGGCGTGCGGGCAGTGGCTGATCGAAAGCGGCTGGGTTGCTCGGGATCGGCTGGCCGGTGAAGGGCGATCCGCCGGAGGCCTCCTCATCGGAGCTGCCGTGAACCTTGCGCCCGGGCTCTTCCGTGCCGTGCATGCGGGCGTGCCCTTCGTGGACGCACTCACCACGATCCTCAAGCCCGAGCTTCCCCTCACCGCGGGCGAATGGGAAGAATGGGGCAACCCGATCGAATCCGAGGAAGTGTATGAGTACATGAAGTCATACTCCCCGGTAGAGAACGTGCAGAAAACCGAGTATCCGGCAGTATTAGCCACAACCTCGCTCAACGATATCCGGGTCTTTTACGTGGAACCCACCAAGTGGGTGCAGGTACTGCGTGAGAATGCCACGAACGATCCTCTTGACCGGCCGATCCTCGAGAAGATCGAGATGGTGGCCGGGCACGCCGGGAAGAGCGGCCGCGAGGGGCGCTGGGAGTCCCAGGCGTTCGTGCTGGCGTGGCTGCTAAACCAGATTGGCTGCTAAACCAGGCTGGCTGTGGATACTGAGCTCTAAGCGCGGCATGAACTGCAAGATTGTTTGAGCCCTATCCGTGTCGCCTCTTTGGATAGCCTTCACGATTTGGGATTCTATCTCACCAGATTCATGTGGTTCTAACGTCTGCGTGCTCAAATAGAGTCTTCTGATCCAAGGATCTCGTGTGGAAGTTGTGAAACAGTGAGTAGCTATCCCCTTAGAATAAGGACGGTAGCTTCCATCTGGGGGAACCAAACGAAAACTCGTGGAATGCACAACGACGTTGGGCCACGCGTAGTGGTAGGAGGCTGGTTTTGACGGTAGAGAATCAGGAATTTGAAGAGCGCATGGAGGGAGTGTCACAGGAGGTTGTTCCAGAAAGTGCAGAATATCCCTTTTCGCTCCTCAGGGAGAGTTTGGAAGACAAGCTATACCAAGCTGATCGTGCTCTGAAATCGATCTTGAACAGCGTCGCTAAGGAAGCGCCAGCCTTTGTTGAGATGTTTCAGACTCCTGAAAGTGGAGTCCGTTATGTCGTTGATGCTTCAGAAAGCATGATCGACGCGATCGAACGCGGTCAGATCAAGCTCACAACCAACAAGGTCGGGGAGACATTCGCACAACTCCGGGGCGAGAAAGGGCAGTTTGGTTCGAAAATCCCGATCAAAAGGGAAGAGTTCTCGGAAGGTGGCGATCCTGCCCAGTTGGCCAATGTCCTTCAGATGCGTGCTGTCCAATCTCAATTGCATGCGATGGCAGACCAGATACAGGACATCGACCGTAACGTACAGGATGTCTTGGTGGGCCAACAGAATGATCGAATAGGTGTCTACCAGAGTGGCCTTAGCCTATACCTTGAAGCTCGCCAAGTATCTGACCCCGATCTCAAAGCGTCGCTTGTCGGGCAATCCTTGCGTTCATTGTCTGAAAGCTCATTTCAACTTATTCTTGCGTTGCAGTCCGATGTCCAGTATCTGGCTGACCGCGACTACGAGAAGTCCAAAGCAAAACGGGAAAAGTTGATCGACGGCAAAATGAAAGCAATCAATCAGAGTTTTGCTGTCATTCACCAAGCATCCATATTGAGAGCTGCGATCTACTGTGAACAGAATGAACTTGCCGCTATGTCAACTGTACTCACGGGCTATTCGCGTTTTATAGAACAGAATATCGTGGCCAATGCCAATCTACTTGCTCAATGTGACGATACAGATGACGGTACTCAGGCTGGGATTTGGAACAAGCGTGCAAATTTCAAGCTAGACGTATCTGATCTCACAACTCAAATTGCCGCGCCAACAAAAGCGGTCTACTTGAGTGCATCTGTAGGAGAAGAAGAGTGAGTCAGAAAAGGGGCTGTTGCAATAATAATTGCAAGGCTTATAAGGACCATGAGAAGTTCAAACACGACGTTAACTTCTGCCCCAACTGTGGTCAGAAACTAGAGTCTGTGTGTGGTTCGCATAGCTGCAACATGGTTATGGGAGAAGATCCTCATAAGTACTGTCGTAAGTGTCAGGCGAAAAGGGACGACCGGCGAGACAAAGCTAAGAACTACATTGCGGGGGCTAGTGCAGGGATTGCAGGTGGTGCCGCTTTGGTTGCAAAACACGGTGGACCTGCTCTGGAGCAAGCCAAGAAAATCGCTGCAATCCTCGCGAATCGGAGGTGATGTGTCCCATGCTGCAGATAGGCATCGAGCAGCCGCGAGGGACGCGGGGAGTCCCAAGCCTTCATGTTGACGTGGCTGCTGGATCAGATCGGTGCGGCTTAGGGTAGAGACATGTCCACATCTCAGGAACTACGCCGGGTGCGCGATCCCCTCGCTGGCTTGGAGACACCGCTTCAACGAGGCACAGCAAGCGAGGCCTATTCCCTCCTTAATCCTGCTTATACAGCCGTCATCACTGGCGCTGGCGTGAGCACTGAT
Source organism: Ancrocorticia populi (assembly GCF_003123745.1). Taxonomy (GTDB): domain Bacteria; phylum Actinomycetota; class Actinomycetes; order Actinomycetales; family Actinomycetaceae; genus Ancrocorticia; species Ancrocorticia populi. The sequence continues at coordinate 467,260 of NZ_QETB01000004.1, read as the reverse complement.
TCGGGGATCCCCGACTACCGCAGTCCAGGATCCCCGAGCCGCTCCCCGATGACCGGTCAGGCGTTTCGAGCTTCGCATAACAACAGACAGTTGTACTGGGCTCGTGGATACGTGGGTTGGGAACATTATCGCCAATTCAGCCCCAACCAGACCCACTACGATCTGGCCGCACTGAACCCGGCATCGCTCATAACTCAGAACGTTGACGGGCTGCATCGCGCTGCTGGATCGGATCCAGTTCTAGAACTGCACGGCTCCCTTTATCAAGTCGTTTGCCTGACCTGCGGGCGAGTGTGGTCACGCGACTGGATGCAGGAGCAGCTGGCGGGCCTCAATCCGGGCTTCATGACATCGGCAACGGTGGCTGGCGGAGATGTAGAAATCAACCCAGACGGCGATGTTGAGCTCAATGAGGTAACGGGCTTTCGCATCCCCGATTGTCCGGTCTGCCACGGCATTCTCAAACCAGATGTGGTTTATTTTGGCGAGCAGGTGCGCCCTCAAGTCGCTGCGGCGGCCACTCAGGCCGTTGAGGACGCCGAATCTGTGTTGGTGCTAGGTTCATCCCTCGCGGTTCACTCCGCATTGAGGCTTGTGCGAATGGCCTCCCGTGAGCAGAAGCCGATCGTTGTTGTTACCGATGGGCCCACACGAGCTGACGATCTTGCAACAGTTCGCGTTGTTGGGAGGGTTGCCCCCTTCGTTGCCGGATGGCGTGCGGAGTTAATGGGCGACTGATTCGTCGTCGTTACAAAACAAACTTTCCCAAAAGGTACGTGAGTGGCTACGGGCTGCTGCTAGATCTGTGCCTCTTGGGCGGCCGCGCGCCACGAACCGAAGCGCTGGCGGATGGCAGCTCCCGATGGCACTGCGCCCCGGCGATCCGTGTCCTTGATCCACTGCTGATAGGCCTTATAACTGGGAGAAATCCCCTGCTTGGCTGACCATGTGGCAAAGGTGCGCAGCGCGGTCACGTAGTCCTGATCGGAGAACTTGAGGCCGCCACGCTTGCGGCCAGACTGAACGCGCATGCCCACTTTGGAGAGGGCATCGTTCCAGTAACCGTTGAAACGCTTGATGATGGTTTGGGAGGTGGGCGGCCATGCGAGCTGGCCGCGCCCCGTTGTCAGCCCAAGTTCGCGTGCAAGGTTGGCGCGCTCGGTGTCATATTGCTTTGCTGTGAGGGTCACGGTTGGGTCCTCGGCGATGGCTTGACGCCCGGCTGCGATCAGGCCCAATGAAGCTTCGATCAAATCTGGGCGCACTGCTTCGTACTGTTCGGTGACGGCCTCGCGCAGGTTAGCTGGCAGATCGGTGGCGTCTGTTGGCTTCAAATTGTTGACCGACGCGAAGAGGAGCAGCAGCGCGGCAATGAGGGATTCCTCAGAGAAACGCTGGCTTGGCCCAGACGGGCCCGGTTCGGCCAGATAGACCAGCAGCTCAATGGCGGCCTTCGCCGATGCGGCAGAGGCGTAGTCCAATCCGATGTGGTAATCCTGATCGGCTGCCGGCCCGCACAGATCGGAGACGCACCGGATCGAAATGAATGGAACATCCCACGCATGGCACACTTGGGCTGCCGCCGTTGTCTCCATGTCCGTAGTGAGCGCTTCAGGGAAGTTTTCACGCGTGCTGCCCACGTTCGCCGCCGTGACGAAAGAATCCCCCGAGAGCATGAGCCCCCGGCGAATCTCAGGAGGGCACTGGTCAATCAGATCAGTGGCACCCGTATAGTATTCGGGTTGGCCGGGAACTTGGCCCAGCGCGTAGCCAAATGCTGTCGCATCCGCGGTTCCGTAGCGATAGGTTGTGCCGATAACGACTTCGCCAACCTCCACATCCTTGGCAAGGCCACCTGCGGATCCTGTGGAGATCACCAGTTTGGGAGTAAAGCGGGCCATGGCCCACCCGAGCGCGTTGGAGGTTGCCACTAGCCCGATTCCAGTGCGCAGAACCAGAATGTTCCCGCTTGTGGATGCTGCAACCCACGCGGCCGCGACTGGGCAGGCAAGCTTGGCGGGCTTGGTGGCAAGAGCGGTGAGCTGTTCTAGGACGGGCTGAATCTCCTCATCCTGCGCAGCGATAACGATCGCTCGAATGCGTGTCATGGCGCTACCACTTGATCCCATGTGTTCTTTTGTGCCAGCATCGCTTTCACTGCCGTTTGCGCGGCCTCAAGGCTGTGGTTGGCGCCCCATCCACACTGAACTTCGTTGGCGGCCGGTACCTCTGTGGCTTCCAGAATGTCTTGGAACGTTTGGGCTACTAGCTCAATCGTGGCGGGGACGTCTGGTTGTGCCGCTATCAGTAGATAGAAGCCGGTCTGGCATCCCATTGGGGAGAAGTCCACAACGTCATCGCTGTGGTCCCGTACACATTCGGCGAACGTGTGCTCGATCGAATGCACGGCAGGCATCTCGAGGTGATCCTTGTTCGGTTGGCAGAAGCGCACATCATATTTTGTGAGCACATCGCCCAAGGGTAGCTGTTTGACGTCAGCGACCCTCACATACGGTGCGGAAACAGTGCGGTGATCGAGATTGAAAGACTCAACATTCATGGACGGCATGCTTTCCTCCCCTGCCCACGTCAGGTCTACGTGAACTACTCTATTATGGCGCATCGGACGGATTATTGCAGCATGCTATAGCGAGAAAGTGGCTTGTCAGAAATTCCCAGCTTTTCCACGGTTCAAATTGAGAATAGGGTGATTATATTGATGATGTCAGGCAGGCAAGCCACTGGAAATTGTTTCTCAATCTCCTGTGTGTGGAAATATGTGGCAGCTTGCATGGCCAAGGAGTCCGGAGCTCTGGTGGTGCTTTTCGGGTTCCTGAAAATGAAATAACGCTTCGTTCATTCGCCAAACGTTGGCGCATCGGCTGTGGCCCCTTCCCACAGTTGAACTTGCGATCGAAGCTCAGCTGGGCGGCAATGGGTGGATTGCCGCCCAGCTTCATTTCGTTTGGACGGTGTTGTTAAGTGGCGGGCTTCGCCGGGCCGCGGCTCCGTCGTCGTTCCTAAATTTCGTGTCAGATCTCTGGACGGATGCGCCGGTCTCTGGATCAGCTGGCAGGCTCAGTCTTGGCGGAGCAGCGCGGGCACAGGCCCCAGTAGTAGACCTCGGCCTCATCGATTGCGAACCCATGATCGTCACTGGGCTCAAGGCAGGGGGCGTACCCCACGGCGCAGTCAACATCCTCGATCTGGCCACAGTTCCGGCAGATCAGATGGTGATGATTGGGATTCTTTGACAGTTCATACAGTTTGGAGTGTCCCGCGGGCTGGGTCTCCCGGAGGATCTGCTTCTCTGTGAGGGTATGGACGATATCGTAAATCGCTTGCCGTGAGACCTTCCCGAGCTTCTTCTCGGCCTTTGCATGGATCTCGTCCACGGTCAGATGGCCGTAGCGCGACACAATGCGTAGCGTCGTGAGACGGGTTTGGGTCACCTTGAGCCCAGCCTCACGGAGTTGATATGCAAACGACGCGGCCATAGTTCAATCCCATACGTAAACGGACTGTCATTCAAGCCGAGCGGACTATTTTTCGGTGATTTTTAGCCATTTTTGGGCGTGTGAACGTGGGGTATTGCTCACGGGTACGACGAAGGTCCCCTGTTACTGCTCCACGTGGGAGCCATAGCGGGATACGCTGGACACATGCTTCTAGCTTTCTCGATTTCACCACAGACATCCGATCAGCCCGACGGCTCAGTCTCCGACGCCGTTGCCGCAGCCATCAACGTGGTGCGTGAATCTGGCCTCCCTTACGAAACAACGTCTATGTTCACCACGCTTGAAGGCGAGTGGGACGAGATCATGGCAGTGATCAAGAAGTGCGTGGACGTTGTGGAGACGTATTCGCCGCGAGTCTCCCTTGTGATGAAGGCCGATATTCGCCCGGGTTACACGGGACAGATGGCAGCCAAGGTGGATCGCGTCAACGCCATCCTCGAGAAGTAAGAGCCATGGAGGCCGTAGCAGAATCGGGGTTTGCGGAGAATCCGACTAGGCCACTGTCCGTATGTGACATGTTCAGGGTGGGTATCGGGCCGTCCTCCTCACATACTGTGGGGCCGATGCGAGCTGGATACCACTTCGCTCAGAAAGTGGGCCAGCGCGGCATAGTTCCTTCCCGGATCACGGTAGAGCTGATGGGTTCGCTGGGCGCTACGGGTAAAGGGCATTCGACGGATCGGGCCGTGCTGCTAGGGCTGGCCGGTTTCCTCCCCGAATCTGTTCCGGTGGCCGTTGTGGATTCCTTTATGGAAACGGTTGAGGCCAGTGGTGTACTAGACATTCAGGGCCTTGCTGCGGTTCCGATCAACTTGGAACGCGACGTCCTGTTCCTACCGGGGAAGATCCTCCCTTTCCATGTGAATGCCTTGACCATCACCGCGTTTAGCGAAGATGGTGGTGTCCTCGATAACGGAACCTACTACTCCACGGGCGGCGGCTTCGTGTGCGAGGAGATGGGTGAGGCCGAAGGGGCCACGGAAGTACGTCAACTGGATAACTCGGCACCCGAGGGAGGGCAGAGCGCGCCATACCCCTACGCCACTGCTGAGGGACTACTTCGCCAATGTGAGCTGCATGGCCTGCGCATGTCCGAGCTGGTGATGGCAAACGAAACGGCGGTTCGTTCGGCCGATGAGGTGGAGTCCTACATGGACACTATCTGGCAAACAATGGACGAATGCATCAAGGAAGGCTGCCAGGCAACCGGCATGCTTCCGGGGATCCTGCGCGTGCGCCGCAGGGCAAATCAGCTCAACGCCCACTTAGAAAAGGGGCACAGGCAGGATCCGCTCGTGGGCATGGACTGGGTGAACCTGTATGCGCTCGCGGTCAATGAGGAGAATGCCGCCGGCCATCGGGTGGTCACCGCCCCCACGAATGGTGCGGCCGGTGTGGTGCCCGCAGTACTTTCCTATTACCTCCGCTTCGTGCCGGAGTCAGATGTAACTGGCCAACGCCAGTTCCTTCTTGCCGCCGCCGCAATTGGCGGCCTGATCCGAAACAACGCCTCGATCGCTGGCGCGGAAGTTGGGTGTCAGGGAGAGGTAGGCGCGGCAAGCGCCATGGCGGCTGCGGGCCTGACCGAAGCCATGGGCGGCACGCCGCTCCAAGTGGAGAATGCCGCAGAGATCGCGATGGAGCACTCGTTGGGCCTCACCTGCGATCCCGTTGCCGGACTGGTCCAAATCCCATGCATTGAAAGAAACGCGATTGCGGCCGTCAAAGCAATCAACGCGGCTCGCATGGCACTGTGGGGCGATGGCCGACACACCGTGTCCTTCGATACCGTGATCGAAACGATGCGGCAAACAGGCAAGGACATGCTCTCCAAGTACAAGGAGACTTCGCAGGGCGGTTTAGCCGTCAACGTGGTGGAGTGCTGACACACTGAGGTGGCTTCTCCGACACGCTAACGCACGACACGCCGAGCACTTTTTGAGTTTCTCGGACGCGCTGTAGAGCCCTCGAGCGCCGTTATCCACACCTGTGGATAACTATGGGGATTGAACACACAACTGTGCACAAGGTTTATCCACAGCTGTGGAAAGTGGACAGTTGGTCGCCTTCATTCTGGAGATGAAAAGGTGTGGGAGGGCTAGGAGAAGATGAAGGTAGCCAGCACGGATGTGTGTGGCTGCTCGGATCTGCGGCCACTGCCGTTGTGGACATACCGGTGGATACCGAGACGTAGGCACGGAGGCGTGTACACAGCGTTCTCCACCGGAATGAGGGGAGGTTCCACAACCGTAAAATTACATCCGTGTGACTTCTCACGACGAAACGCTGCAACACAAAGTCTTGTGGTCTCTCACTCGGGCTACCACAAGGTGTAGTGTCTATCTCGTGCCGCTGGAAGGCGGCGAATAGCACGGAATGTTTCTGAGATCTGCGTGTTGTCTCTAGTGGGGATGTAACCCGCCAGAAGAAACACTAGAAGGGAGAGCTCTTATGAGTATCACTGTTTACACCAAGCCCTCCTGCGTCCAGTGCAACGCAACCAAGCGCGCCCTCGCTAAGGCGGGCTTGGGATATGAGGAAGTTGACCTCACTGAAGATGCGGATGCGCTCGAGGCAGTGAAGGCGCTCGGGTATCAGCAGGCTCCTGTTGTGTTCGCGGATGGCGACCACTGGTCCGGCTTCCGGCCGGACAAGATCAAGGCGCTGAGCGTTTCACAGAGCGCTGCAGTTACTGCCTGAGAGTTCGGGCCCGGGGCATAGCCGCACAGGCTATGCCCCGAAGTGCCTCAGCCGGCCGCGTGCCCAACCAACAAGCGCGAAGGAGCCCGGCTACGCCATGCGGCAAGACATCAGTTTGGAGTGAGGTTGAGATGCCACACATCGTCTACTTCTCATCAGCCACTAACAACACGAAGCGTTTCGTGGAGAAGGTAGGGCTGCCTGCTGAGCGTATTCCACTGCGTCCGAAGGAAGATCCGCTGCACGTAGATGATGAGTATGTGCTGGTGGTTCCCACCTACGGAGGCGGCAACCAGAAGGGCGCCGTCCCCAAGCAAGTCATTAAGTTCCTGAACGATGAACACAATCGGTCCCTGATCCGTGGTGTCATTTCAGGAGGAAATACAAACTTTGGTGAGGCATACTGCTTGGCGGGGGATATCATCTCCGCCAAGTGCCATGTGCCGCACATGTATAGGTTCGAGTTGCTCGGAACGCCGCAAGATGCGGACCGGGTACGTGAAGGGTTGGAGAAGTTTTGGCAGCAACCACGTTGACGGATACAGGCGAGGAACGATACGCGGATCCCAATTTGGATTACCATTCGCTCAATGCTCAGCTCAATTTGTATGACGCCGATGGCAAGATCCAGTTCGATGCGGATCGGCAAGCCGCACGCCAGTACTTCTTGCAGCACGTCAACAAAAACACGGTGTACTTCCACGATCTCGAAGAGAAGCTGGAGTACCTCGTGGAGGAGGGGTATTACGAGGCGCCCGTACTGGACCAATACACCCCGGGCTTCGTGAAGCAGCTCTTCAAGCAGGCTTACGCCCACAAGTTCCGCTTCCCCACTTTCCTCGGTGCTTTCAAGTACTACACCTCCTACACGCTCAAGACCTTTGATGGCACCCGTTATCTGGAGCGTTACGAGGATCGCGTGTGCATGGTTGCGCTGTATTTGGCTCGCGGGGACGAGGCTCTGGCCCAGGCATTGGTAGATGAAATCATCTCCGGACGTTTCCAGCCGGCCACCCCCACGTTCCTCAACGCGGGCAAGGCGGCCCGTGGCGAGCTCGTCTCTTGCTTCCTGCTGCGCATCGAGGACAACATGGAATCGATTGCGCGCGGCATCAACTCCGCCCTACAGCTTTCCAAGCGCGGCGGCGGCGTGGCCCTGAACCTCTCGAACCTACGCGAGCAGGGCGCCCCGATCAAGAAGATCGAGAACCAGTCTTCCGGCGTGAACCCGGTAATGAAGCTGCTGGAGGATTCGTTCTCCTATGCGAACCAGCTCGGGGCGCGCCAAGGCGCTGGCGCCGTATACCTGCATGCCCATCACCCGGACATCTACCGTTTCCTCGATACCAAACGCGAGAACGCCGATGAGAAGATCCGCATCAAGACCCTCTCGCTGGGCGTGGTGATCCCGGACATCACCTTCGAACTGGCGAAGAGGAATGAGGACATGTACCTGTTCTCGCCCTACGACGTGGAGCGCGTGTACGGCGTGCCTTTCACTGAGATCAGCGTGAGCGAGAAGTACTACGAAATGGTGGCGGACAAGCGGATCCGCAAGACGAAGATCAACGCCCGCACCTTCTTCCAAACTCTCGCGGAGATCCAGTTCGAATCGGGATACCCCTACATTGTGTATGAAGACACGGTGAACCGGGCCAACCCGATCAAGGGCAAGATCACGATGTCCAACCTGTGCTCGGAGATCCTTCAGGTTTCTGAAGCCTCGGAGCTGGGCCCGGACCTGGGCTACGAACACGTGGGCAAGGACATCTCCTGCAACCTAGGTTCAATGAACATCGCGAAGGCGATGGATTCGGACGATCTGGGTAAGGCGGTGGAGACCGCGGTTCGTGCGCTGACCGCCGTGTCCGATCTGACGGATATTCGCTCCGTGCCCTCGATCGAGCGCGGCAACTCGATGTCCCACGCCATCGGACTGGGCCAGATGAACCTACACGGCTACCTCGGCCGCGAGCATATCCACTACGGATCACCCGAGGCTCTGGACTTCACCAACATGTACTTCTACACGGTGGTCTACCACGCGATCCGCGCCTCCATGACCATCGCGAAGGAGCGCGGTGAGCAGTTCGAGGGCTTCAAGGATTCGAAGTACGCCAGCGGGGAGTTCTTTGATAAGTACATCGATCAGATGTGGGAGCCGGAGACGGAGCGCGTGCGTGGGCTGTTCGCCGAAACGCACATCCCCACCCAAGATGATTGGCGCCAGCTACGCCAAGATGTGGCCACATATGGCATGTACAACCAGAACCTGCAGGCCGTCCCGCCCACGGGTTCGATCAGCTACATCAACAACTCCACCTCCTCGATCCACCCGATCGTTTCCAAGATCGAAATCCGCAAGGAAGGCAAGATCGGCCGCGTGTACTACCCGGCGCCCTACATGGACAATGACAACCTCGAATACTACGAGGATGCCTACGAGATTGGGCCCGAGAAGATCATTGACACCTACGCGGTTGCCACCCAGCACGTGGATCAGGGCCTGTCCCTGACCCTGTTCTATCCGGACACCGTCACCACGCGCGACGTGAACCGCAACTACATCTACGCCTGGCGCAAAGGCATCAAGACGCTCTATTACATGCGAATCCGACAGCAGGCGCTGGAGGGTACGGAAGTTGAGGGCTGCGTTTCCTGCATGCTCTAGAGGCTGGTTTTTTGACGACGACGGAGCCCCGCACGCCCTTCCGGCGCGCGGGGCTCTGGCTCATGTTCGGGCTACCCTAAAGGGGTGTTAGGGTAAAATGTTAGAGTAGATCGGCGGAATTCCGCGGGAAACTCCCGCTACTGTAAACTACTATAAAAATGTTAGAGTAACTTGTCATGCGTACTAGCTGCCACGATCAAGGTGATGAATCGCGACGGCTCAGCTATACGCAACGACGAGAGTTCGAGTTCGACCGAGGTGGTGTTCCCTTTGACGGAACCCTCGTGCAGCCACCTGTAGAAGACCTAGACTCTCGACAAACTGAAAAGTATCGGAACCTTATTGGGGCAGCGAGCGTTCAGAAGATGCTCGAGGCACGGGACCTAGTGTCGCGAGCGGACAAACTAACAGTCGCGGCGTGGATGCTCTTCGCCGAGCGGCCTCAGTCCCTTTTCCCAAGTGCGCATGTCCGGGTACTTCAGTATTCGGGAAGCGAACGTGGTGTTGGAGCACGGATGAACCTGCTGGAGGGCAGAGACATTAGGTGCGAAGGCTCCATCCCTGAGCAGATCGAGAAGGCTTCCCACACGATCGCTCAATGGATGCCGCGTGTTGAAGCGTTGGCTCCGGATGGAAAGTTTCGATCTCGGCCGATTATTCCTCATGATGCGTGGTTGGAGGGGCTTGTCAATGCTGTTCTCCACAGGTCCTATTCAATGGCAGGAGACCACATCCGGGTGGAGATTTTTGCTAACCGCGTCGAGATCGAAAGTCCAGGACGGTTCCCGGGCTTAGTTGATCCCAACAACCCGTTGAAAATCTCCCGATATGCGCGAAATCCGAGAATAGTCCGAGTTTGTTCTGATCTTGGGATCTCACGCGAACTCGGCGAAGGGATTCGGAGAATCTTCGAGGAGATGCGCGCTAAAGGTCTGACAGATCCTGTGTATCAACAATCAAGTGGCTCAGTTCGGTTGGTCCTTTCATCTGCTAATGCGCTTCCTCAGGAGGTACTGAACAAATTACCGAAGCAGGCAGTCGGTGTGCTCGACGCAATGCGGCTCGAGAATCGACCGTTGGGAACGGGGGAGATTGTGAGCCTGACGGGACTTACGCGCCCAACGGTTCTTCGGCACCTGCGTAGGCTTCAGGACACCGGCATCATAATATGGGAAGGGCAAAGCCAGAGCGATCCGCGAGCTTCGTGGCGTCTTCTTTAGCAAGCTGTTACAGCTACTCTAAAGGGGCGTTAGGGTAAAATGTTAGAGTAGATCGGCGGAATTCCGCGGGAAACTCCCGCTACTGTAAACTACTATAAAAATGTTAGGGCTAAGGAGAGGGCTTGTGGTGAACCGGATACCTCGCGTCGTTGCCGCATTCTCCGTCTTGGTCCTCGCCGGCTGTGGACCCACCACCGCGGATCCAGATCCGGACCCGAGCGCTACTGCAACGGCCGCTGCTTCGGCCACACCGATTGAGGTTCCCGAAGGGACGCCGGAGATTGCCGGATTCACTCCAGTTTTCGCTGTCCAATACTCGGAGGAAGAGGGGCCAGGAGCCGATATTGGCGGGCAGGCTGCGGGTGACATTGGGATGGCTGGGCGAACGCCAAGCGCGGAGCCAACTCCGAGTGTTGAGACGACTCCCAGCACGGAACCTACAGTGGACGCTGAGGCCGGGCGCGTTGACGGTGTGGTTCGCTCGGACGATTATCTCCTTGTCTACTCCAACGACGAAGGTGATATGGCGCATCAGGTGACCGCCTACGATCTCACCAATGGCGAGCGCGAGTGGAGCCGGGTGGACCCGAACTGGCTGGACTGCCATATGGGCGATCCGGCGATCTGCATCGGCACGGAGTACTCCAACGGGGCATGGCAGAACGTATCGGCATCCGTGTTCGATAGTTCCACCGGTGACCTTCGATCAATAGAGGTGGGCGATGAAGGCACCTTCGCCTTCGTGGGAGCCTCCGAAGGCATCTCCTACTTCCTCACGTGGGACGGCACCCATGCGGTACACATGACGGGATTCGATCCCAGCGGGGCTCCCGTCATTGATAAGAACCTGCGCACTGACGTACCCGAGCCGCGAAACGTTGAAGCCATTCATGTATGGATAGGGAAGGGCAGGGTGCTCATCTCCATACCTGGAGCAGAGCCGGGCATTTATGTGGCTAGTGCCAACGCCTATGCAAACTACTCGTTATCCGAACCGTGCATATCGGCATCCGATGGAATCGCCTGTGCTGATGCGGCCAACCCCGACGTGCTACGGGCGATTGACAGCGTGGGACGGGAGAGGTGGCAGGTGGGGCTTGGCGGCGCCAGTTTGCTTGATTCTGCTGAGTTCTCCGGAAGTTTAGATGACCTTCAGGGACAGATGGGGGCGGTGGAGGATGATTCGTCGTCGTCGGAAAAATACCTGGTAGTAACCGGAAGTGACGTGACTACGGCGCAAAAGGACGGCTCCAAGCTGAATCTGGGCGAACGGGGGACCGTGGACACCGGGAGCGCGGACGTAACCGGGATCGATCTTTCTCATGACGCGACGTTGCTGAGCGTGGCCGAACCTGTGGAGGGAATCGGCGAGGCTTCGCCGCCCCAGATTGTCTCCTCGATACTCGTGGGCACGGACGGCGAGGTGGCCTCGAAGCTGCCACATTCACGCGCGAAGACGCTTGCCGATCAGGGCCTCTTGGGAGGCGAGGTTGTGCAGGCGCACACGCTGGCGTGGAGCGACGATGAGCTGATCTACACTGATCAAACCACCGGAATCGTAGCGGTATACAGGGCGGGATAACGATGGACTCTGTCAGGATTGACGTGTGGCTGTGGAGCGTGCGCCAGTGCAAAACTCGCTCGCTGGCTACGGCCGAATGCAAAGCGGGTCATGTGCGAATCAACGGAGAGCCGATCAAACCGGCCAGCCCGGTGAAGGTGGGCGATGAGGTGCGCTATCGGTTTGAGGGCTTCGACCGAATCCTTCGCGTGACCAAGCTTCTGAAGAAGCGAGTAGGCGCTCCGGTTGCCGCCACCTGCTACGAGGATCTCACTCCCGTGCGGCCCCGCGTTGCCATGCCTCCCGTATTGCGGCGCGAACCCGGCACCGGCCGGCCCACCAAGAAGGAACGCCGCGAGTTAGATCGGCTACTCGGCTACGATCCGAACTTCGGGCATCGGGAGTAACGGCTGGCGGCCCAGAGGCCTAGCTTCGGGTAAAACCGGGCAGAGAGCCGGAATCTCCGGAGGCGGCCTTACGCTGGCCCGTGAGCATGCTGCGCGAATCTCCGTGCCCGATATCGCTCATCATCTCCATCGCCCGATCATGCTCCAGCAAATTGACGTAGCTGATGGGGTTGAGGCCGCAGGCCTCCACGTAATCGGTGAGCTGGGTGCGCGTGACTGAGAGCAGTTCATCTGCCGCCCACGGCTTCGCGATGTAATGATCTAGCTGGGCGTTGTTGATAGCCCGCACGGTATCGTCCAAGTCCGCCTGCCCCGTAACAAGCACCTTGCGGGTTTCAAGCGTTTCAGGGTGGCTTGCCATCTCCACCAAGAAATCCACCCCGGTTGTGCCCGGTAGGCGGTGATCGCACAAGGCCAACGCGAGGCGGTCCCCATCCGTTTGGATCTCGCGGATCACCTCCCAGGCATCTGCCACATCTTCGGCCGGTTCCACTCGCGCCACGGGCATCAGGACGGAGAGATCGCGCATGAGAGCATCACGGACCTCGGGTTCATCCTCCAAAACTAAAATCGCTAACTTCAATGATCCTCCTCAGGTTGGGTTGCCGGCAGGTCAACGGTGACGGTGGTTCCGGTAGTTCCTTTAGTCTGCGACGTTACACGCATCGTACCGTGGTGCTTACCCACGATTGAAAGCGAGATTCCCATCCCGATTCCCATGCCAAATCGTACTTGACCCGATTTGGTTGTGAAGCGCGGCTCAAAGATGTGCTCGAGGATATGAGGAGGAATACCTGGGCCGTTATCAATGATCTCAATGCGGACCCAGCCCTCATGGGGCGTGGAGGTCCGGATGGTGATAGCGGAGGCGGGGGCTTCGGCAGAGTTCGAGAGGACATTGGTCCATAGCTGGGCGAGCTGACCCGGCTGGCACTCGATGGCAGGAACCTCATCGTATTCGCGAGTAACTTCCGTATCGCGAAGTTTATGCGATAGGAGGCGGATCGCATCGTCAATGTTGGTATGGAGATCTACCCCGGTGATCGGATCGCCGTCCGGCCTAGCGTAGGAGCGCAGGGAAGCCACGAGGCTGGTGATCTTGGTTGATGCCGAACTGAGGTTTCGCAGATGCGTTCCGATGGACGCCGCGTGGCCCACCTGATCCAGCCCCATGCCAGAGCGGCGCTTGAGCTGGCGAGCTAGCTCCGGATCGTGGATGCCTGCCAGGATGAGCTGCTGGGCCAGAGTGGGATCACCAAGGGCTTCAGCCATCTCTTTCTTCAGAGCGCGTTCCTCACGGGCGGAGAGGGACGTTGATTCCAATGCGGCGCGGATGGTGCCAGTGGCCTGATCCGCCCACTTCTGATCGGGGACCGAAGAGAGCAAGGCTAGGACATCGGAGAATAGGTAATCCGCAGTTCGATCGATCGCGGCGAGGGGATTGTTGAGTTCATGTGCGATTCCCGCCGCGAGGGAACCTAGAGAGACCAAACGCTCTTGGGAGACTAGCTGGGTACGGGCTTCCTCAAGGTTGGTGAGGGCCGTCGCGAGCTGGGCCCGCTCCTTCTCGAGTTCGGCGGATAGCTGGACGTGCTCAACATGGAGTTCATCCGCGCGGCGCAGGCGCATATCCAGCGAGCGGATCATCAGTACGGCCGCCAGCAGCGAGGTAGTTGGCCGCTGTTCCACCACCGTCTTGAATTGCTCAATCGTGAGCTGAACGCACGTGATCTCCGAGGTTGTTCGCGCGGTGGTCTTAGCATTTCCACCCTCAGTCAGGGACATCAGGCCAATTACTCGCCCGGTGGATGCTTCGTGCAGAGTGACGTCACCCGCGGCCGCGACCGAATCGTGGATCAGCGCGACCTTACCCCGTAAGACGAAGGTGACCGTGGAGGCTGGTTTGCCCCGATGGGTAAGCGTTGTTCCTTCGGGAATTGTGAGGCGGGGTTGGGGTCCGAGTGCATCCTCAATGGAACCGAGGATCTCCTCGACAAGCTCCCTATCTGTGTAGGGCACATCGAAAATATGCAGGTGCGGATCTGTGGTCATGCCCGTTATACCAATCCCATCGCTGCCCAAATTGATGGCATCGCGAATGCTAGGAGCAGCGTGGAAACCAAGCCCACAATTACGCCCAGTATCGCCATATTCTTAACCGTACACGTTCCCGTGGAAAACGCGATCGCGTTGGGAGGAGTGGAGATAGGTAGGGACATTCCCAGCGAGCATGCAATGGCAACCGTAACGGCCAGAATTGCCGTATCAATCCCGGGTAGGGACATCGCGAGAGAGATGGACACGGGAACAAGGAGGTTAGCCGCGGCCGAATGGGACATGACGTTGGCGAACCCTAGACCGATAAAGCTCATCACGGCCGTGACTCCGATCGCGCCGAGCGTTTCCCATCCGATGGAACCCACGAGCCATGCGTCAAGGCCGGTGGCACCAATACCCGTTCCTAGCGCGATACCACCAGAAACCAGCCAGAGCACAGGCCAATCCAACTTCTTGATGTCATCGCCATTCATTACTCTCAGGCAGAGAAGCATGGCCACTGGGACGAAGCCAACCGTATTCGAGGAGATTCCGTGGAGCGGTTCCGTCATCCACAGGAGGATTGTTAGCGCGGCCGTGGCGTAGAAGATCTTCGCTTTGGGTGTGACGTTCCACGAAGCGTTCATCTCCAGCTTGATCGTGATGTGCTTTGGGATGAAGATCGCACAGATCAGGAACCACGAGGCGATCAGAATCAATACTGTAAAAGGCCCCGCCAAGATCATCCAGTCGATAAACGAGACGTGGATGCCGTCCGCTTCGAGGGCACCTACCGCGATCGCGTTGGGTGGCGTTCCCACCGGTGTGGCGATGCCGCCAACGTTGGCTGCCAGAGGGATGGAGAGTGCTACGCCGGAGCGCGCCCGCTTGTCCGATACCGCTGAAAGTATGGGAAGAACCACGGCGAACATGGTGGCCGTGGTTGCCGTGTTGGACATGAACGCAGAAAGCAAACCAGTGATGAGCATGAGACCCAGCACCGTGGAACGGGCTGACCCGGAGAATGGTCTGAGCATGACGGCCGCAATGTTCTTGTCTAGGCCGTACTTCTCTGCTCCGTCCGCGATCATGAATCCGCCGAGGAAGAGGATGATGACCGGGTTGGCAAGCGCGGCGAAATAGCTTGCGGCGGGAAGTGCTGCTTCGGCCAGAGCGGGATCCGCTGCCGTTGGATCGGCTATCGCCCCTTCGGCAATCAGCAGCACCTCAAGCAAGATAACCAGAACAGCAGTTGCTGTAAGTGGAACGGCCTCAGTGATCCAGAAGATGACTGCAAGCAGGAAGATCGAGAGCATGCGCTCCCCGGGCTCTGCCAGATTCGGAATATCGAAGAAGAAGGGAAGGATGAAGACGCCGATACCAAGCACAAGCCCAGTCTTTTGGACCGCCGTGAGGGTTGTGGTGGGGCTACCCGAAGAAGATGGGGCGGGATGGGGAGCGCGCTTCGGCAGCACTCGCCGGCGTTTGGAGCTAGTGGCACCATTGTCAGAGGAACTCATGCGGTTAGCATAAGGAAGATTGTGACCTCCAACATGGGCCCTTTGGCGTACATTCCGCGCTCTAGCTAG
Organism: Ancrocorticia populi; assembly: GCF_003123745.1. GTDB lineage: Bacteria > Actinomycetota > Actinomycetes > Actinomycetales > Actinomycetaceae > Ancrocorticia > Ancrocorticia populi. The sequence goes on along the minus strand of NZ_QETB01000004.1, from coordinate 451,557 downwards.
CCGCCTTCATCGAAACCTTCCACATAATCCATTCCAGCGGCCCGCGCCGAGCGTAGTGCTTCCACGCCGTGGCCACGATGATCGTCCCGCCGATCAGCCACAGCACCGGCGCCCACGATGCGCCACCTATCCATTCGGGGTGGAATGCCACGATGAGGACATGGAAGGTATATGCGGACAGTGACATCGATCCGGACGCCGCCACCGGATAGAGGACGTTTCGTGCAAGGGCACCGCCCAACAGGCACAGGCCGATAATTGCGATGCCCACTCCACCCGAAGCGATCGCCTCAAAAGGTGTGTTCGAATGTGGCTCCGCAACAAGCCATTGCTCGGGGTGCAGCGGGGTCCAGGAGGGTTGGAGGGATGGGCCGTCGTCGTTAATAAAAGGGTTGACAAAAGCACTCGTAAGGGCAGCGCTCAAACCGTAACCCACGAGGGCGAGGCCTGTGCCTGCGGCGAGTAGCCATTTCTGAACGCGGCGGGCCGTGGCATCGAGGCGGCCGATCCCCATGCCTGCGATCACGTATGCCATGTAAGTGAGACCTGGGTAATGGCCCGAGATGAATGTGTTGACCACGAAACCGTTGGCGTCACCCGATTCCCAGAGGCCGAGGTTTTCCATCACCCATGTGATGAGCGGGAGGAGGGTTGGGCCGATAATCGCCCACGCCGCCGCGATGGCGAGGAGTGTGCGCGGGCCGAGGCGCGTGAAGGGCAATGCCGCCACGAACCACGCCGCGTAGAAACCCAGAATGACGGCGATCTGTGTGCCTAGCACCGAGAGGAAACCCGCGATTACCAGCAGAACCGCCGCGCGGGCGAAAATTCGAAGGCGGGCCGTTCGCATCCGTTCGCCACCGTAGGGGACGTTTCTGCCCGTGAGAATCGCGACCGAGACGCCCGCTAAGAGCGCGAAGAGTATCGAGGAGCGGCCGTCCGGAATCGCGAGGATGATGCCGCGAAGGCCTTGGACGTCATCGTGGGAGGGCGCCACATGCGCATAGAACATGCCGAAAATCGCGAGAGCACGGGCTATGTCGAGGCCGCCGATTCGGCCTTCGTAGCGGTTTGGCGCTGGGGTGGACGTTTTGGGGCCGGTTTCCATACGGGTAAAGGTAGACCGTCTTGTGGGGGAATGCGAGTGTTGACGCTTGGGTGTGGGTGTGGGTGTGGGTGTGGGTGGGGGAAGTTGGGGGAAGAAAAGGTGTGGGAGGTGTGGAATAGGGTGAAGGAAAGAGAGGAGGTGAGGGTGATGGAAACCTTATTTGGATCTGTAGCGGATCAGGGGCCGCCGGGGGTGCCTGATGGTGGCCCGTTTGCTCGGGAGAAAGAGCTGATGCGTGAGCTGGCTCGTGCGTGTTCCGGTTTGGACCTGGCTGGCGCGGATCGAGAAGAGGCCGTGGGCCTACTCGCGGCGTTGAAGCGTGTAGAGCTTGCGGTGAGCGGGGCCAAGCTGGCAACGATCGGGTACGTGGAGCAGCTGGAAGAGGCTGCGGCTCGGGAATTGCGAGAGGCGAAGGCTGCTGGACGGGAACCGGATGTGCCGGGCGGGGCCGGCAAGAAGACCACTGGTGAGGAGCGGAGCGTCCACGACACCCTAACCAAGGAAGGTAAGCAGGGACGGGCGAAAACTACACGGGAGATGAAGCAGGCGAGGTCGCTTGCCGTGTTCCCGCTGTTTGCGAAGATGATTCGTGAGGGGCGTCTGTCTTGGGATTATCTGGACGTGCTGGAAAGGGAGATTCCCAAGGCACAAATTGGTCAGGTTCAGGATGCTGAGGAATGGTTCGTGAATCAGGCGATGGGTGAACCCGTGGACGAGTTTCGCAAGACCATCAAAGTATGGCAGGTGACGCACCACCCGGAGCGCGCTGTTGAAAGCGCGCGGCGCCAAGCGAGGCAGGAGAAATTCTGCGTGTTTCCCGATGGTGATGGATTCCGGCTGGCCGGGTGGCTCGGGGCGATGAACGGGACGATACTTGTTGATGCGCTCCGTGGAGCGGTGGGCGTGCCGCACCGTGACGATGACCGGCCTCGCGAACTGCGGAATGCTCACGGGCTCATGGATTTAGTGGAGACTGGAGCCAATGGTGGTGCTGGGAACCGTGCTGCTGGCGGTGGCCCTCGACAGCAGATCATGGTGACTGTTCCTCTGGAAACACTTGTCCAGACCGAGCGGGCTGTTCGGGCCGGGTGTGGTGAGTTGGAGCGAGCAGAGGGTGATCGGGAAGCCGGGGATATCGGTGTTGCCGGGCCTACAGCGTACGCTGGAACTGCGGAGGAGGCGTCGTCGTCGGCGCAAAATACGTGCCCAACAACCGGTGGCGGGCTGGGGCGGCGTGGTGAGTGCCTAGATTCCCGGGAAGAACTGTCCGAGGAACTGGGCCGGGCGCTCGCGGTGATACGGGCCGGATTCGATCCGGCGATGATGGAAGGGCATTCTCCCGGGGTGTTGCCCGATGGGAGGCCGGTGGCGCCCTCGCGGTTAGCCGGAATGCTGTGCGATAGCGATGTTGCGCGTGTTGTTCTTAGCAGCCACAGTGAGCCGATCGATCTGTCTCGAAAGCAGCGGCTATTTAGCCCACGGCAGGTCCGAGCGGTCAGGGTTCGGGATCGAAGATGCCGGTATCCGGGCTGCGAAAGAGGGCCGGAGCTTTGCCAGGTTCACCATGCCCAAGAGCACGAGCGAGGTGGCCCAACCACTATGGATAATGCCGTGCTGCTCTGCTTCCACCATCACGATTACATTCACGATGAGCAGATTACGATCACTCATCATGTTGGAGGCTTCGTGTTTTCTGCCAAGAGTGGAGCTGTGATTGGTGTTTCTAGGAATGAGACATATGCGCGGGTCCAGGAAAGCGGCGAAAGTAAGTGTGGTGGAGGTGATGGCATTCTCGCAGAGGTTGCGTAACTATTGGGGGTGGACACGTTTCACAGCGGGCAAGTCTTAGGGTCGGTACTCTAACGCAGGTGCTTGTGCTGAAGGCTGCTGCAGGTGAGACAATGGATAAACGCGCGACCAGAGGAGAATGATGACGCCACCAAAGCTCAAGCTTGTTGATCGGGTTCAGGCCATCAATTGGAATCGTTTGGATGATGAGAAGGATCTTGAGGTCTGGGATCGGCTCACCGGAAACTTCTGGTTGCCAGAGAAGATCCCGCTGTCTAACGATATTCAGTCGTGGAACACACTGAAGCCGCACGAGCAGGAGATGACCACGCGCGTCTTCACGGGGCTTACCTTGCTCGATACTGTTCAAGGGACCGTTGGTGCTGTCTCGCTCATTCCCGATGCCGTGACGCCACACGAGGAGGCGGTGTACACAAACATCGCATTCATGGAGTCTGTGCACGCCAAGTCGTATTCCTCGATCTTCTCAACCCTGATTTCTACTGAGGAAATTGACGAAACCTTCCGCTGGTCTGAGGAGAACGAGTTCCTGCAGACTAAGGCGAAGATCATTCTGGATTACTACCGTGGGGATGATCCAGAGAAGCGCAAAGTTGCTTCCACGATGCTGGAGTCTTTCCTGTTTTACTCGGGCTTCTATGCGCCGATGTACTGGTCCGCGCACGCGAAGCTCACCAACACCGCCGATCTCATCCGCCTCATCATCCGTGACGAGGCCGTTCACGGGTACTACATCGGATACAAGTACCAGATGGCTGTTGCCAAGGCTTCCCCGGAGCGGCGGGCCGAGCTTCAGGACTACACCTACTCTTTGCTCATGGATCTCTATGACAACGAGGAAGGCTACACGGAGTCCCTGTATGACCAGATGGGGCTGACGGAGGACGTCAAGATGTTCCTTCGTTACAACGCGAATAAGGCCCTTATGAACCTCGGCTACGAAGCGCTGTTTGGCCCGGATCAGACGGCCGTGAATCCCGCGATTCTTGCCGCGCTATCTCCAAACGCGGATGAGAACCATGACTTCTTCTCGGGGTCAGGCAGCTCGTATGTGATCGGAACGGCCGAAGCTACTACAGACGATGACTGGGACTTCTAGGACCACTATTGGGAGTTTAGTGGCAACATAGCCTGTTACTAACCGGAGGCCCCAATTTCCGCGACTTACCGTGGAAGTTGGGGCTTCTGCGTGCCTCCGGTTGTCACCGAAGGAGTGCGAGTATGAATGCGCAATCCGGAAACAGGTGGCACGCGAGGATGAAGATGCAGGCTCGGGACCGGGCGAGCTTGACGGGAGGACGTGGCGCGCCTCGTCTTCTATGTGAGAATGAAGGCTTGGAAAGTATCTACCAGATCGATACAATCAAAGTATGAAAGCGGGTGATGCACTTCGAGAGCTAACGGATATCACTGCCAACCAGTGGGGCATGGTGACGACCGCCCAAGCAAATGCGCTTGGCATAACTCGTCTCACGCTTTCTCGTCTTGCCGAGGCTGGACAGCTCGAACGTCTGGCGCACGGCGTGTACAAGGACGCCGGTGCACCTGACAATGAATTCGATGGCCTCCGCGCAGCTTGGCTGGGTACGGAACCGAAACGACTTGCGGAGGATCGTATCAGTGATGCGGCGGGGGGAGTCGTGGTGGCGAGCACCTCGGCGGCATCCCTTAACGGAGTTGGCGACTCTTGGACCGGTCGTCATGAGTTCGTCGCTCCAACTCGTCGCCAAAGTCAGCAGGAGGGGATCCGCTTTCGGCAGCGCAAACTCACGGACCGTGATGTCACAATCATTCACGGCCTCCCGGCGATGCGGATCGAGCGGACGCTGGCTGATCTACTCGAAGACCTCGGAGACCAGAGTCTGGTAGCTGATGCTCTAGGTGCCACAATGAAGAAGTACTCCATCGATGTCGATCGCCTGAGCGAACTGCTGAGTCCTCTCGCCAAGAGAAGCGGATTCGAGAAGAATGACGGCGCCGCACTCCTCGACCGGCTGGCGGAAATTGCTGGGCTTGACCTCGGATCCGTCGCCCGTCGTATCACCGCCAATCCCGTCCTCGGCGCATGGGTAGCCGCTGAGTATCTGAAGAATATCCTGTCTACAGAGCCGAGCGAAGGCTTTCGCAAGATCATGGCGGAGATAAAGCTGCCCACACCGGCTATAACGGACGAAGTCGCAGAGGCCGTCCAACGCGCACTACGACCGCATTTCGATGCCATCTCCAAGATGCGGCCTTCAGCCGAATCACTCGGCCTCACCCAGTCCTTCACTGACGTGCTAAACCCGCAGGTGCTCGCGAATCTGTCACAGCAATGGACGAAGAACATGACTTACCCTTCAGCCCCAGAAGCTCAACCTGAGGGTACATCGCGAACCAGCTCCGAGGAGGATCATGACGCAAGCGAATGAGCGTTACGGGACGGCGCGAGGTGTTGAGGCTGCAATCAAAGATGCAGCAAAGAAGGCAGCAGCAGTGGACCCCACGCTCGATACGAACAAGCGAATCCAACTGGAGTACTTCAACCGCTTCCTCAGCCGGATCTTCTCCGAAGGTGCGGAGTCAGAATGGGTACTGAAGGGTGGAACGAGCATACTTGCGCGGATCCCTTCAACTCGTTCCACGAAAGACATCGACCTTTACCGAGAGGGGTTCACCATTGAGCAAGCGCTGGCAGACCTGAAGCGCCTGGCCGCGATCGATCTTTACGACCACTTCCGCTTCGAATACCTGGGATACGAGACTTCGATTGGTGCTGACAAGCAGCCATACACCGACGGCTACCGCGTCACCTTCAACATCTTCATCGGTGTCACAGGCAAGGGTTCGCTACACATTGACCTCGCAGTGGGTGCGGGCATGACTGACCAAGTGTCCACTGCAACTTCGGCAACCGCACTCGAACTCCCACGGCTCACTAGCAACCCGTATCGCCTATACCCGGTAGTTGACCAGATTGCCGACAAGGTCTGTGCAACTATGGCCGATTACGAAGGCCGGCCTTCAAGTCGTGAAAAGGACCTTGTGGACCTCGTTGTGTTCGCTGTCACTCAAGACATCGATGGGGATGCGCTCACTCTTGCACTGGAGACGGAACGCCGGCGGCGCCAGATGGAGCCATTTTCTGCGTTTGCCATTCCGCCCACCTGGGGGCCAGGATATGTGAAGCTGAGCAAGTCCGTCCCATGCTGCTCGGACTATCGAACAGTAGGAGCGGCGGCGGAACTTGCTTCCCAACTCATCGATCTGGCGCTTACAGGGCGAGCCGGTGGGAGGAAGTGGACGCACAAAGAGTGCCGGTGGGTGTAATCGACCTTCCTGCGTTGAGTTTCAGGTTTTAGAATGGAACCGTGCCGGAGGCGTCCCGTTCGGGTCACCGGGAAAGAGTTCTCCAACGTTTGACCCTACGGCCCATTCGATGGGGCACGAAGGGGCGCGAAAATTCAACATTCGGCGAAAATCCGTGGGAAAATAAGGGTCTGACGAGTCTTGGAACCTCTAAGAGCAGTATCAGGACTTCTAAAGAGTCCCAGAAGGAGCACTCATGAGCACCGCAGCTTCAAAGACAACTGATTATGACCTGATCGTCATCGGTGGAGGTGCGGTTGGCGAGAACGTCGCTGACTATGCCACGCAGCAGGGCCTTCAGGTGGCCATTGTTGAATCGGAGCTGGTGGGAGGTGAGTGCTCCTACTGGGCGTGCATGCCATCAAAGGCACTTCTACGCAGCGGTAACGCCCTCCGTGCCGCACGCCGGCTTCCCGGCACGCGCGAGGCCGTGACGGGTGAGCTCGATGTGCGCGCAGTCCTAGAGCGGCGTACCACCTTTACTAGCGGGTGGAAGGATGACGGGCAGGCCAAATGGGTGGAATCCGCGGGCATCGAACTTATTCGCGGGCACGCCACTGTCACCGGTGCCGGCCAAGTAAAGGTTGACGGCCGCATGTACACGGCTAGAGCCGTTGCCCTAGCCACGGGTTCAGTCCCACACATCCCCGAGATAGACGGACTGGCCGAAGCTCAGCCTTGGGGTACCCGCGAGGCCACCTCTGCCAAGACAGTTCCGCAGCGGCTCATCGTCCTAGGCGGCGGCGTTGCCGGAACAGAGATGGCGTTCGCGTTCTCCTCCCTCGGCGCCCACGTGACCGTCCTATCCCGCAGCGCTCTGCTTTCCCATGAGGAGCCTTTCGTTGGCGAATGCCTTGCGGATGCATTGACCGCCGAGGGGGTTGATGTGCGCATTGGCGCCACCCCGAGCCACATTGATCGCGATGCCGAGGGCCTCGTGACCGCTACTCTAGAGGACGGCTCTACCATTCAGGCGGATGAGATCCTTGTTGCTACGGGACGGACTCCAGCAACGGATGGGCTTGGACTTGATTCGCTTGGACTTGGCGGTAACGAAGGCCTTGCCGTTGACGACACGATGCTTGTTAAAGGCACAGACTGGCTCTACGCCGTTGGCGATGTCAATGGGAGAGCGCTTCTTACCCACCAAGGCAAGTATCAGGCGCGCGCCGCGGGTGAAGCGATCGCCGCCCGATTGAACGGCACCCAGGTACAGGATCAGCCATGGGGCCGCCACGTGGCAACGGCTGATCACACCGCGGTTCCCCACGTCGTGTTTTCCGATCCAGAAGTCGCATCAGTGGGCAAGACAGAGGCGAAAGCACGCGAGGCAGGGCTACACATCAAGACCGTTGAGTATGACTTAGGGAGCATCGCGGGTTCGAGCCTGCAGGCTGATGATTACGCCGGGCGCGCCAAACTTGTGGTTGACGAGGACCGTGGCGTTATTGTTGGCGCCACATTCATCGGGCAAGATGTGGCTGAGCTTCTACATTCGGCAACTATTGCGATTGTTGGCGAGGTCCCAATCGATCGGCTGTGGCACGCCGTCCCGTCCTACCCAACGATCAGCGAGGTCTGGCTGCGGCTGCTCGAAACGTATACAAGCCAAGGCTGACCCAGACGCGGCAAGCCGCTATGCTAACGGAATGTACCTGACACGGTGGTAGCGCGGGTGCGTCTAAGCCGCGCCCGGTAGCGCCGCCAGGAAGGCGTTCTGCATGCCGCATACGAAGGTTCCCGGGCGGTTTGGTGCGATTGCTAGGCCGATCGGCTATGTCCTGTTGACGGCAGTCCTCATTGGAAGTCTCTTCATCATGGCGTGGGCTCTCACGTCCGATGAAACGGGAGATCCACCTCGAAGCGTGGAAATCACCTCTTCCACTTCGCTGGTTGATTCCGCAACGCTCCAATCGCAACTTGAGGGAATGGAGCTGAGGGATCCTGACATAGATGTCTGGGTTATCGCGCAAGAGGGCTCGCCCGTCTCGGACGTTCGCGGCGAGGTAATGGACGCCGCCCAGCTGTATCATCCGGACTGGTTGGAGGGCTCCCGGTTCGTTGATCACAAACTGGTTATTTTCCTCAATATCACCGATCCGGCTGGGCATGGAGATTCCGGTTTGTATGTGGGAACGGGTTTTTCGAGTAACGACGACGATCTCGACTCCAATCGCGAAGCAGGCAATGACGCGTTTCAGGATGCCGAATGGGAAGAAGGTATCGGGGACATCGTTGAGGCGCAGGCGGCATATGTTGGTACTTTGCCGTTCCTAGTCCTCTGCATCCCGGGAGTCCTGTTCAGTGCCGGAGGAATCCTGTGGATCTCAATCCGGGCGCACCGTATGCGTTTGAAGAGTGACGCCGCCGTGAATACGGGGATGGCCGCGACACAGGAGTTTGGAACAACGGCCGCACAGGTAACTAGGTCGGCTCAGCAAGCAGCAGTGCGGCAGGCGCCACCGCTGGCTGGTGACGCAGCCGGAGCGGCGCAAGTTCGCGGCCCTGAACCTACACCCCAGCTGGTGGCTCAGCGCATACAGGATGCGATACAGGGACTGGAGGGCTTGGTGCGAGATTCTCAGGCGGAGTTGCTTCGTCCGGAGCTCACTGCGTCGCGGAAGCGTTCGGGCGCGACAGCCCGGGAACTCAAGCAGGCATCCGATCGGATCGAAGGTGCCGTGACGCGCGCACGCGGATTCGGTGATGTGGCGATGATTGCTGGCGGCCTGCCCGGCTGGAAAGAGGCCGTGAGCAGGCAAGCAAGGCTGGTGGCTGAAGATGCGCGCGCGGGCACTGAGCTTTCTGATCTTGCTCTGACGAGGAGCTGGGATACAGGCCAGTTGGATGCGTGTATTGGCTGGGCGTTAGAGGTTGCCAACCGGGTGCCGGCCGATGTCCAGGCGGGGATGGATTCATGGGAAGCCCTCTTCTATCTGGACCGCGCCTCTGCGTCTCTAGCGGGCGAATCGGCAAAGGTGGTTCACTCGGGCATATCCGTAGGCAAAAACTCAGAGATGCTCGAGGTTCTTGTGGAGAGTGCTTCAACTACGGCCGCCAGCACAGACCCTGGGCCAACCGTGGGGAGATATCTGACGAACGGAAGCAATAGTGCTCACACCTTTGCTCCCACTATTGGGTTCATGGACACGCTCGTTCCCTTCACAGGAGCGGCAGTAAAGCCGCGTACAGGTGGCTACGGAATCGTAGCTGGCGCCGCTGCGGTCTTGTTGGGGATGGAAGTTATGCGTGAATACAGGTTGGGACGAAACAACACGTGGTATGCGCATTCGAGTAGTAGCACCTCGGGCGGATCCTCCGGGGGATCATCTGGAGGATCCTCGGGGAGTTTCTGAGGACTGATCATGACACGAGGAGAGAGGAAAGATCCCCCGGAACTTGTTGCGAGCGCGATCAGTTTGATGCGGGGGCACCTCTCTGATGGGTTGTCGGTTGCCGACCTGGCCGATCATGTGGGCTACAGCCGGTATCACTTCTCCCGATTGTTCGCCGAAGCCACAGGCTTGGCCCCGATGGAGTATCTTGCTGCGTTGCGTTTCGCTGAGGCAAAGCGCCTCTTAATGGTCACAGATGAGCCGGTTATCGATGTGTGCGCCGAAGTTGGCTTTTCCTCTCTTTCCACCTTCAGCCGCCGTTTCCGAGACGCCGTAGGAACGGCACCCGCGGCGCTCAGGAGGTTAGCCGTGGATATCGCCGAACACCCCGTGAGCCCATTCGAGGTGACCGACCCAAGCCAACCGAGAGTTCTCGTGCACCTAGATCTCACGGCTGAAACGTTGCGGATGCCCCGCCACACGTGGATTGGCTGGTATCCGCGTCCGGTCCCTATTGGGTTGCCCGCCGCGGGAATGCTGCTGGCCGGGGGCGGCCCCGTCCGGCTTCCTACGTGCCTACATAACCCGTGGCTTCTAGCGGTATCTATGCTCGCGGATGCTGACGCCCTTGATCAGTTAGCGCCGTCTCAGCCGCTCGTAGCCGTGCACCGCCGTCCGGTAACACCAGCCGCACCGCCGCACCAGATTGTCCTACGGTTCGCGCCAGCCGATCCACATAATGTCCCACTGCTGTCCGCGCTCGCCAGTTTGCGAAACTAAGCGAGTTTCCGTCGTCGTTATCAAAAAGCGCACAATCGGACAATTCCCAACTTCGCACGCCCGCTACATTTTAGGGACAACTTGCGGACAAAGGAGAAGATCATGCCGCGACCAACCGGAACCCCAACGTGGATCGACGTTGGGTCAAACAATGCCGAATCCAGCCGCGCCTTCTACCGTGAACTTTTTGGCTGGGTATTCGAGGATCAGGGTGAGCAGTTCGGCTATTATGAGCTGGTCTCTCAGGGCGGCAACGTCATCGCTGGATTCATGGACGTGGCGGGGATGTCCATGCCGGACGGTACGCCCATACCTGATCGGTGGGACGTATTCTTGGCCGTCGAGGACATGGCTACCCGCCTGGATCTCGCGGTGGCCCACGGCGCCACGGTCCTCTCCAGTTCCGTCACGATGCCGGGCCTTGGCGCGTTCGCGATTATCGAGGACCCAACCGGCGCCATCGTTGGACTGTGGGAATCGCACGGCTTTGAGGGCTACACGTTCTCTGGATCGCCAGGCACGCCTGTGTGGTTCGAGCTCATGACTAGCAACTTTGACGTTTCGGTGGCGTTCTATCGGGATGTCTTTGAGTTCGAGATCGTTGCCATGCCAGCCGAAACTGAGAGCGCCGGAGTCCGGTACGTCACCAACGGGGAAGGGATGAAGGCCTGTGCGGGGATCTGCGAGGCCAGCGCCTTCCTACCCGCAGGAACGCCCTCGCATTGGCGCCTCTATTTTGAGATTGAGGCGACCGAGCCGACGCTTGCACGCGTGCGAGAACTCGGCGGCCAAGTACTCGATGGTCCCATGGATTCGCCATTTGGGCGTTGCACTACCGTGGCAGACCCGGCAGGAAGCGTGTTCCAACTCAACGCTGGGTCGGAAGCGGCGCGGTAGCTGCCCGGTATTGGCCCGGTAGTCTCGCGATCACGCCTCTTGCCCTTCCGTCTGGGCTCAATTACCATGAAGCGATAGCACGTCCAATCGAAAAGGGGAGATCTGTGGGTTTCATAGCGTTTCTGATTCTAGGTTTGATTGCCGGTGCGATTGCGAAGCTAATCCTGCCGGGTAAGCAGAGTGGAGGCTGGTTCGCCACCCTCATCTTGGGAGTAGTTGGGTCAATGCTCGGAGGCTGGCTCGGATCCGTGATCTTCGATGCTGGTTTGGACGAATTCTGGTCGCTTCAGTCATGGGTCTTGGCAATCGTGGGGTCCATCATCGTGCTGGTGATTTACGGAGCAACTCTGGGGCGCGGAAAAAACGGCTGACCCTACTCTGATGTGGAGCTGACGATCTGCGCGAGGAGTGCTTCGAGCGCCCGCGGACCGTCTGCTTCATAACCTCGATCGGCCCGCCATCGAAGTGGTGCAGGTCTGCTCCCGATGATTCGCCGTACGTGCTAGTAGCAATATATACAGTGCCGGCCGGCCAACCCTCTTGCGGATCCGGCCCGCCAACGCCCGTCACGGCCACCGTATAGTCCGCATGGAGGAGCTGCGCTGCGGAATATGCCATCCGTGTTGCCGTGTCCGCGGTGACCACTGGCCCATCGGGAGTGTCCAGCAAACCATGCTTCAGCCCGGATTGGTATGCGACGATGCCGCCTCGATACCAATCGGCGGCCTGCTCGGCCGAGGAGAGTGCCACTGCAATGCGCCCGCCGGTCAGGGATTCGCAGCTCGCCACGCTGGCTCCCGCGCAGCGCACTGCATCTGCGACGCTCGCGACAAGCTCATCTAATTCTTGCTTCACTGGCTCAACTCACATCCGTGATCGGGGTCTCACCTGCTCTATCTTAGCCGGAGCGATTGGGGAGTGTGCTGGCGATTCTACGGGGATTTTTGTTGACGGCGATGTCCTGGCCATGCGAAGCCGTGGCCGCCACCATGCCTCCTTCGATCGTCGTTCAACCCGCAGGACCATCCGTCCACGTGCCGTGCCGGCAGTGAGAGTGTGGCGTATGCCGATTTTTGAGTTTTACGATGGGCGTATGGCTTCATACACTTCGAACCACTCCATTCCCGATCACATTGAAGTCCGCGGTGCCCGGGTCAATAACCTGCAGAATATTGACGTGAGTGTTCCGCTCAATAGCCTTGTGGGCATCGCCGGGGTCTCGGGCAGTGGCAAGTCCTCGCTGGCCCTCGGCGTGTTGTATGCGGAGGGGGCCCGGCGCTACATCGAGGCGCTCTCCACCTATACGCGCCGGCGGATGGGGCAGGCACAGCGGGCTGATGTTGGTGCCGTGGAACACGTGCCAGCTGCGCTCGCGTTGCGCCAGCGCCCGGGTGTTCCCGGCGTGCGCTCGACATTTGGGACCTCGACCGAGCTTCTCAACGTCCTGCGCCTCATGTTCTCGCGCCTCTCCTCTCACGTGTGCCCCAATGGGCACTACGTCCCGCCAACTATCAACGTGGCTGCCGAACGCCAGTTTACCTGCCCCACTTGCGGGGCAGCGGTGGACCCGCCCGGCGCTGAAGCGCTAGCGTTCAATTCAGAGGGTGCCTGCCCGAAGTGCGAGGGCACGGGCGTGGTCCGCCAGGTCGATGACGCCACACTGGTGCCCGATCCCTCCCTGAGCATTGACGACGGGGCTGTGGTTCCGTGGAACATGTTCGGATTTAACGTCCAGCCCGACATTGTCCGAGAGTTTGGGGTGCGAACGGATGTGCCGTGGAACGAGCTCACCGAGGCCGAACATCAGATCGTCTTGAACGGACCGGAGGAAAAGAAGCACATTACGATCACCAGCCGCAAGGGCGTCCACGATCTTGATTTCACGTTCCGCAATGCTCGGCTGACGGTGACCGAGGAGCTCAAGCGCGCGGATAATGAGAAGCGACTCAAGCGGGTTTCGCGCTTCCTCAGCTCGGGAACCTGCCCGGAGTGTCACGGCACTCGGCTTTCCTCAGCGGCCCGCGCTCCGCAGATCAACGGGAAAAATCTCGCCGAGGTCACGTCCATGACGCTGGAACAGGCGGTGGCATGGGTTCCCACGATTTCGCCCGCTTTGCCCCAGGACATGCGCAAGATGGCGGACGGGCTAACAGACACCTTCGAGAGTATGGCTGCCCGCCTCCTCGAGCTGGGGTTGAGCTACCTCTCCTTAGACAGGGCTGGCTCCACACTCTCCGCCGGCGAGCGCCAACGCGTCCAGCTGGCCCGCGCCGTCCGCAACCGCACCACCGGCGTGCTCTACGTGCTTGACGAGCCCTCGATCGGGCTTCATCCGGCCAACGTCGAGGGGCTCATCGGCATCATGCGGGATCTCCTCGCAGACGGCAACTCTGTGGTCTTCGTGGATCACGACGTTCAAGTGCTGCGCGCCGCCGACCACCTCATCGAAATTGGTCCGGGTTCGGGAGTTTACGGAGGCACTATCATCGCTCAGGGCTCGCCCGCGCAGATCGAAGAATCCCCAGAATCGCGGGTGGCCGGGTTCCTAGCGGGCACCGAGCCGGTCGTGGTGCGGGAAAGAAACGTGGACCACGACGGCGAATTCATCCATCTCGTCACTCGGCCCCTTCACACGGTTCATGAACTCGACGTACGGATCCCGCGGGGCAAGATCACGGCGGTGACGGGGGTATCCGGATCGGGCAAAACCACACTGATCCTCGAGTCTCTGGTCCCGGCCATCCAGGCACTGGCGCAGGGCGCTCCGCTGCCCTCACACGCTGAGATACTGGATGTCGCAGAAGGTACGAAGGTGCACGTTGTCGATGCAACTCCTATCGGCGTCAACGTGCGCTCCACGGTGGCCACCTACTCCGGCGTCATGGATGAGCTGCGCCGCGCCTTCGCTAGCACGGAAGGCGCCAAGGAGGATGGGCTGAAGGCCTCAGACTTTTCGTACAACACGGGCTCGCTCTCCTGCCCGAGATGTGAGGGAACGGGCCAGATCTCGCTAGACGTCCAATTCCTGCCGGACGTGGAGATCCCATGCCCGGAGTGCGGCGGCTCACGGTTCGCTCCGGCGGCTGCCCGCTACCAGCGTGAGGGCGTGAACCTGCCCGACCTTCTGCGAATGACGGTGAGCGAGGCCATCGGAGCGACCGCAGCCCTTCCTAAGGTAGCTAGGCGGCTTCGGGCCTTCGACGATCTGGGATTGGGATACCTGACGCTGGGGGAAGCGACCCCGGAGTTGTCCGGCGGCGAGGCTCAGAGGCTCAAGCTGGTCAACCAGCTCCACCGTGAGCAGTCTGATTCAGTTTTCGTTCTTGACGAGCCGAGTGTTGGCCTCCATCCTCTGGATGTCAGGACGCTCATTGAGGTGCTCCAGCGCCTGACTGAACGCGGGGCCACCGTTGTGGTGATCGAGCACGATCTCGATGTGATCGCGAACGCCGACCATGTGATAGACATGGGTCCCGGCGGGGGAAAACAGGGTGGCCGTATCGTGGCCGTTGGCAGTCCGGAACAGATTGCACAGAATCCTCAGTCAGTGACAGGGCATTTTCTTGCCGAGTACAATCTTGCTGATACGTTTGCATGAGTACGATCCGTCTACCGTGAGCTAACGCAACCCGCAGCCACTGGTATCGGCAATGTCCTCATGATCCTTCTGATGCTGGCATCCGGCGCGTATCGTGACTTCGTATCGCCAACCCTGTGCGCTCTCATAGTATTGGCACTATGGATACCATGCCTGAGATACCTGAGGCTCTCTTCCTCAACAAGCCCACGATCACCGGTGAGCAGGTGATTCTGCGTCCTTACACGGAGGCTGATATCAAGTGTATGGGCCCGATTCTGGCTGATCCGGAGATGATCCGCCTGACCGGTTCGGCAAACACAACTGAGGAAGCGCGTTCGGCACCCGCCACCCTCGATGCAAAAACCGTGGAGTGGTACCGCACGCGGGCAGAGCAAACGGATCGGCTAGACCTTGCTGTTGTGGATGTGCAAACAGGCCGGTGCGTGGGCGAAACCGTGCTGAATGAATGGAGTCCGGCCGATCGGAGCTGCAACTTCCGGATCCTCATCGGACCCCAGGGCCGCAATCGCGGTCTAGGCTCGGAAGCCACGCGCCTGACGATCGACTACGCTTTCGCCAACTCCAACCTCAACCGCATCAGTCTCACGGTTTTCGCCTTTAACCCCCGCGCCCGCCGGGCCTACGAGAAGGCTGGATTCGTGTATGAGGGGACCTGCCGCGAGGCATTCCGCTTCGATGGCGAATATATCGATGATCGGATCATGGCCATTCTCCGCTCGGATTGGGAGGGAACCACCTCATGAGCACCGTAGCTCAGCGCCGGCGCATATCTCAGCTGCGCCTCGTAGCCCAGCGGCTGGTGGGCGATCCATGGAGCACACCCACCCAGGCAGTGAATGCCATGATGTGCATGCAGGGGCAGGATTTCCCCGGAGCACTCACCTCGATAGCACTGCGCACGAACTCTAGATCCCTTAGCGAGGTCCGCGACGCATTCAAGTGCGGCGCCATTGTTCGGTCTTGGCCCCAGCGCGGAACCCTCCATGTGCTTCCCGCCGAGGATCTGCTGTGGTACCTCAAGCTGACCGCCCATCCGCGCCTGCTCGGGCAGGAGAAGCGGAGGCTTGACCGGGGTATTGAGGCCCACCACATCGATTTCGTCCGCGATGCCACGGTTGAACTGCTCCACGAGGCTCGCGCTATTTCTCGCGACGCCCTGCTCGACGCGTGGAAGGAACGCCACCTCCTGACCGATTCGACTTGGGCCTACTACCTCCTTCATCACCTGTGCGTTGAAGGAACACTCGTTCAGGGGCCGATTGGGGAGGACGGCAAGCAGCTCTTCGTGCTCACCGACGATTGGATTGCACAACCCCGCCAGCTTGATCGCGCGGCGGCAGTGGCTGAGATCGTGCCCCGCTACCTCAGCTCCCACGGCCCCGCCTCCCGCAAGGATCTCAACTGGTGGAGCCAGCTCCCGCTTCGCGAAATTGACGCCGGGATTGAGGAGTGTGCCGGGGAGCTGACTGCGATTATCGTCGACGACGAAACGTACTGGGTCCACAACTCCGTCCTAGAACGTTACGAAGGTTTGGGGGTGGGTTCGGTGGGCCGCTCGCTGCTCGCGTTGCCCGGTTTTGATGAACTCATTCTGGGCTACGCCAGCAGGTGGATGACTATCCCTCAGGCCTACGCGGACGCTCTAGTTCCCGGCAATAATGGTGTCTTCCGCAAATCGATCATCTCGGGAGGGACGGCTATCGGCTTTTGGCGCCCGGGCCGCGCTAAGCCTACCGTCGAGCTTTTTCAGGAACCAACACAGGCATTTCAGCGCCGGCTCGACAAGGCATTCGCGGCTTTGCCCAAGTAACTCGTACCATGGGCGCATGACCGAAACCGTGCTTCAAGCCCAACTCAACGATTTACCCCAAATTCTTGTGGTATGCACAGGAAATATCTGCAGGTCGCCGATGGGCGAGGTAGTGCTCAAACAGCGCCTCGATGAGGCCGGAATTAGCAACTACGCCATTGCTAGTTGCGGTGTTTCCAGCGAAGAATCTGGTAACCCGATCTATCCGCCGGCAGCCCGCATTCTTATGGAAAATGGCTACCGGGTGCCAACCCGCCAGGCGCATCGTGCCACCCCCGAAGAACTCACAACCTCCGGACTGATTCTCGCGATGACCGTTGGTCACGCCCGCACCTTGCGCCCGATGCTTGAGCGCCTAGATGTCCCCCTAGAGCGCGTCCACCTGTGGCGCGAGTTTGATGGGACGGCCACGATCGCCCCCGAAGGGTGCTACGGCCCGGGCGGAGTGCTTGGCCCAGAAAAGCCCAAGCATAGGGGCGGCTACTCGGACTTTTACTCGTCTGAGGGAACATACGATGTGCCAGATCCTTGGTATACCGGTGACTTCATCGCCACGCTGGAGGCTGTTGAGGCGGGCGCCGATGGGATTGTAAGAGAAATTGCGCGATGAATTCGTCGTCGTCAAAAAAGTAGGCGGCCAAGGAATATCCCTGACCGCCCACTTACGTAAGTAGCTACTTACTCCATCGCATCGTTACCAGCGTCTTGGGCCTCCTGAAGGCCAGCCGCAAGATCGTCGGTCCCGAGGAAGAGGTCCGCGAGAAGCGGGGTGTAGGCGTTGGTGCCGGCGTCAACGGCGGGGCCCACGGGCGGGCGGGCCGTATCGCCCTTGGCTGCTTCGATGAACGGGCTCACGTCAACGCCCTGCTCATCCCAGTAATCCACGTACGCCTGCTGGGCGTCAACGGCGCCGGGGAAGGAAACGCCCTGCTCGGCTAGAGGTGCCTGACCTTCAGCGGAGCCGAGCCAATCGAGAACCTCAACCGTGGCATCTTCGTTATCAGTGTCCGCATTTCCAACCGCAGCCACGCCATGAACGGTGCCCACACGGCCCTCAGGGCCGGCGATCATCGGGACGATGCCCCAATCGATCTCGGTGGCACCCTCAGCGATCGCGGGAAGGCTGTATGGGCCGGACTGGAAGAGTGCGAGCTCGCCCCGAACAAACATGTCGCGGGCCAGATCACCGTTGGTATTGGTATCAGCCGCGGAGGGCGCAACGTTGTATTCGTTGATCAGATCGATCACGTACTGGAACGCCTCAACGCCCTCTTCGGACGCAAACGCGAACTCATCCGTGCTCTCGTCTTGATACTGGGCACCATTCTCAGCGAGCCACGGTAGGTAGATTGCCTGCATGTCCGCCTGAGCATTCAGGCCGTAGGTAGTAACGTCGGAGCCATCAAAACCCGCTGAATCAGCGGTGTTGCCGTCAGCGTCAACGGTGAGCTTCTGAAGGGCGGGGAGGAGAGTATCGTCATCTCCGGCGCCGGGTGCCCACGTGAGGTCTTCAACGTCAACGCCCGCGTCCGCAACCGTGTCCTTGTTGTAGAACAGGGCAATGGAATCCCAGAGCTGCGGCACGCCCCACACGCTGCCATCGCGCGTGTACAGGTCAACAACGGACTGCTCCCACTCATCGTGATCGTTGCCGAGGGCCTGGGAAACGTCGATCAGATTGCCGTTATCGGCATACTGGGCAACGTTGGAGGAGTTCACCAAGAAGATATCGGCCATATCCCCGGAGTTGATGTCCAGTGGGATGCGGCTCCAGTACTCGGACCACGGCACCACATCAACGTTGACTTCAATATCCTCGTTCTGCTTCTCGAATTCAGCGAAAGAATCCTCGTATGCGGGAGCTGCCGCTTCATCCCAGAGGCGGAACGTGACGGTGGTCTTGTCCCCGGATCCGCTATCTCCAGTGGAATCGTCGTCACTGTCATTGCTCGCGGGAGAGCAGGCGGCAAGTACCATCGCGAGGCTTGCAGCAACACCTGCTGCGAGCCCAAAGGAGTGGCGCGTTGGCTTCATTGTATCTCCTTGAATCTTCAAATAAATCGTAGATGTAAGGCTTCGAAAGCGTCTACTTAGCCCACATTAGCCGTAATGAAGCCGTTTACTCCAGCCTCCGGGCTAAAGCTCACTACTTTAGTCCCGAAATCCCGAGGGAATTGACGATCTGCTTGTGGAAGGCCAGGAACAGCAAGACAAGCGGCAACAGTGAGATTGTCGTGGCCGCCATAACCAGAGTCCAATTCCCGGCGTGCTGAGTCTGTAGGGCGGAGGTGGCCACCGTGAGAACATTCCATTCCTTGCCTGGCGCGATGATGGAGGGCCAGAGGAAGTTGTTCCACTGAGTTACGACGGTGATGAGGAACAAGGTGGCGAGGATCGGGCGGTTCATCGGGAGAACGATGGAGCTCAGTGTCCGCCAATGCCCCGCACCGTCCAGCTTGGCGGCGTCCAATACCTCTTGTGGTACCGCTTGGAAGTTCTGGCGCAAGAGGAAGATTGCGTAGGGCGATCCAAGGAGGAAGGGCACGACTATGCCGGCAAAAGAGTTGCGCATTCCCACCTGTGACACCATCGAATAGAGGGGAATCATGATGACGATGGGTGGAATCATGAGGGTGGCGATGTACGCCCAGAAGATAATCTCGCGCCCCGGGAACTGCAACCTAGCAAACGCGTAAGCAGCCAGCACCGAAAAGACCATCTGGCCAACCGTCAAAGCCGCAACCACCTGCACGGTCACCGCCAGCGGCACGATGAAATTGTTCGAGCCGGAGAACAGGGCAGTGAAGTTCTCGAAGGTGAGTGGATCGGGCAGGGTGAGCGGGGGCTGACTAGAAAACTGATGCGGAGTTTTCAGGCTGGTCATCACCGAAAACAGGAAAGGTACCAGCATGAGGATGGAGCCGGCGGCCAGAAAGCCGTAAGTGAGGATCACCGAAATCCACCAGCGTGGGGTGCGGTGCTTGTTCTGGCGAATGGTGCGCGTGTCCTTCGCGGAGGGAGTTGTTACAGTCATCGGCCTCAGTCCAACTCGTACACGGTGCGCTTGGAGAAGTACCGCTGCTGAATAAACGTGATTACCAAGATGATGGCGAGAAGGATAACGGCCATGGCGGAGGCCTTCCCAAGCTGGTTCCCGCCGCGGAAGGCCGTCTGGTAGATGTTCGCTGCAATTAGATTGGTGGTACCGCCAGGATATCCTGGTTTGCCGTCGGTTAGTCCGTACACCAGATCGAACGCTTGGAAAGAGGAAATGAAGGTGGTAATCAGAACGAAGAAGGTGGTGGGCCGGAGCATCGGCATATACATCTTGGTGAGAAGCCGGAATGATCCCGCCCCATCTAGCTTGGCGGCTTCGATAAGGGATACCGGGATCGCCTGAAGGCCCGCCAAATAAAACAGGGAAATATAGCCAATGTTTTGCCACACGTACACGAAAGCCACGGTGGGCAGGGCAATGCTGGTGTTGCTCATCCACTCGATACGCGTGCCAAGGATTGCGTTGATGATTCCGTTCGAGGGATCCAGCATCCAGCGCCACACGATCCCCAGTGTTAGCGGCGCGCAAACCCACGGCAGCACATACAGGAGCTGGAAGAATCCGGAGCCGGGAAGCCCCCGGTTCAGCCCAATCGCGATGAGGAGCCCGAGGAAGATCGAGGTGGGAAGGGCGATCGCCGTGAAGACCAGCGTGACAAGTAGAGATTTACCGAATGCGTTACCTGAGAACAGCCATTCGTAGTTCGCCAAGCCCACAAAGCTTGGATCGCTGATCAGGTTCCAGTTGGTCAACGAGATAACGAAAACTAACAGGAACGGAACGATGAGAAAGAGACCTACTCCTACGAGGGAGGGACTCAACATGAGGTATGCGGTGAGGCTTTCCCGCCTGCGCCGGGCGCGGAGGTTGGGCCGCCCGCTGGTCTTGGCCACATTCACGTCTTTAATGTACCCATTTCAGAGCCATGCGGGAACCTGCGTATCATGCCACGTGATGAGGTAATCAAGATTAAACTCCGGACAGCACTTGGCACATGACTGCAGGTTTCGGGACCTGCGATGGCGATGAACCGTATGGCCCGCTGGGCAAATGCCGATGTATCGAGCAGGAACTTGTGGGCCTCCTTTGAACTGGGCACGCGGCGATGCGCCGATACTCTGGGCTACCTCTTTCCACGTTCCATCGTGGTTATGCCCGGGCCCAACGAGGGCGTGGGCGATTTCATGGAGGACCGTTCCGCGTACTTGCTCGGGTGTGCACAGTTGGGTGAGCGGGCTAGACAGGCTGATAGTCGAGGTAGGGAAAACAGTTTGCCCCGCACGCCGGCGCGCACTGTCAAACGTCACCGTCCACTCCTCAAGGCCATGGGAGTCAAGCAGTTCGCGGGCCAGCTGATACGCATCATCAAGTTCCATACCCAAATTCTATTGCCCACCTCCACCACCTTTTTCTCCCCCTGCCGCCCGGGCCAGTATCCTTAACGTTATGGGGAAGCATGCGTCATCTAGCTCGGTGGGTGAGCGCTTGCCCGCCGGCGCATGGGTTCCTGCCGAACGCGATGGCCTACCCGTATGGAAGCTCCCGCACACTCCATTTCCCTCGCAGCCCCACCGCGTGGATGTGGTGGTGATCGGAGCGGGCCAGGCGGGACTCGCGATGGCTTACGAACTCCGGAAGCGCGGCTTTGTGGGCTACGTGGGGAGCGAGGAGGTTCGTGGGCGCAGCTATCTGGTCCTAGACGCGGAGAATCGCCCTGGAGGCGCGTGGCAGCATCGTTGGCCCAGCTTGTCCATGGGTAGCGTCAACCACATCGCCGATTTGCCGCACTTCCCGGCCGGCGAAATTGACCCGAGTGTACGCGCCTCCGATTGGGTGGGAACCTACTTCGGGGATTTTGAGGATGCGTTTGACCTTCCAATCTTGCGTCCCGTGATGGTTACCGGAGTTTTTGAGAACGACGACGAAACTTCCCTCAACATTCAAACCACCGCGGGCACGTTTAGCGCAGATGTGATCGTCAATGCGACGGGCACATGGACCAGGCCCTTCATTCCTCACTACCCGGGCTCAGAGAGCTTTCGCGGAATGCAGTTCCACTCGCAGAACTTTCCCGCCCCGCGTGTGTTGGAGGGCAAACGGGTTGTGGTGGTTGGCGGAGGCATCAGCGCGCTCAACCACATCGATGATCTGGACCAAGTGGCCAAGAAGATTCGCTGGGTTACCCGGACGCCCCCGCGGTGGAAATCGCAGATCACGGAAGAATCGGGGGCATTGACGCCGGAGGCCGGCCGCGGCGTAGAAGAACGCGTGCGCGCTCGGGTGGAGGCGGGTTTGAGGCCACTTCCGGTGGTTGCGGAGACTGGCCTTCCCACGAATGATTTCACTAGGTCGCTTCATGAGCGTGGTCTCACCAAGCGGTGGCCGATGTTCTCCCGGATTGAAGCCGATGGCGTGCGGTGGGATGACACTGCCTTTTGGCAAGCGGACGCCATTGTGTGGGCCACGGGGTTTCGCCCGGAGCTGCGCCATCTAGCGCCGCTTGGGCTTCGGACATCCGGGGGCGGTATCCTCATGGATGGAACACGAGTGGCTGCGGACCAACGGCTCCACCTTCTTGGCTATGGACCAAGTGCATCCACGGTGGGGGCGCGGTGGGCCAGTCGAAAAGCAGCCGCTGAAATTGTGGCTTACCTTGGGAGTTGACGGTGCCTTCGATCAATTTGGTTCAGCAGATTTCTCTTGCGGGGACGGTTCCTGCCGATCGCCAGCTCGATCATCTACGTAGAATCGGGACTGGGCTATTCGTGGGTTCGGTGGTGGGTACCATCCTTGCCGTTCTTTTGGGTGACCTTGACTTAGCTGGAGGCAAGTTCTGGGTAGTACTGATCCTCATGGTGATCGTGGCGCTTGTATGCCTACTGCCGTGGGCTATGAACTATCCCGAAACACGCAGCATTCCGGTGGTGGCGCGCACTCTTGGTACCGATGAGAGCCCTGAGCAGCGTTACGTCCAGCGGGGAGGGGCCCAGCAGGGCCTCCTCGTTCCTGTAGTGGTCCGCCCCTTGGATGGTGGGGCCAATTTCAGATCGATCATTCTGTTGCGCGATGTTGACCCGGCCGAACCGAAGGATCCGGCGGTCGGAACACTCCTTGCCCTTCAACAAAATGAAGAGGGAATGGGCGAACTCTCGAACGTTGATGAGGTAAGTCCCGTCCAGCAGAAGGCCATCGATCAGCTCTATAAGCACCCCAAGCAGCTTTCCAACGATGCCCCGATTTTGCCGATGAGGCGTGGAACCATGGAGCGGCACCCGTGGTGGGCCGCGCTCCAATGGTGGGGGTCCGTGCTGGGTGGCGGGCTCGCCTCCGTGGCGCTGGTGCTCTTACTTGCTGGATAGTTAGCTGTACCTAGGCGCGAAAATCCGTATGATAAGGGCAACAATATGCCGTATCGGGACCTACGTCGCAGAACGTAGATAACGTAGACGAAGTGAAGGGGCTTTATGAGTGAGAACAACGGCTCGGCTTGGCCTAATCAAGGAGGATCCGGCGCCAACGGTCCTTTCTCCTCTCAGACGGGCGATTCCTCTGCGTGGAACGGGTATGGCCAGCAACAGCAGCAGTATCCGAATCCCAATGGAGCTCCCTACAATCAGGGACAATACGGTCAAGGCCAATATGGCCAGCCCCAGTACGGTTCTGGCGGTCCATACGGGCCCGGAGGCTCGGGACCAATGGGTGGCCCACAAAAGAGATTCCCTTGGGTTCCCGTGATTATTGGGCTAGTTGCCGTTATTGCCATCGTCATTGGCGTTCTTTTTGCCACGGGCGTGGTGGGAGGAAGCGATGATGCTGAACCTACACCCACACCGTCAGTCACGATTGCTCCGCAGCCAACCACGGCGGCGCCCACCACGGAAGCGCCGTCCCCAACTCCTGATGCCACCACACCTGGCACAACCTCGAACACGAATGGCCAGAACGCTGATGGCTCCGTGAACGTTGGCCAGTGGAAGGTTGAGTTCATTGAGTTCCAGAAGGACGGCGCCGATCAGGTAGCCAAGACGGGCGATGCTGACCAGATCGAACTGGAAGATGGGCGCCAGTGGGCGGCTGCGAAGGTCAAGCTCACCAATATGGGTGATACTGCGGCCTCACCCTCTTCCGAAGTTGGAATCACTCTGAACACCGATAACGATCAAGAGATTTGGGAAGAATTCTCTTTCTACGGCGATGAGTCCGTGCGAGGCCTTGAAGACATCCAGCCCGGGGATAGCGAGGAGAGTTGGTTCTACATGGACATTCCCTCGGACATGGAGTCCGCGGATGTTCGCTTCTTCGATTACACGGTCCCAGAGAACGTGGATACTGACATCACAGTGAAGTAAGCAGTTTCGCGATCCGCTTCGCGCTCACCTTTCCTTGGGTGCCCAGTTGCTGGGCGAAGAGGGACACGCGGAACTCTTCGAGCATCCACCGGGCATCATCAAGTGTCCGGTGGGCGGTGGGATCATAGGCCTGAGCAGAAACGTCCGCACGCTTTGATTCGATCTGGGCGGCCACACTCTGAATCTGCCAGGCGAGCGAATCGTCGGCCGCCGGGTTAGTTGCTGCCTTCTGAAGGCGGATGGCGCCCGCGTTGATGTAGCGGATTAGATGGGGAAGCTGGGCTTCGGGCGTGGCAAAGAGGAAACCTGGCGGCATAAGCTCATCCATCTGTTTGCGCAGGTCGGACACGGTGGCAATCAGTGTGATCGATGTATTTGCCTTGAGCTGCTGCTCTAGGGTGCCCCACGCAATGCAGATCCGAGCGGTCAATACCGCCAACTCATACACCGCATCTTCGAAGCGATCGCGCGTCCAGGCGCAGAGGTTTTCCCAGAGTGCCTGATCGCGCAGTTCTCCGACCTTCACATGGTTTTCCTCGGCCCAGCGATCAGCAAGGTTGCGGGCGGTTGTGAGCTGGAGATCGTCAACTAGCGCCGAGGTGGAGGGATACGGCGAACCGGCCAAACCCAGTGCTTGCTGCGAGTTCCAGCGCGAGGTAATCCGTGCCTCAGGTAGGGCAATGGTCTGCTTGAGAAGTTGGATCACTCCGAGGCGGTGATCGCGCACCTGTTCAGCCGGTTCGGATAGGACGTCAA
This sequence comes from Ancrocorticia populi, assembly GCF_003123745.1. GTDB lineage: Bacteria > Actinomycetota > Actinomycetes > Actinomycetales > Actinomycetaceae > Ancrocorticia > Ancrocorticia populi. Next base: position 426,706 of record NZ_QETB01000004.1, on the reverse strand, counting down.
GATACACGCTCCCGTTGCGGCGGACCAGAGCGGGGTAACCGCGCACGACCATCCCGTGAATCCCGGGGCTCTCCACCGAAGTTGGAAGGTTGGTTGGCCAGCTGGTGACAGGCTGTGAATCGTCAGATTGTGCCGGGCTTGTGAGCCCCTGCCGTGCCTCATCGAGCGCCTGCGCCACTGCACCCTTGACCACGCCCTCCACCGCGGACTTTGCGCGCGGCGCTAGATCATGCCGGATCGCGGCGAGGTCCGTGCCTTCACTCAGAACTGCTCCACGCTCACTGCGGATGCGGAAGTGCATCTGCAGGTAGGGCGGAAGCTCGGTATTCTCCCAATCCTCCTCGGTGATCCAAAAATCTCGCAGTTGGAACACCGCGTCCGTGAATGCCTGATGGAACGTCTTTTCTGCGTCCAGAAGAGGAAGGATGGCCTGAGCTACGTCTGGGGCGGGAACGAGCTTGCGGCGTACTTGCTTGGGCAGAGCACGGATCGTTCCCGTTACGAGGTCCTCCCTCATGCCGGGAACGAGCCAGTCAAAGCCGATATCTTCAGTTTGTGGCAGGAGTGTCACCGGGATCGTCACGGTGACGCCGTCGCCATAGTTTCCCGGATTGAATGTGTATTCCAAGGCGAAGGTGAAATCGCCCTGCACCCATTCGCTCGGGTAGTCAGATGAGGAAGCGCCAGCCTCACCAAGGAGCAATTCGGGCGTAAGATCAAGAATCGTCTTATCTTGCTGCTTCTTCCACCATGAATCGAAATGGCGGGCAGAGACTACCGTCTTCGGGATACGCTCGGAATAGAAATCGAAGATCGCCTGATCGTCAGCAACCATACCGCGCTGGCGGAGCTTTTCTTCCGTGTGCTGAGCGTCCTCCAACGCCTCCTTGTTCCGGCGAAGGAACTTATGATGAGACCGCCAATCGCCTTCAACAAGAGCGGAACGAATAAACATCTCGTGGGCTAGCTCTTTGGCGGATTCCGTGCCCACCGAGGAGAGAAGGATATTGCGGTCCGCAACAAGCGTCATGCCATACAGCGTGACCTTTTCCTTGCACATGGCGGCGCCCTTACGGGAACTCCAGTACGGTTCGGAGTAGCTCTTACGGGTCAAATGCTTGGCAAGAGGTTCGATCCAATGGGGTTCTACCGCGGCTACGGTACGAGCAAACAGGCGAGACGTCTCCACCAGCTCGGCAGCCATGACCCAATCGGGGGTACGCCGGTGAAGGCCCGAACCGGGCCAGATGACGAAGTGAGTGCCCCGCGCTCCGGCGTAATCACGGGTGCGTTCACTCCAGTTGCCCAGATTGGATAGAAGGCCAACCAGCATGGAGCGGTGGATCGCCCCGGCCTCGGGCGTATCTGAACCCCGCCCGAGTTCGCGGCAAGCCGTGGCAACCGCGGCCGAATCGGCCTGTCCCGCACCTTCCTCAAGAATCTGAGAATGCGATGGCAGCTCGAGGCGATGAATATCCAAGCCGAGCGGACGGGCCATCTGCTGGAGTTGGCTCACCACATCGCCCCATTCGCGGTAGCGGAGGTAATTGAGAAATTCGGCCCGGCACATCCTGCGGAACTGTGATCCGGAGAGTTCGCGCTGCTGAGTGTGGAGATAGCGCCAGAGAGTCAGGTAGGCCAGAAAATCGGAGGAGCTCGCGGTGAAGCGGGCGTGGAGTTGATCGGCTTGGGCGCGTTTTTCGGTGGGCCGTTCGCGCACGTCCTGCACTGAGAGCGCCGCAACCAACACCAGAACCTCTGAGGCGCAGCCGTTCTTCTGGCCCTCGATGAGCATGCGGCCCAGCCGGGGATCCAGCGGTAGGCGCGCCAGCTGACGGCCATTTCTTGTAAGGCGAAGCCCATGGCGGGTATCGAGCGCCCCGATCTCCTCGAGCAGCTGCATTCCCGCTCGCACCGCGCGCCCCTCGGGCGGATCAATGAACGGGAACTTGGCGATATCGCCAAGCCCGAGTGAGATCATCTGGAGGATGACCGAGGCCAGAGACGTGCGTTGTATTTCTGGCTGAGTGAACTCATCACGATGCTCGAAGTCGGTTTCGGAATATAGCCGGACGCAGATTCCATCAGCAACGCGGCCGCTTCGGCCAGCACGCTGGTTCGCGCTTGCCTGCGAGACGGCTTCGATTGGTAGGCGCTGAACTTTCGTCTTGTTGGAGTAGCGCGAGATTCTCGCCGTTCCCGGATCCACCACGTACCGGATACCCGGGACGGTCAGCGAGGTTTCCGCGATGTTGGTGGCCAAGATGATGCGGCGATGAGAATGGGATTCGAAGATGCGATGCTGTTCAGCCCCTGAGAGCCGGGAGAAGAGCGGAAGAACCTCAACCGCCTGCGGCACGCTAGATCGGCCCCCTGGCTCCAGGTATCGGCGGCCCAGTTCATCGGCCAGAGCCTGTTGGGTATCTCGGATCTCTCCCTCACCGGAAAGGAACACGAGAATATCGCCTGGTCCTTCGCCCATGAGCTCCTGACACGCACCCACGATGCCTGTCACCTGATCGATCGCACCGGACCGGCCGGGCGTGCGGGGCTTAGCGGAGGCGGATGTTTCCTCTTCATCACCGTCTAACGGCTCGTACCGGATCTCCACTGGATACGTGCGTCCGGAAACCTCGACGATCGGAGCGCTTACCCCGGGGCGTCCGCCCGCGCTGTGTTCGCCGAAGTGAGCGGCAAAGCGTTCGGTATCGATGGTGGCGGAAGTGACGATTACCTTGAGCTCTGGACGGCGTGGCAGGAGCTGGGCCAGATACCCCAAGATGAAATCGATGTTCAGGGAGCGCTCATGCGCCTCGTCGATGATGAGAGTGTCGTAGCGCAAGAGTTCTGGATCGGACTGGATTTCGGCCAGCAGAATGCCGTCTGTCATCAGCTTGACCATCGTCTCGGGGCCCACCTCTTCAGTGAAGCGAACCTGATAGCCTACGGCTCCGCCAAGGGGGACCCCCAGCTCGAAGCAAATGCGCTCGGCAACCGAGCGGGCGGCGATCCGCCGGGGTTGAGTGTGGCCGATCATACCTTCCACGCCGCGCCCCAGTTCCATACAGATCTTGGGGAGCTGGGTAGTCTTGCCCGAACCGGTTTCACCGGCAACAATGACAACCTGATGGTCGCGAATAGCCGCCGCGATCTCTTCGCGGCGGGCGGATACGGGCAACTGCTCCGGATAAGTGATGGGCGGCGGTGATACGCGCCGCGCCGGTTTGCGCTTTTTCTGCTGATCGGACATACGGCGTTATTCTCCCATACAGCACACAGGAGATTCGAGTATGCTGCAACACGCAGCACCCAAACAGGAAGGTTCACGTCATGCGGTTTGTGTGGGGCGCACTGTCCCTTGTTCTTACGGCGTTTGCGGTGATCACCGTTAAGCCCGAACTTGTAGCAGCGGACTATGCCCTTCAGACGCCATTCGCCCAGATGATCGCCATGCGTGGTTGGATCGTGGTGGGCTTCGCTGGCATTGGAGTGCTCTTTCTAGTCTTTGGGCTGCTGCGGTTTCTCATCGCGGGCCGCGGCCGGATAGCCCTAACCTTCTCTATTGCCATGCTGCTGGTAGCTGGCCTACACGCCGGAACCATGTACTCACGGGGCCTGACGGATGATGAGGCTATCAGCCCCGGCAACGCGGATGGCTCGATCGTTCTCCTGCAGTACAACACGATGGGCGGGGCCGTAGAGTCAAGCGATATTGCGCAAGCAATCGTGGATAACGATGTGAGCGTTGTGACCCTCCCGGAAACCTCCACCGAATCCGGTCAAGAAATTGTTGAGGAACTGGCCTCCCAAGGCCTTGATTTCCAACAGTTCGATACTGGAACCTCGGGTTACGAAGCGGATTACCGCTCAACCGTGATGCTGGTTTCCTCGGATCTGGGCCAATACACCCAGGAGGAGATCTTCAGCGAAAGCAGTTCTCCCCAAGCTCTCAAGGCAAGCCCGGTCAACGGAGAAGGCCCCGCTCTGATCGCCATCCACGCGCTCTCCCCGGGGCGTGACCACATGGAGGCCTGGCAAAATGAGATCTCGCAAGCATATTCTTTGTGCTCTAGCGAACCCAACGCCATTATCGCTGGCGATTTCAACTCCACCAAGGACCATGAGGCAGCCCTAGGTCTGTCCCAAACCTGCACCGATGCCGTATCACAAGCGGGGTCCGGTGGGGTCGGGACCTGGCCCGCGAAGTTCAACCCGCTTCTCTCCTCGCCCATCGATCGGGTTTTGACCACCGCACAGTTCAAGGGAGCGGATGCGGCGTTCATTGATCTGGGCGGATCCGATCACCGCGGCGTCTTGGTGCGGCTGGATCCGGAGGGATCGGCTGCTTAAGGCTTTGCCGCGAGCTCCCCGAGATCGCCTAACGTTGCCTTCCAATAGGCCCGGGTTTCGGGAATCTCCTCCTGACTGTGCAGGCGTGAGTGAGTTACCGTCACGCGAGTTCGTGGCAACCCATCGCGCCCGGCGGCGCCCTGCCACAATGAAATGAGGATCCGCGAACCATCCGAGGCAGTCATCCGCAGCGTCTTTCCCGGGGTACGCCCACGAACATCGAACTCGCAGTCGAGCCAGGAGCGGCGCGCTTCGTCGTCGTCAATCATCGGCCAAATCTCCGAGGGCGTAGTTTTCACGGACTTACTCACGGAAATCTCAAACGTGCCGTCCCCAGCCTTCCCAAAAACGCGCTTGCCCCGAGCGTACTCGTAATCAATCGTGACGCCTTGGGCCCACCAGCTATCCACATCGTGCTTGCCGCCCAGCCAGCGAGCGATCCGCTGATGATCCCACTCTTGCGCGCCAGCCCGGTCTAGGGCCTTGAACCACTGCTTGCGGCTGCGGCCAGTGGCCTCTTTGAGGCGATCATCGCTGATCAGGTTCCGTAGGCCGAATTCACGTGGTGGATTTGTAGATGACGTCGCGGACATGGCGTTACCCCCTCCAGATAGTCTACGGGAGGTGGGCACAGTCCGATACGCTAGGAGTGCATGAACTAGAGGAGGAGAGAACATGAGTTGGAAGTCCCTCATTGTTGGTGGAGCAATCGGCTACGTATTGGGTGCCCGCGCCGGGCGCGGACGCTACGAACAGATCACGCACGTCTCATCGAAAACCTGGAACTCCAAGCCGGTGCAAACCGCGAAGGATAAGGCCAAGAGCGCGGCGGGGGAGGCGGCCCACGGGCTCAAGGATCGTGCCGAATCTGTGGTTCGCGGCCATGATGAAGATGACACCGCTTCGGATGGGACTGTGAAGGTTACCGCCGTAGAATTCTAGGCGTGGATTTCGCGAGCATCTTTCCCACTGTCTTTGAGGTATTTGACCTCGCAGGAGTTGTTGTAGCCGGTACCTTGGGAGGGATGGTTGCCCGCGAAATGCGGCTAGACATCGTAGGGTTCATGGCGCTCGCGGTAATGTCCGCGCTGGGCGGTGGAATGATCCGCGATACCTTGCTGCAAATGGGCCCGCCTATTGCGCTGACGAACCCGTTCTACTTGCCCGGTGCCTTTGCCGGGGCACTGATCGCATTCTTCCTCCGGCTCTCTGGCCGCTGGTGGAATCGGCTCCTCATCGTTGCCGATGCATTCGTGTTAGGCGCATGGACCGCAACCGGAGTAGTCAAGGCCCTTTCGGGAGGTTTCGGCATTCTGCCCGCGGTCCTCATGGGCGTGATCACAGCAGTAGGCGGTGGAATGATCCGCGACGTGGCCGTGGGGCGCATCCCGTCCATCTTTGGCGGGAATACCCTCTACGCTACGGCTTCCATTATCGCCTCCGTGCCCGCCGTGGTCCTTTGGCACCTTGGGTACCCCACCTTCGCAACTGCGGCTGCCACCGTGGTTGGCGGAGCCATTGCAATTGCGGCGCGGCGCTACCGGTGGAGGCTGCCGGTGAACGATGGATATTCGCTCGGCACATCATTCCATCGGCTCCACGATCGCACACGTTCGCGTTCATATCCGAAGTTCTTGCGCGTGCGGCCATCACCTCCCGGGGCCGGGCGTGGAATGGGGCGGAGCCATCGCGGGCTTTGGAGCAGGCGCGGGAGTGCTGGAAGTGCAGGGAGCGCCGGGACTGCTGGGAGCACTGAAGACTAAGGGAGCCGCAGCTCCTTCATGCGGTCAAGAAGCCCGAAGCCATCCTTCGCGCTGATGATGGGGATAGACAAACCGGGATCCGGGGCGTCTCGTAATTCCGCGCCGATGAGCGCACCCTGAGAAAGCACCTTCTCTACAAGGCCGAGCTCGCGGAAGGCAATGCCAGCAACCCGGCGGGGATGTTCACGAGCCAATTCCCCGTAGATATAGGGATCGTGCTGGCCGTCATCTCCCACCAAAACCCAACGGATCTTCGGAAACATGATGATGAGGTTCCGAAGCTGTGTCTTCTTGTGCTCTTGCCCGGACCGGAATAGACCTGTGGGGGTAGGCCCCCAATCGGTCATGAGCATCGGACCGGTGGGCAGGCGGTTATCTTTGATGAACTCTTGCATAGCAGGCAGTGTGTTCCAGGCACCTGTGGACAGGTAGAACACTGGCGCATTTGGGTGGCCGGCGAGCAACCGATCATAAAACTCTGCCATCCCCGGGACAGGTTGGCGGGTATTGGTACGAAGCACGAAGGAGTTCCACGCGGCCAACACAGTTCGGGGCAGCCACGTGACCACTACGGTATCGTCAACGTCCGAGATGAGGCCCAGAGTGGCCTCTGGCTCAATGATGAGAATCGGCGCAGTGACGGGCTCACCTGCTCGCGGAGTGATCGTGGCCTGATGCCAGCCTGGGGCAAGCCCGTGATCCAGGACCAGTACATCAATGTAGCCGCTTCGATCCGTTTTGGCGTGGATGGTTTGGCCCGCGATCTCGATCGTGACGGGAAGGTAACCTACCTGCGTGGTGAAGAACTGCCGCCAGCCGCGCCCAGCTTCGCGGGCACGTTCGGAGGCGATCTCCACCATATCGTCCACCGCATCGATGGTGGGGCTGCGCGTATCGAGAAAGTGGGAGACGGGGCGCTCGCTCAAAAGCCCGTGCGTGCTCCTGGGCAGAAATGGGAACGTGAACGGATCGTCCTCATCCGGAGAGGACATCACCGCCCGGCCGATCACGCGCAGTTCCGTGACCGAACCGTAGCCGGTGAATGGAAAGATACGTGGGAGCCAGCCCTGAGCGCGCCTGCGCACTATCCCGCGCCGGTTAATCCCGTTCTCGAACGAGCGCGCGTAGTCCGCCAGAGCCACGGCTCCCCCTTATCTTGGACTTTGCTAGTCCTGCTGCTCCTCGCTGCGATCGGCACTCCACAGGGTGTGGAAGGTGCCTTCCCTATCAGTGCGATGGTAGGTGTGAGCACCGAAGAAGTCTCGCTGACCCTGAATGAGGTTCGCGGGGAGCTTTTCGGCGCGCACTCCATCGTAGTAGGCGAGGGAGGAGGCAAACGCGGGGATCGGGATCCCGCTGAGCGCGGCGTAGGACACGATGAGCCGCCAATCGTTGACTGCCTGGGAAATCTCCGCTTTGAAATACTCATCGGAGAGGAGGAGCGGTAGCTCGGGATGGCGCTCGTAGGCTTCTGTGATCCGGTTAAGGAACACGGCGCGGATGATGCAGCCGCCACGCCAAATACGAGCCATTGCGCCCAAATCGATATCCCAGTCATACTCATTCGACGCGGCACGAATTAGCTCGAAGCCCTGAGAGTAGGCCACCATCTTCGATGCATACAGCGCCTGACGAATGGATTCGATGAAGGCGTCAGGGTCATCAACCTGAACCTGCGAGGCGCGGGCCTCGAGCGATGCCTGACCTGCCTCGCGCTGGGGAACGCTGCCTGAGAGCGAGCGGGCAAACGTCGCCTCGGCGATACCCGTCACGGGAATGCCGAACTCCGCGGCGGTCTGAACCGTCCATGCGCCGGTGCCCTTCTGGGCGGCCTGATCTAGCACGATATCCACGAACGGCTGATCGGACTTGGGGTCCATGTGCTGGAGAACATCGGCGGTGATCTCGATTAGGTAGGAATCCAACTCGGTGGTATTCCACTTCTCGAATACCTTGCCGATCTCCGGCGCGGTGAGGCCAAGACCTTTTCGCATGAGATCGTAGGCTTCGGCAATGAGCTGCATGTCCGCATACTCGATGCCGTTGTGCACCATCTTGACGAAGTGACCTGCCCCATCGGGCCCCACGTGCGTGCAGCACGGGACGTCATCAACGTGAGCCGAGATCTTTTCGAACATAGGCCCAAGACGATCGTAGGATTCAGCTGTTCCGCCGGGCATAATGGACGGGCCCTTGAGGGCGCCTTCCTCGCCGCCGGACACGCCGCTACCTACGTAGTGCAGGCCGCGCTCGCGGACGGCCTCCTCGCGGCGCCGCGTATCCGCGTAGTTCGAGTTGCCGCAATCAACGATGATATCGCCCTCATCCATGCGCGAAGCGAGTTCATCGATCACCGCATCGGTTGGCGCGCCGGCCTTGACCATGATGATGGCAACGCGCGGCTTGGCGAGTGTCTGAACAAAATCATCCATAGATTCGCAGGGGTAAAACTCCCCTTCGTCTCCATGTTCATCAAAAACGTGCTCCGTCTTGGCGGTACTGCGGTTGTGGATGGCAACTTTGTACCCGTTACGGGCGAGGTTCCGAGCTAGGTTCGAGCCCATGACGGCCATGCCGGTTACACCAATATCCGCGATTCCGGAGGGTGGTGTTGATAATGACATATATGTATTCCTTCGAGATTGCGCGCTAGCTGTTCAAAGCTGAGGCAACAACGGCCTTCGCTTCTTCCTGAACTTGCGCGAGGTGATCGGCTCCCTTAAAGGATTCCCCGTAAATCTTATACACATCCTCGGTGCCCGAGGGCCGTGCGGCGAACCACGCGTTTTCCGTAACAACCTTCAGTCCGCCGATCTTGGCGTTATTTCCGGGCGCGTTGACCAGCTTGTCCGTGATCGTTTCACCGGCGAGTTCCGTGGCTGTGACGTCCTCAGGACTCAAAGCACCCAGTTTCGCCTTCTCTTCCTTAGAGGCGGCCGCATCGATGCGCGCATAGGCTGAGGCTCCGTAGCGCTCCACCTGCCCCTCATGAAGCTGGGAGGGGGACTTGCCGGTTACGGCAATGATCTCGGCTGCCAGCAGATCCATGATGAGGCCATCCTTATCGGTGGTCCACACGGTTCCGTCCTTGCGGAGGAACGAACCCCCGGCCGATTCCTCGCCGCCAAATCCGATTTCGCCGGTGAGTAGCCCGGGAACAAACCACTTGAAGCCCACGGGAACCTCCACGACCTCGCGGCCGATGCCGCCAACCACCCGATTGATGAGCGAGGAGGACACGAGAGTTTTGCCCACCCCGGCGTCCTGGCCCCATCCGGGCCGATGCGTAAACAGATACTCGATAGCCACAGCCAGATAATGGTTGGGATTCATCAGCCCGCCGTCCGGAGTCACGATGCCGTGACGGTCCGAATCGGCATCGTTCCCGGTGGCAATGTCATACGGTGTGGCACCCGAGGCATCGGGGACCATCCGCTCGCGCAGCGATGCCATGGCGTAAGGAGACGAGCAGTCCATGCGGATCTTGCCGTCCCAGTCCAGGGTCATGAATGGCCAACGCGGATCCACGTCCGGGTTCACAACGGTCAAATCAATCCCGTAGCGCGAAGCGATCTCCGCCCAGTATTCAACGGAGGCACCGCCTAGAGGATCGGCGCCGATTCGTACCCCGGCCTTCCTGATCGCCTCGAAATCGATCATCGTCTCGAGTTCACTCACGTACAGCTCGCGGAAATCGAAACCCTTGACCTGTGACTTCGCTTCCTCGTAGGGAACGCGCTTAATGTTCTTCCAGCCGCTTGCCAGCAGATCGTTTGCACGCGCCGCGATCACCGAGGTGGCGTCCGTATCGGCAGGGCCGCCTGTGGGCGGGTTGTACTTGAACCCGCCATCACGCGGCGGGTTATGAGACGGGGTAATCACGATGCCGTCCGCAAGCCCCGGCCCGTCCTGGCGCAGGCCCTCGGCCGATCCCACACCGTTTGCCACCAGAATCGCGAGTGACACGGCCGGGGTTGGAGTGTAGGAACCACGCGAATCTACGCGAACATCGGCGCCATTTGCCACGAGCACCTCAACCGCCGTCTTCTCGGCTGGCCCGGAGAGCCCGTGGGTATCGCGGCCGATGAAGATGGGTCCGTCGTAGCCTTTGTCTTCCCGGTATTCCACAATCGCCTGCGTTGTGGCGGCGATGTGCGCCTCATTGAAAGCGCCGTCTAGCGAAGATCCGCGGTGTCCCGAAGTTCCGAACACGACCGCCTGAAGCGGATCGCCCGGATCGGGTTCGATGGAGTAGTAGGCGGAGAGGAGCTCATCAACATCGATGAGATCCTTCGGTTCTGCGGGAAGTCCTGCTCGTTCATTCATGGTTTAGATTGTCCCACGTCACACTCTTTCGCGCAGCTTCTGGTCCAGATCGATATAGAGTGCTGCGGGCGAAGCCCCACCTACGTACGAAAGCATACCCACGTACGCAACGTTCCGTCGTCGGCAAAAAACGAGGGGCAACCCGGGAGTCCGAAAACTCCTCAGGTTGCCCCTGACGTTGGTCGCGGTTGTACTTAGTCCGTGGCCTCGTCGGTCGCTTCATCTTCGGACGAATCTTCGGAAGAATCCGCGGAACCGCCGGTCATCTCAGCGATGTAATCGGGGTTATCGGCTGCCCACTGCTCGACGATTTCGCCGTAATTGGCGGGATCATCGTTTTCGTTCAGCATGAGGTTCTCAAGCTCGTGCAGCTTGTCGGTGTCCATGGTCCAGTTGGCCATCCACTCGGCTACCTCGGGGTTGTCCTCGCGGAACGTGGAGGAGCCGTAGGCGTTGAGGCTCTCGGCCTCACCCATGGTGCCCTCGGGATCTTCAAGATCCTTGAGATCATAGGCATCGTAGGCCCAGTGCGGGTGCCACAAGGTCACGGCAATGTTCTCGCCGTTGCCCATGGCGGTCTTCAGCTCGGACAGCATAGCTGGAGTGGAGGACGTAATGTAGTCCATGCTCTCCAAGCCGTAGGTTGGAATGGTTTCGTTCTCCATGGCCTCGGTGATACCGGCGCCGGGCTCGATGCCGATGATCTGGTTATTGAACAGATCTGCATTGTCCGCCAGCTCCTCGATCGAATCGATCGGGGCGTCTGCGTTAACGGTAACCTGCAGCGTGGCATCCTCGTTCCAGGTGCCCAGCTCATCAATATCATCGCCGTACTGCTCGATGTAGCTCTTGTGAGTGACCGGCAGCCAGACATCTAGGACGGCATCGTAATCACCCGCGGCCAGCGCGGTGAAGACGGGGCCGGGATCGGCCTGCTCGAGGTTAACTGTGTAACCTTCCTCCTCCAGCACGTACTTCCACAGGTTGGAGACAGCGATGGCCTCGTCCCAGTTGAACAGTCCGATGGTGATCTCCTTGGAGTCACCGCCGTCGGAGCCATTGTCACTACTGCTACATCCGGCTAGCACGAGGGCGGCTGCTGCGCCGATCGCAAGGGTGCCAGCGCCAATTCGTTTCTTCATGGTGTTTCCCCTTCTTTGTTTTGTCTTCAAGTTCGTGTTTAGGCTGCTGCCTTTTCGGCCTTGGCCTTGGAGCGTTCGCGGTTACCGAATCCGCTCGTGACGCGGTCTAGGATCATGGCGATCACAACAACGGCAGTTCCGGCTTCGAAGCCGAGCCCAACGTCAACGCGGTTCAGGCTGGTGACCACATCGGATCCAAGTCCGCCTGCACCCACCATACCGGCGATAACAACCATGGACAGCGAGAGCATGATGACCTGATTGACTCCGGCCATGATGCTGGGCATAGCCAGCGGTAGCTGAATCTGCCGGAGCACGCGTCCCGGGGTGGAGCCGAAGGCGTAACCCGCCTCCACAACTTCCTTATCCACGTTACGAATACCAAGTTCGGTGAGGCGCACACCGGGTGCCATCGAGAAGATGATCGTTGCCACCATCCCTGGTACAACGCCAATACGGAACAGCATGAGCGCCGGGATCAGGTACACCATCGCGGGCATGGTCTGGAGGAAATCGAGGATCGGCCGGATCACGGCGGATGCTCGGTTGCTCTTCGCCGCCCAGATGCCCGTGGGGATGGCGATCAGAAGGGCGATGAGGCTGGCGAGGAGCACGAGGGACAGGGTGGACATCGCGTTTTCCCACTGGTCCAACGCCACGATGAGCACAAGCCCGATGGCCGAGCCAATCGCGAGCTTCCAGCCCTTCGAGAAGTAGGCAAGAACTGCCACCACAATGACGATCACCCAGAATGGCGGTGAAGTAAGCACCTGCTCCAGGCCGTCGTACATCGCTGCCATGACCATGCGGAGGAAATCGAAGAATGCCCCGGCCACGTCAATGAGCCAGTCAATGAAATCGCTGATCCAGTTACCAAGAGGTATACGGAAATCACTCATGAACGGGCCTCCTTATCGGACGAGCCATTGAGAGTGGCATCAAGTACTTCAACGGGAACCATTTGTTGCGGTGAAATTGTGAGATCCTCTTCTGCATCGCTGTTGGCTAGTGCGGCAAGCAGGGTGATGCGTGGGATAACGCCGAGGAGGCGATCGTTTTCGCCCACCACGGCAATGGGAAGACGTGAATGGATGGTGATCTCGAACAGATCCGCGATGTACTGGTCAAGAGATGCCGTGGCCGGCAAGGGCTTCAGGATAGAGGAGATATCGGTGTTCCCGGCGCGTACGGCCCGGAGAACGTCCTGATCTTCGACGTAACCAACAACCTTACGGCCATGAGTCACCACGAAAACAGTGGGAGTTTGGAGGTCTCGCATCACGCGTAGGGCGCCACGTGGGCCGCTAGAGGCGCGTACCACAGCGCGGGGATCTTCCATCACGTCCTTGGCGGTCAAAACCTTGGCGCGATCAACGTCCTGCACGAACTTCGCCACGTAATCGTTGGCGGGATCCGTGAGGATATCGTTGGGCGTGCCAACCTGGACGATCTCGCCGTCGCGCATCACGGCGATGCGATCTCCCACGAACATCGCTTCGTTCAGATCGTGGGTAATAAAGATGATGGTCTTCTCAAGCTCTTCCTGAAGCTCCACGAGGAGTTCCTGCATCTCGCGGCGGATGAGCGGATCGAGTGCGGAGAACGCCTCGTCCATCAGGAGGATCTCGTTATCCGCGGTGAAGGCGCGGGCAAGCCCCACGCGCTGCTGCATACCGCCGGACAGCTCGCCTGGAAGGTTGTCTTCCCAGCCGGAAAGGCCAACGCGATCGATCCACTTCTGGGCGCGCTCCTTGCGTTCGGCTTCCTTAACGCCGCCGATCTCCAAACCGTAGGCCACGTTGTCGATAACGCTGCGGTGAGGGAGCAGTGCGAAGTGCTGGAACACCATGGACATGCGGTCACGGCGGAGTTCGCGAAGGGAATCTCCCTCGAGCCCGTTAACTTCCGTCCCGTAAATCTTGACTGAACCCCGCGTGATGGGATTCAGTCCGTTAAGCATACGGATCAGCGTGGATTTGCCTGAGCCCGAAAGGCCCATCACAACGAAGATCTCTCCGTGTTTAACTTCAAAGTTTGCGTCAATAACCGCGGCCGTACCGAGGTTTTGAAGGTCTGAGCGGGATTTCCCTGCGTCAAGGCCCTTGAGGACTTCACCGGGGCGCCGGCTGAAGACCTTATAGAGGTTGGACACTTCGACAGCGTTTTCTGCGCTCGCCGAAGTGGCGGAATGATCAATGCTCACATGTACTCCTTGCGTGTACAAGGCTGGACCTGCCTAAAAGCCCGGGTTCAGTGTGTAGGGCAAATACCCTCCTGCGAGCAACCATCGGGGCCGCTCAAGCATCACACTCAACCATACGCTCGCTGGACTCCAGCTACCTTTCCGCTCCCTCAAGTCGAAAAGCAACACCAGCGATCGCGGGCTAAACGTCTTGGCGTCAAACGCCATTCACTGAACCTAGCAACGATCTAGCCATCCCGCAAGGAATTTTGTGCTTTCTGTGCGCCTGCGCTCATTTTGTAATAATGCATTTTCGCCCGGAATAATTCGCTGAGAAGGATCACAAATTCCGCTGAATCAAGCGAATATTAGAGGGTTTCGAGTTCGTTCCCTTGTCAAACTTGGGCCGGGTATATAGGTAATTGTGACATTGTTCGATCTCAGCGTATTGACCAAGCTGTGACCATCCCGTTATCTGGCGATTATGTTTTGCTCACTGGGTCAATAGATCGATTCGCTCCAGTACAGTAAAGCCCGATTGGTCATACACAATCTTCCACGTTCCACCAAACTTCTTGCTAGCCCATTCCTCCGGGTGCTGCGAATGGGCACTGTGCCCGGGGCTGATGACTGCCGTATCAACCGTGGCATCGCCCACAGTTCCCTCCCAGTACAGCGTATTGCCGGGCACAAGGTAGGCAAGCATCCGGAAATCAGAAACTACGCGGGCATTATCCCGAACGGCATTGACGGCACCCTCGCCCGCACGCTGGTCCAGAACGTAGTAGTTTCCGCGAACGTACGAACCAACGGGGCCCGTCCACGCCATAGCGAGGCTGGTGAGGAGGCTGAGCGAGATTCCGAGGGCGCCGAGGGTACGTGGTGGGATCTTTAGGGACGACGACGAACTCAACCCGTCAATCAAACTCACCGCGGCAATCGGCATGAGGATGGCCGAATAATGCCACTCCCAACCCCAATAGTAGGGAACGTTTCCGGCGAAACGCCACAGGAGGGTGGGGATCATGAGGAGCATCAGAGGGCTACGGATACCTATGATTCCGGCGCTTGCCAACAACAGGGCTAGAGTGACGTACTTTTCCGCCGGGGCAAAGAAGCTGGTCTCGGATAGCCGCCCGGTGTAATCCCACACCCCACCGGGATTGAGGAGGGGCAGGATGATCCAGATGGACGCCACAAACCAGAAGAACCCCCAGCAGATCATGAGCCAGCCGTTGCGGGCTTGGCGCGAGGTCAGAGACTTCTTGAGGGACGCAAAAGATCGCCGCGGTGCTGCCTGCCCCCACGTGCTGAGAAGCATAACGAAGCCGAATGCGGCTACCGTCAGGCCCAGATCCTCTTTGACGAACGCCAGCAGACCAATCTCTATGTAGGCACGCTTCCTCCCCTCAATCCAGTGCACCAGCCCGAACGCAAGGAGAGGTACCGCGAACGCTATCTCGTGGAACTGGGCGGCGATCGCCTCCAGTAAACCCCAGCTCAGGGCGTAGGACACCCCGAGGGCAGCACCCCACCCGGCGCCGAACTTCTGAGATGCGAGGCGTGTGATCGGGACCGATGACCACGCGAAGAGGAGATTCTGAAGGATGAGGAGAGTCAGGCCCGAGGGAAACAAACGAAAGACTGGGCCTAGCAGGATGAGGATCGGATGGAAGTGATCCCCGAGCAGGTTGTAACCAGGGCCCTTGATGTCCACGATGGGCGCGTTGAAGTGGGCGTACTGGTTAGCGAGCTGGGTGAAGATCCCTAGATCCCATGATGGTGAGATGAATCCATTCCACTGGGTAACAGAGAATGAGCAGTACAGAGCCGCGGCTAGGGCTGCGATTATCCACGGGATTCGCTTCACACGATGTTCTTTTTCTGGCAGTGCCGTAGGGCGAACCAGCCGATCGGAATCCTGATCCAGAACGTCACGAGGCGGAACAGAATGGCAGTGGACAGAGCAACGGAGGCGGGGATCCCGGCAAGGGTGAGCCCGCCGGTTAGCGCGGCCTCAACGGGGCCGATGCCGCCGGGGGAGGGTACAACCGCTCCAACGGAATTGGAGACCAGATAGGTGATGGCAAGGGTTACAACGGGCAGGGAATACCCGAACGCTGCCAGCGCCCCACCGAAGGCGGCAACGAAAGCCGCCGATTGGATGAGAGAACCAATGAAGCCGTAGATCATGCGGGCCGGATGAGTTCCCAACCACACGAGGCGTGGCCAAATTTGATCAATCGTTGGCTTGATCTTGGAGATGACCCAGCGCCGCAGTGGCTTGACGAAGAAGATGATAGCCGCGGCGAGGATGATGGCAAGCACCACCAGCATGACCGTTCCTGTTGGCACCTGGAAGGATGAGAGGTTCCCCGTAGCTAATCCGAGCAGTAACAGCAGGGCAACCGTGGTGACGAACTGTGCTACCTGCACCAAGCTCACCGTCGCCACAGCAACCGGTACTGAAACCTTGCGCTTTTGGAGATAGCGGAGATTGAATGCCGCGGGCCCGATGCCAGCCGGGGCAACCAGAGCCACAATAGATGCCGCTATTTGAACAACGATCGTCTGTCCGAGTGGGAGATTCTCCGCCGTGTAGGCCTTCAGGGTGATGGCCGCACCAACGTAGGTAAACAGGCCCACAATAAAAGCGAAGATCATCCAGCCGGGGACGGCCTGCGATACGGTTTCGCGGAGTTCATCGAAGTTGATGGAGCCCACCAAGAGGTAGATCGCAACAACGGCGATTGAAACCGTCAGTACTGTCCGCGGTGCGAAGCGTTGCAACTTCATCGGCTCAACGTCGCCCACCTCAGGCACCGTCTCCACCAGCGCATCACGCAGGGACTGTAGTTCCTTACGGCTGGAGAGCTCCGAACCGGTGCTGCTGGGAAGAATAGCCTTTTGAAGGATGGGCGCGATGGTGACTAGCTGGTCAAGCGGCAGGCACCGGCGCGCTGAGGCGAGCGCTCTGTACGATCCCACGTGAACGGCCATCATGGCCAGCGCCTGAGCCATATCCACACGGCGGCCCACTTCATTCGCGGCGATCGATCCGCTCTGCCAATGAACGAGGTGGATATCGTCTCCGTGCAGGGCCACAGTATTTGCGTGGATATCACCGTGGCATAAGCCGCGGCTATGTGCATCTTGGAGGAGTCCCCAGAGAGAATCGAGGGCATCATCGGGCACTTCGTCCGGAGGAACGTCCCTGAGGGCGCGCGCCCCAGACTGCTCGAAGGCGGCGGCAAACGACTGCTCGGTAGAAGCTACACGCAGGTGACGATTGGGGCATACGTTGGCCTCAGTGGCGGCCAACTCCATAAGGGCCATTTGATCGGCCGATGCCTTCAGCGTCCGCTCCGAGCGCCTAGTGGAGGTGGTAAGAATGATCCGGTTCCACAGTGAGGACAGCACGCCAACGATGTGCTGATCGGCGTCCAATAAGGAGAGCTGGTAAGCCCTAGCATCCTCGCCAATAACTAGGTAGTTACGTGAGGCCTGTGAGTTCAGAAGCGGATGGTGTTCCGCCAGCAACCCATCGCGGATCTGCAATGCATCGGCCTGATCATCGAGAGTAAGCGTGTTGGGCTGGGGATTGTCCGAGAGCGTTGCCAGTTCCTCCGCGGTGGGGATCTCACCCGTTACCGTTGGTTCGGGTTGGAGGGTGAGCGGTTCGTCGTCGTTATTATCTAAATCCTGCCCAGCTTTCTGGACGATCGAACGCAACTGGGACAAACCGTATCGATCCACGTAACCCAGTGGGGCTTGGCCGCGGGCGTTCCACACCTTGAGATCGTATTCGTCCGGGATTTCATCGATGCGAACAATCTGGGCAGCGTCAATACCGGCGCGCCGTATCAAGTTCACTAGGACGATCCCGGTGCTGCGATCGGGAGTATCCCCTGAAATATAGCGGGCCATCTGGCCGCAGAACGTTCCCAAAAGGACTGTGATGAGCGCACCTGGGAGGGTTTGATTACCCTGAAGAACGGAGATCACGAGCGCGACGTAAAGAAGGGGCCAACCCCAAGTGGTGGTTTTGGAGTTTTTGCGAGAGCCCGCAACCGTCAGCAGTGCGGAGATCACGGATACGTAGGGTAGAAGACTGATGTAGGACTGTTCATCCAGAGAATCTAGGAGCTGGCCCGTGATGGGGGAGAGCGGGAAGTAGCTTTGGAACAGCCAGAGCACCGCGTAGGAGATAGCGACTGCGGATACGGCCGCCAAAATCGCAGTGATCAGACTGCGCCAGCGCCGATGCCAGATGAGATCGGCGGCCACGATCAATGGGATAGCGAAGCTGAGCAAGCCCTCCAAGACGTTCACCGGCATGAACAGGATGGCTTCGATGATGTCCGAGGTGGCGGTGCGAACGTCTCGGGTCACTGCCAACGTAGTGGCGGCACCATACACCGCAAGGAACATAACAAAGGCGATGGCAAGAAGTGAGATGACGGCGGACACAAGATCGCGTGGATGGCGGACCCACCGAATCTCTTCGTCAACAAGCAGCACGTCGTGGCGCGAAAAACGTGGTCCACTCGCCATCGCGTGATCCTCCCTCGAATGTTGCCTAGTTCTGTGAATCCTGCCGATCCTCTAGCCGCCTATTTAACCACTCCGGGATGTGTGCGTCAGTACGCGGGAACGCTTTGAGATCTTCCCGCCATACGTTCGCCGGAACCTGTTTGGCCCAACGCGGCTCCATATCCCTATTCGCGGCCAGATTCGCCTGCCCGTCCGGCTTGAATTCCAGCGTAAACACGTAGGGCGCTCCCACCTCTTCCTCATAAGAGATCTTCTTGATCTGGCTCATATAGTGGAGCACCGATGTGGGTAGCAGTTTGAGGGTGACTGCCTGCCCGGTATCCTCGCCGTTTTCTCCGTTTTCTCCGGGAACCGTTGCCATCGCGGCGAAATGAGCCATCTGGCCCACGATCTGGATGTGGAGGCGGAGGGACTCCCAACCGCTGGGAGCAACGTTCGTGAGCATCGCGAGGATGTCCGCAACGAGGGCTTGAGGATCAGTGTTGTTGCGCTCGCGGGCCGCCTTCAGAGTGGCGGCCGGGCGCTGCGATACATCCCACGTCTTGGGACGGGCCTCGCGGCTGGCCTTTTCATCAATCTCATCAAAGGGAATCAAGATAGCGTTGCTGCCCTGCGCGATCCTCTTAAACCCGAGAGCGGCGGCAAACGGGGTATCAAGGATCATGCTCATGGCGTGCGCCAGAATCTTGCCAGATTCATCGCGGACCGCCCGGATGATTCGGACGGGGGCGTGCTTGTAGCGGCCCACGTCCTGATGCTCGTAGATGTTGAGGTCCGTGTGATATGCAATCCTCTTGCCCCATAGGCCGGTGGGGAGTTCTTGGAATCCCTCTTCCGCCGTGGGGGCCGATGGCGCCACCATGGTGAGGGCAACGGGTTCTCCGCTCTGCTCGTCAAGCTCCACCTCAGCAGGGAGTGCACCCCACTCACGCGTGACGATCGGGCCGATGAACTGGGAGGGAATGCAGGCCGTGAACTTGCCCGTTTTCACCGTTTCCCAGCCCCACGCGATTCCGTGGTATACGCCAAGGAGCTCTGGTTCACTTGTCCCGGGGAAGAAACGCCAGAGATGGGCGCCGGCCGTCAGGCGTGTGGGTTCGATCCACAGGAGGTCGGTAGTGACGCCGCCGCCGGCGGTGGTGCCAAACCCGGTGAAGGGGGGATTCTCAACGATCCCGCCCATGAACGCATCCGGGCTAAGCGGGCCAACGGCCTTGCGCACTTGGACGAACGGGCCGGCCGGGAGTTGAAGAATGTCTATTGGGCGATCCGCGGAGAAGGCGCGCGGATCGCAACACTGAACCGCGATCAGATCGGCAACGTCTGTGATTCCCGCGGCGGCAGCGGCATCGATGGCGAACCCGGTCACCAGATCAAGACCCGTGTTCAGGTAGGAATCGGCTTGGTTAACCGAGATGGCAAGTTGATAGGTAGTGCTCACACAATTCCCTTCAGGTATCTAGCAACTACCTTAATACGAGATTTACTCGGGGCGCTCTCCGGGCGCTGAACCCGCATCGGCAAGATTGGGGCCATAGTAGGTATCTTCCGAGTGATTGGTGTTACGGGGTTCCGCGCCAATTTCTATCCGGTGGTTGACCGGATCGCGATGCGCATTCTTTCTGAGCCGCAACACAATCCATGCCGCGAGCACGAAGATTAGGATCGCAACAACGATCTTCGTTAGCACACCAACGTATTCCTCCACCACTGCCCAGTTCGCACCCAATGCGTATCCGGCGCTGATAAGAACGGTGTTCCAAATAGCCGATCCGGTGGCGGTGAGGACGGTGAACTTTGCGAGGTTCATGCGTGTCACACCAGCGGGCAGGGAAATCAGCGAGCGGAAGATGGGGATCATTCTCCCCAAGAATACGGTCCATGAGCCGTACTTATCGAAGAATGCCTCGGTACGAACCGTGTCCTGAGGATTTACGAGCGGCAGGCTGTTCAGGATCTTTCGTGTGCGCTCGCGGCCAAGTATGGCTCCCAACCCGTAGAGGAGCCAAGCGCCTACAAGTGATCCGGCGGTGCACCACAAGATCGCCCCCATGAGAGTGAACCCCGCCCCGGCACCCGCAGAGAATCCGGTCAGCGGCAGGATCACCTCTGAAGGCAGGGGAGGGAATAGGTTCTCTAGCGCGATGAGGGCGCCCGCGCCAAATCCTCCAAGCGCGTCAATCACGGAGATTGCCCATCCCGCGATACCGCCTACGTCTCCAGTTGTTGAAGCCGTAGAGGCTGTGGAAGCCGCTGATACCGCGGCGGGGGACATGCTGGTTATAAGTGTTGTGAACAGAGCGGTCTCCTCGTGCCTTGTGAACACGAAGAGTCTGACAGCGGCATATGAGAGGAGACTGTGAAGCGAATGTGATCTTCTCGAGCCTTGAGATCAGACCTCGGGATTGCGTCAAATCCCGGGAAAACTCAGCCTTCCAGAAAAACTCAGCCTTGTAGATACGAGACCAGCTGCCCAGCCAACCCAACGTATCCGCCGGGAGTCAACTTGAGCAGCCGCGCCTCCACATCGGCCGGAATCCCGAGCTCTTTGATGAAAGCTCGCATGTCTTTTTCGGTAACCTGCCGCCCCCGCGTGAGCTCCTTGAGGCGCTCGTACGGATTGCCCATCCCGGTTGCCCCGTTGATTTCGGCGGCGCGCATGGCCTGTTGGATGGGTTCGCCCAGAACTTCCCACGCGTTATCGAGGTCGCGTGCCAGAACGGCCGGATTGGGATCAACGCCGCCGATGCCACGCCGGAGATTGTCGATCGCCAAAAGTGAATGCCCGAGTCCCACCCCGATGTTGCGCTGGGTGGTGGAATCAGTGAGATCGCGCTGAAGCCGCGACGTCACAAGTGTGGACGCCAAGGATTCAAGCAGCGCCGAAGATACCTCCAAGTTCGCCTCGGCGTTCTCGAAGCGGATGGGGTTCACCTTGTGGGGCATGGTGGAGGATCCGGTGCTCCCTTGAGCGGCGAGATTCTGATGGAAGTAATCGAGCGAGATATACGTCCAAAAGTCGGTGGCGATGTTGTGTGCGATCCGGTTGAAATGCGCCACATCGGCGTACAGGTCCGCCTGCCAATCGTGCGGCTCGATTTGAGTGGTGAGCGGATTCCACGTGAGGCCAAGCCCTTCCACGAATGAGCGCGAAACCGCCGCCCAATCGGCCTCTGGCACGGCCACCGCATGCGCCCCGAACGTTCCCGTGGCGCCGTTGATCTTTCCCAAGTACTCGGTCCCGCGAATCCGGCGAAGCTGCCGCTGCAGGCGCGAGGCGAAAACGGCCATTTCTTTGCCCAGTGTAGTGGGCGATGCCGTCTGCCCGTGGGTTCGCGAAAGCATGGGCAAGTCTGCGTTCTCCCGCGCGATCCCCGCTAGCTGGTCCGCGAGCGCGGTCGCGGCCGGTAGCCACACATTCTCGATCGCACCCTTGATCACCACGGCATAGGAGAGGTTATTGATGTCCTCGCTAGTACAGAAGATATGCACGATCTCGTGCATATGGATGAGCCCAGTATCGGCGCCGAGTTCACGGGCGGCGGCATCCAAGCGCCGCTTGAGGAAGTACTCCACGGCCTTGACGTCGTGCCGCGTTTCCGCCTCGATCTCCGCCATCTCGGCGATTTCGGCGGCCCCGAAGCTCTCAGGAATGTCGCGGAGATAGGCAACCTCGGCGGTGGTGAGTTCCGGGGCGCCGGGCAGCACATGGTTCGTGGTGAGATGGATCAGCCATTCCACCTCCACGTAGATGCGCGCCCGGTTCAGCGCGGCCTCCGAAAGATAGTCAACCAGCGGCGCGGTGACCCCGCGGTAACGGCCGTCTAGGGGTCCAAGTGCGATCGCGGGTTCTACATCTGCGAGTGCTTTCATGCCGCCATTGTTTCACGCCCCACGTGGTTCGCGGCGTCCCGTACGCACTGTGGGCGGATTTTTTACGACGACGACGTATTCTGTCCCTATCCATACATTCTCGCCACATCCACGGTCTCGCGGCCGTAGCCGCCGCCGAAGAGTGCAGCGTGAATGATGAGAATGTGAAGTGTATGCAGTCCAACCCGGTCCTGCCAGCCGTCAGCAAGCGGTGACGCTTCGTTATAGGCGGCATAGATCCGATCGGTGAACGGGGCGTTAAACACGGTGAGCTGGGCGAGGTCTGATTCGGCGTGCCCACCTTGGCAGGCCGGATCGATCAGGACGCCAATGGAATCGTGCGGATTCACGTGATCCGTGGTGCCTTCTGCTGCTTCGGCTGCCGATTCGGGCGTGGCCCACAGGATGTTTCCGGACCACAAATCGCCGTGTAGCAGCGCGGCGTCCGTCTCTACCAGCGCCGGTTGATGGGCGTCAAAGTCTCCGTCTTTCAGGCGTTCGCATACGCGCTCAATAGTGCGTGCGCCGTCAGCGTTGATGGCGCCGTTCTCACGGGCCGTTTGGAGGTAGGGGAGGATTCGATCGTCGGCGTAGAACTGTCCCCACGGGCGCGGGGGAGATCCGGGTGCTACCAGCGGTAGAGGGGCTTTGCCCATCGCCCCAGTGTTCGCGTCCAAGCCGGCCGGAGCCTGACCGAATACTCGGGACCCGCTCTCGCTAAAGGCGTGCGTGTGTGCCAGACGCCGCCCGAAGTCCTCAGCGGCGCTAGCGCTGGGCCGAGCCGTTTCGAGTTGAGCAGTTTGCAGCGAGTCTGTTCCCGTTTTGAGTAGCTTCACTACCGGGGCGCCCCCAGCCCTCGCAGCACTACCCAATTCCGCCAGCCCCGCCGCTTCGGCGGAGATCTCTCGTGTATTGCCGTGTTTGGTGAACGTTTCGGAACTCAAGGTGCCCTCAGTTTCGTTGATATTTCAGTGGCAAGAACAGATCAGCCACCACGTTGATGATGCCCACAACGATCCCGCCGATCAACGCCCACATGAAGCCATCAACGTGTATCCCCACGTTGAAGAATCCGGTGATCCACGAGGTAAGTCCAAGCATCAAGGCGTTCACCACGATGAAGAACAGGCCGAGAGTGAGTACGTAGAAAGGAATCGAGAAGATCATGACGATAGGCCGCACCAGCACGTTGACAACGGCCAGAATCACGCCCGCGAGCAGGTAATACAGCCACACATAGTCGCTTGAACCAATGAGTGTGATACCGCGGAGGAGCTCCACGCACGCCCAGAGGCCTAATGCGTTGACAAGGGAGCGAACAAGTAGCTTCATGCTCCCAGCCTAACGAGAAACCTGAGAGGAGCCTATGCCCACGTTAAGCGATTCCTTTGATGGCGTAGCTAAAGCGGTGGCTCGCCCCCGGCGCCAAAACTGTCAGTCCGTCCCCGGAGTTAAATGCGTTGGGCCCGCAACTCATGGGTTCTACCGCAACCCCGGTCCGCCCGAGCTCATCGCCCGAATACACCTGAAGCCATCGAGCATCCGAGCTGAGAATCGCGCCATGCCCGGTAGAAGGGTTACGAACCGTTACCTGCCATGTGCCCTCGGGCAGATCGGTGTACGCATCATCTAGCTGTGCCTCTCCGATCAGCCCGGAGATGTGAACGTTACCCTCAGCCTCCTGAGCGCCTATTGGAATGAGATTTTCGTTCATCACAGTAGCCGTTCTGGCAGGGATCTCCAGCTCATAGTTATCAACCAGCTCGCCGTCCAGAGCAAAATAGGGATGGGCCGCCACTCCGTAGGGAGCCGCATCGTGCCCGATGTTCGTGGTCTGCACAGTCACCGTGAGGCCGCGCCGCGAATCGAGTCCGTAGTGCACAGTGGAGCGGAGAGTCCATGGATATCCGGGACGTGGTGGCAGGAGGGCCTTAAAAGTCACCTCGGTATCGCTTATTTCGGCAACCTGCCAATCCACCCAGGCCATGAATCCGTGGAGTGCAGCGTTATGCTCCAGATCATTGATGGGTAGTTGATAATCCACGTCATCGCGGGTGAACTGCCCGGCCTCGATGCGATTCGGCCACGGGACCAGAATCTTTCCCATGAACTCCGGAGCGAACTCATCGTTGCCGTAGGTAGTCACTAGTCCGGAGCCCTTGTATGTCAGCTCCGCCAGCCCCGCACCCACGGCGACAGCCCGCGCCTCGTAGTCTCCGGCTCGTAGAATCACGTTTCTTCCTGATGCGAGATTAGACATGGCTATCCCTTTCCTTGCTTAGTTCTAGCCTACTTTGCGTTCGTTATCTTGGTGAGGGTTTGTTGAAGGCTAGGCAAGGGCGCCCCCGCCATCAGCAACCCGCGCAATGCACGGGAGAGAGGGCGGGGGCGCCGTCGTCGTTAAAAACTTACTCTCCGGTTGGGCTGGCTCCACCTTCGGGCTTGAGCCACCACCAGATTCCCATGATGAGAGAGATCGCAAGTAGCCCTAGTCCGGACCACAGGTTACCGTTGATCCCCCCGGTCTTCGCCATTTCCTCGGGGCCGGCCACAAAGGCCGCACAGATGAGGAGGAATATGCTAATAGATCCGATCGCGGCTGCGATGATGAAGCGAATATCGGTGTACTCCGATTTGATTCGCGGTGCGTTTTCAGATTGAGGTGCCATGAATTCCTCCTAGTGGAAGATAACGTTGAGGGTAATGACTGCGATACCAGCGATGATCGCCAGAGGGACCGGCCTACGCAAGAGCGGGAGCTCGTGCAGATGAGGATCCGTGCGGTACTCCTTGGGAGTTTCTGAATAGACGAATCCACGGAGCTCGGCGGATGTCTTGGCAGGGGTCCGAAGTGAAACGAGAACTGTCACTACGACGTCCACAACGAACGCAACGCCAGCGGCAACGAACGCTCCACCCTGACCCGGTAGGTTCATGACTCCGGTCCATTGCAACAGATTGATCGTGAGGGCGCCGAGTGTTCCGGCCGCGAGGCCAGTCCAACCACCAGCGGCCGTGGCTTTCTTCCAGAACATACCAATGATGAACGTGGCGAACAGCGGCGCATTGAACATGGAGAACAACTGCTGGAGGTAATCCATCAGGTTCTCGTACTGCGAGGCGATCAGAGCAGTGAAGATAGCGATCACCGAGGCGGCGAAGGTGGAGTTCCTGCCTATTTGGAGGTACTTCTTATCTGACTCATTTGGCTTCAAGTAGCGTTCGTACAGATCCACGGTGAACACCGTGTTGAACGCGGAAATGTTCGCGGCCATGCCTGCCATGAATGAGGCAAGGAGTCCGGTGATGGCCACTCCCAGCAGGCCGTTGGGCAGTACATCTCGCATAAGCAGGAGGATCGCATCGTTGTATTCGAAGGCGGCGCCGGTTGATTTCGCATTCACAACCTCGGTCACCAGAACTCCGGAAATCATGCCAGGGATAATCACGATGAAGGGAACCAGCATCTTGACGAAGGTTCCAATGATCGGAGTCTTCTGCGCCGCGGAAATCGAATCAGACGCCATCGCCCTCTGAACTTCCACGAAGTTCGTTGTCCAGTATCCAAACGAGAGCACGAAGCCGAGTCCGAACACAATTCCGATTACTGAAAGCACTGGCGAATTGAATCCTGAAAGCTCCGTGCCCGGCCAAGAATTAAGTTGTGCACCGGGATCCGTCCCAGCGTCCATCGCCATGGACGTGATCTGATCCTTCAGCGAGGACCAGCCTCCAACACGATGCAGGCCGATCAGAGTAAGGGGGAGCAGAGCTGCGATAATCACGAAGAACTGAAGGACCTCGTTGTAGATCGCGGCCGAAAGTCCTCCCAGCGCAATATAGGTAAACACGATCACGGCTGCCACAACCAAAGCCACCCACAGTGGCCAGCCAAGCAACCAGTTAATGATCTTTCCAAGAAGGAAGAGGTTGATGCCAGCAATAAGAAGCTGGGCCAATGCGAAGCTGAGCGAGTTAATGAGGTGGGCGGTCTGGCCGTACCGTTTGTACATGAACTCGGGCACTGAGCGTACCTTCGAGCCGTAATAGAACGGCATCATCACGATACCGAGGAACAGCATGGCCGGAACGGCTCCCACCCAGAAATAGTGGAATGTTGGCATGCCGTACTGGGCGCCGTTTGCGGACATACCCATGATCTCGATCGCGCCGAGGTTGGCGGATACGAAGGCAATGCCCGTAACCCAGGCGGGAATTGATCGGCCGCCGGTCAAGAAATCGTCTGAGTTCTTCGCCTTGTGTTTCATGATGAAACCAACGCCAATGACGAACGAAAAATAGATGACGATCGGTATGTAATCGAGCCACATGGCGTTGAGCAGGGTGTCATCGCCTGCCGCCGGGGCCATCGGTATGGTGGATATTAACATTCGCGCTCCTACGTTGAGCCGTGTTGTAAAACAGGCTCAGGCTATTGCGCGGAACAAGCTCGGTTTCTGGGGCCTAAGCCCTAGGCTCTTCGTGACGTGTGTCTGGTACAAAATCGAGAACACTCAGCTAGCAGGAAAAGACCCCTTTCTTTAATGATGGAAGTAAAGTGATTACAATTTCCAGATGATTACGTCACCATTTGGAGGTGTCCCCCATTTAGCCGTCTAGACGGGTGCCATGCCCTCACGCTTTGTGTTAGATTTGAACAAAGCAGCCGATTGCAACGAGGCAGGTACCCACGTGGAGCTGACGCAACTGAAGGACCAGTTAACGGATAACACATACGATGAGCGTCTCGGAGAGATCTACGGTTCAGATCCCGGTGAAATAGCCGCTGCACGAACACGCCTTGGCAGCCTGTTGGATTGGTATGGAAAGGCGTTCGGTGAGGATGCGAATAGCACGGACGTATCTCTTTACACGGCTCCCGGCCGCACTGAAATGGGTGGAAACCACACAGATCATCAGCAGGGGGCGGTTCTAGCCGGATCTGTCACGCTGGACATGGTGGCCTGCGCGGCCCCGAATGGTACGCATACGGCATGCGTCATCTCCGAAGGCTACCCGGAAATCGTGGTGAACCTAGACGAACTGGACCCCAAGCCCGAGGAGGAAGGGACCTCGCAAGCCCTCGTGCGCGGTATGGCCGCCGCGATGGCTCAGCGCGGATATTCTCCGGTGGGCTTCAACGCCGTTGTCTATTCGGCCGTCCCAGGCGGCTCGGGCCTATCCTCCTCCGCCGCATACGAGGTCCTTATAGGCGTTATTCTCAATCACATTGCCTGCGCGGACGATCTCACCGCCGCCGAAATTGCCCAAATCGGCCAGTTCGCCGAAAACACGTTCTTCGGTAAGCCCTCGGGTCTCATGGACCAGATGGGATCGGCACTTGGGGGCGTTGCCCATCTGGACTTCAAGGATCCAGCCAAGCCAGTGATCCACCCGATCCCGTTCGATATGGAAAAGACCGGGTACGCCCTGTGCATCATCGATTCGGGTGCGGATCACGCGGACCTTACCGATGATTACACCGCGATTCGCACGGAGATGAAATCTATCGCCGCCTTCTTCGGCAAGGACGTCCTCCGGGAAGTTGACCCCGCAGAATTCTGGACCCGTATTCCAGAGCTCCGAGCCACAACAAGCGATCGCGCCGTCCTTCGCGCCATGCACTTCTTCGAGGATCACGCGCGAGTGGCGCAACAAGCCGCGGCAATCGAAGAGGGCCGTTTCGGAGATTTTCTTCAACTGGTGAAGGAATCCGGCATTTCGTCTCAGACACAGCTCCAGAACCTGTATTCGGTGGGGCAGCCGTTGGAGCAGGCCGTCGTTGTCACCCAATCAGTGGCGAAACACGTACTGGACGGGCGGGGAGCAGTCCGGGTCCACGGCGGTGGCTTCGCCGGGACGGTTCAGGCGTACGTGCCCGCGGACTTTGCGGGAGAATTCAAGAAAGAAGTAGATCAAGCGATCGGACCAGACGCGTGCCATATCTTGCGCATCCGGCCCATCGGCGGCGCCGTTATCGCTGGCTGAAGGAAACGCTGAAAGGAACGTAATGGCCATTCTTGTACTAGGTGGGGCCGGCTACATCGGCTCGCATACTGTTTACTCGCTCTTAGAAGTGGGACGCGACGTTGTGGTGGTGGACAACCTGCAGACTGGATTCGCGCAGGCGGTTCACCCGAACGCCCGGTTCTACCAGGTGGATATCCGCGATACCGGGGCGCTTTCTCAGGTGTTTGATCAGGAGGAGATCGAGGGCGTGATCCACTTCGCCGCCTCCTCGCAGGTGGGCGAATCGATGGTGGACCCTCTGAAGTATTACGACAATAACGTGGGTGGGACCATCTCACTGCTCAAGGCAATGGTGAACCACGGCGTGAACAACCTCGTCTTCTCCTCCACGGCCGCCACGTACGGCGAACCGGACAGTGTCCCTATTATGGAATCCGATCGCACCGAGCCCACGAATTGCTACGGCGAAACCAAGCTCACCATGGAGAAGATGATGGCGTGGGTGGGCCGCGCACACGGGCTGCGGTCTGTAGCCTTGCGCTACTTCAACGCGGCCGGTGCCCACGAATCAGGGCTGATCGGCGAGGCTCACGGGCCCGAAACCCACCTCATCCCGCTCATCCTCCAAGTACCCAATGGCCAGCGCGAATCCATCACGGTGTTCGGGGACGATTACCCCACCCCGGACGGTACCTGCATCCGCGACTACATTCATGTGACGGACCTGGCGGAGGCGCATATGCTCGCGCTTGATTACCTTATCGATGGCGGCGAAAGCAACGTCTTTAACCTCGGTTCTGGCACCGGATTCTCCGTGAACGAGATGGTGGAGGTGGCCCGCGCGGTCACTGGCGATCCCATTCCCGTGGAGATCGCACCGCGGAGGGCGGGGGACCCGGCCCAGCTGATCGCCTCGGCCTCCAAGGCTAAGGACACACTTGGGTGGAAGCCCCGCTTCGACGATGTCCATTCCATCGTCGCCTCGGCTTGGAAGTGGCACGAGGGCCATCCCCACGGCTACGAGGAGGCATAGGCCATGGCGGATGCAAACAAACTTGTTGACCAGCTGGTGGATTACGCGATGGCGTGCGATCTTATTGCGCCCGAGGATCGCGTGTGGGCGCTCAATTCCGTCCTTGACGTCCTGAAGTTGGATTCTCACGTTGGTGGGCGGAGCGTTGAGTGTTTTGAGAATAACGACGACGTTCGCGCCCCCGGACACCTCTCCTCCATCCTTGACGCCCTGATGGACGATGCTCATGAGCGTGGGGTGTTGGAACATGATTCGATCGTGTACCGGGATCTGTTTGATACGGCGCTGATGGGACGGCTTACTCCGGCCCCTCGGGAGGTCCGGGCCAAGTTCGTTGAGCTGGCTGCCTCTGATCCACTGGCGGCTACCGATTGGTATTATCAGCTGGCTCAGGACACGAACTACATGCGCCGCGAGCGCATGGTCAAGGACATGCGGTGGCAGGCGGAAACCGATTACGGCACGTTGGACGTCACTGTCAACCTGTCCAAGCCGGAGAAGGACCCCAAGGCCATCGCGGCAGCCCGGAACCTGCCGGCCAGCGGCTACCCGCAGTGCCTGCTGTGCGTGGAGAACGAGGGCTATGCCGGGCGCGTTAATCACCCGGCGCGCCAGAACCATCGCGTTGTTCCCGTGACAATCAACGATTCCCCGTGGTACCTGCAGTATTCGCCTTATGTGTATTACAACGAGCACTGCATCGTGTTTAACCAAGAGCACACACCAATGAAGATCGATCGGGCGTGCTTTGCCAAACTATTGGACTTCGTGGGGCAGTTCCCGCATTACTTCGTCGGGTCCAACGCCGATCTACCGATCGTGGGCGGGTCCATTCTGGCGCACGATCACTTCCAGGGCGGGCACTTCGAGTTCGCCATGGAGCGCGCTCAAGTTGAGCGGGCCGTGGAGTTCGCTGGCTTTGCGGACGTGAGCGCCGGGATCGTCAAGTGGCCGATGGCCGTGATCCGGTTGTCCAGCGAAGATCCGGAGCGGCTCGTGGAGCTGGCTGATCGTATCTTGGGTGCATGGCGCGGGTACACGGATGAGGACGCCTTCATCTTTGCCGAAACCGACGGCGAACCCCACAATACGATTACGCCCATCGCACGCCGCCGCGGGGACGCCTTCGAGCTGGACCTAGTGCTGCGCAACAACATCACCACCGAAGAACATCCGATGGGCGTATACCATCCACACGCCGAACTCCATCACATCAAGAAGGAGAACATCGGGCTTATTGAGGTGATGGGACTGGCCGTGCTGCCCGCGCGCCTCAAGGAGGAGCTGGCCGCAGTGGGTGCCCACCTTGGCGCTGGCGAAGACCTGCGGGCCGATCCACTCACCGAGGCCCACGCGGACTGGGCAGAGGGCTTCGCCGATCGGGTAACACCCGAGAACGCGGATGCCATCGTGGCTGAGGAGACCGGCAAGGTGTTCGCCCAAGTGCTCGAGCATGCGGGTGTGTATGGCCGTGATGAGGAGGGGCAGGCCGCGTTCCTCAGGTTCATCGAGTCGGTTCATTAGTGCCCCAGTACGCCAGTACCCTGGGTCTGCGTCAAGTCCCGAGTTTAAACCCCGGGTCTGCGTCAATTCTCGGTGTTGATTGCCCGTTGCTGTCAAAACCTGCCCCAAGTTCCCTCAAAGGGCTAAAAGCGGCAAACTAGAGACATGGAAAACTCGCAGATGTGGTTCCGTCCCGAAGTGCTCGCTCTCCCCTCGTACGTTCCCGGGAAGAAGCCGAGTGACCCTAGCATTATCAAGCTGGCATCGAACGAGACTCCGTTCCCAACGCTCCCGCAGGTGGAGGCGGCGATCGCGGGTGCAGCTGGCAACCTGAACCGGTACCCGGACATGTTCGCTACCGATCTGGTGGCTGATCTGGCCGCTTTCCACGAGTGGCCGGACGCCGGGATCGTGGTGGGCAATGGCTCCACCGCGCTCATAGAGAAGTTCCTGCAGGCGGTCGTGGACCCTGAAGGCGAGGTTGTGCTCCCGTGGCGGTCCTTCGAGGCGTACCCGATTGCGATCCAAGCCGCCGGTGGCATCGGAGTGCAGGTGCCGCTCACACGCGAGGGTGCTCATGACCTGCGGGGCATGCTCAAGGCGATCACTCCGCGAACGCGCGCGATCTTGGTCTGCTCACCGAACAACCCGACCGGGGTGGCGATCACACATACGGAGTTGGCGGCGTTCCTCAGCGAAGTGCCGGTGGAGATTCCGGTGTTGCTGGACGAGGCCTACATTAACTTCGTAGATATGCCGGACCGGGTGGATTCGCTCGCACTGCTGCGCCAGCACCGGAACCTCATTGTGCTGCGTACGTTCTCCAAGGCATATGGGATGGCTGGGATGAGATGCGGGTACGCGCTCGCCCATGCGGACATGGCGGCGGGGTTGCGCGCTATCGCGACTCCCTTCGGCGTAAACGCTCTGGCTCAGGTGGCGGCTCAGGCGGCGCTGGGCTCACAGCAGCTGGTCAACCAACAGGTGGATTCCCTGTTGGGGGAGCGCGATCGGGTTGCCTCCGCTCTGGCCGCTCAGGGCTGGAACGTGCCCGTGAGTCAATCGAACTTCTTGTGGTTCGAGTTCGGGGATCTGAGCAAGCGCTTCGAAGAGCTGTGCGCCGAAGCGGGTATCACTGTGCGCCGGTTCGGAAACGAGGGAGTGCGCGTGACGATTGCCGAGCGCGAAGGCTCCGTCCGCCTCATGCGGGCGCTTGACATGTTCCGCGAGCAGTTGCGCGAGGATTAGGCGGGGTATCTCCTAGAGTAGGAGAGTGATCGTTACCAGAATCGACGTTGCAACCTCTAGGAAGCCGATCTGCGTGACGGTTAAGCCGCCGCCCGTACGCCGCGCCAGTGGCACCAGCACCGCGCGAATCACGAGGAATGCCCAAACGGCCACGTGCCACCAACTCACATAGCTGGTGAGGCCCGCCAGCGCGGAGATGCCAACGCACCACGCTCCGTGCCAGATGATCGAAGCCGCGAGGAAGCCGTTAGATCGGCGCTCGCGGATATTGGTTTTCACGTAGAAGACAGTGCCGGCGAAGTAGCCGAAGAGGAGAGCTGTCTGGATCCAGATCGCAGGGGTGGCGCTCCAGCCGGCTGCCCCGTCTGTGGCCACGTCCCACGAGACCGGCAGAAGCAGGCAGGCCGCAATAACCGTGTCTAGTCCCGAACCGAGGTTGCGTTCCCTGCGCCGGTAGGCGGCCCACCCGGCGGCAAGGACCAAGGGGATAAAGGCCGGTACCCATTGCCACAGGTACGGCGCGGCAGCGGCCGTGACAATGCCTAGCACCCCGGCCGCCACGCCGTACAGGAAGACAGGGGGCCGATACCGCGCCTTGAACCCGGATTTCAGCCATAGGGTCCCGGCAAAGAATAGGAAATATCCGATCCACCAGAACGCGAGGAGCGCGGCATGCGCGGGCCGGAACCCGCCCTCAATGATTCCCACGATGGGAGGGATTGTGATCATCGCCCATGCGCCGTGATAATTCGGCACCCAGCCGGGCTGTCGCTTACGACGCTTCTTTCGAGGCCGCGTATTCGCGGCTACTTCGTGGGAAGAAGTGGGCATAGACCCACCCTATACCCCCGGGCCAGTCTGGTGGGCGTCGCTAAGTCCTAATTGCTGCGCGCGTTCGAACGGCTACCGGGGTGCAGTGTCAGCCGCGTAGCACTCTAGAAAGTCCGATCGGACGCCCGCTTGAGCTGGAAACCGTTGCCTGTCAGCTCGTTCCAGCAGGTGGTTCCCTCATATTGTTCGATGGTGCACGCGAAACCGTTGTGGCTCACCGGGGTGCCGTAATCGATGATGTTGTTGGCATTGAGTTCTTCCTTGCAGCTCGCGTCAACATCGCCGCTTTCGTTCACCCGATACGTGGCAGTTTTTCCTTCACACCCGTCGGGAGAGGGATAGTCGTAAACGTAGATGGAGCAGGCAACGTCTTCATCCCCAAAAACGCACCGGACGTTTTCTGCGGGAGAGGTGAACTCGGTGACATCCGAGGCGTCATCGGGCGCGGGCTTGGCTAGTGTGACCCAATCATTGGATGAAACAAGTGTGGCCAGCGATTCTGGAACGTCAGCGTCACCGAACGCATTACGGATGTCAACCGTGTACTCGGCCCCGCATTCCTTGCTCAGTGCAGTGAGAGCATCCTCTATGAGTGCCTCGTCATCGGCAGAATCGGACGCATTGGCAAGCGTCACGATCGATTGTGCGGCTCCGGACGCGGAATCGCATGCCGGCGAGCTTGCCAGATCGCTGACCGTCTGGCGAGCATCCTCCGCCGGATCGGCGCTAGCCTCTTCTGTTGGGTCCGAATCCGTGGTGGCGGCCTGAGAGGTGGCGGTTGGCTCCGGCTGTTCGATGTTCGCGGCACCAGCGGTTGTCCGGAAGACCTTGAGGTAGAAGATCACCGAGAGGCTGATGATAAGCACTACGCCCGCGAAGATGAGGAAGTACAGCGCAGAGCGGGATGGTGTGGCGTTGTCTTGAGAGGCGCCGGCGCCGTTACTCTGTTGTTGCGGCCATTCACCATTAAAAGGCTGCTCACCATTGGGCGTGGACATCAAGCCTTCTTCCGTTTTCTACTAGTTGGACCTCGCTACGCTAGCGGAAGTGCGTGCAACCAACATATTGGGTGGAACACATCTTGCGCAAACGCAACCGAATTGTTACTTGCGGTAGTTTTACCCGATCGGGGGTTTTTGCCGACGACGGAATTCGCAGCCGTTACGAAACCAACGTTTTTCGGGGCTCGCGGAGATTCTTAGGAAAACCGGGCGAGTAATTTGGGAATTATCTGAAGGTCTCCGGTAAGCCACGGGAGTGCGGCGATGGAATCGCGTGGCACCCAACGTAGCTCGCGGTGGCTCGACCGGGCGGAGGGTGCCGGTGATTCCGGGGAGATTTCGGCCAGCCATACGCGCATACGGCCAACGGGGATTGACCAATCCCCGGATGTGCCGGCTGAAGTTGTGATTGACGCTAGCCCTGTAGCTGGGGCGAGGATGCGAGGTCCCAGAATCAGTGCTGCGCCCAACTCTTCGCGGATTTCGCGGTGGAGCGCCTCCTCGGGCACTTCTCCGGGTTCCACCTTGCCGCCAGGGAACTCCCATTGGCCCGCGAGCGCATCGGGATACGAGCGCTGGGCGGCGAGGAGCTGTGTTGGGTTAGTGAGTGAATCGACGATCGCTGCCCCAACAACAAATACGGCCATGGTTTCTCCGTTCTCTATGCGCATGTGTGACTCTAGCGGACGAGCCTCCGTGTGTCCGATTCGGTTAGGCTGGGGCGGTTAGCACGGTGTCTAGGTGAGGAATGTTTGTGGCGGTTTCGGATCTTTCGGTCAGCGCTCAGAACTACCTGCGGAGCGTGTGGAGCTTGTCAGAGTGGACGGATGCGCCTGTGACAACCTCGCTGATCGCTGAGAAGACGGGGCTGAAGCCTTCGACCGTTTCGGACGGTATCCGCAAGCTGACCGAACGGGGGCTCTTGGGGCACGCTCCGTATGGGGCCGTGACCTTGACGGAGGACGGGCGTGCGTACGCGGTGTCTATGGTGCGGCGCCACCGCCTGATCGAGACATTCCTAGTGGAGGTGCTCGGTTATCGATGGGATCAGGTGGATGATGAGGCGGAAGTACTGGAGCATGCAGTTTCTGACTTCATGATCGAACAGATCGATCATGTGCTTGGCCATCCTTCACGCGACCCGCACGGCGACCCTATTCCTCTAGCCGATGGCACCTTGTTTGATGTGGAGGCGGCACCGTTGAACCGTGAGGATGCGGGTAGCACTGTGACCGTGGAACGTATCTCCGATGCGGATCCCGAGCTACTCCAGTTCTTCACTAATGAGGGAATCCGGGTGGGATGCGAGGTAACCGTAGCAGCCGGGCCGCCATACGCCGAATCCGTTGAGGTGACTGTAGTCGGGCCTGCTGAGGCCGGCGAAGGCACTGGCGCCGCCCACTCCACCATGGTGGGAGCTACGGCGATGGCTGCGCTCTTCGTATCGCGGGCGGATTCTTAGGGCGTAGTTGCAGTCGCTTCTACTGTGGGGGCGCCGCTGCGGTTTCGCCGGGCAAGGGCTCTCCGATTTGCCACGATGCCGTGGCTGGGGCTGAACAGGTAGGCGAGGGTGAAGACAAGCCCTTGTGAGAGCACAATCATGGCGCCCGATGCCGTGTCTAGGTAGTAGCTCATGTAGAGGCCAATGAGCGCACATACCACGGCTATCGATGGCACGATGATGAGCATGTGGCTGAATTTGTTAGTTAGTAGATACGCGGTTGCACCTGGGATGATCAACATGGCCACGATGAGGATCACGCCAACAGTTTGAAGGGCGATTACCGCAGTGAGTGCGAGGAGCCCGAGGAGTGTGGCTCCCAATATGCGGGGGCTCAACCCGATCGCGTGTGCGTGGATTGGGTCAAATGCGTAGAGCGTGAAGTCCCTGCGCTTGATCAGAATGACGCCAAGAACAATTGCTCCCAGAATTGCTATCTGTAGGAGGTCCGCTCTGGAGACGCCCAGAAGGTTGCCAAAAATGATGTGCTGGAGGTCCGTCTGTGAAGGCGTGATCGATATGAGGACTAATCCCAAGGAGAACAGTGTGGTGAACACGATGCCCATGGCGGCGTCCTCTTTGACCCGGCTCGTATCTCGCACAACGCCGATGAGTCCAACCGCCAGAAATCCGAAGATAACGGCACCGAGTGCGAATGGTGCGCCAACGATGTAGGCAATTACCACGCCGGGGAGAACCGCGTGCGATACGGCATCACCCATGAGT
Source organism: Ancrocorticia populi (assembly GCF_003123745.1). Classification (GTDB taxonomy): domain Bacteria; phylum Actinomycetota; class Actinomycetes; order Actinomycetales; family Actinomycetaceae; genus Ancrocorticia; species Ancrocorticia populi. Next base: position 390,703 of record NZ_QETB01000004.1, on the reverse strand, counting down.
GACCAACCAATAAGCACGAGCCAGCACGAGAGTAGAGCGCACACCACCGATGAGATCAGCGCGGTGAGGAGCGCGCGCGTCATGAAATCGTAGGTAAAGGGATCGAATAGGAAGCTAGTGATACTCAATTTGCTGACTCCCGATTCATGACGTCAATTCCGAAAGCAAGCGCGAGGCGTTCGGGCACCAACACTTCCTCGGGCGGCCCGTGAAATAGGACGTGGCGCATGAGGAGAATGGCTTCGTCCGCTAGTTGAGGCAGGGCGTGCAGATCGTGAGTGGAGACAAAGATCGTGCGCCCTTCACCAGCCAATTCACGCAGGAGCCGGGTAATGGTTGCCTCCGTGCGCTTATCCACTCCGGCAAACGGTTCATCGAGCAACATGATGTCTGCTTGCTGGGCAATGCCGCGGGCAACGAATGCCCGTTTGCGTTGGCCTCCGGAGAGTTGGCCGATCTGACGATCCGCGTACTCAGTGAGTTCAACACGGTCTAGCGCGTGCTCTACTGCCTCGTGGTCTCGGGCGTGCGGCCGTCTGGTAATGCCCATATGCCCGTAGCGTCCCATCATCACGACGTCGCGTACGGAAATAGGAAACGTCCAGTCCACGTCCTCGCTCTGGGGAACGTAGCCGATCGAACCTGCCTTGCGCGCTGCCGTTGGAGAGCCCCCGTTGATGGTGACAGTCCCAGACTCGGGGTGGATCATTCCCATGATCGTCTTGAAAAGGGTGGACTTTCCCGAGCCGTTCATTCCGACTAGGCCGCATACGCGGCCCCGCCCGAGCTTAAATGAGGCGGACTCAAGGGCGCACACGTCTCCGTAGCGCACCGTAATATCTTCAACTGCGATTGCCGTATTTATCATGATTCTTTGCCCGTGAGTGCTTCAACAATCGTGTCTGCATCGTACTGGAGAAGATCCAAATACGTGGGGACGGGACCGTCTGCCTCTGAAAGCGAGTCAACGTACAGAGTGCCGCCGAATTCGGCATCGGTGGCAGATACCACCTGCTGCATAGGCTTACCGGAAACGGTTGATTCGCAGAAGACAGCCGGGATGTCATTGTCATTGACAAACTCTATTGCTGAGGAGATCTGCCCTGGGGTGGCCTGCTGTTCGGCGTTCACCGCCCAGATGTACTTCTCAGTAAGTCCAGCGTCGCGGGCTAGATACGAGAATGCTCCCTCGCAGGTGACGAGTGCTTGCTGGCTCTCTGGAAGGGTTGAGAGCTCAGCTATGAGTTCGTCTTGTATCTCTTGGAGCTGGCTCTTGTACGCCTCGCCATTCTTCTCGAAATTGGCGGCGTGCTCTGGATCTAGGTCAGAGAATGCATCGACCATATTGTCCACGTAGATCTGAACGTTGAGAGGGCTCATCCACGCGTGGGGATTTGGTAGGCCCGCGTAGGCATCTTCGGTGATATCGATGACTTCTACATTCTCCGACACCACTCGGTGAGGGACGTCCACATCGTTAACAAACTGCTCAAACCACAGTTCGAGGCCTAAACCGTTGTCAAGGATAAGATCTGCGTCCTCAGCTTTGCGGATATCCGATGGCGTTGGCTCATACCCATGAATCTCCGCACCTGGTTTCGTAATCGATTCGATTTGAAGGTGATCTCCAGCAACGTTCTGAGCTATGTCAGACAGAACCGTGAAAGTGGTGAGGACAACGAAATCCTCACCAGCTTGGCCATCGTCTGCGTGGCTCGCGTCCTGCGACGCGCCGCATGCGGACAAGACGGTAGCGGATGCTGCTACCAAGGCCGCGGTGAGGGCCCTTCGAATTGACCTGTGAGTCATCATCATCTCCTTGTTTGGCGAAACCGTGCACGTACTGATGGAAATTACGTGCATACAAGTTTAAAAGTTCGTTAGCCAGAACTTTAGGGGAGCACTACCTTATTTTCAACTTCTGTTCAGGTGCCTGATGGGCTAAGTCTCGCTGATTAGTCTTGAAAGTTCGGTTAGACGAACTTATAGTTGGATGCGAAAGAACTAGGGTACCTAGCTCGTAGATGGCGCCGCCGGCCTTCGACGACGTATACGCATAGACGTAAGCGAAGATCGGACATGTCGTGTCAGTTGTGAATGAAGAGCAGGTCGCTGCAGGAGAACGCCGTAAGTTGGTGAGGTCCGCGACGGGGCCGTCGCTTGAGGAAATTAATGGGACGGTTGCCGTTGCGCCGAAAGACGCGGGTTTCCTGAAGAGCCTCCTCTCCTTTTCTGGGCCTGGCGCACTCGTGGCCGTGGGTTACATGGATCCCGGCAATTGGGTTACGTCGATTGGCGGTGGGCAGCAGTTCGGCTACCTACTCCTGAGCGTTATCCTTATCTCCAGCCTTGTAGCCATGTTGCTCCAGTACATGTCCGCAAAACTTGGCATCGTGACCGGGATGGATCTTGCTCAGGCCACGCGCGCCCACACCGGGCGACGGCTCGGGATAGCGCTGTGGATCGCTACCGAGCTCGCGATTATGGCCACGGATGTTGCCGAAGTTATCGGGGCAGCGATTGCCCTTCACTTGCTGTTTGGCCTTTCACTCATCGTGGGCGTGTGCCTCACTGTATTTGACGTGTTGGTGTTGCTCCTCCTCATGCGAATCGGATTCCGCAAGGTTGAGGCGATCGTTGCCACGCTGATCGTGACGATCGTGGCGGTGTTTGTGTACGAGGTGGCATTGGCTTCACCAGATATGGGCGCGGTTGCGGCCGGGTTCGTGCCGTCGGTTCAGATCCTGCACCACGAGGAGCTCATTCTGGCCCTCGGGATTGTGGGGGCCACCGTGATGCCGCATAACCTTTACCTGCATTCAGCTATCGTGCAGTCGCGGGCCTACGATCGCACCACCGAAGATGGCCGTGCCCACGCAGTCAGGTTTGCCACGTGGGATTCAAACATTCAGCTTGGCGCTGCCTTCTTCGTCAACTGTCTGCTGCTGTTGCTCGGTGGGGCGCTCTTTTACGGGAAGTCCGCAGATCTCTCAACCTTCGGCGCTCTCTATGATGCACTGGGTGATCCTCAGCTCGCCGGAGCTGTGGCCAGCCCGGTGCTCTCTACACTGTTCGCGGTGGCGCTGCTTGCTTCTGGTCAGAACTCGACCATCACCGGCACGCTTACCGGGCAGGTGGTTATGGAGGGCTTCATTCACATGAAGATTCCGCTGTGGATGCGTCGGGTGGTGACTCGTCTGCTCGCAGTTATCCCTGTGGTTATTTGTACCATCGTTTTCAACGGATCCGAGGTGGCCCTCGAACAGGTGTTGGTGTACTCCCAAGTATTTCTGTGCGTCGCGCTTCCGATTTCGATGGCGCCGTTGGTGTACTTTACGTCCTCGAAAAAGATAATGGGGGAGCGCTTCGCCAATAAGCCGTGGGTTGCGGCGGCCGGGTGGCTATCCACGATCGTGCTCACAGTGCTGAACATGGAACTCATCTGGAGCCTTGTGCAGGACTTCCTATAAATACAGAAGGGCGGGTGGCATATGCCACCCGCCCACAGCGTGGTTCACTCGCGTTTAGTCGAGGAAATCCTCAACCCCTTCAACCTCGCGATCGATCACCGAATAGTTAATGTCCAGTTCCAACTCGACAACCTGTGTACCGTCACTGCTGAGCACCTCCACGCCGTAGGCATCGCGGTCCTCACCGTCTTCGTCTTCGGCACTTATGCTCACGATCGTTCCGTTAGTGTCAGCGAGCGCAGCGTCGAAGATTCGGGCGATATCCTCTTGGGTGAGGCTGGCGGCATCATCCTCTTGATCGGTCTCAACGATCTGCGTGGTGCCATCCTCATAGACCCGGACGGTCACTTCGGAGTTCGCCGATTCCATGATCTCCACATCCCACGAACCGTCCTGATTCAATTCGATTCCGGTAGGGGTTCCCGAGACGGCTCCGGTGGCCGTATCGATATAGGCGGCAGCCTCGTCAGCGGTGCTCATGCCAGCGAGAGCTGCACCGTTGGTAGTGCTCTCGGTGCCTCCTGCCGTATCATCATCGCCGCCTGTGGTCTCGCTTCCGGCCTTCTCGGTGTTATCCGTTGTAGTTGAGTCCTGCGGTTCTGTTTGGGCCGTCACGGAGCTCTCGGTCACGTGGCTCACGGAATCAGCGGAATCGCTACTATCCTCTGAGCCGATCGCTGCCCCGATGCTACCTGAAATGAGGGCAACTGCCAGAGCGCCTCCCGTCCAGACGGGCCATTTCTTTGCGGACTTCTTTTGCTGGGTTCCATTGTTGTTTTCCATGTCTTCATCTTGGCAAGTGGGCCCTGAATGGATGCTGAAGCAACCTGAATGGTTCTTCAGGATTACGCTGTTGGCAGCACTACCGTGAACCGCGCTCCGCTCCACCTAGATTCGCCCACGAAAACCGCTCCACCATGCGCGCTGACGATACTATGGACGATTGCCAGCCCCAATCCTGAACCGCCTGCATCGCGGGCCCGGGATTCATCCAACCGAACAAACCGCTCGAATATCCGCTGCCGATCGCTTGCCGGAATGCCGTTCCCATCATCCTCAACGTCAAGCACCGTCTGTGGGCCGTTCATCGATACGGTGATCGCAATGTTGCCACGTGCATGCCGCGTCGCATTGTCTACGAGGTTCCGCACAACATGAGAGAGGAGCCGGCTATCACCGAGCACCCGTCCCGCTCGAATACCCGACGTATCCACACTCACTCGATCGCGAACCCTCGCGGCCTCAGACAAGGCAATGTCATCCAGATCCACCGCTTTCCACTCAGCGTGGGCTCCTTCGTCCAACCGCGCCAGAATAAGGAGTGAATCCACCATGTCCTGCATCCGCTTGCCTTCTCCAAGCACAACTGCGGCCAGCTCTTCCTGCTCAATAGCTTCAGGATGGGCCGCGGCTAGCTCGGCATGCTGACGAATGGTGGCAAGCGGGGATCTCAGCTCGTGGGAGGCGTCTGAGACAAACTGCCGTTGCGTCTTCGTGCCTTGTTCGATTCGGTCCAGCATGCGGTTCATCGTGGCCGCGAGCGCCGCGATCTCGTCTCCCGTATCGGGAACAGCAACCCGGCGGTCCAAAGCCGTTGCTCCCATCTGGTCTACCTCGGCGCGAATCCTATGCACGGGCGCTAAAGCCCGCCCAGTTACTTTCCAGGTAACGAGTCCGACGATAAGGACAATGAGCGGCAATGCGATGAGAAGGAGGCGTTGGACTACGGCGATGGCATCGTCGTCGACCTCAAAACCTACCCACACCCTCAAGTCCGTATCGTCAACGTCCTCGGACACCACGTAGTAGTGATCACCGTCAATGGTGAACTCGTCCGCGGTGGAAAGGTTGACCCCGCTTGCCTCCTCAGTGCTGGCAACTACGGAGCTGGTGCTGTCAATAATTTGAATAACCGCGTCATCGTCTTCTTCGGACAGGGCGTTCGTGCCCGTGTCTTCAATCGAATCGGACAGGGCATCGGCGGTGGCTTCGGCAGCGCTCGCGGAAGACGAGACTAGAGCACTGCGCAAGCTCCCAAGAAATATGAGGGCACCAACAAGAAGTGCGACCGCAACCACGAATACCGCGCCCGCAGTTGCGCGGGACCGTACGGACTTTAACACCCTATCCGCCGTTCATAGCGAGCCGATAGCCCGCGCCTCGTAGCGTTTGGATCGCTTCCCTGCCGAACGGGCGATCCACCTTACGGCGCAAATGACCGATATATACCTCCACGATATTGGGATCTCCATCGAACGCTGGATCCCAGACCCCTTCTAAGAGCGCCCGTTTTGTCAGCACCTGGCCTGCGTGGCGCATCAGGTATTCGAGCACGGAAAACTCCCGAGCCGTCATCTCTATCAAGGTATCTCCCCTCCATACCTGATGTGTTGCGGGATCCAACCGCAGGTCGCCAGCCTCCAACTGCACGGGGCGTTCCATAGCTCCTCGGCGGATCAAGGCACGCAGCCGGGCAACGAGTACCGCGAAGGAAAAAGGCTTTGTTACATAATCATCCGCACCAGTATCGAGCCCTTCCACCTGATCCCATTCGCCATCCTTGGCTGTGAGCATGAGGATAGGGGTCCAGTTTTCTTCCTCGCGCAACGTGCTGCAGACCTTCCAGCCGTTTAGCCCCGGCATCATGAGGTCCAAAATAATGGCGTCGTAGGATTCTTCGCGGGCGTGCCAAAGGGCATCAATTCCGTTGTGTGCCACCTCAACCGAGAAGCCTTCAGCTATGAGGCCGCGGCGAATTCCATCCGCCAAGAGCTCCTCATCATCAACTACCAGAATGCGCATAGGCCAAGTATGCCCTGCCCAAACTGAACGTACTCTGAATCTGCTGGGCCTGGGAGCAGTGGTGCCTCGCCCTGACTACCCGTGCGAGGGTTCCCCCGTGGAGGTGACGGTGGTCAGGAGGAACGCGCAGTCCTCCAGTGCCAGCACACTGTGCCGTTCGTGCGTGAGGGTCCACAGCTCGTTCTCATGGAAGGTGCCTTGCTCGTCCTTGGCATCCTCGATCTCCACTCGCAAGCTGCCGCGAAGAACCTGCAGTGTAGCGGCGGGAGGGGAGTTGTGCTCTTGGAGGCGAGTCCCCGAACGTAGCGCCACAACGGTTTGCCGCAGCACTCCATCATGGGCGAGTAGCTCTGCGCTCCGGCCGTTATCCGCGGCCAATGCCTGCGTCAGATTTGATTCGACTGCGTCTGTCAGGTTTGCCATTGTGGCCTCCGAACGGTAGTTGTGACTTGCTTAACCGTCTCCCGAATCCGAGCCGGAGTCAATACTGCCGCCCGCTATCATGGCTGCTGACGAAAGGATTGCCGATGCTGCAGGAAATCATTGAGTCGGCTACCGTTCCGGATCCCATGGTGTGCCCGCCGCTTCGGTGGGGAATTCTAGGGCCGGGCGGGATCGCTCGCACGTTCGCAACAGCAGTTCGGGCCACCGGCACCAGCGTGGCGGCGGTTGGCTCGAGGAGTCAGGAAAAGGCGCAGCAGTTCGCCCAAGAGTTTGGGATTCCGCAGGCGTGCGGATCCTACGAGGAGCTTGTTGGACGCGCGGACGTTGACGCAATCTACATTGCCACACCCCATTCCGAGCATCATGCCAACGCGCTGCTTGCAATCGGTGCGGGTAAGCCCGTGTTGATAGAAAAGGCTTTTGCTCGAAGTGTCTCCGAGGCGCGTGAAATTGTAGACGCGGCCGCCGAAGCGGGAGTGTTTGCGATGGAGGCGATGTGGTCCCGATTCCTTCCGCACATGGTGGCCGCCCGCAAGCTTGTGGCCGAAGGGGCGATTGGAACAGTCAACTATGTTTCCGCAGACCATTGCCAGACTGTCTCCCATGTCCCGCGCCTAGCACAGCTGGATCTGGCCGGTGGCGCCCTACTCGATCTTGGCGTCTATCCAATTTCGTTCATTCACTCGCTCCTTGGCGTACCAGAAGCAATCAGCGCAACGGGGAGCCTAAGTCCCGAGGGCTGCGACGCCAGCTCGGCCACCGCCCTCACCTATCCCGGCGCGCTCGCGGTGGCGTCCACCTCGATGATGACACGAAGCCCAACCAGAGCCTGGATCGGCGGAACTGAGGGTTACATCGATTTTGGCCCGCAGTTCTATAGGGATTCCGGGTTTGAGGTGGTCCGCCACGATGGCGAGCGTGCCCGCTTTGCCCCTACCTTGAGGGCGGGTGGATTCGAGTACGAGATTGCGGAGGTTTCCCGCTGCATTTCCTCAGGCCAGTGCGAATCCGTGACGTTCCCACTTCGGGACACGGTTGAGGTAATGCAGATGATGGATGAGGTGCGCCGGCAACTGGCGGTGTGTTACCCGGGAGAAAATGGAGCGGGCGACGGGAGTCGAACCCGCCTCTGAAGCTTGGGAAGCTTCCGTTCTACCGATGAACTACGCCCGCAAGGCGCTCCCTTAGCTTAGCGTCAGGGAGCCGCTTCCACCAAAACGTCCGAAAACCGCTGGGCTAAACCCCGTGTGCTAAACCCGCCGCGTAAACGCCTCTGTGCCATTTCCCGGCGGATAACGCACTCAGACCCCATCCGTGCCACAATCGTTACGTGCTTCTCTCAGATATAGACATTGCCCGCTACGTCGCGGACGGCCGGATTCGGGTGGATCCGTGGGATTCCGAGATGATCCAGCCTTCTTCGGTGGATATCCACCTCGATCGCTTCTTCCGCCTCTTCGATAATCACAAGTACCCGGTGATTGACCCGGCCGCGGACCAGCCCGACCTTACGCGCCTCGTGGAAGTTTCTGCAGATGGCGAGTTTGTTCTTCACCCCGGTGAGTTCGTTCTTGGCTCTACGTATGAGCAGATTACTCTTGCCGACGACGTTGCTGCCCGTCTCGAGGGAAAGTCCAGTTTGGGGCGGCTCGGCTTGTTGACTCATTCGACGGCGGGGTTCATCGATCCTGGCTTCTCGGGGCACGTGACCCTAGAGCTGTCCAACACGGCAACGATGCCGATCAAGCTGTATCCGGGAATGAAGGTTGGCCAGTTCTGCTTCTTCCAATTGTCCTCGGCTGCCGAGCGTCCCTACGGCAGTGGGGCGTCCGGATCGCGTTATCAGGGCCAGCGGGGACCTACGGCTTCGCGTTCGTTTAAGAACTTCCATCGCATCGATGTGGGGAAGGATCCGCTACAGCAGTAATGGGATTGTGTGATGGGGACGTTTCGTCGTCGTCCGAAACCAAAAACTAAAAACCTGAGGCAAATCCGAACTATTCCCAAAAATTCACAGTCGAAGATTTCTCACATCGAGCGTTGACGCAAACCCTACTTCCGGCGATATTGCGCGCTTTAATGGCGATATAGCCTCGGTGAAAATTCAATAATTATGATACGATGTCCGCGCACTGTTTCTTAGTGCATCTGTCTTGACCGCCCTCCACACCCCGTTGAGGAGTCACGTAATGCCAGCACTCTTGCTCCTGTTCGTTCTGGGGGCGTTGTGCGCCCCGCTTGTGATGAATCGGGGCAGGCTGGGCTTCATTTTCCTTTCGGCCATTCCGGGGCTAGCAACGCTGTGGTTCCTCTGGCAGCTGCCCGCGGCGTTCCGTGGCGAGGTCTACACGCAGACGGTGCACTGGCTCCCTCAACTCGGTTTTAGTTTCGATGTGCGGATCGATGCGCTCGCCACAGTGATGGCGCTGCTGGTGACGGGCGTGGGTACGCTGGTGCTGCTCTATTCCGCCCGATATTTCTCGGAAACTGCCTCGCATCTGGGACGTTTTGCTGGCGTATTTGTGGCGTTCTCCGGGGCGATGCTGGGCCTTGTGACCACAGATAACACGCTTGCGCTCTACATGTTTTGGGAGCTGACCACGGTCTTCTCCTTCCTTCTCATCGGGCACTATTCGTCCCGTGCAAGCTCGCGGCGTGCCGCCATGCAGGCCATTATCGTCACCACCTTCGGTGGGCTTGCGATGCTGATCGGAATCATCATGCTGGGCATGATGCCCGGTGGCTCGTTCTCGCTTTCTCAAATAGTTTCTACCGCTCAGGCTGGCCATTTGGGCTACGGGCACCCGGAGCTACTCGCGGCTGCAGTTGTGCTGGTATTGATCGGCGCCTTCTCGAAGTCTGCGCTGATCCCGTTCCATTTTTGGCTTCCCGCCGCCATGGCGGCGCCCACACCCGTTTCCGCCTACCTCCACGCCGCTGCGATGGTGAAGGCGGGCGTGTATCTTGTGGCCCGGCTGGCTCCCGGCCTCGCAGACGTTGCTCCGTGGCAGCCGATGGTCCTTATTGCCGGAATAGGGACTCTCCTCATCGGCGGATACCGGGCGCTCAAACAGTACGATCTCAAGCTAGTGCTGGCATTCGGGACGGTGTCGCAGCTGGGCCTCATTACCATCATGGTTGGATACGGGAACGCCGAGATGGCGTTGGCTGGCCTCATGATGCTGTGTGCGCATGCGTTATTTAAGTCCGCGTTGTTCCTCACTGTTGGAACCGTGGACGTTGCCATGGGAACCCGCGATCTCCGTGAGTTGAGCGGGCTCGGACACAAGATGCCGGTTGTGACCGTTTTCGCGGGCATTGCGACGCTTTCTATGGTTGGCTTTCCACCGATGGCGGGATTCGTGGCCAAGGAGGCCGCGCTGGGTGCGTTGGTTGGCGGGGATACCACTGCCACGATCACTTGGATCTGCATCGCACTTGGATCGGCTCTTACCGTGGCGTACGGTCTGCGGTTCTGGTGGGGCGCATTTGCCACAAAGGATGGGATCGAAGCTAAACCTGTTGGCCGTAAGTCTTGGCTGATGAGAGCGCCGATCGTCATTCTCTCCACGCTCGGCCTGATTCTTGGACTTGCCTCCTCGTGGTGGTCCACCCTGTTGGAGCACCATGCGGACACGCTCCCCGGAGAGCCTGGGCATCTGGCTCTCTGGCACGGTTTCGGCTGGCCGCTCCTCGTAACCCTAGGCGTGTTTGCGGCCGGAATTGCGCTCTTCTGGGTACAGAAGCCCATCATTGCCTTCGCCGAACGTCACCACGCGAAGATCGCCGCGGACAAGGTGTATCAATCGATTTTGAGAGGCCTCGACGAGCTGTCTGGGCGCGTTACGGGTGCCACCCAGCGCGGTTCTTTGCCGGCTTACCTTTCCACGATTTTCGTGTTCACGCTTGTCACGGTGGTACTGGCGGCGTTGGCAGGGGGTGCGCAGCTGCCGGCCGGTATCCGGCTATGGGACTCCCCAGCTCAGGGAGTGGTTGCGCTCGTGGTAGTTGTGGCCGCGCTGTTGGCCGCACGTGCACGCCGGCGCATGAAGGCGGTACTCCTTATGGGAGTAACTGGCTACGGGATTGCGCTGATCTACGAGCTATACGGGGCGCCCGATCTGGCCCTCACTCAAGTTCTTTCGGAGACCATCACCCTCGTGGTGTTCGTCCTAGTGCTTCGCCGCCTACCACCATATTTCTCCAACCGCCCGCTTCGTAGATCTAGGCGTTGGCGTATTCTCATTGCGGGGATGACGGGGCTTGCAGTCTCCCTGGTGGCGGTGATTGCCGCGGGTTCGCGCATCCACGAGCCCATCTCCAAGCTGTTTGCCGAAGAAGGCTATAGCTTCGGGTATGGGCGCAACATCGTGAACGTAACGCTGGTTGATATCCGTGCGTGGGATACGTTGAGCGAAACCTCCGTGCTAGTGGTGTGCGCGATGGGTATTGCTTCACTCCTCTTTGTGCGTGATCGTACGGGGCGCACGGATCGCCTACGCAACATCCTTGGCCCGGCCCAGTCCCGTGTGCGTGAACAGTTTCAACAGATCGTGGATTCGCACCAATACCCCGCTGCGTCCCTGCAGAGTGAGCTTCCCGCTCAAGAGGGACGTGAGCGGAGATGGCTTTCCACTGTGGTGCGCCGGGGAGTTGCCTCTCACCCGGTAATTCTGGTGGTGGGCACGCGCATCGTGTTCTACTCGATCGTCATGGTTTCGCTCTTCCTGCTCTTCTCGGGGCATAACCAGCCCGGTGGCGGATTTGCGGGCGGCTTGCTTGCAGGCATCGCCTTCGCGCTCCGCTACCTCGCTGGTGGCAGGTTCGAATTGGGGGCTGCCCTACCGGTGCTCCCCTCCTATCTTATGGGGAGCGGGCTCCTCTTCATCGTTGTGGCGGTCATTGCCCCTGTTTTGGTTGGCGGAAGCCCACTCCAGACTGCGATGATCGATTTCACGCTCCCAGCCTTCGGATCGGTCCACTTCGCCACGGCCCTCATCTTCGACATTGGCGTGTATCTGGCGGTTGTTGGGCTCTCGCTGGAGATCCTGCGCTCGCTTGGCGGCGAAATCGATCGCCACGGCGAGCTTGAGGGCCTCCAGGGCCCAGATGATCTCATTATCGTCCCGCATGAGGATGATCGCGCAGCACTCAAGCACGAGATGGAAGCCGAGGAAATGATACGCGAGGACGAAGAGTCCGCCGATAACACGCGCTCCAATAACACGGGCAAGCGTCTTTCGCCCGCAGCGGTTGAGCGTGCCCATCGCGATTTGGCTTCCTCCCCTCATGAATCCCCGCTTAACGAGTGGGAGAGGGGAGGCGCGAAATGAGCTCTCTCGCACTCGTGATTCTCTGTGGCGTGCTCGTTGCCGTGGGTGTGTACCTGATTTTGGAGCGCAGCCTTTCCCGCATCGTGTTGGGAATTGCCGCAATGTCCAACGGCATCAACATCCTGTTCCTGATTGCCGGAGGCCGTTCGGGTGAGCCACCGATCGTCGGTACATCGGAACCGGAAGCCATGGCGGATCCGCTGGTTCAGGCCATGATGCTGACCTCGATCGTTATTACCCTCAGCCTGACTGGCTTCCTTCTTGCGATGGCCTACCGCGCTTGGCAGCTCCGCGATAACGATGAGGTACGTGACGATCGTGAGGACCGCGCAGTCGCCAAGCGACAAGCGGCCGAGGCCATGGAAGAGCACGAGGACAAGGGCGATCTAGTGGAGACTGTGGCCGAGTTCCACGATGAGACTGATGGAGGAAACAGTGAATCTTAATGCCCTCCTAGCCGTGCCCGTAGTGCTGCCTATGCTGGGCGCCGGCATCCTGCTCTTGCTTTCTGCCAAGAGGTTCCGCTTCCTGCAGTTCATCGCCACGATCGGTGTACTAGGCGTTGTCCTAGCTGCGGCGATTGTCATGCTCATTAACTCGCTAAGTGGTCCCATCGTGCTGGACATGGGAGGCTGGGCGGCCCCGGTGGGGATCGTATTGGTGGCAGACCGCCTTTCCACCTTGATGCTGGTCACTTCTGTAACCGTGACCCTCTTGGTTCTCCTGTACTCAGTGTTCCAAGGAGTGGCCGATGGCGATAAAGGAGCGCCTTCGGCCATCTACTACCCTGCCTTCCTGCTGCTTTCCGGCGGAGTCTCCAACGCCTTCCTTTCCGGGGATCTCTTCAATATCTACGTGGGCTTTGAGCTGTTACTAGCCGCCTCCTTCGTGTTAATTACCATGGGTGGCACGCAGGAACGGATCCGTACCGGTACCGTGTACGTGATCGTCTCGCTGGTTTCCTCGATGATCTTCCTCATCGCGATCGGCCTCACCTACGCCGCGGCTGGCACGGTGAATTTGGCTCAACTGGCCCTGCGCCTGCCGGAGCTGGACCCAGGCATACAGATGATTCTGCAGGTGATGCTGCTCATCGGCTTTGCAATCAAGGCAGCCATCTTCCCTCTTTCGGCTTGGCTTCCAGACTCCTACCCCACGGCATCGGCTCCCGTGACGGCCGTGTTTGCCGGCCTCCTCACCAAGGTGGGCATCTACGCGATCATCCGCACCCAGACCCTGCTCTTCCCGGATGGCCGATTGAACGATGTGATCGCGGGATTCGCCATCGCGGCCATGATCGTAGGAATCTTGGGTGCTGTGGCACAGAAAGACATCAAGCGCCTACTCTCCTTCACGCTCGTATCCCACATGGGATATATGGTGTGGGGTGTTGCCCTAGGCTCTACGGGAGGGTTCTCCTCCACGGTGTTTTACGCCGTCCACCACATCACTGTGCAGACCACCCTGTTCCTAGTTGTGGGGCTGATCGAGCGCCGGGGCGGTACCACCTCCATGAATAAGCTAGGATCGCTCGCGGCCGCAACCCCGGTGATCGCGGCCCTGTACCTGATCCCAGCGCTCAACCTTGCGGGTGTTCCTCCAATGTCCGGATTCCTCGGCAAGCTGGGCCTCATGGAGGCCTCAGCGCAGCGCGGCACCGGGCTGGATTGGTTGTTGATCGGCACCGGAATTGTTACGTCGATCCTCACTTTGTACGCCGTGATGCGCGTGTGGAACATGGTGTTCTGGCAGGAGCCCCCAGAACCACTGCCTGAAAACGACTGTCCGAAGGGCATGATCGGTGTGGCTGGCGCGCTCGTGGCCATCACGCTTGGGCTTTCGGTGATCGCTAATCCGCTCCGCCACTTCACGGATGATGCGGCTTCCGAGCTTCTGGCCCGTGCCCCCTACATTGCTGCGGTGCTTCCGAACGAGGGAGAACGCGGTGGGGGGATTTCTCCCGAGGTCACGGAGGAATCCACGGAGGAACCAACGCCGGATCCTTCGGTGGCGCCAACGATTGAGCCCACGGAACAGGCCACCACCCCGGAAGGAGGCACCGATGAGTAGGTCAAGTGACGCCATCCGCGTGGCTACCCAGCGCCCGGGCCGTTTCCCGCACGCCTCGCTGGGGACGCTTCTGTGGTGCACGGTCGTGTGGGTGATGCTGTGGGGTGAGGTCACTCCGGGCAATATCATCTCAGGATTCGTGCTAGCCCTAGCTATCACGAGTCTCGCCCCGTTCCCCGCGATGCGCTTCGATGGCCGCTTCCGGCCCCGTGCCCTCGTGATACTGGCTACCCATTTCCTCTACGACCTTGTGGTGTCCTCAACTCAGCAGGCGTTCTTCATCATTCGCCGCAAGAAGCCTCGCGCCGCTATCATCCGCGTCCAGCTGCGCTCGGAATCAGATATGTACCTGACCATGACGGCCGGAATGTCAGCTGTGGTTCCCGGAACGGTCCCGGTGGAGGCGGATGCGGCAACTGGCACTCTCTACATTCACGTGTTTGATATCGGCTTGGCTGGTGGTGTTTCGGCCGCCCACGCCGCGATCCTAGACCTAGAGGAGCGCATCCTGCGTACCTTTGCCTCGCGTGATGAGCTGATCCGCGCGGGCCTGGTTCCGGGCCCCACGAAGAAATCTGGGCTGCTGCCGATGCCCTTTGCCCCCGTGTACGAGCCGGAGGAGGAAGACTGATGGTCTGGGTAGTTGGAATATGTGGCGTGCTGCTCTCAGCCGCCGCGGTGGCGGTGTTATTCCGAATCGAGCGCGGGCCCTCAACGCTGGACCGCATGGTGGGAGTAGACGTCATGACGTCGGTGATGCTGGGTGCCCTAGCGCTCCTAGTTGCCTACACCAGACGTGCAGATTTGTTGGCCGTGTTTGTTGTTGTCTCCGTGGTCGGCTTCCTCGGTTCCGTAGCAGTAGCCCGCGCGGCCCGCCCCGAGGACCCGGGCAAGCGGCGCATCCTTACGATCGAAGAAGAACAGGCTATATCGGAGGCCGAAGCTGCCGAAGAGGATTCGCAATCGGACGAAGATTCAGCAGAACCGGTACACCCCGATGGCTCGGACGAGGAGGACAACGATGGATAACGTACTGGATGTTTTAGGCGCGATTTTCCTTGTGCTGGGCTGCTCGCTCACCTTTATCGCAGCCATGGGACTGGCGCGCTACCCGGATCTCGTTTCGCGCCAGCACATCGCCACGAAGCCGCAGGTGCTCTCGCTAATTCTCAACTTGACGGGCGCGGCCCTCATCGTGCGTGATTCGACGATGACGTGGACGATGGTGCTAGTAATGGCCTTCCAGCTGATTACTGCCCCGATCTCCGCACACATGCTTTCGCGTGCGGGCTACCGCACCGGACGGGTAGATTCGAGTGCACTGGTGGTGGACGATTTGCACGAGGATCTACACGTGGGCGCCTCACAAGGCGATAATAGAGACAACACTCATTAAAGGAGAAGGTATGGATATCGGCTGGAAGGTCATCAGCGCTGGCGCCGGGGTTTTCTCGGGGTTCCTCGCGAACAAGCTGGCAGACGGCATCTGGAAGGTGGCTGTGGGCCGCGATCATCCCCAGGAGGACGATTACACCGAGCCGCTGCGTGATGCCATCGTCTTTTCCGTTGTGTCCGCCGCCGTTGCGGCCGTGGTGAACCAGCTGGTTATGCGCCAGGCCTCCAAGTGGTATGGGCTGGACAAGGTAGCCGAGGGGGCACAGTCTGTGGCGGACGAGGTAGCGGACGCCACCAACTGATTGCTAGTCTTTGAGACCGACAGGGGAGCGCCGCCTCGGCGCTGAGAGTGCGAAAGCAGACCCTCGAACCTGATCCGGGTTATACCGGCGCTAGGGAGTCGAGTTCTCTCCCCACTTTGGTGGGCCCTCCTTGATTGGAGGAAAGATGAAGCAGCAGAAAATCGCGGCTACGGCGGTGGCCGCGTTGGTATTGGGCGGGCTTGTGGCCTGCTCTGGATCTGGGGACAGTGATGGAGCCAGCGGTGGACAGCAAGATTCCGTCACGGTTTTGGTTCACGATTCGTTTAATGTTCCGCAGGATTTGATTGACCAGTTCGAGGAAGAAACCGGTTATTCTTTAACGACGACGGCACCCGGCGATTCCGGCGTAGTCATCAACCAACTTATCTTGGCGAAGGACAATCCAACCGCTGATGCCGTGTATGGCGTGGAGAGTTTCTCTGTGCAGAAGGCAGTAGACGCCGGTGTATTCGCGCCCTACACCTCCGATGCACTCCCGGCTAGTGGGGCGGACTACACGCTGGATGGCGCTGTGACCCCAGTGGACACTGGTGATGTGTGCGTAAACGTGGACCACGCGTGGTTCGAGGACAATGGGGTGGCCGAGCCCGAGAGCTTCGAGGATCTGGCCGAACCCGAATACTCTAAGCTGCTCGTGGTTGAGGATCCGGCGGCTTCTTCTCCGGGCCTCGCGTTCCTCGTGGGCACCGTTGAGGCACTCGGGGAGGATTCCTACCTCGATTACTGGCAGAGACTGCTAGACGGCGGCACGAAGGTTGCCTCCGGCTGGTCCGATGCCTACTACTCTGACTTCTCAGGAGCCGAGGGCAACGGCGATTATCCGCTGGTCGTGTCCTATGCCTCCTCTCCAGCTGAAAGCGAAGGGGCCACTGGCTCGCTGGACAACACGTGCGTGCGCCAGGTCGAATACGCCGGCGTTGTTGAAGGGGCGGCAAACCCCGAGGGTGCTCAGGCGTTCGTGGACTTCATGCTCTCGGACGAGGTTCAGTCCTCCATCCCGGAGAACATGTATGTATACCCGATCAACGATGAGATCGAGCTTCCGGCCGAGTGGGCGGAATACGCTGCGGCTCCCGAAGATCCGATCGTGGCCGATCCTGCCGCTGCTGCCGAGGGCCGCGACACGTGGATCAAGGATTGGACCGCCGTCTTTGAGGAGAGCGGGAAGTAGCTCGCTTGTCTAGGCGCAGCGTAGGTCAGGTTTTGGGCTGGGGGAGCGCCGTGGCGCTCCCCGTGGCCTTCCTGTGCGTGTTCTTTGTGTGGCCCGTAGTGGCCATGCTGGTTCGCGGATTTGTAGGGGATGCCGGGCTGGACTTCGGCGGTTTTGCCGAAGTGCTCGGCCAGGGGCGCACGTGGCGGATCATCTGGCAGACGCTGTGGATGGCGCTGGCTGGCACCGCCGGAAGCGTGATCCTTGGTGTGCCGGGCGCCTATGCGCTGTACCGGTGCAAGTTCCCCGGGAGCCGGGTGCTGCGCGCCGTGGCCTCCGTCCCGTTCGTGTTGCCCAGCGTTGTGGTGGGCGTAGCTTTCCGGGCGTTGCTCGGGAACGGTGGTGCTTACGAGGCGCTCGGACTGGATGGGACCGTAATCGCCGTGGTTCTTGCCATGGTGTTCTTCAACTTTTCCGTGGTGGTGCGCACCGTAGGCACGATGTGGGCGGGGTTGGATCCGCGCAGCGAGGAGGCTGCTCGCACGCTTGGAGCCTCGCCGCTGAGGGCCCTCGTTACCGTGACGCTGCCTGCGCTGCGGCCGGCCATCGGGGCGGCGGCCTCGCTCGTGTTCCTCTTTTGTTCTACCGCTTACGGGATTGTCCAAACTCTTGGGCGGCCCGGCTACGGCACGCTCGAAACCGAGATCTGGGTACAAACCACTACGTTCCTCGATCTACGCACAGCTGCCGTCCTGTCCTGCATGCAATTCGTGATCGTGGCGTTGGCACTCGTGGTCAGCAACAAGATGAGCAACGATGTGGCGCTGTCCATGAAGGAATCGTGGCCGAAGAAGGTAGGGCGCGGGGATCTTCCGGCGGTTCTGCTGACCGTGGGCGTTGTTGTATTCCTGTTGGCGGCTCCCATGGCCTCGCTCGCCACCCGGGCCTTCCAGCACGGGGGTGGTTGGAGCCTCGAAAATTTCAGGCTTCTGGCTACCGCCGGGCAGGGATTCACCGGAGGAGTAAGCCCGATTGAGGCACTCGGCACCTCGGCACAGATCGGGCTTCAGGCCACCGTGATCGCGCTGGTGATCGGGGTTCCCGTATCCGTCGTGTTGTCCCGGCGCACGAGCGGGGCGATACGCGTAGGGCAGCGGTTGCTGGACGGGCTGGTCATGCTTCCGCTCGGGGTATCGGCCGTGACCGTGGGCTTCGGATTCTTTATCTCGCTGCGCAACCTTTTGCCGGGCGAGGTCATGGTGCCGTTTGTTCAGGCCGTTATTGCCCTGCCACTTGTGGTGCGGTCGCTAGTTCCGGTGCTTCGGGCTATTAATCCGCGCCTGCGTGGGGCCGCGGCCACGCTCGGAGCGTCGCCGATGCGCGTGCTACTCACCGTGGACGGCCCGTTCATGGTACGAGGGCTGGGGCTTGCCACCGGTTTCGCGTTTGCGATCTCGCTCGGGGAGTTTGGTGCCACTAGCTTCCTTGCCACCGCGGACCGCACCACGCTGCCGGTGCTCATCGCCAAACTGCTTGGGCGCCCCGGGGCGGACAACTACGGGATGGCCATGGCCGCCTCACTCATTTTGGCAATCGTTACCGCCGGAGTCATGGCACTATGTGAATCGCTCCAGCCGCGGGCCCAGCGCGGCACGGGCAGCGGGGCCGGCGTTACGTTGGGGCGCAGCTCTGTCACCGCGAAAAGTCCGGACGCTGCTGCCCCTGTCGCATCGGCACCTAGAACTCTAAGCAAGGAGAGGAAGCCATGAGCCCTTACGCACTTGAGCTAAAGAACGTGACCGTAACGTATCAAGACGGGTATGTGGCCCTACGCGGCGTAGATCTTCACGTCTCGCCCGGGGAGATCGTGGCGCTCCTTGGCCCATCCGGCTCGGGCAAGTCCTCTCTCTTGAGGGGTGTGGCTGGCCTGGAGGCTGTGACCGCGGGACAGGTCTTCATCGGGGACCAGGATATGGCGGGTGTTCCCACCCATAAGCGCGGCTGCGGCATGGTCTTCCAGGACGGCCAGCTCTTCCCTCACCGAACGGTTTCCGGGAACGTCGCATACGGCTTGGAACACACCGGCAGGTCACGTACCCAGATCCGCGAGGAAGTGGCCTACTGGCTGGACCTCGTAGGCCTTCCGGATTACGGCGATCGAGCCATCACCACGCTCTCGGGTGGCCAAGCCCAGCGAGTAGCGTTGGCACGTTCGCTCGCCCGCCGCACTGGCCTACTGCTCTTAGACGAGCCCCTTTCGGCGTTGGACCGCGAGCTGCGCGAACAGCTGGCGGTGGAGCTACGCGAGATCATTACCGCGGCAGATTCGAGCGCGGTGTACGTGACTCATGATCATGACGAGGCAGAAACGGTGGCGGACCGCGTGGTCTACATGCGGGACGGCCGCATTACATAATTGTCCGCTACGCGGCGATGAGTGGATGCAGAGCTAGGGGAAATCGTCTAGCTGCTGGGAAAATTGCCAGCCTCGGGCCGACCGGATGAAAATCTGGCGAAACTCGCCCCGTCAGACCTTAGTCCCGTATCCTTGAGGGATGGGAATACGGGAGATCACTCCAATCGAGGTGGCACAGCTGGCACCTCGAATAGTCGATCATATGGCGCGTATTCGGCTTGATTCCGGTTCCCTGCGGCCATCGTCGGAAGAGTCATTTAAGGACAGCCAGCTCAGCAGGTTCCGAGTGGGCACGCCGTGCAACTCGAAGATCTTCGTGACCGACGAACTTGATCAGTGGCTCTGGATCGATGACACCCTCGTGGAAGTTAACGTTCAGCCTCCCGTTGAGCCGTGGATCGATGCCTTGGCTGCGGTGACGGGCGGCAAAGAGATTCTGGTCCGCCGGTTCTCGAACGGGGATAGCCACGAGTTTTTCGATGCCCTGAACCTACGGGAAATCAACCATTACCTCACCGCGCAAGTTCGGCTCCTTGGCGGCCTGCAAGAGGAAGGGCAGGAGCCACTCGTTCGCACCGATGTATTCCTGCGCTCTATGAGCGCGGGGGAGTTGGGCGAATTCGCTGATGCGATATGTGAATCGTGGGGGAGGCATAGGGCCGTCGTCGATCTAAAAAGGTCTCCCGAGGAACTACGTAAGGACGCCGAACAAACCATGCGGCGCACGCTCTACGACGGTGTCTCAACCCCCGGCCACGAGGTATTCGCGATCTGCACGGACACGCAGGTGGTAGGCGGAATTTGGGCGGAAATTGACGGGAGCAACGCGAAACTCTGGCGGCTCTACATCTACCGGCCCTACCGCGGGCATTCGTATTCGCGTGGGGCTCTCATTGCGCTCGGGGAACGGCTGCGTAGCGAGGGTGCCAAGCGAGTGAGAACCGAGTTGCTGCCCACGCAAGACCATATCCGGGACGTATTCCAATCCGCGGGTTTCACACTCACTGAAAAGGTGGCGGGGGCATCCGTTTAGTGCAGGGCGTGCGGGCTAGAGCTCTAGGAACCGCATGAGGTCTGGCCACATGCGTGCGATCTGGGCCTCGCCGGCGTTGTAGTTGGCCTGAAGCTTCGCCACGTTCTTTTCGTGGTTGGACACCATCATTTTATCCGGGAAGTACAGCCACGCCCGGCCCTCGCGCTCCAGCTCGAACAGGCGGTCACGCGTGCGATTGTAGTGGTGCCAGCGGTTGATGAGGCCTTCGGCCACCGTGGGGTACTCGCGGAAGTATCGCCGGAAGAACTCTGGGCGCCTTGGCGCCGATTTCCGGTACGAGCGGGGACGAGTCATGACGACGACGAAGTTCTCGTAGCCATCACCCATCGCTGCATCCAGGTGAATGCCGCCTGAGGGGCCGAGGGCGCCGTCCATGTAGAGTTCGCCGTCCACCTCGATCGGGAGCATGAGGCCGGGCATCGTGGAGGAGGCGCGGACCTTCTGCATGAGGTCAGTTTGGCTTCGCATCGAAGCCTTATCCCAGTACTGCTCCTTGCCATCACTTACTCGATAGGCGCCAATGCGAAGGTTCGCCGGATGGTTTTGGAACGCCTCGTAGTTGTAAGACAGGGCTTGGCCCGGGGACGTTGCCGTTTCGTAGATGTATTCGGCATTGAAGTAGCCCTCGCCCTTGACGAACGTGTTGAGGCCGCCGATCTGGGGGCTACCTAAGAAATCTACCCAGCATTCTTTGGAACGCTGGACATCGCCGCCCATGTAATTAATGGAATTTGAGGAACCTGCCGAGATTCCGGACACGTGGGGGAACACGATGTTGTCTTTAATCAGGGATACGACCACGGGTGAGGTGCCGCTCGCGCGCATTCCGCCGCCCTCAAAAACAAGTGCAGTTTCGTCTAGCTTTGGCATGCCTCCATTGTATCTGGGCGGGCGTGGAGCGTGAGAGTATTCTCAGGAGCGGCCGGGAATCTGGAAGCTCCCGAGAGTAAGATAAGTGCGTGCCGTCAAATACCCGAGATCAGTTCCGTGCGCCCATTGACACCCCCGAAACCGAGGTTGCGCCGATTGCGCTGAGTGGTTCCGCGGGAGCTGTTGGTGTTAGTGGAGGCGCGGACGGCACCGCAAAGTCTGATGTGGGCGGTCTAATCGAGCCACCCGAATCACTCAACCGCAACCGCGCCTTCAACTTCTTGTGGGTCGGGGAAACGGCGAGTCAATTCGGCTTCCAGGTTGCCGGGCTCGCGACGTCCACCACGGCTATCGTAGTGCTGCATGCCACAGAGGGGCAGGTTGGGTTACTCAACGGCCTCCAAACACTTGCATTCCTCCTGATCGGACTACCTGCCGGTGCATGGGTGGATCGGTGGCGGAAGCGGCGGACGATGATCGTAGCCGATCTGGTGCGCATGGTGGCCCTTGCCTCCATCCCGATTGCGTGGGCGATGGATGCGCTGACGATCTACCACATGATGATCGTGGTGACAGTTTTCGGGTTTGGGACAGTCTTTTTCGATGTTGCCTATCAATCGCTAGTGCCGTCTATCGTGCATAATCGCCAGATTGGTCAGGCGAATGGGCGCCTAGAGGCATCCTTCCAGGTTGCGCGTGTAGGTGGTCCAGGGCTTGCCGGCTGGCTTATCGGAGTATTTAGCGCCCCTGTGACGTTTGGGCTGACCGTGGGGACCCTTGGCTTTTCGGCGGCGGCCATCGCTTCGATACCCGGGACGGAGCCGAAACCCGCAGCGCCCAAGGATACGGTGCTATGGCACCAAGTCCGTGACGGCATTAGCTACGTGAAGAACGAACCGCTTCTGGGCCCGCTATTCCTGTGCATCGCTTGCAACGCCCTGTTCGGTCAGGGCGTCTTCACGCTGCTGCCGGTACTGGCACTACGTGATATGGGGCTGGACGCTCAGACGCTCGGGACTCTTCTATCCTTCGGGGCTGTTGGCGGACTGATCGGTGCCGGGATCAATCGTCGGGTGGTGCGGCGCCTCGGGGATGGCCACACAATTGCGGCCTTCAGTATCATCGCGAGCCTTGTTAATTTCGGCCTGCCGTTTGCGGCGATGGCGGGGGCACATGGATGGATCGTGCTGGTGTGCGTGGGGTTTGTTCAGTCCTTGTTCCAAACCGTTTACAACATCGTTCAACTCAGCCTGCGCCAGCGGATTTGCCCCAAGCCGCTGCTCGGGCGCCTGAACGCCACCTTCCGGTTTGCCGTATGGGGCGTGATGCCGATCGGTTCGGTTTCTGCCGGGCTGTTGGCGGGCGCTATCGGGGTAGTTCCCGCGATGTTCGTGTTCTTGACGGGCACGCTTCTGGCGTCAATCGCCATGACGTTCACTCCGGTGGCCAAGCGGAACCGGATCGGTTAACCTCCGGACGGGTTTTACGGGCGTGACGGGAGGCCACGAGACGTGGAGCGTACGTGAGGAAACGTCGTCGTTGTTGAAAACAATCCTCCTCTGAGAGTTGACGCTGTTCCGGGAGAAGTGGAGAAGGCGCTGCGATTACTTGCGCCAGTAGCCACAAAAGTCGATACGGTTCTTTCGCAAGCCATCCTTCAGGCAGATCTGCCGGGCGGCAAGGACGAAATCGCTCTCCCCAACGATGTATGCATCGGACTCAGGATCGAGCGTGATGCTGCGCAGCGCCTCAAGAGCTGCCTGCCCCGACCGTCCGTTCCGGAATACCCAGATGGGGTCGATAGGGAGTCCGCGGACGTCGCCGGGCTGAGGAACTTCCAAAATACACTGCGTGTTGTTGGGATCGAGGCTGTGCAGGATCCCCTCGGCGCCGGGTAGCCCCGTCTCGTCAGACACGAGGAGGAGAGGGGATCGGCCGTGTGTACTAAAGATGCAGCCCTGATCGAGGAAGCCGAGTTCGTCGCCGGGCTTGGTGCGAAGTGCCCAGCGGGCGGCCTCGCCCTCTACCTGCCCCGATTGTCCGCGGTGAAGCACGAAGTCAACGTCGAACTGCCAAGTGGAGCCAGATTTGCGCGCCTCACGGATCGTGTAGTTACGGACGATTGGAGGGTGTTCTAGTGCGGTGAGCCGCTGGTACCAGCCGTCAAGGCCGCCATAGGGCAACTCAAGAGGACTGGAACCAGCAGCGAAAAACAACCGGAACCAGTGATCGAATCCGAAGTAGGTGAACTCCTGATCGAATTCGGGATCTGTGCTTTGGATAGTGACTCGCTGAAAGGAGGGAGAGATCCTCCGTGATTCATAGACGCGAAACTTGCGCACACTGGCCTGCTGAGGCTTCCTGGGCGTGATCTGTTCGGCGTGTTGAGTCATAGGCTTCTTCTGATATCCGGCTTGTTTCTGTACTACTGAACTGCATCCTCGATCAGCGGTGTGAATTCATCCAACGCATACTCGAGCGATGCTGGGGTGCCCAGCGAGAAGGCGGTGGAAAGGTCACCGTCAATCACGATCGAACGTCCATCTTCGACGGCGGGAATCATCTGCCATCCCGCATCCTCAGTAATCTCGGTCTTATCGATGTAGATGGGGAAGCCAACGAGGAGGTCAGCGTCCAGCAGCTCAAGCTCCTCGCCGGAAACGGAGACACTCCACCCATTGTCATTCACTGGGAGATCCAACAGTGTGGGATTCTGCTCGAATCCGAGATTCTCGAAGAAATCTACGCGGCCGTCATTGACGTATGCGCCCCAGCCCTCGCTGGTACGTGTGGCAACAGTGATCGTCTTGCCCTCCCACTCGGGGTGGGCTTCCTTCGCATCGGTGAATGTCTGGGCCAGGTCGTCGAGTAGAGCTTGGCCCTCTTCCGGCTGCCCAAGAGCGGAGGAGATCATCTCAACCTGCTGGTCACGGGTTGCGAGCCATGAATCGCCACCTTCGGGAACGCCCACTGTAGTGGCGATGCTGGAAAGGCGATCGTAACGCTCCTGATCACCGGAGCTGCGTACATCAAGGATCAGATCGGGCTCGAGTTCCGCGATTGCCTCATAAGAAGGATCGAGGGTACCGATGATTTCGGGTGCCTCATCATAGAGTCCCTCAGCCCACGGGCCCACACCTTCGCCACCAAACTCTAGCCAGTCCGATGCCCCGACGGGCTGAGCGCCAAACGCGAGCGCGAGTTCGGCATCTCCCCACCCCAGGGCAACAATGCGCTGTGGCTGTTCCGTAATCTCTACCGAACCGAACTTTGTGTCGATGCTCACGGGATAAGCGTCACCGGAGGCTGCGGTGGGCGTGCTCGTTTCGTTTGAATTGCCGCTGTCCGAGGAGGAACAACCGGCAAGGGACAACGCCGTAGTGGCCAGTATTGCGGCGGAGATAGCGCGTAAACGCATGAAAAGATCCATTCGTCATAGGACTTAACTCTGAGAGCAAGGACGGAGTTAGGGTACCCTGTCTTGCGTGACATTATCGAATGAGGGCATCGGATTCAAGGGCCCGAACGGAGCGCAGACGGCAACGCCAAATGCTGTTGAACCCGTTGGCTTACCACGCAAGCATGTGCCGGCTCACCGCCGGGTCCTCATGCTGCCCATCGTTGTTATCGGGTTGGCCGCGCTCGTCGTTCTCAGTGTGGCCATCGGCGCCAAATCTATCCCGATCAGCGATGTTCTGGAGGCGCTGGGCCCGGGTTCAGACCCGAACAATGCCCACGTTATTTGGGGCCTTCGCGTACCCCGCACAGTCGTTGGGCTATGCGTGGGTGTTGCGCTAGGGGTGTCCGGAGCGCTCATTCAGGCCCTGACCCGCAATCCACTGGCTGACCCAGGGATTCTTGGGGTGAACGCGGGAGCCTCCTTCTTTGTTGCGCTGGGCGTAGCGGTATTTGGGGTCACGACGATCAACGGGCAGGTGTGGCTGGCCTTTGCGGGAGCTCTGGTGGTGACCGTGGCCGTGTACCTTGTGGGATCAGCGGGTAGAGGCGGTACGGATCCGGCCAAGCTCACCTTGGCGGGGGTGGCCCTGAGTGCCGTCTTGAGCGGACTCGTGAGCGCCATGACTCTGCTGGACCCCAAGGCGTTCAACGAAATGCGCTACTGGAACGTGGGCAGCATTGTTAATCGCGGCTGGGACGTGCTTGTTCCTGTACTTCCCTTCCTCGGGGCGGGGCTAGTACTCGCCGTTATCGCGGCCTCTTCGCTCAACGCCATCGCACTCGGGGATGATCTGGCGCGATCACTTGGTACGAACGTTGCCCTCGTTCGGGTTCTCGTGGTTCTGGCCGTCACGCTGCTCGCTGGTGGGGCCACGGCCGTCGCGGGGCCGATCGGGTTCATCGGGCTCATGATTCCTCACATTGCTCGCTGGATCACGGGGCCAGATCAGCGTTGGATCCTGTTGTACACCATTCTCCTTGCGCCTTCCCTCATGCTGGCCTCGGACATCGTTGGTCGCATCGTCCAATGGCCAGCCGAATTCCCTGTAGGTATCGTGACGTCCTTCATTGGAGCGCCCGTCCTCATTGTGCTGGTGCGTAGGAAGAAGGCGAGCGCACTGTGAGCACTTCAATTGATTTCGGCTACCGCTCAGTCTTGGTGCGCCGCGGCTCCTTCTCGGCTCGCTGGTCCATGCGCAGTGCGGTCGTATGCACGGTCCTGATCGGCGTCACACTCATCGCCTCTGCGTGTTCGCTAGCTCTGGGCGATTACACGCTGAGCCTGCCTGAGGTTTGGGCAGCGCTCATCAATTCGCCGGATGCGGGTTTTGCTCATACTGTCGTGGTGGAATGGAGACTGCCTCGGGTACTTGCGGCAGCCATCTTTGGGGCTGGGCTTGGAGCTGCGGGTGCGATGTTCCAATCGCTCACCCGAAACCCGCTAGCTTCCCCGGACATCATCGGATTCTCCACGGGTGCCTACACCGGCGCCCTCGTGGTGATCATCCTGATGGGTGGGACGTATCTGGAACGCGCTGGCGGCGCCCTCATCGGCGGAATTCTCACTGCGGGGCTCGTGTACCTGCTCGCATGGCGCCAGGGTGTGCAAGGTTTCCGCCTCATCATCATTGGGATCGCCGTTTCCGCCATGCTCGGCTCTTTCAACACGTGGCTCATGCAGTCCGCCAAGCTTGAAGTCGCGTTGAGCGCTGCGGTGTGGGGTGCGGGGTCACTTAACGGGATTGGTTGGGAACAAGCCCTGTGGGGCGGGTTGCTCATCGTCGCGTTGTTGGTGGGAGGATCCGCACTGGGGCCTGGGTTACGCCAATTAGAGTTGGGCGACGACGCCGCAGCGGCCACCGGAACCCGCGCAGAGCCGGTGCGCCTAGCCATCATGGTGATAGGTGTTGCGCTCACAGCGGTGGTCACGGCGGCCGCCGGGCCCATTGCGTTCGTAGCCCTCGCTGCGCCACAGATCGCGCGGCGGCTGACCCGCAGTCCTGGCGTGACTGTTGCTCCCGCTGCCTGCATGGGGGCCATGCTTCTAGTTGTGGCAGATCTTTGCGCCCAGCACCTCCTGCCTACGATGCTGCCCGTTGGGGTTGTGACGGTTGTGATTGGGGGCGGGTACCTTGTGTGGCTTATTGTTCGCGAGGCGCGGCGCAGGATCTAGCGTCGTGTCGGAAAAGTCCGAGAAGTCCGAGAAACTCACCCGTACGATGAACGCTGATCGGCTGTCTATCAGCCGAAGGAAAGGGGATTAGCCATGACGCTGCCTACGGCAACTTCCCAGACGCCCGGCCCAGTTGCTGGCCACGAGGACCGGCTGCGGGTGGAGAACGCCACGATCGGCTATGACAAGCGGATTGTCTCGGAGGAACTGTCCGTCTCCATCCCAGACAAGTCCTTCACAGTGATCGTGGGACCGAACGCCTGCGGTAAGTCCACTCTTCTCCGTGGTCTCAGCAGGCTGTTGCAACCTAGTGCTGGCGAAGTTGTTCTGGACGGTCAAGATATTCACTCCTACCGCGCCAAGGACGTAGCCAAGAAGGTGGGTCTTCTTCCCCAGAGCTCGATCGCCCCGGATGGGATTACGGTGGCGGATCTGGTTGCTCGCGGACGCCATCCTTACCAGAGGCTTATTCGGCAGTGGACGGAAGATGACGAGCAGGCCGTTGCCGAGGCGATGGAGGCCACCGGCGTGACGTCGCTATCCGGCAGGCTCGTGGATGAGCTTTCCGGTGGGCAGCGCCAACGCGTGTGGGTGGCCATGGCTCTGGCCCAGCAGACCGAGATCCTCCTGCTTGACGAGCCCACCACCTTCCTCGACATCACCTATCAGATCGAGCTACTCGAGCTGCTGACGGATCTGAATCAGGCTGGCCGTACCCTCATCGCAGTGCTGCACGATCTCAATCACGCGGCTCGCTACGCCACTCACCTCATCGCCATGCGCGATGGGCGGATCATGGCAGAGGGTGCGCCACGAGAAATCGTGACCGCCGAGCTTGTGGAGGAAGTATTCGGACTGAAATGCCTAGTTGTGCCCGATCCTGTTGTGGGGACGCCTCAGGTGATCCCGCTGGGCCGCAGCCGCTAGCCCACTTGGCCGTGCGTTCAACCCGAAATAGCGTGGCCTGAGGGTATATAACACTCAGGCCCCGCCATACGGAGTTATAACGGCGAAGGGGCGCCTAGTGAAGCGCGCGGTTATACCGCAGTGAGTTGACCTTGCAGGAGCATTCGGTGGCGATGTTGATATCACGGGCCAGCTTTCCCTCGGCGCGCAGCTCCAACAAGCGCGGCACAACGCGATCGCGTAGGCTCCATGGATCGATGGTGTTTACGTAGATCTTAGTGCCACCTTCGAATCCGGCAAGTGTGGATACACGCCACTTGATGTGGATGCGCCACGGCATGCGAACGTCCAGATCGAGCGGCTGGCAGTACCATTCTTCGTTGGTCGGGATATGCGGGCCGGTCGCGGCGTGCATGGCGTGAACCAGATCGGAGACGTCACGCAGTTCTTCGTTGGAGTGTTCCCACGGCTGGCAGTTGGCCGAACGCGACCATACTTCGAGCGTGGGGTAGCGATGCCCAAACCCGGCAATGGCCACGGCGTTCTTGTTCTCGGCAATCACTAGGTTCTGGAAGCCGGCATAATCAACGGCTACCTCGTTATACAGGTTCGGGTTCTCGCGGACTTTCTGGGTCTCCATCCGCGCGTTGACGGAGCGCTCATCGATAGCCACGAGCTGCTTATGGAGGTGATCGAAGGAGGCGCCAGCAGGCTTGAGCCAGTTCTGAAAGACTTGCACATATTTGGCGTAGCGATTGGCATCGTAGATATCACGCATGGCGTCCACTGTCATTCGCATGTACCACAGGTGCTCCAACGGGCTCAGAGTCCCCGAGGATGCCAGCTGGGACGAATCCTTTGCGCCCTCTGAAAAGTGCCGTCGCGCCACTACCAGATCGTGGCACCCACCGAAGAACGGCTTGGCCGCCTCTAGCTGCTCCCATTCGGATAGTTTTTCTCCCATGTGCTTGCGCTCAACCACCGAGAGAACGTGGGCCCTCCCGGCCGGGTCAGACAGGTACCGTTCCATCCGCTCCTGCGCGGAAACGGGCATCTGGTACCCATAGTTCTTCGCCCAGTAATCGTAGGAGACGATCTCAAATAGATTCGGAATTCGCCGAAACTCCCAGGGCTCGGCCAGATCGTCCACCCGCGTCCCGCGGCGAATTTTCCCGGTATCGCCATCGCGGACAATGCGCGCCTTCTCGGGCGGGGTCTCCAGCACGCGCTCAGAACAGAACGAGCAGGTGCTCTCAGGATTCTCAATCGGCTGGGCATCGGGGACGGCTACCGCGAGAGGACGATTCGCACGCCCGGGCACCGTCCACACCTCAGTTCCCGAGAAAGGATTGAGCTGCTTGATCGTGCCGTCTGCCATCGTGGTCAGCTGGGGAGCAATTTGCATAGCTTAAGCCTAGTCCTCAATTGGAGGGTGGGTTGGAGGCGTGGTTCGTCGTGGTAAAAAGCCAACTACCGGCGCGCAAGGTCAGCCGCGCCGATAATCCCGGCCTCGTTGCCCAGCGTAGCCACACCAACAGGGATGGCTGGGCGGAAGCTGCTCGCGGTCAGCGAATCGGCGAGTGAGCGGCGCGTCGGGTCAAGCAGAAGATCTCCGGCCTCGCATACTCCGCCAGCCAGCACGAACATCTCCGGGTCCAGCACTGCGGCAAGATCGGCCATACCCTTCCCCATATAGTGCCCGATCTGCTCGAAACACTTGATGGAGAGAGGATCGCCCTCCTGTGCTGCCTGCGTCACCATAATCCCGGAGATTCCTTCTGGAGTGCCGCCGGCCAGCTCCAGCAGCCGCGCCGCCACCGTGGGGGATTCGGTGGCGAACTCCCGGGCCGTGCGCACGAGCGCGTTACCCGAGGCATAGGCCTCCCAGCATCCCTTGAGCCCACAGCCGCACAGCTTGCCCTCCGGGACCAGCCCGATGTGCCCGATCTCTGTGGCAAACCCGTGCGATCCGCGCAACAGCTCATCGTTGATAATGACGCCGCCGCCGATCCCGGTTCCTACCGTCACGATAATGGCGGACTTCGTTCCGGCCGCTGCGCCGAACTTAAATTCAGCCCACGCAGCTGCGTTCGCATCATTTTCAACGACGACGGTCCGTCCCGTCCTCTCCGACACCCTGACCGCGAGGGGTTCGTTGCGCCACGCAAGATTCGGAGCAAACACCACGGACTTGCGGGCGGCATCCACGAACCCCGCCGCGCCAATTCCGATCGACACCACCTCGTAGGACTTCTCGAGCTCTGCGACACATTCGGTGATCACTCTCACCACAGAATCTGGATCCCCGGCAGGGGTAGGTTTGCGGACGTAGGCAAGCATCTCGCCTTCGTCTGACACCGCTCCCGCTGCGATCTTCGTGCCGCCAACATCTACGCCGATTGTTACGCTCATGGGTACTAGTCTATGGGAGAATAGACGTCTTTGTTTACCGATGAAAGAGTCGGCAAGCAGTCGAAGCAAATAGTCGAAGAGTGGTATCAGACCGGTCAAAGATCGGTGGAAGACCAATAGAAGGAAGGGCCTCAGTGAAGCTAAGCCGCCAGTATTCGGGTGTCATGATTCTCGTGATTGTTCTGGTTGCGCTGAATCTGAGGCCGGGGCTCACGGCGGTTGGGCCCGTGACTCAGTACATTCAAGCCGATACCGGGCTTAGCACGCCCGGTATGGGGTACCTTGCGTCGGTTCCCGTTCTGTGTATGGGTTTGGGCGCGCTGGTGACGCCGTGGGTGATTCGGAGGCTTGGCCTTGACGTAACGGTTGTTGTGGGACTCAGCGCGCTCGCGGTTGTTATCCTCGTGCGGTCATTTGTGCCCGGGGTGGGCCTGTGGATCGGGACCGTTGGGATCGGGCTTGCTATCGGTATCCTCAACACCACGTTGCCTCCCATCATTAAGCGCGACTTTCCCACACGAGCTGCCACTGTGACGGGGATTTACTCGGCCACCCTTACGCTCAGCTCCGCCATCGCCGCGGGGATCGTCGTGCCCATTACCGGGGCCACTTCGTGGAAGATTGGGCTCGGGTGTTGGGCGCTCATGGCGGGTATCGGGTTGTGTGCTTGGTTGTATTCCATGCGGATGCGCAGCGTGTTCGACGGGGGCCCGGCTGAAGCTGGAAGTACTGGTGGAGCCGGAAGTATTGGCGATGCTGGTGGGGGCGGCGACGCCCGCAGCGGCGAGGCTCGTGACAGCGGTGAGCCTGTGGGAATGAGCGATGAAACCACGGTGGCCGAGGATCTTGGTTTGGAGTTGCCCAACCTCGAAACCGGCGTGGATGCGCAGCTGCCGGGAGGGGAGAGCATGGACTCTGACTACTCGGGTGCGCTCGCAGCGGCGCGGCGCAATATTCTGACGATCCCGTTAGCATGGGCGGTCACGGCTTTCATGGGAACCCAGAGCCTACTGTTCTACATGTTTGTGCAGTGGCTTCCCGAGATCGAGCAATCGCACGGGGTCAGCGCGGAGGCTGCCGGATTGCACATGTCCTTTTTCCAGATTGCTGGTCTGGTTGCCACTCTGACTCTCACTGCGGTTCAGGGTGAGCGCCGGGATCAGCGCCTCAGCGCGGTCGTTTCCTGTTCGTTATGGATCGTCGGTCTTGCCGGGTTCCTCATTGCACCCGGAATCGCCGTGGTGTGGACGATCATCATGGGTGGTGGTTCTGGGGCTACCTTTGCGCTCAGCCTCACCTTCATTAATACGCGCACGCGTACCTCTCAGGAGTCATCGCGGCTTTCTGGCATGAGCCAGTCCGTGGGATACATGATCGCGTCAGTGGGGCCAACTATCGGAGGCTCGCTCGGCGACGCACTCGGGTGGAACGCGGTGATCGCTGTGGCTATCGCGCTGGCGGCGATTGTGATGGGGATCGGGATGATTGCCGGTAGCGATCGTAAGATTTAAGACTGTGGGTCCTGCCTTGCCCTCCCGAGCCTCTGTGAGCCAATCCTCAGATCACGTGCCTTGGAAGAGTGTTAATTGGGTAAAAGCATGGTAAATGGCGTGATCTAGCTAATTAGGGTTGTGCGTAGTGGGCTCTCGAGGCATAGACTCGAACCGTACCTAGGGTTTTCTCAGGTACTTGTGCCTAGGGATTTTCAACGGGGAGTTCCTAGACTTCTGCCCGGGCCAACCTGACCCGAGTAAACCACCTACGAAAATGAGAGTTTCAATGGAGCAGCAAAACTCTACTGAGATTCCTTCCTACACACCTGAGGAAGAGAAACTCGTCATCCGCAATAAGGCGGGTGTACCGGTTGGAGTAAAGCCGGAGAACAAGTGGACGTGGAAAAAGGTTCTCCTCTGGGTGCTCATCACTGCACTCGGTGTAACTGGATGGACCATTCTAGCGATCGTTCGCGGTGAAGAAGTCAACACCATTTGGTTCGTCATTACGGCGGTCTGCACGTACGCGATCGCGTATCGTTTCTATGCGCTCTACATTCAGCGCAAGATCATGCGGCCGGACGATTCAAATGCAACCCCGGCAGAGCGTGTCAACAACGCTAAGGATTACGATCCAACCCACCGCGTGGTCCTCTACGGGCATCACTTCGCGGCCATCGCAGGAGCCGGCCCTCTCGTGGGCCCCGTGCTCGCAGCTCAGATGGGTTACCTGCCCGGCACACTGTGGATCATCTTCGGTGTGTGCGTTGCGGGAGCCGTCCAGGACATGCTGGTTCTATTCTTCTCGATGCGTCGGGGCGGGCGTTCGCTCGGCCAGATGGCTGTGGACGAAATCGGCAAGGTTGGCGGCACGGTTGCCACCATCATCGTTTTGGTTATGCTCATGATCGTGCTCGCGGTTCTCGCGATGATCTGCGTGAATGCGCTAGCCGAATCCCCATGGGGCGTTTTCTCCGTGGGTTGTACAATCCCGATCGCGATCTGCATGGGCTTGTGGCTCCGATTCGTCCAACCCGGCAAGATCACGCAAGTGTCCATCGTAGGCTTCGCAGCCCTCATGGCTGTGATTATCGGTGGCCGCTGGGTTGCCGAATCTGACTTCGGCCAGCAGTACCTCCACCTGTCCCCAACGGCGCTCGTGTGGTGCATGGTGATTTACGGGTTCTTCGCAGCCGTTCTTCCAGTGTGGGTACTGCTCACGCCGCGTGATTACCTCTCCACCTTCATGAAGGTGGGAACCATTCTGGTTCTGGCCGTGGGTATCATCGTTGTTCGCCCCATCGTGGAGATGCCGGCGGTCACTGAGTTCGCATCGAACACGGACGGGCCGGTTTTTGCTGGAACACTCTTCCCGTTCCTCTTCATTACCATCGCGTGTGGTGCCCTATCTGGTATGCACGCTACGGTCTCTTCAGGAACCACCCCGAAGATGATTCAGAAGGAAAGCCAAGCTCGAATGATCGGCTATGGCGGCATGCTCATGGAGTCCTTCGTAGCCGTCATGGCGCTTGCTGCAGCGGCCTCTCTTAACCAGGGCATCTACTTCGGCATGAATACGTCGGAGGCAACTATCGATAACCTCGCCGGCACGGCGATCACCGAAACAACTGACAACCGTGATGATATTACGGCAGAGGCCGTCAAGAACCTTGGCGTGACTGACGCCCACGGTGACTCGATCCGGGCCGCGTGGGATTCGTGGGACGAGGATGGCAACGACAAGGTCTACTATGACGGTGAAGCCTTTGAATCCCTAGCCAACGATGTGGGCGAACCCCACGTCACCTCCCGTACCGGCGGTGCGCCAACCCTCGCGGTGGGCATCGCACACATCCTCCACCAAATCGGTGGAGGCCGGACGATGATGGGCTTCTGGTACCACTTTGCCATCATGTTTGAAGCGCTCTTCATCCTTTCGGCAGTGGACGCGGTGACCCGAGTGGCACGCTTCCAAGTATCCGATGCCTTTGGTGCCTTCAACAAGAAGTTCCGCGATCCGTCTTGGCGCGTGGGTGCATGGATCTCCACCGCGCTCGTTGTGGCCGCCTGGGGCTCGCTGCTCCTCATGGGCGTGACGGATCCGAGAGGCGGTATCCAGACCCTGTATCCGCTCTTCGGTATCGCGAACCAGTTGATAGCCGCTGTGGCATTGCTGTTGTGCTGCGTTGTGGTTGTCCGCAAGGGATACACGAAGTGGCTGTGGATCCCGGCAATTCCGTTCGTCTTCGATACGGCGGTCACGTTTACGGCGTCGTGGCAGAAGATCTTCTCCACGGATCCGGCCATCGGCTACTGGCAGCAGTGGCGCGACGCCCGCGCCCTGCGCGACACGCTCACGGATCCCGAGGCGATCTCGATCCAAGGTGACATTATCCGCAACACCTTCATCCAAGGAACCATGTCCATCATCTTCCTTGTATGCGTGGCGTTTGTGATTGTGTGCGCCTGCATTCGGATGGTCCGCACGTGGCAAACCAAGGACACCACTACGTCCGAGGATCCGCATCGGGCCTCGAACTTCTTCGCACCTGCTAGCCTGTTTGCTACCAAGTTGGAGAAGAAGCTCAACAAGGAATACGAAGTTGTGGGCGATCCGGCTCTCATTCCTGGCAAGAGTACGGAACACGCCGAATAGCGGCGTGGAAATGCAATTTGGCGGCAGCGACACGATGGAGGTCCGCGATGGACATACGGACGAAGCTAAGTGAATGGCGCGCTCTATGGCGCGATTTCACCGGCGAATCGGCCTATGACCATTACGTGACGCGGCATCGGCGCGAGCACCCGGATCACGAGCCGATGTCCGAACGCGAATTCTGGCGCGACCGCGCCAAGTTCGACGAGGAGAACGTCTCAACCGGCTGCTGCTAGCCGAACAAGTTGTGGGCCCCGAGGAGTGAAAGCTTCCCGGGGCCCACTCAATCCTCAACGAGCGGGACAAAACGGTACTGCCCATGATCAGTGACTTCGATCTGGCCGCCCCGGCGCCGCACCCGCTTCATCGTGGTGGCTACCGGGATCACCATGATGCCGTCATCGGCAAGCTGATCAACCAGTGATTGGGGTATTCGTGGCGCGGTGGCCGAAACGAGTATTCGGTCAAACGGTGCTTCATCCGGCGCTCCAAGTATGCCCGCGGTTGCCTCGTCGATGCGGGCGTTGTCCTCTACGTAAAAGCTGAGTGCCTCCCGTGCCGGTCCGATCAGATTGGCGTTGCGCTCCAACCCAATCACCGTCCCCGCTCCTCCGGTGAGGTACGCCAATAACGCTGTTGTCCAGCCGGAGCCCGCACCCACATCGAGTATACGGTGGCCCGGATGTACCTCTAGGAGCCTGAGCATTTCGGCAACAGTATACGGCTGCGAGTTGGTTTGGCTTTCGCCGATGGGCAGTGGGCCGTCATAGTGAGCCAGATGTTTGATGGATTCTGGGAGGAAATCTGCGCGGGAGACTTCGCGCATTGCTGTTGTCACGGCGTCACTCATTGCTCAACCCTTTCGCGCGGTGTTGGGCGTCTTGCCGTCAAGTTTACTGGGGTGGTGCCTGCCTGACTACATGGTAGGAACGGACCATTGTCAGAACCGAGGAGGATCTTTGTGCGGTAGGTTTAATCACATTGAATGAGGCTGCACGGTTCCCGACCTAGTTCGCGATGCGGTTCTTGATCGGGTTCGGCCCCAGCCCTTTTCGGATCATATTGATAGGAGAATAGGATGCTCATTGGCGTTCCCACAGAGGTGAAGAACAACGAGTATCGCGTGGCAGCAACCCCTGCCGGCGTTGGCGAACTGGTTGCGCTAGGACACGAGGTTCTCGTAGAGAAAGGCGCTGGCCTTGGCTCCGCCTTTGAGGACGCTGAGTACGCTACCGAAGGTGCTCAGATCGTTGAGAGTGCCGAAGAGGTTTGGGCGCGCTCCGAGATGATTCTCAAGGTCAAGGAACCCATCGCGAGCGAGTATTCCTTGATCCGCGAGGATCACATCATCTTCACCTATCTACACCTAGCTGCAGATCGCCCACTCACTGAGGCGCTCGTTGCCTCCGGTGCCACGGCAATCGCATACGAAACTGTCCAGTTGGCGAATCACAGCCTCCCGCTGCTATCCCCGATGTCCGTGATTGCCGGACGCCTTTCTGCGCAGGTTGGCGCGAATCAGTTGATGAAGACGAATGGCGGACGCGGTCTGCTTCTGGGCGGGATCCCTGGTGTTCCTCGCGGTCGCACCGTGGTTGTTGGTGGAGGAACCGCCGGAGAGAATGCCGCAGCCAACGCGCTGGGGCTAGGCGCTGAGGTTACGATTCTGGATGTGAACTTGCCGCGGTTGGCGGAGTTGGAAGCGCGGTTCGATGGTCACATCACCACTCTCCGCTCCTCGCCTCACACCGTGGCAGAGGCCGTGCAGGATGCGGATCTGGTGATCGG
This sequence comes from Ancrocorticia populi, assembly GCF_003123745.1. Taxonomy (GTDB): domain Bacteria; phylum Actinomycetota; class Actinomycetes; order Actinomycetales; family Actinomycetaceae; genus Ancrocorticia; species Ancrocorticia populi. The sequence continues at coordinate 354,489 of NZ_QETB01000004.1, read as the reverse complement.
ATCGGTGCTCATTCCTGGTGCGGCAGCGCCCAAGTTGGTGACCGACGATATGGTTGCTGGGATGAAACCTGGGTCAGTCCTTGTTGATATTGCCATCGATCAGGGTGGTTGCTTCGAAGGATCGCGGCCAACCACGCATGATGATCCCACGTATGCAGTCCATAACTCGACTTACTACTGCGTGGCGAATATGCCTGGTGCCGTGCCCCGAACGAGCACCATTGCTCTGACCAACGCGACCATTTCCTACGCTATCGCGATTGCAGAGAAGGGGTGGGAGCAAGCTGTTGCCGATGACAAGGCACTGGCCAAAGGGCTCAACATACAAGGTGGCAAGGTTGTTAACAGGGCGGTTGCGGCCGCGCACGGCTTGCAGGTTGGCTAGTCTCGCACGGGATTATCGATCTGAATAAGTTCGTGGGAGAAGGCCTGAGGTGCCCCATGAAGAAGCCAACGCTCTCTGTCACGAAATTATGCAGGCCTTTACACGGTTTGCGCCACGCCACTACCTAGTGAGGTGGCGCAAACCCGCAGTGGGGCTAGCCGCTACGATGTGACCATGGGTATCGCATCCGAGACAGGGCACCTACGCCAAGTGATCGTTCACCGGCCGGGCAATGAGCTAGCGCGGGTAACCCCTTCCACGATGGATTCGCTTCTCTACGATGACGTCCCGTGGGTTGAGAAGGCTCAATCGGAGCATGATGGATTCGCCGATGTTCTCCGGGGCGAAGGAGCCGAAGTCCTCTACCTTGAGGAGCTGCTTGCACGGGCGCTCACAAACCCGGACGCCCGCGAATACGCGATTGAGACCACCTTTGATCCGCGCTCCTACGGCGTCGCGGTAGCTGGTGCACTCGCGGATTATGCCTCGACTTTGACTACCGAAGCGCTGGCGGAGCTGCTGATCTGCGGGCTCACAAAGGATGAGCTGGCCGCGGCCGGTCACGCTCCGGGCTCGCTTTATCTGGAGACCCTCGGCCCGGGGGACATGACGTTCTCTTGCCTCCCAAACCACCTCTTCACGAGGGATTCCTCAGCGTGGATATACGATGGCGTTTCCGTCCATTCGCTGAATCGCCGCGCCCGGCGCCGGGAGACGGTGAACATGACGATCATTTACACTTGGCATCCGATGTTTGCCGGAACACGCAAGTGGAACAATGGGACGGCGGATGGTCCGGCGGCGATTGAGGGCGGGGACATTGCGGTGCTCAATGATGAAACTGTCTTGATCGGCGTATCGGAGCGTACAACGCCGCAGGGAGTGGAGCGCCTTGCCGCGCAGCTCTTCGCCACAAGCTCGGCCAAGCGTGCCGTGGCGCTCAACGTTCCAAAAACCCGCGCATTTATGCACCTTGATACCATCCTCACCATGGTGGATCCAGAGTCTTTTCTGGTATACCCGGGCTTGTTGGAGTCAATGGTCCTCACGCCGGCGTCAGCCGGGCGCATCGACGTCTCAACCCACGCCCCAGAAGACATGTGGGATGTGATCGCGCAGGCTATGGGCGTCGGTTCCGTGCGCGTCCTGACCCCGGACGCCTCATCTACGCAGACCGAGCGTGAACAGTGGCACGATGGCTTTAACGTTCTAGCCACGAGCCCTGGTCGGGTGATCGCATATCAACACAACACGCTGTGCAATGAATATCTACGTTCCAACGGCATCGAGGTTCTGGAGATCTCGGGGAGTCAGCTGGGCCGAGGCCGCGGCGGCCCGCGCTGTATGAGCTGCCCAACGGACCGTGACGCCTTCTAGTCCCGAATATCCAGAGATATGACGCAGTCTTGGGGAGGAGGCGCAATCTCTGGGGAACGGCATGGACCTGAGCGAACCGAGGACACGCCGCTAGCCCCGGGATAGCATAAAGATGCGCCGCACGGGAGGTGTGTCAGCAAGGGTCCGTGCGGCGCAACTTAGTTTGTTGGTATTCAGTTATGCTTTCTGCCGAGCTTTTCTAGCCTCAGCGAATGCCTTCATATCCTCTTCGGAGTACGGGCCCTGAACGGTTCCCGCTTCGCTAGATTTGCGATTCCAAGCAACGGACATCCCGTCCTTCGAACCGAATCGTGCCAGATGGACTCCAACAATCTCTTCGAGACGTTCGGTCTCGGAATCGTCAGAAGTCAGCTCCAGCTTGAGGGCATCGGCGCCAGCGGAGAGTTCAACTCTTCCCCGGCCATTGAAGTCAAGATATCCGGATTGTCCGGTCCACTCACCCGAAATTTTGCGGCTCATGTGGCCGACGAGTTGCTTGCCGTACCGCTCTGCGCGATCCGTGGCTACAACAGCTACCGACTCCATTAACGCTCCTTTCGGGTTAGGTGTTCCTAACTTCACGAATATCGTGACACAAACGTTGCGTAAATGGAACCCCCTCCGCCATATGTCTTGCCTCACATTCGCCCACGCTGTGACGAATAAGCCATGGGCGATCAGGGCATGGAACGAGAAGGTCGTCGTCGCCAAAAATCCCCGAAATATCGCCAAATCGTAACTGTTGGGAATAGAACTGGTCTATCCAAAGTTGAGTATGGTGGACTCAAGAATGGAAGAGCCTAGTGGACATAGGTTCTTCCGCCAGACAAACTAATAACGTAGCGCCGCGCGAGCGGCTTGGTAAGACAAGGAGAATCAAATGGCACGTGCAGTAGGTATTGATCTTGGTACAACGAACTCTTGCGTAGCAGTTCTGGAGGGCGGCGAGCCCACAGTTATCGCGAACGCCGAGGGTTCGCGGACTACCCCATCGGTGGTGGGTTTCCTCAAGACCGGCGAGGTTGTTGTAGGAGAAGTTGCCAAGCACCAGGCCGTCACGAACGTTGATCGGACGATTTCGTCCGTCAAGCGCCACATGGGCACCGATTGGTCCGTGACCATCGATGACACTAAGTACACCCCGCAGCAGATTTCCGCCTTCATCCTGCAGAAGCTCAAGAAGGATGCGGAAAGCTACCTCGGCGAATCCGTCACGGACGCAGTTATCACCGTCCCGGCCTACTTCAACGACGCTCAGCGTCAGGCCACGAAGGACGCTGGCTCCATCGCGGGCCTGAACGTCCAGCGCATCGTCAACGAGCCCACCGCCGCGGCTCTGGCCTACGGCCTCGAAAAGGGCAAGGAAGACGAAGAGATCCTCGTTTTCGATCTTGGTGGCGGTACGTTCGACGTTTCGCTGCTGGAAGTTGGGAAGGACGACGACGGATTCTCCACCATTCAGGTGCGCGCCACATCCGGTGATAACAAGCTGGGTGGCGATGACTGGGATCAGCGCGTTGTTGACTGGCTGGTTCAGCAGGTGAAGGCATCCTCCGGCGTGGATCTTTCCAAGGATAAGATCGCGCTGCAGCGTTTGCGTGAGGCCGCTGAGAAGGCGAAGAAGGAGCTTTCTTCGGCCACTACAACGAACGTGTCACTGCCCTACATCTCGATGTCCGCCGATGGCACCCCGCTGCACGTGGATGAGACTCTCACTCGCGCGAAGTTCGAGGACATGACCAAGGATCTGTTGGAGCGGACCAAGGCTCCGTTCCACAACGTGATTCGCGATGCTAGCGTCAAGATCGGCGAGATCGATCATGTGGTTCTGGTGGGCGGTTCCACTCGTATGCCTTCCGTAACCCAGGTTGTTAAGGATCTGACCAATGGCCGCGACCCCAACAAGGGCGTGAACCCCGATGAGGTTGTTGCAGTTGGAGCAGCCCTGCAGGCCGGCGTTATCACCGGTGACCGCAAGGACGTGCTGCTCATTGACGTGACGCCGCTTTCCCTGGGTATCGAGACCAAGGGTGGCATCATGACCAAGCTCATCGAGCGCAACACTGCTATCCCGACCAAGCGGTCCGAAACCTTCTCTACCGCTGAGGACAACCAGCCCTCCGTGGCGATCCAGGTATTCCAGGGCGAGCGCGAGTTCACCCGCGACAATAAGCCGCTTGGAACGTTCGAGCTGACCGGAATTGCTCCGGCTCCGCGTGGGCTGCCGCAGGTTGAGGTCACCTTCGATATCGATGCCAACGGAATCGTGCACGTGTCCGCTACCGATAAGGGAACGGGCAAGGAGCAGTCCATGACCATTACCGGTGGATCTGCTCTGCCGAAGGAAGACATCGATCGCATGGTCAAGGAAGCCGAAGCGCACGCTGCAGAAGACGCCGCGCGCCGCGAGGAAGCCGAGACCCGCAATCAGGCCGAGCAGACCGTGTACTCCATCGATCAGCTCCTCAAGGACAACGCCGATAAGCTGCCGGATAACGTTGCAACCGACGTTCGTGAAGCAGCCGACAAGGTCCGTGAGGCGCTGAAGGGCGAGGACGTGGACGCCATCAAGACGGCTCTGGACGAACTCAACGAGAAGTCGCAGGCCATTGGCCAAGCACTGTACTCCGCCGCTCAGGCCGAGGGTGCGGATGCTGGCGCTGGTGCTGAGGGCTTCACCGAGGCCGGTGCCGCTGGGCAGGCCGGCTCCGATGATGACGTTGTAGACGCCGAAATCGTAGACGATGAGGATGATACTAAGTGAGTGAAGAGAACCAACAGGTTCCCGGAGATCGCGAGGATTGGACTGCTGACGAGGCGGCTGCGGACGGCACTGAGTCTGTAGGTGCCGGTGCTGAAGGCGCTGGCACCGCGGCTCAGGCGGGCCCGGATGTTTCGGGTGAGGCGGGGGATTCTGACGAATCGACTGAATCCGATGAGTCCACCGATTCCGCCGAGGAACTGACCGATCCGCTCAGCGAGGCGATGAATACCATCTCGTCGCTGGAGGATCAGCTCGCTCGGGCTCGCGCCGATGTGTACAACGTCCAGCAGGAGTACAACGCCTACGTGCGCCGCTCCAAGCAAGAGGGCGTGACACGCAAGGAAGAAGGCGTCGCATCAGTGATCGACAACCTTCTGCCGGTGCTCGACGATGTTGAGCTGGCGCGTCAGCACGGAGATCTCGAGGGACCTACCGGACAGATTGCCGAGAAGATCGAACAGATCCTCCTCACCAATTATCAGGTGGAGCGCTTCGGCGCCGAGGGGGACGAATTCGATCCGAATATTCACGAGGCGCTCATGCATCAGACTTCGGACGAAGCAACGTCCGAGACTGTGTTCGCGCTGATTCAACCGGGATATCGTCAGGGCGAGAAGCTTTTGCGCGCTGCACGCGTTGGAGTGGTATCCCCTGAGTAAGAACTGTTGGTGCGCCACCTTATTGGGTGGCACACCATTCGAAGGAGGTGAGGCGTGATGGCAGGCGCCAGTCAAGACTGGATGGAAAAGGATTTCTACAAAGCCTTAGGCGTGTCTAAGGACGCCTCAGCGGATGAGATCAAGCGGGCCTACCGCAAGTTAGCCAAGCAGTATCATCCGGATCGCAACCCCGGCGATGAGTCAGCCGAAGATCGCTTCAAGGAAGTGGGGGAGGCCTACCAGGTTCTCTCCAATGAAGAGGATCGCAAGCAGTACGATGCAATTCGGGCACTCTCTGGTGGCGGACCGCGCTTTGCTGCTGGATCTGGCGGTCCAGGCGGTGCTGGCGGCGCTGGATTCGAGGACATATTCTCAATGTTTGGCGGCGGTAACGGCGGGAACGTCCGCTTCTCCAGTTCCGGTGGCGGGGCCGGTGGCGGCTTCGACGATATCCTGTCGCAGATGTTTGGCGGCGGCGGTGGCTTCGGTTCATCGCGGCGGCCACAGCGCGGGCAGGATCTAGCCACAGAAGTCTCCATCCCACTGCGAGACGCCGTCTCTGGTTCAACTGTCAAGATGACCGCAGCTGATGGGCGTACAGTCACGGCACGTATCCCAGCTGGGGTGTCCGAGGGGCAGAAGATCCGCGTGAGCGGAAAGGGTGGTGCCGGAGCGAACGGCGGGCCAGCGGGCGATATCATCGTGACGATTCACGTGGAAAAGCACCCGGTATACGAGGTGCGGGGAAACGATGTTTACGTTGATGTTCCCGTGTCCTTTGGCGAAGCCGCCCTTGGCGGAACCGTTGAAGTGCCAACGCTTGATGGAAAGAACGTTTCGGTCAAGGTTCCAGCCGGTTCCTCAACCGACAAGCTGCTGCGAGTTAAGCACCGCGGCCTCCCCAAGGGGAAGGTGGCCCGGGGCGATATGTATGTACGCTTGAAGGTGATGGTTCCGAAGAAGATGTCCGATGAGGCGAGGAAGGCCGCAGAGTTATTCACTGCCGCTACCCGCGATGCTGATCCTCGCGCTGACTTCATGAAACTAGCGAGGAGTTAAACATGGCGATCGCTGGGCGTGATGCTGCAATCCTGACGGTGTCTGTTGCCGCGGAGCTAGCGGGCATGCACCCTCAGACGGTTCGTCAGTATGACCGCATAGGGTTGGTGCCCGCCAAGCGAACGCGCGGCGGTGGGCGCCGCTACTCCTTGGCGGATGTAGATAAACTGGTGACCATCCAAGAGCTCTCCCAGAACGAGGGCATCAATCTGGTTGGGATCTCGCGTATCTTCGCTCTTCAACGCGAGAACGATCAGCTACGCCAGCAAAACAGCCGCCTGCGCAAGCGGGCGAAGAATCTGCAGGAGCGCGTGGATCAGCGCAAGATGCTCGATCAGCGCGTGTTCGCCGCAGATGTTGACGGGGATGTGACCTTGTTTGCTCGAGCTGCCGAACTACGGGAGCGGCTCGCCGGCGCCGGTGGGCGCTCTGCTGGCTGGGCTGGTACTGCATCTGGCGATTCAGGCGCTAGAGACAACGCGCACTCGGGTGAGGATACTGCAACAGATCGGGGCAGGGATATCATCTTCCCTCGGACTGCGGAGATCGTCATCTGGCGTCCTAGATAGACCTAGAATCCGATTTATGCTCGACGTGCACCCCGGGTTGGCCGTCCCCGCGGCAAATATAACTCTGCATAGCAAGGTCTGAGCGTATAGAACACTCAGACCTTGCTATTTCGATCTGAAAGTTGCGCTCGCGGTCTACGTTTGAAGCTGTCCTCCCTTGATCAGGTCCCGAATGTCGGAGCGTTGACGTCCTGACCGCCTTAGGGCCCGAAGTGAGTAAACGCCGGTATGGTTCATGTCCCGATTATGAAGGCTCAAACAGGGGCGCTGCCGGCTACCCCCAAATTCTGTGGATAACCATGCGGAAAACTATTCGCTAGAAGGAGCATAATCTAGGTATGACAGAGTCAATGCCGCTGCAACCAGACCAGCCGTTCCACCGAACCGGGGCAAAAGGGGTACCGGCGAATGACACGGTGCCTCAAGTTAGCGGCGAGCAAGCTCAACCCGGCCACGCCGCTGGCCAGCAAACTCAACCTGGCCAGACTGGCTCGCTAGAGTTCCGATGCAACACGTGCGGCCACAAGGAGCCAACAACCACGCGCCACCCGGCCTGCCCGCAGTGTGGGGGGCTCTGGGATCTGGATTTTACGCCGCCTAAGTTTGACGCAAATCGTATCGACATGGCCGAATGGTCGCAGTTCCGCTACCGCGACTTCATGGCGCTCGAGGGTGAGACTTGGCGTGGTATCACGATGGGCGAGGGTATGACTCCGATCGTCCGTTTTGATGATGACATTCTGTTGAAAATGGACTACTACATGCCGACGCTGTCCTTTAAGGACCGCGGCGCGGCGGCCCTTATCGCCCACTGCAAGGCGATTGGCGTAGATGCCGTGGTTCAAGATAGTAGTGGCAATGCAGGGAATTCGGTGGCGGCGTATTGCGGCCGTGCCGGGATAGACTGCGAGATCTTTGTTCCCAAGGGAACGTCCCCCAAGAAGATCGCGATGATCGAGGCCCACGGAGCTCGCGTGAACGTGGTTCCCGGATCGCGCGATCACTGTGCGCAGGTGTGCCGCGACAAGGTAGCCAGTGAAGGTGTCTACTATGCCAATCACGTGTACAACCCGTTCTTTTACGAGGGCACGAAAACCTACATTTACGAGACGTTCGAGCAGCTGGGCCGTATTCCTGACAACGTCTTGATCCCCGTGGGCAACGGCACGCTCTACCTCGGCGCGATCGCCGCGTTAGAGCACCTTCTGGCTTCCGGAGCAATCACCGAAATGCCCCAGATCATCGCGGTTCAGAGCGAGAACTGCGACCCGCTCTTTCGGGCCGCCGCCCACCACAGCCCCAGTCCAGAACAACTCACTCCACGCCCCACAATTGCCGAGGGCATCGCGATCGGGGAGCCGATGCGCGGCCGACAGATCCTCGCACTGGCACGCAAGCACAACATCCGTTTCATCCATGCCCCAGAAGGCGAAATCCTAGCGGCCCGCGCTGAGCTGGCCGCCCAAGGCGTGTACTGCGAACACACTACGGCCGCGAACCTCGCCGCCTATCGTCAGTATGTCCGCGAGTACGGGCCCACTACAGATTGTCTGATCACGATGTGCGGTGCGGGCCTGAAGTCGGATCACTGAGTCTTGCCATTGTAGGCCTGGCGCCTCTACGCAAGAAGACCCTGCCGTGCGTATTTAAGACGTCTTTGCCGGCGCACGCGTGTGAAGTGGGCCCGGTTCATGTTGATTCGCCATTCGATGTTGCCATCAACCATCACCGCAGGTGACTACAGTGGGGCGGGCAAATGCCCGGCCCCACTGTAGTGCGCCGCTCACGCATCCTCGTTCAATGCCTTAGAGCGGAAGATCCTTCTCCTTGAACACCTTGATTCCGATCCCGTACAGAACCAATCCGGTGGCTCCGAGGATCGCAAACTGTGGCCAGAACGTTCCAGAATGGATGATGTCTGTTGGCGAATACAAGGTATTGAGGGACACGTACTTCAGCTTCTCTAGCGAGTCCGAGGTTCCGGACATGATGTAGAAGATCAGGCTCGCAACCGGGATGCCAGCACCCAATGCAAGGGAGTTCTTCGACAAATTGAAAATGCAGGAGAACATGAAGGCGATGCCGCTATAGGCAACCATGAGCAGGAATGCACCAAGATTGATTTCTAGGTACTGCGGAACGTTGAAATCAACCGCCGCGTCTGCTGATACTTCGCTCGATGCAATTTCCTGATTCACGAGTCCAGTGAACGTATCTTCATCCATCCCTGATGCCTCAACGGCCGCCGACATTGCATCGGGATTATCCTTGAGAACACTGAGATCTGAAGATACATCCGCAGCGTCCATATCAAGAACCTCGGCCGCTGCGCTCATACCGGTGAGCATCTGCTCTTGGACCTGCTCAGCTTGATCCGCGCTGGCGGCCTGCTGTTCAAGTTGCTCGGTCAGCGTGGCCGAGAACGTGGCTGAGTCCATCCCAGTGGCATCGGCGGCAGCCTCAGTGGCCGCATCGCTGTTCAAGATGACGGAGGGATCGCTGCGTACATCATCCGCGTCCACATCAAGCTCATCTGCTGCCGCCACGTAGGCGTTGTCCATTGTCTTGAGCTGTAGGTAGGTGGCGTAGACGTCAGTATCAACGTCACGCTCTTCTGCCCCGGCAGCGAGCGCGTCTGGATCTTCGAGGATCTGATCAAGGTTCTCGTTGAGATCCTCAGGAGCAACGTCGAGCGTAGTGGCAGCTGCTTCGACGTCGTCGGTGTACTCATTCCCCCAAAGTGCGCTGTGGGAAATCTGTGCTACGGCCAAACCCGCCCCGACTACCACCGCGAACATGGCGAACAGGCTGAGGATCATGTAGATCGCCTGTGTGAAGACAACCTTGGTGCGCTTGATAGGTGTGGACAGGGTGTAGGCCATGGAGCCACGATCTACCTGTGAGGCAATGAGGCTGTTGGCCGTCATGATCACGAAGATCAACGGCAGGATGGCGCCGAGCAGACCGCCGTAGAAGTTCTCGCCGAGCATCCCCAAGATACTCGTGGCGTCGTCGAGGCGGTCACCGGCCATATCCGCGATCTCCGTATCGCCGATTGAATCCGTGAGCGTCTTGATTAGTTGAGGATCGAATACGGCAATAAACACGGCAGCGATCGCCGCGGTCAGGGCAGTGAAGATTGCCCAGAGCTTCCAGTTTTGCTTAAGAGTTTGCTTGAAAATCGTGCTACTGAACATTGTTTTCCTCGGTGTTGAGGTCTTTGAAGTACTGCTCGAGCGAGTATTTGACCTCTGTTATGAACTTGACGTTAACGGTGCCCAGCGCCGCCATAAATTGGTTGATCGCGTTGTCGTGGACGCGAATGAAGGCTTGATTCTGGTCTGGGCGTAACTGTTCGATGTACAGGGCCCCCTGCTGGGCCTGAAGCTGCCGTGCTTTGGTGCCAGGCTGGTCACCAGATTGAGTTTGTTGCGTCCCCTCCGCATCTCTACTCGCTGGAACTTGCGAGGTGAAGCGCTCGTAATCGGAGGCGGTTGAGAACTCCGCTTTATACAACTTGTTGGTGTTGTGCGCGATCTCCACGGTCCGTTTGATATCCATAATGGAGCCGTCGCGAATGAAGGCCACACGGTCGCAGCATTCCTCTACTTCTTCGAACATGTGGCTGGACATGAAGACGGTAGTGCCTTTGGCCTTTTCTTCGGCGATGAGATCGATGAAGTCACGGCGCATGAGTGGATCAAGGCCGGTGGTGGGCTCGTCAAGGAGAAGAATGGATGGAGAAGCCATGAAGGCCGCCACGATGGCGGTTTTCTGCTTCATTCCCTTACTCATGCGTTTGAGATTGGCCGTCGGATCAAGTTGAAGGAGCTTGGTGATCTCATCGGCGCGGCTCATATCCTTCAAATTGAGGAGATCTGCCTGCTTCTTGAGGAAGGCGGTACCGGTTGGAGAATCGGGAAACGCTATCTCACCGGGAACATAGCCAACATGGCGTTTGATAACTGAAGATTCGCCCCAGGCGTCTCGCCCTTCAATCGTGATCGAGCCAGAATCGGACTTGAGGAATCCCATCATCTGGCGGATAAGAGTGGTTTTACCCGCCCCATTAACGCCTACGAATCCGAACACTTCGCCTTCGTCCACGTCCAACTTCACGTCGAAATTGCCGCGGCCGTGGCCGTAGTCCTTCGTTACGGAATCGACACTAATTAGTGGCATCTTCCGCCTCCCTGTCATAGAACTTCATGAAATAGTCCTCGAGCGTGAAGGGGACTTCGCTGAAGAACTTGAGATCATAATCCGTCAGTGTGCGGATCAAATCGTTGACGGCGGCATCGTTGGCCACCACCTTGGCCTGGTTGTAATGGCGCTTAACCGAGGAAATCCCGAAGCCTTCGATAGCATCTGGCCCGGGGGCCGCTCCTTCGTTGGCTTCCACCTGCGGCACAGCGTCCCGGAATCGCGCGAGGCCCTCCGGATCCGTGAACTCGATCTTGAACGTCTTGTTTTCGTTATGCCGTAGGTCATCGGCCACGAACGTTGAGACGAGGCGGCCATCTTTAATGATGGCGATGCGATCACACGTGGCATCAACCTCTGTGAAGATGTGAGACGAGAGCAGGATGGTTTTCCCACGGGCCTTCTCTTCTTGGACGAACTCAATGAAGGTTTCTTGCATTACGGGATCCAGACCGCTCGTGGGTTCGTCTAGTACGAGGATTCGAGGATCGTGCATGAAAGCGGTCACCACCGCGAGCTTCCGCTTTATCCCGAGGCTCATACGCTTGAGTCCACCGCGAGGTTCTAGCTCAAACCGGTCTATGAGTCCTTCGGTGTAGGTCATATCTTTCATGCCCCGCAGGTCAGCCATCATTTGGATGAACTCGGTTCCCGTGAGGTTTTCGGGAAGGGCGATTTCCCCTGGCAGATATCCGATATCCTTCTGGTTCTCGTAGTAGGAGCTCCAGCTCGACTTACCGAGAACCTTGGCAGTTCCCTTCTGCGGCCGCGAAAAGCCCATGATGTGGCGAATTGTTGTTGTTTTGCCCGCTCCGTTTGGCCCAAGGAATCCGAAGACTTCGCCTTCCCGCACGCCAAAATCAACGTCAAAGACGCCTCGGCCGTGGCCGTAATCTTTGGTCAGGTTCTCAACTTCAATTAAGTCCATTGAACACCCCGCTCTCGTTTGTTTCGGAGGAATCGACGGCTGGTTCGCGCCGCCTCAATAACCGAACAGTTGATAATTAATTGACATATGTACGGCTTCATACAATAGTGAGCGGGGACCCCGTTCGCAAGGGCCCGTGTCCGGAAACACGTATAGTAATGGCGTGGGCCGCTGTTGGTCACAACGCCTTGGAATTATGAGAGAGATACAGTGGATCTTCGAACCCAAAAAACGTACGACGCGCTATTCAACGCGTTCACGGAGCTACTTTCGCAGAAGCCGTTCGAGGACATCACTGTGCATGAGCTGTGCGAGCGCGCGCGGATCCGCCGTGCCACCTTCTACAATCATTTCGCGGATAAGTACGCCTTCCTCGATTTCGTGATCCAGACGATTCGGAGGAAGCGGACGGCCGTGCTTCAGGAGCAAACAGCCGATGACGGGCCGGTAGTTTTCTTTACATCTCTGCTCAGCACAGCCCTCACATTCCTTGAGTCCAATGCGCCAACCGTCAAGAATCTGCGCACGTCCAACGTTGCCTTTCTTCTCACGAACCTAGGCCCTGAGGATCTCGTACAGCAGCTCCAGGAGAGTCTTGAGGGTTACCAAGAAGCGGGCTACCTCATGACCGGCGATCCGGAGATTCTGGCGGAGTTCCTGCTCGGTGGGATTGGGCAGATCGGCCGCTGGTGGCTTGAGCAGGACGGCCGCGTTTCGAAAGAAGAGGCGGTGGCCCGTTTAGAGCCGATTCTTGAGTCCGTTTTTCCGGACTAGTTTTTTTCCGACGACGACGAACCCCTAAACCAACACCAGCACGCCGGAGCGGAGGAGCTCAGGGAGCGCGCCCGCAATCTCTGCGCGCACCGATTCCTCGTCTTGCTCCAAAAGCTGGGCGATCGCGGGAATGACCTGCGCGGGGGCAATCTCCCCGTCGGACACTCCGATGAGGGCGGCCACCGCGGAGGTGACGGAGCGCTCGCGGCCTCCGGCTCGGCCTTGTGTTATTCGGATGAGTTCGGGATTTCCGCTGCCGGGTACGAAATAGCGAACTTCGCGAACGTCGGGCGCGCATAGGAATGGCTGTGATTCCCAATCCTCGGGAACGGCCAGATTATCTAGGGCCGTTTGGACGGCGAAGGCGTCCGCTGCTTTGCCCTCAGGAAGATATTCGCAGCACAGGTTGAGGGTGCTGGTAGCACCGGAAGACGCCGTGTTACTACCCACGCGGATCGCAAGAGATCCAAGCCCTACAAACCGCGTTCCGGCAAACGTGAAGTCCTCGATCCACCTCCGATACTCGGCCCGCCACTCGGCGGGTGTCACCTGCGCTCCAAGACCATCGCGGATCCACCATTCTGCATACTGAGAGATGTCCAGAAGATCGCGTTGGACAAGCCAGGCGTTCACGCTTTGCCCAGTTTCCACCGCGGGCTCGACCGCGCGCTTGATCCACTCGCTCGGCCGAGCGGCCCAGTCGGATTCTTCGCCCTTCACCTCCCAGTTCGCGAGCATCTGCAAAGTTCCGCCCGGCGCTAGGTGGCCAATACTCTCACGGATAATCCATGGGATCAGCTGGTCACGATCCATCCCGCCGTCCCGATACTCCAAGACACCCGTGCTGCGGGCGGCCCGCGGAGTAATGACGAACGGGGGGTTCGTGGTGATAAGGTCAAAGCGTTCGCCAGCCACCGGCTCAAAGAAACTACCTTGACGAACGTCAATTGGCGCCTCGTTGAGCAGTGCGTTGAAGCGGGTGAAGGCGCAGGCTCGCTCGGAGATATCAGTGGCCACCACCCGATCTGCGTGCCGCGTTAGCCCCAACGAAAGGATGCCGCAGCCGCAGCCAAGGTCCAGCGCGCTATCCACGGAATCCCTGAGCGTCAAGCTCTCAAGATTTGCGGAGGCCGATGCGATCCCAAGAACGTAATCCTCGCGCGGGGCCCGCCCGGTCTGAACTTGGGTGAGGTCGGAAGCCACCCACCATTCGTCGTGTGGGCGCAAGCTTACTGTCGCTCGGATGGGGGCGGCCTCAGTTGCCGCGGATTCCCGTATTAGGCCCAACGCTACGGCTCCTGCCACCGTTAGTTGCGGCAGTGCCGAATCGGCTTCGGAACGCTCCACGGCTTCTCCCAGCACGAAAAGGCGGGTCAGCACGGCGGCTGGTGCAGCGTTGCTTTCCAGCTCCATCGCGGCAGGCACAAACTGATCCCGGTCCAGCGCAGCCCGTGCCATGGGAGAAAGCATCCCCTCAATTGCCGAGGCGCTCCAGCCAGCCGCCGCGAGATCGGCGCGGAGCCTGCCGATCAGTACATCATCGAGCAACAGCGAGGGCGATTCTTGCGGTGAAGTCATTCCACGAGTTTATCGCGCCGCACCTTGCACCCTCACTCACTAGGGGTTACTCTTAAGTAACCTACTAACCACGTAGGTTACTACATTCGGTATGAATTACAGGAGCCCGCATGAATCGCGCATTCAAGGCCATGCCAGCCGCAGTCACTGCTGCCGCCTGCATGTGTATGATGCGCTGTCCGGGCATGGATCGATAAAGCTCCCGCGCAACGCATAAAGACGATGCGCTCAGGCCAATACTCGGCCAACCCGCGCTGATAGCGCAAGATCTAGGAAAATGACGCGCGAAAGCACTGCCGTTCGTCGCTGTCCCGAACAAAAATCCACTGAAGGATACTCATGTCTGAAAAAACAAAGGAAACTGTAGAGAAGCGTCGGCTGAGGCTGCCGTCGTTTTCTGTGCAGGTGATTATTGGTCTGGTGGCGGGCGTGCTGCTGGGCTGGCTCGCGCTGTCGATTGGGCCGGTGGGCGCGGAAGGTGCTGAAGAGCCCAATTGGCTCACCACCACGCTCGATACGATCGGGACGGCATTTGTCACCTTGCTGAAGGCCGTGGTGCCGCCGCTGGTGTTTACCGCGGTTGTGGCGTCTGTTGCGAATCTTCGTGGCGTGGCCAATGGTGCGCGGCTGGCCGCGAAGACGCTTATTTGGTTTGCGATTACGGCGCTCATTGCTGTGGTGATAGGTATTGTGCTGGGCGTTGTTCTCAAGCCCGGTGCCAACACGGGGGTGACGATTGATGCCGCGGCCGATCCGGGGAGTAGCGGATCGTGGCTGGACTTCCTCAATGGGATCATTCCGGCGAACTTCCTTGGCACGGGAGTTGGCGTGGAGACCGTGACGGACGCGGATGGCTTGATCACGGGTGCCACCGGGTCGCTGAGCCCCAACGTCCTCCAGATCATCGTGATCTCGCTGGCGATCGGCATCGCGGCGCTCAAGGTGGGGGGCAAAGCCGAACCGTTCCTGACATTCAACGCCTCCCTCCTGGCGATTGTTCAGAAGGTTCTGTGGTGGATCATTCGGCTGGCGCCGCTGGGCACCGTTGGGCTGATCGGCTACGCGATCGCGGATTACGGGTGGGGATCGCTCTCCTCGCTCGCATGGTTCGCCGCGGCGGTTTACATCGGGCTAGCGCTCGTGTTGTTCGTGGTGTATCCGATTCTGCTGCGAGTCAACGGCCTGTCCGTCAGCCGCTACTTCCGGGGCGCCTGGCCGGCGATTCAGCTCGGTTTCGTCTCCCGCTCCTCAATCGGGACGATGCCCGTGACCGAGCGCGTCACCAGCCGTAACCTCGGCGTCCCATCCTCATATGCCGGATTCGCCGTACCGTTGGGCGCTACCACCAAGATGGACGGCTGCGCATCCATTTACCCCGCTATCTCCGCGATCTTCGTGGCGCAGTTCTTCGGGGTGAACCTTGATATCACCGATTACCTGCTCATCGCGTTCGTCTCGGTGATCGGTTCAACCGCCACCGCTGGCATGACGGGCGCGGTCGTGATGCTCACCCTTACCCTGTCCACTCTGGGCCTGCCCCTCGAAGGCGTTGGCCTCCTGCTTGCGATCGATCCAATCCTCGATATGGGCCGCACCGCCGTGAACGTTGCCGGCCAGGCGCTGGTTCCGGTGATCGTGTCCAAGCGCGAGGGGATTTTGGATCAGGGCCAGTACGATTCGGCTACGGCTGAGAGTCTTTTTGCCAGCGACGACGTTGCCCACCCCGAACCCCAAACCTCCTCTCAGACCGGAGCGCAGGAGCCGGAGGCTGATCGCGAGCCCGCGGCAACGGGATTTATCTCCATTGATACCTCCGGGGAGGCGTGCCCTAAGTAGGACGTCAGCGGCCTAGGCTTTTGGCGTGAATATAAGGGCAGGTGCATTCCAATGCGGGATGCACCCGCCCTGTTGCATGAGTGCTTGGAGAGTTGAGCGTGTTACCGCATGCGTTGAGCGAGCACCATGGTCTCGCTGTGAGAGGTTTGAGGGAACATATCGAAGAGTCGGGCGGCGTGGGGCTGGTAACTCGGCATCGCCGTAAGGTCTTTCGCGAGTGTGTTCGCGTTGCAGCTTGAATATATGAGCCAGCGCGCGTCCGATTTCTCGATCCAATCTGACAGCGCACCGATTCCGCGGCGCGGTGGGTTAACGATGAGGATATCAAGCGAGCTCCCCTCCGCGCGTGCTGCAGCGTTCGCGTCTCCGACCATGAACCGTACTGTGGCGTTTTCGGGAGCTGTGGCCGCACCGAGCCTTGCGCTTTCCACTGCCTGTTCGCTGATCTCCACGCCAAGGACGTCGCGTCCCGAACCGGCGACGTTCAGTGCAAACCCGCCCACGCCGCAGTACAGATCCCAGATGTGAAGGGGTGCGATACCCACCGTGTTCGCAAGAGAGTTGACCCAATCGCGGGCCTGGCCATATAGGGCTTTGGCAACCGGGGTGTTCGTCTGGAAGAAGGACTGTGGGCGCAAGAAAAGCGTGACGTCATCCAGCTGCATCGGTAGGGAGTCCTGATCCGTCAGCACGATTTCTTCCCGCCCCTCGGGGACGGCCTTGCGCTCCGGGAGAAGATTGGCAGTTATTACTGCCGCCTGCGGTAGCTCCTCCTGAAGCCAGCCAAGATTCTTGCGGATTCGGGGGAGGGCCTCGGTTGAGCGCAACACGAAGCGGAGCATGAGGGTGCCGGAGGGTGACGTCGTTGCCAAAATGTTCTTCAACTCGCCACGGCCGGTGGCCACGTCAAACGGGGTGATCCTCGCGCGCTGGACAAACTGGGCAAGCGTCTCAAAGCTGGCAGCCAGGCACGGTTCGTACAGGCCACACTGGCGTAGGTCCACGCCGCGCATGTGTGAGTCGAGGATCCCTAGCGTCGGTTTGTCCGCCGTCCCGCCAACCACCAGCTTCGCCTTGTTCCGGAAATGGGACTGCCGTGAGCCGAACGCCGGCTCCCACACGAGATCAGGCCAATCGCTCAGGAGCGATGCGACCTGGCGCTGCTTGCGTGCGAGCTGATCCTCGTAGGGTTCGCCCATGAATGTGCACGAGTGGCACACACCAGCATCGAAATAGTCGCACTGCATGGGATAAGCCTACCTGCGTGGGATCTGGCCGAGCATACGTGGGGAGCGGGGACGTGCGAAGTGCGAGTGAGCAGAAGGGCGCGGCCGGGCCAAGGCGGCGATTCCTATGGCGGCGTGCCGCCCCATCACATAGGCTCGTGGCATGCATGATGGCGTACACAATGTTGTGGTGGTTCCGGATTCCTTCAAAGGAACACTGTCCGCGCGGGCTATCGCAAGTGCGATGCGGCGCGGTATTGAGCGAGCGGCAAGCGATTCCGGTGCTTTAGTCCAAGTCAACGAGCTGCCGTTTGCGGACGGGGGCGAGGGGACTCTCGAAGCGATACTCGATGCGTGGGGCACAAGCCCACGAGAGTGCGAAGCAACCGACTCCCTCGGGCGGCCAATCACATCCAGCTACGGCATTTCGCCGGATGGGAAGACCGGCCTGATCAAGGCGGCACAGGCCAACGGCCTTGATGCCGTATCGGACAAACCACTCCGGCCTCGTCAGGCAACGACCCGAGGAGTTGGTGAGATCGTTCGCAAGGCTCTCGATGACGGCGCCGAGCAAATCCTCCTGACCGCTGGGGGATCGGCCACCACGGATGGCGGTACGGGTATGCTCCGCCAGCTCGGAATGCGCTTCCTTGATTCCGAGGGTGCCGAGCTCCCAGACGGGGGAGGTGCGCTCAGTCAGCTCGATCGTATCGACCTCACCAATTTGGACCCGCGAGCCTACAAGATCACGTGGAAGATCGCCGCGGACGTCACAAATCCTCTGACCGGCCCCCACGGAGCTGCCGCGGTGTTCGGCCCGCAAAAGGGAGCAACGCCAGAGGACGTTGAGGTTCTCGATGAAGGTCTCGCCACGTTGGCCCGGGCCGCGGAGGCGGCTGGCGGCAAGCCCACTGAGGACATCCCGGGATTAGGCGCCGCAGGAGGCATCGCGGCTCTCCTCCATGCTTTCTTCACGGTGGAACTCGAGCCGGGCTGGCAGATGGTCTCCGAAGTGTTAGGGGCGACGGCCATTGTGGGTGAAGCCGATTTGGTTCTGACCGGCGAGGGCCGGTTTGATAGCCAATCCATTGACGGCAAGGTGATCTATGGAGTCCGCCAGCTCACGTCAGCTGATACTCCACTCGTTGTGCTCGCCGGCGAGGTTGGCGTCACGCCCGAGGATCTTGAGCGCAGTGGTGTGACGGCGGCGTTCACGATTTGTCGGGGGCCGTCGTCGTTAAAAGAAATCGCACCTCGTACCGCGGAGTATGTAGAACTAGCCGCGTACCAAGTAGCCCGTATCTATTTCCACCCGGGATTGCGTCGAGGCTTTGGGACGGGCGCCCGCTAAAACACCAATCCACCCAACACCTCAAAGGAGAGCTCATGTACGAGATTATTGTGTTGCTGCTACTCGTGATCGGCATCGTGCTGGTCACGGCGAAATGGAAGATCAATCCGTTCCTCGCTCTGATCGGTGCAGCGTTCATCGCAGCGTTCGCATACGGCGTGCCGATGGCAGAGGTGACAACGGCGATAGGCGAAGGATTCGGCGGGACGATCGGCAATATCGGCCTCGTGATCCTTGTGGGGACGATGCTGGGTGGCATCTTGGAGCGCTCGGGAGCAGCGATCTCTATGGCCGATTTCCTGGTGCGTGTTCTGGGGCCGAAGTTCCCGAATCTGACGATGTCGCTTGTAGGCTGGCTCGTGTCTATCCCAGTGTTCTGCGATTCGGGGTACGTGATTCTCAATTCGCTGCGTAAGGCGATCACGAAGCGCACGGGCGTTTCCCCGATCGGCACCGCGATCGCGCTGATGACCGGCCTGTACGCCACCCACACCCGGCCCGCTCGCAGCGGCCGAGAATATCGGGATCTCGCATAATCTCGGTTTCCTCATCGCAGTGGGCCTGCCGGTATCGCTGGTGGCGGCGTTCGCTGGCCTGCTGTACGCCCAGCGCTTCACGCACTCGGACTTGGAGCTCCTGCGGCCCACCACTGACGACGATCTGGACAATAAAACATACGAAGAACTCCGGGCCAGCTACGGCAAGCTCCCTTCCGCCGGTGCCTCGTTCCTGCCGATCGTGGTCCCGCTTCTTTTGATTTGTGTTTCCTCGATCGCGAACCTGCCGAGTCATCCGTTCGGCGAGGGAACCGCCACCGATCTGATCGCCTTCTTCGGCACGCCGCTCGTGGCCCTGTTTATCGGCCTCGCGGTGGCCGTGGCTCTCCTGCGTGGCAAGGGCAAGTTGGAGCAGTTCAACTCGGAAATCACCAGCGCGATTGAGATCGCTGGCCCGATCATCTTCATCACCGGTGCTGGCGCGGCGTTCGGCGGGATCCTCGGTGCCTCGGCCCTCACGGACATTCTGGCGGACTCGCTGAGCTCGCTCGGGCTAGGGCTGCTTGTGCCGTTCCTGATCTCCGCGGCCCTCAAGACGGCTCAAGGTTCCTCCACCGTGGCCCTTGTGACCACCTCGGCCATCCTCGCGCCGCTGCTCGATTCGATGGGGCTTGGTTCCGATATTGGCATGGTCCTGACCGTGCTGGCAATCGGCGCTGGCGCGATGGTGGTTTCCCACGCCAACGATTCCTTCTTCTGGGTGGTTTCGCGGCTGTCGCGCCTACCCGTGGGCGTTGCTTACCGCACGCTCACGGTGGCTTCCGGCATCGAGGGAGTGGCTGCCTTCGTGACCATTTGGATTATTGGCTTGGTCGTTTTGTAGGCGGGCGATCGGCTCATACTTCGCCCTTCCGCCGGCGAAGCCCCTTCCCACACCCTAAAGGTGACCTGCCCCGCGGCATGCCCAAGTGATTCCGAGTAGGCTGGCCGGGAGCTATTGGCGTACGTGGCCGGTACAACTGGCTGCAACCGCCACAAGCGGCACGCCGTAATGGGGAGAGGGGACGCATGAAGCAGCTGGGCCGGATTATGGCCTTCACCAAGAAGCTGACGCCGTACTACGTGATTATCCTAGTGACGTCGATATTCGTGACGGCTGCCAACATCGTGGTGCCGTTCATTATCGGCCAGGCCACGGACACCGCGGTAGCGGCTGCGAACGGTAACACCCCGGTTGGTCAGGCTGTCACAACGGCCCTCTGGCTAGCGGCAGCATTCCTCGCGATTGATGTCTTGTCCACGGTCACTTCCTCGATCGGCGGGTACTTCGGCGATGTGATGAGCCAAAAGATGCGGGCCATTCTCTCGGTGCGTTACTACGAGAAGTTGCTGACCCTCCCGCAGGGCTACTTTGATTCCGAGCTCACGGGCACGATCACCTCCCGCCTGAACCGCTCGATCGCGGAGGTCATTAACTTCGCAAAGTCCTTCGCAAACAGCTTCTTTACCACCCTCATGACGGTTGTAGCGGTCCTGATCGTCTCGGCGATCTATTCCCCGTGGCTCGCCCTTCTCCTGGCGATCGTGTTCCCGGTGTACCTCTGGCTCACAGCGCTGACGTCCAAGCGTTGGCAGCGCCTCGAAGGTGAAAAGAACGAGGAGATCGATCTGGCAGGCGGCCGTTTCACAGAGGTGGTCGGACAGATCCGCGTGGTGAAATCCTTCGTCCAGGAGCTGCGCGAGCTGAAGATTTTCTCCCATCGATACGTGAAGACGGTTGATGTCACGCGTGATCAGTCCAGGCATTGGCATTGGATGGATTTCATCCGACGCGCGTTCATGTCCCTCATCTTCTTCGCGATCTACGCGATCATCTTCGTGAACACGGCTCGCGGCAACTTCAGCGTGGGCGATATGGTCCTGCTTATTCAGCTGATTGCGCTGGCGCGCCAGCCGATCCAGTCGATGAGCTACATCGTGGATACGGCCCAGCACGCAATCGCTGGTTCGAAGGATTACTTCGATGTGATGGCGCTCGTTCCCTCCCGCCGTCCGGCGCTCGCGGACTCGATGAGTTCCGAGGGTGTGCCGGACGAGTTGGTGGATTTAATTTCCGACGACGACGAATCCCAACCTTCGCACCCCACCTCGCCAAGTTCCGTGGAGATCCGTGAGGAGGCTGCCGGGGATGTCGCGGTTTCGTTTGAGCACGTCACGTTCGGGTATGACGATGATCCCGACGTTCTTTCTGACGTGAGCTTCACGATTAGTCGGGGTGAGCGCGTCGCTTTCGTGGGTGAATCCGGCGGCGGGAAGACCACGCTCACATCGTTGCTCATGGGGCTCTACGCGCCGCGATCGGGTGAGATTCGCGTGTTCGGGCGGGATGTCTCGAACATGCATGTGGGAGACCTGCGCGAGGAAATCGGGGTGGTGTTTCAGGACGCCGCGTTGTTCTCGGGAACGATCCGCGAGAACATTTCCTACGCCCGCCCGCAGGCAACTGAGGAAGAAATCGTGGCCGCGGCGAAGCGCGCCAACGCACGGAAGTTTATCGAGGGCTTCCACTCTGGTTATGACACCTTGATCGGTGAACGCGGCCTCAAGCTGTCGGGTGGTCAGAAGCAGCGGATCTCGGTGGCCCGCGCCATCTTGAAGGATGCCCAGATCTTGGTGCTGGATGAGGCCACATCGGCGCTGGACACGCGCTCCGAACGTCAGGTTCAAGCCGGCCTCGAATCGCTGATGGAAGATCGCACCAGCCTCATCATCGCCCATAGGCTCTCCACGATTGCCACCGTAGACAGAATCATCACGCTCAAGGACGGGCGTATCGATGAGGTAGGAACGCCTGCTGAGCTGGCCCAAACCGACGGAATCTACGCCACCTTGCTTGCACTCCAGAACGAGGGGACGAAGAAGGCAAAGAAGAGCCTGAAGCGTTACGAGATCGAACACTAGATTTTCGGGTGGTTTCCGGGAGGTACCGGGTCTAAATCACGGAATATTCGTGGTTTTTAGGGGTGGTTTAGGGGGTGGTATACCCTGTTGGCCCCGATTAATAGTTGAAGCTGAAGGTACTCTGAAATTGGGCTCATTGAGAACAATATAATTCACGCAACTCTCAGTGAGCCCTTACAGCCGGTGCCCACCGAGCGTGCCGTGGCCCGGGCGATTGTATGGAGAGGGACGGGGCCGTGGGCGGTGTTCGGAGCTTTCAGCTTGAACGCCGGAATCTTGCTCAATTCCGGCGTCCAGTGATGCGATTTGAGACTCTTGATCGGCCACGATTGAACCATCAGGACGGCACGCCGCTGACAGTACTTCAGGCGCCTGCGGGCTACGGCAAGAGTGTGCTCCTCTCCCAGTGGGAAGAGAAGTGGCAGGCCCGGTCATTGAAATCCGTGTGGCTTGTCCTTTCTGGCGAGTATGTGTCGGAAGATGAGTTTTGGGGATTGCTAGCGTCGGCCCTCGGCATTCGTGAAGACGAAGATTCCCTCCAAACCATGGAGGATATTTCTGGGTTCCTCTCCGCGCTGACGGAACCATTGATAATTGTTATCGACAATTTTGAGTACGCGACAAAGCCGTCTCTGGATATTGAGTTGATGCAGTTGCTCGACTGTTCGCCGTTCGTACAGCTAGTGGTGAGCGGCCGCAGATCGAGCACAATGATGAGCCCGCTTGTGACAAGCCAGTACGCTGCATCAATCATGACGGCGGCTGATCTCTCCTTCACGTCAGAGGAGATGAGGGAGCTCGCTCAAGTTTATCGCCGTGACTCAAGTGGTGGAATCGAGAACTTTGGGCAATCTGTGGGCGGCTGGCCGCTTCCGATTCAAGTAGCATGCGCCAGCAGCGGGCCTGCCAGCGAAAAAATGTCCGCAATCGTAGCGGAGTACCTCGCATGGGCGGGTGAGGGTGCAGGCCTTAAGATCCTTCTGGAGATCGCCCTGTGTCCAGGGATCAGCCGGCGTGCGCTTGCGATCATCGAATGCGGTGGAGGTGAGGCGTCCCCGCAGGCGATCCGCGCCATGGACGCGAGCCTACGCGATGTGTGTGATGCGCTGGAAGATCAGGGCCTTCTCATTAAACTCACTACTCCCGATGCGGCGAGGTACACATGTCATCTAGGCCTCAAACAGCTTCTTATCAAGGTGGCAGAAGAGTACTTCTCGCAGTCGGAGCGGCAGCTCCTTCTGCGGACTTATGCGGCAAATGTTGAGGATCGCGATGCAATTTCATCCCTCCGGACTTGGCTCGCGCTTGACGCAATCCACGAGGCGGAGCAGGTTGCACGGCGGCATTTTGTGCAGCTAATTCTTGATACTGAGAAGATGCGGGAGGTCTTTGACGGTGTGCCGGACCGGGTGACGGAGAACTATGCGGCGTTGGATGGGCTTCGGTTCATGATCGATCAAGAGGACCCAAGGCTCGGGTGGGAGCTCAAGCGCGAACGCATGGCACGCCGCCGTATTTCAATGCGGGGACTCCTTAATAGCGATGATCCTGGTGGTGTGCTCATTGCGGAGGCTTCGCTGATGTCGGCCGAAGCGATGCTTGGAAACGTTGCTGAGGCCGGTCAACTGGCCCGCGATTTGGACCGTCGGATGTCTAACCTCGCGGAGAGTGGCGCATCGGAGCAGTTAGCGATGAGTGCGTTGCTGCGGACTCTGATCGCCTATGCCGCAACTGCTTGCGGCGATTTTGAGATCGCTGAGGAGAACAATCTCCACGCACTGGAACTAGCTAAGCGGGCGGGGAACCCATTTATGCACATGAGGGCGCTCCGCGGTTTGATTCTTATTCATGACTGCATAGGCAACGCCAAGCGCGCTCATTACTATCACGATCAACTGCGCGGCTTGCAGGAAGCTTGGGGAGATAACAGCGAGGATCGTTCCATCGTGATGCCCGACATGTATATTGCCGAGACCCTCATGCTCTATACGGCCTTCACTGGCTGGGGAGAAAGCATGGAAGCACAGCCAGTATCTCCGGAGCTCGTTAGGTCTGATGTCTGGACCGTCTCATACCCGATGTTGCTCATTACTGAAGCTGAGGGAGACCGGCGGCTCAATGGAGGCGAACACGCCCTGCGGCTGCTCAAACATCGGATTCGGATGTGGCCAGCTTTCGAGGAGGCGTCGGACGCGTACGCTTTGATGCTGCGGCGGTACATGGCAAAGCTGATGGCCGTTGCAGGTGACCTTGAGGGCTCTCGCAAGATAATAGACGCCATGCCCGATTCGGACGCGGGAACGAACACCGCTCTGGCGCGCATGTACCTGTTTCAGGGAGAAGGACAAAAGGCACTCAAGGAACTGCAATCCTGTGATCCTGATGATTTGATCCCCCGCCAGAAGTCGGAGCAAACTATCCTCTTGGCACTCACGTTGTGGCAGCAGGGATTGGAAGCTGAAGCCATGATGGCCGCGAGCGATGCCCTCCGGCAAATGGAGCAAGTATCTGGATATAGCGCACTGATATGGGTGCCCTATTCCGCCTTACTTGAACTGGCCGAGCACATGCGGGATCAAGGCGTGGATGCCCTTTACAAGATGGTTATCACCATGCCGGAGACTCTTCGCAGCAAACAATTTGGACACCTGAGCCGTGCGGAGCTGCGTTCTCTCGAAGAACTAGCGAATGGGGAGTCACTTGAGGCCACAGCCGATGCTCTCTTCATATCTATTAATACGCTGAAGTTCCATCTTCGGAGCATCTACAAGAAGCTCCAAGTCTCCCGCCGAAACGAGGCGATTCAACGCGCCTATACACTGGGGCTGATCAACTACTCCGCACGCAAAGCCAGAGTCTGAGGCAACTAATGTCTGATGGTTGGGTGCTGTTCCGGCCGGTACCGGTGCGAAGTAGTCTAATCACTCGCCCCCGCCTGCTGTCTCAAGAGCTGGTTCCACTTACCCTATTGGCTGCGCCGGCAGGCTTCGGCAAGAGTACTCTTCTGTCCGAGTGGGCCAGACAGTGGGAGAACCAGAGGATCGCCACATTCTGGCTCACGCTGGGTGAGCACCCCGTGAGCAAATCTGATTTATGGAGGCTCCTTTGCCGATCACTCTGCCTCGATCTCAGCAGCGATTCAGCTGTGAAGCCAACACCGCAGGCCATAAGTGATTATTTGTCGGAGTTGGAAAGGGAAGTCGTCGTCGTTATAGATAACTATGAAAACGCAACGTCCCCTTCGCTGGACTTCAAGCTAGCGGGTTTACTGGATTCGTCGCTCTACCTAAATCTTGTGATTAGTGGGCGGAGGCTGGCCTCGCTGGCTGGCCCACTGGTAACCAGCCGGTACACAACGCGGACAATAACGGCTGATGAGCTCGCCTTCACTGGACCCGAAGCGGGTGAACTGGCGCGTCTTCATAACCGTTCCGTGGCCCGAATATCCGAGTTTGCCGAAGCCGTTGCCGGGTGGCCCATCGCAGTTACCTCGGCCTGCGGGTCCCCGGACGATCCTCTCAAGACGCTTGCTTCCTTGGTAGCGCAACAGGTAGGTACCGCCGTGGAACAGGGAACCGCAGAGGTACTTTCGGTTATCGCACTCTGCCCAGGAATAAGCGTGACGGCGGTGAATGAGTATCTTTTGAACCACCCCGGAGCCAACCCGCTTTCGGCTCAGGAGGCATGCTCCAGCCTTGAGAGGCTAGGCCTCATCGTGAAACTCTCCACTCACGATGGAGATCGCTACGGATGCGAGCGTGGCGTTGCGCTAGCTATTGGGCGGCAGGCAAGAAGCTCTTTCACCGATGCTGAGATTGCGAGCTTACGCGGCCTCTACGCCCGCGACATTGAGCCCGACAATCCGATCCAAGCCTTCAAGGTGCTGCTGGATCTCGAGGATTTCGAGGCAGCGGAGCAACTTGCGCGCCGGAACTTCATCGGCCTGCTGACGGACGTCGGTGCAACTAGGACAGCACTGAACACCGTATCGCCAGATGCCACCAATACCTTTGTTGCTCTGGACGGATTGCGGCTCTTCGTGGATCAGAGTGATACCGCGATCAGCACGGATCTGCGTTGGGAGCGCATGCAAGAGCGCCGGGTCATGATGGCGCGATTGCTCAATGGTAGCGATACCGATTCGATGCTCTATATGGCGTGTTCACTTATGTCCGCGGACGTCATGCTGGGAAACGTTGATGCCGCCTACCGAATGGCCCAAGATCTGGATCGGCGATTGAATCAGCTGGGTGATGGCAGGCTGCCTGGGCAGAGGGAGCTGCGCGCCCTCGTACGCTCGCTCACTGGATTCAGTTGTGCCGCGGCTGGTGAATACACCACTGCTGAACACGATTATAGGGCCAGCCTGCAACTGGCCGAGCGAAGCGATGTCCTGCCCTTGAAGGTCCGCGCCCATCGGGGGTTAGCTCTGGTTGATTACTGCCTTGGGAAGCTCGCGGATGCGCAAGAGCACCTAACGGAGTGCCGAGAACTCGAGACTTCTTGGTTGGACAGCGGCGGAAGCGGGCCGCTAGACATCGCGGATGTGGATGTCCAGATGGAAGCGCTAATCGGCCCCCTATCCACCTCCGGGTGGCGGCCCGAGAGTGAGCTTCAGCCTGTATCCGGCGAGGTTATGGACTCTTTGAATCGAGCAGTCAGCTACCCGTTTCTTCTCATCGCCGAGGCGGAAGTGGATCGGCGGCTAAATGGGGACATTCATGCCTCCCGGCAACTCCTTCACCGTTTGCGCTACTGGCCCGATCGCAAGGCGGAAACGAGTGCCTTTCGCCGCCGGCTCCAGCGTTACACCGCGGATCTGTTAACCGTGATAGGCGACGTTGCTGGTGCAAAGCGGCAGTTGGCCGGGCTACCCGAGAATAGCCCGGCCAAACACCTTTCAGTGGCGCGGATAAACCTGTTCCAAGGAAACGCGCGCGCTGCCGTGGTTGAGCTAGGAATACACGAAGGGGAAAGCCTGATCCCTGGCTTGCAGTTGGATCGCCACTTATTGGCGGCCATCGCACTCTGGCAAATGGAGCAGCGTGATGCGGCGGCTGAAGTATTCCTCGAGGTGCAGCGCCGGATGCGTGACACGGCTGGGTTTAACTCACTCACGTGGGTTCCATACGCTCCGTTGCTTGCATTGGCTGAATTCACCCGCAGTGCCGGTGCCGAAGCCATCTACGAATGGGTGTGCGCGGTGCCTCAGAACCTCCGGTGCCTCCAATACGAGGCGCTCAGCAAGGCGGAACTGCGCTCGCTCGCGGGGCTTTCCGCCGGTAAGTCACTTGAGGAAACCGCGGGCACTCTGTACATCTCCATCAATACGCTAAAATTCCACCTCCGCAGCATCTACCGCAAGCTTCAGGTATCGAACCGCAATGAGGCAGTTCTACGTGGGCAAATGCTAGGGCTTATATCCTCGGTTCCACATCAGAATATATAGCTTATAGAGCTTTATCCTCTGGGTAGTTATAGGGGTGGGGAAAGGGTAGTTAAACCCATCCTCGATACATATTTCAGGGGGCTTGGGTGGCTAGTCGCAATTGTCTTAGCGCTAGTCAGCGCAAGATTCGCAAAAACGACCCCGCTTTTAGGAAGAGGAACCCTCAAAAAGCCGCGGTGTTCGCTGTGGCGTTATGAGGGCCTGATCCCTGATGTGCTGCCCGCCACCTTTCGGCGCCAAGATATCTAAACGCGGGTGGATTACCGGGCGGTAAAAGCGGCTATCGCATCTCGCTGATGATTTCCTGAACTAGATTCTGACTTAATCGCGCAGCAACTCTACTGAGCTATTTACGCCACCAAACGGGGGCTCAGTACTGCCTGTGCTGCAACACAGTCAAAGATGAAGTCAGATTTCGTTGGGGGCGTCGGTTCCATGCACGTTTCTAGATCAACGGCGCGACCACAGACGGTCGCGCAGCGGCGGGCCAAGCGGCGGCGCTTGGGCGGACGCCCGGCGTCCCTAATCGCTGCATTGGCGCTGATGTGTTCTAGCGCCGTGGCTTTGGCGCCGGCTTCTCTGGCAGAAGACGGCGATGATTCGGTCTCTGTTACGCAGGAAGCTACTCCCACGTCCACTCCAACGAAAGTAACGGAGTCAGTGGAATCAGTGGAGCCCACGGAGTCAGCGGAACCAACGGAATCTGAAGGTGGAGATTCTTCGCCGGTCATTACTCCTACTCTAACCGAGCAAACCGACACGGCAGCTGCTGAAGCAAGCGACGATGAGTCCGATAGTAGCGAGCAGTCGCACATGGCTGCGGAGCCACTTGATGCGGGTGTGCAGGCCCCGGTGTGTACCGCTGGCTATGTCTATGCGCTGAGTGCAAACGGCCAGATGCAACAGGTTGGCCCTAACGGAAGTGTGACTAATCTAGGATCTGCTGCTCCCCGCGTCTCGTCATTCAATGGACTCGGGATTGGCTCGGGTGGCGATTCTGTCTACGCATACGAGCGGTCTACAAGCTCTGGAAAAAGTGTCAGTAGTGCGGCAGTCTGGAAGTATGACACCGCGACAGGCACTTGGTCCTCAACTCGAGCGTCAGTCAACTCGAATAATTCCGGTGGAACGATTCAGTTTGTTGCTGGAGCCGTGAGTCTGGACAATGGCCGCTTCTATCTTGGTGGCTTTTCTTCGAACGGGAACCTATTCAGAATCTGGGAATACAATCCCAGCACGAACGGCATCACATACAAGGGCTATATCAACACGCCTGGGGGCAGCAGTAGAGGTACAAACAACGGTGATATGGCATTCGATTCAGCGGGCAACCTCTTCATCGTTCGAGGTGTCGATAACCAAACAACGGTATTCACGATCACCAAGAGCGATCTGGACGCGGCAAACGGCAGCGATAGAACCCCGATTACGTCGTCACAGTCTGCAACAGTCAGCACGACGTCGAACGTCAACGGCGTTGCGTTCGACGCCTCTGGTAAGGCTTACCTAGGTGCGAGTAGCGCCATCGAAAGTTTCAATATGCCCAATTGGACAGGGAAGCAGACCTTCACCACAGATGTCAGCAGTACCGACCTTGCGTCGTGTTCTTCCCCTCCAACGATTGAGATCGAGAAGGAAGTTATCGGTGGTCGAGTAAATTCTGGTGACCAGTTCAAGCTTGAGTTAAAGCAGGGCAATGCACTGATCGGCAATGCAACAACTACGGGTTCAGCAATTGGCGTTCAGGAGCAGAGGATCGGACCCTTGCCCACCGTCCGCAATGTTGAGTTGAGCTTTAGTGAAAGCGCAGCTGGCACGACGGACATGAGGAACTACGCTTCGGCGTACCAGTGCACGGTGACCCATCTTGATGGCACAGTTCAGAATTTGAACCAAGTCAACGGTACGTCGGGAACAATCACCATCCCAACCACAGGCGAAGCCGTAAAATGTGTGTTCCGAAACTCGCCACTGACTGCTCGTGTGACGATCCACAAGGATGTCACCGATCAGGAGGGTAAGAATCCTGTTGCTAAACAGGGATGGACAGTAGGTGAGTCCGCAACAGCCACAACAGGTACTGTGACCTCATCGCCTGCCAGTACAACACAACAGACTGATGTCGATGGAAATGCCTCTTGGAACCTGAACTTCTCCAAGTACACAGACCGGGCGACGATCAAGGTCAGCGAAGCGACGCAGGATGATTACGAGTTCCAGAGTGGTCAATGTACGGTGACCGGTTTAGACGGCGCTGTGAAGACAACGGAGCTGGAAGGCCCGGATTCCACGGACCTTAAGGGAATCGCTCCCGGTGATCAAGTGGATTGTAGTTACGTCAATAGGCTGCAGCCATCTGCAACGTTGACCCTCGTCAAAGAGGTCAACAACAAACATGGCGGACCTGCTGGTGTTAACGATTTCAACTTGGCTGCAACGCCTTCTGATGACGAGGCGATCAGCTTTAAGTCTGGCGAGAAACAAGATGTGGATCCTGGAACCTATGCGCTCAGCGAGGCCGATCTGGACGGTTACAAGCAAACGAGTCTGACTTGCGAAGCAGATGGCGAAGAACTGAACGTCACAGATGGCTCAATCAAGATAGCGAAGAGTCAGAACGTCACCTGCACATTCGTGAATGAAGATCAGCCAGGTTCCGTTGTTTGGAACAAGGTAGACGAAAACGGCAAGGCACTTGCTGGTTCGGAGTGGAAGATCACCGGACCTGAAGGCAGCGAATCGGCAGAGATCAAAGTCGAAGATTGCGTGGCTGATAACGCATCCGCCTGCACTGGAGACGATAAGGATCCCGTGGCAGGAGCGTTCAAGATCAATAACCTCGCCTGGGGCAGGCACACAGTGGTTGAAACAAAGGCTCCGGCCGGTTACAAGTTATCGACTACAGTGCACGAGTTCACGATTTCGGCTAAGGACCTTGATTACAAGTTCGCTGACGCTTTCGTCAACGAACCAAGTGATGGCCCAGTTCTGCCACTGACGGGCGGAATTGGCAGTGACTTCTACCTGATAGCAGGCGGAGGAATCCTGCTGCTGGGTGCTGGGGCCACCGCCTACGCCATCAAGCGCCGCAAGGCTACTAGCTGAGTCTCTGGAGCATTCCGGAGCACTACCAAGAATTTCGGTTACATGCCGAAAGCATCAACACGGGAGCCCATTGTGCCAAATCAGGCTAGGGCGAAAGGGAAAACGGGGAAATAACCATGAGCAACACGAAGAAGCGGTTTGCCGCGGGGCTGAGTGCTCTTGCGGTGACGCTGGGATCCTTCGGCCTCGGCACTGCCGCTAGTGCTGACGCGGGCACGGTCGGTCCAGATCAGCCTGACGCGCCGAAGGATGGCTCGCTAACTATTCACAAGCTCGTTGGCAATCAAGGATCTGCCGGAGACGGTACCGAGCTGGAGGCTTCGGGAAAGCCCCTCGCTGATGTCGAGTTCACGATCTGGCAGCTCGGCGAGTCAAGCGGAGGTACCTGCACGGCCATTGATCTGAAGGATTCGGCCGCATGGGACGGAATCCCAACCGGGAGTGCGCCGTCTACTTCTGGCGCGGTGTCAGATGATGGCTACTGCCTCGTCGATGCTGGAACAGCCAAGGCCACAAACGCTGCTGGTGAGTTGACGTTCGACGATTTGGATCTCGGTCTGTACTACGTGCAGGAAACTAAAGCTCCCTCCGAAGTAGTTAGCAAGTCGGCTCCGTTCTACGTGACGGTTCCCCTGCCCCACTCGGACGGTTCGTGGATCTATGATGTTCACGCCTACCCGAAGAATAAGGTAGTGGACGCGCCAACGAAGACGATCAACTCTGATGCTGAGCAGGGCGGTCTCGTAGTTGGCAGCACTGTCGAATACACGATTGACCAGACTGTCCCGGCCCTCAACGCTGGCGAAAAGTACGAGTCCGCCTCTATCTGGGACGTCTTGCCGGAGGGCCTCGCATACGCCGGAACCTCCTCGGTCACGCTTAACGATGCAGCTCTCGATGCCGCCGATTACACGATCGATCCGAACGGCGTCACGTGGACTCTCACGGATACAGGGCTTGCAAAGCTCAAGGCTGGCGAAACCCTTCAGGTAGTCTTCACCGCTACGGTCACCAAGGTGACGGAGAACGGCGTTATCGCCAACCCAGGTTCGGATGGTAATGAGCCCGGCTACGGCAGCGAGTTCAACGGCGGCAAGGTGCCTGGCGAAACGACGCCTTACACCTACTGGGGTCAACTGAAGGTCACCAAGGTTGACCAGAATGAGAAGACACTTGCCGGAGCTGAGTTCAAGGTGACCGCTAAGGGCAGCGGTGCGTGTGCGGATACCCTCGGAAACCAGACAGTTATCTCCGCTGGAAAGTCCGGCTCCGATGGTGTCGTGTTGTGGGACGCAACTGAGCCCGCTTCCTCCCCTCTCGGTCTGTTTGTTGCTAACAGCGATACTGCGCTGACCAACCCAACCAAGGCCTACTGCCTCTACGAAACCAAGGCACCTGCTGGCTACACCGGTGCTGGTGTTGAGACGGTCACCGTCAGTGCAGGCACCACTGCCACCACCAACGTGACTGTGAAAAACACCCAGACTGATGGCCCGGATCTACCTCTGACCGGTGCTCAGGGCACCCTGCTCATGGTTATTGGTGGACTGGTTCTGGTCGCAGTTGGAACCGGAGCTGTTGTGACCACCCGCAAGCGTCAAGCTGCGCAGGGCTGATCAACAATGCTGAAAGTTGTTAGTCCTTTCGACTAGCAGAACGCTCTGGCGGCGGTACCACTTGGTGCTGCCGCCAGAGCCATGCAATCTATCTTGGGAGGACCACAGGTATGAGCGGGACTCATCTCAAGGAACCAGGCGCACGTCACTGGGCTTCGCCAAAGGATCTTGGTGGATCAGGGCAAAGTGCCAGCGCGACGAAGCGGTGGAAGATGCCGTGGGCGCAGGCGTTCGCACTGCTCCTCATCTTTGCTGGCACGTGCGTTTTCCTGTATCCGCAAGTGGCCTCGTGGTTCTCTCAGAAGGAACAGTCCCGGGTTACGGAGCTAGGCCTGAGTTCCATGGAGGTTGCACCAAACTCCGATTTGGCCTACCAGAAGGAACAGCTGGATCTTGCACACGCCTATAACGCCGCTCTAGCCAGTGGTGCCGTGCTTGAAGCTAACGGCCATGTCCCTGTGGGTGATGGCTCTTCGGCAAACGAGACCCTCGCTTACCAGGATTTGCTGGACATTGATGGAACGGGGTTTATGGGGCGCCTGAAATATGACGCGCTGGATATTGATCTCCCCATCTATCACGGCACAGACGATGAAACCCTGCGTGAAGGAATAGGCCACCTCGAAGGGACCTCCCTACCTGTCGGCGGCGTCGGCACACGTTCGGTCCTCACGGCCCACCGCGGATTGCCCGAAGCCACGCTGTTCAGCAACCTCGATAAGGCTGAGGTTGGAGATCGCTTCACTGTGTCCGTCTACAGCCAGGTGCTCACCTACGAAGTTGTAGAATCCGAAGTGATAGAGCCATCCGAAACGCAGGAGATCGTGGCCGATCCGGATCGCGATCTCGTGACCCTCGTGACTTGCACACCCCTCGGCATCAACAGCCATAGAATTCTTGTCACCGCGGAGCGCGTAACTCCCACCCCAGAATCTGACATCGAGGCCGCGGGAGCCGTTCCGGATCTTCCCGGATTCCCGTGGTGGGCGGTGATCGTCGGCGTAGAGATCGTCCTTATTGGTATTGCGATCTGGAGGTTGGGCTACCCGCCCAAACCCCGTCCGAAAAAGGTAATCTCAGCGGCCGAGTAGGTTCAGGCCGCTGGTACCAGCCCCGCCCACTCGAACAGCGTCTCGCCGCCTGCCCCCGTAATCAGTACGGCCCGCCGCGGCTCCAGCGCGAGAGCTACGCGTACGAACTCCCGAGGACTGTCCGGATTGGTCACCGTATATTCGATGGTCTCGTTGGTTTTTTTGACCGCGGAGATTTCTCCCCTCGCCATCCACCCATGCCGCCTGCGAATGGAGATCAGAGCCTGATAAATGCGGAATAGGTCCTTACCCACTGGAGCCAAATCCTCGGGGAGGGGAGGAAGAGGAGGGCGGAGTTCGTCGTCGGCGGAAAAACCATCCAACTTGCGGCCCGTGAAACCCTGCTCATCCCCGTAGTAGATCGAGGGCATTCCCGGCACGGTGAGGAGAATGGCGGCGGCGAGCACCGCGCCTTCCTGACCCACGGTGGTGGCGATACGCTCAACATCGTGATTCGAGATGAATGTTTGCGGGGTGAACATTTCGCAGAATTCGGCGTGGCCGGCCAGCGCCCAGTCCAGCTCCCAGAAGTTCGTTTCCTTGATCGAGCTCCAGATGGCCTTCCAGAGGTTGTACTGGGTCACGGTGTCCAACGTGCTTTCGTGGACGAAGGTGGCGAAATTGCCGTGGATCATCTCGCCGAGGAACAGGGCATCCTGGAACTCCTCGCGCACCCGTGCGGTGACCGTGGCCCAGAACTCGGGTGGGACCTCGTATGCCACGTCTAGGCGCCAGCCCGCGATGCCGCGGCGCAGCCAGTAGAGCATGACGTCTGTGACCAGATCTTGGGTGGCCTGAAGGCTGTGGTCCAGCTTGGTGAGGCCGCCGTGGCCTTCCCAGGTTTGGGGGGTGCCGGTGGAATCGAGGTGGGCGAGTTCGGCCACGCGCGGGTGGGAGGCGGCAACGTGGTTAAAAACGCCGTCCAGCATCACGTTGATGCCGCGCTCTTGGCAGGCGGCGATGAGATGGTCAAAATCTTGGTTCGTGCCAAGGCGTTGGTCAATGGCGTAGTGATCCAGAGTGTCATATCCGTGGGATACGGATTCGAAGATCGGGCCGAGTAGCAGGCCGTTGCAACCCAGTTCGACCAAGTAATCCAGCCACGGGTCCAGCTTGCGCAGGCGGTGAGGGTTTGGCTGGGCGGCCTCCGCGGCGAGATCGCGATCCCTGATCGGGGCGCCGAGAGCGCCGAGCGGGAACACCTGCCACCAAATGGTGTGATCAAGCAGTGACACGGATACTCCATTCTTTGCACGGGGTCTTAACGGCCATCCTAACGGGCTGGGGTGCGCTATGGGGCTTAGCGGCGTCCACTCAAATTCTCTGGGAGATATCTGACTGTTGCGAGCGACGTGCGTAACCACCCGCGGCGGGAGGGTAGTGCGGGGATGGGGCTCCGTCGTCGTTCATTAAAGCATGAAAGTATTATTCAATAGTGCATACTTGGGGCACCTAAACGGCATGTTTACTAGAGATTAGGAATCTGTATTCTTCCAATATGACATTTATAGTGCGCAGTGGGGGAGGTATATCGTAAAGTCTGGAGTGCGCCTGCTCACATCTAGCAGGTTGCCAGTTTGCTCCCCACTCGGAGCGGAACGAAGGGAAACATGTGAATAAGAAAAAGGTGCGTCCAGTCGCGCTGGCAGCCACCGCTGCGATGCTGCTGACGCCTCTTGCAGCAATGCCCGCGGCGGCCACGCCCGAGGGCGACAATGTGGTCATCAACGAAGTGAGCCCCGGCGGGAAGTTCATGGAGCTTTACAATCCGACGGACGAGGATATCGATCTGGCGGATATGTACGCCTCGTACTATTCAAAGGCCGGAAATGCGCTGTGTCCTACTCAAGGTGCCTTATCGGGAACGATTGAGGCCGGTAGTTACTACCTCATTCATATGGCGAAGGACTCCGTAGCGGATCTGCCTGATGCTGACTCTGTATGGGGTTGCGGAAGTTCGGTCGGGCAGAATGGGGGATTCAGTCTCTCGGTTGGGGCTCCGCCCGAATTTAAGGGCAACGTAGATTACTCGGCCTCCAAGATCGTCGATTACGTAGGTCTCGGAACCCATGCGAACTTTGAGGCGGCCACGGCTACTTCTTCGGGCTCGGCTGCCAATAAATCGGTTGCACGAACCGGTGGCGTCGATACTGACAACAATAAGAACGACTTCACTGTTGGGGACATAACCCCGATGAACTCTGGGAATGATCCCGAGGAGCCAACGGACCCAGTGGACCCGAATGAGATCACCCCGATCGGTGATATCCAGGGTACCGGTCTTGCCTCGCCTCTTGTAGGCAAGACGGTTACTACTGAAGGATTCGTGACCGCCAAATATCCAACGGGTGGCAAGAACGGTATCTACATTCAGACTGAGGACACGGGTGGCACCACCTCGCATGAGGCTCCTTCGGTTGGACTGTTCGTCTATGACGGATCTGCTGCACTGCCCAAGGGTGTGGAGATTGGCGATTTTGTTCAGATTAAGGGCAAGGTCTCCGAATACTACGAATCCACTCAGGTCACCGTTTCCGGTAATAGCTGGAGCAAGATCGATGCTGAGGATCGTGTTAAGCCTAAGGCCGTGACGATGGATCGTCTGCCTACGGATGCGGCGGGCAAGGAATCCCTTGAAGGTATGCTCGTTGATTTCTCGGGTCCGATCACCGTCACGGATAACTACCAGAATGGCGTGAACTACGGGGAGATCGGCGCAGCGTTCGGCGATACGCCGCTGCGTCAGCCATCGGATGTGTACAACCCGACTCGCGATGGGCACGCCGCACTCGAGGCAATTGACGCTGATAACGCTGAGCGCCTGATTACCATCGATGACGGCCGCACTCAGAACTGGAACAACGGCAGTGCATCGATCAACAGTGTCCCGCTGCCCTACATCTCAAACACCGCCCCGGTCCGCACCGGAGCCGCCGTTGAGCTTGTCCAGCCTGCGATTGCTGAATACAGCAACAATAAGTGGAAGCTCCAGCCTGTTGAGCCGGCAACCACTGAGGCCGGAAATGTGGGGGATAAGTTCTTCGCGTTCGAGAACGATCGTCCGGCTGCTCCAGCTGAAGTGGGCGGCGATGTTTCTCTCTCCGGTTTCAACGTGTTGAACTACTTCACCACCACGGCCGAAGATGTGAACTGCAGCAGCACCTACAAGGATCGTCAGAATAACCCGATCACGGCCAATAGCTGTAACACGGTGCGCGGCGCAGCGAACGAAGAGAATCTTGATCGTCAGCAGGAGAAGATCGTTACTGCGATCAATACGTTGGATTCCGACGTGGTTTCACTTGAAGAGATCGAAAACTCGGCGAAGAATGGTAAGGATCGTGACGATGCTTTGGCTACGCTGACTGATGCGCTCAATAAGGCGGATTCCTCGAAGAATTGGGAGTACGTGAAGTCTCCGAACGATCTGCCGGACCTTGAGGATCAGGACGTGATCCGCACGGCGTTCATCTACAACGCGGACACGGTGCAGCCCGTTGGAGAGTCTAAGATTCTCGACGATCAGAAGGCCTTCTCGAATGCTCGCGAGCCACTCGCCCAGAAATTTGTGGCGATCGATTCTGACGGAGAGGAATATGGTGATTCGTTCGTTGCCGTTGTGAACCACTTCAAGTCGAAGGGATCTGGAACTGCTGCTCCGGATAAGTGGCAAGGGAATGCTAACGCGGATCGTATCAAGCAGGCTGATGCGCTTGGCAAGTGGGTCACGGCTGAATATCCTGACACGGCAATCTTCATCATTGGAGATCTCAACGCGTATTCGGCCGAGGATCCCATCCTCAAGCTGAATGACCACGGCTACACCCGAGTCATGGACTACATGGCCAAGCAGACTGGCGATCAGAGCTACCTAGATCTGACCACCTACCAGTACTCCAGCCTGCATGGCTCGCTGGATCAGGCGCTCGGTAATGAACTAGCGCTTGAGATGGTGACGGACGCAGAGGTTTACGCGATCAACGCGCCCGAGGCCATCGCACTCGAGTATTCGCGTTACAACAATTACCTGACCATCTACCATGACGATACTCAGTACCGTTCCTCCGATCATGACCCTGTAAAGATTGGTCTGGACGTGGATGATTCGGATCCGACGCCTTCGCCCGATCCTGATCCTGAACCGTCAGATCCTTCAGCATCGATCGAAGGTATCGAAGATGGCGTGGTTGTTGAGCGTGGCCAGACGGTCAAGGCTACGGTGAAGGATGCGCCGGAAGATTCTGTAGCTGAGCTCAGCTTCCATTCTGATCCCGTTGTCCTTGACTCCGAGACGGTGGACGATTCTGGTTCTGTTGATCTCGAAGGCACGGTTCCTGAAGATGCTGAAGATGGCGATCATGAGTTGGTTGTAACCCTTGATGGGGAAGCGTTGGCTAGCGTTAGCGTGACTATCGAGGCCGATGATCCATCGGATCCGGGTACTGACCCGTCAGATCCTGGTACGGATCCGAGCGACCCGGGAACAGATCCAAGTGGTGGAACCTCTGCGAACCCGTCTGATGGTGTCTCGTCGAGTTCTTCGGATTCGGGGAACAACGCGGCTGCTTCTGGTTCGGATAGTAATTCTGGTGGCGAAATGCCGAATACGGGTGCCAGTGTTGCTGGCGCAGCGGTGGCGGCGTTGCTGCTGACGGCTGCTGGCGTGGTGCTAGTAGTAAGGCGCAGATCGCAGGCATAACTTATAGCAACTGCTTGGGGCCCGACGTTTTGCTTCCAGAGCTTCGACACAATCTCTAAGTAGGGTTTTAAGCCCCGAGAGGGGAGCCTAAGAATAAGAGCGTAGTGCGGGGACCGAACGATGTATTTCGGGAACCTACCGCGTGAAACAACGGCTCCGAGGGCAATGCCCTCGGAGCCGTTGCGTTACCTCTGGTCAGATATCGTTGCCAGCGGTCGAGCGCCGACGAAAGCCAGAAGCTAATCGCAAACCGACCCCTGCAAGGAGGAAGACTAGGGAGAATCCTAGAATCGTGAGACCTAAACCAGTGAATGGCAGATCGGACTCATCGGTGTTATTACTGGCGTCCGAATCTGGATCGGTGGAATCACCCGGCGCATTTTCAGCCCCGGGCTTGTGAACAGAACCATCACCGGCTTCATCACCGCCGCCAGAACCCGGATCGGACTCAGAAGAGTCAGACTCGGAAGAGAATGTATGGCCCCATTCGGTGGTGATGCCCGGAGCGAAAACATATCCTTCAGCGGGCTGGGCAGTGATTGTCACGGTACCTTCAGCGGGATATGTTCCCGGATCGATGGGCTCGCCGTCAGATAGGAACTCTACACCCGTCACGTCATGGACTGTGAAGACGTCCTTATCCGTACCGGATTCGTCAGTGAAGGTGACATCAGGTAT
The DNA here is from genome assembly GCF_003123745.1 of Ancrocorticia populi. Classification (GTDB taxonomy): domain Bacteria; phylum Actinomycetota; class Actinomycetes; order Actinomycetales; family Actinomycetaceae; genus Ancrocorticia; species Ancrocorticia populi. Next base: position 315,684 of record NZ_QETB01000004.1, on the reverse strand, counting down.
CTCGGTGATCTCGACTGGCTCTGACTCTGGATCTTCGACCTCACTAGTGGCGAATGTAAATACGTGAAGATCACCGTTGCTCGGGAACGTCACACTGGTAATGAGAGCACCTTCCGGTGCCTTGAATGGTTCAGTCGCAAATACAAAGACCTGATCCTTGTCACCATTACGGCGGTCCATCTGTGCGATTGTCGTGTTATCTGGAATCGCCTCAGTGCTGCCCTCGCCAGTGGGGAAGATCCAATCACCGAGTTCGAGAGACACCGGCTTCTCAGTGCCATCGTCCAAGTGCATGACCAGATCGCCGGTCTGGGTTCCATTAGTTGCCGCTCCCAGTACCGCGAGCGCGGATGCCGGTTCGTCAAGACTGACCGTCTGGCCGTCAGTGGTTACCGTGTTCGGTAAGCCGTCAGGGACATTGGGCCACCTGAATTCTAAGTCGTGAACCGAACCTTCGGAATCGGGGGACAAGCCCTGCTCGGCAAGTGCTTCGCTCGAGTAACTGTTACCAGAACCGTCGAAGTTGCCTGGACTGGGGTTACTTTCAGATGCACTTCCAACCGTGTTGTAGGCACCGTATAAGCTATCGGAGCTGACTGAACGTAGCATCATCGGAATTTCAGCAGTACCCCCATCGGCAGACAAAGTCAGTTCATAATAGCCTTGAGCTGTGTCTTGAGGCACCGAAACAGTTATTTCAGCTGTGGCGCGTCCGAATTCGTCAACCTCAAGCACCTCGGACCCCAGTACTTCACCATCTGAGTCGATGATATCAACCGTGACGGTTCCGCCGGTCTCGCCCAACTGCTGTATCGTCACCGGAATCTCTCCGAGCTTGCCTGGTTCAATAGAGACATCAGACTCTATGCTTCCGATGATGAGATCATTGCAGCCCTCGGTGAATGAGGGAGGTGCCGCCTCAAGGGTGCTCCCCCAATCTGTTGGAGCAGATGTGAGAGAGAATTCCACAACACCGCCCTCGTGCCACAGGTCGCCCGGCAGCCAGGTGTTCTCCCATTCTTGACCGTTGTACGAGACTCCGGCTACATATCGATTTCCATCTTGTGCACCAGGCGCAAGGATTTCTACTTCACGGTTACCTAAGTCAAAGACCATGCGGTCGAAACGCGGGGCGTTGATCGCAACGTGGTCCTCGCCCGGGGTTACCGGATACATTCCGGAAGAAGCCCACACGTACCATGCCGCCATTGCGCCGAGGTCATCATTACCTGGCTTTCCATCTGGGTGTGGCTGGAACGAACTGTCGATCACTGCATCAATCAGTTCGCTAGTTCGATAAGCCTGACCTATGTAGTTATAGAGCCATGGCACACCAAGCCCCGGCTGATTTCCAATCCATAGGTGGTCAGAGTTGCTTCCGGAATTATGTTCTGATGTGAAATCGTCCAGCAGCTCGCCCATGGCCCCTGGGCCACCTAGGATTTGAGTTAGCGCCTCAACATTGTGTGGAACTAGCCACGTGTATTGGAGGTCCGTACCTTCATCGAATCCAACCTGCCCAAACCCGCCATCGCTAGGGATCACGAACGCGCCATCTTCGGTTCGGGCTGCGGCACGCTGCGTTGCAGGATTGAAGACGTTTTGCCAGTACTGGCTACGCTGAACAAAGTTGGCTGCGGTGTTGTCATCCCCAAGACGCGCGGCAAACTGTCCGATTGCGAAGTCCGTGATCGAATACTCAAGTGTGGTCGAGGCGCCGACAATCTGGTGGTCACCGCGGAAAGGTTCTGTTTGTGGTCCATATTTCAGGTTGAGGTAGCTTTCGATACCGGGCCGTTGCTCATAGCCATTAGCGGCACTACCGGCCTCGTTGGCGCCCTTGATCATGTAGGTGAGAGCGGTATCAACGTCAAAATCAGTACCTCCAAAAGCATGGATACTAGAAATCAGCGCTGGGATAGGGTCGCCCGTCATCTGCCCCGTGTAATCATTAGCTACTGGCCACTTGGGTAGCCATCCCCCCTGCTCAGCATTGTTGACAAGAGTCTGCGCCTGATCCGAAGCAACCTCAGGATTCAGGATCGTTTGAAGGGCTGCGAGGGAACGGTAGGTGTCCCAACCTGCGAAGTTTGAATACTGTGTGTGTCCCTCCTGAACAGTATGTATCTCGCGATCGAAGCCGATATATTCACCATTGACGTCGTTAAACGTATTTGGATGAAGTTGTGCCTGATAAAGCTGCGTATAGAACATCCTAAGATCGTCAGGGTCTGAGTCCGCTGAAACCTTGACGCGGCTGAGTACCTCGTTCCACTCGGCCTTATTGTCTTCCACAACCTTCTCAAAATCCCACTGGGGAATCTCGGCGTCCAAGTTCGCTTGTGCGTTTTCGCGGCTGACGTAGGACATTCCAACTTTCATCTTGACTCGCGAATTGTCCTCATCTGAGTTGAAATCGAGCGAGGCACCAGTTCGATTGCCGTCCACCTCAGTTCGCAATTCTTCTTTAGCGCCATCGTTCCATGTCCCGAAGCTGGTGAAATCTTGGTCGAATTCCATTGTGAAGTACAGGGTGTGCTGATTGTTGTTGTCACAAAAGCTACCCGCGGTGACAGAACCTGTAACCGTATTGTTGCCAACGATTTCCACCTGTGAGTTCTGAACATCTGCCAACGAATCTCCAGCTTTGATGAGCACAGATCCGTGGTGGTCACCCTCGAAGTCGAACGTGAGCGCGCCAGCTCGAGTTGTGGCTGCCAACTCAACCTGAGTGATGCCGTTATCGCCGTCAAGTTGGACTTTATAGCGGCCGGCCTCCGCCGATTCATTGTCGTGAGAGAATGAGGCCGTGTAGTCCCATGGTTCATCGCCGGAGTCACCAACAACGGGTAAGATCGGCACGTCTCCGTAGGCCCAGCATCCCGCTGCCATATGGGTTAGTGAGAATCCTCGGATTCGATCATGTGAATACCGGTAACCAGCGTATGCGCCCGGCGTATCAGGCGAGAGTTGCATCATCCCGAACGGGGCGGAAACGCCAGGGAAGTTATTGACCTCTGCTACCGCTGGCGAGTTTCCGGCCTCGCCAGTACCGATCATCGGGTCCACATATTCGATTGGATATTCCACCATATCTAGGGTATCGGCCGAAGCAGGGGCGGGTGTTACTAAGCCTGCAACGCCTAATGTTGCAACGGCGCATGCGGCCATCCATCTACGGGACATAATTCTCAAGCTCATTCGTCGCTCCATCGTCGGAAAGTGAATTGGCGCCAATGTAAATGCCGGGGAGTACGTATTGGGGTGTGACGTACTCCGGCAAGGCATGACAGCGATGTCATCACACGCATATGTTATCAGTGTCAGGCGTCATGGTCAATGATTTAATCAGGCTCACTTATGGTGGCCCGCCTGACCGATGAGCCTGCCGATCTGTCCGCAGGAGAAAACTCGGGGATACTCCGCTATCCTCAGCCAGATATCCGACGCACTCCCGGGATTTTTGTTTATAGCCTGAACGCAGAAAGCTGGGTCTCTACCGACTTCTCAAAAAGAGTCGTCAAACCTTGCGAAATCTGTTGCAGACTCTGGTCGCCCAGCCGCTTCGCCCTCGCTTGCGTTCAAGACTTGATGACAAGAGGCAAACCTATCTATATGATTGGCAACAGCTAGGCACAGATGACTAGCTGACCAAACACCCCATGGTCCCATTTCAAACTGCCGATGTTGGCAGTACCACCCTGAGGGGAAGATGAATGTCCACACGTCAATCTCCACCCATATCTAGGCTCAAGTGTGCGCTTGGCGCCGCCGCGTCACTCGCGATTGTGCTCGGAGGAGCCGTCGCAACACCGGTACTCGCTGATGAGTCAGACGAAACCGATTCAACCATCGGGACGGAGCTGTACCGCCCTGGTTACCACTACACCCCCGCGAAGAACTGGGTGAACGACCCCAATGGGATGGTTTACTACAACGGCACTTATCACCTCTTCTACCAGCACAACCCGGAGTCCAAGGACTGGGGCAACATGTCCTGGGGCCACGCGACCTCCACGGACCTCATGAACTGGGAAGAGCAGCCGCTCGCTATCCCTCAGACCTTTAACGACGATGGGGAATCGATAGAGGATATATTCTCGGGGTCCGTCGTCGTCGATAAAAACAACACGGCCGGTTTCGCCAAAGAAGGTGAGACCGCACTAATCGCGATCTACACGAGCGCATACACGGACAAGCACCCCAAACACGCGGGAAAGCAGGCCCAGTCCATCGCCTACTCGGTTGACGATGGCCAGACATGGACCAAGTACGAGGGAAATCCCGTTTCTGACCGGGATTCCGCTAACTACCGTGACCCCAAGGTTTTTTGGTACGACGACGGGGAAGGCAATGCTTACTGGGTCATGGTTGCGGTGGAGGCAACCGATCACAAGATCGTCATGTACAAGTCCAGCGATTTGAAGGACTGGGAGCATCTCTCCGATTTCGGCCCGCATAACGCTGTTGGTGGCGTGTGGGAGTGCCCGGACCTGTTCCCGGTTGTGGCCGATGACGGCACGACCAAGTGGATCATGGTGCTGAATCTCAACCCCGGCTCAGTGGCCGGCGGCAGTGGAGGGCAGTACTTTATCGGTGACTTCGATGGTGAGACGTTCACTGCGGAGAACATCGTGGAGGATGGCGACCTGCCCGAAGTAACCGGTGACCTCATCGGTGATTTCGGTTTCGAGAGCGGCACGTACGGTGAGTGGACGATCGAGAACCTTCAGGGGGAGCCGTTTGGCGATGCGCCCGCGGCGGGCGCTCTGAATGGCCAGACCGAGGTATCCGGGTTTGAAGGTGAACGCTTGGTCAACTCTTTTAATGGGGGAGACTGGGGAATGGGGCGGATGACGTCGCCCTCGTTCGAGCTCGATACTGACTACTTGACCTTCAAGGTTGGCGGCGGAAACCTTCCCTACGAGGAAGGGACTTTCGGTAATGAACCACCAGAGGGTGAGTTGTTGTGGAACGGGTTTGAGCCTGACGGGGACAATGTTAGCCTCGAGGACTTTGGTTGGACCATGACAGGCGATTTCGACGGTGGAGTCAATCCGTCGGATAACGGTGGGAATTTTGCGATTGGCGACTGGCGCATCAACACCAACGAGGGTGGGCCGAATGCTGATGATAATACCGGCACGATGACTTCGCCCGAGTTCGAAGTGACGGGCAACTACATCAGCATGCTCGTTGGTGGAGGCGGCCGTGATGATCACAGCCAGCTTGGCGTTCAGGTGCTCGCGGACGGTGACGTTGTGGACTCGGTGACGGGGCCGCGCGACGGCCACCTTAACTGGGAATACCTCGATGTGAGCGACTATGTGGGCCAAGACGTCCAGCTCCGAATCGTTGATGACGTAACGGAGGATTGGGCCCACATTACGGTGGACCACGTCGTTATGGGCGATGTGGAGCCAACGCGGCACGCTGAGGGGGTGGCCGTAAACCTACTGGTAGAAGGCGAGGTTGTGAAGAGTACCAGCGGCAACGAGTCCGAGGCGCTCGAATGGGTTAGCTGGGATGTCTCTGAGTATGCAGGTCAGGAAGCTCAGATCCAGATCGTGGATTTTCAGGCTGAAGGGTGGGGTCACATCCTTGCCGATCACTTTATGAAGGCCGATTCGGCTGCACCCAAGGCGCTTGAGTCCTATGACTGGCTCGATTGGGGTCCTGACTACTACGCGGCCGTGTCCTACTCCAATATGGGAGCGAGCGATCTCGCGGCCGATGGCAAGCAGGTTATGCAGTCTTGGATGAACAATTGGCTCTATGCGGGCGTGACTCCTACCGATCCGTGGCGCTCCGGGTTCTCCCTCCCGCGCGAGATCGGGCTGACTAAAGTTGATGGGAAGTACGAACTGACCTCGACACCCGTTGCATCTGTTGCCGATTACGAGAATACGGCCAAGGCTTACGAGCTTCCAGACGGCCAGAAGGATCTTACTGAGGGGGTGACTGCGGTTGAGGGAATCTCTGGCGACATGCTGAAGATTGATCTGACGCTCAACGTCGGTGACGAAGGCAAGGCCGGTATCATCGTGAGGGCTCCGGAGGGGGCTGCTAGTACGCGCGCCATGCAAACTGCGAGCGAGACCGACGGAACCGAGATCGGCTACAACGCCTCGACTGGCCGCGTCTACGTTGATCGCACACGCTCCGGTGTTACTAACTTCAATGGGCAGTTCCCGTCTGTTCATACGATGCCGGTTGAGAAGCATGATGACGGTACCGTATCCATGTCGATCTACGTTGACCGCAGCTCTGTCGAGCTGTTCACGGCGGATGATACTCGGGCGATGACTCACGTCATTTACCCGGCTGCTGAAGATCAGTCTGTCCTGCTCTTCAATGAAGGTGGCGATGCTTCGGTAGAAGATCTGACCATCACACCAATGAATGCATCCGTATACACTTCCGACGATCCGGGAACTGACCCGAGTGAGCCGGGCACGGATCCAACGGATCCGGGAACTGACCCGACTAATGGAAGTTCCGCGGATCCTGGCAATAACCCCTCCGAGGGATCGAATGCTCAGCCCGGCGGTGACATGCCGAATACGGGCGCCAGTGTTGCTGGTGCAGTCTTGGCAGCTCTGTTGCTAACGGCGGCGGGTGTGGTGTTGGTAGCAAGGCGGCGTATGAACGGATAGTCACGGCAATAATCGGGGGAGGGTCTGGACCCAGCAACGTGCTGGGTTCGGGCCCTCCCTCTCGTTTTCTATCTCGCTCGTTTCTGAGCGTATGCGGTACTCCCTGAGAAGGACCGCTATACCGGGCGTTCTCAAGGTGGAACGGGTGTGCTCACCACTGAAATCCACATCTGTGCGCACCCCCAGCACCCCTGGTATGCCATGCGTCACATTCACGAAGTATCCCACATCACATGACAGCGCTGTCCTACACTGAAGAAGCACGACCACTCTGCGCGCAACGCTGCGCTGTGCCAATGAAGGGAACACGATGGCCAACACGAAACGGCGCCACTCCCGAATCCCCCATGCGTTAACGGCCGCGATGGCTGCCGTTGCCATGCTGGGATCCGGACTGGCGGTCACAGCCCCATCCACGGCGGATGGGGCAACCCCGCTGGCGGATTCAGTCAATCCGTTTATCGGCACTCAAGATGAGGGCAACACCTACCCGGGAGCAAGCACGCCGTTCGGGATGGTGCAGTTCTCCCCGGATAACGGCCATAACGTGGGATATGACTACACGCGGGATTCGATCCGCGGATTCTCCCTAGTCCATATCTCGGGTGTGGGATGTTCTCTGGGCGGCCCACAGCCTATGCTTCCCACAACGGGGGCGGTCACATCAACCGATAACGCAAAGTACGCCCTGAAGTATTCGCATGAGGCGGAGAGCGCTTCGGCGGGTCAATACTCGGTGGATTTGCAGGCACCGGAGGGTACTGTCACGGCGGACCTGACCGCCACGGCCCGCACGGGCGTGGCCCGCTACACCTATCCCGAGACGGATGAAGCGATGCTCATGGTCAATGTGGGGCAGGCGTTGAATGGGGTGACGTCGTCGTCGGTAAAAATTCTTGACGAACACACAATCGAAACCGAGATAACCACGGCCGGGTTCTGCCAGGACACCCCGGAGGTAACTTTCTATACAACCACGGTGTTCGACCGCGATATTGCGGAGGCGGGAACGTGGGAAGGTGATAAGGTAACGGACGCTCAGGAGTCCGCGGGCGAAGGCCGGCGCGGCGCGTGGGTCCAGTTTGATACCACGGACGGCGATACAACCGTTGAGGCGCAAACCTCCCTCAGCTACGTCGATTTGGATGGGGCGCGCGCGAACCTCGAAGCTGAGCGTGCAACGTACGAGGAGGCGCTCGCGGACACGAAGGCGGAGTGGGAAGAGCGCTTACACTCGATCGATATTGAGGGTGCGGACGAAACGACGGAGCGAGTTTTCAATTCCGCGCTCTACCGCAGCTTCTTGGCACCGAACCTCGGATCGGACGTTGATGGCCGGTACACGGGCTGGGATCAGAAGATCCACAAGGAGGACGATCCGGACTTTTTCTACTATCAGAACTTCTCTTTGTGGGACACCTACCGAACTCAGGAGCAGTTCGTAGCGCTGGTTGATCCGGACGTGGCGGCCGATCAGGCGCTCTCGCTTGTGCGCCAGGGCCAGCATTCTGGGTGGCTCCCGCGTTGGGGATTTGGAACGGTAGAAACCAATATTATGACGGGAGATCCCGGGACGATTTGGTTGGTTCAGGCGTGGGCGCAGGGCCTTTTGACGGGGCACGAGGAAGAGACTTATCAGCTTCTGATTGACAACGCAGATGGCGTCCCGCCCACCGAATGGTTCGCCAACGGGCGCGCCGGTAACGCCGAGTACCTCGCCGATGGCTACGTTCCACAAGACCCCTCCACCCGTAAGGGCCCGGGAGATTACGATTTGGACCATGGTGGTTCGGCCACGTTGGAATACGCTTTAGCCGATGCCTCCCTGTCCGTGATGGCTTCCACTTTGGGTTTTGACGACGACGCCGAACGCCTCGCCGCCCGAGGCACCTCCTACCGCAACCTCTTTGATCCCTCCACGGGCCACTTCAGGGCGCGCGACCGATCCGGGGCCTTCTACGGGAGCGAGGATCCCGCACAGGCGCGCGGCTTCCACGAGGCGACTGCTTCCCAGTACATGTGGCTGGTGCAGCAAAATCCGTACGATCTTATGGAAATGATCGGAGCGGCCGATGGTAAGGACGCGAAGGAGGCGACCATCGAGCGGTTGGACCACTTCTTTGCGTTCCCCGAGGTTGTGAGCGATCCGGCTGGGACCGCTCTGGAGACGTGGGTGAGTGGTGCCTATGATTACTACGGCTTCGATACCTACAATCCCAACAATGAGCCCGATTTCCATGCTCCGTGGATGTATCTGTGGGCTGGGCAGCCGTGGAAGACCAGCGACGTACTGGTTGCCGCTCGAACCTTGTTTACTGACGGGCCAACCGGCGTAACCGGCAACGATGATCTTGGGACCATGAGCTCGTGGTACGTATTCGCAAGTATCGGGTTGTTCCCCGCGGTTCCGGGGACGGACATGTGGACTCTGGCAACACCCGCATTTGAGAAGGTGACGATTCAGCGTCCCGACGGAAAGCCCCTTGTGATTACCGCCGATGGTGTGTCCGATTCCAACCGCTACATTGAGGGCGTTTCAGCCGATGGGAGCGCGTGGGACAAGGGATACATCGAGGATGCTGACCTGGATGGGGTCTCTACGCTCGCGTTTGATTTAGGGGCGGAAGCTGGTGCGTCTGATTGGGCGACCGGGGATGATGCCGCGCCCGCTGCGATGATCGAGGGGAGTGAAGGGCAGGAGCGGCTTGGCCTTGGGGTTGATCCCGAGCATCTGTGGGCGGTTCCTGGTGGCGAGATTTCCGCTAGCGCCTCCGTGATCGCGCAAGGGCCCGGGACGGTGTCGGGAGAGATCGCAGCCGCGTCGGACAGCCTGTGGGTGAGCCTCGCGGACTCGGAGTGGAGCGTGGAATCCGGCGGTTTCCCGGTTGGGACCTCCAGTGATGTGACTGTGGAGGTGCCTGAGTGGACGCCGTCGGGGGCGCACGAGGTTTCGCTTGAAGCCACGGCGGGGGATCTTGAATCTTCGCTTGACGTTGATGTTTCCGTGGGGCCCGAATCCTTCCTCAAAGAGCATCTCAACAACACCGCAATTGGTGATCTTGGCGGGGACGGGGCCGATTTCGACGGGCTCGGGTACTTCTACCCGCGTGATCTGTTGGCTCAAGCTGGTGTGCCTACGGGGGCGTTGGTGAACATTCCCGATAGTCAGCTTCAGTATTGGATCTCTGGGGATGCTGGCGAGCCAGATAACGTGCTCATGAAGGAGCAGACGATTGAGCTGCCCGAGGCACTGGCATCTTCCGGGCAGATCGCGCTGGTTGGTGCGGCTAACAACGGATCATTCAGCGAAGAGATCGTGCTTGGTCTCCAGGATGAGAAGACCGGTGACACGAGTGATGTGACTGCGGGAGTTGCCCTGCCAGACTGGTGCTCTGGCAAGAATCCAGAGGACGGGTCCACGGTTCTTGGTGTTCCCTCCCAGCGCGGAGGCAAGAACGGTGCCGAGGGTGCGAACTGCGGGCTATATGCCACGCAGCCAGTCGACATTCCAGAAGGTCAGAATCTGATTTCCATCCAGCTTCCGGATAACTCGAAGATGCATCTGTTTGCGATTGCAACAGATGCGCCCCAGTGGGTTGAACCTGAGCTCACCGCGGGAGTTGCCGCTGTAGCGGAGGTTGCTGAGGTCGCTGCAAACGAAGGTGCGGACGCAGATGTGGAAGCCGCAAGTGGCGAGCTGACCATTCAGGCTAAACTCGATCCCGAGGCCGCCGGCACCATCCGGGTCTACGAGGGCCGTGAGGCGTTGGCTGATTCCGCTGTCGATTCCGGTAGCGCTGAAGTCGTGGTGACCGGGCTGGATGCCGGCGAGCACGAATTGCGCGTTGCCTTTATCCCCGACGATTTCGTCGCATGGTCCGCAACGTCCGCTGATCTTATTGCAGTTGAGGTTGACGATGAGCAGGATCCGGGGACGGACCCAAGTGACCCGGGAACGGATCCGACTGAGCCGGGTACTGACCCGAGCGACCCGGGAACGGATCCAACGGATCCGAGTGAACCGGGAACGGATCCGTCTGATGGAACCGCGACGGACCCTTCAGGCTCTGAGAACGGAACGGCTGGCCCGGGCACTGATTCAAATGCTGGCGATCAGCCCGGTTCAGAGATGCCAAATACTGGTGCTCGCGTTGCTGCCATTGGTGCAGCGGCATTACTGCTGACGGCTGCTGGCGTAGTGCTAGTGGCAAGGCGACGTATGGACGGTTAGTTTCGCCGCTAACGGTGGGAGGGTCTGAATCCAGCCATGTGCTGGCTCGAGCCCTTCCTCTTGTTTTCTACTAACCACCCACCTCGGTAGGTCGGTGCGGAGGTGGGGATCCGTCGTCGTCGACAAAAATGGTTGTACTCAAGGATGGCGTACGGGTCGGTTAATTGTGAGGTATAACACAAATTGTAAACCCGGTGAGAATGCCCGTTTGGGAGGAAAAAGTGTGGGAGGTGCTCGATAGGCTTGTACCGAACAGAAGTTCTTCAGTTTGATGGATGGAGGTGAAACGATGACTACGCTGTTCGATGTTGTTGGTATCGAGGCCGAGGCTTCTGCTGGGCCGCGAGCTGGGCGGCCGTTGGGGAGCTCGCGAGCTAGCGGTCCTACGGCGGCACCTTCGGCTGGTAGTACGGCCGTCGGGGCTGCGGCGGGTCCGGGTGCTCGCGCGGCTGGGGGCGCACCAGCCAAAAATGAGTATGCTGCGCGATCTACTGGCGGAGCCGGAGGGAACGCGAAAGACGAATTGGTCGCCGTGCTTGATCGCATGGCGCGGCTTTGCCAGAGCATGAGCGTGTCGGAGCTTGGGCTGCCGGATGCGATCGAGGTGTTGACTGCGATGAAGCGCGCGACGCGCTTTTTGGATGGTGCCAAGCTTTCCGCGATTGGGCATATAGAGGAATTGCAGGCTATCCAGCAGGGCCAGTTCGATCAGCTACCAGAGGGCAATGGGCGGCCGTTGCCGCTGCCGGGCGAGGAGAAGAACCTGCGGGATGTGCTGACCTCTTCGGGTCAGCAGTCTCAGGCGCAGACGGGCCGTGAGATGTCACAGGCTAGGGCGGCCGTGGCTTTTCCGCTGTTTGGTGCGGCAATGAAGAAGGGGCTGTCGCGGTCCTATCTTGAGGCGTTGACGTCGCTGATTGGGAGGGACTTGACCAAGCAGGCGAAGGCGGATGAAGCGATGTTCGTCGAGGCTGCATGGAATGAGCCTGTCGAAAGATTCCGCAAGACGGTCTTGGCGTGGCGTGTGACCCATCGGCCGGAGCAAGCCGAGAAGGAAGCAGCGCGGGAAATTGAGTCCGAGAAGTTCTATGTCAGTCCGGATCGGGGCGGGTATCGGCTCTCGGGTTGGCTCACTGCGTCTGACGGCACGCTGCTCAAGCATACGTTGAACGAGATTGTGGGGGTGCCCAAGAAGGATGACCGCCGCACACCGCCCCAGCGAAATGCTGAGGCGCTGGTGCAGCTAGCGTCGGCAGCTTTGAGTGGCTCTGGTGGAACTGCCGGTCACGCGGGGCCGCGGCACGAGATCCTGGTTCATGTGCCGCTTGGGACGCTGGTTCAGACCGAAAAGGCGATCGCGAAGGGGTGTGCTGAGCTTCCCGAGGCGAGTCGGGCCGGGTCGCGGCACGGGCGGGATCCCGCCGGTGCGGCTGATTCGGGCGAGACGGGCGCTGGCTGCCCGACTTCGGGTGCGGGGCTCGGGCGCCGCGGTGCCTGTCTCGATGAGCGCGAGCAGCTTGAAGCAGATCTTGGCGGAGTGCTCGCGCGGATTCGGGCGGGTATAGATGTAACTCTCCTCGAAGGATGTGGGCCAGCGACTTTACCCGACGGGAGTGCGTTGCCGCCTTCGGAGCTAGCGCAGACGTTGTGCGATTCCGCCGTTACCCGAGTAGTGATGGGAGCGTATGGCGAGCCACTGGACGTCTCTCGAAAGCAGAGGCTCTTCAGCGCGCGGCAGGCGAAAGCGGTGATTGCGAGAGATCGGCATTGCCGGTATCCGGGGTGTGAGCGTGGAGCCGAGTATGCGGAGATTCATCATGCGCAGGAGTATGAGAGGGCGGGGCCCACAATTATTGATAATGCCGTGCTCTTTTGCCGTGCACACCACGGAGCGATCCATCGTGCCCAGATCACGATCACTCATCACCTCGGCGGGTTCGCGTTCACGAAGCCAGATGGGACGCTGATTGGAGTCACGAAGCATCGGAGCGCGGACCGCTAGATTCGCGCCAGACAACCTCGTTTGGGATGATGCGGCCGAAGCCTTGAAGGTCTTCGCCGTCGATTTGCCGGAGGACGACCTCCGCAAGTTCTTCGCCGATTCGGTAGGAGTCCTGGTGCACCGTGGTGAGCGGGGGGTGGGCACGTAGGGCCCAGTCGGAATCGTCGAATCCGGATACCGAGACGTCCTCGGGGACGCGCCGGCCTTGCTCGGCTAGAACGTCCAGTGCACCCGTGGCCAGCAGATCGGAGGAGGCAATGACTGCGTCGATCTCTGGCCCGGCGGCAAGGAGGCGACGCATGGAGGCACGGCCTGCTTCGAGCTCCCACTGATTGGCGAAGTCCACAAGCGCTGGATCATAGGCGGGGCCTAGGGCCTTCTTGTAACCGGCATGCCGGAGAATCGCGGCTGGTTCGTGTTCTGGGCCGCCGAGGTGAGCGATTGTGTGGAACCCACTTTCATGGAGAAGGCGAGTGAGCGTTTCGATCCCACCTGCATTGTCCGTGTCTACATGGGGTACAAGCGAATCGGGGAGGGGGACGCTGGCCGTAACCGCAGGTGTTGGTGTGTTGGCAATTGCCTGAGCCGCGGGGTCATTGAGGGACATGGCAACCAGAATCACCCCGTCCACAAAGCCGCCGCCGATCAGTTCCGTTATTCGCGCAGCCGATTGCTCACTGTCAATAATCATGAAGAGCATTTGGTAGTTTTGGGCAGAGAGTGCCGCGTTGGCGCCGATGGCCATCTTGCTCAAGTTAGGATCGGTAAAGAACAGGGTAGGGCTCTCGCGCACAACGAATGCCACCGCGCGGGTTTGGCGGTTCACTAGCGAGCGTGCGGTTCTGCTGGGCACATAGTTAACCTCGCGGATTGCCTGATCGATCGCGGTAGCCGCTTGTTCGGACACATACGCGCGCTTGTTTAGGTAACGCGACACCGTCGCGTGCGAAACGCCAGCTACCCGTGCAACATCCAGAATCGTTGGGCGCCCGACGGATAGTTGATTGTCCATGGTGCCTTCGTTGTTGATATAAGCCTGCTGTTCCCATAGTACTCAGGAACCATTGCCCCTCGATAAACCGTGTGTGTAGGATTGGATCTAGCCTGTATGTAAACGTGTACAGAATGTTTAGATGGTGATCCCAAAGGAGGGAACCTCATGAAGAGTTCGCCGCAAAGTCCCGTGCCACTTAAGGCCGATTCCATCTTTTACGGCGCAGATTATAATCCCGAGCAGTGGCCTGAGGGGACTGTTGAGCGCGATATCGAGTTGATGAAGGCTGCTGGAGTGAATCTCGTGACCGTAGGCGTCTTTTCGTGGGCGCTGTTGGAACCGGAGCCTGGGCGCTATGAGTTTGGGTGGCTTCGCGATGTCATGGACAAGATGTATGAGGCCGGGATTGGTGTTGATCTCGCCACGGGGACCGCTTCGCCGCCGCCGTGGCTGGGTTCGCTCTATCCTGAGACGCTGCCCATCAATGTTCATGGTGAGCATCTCTCTTGGGGATCGCGCCAGCAATACAATCCCAGCAGCCAGTTGTTCCGGGATAAGGTGGCTGCGCTGGTGAAGGCGATGGCTGCAGCCTTCGGTGATCATCCCGGACTGAAGATGTGGCACGTGAGCAATGAGTACGGGTGCCACATTGATGAGAGTTTCGATCACGAATCTGTGGAGCGTTTCCGGGCGTGGCTGGGGGAGCGCTACGGCTCGCTCGACGCACTGAATCAGGCGTGGGGAACCGCTTTTTGGTCCCAGCGGATGACTTCTTGGGATCAGGTTCTTCCGCCGGTTGTCACGCCCACGATTCCCAATCAGCATCAGCAGGTTGATTGGCGTATTTTTTGGTCAGAGAACATCCTCGACCTTTTCCTCATCGAGAAGGAGGCCCTCCGCACCGCCAACCCGGACATTCCCATTACCACGAATTTCATGGATCTCTGGGACTCGCTAGATTACTGGCGTTGGGCCGAGCATATGGACGTCATTAGCAATGACAGTTACCCCGATCCCGCAAATCCGAGGGCCGCGCGAGAGTATGCGTTGCATTGTGACCTCATGCGTTCCTTTGGCGGCGGCCGGCCATTCATCCAGATGGAGCAGACTCCGTCCGCCGTCCAGTGGCGGAGGCGCAACCCCGTCAAGCGCCCAGGGCAATACGGTTTGTGGAGCATGCAGGCCGTTGCGCGCGGGGCCAACGGCATCATGAACTTCCAGTGGCGGCAGTCGCTTGCGGGAGCCGAGACCTTCCACGGCGCCATGGTGCCTCACGGCGGCACGGAAACCCGGACTTGGCGGGAGGTTACCCAACTGGGCGAGGCATTGTCGGCGATTGAGCCACCCGAAGAAGGGGCTGCGCAGGCGGACGTTGTACTTTTGTGGGACTGGGAGAGCGCGTGGAATCAGCAATACGCGTGTGGTCCGGTGGATGAGCGGGTGCCAGAGAACGAATTGCGTGCGTGGCACGCCAGCCTCTTCGAGCGCCACCAGGTTGTGGATTTCGCTCATCCCGAGTCGGATTTGACCAGCTATCGCGTGATTATTGTTCCTGCGCTGTTTAGGCTGACCCCGGCGGCAGTGGCGCGGTTGCTCGAGGCTGTTGCCGGTAGGGCGAGCGTTATTGTCACATACCAGACGGGGTATGTGGGCCCGGATGGCCACGCGATCGAGGGCGGGTACCTCGGCAATCTCGCCAGCCTACTCGGTGTCCGCGTACAAGGGCTTTACCCCGTGTCCGTGGAGCCCACCGTTTTGGGGTTTGGGGAGGATTTGGACCACGATGTCGATCACATCTCCTCCTCTATCCATACCCCCGCAGCGAGTAATGATGTGGTGTTGCGTGCGGTGGACGGTGCGAGCTTCTCCGGAAAGGGCGCCGATTGGGGCGAGGTTCTTGCCGTTGATCCTGATGCCGGTGTTGAGGTTATCGCAGAGTTTGCAGCCGATGATCTTGCTGGTTTGCCCGTTGTTACCGTGCGGCGAGGTTCTGGCGCTGGTGAGGCTTGGTACGTCGCGACCCGGTTGGATTCCGCAGGTCGTGCCGCCGTTTTGGATCAAGTCTTGGGCGTGGCACCCGCTGTTCCGCGTGGCGTGGATATCACCGAGCGGGGCCAGTACATCTTCCTCCTCAACCACGGCGATCACGAAGCGATAGTTGAGGGCGACCATCATGTAGCCCCGCGCTCGTGTCGGGTCTTGCTGGCTGAGGGCTGACGGCTAGCGGACAGCGTACGATGATCTGGGAACATGCCGAAAAGGAGAAGTGAAATAATGACTGACCAGTCCTTGACGAGTGGATTGCTGGATCAATTCGCCGCCGAGTTTGCCGCAGATAAGACCGCGCGCATCGTTCAGAATGCCGTAACGGAGACGTCCATCAAGAAGGTGGCGATGGACCGGGAGATCGTTACGTCGATCGATCCTTCGATGTCCGTGCGTGTTGATAAGTGGCCGAATGCGAACCAGAAGAAATCGGGGCGCTGCTGGCTGTTCGCGGGCCTGAATTCGCTGAAGGCGGCAGTGTACGAGGAGACGGGACTAGAGAAGTTCGAATTCTCGCAGAATTTCCTGCACTTCTGGGACAAGCTGGAGAAGTCGAACTACTTCCTCAGTACGATGATCGAACTAGCCGATCGCGACGTTGATGATCGCACCATCCATTACCTCCTCTCTGATCCGGTGAGTGACGGCGGCCAGTGGAACATGTTCGTGGCCCTAATCGAGAAGTATGGCGTTGTACCCAAGTATGCGATGCCGGAAACGGAATCGTCCTCCAATACAGCCCTCATGAATCAGACGCTGGGGAACCTCCTGCGCCGGGGAGCCCGGGACGTTCGCGCCGCCGCCAACGCGGCCGCCGTGAAGAAAGACATCATGCGTGAGGTCTACCGTGTCCTCTGCATTCACCTCGGGACCCCTCCGCGCGAGTTCGTGTGGCAGTGGGAAGGTAAGGATCGCGAGTTCCACCGCGCCGGCACCTTCACCCCGATCCAGTTTGCGGCGAAGTATCTGCCTGCTCTTGAGGATTACGTGTGTCTGGTGAATGATCCTCGGGAGACCTCCCCGTACAACAACCTGTTCACTGTGGACCGTTTGGGCAACGTGGTGGGTGCTAGGCCAGTCACCTATCTCAATGTCCCGATCAGCGTGATTCGCGAGGCCACGCAGTCAACCCTCGAGGCTGGCGATCCAGTTTGGATGGGCTGCGACACTTCTAAGCAGTGTGACCGCGACCTAGGCATTTGGGACGGCAAGCTCTTCGATTACGAGGGCACCTACGGCATTGACCTAGAGATGACTAAGGCCGAGGAACTGCAGTACGGCCAGGCACAGATGACCCACGCTATGGTCTTCACCGGCGTGGATATCCTCGACGGCGCAACCCGCCGCTGGCGCGTGGAGAATTCGTGGGGCGATCAGATTGCCGATAAGGGCTTCTTCACGATGAACGATTCGTGGTTCGATCAGCACGTATTCGAGGTAGCGATCCGCCGCGATCGCCTACCGGAGGAACTCCTCCCAATCCTCGAAACCGAGCCACTTGTGCTGCCCGCGTGGGATCCGATGGGTTCGCTTGCCTAGTAACGGCCGATATGCGCCCTCGCCAACCGGAGATCTCCACCTCGGGAATCTCCGGACGGCGATGCTGGCGTGGGCTATTGCGCGTAGATCCGGGGCCGGTTTCGTCATGCGCATGGAGGACTTGGACGAACGCGTGCGCCCCGAGTTTTACGGTCGCCAGCTCGAAGATCTGGCGGCGCTCGGCATCGATTGGGATTCGCTCGTTTACCAGAGTGAGCGTCAAGCTGCCTACGATGCCGCCTTCGAATCGCTCCAAGCGCGCGGTCTACTTTACGAATGCTATTGCACCCGCAAAGAGTTGGCCCAAGTAGCCTCGGCCCCACACCGCCCACCCGGCTCGTACCCGGGAACCTGCCGGAACCTCACTGAGGCGGAGCGAGAAGCCGGACGCGCGAAACTAGCTGGCACGAATCGTGGACCCGCATTACGGGTGAAGACGGACGTGCGGGAGCTTACCGTCGTCGACGAAATAATGGGAATCTACACCGGCGCTGTCGATGATTTTGTGATTCGCCGTGGAGACGGGGTTTACAGTTACAACTTCGTGTCCGTTTTTGACGACGACGACGAATCCATCACCCAAATCACCCGTGGCAACGATTTGCTGCCCTCAACGCCGCGGCAGGTGTATCTGCAGCAGTTGATGGGAATGGCAACCCCGAAGTATTACCACGTGCCGATGGTGTTCAACGCTGAAGGCGTGCGGCTGGCAAAGCGCGATGGTGCGGTGACGATGCGGGCGCTCGCAGAGTTCGGATGGGAATCAGGGGACGTGGCGGAGCTTATCGGCCGATCGTTGAGGTTGGAAGGCGTGCGAAGCGCTTCTGACCTTCCCCCAGTGCAATCTCTGGGCAGTGAGCCGTGGCTCGTGGATCCGAAGGAACTGGAAGCAGGCCCTCGAGCGGTACTTAGACGCTAGCCTCGTCGCGCGCAGCGAGCTTAGCATCGAGGATAACTAGTACCATCACGGCCGCAAAGCCAATGGCGGCAAGCCCAATGCATCCCCAGAGATCCGAACCGGGAGCACTGAGATTGCGGGCGGCGTCCTGCCATGGCCAGAGTGAGCGAAGGCCGCCAATCATCACGCCGGTCAGCACGGCTAGCGTGGTGGTGTGATGATTATTCAGGAGCCACTGAAGGGACTTCACCACAAGGATTATCCCGATTAGGATGCCGAGGAGGAACGGCGCCAGATAGCCGAGGTCCAGCTCGGAGACGGCGCGCATCGTGGACTCGTATAGGCCGAAGGTGAGGAGCAGGAAGGAACCCGAGAGGCCGGGTAGCACTAGAGCGGATACGGCAATGGCGGCGGCAGGAACAACGATCCAGATGTTTGCCTCTGCGTTTGCGGGTGGCAGCGACACCAAGATGAAGGCTGTGATCGCGGCGACAATGCCGAAAACGATGTGGTGGGGTTTCACCCGGAAATCTGATGTGCCGCGTCCTAGAGCGGCAGCGTTTCGGCGCTGGATTTCAAGCCCCCTAAGCATCATTCGCACTGGAACAGACACAGAGGCTAGAACCATTCCGAAGAATATGGAGCGCATCTGGACCGGATGAGCTTCCATAAGGTTCGCCATAGGGCCAGCAACCGTGAACAGCGCCGCGACCATTCCGATGAGCACCGGGATAACAACGCTCCAGTACACCTTGCTGAGCTCCTGTTTGAACCCTTCCTTACGATCCGGGCCCGTGATGAGCCTACGGAGGGCGGAAATGACCGATCCAGCCGAATCAATGATCTGGTAATAGATTCCCACCACAAGTGCAACGGTTCCGCCCGAGGTTCCAGGGACGGTTTCCACTGCTCCCATCATGGCTCCTCGGACGAGGTTGCCGGGGATCGAAGTGCGGCGGTAGGTTTCGGTCATGGAATGAGTCTAAACGGGGAAATGCATCACGGTTAGTTTCTTGGTGCTTAAGCGAGCAATCCCACGTGATATGGGAGCGGGCGCCAACGTCAAAGTTGGCGCCCGCTCGGCCAAAGATTTATTCCTGTTGATACAGGTTGAAACGAGGAGTTACTTTGTGCCCTCGTTGCCGATCTTTTGATCTACAGCATCTCGGACTTTATCGACCTGGTCTGCCTTGTCATTTCCAAGCTTGTCCTTGGCGAACCCGGCAGTTTGATCCAGAATCTGATCCGACTTTTCTTCAGCCTGATCGCTATTCAGGAAGTCCTTGGCCTTATTAGCTAAATCCATAGAACTCTCCTTCCGTCGTCCAACGCCGATCTCTTGATCAGCTAAGCCCAATCTACCCTGCACTCGGCAAGTAGGAAAGGCCTAGAAGTGACGTTCGATATCGGCGATAGAAGCGAAGGCTGCGTCCACTAATGAACCGAGCGTTTCTGGGGCGATCGAGACGGACAGCGTGCGCTTTCCACCCGAGACGAGCATGGTTTCGTGATCGCGGGCGGAGGCATCGATGAACGTTGGTACCTTCGTTCGCTGGCCAAGAGGGGAGATTCCGCCGGTGACGTATCCGGTCTGTTTCTCAGCCTTCGCCGGTTCCATCATTTCGGCGCGTTTGCCGCTCGCAGCCTTCGCAAGGGCCTTGAGGTTAAGCATGCCCGTTGCCGGGACCACCGCGCATACCGGCTTGCCATCCACGAGGGCCATGAGCGTCTTGAAGATCGTTGCTGGATCACGCCCTAGCACCTCAGCAGTATCCAGCGCGTAACCATGATCTTGATGCTCAGAGTGTTCGTACTCCACGAGCTCATAGGCGGCGTCCGCCGCCTCAAGCACCTGAAGCGCGTGCGTGCCTTGCTGCTGCCGCTTCTTCTTCGCCATGCTGACCATCCTAGTGACTTGTATTCTGGACGAGTGAACATGATCTTGCGAGAAGCGAACGTTGCTGATGTGGATGAACTGATAGGGCTCCATCGGAGGGCGTGGCTGGCTGCCTACAACGAGGATATCTCACGGGAGCAGTTCCGCGAGGTGTTCTCAGGCAATAGCTCGGCAACGGTGTGGGTTGCGCTGCATGGCGGCGAACTCGTCGGCTTTTGCGAATGCGAGGCGAAGGGGCCTCACGAGGTTCGATCCCTCGAGGTAGCGATGCTGTACGTGGATCCGGACCGAACGGGTGAAGGAATCGGGAGTCTGCTCCTTCAACGAGCAATTGGGGACGCGCCAGCCTATGTGTGGACCCGCCCGGGTGGCTCACAACGTTTCTACGAGAAGCACGGTTTCGGCGCGGATGGAGAAGATGCGACGTTCGCCGGAATGCCGGTGCTTCGGCTGGTGCGCTAGATCTCCTCGGCCTCGAACGTGAAGATGTCCAAGAATCTCTTTGCACGTTCGGTCTGGGGCTCCTTGAAGAATTCGGCAGGGCGCCCCTCTTCGATAATCTTGCCGTCGTCCATGAACACCACGCGATCAGCTACCGCTTCGGCGAACTGCATTTCGTGCGTCACGATCAACATCGTCATTCCGGACTTTGCTAGCCCAGCAACCACATCGAGAACCTCGCGGACCATCTCCGGGTCCAGAGAGGCCGTGATTTCGTCCAGTAGGAGGACTTCAGGTTCCATCATGAGCGCGCGGACGATCGCCACGCGCTGCTTTTGCCCGCCGGAGAGCTGGCTCGGGTAAGAATCCGCGCGATCGGCAAGGCCCACGCGTGTGAGCAGTTCGGTGGCGCGCTTGGCCGCTACCGCCTTGTCCTCCTTGCGGACCTTGAGTGGGGCGAGCAGCAGGTTATCCAAGATGGTCAGGTGGGGGAACAGCTCGTAGCTCTGGAACACCATACCCACGCGCTGGCGGACCCTATCCCATGATTTTCCGTCCACAACCTGCCCATCAAGGGCGATGGTTCCGTCTTGGATCTCTTCTAGTCCGTTAATGCAGCGAAGCAGGGTAGATTTGCCGCACCCGGACGGGCCGATGATGGCCAGAACCTCGCTACGGTCAACGGATAGATCGATGCCACGAAGAACGAGGCGGTCCTGATCGTAAACCTTGACAATGTTTTGGAGATCAAGCATTAAGCCCACTTCTTTTCGAGTTTTCGCGCCGCCACTGAGAGCGGATAGCAGATGAGGAAATAGAGGATAAAGATGAGGCCATAAACCCACAGAGCGGCGTCCGGGAAATCAAATCGATTCGCATCGATAATCTGTTGGCCAACCTTGAGTGCCTCGACCACGCCTATGAGCGCGACCAGCGTGGTTGTCTTGATCATGCGCGTGGCCAGATTAATGGAGAGCGGGGCGAGCCGCCGGATTGTCTGCGGCAGGATTACGTAGCGATACTGCTGGGCCCGCGTGAGACCAAGCGCCGCTGCACTCTGGTACTGATGGGACGGGATTGAGGCAAGGGCACCGCGCACAAGGTCACCCATCTCCGCCGTGCCCCACAGAGTGAACACGATGATGGCAGAAATCTCGCCAGTCAAATTGATTCCAGTGCTGCGGGCCAGCCCAAAATACACGATGAACAACAGCACTAGTTGGGGCATGATCCGGATGAACTCTAGATAGACCCGCATGAGGAAGCGGAGCACCCGGTTCTGGGACGTCATCGCAATGCCCATGAACACGCCCAGAACCATGCTGAGAACCAGTGAGATTCCGGCGATCCGGATCGTGATCCATAGGCCATAGAGCAAACGAGCGAAGTTGGTGCCTTCGAACAGAACTGTCCAGTCAGACATGACGCATCCTCCGCTCAACCTTGCCGGCGATAAGGGAGATCGGGAGGAGGATGATCAGGTAGAACACTACAAGCATCCCCAGGGCAATCCACGTGTTGTAGTCGGTCCCGATGATGTCCTTGGTGACGAACATGAGGTCCGGTAGGGCGATAATGGATACAACGGAAGTTTCCTTGATGAGGAACACGATGTTCGCCGTGATTCCGGGCAATGCTACGGCCAGAGCCTGAGGCAGCAACACATAGCGAATTGCCGTGGAGGTCTTCATCCCAAGAGACCGTGCCGATTCCATCTGAATCTTTTCCACGGATTCGAATCCGGACCGGAAGGCCTCGGCCATATAGGACCCGCCAAGGAAGGTGAGCCCAATGATTGCGCAATTCTCTGAGGACCAGACAATCCCGAGCTTTGGCAGCCCAAAGTAGATGAAGAAAAGTTGGACCAGCAGTGGAGTATTCCGGGACAGCTCAACATAGGCGTTGACGATCTGCCGGGCTACAGGCACACGCAGATACTGGACCAAGCTGCACACTAGGCCCAGTATCAGCGCGTAGACCGTCCCGAAGAACGCAATCCGCAGGGTGAGGAGGGTAGCGTCGAAGTACCTCGGGAGGTATTCGGCGATGATGGAAAAATCCAACTACGCTTGACCGTTCTCAATCACGAGTTCGTCGGGGCTCACCTGATCGCCGTACACGGGCAGCAGGGTTTCCTCGTATAGACCGTGGAAGAAATCATCGGGCAGTTCGGTCAGTTCGCTGTTCAGCCATTCGAGCAGATCGGTGTTTCCCTTCTTCACGGCCGCCGCGATGGTATCGGGATCTCCCAGTGATGTGATGCCCGTGGTGAAGTCCTCGTGGTTCTGCGCCCAAGCAAGGCCCTCGGTGTTGTCCGTGACCCATGCATCGCCACGCCCGTCGATCAGGGCATTAGTCGCCTCGGTGTACTGTTCGTACTTCTGCACATCGGCATCGGGGTAGTTTGCGTCCAAGTAAGATTCGGCGGTTGTGCCACGCACGATGATCAGGCTTTGATCGGCAAGCTGATCGGTGTCGGTAATCTCTTCCGCCACGGGGCTCACCACGCCGAGCGAGACCTGCATATAAGGATTCGCGAAGTCCACCTTTTCAGCGCGCTCATCCGTCACGGTGAAGTTAGCGAGGATGACGTCTACCTTATCGGACTCTAGGAACTCAACTCGTGCGGATGCGTCAACGGGAACCCACTCGGGCTCAACACCAAGATCTTCGGCGATTTGCTCCCCGTACTCGATGTCATACCCCACGTAGTCTCCGTTCGAGTCTACGGAACCGAAGGGTGCCTTATCTGAGAATACTCCGAGGCGGATCTTGCCAGAGTCCTGAATTTCTTGGGCTGTCCGGCCTGTCGCTCCCGAAGCGGAAACAGATCCGGTAGCGTCCTCTTCCTCTGCGGCGCCGCATGCCGAAAGCGCGACCGCTGCGGCCGCGAGTCCGGCGCCAATCTTGGTAAATCGTGAAAATGACATGGTTATTCCTTTGAATGGATGGGAAAGTGAGGGATTTAGCGGCAACAACACATCGCGCAACACTGTGCGTTGCAAGCTGATGTGAGGAAGTCATGTGCCATACCGGCAGTTTAAACCCATATATCACACAGGGAATAGGACTTCAGTATGTGAGACGTGGTTATTGTGGCCGCGACGAAGCCTCACCTGCGTTCGGGAGTGTTTCGTCGTCGTCAGAATAAAGTTGAGTGGAATAGACTCAACTTTAAAGCGTTAAATTTAATGGTTAGAAACTTCCGAAAGGGGACGTGAATGGACAAGTTAACAACAAAGTCGCAGGAGGCTCTGGCGGCCGCAATCAGCGCGGCCTCGGAGGCTGGCAATCCACAAGTGGAGCCTCTGCACCTTCTGGAGGCGTTGCTCGGCCAGCAGGGTGGCGTGGCGGTGGCGCTTCTGGACGCAATGGGGATTGACCGTGCGGACGTGGCGAATCGGACGAGGGCGGCTATCACCGCGCTTCCGGGAGCTTCTGGCTCTTCGGTGAGCCAGCCGCAGGCCTCGCGCCCGCTCTCGCTGGTGATCTCGGACGCGGGTAAGGAAGCCACGGCGCTTGGCGATTCCTATGTTTCCACCGAGCATCTGCTGATGGGAATTGCTCAGTCGCAAAGTCAGGCTGGGGAGATTCTGCGCTCGGCTGGCGTGACGCGCGATCAGCTCGCTGCGGTTCTACCCAACGTGCGTGGGAGCGCCAAGGTGGATTCGCCGGATCCGGAGGGCACGTTTAAGGCGCTGGAGAAGTACGGGACGGATCTGACTCAGCTTGCTCGCGAGGGGAAGATGGACCCCGTGATCGGACGCGATTCGGAGATCCGCCGCGTGGTTCAGGTACTTTCGCGCCGAACCAAGAACAACCCGGTGCTGATCGGTGAACCCGGCGTTGGAAAGACTGCCGTGGTTGAGGGGCTCGCCCAGCGGATGGTGGACGGTGACGTTCCCGAATCCTTGCGTGGCAAGAAGCTGGTGCAGCTGGATGTGGCCTCGATGGTTGCCGGCGCGAAATACCGTGGCGAGTTCGAGGAGCGGCTCAAGGCCGTTCTGCAGGAGATCAAGGATTCGGCCGGGGAAGTCGTGACGTTTATCGATGAGCTCCACACCATCGTGGGGGCGGGCGGCGGTTCCGAGGGTGCCATGGATGCGGGCAACATGCTCAAGCCAATGCTGGCGCGCGGGGAGCTGCGGCTGATCGGCGCCACCACACTGGACGAATACCGCGAGAAGATCGAGAAGGATCCCGCCCTTGAGCGGCGTTTCCAGCAGGTCTATGTTGGCGAGCCCTCCGTTGAAGACACGGTGGCGATCCTGCGTGGCATCGCACCCAAGTACGAAGCGCACCACAAGGTAACCATCTCGGACGGCGCCCTCGTGGCGGCTGCCGAGCTGTCGAACCGCTACATTCCCGATCGCCAGCTGCCGGATAAGGCGATTGATCTTGTAGATGAGGCGGCCTCACGGCTGCGGATGGAGCTGGATTCCTCGCCTGAGAAGATCGACGTTCTCCAACGCCAAGTGGATCGCCTCAAGATGGAGGAATCCTATCTGGTGGATACGGACGTTGAGGACGATGCTGGCACAGCCGATCGCTTGGAGAAGTTGCGCGCCGAACTCGCGGACAAGTCCGAGGAGCTGGCCGCACTCAACGCTAAGTGGGAAGCCGAGAAGGCGGGCCGGAACCGCGTGGGTGATCTCCGCGTAAAGCTGGACGAGCTGCACACGGAGCTCGAGCTAGCCGTGCGCGAGAGCCGCTACGAGGATGCCGGGCGTATCCAGAACGGGGACATTCCACAGGTTGAGGCGGAGATTGCCGCGGCCGAGGCCGCGGAGGCGAGCGGCGGTAGCGCCGATACCGAGCCGATGATCGCCGATCACGTGGACGCGGATGAGATCGCCGAAGTTGTTTCGGCGTGGACCGGCGTGCCGGTTGGCCGGTTGATGCAGGGCGAAACCCAGAAGCTGCTTCAGATGGAGGATGTGCTGGGTGAGCGCCTCATCGGCCAGAAGACGGCCGTACGCTCCGTGTCCGATGCGGTTCGCCGGTCCCGCGCTGGCGTGGCAGATCCGAACCGCCCCACCGGGTCCTTTATGTTCTTGGGTCCCACCGGCGTGGGTAAGACAGAGCTCGCGAAGTCGTTGGCAGACTTTTTGTTCGACGACGAACGGGCCATGGTGCGAATCGACATGTCCGAGTATTCCGAGAAGCACACAGTGTCCCGGCTGGTCGGTGCCCCTCCTGGGTACGTGGGTTACGAAGAGGGCGGTCAGCTCACCGAAGCTGTGCGGCGCAGGCCCTACTCTGTGATTCTGCTGGACGAGGTGGAGAAGGCCCATCCGGACGTCTTCGACATCCTGCTTCAGGTGCTTGATGATGGCCGTTTGACCGATGGCCAAGGCCGAACCGTGGATTTCAAGAACACCATCTTGATCCTCACCTCGAACCTTGGGTCGCAGGCGCTTACCGATCCCATGTTGGACGATAATGCCCGCCACGAGGCCGTCATGGGGGCAGTTCGCGCCGCCTTCAAGCCGGAGTTCATCAACCGGTTGGACGATGTGATCGTGTTCGACGCTCTTTCGCTCGATGAGATTGGCAAGATCGTGGATCTGCAGGTGGCCGAGGTGGCCAAGCGGTTGGAGGGCCGCCGGATCACTCTGGAGGTTACGGGCGGCGCTCGCGATTACCTCGCGATGGACGGCTACGATCCGGCTTACGGAGCCCGGCCTTTGCGCCGGCTCATCCAGCGCGAGATCGGCGATCAACTGGCTCGCATGCTGCTGGGTGGCGAGGTTCAGGATGGCGATACCGTTCAGGCGGACGTGCGCGGGTTTGATGAATCTGGGCTGGAGCTCACCGTGACACATCGGGAGTGAGATCGAAATAGCGGGGTCTGAGTGAAACCAGACCCCGCTATTTCGAGTTAAATGCCGTTCAGGGCATGATTCCTAGGATATTGAACGGTCTTGTACATAATTGTACAATCTGAGCATGGTAACGATATCGGCTTCGGAGGCCCGGCAAACGCTCCCGGCCCAGCTTGACCGGGTGGAGGCTGGCGAGGAGGTAGCCATTTCGCGGCATGGCCGTGTGGTGGCGATCCTTGTGAGCCCTCAGCGCACGCAGCGTACACGCGATGCCTGGCAGCGTGCCGATCTCATCTCGAATAGGTTGGCCGCGGCCCGAGAACAGAACGTTCCTGCGGCCTCGATGAGTACAGAACGTGCCGAAGAGCTCATCGGCGATGCGTACAAAAACCGGTCCGCGCGATGATCTCAGCGTTTGACGCGGATGTTCTGATTTATGCTGCGGTACCGGGGCATCCTTTGGGTTCGCGAGTGCTGCCGCTGATCAAGAACTCGGACCCATCTGTGGGCTCGGTATTGCTGTTGCCGGAGATTCTCACGAAGCCATTGCGTGCTGATCCAGACTCGGAGGAAGTCGCGTTGCTTTTCGGGCTGGTCAGTCGGATCGAGCTGTTTCCCTTTGACCAGACAGCTGCTGAGTTTGCGGTGGGTCTCGGTTCGAAATATGGATTGAGGGCCGCGGATGCTGCACATCTAGCCACGGCGATTCTGGCCGGAGCTGATCAATTCATTACGAACAATCGTAAGGACTTCCCTAAGACGATCGCAGAGATCGAAGTGGTTTACCCTGATGAACTCAGCGTGCCCGCATTTCCTCAGTGAGTGCGGGCCACTTTTCCTTTTGTTCTGGGCCAAACGGCTCCGAGCCGAGGAAGATGCCAGCTTTGCGGACGGTGGGATCTACCCAAATGAAGGAACCCGATTGGCCGAAGTGGCCGAAGGTCCGGGCGGAGAACTTCTTGCCGGTCCAGTGAGGATTCTTGCGTCCACGGATTTCTAGTCCGAGCCCCCAACGGTTATCCGCCTGGCGTCCGTATCCGGGCAGAACCCCAGAAAGCCGGGGGTACTGAACGGATTCTGCCTCGCCGGCCATCATTGGGCTGATCAACGTAGGGTTCAGCAGTTCGCGAGCGAAAAGCGTCAGGTCCGCGACTGTGGATAGTCCGGACGTTGAGGGGGAGCCGGGCACGCTCGTATCGCTCATTCCAAGCGGCTCAAGAACGGATGAGGTAATCCATTCCTCCACGCTTACCCCGAGCCGTCCGGCAACCTCGTCGCTCACGGTCTCGATACCTAGATTTGAGTAGATCCGCCTCTCGCCGGGCTTCGCCAGGCGCGCTCCCTGCTCGAAAGGCAGGCCCGAGGCGTGCGCCAACAAATGCCGAACCGTGGAGCCGTTGGGGCCGCACGGCTCTTCCAACGCAATCACCTTGTTCTCAACTGCCATCAGGGTAGACCAAGCAGCGAACGTCTTCGTGACGGAAGCGAGCGGAAAAACGCGGTCTTGTTGTCCTTCGGAATAGGTGACTTCGCCGTTAGCCCCATCTACAACGGCCAGCGCGTGCTCAAAAGAAAATGATTCCACGGCACTAGTTTGCCACGTCGAAGCGATGGCAGTATTCGGTCTCAACAGGAAGGTTCTGAATTAGAAGTACTGGGGCACCGCTCTACTATTACCAGGCACTTAGCAACGCAACTGCCGCGAGGATGGAGAAACCACCAATAATGATGCCAGCCCAAGCAAAGCCCGTTCCTTTTTCGCCGGTTTGCTTAATGTTGTTTAGTGCAACAACTCCGAGGATAACCCCAACAATGGCGATGAAGAACGATGAAATGAAGGCCGCGATAGCCATTCCGTTAGTTTTTGTCCAGACAAGTACTGCTGCTGTGGGTAAGGGTACTGAGGTACGGCGTTATTCTGGTCTGGGTATTGCGGGAACGATGATTGCTTTGTCTCAGACCACGGGTTGTACCCGGTTCCGAAGCTTGATGAATTATCTGGTGCTGGCGTCGGGCCGTTGCTGAGCTGATCGTCCATACTGAATTCCCTTGCAATGCTCTAGTGGACCGAAAATGTGACTAGCTAACGCATGAAGCAACTCTGACCAAAGCTGGGAAGGGTATGCTTCACGAAATTGAGTAATCGTAGCAAGCTACTTATCGTTAGCATACCGCTAGTTAAGTGGAAGCCTAGGCCTTTAGTTCTAAGGCTCTGTGTAGAACGTTGATGATTATCTGACAAATGGAACGCCAAGGATTCTTTGTGTGGAACACGTTAGTTTATAAGGTGTGGGCTTTCGGTAGTTACCTGTCTACACACGACAGCCTCGAGTCCAGCTAAGCCGCATAATAGCTAGCTTGATTGAAGTAAACGATTCAGCAAGTTAGTTGAAGGATGATTTCAGGCTCTCTTCAGATATTGATAATGAGCGCAATCGTCTCCCGGACTTGCTGGAGGGTGGTCCCTATTGGAGCTTTTACACGCGATGAAGCTATTGCGCGGATGTGCTGACACTGCACTACGGACAGCGTGTCGAGCCCATTTTGTTCATCGGGCTGGATGTTGATCTCCGATCCGCTTTCGCGGATTGTACGAGTCAAGGGCACAACCTGAACAACGTTGAGGTTTCCCAAAAGAATCTGTCTAGCAGTGACGATGATGGCGCGCCCGCGACTTCCGGCTTCAGCCCCCGTTGGTGCGCCGAGGTCTAATTCGACAACATCACCCGGCGTTAGCATCGAGTCACTCCAGTTCGTCCTCGCGGAGTGGTGTGGAAAGTTTGATTCCGATGGCTTCCTGTTCGAGCAACTCAACGGCGCGATTCACAGTGGCCGCAACAGATTCGCCACGTCGGTCAGCCAACTCGTTGAGAGAATCGCACGTGGTTCTAGAGACTCGAATGGTTGTTGTTCCAGGCATGCTCACATCACGTCGTGTAGATAGGTGCATCTACACTTCCTAGTGACTCCTAAGCTCTGCGCGTATTTCCCTCGGAATTCACGACATAATGAGCCGCCAATCATATGTTTTCCTCGATAAGCCCCAGTAAGCTGAAGCCATGACTAGAGTAATTAAGAACTGGCTCACCGATATGGACGGCGTTCTCATCCACGAGGAGAATGCCCTACCGGGTGCGAAGGAGTTCCTGACCACTCTGCAAGAGAAGGAGATTCCCTTCCTTGTTCTCACCAATAATTCGATCTTCACTCCCCGCGACCTTTCGGCGCGCCTCGAAACGGCCGGCCTGAACGTCCCGGAAGAGAACATCTGGACCTCCGCGCTGGCAACAGCAACGTTCCTTGCCCCGCAAACGGAATCCCGCCGCGCCTATGTGGTGGGCGAAGCGGGCTTAACCACCGCCATGTATGAGGAGGGCTTCGTTATGACGAACGATCGCCCGGAGATCGTGGTGTTGGGGGAGACCCGCACGTATTCGATCGATGCCCTGACAACCGCGATCCGCCTCATCGATAACGGTGCCCGCTTCATTGCCACCAACCCGGATGTTACGGGCCCCTCCGCTCAGGGAGCGATCCCGGCAACGGGTGCGGTGGCAGCGATGATCACGGCGGCCACCGGAAAGGAGCCGTACTACGTGGGTAAGCCCAACCCTGTGATGCTCCGTATGGGGCTCAACAAGATTGATGCTCACTCCGAGGAGACGGCGTTGGTAGGCGACCGCATGGATACGGATATCCTCGCTGGTATGGAGTCTGGTCTCCAGACCCACCTCGTGCTCTCCGGCTCCACCAAGGAAAAGCACATCCGCAAGTATCCATTCCGCCCGGATTACATCCACAATGGAATCGGCAATATTGCAGAGCGGCTCTGGCTAGAGCAGATGGGTCACAAGCTCGATAAATAGTGAGCGCTGAGCAAGAGCACCTGTAGCTTGGCGCCGTTGGCGATCTGCTTTTGACGCCCGATTACCTCGAAGCCGGCCTCCTCGAACACGCGTAGCGCCCGGATATTGAACTCGGGGATCGAGGCGGTCACGGTGCTCACCTCGGGGTGTAGTTCGCGCAGTCGGTACAGGCACGAAATCACGAAGTTGGCCCCGAGTCCCTGATCCGTGAGTTCGGGTGCCAGCCCAACCGTGATGTCCGCCGTAATCCCGGAGCCATCGGCCGTTTCGGCCAGCTCCGAACGGAAATACCCGGCCACTTCGCCGTCCACCTTCGCGATCTGCGCTACGCCGGGCCACCGCTCGGGATTCGTGAACTCCTCATAATCGGCTGCCGGATTGAAAAAATCGTACGGTGCCTCGTACCGCCACCCGTCCGCGATCCGCGCTGCAGCGGGCGCGCTCATAGTGCTAAAAGAGTAGTTGGGCACGGGTCACCTACTTCCTAGATCGACGACGACGGGCACGTGGTCCGAAGCTCCCTTACCCTTGCGCTCATTACGATCAATGTGCGCTGCCTCGACTTGTGCGGCTACCTCAGGTGCGGCCCACGCGAAGTCGATGCGCATGCCCTCATTCCTTGGGAAGCGGAGCTTCTGGTAATCCCAGAAGGTGTAGTCCGCACCGTCGGCGTTCCTTGTGATCTCTTGAAGTCCGGCGGTACCAAACGCGTTGAAGGCGGCGCGTTCTGGAGCGGAGACGTACAACCCGCCTGAGAACACTTCGATATCCCACACGTCCGTGTCTAACGGAGCTACGTTCCAGTCCCCGGCGAGGAACAGCGGCCTGCCTTCGGCCAGCCATCCCGTGGCGGCGGCGTTGAGTTGGTTCAGGAACTCCAGCTTGTAGCTGTAGTGGGGATCGGTGACGTCGCGGCCGTTGGGGATGTATAGGCTCCATACGTCGATGCCGCCGCAGGTGGCACCGATGGCACGGGCTTCCACAACGGGTGTGCCTTCCTTAGCGAAACCGGGCTGCCCGGGGAAGGAAGTCTGAAGATTCTCGATACCCACCCGCGAGATGATCGCGGCGCCGTTCCACTGGTTTAGACCATGGGCGGCAACCTCGTAGCCGGCGGCCTCGAAGGGTGCCACCGGGAACTGTTCGGGCTTGCACTTAGTCTCCTGAAGCAGAAGGACATCGAGGTCCCAGCGGTCAAGGACGGCGAGCGCGCGCTCGGCACGGGCTCGGATGGAGTTGATGTTCCAGGTGGCAATCCTCATGAGGACAACTTTATCCCACCACCCCATCACCCCGGGTTTGCGTCAAGCCTCGGGAATTAGGTGAGCTAGGCTGGTGCATATGGGAACTGCACTCATTACAGGGGCCAGCTCGGGCCTTGGCCTCGAGATCGCTTGGGAGCTGGCCGCGGAGGGCAATGATCTGGTGCTCGTAGCGCGCAATGCTGAGCGGCTGGCGGCGATAGCCGAGCAGATGAAGCAAGTGGCGGACATTCAGGTGGAGATCCTCCCGTCAGACCTCTCCACGGAAGCGGGAGCGCTCGCGGTAGCAGATCGTGTTTCCAGCACCAACCGGCCTATCGGCCTACTGGTGAACAATGCTGGATTCGGGCTTGGACAAGACGTTGTGGGCGGCGATCTGGATCGAGAACTCGAAGGGCTGGACACGATGGTCCGTGCCATTCTCATCACCTGCCATGCCGCCGCGGCCGCCATGAAGCAGCGCGGATACGGAGGCATCCTCAACGTCGCCTCGATGTCAGCCTTGACGGCCCAAGGAACGTATTCCGCTCACAAGGCGTGGGTGCGCACGTTCACCGAGGGGCTGGCGGCTAGCCTAAAGGGCACTGGAGTCACCGTATCGGCACTGTGCCCAGGATTGATCTACTCGGAGTTCCATGAACGCTCGCATGTGGATTCATCACAGTGGCCATCCATCGCATTTTCGGAGCCGTCCACGATAGCTCGAATCGCGATAGACGGTGTGCGGCACGGCCGCGTCATCGTGACTCCAACGGTTCGCTACAAGGTGGCCGCGGCTATGTTGCGCGTGGCCCCACGATCGCTGGTGCGAGCATTTGCCGGACCTGGCCTCTCGGGACGGGAGTGAGATGACAGACGGCCCAGACCTGCGCCCACTCGGTACTGGGGGCGAAACGGCACCGCCGCTTGATTCGACTCCACTAGTTCAGCCGGACTCAGGAATTATCGGGGGTGGCCCGGCCGCTGCTGTAGAACCGAGTCGCCTCTTACCCGCCGCACCGTCTTACGCGGATCCAGCGAAAGCGCGGGCCGTCCGAAATCAACTGGACCCGGTTGGCCACTGGGACGCTGTGGTCGCCTGCGCGACCATGCCGGACGGCACCTTGCAGGTAGACGGCGCTGTCCACGTGTTCCTGAATTCCGCTGCCCTGGTGCGCCAACTGGGAGGCCCGGCTCACGCGGGCCTCGACATTCGGAAAGCACGCCTAGTCAGCCTGCTCAACGATGGCCTCAACCAAAGCTGTGCTGGCTTTTGGTTGTATGGTTTGGCGCCCACCCCACAGTTCCTGCCCGCCCAGATTCTCGCCCCGATGGCCGATACGCTGAGTGCGATCGTCACGCTGGCTAAGGCGGCCTCACGTGCTATTACTCCGGACGAAGCTGCTTCCCAGCTCTCATCCCACACTTTTTTCTACAGTGAACCGGCCGCTGAACCGCTGGAACTCTTCCTTTCCCCGGTCCACCTTCTCTCAGCGGGCAAGGCGGGAAACGCAGCAACGGCAACGCTGGACGAGGCGACGGATGGCCTATCCAAAGCGTTCGTTATTGAACCGGGCACGGGCTACGAACTAGCGCTCTAGCAGTGCGAAGATCCGATCAACGCGCATCTGGATGGTGGGCGCCATTTGCCGCACTAGCCGTTCCCGCGGCATGGTCGCGATCGGCTCAAGCTCCACGATGTAGCGCATGGTCGCAATCCCGTACATGGTGGCCATGGTGATCTCGATTTCCTCGGCCAGCCGCTCGGGATGTGAGGAAAACTGGGAGACACGTGCAATGACATCGTTGCGAATATAGCGCTTGAAGCGCTGATTGGTGGAGACGTCTGTCATGAGCGCACGCATAAGCGCCATCATCGTATCTTTGGTGAGCTGGCCCTCGTACAGGTCTAGGGCCGTGCTAATCAGCCGGGCTCCCGCCCCCTCCCGTCCCTCAAAAAGTGAGTTGATGACCAACTGTGCAGGGTCCTCAGGCAGGTTCATGCACTCCCGGAATAGCAGCTGCTTTGACCCGAAGTAATAGGAAACAAGAGCGGAGTCGCATCCCGCTTCTCGGGCGATCCCTCGCATGGTGGTTGAGTCGTATCCATGCTCCACGAATGCCTTGCGCGCGGCGGTGAGGATGTGTTCGCGGACGGCCCCGCGCCCGCCCTTCGGTCCCCTGATTTTCGCAACATGTTCATCACTTTTTTGCCTCGGGCCCTTAGTCCCGGCCAGCTCACCAGCTACTTTTCCTTGAGATTCCGCACCTTTTGCCACGTCATACCCCAATCACATGAATCAATTTCATCGCTGTAGAAATTCTATCAGAGCACACATACGATGAGAATGTCGCAAGAATGAGGAGTTGTCATGACTGACGAAGCCGCTCTCCACCTCGGAGTTGATATTGGCTCAACCACCGTGAAGGCAGTGCTGCTGGATGGACACAGGGTTCTGTTCTCCGATTATCGCCGCCACAACGCGGACGTTCGGGGAGAGCTCACTCGGCTACTGGAGGATATTGAAGCTGAGTTCCCAACCGCGCGGGTCAAGGCTGCAGTGACCGGTTCAGGTGGCTTTTCGGTTGCTAAGCGCATGGGAGTCTCCTTCGTCCAAGAAGTGATCGCTGCAACCGAGGCAACACGCAGGTTGCATCCGGAAGTTGACGTAGTTGTTGAGCTCGGCGGCGAAGATGCCAAAATTACGTACCTCCACCCAACTCCAGAACAACGGATGAATGGGACATGCGCTGGCGGTACCGGGGCTTTCATTGATCAGATGGCGACGCTGCTCAATACGGATGCCTCGGGGCTCAACGAACTCGCCGCGAACTCCACTCAGCTTTACCCGATTGCCTCACGCTGCGGCGTGTTTGCGAAGTCTGATCTGCAGCCGCTCCTCAATCAGGGTGCCGCGCACGAGGATCTGGCCGCCTCCATCTTCACAGCCGTGGCCACCCAGACCATCGCGGGCCTCGCGAATGGCCGCCCGATTCGTGGAAATGTCATGTTCCTAGGCGGTCCCCTCCACTTCCTCCCACAACTTCGCAAGGCTTACGAGGATCTGCTGCCTAAGGCCGAATCCTTCGTAACCCCCGAGAATGCTCAGCTTTACGTTGCCGCCGGCGCGGCCCTGCTGGCTGAGGATAATAACCGGTACGCCCGCAGGCTCCCGGAGTTGATTGACGCGTTGGATTCCGGTGAGATTCTGGCTGAAACGGCCCGGATGCGGCCCCTTTTTGCCGACGACGACGAACGCCAAGAATTCCTCACGCGCCATGCCCAGGAGACCGTGCCAACAGTGCCTATCTCTGAGGCAAAGGGGCGCTGCTGGCTGGGGATCGATGCGGGTTCTACCACGATCAAGGCCGTGATTATTGATCAGGATGATCGCATTGTCTTCGATCACTACGCATCTAACGAGGGAGACCCCGTTGGTGCGGCGGTGGAAATCGTCAAGCGCGTGCGTACTGAGCTTCCCGACGATGCGGTGATCGGGAGAGCATGTGCCACCGGATACGGCGAAGGCCTCATCACAGCGGCGCTGCACATGGACGAAGGCCTCGTTGAAACCATGGCTCACTTCCGGGCTGCCGATCATCTGATGCCTGGCGTAACGTCCGTCATTGATATTGGCGGCCAAGATATGAAGTACTTGCAGATCCGTGACCACGCAGTGGATTCGATCTCCGTGAATGAAGCGTGCTCCTCGGGATGTGGATCCTTCCTCCAGACGTTCGCGGCAACGATGGGCACCGACGTTCAGACCTTTGCCAAGGCGGCCATGGGATCTACAGATCCCGTGGATCTGGGCACACGATGCACGGTGTTCATGAACTCCTCGGTAAAATCGGCACAAAAGGAGGGCGCGAATGTTCGCGATATCTCCGCCGGACTGTCCTACTCCGTGGTGCGCAATGCCCTCTACAAGGTGATCAAGCTGAAGGATCCCTCGGATCTGGGTGAGCGCGTGGTTGTTCAGGGCGGGACATTCCTGAACGATTCGGTGTTGCGGGCCTTCGAGCTATTGACTGGACGCAATGTTGTGCGCCCCCAAATCGCCGGGCTCATGGGAGCCTTCGGTGCCGCCCTCACGGCCAAGATGGGGGATACCGGGGCGGAGACCACACTCGCGAAGCTGGCAGATCTTGAAGATTTCGAGGTTGAGACTACCCGTAAGACGTGCAGGCTGTGCCAGAACCACTGCCAGATGACGATCTCCACGTTCTCCAATGGGGAACGGCACGTTTCCGGAAACCGGTGCGAGCGCGGAGCCTCACTGGAGAAGGTACCGAAGAAATCCGAGCTACCCAACATGTTTGATTGGAAGTACAAGCGCATGTTCGGGTACCGCCGACTCACCGAAAAGAAGGCCTTCCGTGGTGATATCGGGATTCCACGGGTACTCAACATGTACGAGAATTACCCGTTCTGGTTCACGATGCTCACCCAGCTTGGGTTCCGTGTGATGATCTCTGGACGTTCCGATCATGACGTATTCGAGAAGGGTATGGAGTCCATCCCTTCAGAGAACGTGTGCTATCCAGCCAAGCTGGTACACGGTCATATCGAGACTCTGCTGGATAAGGGGATCAAGACAATCTTCTATCCGTCCGTGAGCTTCGAGCAGCAGGAGTACGAAGGTTCAGATAACCACTTCAACTGCCCCGTGGTGGCCACCTACCCCGAGGTGATTCGCAATAACTTGGAGCGCGGCAACGATCCCGAGCTCAAGCTCCTCACCCCGTTCGTCAATCTGGGGAACCGGGAGTATCTGCCCAAGCATCTGTGTGATGCGTTCTCCGATTGGGAGATCCCAGAGGATGAAATGCGGGCGGCGCTGGATGCGGCGTGGGAGGAGGATGCCTCCGTGAAGCGCGAAATCAAGGAAAAGGGCGCCGAATACATCGAGTGGATGCGCGAACGCGGTGTGCGTGGCATCGTGCTGGCGGGCAGGCCATACCATCTTGATCCCGAGATCAACCACGGTATCCCCGAGGTGATAAACGGGCTCGGGATGGGGGTCCTTACCGAGGATTCTGTGTGCGATGGCCGGCTGGAGAGGCCGCTACGCGTGCGCGATCAGTGGTCCTACCATTCGAGGCTGTACGAAGCTGCCGCGCGCGTGGGAGATGAGCCGGATCTCGAGATGGTGCAGCTCAATTCGTTCGGCTGCGGCGTGGATGCCATTACGGCCGATCAGGTCCAAGAAATTCTTGAGGGCCGGGGCGATGTGCATACCGTGCTGAAGATTGATGAGGTGTCCAATCTGGGTGCCGCCAAGATTAGGTTGCGTTCGCTGGACGCGGCAATCGAGGAACGCAGGGGCGCAGCGGCCAGTGGGCTTAGCCGCGAGCTGATGCCACAAGGTGCCAGGGCCGAAGAGCGGAAGCTTCCGGCATTCTCCGAACACCTGGATACCAGCCTGATTGATCCGGCGGAGCGCGCCGCGGCCGAGGAGGTCCAGTCAGTTAAGGCAGGCCATATCAAGCCGCGCGTGGCCTTCACGAAGGAGATGCGCGAAGAGGGCTGGGAGATCTTGGCACCTCAGATGGCGCCCATCCAGTTTAAGTTGCTGGAGCCCGTGCTGCGTCATGCGGGACTGAACGTCCGGGTGCTGGAGCATTCGAATCGCGAGTCTATGGAGACCGGCCTGAAGTTCGTCAATAATGATGCCTGTTACCCCGCCATCGTGGTGATTGGGCAACTGATCGATGAGTTTGTGGCCGGACGCTCGAATCCGGATCGGACCGCCGTTGCCATCACCCAGACGGGCGGCATGTGCCGCGCCACAAACTACGCGGCATTGCTGCGTAAGGGGCTGCGCGATGCTGGTTATCCGCAGGTCCCAGTGATTGCGGCTTCCTTACAGGGTATCGAGGATAATCCGGGCTTCGAGATCACCATGCCGATGGCGCATAAGGCAATTCAGGCCGCTGTGCTGGGAGATATGCTTCAGGCCATGCTGCTGCGCGTGCGGCCCTACGAGCTTGTGCCGGGATCGGCTCAGGAACTATACGAGCGCTGGAATGAGATCTGCACCCAGTGGCTCACGGGTGGCGGAACCTCGAAGCTTTGGGGCGGGCACCTGTCCTATAAGCGCCTAATCAAGAACTGCGTCAAGGAGTTTGACGCCCTAGAGTTGCGCGACATTCCGCGTAAGCCGCGTGTGGGGCTGGTGGGCGAGATCCTCGTGAAGTTCCATCCTGATGCCAACAATCACGCCGTTGATGTGATTGAGGCAGAAGGTTGCGAAGCCGAGCTTCCCGGCCTCATGCAGTTCTTCCATAACGCGATGGCATCTTCGAAGTGGAACAGCGAGAATCTGGGAATCGACGGATCAGTGCGCTGGACCAAGCCGCTCGGGCTGTGGGCCATGAAGCGCTACGAGGTGGCGGTCAAGGACGCGTTCGAGAAGACGGATGGAAAGTTTGAGTTCCACCGGGACATCCACGAGATGGCCGAACGTTCCACCGATATTGCCTCGATGGGCAACCAGGCCGGTGAGGGATGGTACCTCACGGCCGAGATGGTGGACATGATCGAACACGGATGCCCGAACATCATCTGCGCTCAGCCATTCGCCTGCCTCCCGAACCATATTGTGGGCAAGGGCATGTTTAGGGCGCTACGGAACCGCTATCCAGAGGCCAACATTGTGGCCGTTGATTTCGATCCGGGTGCCTCGGAAGTGAACCAGCTCAACCGCATCAAGCTCATGATTTCCACCGCGATTATGCAGCAGAATGAGACTGACACTGATCGCTATGAGCAGGAGTTGACGGGCCTTGTGTGGGATGATGACGATCCTCGCACGGAGTTCGATCCTGAGGCGAATGCGGAGTGTCCGCTCATTCCGCTGATGTCTGGAGCTCCTCACACCGGAGCAAAGCGTCTAGTCTAGGGGAGTGAACGATTCTCAGCGCGAGCGCCTCATCGAACTAGTCAGTGAACTGGCCATCCAGCGTGGCCAGTTCACCCTTGCCTCCGGCCGCACCTCCTCCTATTACGTTGATATGCGGCAGGCTACCCTCCACCATGAGGCTGGTCCCCTCATTGGCCACGTTATGTTGGACATGCTGGAGGAGGCGGGATTTGGTGCCGGAGTGGCCGAAGCCGTTGGTGGGCTGACGATGGGAGCTGATCCGGTGGCTGCGGCTATTCTGCACGCGGCGGCATCCCGTGGTCTCAATATCGATGCGTTTGTTGTGCGTAAGGCCGCCAAGGATCATGGCATGAAGCGTCAGGTGGAAGGGCCGAGCATTGAGGGCCGCGATGTCGTGGTCCTCGAGGACACATCCACAACAGGTGGTTCACCGATTCAGGCTCTCGAGGCCGCGCGTGCGGCTGGTGCTAACGTTTTGGCAGTTGCCGTGATCGTGGATAGAGCCACCGGCGCGAAAGAGAAGATTGAAGCCTACGGGGTGCCCTACCTTGCGGCGCTGGGGCTTGATGATCTTGGGCTTGATCCCCAATAGTGTCGAAAGGTAAGAGATGCCGGTTGCTGCAATCGTAGCCATTGTTGTTGTTCTGGCGGTTCTGGCGGGATGGGTAGCGCTCACTTATAGGAGCTTCGTGACCCTACGAAACCTTGTCCAAGAAGGCCGGCGGCGTATTGACCTTGAGCTCAACGCGCGTTACGGCCTGATCTCTAGCTTTGTCGAGGTAGTGGCAACACACGCGAAAGATACAGAGGCTTTGGAGGCGGTAATCGAGGCTCGAACGCTCGCCACCGAACCAGGTACCTCGATGACAGTTCGCGGCCAACGCGAGGATCACCTCACTCAGGCGATTTCACGCGTGATCGTGCTGTCGGAGCAGAACGCCGCCCTTTGGGCGGATCAGTCCTTTGGTTCCATCCGCGGCGAGTTGGAAGCCATCCACACGCGGATCACTGAGGCCAGCCGTTTCTACAACGCTAATGCGCGCGATCTCAACGCGAAGCGGGAATCCTTCCCTTCAAACATCGTGGCTAGTGTTTTTCACTTCGGCCATGCCGAATACTTCCAGGCTGACCCCACGCGCATGGTGCTCGCCAGCGATCAGGGAGATGCCGCGTGAGCGAGCAGACGTTCCTCACCGCTGACGGTGAGAATACGCGAGACGATGCCGCCTACCAGCCTCGGCCTGGCAGCCGTGTGGTGGGCGTGGGCCCTCTGCCTGAGCCGTGGCCCGAAGATCCCCGCCTTGACCCGGCTCTCCTAGCTGAGGGAGATCACCGCAACGTTCTAGATAAGTATCGCTACTGGAGTGTGGACGCGATCAAGGCGGACCTGGCTAAATCCCGCTCCGCCCTCCACATTGCCATTGAGAACCTCGAACACGATCTCAATATCGGCTCGATCGTTCGTTCCGGAAATGCTTTCAACGTGGGTGGCGTGCACATCGTAGGCCGTCACCGCTGGAATAAGCGCGGAGCTTTGGTCACGGATCGATACGTGGATATTCACTATCATCCAGACCCGCAGAACCTCGCTGAGTGGGCGAGCGAGAATGGATACGTCGTCGTCGGTATTGATAATCCGCCAAACTCCACTCGTATTGAAGAAACCAAGCTGCCGGAAAACTGTCTACTTGTTTTCGGTCAGGAATCCACTGGTATCTCCCAAGCACTCCAAGATGTATGTGAGCAGGCGGTGCGCATAGAACAGTACGGTTCCACCCGCTCACTCAACGTGGCGGCCGCCGCCGCGATCGCGATGCATTGGTGGATGGCCCAACATCGAACCGCATAATCGCACGATTGCCTGCGTAGTTTTTCTCAGTATGCGAATAATGGGCCTTTAGGGGCACCAAAGCGGGTGCGCGAGTGAGATAATAGGTCTGTCCTAGAACAAATCGAAGGAGAGTTCCTGTGCCTATCGCAACTCCTGAGGTCTACAACGAGATGCTAGACCGCGCGAAGGAAGGCAAGTTCGCCTACCCCGCAATTAACGTGACGTCCTCCCAGACCCTCACAGCCGCCATTCAGGGCTTTGCTGAGGCAGAGTCAGACGGCATCATTCAGATTTCCGTGGGTGGCGCTGAGTACGCCTCCGGTTCCACCATTAAGGACCGTGTTGCGGGATCCCTCGCCATGGCCGCATATGCCCGCGAGATCGCCAAGAACTACCCGGTGACCGTTGCGCTGCACACCGATCACTGCGCCAAGCAGAACATTGATTCGTGGGTACGCCCGCTGCTTGAGCTGGAGGCCGAGGAAGTAAAGGCTGGCCGCCTTCCGTTCTTCCAGTCTCACATGTGGGATGGTTCTGCCATTGATCTGGAAGAGAACCTCGTGATTGCTCAGGAACTCCTTGAGCTCTCCCAGAAGGCCAACACCATTCTTGAGGTTGAGATTGGTGCTGTTGGTGGCGAAGAGGACGGCGTTGTTGGCGAAATCAACGAGAAGCTGTACACCTCCGCCGCAGATGGAATCAAGACGGTAGAAGCCCTCGGATTGGGCGAGAAGGGCCGTTACATCACGGCTCTGACCTTCGGAAACGTACACGGAGCCTACAAGCCCGGCCACGTGAAGCTGCGTCCTGAGCTGCTCGGCACCATTCAGGAAGAAGTTGGCGCCAAGTTCGGCGTGGGCAACCGCCCATTTGATCTGGTGATGCACGGCGGCTCCGGCTCCACCGATGAGGAAATCGCCACGGCCGTTGCCAACGGCGTCATCAAGATGAACGTTGACACGGATACCCAGTACGCATTCACCCGCCCCGTCGCGGACTGGATGTACAAGAACTACGATGGCGTCCTCAAGATTGACGGCGAGGTTGGCATCAAGAAGACGTACGATCCTCGAGCGTGGGGCAAGGCTGCCGAAGCTGGCATGGCTGCTCGCGTTGTTGAGGCGTGCGATCGCCTCGGCGCCGTGGGCACCAAGATGAAGTAAGTCTTCCGAGACTAGTTTCTGGGGCCGGCCCTTCGGGGTTGGCCCCAGTTTTTTGAACGACGACGAATCTACGCCAGCAACTCGAGAATCCCCGCACGGGCAGCTTCGCGTGCGGCAGCAATCGCTCCGATGGACACAACGTCGTGGCCTAGGGTCGAGGCGATGATGGTAGGCGGTGGAACGTGAGATCTTGCTTGGAGTTCGGCGTTGGCTCGGCTCAAAATGGGACCAATTTGCGTGGCGATCCCGCCGGAGATCACGATGATTTCAGGATCGTACATGTACGCCAGAAGCTCGCCAACGGAGGCCAGATGCAGGCTGGCGCGGTCGATAAGGGGTTTGAGCGCTGGATCGTTGGCCGTCACGTAGCTGAACTCTAAGTCCGGTGTGAGTTGATCGGCCCGTGCGAGCGGATGGCTCGCAGGAATGGTCCCGTCCGCCAGATACTCCTTCATCCACTTGTCCGTCAGGTGAACCAGACCCTTGGAACCCCCAGCCCCGCGCAGATGTTTGAGGATCCCAAGTTCGCCCACTCCGCCGTGTGCACCGTAGGCGAGCTTGCCGCCCAGAACCACGCCGGCTCCCATTCGATCACCGGCTAACATGGCCACGAAGTTGTTCCGCGTTCGGGCCGGTCCCTGAGAGAGTTCTGCAAGGGCGGCCAATCCGGCATCATTCTCAATTCGAACAATCGGAAACTGGGCTGCGAAAAAGTCTTGGAATCCGGGATTCATGTTCTCCCAGAACCCCTCGTAGTGGCTGGGGGAGACCCCGTGCGACACGGGGGCGGGAATCCCGATGGCGAGTGCCACAACGTCTTTCGGGGCCTTGCCGGCGGACTCGATCGTACGTGCGATGGTATCCGAGGTGGCGCTGCGGCGGCCCTCTGCGTCATCTTGATCGATTACGCGGTGCGAACTGGAGAGAATCTTGCCCTTGAGGTCAGATGCGAGTGTGGTGATATGGGTGCGCCCAGCATCCATTCCAACGAGTATCCCGGCATCCACGTTGAGCTCAAAGCGGCGTGCTGGCCGTCCGAAACGGTAGCTGCCATCTTCCAGGGTGTTGGGAAGCTCGATTACTAGTCCGGCATCGATCAACGCGTCTATCGCCCGGATGGCGGTGGATTTTGTGAGGCCCTTGGCGCGGGAGACATCCTCCGCGAGGAACGGCCCGGCATCCCACGCGTAGTCCAGCGCGGCCGATGTGCTGGCGCGCAGCAGTGGTGATGCCTCAGACATGCGTGAACCTCCCTTGTCCGCAGCAATCTTATCGCGACTATGGTCCCGAGGAGGTGCCGGATCAGAGCGACGGCGTGATGTGATGTAGCACCACTTTTTGAGCCGGGGTTGACGGCCTTGCCCTAGGGTATTAGATTCTCTTTAACACTTGATTTTATCAAGATATAAAGTGTCTACGTCTAATGAAGGACGGAAAGTGACGTGTTATGAGAGGGAGAAGAAGGTCCCTACTTGCCGCCGGACTCAGCTTGCTGCTGGCTTCATCGGTGCTCGCTGGGTGCGGAAGCGATAGCGGTGCGCAAGTAATTCGTTTCACACTGAACAAGCGCGAGGCCATCCCGTACATGAGGGAGGTTATCGCTGATTACGAAGCCTCTCAGGATGATGTGAGGGTAGTGCTCGATACTTCGGGTGTGGACCCCGTATCAGCGAGCTTCGTCCGCGGAAATCCGCCAGACCTCATGATGGCGAACTACAACATGGAGGTATCTCGGTTCGTTGAGCGCTGTACGGTGTCAGATCTTTCGGGCCTTGACGCTGCGAGCCAATATAACCCCGATCTGCAGCCGCTATTAGATCAGTACGGTGTGTGCGAAGGGCAAACCAGCGCCATTCCATACTCCATCATGGCCGCAGGCATCATCTACAACAAGGACATTTTCGAGGAATACGGGCTCGAAGTGCCCGAAACCTGGGATGAACTGATCGAGGTGTGTGAAGCGCTGCAGGCTGAAGGTATCACTCCGATTTACCTCACCGGGGCATCAGCGGACAATTGGACGATTGGCCAGGGGCCATTTGATTATGCGGTGGGCGGTTCCATCGATGTTCTCCAGTTCTTCGAGGATTTGGAGGCGGAGGGCACGGATGTAGGGGCGGATTCAAAAGTCTCCTTCCAAAAGGATTTTGCCGAGCCGGTGGAGAAAATGCGCCTGCTTGCCGATGAATACTCGAATCAGGATTCGCTCAACCGTTCCTACGGTGATGGCAATACGGCTTTCGCGAATGGCGAGGCGGCCATGTATATGCAGGGGCCATGGGCCTTTAGTGAGATCGCCAAGACGGATCCGGATTTAAACCTAGGGACTTTCCCGCTGCCCATGACGAACGATCCAGCCGATCTTAAAGTCCGAGTGAACGTGGATCTGGCCCTTATGATTCCCAACGAGGCCGCGAATCCCGAGGCAGCCAAAGAGTTCCTTGAGTTCCTATACCAGCCTGACGTGATTGCCGCCTACAACGAATCGCAATTGGGTATCAATCCTCTGACGGGTGGGGAGCAGACCGATGATCCCCGCATTCAAGGCGCCCTGAAGTACTACAACGAGGCGCAGTTCTACCAAGGGCCATCGGTGCTGGTTCCCAAGACCATTCCGGTGTTCAACTACAACCAGTCAATGTTGATTAACAGTGATCCCACGGCGTCCCTTAAGACGATGGACGAGGATTGGGTCCGCCTCGCAGAGCGGCGATAGGAGGAGAAACATGTCTGTACCACTAACTAAGACCCCACCCCTTCCGAAGCCGAAGGTAACGAATAAGCGCCGGCGCGTAGAGCCCATCTATTACTTCTTCACAGTTCCAACTCTGATTCTTCTGACAATCGGAATCACCCTTCCGGCCGTCGTGGGAATCTTCTTCAGCTTCACCAACTACATCGGTGTGGGTGATTGGGAGTTCATCGGGCTGTCCAACTACAAGGTGTTGTTCTCCGATCCCGCAATCCTGCAGAGCTACCTGTTTACCATGGGCTTTGCGTTGGTCACGGTGATCCTTGTGAACATCATTTCGTTCCTGCTGGCCGTGGGATTGACCGCGCGGATTCGCTTCAAGGTA
This sequence comes from Ancrocorticia populi, assembly GCF_003123745.1. Taxonomy (GTDB): domain Bacteria; phylum Actinomycetota; class Actinomycetes; order Actinomycetales; family Actinomycetaceae; genus Ancrocorticia; species Ancrocorticia populi. The sequence goes on along the minus strand of NZ_QETB01000004.1, from coordinate 271,090 downwards.
GCCCTCCGAGCGGTCTTCGTGATCCCCATGGTGATCTCCGGGATCATCATCGCCTACGTGTTCAACTTCCTTTTCTCTAATTCGCTCCCATCCCTTGGCGAATCCCTTGGGATAGGTTGGCTATCGGAGAGCTTCTTGGGGAATCCGGACCTCGCGTGGGTTGCGGTGGTGATCGTGACAGCATGGCAGGCCATTCCTTCTACGCTTCTGATCTACATCGCAGGCATCCTCTCCATCCCGGGGGATGTGTACGAGGCTGCGGACATTGACGGTGCGAGCAAGTTCCAACAGCTCACCCGGATTACGGTGCCACTTGTATTCGGGTACGTGGTGATCAATATCGTGCTGGGATTCAAGAACTTCATTAATGCGTATGACATCATCGTTGGTTTGACCAACGGTGGGCCGGGGACATCAACACGGTCTGTTGCAATGTCTATTATCCAGGGCTTCTTTGGCGGCGATTATGCCTACCAGATGGCGAATGCAACCATCTTCTTCATTGTTGCCATCCTCATCGCCTTGCTTCAGTTGTCCCTCAATCGTGGAAAGAACTCACTGTGATGTCTGCTCCAACTACTTCTACCCAGCGCGTGGAGAGTCCCAAGAAGGTCAAGGCCTCAAAAGAGCGGTCGAGTTGGCCTACCACTATCACCTTGATCGTGTGCTCGTTGGCGGTCCTCATTCCCTTGTACGTCACGATCTCCATGGCGTTCAAGACAACCAAGCAAGCGGTTGATGGTAATGCGTTCTCGCTACCTAATCCGTTCAGTACGGAAGGCTTTGTCGAGGCGTGGAACCTGACCAATTTCCCCAAGGGTGCGGCTATTTCCTTCGTGGTAACAGCGTGCACGGTACTGTTCACAGTTCTCCTGTCCGCCATGCTCTCCTACGCCGTGATTCGGAACTGGGATCGTCGGTTCTTCCGTTACACCTTCTTCTACCTCATGGCCGTCATGTTCATCCCGTTCCCGGTGGTTGCTCTTCCGCAGATTCAGCTAACTGGCCGGCTCAGCTTGGATAATCCTGTGGGCGTTATATGGCTTGCCACCATGTTCCAGATGGCTTTCTCGGTGATGCTGTTTACGGCCTTCCTGCGTTCGATCCCTCTGGAGTTGGAGGAGGCGGCGCGAATCGATGGAGCCTCCACGTGGCAGACGTTCTGGAAGCTGATCTTCCCACTCCTGATGCCGATGGCAGCAACGGTTGGGATCTTCGCCTTCCTGTACGCCTGGAACGATTTCATGATGCCGTCGCTGATGATTTCAGACCCGGACCTGCAAACATTGCCCGTTAGGCAGAATCAGTTCCAAACACAGTTCTCTAACAACTACAATATTTCCTTTGCCTCCTATCTCATGGCTATGGCTCCGGCCATCGTCGCCTACCTGTTCTCGCAGCGCTGGGTGATGGAGTCCGTGACACAGGGCGCTGTGAAGGGATAACCAACACAAAGAAAGGGGCACATCGTTGTCTGTTCTTCCACTCACCGATGCAAACTGGTGGCGTCAAGCCGTCGTCTATCAGATCTATCCCCGGAGTTTCGCTGATGCGAACGGGGATGGCCTAGGCGATATCCCCGGCATTACCTCTCGGGCCGATTACCTTCGGGACCTTGGGATTGATGCCGTGTGGCTCAGTCCGTTCTATCCCTCGGCCCTTGCGGACGGCGGATATGACGTAGCCGATTACCGGAACGTGGATCCGCGGCTCGGGACGCTGGAAGATTTTGATGCGATGTTGGATGCCCTGCACCAGCGGGGCATCCGGGTGATCGTGGATATCGTCCCCAATCACACCTCTAACCTCCACGAGTGGTTCCAGGCCGCGCTCAAGGCCGCTCCCGGAAGCCCCGAGCGCGATCGCTACATCTTCCGCGATAGCGAGAAGATTCCGACTGATTGGGTGTCCAACTTTGGCGGAACGGCATGGACTCAGGTTCCGGATGGCCAGTGGTACCTCCACAACTTCGCCCCGGAACAACCCGATCTGAACTGGGCCAACCCGGATGTTCGCGAGGATTTCCTGAAGACTATCCGCTTCTGGTCAGATCGAGGAGTTGATGGCTTCCGGATCGATGTGGCACATATGCTGACGAAGGATCTCTCCATGGATCCGCTTCCCACTTGGGAGGAGCTAGGCGCATTGCCTCAGGACGGGACTCACCCGATCTGGGACCGCGACGATGTTCAGGATGTCTACGCCGAATGGCGCAAGGTGTTCAACGAATACGATCCGCCTAAGATGGCTGTGGCCGAAGCTTGGGTGCAGTCCGATCGCGTTCCACGCTATGCCAATCCCGCCAGCTTGGGCCAGTCCTTTAACTTCGATCTCCTTGAGGCCGATTTTGAGGCGGACCAGTTCCGCAGGATCGTGACGCACAACCTCGATCTGTCCAAGGTGTCAGACTCTTCCAGCACGTGGGTTCTGTCCAACCATGACGTGGTCCGCCACCCTACGCGGTACGGCCTACCCGATGCCCAGCGCCGCCCCGACGGCAAGCCTCTGATCAAGCACGGTCAGGAGTGGCTGTTCGGAGGGGAGGGTGCGCCGGAGTTGGATCGCGAGCGCGGATCCCGCCGCGCTAGGGCCGCCACCATGTTCATCCTTGGCCTTCCTGGTTCTACCTACCTGTTCCAGGGTGAGGAGCTTGGCCTGCACGAGGTGAGCGAGTTGACCCCAGAGGATCGCCAAGATCCAACGTTCTTCCGTACGCACGGCCTTGAGCCGGGCCGCGATGGTTGTCGCGTCCCGCTTCCGTGGAAGGCTTCCGGTACGTCGCTCGGTTTTGGGGCCGACGACGAAGCTCAGCCCCACTTCCCCCAGCCCGACTGGTTCGCGAAGTTCTCAGTGGAAACTGAGGAGGGCGATCTGGACTCCTCTCTGACGATGTACCGCAACGCGCTTCATCTGAGGCAGAAGCTCGAAACGGCTGAGGAACTCGAATGGGTGGAGACCGGCAGGGATGACGTGTTGGCTTTCCGCCGCCCGAATGGGTGGACTATTGTTACCAACTTCGGCACCGAGCCGTTTGCCTACAACACGAATTCGATGGTTCTGAGCTCAGAACCAGTCGAACCGGGTGAGGTTCCGGGTGAAACCACGGTGTGGTTGGCCGAGTAACAACAACTGAAATCCAAAGAGTTGGCGCAATCTCCGGAAACGACTCCGGGATTGCGTCAGATCCCGGGATGAAGAGCGGGGGCCAGATACGCATTGTATCCGGCCCCCGCTCAATCTTTTTGGTGCAAGGCCTGCACGGCTGGGCGGGATGGGAGATTTCGTCGTCGTAAAAACTGCAACGGGAGAATTGACGCAAACGCGCGAAGGTAGGCCTACGAACTCGCAGAAGCTCGCAAAAGGCCGCTGATAACGGGCTTCTGGATAAGGGCGTTGAGGTAGTTAACGAACGCGACGCCAAGGACAACCATGAACCACGCCGCCGCAGTCCGGGCACCCGGGAGCGCCACGAAAATGAGGGCCGGAGCAAAGGTCACCACGAGGCAGAGCACCGTGCGCCCCGGATACCGCATGCTCAACGTGGCGGCGTTTCCCAAGTGTCCGAGTGCCGAATTCGTGAAGAAAGCAGTCAGCGGCAGAATCCAGACCAGCAGTGCGGTGATGATTAAGATCGCCACAAGAATGAGCGCCGTGAGTGCGCCTGCGGTGCTGGCGTTCGTGGTGCCGCCCAGCATCCAATTCTGTAGCCAGGCCCCAGCCAGCAGGAGGGCCGCTGGGACCCACCACACGAGAGACTGGCGGAGGTTTGTTTTGAAGGACCGCCACCACGTGCGAATCACGTAGCTCTCCGCGTCCCGTACCATTTCGCTCATGACGCGGTTCGCCGCGGTCAGTGCGGCGCCGGCGGTGACGATAGGTAGGCATCCGATCAGCGTCACGATGTTAATCAGGACCACATCAGTGAGCGAGCTGAGGCCGCGATAGAAAGATGATTGCGGACCCATGTGGGCTAGCCTTTCACGGCTCCGGCTGCGACTCCCTCAATGATGTACTTCTGGCAGAACAGGTAGAACACCACGATCGGGACAATCGCCAGAACTAGCATGGCCATCTGGGCACCCATGTCGCGGTTACCGTTGGAGCCCACCAGCATCTGGATGACGATCGGGATGGTCTTGTATCGCTCATCTTGGCCAATCACAAGGTTGGGGAGCAGGTAATCGTTCCACACCCACATCGCGTTGAGGATTGCCACCGTCACCGCGATGGGCTTGAGCAGGGGGAGTACCACGCGGAAATAGTTCTGAATGGGGGAGCAACCGTCAATGAGGGCGGCCTCCTCGATTTCAAGCGGAATGGACTTGACGAATCCCGAGTACAGGAACACGGAGAGGCCAGAACCGAAGCCGAGGTACAGGACGATCATGCCCCAAGGTGACGCCAAATGGAGGGCGTCCGCAATTCCCACAGTGGGGAACATGACCATCTGGAAGGGCGCCACCATGGAGAAGGCGAACAGGTAGTACAGGGCGCTGGTCCACCACGTCTTGACGCGCGTGATGTAGTAGGCGGTCATGGCGCAGAAGAACACGATCACGATCACCGAAAACACGGTAATAAAGAGTGACCAGCCGATCGCGCGAGCAAAGCCTGAGAGGGCAAGGCCCGTCTCGAAGTTCTCCAACCCCACAAACGTTTCACCGGTCGGGATAGAGAATGGACTATCCGAGATGAAGAACTTGCCCTTGAACGAGTTAATCAGAATGAAGGCAAGAGGGATCATGTAGATGATCGCGAAAATGGAGAGAAGGCCGGTCAGGACGGTTCGCCCAGCGCCCTTCTTCGGGCGTGCACCAATCGCTGGCATCTCCTGCTTATCCAGAACCTGCGGACTAGCTTGAGGATCAATATCGGAGGTGGGTTCGATTGCTCCACCCGGAATTTGGATGCTCACTGGTCAACCTCCCTTGAGCGCGTTGCTCGAAGTTGGAGAAAGGCGATAATGGAAACAAGGAGGAAGAAGATCACGGCTTTCGCCTGAGCGATCCCCTCCATCGATACCTTGTCATACATAGTCTTGACGATATTTAGCGCTGCCATCTCGGTGTTTCCCAGTGGGGCACCGGCCGTGAGGGCCAAGTTTTGGTCATACATCTTGAACGTGTTCGCCAAGGTGAGGAATAGGCAGATGGTAATGGATGGCATCACCATGGGGAGCGTTACGTTACGGAGAACCTGCCACCGCGAGGCGCCATCAATCTGGGCCGCTTCTACCAGCTCCGGGGGAACGTTCTGCAAACCGGCAATGTAGATGATCATCATGTAGCCCATAAGCTGCCAGTTGATGAGCATCACGAGGCCTATGAAGCCTAGATGCCAATCCGCCACAATCGTGGTTTGCCATTTTGCGAGTATCGCGTTGAGCATGGCCTGCCACGTGTAGCCCAAAACGATGCCGCCGATGAGGTTTGGCATGAAGAAGATTGTGCGGAAAAAGTTGGTGCCACGCAGTTTCTGGGTGAGCAGGTAAGCGAGGAAAAATGCTCCGATGTTCACGGTGACGATGGCAACGATTGCCACGAGCGCCGTGAAGAGGAGGGCCGATCCGAATCCCTGTGAATCGTCGAATGCGGCCTTGTAGTTGTCAAAACCTACCCACTCGGAGTTCGTAAGCGTGGTGAACTGTGTGAACGAGAGATACAGACCCACAAAGAATGGCAACAGGAATGCGATGATAAACGCGATGAGCGTGGGTCCAGTGAATACCGGGCCATATTTCTTGAGAGCTTGGATCATGATGTTCTCTCGGGGTTGCGGGGAGGGAGGGCTGCGGCCCCCAGAGTCGGAGCCCTCCCTACTGCGTTGTTAGTTAGCTGCCTTTTCGGCGTTCCACTGATCGGTCATGTACGTCATAACGTCTGACCACTCAACGTTGCCCGCCGCATACTGAGCGAGGTGCTCGCCAAGGCCATTCTTGAAGTCTTGGCTCGGGAAAACGGTGAAGACCCAGTTCACGGTGTAGAGATCATCATTGTTCATGTACTCCACAACTTCTTTGCCCAATGGATCGGAGGGTGCAAGGTCTGTGAACGTATCGAACGGAGCAATGAAGCCTAGGTCCTCAGAAGCCATCTTGGTGCCGGCTTCCGAAGTGAAGAGCCAGTTAGCGAAATCGATTGAGGCCTGTTGATCGGCCTCGGACGCCTGCGAATTCACCGAAAGGAAGTTCTCGGTTCCGATGGCAATCCCTGCGTCTTCTTCGCCATCAACGCCCATGTAGATTGGGAGGAAATGAACGTCTTCCTCGGCAACGGTGTTCCCGCTTACCTCAGAAATCTGGCTCCAGCCCCAGTTGCCGTTCTGCACCATGGCTGCCTTACCCATGGCGAACTCCGCCATCGAATCTGTGACAGTGACCGAGCTAGTCAGGCTCGGATCAACCGTGGAGTTCGTCAGGTAAAGATCGAAGATGTCCTGGTAGTTGTCACCGTAAGTGCCCTTGAGGTCGGTCGCGTCATCCACACCTTCGTCACGGAACTCATAGAACACGGGGTAGTTTGCTAGGTGAGTCTGGAATCGCCATTCCTCGCCTGGCGCCAGTGAGGTGGAGGCGAACACGCCGTCAAGACCTAGCTCGTCCTTCTTGGCCTGCATATCATCTGTGACGGCCTTGAGCGTATCGAAGTTGTTGATCTCCTCAATGGCGGAGGCCTTCGCGCCATCCATCTCAAAGTACTGCTGCATGATGGCATCGTTGTAGATGATGCCATAGCCCTCAGTGGCAAATGGGACGCCGTAGATCTTGTCATCTTCACCGGTTACGGCCATCGTGGGATCGGATAGATGCTGAGTAAACTCCTCATCCGTTAGGTCCAGCGTGTAGTCCTGCCAAGTCCGGTACCCAATTGGTCCATTGATGTTGAACAGAGTGGGACCGTCCGACTTGGCGAGTTCTGTCTTTAAGACCTGCTCGTATGTTCCCGAAGCGGCCGTCACGATCTTGACGTCAACGCCAGTTTCTTCCTTGTACGCGGCTGCAACGTCCTTCCAGACGTCCTCTTGCTCCGGTTTGAAGTTGAGGTAGTAGACGCTCCCTTCGCTTGAATCGCCGCTTCCTGAATCGTCGCTACCGCAAGCAGCGAGCCCTCCGAGTGCGAGAGTTGATACTGCACCGATTGCAGCAATCTTCCTCAGTCCGCGCATGATTGCCCTCCTTTGGACACGTAGTTGCCACTGTGTGTGAGTGGCTTTAACCCATAACCCGATTGAATCACATTGCGTAATGCGGTGCAAACTGTTGCAAACCGTGATCGTCCACACCCATTCCATGTCACCTAGGGTTCTGACTCAATTTTTGAGAACGACGACGGATTCGCACTTCCGCACCTACTTGCCGAAGTGGGTGAGCCAGATAGACAGCGAGAGGGGCAGCCGAAGCTGCCCCTCTCGCTGTATGTGATTGTCTCAGGCTCAGATGGCCGCAGGCTCGATCTTCCAGACCTGCTGGGCGTAATCGTTGATGGTGCGGTCAGACGAAAAGCGTCCGGACTTTACAATGTTGACCCAACACATCTTGGCCCACTTGTCTTGATCCTTGTAGTCTTCGGCCATACGATCACGAACATCGCGGTAATCGGCGAAATCGCCTAGTAGGTAATAGACGTCAGCATCCTCCCAAGAGGAGCCGTCCAGCAACGACGTGAGGAGATCGTAGAAGTCTCCCGATCCGCCGTCGTCCAAAACACCGTTCACGAAGGAATCCAGAACTCGCTTGAGGCCCGGAACCGTCTCGTAGGCCTCGCGCGGGTTGTAACGCTTCCGGAGTTCGGGTAGATCCTCCTCGCGGGCTCCAAAGATGTAGGCGTTATCATCCCCAACAGCCTCGTGGATCTCGACGTTCGCGCCGTCCATCGTACCCAGCGTGAGTGCCCCGTTCATCATGAATTTCATGTTCGAGGTGCCCGAAGCCTCTTTGCCGGCGGTGGAAATCTGTTCGGAAACATCGGCCGCAGGAATGATGTATTCGGCGGGCGTGACGTTGTAGTTTTCCACCCAGAGCACAGTGAGGCGGCCGGCCATATCGGGATCGTTGTTAACAACACGCCCGATCTCGTTAATGAGCTTAATGATAGCCTTCGCGCGCTTGTAGCCCGGGGCTGCCTTCGCGCCAAAGATGAACACGCGGGGGGCAATGTCCAAGCTCGGATCATCCTTCAAGCGGTAATACAAATCAAGGATGTACATTCCGTTGAGGAGCTGGCGCTTGTATTCGTGCAGCCGCTTGATCTGAACGTCGTAGATCGCATCGATCGGGATGTCCACGCCCTGGCGTCCCTTAACCCAAGAAGCGAAGCGTTCCTTGTTGGACCGTTTGATCTCAATGAGGCGGCGGTGCAGCGCGGGATCATCGGCGCGGTCAATCAGCTGCTCAAGCTGAGCAAGATCGGTTACCCACGCATCGGAGCCGAGTTCCTCGGTCAAGAGATTAGCGAGCGGAATGTTGCAGGAGTTCAGCCAGCGGCGCTGAGTGACGCCATTGGTCTTGTTATTGAACTTCTCGGGCCAGATGTCGTGCCAATCGTGGAGCGTTTCACGCTTGATGATCTCCGTGTGTAGTGCAGCAACGCCATTGATGGAGAAAGCCGCGTAGCAGGCGATCCAAGCCATGTGGACGCTTCCGCCTGAGACGGGCGCCATGTACTCGATCTTGCCGGGGTGCCAGCCAGCCGTGGCCAACTCCTCGCGGAAGCGGCGGTCAATCTCCTGAACAATCGCGAGGATGCGTGGGAAAAGCTTTTTGAAGATGGACACTTCCCATGTCTCAAGGGCTTCGGCCAGAACCGTGTGGTTCGTGTAGGCGAATGTTTGCTGGACAACTGCCCATGCATCGTCCCATGACAGCCCGTTATCGTCCATGAGAAGACGCATGAGCTCGGGGATGGCAAGCACAGGGTGCGTGTCATTGAGCTGGACCGAGTTGTATTTGCCGAAATCACGCAGATCATTGCCGTGCTCGCGCTTGTATACATCGATCATGGTTTGGAGGGAGGCTGAAACGAAGAAGTATTGCTGGCGAACGCGCAGCACCTTGCCCTCATAAGTTGTGTCATTGGGGTAGAGCACGCGGCAGAGATCGGCTACGTGCTCGCGCTCCACGATGGCGTCCGTGAATCGCTGAGAGTTGAACGCATCGTAATCAAACTCTTCGATCGGTTCGGACTTCCACAGGCGAAGCGTGTTGACGTTCTTCGTGTTGTAGCCGGTAATCGGCATGTCATAGGGGATTGCGCGGACATCCATGTCCGAGAACCGAACGTAGCGAGCCTCTTCTTCGCGACGGATCACGAAGGGGTAGCCCTCCTCCATCCACGGATCTGGGTGTTCATTCTGGAAGCCGCTATCGATGGTCTGCTTGAACAGACCGTAGCGATAGAGAATGCCATACCCCGTGACGGGAAGATTCATCGTTGCGCATGAATCGAGGAAGCAGGCGGCTAGGCGCCCGAGGCCACCGTTTCCGAGGGCAGCATCGTGCTCAGCCTCCAGCACATCTGCTAGATCAGCTCCCTCCGCGGCCACCGCAGCCTGAGCCTCTTCAAGAAGGCCGAGGTTCGAGAGGTTGTTGAGCAGTGCGCGGCCCATGAGAAACTCAGCAGAGAAGTAGTGCTCTTGGCGGCCAGTCTGGTATGTGCCCGTTGTGGTTTCCCAGCTGTCAGCGATCTGGTTAACGATCTGGCTGGCCATACCGGCCCAGAATTCGGCATTGCTGGAGCTGGTAGTTGTTTTACCTGAAGCAGAGCGAACGAATGAGCCGAGTGATTGGGTCAGATCCGATGTCATAAGTGTATCTCCTTGCGAAAGAACTTGCACGAATAGCCTAACCGACCGTCGAACTGTTTGTAGCCACCTAGGGAAGTTGGCTTGCCGTTAGCGTTGCAGAGTGCGTGCGATTGTGCACACAGATCTCGCCCAGTGGATCTCTGTATGATCTCGGCATGTGGCCCTCTGGACGCGGTATGCGTCTCACCTGACGTTTGGCCCCCACGTGGGCCCGCATCATCAGTATGCTGAGGAGGTAAAGCGGCACGGCCTCTTTACGAAGCGAAAGCAATGAAGGAGAGCAGTATGCCTGCGGTCATCGTCCTTGGCGCCCAATGGGGAGACGAAGGAAAAGGAAAGGCCACCGATCAGCTCGGTACCCGCGCTGACTATGTTGTGAAGTACAACGGTGGAAACAATGCGGGCCACACCGTTGTGGTTGATGGAGAGAAGTTTGCGCTGCATCTACTGCCGGGTGGAATCCTATCCCCAGCCTGTACGCCAGTTATCGGTAATGGTGTAGTTGTAGATCTCAAGGTCCTCTTCGAGGAGATTAACGATCTGGCATCGCGCGGGGTTGACACCTCCCGTCTGAAGGTTTCGGCAAACGCCCACATCATCACGTCTTACACCCGGAAGATGGACTCGCTATCCGAGACAACTCTTGGTGATAAGAAGATCGGAACCACCGGGCGTGGCATCGGCCCCACATACTCCGATAAGGTATCGCGCTCCGGTTTGCGCATTCAGGACCTCTTCAATGAGGTGGAGCTGCGCGCCAAGGTGGCAAGCTCGCTCTCCCAGAAGAATATCCTCTTCAAGGCTTACGGCGTTGATCCGTTTGACCCCGAGGAGGTGGCCGACGAGCTGCTCTCCTACGCGGAGCGCGTGCGCCCCATGGTTATTGACACAACTCTCGAGCTTAACAACGGTCTAGACGCTGGCAGAACCATCGTGTTCGAAGGCGGCCAGTCCACGATGCTCGATATCGATCACGGTACGTATCCTTACGTCACCTCCTCGAACCCCACCGCTGGCGGTGCCTGCACCGGAACCGGTGTTGGCCCCACCAACATCCAGCGCGTCATCGGCGTTGCCAAGGCATATGTGACCCGCGTGGGCGAAGGTCCATTCCCCACCGAGCTTCTGGATGAATCGGGCGAATGGCTTCGCGAGCAGGGCCACGAGTATGGCGTGACCACCGGGCGTCCGCGCCGCTGTGGATGGTATGACTCCCCGGTAGTCCGTTATTCGTCACGAGTAAATGGCCTCACGGACATCGCCCTGACCAAGCTGGACGTGCTGGGTGGACTTGAGGAAATCCCTGTGTGCGTTGCCTACGAGGTAAACGGCGAGCGAGTTGACGAGGTGCCAGCCTTCGCCGCAGATTTCGCAGCGGCCAAGCCCATCTACGAGTACCGTCCCGGCTGGAGCGAGGACATCTCTGGCTGTCGCACGTTTGAGGAGCTGCCGCAAGCGGCCCAAGACTACGTGTTGTACCTCGAAGAGGTGTCACGCTGCCGCATGAGCGTGATTGGCGTTGGCCCAGGGCGCGAAGCCACGATCGTTCGTCATGACCTTCTGGACTAGATTGTTCTGTTAACGCGACGAGGGGGAGCCGGCCGGCTCCCCCTCATTTCTCTGCTTCACTTAGTTTTGCGGTGTCCAGCCCTGCTGGCCCTGCTGACCGAACTGTTGAGTCGGGTCTTGACCTTGTTCAGGCTGGCCGTACTGTTGGGTTGGCTGGCCACCGTACTGTTGGCCTTGTTGGCCGAACTGTTGAGTCGGGTTCTGGCCCTGCCCGGGCTGGCCGTACTGTTGGGTTGGCTGGCCACCGTACTGCTGGCCCTGCCCGGGCTGACCGTACTGTTGGGTTGGCTGGCCGCCGTACTGCTGGCCCTGTCCGTAGCCTTGCGGCTGACCATAGCCGGGCTGCCCGCCATACGGGTTATTGGGGTCGTAGCCGCCGGGGTAGCCGTCGCCGCCCTTATTCTTCTTACCTCGCGTCAACAGGTAGACAATAACGCCAATTAGAAGGAGCGCGCCCACACCAATCAGGATCATCGCCCAGATGGGGAAGCCGTCAGAATCTTCGTCGGCTGCCTGAGTTCCCGTGTCAGTCTGCTCGCTGCCTGGGTCTGCTGTTGCGCCGTCGGTTGGCTGTGTGGTTGGCTGCGGAGACGGGTCAGTACCTCCCCCGCTGCCCGCGGCCTTATATCCGGTCACTTCGATACCAGAGCTCATTGTCTGCAGATCGGTGTAAGTGACTGTATTTCCGCTAACGTCACCGCCCGCTGTGGCATCGGTGATGTCACCCGGCATCGTGACGGAGAAGGTGAAGTCCATCGTGCCAATCTCGGACATGTCCTCCTCGGTGAAGTCCTCCATGTCATCCGAAGTCATGACCAAAGTGTAGGAGTCGCCATTGTCGATGAGTGCCTCATTGTCCACGGCATAAGGGGCGGACATAATGAACCGGCAACCGAGGTTAGACCCCTCGCTGATATCTTCAATTTCGAAGCTGCCACCAGGGATGATGTCATCCGTTTCATCGCCCAATTCCTGCTGCATCATGTCGCAGGTGATTCCGGCTCCGGACATGAGCCCTTCGTCGTCGACCATATCCATCGTCATGTTCAAGCCACCGGATTCGGTAACCTCGATGGAATTGTCGGACTTACAGGCCGAAAGCATGAGCGCAACGGGGAGCAAAAGCGCTGCTACCACCCTCGTCCGCCTGGATTTTACTGACGTCATTTTGTTTCCTGTCCTTGTTGTGGTGGGCAAAGGCAATTAATTGGATTGTGGGGGATTCGGGTACTGGCCAGAATCGCCCTGTTGATCGGTTTCACCCTGCTGTGGCGGCTGGCCCTGCTGCGGGGACTGACCGTATTGCAGCGGCTCCTGTCCACCGGCTTCGGGGTGACCGAACTGCTGGGGCGGCTGCCCCGGCTGCTGGAACTGCGTGGGTTGGGCATAAGGTACGCCACCCTGCGCTGGGCTGGCTGGAGCACCGTAAGGTGTGCGACCGTCTGGTACGTATCCGCCGGGTACGCGGGGATCACCTTCGCCAGCTCCGCCCTTGTCCCGCGAACGCATAGCGATAACTACGGCCACGATCACTCCAACAACGCCTACGCCGATCAGGATCCAGACCCATACGGGGATTCCTGAATCTTCGTCTGCGTCTGCGGGGGCGGCGTCTTCCGTGGGTGCCGTAATGTCAGTGGGTGCGTCGCTCGTTGGTGCGGGAGCTGGTTCGGTCGTGGTTGTATCACCGCCACCTCCGCCAGCGCCTCCGGTTGCAGAGACACCCTGGCTCAGAGTGTCATAGTCATTCCACGTCACAGAATTGCCATTAATCTGCCCGCCGTTGCTGGCGTCAGTGACCTCTCCGGGGAATTCAATGGTGAAGGTGGAATCGATCGTGCCGAATTGCTCGATCTGGGCCGATTCGTTGAATGATGACCAGAAGTCTTCGGGGATATCGACCGTGTAGGAATCGCCGGACTTGGAAACGGCCATGTCGTACATGGTCTGGTCAAACGTTGCGGTGAAACGGCAGGTAAGTGGGTCCGATCCTACGTCTTCCACGGAGAATTCGTCCGCGTAGGGGAATTCCCCGCCGAGGTTGTCCTCCACATCAGAGCAGGTCATTCCCGCTGCCAATCCCTCGTCGTCGGTTATGTTCATGACTGCGGTGAGCGTCTCGTCTTCTGTCACGTTCATCGTTGTGTCAACCTGGCACGCGCCGAGCAGCATCGCTGCGGGCACAACGGCCAGAATGAGCTTCCTTCGTTTCGAGATCATGTCTATACAGTACTGACGGACGTAAGTCCTGTCACTATTGCCACACTTTGTGAGAAGCGTGAGAGAAAAATTGAGAGTACCCGAAGTACAGAAACCCCTATTTCGCTCACAGTAAAGAACTGGTCAGATGTGCAGATCTATGAAAAGCCCTGTGAGATTCGTGCAAATGGCGTAATATCGGGGTTTCCGGTGGTTTCGTAGATGTGGCCGCGTATCTATAAAGTCCGAAGTAGGACGAAATACTGTGATCTTCGAGCTTTTCGTCGGGAACAATTGAACGTGTTCACGCCGAGGTGCTTGAAGTACCACGGCACTGCACATCGCACTCTCTAAGGAAGGAAACGCGATGACCGACAAGACATATTCCGTCGAGGAAGTTCGCGCCGGTGCTCCGGCAGAAGCTCCCGAGAAGCTCATTGAGTGGGTTACCGAGAAGGCTAACCTCACGAAGCCGGATTCGATCTACTGGGCCGATGGCTCGGAAGAAGAATGGACCCGCCTCTCCGATGAAATGGTAGAAGCAGGCACCTTCACTCGTCTGAACCCTGAGAAGCGCCCGAACAGTTTCCTTGCTCGCTCACTTCCGTCCGACGTGGCTCGCGTTGAGTCCCGTACGTTCATCTGCTCCGAGAAGGAAGAGGACGCTGGCCCCACGAACCACTGGGCAGATCCGGTGGAGATGAAGGCAACCCTCAAGGGCGTATTCGACGGCTCCATGCGCGGCCGCACGATGTACGTTGTTCCATTCTCCATGGGTCCCGTTGGCGGCCCGATCTCTCAGGTGGGCATCGAGCTCTCTGACTCCGCCTACGTTGTGCTCAACATGAAGATCATGACCCGCATGGGCAAGGCTGCGCTCAACGAGATCGCCAATGGTGCCGAGTGGGTTCCCGCCCTGCACTCCGTTGGCTACCCGTTGCGCGATGCAGAAGGCAACGAGCGTCCAGATGTTTTGTGGCCCTGCAACGATGAAAAGTACATCACGCACTTCCCCGAGACCAACGAGATCTTCTCCTACGGTTCCGGCTACGGCGGCAACGCCCTCCTTGGCAAGAAGTGCTTCGCGCTGCGTATCGCCTCCACGATGGCTCGCCGCGATGGCTGGATGGCCGAGCACATGCTCATCCTCCGCCTAACCGATGAGAAGACTGGCAAGCAGTACCACGTAACCGCGGCATTCCCCTCGGCTTGTGGCAAGACCAACCTGGCCATGCTTCAGCCCACCATCCCCGGCTACAAGGTATCCACCGTTGGCGACGATATCGCTTGGATGCGCCCAGGCCCCGATGGCCGCCTCTACGCCATCAATCCCGAGGCTGGCTTCTTCGGCGTGGCACCGGGTACGTCCTACAAGACCAACCCGATGGCCATGGAGACGGCTCGCGCCAACTCCATCTTCACCAACGTTGCTCTGACCGACGATGGCGATGTCTGGTGGGAGGGGATCGACGACCCGATGCCCGATCATCTCATCGACTGGCACGGCAATGACTTCACCCCTGCTGATGCAGCAGAGGGCAAGGTTGCAGCACACGGCAACTCCCGCTTCACGGTTCCGGCTTCGCAGTGCCCAATCATCTGCGAGGATTGGGAAGCTCCTCAGGGTGTTCCGATCGACGCCATCCTGTTCGGCGGACGCCGTGCAACGAACGTTCCGCTGGTTGCCGAGCAGTACGAGCCGGCACACGGCGTGTTCATTGGAGCTTCGGTTGCTTCCGAGGCCACCTCGGCAGCAACGGACGTCAAGGCTGGCGCCCTGCGTCACGATCCATTCGCAATGCTCCCGTTCTGCGGCTACAACATGGCCGACTACTGGGGCCACTGGCTGGAGATGCAGGACAAGCTTGGGGACAAGTTCCCGAAGGTATACCAGGTCAACTGGTTCCGTAAGGACGATGACGGCCACATCATCTGGCCAGGATTCGGCGACAACTCCCGCGTACTGGACTGGATAGTCCGCCGCACCGCTGGTGAGGTCGAGGCAACGGACGGCATCACCGGCCGCTACCCGAAGTTCGAGGACTTCAACTTGGACGGCATTGATGTGGACAAGGCTACTTGGGACCAGCTCTTCGAAGTTGATCCCGATGCATGGGCAGCTGAGATGGACGACACGGAGGAGTACTTCTCCCAGTTCGGCGATAAGCTCCCAGCTGAGGTCACGGCGCAGCTCGAGAAGTTCCGTGAGCGCATCGCTGCGGCAAAGTAGTTTGCGCAACAGCTGAGTAATTCTTAGCAACTAGACGTGGGGTCCGGTTTTCCGGGCCCCACGTCTAGTTTTCGTAGTCCTTCTTCAGGCTCGTTAACCCGAGTCTTGACGCAATCTCGGTCTTTTCGGGTTCTGTAATCCGAAGAATTGACGCAAGATTTGGAACGCTGGCGTTCTTTACAACACCACAACTGGGGCGCTGGGACCACATAGGACCAGCAGGGCCGCCGCGTTGAAGGCCGCAGCTACAGCCGTGATCTGCTCATTGTCATACGTCAGAATCCCGGCGCCTTTTCGGGCAAGGAAGTGCCCGATAGCGGGCAGTGCCCATAGGTCCACGCAGAAGGCTTGGGCGCCCGGCACCGTGGCGAGCTCGCGTGAGAGCGCTGCCCTCCCAACTACGTGTTCCTGGCGCGTGTTCGCGATGATGGCAACCTCGCAGTGGGCTCCCGTTACGGTGGGGATGTCCCCATGAATATCGAAAATGTTGATGAGTTCGGCACCCGCGGGAAGCTCTGTGGAGAGGCGTCTGGCTTCGGCAAAGACAGAGCCGGGAACGAGGCCGGCATCGATACCCCAATATTCGAGCAGTCCCCTGACGCCCGACGGATTACGGGCGAGCATCTCCAGCACGGGCCCAAGGCTATCGGCGGCCCCGCATCCGGAAGCGCCTTCGCCGTGGCTATCAGCGCGATGCCCGGACACGGGAAGATTAGATTGGTCTAGCGCTTCGCAGGCGTGCGTGAGCCACTCGATCAGGCTCCTAGTCTGGAATTGCTTGGTTAGCAGCAGGTCTACGGCCCATGTGGTCAGAGTTCCGCCGGCGGACTGGGGGAGAAGTCCCGGTTCGGTGCGGTATGGCCGCCCGTCTATGCATACGGCAGGGTAAGAGAGTTCGGCTTTGACCAACACACGTCCGGGATCTTCAGCGATGTTCTTCAGCACCGAAGTGACATCGGAGAGTTGGGCTTGGGGTGGTTCGAGGGGACCAGTTGCGCCATGAAGTACCATGGCGCAACTATATAGCTAGCGAATGAGTGTGGGCGAGGGCCTGTGCATGAACACGGGCATGATCCGCGGCTCCCATTGGGAACGGGGATTTGAGCGGCGGTGCGCCGCGAGGAAATGGTAGATGCGCTTCATGGTGGTTCGCATGAGAGTAATCGCCTTCCGCTTGTGACAGATAACCGATCTAGTCCAACCATCCTAGCATGTTATTTCGCTTAATACATTACCTTGTGCAGTCTTCTACACACCCTCGTTCCACCCTCTCCACCTTCGAAGTGTCGCAATCGACGGCACGAGAGTTTCACCCTAACTGCCAGTGTTGCGTGCGCACTGCTCACTCTTGAATATCCGCATATCTTCCGGTTACTATCCCCATAAGGAATGTGCGTTCCTCATAGCATAACTATCACTTAAGGTTCTACTCCATGTTGGTCCGCCATCTTTCTGTCTCTTTCTCCCTTCTCGGATGCAAAGACAAATCGCCTCAACTCGCATCCAAATCTTGAAACAGATGATGGAACAATGCGGCCTCGCATAGGCTTGGGGTGTGAAGATCCTTTTGATTGGTTCCGGCGGCCGTGAGCACGCGTTGGCAGTTGCCCTGAACCGCGATCCAAACCTCACTGAACTTCTTATTGCACCGGGAAACCCGGGAACGTCCCAGCTGGGTGAGAACCTGCCCGTGGATATTCTGGACGGAGAGGCGATCGCCGAACTGGCTCAGGAGCGCGGCGTAGACCTTGTGGTGATCGGCCCTGAGGCTCCGCTGGTTGCGGGCGTGGCCGATGCGGTGCGGGCCGCGGGTATTCCGGTGTTTGGCCCTGGTGAAGAAGCTGCCCGCCTTGAAGGATCGAAGGCTTTTGCCAAGGAGATTATGGCGGTAGCTGAAGTCCCCACGGCTATGGCACGTGTATGCACCATGATGGAGCACGTGGCTGATGCACTTGATACTTTCGGCCCGCCCTATGTAGTCAAGGATGATGGCCTCGCCGCTGGTAAGGGAGTGGTGGTCACCTCTGATCGCGAAGAGGCTGTGTCGCACGCAGCGGCCTGCCTTGCCAAAGAGGAAGGCGATCGCTCCACTAAGGGGCAACCTGCCGTGGTGATCGAGGAATACCTTGACGGCCCCGAGATCTCACTGTTTTGTGTATGCGACGGCCGAAACGTGGTTCCACTTGCCCCTGCTCAGGATTTTAAACGTGCATTCGATGGCCATCAGGGGCCCAATACCGGAGGGATGGGCGCCTACGCCCCGCTGCCTTGGGCGCCAGACGGGCTGGTGGAAGACGTTGTTGCCAGAGTTGCCCAGCCGGTTGTTGATGAGTTGGCCCATCGCGGAACTCCTTTCATTGGGCTGCTCTACTGCGGCCTTGCGCTGACTTCGCGTGGCCTACGTGTGGTGGAATTCAACGTGCGATTCGGCGATCCCGAGACGCAGGTGGTGCTGCCCCTCCTGAAGACTCCTCTTGGCGGACTTCTTCTCAGTGCTGCGAAAGGCCGCCTCACCGGATCGCCCCTGAGGTGGAGTGATGGCGCCGCCGTTGCAGTAGTGCTGGCCGCTAACGGGTACCCCGGCAAGATTCGCACAGGGGATGTCATCACAGGCCTTGACACGGCCTCGGCACTGCCCGGCATAGACATCATCCACGCCGGCACGAGGGCGCGCGGTGCCAATGGGGACAGTATCGTTTCCGCCGGCGGGCGAGTTTTAGCAGTTGTGGCGCACGCGGATCAGCCAGAAGAGGCACGTACTAAAGCTTACGAGGCGATGGGAAAGATCGGCCTCGAAGGATCTCACTACCGAACAGATATTGGCGCATAACGCCGAAAGGGAAAGTGACAGCGATGAGTGAGCACACAGGCACTAGGCAGATCGCTTCGTGGACGCACGTGTATTCAGGGAAGGTGCGTGACGTCTACGTTCCGGCCAACGCCTCGAGCCACCGAGGTGCGGACACCTATCTTATGGTGGCCTCCGATCGAATCAGTGCCTACGATTACGTGCTACCTACTCAGATTCCGGACAAGGGCAAGATCCTCACGCAGCTCTCCGTGTGGTGGTTCGAGCAGCTTTCGGAGCTTGCCTATAACCATCTGATCTCCACGGACGTCCCGGAAGAGGTTGCTGGCCGCGGGATGATCACTAAAACTCTCAATATGTTCCCGGTAGAGTGTGTGGCGCGCGGCTACCTCTCCGGCTCGGGCCTTTCCGAATACAAGGACACCGGCGAAGTCTGCGGTATTCCCCTGCCTGACGGCCTCACGGAGGCCTCCCGCCTCAATTCCCCGATCTTTACGCCCGCGGCCAAGGCGCAGCTGGGTGAACACGATGAGAACATCACCTTTGAGGAGATGAGCAAGCGGATCGGCGAATCGGACGCCCGCAAGCTTCGCCTCCAGACCATCCAGCTCTACACGCGCGCCCACGAAATCGCCGCCGAACGCGGCATCATCATCGCGGATACGAAGTTCGAGTTCGGGCGCTCCACCGATTCCGGCGAACCGGATATTATTCTGGCGGACGAGGTACTCACCCCCGATTCCTCCCGTTTCTGGTCCATGGAAAAGTACGAACCCGGCCGCGTCCAGCCTTCGCTTGATAAGCAGTTCGTGCGCGATTGGCTCACATCCCCGGCCTCTGGTTGGGACCGCAATTCAGGTGAACAGCCCCCTGAGCTGCCCGAGGAAGTTGTTGCCAAGACTCGGGATCGCTACATCGAAGCGTACGAGACCTTGACCGGGCGCCATTGGCAATAGTTTTTTAACGACGACGACGAACAGTGGCCATCCTCGCACTCGAAAAAGGCGAGCAGAGTGGTCTCAGACCACATATGTTTCATAAAATGGACATGTTAGCGGCGATCTTCGCCCAAATAGCGAGATGAGGAGTTCCCGAGTGGGGCGCATCATTGTAGAAGTCATGCCAAAGCCAGAGATTCTTGATCCGCAGGGGAAGGCCGTGCGCGGCGCCTTGCCGCGTCAGGGAATCGAGACGTTCACTGACGTTCGTCAGGGGAAGCGATTCGAGCTGACCGTGGACGGGCCCGTGAGCGAGCAGGCGCTCGAAGACGCTGCGAAAGCCGCTGAATCGGTCCTCTCGAACCCGATCATTGAGGACGTTGTGGCTGTCTACGATGCGGAGGCTGGCCGGTGAAGATCGGAGTTGTGACCTTCCCGGGAACGCTAGACGATGACGATGCCGCACGCGCTATCCGCCTAGCGGGCGGCGAACCCGTCTCCCTTTGGCACGCCTCGGATGAGCTTCGCGGCGTGGATGCCGTAGTGCTGCCCGGCGGATTCTCCTACGGCGATTACCTACGCTGTGGCGCGATCGCCGCACTGGCCCCCGTGATGAATTCCGTGGTGAACGCGGCGAATCAGGGGCTTCCCGTGCTGGGCATCTGCAACGGCTTCCAAGTACTTTGCGAGTCTCATCTACTGCCCGGCGCGCTGATTCGCAATTCGCAGCAGAGGTTTATTTGCCGGGATCAGGAGCTCGCAGTCGTTAATAACTCCACCTCGTGGACGCGGAACTTTAGCGAAAACGAAACCATCACGATCCCCCTGAAAAACGGGGAGGGCAACTTTCAGGCCAGTGAAGAAGCGGTGGCGGAGCTGGAGGGCGAAGGGCACGTGGTTTTCCGCTACGCGGGACTGAACCCCAACGGCTCGATGAACAACATTGCCGGAATCACGAACGCGCGCGGCAACGTGGTTGGCCTCATGCCGCACCCGGAGCATGCTGTAGAAGCCGGATTCGGCGTCCGATCGGCATCCGGTCCTCGCGCGGGCACCGACGGTCTCAAGTTTTTCATGAGCGTGCTCACATCCGCTCTAGCCGCGTAAAGGGAGTATTCATGGAACAGTTCTACGATACGATCACGGATGCTGCCGCAACGCCAGATCAGGAGATGCCGTTTGCGGAACTGGGTCTCAAGCCCGAAGAATACGAGCGGATCTGCGAGCTTCTGGGCCGCCGCCCCACCAACGCGGAGCTGGCGATGTACTCCGTTATGTGGTCCGAACACTGCTCATACAAGTCCTCGAAGAAGCACCTGAAGGAGCAGTTCGGGGCCAAAACTACCGACCAGATGCGCGAGCACCTGCTGGTTGGCATGGGACAGAACGCCGGGGTTGTGGACATCGGGGACGGCTGGGCCGTCACGTTCAAGGTGGAATCGCATAACCACCCCAGCTTTGTGGAGCCCTATCAGGGTGCGGCCACGGGCGTGGGCGGGATCGTACGTGACATCATCGCGATGGGTGCACGGCCGGTAGCCGTCATGGACGGGCTTCGGTTTGGCGCGGTGGATCATGCGGATACTGCGCGCGTCGTGCACGGCGTGGTGGCTGGCGTGGGCGGCTACGGCAACTGCCTCGGCCTACCGAATATTGGTGGTGAGGCGGAGTTTGACCCGTCCTATCAGGGAAATCCGCTGGTCAATGCACTGTGCATCGGCGTGATGCGCCACGAGGATATTCATCTGGCTAACGCCGAGGGTGTGGGCAACCTCGTGGTGTTGTTCGGAGCGCGCACCGGCGGTGATGGAATCGGCGGTGCCTCCATCCTTGCTTCCGAGACCTTCGAAGAGGGCATGCCCACCAAGCGTCCCTCCGTGCAGGTGGGCGACCCCTTCATGGAGAAGGTGCTCATCGAATGCTGCTTGGAGCTGTTCCACGCTGGTGTTGTGGAGGCCATCCAGGATCTGGGTGCGGCGGGCATTTCGTGTGCCACGAGCGAGCTTGCCGCGAACGGTGGAACGGGCATGCGTGTGGATCTGGAAAACGTGCTGCTGCGCGATCCCTCGCTTACCGCCGGTGAGATCCTTATGTCAGAGTCCCAAGAGCGGATGATGGCTATCGTGACTCCGGCTCAGCTGGAAGCGTTCATGGCTATCACGGGCAAGTGGGATGTGGAGACCTCGGTGATCGGCGAGGTCACTGGCGATGGCCGGCTCGTGATTGATCATCACGGTCAGCGCATCGTAGACGTTGATCCCGCGACTGTTGCCGTGGACAGCCCGGTTTATGATCGGCCCTTCGCCCGGCCAGACTGGCAGGACGAACTGGTAGAAAACGGGACGGGCGAGCTGGAAAGCGCCAAGTCCGTGGAGGAACTGACCGAGCTGATCCGCAAGGTGGTTCTGGATCCGAACCAGACCAGCAAGGGGTGGATCACCGATCAGTACGATCGGTTCGTGCGCGGGAATACGGCACTTTCGCAGCCTGATGATGCCGGAGTGGTTCGCGTAGACGAAACCACTGGGCGTGGCATCGCCCTATCCACGGACGCGAACGGCTGGTACACCAAGCTCAATCCGTATGAGGGAGCGCGGCAGGCGCTCGCGGAGTCGTACCGGAACGTGTGCACCGTGGGTGCGCGCCCGCTGGCCGTGACCGACTGCCTGAACTTCGGCAATCCTGAGGATCCCGATGCGATGTGGCAGTTAGTTGAAGCCATGACCGGGCTGGCCGACGGATGCAAGGAGATGGGTGTTCCCGTCACCGGCGGCAACGTTTCGCTCTACAATTCCTCTGGGACTGTTAAGGGCCAGCCTGATTCCTCGATCAATCCGACTCCCGTTGTGGGCGTGCTGGGCGTGATGGAAGACGTGCGCAAGGCCGCTCCCTCCGGGTTCCAGCGTGAGGATTCCGCCGTGGTTCTTCTGGGCAAGACGTATGAGGAGCTTGATGGCTCCGCGTGGGCGCGCGTTGTTCACGGCCATCTGGGAGGGGTTCCGCCGAAGGTGGATCTGCAGGAGGAAATGGCGCTCGGGCGGGTGCTCTTAGCTCTGCATGAGGCGGAGACGGGGGAGCTTGGGCGTGTGATCGAATCCGCGCACGATCTCTCATCAGGAGGATTGGCACAAGGCCTCGTGGACATGGCAGTAAACGGAGGGATCGGTGGATCGATTGATCTGCGGCCACTGTGCGATCGCGACGGTCTCGATTCCTTCACCGCGTTGTTCTCCGAATCTCAGGCACGCGTGCTGCTGGAAGTGCCCGAGCACCTGCTTGGAGTGGTGAGTGCTGCCGCGGAGGCCGAGGCCGTTGAGATGGTCCGTGTGGGGACCACCGGCGGGGAGCTGCTGACGATTAGTCCGGCTGAACCGGCCGGATGGTCGGGCAGCGACACCATTCTATTCGATGTGGAGGAGCTAGCCGGAGAGTCGGATTCTGTGCTGCGCGACATCTTCGATTAGTGACGGAAAGGTAGCGGAGCCCTAGGCGCGTTCCTTATTCTGGACAGGGTTACATCTGAATTTGACACTGATGTAGAAAAATACCCGTAACGTGTGCGCAATTTGGCGTTCACGCGGTAACTGAGGGAGACATCCATGGATCACCATCTAGAACGCGTTTATGAAACAGTGGTTGCGCGCAACCCCGTGGAGCCTGAGTTTCACCAAGCCGTTCATGAAGTGATCGAATCGCTGGGCAAGGTTATTACCTCGCGCCCGGAATACGGGGACTACGCGGTGCTGGAGCGTCTAGTCGAACCCGAGCGTCAAATCATGTTCCGTGTGCCGTGGGTAGATGATAAGGGTCAGGTTCGCGTAAACCGGGGCTTCCGCGTGGAGTTCAACTCCGCGCTTGGGCCGTACAAGGGCGGCCTTCGTTTCCACCCGTCCGTCAATTTGGGCATCATCAAGTTTTTGGGCTTCGAGCAGGTGTTTAAGAACGCCCTGACTGGCCAGCAGATTGGGGGCGGCAAGGGTGGTTCAGACTTCAACCCGCACGGTAAGAGCGACGGCGAGGTCATGCGCTTTTGCCAGTCCTTCATGACGGAGCTATACCGCCACATCGGTCCTAACACCGATGTGCCGGCTGGAGATATCGGTGTGGGTGGCCGCGAGATCGGCTACCTGTTCGGCCAGTACAAGCGAATCACGAACCGTTTCGATGCCGGTGTGCTCACCGGTAAGTCGCTTGGATGGGGCGGTTCACTCGCTCGCCCCGAAGCCACCGGGTATGGCACTGTGCGTTTCGCACAGTCAATGCTGGAGAACAAGGGCGAATCGCTCGAAGGAAAGTCCGTGCTCGTGTCCGGTTCGGGCAACGTGGCGATCTACGCGATCGAACGCGCCCAGTCTTTGGGCGCCAAGGTCGTATCCATTTCCGATTCATCTGGCGCCGTGTACGATCCGGACGGCATCGATCTTGAGCTACTCAAGGACATCAAGGAAGTCCGCCGCGGGCGCGTATCCGATTACGTATCACGCCGCCGCAGTGCCGATTTCCGCTCCGGCAAGAAGGTCTGGGCCATCGAAGAAGGCGAGGTGGCGTTGCCATGCGCCACCCAGAATGAGATCACCAGCCACGATGCTCGCAAGCTTGCGAATAACGGCGTCCAGCTGGTCGCCGAGGGCGCGAACATGCCTTCCACGCCTGAGGCAATCGACATTTACAATACCGCCGGAATCATGTACGCCCCTGGCAAGGCGGCCAACGCCGGCGGCGTGGCAACCTCTGCACTGGAGATGCAGCAGAACAGCGCACGTCAGCAGTGGACCTTCGAGAAGACGGCTGACAAGCTGGACGAGATCATGATCAACATTCATGACACCTGCTTGCAGGCCGCAGAAGAGATGGGGGAGCCAGGCGATTACGTGCTTGGTGCCAACGTCGCTTCGTTCCGCCTCGTGGCCGACGCCATGGTGGAGCAGGGCATCTGCTAATTCTTCAAACTCAGAGAGTGTGCCAAATCTCTGATTGGAAGTTTTCCGACGACGGAGCCTCCCTTACGTACGTACCCACTTCGGTAGGTTTGTGCGGAGGTGGGGCTCCGTCGTCGTTTTCAAGATTGTGCCATGCCTCTAGTAATAGAACCGGGTTGGCGTCAAACATTTGGGTGAAGTGACTCGGCAAGCCACCTTGCTTGGACCCTCACTGTAGCATCGTGAAACCTTAACGAAATCTGAGATACGGTACAACCTATGCTGGGTGCCGATTTTGATGCTTGTCTGAACCGCGAATTTACGCGGAAAAGTAGCTGAGTTATCCGCGGTTTATCAGATGTTAGTGAGCCGTTATGCTCCCACATAGCAAATTGATATGGCGCAGAACACGTGGACGGGTTAGCCTTAGATGGTCCGTAATTTTTCACGTGAAGGAACCATATGTCCCGCGCAAGAATGCGTGCGGGCGGTTCGGTCAGTGCCGTTGCTGCGCTTGCGCTCAGTGCAATGGGACTGGCGGCACTGCCTGCTTCCGCCGATGAGGAGCCAACGCCGGCTCCGACAGAAGTTGTAACCGCCGATCCCGCAGAAAACCAAACGACTGCACCGGCAGAACCCACCGAATCGCCAGAGCCTTCACCTTCCACCGATGCCGATGACGCCAATACTGGTGAAGACGCATCTGGCGACGATGCAGTAGCTGGCGATCCAGAATCCACCGAAACCACTGATGAAGATGCTGATGCTGCCAAGGCCACAGGTTCTAGCAAGTCTTTAGCATCTAGGAATGCCAAGGTCGGTCCACAAGCGGATGACGATCCGATCACGCTAGATATCGTGGCAATCTCCGATTTCCATGGGCATATCGAAAATGCTCCTCAGCTCGACAACATGGTCAAGGCAATCGAGGCAGGTAATCCTGACTACACAGGATTTGTTGGTAACGGTGACCTAGTTGGCGGTTCCGCATACGTTTCCGCCATTGCCGAAGATGAACCGACCATGGCAATCTTGAGTAAAATGGGCCTTGAGATGTCTTCGGCCGGAAACCATGAATTCGATAAAGGCTACCGCGATTTCGAGGATCGAATCACGGGTCTTTCTAAGTATCCGTATGCCGCAGCAAATGTTCAGGGCATGGATGAAGACACAGCGATTAAACCTTACGTTATTGAGACCTATGGCTCTGGAGAATCAGAAGTTAAGGTCGCTTACGTCGGGGCTGTGACTGATCAGCTGTCCACGCTCGTTTCACCTGGGGGGATTGCCGGGCTGACCATCGAAGAACCGGTATCTGCAGTTGATAAGCAAGCTAAGGAACTCAAGGAGAGTGGCGAAGCTGACGTTGTAGTTGCGCTTATCCATGAAACAGTGGGGGTTTCAAAAGGTGTAGGCGAACACGTTGATGCGGTGGTGGGCGGTCATACTCACCACATCGCAGATACGGATGAAACCGATTCAGGAGCTCCGGCAATCGAAACCGGTGAATTTGGGCAATCTTTTGGACATATTGAAGTAACGGTTGATGGAGACAATGTAACGGCCACTGCGAAGGTGGTCGACGTTCCAGAGATGTACTGCAAGGGCGACCCTGCGTGGGATGAATCAGAGCCTCCTACATCAGATCAGCTAGTGGTAAATGACGATATCTGTGATGACTACCTGACCGCTCTCAAGGATGCTGACGAACTAGGTAAGGAACCAGTGGGGGCGATCGTCGGTGGTGCGGACCGCGCGACCAACAATGGAACTGACCTTGGTGCCAACCGTGGCAGTGAGATGACTGCGGGTAACCTTATTGCGCAGAGCTTCTATGAGTACTCACAGGCTATGGCCAAGCCAGCAGATTTCGGAATCATGAATCCGGGTGGCGTTCGTGCGGAGATTGATCCGAATAACGATGGCAAAGTTACTAAGGGAGAATCGTTCTCTGCTCAACCATTTGGAAATACCTATGGCACAGTCGAGATCTCCGGTGCGCAGATTTATACGATGCTCGAACAGCAATGGAAGAGCCCATGTACTCAGACTTCCCGTGACATGCTGGCGCTCGGACTGTCTGATTCCATCAGCTATACATACGATGCAGATGGCTACAAGACTGATGAAGATCTATGTGCCCCCTATGAGAACGTTGAGGGAGTTGACCCTGACGCAGCAAACTACGTGAAGCATGTTAAAGATGTATATGTCAATAATGAGCTTGTCCCGAACGACACTTCTAAGAAGTACACGGTGGCGTCCAATGCATTCCTGCTTGAGGGAGCTGATGGTTTCCAAACTCTCAAGGATGGGGAGAACCACGCGGATACGGGCATTATTGATAACGATGTTTTTAACATTTTCCTAGGGGATAATCCAGGCTACGTCGTTGACTACATGCAGCGTGGCGTAGCTATCAGCGGCGACGAGGAAATCGCTGCAGGCGAGGTTGCAAAACTTGACCTTGGTTCACTTTCCATGACATATCAGGGCAACAAGCAACCACTGCCTGAGTCGGTTCAAGTTGCTCTAGTACCAACGGATGAGGCACCACTTGAGACTCAGGAATATCCTGAGGTTACGGAGTGGGCCTCAGTTGAACTGGACAACACGGTGACTCCGAACCTCAATGAGACGGGTCAAGCCTCTATTGAACTGACAGTTCCTGACGACTATGGGCAGTCCGATGCAGGTGAACTCGCACGGGCAGCCGTATCTGACGATGAAGATTATGCAATGGTGATTGTTGCGGGTCCGACAGTTTTCCAGATTCCTGGTGGTCTCGTGCCTTTGGCCCAGCCAGAGCCTGACCCTGAGCCTACGGAGGAGCCCACTGATGGGCCGACCACTGGTCAGCCAACCACGGGTCCTTCTGATGGGGCCTCTGACGGAAGCTCTGGTCAGCCATCCGACGGCTCCACAACGCAGCCCGGTGAGGATCTTCCGAACACCGGTGCAAATGTTGCCGGCTTCGTGGTTGTGGCGCTCCTGCTCGTGACTGCTGGTGGCGTGCTGGTTGCCCGCCGCAAGACCGATCAGGTGTAACCGAGAATAGCCATAACTGAATAGTTGAAGCCTGAGGGCGGCGGATCCATATCGGCCGCCCTCTCGCATGTCACCCGCGGTAGGCTGGAGGCCATGGCTCGGCGAATTAGCGTAGATGATGGAATGCCCCTCCTCGGGAAGGCAGCGCGAGACGGTGTTGCCGTTCTAACGCGCTCCGACGCCAAGGTCGCGGCCCGCTTCTGCCTCGAAGAGATGGCTGAGCGCCATCCAGGCCACAGCGTGGAGATTCGTGTGCCGTTCGCCGGCGCGGTCCAAGCGATTGAGGGGCCGAAGCACCGGCGTGGAACACCGCCGAATGTGGTGGAGATGAAGACTGCGACGTGGCTTGGGCTCTGTATCGGCGAAATGACATGGGAGCAGGCAGAGGATGACGCGAGTATCTCGGCCTCGGGGATCCGCGCCGATCTGCACGAATTCTTGCCTCTGTTCAATGCTGCGACGCTTGCCCGCTGGTGAGATCGCAGGCTGCCATCCGGTGAGGCCGCAACTCTCAGGCGCTCGTGAGAGCGAGCTGGTGAGACTGTGTTGGGGAAAGTGCAGGTGAGATAATGCCAGGCCCAACGGAATTCAGTAGCGCTTCCACATAGTGGATGGACAGATCTCGAAAAACACCCGCGATGTGAGAACATGGATGAGTGATTGCTGATGGGCGCCTAAGCGCTGAGCTCTTCCCGCAGGACAAGCCGCAAGATGAATGCGGCGTATTCGGAGTGATTGCGCCGGGCCAACAGGTCAGTCAGTTGGCCTACTACGGTCTGTACTCACTGCAGCACCGCGGCCAAGAGGCGGCGGGCATCGCGGTATCGGATACGAAGCAGATCCTTGTGTATAAGGAGCTTGGCCTCGTTTCTCAGGTGTTCCACGATCAGAATCTCGCAACGTTGCGCGGGGACCTGGCAATCGGCCATGTCCGTTACGCCACCTCGGGCATAGGATCCTGGCAGAATGCCCAACCAACGCTTGGGCCAACGCCGTTCGGCACTGTCGCCTTAGCCCATAACGGCAATTTAACGAATACCGAAGATCTCATGGCTGGCGTGCGCGCCGCATCGGGCACGGACCTGCGCGACGCACTCGGCAACGGCAGCTCCACTGACACAGCCGTCATCACGTCAATGTTTGGCTTGCCCACAGAGGCATCCTCACTCGAAGAGCGAGCTCTTGAAGTATGTCCTCAGCTCAAGGGCGCCTTCTCCCTCACCTTCATGGACGAATCCACGCTATATGCGGCGCGGGATCACCACGGCTTCCGCCCGCTCGTATTGGGTCGGCTGGTCACACCCGAGAAAGCGAGCAATGACGCGAACGGGGCCGCGGGCAGTAATGGGAGCGCGGAAACAAACGAAGCCGCGAACGGCAATGGGGGCGAAAAGGCGAATGGCGGCGGCGCTGCCACAGCGGTCGCGGGTTGGGTTGTTGCATCCGAGACTGCTGCACTGGACATCGTGGGAGCAGAGTTCGTCCGCGAGATAGAACCCGGCGAGCTGGTGATTATCACGGCGGACGGACAAGTGCGCTCTCGCCGCTGGGCTCCCACCACGCGTGCTGGCTGCGTGTTCGAGTACGTGTATCTGGCACGCCCAGACACCACGATCAACGGCACGATGGTGAACTCGGCACGCACGCAGATGGGCCGCGTGCTGGCCCGTGAACACCCTGTGGAGGCGGACCTCGTGATGCCCACGCCCGAATCTGGCACGCCGGCCGCTATCGGGTATGCGCAGGCCTCGGGTATTCCCTACGGTCAGGGTCTCGTCAAGAACGCTTATGTGGGGCGCACATTCATCCAGCCCACTCAATTGGCACGCCAGCGCGGGATCCGCCTCAAACTCAACCCGATGCGGGAGGTGATTGAGGGGAAGAGGCTCGTCGTCGTCGACGATTCTATTGTCCGTGGAAATACGCAACGGGCCCTCGTGGCAATGTTGCGCAGTGCCGGAGCCAAGGAAGTCCACGTGCGGATTTCGGCGCCGCCCGTGCGCTGGCCATGCTTCTTCGGTATCGATTTCCCAACGCGCCAAGAACTGATCGCCAATGATCTCACTATGGAAGGCATCCGCGAATCCATCGGCGCTGATTCGCTGGGCTACATCAGCCTTGATGGCATGGTCGAAGCGACGGGACAGAGCCCGGACAGCATGTGCATCGGTTGCTTTACCGGCAGCTACCCCGCGGGATCGGCCCCCGCATCCAACAACGAAACGGTGAACTTGTGAACACAGAGCCTAACGCATACGCCAAAGCCGGAGTGGATACTCAGGCCGGAGACCGCGCCGTGGAACTCATGACGGCCGCGGTTGCGCGCACCATGACGCCTAACGTCTTCGGGGGAGTGGGCGGGTTCGCCGGGATGGTGGACGTTTCCGAGCTGAAGAACTACCGCAAGCCGCTGCTGGCCACGTCCACGGACGGCGTGGGGACCAAGGTTGCGATCGCTCGGGCGCTCGATATCCACGACACTATCGGTCAGGATCTTGTGGCGATGGTGGTAGATGACATCGTGGTGGTTGGCGCTACGCCGCTCCTCATGACCGATTACATTGCGTGCGGCAAGGTTGTTCCCGAACGCATCGCAGCCATTGTGCGCGGGATCGCCGAGGCCTGCGAATACGTGGGCGTGCCGTTGCTGGGAGGGGAGACGGCCGAGCATCCCGGCCTCATGGGGCCCGAAGATTACGACGTTGCTGGCGCGGCCACCGGCGTGGTCGAGGCGGATCACATGCTCGGCGCCCACCGTGTCCGGCGCGGGGACGCCCTTGTGGCTATAGCTTCCTCCGGGCTGCACTCCAACGGGTACTCGCTCGTGCGCAAGATTGTGGCTGACGCCGGAATCGGCCTGGAAGATCACGTGGAGGAGTTTGCCCGGACCATGGGCGAGGAGCTCCTTGAGCCAACCGCCCTCTACACCACGGCCTGCCTCGCGCTTGCCGAGGCTACAGACGTCCACGCTTACTGCCACGTGACCGGTGGCGGACTCGCGGCCAATCTTGCGCGCGTGATTCCAGAAGGACTCCAGGCGCGCGTGGACCGTTCCAGTATCCGCGTCCCCGTCACGTTCCAAGTGCTTGGTCGGCTGGGTAGCGCTTCGTGGGAGGATCTTGAGGACACCTTGAATCTAGGAGTCGGCATGATCGCCGTTGTGCCCGAGCACGCGGTTGATCGCGCGCTTCGCTCCTGCCAAGAGTCCGGTGTGAAGGCTTGGGTTATTGGGGATGTTGTAGATAATAACGACGACGTTCTCCCCGTTCACGCCCACACCACCACAAGAACCGTATCTGGCACCAAGGGCGTGAGCGCTGGGTCAGTGCGGATCTCGGGGGATTACGCCCTTGCCTGATGCGGGCAACTATCGAACCCGTGTCTGCACCCGGCCAGGTTGTGGTGAGCACGCCCATTGTGCCGTGAGCACGTTCGATTTTCCGGGTGTGCTCACGGTGGAACACACGTGCTCGTTGAATTGGGTACGAAAGTGGGGATTCGTCGTCGTTGCCCGAGATTGCGTCTAATCTCTGAGCGCTAGGGACGTACAACGAAATGTGGGAGCAACTCCAGTTGCTCCCACACATCACAAATCGTTGTCACGAGGGTTTCGACGAACCATCCTCGTCTTCATCCCAGGCATCTTCTGCCGAAGGGACGTCATAGTAGTCCTCGTAATCCTCGTCTTCCTCAGAAGCCTTCTGACCTCTGAGCTCACGCTCCAAGGCCTGATAATCAGTCTCCGGAGTGTAATACTTGAGATTTCGGGCTACCTTGCGCTGTTTAGCCTTTTGACGGCCGCGCCCCATGGCTCGACCCCCTTCATCTCTTCGTGGGGTAATCGTAAAGATCCCCCATGGACATATCCGTTCTCGCGTATACCTTACCGCGAATATAGCGGCTGACGCTACGCGGCCCGTCATGGTACAGACAACATCTTGCATGTTCCATGTGTTGAGACGGAAGCGTTCAAACCGTGTGGGCGCGCAGTTTACGCCCACCCATCGCTTACTTGCTGCGGCGCGCCTTTCGGATCACAACTCCGAGGCAGGCCGCCGCTGATCCGGCAAGAACTGCGATGTTGAGAAGGTTGCCCTTCTTCGCTTCCTCAAGGAAGTCCTTCGCTGCGCCGGCTGCTTCGGTTGCCTTCTCCTTGGCCTGCTCCTGCGCATCTTGAGCGAGGTTCTTGGGATCAAGCCGCCCGGCCAGTTCGTTAACCGTCTGCTCTAGATCCTCACGCTGTCTCTTGATGTCATTCTCAATCTGCTGAGCGGACCGGATCTCGTCTCCTGATTTGGCGGGGCTCACTTGTCTAATCCTTTCTTAATGGTCGCGATGTCTTGATCGATCGCGCCCTTAGGGTCAACAACATCCTTCTGGGACTTCTTGAAGAAGATCGCTCCGATGCCCACGAGGATGAGCGTGATCAGCAGAAGGATACCCGCAACGATGAGGAATGCGGCCCACCATGGGACGATGTTCGCGAATCCAGCCACTCCGGCGAACAGGAGCAGGTTGAACGCAAAGACCGCCAGAACAAGCCCAACGATCATGAGGACGCCGCCCAAGCCGAGCTTCTTCACTTTCGCCTTGAGATTGAGAACGGTGAACTCTACTTCATCGCGCACAATCGAAGAGATCTGTTCTGAAACCTTCGAGATCAGTTCCCCGATCGTTCGTTCAGATTTTGCTGATTCGGATGGTGTCTGGTTCTCCACGCTCAGCAACTCCTTTTCAATTCATCTGCGCCGCTTGATGCAGCTTGTGGCTTAATACGCTCATTGTCCCTGAAATTGGCTACGAATTGCGACTATTCGGGAAAAACGGTCCCAACCTTTCGCCCACGGCATGCCAACTCTTGTTCTTACGAGATCTACGTTACACAATAGGGGCATGGCTACGACTGCATTTAAGGGTGAACTTGTCCATACCGTAGGTGAACTACCAGGCGTGGGCACCCACGCCCCTGACTTTATTCTTGTTGGCTCCGATCTGTCGGACGTAACGAGCGCTGGCTTTGCTGGCAAACCGATCGTTCTCAATATCTTCCCTAGTCTCGACACCGGGGTGTGCGCGAACACCGTTCGAGAGTTCAATAAGCGAGCCGCGGGGCTCGAGAACGCAGTTGTTATCTGTGTGTCTGATGATCTCCCCTTTGCTGCGGAGCGCTTCTGCGTAGCTGAAGGGATCGAGAACGTTGTAACCGGATCGGCCTTTCGCTCTCGTTTTGGATCGGTGTACGGAGTCACCATGGCTGATGGGCCGCTCGCTGGGCTGTTGGCACGCTCCGTGGTGGTGATCGATGCGGATGGCACGGTGGTCTACACGGAACTAGTGCCCGAGATTGCGACGGAACCAGATTACGATTCTGCTCTTCGGGCATTGGACTAATACGGGCGTTATTCCAATTGCGCTTAGGGCAAGGAAAGCAAGTTAAATACTCGCATTTGTCCTAGAATAGAAGACGTGATGATCAAGGGCGCCAGCTAAAGAGCGCCCTCCAGGATGTAGAGAGGAAACGCAAGTGGCAAATCAAAATCCTGACCTCAATGTTGAAAATGAAGGCGAAGTAGGTACGAATTTACAGCAGGCGGAGAATGGTTTTGTAGCCTCCTCCAAGCTGCGCGAATCGTTGCAGGAAGTGCTCGTCGATTTCATCGATCTGAGCTTGGTAGCAAAGCAGGCGCATTGGAATATCGTTGGGCCGAACTTCCGCGATCTTCACCTGAATCTTGATGAGATCGTAACGATCGCCCGTACGGGTAGTGACGATTTCGCAGAGCGCATGCGTGCACTTCACGCCGCGCCGGATGGCCGCCCGAAGGAAGTAGCGGCACATTCGAACTTGCCGGAGTTCGCAGCGGGGGAGATCTCCACTCACGATGCTATTCGGCTCATGGTTCAGTCCATCGAAGCCACAGTGGCGACGATGCGCCGTGTTCATGATGGTATCGATGCCGAGGATCCGACCAGCGCGGATGTGCTCCACGGCTATATCTCTCAGCTCGAGCAGCAGGCATGGTTCCTGAGCGCCGAGCTTCGTACCCCGAGTGGTATCTAAGCAGCACATAGTTGAGCCGAGGGCCCGAAACAGCGAAAGCTGTTTCGGGCCCTCGTGCCGTCGTCGGCAAAAAACTATGCCCGGTAGTTACGGAACTGCGGGACTGCTAGCGCGCACAGGGCAACTCCCGCAATAACTAGCAAGCCGCCGCCGAATACGGTCCACGCCGCGCCGATCGAGCCGCTCACCGCGCCGTGCAGCATGTCAGCCAGCCGCGGCCCGCCAACCACCACAACGAGGAACACACCTTGGAGGCGCCCGCGAACCTCGTCGGTTGCGGCGGACTGAAGAATCGACTGGCGGAAGGCAGAGGACGCCATGTCCGCGGCGCCGCCAATGGCGAGGAAGACGATGGCGATCGCAAGGAAGGGAAGCGCGCGCCCGTTAGCGGCCCCTACTGCAATACCGCAGCCAACAACCGCAATCCCCCACACGCCACGGCCATCAAGACGGCCATTCCGTGGCGATGTACCCGCGAAACCCAGCCGGAGAAGACTCCGCCGATTACTGCGCCGGCAGCCATGCCCGCGGACAAGAGGGCGAACTCCATACCGCCACCAGCCGGGCCGCCGAAGTTGATATTCGCAATCTCCGGGTAGAGCGCTCGCGGCATTCCAAACACCATAGCGATCAAATCCACCACGAAGCTCATGAGCAGAATCTTGTGGGCCCACGTGTATCTAAAGCCGTCAACGATGCTGCCGATTCCGATCACTTGGCGGCGCGAGGGTTTGGATGGGGAGGCAGAACCGTCCCGCGCGGTGCTGGTGCCGTTGGAAGTGGAAGGCTCGCCGGAATGGACAGGGCGTTGGCGGCCGGTAGCTGATCTTTGGGGATCAGCATCGGGATGATCGCGTTGCGTGCGGGCTGGTTCAGGGCGAAGAAGGATTGCTGGACAGCAAAGATCCCTAGGATAAGCCACACATTATGGAACTGAAGGAGGGCTTGAACGGCGAAGGCGCTGGTGGTGGCGATCAAGCCGATCGTGCTCACTAGTAGCACCTTGCGGCGGTCGAAAGCATCCGCGATCGCTCCGCCCCATAGGCCAAAGAGGATGAGCGGAACTAGGCCAAACAGTCCAGTAAGTCCCACGTACATCGAATCGCGCGATATCGCCCAGAGTTGGGCGGGCACGGTGACCACCGTTAGCTGGGCGCCGATTACCGTAACGATGTTCGCGTACCACAGCCGTGCAAAATCAGGATAGGCGAGCGGGCGGGTATCAGCTAGCGCGCGGAGAAAACGCTCTTTCGTGGGGGCTCCTTAAGACATGCCGGAAGCGCGGCGGGCGGGTTCAAGGAGTGATCCTACGCGCCCGTAACGTGCTGCGGGACGTGTCTCAGAGGTGGCGATATGGGAAGTGGCAGAATCCGAGCCTCCTGCCAAAGCCTGCCTTAATCCTGCTCGGTGGAAAGAACCTCACCGGTTTCCGAATCGATGTCTAGCTCCCATTCGGAGCCATCGTCTGCGGTGATGTCGAGCTGCCAAATGATTATGCCAGCCTCACGTTCAAGTTCGAGGCTCGTGATGGTGCCGGGCTTGGCCTCCAGCCCACTGTTTGCAGCGTCCTGCGCGGAAACGCTTGGGGCGGCCATCTGCTCTTCGTCCAGATTCGTGGGCATGCGCCCAAGCTCCTCGCCCGTTTGGGCATCTACGAGCAGTTCGATGCCCTCGCCCGACTCAGTCAGTATCTCGACTTCCCATGCCGATTGGTCGCGCTCATAGTCCACGGACACTACCGTGCCGCCAGGCTCCAAATCCTCAGCAGCAGTAATGGCGTCTACCGCGAGTAGTTCGCCGGTGTCCGATGGCCCAGTCTGGGTGGCATCAGCATCTTGAGATGTTGAGGTGGAGGAATCAGGTTCTGAGGTGGTTGGCCCCACCTCGGCGGTAGGTGCGGTTGTTGGCGCTGATGAGTCCTGCGCATTGGAATCAGCGTCCGTACTGCACGCCGTTGCGAATATGATCGCCCCGGCGGCTAGAAGCGCTGCGGGAATTCTTGATCTCGTTGCCATGATGCCTCCAAAACTGGTGGTGTGTGGAAATGACAAATTCTGACGTTCATGAGGTGGCTCATGAAGCTCTTCCTCCACACTACGGGGAATCCGTACGCGAGCCAAGGGGTGTTGCACGCCACATCGTGGTACTAGACTCGACAGTGCTTGTCAGAGTTCTATCTACAAGGAGTGATCATGGCAGCAGCGAAGAAGGCCAGTAAGTCAGGGACCTCGGGGAAAGCCGGCAAAACTCCTCCGTCTCCTGACCCCTCGCGCCCCTCACTCAAGGATCCGGACTACTTCGACGAACTCGAGGACCGTGGCATGAGCGAGCAGAAGGCCGCCCGTATCTCGAATGCGGCTGCGCGCGAAGGCAAAAAGAAGGTAGGCGAACGCGGCGGCAAGGCGGAGAATCTACCCGATCGCACGGTCCCAGAGCTGCGTCAGCGCGCTAAGGAGCTCGGCCTGAGCGGCTACTCAAAGCTACGCAAGGACGAATTGATCGATCTGATCCGCAATAGCTAGGCACTTTCCGCCGAAGTTCCACTGCCCGCCGTTGCCATTCTGGGTTACGCTTGAGGTCCAGTCCTGCGCTGGCGCTGCTAGCGCAAAAGCACAGAATGGAGTCCGATGATGAGCGTTCCCCACATTGACTATCCGGTTGATTTCGATCAGGATCCGGGCCTACTGACGTTTACTTTTGGTGGCAAGGATGCGGTGGCAGAAGTTCCGGCCCCGGGAACCTTGTCCACATCCACACTTGATGCGTTCGCTGGGAGGCTCAATCGCCCGGATATGCTCCCGAGTGATGCAGACCTTCAGGGCTACCTGAATCCCCAAACCGGCCCGTTCTTCATTCCTCAGGCGCATCCCGGTGACACACTGGCGGTCCATTTCAAGTCCATTGTTCCCCACTTCGATTTCGGTGTGAGTACGCTGATCCACTTCTTCGGTGCCCTCACATCTACGCCACAAACCCCCACGCTGCAGGATCCGCTTCCTGAGCGCCTGTGGTACTACGGGATCGATACGGCGAAGGGAACGGTCACGCTGAACGCCAAGGAGTCTGCGCATTCCTTCGATTTTGCACTGGACCCAATGCACGGGACGGTTGGTGTGGCACCAGCGAAGAACGAGGTCCATTCCTCGCTTACTCCGGGCGCGTGGGGCGGCAACATGGATACCCCTGAGCTTCGGGCTGGGGCCACGTGCTATCTGGGTGTTAACGTCGAGGGAGCCCTGTTCAACTTCGGTGATGGGCACGCCCGTCAGGGCGAGGGTGAATCATGCGGGACTGCGGTGGAGACCGCGATGGATTCCACTGTTGCCTTCGATGTGGTGTCCAACTACTACACGCCGTGGCCGCGAATTGAGACGGACGAGTTCATCATGACCACCGGGTCCATGCGCCCGATGGAAGATGCCTACCGGATCGCCCACACTGAAATGGTGCACTGGATCAGCGAAATCACGGGCATGTCCAAGCTGGATTCCTACCAGTTTGTATCTCAGGCCGCGCTTACCCCTGTTGCCAACGCCGTGGACACCGTTTACACCGTGGTGTGCAAGATCCCGAAGGCTCTCCTTGGCGGGGCTGACGTTTACGGCGGGATTCACGAGAAGTTGAAGACTTACTGAGTTTTTTAACGACGACGACGGATTTCTCCTCGCTCGTTTGTCCCTTCCACAATGTTTTTGATGAAAGTGGAGATGGCCTTCGGGCCACCTCCACTTTCTTATGTGCGTTGGCTTTGGGTCTTGCATGGACTGAACGAATGTTTAATAATAGAAACATGCGTTCAGTAAACGAATCCCGTGACCTGACCGCCCGAGCGCGCATTCGCAACGCGGCTGTTGGCCTCTTCGGGCGGCAGGGCATCGCTGCAACGAGCGTGCGGGCAATCGCCGAGGAATCCGGGGTGAGCCCGGGCCTCGTTATCCACCACTTTGGTACGAAAGATGGTCTCAGAAAGGCGTGCGACGCCTATGTCATTGAGCTGTTCGGTACGGGCATGACCGAAGGTGTTGGCGACAGTGTTTCAGGCGGAGGCGACACGAACGATGAAGGCAGAAATCGGGCAGCCTTCGAATCGCTGACGATTGAGGCAGTGCAGAGCGCGCTCGCGGAAACGGACACGTACGGGCCCGCGCTCGATTACTTGAGGCGGATGCTCACCGAAGATCCCAGCATGGCCGAGCAGATCTTCGACGGGTTTATGACAACTACCTTGGAGGGGCTCCAGGCACAAAGTGTTGCGGGCATGATCCGCCCGCAGGAGGATCTTGAGGCAACAGCGGCCCTCCTTGTGGTGTTTGGATTAGCTCCGTTTGTCTTGGAGGCGCCGTTTGCAAAGGTGTTGGGGCGTGAGCATATTGACGGCGAGTTGCTCCGCCGAATCACCCTGCCCACCCTGGAGATGTTCACTCACGGGCTCTACGCGGACGATTCCATTTTGAAGGCATTGCGAGACGGGGAGGAGAAGTGATGAGTCCGGCAGTCGAGTGCAACAACCTCACGAAGAAGTTTGGATCATTCACTGCGGTAGACGATCTCAGTTTGAACGTAAGCCCAGGCAGTGTTGTTGGGTTCCTAGGGCCAAACGGTGCGGGAAAGAGTACGAGCATCCGCATGATGGTGGGGCTTTCGATCCCGAGCGCGGGAACGGTCAGATTATTCGGGGCGGATCCACGGGCCCAGAAAACCCGGGAGTGTCTCGGTTACGTTCCCGGCGAGCTTCGGCTGGACGAACGCCCAACGGTTCGCGAAACGTTGGCGAGCTGGGGGAGGCTACGGAGTGGGGTGAACTCTGCCTATCGGGATGAGCTCATTGAGCGCCTCTCAGTTGACCCGAGCAAGAAAGTGGGAAGCCTCTCTACAGGCAATCGGCGAAAGGTTGCTTTGGTTGGCGCCCTGATGGCGCGCCCAGACCTTCTGATTCTGGATGAGCCGACTAGCGGGCTCGATCCCCTCGTCCAACACGAGTTCCTGACCATATTGGCGGAAGCTGCAAGCGAAGGTGCCACAATCTTCCTGTCGTCACACATTCTGAGCGAGGTAGAGCGAATTGCCGATTCGGCGGTGGTGATCCGAGCTGGTGAGATCGTCGCTGATGGGCCTATCGGTGATCTGCGCCGGGGAGCAGCCCAAGAGTTTCGAGTGGCCTTTTCGGACCGATCGCCTAGTGCCGGGGAGCTCCGCAGGCTCGAAGGTTGCCGAAGTCTTGAAGCTGAAATCCCCGGGGAGATGCGAATTGAATGGGTTGGCCCGCCCGGGCCGCTTCTGGAACTTTTGTCCCGCTATGGCATCTCAGCCATCACGGCTCCTGAACCTGATCTTGAAACCGCATTCCTCTCCTATTATTCAACGTCAGAAACAAAGCGAACCTCCAGCGCGCAGAGGAGAGGCGGAGATCCCCGTGAATCGTGAAGTATTTGCTAGGGCATTCGGTAGCCTGAAGCGTTCGGGATCCATCTGGACTGGCCTGCTGGTTCTCTTTGCCGGATCCGTGATCGCGCTATGGCCATCGATGAGTGGCTCAGGTTCGCTCGACACTATGATGGATGGCCTGTCCCCGGAGCTGCTTGTGGCTTTCGGCCTAGAGGACTACGGATCCGCCGTCGGCTTTCTCAATGGGAATCTTTACGCAGTGTTCCTTCCCGCTCTACTAGCCGTCATGGCCATCACCCACACGAATTCGCTGACTGCAGGCGATGAGGATTCGGGACGTCTGGAATTGCTTATGGTGCTCCCGGTGAGCCGCACACGGATCTATCTCAGCAGGTTTGCGGCAGTTGCCGCGTGGCTGGCCATTGCTTCCGTGGCCGTGGGGCTCGTGGTGGGGCTGGGCGGCCTTGCCGTGGACATGTCCCTTAATGGAACAGGCGTGGCAGCCATAACCCTCGCATTGTTCCTCTTCGCCCTTACACATGCGGCTGTGGTCTTTGCGATTGCGGGCATCGGCTGGAGAGCCCCTCTGGCGTCAGGGATTGCCTTCGGGGTGCTCGGTCTGGGCTATATCCTCCACGCCCTCCTGCCGCTCGCCGGCAGCACAGGAATCGCTAAGATTTCGCCGTGGCACTGGGCTTTGAGTACCGAGCCGCTGACCTCAGGATTTGACGGTGCAGGCACGGGAATCATGGTCGGATGCGCGGTTGTTCTCACGGTAGTAGGTATTGCCAGCTTGAACCGGCGAACAATCCGCAGTTCGTAACCAGTACTGAACTCTCCCAAGGATGAGGGCCAACCGTGAAGGTACGGAACCGATTGGGTGCCATTCCAAATGGGTCATAAGACAGACCGCGAGTTTCGCTACCGGCGCGGTGACTGAATGTAGCGCGAGCCATGTTGGGCCACGTATTGTTATCTACGACACGCTGAGAATGAAGTGTCTTGGGAGCGGCGAAAGCCGCATGTCGACAACAACGAGGTAGTCATGGCAAAGGTACATAAGATCATCAACGATCCGGAGAACATTGTTGACGAAGTGCTAGACGGGCTGGTCGCCATTTCACGTGGGCTGCTTGCGCGAGATCCAGGTTCGCGAGTTATCCGGCGTACCGAGATCGATGAAGGAAAGGTAGGCCTAGTAGTTGGTGGAGGCTCGGGACACGAGCCCATGTATGGGGCGTTCGTGGGTCCGGGACTCGCGGCCGCAAGCGTATCCGGAGATATTTTTGCGGCCCCGGCACCGCCGCACGTTCAAGAGGCTGTCGAGGCCGCCGATTCAGGTGCGGGAGTTCTGCTGGTTTACGGTAACTACGCCGGCGATGTCATGAACTTCGATATGGGCGCCGAGGATGCCGCAGATGATAGCGACATTGAAACGAAGACCGTGCTTGTACGCGATGATGTTGCCACACCGGACATTGACGGTAGGCGCGGCATCGGCGGTGCGTTTTACGTTGTCAAGGCCGCGGGTGCCGCCTGCGCGAAGGGTCTCTCACTCGACGAAGCCGCAGCCGCAACCGAGCGCGTCCAGTTCAACACCCGGACGATCGGTGTTGCGGTAAAAGCGGGAACACTGCCAGACACCGGCAAGTTGACGTTCGAGCTTGGCGACGACGAGATTGAAATCGGTCTTGGCGTCCACGGCGAAATGGGCGTGGAGCGCTCGAAGATGATGAGCGCGGACGAACTAGCCAAGAACATGGTGGATCGCGTGGCCGATGACCTTCCCTTTGAGAAGGGTGATCGCGTTGCAGTGCTCATGAATAACCTTGGGGCTACAACCCAGATGGAGATGCTCATTGTGTACCGGAAGGTGGCCGAGCTTCTGGAGGAGCGTGGCCTAAAGATCGAGCGCACGGACATCGGTGCCCACTTCACGTCTCAGGAAATGGCGGGCTTCTCGCTTACTATGCTCAAGCTGGACGATGAGATTGCCGAACTGCTCGCTGCACCCTGCAACTCCGTTCCCTACACTCAGGCACAGCTATGACAGAACCACTGACCACTGAACAGGTTCGCGGCGTTCTCGCGGCCGCATGCCAAGCGATTTACGATGCGCGCGAGGCACTGTCCGATGCCGATCGCCAGATCGGCGATGGCGATCATGGGGTAGGTATGGGGCGTGGCTTCAAAGCGGCCCGAGAAGCGGTTGAAACCGCAGATCTAACGACAGTCGGAGATGCGTTCAAGGCCGTGGGATCCGCCGTTATGCGTACAAGCGGCGGCGCCTCAGGCGCAGTGTTCGGGACCATGTTTCGTGGACCGTCCAAGGTGTTGAAGTCTGAAACTCTAGATGGTGAGGGACTGGCGCAGGCACTCGAGGAATCGGCAGAGCAGGTTCAGCTCCGGGGAAAGGCTAAGCCGGGGGATAAGACGATGCTTGATGCGCTGGTTCCCGCAGGCCTGGCGGCTAGGGAATCGGCTGACGCAGGTGGAGACGTCTTGGCGGTTGCCAAGGCTGCTGCCGCAGCCGCTCACGATGGGTGCGAGGCGACCATTGATATGAAGGCCACCGTTGGAAAGTCCAAGTCACTCGGCGAACGGAGCCTTGGCTACCGGGATCCGGGTGCCATTTCGGTGACTATCCTGCTGGACACTATCGCGGAGGCGATTGAGGCCGCCTAGCCGGGCTCTCTAGCCGAGGTGGGTGCCGCCATTGGAAGGCGGCACCCACCTCGGGTTTGCGTCAGATCTCGGGAACAGAAGTGAATCTTGTGCCAAGTTTCTGGGATGAGAGAGGGGTGCTCTCCATATCGGAGAGCGCCCCTCTGACGCGTCAGTGTGTCCGGGCTGAGTCTCAGATCCAGGTCTGAACGACGTCTGTAAGCGGAGTTGTGGGGTGGCCGATCAGTTTGGAGAGGGTGCCGGGGTTCTTATCCTCAAGCTCTCCTGCCGCGATTGCCTGATCGGTGCCTACAAGGAAGTCCGCCATTCCTTCTGGCACACCCGAGTCGAGGAGAATACTGCGGTGTTCAGCGGAGGATACGTTGTTCAATGTGATGCTCTTGCCAGAAGCTTCACCGATGATGCTGTTCAGATCGGAAAGAGTCCATGACTCATCGCTCGCGAGCTCGTAGGTGGCTGGCTGGGCGGTTTCGGCGGTAAGTACGATAGCTGCTGCCTCGGCGAGATCCTTGCGTGGTACAGACGAGATTCGCCCATCGCCTGTGCTACCGAGAAGTGTGCCGGTGGAGACGGCCTGCTTCACGAGACTCTCGAAGTTCTCTGTATACCAACCGTTGCGTAGCAGGGCCACGTCGAATGGCGCCTCAGCTAATAGCTTCTCGGTTGCTTGATGCTCAGGTGCTACGGCGATGATAGAGGCGGTGTCTGCGTGCAGGAAGCTTGTGTAGGCAACGAAACCCACATTCGCTTCGGTGGCGGAACGGATGACCGCTTCGTGCTGAGGGATACGCTGGCCGATCGCTGATCCGGAGATCAAGAGGAGGCGGTCCACCCCTTCGAGGGCTGGCGTGAGCATGTCAGGCTGGTCATAATCGAAAGCGCGAACCTCAATTCCCTTATCGCGCAGATTGCTGGCTTTTTCTGGATTGCGGGCGAGTGCAACTATGTTGTCAGCACTGGTGCGAGCCAGAAGCTCGTCCGCAAGTAGTGTTCCGAATTGGCCTGTGGCACCTGTAAAGGCGATGGTCATAAGTGTTCCTTCCGTCCGTAACATGAACTATTCGTGCATCACTTACTTTTCGTAAGCACTTACTTAATGTAAGCTCTACTCATAGAAGTGTCAACCAGTAGCTGTGGTGAAAGAGGAGTCAATTAAGGTGGCCAACTTTGAGCATGAAGATGGACCGGTCATTGACGTATTTGATCCGCGATGTCCTTCTCGATCTATCCTGCGGGATGTCACCGGACGTTGGGCGCCCTTGGTTCTCATGGCTCTAAATGATGGTGCTTGTAGGTTTGGGGAGCTGCACCGTACCATCGGTGGTTCGAACGAACGGATGCTGTCTCAGACCCTTGCAACACTCACGGATGACAAGCTGATCAGCCGTTCTCTGGACGAAAATGGCCGACCTTCATACGAGCTCACGGACAATGGCAGAAACATCACGTACGCGCTTCTAGGGCTGCGTGATGCGATCGCCACCTGCCTCTGGGCCTCCGAAAATAACGAGCAATCGCGCTCGGTAGAGGCAGAGTGAGTAGTAGGGGCCTACACACCCACCTCGGCAACTTAGTGCGGAGGTGGAGTTTCGTCGTCGTCCTCAAACTTAGGGCTTGCGGCATGGGACACGTTGAGGGGGCCGCTCTTTTTAGCAAAGCGGCCCCCTCAACGTGGTGCTCAGAACCTATGCGCGCAGTGGCTGGCCCGAATCACTGGTGCCAGCCTTCGAAACGTCAGCTGACTCGCCCTGGAACTTCCATTCCCGAACCTCGGGCAGATCCTCAAGGTGTTCAACCTTGTAGACCTCGTGCTTGGCCAGTTGCTCCTCGCACCAACGCTTGAGATCGGCCCCGCCGCGCACCGTGCGCTTGCAGTTGTTGATTGCGTCAATTACGAGGTGGTAGCGATCCGCCCGGTTGCGAACCACCATATCGAACGGCGTAGTGGTTGTTCCTTCCTCAATGAACCCGCGGACGTGGAAGCGATCCGCATCCGGCCGGCCGTGGACGAGCTGGTGAACAACGCCAGGATAGCCGTGGAAGGCAAACACCACGTCCGTTGAATCGGTGAAGGTTTCGGAGAAGTCCTGATTGGACATTCCGTTGGGATGATCCTTGGGCCGCGCCAACGTCTGCAACCGCACAACGTTCACCAGCCTAACCTTCATCTGCGGTAGCTGCTGGCGAATAATCTGCGCCGCTGCCACAGCCTCCAGAGTGACCACGTCACCGGCGCAGGCGATGATGATGTCGGGGTCCTTTTCAGAATCGAGATCCTCGTTCCCTGCCCAGTCCCAGATGCCGTATCCGCGCTGGCAGTGATCGTAGGCTTCCTCCTTGGTGAGCCACTGGAACTGTGGCTGCTTGTCCTGAACGATCAGGTTCACCCGATCCTTGGTCTCGAACGCATAGGAGGCGATCTCCAGAAGGCAGTTCGCATCCGGCGGCAGGTACACGCGCACAACGTCACCGCGCAGGTTCACCACAGTGGACAGCACGCCGGGTCCCTGATGAGAGAATCCGTTGTGATCGTTGCGCCAGCAGGTGGAGGACAGAAGCACGTTCAGTGACGGAACGGGTGTACGCCAGTCAAGGCTCACGCCCTCCTCAAGCCACTTCGCGTGCTGGATGGTTTGCGAAACGCTTACCATCCCGAAGGCCTCGTAGGAGGCAAACATCCCGTGCCGGCCCGTCAGGTTGTAGCCTTCCAGCCAACCGTGAGTGTTGTGCTCGGAGAGTACCTCCATGACGCGACCACTCGGAGACAGCTTCACGTCCTGATCGTTGGTCGGCTCCATAAACGTCCGATCCGATACGTCAAACACCGAACCCAGCCGGTTGGAGTTAGTCTCATCAGGGCAGAAGAGTCGGAAAGTTTCAGGGTTCTGCCGGTAAATCTCCGCCATGAACTCGCCCAAGCTGCGGGTGGATTCCTTCTGGAACGTGCCGCGCTCCTCTGGTGCGAAGTCAAGCCCGAACGTGCCCCACTCAGGCAGCTTGAGTGGCGTATAGACGCCACCGCCATTGGCTGCGGGATTGGCGGACATGCGCTTTTCGCCAGAAGGATTGGCGCGGCGGACCAGGTCCACGGCCGCGCCGTCGGCGTCAAAAAGCTCCTCTGGCCGGTACGAACGCAACCAATCTTCCAGAATCTTGAGATGCTCGGGATTCTCTCGTACGCCGGAAAGCGGGACCTGATGGGCGCGCCACGTGCCTTCAACAACCGTGCCGTCTACTTCGTGTGGGCCCGTCCACCCCTTTGGTGAGCGCAGGATGATCATCGGCCAGCGTGGCTGCCCGGTCACGCCATGCTCGCGGGCATCGGTCTGGATCT
Organism: Ancrocorticia populi; assembly: GCF_003123745.1. GTDB lineage: Bacteria > Actinomycetota > Actinomycetes > Actinomycetales > Actinomycetaceae > Ancrocorticia > Ancrocorticia populi. The sequence goes on along the minus strand of NZ_QETB01000004.1, from coordinate 226,112 downwards.
TGCGGATCTTGGCCCACGCTGTTGCCAGCGCCTCGGCGAAACGATAGTGCATACCCGGCCGGTCATCGCCGCTGACTTCGATGACTTCATAGCCGTGACCTTCATACAGCTTGCGCAGATCGTCAGGATCCTTGCGGCCCTGAACCGTGGGGCTGGCAATCTTTGCCCCATTCAGATGGAGGATTGGCAGTACGGCACCGTCACGCTCCGGATTCAGGAAGGAGATACCCTTCCAAGAGCCTTCGAGTGGCCCAGTTTCAGCCTCGCCATCGCCCACCACTGTGAGCGCGATCAGGTCCGGATTATCAAACACGGCGCCAAAGCCGTGGACCAAGCTATACCCAAGCTCGCCACCTTCGTTTATGGACCCGGGTGTTGTTACGGACACGTGGGAGGGGATGCCTCCTGGTGCCGAGAATTGCCGGAACAGCCGAAGCACACCCTCCTCATCCTCGGTGATCTTCGGGTAGGTCTCCGTATACGTATCCTCTAGGTACGTTGCCGCCACGAGGGCTGGGCCTCCGTGCCCCGGCCCCGTCACATAAATCATGTCCTGATCCGTCATCCGGATCAGCCGCGAGGCGTGCGTGTAGATGAAGGAAAGCCCCGGAGACGTTCCCCAGTGTCCAAGTAGCCGCGGCTTGATGTGGTCTGCGGTGAGCGGTTCGCGAAGCAGCGGATTGGACTTGAGGTAGATCTGCCCCACCGTCAGGTAGTTGTCCGCGCGCCACCAAGCATCCATGGCGGCCACATCGTCTTCCGTGGGATGGGCAAGGGCATCTACTAGCTCCGGGCTTGGTGATTCAGCCATTGTGGCTCCTTTTCCGTACGTAATGGATACACACACTCAGCCTTCAGCATGTCAAACTAGGTGGTAGAGGAGAAGGCTGTTGCGCTTAGAGAGTAACCGGTGTCACTTTTTTGTGGACGACGACGTCACCTCACGCAACCACCCGCTCTAATGAGGTTGCGCGGAGGTGGGATCCGTCGTTGTTCCAAAGATTGCGTCATCCCTTTAGAAACGAAATCGGAATTGCGTCAATTCTGCAGGAAAGGGAGTACGAGTCTCTAGGAAGTGGGCTAATCGATAACGCCCTGATCGGCCAGCCAGTCCGAAGCAATCACTTCGGGCACCGCCTGCTCATCGACACTTCTGGCATTCAGCGCCAACAGCTCGTCCTGATCCAGCCGCGCAGAGATGTCATTGAGGACCTCTTGTGCCTGCTCATCAACGGAGTCGGTCACGATGGGGGCAATGTGCTCCTGAGGGACGATCTGCTCTGGATCCTCCAGAACCACGAAATCGTTGGCCGCGATGGACGGGCTAGATGTGAAGATATTGGCGGCTACATCGATTTCCCCGTCGTTGAGCGCCTTGACGGTGAGTGGTCCACCGGAATCGTCGATGGTTTGGAGCTCTACTTCAACGCCATAAGCATCTTTGAGGCCAGTTGGGCCGTATGGCCGTGTCTCGAACTCGGGATTTGCACCAACCACGAGCCCATCGATGGAGGCAAGGTCACCGATCTCTTGGAGGTTGTGCTCCTCCGCAAAATCTTTCGTGACAACCAGCGAGTTTTGATCCGTAGCTTCGGCACGATCCAGCGCGGTCAATCCGTCGGGTAGGGCGCTCGCGAGCTCCTCCTCGATCTCGTCAGCGCTTGTTGCTGTGGTATCAGAGTCAAAGTATTGCAGGAGGCTCCCCTCGTATTCGGGGAATACATCAATGTTCCCATCCTCCAGCTCAGAGGCGTAAACCTCGCGTTGGCCGATTTCATACTCGCGCTGGACGCTGTAGCCCTCGGCCTCGAGCGCCTGCGCGTAGATCTCCGCGATGATCGTGTTGGAGTAGTACTGCTGGGAGCCGACGACGATGGTTTCGCCCGATTCTCCGCCAGATTCGGATAGCGGATCTTCTTGGCCGCCACAAGCGCTCAGTGCGAGTGCCATCGCGCCCGAAAGAGCCGCCACCTTGATGGATGTTTTCATGGTTACGTCCTTACTCTCATTGTTTACCTCAATCCGGGCAATCTACGCAGGAGCCGCCCTATAACCTCGAAGAGGATATCGAGTACTACTGCCAAGGCAATGACTACAAGTGATGCTGCCAGAAGGAGGGGATAATCGTAGGTTTTTAGGCCGAGGAAGAGGGGCGCTCCGAGCCCGCCAGCTCCCACGTAGGCTGCAAGAATGGCGGTGCCGGCCACCTGCACTGTTGCCGTGCGAATTCCGCCGATCAACAACGGAAGGCCGAGGGGGATCTCTACACGAAAGAGCACTTGCCAACCGCTCATTCCCTGGGCTTTTGCGGCATCCACAACACGTGCGTCCACTGACTCAACTCCCGAGTAGGCCCCGGCAAGTACTGAAGGAATCGCAAGGGTTACAAGTGCCACCATCGGGGCCACCAGCCCTAGGCCCGTGAAGAGCGCTACGAGGGTGAGTAAACCGAGTGTGGGAAGGGCGCGTACCATGCCCGTGGTAGCTACGCTCAAATTGCGGAATCTGTGAAAATGCCCGATAGCCAGCCCGATGGGCAACGCGATCACTAACGCGATTGCCACAGCGGCCACGGTGTACCACAAGTGCTCACCCAGTCGCATTCCGAAGCCTGTTGGTCCGGACCATATATCCGAAGTGAAAAGAAGTTGGAACGCCTCACCTATCTGGTTCACGCGGCCACCCCCTTTGAGTGGGAACGTTGCCACGGAGCAGCCAGATACCCCACAAGGACGATAATCTGATCAAGGATCAGCGCCAACAGTGCTGTGATCACAACTCCGCTCAGGATCGAGGGGACGATGCCGCGCTGGAAACCGTCCGTGAATAGGGAGCCCAGCGACTGAACTCCGATCACGGCGCTTACCGTCACAAGACTGATCGTACTGACGGCCACCACTCGCAAACCGGCCAGAAGTGCCGGCATCGCCAGAGGCAGTTCAACTGAGAAGAATCGCCCGATAGGAGAGTACCCCTGCGCAGTTGCCGAAAGCCGGACTGTGTTTGGCACGGCATCCAGAGCGTCTGCCGCCGAACGAACCATAAGCGCCAGCCCGAACAGTGTCAGGGCAACCACCACATTGATGGAATCGCGAACGCCCGTTCCCAGAATGACGGGCAACACGATGAAGAGCGGCAGCGAGGGGACTGCATAAAGCAGTCCAGTACCTGTGATGATGACGCCGCGCACGCTCCGGAACCGATTAACGAAAGCAGCAATCGGTAACGAAAGCACGAACGCGGCCAAGATTGCCGGCAGTGCCAGCGCCACGTGTTGGCCAGCAAGGGACGCAATATGCGCGCTGTTGGTGAGAACCCAGTTCATCGGTCTACTCTCCGGCGAGCTGGCCGAGAACTCCGAGGGGCCTACCCGCGGCGTCGCTCACGTTCCAGCCGCCCGAGCGCCGCGGGGAAGCAGCAAGTTCGCGTCTTCCACCCTCATCTACGCCTACAAACCGAGCAACGAAATCATCTGCCGGATTCTCAATAATCTCCTGCGGGCTGCCCACCTGAGCAGTCTTTCCTCCGGATTGCATCACAGCGATCTGATCACCGAGCGTCAGCGCCTCATCAATATCGTGGGTTACGAATAGAATCGTCTTCTGTAAATCTTTCTGCAGGTGCATGAGCTCGCGCTGCAAGTCCAGCCTCACCAGCGGATCGACCGCCCCAAACGGTTCGTCCATGAGGAGGATATTGGGATCCGCCGCTAACCCGCGAGCCACTCCCACGCGCTGCTGTTGGCCACCGGAAAGCTGCTCGGGATAGCGATCGGCGAGCGATTGATCCAGCCCCACCATGTCCAGCAGCTCCCGTCCTCGCTCCCGTGCCTCACTCTTTGATGCTCCGTTCAGCCGCAGAACCGTCCCCACGTTATCCACCACCCGGCGATGTGGGAGTAGGCCAGCATTCTGCATCACGTATCCGATACTCCTGCGGAGGTTGACGGGGTTGGCGGAGGAAACGTCGTCGTCGTCAATCAAAACACTCCCCGAAGTCGGATCAACCATCCTGTTAACCATCCGAAGAAGTGTGGTTTTCCCGCAGCCGGACGAACCAAGCAAAACTGTGCAGGTGCGGGACGGGATAGTCAGGCTGAAATCGCGGACGGCTTCCGTCCCATCATCGTAGATCTTCGAGACGTTGCGGAATTCGATACCCACGGGTTGCTCCTCGGGCTGGACAGTTCGCTGAACCTTAGCTTACACGCCGTCCGCTTGCGTAGCGGCGCGAAGATCCTCTGGCCGCGAACTTTGGCATTGACGTGGGTTATTCCGGCGAGGAAGCTGGGGGCATGGATGCAAGAGATGTATTGATAGACGCTGCGACCCGCCCAGCGCAGGCCGCCCGAGCCCTTGAAAGCAAACTCAGCCAAGAGGTTCTCAACGGTCACCTTGGTGGTCACGACAATTCGGTCGCGTGGCTACTGTGGCACACGGGCCGCGAGATTGATGCGCAGCTCGCCGATCTGGCTGGCCAGCCCGAGGCGTGGGACCGCTTCAAGGATGGCATTGGGCTGGGTGATGCTGGGGCACTCGAGGGATACGGCCATACTCCCGCGCAGGCGCGTGCTATACGGGTGGACGATGCCGGGCCGCTCTTGGACTATATCGATGCAGTGACTGCCGATCTTGTTGACTACCTACATGGGCTCGCGGATGACGATCTGGATACCGTGATTGATGCGAGTTGGGACCCGCCCACCACCCGCGGTGTTCGGCTTGTGAGCATTATCGACGACGCCGCCCAACACATCGGCCAAGCCGCCTACGTTGTGGGGGCATTCAGTCAGAACTAGGCTCTCAGCGAAGAGGATTCGCCTTTACATCCCCGGTGGCCCCAACTAGCGTGGAAAAGAAGATGAACGGCTAAGCCGATGATCTCGATTGGGTGTTCAACCGCCTAGCCTCGGCTTAGCCACATTGCACGTAGGAGGCAATATGGCTACCTTTTCGTTGAACAATCCCTCTACCGGCAAATCCGAGGACACATTCGATCGAATTGAGGATTCTGATCGCGATGCAATCCTCGATCGTTCTGAAATCGCCTACGAATCGTGGCGGCAAACGCCGATAGATGAGCGCGCGGCAGTCTTAAGGCGTGCGGCCCAGCTCTATGAGGATCGCAAGGATGAACTCGCTGCTCTCATCGGCCGCGAGATGGGCAAACTCAAGCGTTGGGCAATCGCCGAAATCGACATCGTATCCGATATCTACCGCTGGTACGGCGAACATAGCCACGAACTGCTGGCACCTCAAGAGCTTCCGGCTCAAGGCGCCTTCCACACGTATGTACGCAAGGATCCTATCGGGCCGCTAGTTGGCATCATGCCGTGGAACTTCCCCTACTATCAGGTTGCTCGGTGGGCTGCACCGAACCTCTTGTTGGGCAATTCCCTTGTGCTTAAGCATGCCTCGATCTGCCCGCTATCTTCACAGGCCTGCGCGGACATCCTCCGCGAGGCGGGCCTGCCCGAAGACGTGTTCATTAACGTTTACGCGTCCGGCTCGCAGATGGGCGGATTTGTGGCCGATTCGCGCGTTGCTGGTGTTTCCCTTACCGGCTCGGAATCCGCCGGTGCTTCCGTGGCGAAGACTGCAGGCGAGCACTATAAGAAGTCGCTCTTGGAGCTGGGCGGCAACGATCCCTTCCTGATTCTTGATGATCAGAATTTGGACTGGGTTCTTGATCAGTTCGTGAAGATCCGCATGTACAACACGGGTCAAGCATGCAACGCTCCAAAGCGCTTGATCGTTCTGGACGATTTTTATGACCGCACCCTTGAGATTCTCAAGCAGAAGATCGGCCAGTTGACGGTTGGGCCGTGGGACGATGAGAGTGCGGATATCGGTCCGCTTTCGTCGATTGGTGCGCGCGATGAAATCGTAGAGCGAATCGAAGATGCTCGTCAGCGTGGGGAGGCGAGCGTGCCGGTTGGTGGAAACGCGCTCGACAGGCCAGGCGCCTACATGGAGGCGACTCTGCTCACTGACGTTGATCCAAGTTCCGACGCTGGCTCCAATGAGATCTTTGGTCCCGTTGCCATCGTCTTTTCCGCGCAGGACGTGGAGGAAGCAGTCTCCATCGCTAATAACTCTGATTATGGGCTGGCTAGTTCCGTTTGGGGCAGCGATTTGGCGCTTGCTGAGCGTGTTGCGGCGCAGATCCGGACCGGGATGAGCTTCGTTAATGAGGCATCTGTGACCGGTGCTGGCCTGCCTTTCGGCGGCGTTGGACGCTCCGGTTACGGCCGTGAGCTTGCCGAATGGGGCGTTGGTGAATTCGTCAACGATCACCTCATTCGAGTAAGCGATCAGTCCGATGCGGGGCTCTCGCCCGCTTTCTGACGTGAGAAGAACCATTCTGGGGGCCGGCTCGTAGTACGGGGTACCGTTGAGCCGGCCCCCAGTTTCTTTTTGGGTGGGCGCGCTTTCGAGGCTTGCTCGGCTGATTGTGCTTTTACAACGACGGCGAAGTAACGCGCAGCAAATCTGAGCCTCCCAGACTAACCGTCCAGATGATCGATCGCGTATTGAGCTTGATCTGCGGTGTACTTTTCCCCGTACTCGGAGACAAGCTGCTCGTAAATCTCCGAGGATGACATATCCATGAGGTCTTGGTAGCTTTTCGCGGATTCTAGGGCGTTCTTGTTCCAATCGGCATCAAGGTTGTCCACCGCATATTGGGCTTCATTGTCGGTGAATTGTTCGCCATACCCGGAGACTAGCTGGTCATAGAGCCCTCGATAGCTCATCGGCATCGATTCGTTATATGAGGCGGCGTTCATTAGGGCGTTCTGCTTCCAGTCAACGTCGAGGTTATCGACTGCATATTGGGCGGCTTCTGCTGAGAAGCCATCGCCGTATTCGGAGGTGAGCTGATCGAAGAGGCCCGCCTTACTCATATGGAAGATGTCTGAATAGGACTTCGCGGAATCGAGAGCGGACTGGTACTCAGCTGGCACGTTTGAGGCCGGTTCTGGAGTAGATTCGGGTGGCTCCACTGTGGGCTGCGGCGCCTCGCTTGGAGGCGTCGGTGGCTCGGTTTCAACCGTTATGGCAGATTCCGTCGGCTCAGGCGATTGCGACGTGGCGGGTGTTGAGGAACTTGTGGAACTAGAGTTTGCTTGGAGTCCGCCAATCACTCCGCCCGCTATGAGTAGTAAGCCAATAAGAAGCCAAAACCACCACTTCTTGAAGAAGGGAGACTTAGCCTGTTGACTCGGGCCCCATTGGTTGCCGAAATCTGGCTGGCTCTGTTCGGGTATCGCTGAATTTTGGCTAGGTGGGAATGACGGGAATTGCTGACTGGGCGGCGGTTGTGTACTCATAACCACACCTTAAGTGCAGGCTCCCACATAAAAGCGGCGATTAGCCAATATCGATACTTCGCACTAATGCTCATCGTGCCGTAGTGTCGCACTTAGGTTGCGTTCTATGGCGGATGAGAGACGAACATGTCTGAGGAACACAAAGAAGAATCAGTGCCAATCCCACCTGAAGCCCCTCCTGAGGAGGAAGTAGTTGCCGTGGTGGTCGAGGCCGAGGAACCTACCCCGAAAAGCTACGGAGGAGTGTCCGCGGTTCTTACGAAATACGGGTTGGGAGCCTGGTACCTCATCGGCATTGGGCTGGTCGTGGCTTTCATCATCTTCGCTACCGCTCAGATCCAAATGGTGTTTATCGCAGTGTTCTTGGCACTAGTGATTACCTCACTCCTTGGGCCGTTCGTTGGGTGGCTATCCCAATGGATACCGCGAGGATTGGCCACTGCCCTGTCGCTCCTGGGAACATTCATCTTCTTCGGTGGTCTGTTGTTCTTCGTTGGATACTCCGTCTCAAACGAGTGGGCTGATCTCGGCTCACAGTTTTCGACCGGCATCGCGCAGGTGTTTGATTTCCTTGACCGCAGCCCATTAAGCGACATGATCGGTGACGGCGAAGTGAACCAGAGGCTTCATGAGGTCACAGTTGCCGTGATGGAATGGGTTCAGGATAACGCGGGCAACGTCGCTTCTCAGGCGATGAGTTCCGCTTCCGCTATCGCGCTGGGCCTGACCATGCTGGCCCTCGCCATCTTCATGGCGGTCTTCTTCCTGACGTCAGGATCCAAGATGTGGCTCTGGTTCATCAACTTGCTACCCGCCAAGAACCGCAGGAACGTGCATCACAGCGCCACCGCTGGTTGGAAGACCTTCTCCGGATATGCTCGTGGGACTATTATCATCGCCGTTACGGACGGGATCTTGGCGGCCATCCTGCTATTGATTGTTGGCGTTCCTTTGGCGGCACCGCTCGCAGTCCTCGTAATGATTGGCGCCTTCATCCCGATGATCGGTGCTCCCGCAGCCATGATCATTGCAATGATTGTGGCGCTCGCGGCTGATGGCATCGTCAAAGCTGCCGTGGTAGGAATTGGCATCGCGCTGATTGGGCAGTTCGAGGGACATATCCTTCAGCCACTCGTCATGGGCCGTCAAGTATCGCTCCACCCGGTGGTGGTGGCCGTTGGTGTCGCAGCCGGGACCATGCTGGCGGGGCTGCTCGGGGCGATTATCGCAATCCCTCTAATCGCCGTAATCTGGGAGGTTTACAGAGTTTTGCGCGCGCCCGAACCGACGGTCCAGAGCCTCGAGGAGCTAAACGATTGACCCTCAGCTCCCAGAGATTGGACGCAACCTCGGCGGAGCCAAACACAGTGAAATCGCGCTGTCAGTGTCTTGCTGTGTCCTTGTAGGTTGTCTCGTGGGCGAAAGACGAGGTCTCGGCGTGAGATGCGCAAGAAGTGATCTCGCATAGCGAGCTCCCCGGAACGAGGAGCTGAGGTGATTCTCAACCCAGATCCCGGGGAGCTGGTGGGTCAATAGGGCGTTGAGGAACTCCCTGATTAATCGTTGAGTGTTGCTAGTTCGTCAGCTGGGTCAGCGCCATCTCCGATATTCTGCAAGACAATACCCAGATCATTCTCGAGCGATTCCTTTCCAGGAACGGTCAGCTTGCGGGGATAACTGGCCTCTTCCAATGTTTCGGTGACTAGATCGAGGCTGGACTGAGCTAGTTCAGTTTCATCGCCCACCTCAATTTCCATACCTTCTGCCACGGGGAAGCCCTGAAGGGTATTAACCCACATCTGTTGTCCTTCACCCACGGCCATAAACTCCACGAACTTTGATGCGGCCACCAAATGATCATCATCGATGTCCGCGTTTATGGCGATGGCGAAGTCAACGCCAGATGTGACACCAGCATCGTTGTCTCCGAGCGTGGGGAATGTGGCCATCCCGATCTCATCGCCTTCAACTGCAGTGCCGGGGACTTCAGGACTGCTGGAAAGAGCCGCGCCAATGTGCCACGATCCCGTGGGCATAGCGATCGACTTTCTGGCGAGGAAGTAATCATCGCGAGCAGACGGATAAGTGGTGGTGGAGGTAGCGCCCTGTTGGAACACGCCCTCGGAGAAGAGATTTTGCCACTGTGTTGCGGCTTCAACAAGGGAATCGGAATCCCATGGGATATCCCCCGCGGCGGCCTTGTAGACGTCACCGCCATCTCCATATTGGTTACTCAACCAGACGAAGAAATCGGCGTTATGCCACTCTTCCGCAGCACCCATGGCGAATGGCGAATATCCCGCATCGCGCGCGGCTTCACTCACCGCTAACAGCGAGTCGTAATCGGTGGGCAGATCAAGATCAAGTTCGTCGAGGAGTGTCTGGTTGTACAGGTAGTACTCCATGCCGCCCGTTAAGAGAGGAATGGCCGCCTCCGTACCTTCTGTGGTGGTTGTTTGATTGACTGATTCTTCATTGAGCTGATCGATCCAGTCCGAGGCGTATTCTTCAATGGGAAGGGCGAAATCGGCGTAATCGTCAAAGGACGATCCCACTTGAATACCGTAGAGGTCTGGAGTTTCTCCAGCCAGAATCTCGTTATCGAGGTTCGTAAGGTAGTCCCCGTAATCCTCCTCTCGTGTGAATTCAATGGTGATGTTCGGGTTCTCCTTCTCGAAGGCCTCGATAAGGTCGGTCCACTGGTCTTGAGTGGGGAGCCAAGAGTGGAAGGTTATGGTGACCGCATCATCTGAGGAACCTCCTTCTGAATCGGATCCACTGCATCCCGCTATGGCGAGGCTTGCTGCAGCCGTCAGTGCCACGAGAGGCGCTATGTGCTTTCTATAGTTTCGCGTGCTCATTGTCTACTCCTTTGTTGGTCGATGAACCGGCTTGTTGTCTGCGAGTAATCGGTTTCCTGATAGTGCAATAGGTGGGCAGCGGTCAATGAGATCTGCTGGGTAGCTGGCGCTTGGGTGACGTGGTAGCAGAAACGCCGCGTCCCAATGTGTAGGACGAGCTCAGCGTTGGCTACTTCTGCTCTGATCACAGCAGAAGATTCGTTCTGCTCCCAAGCTAGTGACTCTTCTGTGTGTTCCAATGGTTCCGACCACTCGACCCTAAGGTCTTCCGGGGTAATCTTGATGCGGATATAGTGTTGTGATCCTGCCCGCCACGGCTCAACGATGGCTGTGCCACCGGGTTCCGTGGCCACCTCGTAAACCGTGGTACCAGATGTGGGACGGGGCCCTGAGGCCGTCAGCTCACGATCACGACTGGTACCCGTCACATCCAGAACTGAGGAGAGATTCTTGAGTTCACCCTGCCAGAGCTCCACATGGCGGGTTATGGAGAAATCGTCAAAGCGTTGCCCACTGCGACTACTGGTGAGTCCCACTCTCGCAGGGGAATCGTCTATGTCGCAGCTGAACCGAACCGTATCGGCAAACGTAACGCATACAGATCCTGGGGATTTTTCGATGCGCAGCTTTTGCCAGCAGCTCGTAGATACGGTATTCGGCAGTTCCTTGGTGAGATCACGGTTTTGCCCTGCCCCCTGGTTCCTGACAGATAGAGTCCGATCATCATGATCAACCACCACCTCGATAGTGCCCCCAGACTCCGGTCGGAGATGGAAGCCAGCGCGGCTGGGGCCCGGCCCTATCCAGACCTGAGCGACATAGAAGGCGAACTTTCCATCGCAGAGGCGGGGGCCGTCAATCGTCAGCTCACCAGTATGCACGGCGGGAAGAGCGGGTTTAATGCGGGGCTCAGAGCTGGGTGCATCCGTGTACATCCGCTTCGATCCGCACCAAAGCGGATCAATCCGCATCACGCGTTGTTCCACACCTATCTGCCGAACTTGATCGGTAGAACGGCCATGGTAAATGATCCAATCACTAACTAGGTTAGGTGCAGTAGTGATGGAGTTATGTCCGGTCCCCTCCACCGCCCCGGTTTGACGGACAAGGGGGCTGAACGTATCGGGGTCAGGATGTTTCGACCATTCCAGCTCGTGGCCGGCCGTGCCAGTAAGTGGCGCAGAGGCCTGACCAATGAAGTAATCCTTGTGCTCGTACGCATTGCCTGAATACGTTAAGAAGGCGCGGTTGCCGCGCTCGATGTAGGTGGCGCCCTCAATGGTGTGCCAATCGCGGCCATCCCCAAATCTGTTCCGCTCGAAAACCTCTTCGTCCATGGAAGGCGACACAATCCTCTGGGGCCGTCCCTCCAGCTGATCGGGGGCAAGGAGGCGATCTGCCACGATCACAGTTCCGATACGGCGGGTTGTAGCTTCGTCGTCGTTCACTGAATAAAAAAGGATCAAATCCCCTTGCGAATCACGGACCACGTCCGGATCAATCGCGAAAGTATCGAAGAAGCGGTGGACGGGAGTAAAAGGGCCCTCAGGAACCGAACTGGTGGCCAAATGGAGCCGCTCATCGTGCGGATCGGAGGAGCCACCGGGCCGGAAGGATACGTACATGTCAAAGCGTCCGTTGTTATATACAACGCACGGCGCCCAGAAGTGGCTACGGCCAGCCACCGTGAGTGCGGGCCCGAGGTGGTGCCAAGTTACCAAGTCTTGTGACACGGCAACGTTGACCTGCTCCTCGCCCGTCGAATAGCAGTAGTAGCTGCCTCTGTAGGGCAGGATGAAGGGGTCAGGGTTTGTGTGCGCGATGCCGTCCGTGTACTGAACTGGATTGGTATACGTGGCAGGTGCGTAGGGCGAGACCATCAATTCTTCACCGCCCCTGCGGCTACTCCTTCTTGGAGGTAGCGCTGGCTGAACAGATAAACGATGACCGACGGAATGGTCATGAGGATCAGCCCCGCGTAGAGCTGGGAAATCTGTTCCAAGCTCATGCGGTCGAACTGTAAGAGTGATATGGCCTTTGGCACGGGGAAGAGTTCCGGTGACGTCAAAAGTAGGTTCGGGAGAAGGAATTCATTCCAGCAGTAGACGAAGGAAAGGACTCCCACAGTAGCCAGAGCAGAGCCGCTCAGTGGCATGAGGACCCGCCGCCAGATAGTGAAGGTGCCGCAACCATCCAGGGTTGCCGCTTCCAAGAGGTCGTCCGGAATGCTGTCAAAATGGTTGCGCATCAGCAACAGCATCATCATGACGTTGAACGCGATCATCGGGATGATAACTCCCACCCGAGTGTCCCGTAAGCCCATCGTGTTGACGGTGAAGAATAGCGGGGTTACCACGGCAGCTACGGGCACGGCCAGGCATGCGAGGAGCGCCCGGTAGATGACTTCTCTACCTCGGAACTGCATCTTGGAGAAGGCGTATCCACCCAGAGAGGAGATGAGTATGATGACCATCGTGGACAGGCCCGCCATGAGGAAGCTGTTGCCGATCGCACTCCAGTAGTTGAACGTATCGTGGTTCAGCACGGCAGAGTAGTTGTGCCATCCGCCCACTTGCACAGATTTCACAATCGCAATGACGATCGGGTACATCCAAAGGATCAGAAGAAAGACGAGCACCGCGTACATGATGACACGGGCGAAAAGTTTAGGCTTCATGCGTCCTTCCTCGAATTGACACGTAGTTGAATAAGCGAAAGTAGGAAGGCGATCAGCAGGATGATGACGCCTATAGACGACGAGTATCCTGCTTCACGATCGCCACGGGTCTGGTAGAGGTACGTGGTGAGGAACTGGGTCGCATTTCCTGGCCCGCCCCCGGTGGTTAGCCACACGATGTCGAAGGTCTTCAGTGATCCCACAATGCCCAAAATGATGAGGACACTGGTTGTACCGCGCAAGGAGGGAATTGTGATGGACCAGAGTGTGCGCCACCAGCCGGCGCCGTCGATGCGGGCAGCCTCGTAGATATCATTGGGAATGGCCATCAGGCTGGAGAAGTAGATCATCATCGAGAAGCCCATCCACTGGAAGATGTTGATGGCGATGATGGACCATACGCCCAAATCAGCGCCCAGCCATTGGATCACCTCGCCTTCTCCTAAGAGCCCGATGGAACGCAGAGTCTCATTGAAAGAGCCGTAGTTTGTTTCGAGCATGTAGCGGAAAACCGTTGCGATGATAGCGGGAGCCATGGCGATCGGCAGGAAGAATACGGCCTTGAAAAAATTGCTTCCCGGCATGCGTTCCTTGCAGATTACCGCAACGAGAAGTCCAAGGGCAGCCTGGACAGCCACCGTGATCACCATGAAGATGACAGTGTTGAGAGTGGCTCGGCGGAACGTGCGATCACTGAAAAGGTCTATGTAGTTTTGGAACCCCACGAACTCATACTTTGTCAGACCGTTCCAATCGGTCAGGCTGGCAAGGAAGGTAAATCCGATTGAGAAGTAGATGAGGACGCCGCCCAGAAGAACGATCGGCAGAATGTATAAATAGGGCGTCAAGCGGTTTGAGGTATTCCTCATCGACCCTCCTGAAGTGTAACATTCAACGTTGAACCTTTGAATTAGGATTTCACAGTTTAACGTTGAACGCAACACTCATTTTGATGTGCTTGTTGGCAAGCCATACGACAACGCGAGCGGCTAGAGTTACGCAAGTACAAACTGACAGAGGAGCGAGAAATGGCCCGTGTTACGCTAGCTGACGTCGCAGATGCCGTGGGAGTCAGTGCGAAAAGCGTCTCCAATGTTGTTAACGGTACGGGCTGGGTAGGCGAAGAAACGCGGAAGAGAATTCTGGCTGCCATCGACGAATTGGGTTATCGTCCCAACCTTGCCGCCCGACAGTTGCGAGGGGGGACCAGTGGTGTACTGGCCCTTGCGATTCCAGACTTACGGGAGCCCTACTTTGCGGAGTTCGTTTCACGATTCGTGACGGCAGCGCAGGAACGGGCCCTCAACGCACTTATCGTACAGACGGGTGGCGAACGAACCGCAGAAAAGCGGGCAATTGAGGGTGAGGGCCTTCCCGCACTTGACGGTGTTGTTGTAAGCCCTCTCCAGCTAACCTCCCAAGACATTCGCCAGCACCGAGGAAAGACCCCACTCATTCTTGTGGGGGAACATGGACAGGAAATCTCCGAGCCACCCGCAGTACACATTGGTGCGGACAACGGTGCAGCGGCACGGGCGGCTACCTCCTGTCTTTTGAAGAATGGGAGAAAACGAGTGGGCGTGATAGGTGTCCAGGAGGAAGGGTCAAAGGCCACGTCTCGCCAGCGTTTTCAGGGGTACCAGAGCGCTCTCGAGGAAGCGGGAATACCGTTCGAAACGGCGCTTGTTGGAAATGTTACCGACTTTAATCGTTCCGAAGGAGCGCGTGCCACAGAAGGCTTGCTGAAGCGGGGAGCTGACTTTGACGGTCTCTTTTGCTTCAATGACACATTGGCACTTGGCGCACTTCACGTTCTGGCTGCAAATGGCATCAGCGTTCCTGACGCCGTTGAGATCATCGGATTTGACGATATTGATGAGGGACGGTTCGCCACGCCGCCCCTATCCACAGTCAACCTCGGCATATCAGACGCGGCGGATATCATCCTAGATATCGTGGAGGGGCATCGGGAGATTGACAGTGGGCACGTGACCGTTCCCTTCAGCGTGGTCCGGCGTTCCACTACGCGCTAGACGGTCCGGTGTACGCAGGGTGCAAAGGGTGTTCGCACGGGATGAGTGCCACGTCTACGCCTTGATCCCGCCGGTAGATGGTCCTGAATGAGGGCAAGTGTTATCCAGTGCGTGCGGGAAAACAAAAGAAGCCCCCGCGATGTAGAAGCTACGCGAGGGCTTGTGGCTCCGACCGGCGTCGATCCGGTGACCTTTCGATTTTCAGTCGAACGCTCTACCAACTGAGCTACAGAGCCATCTGGATTGATGTCCAGAGAGACAAAAGGCCGGTTTCCCGGCCAATTATCCGCGACCCCGACGGGACTTGAACCCGCGACCTCCGCCGTGACAGGGCGGCGCGCTAACCAACTGCGCTACGGGGCCAATACTTTGAGGTATTGACCTCTGGCTCCACAGGATGGAACCTGTACCCCCAACCGGGTTCGAACCGGTGTCGCCGCCGTGAAAGGGCGGTGTCCTAGACCACTAGACGATGGGGGCCTTGCGGACGAACCGCGTTCCTAACGTCTCCGCTTGGTGGAACTCCTAAAGCTTAGACCGTGTTGCTCGGCTCTGTCGAATCGAGATCGTGTGGACTGGATCACCGGCGCGGTAACCGAATAACGGTCGCATTTTGGCCAGCTTTCCACAGGGCGAACAGATTGCCATCCCCAAACATCGGGGTCCTGCTTTAGCCTTGAAGTATGGGGAATGTATGGGCAGCGCTAAGGGTCTTGGCTGATAGTGATTCAACGGATGGTGTGGACACTGATGAAGTTGTCAGCGCAACGGTGGACGTTGTGACCGTCTTGCTTGGAGTAGGTATCGGCATAGCGGTAGGTGTGCTGATCGCGGTGATCATCCAACTCATTTCCCGGTTCGCCTTGCGTAAGCACTCCTTTATGCGCGAAACAGTGCATTCGGCCGCTAATTCCCTCGAGTTTGTGTTGGGTGTAGGGGGCGCTTGGATTGGGATGCGCATAGCGTGGCCGGAGAATTCGGGCACGGAAGGAACGCGCTGGCGTGCGTTGGCTGATCATGGGCTACAGATTCTGTTTATCCTCGCAGTCACATGGTTTGTGGCACGTGCGTTTACTAGCGTCGAGGCCACGATGCTCAACGGGATGAAGCGGAGGGGAGATTCGCGGTACCTGCGCAAACAGACGCAGCTGGAGATTCTCCACAGGATCCTCATCGTAGTAGTGTGGATGTTTGGTATCAGTGCCATTCTCTTGACGTTCTCTTGGGGCAAGACGCTGGGTAGTGCCCTCTTTACCTCCGCCGGCTTGTTCTCTGTGGTTGTTGGTATTGCTGCCCAGTCAACGCTGGGTAATGTGTTTGCCGGGCTTCAGCTCGCGTTCTCGGATTCGATCCGCATGGGCGATATCGTGGTGTGGCAAGAGGACTTCACTACGGTTGAGGAGATCACGCTTACCTATGTTGTCCTCAAGTCGTGGGACGGGCGCCGTTTAATCGTCCCTTCAAAAGAGATGGTGGGCAGCACGTTCGAGAACTGGACGCGGCGTTCGCCAAAGCTCCTCGGCAAGGTTGAGTTCGATGTTGACTGGAAGGTCCCGATCGACGGTATGCGCAAGCAGCTGAACGTGCTCCTCAAACACACGAACCTGTGGGATGGCGAGACGGGAATTCTCCAAGTCACTGACACCGCGGGCGGGCGGATTCAGCTAGCTGCCCTAGTATCCGGCAGCAATTCGGCGGAAGTTTCCGATCTGAAGCTGTACATCCGCGAAGAGATGGTCAAATGGCTTCAGCGTCAGGCCGAAGCGTCCGAAGGTGGGGAAGAGTCCGTAGAAACAGAAGATTCGGGAGATTCTGGGGATTCCAGTGGTCTCGTTGATCCAAATGGTAACGTCCTTCATTCTGGCGACGACGACGTACGCAAACCCTCCGATACCTTTGAAACAGCGACTGTCGGCCCAACTGTGGAAGATGTGACGGCAACACAGGTGATCGATGTATCGGATATGCCTCTGCTGTATCCGGCCCGCGTCCCCGTTGAGGAAAGGGAAACGTCTGATTCTGCGGAGGAGGAAGATACAGAGACTCACACCACTGGCCATCAATCAGCGATGTTCACCGGTTCCGAATCCGCGGAGAAGCGTGCGGAGGAGTTTTCCGGGCCGGGTGAAGAGGCCTACCACGAGCGCGATGCTGCATATGAACGGAAGCTGGCGGAAGAGACTCAGGTAATGTCGCTTGACGATATAGCGGACGGTGAGGCAGAAGGAACCGACGCTGATAGTACTGCGGCCGAGAGCGCAGAAACCCCGGCAGAGACCGAGGTCACCAAGACCTCGGTCATGGAGCCAGTTCAGACTGACGATGCGGCCGAAAATACTACCCAGATGGAGCAGGATCCCGGTAAGGGGTGAGCTGCCTCCCTTGTATAAAGGTGTGTCCGTGGAGGACTATGAGAAGGTGAGTGACAAACCAATGCTTCCCCAGAGCGAAGAAGAATGGCGTAAGGTCCTCCAGCCGGAGGAGTTTCAGGTGCTGCGCGAGGCAGGTACGGAGCGTCCGTTTACCGGAGAGCTCTTAGACGAATCGCGTGAAGGCATCTATCGCTGCAAAGCATGCGGGGCCGAGTTATTCCGCTCGGAAACGAAGTTTGATGCCGGTTGCGGCTGGCCCAGCTTTTACGATCCGGCGGAATCGGATGCGGTGGAAACTGATGTGGATTACAAACTCGGCTACGCGCGGGTCGAGGTACGGTGCGCCACCTGCCATTCGCATCTTGGCCACGTGTTCCCGGACGCTCCCCAAACACCAACAGGCCAGCGCTACTGCATGAATTCGGTGTCTCTCACGTTCGATCCGGAGATAGATACGGCCCACAAGTAAGATGCGGGTAGCGACCTTCAATCTTCAAAGTGGACAACCAAATGGCCTTAGCCCTCACGGGGGTACCGGCCAGCTGACAACCGACGAGGCAACGATGGCGGCCGCTGCCAAGATGGTGGAGCTTGACCCGGATATCGTCTGCCTTCAGGAAGTACGTGGATATCAGGGCCTGACGTTTGTCCACGGTTCTAGCGCGCGTTGGAGTGAAACTGCGCTAGCGCAGCGTCTCTACACTCCGCATAGTGTGCGAACTGAGAAGCGCTACGGGATTGTCATGTACTCGATGCTGGGTGTGGAGGCATCCTGGATCTGGCGGCTGCCCAGCTGGCACTCACCGATACGCCAAACGCCTAACGGCATGCGGTTTCGGTTCGAGGAGCAGCGCCGCGCGATTGTTGCGCTGGTCCGGGAGAACGGCCAGCCAGTATTTGTGTGCGGCACACATCTTGCCCCAACGGCCGGGCTGGGTATCCGCCAGCTTCATTGGCTCGAGGAACGCCTCGATAACCTAGCTCGGAGCACAAAGATGCCCCGAGCACCCCGCCTGATTATGGGCGATCTCAACATAAGGTCGGAGGTGCTCCGTGGCGAAACCCGTTATACGGTACTCGGAGAAGGGGATACTTTTCCCAGCGATTCGCCGCGCACTCAAATCGACCATGTGATCGGGCAAGGATTGAAAGTGCACGGCAGTCAGGCTGTGCTCATGCCAGTATCGGATCACCGCGCGCTGATCTCGGAGATTGAGCCAGAGGCTGGGAATGATCCGGGGGCGCGGCCCCGGCGATGAACAAGTGGCGTGGTGAGCAATGCTCATCGTTGGTGGAGGTACACGATGGGCGACGTTATTGTTGCGTTTTGGTCACTCATCGCAGTGATGATCGTTGGCTACCTATTAGCGCGGTATAACGTAACGCGCCCGGGAGCTGACAAGGCCCTTACGCGCATCTGCTTTGCTGGCGCAATGCCGGCGATGCTTTTCAACACGGTGGCAAGCTCGGATCCTGCCGAAGTGTTTTCGGCGGGTGCGGCGGCCAACGTTCTGGGGGCCGTGATTCTGACCACGACCTATGCGATTGTTGCCCGCTACGTATTCAAGTTGCGTGGGGGTGAAGTGACGATTGGGGCACTCTGCGCGTCCTATACAAACGCGGGCAACCTTGGTGTGGCCTTCTTGGTGGCAGTGGCCGGGGACGCCGCCGCATCAGCGCCCATCATGGTGTTCCAGCTGTGCGTGATGGTTCCCATTGCCTTCGCGATTCTTGACCGGCAGACGGGAGTGAAGGGCAGGAGCTGGATCAAGACGCTGCTTGCCCCATTTCTCAATCCACCCGTCATTGGAGTTCTGCTTGGCCTGATCGTGGCGCTCACGGGTGTTCGCGTGCCAGCCCTCGTGGCCGCGCCCGTGGACGTAATGGCGAACGCCGCGATTCCCATGATTCTTCTTGCTATGGGCATCTCCTGGCGCGGATCCCACATCCCGAAGATCGGGCGCGAATCGGCGCCGCTGTTCTTCGCCGTGTTCCTCAGGTGTATCGCGGGCCCCATTGTGGCGTTTGGTCTGGGAACAGCCTTTGGAATGGAAGGCGCCTCCCTCATGGCCGTCACGATTGCCGGAGGTTTCCCCGTGGCCAACAACGTGTTTACGTACGCACACCGCTACAACGTTGGTATCGAGCTGGCCCGGGACGCCAACATTTTGTCCACACTGGCCAGCCTAGTCATCACTTTATTCATCGCATTCCTTTTCCATATGTGAGGCAACAATGTCAGATGCGGTTAGTCCGCAATCGCAGAGCGGGAGGGCCAGTATCTGGGCCCCCATGCTCATGCTCGGATCGGGGATCTCCCAATACGTTGGCGCATCCTTCGCCGTGGGGCTTTTCGCTGTGGCCCCCGCGATCTCGGTGGGCTGGGGACGTATCGCTGCGGCCGCGATTATCATGCTGGTTTGGCGCCGCGCCCTTCCGCGCCGTCCCGACGGCAGTTTCGATTGGCATATGTTGGGGCGTGCGGCGCTGTTCGGCATAGTTCTGGGCGGGATGAATCTCAACTTCTACATGGCAATTGACAGGATCCCGCTGGGTACCGCCGTGTCCATCGAGTACATCGGGCCGGTACTTTTGGCTGCACTGACTGGCCGCGGTTGGCGGGTTCGGACTGGTATCACGCTTGCCGCACTTGGTGTTTTTCTCATCTCTTGGGCCGGCGTGGATATGTCGGATCCAAGCGTTGCCGCGGGCGTGGGCTTTGTTCTGCTCGCTGGCCTTTTCTGGGCACTGTATATCTGGATCGGCCGGAAGGTGGCCATCGGTGGGCGCGGACTCGATTCCCTGTCGTGGGCCATGATGGTGGCCGGACTGGTCTACATCCCGCTTGGCGCCCCAGGCATCGGCCCGATCGTCTCGGATTGGAAGCTGCTCCTCGCGCTCTTCGCCGTGGGAACTCTTTCCTCCGCCCTCCCGTACGGCATCGATCAAATCGTCATGCGCAAGATCCCTGCTCCCACGATGGCTCTGCTCACCTCACTGCTCCCGGTCACTAGCCTGTTAGTTGGACTTGTCATGCTCCAACAAATCCCCAACTGGGCGGAGGTGACGGGACTAATTCTCGTCTCGATCGCAGTGGCACTGGCCACCTCCCACACTCAAGAAGAAGCCGAGGCGTGACCGGCGCCATTACCTGACTGTTGGAGCCTTGGTCCACAATGGTAAGCATGCATGGTGAATACAAGGTTCCTGATGGCAAGCTCGTTGTAATCGATTGTGACGTCAAGGAAGGCGTCCTTACTAACGTCCAGCTCTCGGGAGATTTCTTCTTGGAGCCCGATGAATCCCTGGCGCGCATTGTGAGTGCCGTTGAGGGTGCCCCCGCCGATTCCACGTCCAGCCAGCTTGCTGAACGGATTGAGCATGCCGTGCTCCCCACGGACGTCCTGTTCGGCATCACGCCAGAAGCCGTTGGTGTGGCCGTGCGCCGTGCGCTTGGCCTAGCAATGAGCTGGGACGATATTGATTTCGAGGTCATCCACGGCCCGACGGTTCATCCGATGCTCAACGTGGCGATGGATGAAACTCTGCCGGCAGAAGTGGCCGCGGGCCGCCGCAAGCCCTTCATGCGTATCTGGGAGTGGAATGCCCCTCAGGTGGTCATCGGCTCCTTCCAGTCCTATCAGAATGAGATTGATCAGGAAGGCGTGGATTTGCATGGCATCACCGTTTCTCGCCGAGTAACTGGTGGAGGTGCGATGTTCATGGAGCCGGGCAACTGTGTCACGTATTCGCTGGTGGTTCCCACGGCATTGGTTGACGGCCTGAGCTTCGCCCAGTCCTATCCTTTCCTCGATCAGTGGGTTTTGGAGGCACTGGAAAAGGTAGGCGTGCACGCGCGCTATGTCCCGCTCAACGATATCGCCTCTGAGGTAGGAAAAATCGGAGGCGCGGCGCAGAAGCGCTGGGCCAATGGCTACATGGTTCACCACGTGACGATGTCCTACGATATCGATGCCAACAAGATGATGGACGTACTGCGCATCGGTGGCGAAAAGATCCGTGATAAGGGCCTGCGGAGCGCGGTTAAGCGTGTGGATCCGATGCGTAGCCAGACGGGTATGGCCCGCGAGGATATCCTCGATGTGTTCATCAACCACTTCGCAGAAAAGTATGGGGCTACCCCCGGAGAGATTACCGAGGCGGATCTGGCCGTTGCGGAGGAACGTTGCGAAACGAAGTTTGCCACGAAAGAGTGGGTGCACCGCCTACCGTAGTTTTATTGGCGACGACGAACTGGCGGCCGTCGTCGTTTCAATAAAAACTGGCTCAAAGCTGAAACGGTTGCACACAAGTGTGAGCGGACATACATTCGAGAGTGTAAGAACGCACTGACACAGGAGGAATCTCATGGCGAACGAAGATAATAAGTTCGATCAGTTCACTGGCAAGGCGAAGGAAGCTGCCGGAAAGGTTTCCGGCGATAAGGACCTAGAGGCCGAGGGCAAGGTGCAGGGCGCCGAGGGCAAGGCCAAGGAATTCGTTGATGACGCGAAGGCTGGCGTGAAGGCGGTCAAGGATCGCGTCGACGAAGAAATTGACAAGCGCCGCAAGTAGGGCGAACAGCTAAAGCAATCAGGTGGGGATCTCGCGGTGGGGTCCCCACTTTTTTGGTAGGCCCACTGGGATTCGAACCCAGAACCAGCGGATTAAAAGTTATATCCGTCCGGTAGATGGCGACTAGGGTTTGGGCTGTTTGGGGCGTAATATCAACACTTATTGCTCTTGTTGTTTCGCGTCAATTCGGACCTATTCTCGACCTCCTGTGCACCAGAAGTGCACCGTGAGAAGCGGATCCTGACAGTCGTGTAAACATAACACTAATAACAGACATAACACCTTCTGACGGGTGTCATGTTCAAAGCAACGATGTTCAAGGGGCGGGGATACTATCCACTCCCTCCTCAGTCGATGCCCTGAGAACATTACCCGCGCCGGTAGAGTTTTTCGGTGATCGCAGAAGAACCCTTTTCGTTGGCGTCACCGAAAACTATGGCGGCAGTGCCAAAGTTAATTTTGCGGGATCGCGCAAAGTATCACACCTGTGATAGAACCTCGCTGTATGGCTTCGGCTCAGGGGCAGGACGATTCGCAGGGCGTTCTTTCCCGTCTGCGCCGACTGTCTTGTCCAACTTCCTAATTTGGGAAGTCGATTCGAGTTCATCGCGGACTGTCCGGACTGTATTGTCGCTAACCCCTACCTCTCGCGCGATTGCCCGCGTAGACATGCCGAAGGGCACTCTCTAAAGGCAATGAAAGAGAGTGCCCTTCGTGGGTAGGTGGGCGGCGTCCGGCTGACGACGGCGAACCACGTCCGCCCACCGGTCTATGGTCTACAAGGCGCGTTTCCTGTACCTGTTGAGGATGAAGGTTTCTGCGAGGATCCAGCCTTTGAAAGAGGTTTGGAAGGACTCGGAGAAGGGGCCTGTAGATTGTTTGTATTGTAGTTGGGTTGGGTTGGCTACGAGGCGGGCGGTGGCGGTCGTAATGACTGCTGCTAGCTCCTCGTTTGGTTCCCCGTCCTGAAAGCCTTGACCGCGCGTATATGCGCGTGCCATAGCAGTGATGATGGGGAGGGACTGGTCTGCTAAAGCGATTGTTTCAGCGTCGTCAGATCGTCCCATGAACGCGGCAATATCTTCACCTGTGACCATTGGTTCACCGCCTTAGTAGCGCCGGGTGTACCGGCTGGTCATTTTCCCGCCGGGTCCGGCTCGCTACCGGCTCCGAGAACAACAACGCCTTCGGGGCGGAGTAGGCCCAGGTCGTAGCGGGCGGTGACTCGGATTGCCTGTTCGTCGTATTCGGCGTACCGCTGGTCAAGGATCTTCACGGTCGGGTTGGTATCGCGGGCAACGGCGACTTCGGCCATGTTGGCAAGGACAGCGGTCCCAGCTGTGAGCTTGTTGGTGGCGGTGACGGGGATCCCGAACAGGCGGTACGTGGTCCCAGAGGTAATATCCGACTCTAGGATGTATTTGCCGTTGTTGTCCTTGATCTTGCGGACGTTGATGAAGTCCTCACCGGAGATGAACCACCGGTTGGGGGTGACCTCGGCGGCAGAGGCGAGCGCGATCGCGTCGAGGAAACTGTCTGGCTCGGCCGCGTCGAGGATCCCGTGCTGTACACCGGGCTGGTTGATGATGCCGGTTACGGATCCGCCTGTGCCGTCACCTGTCAGGAAAGCATCATCGAGCTTGCGTGCCACATCGTTGACAAGGCGGGCCTTCAGGGTCGCATCAATCCCAATAGTGGATTGGCGCAGAAGCTCGTTGGTGAACCTGATCAGAGTCTTAACACTCTTACGGTCGGTGGGCATCAGCTTGACTTCATCGAACTGGACATCGTGCTCGGGGATCAGTTCGCCTTCACCGATCCAGCCCGGCTCACTAGAGCCTACGAGCTTGGGGATCCGCAACGGGGAGGCGGTGTCGAAAATACGGGGGCCAGCCGCGAGCACGACGCTCTCGGCTTCCAGTGGTTCTACGAGAAGGGAGCTGACCTGCTCGGCGAGTAGTTCCTTGTTGTCTTGGGTGGTTTCTACCATGATTATTGTCCTATTCAAACTAGAAGAGTTTTCGTCTTTGGTTTCCTCTAGTCGCCCGGACAACGGGAAGGGAGCCAGCACCCGGCCAACTCCCTCCCAGTATATACCCCTAGGGGGTATCTGTCCTAGTTGTATCCAGCGGTTTTCACCGCATAGTGGCAGCCCTTTTTCTGTCCGTCATAGGGGTTAGCCCATCGGGAGATTTCCCCATCCACGTTGTACTTGACGCCGCGAATGGTCACCTTGTCCGATGCGGTGATGGGGCAGTCGTAGGTGTCGTACACGTCGAAGCCATGCACATAAGTCACGCTGTTATAGTCGAACGCTTCGGGTTTAACACGAGGTGCCACCATACAATTGGGCCGGTCCACGTCCTCATTCCGGTAGATGGGGTCATTACTGGAAGTTTTTCTGCCCGTGTCCACCCTGATATGCAGGGTCACGGTCTCGCCTCGATAATGTGGCATCAGGAATCATCCCGAACAATGGTTGACACTGCTTCGGCCTTGATCGTGTAGACCTGCTCACTGTCCTTGAAGAACGTGAAGTAACCACTGTCGAGACGGTAGTTGTCGGCCTCGATTGTTGCTTGGATCTTGTTGGTGCGGTCTTTATTGAGGATGTACTTTGCCATTTTCTTCTCTCTTTCTATGCGTTGGCGCGGAGGATACCGGCCAGATCCACCATGTTTGTGGTGGAGGTTTGTCCTTGCCCGATGCTGCCTGTGGGGCGGCGTGCACCTAAATGTGGTTTGGCCTTGAGGAGATCATCGATCGCCTGTTCAAGGGCCTCGGGATCGTCGAGGTGGGCCGCGTCGTATGGCAGGTCTGTGGGGTCCTGGAGCCGTCCTGTGGCCGCTGTGAGGGCCGTGTGGAGCCGCTGTGCAAGCACGTCAGACTGTCCAGCCCGCCGCCTGTATTTGGCGTTCTCATCACGTAGCTTCTCCACATATTCACGAGGAAAAGAATCCGGCTCGGGGGGATCCGTCTGCGTGCCCTCGTTTTCGGGGTCAACCCCATTAACCTCAGCCTCGGGGGTTGCGTCAGCATTACTGACGGAATCATCAAGGGTGTCCGTAGTAGTGACGTCCTGCTGTTCTTCGATTGTGGTTTCCTGTGTCATCGCTTTACTCCATTTCTGTTGAGGAATTTGCTATACGGGACCGACAGCTCACGGTCCGCGAAGGTTGGTAGTGGGCTACAGCCGCAACCCTTGTGCGTTTGCATCGGGTAATCCTTGGGCCAGATCCGCCCATCGGCATACAGCCATTGACAGAGTTCGCACGCGCCCGGCTCCAACTGGGGCACCCAGCCTTTGACTTTCCCGTTGGTTCTGATGCCCTCAGAGAAGGACCGTGCCGCACTATCCAACGGCTCCGAGTTCCCCAGCCGGGCCAGTTGCATGAGAGTGTCTTGATCGGCCGCGAGGATCGTCCCGATAGCCTTCTCCAGCCGTGCCAGCTCTGCCGTGGTTACTGTGGCAGACTGTGCCACCGGGACAGTTGGGATCCCGGTCGCGATCTCCACATAGCCATTGAGAGCGGCCTGTGCGGCAGCCCGTCCCTGCTCGTTCGCCAGATACACAACCTGGGCGGCAATCTGGGCGAAGTCTGCTTGTGGCAGTTCCCCGCGCTGCACGGATTCCCAGAGCTGTTCAAGGATCGTTGCCGTGCTCTTCCCGAGCCGTTGAACCGTGTCCTGATAGGTGCTCATGAGAGAAGTCCTTGCAGGTCAGTGCCAGCGTTATCAAGGGCCTCAGCCCGGCGCGCGGTACGGATAGCCTCGATCTCATCATCCGAATATCCCAGACGCGCCAGAGCCTCACTAGCCGGGAGAAGCCCAGCCTGATACAGCTTCACCGTGGCGTCGGCCTCTTGAGCGACAGAGCGGGTTGTAGTATCCGCCCACTCGATACGCACATCCACATTCTCGGGGTCCTGTCCGGTACGGATCGCCACCATCAACCGGGCCACGTCCTCCCATGCCCGGCCGAACTGTGCACACCGGGCACTCGCCCTCGCGGACAAGCTGGCCTCGGCGGCGCGCATAGAATCCGCGTTCGGCGGGTTCGAGGTCAACGTGGGCAGATAGTGGGAAGGCAACCCAGACACCGCCATAATCTGGGACGTGAGCACGCGCACCGACGACTCATAAGAGGAGAGGTCCGCCGCTGGCAACTGTCCGAACTTCGTATCCGGGGACTCACTAATCATCGCCCGGTTCGAGTTCGGGATCGGATTAATCGCGTTACCCTCTTCGTCCTCTTCCAACTCCAACCCAGTCGCCCACCGGCGCGGCCTAGCGTAATACTCAGAGCTGACCATCATGTCGGCCAGCACCTTGTTCAGGGCGTCCACCAGAGGCAGTAGATCCTCCATCTCCGAGACGCCATCATCAAGCAACCTATCCGAGTTCCTGAGCGCCACCACCGGGACCATGCCCAGCGGATTAGGGATCGTCTCGGCCACATGGAACTGGGAGCCAGTCACGCCACCCGTATGGTCCGCCCTGTAATGGATAATCTCATCCGGGCCATACAGCACCGCCTCAGTTGTCTTATCGGTCTCCCAGCGTTTCACAGCGGCCGTGATACGGCGTGTGCCCGGATCCCTGACCACCGCTACCTGACGGGCACTCTCAACGGACACGGTAGGATTACCGGCCTCATCAGCCCACACGATCACATACGAGGATCCCAAAGTCAGCGCCTCACGGTGAGCCACAACAGAGAGTTGGTCCATGTCGTTACCGATCCAATCAGCCCACACCTCAGACGCCGGGGAACCGTCCTTGCTAAAGCCGATCACGCGCAGCCGCTCCGTCAAAGACGTGACCGCAAGCCTCGGGATATTCACCGCCATGCGGGTCATGCGGTCGCCCAGATCCTCCCTCGACTCAGGGCTAAGGAACGCCATCGGTTGGCGTCCCGCATAATACCTATCCAGCTGGGCGAACCGTCCAGCCGGGGCATCCAATTTCTGTAATAGTTCCGTCAACATCGTGTTTCTCCTTATCGTTTGAAACTAGCCACTTTGCGGCCAGCCTTCTTGCTATGGAACGCGCTCCGATCAAGCGCCACGATCGCAGCCACCGCCGCATCGATCTTGCGGGGCGAGTTCCGTTTGTCCTTCGTGATCAGATCCCCCACCGTGGAGGACTTTGCTACGGCATGAGAGAAGTGGTTCGCCATGGATTGATTGCCGTCATGAGTCAGCTCCTTATTCACCACGGCCTGATACATCCGGTCAGTTGCCGGTCCCATACGTTGAGCCTGAGCCGTGTTCCACATCAGGACGCGCTTCTCCCCAAACTCTTGAGCGAGTTCTTCCAGCTCGGTACGCCATCCCCACGGGTCCGCTGCCAGCTCCACCACGTTGTAGTGGTTGAACATGTAGCGAATCTGGTCGATCACTTCACGGCGGGGTACACGCCAACGTGGATCGTGCGGGTTCTCCCACAGCCCAGCCACAAACACGTGAGGTTGCTTTTCCACCGTGCAGCCAATCAGAGCCGTCGAATCCCCACTAGCGGAGCCATCAAAGCCAAGGACAATTTTCTGTTTCGGATCCACAACCACCTCAGGGGCAGCCAGATCCTCCCAAGCACCGAACGGCAGCCACGAGTCAATACCCTTCGCCCACTGTCCAAGCCGCAACTGACGGAACACCGGTTCCCGGATCGTCTTGCGCACCGCCTCGATCGCATCCTCAGCCAGAAACGGATCCTCATCCGCCAAAGCCGGGTTCGCGATCCTCCACGCATCCCTATCGGTCACCTCACAGCCCTCGGGGGCGGCCCATTCACGCAGATAGAACTGGGCATCCTCATCCTCCCGGCCATGCTTCACAAGCCGCCACATCAGCGAATCTTCACTAGCGGCCGGGGTACTAATCGCAAGGGTTAAACTCTCGGGACGCTTACCCGCTGCCGTCACAGCCGCACTCCACACATCCTCAGTAACCACATGAAGCTCGTCCACGATCAAAAGCGAAGGATCATAGCCCTGCAAAGCCCCATATTCAGCAGGTAACGGGACTAGCGTGCTATCCGTCTCCGGGACATATATCCGGTCACTGAAAATATGGGTACGATCCGCCAGCTCCGGGTTCAGCTCCACCATGCGCTTCGCCAGCTTGAACGTGATATTGGCCTGACGTTGATCAGAGGCCACCACAAGCACCTCAGCGGACATGGGTCCAACAAACAATTCAGCTAATCCCAGCATCGCAGCGATCGCAGTTTTTCCGTTTGCCCTTGGGATAGAGATAAGCGCCGTACGGATCCCCGGAGCAAACGCGCCGGTAATGATCTCCTTCTGAAACGCCCGCAAATTAACCGGCTTACCCGCACCATGCCCACGAGGCGTAACCAGATATTCCTTGATAAACCGGATCCGACGCCTAGCCCGATCCCTCGGCCAACCCTTAAACGAGAGAGGATCCGCCTTGATAGCTGCTTTAGGTCCAGCCATCAGTCATCCACCTCCTTTACACAGGTAGTTGAAACTTGAAGTAATTGAGATTTTGCCTGCCACGGGGGCGAAACAGCAGAATCTTTTCCGCCTATCCCCCCAGGTATGTGGTGGGTGATGTGTTCTCCACGTGCCGAACCGCGAGCACGATTACATTCACCGCACACCACGTCCACATCCTGTAAACGCACGGGCAAACCCTTGTCGTAGCGTTCCCACGCGATAGGTAGGTGATCGCATTGAAGGTCCTCGGTGGCTCCACAATCACTACAGAACGGTTGGAGTTTCCTTGCACGCTTGGAGAGCTTGTGCCACGCATAGGTCCGGTAGGCGTCGTCTCGTTGACGTGGAGGACGGGCAGAAGCAGGGATCCGATGCTCGGGACACCTGACGCCTTCACACGGAGCACCACACACCAGACACGAAGACAGAAGCTGACTCATGACGCTTGCCTCTCTGTGTTAGGTGTTATGTCTGTTATGTTTGTTATGTTTGGGACGTAGACACCTCGGCCGCTCTTGCTGATCGAGCCGCGTTTATAGAGGCGTGAGAGGTTGGTGCTGGCTGTCTCATCGCTCCATCCCATGAAGGTGGCAACGTCAGAGCGCTTCACGCCTTCGGGATGATCGTTGATGTACTGAATGAGTTTTGCGTTGCCATCACCTAGATTGCTTGTCTCATGGTGCTTGCGTGCTGCTTCGGCTGACTCTTCGAGGTCATCACCGATCAGCTCCCAGACTCCGTTATCTCCCATTGTGAGGGCGTACTGTCCTTCCATCGCGTCGCGTGCGGTGACGTTGAGAAGAGCATCGCCAGAGTTGCGGTCACGGCGGAGCGTGAGGATTGTGTCTACTGCGCCGGTTAGGCCTTGGGTGCCTGAGACTTCCTGTACGAAGTCATCGGCGGCACCCTTGCGGGTATGGTGCACCACTATCATTGAGGCCCCGGGGTAGCGGTCAATCATTTCTTTCATGACGCCTAACTGGGCGTAGTCTTTTTGGTAGGCGTCGTTGCCGCTGTAGACGTCGCGGACTTTGCCTAGGGTGTCCAGAATGATTAACGGCTTGCGGTATTTCCTGAGGAAGCTGTCTAGTGTGGTGAGCAGGTCTGACTTGAGTTCGGTTAGGAAGAACAGGTTAGGGTCTCCCGCGCCTCGAATGGATCCGAGTCTGTTTTGTAGCCGTCGCGGTCCATCTTCTAGTGCCATGTAGAGGACGGGGCGACGATCCACGGGGATTACTCCAAACGCATGGTTGCCTTCGGAGCATGCCTTGGCGAGTCCGAGCACCATCCATGATTTCCCTATCTTTGGTGGGGCAGCGAGAAGGGCTAGGCCTTCGGGAACGATTCCGGGCACTGCGTACTCAAGAGGAGGGAACTGCTGCTTGAACAACCATTCTGATGAGAACATCCCATCGAGTGGGCTAGATAGTTTCAACGGTTCGAATTGTTGGAGTGTGTGCCCGGCCATGATGTGATCGGCGGCGTCTTTCAATCCTTCGGCGGGCGCGACTGCTTCAACTTGTCCAGCGCAGAGCCGTTCAAGTTTCGGGGTGAGTCCTTTGGCGCGTTCTATACCGGCTTTGTCGTTGTCGGCAACAACAAAGACTTGGGCGGCATCAGCTAGTGGAGTGTAGTCGGCCTTGTTCCATGACTGTGCGCCTTGCGGGGAGGTGGTGGCGCAGACTCCGAGAGTGCGGAGCGTGTCAGCGTCTTTCTCTCCTTCACACACATAGATCGGTGCACCGGCCTTCACGGCTTCGCGTACTTCATCAAGGCGGTAGAGGGGTACTGTCTCTTTGTCGAGTACTTTTTGGTTGAACTGTTTTGCCGGGCTGCGTGTGACCGTGCGTGCAAGGTCCCCGGCGATGTCGTAATACTCGTACCGGTTGCCTTGCTTCGGGTTGTCGAAGAGGTCTGCCCACCCTAGGCCGATTGCGTCAAGGAAGAGTTCTTCCTCATCTGCGAATGACTTGATAAGGGTTTGCCCAGCTATGCCCGTGACGTGAACGGATAGGTCAGATTCGGAGTGCCCAGGGCCTTGGCAGAGGAATGAGTCTCGCCGCTCGGGTTTGATATTGAGGCCTTGATTCTCTACTGCGCGTCGTACCCGTTCAAACGCGGTGAGGCCGTCTGTGGGGTTAGCGTTCAAGGTTGCCTTCTTCCCATTCGAGGATGTCGGCCATGCGGTAGCGGACGTGTTTGCCGATTTTGATTCGGCGGGGGCCTGTGCCTTGGCTGTTCCACGTGTAGATGGTGGCGAGTGGTACTTGGTATCGCTCGGCCAGTCCTTCCGTGGTGAGAATGGTTTGTGTTTCTGTTTTCGTGGCCATGACTTTCCCCTTCTTCATCCCAAGTGATTGAGTGCTGACAACCCACAATCACCATGATCGAGTTCAGCATAACTCCCTCAGGGTGATTGCGCAATGACCGTAGGCAATCACGCTGATCGAGGATTGTCAGGAATCAATCAGTGGCATAGTGTTGAGGCATGTACACCATCGAAGAGGTGAGGACGGACTCACGCAGTAAGCCTTTTGCTGTAATTGAAGGCATTGAAGTTGACGTCCCGTGCACGGTAATAGGCACGGTTGTGGAAGAGGGTCGAGATTTAGATTTTGAGGCTGAGTTAGATTTAGTGGGCGACAAGAACCTTATTCGCACGACGTCAGTGAGGGTCCGTGCTCAGGACGGTGGAGAGATAAGTTCGACCGATCTCCGGTTAATTCCGACGTCATCAATACCCTTGATGGCGTTGACCGGAGATATAGAGGAAAAGTTGGGTGTTCGCCTCCAAGATTTCGACACCGAAGATCTCGACCTATTGAAGGCGATGGGGCCTGTGCCTGATTCCCTCAAACGGGTTGCCCGTTCATATAAGTTGGCCAACACCATAGGTTTAGCACCCTCGTGGTTTGTTCAGGTTTCCCTGAAACTTCCGCCCGCTACGGCTACGCGCTGGATCCGTAAGGCGCGTGAGAAGGGTTTCCTTGATGGCGAAGGTAAGTAAGCGGGTCCGTGACGGTAAGGTCACGTGGCTTGTGCGGTGGCGTGATCCTGACGCTAAACAGCGTTCGAAGTCGTTCAAGAAGAAGAGTGACGCTGATAGGTACCGGACATCTATAGAAGCCAGCTTGAACACTGGGAGCTATGTGGATCCCGCTAGTGGGCGTATCAAACTGGGCGAGTGGGCTGATCCGTGGGTGAAGTCGCAAGTGCAGTTGAAGCCGTCCACTCGGGCACGATATGAGGGCCTGCTCAAGGTCCAGATTCTCCCCACCTGGGCTAATGTGCCGTTGAATAAAGTGATGTTCGCGGATGTGGGGGAGTGGGTGCGTGGATTATCGGAGTCTGGTCTGTCTCCCGCTACGGTTCGGCAAGCTCATCGGGTTATGTCGTTGATGCTTGATGATGCGGTGCTCGCTGGGAAGATTGCTCATAATCCGGCGAAGAGGGTTGCGCTGCCTCGTGTGGGCGAGAGGGAGAAGCACTACCTGTCTAGCGAGGAATTGGAGCGGTTGGCGGGCCAGTGTGGGGCCGATGCGCTGGTGGTGCTCGTGCTGGGATATTGCGGCCTACGGTTTGGGGAGCTTGCAGCGTTGCGAGTCGGCAGGGTGGATCTTGAGAAGTGTCGCCTGACGGTCGCGGAGTCAACCACTGAGATTAGTGGGCGGCTCGTGACAGGTACACCTAAGACTCACCAGATCCGAACAGTCCCGATCCTGAGGTCTATCGCTAATGAACTTGCCACCCATATGGAAGGGAAGTCTGACGATGACCTTGTGTTCACTTCGCCTAATGGTGGGCCGTTGAGGTTACGGAATTTCCGTCGCCGTTGTTTTGATGATGCTGTCAAGAAACTCAAGCTTGGGATTACGCCTCATGATCTTCGGCATACGGCCGCATCGTTGGCGGTGAGCGCCGGGGCGAACGTGAAAGCGGTTCAGAGGATGCTTGGGCATAAGAGCGCCGCCATGACGCTAGATATATACGCGGACCTGTTTGACGATGACCTTGATTCGGTGGCGGAGAAGATGGAAGCGGCTCGGGCTGATGTGCACCGAAAGTGCACCGGCCTTGAGCGAGTGAATCTTGATGATGTGGTGGATCCGCTAGATGTAGCGGGTTTGGATGGTAGGCCCACTGGGATTCGAACCCAGAACCAGCGGATTAAAAGTCCGATGCTCTGCCGTTGAGCTATAGGCCCTTGCCGAACCCTGCATGATGCGGAGGCTCAGCGCTACCATGATACGCGCCGCGGGTGGCCGCGTCACATTGGTACGGCGTGACCTTGCGCCTAATGGTGGGCGGCTATCCGAGCGGGATCCGTCAGGGTATTCACGTGTAGGTGATTTGGTGGAAGTTTCCCATTAGTACGTGATCTGCGAGACAATAGGGAAAGCACTGAAGGAGGTTGCCATGAGCAGAACACCACGGCGTCCGGCCCAGCTAGACGCGGAACAGATTGAAGCCATCGAAGGCGATTCGGATGTGGCCTACAACTCCGAGTTGGCCCACACCTCAGCTCAGGCACTTGTGCCGCTTGGCCAAGCCCGGGCGGAGCAAGATCTTGAGGCGGTCAAGCGCATTATCGCGCTCGTGGACGATGAAGGGGTAGACGTTCTTGCGGAGTCATGGGTCAAATCTCCCGAGGACACACTGCCGGGCATCCTCTGGCGAGGCTACCTTTTGCGGGAGTGGATACGGCGCAATGGGCGCGCGGTATCTGATCGCTTTGAAAAAGTTGTTGACCTCATGAAGTCTCAGGGCGCGGACGGTGAGCTGAAGGTGTCCATGACTCCCAAGCCGGGCACCGTACTTCAAGAGTGGAACACTGTGCTGGCGGGAACATTTGAGGGCGCCTTCGAGGATGTCCTGACGGACTCGGCCCGGATCACGAATTTCCTCGGGGAAGTTAAGGCCGAATGGATTGAATCTGACGAGGACCAGTTGGCAACGGCGGTCACGCGGCGTGATCGGGCCATGCTCACAACTTCGGCGGAGTTTAGGCACGCGGCTGCCCTGGCATCCGAGGGGCTTCTGGAGTAGCGGCGAAAGGCCGAGAATGCTTCTTAGTCGAGGTGTTTCTATGGGCCAATACGCTCTAAGAATCAGAACTTGAATCCATTCCGAATCCAGCAATCTAGGGGAAACACTCGTGGCAGATGAGTACACCGAAGCGACGCGACAGCCAGAGCCGGAAGCCGAACAGGCCGTTGCGCCAGAGGCTCATGAGGGATCGCAGGTCGTTCCGGCGGACGCGGATCAGGTGACGGCTCCGGAGGCGCACCGCGCACCCGGCCCCCAGCTGACCGACGAGCAAGATCCGGATCTGGAGGATGAAGAGGTTGCCCTAGGAGTGGTGGATGAGGATGAGCAGCTTGCCGAGCGTGCTCGCCGAAAGGCACGCCTTCGCCTCGGTTCTGCGGTCTCAACAACCTCACTGGTAGATATGGCGCGTCAGGCGCGCGAGGAGGCAAAGCGCTCGCGGCGTTCGCTCGATGAGTCGACGCTGCCCGAGGGGCGTTTTGCTGATCGTGAGCTCTCGTGGTTGGCGTTCAACGAGCGCGTGCTGGAACAGGCGGAGGATCAGGATCTTCCCATTCTGGAGCGTGCGTGGTTCCTAGCGATCTTCGCCTCGAACCTAGACGAGTTCTTCATGGTTCGCGTGGCTGGGCTCAAGCGGAGGATCGCGATGGGCGTGGCCGTTCCGGGTGCCTCGGGCCTCAGCCCCCGGCAAACACTCGACGGGATTATCGAGCGTGCTCAGGAGCTTATGTCCCGGCATGCCGACGTGTTCCTCAAAGATATTCAGCCAAAGCTGGCTGATGTAGGCATTGATATCCTGCACTGGAAGGACCTGCCGGATCAGGAAACGGGTAGGCTCCGTAAGTTCTTCAAGAAGCAGATCTTCCCGGTACTGACGCCTTTGGCAGTGGACCCCGCGCATCCGTTCCCCTACATCTCGGGTCTCTCCTTGAACCTTGCCGTGGTGCTGCGCAACCAGAAGACTGGCAAGAACCTGTTTGCCCGGATTAAGGTGCCAGAACTGCTGCCTCGTTTCATCGCGGTGGATGCAGAGGGCCGTCCATATAAGCCAGAAGACGTTCCGGTGGACGTTGAAGGCCGCACAAAGTATGTGCCATTAGAAGAAGTGATTGGCGCACACCTCGATCAACTCTTCCCCGGCATGGAGGTATTGGAGTATCACAATTTCCGGGTCACGCGAAACGAGGACCTAGAGGTTGAAGAGGACGATGCTGAGAACCTCCTGACTGCCCTTGAGAAGGAGCTGGTGCGCCGGCGCTTCGGGCCCGCGGTGCGCCTAGAAATCGAGCAGAAGATGTCCTCGCATGTGCGAAGCATTTTGGTACGCGAATTGGGAGTGCGCAGCGAGGATGTGTTTGAGCTTCCCGCACCGTTGGACCTCACGGGCCTTAACGTTGTGCATGATCTTGACCGCCCCAACCTGAAGTATCCGCGCTACGTTCCCGTCACCTCCTACGGGCTGGCAGAAGTGGAATCGGCGAAGCCGGGCGACGTCTTCGAATCGATCCGCAGCCACGACATTCTTCTGCATCACCCATACGAATCTTTTTCTACCTCGGTCCAGCAGTTCATTGCGCAGGCGGCGGATGATCCGGATGTGCTTGCCATCAAGCAGACCCTGTACCGGACATCGGGAGATTCGCCGATCATTGATGCCCTGATTCGGGCGGCCCGTGCCGGCAAGCAGGTACTAGCCGTGGTGGAGATTAAGGCGCGATTTGACGAGCAGGCCAACATCGAATGGGCCCGCAAGTTGGAGCACGCGGGCGTGCACGTTGTGTACGGGATCGTTGGGTTAAAAACTCACTGCAAGCTTTGCCTCGTGGTACGCCAGGAAGCCGAGGGACTGCGGCGGTACTGCCACGTGGGCACCGGCAATTACAACCCCAAGACTGCGCGTGGCTATGAGGATCTCGGCTTGCTCACGTGCGACCGAGACGTCGGCCAAGATCTTACTCGGCTGTTCAACCAGCTTTCGGGTTACGCCCCGCAGGCCAAGTTCCACCGTCTGCTCGTGGCACCCACGGGAATCCGCGCCGGCCTGATAGATCGCATCGAGCGCGAGATTGCCAACAAGAAGGCCGGGAAAGACGCGTGGATCAAGCTGAAGGCCAACTCACTCGTCGATGAGAAGACGATCGACGCGCTCTACCGAGCCAGTCAGGCGGGCGTGCCCGTTGATATCCAAGTTCGCGGTATCTGCGGCCTGCGCGCGGGTATCCCTGGGCTCTCCGATAACATCAGGGTACGTTCGATTCTAGGTCGCTTTTTGGAGCACTCCCGTATTTACGCTTTTTGCGACGACGGCGACACAGACGTCTTCATCGGATCCGCCGATCTCATGCATCGCAACCTCGATCGCCGCATCGAAGCGCTCATCCGGATCACCGATCCGGTCATGATCAAGACCCTCGTGGACATGTTGGATGTGGCGTGTGCGGATACCACCAGCTCCTGGCATTTGGAGCCTGATGGGTGGGTCCGCCACCACCTCAGTCCAAAGGGCCGTCCGCTTCAGGACATTCAGGAGCTCCTCATGCGTCAGGCGCGCTCGCGGGTAGCGGGTAGGTAGCGATGAGCGGAGATCTTGAGGTTGAGGCGAATGGTGAACCGGGGGAGCCGGATAGCGTACTTCGTGATGAAAAGGCGGGTGGCGCACACAAGCGTCAGCCAACGCAGAGCACCAAATCTGACCTGCGTGCAGCGGGCGGTATCGTCTGGCGCAGACGTGGGCGACGGCTCGAGGTTGTACTGATCCATCGTCCCCGGTATGACGATTGGTCCTTCCCAAAAGGAAAGATCAAGGAAAACGAGGATCTTCGCACGTGTGCAATCCGCGAGATCACCGAGGAGACCCAGCTGAACGTTGCGCTCAGCCGCCCGGCAGGGACGATCAGATACCGCTTGGCTAATGGGCTACTTAAAGAAGTGACCTACTGGGTATGCCATGAGTTGGAGTCTAGCCATCCGGCTCTCAAGGCGCGGCCGAAGATTAAGCCAGCTTCTAAGAATGAAATTGATCAGGTGTTGTGGGTTCCGCTCTCCGAGGCCATGGTGATGCTGACCTCCGAGCAGGACCGTGAGGTTCTGGGCCGCGTTGTTGATATGTGGAGCGACGGTAAGCTGGATACGACGCCAGTCATCTTGGTGCGTCACGCCCGGGCGGTGAAGAGATCCAACTGGCAAAAGGGCAAGGGCACGGAAGAGACCCGCCCCTTGACAGCCCGTGGCAAGGAGCAAGCCAAGGTAATCGCGCGTCAGCTCGACGCGTATGGTGCGCGGCAAGTAACGTCCTCGCCGTGGGTGAGATGCATGGATACGCTACAGCCGTACGCCGATGCCGCACATCTGCGAATCATCGAGAGGCCCGAGCTGACCGAGCACGCGTACTCCAAGCATAAAAAGCCCGTTGCTCGCGCGGTGCGTGATCTGATTAGGGAAGCGCAGGAGACCGTAGTTGTGTGTCTGCATAGGCCCACGCTCCCCAGCGTGTTCAAATCGGTGAGTGATCGATCGCCCAACGGATTATCGAAGAAGATCCCGGCGAAGGATCCGTATTTGAAAACTGGTGAGCTTTTTGTGGCGCATGTGGCGCATCCCTATGGGAGGGCAGCACAAGTTGTAGCGGTGGAGCAGTATCGCCCCACCACTCGATAGGACTATCGCCCGCTAGCCCGGCAATCCAAATTCTGCGTCAGCTCTCTAAAAAGCTCACCGGGATTGCGTCAGACCTTGAACAAGCTCACCGGGATTGCGTCAAGAATGTGTTTCGGGGAGGGCAATGTCTCCTCCGCGGGCCCGCCTTACGGGAACGTTCACTGACCGTTCACTAGCCGCTGGCTGCCCGGTTACAGTACATCCTTATCGTTGCTCGTGAGCGCACCGTGCGCTCCTCGCGACATCAAAGGATGCACATCGTGAAAACTGAACGCTTCAAGGGTGCAGGGCTAACGGCTCTCGCCGGTGCAATCGCCCTGACGCTTTCTGCTTGCTCGTCTGGCCCACAGGGTGACGGGGCAAATGGCGGCTCCACAACAGGTGATTCCGCTGCCTCCGGATCTGACGCTGGCGGAACCATCAACGGCTCCGGAGCATCGTCACAGGCTAATGCACAGCAGGCGTGGCGCGACAACTTCTCGTCAGTCGAATCCGCAATCACCGTCAACTACGAGGCCACGGGATCTGGAACGGGCCGTGAGCAGTTCCTTGGTGGACAGGTCCAGTTTGCCGCCTCCGACGCAGCACTCTCCGCTGACGAGCTAGAGAAAGCTCAGAACGTTTGTGGGGAGGTCGTGGAACTTCCCGTCTACATTTCCCCAATTGCAGTTGCCTACAACCTTCCGGGCGTAGATGAGCTGAACCTCTCCGCCGATAGCGTGGCGGGTATCTTCGCTGGAGATATCACGAACTGGAGCGACCCGGCCATTGCAGCGGATAACCCTGACGCAGATCTCCCAGATCTGGATATTATCCCCGTGAACCGTGCGGATAAGTCCGGTACCACGGAGAACTTCACGGCCTACTTGGCTGAGGCGGCACCGGATGTGTGGACGGAAGAGCCCGGAGAAGTCTGGCCAAGCACCGGAACGCAGTCGGCTGAGAAGACCTCGGGTGTTGTCCAGCTCGCGCAGTCAGTTGAGGGATCAGTGACCTACGCGGATGCCTCTCAGATTGGCGATCTCAAGCATGCAAACATTGAGGTGGGCGGAGATTTCCTCGAGTACTCGCCGGAGGCCGCTGCGGCAATCGTTGATAACTCGGCACCAGCCGAGGACGCAACCGACACGATCATCTCCTTTGATCTGGTGCGCGACGGCTCGGTTGAAGATGCTTACCCGATCGTGATGGTCAGCTATCTGATTGGTTGCCAGACATATGACGATCCCGCCGTGGCGGAGAACGTCAAGGCCTACTTCACCTACGTTGCTTCGGCCGAGGGCCAAGAAGTTGCAACGAAGGCTGGTGGCGGAAACGCCCCGATCTCCGATGAGCTGCGCGACGAGGTGCAGGCTGCAATTGACACCATTGAGTGATTGGCCGGGCTGGGTACTACAGGCTAGTATCCAGCCCCATCGCCGCACAAGGAGTACATGTGGCAGCAGAGACAATCGTGAAACTACCTGAGAAAGCGAAGAACGCGTCTGAAGGGGCCGCGGCGGCAACGCCAGCGAAAACGACGAGGCCACAGAAGAAGGCCGTTCAGGGACGCGGCGATGCCGTGTTTGCCGGTATCGCGAAGGGCGCAGGAATCATCATCATCCTGCTGCTTGGTGCGGTAACCTTCTTCCTTGTATCGCAGTCTTACCCCGCTTTCATCGCATCGGATGAGACCGTTCAGAGCGAGGTGGGATTCACTCGCGGTATGAGCTTCTGGCAGTTCGCCGGAGCAGCTCTATTCGGCACGGTCCTCTCAGCGACCATCGCCCTTTTGGTGGCCACACCATTTGCCATCGGAATCGCGCTCTTTATCTCTCACTTCGCCCCGCGACGGTTCGCCGGAGCGTTAGGTTACGTTGTAGACCTCCTCGCCGCGATTCCCTCCGTAGTGTTCGGGCTGTGGGGAATGAACACCCTAGAGCCGGTGATCCGTCCGATCTTTGCGTGGATCTCCGATATCCTCACTCCCGCGATGGAATGGTGGGTAGGCAACATCCCAGGTATGGGTTATATGGCGGACAACTTCGACTGGTGGCCGCTCACCCCGGACCTCGTTCATTTCGTCCCGCCCGCACGCAACATCCTGATGGGTGGCCTAGTCCTGGCGATCATGATCCTTCCCATCATTACCTCCCTGTGCAGGGAAGTATTCCTGCAAACACCCAAGCTCCTTGAAGAGGCAGCGCTTGGGCTTGGTGCTACCCGCTGGGAGATGATCCGGATGACGGTGCTGCCTATTGGCCGATCTGGGATAGTTTCGGCCGCGATGCTGGGCCTCGGCCGTGCGCTCGGAGAAACGATGGCGCTCCTCATGGTTCTATCCGCTGGTCTCCAAGTGAACTTCTCCGTGATGTCCCCGGGCCAGCACTCTACGATCGCTTCACAGATTGCCTTGAACTGGCCCGAAGCCCAAGGTGGCCTTGAACGCCAGTTCCTCATCGGGCTCGGCCTGCTCTTGTTCATCCTCACCTTCGTGGTGAACTTTGCTGCCCGCCGCGTGATGGCCCGTTATTCAGAGTTTTCAGGAGCGAACGCATGAGTGAATCGGAATTCGTCGCGGTTAGAAACGATGCGGAACCCAAGGTAGGTGACCCTACGAAGGCCGGGACCAAGCGTTTACCCAAGTGGGTGCCGTGGGCCGTAGGTGCCGTGTCAGCACTGGCATCTGTTCTGGCCTTCGGCGGCCCGGATGGGACGTCCAACATCATGGGAATGACGATAGTGGCGGTGCTGATCTATCTGGCCGCGATTCTCATCCTGTCCCGCAACTACGAAGGTGCGCGCCACAGTTCAGATCGCCTAGCAACAACCCTCATCGGAGGCTCGTTTCTGCTGGCCGTGGTGCCTCTGCTCTCGCTGCTGTACACAGTGGTGGTGAACGGTCTTGGCGTCATGTCTGGCGCGTTCCTCAACCACACCACAGAGGGCATGACGCTAGAGGGGGCCGTCCCCGGTGCCGGCCATGCCATCATCGGCACGTTGGAGGTTACTCTCTCCACGGCGCTCATCGCGATTCCACTCGGCGTCTTCACAGCCATTTACCTCGTCGAGTATGAGGGCGGATGGCTGAAGAAGGTCATCACGTTCCTCGTGGACATCATGACGGGCATTCCCTCAATTGTGGCTGGGCTATTCGCCGCCGCGATGTTGCCCCTCCTCGTGGGCGATCCAGGGTACCGATCCGGCTTTATGGGCGCGGCTGCACTCGTGGTGCTCATGACCCCACTCGTGGTGCGAAACACCGAAGAGATGCTGCGCCTAGTCTCGAACGAACTGCGCGAGGCCGCCTACGCCTTGGGTGTCACGAAATCTCGAACCATCGTCAAGGTTGTGTTACGCACAGCGCTTCCGGGCATCGTATCCGGATGCGTTATTGCCACCGCCCGAATCATTGGTGAATCTGCCCCGCTCCTTATCACCGCGGGATCCACCGATTACTACAACTTCTCACTATTCAACGACAGGGTGATGACTCTGCCAGTGTTCGTCTATAACCAGTACGTTGCCGGCAATTTCTCGCTGGCATGGGGCGGGGCACTCGTCTTGGTAGTGCTGGTACTTATTCTCAACCTCATCGCGAAGCTCATTGCCCACTGGTTCGCACCCAAGGGGTAATAATGATGGGCAAGTTTCTCGGAAAGGGACACCAGTGTCACAAGGCATCGATGTAACAAACGAAAGCATCTACTATGGCCAGCACAAGGCCGTGGAGGACGTGAATGTCCATATCAACCCATCTTCGGTCACGGCTTTGATCGGCCCCTCAGGATGCGGCAAATCCACCTTCCTCCGCTCCCTCAACCGCATGCACGAGGTGATCCCCGGTGCGTACGTGGAGGGTGGGGTGAGAATTGACGGGTTGGACATTTACGCGCCCGGGATCGATCCCGTGGACGTTCGCGGGCACGTGGGCATGGTGTTTCAGCGCCCCAATCCATTTCCTACGATGTCCATTGGCGATAACGTTTTGGCGGGTATTCGCTTGAACAACAAGAAGCTCAAGAAGTCGGATGCGGATGAGATCGTGGAGCGCTCCCTTCGTGGGGCGAACCTGTGGGAGGAAGTCAAGGATCGGCTGGGGCGTCCCGGCTCCTCGCTTTCCGGTGGTCAGCAGCAGCGGTTGTGCATTGCGCGCGCTATCGCGGTTCAGCCTGACGTGCTCCTAATGGACGAACCATGTTCGGCGCTAGACCCCATCTCCACTCTGGCCATCGAGGACCTCATGACGGAGCTCAAGGCCACCTACACTATCGTGATCGTGACCCACAATATGCAGCAGGCGGCTCGCGTTTCACAGATGACAGGCTTCTTCAACATTGACGGGGCCGGGGCGCCCGGGCGGTTGGTCGAGTTCGCGGAGACAGAGACCATATTCTCCAACCCGTCTGAGAAGGCCACGGAGGATTACGTTTCCGGGCGGTTCGGTTAGTTTTTGAACGACGACGAAGGGCCCGCCGGCTGGCGGGCCCTTTATGTGTCAATTAGTAACTTCACGCGACTGCGCTTACTGGAGCTGCGAGTGTTAGGCGGGGATAACCTGCAGGAGAAGCCATGTCACTGCTGCGGCAATAGTGGCGGAGGCGGGAATCGTGAGAACCCAAGCGGTTACGATGTTTCCGGCAACGCTCCAGCGCACGGCTGAACGCCGCCTCGTCGCGCCCACACCCATGATCGCCGAGGTGATTGTGTGCGTTGTGGAGATTGGAGCGGCCCACACGAATGCGGTTGTGTACAGCACGCCGGCTGCGACTCCCTCTGCTGCAAAGCCCCGGGCTGGGTCAAGATCGATGATCTTCTGTCCGAGTGTCTTCATGATGCGCTGGCCACCCGAGTATGTGCCCAACGAAATTGCCAGAGCGGCGCCAATCTTTACCCAGTTAGGGATGCCGGAATCGCCCGGCTCATGGTAACCGCCAGCAACGAGCGCGAGGACCACAACACCCATGGTCTTCTGTGCGTCCTGAAGGCCGTGGCCCAGTGCCATTGCCGCAGCCGAAATTGTTTGGAGGTGCCGGAAACGGCGCATCGTGGGCTTGTATGAGGCGTTCGCCAAGAAGGCAAGCAGGATCTTCATGACTAGGTAGGCCAGCACGAAGCCCACCACCGGAGAGAGCACCATGGGGATCACCACCTTGTCCAAGATGACGTCCCAGTGAACAGTCAGTGCGCCCACAAGGCCTGCACCGGCGAGGCCGCCAATGAGGCCGTGGGATGAAGAAGAAGGCAACCCGAACCACCATGTGATGAGGTTCCAGATGATGGCGCCGGCAAGGGCGCCCAGTACAATCGCTAGGCCAACGTGGGCCGTTTCGGCATCGGGGATGTGGATGATTCCACCGCCGATGGTCTCCGCGACCCCAGTGCCTAGGAAAGCGCCGATAAAGTTCATAACCGCCGCCATCGTGAGCGCTTGACGGGTGGTCAGTGCGCGAGTAGCAACGGAGGTGGCGATTGCGTTCGCCGCATCATGGAAGCCGTTCGTGAAGTCAAAAATGAACGCTACGGCAACAATGAATATGACCAGCAGAAGGGTCTCGGTCAAGATCAGGACTCCTTGATCGCGATCGATTCAATGGTGCCCGAGAGTTTCTCGAAGGCGTCGATGGCATCCTCGATCACGTCAAGTACCAGCTTGACCTTCATGACCTCGAGGGCGTCTGTAGCGTTCTCGAACAGTGAGCTGACCATCTTGCGATAGACCTGATCGCCTTGATTCTCCAGCTGGTTGATTTCGATCCAGAAGTCTCGGGTCTTCTCATTGATCACCGAGAGCTGACCCAAGGTGTCATGGCTGAGTGCAGCGCAGTTGCGAAGGATCTCCACCTGAGTGTTCACGCCGTCAGGGAGCATGCCTGGCTTGTACAGGACGATGTTGTCCCCGGCCTCATCCATAAGATCAATACAATCGTCCACTACCGAGGCGAGCTCGTAGAGATCCTCGCGATCGAAGGGGAGAACGAAGGACTGGTTCACCTTGCGCAGCACTGTGTGGCAAGCTTCGTCAGCCCTGTGCTCAACCTTATGGAGCTCATCGTTCAGGGCGCTGCGGCTTTGAGGGTCTGCACCGATAATTTTGGTCAGGATGTCGGCCGCTTGTACGAGGTATTGCGATTGATCCGCCAATAGCTCGAACAGGCCATCAGATTTGGACTTCTTAAAAGCCACGAGATCTCCTTGAGGTTCAAGGTTGCCGCAAGATGAACGGCATTCCACTAAGCAGAATAGGCCATGTGAACGCGCAGTCCTATCTACTTGGGGAGATTACTATCATAATCGGCCACAAATCCGGCAAGTATGGAGGTCTCAGAGCCGCTGATTCTAGCTGTGCAACTAACGCAGAATCGGCGGATTATCGCGGACTTTGAGCCGCTAACCCTGCCAGTGAAACACCCTAGGCCGTACGGCCTAGAGCCAGTGTGGGATGGTGCACCGTTTTCTTGATATAGTCCCGGCTTTTCACCATTTGTTCACCTTCTGTTTACCTTGCCGCGTGGGCAGAGCCGGAATAACCCCTTTAACCCCTGCTCCCGGCCTCAAGCCTGAACAGAGAAAAAGGTAAGAGCCGCACA
Organism: Ancrocorticia populi; assembly: GCF_003123745.1. Lineage (GTDB taxonomy): Bacteria > Actinomycetota > Actinomycetes > Actinomycetales > Actinomycetaceae > Ancrocorticia > Ancrocorticia populi. Next base: position 182,529 of record NZ_QETB01000004.1, on the reverse strand, counting down.
TTGTGCGGCTCTTACCTGTAAGACACCGAACCCGAGAGCGCCAGTCGGCGCGAAGGCCGCTCGGAGCGGCAATAGTTGGAGCCCGGGGCTTCCGTGATCCGATGTCGTACAAACAGCATAACACCCAAGATCGTGCATGTCTCGCATTCATTTGATAACTTTTTGGTCGCGAATTCACTGCGACTCGAAACGCTGATATTTCAAGGAAAAGTGGCCGAAAACTACTTAGGAGTAAGTTGTGTCGGGCTGCTGATTAGGCGTCGAACCGGTAGCCAACGTTGCGCACGGTGGAAATGAGGGATTCGTACTCTGGCCCCAGTTTGGCTCGGAGCCTGCGGACATGCACATCGACGGTTCGTGAGCCTCCGAAGTAGTCATATCCCCAAACTTCCTGGAGCAGTCCGTCGCGGGAGATCACCTTGTTTGGATTTGCGGCAAGATATCGGAGGAGTTCGAACTCCTTGTACGTCAGATTGAGCTGCCGATCGCCAGCGCGGGCCATGAAAGCGTTGGAATCGATGGTTAACCCTCCGATTGCCAGAATGCTTTGATCAATGCTCTCTTGGCGTGCCTCAGCCTGAGCCCGATCACTCATCATCCGGATGCGGGCTTGAATCTCGGCCGGGGGAGCGCTGTATAACACGGTATCGGTTGCGCCCCATGAGACGGCAACTACTGCGAATCCTCCTTCTTCGAGCACGAGGAGGATTGGTGGGGCTTCCATCGCGCCGCTGGCAGCACGGCATAGAGAGCGGGCTGAAACAAGATCCCTCCGCCCATCAAGAATGAGTGTGTCAGCGTCCAAGTTCATCGCTAGGGCGGAAGTTGTCAGTGGCGCTACTTCTACATCGAGTGTGAGGAGGGCCAGCCCGGGGAGGACATCTGTGGGCGCTGCCGGTTCAGACGTGAACAGTACTATTCCTGCCATCGCACCTCCCGTTGGTAGTAACAGACCCATCATAGTTGCACGGGTGCCTACTATGCGCGCGCTGAGAATAGCTGTTCACGGTGTGAGCCTTCCGAATATAGATTGGCGGCATGTCACTGAAAAGGTATGATCTCTCGCCGCTTGAGCAGCTCCTTTCATGGCTCAAAGATACAAAAGTGTCATTTTCGTGAAACACGGTGGTAATTCGCCGTCGTCGTCAAAGTAAAGGAATGGGCCACGTACGAAGCCTGGCTTCGGGGTGGCCCGGACACGCGGGATCTGGACCAACGTTGCCCGTGGACCGGTTCGACGTGAGAAGATTCTGAGGTGGAACAGCTCCGATCATTTCCAGAAACGCGCAGGCAATTCCTCGGCATCATGCTGCCAGCGTTGGTTGGGGTTGTGCTGTTGGGCGCTGGTATGGCACAAGCTGCGTACGGTAAAGGGGCCGGATCGTCTTCGGCAGATGTGCAGTTGCAGGCGGTGGTGCTTGATCCTTTCGGTGTGAGGTTCATAGTTCTTCTTGCCGGATTGGCTGCCGTTATGGGCTTCTTGGCGTTCTCCTTACCGCGCCTGCTAGAGCTGCCGCACGAGGGAATTGCGCGAGTGTGCCTCCTCGTGGTGGCCGCTGGCGCATTAGCGGCCGCGTCTCTTGGGACGGCAGAAGATCTAGCGTTGGTGGCGGCGTTATCGGTTCTGCTTGTGTTCTTGGCGGAGATGTTCCGGCCCGGCCCGAGGGAGAATCTGCTCCGACAGGTATCTGGCACATACACCGCCGCGCTCATCACCATGATGGGTTCGCTGTGGATGCTGATGGCCCGGACTCAGGGTGGCGGATACCTCGGACTTCTTTGCGCTGGCGGGATCGGTGGGGCTCTCACTGTTTCGATTCTGTTCCTCGGGACGGCTCGGTTGATTGGTGTGCCCCTCGGGGCGTTGGCGGGTGCTGCGATCGCTCAGTATTTCTTGCCCGATATGGGCTGGTGGCCATGCCTTTTCCTAGCGGTGTGTCTTGGGCTTGTGATGTGGGGCCTTGATGGGCTCGCTCGCATGGTGGGGATGCGTGACGGGGGAGTGGCACGGGCCGGTTTCGGCCTGATCCCGGTTTCCGCCATCGGCGTTGTTGGGTATGCCCTCGCCCTTCTTGTGCTCTAGCCTTGGCACATGGTCTTTCAAATCCCGGAGAATCTTGCACCCGAGTGCTATCCCATGGCGTGGCTAATGGATTCGTGGCGCGGAGCTGGTGTGCTCGAATACGAAGGTATCGATGCGGCGGCTTACCTTCACGAATTGACGATCGATAATGACAATAATGGCCCATACCTCCGTATTCGCTCAGACGTCTGGCTAGCCAACGAACCTGCTGGCGCCGTTGATCAGGAAGTACCCGGGGCGGCCATGTATGACGAACTGTCCAAGGGTGAACTCTGGAGTTCGGCCACGGGCTATTTGCGCGCTACCCCTGGCGCCGAAAAGCGCGATGGAGCAACGCTCCTCGAGGCTATGACGGCTTCGCCTGCTGGCCATGCCACCACTTGGGTTGGTCTTATTAAGGGGCCCCAGCTTCAACTGGCCGCCGATGCTATCGCTGGCTCACCCACGGCAGCTGAAATGACTGAGGCACGGCTCGTGGGAGGCCTTGTGCAGTCAGACTTCTTTGTGGCCTACGATATGGCGGCTTTCGGGGCGGAGTTACGAAGCTATATGGCCGGCCGCCTCTCTCGCGGCCAAGCGTCTGAGTAGGGCGAGGTAATGTCCGAAAAGAGCCCACTGATATCTCTCCTTCACGCCGTGGAAGCCGACGATCTTGATCAAGGCATCGCCGCACACTACACCGCCCCTTTCCCGGAGCAACGAGCTTTGGATGCGGGGGAGGCATTTACCGATCTTTCTAACCGAGAGGTTATCGAACTCCGTGGGCCTGACCGGCTCAAGCTGCTCCACCTGTTAACAACGCAGGATGTGGAGAACCTCAAACCCGGAGAATCCACAGAGCTTATGGTCCTCAGTCCCACGGGCCACATTGAGAGCGTGGCCGGAGTGCTTCAGACCGCCGAATCCACGTGGTTGCTCGCGGACGTAGGCGCCGGTGCGCCACTACGCGAGTTCCTCATGTCTATGAAGTTCATGATGGACGTTGCGGCGATTGACCGCCCGGATATCACCATGTTTGGTGGCTACGGCGGAATCCACAAAGCACTAGAGACTGTAGCCCTGAACCCAGATGGCTCCACTCCGCTTGTCTGGGATGATCCGTGGCCGGATACAGCACCCTTCGCTGCAACGTATGGCCCGCCCGATGATGACCATCCAGCGGCCGGTGCGCACCGTATGATCGCCTTGATCAACCGAGCCGATCTAGAGACGGCAGCAACCCATCTGATCGAAGACGAAGGTCTTTCTCCCGCGGGCGTCACCGCATGGGAGGCCCTTCGCGTGGGGTATTGGCGGCCGCGTCAGGCATTAGAAGTGGGAGAGCGCTCCCTTCCGCACGAGCTCGATTGGATTAGGACGGCAGTTCACCTCGAAAAGGGCTGCTATCGCGGTCAGGAAACTGTGGCGAAGTTGGTCAACCTTGGCAAGCCACCACGGAGGTTAACTCTTTTGTATCTGGAGGGCCCGCCCGATAAGCTTCCAGCACACGGCGATCCTGTGCTTTTCGGAGACCGAACGGTTGGTCAGGTGACCTCAGGTGTGCGTCACTACGAGGAGGGGCCTCTAGCCCTCGCGCTCCTGCGCCGAAATCTGGATCCGGACGCGGTTGTCAGCATCGGGAAGTTCCAGGCGAGTCAAGAGCCGATCGTATCCCCAGATGGCAAGTCCAGCGCCTCGCCGGAGGTCCGCCCCGGTAACGAGTTCAGGGGACGCGGCGCGTCTAGCCGGGGCGCTCCCGGCGGAGGCCCGTCATTGGGAGGTCACTGATGTCGTATTACGGCGCCATGGGATGGATCAGCCTCACCATCTCCGTGGTTGTGATCGGGCTGGCGCTATGGGCTCTAATCGCCGCCGCCTTCCGCTCCTCCTCGGATTTTGTATACGCCGGAACCACGAAGACGCGCTGGCTGGTTGGGCTCATCGCCTCACTTCTTGTCTCGCTTAACGGGTTTGCCTACAACATTCCGTTAATGTTTGGATGGCTGCTCTCCATCGCGGCGATCGTGGCACCGATCTACTATCTAGGTCCGGTCCGCTCCCGGATGCCACAAAAGCGGGGCCGTCGTGGCGGCCAGCGCAGCCAGCGCGGTGGCTGGTAGCCGCCGATAAGCCAGAAGAAAGATACGTGCGAAGGGAACATCATGCGCGCAGTAATTCAGCGTGTAACGCGGGCGCAGGTGAGTGTGGAGGGCGAAGTCTTGGGCTCCATCGGCACCGGGCTTTGCGTCCTGGTAGGTGCTACTCACGGTGATGGGGCCGCCCAGACCTCGAAAATTGCCAGGAAGATTGCGCAGTTGCGTATTCTGCGGAATATTGAGGGCGACGACGACCCATCGCGTCGCGTGAGCGCCGAAGAATCGGCTGCATCGATCCTCCTCATCTCCCAGTTCACGCTGTACGCCGATGTGCGCAAAGGCCGCAAGCCAGGGTGGTCCCACGCGGCACCCGGCCCGGTGGCGGAACCATTGGTAGAAGATGTGGCCCGCGAGCTCCGCGAAACATATGGGCTGCATGTTGAAGAAGGGAAGTTCGGTGCGATGATGGAAGTCCAGATCGTTAACGATGGTCCGTTCACGATTCTGGTGGAGGCCTAGCGCCTAACGCCTGTGGCGAACAGTTGGCATATCCGGCCCGGGGCGTCGTTACAGTTAAGTGAATTAACTTGTGCCATCCAAGGAGTGTCAATGTTCGAACGGTTTACCGATCGCGCCCGCCGAGTCATCGTGCTCGCGCAGGAGGAGGCTCGAAACCTCAAACACAACTACCTAGGTACCGAGCACATCCTCCTCGGGCTCATCCGTGAGGGTGAAGGTGTGGCTGCCAAAGCGCTAGAGGCGCTTGGCATCACGCTCGACGATGTGAGGGACCAGGTCATAGACATCATCGGGGAGGGACAGGAGCCACCGGCCGGCCACATCCCCTTTACACCTCGCGCCAAGAAGGTCATCGAATACGCGATGCGTGAGGGCCTTCAGTTGGGCCACTCATACATCGGCACCGAGCACCTTCTGCTCGGCCTGACCCGTGAGCCCGACGGCGTAGCCGCCCAGGTTCTCATGAAGCTGGGCGCGGACCTGCCGCGTGTGCGCAATCAGGTCAATCAGCTCATCTCTGGATTCCAGGGTAAGGAGCCTGTGGGCGTTGGTGGCGGCGCTCGCGAAGGCCAGAAGGCCGGCTCAACGGTGCTGGATCAGTTCGGCCGTAACCTCACCCAGTCTGCTCGTGAACATAAGCTCGATCCGGTGATCGGGCGTCACGTGGAGACCGAGCGAGTAATGCAGGTTCTCTCACGCCGTACCAAGAACAACCCCGTCTTGATCGGCGAGCCCGGCGTTGGTAAAACTGCCGTTGTTGAGGGCCTCGCTCAGGCGATTGGCGCGGGCGATGTTCCCGAGACCCTGAAGGATAAGCAGCTCTATTCGTTGGATATGGGCTCACTTGTTGCCGGCTCGCGCTACCGCGGTGACTTCGAGGAGCGCATGAAGAAGATATTGAAAGAGGTCAACACGCGCGGCGATATCATCCTGTTCATCGATGAGATCCACACGATGGTGGGTGCGGGTGCTGCTGAAGGTGCTCTAGACGCTGCCTCGCTACTAAAGCCCATGATGGCTCGTGGCGAGCTTCAGGTGATTGGCGCAACTACGCTAGATGAGTACCGTAAGCACATTGAGAAGGACGCCGCTTTGGAGCGTCGCTTCCAGCCGATTCAGGTGGATCAGCCCACCGTGCCTCAGACCGTGGAGATCCTAAAGGGTCTGCGCGATCGCTACGAGAGCTTCCATCGCGTAACGATTACTGACGAGGCACTAGAGGCTGCAGCCTCCCTCTCGGACCGCTATATCAATGATCGGTTCTTGCCAGATAAGGCTATCGATCTGATCGACGAGGCCGGAGCGCGCCTTGCCATCCGTAAGATGACAGCTCCACCTGAGCTTCGCGAACTTGATGAGAAGATTGCTGGTGTGCGCCGCTCGAAGGAAGCCGCCATTGACGGTCAGGACTTCGAGAAGGCCGCCTCTCTTCGTGATGAGGAGCAGCAGCTCGCCTCCCAGCGTGCCGAGCGTGAACAGGCTTGGAAGGATGGGGACATGGACGTTGTGTCCGTGGTTGATGAGGAGCTCATCAACGAAGTCCTGTCCATGGCAACCGGCATCCCAGTGTTTAAGCTGACCGAAGCCGAATCCGCCAAGCTGCTGCGTATGGAAGAGGAACTGCACAAGCGAGTGATCGGCCAGAACGAGGCTGTGGTGGCGCTTTCGCAGGCCATCCGCCGTACTCGCGCTGGACTCAAGGATCCGGACCGCCCCGGCGGCTCGTTCATCTTTGCTGGCCCGACGGGTGTTGGAAAGACCGAGCTTGCCAAGGCGCTCGCAGAGTTCCTGTTCGGGGACGAATCGGCGCTTATCACCCTTGATATGTCCGAGTACTCGGAGAAGCACACGGTCTCGCGACTGTTCGGTGCCCCTCCCGGATACGTGGGTTACGAAGAGGGTGGCCAGCTCACCGAAAAGGTCCGCCGTAAGCCGTTCTCCGTGGTTCTGTTTGATGAGATTGAGAAGGCCCATCAGGACCTCTTCAATTCCCTGCTCCAGATTCTTGAAGAGGGACGCCTCACGGATTCGCAGGGGCGCATGGTGGACTTCAAGAACACCATCATCATCATGACCACAAACCTCGGAACGAAGGACATCGCCAAGGGCGTGACCACAGGCTTCCAGTTCGATCAGGACACCACAACGTCCTATGAGCGGATGAAGCGCCGTGTGGGAGAGGCCCTCAAGGACCACTTCCGTCCAGAGTTCTTGAACCGTGTTGACGATACGATCGTGTTCCCGCAGCTTCACCGCGAGGAGATCCTGCAGATCGTGGATCTCATGGTCTCCAAGCTGGATAAGCGGCTTGCCAATCAGGATATGCACATCTACCTGACTCGGGCCTCCAAGGAGCTCCTTGCGGATCGTGGATACGATCCAGTTCTAGGTGCCCGTCCGTTGCGCCGCGCTATCCAGCGCGACATCGAGGATGTGTTGTCCGAGAAGCTGCTCTTCGGAGAATTCGAGCGCGGCCAGAACATCGTCGTGGACGTGGATAGCGAGAACATCCCGATGACGTTCACGTTCCACGGGCAGAATGCCGATGAGCCTTTGCCCGAGGATACTGTGGAGGTCACCGATCCCGGCGAGATGGATAGTTTGACCGCGGGCGTGGATAATCGCCGCCCCGGTGAGAACCCTCAGCCCAGTGGGCTATCGGCAGCACACTAGTCACTAGACTGCCCGAGTAAAAGGCGGGTGGAACAAGGCGAGAGCCTTGTCCCACCCGCCTTCGTCGTCGTCCCAAACTGTCACCGCCCCCCAATCTCGGGTTTGCGTCAGATCTCTGCGACGTGGAAACCGAGGGTGGCAGTAGGCGCGTCTTGGCCTGACACTCTATACTTATGGCGTGCGTCACGGTGGCGCCATCGTACGAGGATGTACGAGTGTTGAAGGAGAGACATGGCTATTGAGGTTGTAGACCCCGAAAGCGTGGGTGTGTCCAGCGAATATCTGTCCCATATCGATGATCTAGTGGCCAGACACATGAGCGAGGACGCCTATCAAGGCACCGTCATTTTGGTGGCGCGGCACGGTAAGATCTGCTATTTCAAGGCATTCGGAAACGCGAACGATGGTGTACCGATGGAACGAGACTCCATCTTCCGGCTCGCTTCCATGTCCAAAGTTCCGAGCGCTGCTGCGGTCATGCAGCTATGGGATCGGGGTCTGATATCACTCGCGGATCCGATCGCGAAGTATCTGCCAGAGTTCACGCAGATGTACGTGGCGAAGGAAGGGGCGGGCGGGGAGGATACGCTGGTTCCTGCAGCCAATCCGATCACGATCCATCACCTGCTTTCGATGACCGCCGGAATGACCAACACGTGGTGGTATGACGCCGAAAGCGACAAATACGCGTACCGGACCGTACCCAAGTATTACGCGGAAGGGGGCGTGCCAGACGATTTCCAGATCACGGACGCGACGCTGGAATCTAAGGTGAAGCTGTTAGCACGCCAGCCTCTGATGGCAAACCCGGGAGAGGTATTCGACTACTCCAATAACTCCGTGGATACGCTGTGCAGGCTTGTGGAGGTTGTTTCGGGGGTGGATTTCGATACCTATCTACGGCGCAATATCTTCGAGCCGCTTGGCATGAACGAGATCTGGTTTTATCCTCCAGAGGAGGTCACGGATAGGGTGGCTGCCGTCTACTGGGCAGGTACGAAGGATAGGCAGACCGAGGACTTCCCATTGGGTCTGGGCATGATGGGCGTGGACTATGGGTTCGGAGGGGCCAAGCGGTTCTTCTCTGGCGCCGGCGGGCTGCATTCCACAACCTATGATTACTACCGCTTTGCCCAAATGTTGTTGAATCGGGGAGAGCTTGACGGCGTACGTGTGCTGAGCCAGTCCGCTGTAGACCTCATGACACACAACGAAATCGGCGACCTGACAAACTGGCAGCTCACGCAGAATAAGTGGGGCTATCAACTGGACATTCAAGAAGGAGTAAATGCGCCCGTCGGGTCTTCCACCTACTTGGGTGGTGCTGGGGCATACAGCTGGCAGGGATTCTTCTCCACCAAGTTCGTGAATAACCCGGCGAATGACACCGTTATCATGACGATGTCTACTCCAGGGTTTGATGGGGCTTTGCCGCACAATCTATTACTTGTGGCAGCGGCCAATGCCGCAGTGGAGGCGTAGTAGGGCGGCCAAGAATGTCTTCGGATCATCGAGCTGGCGCCGACGGCCGTATGTGAAGCGCAAAGTTCAGTGTAATTCTGACCGATAGTTTTCACATGGTTTTATGAGAAAAACGCCCGTTGGGTGTGCAGATTCGACTGAAGGATGAGTTTGGAAATACTCCAGCCGGTTGAACGCTTGGCAAATTTGGGAACTGGTCACTGTGGCCTGTGAACTGCGTCGCTCTCGAGGAATGCCAATGTGGCAAGGATTCTCTAAGTCAGGTTGTGAAACTAGGAAATAGGACCCAAACATGCACGCATTCCCAAATGTGTCCCAGCTAACTGAGAGTATGTGCAAAGTAACATGACAATCGCAAGATTTAACACAACGGGTGTTAGTCTCGGCAGGACAGTCGGCACCTCCACGTGGTGGTGTTGGCCGCCGTTGTAGAGTTCGGGAGCACCTAAAGAAGGGCGCAGCATGGGATTGCGGATCGTTGTTGCAGCCGACATCGCTGACGATGGCTACAAGGAGATCCTCGCAGAGGACTTGGAGTCTGTTGAGCGTGTAGACGAAGTCATCGGTGTGGCTCATGACTCACTCTTCCGTGGGCGTCTGGTACCCTCCAATAGCGCACAGGTTCCTCCTTCTGGGCAGTGGCTCAAAGGGAAGGGGCCGGTACAACGGGTAGCGAGGAAGCGGCCGGAATGCGGTTTTGGTTCCACCACTTTCTTGGTCCCGAAAGCGGCAGTTCTTGAAACACACAAGAGCTGCGAGTAAACACTAACCACCTAGTAGAGGAAATCAACGTGGATTTTGATCCCCTATGGCTGATAGCCGCCTTCGGTGGCGGCGCATTCGGCGCAGCAATCGGCGGCCAGACCGCCTTTATTATGACCGGCTTCATGTACATGGTTGGCCTTGCCGGCTACATGGGCGGATTCGACGCCGCCACGTTCATGGATTCCGTCGTGTTCGGCCCAGTGTTCGGCCCGCACATCGCCTTCGCTGGTGGTGCTGCAGCCGCGGCATACGCCGCTAAAAAGAACTATATGCCAGCTGGCATGAATGGACGTGACATTATCACGCCGCTTTCGGGTCTTTCGAAGGCGGACATTTATGTTGTTGGTGGTGTCTTCGGCATGGTCGGCTACACCCTCAACCAGTTCATCGGTTGGATTCTGCCTCAATTCAAGGTGTCCGACGCTTCGATGCACTATGACAACGATGTTCTGGGTTCCACGGACACCGTGGCGCTCACGATTATCATCGTCGCAATTGCCTGCCGTTACATGTTCGGTAGCACTGGCTTGTTCTCCACCGAGCAGGGCCCGCTCCTGTGGGTTGGCGGAGACAAGCATTGGGTTGCACATCAGGAGAAGTGGTCACACTCAGCTTTGATCGGATTCTTCTCCGGCCTTTTGTCCGGCTTCGCTACCCTCATGTTGATCATGTACATCTACCCGATCAACCCAGGAATCGTAGGCCACGCACAGCTCGTTGGATGGGCGATCTCGGCTATTACTTTGGTCTTCCTGACGTGCGGGCTCAACACACCAGTTACCCACCACATGACGATCATTGCTTCGATCGCGGCGCTCCAGTTTGCACCGCTGTTCGCTGGCTCAGATCCGGGCACGTGGACCAGCGGGGCGCTTGTTGTGCCGTTGCTGCTCGCGGGTCTCTTCGGCCTGATTGCCGGCGTGGTTGGCGAGTTCCTCTCGCGTACAACGTGCGCCAATGGCGATACACACATCGATCCTCCGGCATTCGCCATTTGGACGATGACAACGGTGCTCTACGCAATCGGCGCGATCGTCGCCTAGTAAGGCCTGTTGATCCTTTCAACAAACTGGTGGTGCCGGGTTCGCCCGGCACCACCGCCCCAAAACAACATGAAAACCAAGGAGCGCCAAGGTGCAGTACACGTCACCAACTAAGCTTTATGACGCCTACGTATTCGATATGGATGGCACCATTTACCTAGGTGATCATCTTCTCCCCGGCGCAAAGCGGCTGATCGAAGGCCTGCGTACCTTGGGAAAGCCCGTGAGGTTCCTGTCCAATAATCCGACTAAGGATCCCCACCAGTACCTAGCAAAGCTTGAAAAGCTCGATATTCCAACACCCGTAGAGGAAATCGCTAACACCGTAGTCACAACAACGCGGTGGCTTAAGGCCAATCACCCCGACGCGACCGTGTTCCCGATTTCGGAACAGCCACTCAAGGATGCTTTGGCTGCCGCGGGAATCAAGATGAGCGACAATCCTGAGGAAATCGACATCGTCATTGCCTCCTACGATCGCACGTTCGAGTATCGCAAGCTTCAAATCGCTTTCGACGCCATTTGGTATCACAAGCGAGCAATTCTCATCACCACAAACCCTGATCGCTACTGCCCGTTCCCTGGCGGGCGCGGAGAGCCCGACGCGGCCTCTATTGTGGCAGCGATTGAGGCTTGTACCGGAACAAAGTGTGTAGCGAACATGGGTAAGCCCGAAGCTGTCATGCTCACGGCAGCCCTTGGCGATCTAGATGTTGATCCCACCAACTGCATGATGGTTGGAGATCGTCTTATGACAGATATTGGGATGGCGATCAACACTGGTATGGCATCAACACTCTTGTTAACGGGCGATTCAACTTTGGAAGAAGCTCAGGCCCTTCCTGAAGCTGAGCAGCCCACATATGTCCTAGAGCGAATCGATCACCTCATTCCTGAAGAGATCCGGAATGAGTGGGGATGGTCTGATTCCGATTCCTGATTGGTAAGTCCGGATCTCGTTGGCCCGATGTCCGCGTCTGCTCGGGCACGGTAGCCAGCGCATTATTTATCAGCAGCTCCAACTCGAACTTCATTGTGGAGGTTTTCATTGTCCGTTAACCAAACAACACGTCCTGGTGGCCCATTCGTCATGGGAATCGATTTCGGTACCGAATCGTGCCGAGTCGGGATCTTCGATCTGGCCGGATCGCCCGTTTCCTTTGCGGCAACCACTTACAAGACGATTCACCCCCATCCCGGCTGGGCTGAGCAGTCCCCCGATGATTGGTGGCAGGCACTCGTGGCCTCCACCCGTCTGGTTCTGCAGCGCTCGGGCTTGCAGCCACACGAAATCGCCGGCATCTCCTATGACGCAACAACGATGACGGTGGTTGCGCTGGACCGCAATGGTGACGCGCTGCGAAACGCCATCATGTGGATGGACGTTCGGGCAACCGAGCAGTCTGCCCGCGTGATCAACACGCAGTCCACGGCGCGCCGCTACACCGGTAACGGCACCCTGCCCCCAACGGCTGAGTGGTACCCCTTCAAGGCAGCGTGGCTCCGGGAAAACGAGCCCGATACGTACAAGAACGCCTATCGCCTGATTGATGCCCCCGACTGGCTGACCTTCAAGCTGACCGGCGAGTACACGCTCAATATCAACACGGCCGCACATCGCGCTTACTACGATCGCGACAACGGCGGATGGCCTGTAGACCTCTACGAAGAGGCCGGCGCGGGTGACGTTTTTGAGAAGCTGCCAGAAGTAGTGAACGATCTTGGCAGCAACATTGGTGGTCTCCAGCGTAGCGCCGCCGAAGAACTTGGCCTTATCCCAGGCACGCCAGTTGCTCAGGGTGGTGGCGATGCATGGCACGGCCAGATCGGCCTTAACGTTCTCCGCCCAGGCAAGATGACGCTAGTGACGGGCTCCTCTCACGTGATGTCTGGGCAGTCTCCAGACCCAGTTTCTGGCCCAGGCTTCTTCGGTGGCTACACCGATGGTGTGGTGCCCGGTCAGTACACGGTGGAGACCTCGCTAGTCTCCTCCGGTTCTGTGCTCAAGTGGTTCAAGGATCAGTTCTGCACTGATATCTCGGCCGCTGCTGATCAGATTGGCCTTTCGGTTTACGACATCATGAACCGCCGTAGCGCTGATATTCCGATCGGCTGCGATGGACTGATCCTTAACGAGTACTTCCAGGGTAACCGCACCCCGTATTCGGACTCGAAGGCACGGGGTGTATTTACCGGCCTCTCGCTGGCACACACCCGCGAGCACATGTACAAGTCCATTCAGGAAGCCGTGTGCTACGGAGTCGAAGCGAACATGCGTAAGCTGCGCGACGCCGGCTTCGAGGTCAAGGAGTTCGTCGCCTGTGGTGGTTCGACGAAGTCCCGCATGTGGACCCAGATGCACGCCGACGTGACCGGTGTTCCGATCACCCTTACAGAGGTGGGCGACGCGGTCACCCTCGGGTCTTGCATCCTCGCGGCCGCCGGTGCTGGCCTGTACGGCTCAGTTCAGGAGGCAGCGGACAACATGGTTCACGAGCGCGAGCACATCGAGCCGAACATGGCCCGTCATGAGGAGTACAAGTTCTTCGCCGATAAGTACTGCGAGCAGTACCCACTGGTTCAGGAACTTACGCACGAAGTTGTTGACCATGTGGTGGCAGCTCAATAGGAACTAAGATGGTGGCGGGCTGCTTTGCAGCCCGCCATCCGAACTTTGGCCTATAGGTAGAGAGTGAAAGAGGAAGATTATGGCAAGCGAACTCATTGACAAAGCCCTGAAAACGGCTGATGAGACAAAGGCAATCGCGTTCGGAGATGATGTCCTTGGCGAGACTGGCAAGATCTTCGCTGAGCAGTTCCCGGGCGTCCGGGTTCTCGTTGTCGCTGACGAAAACACATTCGCCGCAGCGGGCGAAACCGTTGTGGCATCCCTCAAGGAAGCCGGGGTTGAGTTCGCCGAGGATCCATACCTCTTCCCGGGCAAACCCACGGTATATGCCGGCTACGAGAACGTGGAAATCCTTCGCGATCACGTCAAGGTACTGGACAACACGTTCATCTGCTCAATCGGTGGCGGTACCATCAACGATTTAGCCAAGCTCGCTTCGGGTGAGCTGGGGCGCCAGTACCTGAATGTATGCTCCGCAGCATCAGTGGATGGCTACGCTGCTTTCGGTGCTTCTATCGCCAAAGACGGCTTCAAGATTACGCGTGACTGCCCGGCCCCTCAGGCTCTGGTTGCAGACAACGCCGTGATGGCAGCGGCGCCCGCGCGCCTGACCTACACCGGTTACGGCGATCTGATCGAGAAGATTCCCGCTGGTGCGGACTGGATCCTTGCCGATCGGCTTGGAATCGAAGCAATCGATCCCTACGTCTGGAGCCTTGTTCAGGGCCCGCTGCGCGAGTCTCTGGCCCATCCGGCAGAGCTTGCTGCTGGCGATCTCAAGGCAATCGAGCTCCTCGGTGAAGGCCAGATCATGTCTGGCCTCGCCATGCAGGCCGCTAAGTCCTCGCGTCCGGCCTCTGGGGCTGGCCACCAGTTCTCCCACACGTGGGAGATGGAGGGACACGGCCTCGATTGGGAACCGCCGCTATCTCACGGCATGAAGGTGGGCGTTGGCACCATTGCCTCTTTGGCCATGTGGGAGCTATTCCTGAAGATGGAGCCGGAGGACTTCGATATCGATCACGCGCTTGCGTCCGTGAAGTCGCCCGAGTATATCGAGAGCACGGTTCGCTCGATGCTTCTTCCCCGTATTCAGGGTGAGGCGGTTAAGCACTCGCTCAACAAGCGTACTGAGGGCGATGAGCTCGTTGCCCGCATCGAGCTCCTCAAGAAGGTATGGCCCGAACTGCGCGAGAGCGCTGCCAAGCAGATCATTCCGGCTCAGGACGCGATGGACCGCATCAAGACAGTTGGCGGCCCATACCATCCCGAGATGCTCGAAATTGACTGGGATCGCTTCCGCGAGACCCACTTTAAGGCACAGATGATCCGGTCTCGTTACACGATTCTGGACATCTTTACTGACCTCGGCATCCTCGACACAGTAGTTGAGGAGCTGTTCTCTCCCGAAGGTTTCTGGGGGCAACACCGCCACCCAGAAGCCTGAGGCAACCACATAAGGAGACGATCTCTATGTCCGATCACAAGTACCTTGTAGGTATTGATTTCGGTACCCTGTCTGGGCGAGCCGTGGTGGTAGATGCCGCCGACGGTAAGCAGATGGGTACGGCTGTCACGGAATATCGTTATGCGGTTATGGACCGCACCCTAACGGCCGGTGACAACCAGCCGTTGCCGCCCGAGTTCGCTTTGCAAAATCCGGATGACTACCTTGAGGTACTTGCAACAGCGGTCCCGGGAGCTGTCAAGGATGCCGGCGTTGATCCAGCCGATATCGTGGGTATTGGCGTGGACGCAACGTCTGCAACCGTCTTCTTCACGGATAAAGAGGGCGAGCCGCTGTGTAACAAGCCGGATTTCAAGAACAACATTCATGCATACGTGAAGCTGTGGAAGCATCACGGTGCCCAGAATCAGGCCGATCGCCTGGTGAAGGTTGCTGAGGCGCGCCGCGAAAAGTGGCTCGGCCGTTACGGTGGCGTGCTCTCCTCGGAGCTCCTCCTGCCCAAGGCCCTCGAGGTATTCGAGGTTGCCCCAGAGGTTTACGAGGCCACAGACGAGATCGTGAATCTCCTCGATTGGCTGACTTGGCGGATGACGGGCAACCTAACATACGCGGAGGGCGATTCCGGTTACAAGCGGATGTTCCAGGATGGCAAGTATCCTTCCTACGAGTACCTTGAGGCCGTCAAGCCGGGCTTTGGCCATGTGTTTGATGACAAGATGAGCCACGAGGTCCTTCCGCTGGGCGGCAAGGTTGGCGAGCTGACCGAGGACATGGCGAAGCTGATGGGGCTGACCGCTGGGACAGCCGTTGCATCCGGCAACATTGACGCGCATGTGGTGGTTGCTGGCACGAACGCAGTTCGCCCCGGTCAGCTCACCGCAATCATGGGTACCTCGTCCTGCTACGTGGTGAACGGCAAGGAATACCACGATTGCCCAGGAACCTTCGGAACGGTTCTCGGTGGCGCAGTTGACGGCCTCTGGGGATTCGAGGGCGGCCAAACGGCCGTGGGTGACATCTTCGCCTGGTTTATCGACAACTGTGTCCCCGCAGCCTTCTACGAGGAAGCGGATAGCCGCGGTGTCTCCATCCACGAGCTTCTCGCAGAGAAGGCCGCGGCTCAAGACGTTGGCCAACATGGCCTCGTGGCCCTTGATTGGCACAACGGTAACCGTTCAATCCTTGCCGATGCACACCTGTCGGGCTTGATCATGGGCCAAACGCTAACCACAACGGCCGATGAGATGTACCTTGCCCTTTTGGAAGGTACGGCCTTTGGTGCCCGTGTGATCGTGGACAACTTCGAGGATCACGGTATTGCGATCGATGAGATCGTCGCGGCTGGTGGCCTGCTGAAGAACAAGTTCTACATGCAGTTGTTCTCCGACATCACCCGCCGTCCGATCACCGTCTCGCTTTCGGAGCAGTCCGGGGCACTCGGTTCGGCCGTATTTGCCGCTGTGGCTGCTGGCATTTATTCGGATGTGTACGCGGCGGCTGAAGCAATGGCAAACGTGGAGCATCACGCATACGTACCCGATGAGGATCGAGCCCGTAAGTATGATGCGCTGTACGACATCTATAAGGAAATGCACGATTACTTCGGACGCTACAACGGTCAATCGCCAATGCACCGTCTGAAGGACATCAAGCTTCAGGTATTCGAAGAGCAACGGGGGTATGTAGCAGAATGACACTGGTACTTTCAGAACTATCGCAGGACATTCAGAACGCCGTTCAGGCCACTCGGGAGGAGGTGGCGGCGCTCCACGCGGAGCTTCCAGCCAATAACCTCGTGGTATGGACGGCAGGGAACGTGTCCAGCCGCGTGCCGGGTGCCGATCTGTTCGTTATCAAGCCGTCGGGCGTTCGCTACGACGAGCTGTCTGCGGACGCCATGGTGGTATGCACCTTGGACGGCAACAAGATCGTTGATGGAACGCCGGATCGCCTTTCGCCATCCTCGGATACAGCGGCACACGCCTACGTGTATCGCCACATGCCCGAGGTTGGTGGCGTGGTACATACCCACTCTACATATGCCACGGCTTTCGCCGCGGTGCATCGGCCCATCCCGTGCGTCCTCACGATGATGGGTGATGAGTTCGGCGGGGAAGTCCCCGTAGGCCCGTTCGCCATCATCGGTGACGATTCGATTGGTCGAGGTATCGTTGAAACGCTGCGTGAATCGCGATCCCCTGCGGTCCTCATGGCCAATCACGGGCCGTTCACGATCGGCAAGAACGCCACGGGTGCCGTCAAGGCGGCTGTCATGGTTGAAGAGGTGGCTCGTACCGTAGCTGCGGCAGAGCAAATCGGCACGCTTGTTCCTGTTGCTCAGGAGCACATCGATTCGCTCTATGACCGATACCAAAACGTGTACGGCCAGCACTAGCAGATGAAGAGGCCCACTCGTCTGGTGGCGAGTGGGCCTCTTCAATCCGCTGCATTCTCATACAAATGAGCCGGCACGGTCAGCTACCACGGCAGCCGGCTCACCTCACGGCCAACGAAGGAGTTGCAATGTCTGAGACCAAGGAACAATCTAAAACCACGGAACCACTAGTCATTGCTATCGATTCGTCAACATCCGCAACCAAAGCGGTAGTTGTTAATAAAGTGGGTGAGGTTCTCTCCTCCGGCAAGGCAGAGATCGATCTATTCACCCCGGCGATGGATCAGTACGAACACGATCCAGCCCAATGGTGGGAGTCCACCTCAACGGCAATCGCCCAAGCTGCCGCCGGCCTGAGCGTCGAAGACCGTGCGCGCGTATCCGCCATGTGCATCACTCATCAGCGAGAATCCTTCGCCCTCGTGGATGAAAACGGTGCCGCCCTCCGCCACGCCGTCTTGTGGCTGGATTCCCGGGCTGGCGAAGAGATCAAAGAATTCGGATCGCCCCATATCCACGAACTATCGGGCAAGCCCGCGGATACCACTCCAGCCCTTTACAAAATGACATGGCTGTCCCGCCATGAGCCTGAAGTGCTAGCTGCTGCCGACAAGGTTGTAGATGTCCACGCTTACCTAGCAAAGAAGCTCGTTGGCCGCTGGGTCTCAGCCATGGGCAGCGCAGATACCCTCAACCTCCTAGATATCGCAGGCCGCGACTATTCTCCAGAACTCCTAGATATCGCTGGCGTACGGCGTGACCAAATGGCTGACCTTGCAGAACCAGCCTCGATCATCGGTCCTATCGCCCCGGATCTCCTCTCCTCATGGGCCCTGCCCGAGGGCGTGGTACTTGTTGCCGGTGTGGGCGATGGCCAAGCCGCGGGATTAGGAACCGCCGCGATCGCGGAGGACCTCGCCTACGTCAACGTGGGAACTTCGATTGTCTCCGGCGTTCACTCATTTGAGTATCAGTATTCGCCGGCCTACCGCACCCTTCTTGGCGGCATCCCAGGTTCTTACGTGCTCGAAATTGTTCAAAATTCAGGCTCGGTTCTGGCCAACTGGTTCCGCAAGGAATTGGGAAACCCACTTCTGGATGGAGCACTCGATCCAGAACTGGACGAGGCAGCCGCCGGCATTGAACCGGGAAGCGCCGGCCTACTGACTGTCCCCTACTGGAACGCCGTGCAGTCTCCTCATTGGGACCCTTTTGCCAAGGGTATGATGGTGGGATTTGGCTCGGCCCACACAAGGGCCCACGTGTACCGCTCGATCCTCGAGGGAATGGCCATTGAGCTGCGCGAGAACCTAGAACGTGTGCAGGCGTCCACGGGCCGCCAAATCCGCGAGCTCCGCTGCACGGGTGGCGGATCCCGCAGTCCGCTGTGGCGCCAAATCATTGCAGACGCTACGGGCCTGCCCATGGTTGTTTCCGGCGTTGAGGAGGTAAGTGCTCAGGGTGCGGCGATGATGGCAATGGCCGGAATTGGTGCCTACTCAGATGTGCAGAGTGCCTCCGAAGCCATGGCCACCTTCATTGAACGCACCGAACCTAATATGGAGGCGTACGAGACATACGGGCAGTGGGCGGATATCCAAAAGGACATCTACCCGGCCCTTGCCCCGCTTTTCGAGCGGATCTACGCTCAGTCAAACAAGAAATAGGAACAGAAAGAATAAGAAGGTACAGAAAATGGCAAAGATCGCAGTACTTGGCGCGGGAATCATGGCCACGGCCCTCTCTTTCCCGTCCTCTGAAAATGGAAACGATGTTCACCTCATCGGAACCTTCCTTGACCGCGAGATCATCGATTCGATCCAGAAGACTGGCGTCCATCCGGATCTTGGCCTGAAGGTCAACGATGGCGTGACAGCCCATCAGCTTGAGGAAGCCGCTGAGGTTGTTCACGGCGCGGACGTTGTGATGTGCGGTGTGAACTCCTTCGGAATTGAGTGGGCCGGCGAGCAGTTGGCCAATCTCCTAGAGCCGGGACAGAAGCTCCTGACTATCACGAAGGGTATGCGCGCCGATGATGATGGCACGCTCAAGCTCCTTCCGAATGTCATCAAGTCCTACCTTGATCCGGAACTCGCAGAGCAGATCTCTTGGAACGCCATCACCGGCCCTTCGATCGCTGGCGAGCTTGCAGTCCATCACGACACATGCGTGGTGTTCTGCGGACACGATCAGGACGATCTGGACTTTATCGCTAACCTCTTCCGCACGGATTACTACCATGTGTGGACTTCGCTCGATTTCGATGGATACGAGACGGGTGCGGCCACCAAGAACGTATACGCGTTCGCGGCTGGCTTCGCAGATGGCATGCTCCGCAAGGCGGGCAAGGAAAATGACCGCTACGTCATGTACAACTACTCGGCAGCGGTGTTTGCACAGGGGCAACGCGAGCTGACCTCCTTCATCAAGCTCATGGGCGGCAACCCGGATACAGCCACCGGGCTTGGCGGAGTTGGCGATATGTACGTGACCTCCGCTGGCGGCCGCAACGTCAAGGCCGGCGGATTCGTTGGCGAAGGCGTCCCCTTCTCCGAGGTGCGCGATCGCCTGATGAAGGGCGTAACGCTCGAAGGCGTTGCCGCCATCAACGTGATTGGTGCAGCCCTCAAGCCACTGACCGAACGTGGAGTGATCGGCCCGGAGGAATACCCCCTCTGCCGCTTCCTGTACTCCGTTGTGGCTGAAGATGCTCCGCTCGAGATGCCGTGGGACAAGTTCTTCGGCGGCCTCAAGTAAGACCATTTAGTTGAAAAGTGGCGGGGTTCCGACCCCGCCACTTTCAGCACCTGCCCCCTTTACCACTTGCAAATTCCAGCACCTACCATGCACTGACATGCAGATGGTTGTGAGGGGAGGGAAGTGGTTCGTCGTCGTCGGGAAAAACCCAACGTCACCACCTAGCCAACGGAACGGACATGCCAAAGCCACAAAACAAAGAGGAGCGGCAGCGCGCCATCACTGAGTTTGTGCTGGAACACGGCTCGGTGAAGATTGATGATCTACAGCAGATCGTCAGCGTATCGCCCATGACGCTATATCGGGACCTGCATGATCTGGAGAGCGGGCGGATCATCGATCGCTTTCGCGGCGAAGTGACAGCCGTTGCCACAACGCTCTCGGAAACCTCGATGCGATACCGGATGGAACACGACATTGAGGAAAAGGCAGCGCTTGCGCAGGCCATGCGTCCCTATGTTTCGCGCGGGATGTCCGTTCTGACCGACGATTCTTCCACCGCGTATTCCGCGATCGCCGCCCTCGCGGACATTCCCTCCCTGACCATCATCACGAACAATTGGAAGATCAGCCAGTTGGCGATTGAGAATCCCCGTTGGGACCTCATCACGATCGGGGGCCAGTACGATCGGCATTTAGACGCGAATTTTGGGCCAGCCGCTATCGATATGCTTGGCCGGATGCGCGCGGACGTCGCGATATTTTCTGCCGCCGCGGTCACCGACGGCGTTGTGTATCACCCCTACGAAAATGTGGCCGAGTATAAGGATACGATGCGCCGTACCGCACGTACCTCTTACTTACTAGTAACGACGACGAAATTCCACCGCTCCGCCCTCTACCGCGTGGCGGATGCCGCTGACTATGATGGCGTGATCGTTGAAGCGGATCTGGATCCCGAGATCGTCAGTGATCTCGAGGCTCGCGGGGCCAATGTTGTGCGGGCGGGCGGGAGCTGACGCGGTCTCATTCGGGGTGGTTGGCGCTGTGGGTTGGGCTTAGCTCTTTGGGTTGTGCTTAGCGCTGTGGGATGCCACTACACTGGCAACTCACAGCGGCACTGGCAACCCAAAACGGGGAGTCTCGCGAATGGATATAGATTCGCGACGATGTAGTCAGCTAATATCTTCTTAAGTGACTACATTGTTGGGGTGGGAAAGATGACTGTAGTTGGTGTACGTGACCTCAAGGCGCATTTGAGCGAGCATCTTCGTACGGTTGCTCAAGGCGATGAAGTGGTTGTTACAGATCGCGGAAAGCCTGTTGCTCGGCTAGTCCCGATCGAAGACGGTGCAGGCTGGCATCGGTTAGTTGAATCGGGTGTGATCACTCCCGCAATAGCCATCTCTAGGCCGGAACCCGCACCTGTGAAAGGTACGGGGACGGTGAGTGATCTTGTTGCTGAGCAGCGCGGATAACGGCACTGCCTACTTCGATACGTCGACATTCGTTCCTCTTGTGATTGACGAGCTGGGGACTGCCCGGTGTGTGCAAATCTGGCACGCAGCACGCAGGGTTATCGCCACCCGATTGTTGATAGTGGAAACGGCGGCGGCACTCGCGAAGGCGCGGAGGCTCCACAGATTGACGGATCAGCAGTATGCCGCTGCGCAAGCGCAAGGAGATCGCCTTCTGACAGGTGTGGATTTCATCGATGTAGATAGCCGGCTGATCGGCACTGCCGCTGGCCTCGCGAGGCGGTTTCCCTTGAGAGGCTTCGATGCAGTGCACGTGGCCGGTGCCGCACTGATCGAAGGGACAACGATGGTCTCTGGTGATCGGCAGGTTCTTGATGCTTGCCACGAGCTGGGAATGGCTACGGCTGATTCAGCTCACAGTTTCCGTTGAGACAGTGGCAACCGGTAGCGGCAGTTGTAACTCACAACGAGATTTTCCGTGGCTGAATTAACGCTTCGGAACGGTTTGGGGCGGGATTCGTCACGGTTCAAGAATTAAGCGGCCGAAGCGTGCCGGTTCGGCCGCTGAGCATCACGATATCTAGATACGGACGGTCTATCGGGATTTGCCGATAGTCCCAGTGTGGAGGTGGGGAGCGTCCATGGTTCCCGCCCACGATCGTCTTTGCGCTCGTACACTAGAACTATGGTCGCGATCACAGCAGTACTTGGAGATATAACTGAGCAGGACGTTGACGCCGTTGTGAACGCCGCTAACAATCAGATGAGAGGTGGAGGCGGCGTAGATGGCGCCATCCACCGGGCGGGAGGGCCGGCCATCTTGAAAGACTGTATCGCGCGCTTTCCGAACGGCCTGCCTACGGGTGACGCGGGATGGACTACCGCGGGAAACATGCCTGCCCAGTGGGTCATCCATACAGTCGGGCCGAATTATCGGGCGGGTCAGAAGGATCGGGCGCTGCTCCAGTCGTGCTATAAGCGATCGCTTGGCGTTGCCGATGAGCTGGGTGCTGAGATCGTAGCGTTTCCGCTCATTAGCGCGGGTATCTACGGGTGGCCTCTGGATGACGCGATTGATGTAGCGATTTCGACGATCGCAAAGACTCCTACGAGCGTGGACGATGCTGTCATCGTTGTACGCGATCCGGGAATCCTCGATGTGGTCGAAAGCCGGTTGCCGTAACGTAACAATCCGCTTGGGACCTCGACGCCCCGCTATTTCCATGGCCAAACACATTCTGGGCGGTTGATCCGCATAACTTCGTGCGTGAATGCACGCGGAGCGTTATTGGGAGGGCGATGCGCCCTGACGCGAAACCATGCATGCTCAATTGCGGAATCGGACAATCTTCGGAGCAAACTGAGTGACTCGGCGGCGGCTGTTGATGCTGGAAGGTATACGCAATCGCCACCGCAGCTGATACTTAGCGGTGCAAGGATACTGTTGAGGCCCGTCAATGGTTGGGGCGTGTTTGGATCCTAAGTGTTCCAACCTTCGGAAGTAGTGTTTTCAATACTCTGGGAGAGGCTCGGAGGGGATTCCTGAGAATGCTCGTGCTACCCAAAATGGTCCGCGAGAGCCTCATCAATCTGCCCCATGGCGACCTTCGTGCGTTAGCGCATGTCATATTTGTTCGGACGAGTTCAGAAGGTTCTGAACGTGTAGCAGGGTGGGACGGTTAGCCTCATCGAGGAGCTCTCGGCCCAGCCTCTTTTTGACGACGACAAAAGGGCGGGGCCATACCGGCCCCGCCCTGGGTGTCATCATCCGCAATTGCGTCAGAAATGGAGTGAGGCGCTGTCGCCTCAAGCAGAGAGTTGACGCTGTAAGTATGGGGTTGGCTGGTCTGGGACTGGCTGGCAGGGTTGGTGGTGGCTGTTCTTGGGGCTGGGCGTGACTCTAGTTGACGCTGTACCCACTCTTGGTGGTGTCTAGGGATTGATATGTCCGTCTAGTACTCGGGGGTGGCCGCTACCTGCCCGGTCCACGATGGTGATTTGATTAGAAGCTTGTCCACCCCGAAAGGGGCGTGACTTTTTACAGCATTATCCCGCCGTGAAACTTTCCCGGACTGGTAACGGCCTACGGTCATTCTTTATCAGTTCTAGTGAAAGGATCACCGCAATGTCTATCGTTGCAGATCATCACGGGTTTGTCATAGGCGTGGACTGCCACGCCAAAAACCATGTCTACAGTATCGCCGCCGCTAGGGGCGATATTCTCGCTACTCGCCAGTTCCCGGCCACGAAGGCGGGGATGGATCGGGCTATCTCGTGGGCCGGGAAACACACCGGTGGGGACATGTCGGCACTGTTCGCGATTGAGGGGACCGCCACCTATGGGGCCAACCTGTCCCGGCACGTTGTCCGGGCCGGCTACAAGCGAGTCGAGGCCCCCTGGACGGCCACCTCCTGTAAGGGTAAGAGCGATGAGCTCGATGCCGGCAAGATCGCACGAGCGACCTTGGCCTGTCAGATCGACCAGTTGAGGGATCCACGCGCGGACGGGATCCGCGGGGCCCTCGCCATTTTGCTGGCTAGCCGCAACCAGATCCAAACAGCCAAGACCAGTGCGAAAAACCAGTTAACCGCACTGATGCGTTTCCATGATCTGGGTATCGATGTACGCAAGGCCGTCAGCATGAAACAGGTCAAGACGATCGCTATCTGGCAGGCTCGCGATACTGGGGATATTGCCGTGTTCTACGCGATGAGGGAAGCGATCGACCTCGCACAGTCGATTCTTCAGTTGGAGAAGAAAGCGGACAGTAACCGGGCGGAGATTCTGGCGTTGGTTCGCCAGTGCGAAGCCGCGCCTTTGTTGGAAGAGAAAGGATATGGTCCGATCTCGGTAGCCCAGATCTTCGTGTCTTTCTCCCATGCCGGCCGGATCGCAACCGAGGCCAAGTTCGCCGCCTTGGCCGGGGTTAACCCGGTTCCTGCTTCCTCAGGCAACACCGTGCGCCACCGGCTCAACAGGCGCGGTGACAGGCAGCTTAACCGTGCTTTCCATACGATCGCGTTAACGAGAATGAGGACCGACGAGGAAACCAAAGCCTACGTCGCTCGCCGCCGCCTCGAGGGTAAAACCGACCGTGAAATCCGCCGCTGCCTCAAACGCTACCTCGCCCGCCACGCCTACCGCACACTCAACCACACCCCACCCACCCAACCTTGACAAACATAGAAGCATCAATCCCGGGGAATTAGCAGAGGGTGTGCAGCGGCTCTCCCTTTAGGTATCGCGTCAGCTCCTCAACTCCGATCTCCACCGAGGCCTGCATCGTGTCCGCTGAGGTGCCCGCCAGATGCGGTGTCAGCGTGATGTTGTCCAGGCTGAGGTAGGGTGATCCTCAGCGAGTGGCTCATCGGCGTACACATCGATTGCGGCGCCGCCGATGCGGTGGTCGGACAGAGCGCCGGCTAGGGCTTCCTCATCCACAAGATCGGCGCGCGCCGTGTTTACTAGGTAAGCGGTGGGCTTCATGAGCGCGAGAGCATCCGCGTTGATCATG
The DNA here is from genome assembly GCF_003123745.1 of Ancrocorticia populi. Lineage (GTDB taxonomy): Bacteria > Actinomycetota > Actinomycetes > Actinomycetales > Actinomycetaceae > Ancrocorticia > Ancrocorticia populi. Next base: position 157,707 of record NZ_QETB01000004.1, on the reverse strand, counting down.
TGATGGGTGTCCTCGCTAATGCGCATGTGCAGCGAAACGAAATCGGACTGGGCTAGCAACTCCTCGAGCGTTTCCACACGCTCAATTCCGAGCTCCTCAACCTGTTCTGGCCGCAGGTACGGATCATAGGCGATCACGCGAGACTCAAAGCCTGCGAGGCGCTTCGCCACACGCGAGCCGATGTTGCCCACGCCAACCAGTCCCACAGTGCACTTACGCATGTCCCGAATGTGGCTCTGGTTGGCATACTTCTTGCACCAGACTTCGTCCATGAGAAGCTTGTAAGACCGGGCAAGATTCTTGTTCTCCGAGATCCACGCAAGGATGGCCAGAGGGCCTCCAGCGAACAGGGACTGGAGGGTAACAGGCTGGCACTTCTCCTGGAAGCTGCCATCGTTTATCCAGCGGTCCACGATCGGCTGGGCGCGCGAATCGCTGGATACGATGCCGTTGCGCACTTGGTTGCCGAATTCGTCTGCGAGGTAGAGACCGTTACCGTGCCCAGTAAGGATGATCCCTGCAATGTCATGCGGGTCAACGCCTGTTGTCGGTTTTACAGTGGACTCAGCAATTTTGGTTGTCGAGGTCATACTGACTGGTCGTCTATACATCCTGATAATACTGGGAAATATGGGTGGTGATATAGGTTACACTGGCGTCAGTAAGTGTATGTTGAGGAAGCTGCCATGACTCAAGAAGAAACAAATGATCGAACGTTGAGTACGGACGTTCACGGCACACCAGTGGTTACAGGTATGGCGTACGCGCCTGCAATGTGGGTGATCCGGCCGGATGTGCCTCCAACTCAGGCCCCTTCGATTTCGACGGAAAAACGCGCGGGTGAGTTCGCCAAGTATCAAGAAGCTGCCAAGACGGTTTCGAGCAGGCTGGCCTCGCGAAGTGCCACAACGATTGGCTCTGCTGGCGATGTACTGAAGATGTCCGCGGCGCTGGCGGTGGACCGTGGCGTGGAGAAGGACGTTCAGTCCTACATCATGAAGGCGGGCTTGCCAGCCGTTCAGGCCCTTGTCCGTTCAACCGAGAAATACGTGACGCTCTTCGAAAAGGCCGGCGGTATGATGGCCGAGCGCGTGACGGACCTTCGTGATGTGCGGGACAGGATCGTTGCCGAAATCCTCGGCGAACCCGAGCCGGGTATTCCCACTCCGGACGAACCTGTTGTTCTCCTTGCTGACGATCTGGCACCAGCTGATACGGCGGGCCTGAACCCGAAACTCATTATTGGTGTAGCTACGGAGTTCGGTGGGCCCACATCCCATACCGCGATTATTGCTCGGCAGTTGGGTATTCCGTGCATCGTAGCCATGCGTGAGCTGAGGGAAGTCAAAACCGGCGAACTTGTTTTGTTGGACGGCGGCCTTGGCAAGATCACTAGGAACGCGGACCCGGAGCGCGCCCAAGAAAGCGTGACGAAGTATCACGCGTGGCGCGAAAAGATCCATGAGTGGCGTGGGCCCGCGCAAACAACGGATGGCCATCACGCAGAGCTGCTTGTGAATGTTCAGGATGGGCCAACCGCCACAACAGCAGCGCACGGTGAGGCCGAGGGCATCGGCCTGTTCCGCACGGAGATGTGTTTCTTGGACACGGTTGTGGAACCTTCGATTGAGGAACAAGCGGCGGTCTACGCGCCTGTGTTCCACGCTTACCAAGACGGCAAGGTTGTTGTCCGCACACTCGATGCCGGATCCGACAAACCTGTTCCGTACGCCAACAGTGAGGAGGAGGAAAACCCGGCTCTGGGTGTACGTGGCCTGCGCACCAGTGGCCAGAATCCTGAACTGCTCCAACACCAGCTGGACGCCATCGCGCTAGCAGCCAAGGATCACCCCGGCAAGAACTGGGTTATGGCACCGATGGTGGCAACCCTGCGTGAGGCCGAATGGTTCGCCGAGGAGGTCCGCAGGCGTGGGATGGTTGGTGGCATCATGGTTGAGGTTCCAGCTGTGGCGGTTCAGGCCGAACAGTTCTTGGAGCTCGTGGATTTTGTTTCGGTTGGCACCAACGATCTCACTCAGTACGTGATGGCGGCCGATCGCCTCTCGCCTCACCTCGCGGAATATACGGATCCGTGGCAGCCAGCCGTCCTCCAACTAATCGCTCACACGGCCGCCGCTGGCATGAAGCTTGGCAAGCCCGTGGGGGTATGCGGGGAGGCCGCCGCCGATCCGCTTCTGGCCTGTGTACTGCTTGGCATGGGCGTGACGTCCTTGTCCATGGCCTCTTCGGCAGTTTCCTCAGTTGGCGCCCAGATCTCTGCGGTTAGCTTTAGACAATGTGAGGCTGCCGCCGAGGCGATCAACCAGGCTAGGGATGCCAAACACGCTCGCATCCTCGCCAGCCAAGCGCTCGAGATTCGGTAGGCTCGCAAGCCACTGTGGTCGGAGTCTCAAATGTGCTGAAAGGAGCTTCAATCAGACCAATGAGTTCGCACTCATCCGAAAAGTGCGCAACGCATGAGCAATGAAACAACAAGGAGAAAACGATGACCAAGATTGTGAATGACCCGGAAGAGTTTCCGAAGGATTCCCTTGAGGGATTCACTGAGATCTACAGTGAGTATGTGCAGCCGGTGCACGGCGGCGTTGTCCGAACCGCCGCAAGCCCCGAATCCGAGGTTGCGCTGGTAGTGGGCGGAGGCTCGGGACACTACCCGGCGTTCGCGGGGTGGGTTGGCCCCGGCATAGCTCATGGATCGGTATGCGGCAACATCTTTGCCTCCCCGTCCGCGTCTCAGGCACGCTCTGTGATCCGCGCAGCGGACAACGGTGCTGGCACCCTGATGATGTTCGGGAACTACGCAGGAGACGTGCTTCATTTCGGTCAAGCAGCAGAGCAGCTGCGCGCCGAAGGATACGACATTCGAATCGTCGAGATCACTGATGATATCGCCTCAGATTCCCCGCAGAACCATCTGCAGCGTCGCGGCATCGCGGGAGATTTCCCGGTAGTTAAGGTTGTGGGCGCTGCGGCCGCGGAGGGGCACTCGATCGATGAGGTGGAGGCTGTGGCCCGCCACGTCAACGATAAGACGCGCTCTTTAGGTGTGGCCTTCTCAGGCTGTACCTTGCCCGGATCCACTGAGCCGCTCTTCACGGTGGAGGAAGGAACCTTCGGCCTTGGCCTAGGAATCCACGGCGAACCCGGAATTGCGACGGAGAAGCTGGGAACGGCCGATGACCTAGCCGAACTGCTGGTGTCCAAGATCCTCGAAGAAGAGCCTCCCCGGGGAGAAGACGGATACGACGGCCGCGTAGCCGTGCTGGTGAACGGTCTGGGCGCAACAAAGTACGAGGAGCTCTTCCTCCTCTACAGCCGGATCTCTAAGCTGCTGCGCAAGGCGGGCCTCGAGATCATACGCCCCGTGGTGGATGAGCAGGTGACCTCGCTGGACATGGCGGGTGTTTCCCTCACGCTCACGTTCCTCGATGAGGACCTAGAGCGCTACTGGTTGGCAGCGGCTGATACGCCGGCTTTCCGCTCGGGATCGGTGGAGAACAGCGGTGCAACCCGCCGCGAGGTGACCGCGGAGACCGAGGAAGCAGCCAGTGCTGGTGCCCCGGAATCGGCTGAGCAAGCCAAGAAGATCGCGGTCATCCTCGAAGCGCTCGAGAAGACTACGCGGGATGCGGAGCATGACCTAGGCAAGATGGATTCGGTTGCCGGGGACGGCGATCACGGCCAGGGCATGGTGCTCGGTTCAACCGCCGCAGCTGAATCGGCCCGCCAGAGCGTAGCGGCCGGAGCCGGATCGAAGACTCTGCTGGCCCGTGCGGGCGCAGCGTGGTCCGAAGGAGCAGGCGGAACAGCCGGCGCTCTTTGGGGCGGAGCACTTGCTCGCGTTGGAAACGGCCTATCCGATGGCGAAGCCGTAGACGATGCTGCGATCATTGCCGCCGTGGTAGGAGGCACGAAGGCCATCGAGGAGATGGGCGGAGCGGTTGTAGGCGACAAGACGATGGTTGACGCAACGGTCCCGTTCGCAGACGCCCTCGAAGGTGCTGGCGACAAGCCGCTAGCTGAGGCTTGGGATGAGGCCGCAACAGCGGCCGAGAATGCCGCCGCAGATACCGCTTCGTTTGCAGCGAAAAAGGGCCGTGCACGCACGCACGGCGGCAAATCGGTGGGAACTCCGGATCCCGGTGCCATTTCGTTCTCAATGCTTATGAGAACGGTGGCTGACCAGCTGGCAACAAAGTGAGATAATGAGGAAGTAAGGCTTTTCAACGAAAGGTAATGATATGGGTTTCCGTGTAGTAGTCGCGGGCGACAGCGCTGGTGTTGATTACAAGGACGTTATCAAGGCTGACCTTGAGGCGGATCCTCGGATCGACGAAGTGATTGATGCTGGCATCACAAAGGGCGAAGACGTGGATTACCCCCACGTTGCCGTTAACGCCGCACGCATGATTGCGGACGGCAAGGCGGATCGTGGTGTCTTCATCTGTGGTACCGGCATGGGCGTTGCAATGTCCGCTAACAAGGTAAAGGGCATTCGCGCCTCCACCGCGCACGATTCGTTCTCCGTTGAGCGCCTCGTGCTATCCAACGATGCGCAGGTTCTCTGCCTCGGTGAGCGAGTGATCGGCCTTGAGCTGGCCCGCCGCCTCGCCAAGGAGTTCTTCAACTACACCTTCGATCCCGAATCTCATTCGGCTCCGAAGGTTGCAGCGATCTGCTCCTACGAAGAGGACTGAGACTAGCAGTTCGAAGAGGGCTTCCCTTTTGGGGAGCCCTCTTCGTGTAAATAGCTGCGCTGGCATCCGTCGTCGTCGTTAGAAATAGCCCCAAAACGGCCTGAAGTCCGCTACGTGGTGGCCTAGAATGAAAGCGTGCTGAATTCTCCAAAAACCATCAACGACGTGGCCACCTCACTTGGAATTCCAGAGCGATCCGTGCTGCGGTACGGCTCCGATAAGGCCAAGATCGATCTCAACTACCTGCTGGATCTGCCGGAGCGGGATTCGCGCCTGATTCTCGTAACCGCGATCTCGCCTACACCGGCGGGCGAGGGCAAGACCACCACAACAATAGGGCTGGCGGATGGCCTACGTCAGATCGGCGTGAACGCAGTGATGGCGCTGCGCGAACCCTCGATGGGCCCCGTATTTGGTATGAAGGGCGGGGCCACGGGCGGCGGCAAGGCTCAGCTGATTCCCTCAGATGACATTAATCTGCATTTCACGGGCGATTTCGCCGCAATCGCCGAGGCAAACAATCTGCTGGCGGCTGTAGTGGATAACGCCCTGCATTTCGCAACGGTGGAGATCGATCCGCGGACGATCTGCATTCGCCGGGCAATGGACGTCAATGATCGGGCGCTGCGTGACGTTGTAGTGGGGCTGGGTGGGCGCACGGGTGGCGTAACGCGCGAATCCGGATTCGATATCACCGCGGCCAGTCAGATTATGGCCACTTTCTGCATGGCAACGTCGCTTACTGACCTGTCCGAGAGGCTCTCCCAGATCGTGGTGGGTGCAGATTTTGAGGGCGACGACGTCACCGTGGCGGACCTTGGCGTGACAGGGGCCCTTACTGCGGTCTTGCGTGATGCACTCGCGCCGAATCTGGTGCAGTCACTTGAAGGATCCCCGGCGATTGTGCACGGTGGCCCCTTCGCCAACATCGCTCACGGCTGCAATTCGGTGATCGCAACGAAGGCGGCGCTGGGGCTAGGAGACGTTGCCATCACAGAGGCTGGCTTTGGGGCAGACCTGGGAGCGGAGAAGTTCTTTGACGTCATGTGCCGGCAGGCGGGGCTGGCACCCGATCTTTCGATCGTGGTGGCTACCGTGCGCGCTCTCAAGTACCACGGCGGCCAAGACTTGGCCGATCTAGAAAAAGAGAACGTGGAGGCAGTGCGCGCCGGCATGCCCAATCTGACCAAGCATGTGAGGACCCTTCAGGAGGTGTTCGGGCAGAAGGTGCTCGTAGCCATCAACCAATTCGGTGCGGATACGCCGGCGGAGATCGCAGCGATCGAGGAGGCAATGGGAGAGCTGGAAGTTGATGTGGCTCTTTCGAACCACTTTGGGGAGGGCGGCGAAGGCGCGGTCGATCTGGCCCATGCCACCGTGCGCGCGCTGGAGAGCCCGAGCCACACCACCTTGTGTTACTCGAACGAAGCGACGTTGGAGGACAAGGCTCAGACCGTGGTCCGCCGCGTCTACGGAGGGGCAGGTGCCACGTTCACCCGGGCCGCCCAACGTGAATTAACACGGCTCCAGAAGGCCGGATATGGCCGCCTCCCCGTGTGTATTGCCAAGACTCAGTACTCCTTCTCCACAGATCCAAAAGTCCTAGGTGCGCCGTCCGGCTTCGATGTGCCGATCCGGGAGGTGCGGCTCTCGGCCGGGGCGGGATTCGTCGTGCTGATCTCGGGTTCGATCATGACCATGCCCGGCCTGCCCAAGAGACCTTCGGCCTGTGATATCTCTGTCTCAGCCGATGGGACAATTTCGGGACTGCACTAGGGGACATCCGGGCGTTTGCTGAGGTTCGCGGGTGGCCAAGAGGCGGAAATGCCGCGATCCGGCTTGTTCCAGCCGGTTTGAGCGAGGTCTGCTTGGGCCAGAAGGCCCGGTTTGCCTTGATAATTCGCAGAAGAACGTGCCGGTTCTGCGGCGCTCCGGATCGCCCCGAGGGCTGCGCAAGCGTATCGCCTAGCGATACTTTGGTCAGGCCGGTATATCCGGGACCATAGTCAGTGTTAACCTTAGGGGTGGCCCCGCACCAGCGGAATACAAAGCAGCTCCGACGGAGGACTTTTTAATGACGAAGTACGTCTATTCATTCACCGAGGGCAACAAGGACATGAAGGACTTGCTCGGCGGCAAGGGTGCAAACCTCGCCGAGATGACCAACCTTGGCCTACCTGTTCCCCCAGGATTCACAATTACTACGGATGCATGCCGCAGCTACCTCAACTTGGGGGCTACCCCCGAGAGCCTGGACGTTGAGGTAACCGCACAGCTTCGCGCAGTTGAGCAGCAGATGGGTAAGACCCTTGGCGCAGCCGAGGATCCTCTTCTTGTCTCCGTGCGCTCTGGCGCAAAGTTCTCCATGCCCGGCATGATGGAGACCGTTCTGAACATCGGCCTGAACGATGAATCCGTTGAGGGTTTGGCAGCGAAGTCCGGCAACGATCGTTTCGCCTGGGATTCCTACCGCCGCCTCATCCAGATGTTCGGAAAGACTGTTCTGGACATCGATGGAGAACACTTCTCCAAACCCATCGAGGAGCTCCAGCACACCAAGGGTTACGCCGGCGATCTTGATATGACCACCGAGGACCTCAAGGAGCTCGTGGCGCAGTTCAAGGACGTTGTTCTTCGGGACACAGGTAAGCCCTTCCCACAGGATCCGCGCGAGCAGATGGATCTGGCGATTGAGGCCGTGTTCCGCTCCTGGAACACCGATCGCGCCGCCATCTATCGCCGCCGTGAGCGCATCCCCAACGATATCGGCACCGCCGTGAACATCTGCACCATGGTGTTCGGCAACATGGGTGATAAGTCCGGTACGGGCGTCTGCTTTACTCGCGATCCATCCACCGGTCACTCCGGCGTGTACGGCGATTACCTCGTCAACGCTCAGGGTGAGGATGTTGTGGCAGGTATCCGCAACACCCTTTCTCTCGCGGATCTCGAGAAGCTGGACAAGAAGTGTTATGACGAACTCGTGGGCATCATGCATAAGCTGGAAACCCACTACCGCGATCTGTGCGACATTGAGTTCACCATCGAAGAGGGCAAGCTCTGGATGCTCCAGACCCGCGTGGGCAAGCGCACCGCTGGTGCCGCATTCCGCGTGGCCGCCCAGCTCGTGGACGAGCGCCTCATTACTCAGGATGAGGCCGTCACCCGCGTGACGGGTGATCAGCTCACCGCCCTCCTGTTCCCGCAGTTCGATAAGGACGCTGACAAGACGATCATTTCACGCGGAATGGCCGCCTCTCCGGGCGCGGCTGTTGGCGAGATCGTCTTGAACAACGAGCAGGCCATCGAGCGTACGAACGCCGGGGCCTCCGTAGTTCTGGTTCGCCGCGAAACTAACCCGGATGATCTGGCCGGTATGGTTGCCGCAACGGGCGTTCTGACTGCTCGCGGTGGCAAGACCTCCCACGCAGCCGTCGTGGCGCGTGGCATGGGCCGGTGCTGTGTTGTTGGCGCTGAGGACCTCGTTGTTGATGAGGCCGCAGGAACGGTTGACGTGAAGTCCACCGGCAAGCAGTTCAAGCGCGGGGACATTATCGCCATCGACGGCACCACGGGTGAGATCTTCGAAGGCAACGTACCGGTGGTTGATTCCCCGGTCATGACCTATATTTCCCACGGTCTAGAGGCTGGCTTGGCCGCCTCCCCAGACGATGCCACGAAGGAACTTGTCGAGGCCGTGGATCGCATTCTGACCCGCGCCGATTCCAAGCGTCACCTTCTGGTTCGCGCCAACGCGGATAACCCCGAGGATGCTCGGCGTGCGCGCGAGTTCGGTGCTCAGGGTATTGGCCTGTGCCGCACCGAGCACATGTTCCTAGGGGACCGCCGCCAGCTCATTGAGAACGTGATCCTCGCGGACACGGAGGATGAGCGTCAGGAAGCGTTCGATGCTCTGACCCCGCTCCAGAAGGGCGATTTCGAGGGTATCTTCGAGGCAATGGACGGCCGACCCGTCACTGTGCGCCTCATCGACCCGCCGCTACACGAGTTCCTGCCCGACCTGACCGAGATGTCGATCAAGTTGGCCCTCAAGACGGAGCGTGGCGAGGAAATCACCGCTCACGAGAAGAAGGTCATGGCCGCTGTTCGTGCGAACCATGAGCAGAACCCGATGCTCGGCCTACGCGGTGTGCGCCTTGGCCTGAAGATCCCCGGCCTGTTCTCCCTTCAGATCCGCGCCATCGCAGAAGCGTACGTAGCCTGCAAGCAAAAGGGACTTGATCCCCAGCCAGAGATCATGGTTCCGCTTATCGGCTCCGTCCGCGAGCTTCAGATCGTCCGTGACGAAGCAACGGAGATTTTCAAGGAAGTTTCTGAGGCGTCCGGCGTTGAGGTTGATCTGCCTGTTGGCAACATGATCGAGCTTCCGCGCGCGGCCATGACCGCCGAGGACATCGCTAAGGAGTCCGATTTCTTCTCCTTCGGCACGAACGATCTGACCCAGACCACCTGGGGCTTCTCGCGTGATGACGTTGAGGCCTCGTTCTTCAACGAGTACTTCGACGCGGGCGTGTTCGGCATCTCTCCGTTCGAGACGATCGATATCCACGGCGTGGGTGCGCTGGTCAAGGAAGGCGTGGCGCGCGGCCGCTCCGCGAAGCCCGAACTCCACTGCGGTGTTTGTGGCGAACACGGCGGTGACCCCACGTCCATCCACTTCTTCGATTCCGTGGGCCTGGACTACGTATCCTGCTCCCCGTTCCGCGTTCCGATTGCGCGGTTGGAGGCTGGGCGCGCTGCGATTAGCAACGATGTAGCCTAGTTTCTAGGACCGATAGGCGGGGGCGGCACGTGGGTGCCGCCCCCGTTTTCGTCGTCGTTGGAAAAAGAACTGGAACGACGACGAAACATACTCCCCAGTAGGGACTTCGTACCCTCACATGTGAAGCGGATAACCAACGAATTGTGCCGTTCTGGGTGCTGATCTGGCCGTAGCGGGCGCGACGGGTTTCGAGTTAGGAATGAGAAGGCTAACCTAACGAACATGAGGCTTTGTGATTGTCCGATCCGGACCAGAATTGAGCTGACTTCGGTAGCGTTGCCGGAGCGCAGTATTCTTCGGATGCAAGAGTTGGGTGTGCGCCCAGGTGCGCACGCAGTTGTGACACAGCACGCGGGCTTCGGTGGGCTAGTCCTTAATATTGCGGGTTCGCGGGTGGCTGTGGATCATAGGTCTGCGCGGCTGATTGACGCGGATGTCATTGCTGCGGGCAGCGGCGGTGGTGTCGAGGCTAGTGCCACCGCGGTGGCGGGCCGATGAGCTGTCCCAATTGCGGGCCAAGTGGAGCCCCCGCTACAACCACAATGCGCAAAAATGGAACGACGCCCACCATCGCGTTGGTGGGTAATCCAAACGTTGGTAAATCGACGTTCTTTAATCACGTGACCGGTGCCCGTCAAAAGGTGGTAAATGCGCCTGGAACCACCGTGACGGTGATGGCCGGGACGTGGCGGAGCCTCGGGCTGCGTGTGCTGGACCTACCGGGAACATACTCGTTGATCGCGGCAAGCCCGGACGAACAGGTTGTGACAGATACCGTGGCTGGTGCCCCGGGCTCGCTCACCGATCCTGCCGCTGGGCTGGGAATCGATCTGGTGCTGGCCGTGCTGGACGGTGGCTCGCTCACGCGCTCCCTCTATCTGTTGGCCCAGCTCGCGCAAACCGGGCATCCCGTGGCGGCGGCCATCACCATGAGTGACGTGGCCGAGCAAAACGGCGAACCCATCAACGTTGCTGAATTGGCCCGCGCCACCGGCATTCCCATGGTGGCGGTAGATCCGCGCGACGGAGCCGGCTATCAAGCGGTGGACGCGATGGTGAGCGCGGCGTTGGAGAACCGGCCGCATGTTGCTGGGCTTCAGGCGGATCCGCACGCCCCCGGCTACGCCGCCGATTCTGCGTGTACCTGCCAAGAATGTCAGCACGGGGCGGCCGGGGACTCCGAGGTGGAGCGCGCCGCCACACTATTCACGTGGGTGGAAGGCGTGGAATCGCGGGCGCGGGCGCCACGTAAGGATGCCGTCAAGCTCTCTCGATCCGATAGGATCGACCGCTTCTTGCTGCATCCTCTGGCGGGTACGCTCACCTTCTTTGGTTTGCTGTGGCTCCTGTTCCAGATGGCCGGTTCATGGGTGGGACCGGTTCAGGACTGGTTTGATGGAATTTTCTCCTCCACGGAGGAAGGTGCCATTTCCCTCGCTAACGGCGTGGCGTGGATACTTGGGGCGCTCGGGGCGGACGGGACATGGATCGAATCGATTCTCGTCAATGGCCTGTGCGTGGGTATGGGCGTTGTAGCCAGCTTCTTCCCGCTCATGTTCGTGATTTACGCGGCGCTCTCTGTGCTGGAGGATTCCGGGTACATGGCCCGCGTGGCGTTCCTTGGGGATCGGCTCATGCGACGGATCGGGCTGGATGGGCGCGTAATTCTGCCACTCATCATGGGATTCGGATGTAACCTGCCATCGCTAGCCGCGGCACGGACCCTGCCGTCCGCCAAGCAGCGGCTCGTCACCGTCCTCATTACTCCATACACCTCGTGTGCGGCCCGTCTGACTATCTACTTGATGATCGGGAAGGTGTTCTTCGGTGGGCATGCCGGCACGGTCGTGTTCGCGATGTACCTTATTTCATTCATCTTGATCGTTGCGGGTGCGTGGGTGCTCAAGCACTTCATCACGAAGGACGAGGAGAGCACGCCTCTCATGCTGGTACTGCCCGCCTACCAAGTCCCGCGGCTCGTGGTGCTTCTGCGCACCACCTGGCAGCGCGCATGGGCGTTCGTCACCGGCGCCGGAAAGATCATCGTGCTCATGACCCTCGTGGTGTGGTTCATGGGTGCCGTGCCGATGAGCGGGGCGGATGAAGGTTTCGCCGATCCCGAGCTTGCCATGGAGGATTCGCTATATGGGTCCACCGCCCGGGTCCTTGAACCAGTATTCGAACCCGCCGGATTTGGCGAATGGCACATGACGGGCGCTTTGATGACGGGCTTTGTAGCCAAAGAGACCGTGGTGTCCTCGATCGTGACCTCCTACAACCTTGATCCTGAGGTAGATGCGGGGGACGCGGAGGACAATGGAGACGATATGGGGAAGCTGCCTCAGCTCCTGAGGGAGTCCCTCGGTGAATCGGCCGGGGCTGGCTACGAGGGCCTGGCGGCCTTTGCATTCCTCGTTTTCGTTTTGGCGTATACGCCCTGCATGGCCACCGTGGCCGAGCAGGCCAAGCTGATCGGCGGGAAGAAGACGGCTGTAGCGGTTGTTGCCCAGCTCGGGATCGCGTGGGTGCTAGCCACCGCGATCTTCCAGATCGGAAGCCTGTTCATCTCATGAGTGGAGACGTGACGGAGCGGGTCCTGGAAGAGCTCTCTCGCGGCAACACCGTTACCTCTGTGGCTGCTAAGTGTCACACGAGCGAAGTATTCGTCAAGACGATGCTTGATCATTTTCAGAGGCTCGGACTTTTGGCGGAGGCGAGCTCGTTGTGTTCCTCTGGGATGGGGGCGTGCCACGCCACTGAGTCGCTTGGCGCCGAGGCGCGCATTCACTGCGCCGGGTGTTCGCTGGCGGTATAGGCGGCTCCACTGGCCACCAGTCGAGTTGGAGCGGGGCGTAAATGGCATACGGGAGACGTCTCACAAATCGTGTCAATAGCTGGGAACACGTGCTTGCCTATCGTTTAAAAAACCATACACTGACACCAAAAGGTTGGCAGAAGTTGGGTTAGAACCCATGCTTCCTTTCCTTGGTAAATCGGGCCTTAACCCCGTCTTTCCAAAGGTCCCCTGTTCTGTGATATCCGCCGCATAGGCTTACCGCAACATTGAACTTGAACGGGGGATTCGCTCATGGATCAGTCATCACGGTATGTGGACCTCAACCTCAGTGAAGAGGACCTAATTAATCAGGGCCAGCACATTCTGTGCGCCTACACATTCAAGCCGAAGGCGGGAACCGGCTACTTGGAGGCCGCCGCCCATTTTGCGGCGGAATCATCCACTGGAACAAACGTGGTTGTTTCCACCACGGACGATTTCACCAAGCGGTTTGACGCATTGGTGTATTACGCGAACGAAGAAGCCGAAGAGATTCGGATTGCCTATCCGCTTGGACTCTTCGATCGGAACATTCGTGACGGCCGAATGATGATGGTGTCCTTCCTGACCCTGACCATCGGCAACAACCAAGGCATGGGGGATATCGCCTATGCCAAAATGTATGACTTCTACATGCCACGACGGGCGATTGAGTTGTTCGATGGGCCGGCAAAGGGGGCGCAGGATCTGTGGAGGATCTTAGGCAAGCCCGTGGAGAACGGCGGCTACATCGCCGGAACAATTATTAAACCGAAGCTTGGCCTGCGGCCCGAGCCATTCGCCAAGGCAGCCTATGAGTTCTGGCTGGGTGGTGATTTCATCAAGAATGATGAACCGCAGGGTAATCAGGTGTTTGCGCCGTTGCGGGAGACCATTCCGCTGGTTTATGACGCCATGAAACGCGCGATGGACGAAACGGGCGAGGCCAAGTTGTTCAGTGCCAATATCACCGCGGATGATCACGATGAGATGCTGGCGCGCGGGGAGTTCATACTCGAGAGCTTTGGCCCCGATGCGGACAAGGTGGCGTTCCTAGTAGACGGATTCGTTGGCGGCCCCGGGATGATCACCACGGCACGCCGTCACTTCCCGAATCAGTTCCTGCACTACCATCGAGCCGGCCACGGGATGGTCACATCACCCAATTCTAACCGCGGCTACACCGCCTACGTGCTGGCGAAGATGGCTCGCCTTCAGGGCGCCTCCGGCATTCACGTGGGGACGATGGGTTATGGCAAGATGGAAGGGGCGGCAGACGATCGCGCAACCGCCTTCATCATCGAACGAGACGAATATCAGGGCCCTGCCTACTACCAGAAGTGGTACGGGATGAAGCCCACGATGCCCATCGTCTCGGGTGGAATGAACGCACTCCGGCTTCCGGGTTTCTTCACGAACCTCGGCCACGCAAACGTTCTCAATACGGCCGGTGGTGGCTCCTATGGCCACATCGACGGCCCCGCCGCCGGTGCACTCTCCCTCCGTCAGGCACATGCATGTTGGGAGGCCGGCGCCGATCCCGTGGAGTGGGCAAAGGACCATCATGAGTTCGCTCGTGCCTTTGAGTCTTTCCCGGGTGATGCCGATGAGTTGTTCCCCGGGTGGAGAGCTCGTCTGGGGCTGTGAGCGATGGCAACCTGTACCCTGACACGCTATCTGCCTGACGCGGAGGAGGGCCATACTGGGCCGCCATATACGCACCTCGTCAATGCCATTGCTGTGTGCGTGAGGCTCTTGGCTTCCGATGTGAGCCGTGGACCGCTCGTTCTGGATTCGTCTCAGGCGGGAGACCCAGCAGAGCTTCGGCGCGAACTCTATCGGCGTACCACCGAGACGGTTCTGGATCAGGTCTCCAACTTGCCGCAGGTGGCGGCCGTAGCGTTGGCGGACGAGGCAGGCGGGAGTGAGATCCACGTGATTTCCGAGGATCCGCAGGCGCCCTACCTGTTGTGCTTTGAGGTACATCTGGGATCGAGCAAGCTTGTGGAAAACCAACCCGTGGGCCTCACGTTCACGGTGAGGCGCCGCGCTGAACCGGGGTATACCAACGGGAGCATGGAGGATTTTCTTAACCCGAACAACGAACGGGTTTGCGCCGGGATGGGACTGCTTGGGCCATCCACGGTCCTGATCGTGACTACTGGGCAGGGCGTGGACGGTTTTACCCTCGATCGGAGGATTGGCAGTTTCGTTCTGACTCATCCGCACATGAGACTGCCCGAATCTTCGGATGTCCTCGCGGTCAATCTGTCCAACGGCCCCAAGTGGCCGCCGGCAATCACCCGATACGTGGATGAGCGCATCGCCGAAGCAGATTCCGAGGGGCGTGGCCTCGAGATCCGATGGAATAACTCCGCGCTCATCGGCACTTACCGGATCCTACTCAATGGAGGGCTCTTCATGATGCCGGAGTTGCAGAGCCAACCGGGTACTCTTGGCGCTCCAGACACTCCGGGGCTGCGCCTACTCCATGCGGCCGATGCGCTCGCGACCATCATCGAACAGGCAGGGGGCGGCGCGTCTAGCGGCTCGGCCTCACTGAGCGAGTTGGTGCCTGATTCACTCGATTATCGGACATCGATCATCCTTGGGGCGCGCTATGACGTGTCTCTGATTGAGCGATATGCGGTTGAAGAGGAAGAGGGATACGTGGGCCTAGCAAACTCGCCACTGTTCCATAACCGATCCTTGTATTTTCTTCACTAGGAGGAGCTATGTCCCGCAAACATCCCATTGTGGCCATCACCGGTTCCTCCGGAGCTGGCACAAGTACGGTCACGGAAACCTTCGAGCAGATTTTCCGGCGCGAATCTATTACATCCACGATCGTGCATGGCGATTCGTTTCATCGCTTTGATCGCTTTGAGATGAAGCGAGTGTTTAACGAGGCGACGGCGGCGGGGATTGCTCCGCCCAGCCACTTCGGGCCGGAGGCCAACGATTTCACTAGCTTAGAGAAACTCTTTGAGCAGTACGGCAAAGACGGTACCGGCCGGATCAGAAACTATGTGCATGACGAAGATGAGGCTTTCGAATTCGGATGCGATCCCGGAACCTTCACCCCGTGGGAGGATCTTGAAGCACAAACCGATCTCCTCTACTACGAGGGCCTGCACGGCGCGGTGAAAACGGACGATGTAGATATCGCCAAACACGTGGATTTGTGCATAGGCGTTGTCCCCATCATTAACCTCGAGTGGATTCAGAAGATTCACCGAGATCACTCCAAGCGGGGGTACTCCACCGAGGATGTCACAGACACGATCCTGCGGCGTATGCCCGATTACGTCCATTACATATGCCCGCAATTCACCAACACAGATATAAACTTCCAGCGAGTTCCGCTCGTGGATACGTCGAACCCATTCGACGCCCGATGGATACCCACACTGGACGAATCGATGGTGGTGATCCGTTTCGCCAATCCTCGCGGAATCGATTTTCCCTATCTGCTCTCGATGATTGAGGGTTCCTTCATGTCTCGAGCCAATGCCATCGTTGTCCCCGGTGGAAAGATGGAGCTGTCCATGCAACTGATCTTCACCCCGATGATCTGGCGCCTCGTGGAGAATTCTCGGAAGGCGCGCGGATTAACCGGGTTGAGGAGCCCGAGTATCGCGTAGAGGGCCCACCTTCCAGAGACTTGAGTAAATTGGAGGGCGACGACGAAGCCTCGCCTCCGCACCAACGTACGTAAGTGGGTGCGGGCTGGAGGAGACGTCGTCGTCGTAAATCTCCGTACCAGAGAGTTGACGCAACTCCGAGCCGGGCTACCCGGGAGTTGACGCAACCCCGCACTTCATCTTGGCGAATTAGGTGCGAGTCCCTTTGCGTATGCCAGACGGCCCAGAAATTGGCAGGGGTTGACGTGCACAATGGACCAATGGACCAGATGACAAGCGATGATGTAGCCGGAAAGCTCCAAGACGTCCTCAAAGGCGAAGTGGACGGGTCAACGCGGCGCAGGGCCGAATACTCAACAGATGGCTCAACATATCGTGTAGTCCCCAAGGTTGTGGCCTACCCAAAGGATGCCGATGATGTGGCTGCGGCCCTCGCCGTAGCGCGCGAAACCGGTGTTCCGCTTACCTCACGCGGTGCGGGAACCTCCTGTGCAGGCAATGCCGTGGGCCCGGGAATCGTTCTAGATTTTTCACGTCACATGGACAAGATACTGGAGATCGATCCTGAGAAGAGGACCGCACGTGTCCAGCCAGGTGTGATCGAGGCCAGCCTTCAGAAGGCGGCCGGTAAGTTCGGCCTGCGTTTCGGGCCGGATCCCTCTACGCAGAACCGCGCGACTTTTGGCGGCATGATCGGGAACAACGCATGTGGTCCGCACGCCGTTGCCTACGGGCGCACGGCCGATAACATTCACGAACTCACCGCCTTTCTTGCGGACGGCACCCAGATCGTCGCGGGCCGCGGAGACACGGTGGTCGATGGACTCTCCGAAATCGTGAGCGATCACCTGGCCACTATCCGGACGGAGATGGGGCGTTTCAAGCGTCAAGTGTCCGGCTACTCTCTGGAGCACCTCCTGCCGGAAAACGGGACGGATCTAGCGAAGTTCCTCGTCGGGTCGGAGGGTACGCTCGCGGTTGTCACGGAGGCTACCGTGCGGCTGGTCCCCGTGGCCCAGTCACCGGCCCTCGTGGTGCTGGGGTACGAGGATATGCCTGCTGCCGCGGACGATGTTCCGGCACTGCTGGCATACAATCCACTGGCGGTGGAGGGCGTAGATGCCCACCTTGTCGAGGTTGTTCGCCGCCATAAGGGTTCCGTACCTGAGCTTCCCGCCGGTGGCGGATGGCTGTTCATCGAGATCGGTGCCGAGGAAGGCGAAAGCAAGGATGACGTTCTTGCACGCGCCGAGGAGCTGGCGCGTACAGCGAACACCACCTCATACCGAGTTTGCCCCGCCGGGCCCGAAGCCGATGAACTGTGGCGTATCCGCGCCGATGGCGCTGGCCTTGGCGGGCGGACGCCTGAGGATCATCCGGCGTGGGCAGGGTGGGAGGATTCCGCCGTTCCCCCGGAGAAACTGGGCAATTACCTGCGCGAGCTGCGCGCCCTGCTGAACAAGCACGGACTAGACGGGCTTATGTACGGGCACTTCGGCGATGGATGCGTGCACATCCGCATCGATTTCCCCATCGATTCGCGAACCAGCACGCCGATTTTCCGGGCCTTCATGGAACAAGCTGCGGACTTGGTGGCCTCCCACGGTGGCAGCCTATCCGGCGAACACGGAGATGGCCGCGCGCGCTCCGAGATGCTTCCACGCATGTACTCGCCCGAAATTATCGAGACTTTCGCTCAGGTCAAGGCGCTGTTCGATCCGGCCGGTATCCTGAATCCCGGCGTACTCGTGAACCCAGACACCGTTGACGGCCTACTGCGCCGCCCGGAGGCACGCGTGCTCAGCTACGCGGGTGGATTCCATTTTGGGGACGACGACGATAGCTTTACCCAAGCCGTGCACCGCTGCACCGGAGTAGGTAACTGCCGTGCCGATCGATTTGATGCAGGCTTCTTCATGTGTCCGTCCTATGCGGCAACTCAGGATGAGAAGGACGTGACCCGCGGGCGTGCCCGTGTGCTTCAAGAGCTTGCCAATGGGGAGCTCTTCTCAGATTGGGATTCGCCCGAGGTTCTTGAATCGCTCGATCTGTGCCTATCATGCAAGGCGTGCTCGCGAGACTGCCCCACGGGCATCGATGTGGCACGCTACCGCAGTGAGGTTCTCTTCCGCGCCTATCAGGGCAAGAAGCGGCCACGCACTCATTATACGCTTGGTAACCTGCCAACGTTGGCAGGAGCTGTCACTAAGGTGCCGTTCGTTGCCGGAGTTGCTAATGCTTTCATGTCCATAGCACCCGTGAGGAAGATTGGATTCAAGATCTTCGGGATTGATCCCCGTCGCGGCATGCCGAAGTTCGCGACCAAGCGGTTTTCGCGGTCTCCTCAGGCAAAGGGCCTCTCCTCGTTTAATCCCAGCAAGCTGGGGAATAAGCGCTACGTGATGCTGTGGGCCGATTCGTTCTCTGAGACCCTAGATTCGAGCGGTGCGCGCGCGGAGGTTGAGCTGCTGCAGAAAGCTGGCTACACCGTCCTCATTCCGCCGGAGTCAACCTGCTGCGGCCTTACCTCGATCTCTACCGGTCAGCTAACGTCCGCAAAGAGGAAACTGACACACCTCCTAGAGGTGTTGGCACCATTTGCCGCCAACGGTATTCCGATCGTTGGTGTGGAGCCTTCATGTACGGCCGTCCTGCGCTCTGATCTTCTGGATCTACTTCCTGAGGATGCCCGCAGCGAGCTGGTTTCGAAGATGACGTACACCCTCTCCGAACTGCTCACGGCCCCGGCACCGATTGGTCCTGCCGAAGAGTTCTCCGTTCCAGATCTGACCGGTGTAGAAATTGTGGTTCAGCCCCATTGCCATCACTACTCGGTTATGGGATGGCGCACAGATGAGGAGCTGCTCAAACGGACCGGGGCAACAATCACCAAGGTGACGGGCTGCTGTGGCTTGGCCGGAAACTTCGGTATGGAGGCGGGCCACTATGACGTTTCCGTGGCGGTGGCAGAGAACAAGCTTCTGCCCGCCTTACGACATGCCGATAAGAACGCTATCTTCTTAGCCGATGGATTCTCGTGCCGTACTCAAGCCGCTCAATTGGAGGGATCTCACGGTATTCATCTGGCCGAGCTTCTGCGTGACGGGAGGGCTACAGCGTCGCGTCTATCGGAATAGCCTGACTTTCACGTTAATATTAATTGGGTTAGTGGAGACACTAAGGCGGAGCGTGTGCCAGTACTAGAAGTGCTGAAACTCGACTAAACTAAGGGAGTCTCGCAAGCCCAGTTCAGGGGGTATTTGGCATGTCGGTTTTCGCGCTTGAAAATGGGCGATTGGTTCCTGCTCAGGCAGTGAGCACAAGCGATGCCGGAGTAACAGCTGAATCTATGGCGGCAATTCGGGAACGCGTGATTGAGCTGTTGGACGTTCCCTTGTTCCCGGTCGCGTGGCAATCTGAGCCTGCTAGCGACGGTTCGCGAGAATCACTCATTGCGCTGGATCCAACTGGTCAAACTGTGACAGTTGAAGTGATCGATTACCTTGACGCGGACGAGCTTCTTGGCTCCTTGGCGCGCGCTGGCCGGCATGGGGAAATGAGCCGCTCTAGCCTCGCTCTCATCTATGGGCCGGGTGCCCGCAGCTTCCCCCGCGATTGGCGGTTGTTCCTTGATGCGTGCCCGCCGCATCCTGCCCCTGGACCGCGCCTGTACTTGGTGGTTCTTGGCATTGACGATACGGTCCGTGCAGCAGTAGATGCCCTTGCAGGCGGCGGTTTGGATGTTCGCAGGGCCTCCCTCCATGACGGTGGATCACAGGTCTTGGTCTCTTTCGAGCAACTGCGGCCTCAACCCGGACGGCTAGGGGCCATCCTTTCCTCCGCTCAGCATTACAA
Organism: Ancrocorticia populi; assembly: GCF_003123745.1. Classification (GTDB taxonomy): domain Bacteria; phylum Actinomycetota; class Actinomycetes; order Actinomycetales; family Actinomycetaceae; genus Ancrocorticia; species Ancrocorticia populi. Next base: position 137,892 of record NZ_QETB01000004.1, on the reverse strand, counting down.
CGAACAGCTTCTGGATGCTCCGGCTGAAGCATCAGGGCCTGAAGAGCTGCCCCTTGCTGCGGAGGTGACAGAGCTCGATGAATCGCCTGCGCCGCAGGAAACTGCTACTCCTGAAGCGATAGCAGAAACATTGCCAGAACCGGCACTCGATCCCATTGAGTCCGAGCAAGAAGTCGAGCCGGAAGCCGTAAGCGGTGAGATCGTAGGCGAAGAAGCTGCGGGACCGGCGCTTCCAGAGAATTGGGGCTCGGGGGGCAATGCAAGTTCGCAGGAGCCGGTGGATGATCCCGAGCCTGTGGCTGGCCAGCCTGAACCGGCAGTTGAAGAATCTGTGTCGCCTTCAGAATCGATCGAGGTATTTGCGGAGCAGGTTACGGAGCACCCTGAACAGCCCGAACCAGTGCAGCCTCAGGTTGTGCGGAATGCGCCAGAGAAGCAGGATAAGCCCGAGACTGACGTGCTCGAAGAGCCCGAGGAATTGTCCACGGAGGCGCAGATCGATCAGCTTCGGTCGATGTTGGCAGGCGAAGAGTCCGAGGCACCGGTTCAGGAAAAGAAGCCGCGGCGCTCCCACAGTAGGCGCTCGCAGATCTCCCGCGATAAGCCTGCTACCGAATCCGGTCCGGAGCGTCCAGTGCGGCTTGACCGCCCCGAGCGCGGTGCCGCGCCTTCGGCATTCGCGAACGTTCCCGGGTACACGGGTCCAACGGCCTTCGCCCAATCGACTGATGCTTCTGGATCTCGGCGAGAGCAGGATCTGTGGGAGAACTCCGCGCCGGTGCACGGCGGCCGCCCAGTGCCGCAAACGATCTCCGAATCATCTGCGGCAACGTTCTCTTCCGAAGCGGTTCAGCGGGCTGCTGATCACGACCATGTGGGAACTCCCAGCCGCCTCATTCAGATCGCTCAGCGCTATGGTGCCCCTTTTTCAGTGGTGTGGAGCCAGCGGCGTCGCAACATCAGCCTATCTGCCCGGGTCACGGCGTGGGGCACGATCGTGCTGCCGGATGGGCGGGTGTACACCGATCCTTCTGAAGCGGCATCGGCCGCTTCGGGAATCGCTGGTGTTGACGGTTGGAGTGTGTGGCGCGTTCCCGGAGGCAAACGCCTCGGTGAACTCTAGTATTCGTTCGTCACGTAAGCGCGGATGAAATGGTTGATCTCATTGAACGCTTTGTTGCGCACGGATTCGCGGGAAAGAACAACGTCGTGAATAGCGCCTTCCAGCTTGGCCAGCGTTACATGGTTTCCTAAGTGGGCCACGCGCTTCCATATTTGTTCAACGTCGAGTACCGAATCCTTGGCGCGCTGTTCTTCGCGCCATTCGCTCGCCGCTGTCACGGATGAGGCTGAAGTCAGCACAAGAACCGGACAGCGAATCGAGAGCCCATCGGCCACCCGAGCTTGGCCTTTGAGGATCGCGGCCAGCCAAGCAGCGCGTACGGGCTGGCCCAAACCACGCCGGTAGCGAGGGTCCGGTTCCCAACCCGTGGTCCAAAATGGATCGGTTGTGCCCGCTGGAACGTTCGGAATCTTCTCCGCACCCGGCGGGGGAGTTGCCGTCAGGGCTCGTTGATAGAAATCGTTTTCCGGAAGCGGGATTTCGGTCTTCGGAGAAAGCCGGGCCACAAGGTCGATAATAGGAGTGCCCATCTGACGGATTGACGTAGAGGCCTGCAACTCTAACCACGGGGAATTTAGGATGAGCCCGTCGATCTGCCCGTGGTTGGCATCGGCCCACAGCGCAGTGATAAGCCCACCGGTGGAGTGGCCGTAAAGCACGAGTGGGATGGAGTCATGGTCAGCGGCAATCACCTGAAGGCAGGCCTTGATCTCCTGACTATAATCAGTCAGATCGGTGATGTAGCCGAACGTCTGCCAGTCCCGCAGGCTGCGTCCATACTTCCGGAGATCTACGGCGTAGAAGGCTCCACCCGCGGCGGCGATGGCCCTAGCAAGTTCGCGGTGATAGAAATAATCGTTCCAGCCGTGCACGGCCAAGACTGCGAAAATTGGAGACGCAGGGATCTCCCGTGATCCCGGATCGAATTCGGGCACGTACTTGATCAGAGTGGCCACAACGGGCCCCTCATCGTCCCTCTGCAAGGGAAGGGTCATCTGTACGTAACCAAGACCTAGAAGGTCGTCCTCCCATACGTTCATAGTTTTATCATGCCACGTGGATGCGGAGGTGTAGACCTGTCGTCGTCCCAGAGATTGCGTCAAGCCTATAGAAACCAAACCGGCTTTGCGTCAGCTCCCGATGGAGTTGTTCGGGTCTACGTCAACTCTCTAGAAACCAAACCGGGTTTGATGCTTCTATGTTTGTCAAGGTTGGGTGGGTGGGGTGTGGTTGAGTGTTCGGTAGGCGTGGCGGGCGAGGTAGCGTTTGAGGCAGCGGCGGATTTCACGGTCGGTTTTACCTTCTAGGCGGCGGCGAGCGACATAGGCTTTGGTTTGTTCGTCGGTTCTCATTTTCGTCAACGCGATCGTGTGCAGGGCACTATTGAGCTGCCTATCACCGCCCCTGTTGAGGCGGTGGCGCACGGTATTGCCGGAGGAAGCCGGGACCGGGTTAACCCCGGCTAAGGCGGCGAACTTGGCTTCGGTCTCGATCCGGCCGGCATGGGAGAACGACACGAAGATCTGGGCCACCGAGATCGGACCATACCCTTTCTCTTCCAACAAGGGCCCGGCTTCGGACTGGCGAACCAAGGCGAGGATCTCAGCCTGATTGGTGGCTGCCTTCTTCTCCAGCTGAAGGATCGACTGTGCTAGGTCGATTGCTTCCCGTCTGGCGTAGAACACGGCAATATCTCCAGTATCGCGGGCCTGCCAGGTAGCGATGGCTCGGATCTGTTTCATGCTCATTGTCTTGCGTACATCGATACCCAGATCGTGGAACCGGGTCAGGGCGGTCAACTGGTTTTTCGCACTGGTCTTGGCTGTTTGGATCTGGTTGCGGCTAGCCAGCAAAATGGCGAGGGCTCCGCGGATCCCGTCCGCGCGTGGGTCACGTAGCTGGTCGATCTGGCAGGCTAGGGTCGCCCGTGCGATCTTGCCGGCATCAATCTCGTCGCTCTTGCCCTTGGAAGACTTTCCTGTCCAGGGGGCCTCGACTCGCGTGTAGCCGGCCCGGGCGGCCAGCCGGGATAGGTTGGCCCCATAGGTGGCGGTTCCCTCAATCGCAAACAGCGCCGACATGTCCCCACCAGTGGTTCTCCCGACCCAAGAAATGGCCCGACCCATCCCCGCCGCCGTGGTCGGGAACTGGCGTGTGGCCAGAATGTCGCCCCTGGCAGTGGCGATACTGTAGACGTGGTTTTTGGCGTGGCAGTCCACGCCAATGACAAACCCGTGATGATCTGCAACGATAGACATTGCGGTGATCCTTTCACTAGAACTGATAAAGAATGACCGTAGGCCGTTACCAGTCCGGGAAAGTTTCACGGCGGGATAATGCTGTAAAAAGTCACGCCCCGCAGGGTGGACAAGCTTCTGATCAAATCACCATCGTGGACCGGGCAGGTAGCGGCCACCCCCGAGCACTAGGCGGACATATCAAACCCTAGTCACCACCAAGAGTGGGAACAGCGTCAAAAAGGGTCACGCCCAGCCCCGAGAACAGCCACCACCAACCCTGCCAGCTCGTCCCAGACCAGCCAACCCCAATACTTACAGCGTCAAAAATGGGATGAGGGGCAGAGCACCAGTTAATTGGGGAGAGACCCGCCAATAGGGAGGGTGGCCAAGAAGTCCTCGAGAATTGCCGAAACCTGATCGTTCTCCACGAGGAAGCCATCGTGGCCGTGCCGCGAGGACACGGTGAGAACCGGCCCGGCGCCGGGCAAGGTATCTGCCAAAGCCTGCATATCATCCGGATAGAAAAGGCGATCGGAATCAACCTGCACCACGAGGGCCGGCATGCGCAGATTCTCCAGCACCGCCGTAGTCCCACCGCGTCCGCGCCCGATATCGTGAGTGATGAAGGCTTGATTGATGACAAGGTATGAGTTGGCGTCAAACCGCATGGCCAGCTTATAGGCGTGGTAATCCAGATAACTCTCTACGGCGAATCGCCCGCCGTGCAGGGGATCCTCGCCCTCTTGGGGTGTGCGATCGAAGCGGCTGGCAAGCTCGGGTGCGCACCGATATGTTAAGTGCGCGATCTCGCGAGCCAAACCCAATCCGTCATGCGGCCCATCCCCGTCGGCGGCATCGTAGTAGTGGCCGCCGCGGAACTTGGGGTCTAGGAGGATGGCTTCCTTTTGGAAGTGAGCGAAGGCAACCTGCTCGGCGGTGGAGGCCGGCCCCGAGACGAGCACGGCGATCGCCCCGGTGCGCTCGGGGAAAGACCCAGCCCACTCCATGACTAGGTTCCCGCCAAAGGATGCTCCGGCAATCAGCGCCCACACGCGCACACCGAGGATATCGGCCAGCTTTGCTTCGGCCGCCACCATGTCCCGCATCGTGATCTCGGGAAATCGCGGCCCCCACGGGCGCCCGTCAGGCGCAATCGATGATGGTCCCGTGGTTCCCTGGCAGCCACCCAATACGTTGGGACACACAACGAAGTATTTGGTAGTGTCGATGGCCTTGCCCGGGCCCACGATCCCGTGCCACCAGCCGCTGTTGCCTGATTTGCTTGTCGCGTGTGAATCGCCCGTTAGAGCGTGACAGAGCAGGACGGCATTGCTGCCATCCGCATTGAGCTCCCCCCACGTCTCGTAAGCCATCCGCACGTTGGGCAGGCGCGAGCCAAGCTCCAGCTCTAGTGGGCCGATGTCCTCAAACACCCGCTCCCCGGGATCATCGCCTTCCTTCCATGCCCCCGAGGCCGGAATATTCAACCGAGGGCGTGGATGGTAGCCGGTATCGAAGTCCCCGATGGGCTCCGCATCGGTCACAGGATCGAGTTGCGGATGGCCAACAAGGAAACGGGGAGCGGGTGGAGGACACATTTAGGCGGACACCTTTGCTGCAGCCTGAAGGCCACGTGTGAGATCGGCAAGGATATCGTCGATTCCTTCAATTCCAATCGAGAGGCGAATCGTCCCCGCGGAAATGCCGGAGGCGGCCAATTCGTCGTCGTCCAACTGGGAATGTGTAGTGGAGGCCGGGTGAATCACGAGGGAACGAACGTCTCCGATATTTGCAAGGTTTGAGAACAGAGTGAGTGCGTTGACGAAGGCGATGCCGGCCTCGCGTCCACCCTTGAGTTCGAACGTGAAGACTGAGCCCGCGCCCTTAGGCGCGTACTTTTGCGCGAGTTCGTAGTAGGGAGAAGTGACCAGTCCCGAGTAGCGTACGAACTCTACTTCGTCGCGCTTATCAAGGAAGTCGACGACGGCGCGCGTATTGCTCAGGTGGCGCTCCATGCGCAGCGAAAGGGTTTCGAGGCCCTGAGCGATCAGGAAGGCGTTGAACGGGGAGATGGTGGCACCGGTATCCCGCAGGAGTGTGGCGCGGATGCGGGTGACGAAGCCGCCTGGGCCAAGGTCTGAGAATGTGATGCCGTTGTAGCTCTCATCGGGGGTGGCTAGCAGGGGGAACTTGCCGTTCGCCCAGTTGAAATCGCCCTTCTCCGTGATGACTCCACCAAGGGCGGTGCCGTGGCCGCCGAGGAACTTGGTGGCCGATTCCACTACGATGTCCGCGCCGTGCTCAAGCGGGCGAACGTTGTAGGGAGTGCCGATCGTGTTGTCCACAACCAGCGGGATGTCGTGTTCGTGGGCCAGTTTACCGAGCGGCTCAAGATCAAGAATATCGCCCTTGGGGTTCGGGATGGTTTCGCCGTAGAGGGCCTTCGTGTTTTCATCGATAGCTGCGCGCCACGAATCGATGCTGTCCGGATCCTCCACCCAGTGGACGTTGATGCCCAGCTGCTTGAGCGTTGTCTTAAGAAGCTGGTACGTACCGCCGTACAGAGATGGCGAGGAGACGATGTTGTCCCCGGCCTGAGCAAGGTTGAGGAACGTGTAGAACTCTGCGGCTTCGCCCGAGGCGAGCAGGAGGGCGGCGGCGCCTCCCTCAAGAGCCGCGATGCGCTCTTCCACCACGGTGCTCGTGGGATTGTTTAGACGGGTGTAGATCGGGCCCGGATCGGTCAGAGCGAAGCGCCCGGCGGCCTGATCGGCATCTTGGAACACGTAAGACGTGGTCTGGTAGATAGGGAGCGCGCGGGCTCCGAACTGTGGATCTGGGACTTGCCCGGCGTGGACCTGAAGCGTGTCGAAAGTCCATGAATCGTTGATGTTAGTCATTTCTTTTCTCCCTCATTGGGAGCGGGCGGCGGACACGCCTGTTGGCCAATTTGTCCTTACCAGCCCGCACAATAATTGTTCGGATGGGCTGGGAAGCGCACGAGGTGCGCGCTAATTGGACATTCGCATGGTCATAAACGGAAGCATAAGCGGCCACAGTGGGGAGGCGTCAAGTGAAAGGCTGAATGTCTCAGGGCATGAGATTATAACGGGCCAATTGCAGTGTGAGACGACCGAAGATAACAGAAGTATGTACGTGAGGACGCCACAATTGGCGGGGTTTATGGCGGTATTTCGGCGATTTATGCGAACATGGCTGTGGTGGGTGAAACGGATGTTACAAAAGATAACTGTGTGAATACTGTTGTAAGTGTTTCAATTTTGACAGAAATGTTATAGATTCAGGGTCGTATGGAATTTAGTGCGCACATTGACGGAGATAATTGTGGGTAAATCTAGGATTCGCGGCTCGTTGTCTTTGACGGCCGCTATCGCGGTAGTTGCGGGCAGCATTGCCGCGCCCGTTGCCGCCGACGATTCGGATAGTAAGGCACTCGAGGATTCGAAGGCCGCTGAGCAGGAAACCACCGAAAGCCTGAGCAGCATTGAAGTTGAACTCGCCCAGCTCGCCGCGGAAAACAATGAACTTGGAAACAAGGCTGCGGACGCGAAGGCTGCTCAGCTTGAGGCCGAAGCGAAGCTTCAAGATGCGCTCGATGAGGCCGTCTACGCCAACAAGGCTGCTGATGATGCAGCTGCCAAGGTGGAAGATGCCAAGCAGGATCTGGGGCAGGTTTCCGCCGCGATGTATCGCGATGGTGCGGGGATGCTTCCGGGTGCCGAGTACCTCTTAGGTGGTAGTTCCTTCGAAGAAGCCACTCAGTACTCCCGCGCTTACGATCTTGTGGGTCAGGATGCTGATAAGCGCGTTCAGGAGTTTGAGGCGCTTCAGGACGTAGCCAACTCCATGCGAGATGAGGCCACTGCCAAGACGGAGAAGTATCAGAAGGCTGCGGACAAGGCCAAGAAGGCTGCCGATGACGCCGCCGCAGAGGAAAAGGAATCTACCCAGCGCCTCGACGAGATCAGTACTCAGCGTGAGGAACTGGTAACTCAGCTTGCAGCTCAGAAGGGCACCACCGCCAAGATTGAGCGTGACCTTCAGGATAAGAAGGAAGCCAAGGCCAAGGAGGAGGCTAAGGTAGCCCAGCAGGAGAAGATTGAAGCCGCTGAGGCTCTCTTCACCGAGAACGCTGATCAGGCGCCAGTGGCCGATAATTCGGCTGAGGACGATGCGGCGAGCGGCGAGGAAGCTACCGATGATGCTGCAGCTGGCGACGAGGCTGCAGCCGGCGAGGATACGTCTGAATCAGATGCGGCCGAACCCGCTGAAACCAGCGAGCCGACTTCCGAACCTACCCAGCCAGAGGCCACCACCGCGCCCAAGCCAACGGCTACATCCACGCCCGCGCCGACGCAGACCAAGACGCCTGCGCCCAAGCCCACGACGACAACGCCTGCGCCTAAGCCAACCAAGACTCAGACGCCTGCGCCTAAGCCGACCAAGACTCAGACGCCTGCGCCTAAGCCAACCAAGACTCAGACGCCTGCGCCTAAGCCAACACAGACGACTCCGTCGAAGCCGAAGCCCAGCACGGGTTCTGCTGCCGCGATTGTCAGTAAGGCGAAGTCCTTTATTGGCATTCCGTACGTCTGGGGCGGTAAGTCGACCTCCGGTTGGGATTGCATCGGATTCGTGCAATACGTGTACAGCCTTCAGGGTGTGACGATTAATGGTTATAACCGCACCAGCTTCACGCCGTCGGTAGGGTACACGGTGCCTTACTCCCAGGCGAAGCCCGGTGACATTCTGTTCTGGCCGGGCCACGTGGCGATCAGCCTCGGTGGTGGGCAGAACATTGGTGCTTGGAACCCGGGGATGGGTACCCGGATCGGGCCGGACAGCTGGATTGGAACCCCTTCCAAGGTGGTCCGAGTATTCGGCTAATCCTTCCCGGTCAGGGCCGCTCGGCCCCGGTCTGGATCCGCTCAGCCTAGGTCAGGATCCGCTCAGTATTCACGTTGTGGTTCGATGCGAGGGACATAACCCTCGTACTCAGCAACAGGGTGAATCCTGAACAAAAAGGTATATGAAAACGGTGGTGTGACCTCAAAGTCACACCACCGTTTTCTCTGTGCTTGAGGCGCTCAAGCTTCTGTGTGCTTACTCAGTGATCGTAGTAGCCCTCTTCTTTGGCGCGATCATAGGAACGCTGGATCTCTTCCTCGGCGTCTGCGCGGCCAACCCAATGGGCACCTTCAACCGACTTACCCGGCTCCAAGTCCTTATACACCTCGAAGAAGTGCTGGATCTCGAGGCGATGGAATTCGGAGACATCCTCGATCTCGGTACGCCAAGAGGCGCGCTGATCCCCGGAAGGCACGCACAGCACCTTGTCATCGCCGCCATGCTCATCGCGCATGCGGAACATGCCGAGCGCACGGCAGCGAATCACGCAGCCGGGGAAGGTGGGCTCTTCGAGGAGAACGAGGGCGTCAAGGGGATCACCGTCTTCTCCGAGGGTGTCATCGATGAACCCGTAATCGTCAGGGTAGCGAGTGGAGGTGAAGAGCATGCGATCAAGGCGGATGCGCCCGCTCTCATGATCAAGCTCGTACTTGTTCCGGTTACCCTTAGGGATCTCGATAGTGACATCGAATTCCATCATCGGCATTCTCCTTCGTGCTGATGGCTTCGGTCAGGCGTGAGCCTGACCGGTTAGCTTTATGCGACACTAGCAGTGTGAATCGTAAAACTCAGGTTGCAGTAATCGCCGTGCTGGCGCTCGGCGGCTCCTACGTTCTAGCGGATGCCTTCGATCTTACCCCGGGACTCATAACAACGCGGCCGGTTGCCGATTCTGCTCAAGAATACCCGAGTATTGAACCGATTGGGGCCTCTGACCCTACCTCCCCTGTGTTTGATGAAGAGGTTGCCGTTCCATCTACGCAGGCCGTATCGGCAGCCATCACAGGCTTCGTGGACGATTCTAGGCTCAAGGGCGATCCATCTGTGCGCGTGACGGATACACTGACGGGAGAAGAACTGGGCGCTCTCAATGAAACTGAGGCGCGACTGCCGGCCTCCAACCAGAAGCTTCTTACGAGCGTTGTAGCACTCGAGGAGCTGGGGCCGGATACGACGATGAAAACAACCGCTTCGTTTGCCGATGGCACGCTCTACCTTGTGGGAGGCGGGGACGTCATGTTGGCGGCAGGTGAAGGAGACCCCGCCGCGGTGAACGGACACGCTGGCCTCGGGGATCTGGCCGATCAGGTTGCCGAACAGCTAACCGAGCAAGGCGAAACCAGCATCAAGCTATCCGTTGATTCTTCCCTCTTCTCAGGTACGGACTATCACCCCGACGTTGAAGGTTCAGATACGGCCTACGTCATGCCAATGAGTCCGATTGCCGTGGACTTCGGGCGCAACGATTCGGGGCAATACTCCAGCGATCCGGGAGGCGATGCCGTCAGTGTATTCGCCGATGCCCTTTCCGAGAGGGGAATTAAGGCGGACGTGATTGATCCAGCCACAGCCCCGGACAACGCCACCACAATTGGCACAGTAGAGAGCGCGAGTGTGCGGGTGTGGGTAGATCTTATGCTCACTGACTCCAACAATTCCTTGGCCGAGGTGCTGGGCCACCTCGTGGGAGTTAGCCAGGGTGAGGAGGGAACGTTCGAGGGTGCAGCACAGGCAACCACGGACATCCTCACCTCGCTGGACTACCCAATGGAGGGAGTGAAGGTGGCGGACAACTCCGGTCTCTCCGTCTCGAATCGGGTCACCACGGAACTGCAAACCACGATCCTCACGAACGTCTACACATGCGAGGGCTGCAACCTTGAGGCCCTGGCGTCGGGCCTGCCAGTTGCGGGCCTAAACGGAACGCTGGGCGACCGCCTCACCGGCGATCTAGGCGGCCGAATTCGTGGCAAGACGGGCACGCTGATTACTGCAGCTTCCTTGTCCGGTTACCTGTATACGGATTCGGGACGTCTTCTCACGTTCTCGGTGCTGGTGGACAACATTGAGGAAGGCAACGCCCCCGGAACTCGCCAAGTGATCGACGATTTCCTTGGTACCCTCGCGGCCCTTTAGGGATTCGCCGCTTTACTACCGGCCGCGTACGGTAGTCATATGATGAATCTCGATTCACGACTTGTTGGACGCATTTCCGGGGGCTTGGCGGGCCGCCAACCCCCGGCGACAACTGACGAGGCGCTGCAGGCTGCCAAACGTCTCCGAGAAAGTGCCGAGCGCGCCCCAAGTATCGTGGCCGAGGTCAGCGGGCTAGATCAGGCGAGCTTCACCTCCCAGATTCCGGTGCGCGTGGTGGACCGAACACGGTGGGCAGAGGCCGCGGCCCAGTCATTCAACGCGATTGCCCGGGCCGCCCAGCCGGCCACAGCGGCTAATCTGTCCGAACCATTCCAATCCACTGGCCTGCCAATGCCCACCCAGCCCGGCACGAGCTTCTCCGAAGCCGCCACAACTCTGCGCGAGCGCGCCCAGTCCGGCATCGAATCGGCCTCGGATCTGGCCACCTCGGCGGGTATGGGAGCTGGGCTGGCGGTCATGGCTTCCTCGGTGCTGGGCCAATACGATCCCTTCACGGGAACGGATGGGCGCCTCCTCCTTGTAGCCCCCAATATCGTGGCGTTCGGCCGCTCCTACGATCTGGATCAAAGTGATCTAGCTCTATGGGTGTCCGTTCACGAGCTCACCCACGCAGCCCAGTTCGCTCAGGCCCCGTGGATTCGCGATTATGTGATCTCCCGGGTGCGCCCGGTCATGAATGGCACGGCATCCGACGACTTTTCGCTTTCCGAGGGTCCTGGCGGGGAGCTCACGGCCATCATGAGCCTGCTTGAAGGCCATGCCGAATACATGATGAACAATGTCTCCCGCCGAATGATCCCCAGCCTGACCAAGCTCAAGCGCGCGATGACCGAGCGCCGCGCCTCCTCGAATCCGCTCAAGACCTTCGTCTATAAGCTCACCGGTATGGACCTGAAGATGTCCCAATATTCCTCGGGGAAATCCTTTGTTCACGGAGTGATTGATGAGGCGGGTATCGAGGGACTGAACCGCCTGTGGGACGATCCGCTGAACGCGCCATCTCCAGCTGAGCTCGCGTCTCCGCTCACTTGGGTGCATCGCGTGCTATGAGCGGTCCCCATCCGGCGAACGCCGCCGCGCGGCGGGCCCTCCGAGACGCTCTAAATCAAGCCCAGATCGGCTCCGGCACCCGCCTTCTCGTCGCGGTTTCTGGTGGGTCCGATTCGATGGCTCTGGCGGCTGCGGCCCTGTTTGTTGCCCGCCACGAGGGCCTCATCATCGATACCCTCACCGTGGATCACGGCCTGCGCCCAGAATCCGCGGGAGAAGCCCGGGACGTCACTGCCCGCCTTCAAGCCCTCGGCGCGCGGCAAACCCTCATCGCCCGAGTTGATGCCGCCCCCGCCGGGGCCAGCGCTGGTCCCGAAGGGATGGCCCGCACGGCCCGATACGGGGCCATCGCCCGCGCAGCCACTGACTTCGGTACCGAATCACCCAGCGAAACCCCAGCGGCCGCCGTTTTGCTCGGCCATACGGCGGACGATCAGGCCGAAACCGTCCTACTCGGGCTGGCTCGCGGCTCTGGCGCTCGCTCCCTGCGCGGCATGCTCCCCGTTGGCCCGCTCCCCGAATACCCGGACATTCTGGCACTTCGCCCGCTTCTCGGCCTGCGCCGGCAGGATCTGCGCGCCGGACTCCGAGACGCCGGCATCGAATGGGTGGACGACCCCACTAACGATCCCACCTCCTCCTGGCGCGCCAAAGATGGCAGCCTGCTCCGCCGTACCGCCCTCCGCTCGCATGCACTAAGGGTGCTTGAGGAGGATTTGGGGTCCGTTATCGTCCCAAATCTCGCACGTACTGCAAAACTTCTTCAGGCCGACGACGAAGCCCTCACCTCCTGGGCCACCCACGAACGTGAGCGGCTGGGTAGTGAACCCGAGATTAAGCCGTTGCGCGAGTTGCCGCGGGCCGTGCGTACGCGGGTGTTGCGTGAGCTGGCGTTAGAGGCGGGGGCGCGTGGCGGCGAACTTGTGGGATGGCACATCGATCATTTAGACGAACTGGTGACCGGGCCCGGTGGTGGGCGCGGAATCGACCTACCGGGGATTCGAGCAGTCCAACGGGGAGGGCGGATCACCTTCGAGGGGCTAGGCTTAGACAAGCGCCATAAGCATGACCATGGAAAGGACCGTGATGGACGCGAAGGACATGGGCAACGATCTCGAGAAGATCTTGCTGACGGAGGAACAGCTCCAGAACAAGCTTGACGAGATGGCCCGTGACATCGATGAGGTGTATGGCAGCGAGGACATCTTGGTGATAGGCGTGCTGCGTGGTGCCGTCATGGTGGTGGCGGATCTGGTACGCAAGATTCACGCGCCTGTCACGATGGACTGGATGGCCGTCTCCTCCTATGGCAGTGGCACCAAGTCCTCCGGTGTGGTTCGGATCTTGAAGGATTTGGATACGGACGTGATGGAGCGCGATGTCCTCATTATTGAGGACATCATTGATTCCGGTCTCACTCTTTCGTGGCTCAAATCCAACCTCGAATCGCGTGGCGCTAGGTCCGTACGGATCGCCACGATGCTACGCAAGCCCGAGGCCGCCAAGGTGGAGATCGATGTGGATTTCCTCGGCTTTGATATTCCCAATGAATTCGTGGTGGGCTACGGGCTGGACTATGCCGAGGATTACCGCCATCTTCCCTTCATTGGGACGCTGGCGCCGCACGTATACGGGGGATAGGGAACGTACATGATCGAGACTCCACCGCCTGAGGTGGCTCAGGAGGGGCCGCAGGAGGAGCTGCCCGAGGCCGCACGGGACATGCCCGTGCCCCCTGAGGAACCGCAGGACGGGAACCCGAAGAAGCGACGGCTGCTGTGGATCATCGCGGGCGTTGTGGGTGCCGTAGCGGTTGCGATCGCGCTGGGCGTGTGGGCGTTCTTGAGCTCTGAGCGTTTCAGTTCGGTGACAACTTCGGAAGGCATCGAGCTCCTCGAAGGCGATACCGTTGAGCGAGCTGAACTGACAGAGGGCAGCCAGCGTGTGCGGTTATGGCTCACAGAGCCCACCGAGACGATGGATAAGGACGGCAAAATCAGTGAGGCAGGAGATCTCGTAGAGTTCTCCTACGTGCGGGCTCAGGCCGAACAGGTGGCCGAGCTGGTGGAGAAGGCCGAACCCAAACTGGGCTACGATTCGCAGGTTCCCCAGACTTCGGTGTGGGGATCCATGCTCACCATGCTGATACCGATGATTGTGATATTCGGGGTGTTTCTCTATTTCTTCCCGAAGATTCAATCCGGGGCAGGGGGGTTCGGGAAGCTACGTGATCGCTCGAAGTTCGAGGGGGATCGGCCCGGCGTCACCTTTGCTGACGTTGCCGGGGAGAACGAAGCTGTGGCGGAGTTGGCGGAGATCACCGAGTTTTTGACGGCGCCCGAACGGTTCCACGCGATGGGCGCGAAGATTCCCCGTGGTGTGCTGCTGTACGGGCCGCCCGGAACCGGCAAGACGCTGCTGGCTCGGGCCGTGGCAGGTGAGGCCGGAGTGCCCTTCTACTCCATCTCCGCCTCAGAATTCGTGGAGATGTACGTGGGCGTAGGTGCCTCGCGCGTTCGCAAACTCTTCGAGCAAGCCAAGGCGCACGCCCCAGCCATCGTTTTCGTTGATGAGATCGATGCCGTGGGCCGTGGGCGTGGTATCGGAACCGGGGGAGGCAGCGACGAACGCGAACAGACCCTCAACCAGCTCCTTGTGGAGTTAGACGGATTCGATGAGCGATCGAACGTCATCTTGATCGCCGCCACCAATCGGCCCGACGTCCTAGATACCGCGTTGCTGCGGCCCGGCCGATTTGACCGGCAGATCGCGGTGGATGCGCCGGATCTGCACGGACGGGAGGGGATTCTAGCCGTGCACGCCGTGGGGAAGCCGATGGACCAGACCGTGGATCTGGCTGGGATCGCACGGCGGACGCCCGGGTTTACCGGGGCGGACTTGGCGAATGTGTTGAACGAGGCGGCTTTACTGGCGGCTCGCGAAGGCGCTGGGAAGATCGCCGAGGCGCAGCTTGACGAGGCGATTGACCGGGTTATAGCCGGGCCGCAGCGCGAATCGCGTGCCATGAACGCCGAGGACAAGCGGATGACGGCCTACCACGAGGGTGGGCACGCCTTGGTTGCCGCTGCATTACGGCACACCGACCCTGTCACTAAGGTGACGATCCTTCCGCGCGGCAGCGCACTTGGCTACACCATGGTGATGCCCACCGAAGATCGTTACTCCGTGTCCCGCAACCAGCTCCTTGACCAGATGGCCTACGCCATGGGTGGCCGGGTTGCTGAGGAACTCGTGTTCCGTGACCCATCTACCGGCGCCTCCAACGATATCCAGAAGGCCACGGGAATTGCCCGCAAGATGGTGACCGAGTACGGCATGACGTCCGTGGTTGGGGCCGTACGGCTCGCGCCTGCGGAGGGTGAGGGTTTTGGGGGCAACGGCGGCGTGTCCGGGCCCGGTGGCGCAGCTAGCGGCGGTGCGGGGCGCCATTCGGATGCGCTTGTGGCAACAGTGGACGAGCAGGTGCGCGATCTGATTGACACGGCACACGCCGAAGCGTGGAGGATTCTAGAGGAGAACCGTGACGTTCTGGATTCTCTGGCGGAGCGGCTTCTGGATAAGGAAACTATTCAGGAAGCTGAGCTTACGGAGATCTTCGTACCGGTGCGGAAGGCTCCCGAGCGCGAACTCTGGCTCTCTGATCCCGGGCGCGGGAGTGCACAGCGGCCCCCCGTTCCGATTCCCGAGCAGGACCTGAAGTATTCGGAGGCCGAGGGTATGGGCCATGGCGGCCTCCGGGATCACAACAACGAATCGGAAGGGCAGCGATGAGAAGCGAGCGTACCTATGATGAGGCCGCGGTTGAGAAGGCGATTCGCGATCTGCTGTTTGCCGTGGGTGAGGATCCCGACCGTGACGGCTTGAGAGATACACCCGGGCGGATGGCGCGGGCGTACAAGGAGATGTTCTCCGGACTGTACACTAATCCGGCGGAGGTGCTCAGCGCTAAGTTTGATATCGGCCATGAGGAGATGGTCCTGGTCAAGGATATCCCGATGTATTCGACGTGTGAGCATCACCTACTGCCGTTCCATGGGGTGGCCCATGTGGCCTATATTCCGGGAAAAGATGGGAAGGTGACCGGGCTGTCAAAGATTGCTCGGCTCGTGGACGGATACGCCCGGCGCCCTCAGGTCCAAGAAAGGCTCACCTCCGAGGTGGCGGATGCCCTCGTGGAATCGCTCGAAGTATCTGGCGTGATCGTGGTGATTGAGGCGGAGCATCTGTGCATGTCCATGCGTGGGGTGCGCAAGCCAGGTTCCCGTACCATTACCTCCGCCGTTCGTGGCATTATGAGGAATCAAGCAACACGCTCGGAGGCGATGAGCCTCATCAACTCCTAGGAGAACAGATGATCACCCGAACGGCTCTGCGCCATCCCGATCGTACGTTCGTCATGGGGATCCTCAATGTCACGCCGGATTCCTTCTCCGATGGCGGGCAATGGATGGATCTTAATTCTGCGATCGCCCGTGGATATCGGCTGGTGGATCAAGGAGCGGACATCATTGATGTGGGTGGCGAATCCACCCGGCCAGGCGCCCAGGCGTTGAGCTCGGGCGAGGAGTGGGACCGGATCGGGGCCGTGGTGAAGGCACTGGCACAGGCGGGCATTGCCGTGTCCATTGATACCTATCACGCCGCTACGGCGCGGCTTGCCGTGGAGGCCGGCGCCGTGATCATCAACGATGTGACGGGAGGCGCCGGGGATCCGTCCATGTTTTCCACCGTTGCTGGGCTGGGGTGTATGTACGTTCTGCAACACACCCGCGGCACCCCGGAAACCATGAATTCTCTGGCCAGCTACGAATCCGTTCCCGGTGAGGTGGCCGCAGAACTGGAGGAGTCCGTACGCCGGGCCGTGGGCAGCGGGATTGATCGCAGCAACATCATCGTGGATCCCGGCTTCGGATTCGCCAAGAATGCGGATCACAATTGGGATCTTGCCGCACACTTCGAGGCCGTTGAGGCGCTAGGGCAACCCGTGCTGATCGGCGTCTCGCGCAAACGGTTCTTGGAAGAGGTTGCCCCCGATAGCGTTCCGAGCTCGCGGGACAACGCCACAGCCACCCTCACCGGATACTTTGCCTCGCGCGGGGTATGGGGCGTTCGGGTTCACGAGGTGGCCGCTTCGAAGGCCGCGATTCTGACAGCCGAGCGTTTGCGGGAATCAGGGGCGTTCACGGGCCAAGGTGCCTTCAGAGGCAGGGCCACCCCCGGAAATCGTGAGGCAAGCGGCGGCGATCGTGAGGCAAGCGGCGGGTCTGAAGGATCTGACGCATAATGACCGATCGCGTCTGCATCACCGGCGTTCAGGCTCAGGGCGTCCACGGCGTCCTGCCCGAAGAGCGCACGTACAGCCAACCCTTCATCGTGGACATCTCAGCAGAGGTAGAAACTCCTGAGGCCGCCCGCACCGATTCGGTGGGGTACACGGTCTCCTACGCGGATCTTGCGGCCGACGCGGTGGAGGTAGTAACTGGCGAATCTGTGAACCTCATCGAGACTCTCGCTGATCGCATCGCCGCCAAGGCTCTGGCACGTGGGGCGCTTTCCGCAACCGTGACGGTACACAAGCCTGAGGCTCCCGTTGGCACCGCCTTTCAGGACGCCAGCGTGCAGATCACGCGGCACTCTCCCGTGACGGATGCAGAAGCAGGGATTCGCCACGCCGTGCTTAGCCTCGGGGCAAACTTGGGCAATACCCGCGAGGCGCTGGGTAGGGCTGTGAAAGCGATCGGGGAGCTGGACGTCCACGTGGATGCCGTCTCCGATTACTTTTCCACTGCGCCCCTTCTGGCGCCGGGCCAGGAGCCCCAGCCCGATTACCTGAACGCCGTGCTCACGCTGGATACGGCTCTGGCGCCGTATGAGCTACTGGCCCAGCTGCAACGCATCGAGGTACGGGGCGGGCGGGTGCGCCACGAGCGTTGGGGCGCCCGGCTGATCGATATCGATATCGTTGACTTTGACGGGATCGCTTGGGCCAACGAGCGCCTAATGCTTCCCCATCCACGCGCAGCAGATCGCCTCTTTGTTTTGGAACCGTGGCTCTCCATCGAGCCTGAGGCCACGTTGGGTGGCCACCGAATCGCGGATATCGTCGGCTCCCTCCGCTCTGAGCTCCACGAGGGTTGAACGTGGCATCGGATGGAGCGGGACACTCCGGGAGGTCACATAGATGAAGGCGATTGAACACCTCGCATGGCTGGCCGCGGGTCTGCTTCTTGGTGTGCTCGTTGGCTTGCTGGTGATCCGGCGGGACGCTCCGCCGCCGTTCCCCGCGCCTACCGCCCTCATTCCAGCCGGTATCGCCATTGCTCTCATGGTGTGGGCCTGGCAGGTTCGCCGGTTTAAGGCGGGCAAGCGTGAGAGCGTTTCGGGTGTGCCCGTGGTCGCGCTGGCTCTGTCCAGCTCTCGAGGTGGAGTGTTACTTCTTGGCCTTTTCGGGGCCGTTGTACTGGCTTACTGGACTACTGGAAGCAGCGACTACGTGCACTCTCAGATGCTCGCCTCAGGTGCGGCTGCGCTCGCGAGCGCCGTTTTGGCAGTGTGCGGGATCATCGCCGAACGCTGGTGTCGCCTTTAAATCTAGAACCGTATTTTTGACGCAGAATGGGAAATCCAACTACAGGTTTGACGCAGAGTTCGAATCGGCCCGTGCTACCGCTCTAAAATCCACATTCCTGACACAATCTCGGGGCGAGTATTTCGATGGGAAAAGCTTGGCTGCGCCTTGGATGGGCCCCGGGAATGGCTCAGATGTTGTTGCGCAGTTCATACAGGTGCCCTACGGTAGATCAATAACCTCCCGCAGATTAGGCATCTGTGAGAAGCTAGGTAAAGCGGCTCCTGCCGAGTCGGCTCAAAATGCGGGGCGCTCCAGTTCTGCGTTCGGCAGTGTCCGGGACTGTGTGCACCGATACCTCAACATGCCAGTCCATTCATCAACGATGGGACATTCATGTGGCAATATCTCACTGATCAGTGGGACCAAATATGGTTTGCGTCGTGGCAGCATCTGTCACTCGTGGTTCAGTGCACGGTGCTCGCGGCGGTGATCGCAATTGCCCTCGGAGCTCTTTGCCACAGAAGTCACGCTCTGTCGGAGCTAGCAAACGGTGTTAGTGCGGTCGGTCTAACCATTCCCTCATTTGCCCTTATAGCCATTCTGGTGATTCCGTTCGGGTTCGGTGTGACGTCATCGGTGGTCACTGTCACGTTCTTTGCTATTCTCCCGATCCTGCGAAACACGATCGTGGGTCTCAACGGGGTAGATAGCAGTTTGATCGAAGCTGCTCGCGGAATGGGTATGAACGGCGCAAGTAGGTTTTTCCGTGTGGAACTCCCGCTCGCTTGGCCGGTTATTTTGGCCGGTATTCGGGTCTCCGCCCAAATGTCGATGGGTGTTGCCGCCATTACTGCTTACGCGCTTGGACCGGGCTTGGGCGGCATGATCTTTACCGGGCTCTCCCGTCTGGGCGGGGCAAATGCACTGAATTCCGTTGTTATCGCTGTTATCGCCGTCGTTATCCTTGCTCAAATTCTAGACCTTGTCTTGGTTGGGCTTGGCCGTCTCACCACCTCTAGGGGGATTCGTGTCTCACACTGAAGAAAACAAAACCGTAGAGGGCCACGTCGGGGCCTCGTCCGCGCCCTCCCCGGATTCAGGGGATCAGGCGGGACGGGCCATCCTGCTTGAGCACATTACGAAGCAATACTCCCGTAAAGGTTTGCCTGCTGTAGACGACATTACGATGGAGATTCCTTCGGGCGAACTCGTCACGTTTGTTGGCCCATCTGGCTGTGGGAAAACCACCACGCTCAAGATGATCAACCGGCTGATTGAGCCAACGTCGGGGCGTATCACCATCGGCGACCGCGACGTCATGGCCATGAACGCCGATAAGCTGCGCCGCGAGATTGGATACGTCATCCAAGGTGGAGGCCTCTTGCCCCACATGACGGTGGGTGCAAACATCGCCCTAGTGCCGAAGATGCTGCATTGGGATAAGGAACGCATTGATGAGCGGGTTGAAGAACTCATGGACCTCATCGCGCTGGATTCAGATACCTACAAGGATCGCTATCCCCGCGAGCTTTCCGGTGGTCAGCAGCAACGCATCGGCGTGGCCCGTGCCCTCGCTGCCGATCCTCCCGTCCTGCTCATGGATGAGCCCTTTGGTGCGGTCGATCCGCTGACGCGGCAAGGGCTTCAGGACTCACTCCTCGAGATCCAAGCGTCCCTGCACAAGACGATCGTTTTGGTCACTCACGATTTTGACGAGGCGCTCAAGCTGGGTGACCGGATCGCGATCATGTCCGAGGGCGCCCACGTTGTTCAATATGATACCCCCGAACGGCTTCTCGCCGCGCCCGCGAATGATTTCGTGGAAGGGTTTATCGGTGGCGGCGCTGGGCTCAAGCAATTGACGCTCAACCGAGTGACGGACGCTGAGTTGTGGCCAGCAGTCACGTGCAGTCCTGGAGAGGACGCCCGTGAGGTTCTGGGCCGCATGAAGGAGGCTGGCGGCCATAAACACGTGGTGGTTGTTGATGAACGGAACCGCCCTCTATCTTGGCCCTCACGCCAGAAGGTTGAGAGGATGGATACCATCCCAGGCACGAAGGATCCCGGCCTCGCAACAGTCTCCGAAGAGTCTTCGCTGACAGACGCACTCAACTCGATGCTGGTGTCCAACGCGGGTGCCGCGCTCATCACGGGGCGGCGGCGCACCTTCAAGGGCGTCATTACGGTGGAGGTGGTCATGGATGCCATCTCGCGCCTACGAACAGTCGAACCGGAAGAAGACGGCGGCCCCGTTGGCGGAAACGGCGAGGACCCGGAGCATTACGATGAGGACCCGGGGAGCATCGGCGAGGCTCCCACATCGGAGATCGAGGATGATGACAGCGCAGCGGACGGATCAGCCGCAGCAGCCTCCGAAAATGACTCCGACGCCCAAGTGCCTAGTGCACTCTCCGGAGGAGATGACGAACAGTGAGTGTCTCCACGGAAAATTCATCGAAGACCTCCAAGAAGAAGTCATCTTCGCGGGGCGGGAAAGGGCTGTGGATTCAGCCGCTCATTGTGGCGGTGATTTTGGTTGGCTACCTTATCTGGTTGGCTACGGCGAACCTCTCCGAAACCGAGCGAGTGACTCTGGCACCATCGGCTCTGTGGGAATCGACGCTCGAACATCTTGAGCTAACGTTAGTGTCCGCGCTGATTGTCTTGGTTGTAGGCGTCCCGTTGGGCATCCTCCTTACTCGCCGGCCGTTCCAAAAGGCTTCGGGCGTCATCTTGGTGCTCGCAAACGCAGGACAGTCCGCGCCCGCCGTTGGCCTGATCGTTCTCCTCGCATTCTGGCAGGGCTTCACCTTTAAGGCGGCGGTGATTGCCCTTGTGCTCTACACGCTTCTTCCGATCCTGCGGAACACCATCATTGGGCTGGAGGGCGTTGATAGATCACTCATTGAAGCTTCCCGTGGCATGGGTATGAGCAGCGTTGCCACGTTGTGGCGGGTTGAGCTTCCGCTGGCCTCACCTGTGATTCTCAACGGTGTGCGCACCGCTCTAGTACTTCTTGTGGGAACCGCGGCGCTCGCGGCCTTTATTGGAGCAGGTGGATTGGGCGTGCTTATCCAGACGGGTATGCGTCTGTTCCTCCCCAGTGTCCTCATATCGGGCGCCCTGCTCAGCTCTCTTCTAGCTCTACTCATCGATTGGCTCGGACGCGTCATCGAAACGTTTGCCCGTCCGAAAGGACTGTGATGGCCATCTTTCATTTGACTGATATGACGCAGACCCGAAGTGGTGAGGACGCTCAAAAGCATGACGGCCAGGCACCCAGCAGGCGCAACAGACGCTTTCGGGGCTGCGCGGGTCTGCTCGCGGCGGGTCTCTTAACTATCACGAGCGCGTGCGGGCTAGAGCCCTCTTCAACTTATGTTCCGGAGTCAGCTCCGGGCTCTGTTGAGCCGATTCCTGACTTGCCGGAGGGCACGCAGCTGACAGTGACCACCAAGAACTTCACCGAGCAGCTCATTTTGGGCAAGATCGGGGTTCTGACTGCCCAAGCCGCGGGCTTCGACGTTGTGGACCAAACAAACATCCCGGGACCACAAGCGTTGCGCCAGCTCATGACGGATCACACGGCGGACATGACGTACGAGTACACGGGGACGGCGTGGCTCAGCTATTTGGGCCACGATGAAGGTATTCCCGATCCGGATGAGCAGTGGGAGGCCGTCCGTGATGCGGATGCAAGCTTGGGCCTCACGTGGCTCCCGCCCGCGCCACTGAACAACGTTTACGCGCTCGCGATGAGTTCGGAGACCAAGGACAAACTCGGCGATGTTTCTAACCTCAGCGATATTGCCGACCTACCGCCTGAGGAGCTCACGTTCTGTATAGAGTCCGATTTCAACTCGCGTTCGGATGGATTCCAACCGATGCTCGAGCATTACGGGATCGATGTGCCCGATGGGAACGTGAAGATCTTGGACGCCGGCGCGGTCTACACTGCCACGGAACAGGGGGATTGCAACTTTGGCGAGGTCTTCACCACGGACGGACGCATCAAGTCGCTGAACCTCACCGTCCTTGAGGATGATGAGAGTTTCTTCCCGGCCTACAACGCTTCGCCGGTGATTAACACCGAGCTGCTTGAGAAGTACCCCGAGCTTGAGGACGCCTACAATCAGGTCTCGGAGAAGCTGACCAACGAAGTGCTCATCGAGCTCAATCGCCAGGTTGATGTAGACGGGCGTGAGCCCGCGGACGTTGCCTTCGACTGGATGGTGGACGAAGGCTTCATCACCGAGCCATAACTAGGGATCTTTTGTTCAGCACTTATTTGCCGACGACGAATCCTCCCGCCCGTCCTATAGTCTAGTTGTCATGAACTCAGCTCTTGCGCCGGATATCGCATTTACTCCCGTGGATTTCCGGCTCGCCAAGATCAAGATCATGAGCGCGCTTGTGGTTGGAGCACCGTTCCTTATTGCAGCCGCGGTGCTCAGCCTGACCCTCTGGCGGGACCACCCATGGACGTGGGTTTTCGCCGTCGTCGTCCTTATTATTCTTCTCTGGGTTATAGCGCTTGTTCCTCGCCGCGTACGCGCCATGGGATATGCGGAGCTTGAGGGCGAGCTCGTCATCAAGCGCGGCATTATGTTTAGCCATCTCGAAGTAATCCCCTATGGGCGGATGCAGCAGGTGACCGTCAGCTCCGGGCCCCTCTTGGGCCGCTACGGCCTAGCCTCCGTAGATTTTGTAACGGCATCATCTGGGACAGACGGTGAAATCCCCGCCGTGACCACGGCTGAGGCGGAGCGTCTCCGAATCAAACTCACTGCCCTTGGCCAAGCCAACATGGAGGGCCTGTGATGGAGGGGCAGCCTATGGCTAGCGCGGCCGCCCCCGAACTCCCCATCGCTCCGGCTCTCACCGAAGGCGAGGATGCCCAGTGGCATCGCTTCGCGAAGGCCACGATGTTGGGTGCGGCTCTAAGACTCTGGGCATTCGTTGTGGTGATCGCGGTGGCGATCGGCCAGCAGTCCCTCAGCGACGGCGATTTTGACGATCTCCGCGATTTCCTCGTTCAGCTTGGGATCGCGTGGCTGTGGCGAATCCTCGGTATCCTCGCGGGCTTGGGCATCCTGGCAACGATTGGCGCCGCGATTTCCTGGCGCTTCAAGAAGTTCGCCATCACGCAGGAAGGGATCCAGTTTAAGTCCGGAGTGTTCGTCAAGAAGCACCTGCACCTGCGCTGGGACCGTATCCAAAGCGTGGACGTCACTCAACAGTTCCTCGCTCGTCTCCTCAAGATGGGCACGGTCAAGGTGGAGAGCGCGGGTGGGGGAGACAGCCTCGAACTTGGCCTGCTCACACGCGATCAATGTGAGGGCCTCCGCCAGGCGATCCTGACCGCGGAGAATCAGGCGCGCTCGGGCGAACCCGTTCGCATCTCAAACTGGGAAACACCGCTTGAGGGCGTTCTCGCACCGGCCAGCGAGCAGCCGATTTACCGGCTTACCCCCAAGCGCCTCCTCGTCTCGATGTTCATTTCTCCCTCCCTCTTGAGTGGCATCGTTTCTCTGGCTGGAGCCATCGCACTCGTTGTTTTTGAAAGCGGGGCGGCCGCCATCCCTTTGATTCTCGTGCTGCTTGGATCGATCTGGAGCATCATCAAGGCGTTCGCGAATAAATGGGATACGTCCGTGTTTCTGGCTTCTAATGGTGTGCGCGTGCGGGCCGGACTGTTCTCTACCACGGCCACTACCACCCCTCCGGGCCGCGTCCACGCAGTAGAGATCTACCAACCGGCATGGTGGCGCCGCTTCGATTGGTGGGTTCTGCAGGTCACCGTTGCCAGCTCGGCCACGGAAGCGGAGGAGGGCAGCGAAAGCTCCACGATCCTTCCGGTTGCCACTCGCGAAGAGGCACTCCGGATGCTCTGGGTGTTCATCCCTGATCTGGGCGTGGAGGATCCGGACCAGTTCCTGGAGGAATCCCTCGAAGGCTCCGGCGCCTCGGCTAGGTTCGTTGCCGCACCCCGCGAATCTCGATTCCTCGATCCGTTCGGGCACAAGCGCAATGCCATGGCGATCACGCGCACTGCAGCCGTCATGCGCTGGGGCGGGCTGTGGCGCCGCTCGATGCGAGTGGTTCTCCACGATCACTATCAGTCCCTCGAACTGAACGCCGGTCCGATTGAACGCCACCTCGGCTTGGCGAACCTGAGTCTGAGGATGGTGGCCACCTCAGTTGATACCGAGCAAACTCACCTCCGCCTCGCGGACGCCCGCGCACTGCTCTGGGAAGAGTCCCGGGTTGGTGCCGAGCGCAGAAAGGTTGCGGAAAAGGAGAGTATCGAATCTTGGCACGCACGCGTGGGTGCTTGAGTTTGTTTAGGGCGGCGGCGGCGAGCGCGTAGCATATTCTCATGTCCCAATCTGCTACACGTCCGGGCCGGCTGAAGATCGGCGTCATTTCCGCTGGCAAGGTGGGAGCCACGATCGCCGCAGCCCTTCGGGCAGTGGGCCACACAATCACCGGCGCTTACGCTCATTCCGAGGCTAGTATCGACCGTCTGGAAACGATGCTTCCCGGCGTTCCCGCGATGGAAGTCGAAGAGATCGCTGCAGCTAGCGAGATGATCCTGCTGGCGGTTCCGGACGATGAGCTGGGCCCTCTCGTTGCGGGAATGGCAAAGCTTGATTTGTGGAAGCGCGGGCATCTGGCGGTGCACGTGGCGGGCCGATACGGCACCGGCGTGCTTGACCCCGCCGCCGAGGCGGGCGCGATACCGTTGGCGGCCCACCCAGCTATGACGTTCACGGGCACGTCTCTGGATCTCAAGCGGCTCATTGATTGCCCGTTCGGGATTACGGCTTCCCCAATGTTTCTCCCCATCGGCCAAGCGCTGGTTGAAGAAATCGGAGGCCGCGCGGTTCCCATCGAGGAAGAGGATCGCGGGCTCTACCACGCCGCAATCTGCCATGGTGCCAATCATGCCGTAACCCTCGTGAACCAAGCGATGCGGATGCTCGAAACGCTCGGCATAGAGGATCCCGGCGCTTACCTAGCGCCCCTTGTTCATGCCTCAATCGATGGAGCCTTGCGCTCAGGTGAGAAGCTCCTGACTGGCCCCGTGGTTCGCGGCGATGCCGGAACTGTGGCAGAACACCTTCAGGCGATCGACGCCCTCGCGGCAACAACCGATGCAACAGACATCCCACCCGTCTACCGCGCTCTGGCCGAAGCTACGGCGGATCGAGCGCACACGCGCCGCGTCCTGACTGATGCTCAGCGAGATGCGGTTACGGGAGCCTTGGGCACGAAAAAGAAATAGAGGTTCCGACGATTCGAGCATCGTTCCAATCAGCATTGTAATGGGTTGGTCCGTTGGTGGACTAGCACGACTTATTCCGAACATGGTCCGATAGTGTCGGGGTGTGTGGGACCTAAGGACCAAAGTGAAAAAAGCTGTCGGTTTTGGAACGGCTTGTAATCGGTAACGCCGGACACCCCTACTGATGTTGTTGTGCAAGTCACCCCGCTGCCACTAGTGTTGGTTTTAGCTTCTTAATGGTGAGGAGCTACCACCAATAAAACAGAAGGATCTCTCATGAGTAGCAGGAAAAGTTGGATGGGGGGGGCTTGCAACTCTCGCATTAGCGGTCAGCGGGTTGTTTGGCACCGCCGTTCAGGCGGATGAAAGTAGCGACGGCAACATTCCAGAACCAACGGCAGTCAGTATCGAGACCGACTCAAACGGCGAGATATCGCCGTTAGCAGCTAGTTGTGCGCTGGGATGGGGGTGTATTTGGAGGAACAACAATTATGGCGGAACATGGGATGCACGGCAATATAATGGCGTCGTATCAATGACTACATCCAATTCAGCTTGGGCGAATGGAAATTCTTGTCACAGAACGAGTTTCCGAACTGGCCCGTTTGATAACAATCCATACTTCATTCTCGATAGCCAAACAAGGATTGGAACCAATTATCGCGATCCTAATCTCGCCAATGGTGCTGGAACCGGGCCATACAACGGTCAAAATTGGAAAGATCGCATCAGATATATTCGATTCTTTCAAGGAGCAAACTGCGTCTGACAAATTAACGGTCTAAAGCCTATGAATTGTGGGCTCAGGCGAGTACTGGCTGAGCCCACAATTCCTTTCTTGAAGGAGGAACAGCTATGATGAGGCATCCAATTGAAGCAAGGCTTGTGGCGTGTGTAATACTCTTGGTCCTGTTCGTTGCTGGGTGTGGAGGAACGCCAACAGACCAGCCGAACAGTGGTGTAAATGGGAACGCTGATCCAGACCTAAGTAGCTTGAGCCGCACGGCGGAAGTTGATCCCGAGACAGCAATCGTGACCTTGCCAGAAGATGCTGTGACTCGAGGCGAGCAGGTTGACAGTTCGACACTTAGTGCTGCGCGAGATGCGCGCGTCGCACAATGTGCACGTGACGAATTGGATATCCCATGGGTAGCGGAGCGTCCGGATCCGTATATACCAGCTATGCATATGTGGAACTGGTTTGGCCCTTGGACAAAGCCTGTTGCGGAGAAGTTCGCGTTCGTCGAACCTATGGGTGATGGTGCGCTGATTGTGAATGGAATAGTTGAGCCGCCGGCGGACTATGAACCAATCCCTTGGGTAAACGAGAATATTGCTGAAGCTGATCGTGATAATGTCTTCGAGACATGCAACTCAACAGAAGCTGTCATGGAATTCGACGAGACACGTTTATGGACGATTGGGCCAGGGCAGGAAGCTCTCAATGAGGAACAAGAGGCTGTAATTCGCGACCCAGAAATGCAGGCACTGTCAGATGAACTTGCAGTGTGCTTCGAAGAAAACGGCATGGAGATGCATCGCGATTTTCCGGGTTTTCCGTTGAACGCCGACTTTAACAACATTAACGAAGAACAGATTGCGCTCGCACTAAAGACGGTCGAGTGTAAAGACCAGACTAATTTCACTCAGCGCGCGGCAGATATTATCGCCGAGCGCCAAGTTCCCATGATTGAGGAGTATGCGGAGGAGCTGTTTGCGGCTCGCGAAGAATGGGACGATACCGTCGCGGAAGCAGAGGAATACATTGCTTCCCATCCGGAATTGTTCGAACTACCAACCAACTGAGCGTTGTCGAAGAGCACTTTATGCGTAAAAAATTGCTTGTTCTTGCTGCTGTGATATCCAGCGCCGTTCTGATTTCGGGATGCGGAAGTTCCACGCCGGATTCAGGCGACGCCTCAACTGAAACGGTAGCTCCGAGCGATCTGAACCTCACGGCGGAAGTGAATCCCGATGCGGGGATGGTGGTTCTGCCTTCTGATCGGTATGCTCCAACGATCGCTGATGAGCTCACACAGTCTCGGAAAGAATTTGATGAAGCGTAGATATTTGTGGATCGGCATCACCATTGTAGTGCGTCTAGCCACGGCCGTCGGTCGCGACTGAATTGCTGCGCTCAGAAGTGAGGGCTTCGACGAGTCCTCACGGATTTCTTGATAGGCGCAAGACTCAGTTTGTATCTCAGATTGTGGCTCTTAGTGCTTAAACACGCTGAGAGGAGCGTAGTTTCGCAAATACCATCAATGTTGAAGGGAAGTAAAAATGAAAAAGAAGACGCATAGTGTTGTCGGTAGCGTACTCGCAGCCGTGCTAGCGCTTGGAGTTTCCGGAGTCGTAATGCCTGCAGCGAGTGCCGGTACTGGGGCCTGTACTTCGGGGTATGGGTGCATCTGGAAAGACACGAGTTACAACGGTCTATCGTTTGGCACCTACAATGGAGGAGGAGTAGCTGACAAGTTGAATGATCAAGGATCTTCTGCGGCAGCTAACGGTAAGACATGCAAATATACTAGGTATTACGATGGGCATAGTATTGCTGGAAGTACGTCTTACTTCATGCTATATAGCAAGCAACTGCTGAAATCGAACTATCGGGATCCAAAGCTGTCTAATGGGGCGGGGACCGGCCCCGGTAAGTCCCAAAACTGGGACAATCGAGTCAGTTCGATCTTCCACTCCGGTTGTTAGCAAATAGGTGTGAGGCGGCTAACCGCCGCCTCACACCTATCTATTTTGATTGGTATCTTATGTTTGCGCGTTCCATTGGAACTCTTATTGCTGTCTTCGGGGTCTTGAGCCTTTGTGCATGCAGTACGAACGCGGGTGATTCATCTGCTTCTTCACCTAGCCTGAATCAAGTTGATGGTTTGGATCTGATGGCTGATGTTGATCCCGATGCGGGTACGGTTGTTTTACCCGCGGATCGGTTTCAGTTGTCTGAGAATAAGTTGACCATCTTGTCAACAGCTGGAGATATCGGGATCACGAAATGTGCGCGGTCGCTTGGTATTCCCATGATGGTTTCGTCTGCTGATCCCGATCCGGTTTATGACATGTGGTATCAGTTCGGGCCGTGGACTGTTGATATGGCTGAGCGGTTCGCCTTTGTTCCTCCGATGACTGACGCCGATATGGTAGTTAATGGAATCGAAGGGGCTCCGGCTGATTCTAAGTCTGCTAATGATGACTATGTGCCGCTTCCTGAAGACCAACTGGATGAGGCAATCGAGAAGTGCTCTGGTGATCCAGATTTCGTGTACTTTAACGGGATTGATGATGGTTTTGGCGGGCCGTGGCAAGAGGATTTTAACCAAGTATATGAGAAGACGCTTGGTGATCCCCGGGCTGAGAAGGTTTTTGATGATCTAACGGCCTGCTACAAAGAAAATGGGATGACGTTTGACAGTAGTACGCCGAGTTTTGTCACTGCTGCTGATCCGAATCGGATAGATGAGGATCAGGTTGAAATGGCTGTGAAGGTGGCGCAGTGTCAGGAATCTACTGATTCTATTCAACAGCTTGCGGACATTATGGCCGAGTACCAAGCACCGACAATTGAAGAGTATGCCGAGGAGCTCGTGGAGATCCGTGATAGTCAAGATGAGGCGTTGGCCAAGGCGGAGGATTACATTGCTGATAACCCTGATGCCTTTCAGCCGGTCCAATAGAGGAACAACATGAAGCGTAGATTTTGGTGGATCGGCATCACTGTGGTGGTGTGTTTGGCCGTGGTTGCCGGCGCGTTTGCGGCGGGGCGTTTCGTGCGCTCTCCCAATGAGGAGGCTATTGAGAACTCTCAGTCTCAAGCGGTGATCACGGCACAGGTTGAGGAGCGGACGCTTCCGGCGGAGATGATCCAATCGAAGGGCAAGCTGAAGCTTGGTAAATCGTGGGATGTGAGCGTTTCTCCTTCCGATGGCTCCTTGCCGGTGGTTACGGGTTCATATGCATCGGTAGGGGATACCCTGTATTCAGGGAGCGTGCTGGCCGAGGTTTCCGGACGTCCCGTGCTGGGCTTGGCATTGCCCTTTGACCTGTACCGGGACATCTACGTGGGCGATTCAGGAGCGGATGTGCGCGAAGTCCAGCGGGCTTTACGCGATCTTGGAGTGTACGGCGGGGCCGTAGATGGGGAATACGGTCCGGCCACCGCCCAAGCGGTCAAGGCAATGTATACCCGGG
Source organism: Ancrocorticia populi (assembly GCF_003123745.1). Classification (GTDB taxonomy): domain Bacteria; phylum Actinomycetota; class Actinomycetes; order Actinomycetales; family Actinomycetaceae; genus Ancrocorticia; species Ancrocorticia populi. The sequence continues at coordinate 108,310 of NZ_QETB01000004.1, read as the reverse complement.
CCGGTGTGGTGGCTCCGGATCCAGTGGCCGAGGCGAGTTCGGAGGAGGCTGGTGGATCCACTAGTTCTAGTTCTGACGAGGACGATGATTCCGACTCTGGAAGTGCCACCGGCGAAGGCGGTATGGCTGGTGGACCCGCGGGTGGTACATCCTCCGTGCGGCTGGAGCCCGCCAAGGCATACGTGCCGGTGGTCCGCTCGGAGTTTGTGACGCTGACGGCCGGCAGCGCGACAGTGGTCAAGGTTGCCGGTGTGAATACTCAGGTGGGCGAGGATACTCCACTGGCAACCCTGCGCAGCGGTAGCGCGTCAGTCACGGTGCGTGTGGGGGTGGCGGAGAAGGGCTCCTTCAAGTCTGGGCGTAAGGTCAACGTTCAGGCTGCTAGCGACACTCAACAGGTGGCTAGCGGGCGCGTGAGGGGCATATCGGAATTTGCTCAGGCTGATCCGGACGCGGGCAAGGAGATTCCTGGATATGACGTGACCGTGGAGGTGGCAGATCCCGAGGGCCTTTCTGATGACCAAGAAGTTGTGGTGATCGCGGAGGCGGGAGAGGCCGTGTCAGGTATTGCGGTTCCGGTGACCGCGCTGCGCGAGGATGGATCGGACACGTTTGTGGTGCTGGCCGGGGTTGAGGGCAAGCATGTGCCCGTGACAGTCGAGCAGGTGAGCGAAGGATACGCAGTGCTTGACGAGCCCACCGTCAAGCCGGGCGATGAGATCGTTGTTTCGAACCGATGAGCGTTCTAGAGCTGAAGGACATTCGCAAAACCTACACGGTCAAGCCGCCCGTGGAGGTGCTCAAAGGTGTGGACCTGACGGTTCAGGCTGGCGAACGCATAGCGATCGTGGGTCATTCGGGCGCCGGCAAGTCCACGCTCCTGAACATCGTGGGCCTGCTTGATGAACCCAGTGACGGCAGCTACCGCCTAGCAGGGGAAGAAACCAAGTCCCTATCCGCGCGACGGAGGGATCGCCTCCGCGCCAATATGTTGGGGTTCGTGTTTCAGGACTACCACGTGCTTGGGCACCGGACGGTGATTGAGAATCTTGAGCTGAAGCTTGCGATCAACTCCATTCCCCTTAAGAAACGCAAAGAGATGGTGGACCGCGTGCTTGGACAAGTGGGGCTGGACCACCGCGGCGATTCCCTGACCCGGCTACTTTCCGGCGGAGAAAAGCAACGCTTGGCGATTGGGCGCGCTATGCTCACCAGCCCGCAGGTGTTATTGGCGGATGAACCCACCGGCAACCTCGACGAGCAAAACGCCGGCACAGTTCTCAATCTGTTTGATGAGCAGGCGGCGGGAGATGTCGCCGTCGTCGTTATTACCCACGACGAGAGGATCTCCAACTGGGCCGATCGTGTACTCCACCTTATCGACGGGAGGATCGAAAAATGACAAACCCCCTTGATATCTTGGACGAAGACACGCCTGCGAAGCCAAAACGAAAAAGGCGGAGCCGTAAACACAAACGTGGAAACGTATTTTTAAGGCTCCGGGACCTGATGCGGGACGTGAGCGTGGAGCTGTCCTCGCGGATGTCGCGGACGGTGCTCATGGTGAGTGCGGTTGCTTTTAGTACGGGGGCGCTGCTGGCGTCGGTGGGTATTTCCCAGAATGCCGCCCATCAGATTGACGCGGACATTGCGGCTTCGGCGACCCGGCAAGTCCTTGTTACCATCCCTGGCCAAAGCGAGGATTCGGAGGAATCTGCGAGCGAGGATGAGAATGGCGACGAGGCGGATGTGAAGGAGCTTTTGCCCGCCGATACCGAGGCGCGGCTCGCGGCGATTGATACCGTTCAGGCTTCGGGGCGGCGCTTGGATTTGGATCTGCTTGGGCGGTCCGAGGTGAGCCGCCCGGTGATCGGCGAGGACAACATCAACGTGGGCGTCAAGGGGGTAGTCAGTGGCTATCTGGAGGCCGCTGAGATCACGCCAACAACGGATATGGCTTGGATGTTGGACGGGGAGCAGAACGTGGCGTTCCTTGGGGAGGCCGCGGCCGAGAAGCTTGGGATCCCCGTGACGGGCGATACTCGGGGCCTGAGCGTGAACCTGAACAACGTGGGGTATTCGATCATCGGGTTCCTCCCCGGAGAGCATTCCTTCAGCGATTCCTTGGTGATTCCGTACCACAACGCCGTGGAGGTTGCGGGTTCCGATTCAGAGAGTCAGGTGCTCATTCTTACCAAGTTGGGGGCGGGGAGCCAGGTATCCGGAGTGGCGCGGCTGGCAATCCTGCCCGCGCAGCCGGAGAAGCTGGCCGTGTCCCAAGTGATAGCTCCCAATGCGATTCGAGAGAACGTGTCCGATCAGCTCACCACTCAGGCCACCTGGGTTGGCGCGTTTCTTATTGTGCTGACGATCCTGTTGATTACAAATTCGATGATCGTTTCGGTGACCGCGCGGACCACGGAGATCGGGGTGCGGCGGGCACTGGGGGCGTCTCGCAGTTCCGTGGGTGGCGTGTTCCTATGCGAAGGTGGGTTGATCGGGGCGCTGGGCGGGCTGGCTGGGGCCGCGCTGGCGTCCGTGGTGATCACCGTGGTGGCCGCCATAAACGATTGGAGCGCCTACCTGAATCCCGGGTGGATCGCGTTGGGGCCCGTGCTGGGCATGGTTGTCGGGCTGGTGGCATCCGCGTATCCGGCCATGCGTGCGGCTACCATTCAGCCCGCTATCGCGGTGCGGTCTGATTAGGGTGCTGGGGCGATGGGGCCACTCGAACACTGGAAGAACGCCTTGGTGTAGTGACATTTAGCGTCTTATTCCCGTATTATATAAATAAATATATGGAATTAGGAGGTTGACATGACTCTTACGAGTGTGGATCTTGATCCTCAACTGATTGCTCGAGCTAGGGACCTGACCGGAGAAAGGTCAAATCGTTCGGTCATTGACCTTGCGTTGCGTCGTTTGATCGCTTCGAAGCAGAAGGGCGCCATGATTTCCGGTATTGCCGAGCTTGCTGATCTGGAATCACAGCTTGGTGCCCCTGTTATTGTGCCGGACGGGAAGAAGTGACAGATTACCTTGTAGATAATTCTGTCTGGGCCAGGCTTTCTTCAGGGGACATAGCGATTACTGAAAGGTTGAGAAGGATTGAGCGTGCGCCGTCCGATCTCATGGTCACGTGCCCTCCTCAAGTTTTAGAGTTTTGCCACAGTGCTCGGACGCCGGCAGAGTACATCCGTTACTACGGGAGACTATCGCTCGGTTTTCCACTTGAGAATGCGCCGGAAGAATCATTGGTTGTCGGGATTCAACGTGCGTTATGGGATTCCGGACTTGTGAGAGCAGCTGGTGCAGTGGACATTCTCATTGCAGGGTACGCGATTTCTAACGATGCAACGGTATTAACCGCAGATCACGATTTTGATTACATAGCACCTGTTTCTGAACTCAGGCACGAGTATGTGGCTCCTTCTGATCGCTAGGGAAACTAGGAACGATGGGGTTCATGCTGGTTGTAGGGCTGGTTGCATCCTCGAATCCGGCCATGCGTGCGGCTACCCTTCAGCACGCTATCGCGGTGAGGTCTGATTAGTGCTCCGGCGCGATGGTGTCTCAATTTGAGCACTGTCAGTTCGGGGACCACTACATTATCCTTGGAATATGAACGTACCTACGCCAGAGAGTGAAGCGCTGCGCAAGCTCATTGGAGTTCGCTGGGCTGAGCTAAAAGCCGTTCTTGAAAAGTACGGTGCAACGAACCCCCGTTTGTTCGGGTCGGTTGCTCGTGGGGATGCGGGTGCCGAGAGCGACATCGACATTCTGGTGGACTTGGACCCGGCCGGGGGGAACGTTCTTTTTCGTGCTGGAGGGCTAAGTGAAGAGTTTCGAGAGATCCTCGGACATAAGGTGGATATCTTCTCTCCGGAGTTACTGAGGGAACCTGTATCGCAGGCCGCTCTTTCGGATGCCGTGTCTCTATGAGTAGGGGTGTTGAAGAGAGGATCGGCGACATTCAGTCGGCAATCGCTCGCTCTTTGCGCTACGTCGATAGCCTTGACGACGCGGACACTGATATTGCTGATATGGCTGTGGATGCCATAGAACGGAATATCGCGGTTATCGGTGAAGCGGTTCGGCACCTGCCGGACTCTGTGACACAGGCGTTGCCGGAGATTGACTGGGCAGCGATTCGAGGTATGAGAAATATCCTTATTCATGAGTACTTTGGAGTGGACAACGTGGTTCTCCGCGAAGTCGTTACCAGCGAACTTGGCCCGTTGAATACCGCGCTCAAGCACTACCTCGAACAGGGACAGTAATGCTCTGTCTGAGATAGTTTGTGGGAGCCATAGTATCCGCTTATTCTGCCGTGCGTACGGTCACAACATCCAGCTGCCATTATGGTGCGCTCTAATCAGGAGCCGGGTTCAACTACCGCCTCGCTATACTCGCTACCTACGCCGCGGTAGTCTTTTCACGTGAGCGAATTGATTCGTACTAAAGAAGACCTACGCGGGGCAATGGACCAGCTTTCGGGAAGCGTCGCCCTTGTGATGACGATGGGTGCTCTCCATGAGGGTCACCTCTCGCTTGTGCGCGCCGCAAAAGAGGCGGCGGATCACGTAGTGGTATCGGTGTTTGTGAATCCGTTGCAGTTCGGACCGGACGAGGATTTTGATTCCTATCCGCGCCAGCTTGACGCGGATATTGCACTCCTTGACACGGTTGGGGTGGATCTGGTGTTTGCTCCTTCGGAATCAGAGATGTACCCGCGCGAGCCGCTGATTCGTATTGACCCAGGCCCGATGGCAACGGTATACGAGGGAAAGACGCGGCCCATTCACTTCGCTGGCGTACTTCAGGTGGTGCACAAGGTTCTGAATCTTGTGCGGCCGGACGTGGCGTTCTTCGGGCAGAAAGACGCCCAACAGCTGGCCCTCATTCGGACGATGGTGGCGGATCTGGATATGCCGGTTCGTATTCAGGCGGTGCCGATTAAGCGCGAAGAGTCGGGCTTGGCGCTATCCTCGCGCAACGCCTACCTGAGCGAGGACGAATATATCGAGGCGTTGGCGCTTAATCAAGCGCTCGTTCTTGGAAAGGACGCAGCACGCCACGGGGCTTCCCCTGTGGAAGTGCGCGACCGCGCTACCGCATATTTGGACAAGGCGCCGGGTGTGAAGCTCGACTATCTGTCTGTGGTAGATCCTGAAACGTTCGAGGATCTGACAGAGGTTGGCGTGCCGGATCATGGCCGAGGCCTCATCATTACGGCAGCGTGGGTTGGTTCCACGCGACTGATAGACAATAGGGAGGTGCGCTTCGATGGCTAGAATGCGCACGATGATGACCGGCAAGATCCACCGGATCACGGTGACCGGAGCAGATCTGAACTACGTTGGGTCTGTAACAATTGATGCGGACCTTCTGGATGCGGCGGACATTCTGGTTGGTCAGGCGGTGGACATTGTGGATATTACCAACGGTGCCCGCCTTACCACCTACGCAATACCCGGCGAACGAGGTTCGGGCATCATGACGATTAATGGGGCGGCCGCTCATCTGATCAATGAAGGTGATCTTGCGATCGTCATTTCATACTCGCTTCTAGACGAAGCCGAGTGCCGAACCTATCAGCCGCACGTTGTATTTGTGGACGCTAACAATAGGGCGGTCGAGGTTTCCGATGAGCCCGGACAGGCCCCCGACGGAGCTTCGGTACAGTCCTCCGGTATTACTTTCGAGGAATACCGCCGGTAGGTTGGGCCGGATAGTAGGGGTAGTGCGGGCGCAGCGCTCGCACTCTGTGGCGGCGCATCGTTAGTACTTCCGCCTCACCCGTAGATATTCCTTCCTGCAGCTACAGGCGAGAGGCGCAGGCAAAAGGAGCGGGCGCCCCGAAATCTGGCCAAGATCACCCCTTCTGGCCGTGCAGCGGCGGCGTGGTGCCGATAGGCTGGGGTGCGTGAGTGAACAAACGAAGCCTGTACAAGATGAAACGTCCGAACAGATGCAGGTCCGCAAGGCCAAGCGTCAGGCGCTGCTAGACCGAGGTATTTCGCCCTATCCGGTGGAGCTTCCCATCACCACAACCATTGCCGATATCCGCAATAAGTTTGAAGGCACCGAAGCGGGTGTGGAAATGACTGAAGAACGCGTGGGCGTTGCTGGGCGCGTCATGTTGTTCCGCACAGGCGGCAAGATTTGCTTCGCTACGCTCCAAGATGGTGCAGGTACGCGCCTCCAGGTGATCGTGTCCCTGAACAACGTGGGCGCTGAGGCGCTCGCGGACTTCAAGCAGCTTGTTGATCTTGGCGATCACCTGTTCATTGAAGGCTATGTGGGCGCTTCCAAGCGCGGGGAACTCTCCGTGTTTGCCACCTCGTGGCAGATTGCTTCTAAGGCATTGCGCCCTCTTCCCAAGGTGTACACGAACGCGGATGGCGAAGACGTGTCCCTTTCCGAGGAGTCGCGCGTGCGGCTGCGCCACCTTGACCTCATCATGCGTCCTGCTGCCCGCGACATAGTTCGCCTGCGCGCCGGCGTCATGAAGTCGCTGCGACGCACCTTCGATGAGCGCGGCTACCTAGAGCTAGAAACGCCGATGCTTCAGGCACTCCACGGCGGAGCTGCCGCGCGTCCCTTTAAGACGCACATCAACGCGTATAACGAGGATCTTTACCTCCGCATCGCTACCGAGCTACACCTCAAGCGCGCTGTGGTGGGCGGGGTCGACCACGTGTTTGAGATCAACCGGAATTTCCGCAACGAGGGTGCCGATTCCACCCATTCACCCGAGTTCACGGCGATGGAAGCTTACGAGGCATACGGCACGTATGACACGATGGCTGAGCTCACCAAGTCTTTGATCCAGCGCGCATGCATGGACACACTTGGGACCATGGTGGTCACGTTGGCCGACGGCACCGAGTACGACTTCGGCGGCGAATGGGCCAACATAGATCTCTACACCTCTATCTCTGAAGCAGTGGGCGAAGAGGTCACGGTGGAAACTCCGAAGGCTCGGCTCGAGGAACTGGCCGAGGAACACGGCATTTCGGTAGCTCCTTACTGGGTTGCAGGGAAGATCGCAGAGGAACTGTTCGAGGAACTCGTAGGCTCAAAACTCTGGGCGCCCACGTTCGTGCGGGACTTCCCCGAGGACACTTCCCCGCTGACCCGCCCGCATCGCAGCAAGCCTGGCCTCACCGAGAAGTGGGATCTTTATGTTCGCGGCATGGAGCTGGCAACTGCGTACTCAGAACTGGCCGATCCGGTGATCCAGCGGGAGCGCTTCGTGGCTCAGTCCCTTGAGGCCGCCAACGGTGATCCCGAGGCCATGCAGCTGGACGAGGACTTCCTTGAGGCCATGGAGCAGGGCTTTCCGCCCGCCGGTGGCATGGGCATGGGCGTTGACCGCCTGCTCACCGCGATGACTGGCTTGGGAATCCGCGAGACCATCACGTTCCCGTTCATTAAGCCGCAGTCCAAGTAAGTACGCATAATTTGTAGCTGCCCTGCGCGAGGCGTAGCCCACGCCTAGGTCAATCGTGATATCAATCACAATATACGAGAAGTGTGTACGCAGGTCTTTTCCGACGAATATGGTGGAGATACCCAAGCAAAAATACCTCACTAGCTTGGCCACACAATCTGGATAACGGATTGCTCCCGGCGTGAACGTTCACAGCGCGTGTACGCTCGGTTTGCTCGTGAGAGCATTTTCCATCCGCTCGATATCGAGTTGATGGCCTTATATGATTTCTAGTTTTGTTGGAAGGCATAACGGCATGCCTACCCTGAGATGATAAGGACATATTATGAAACCTTTTAGAAAACTAGCAGCCCCCCCGCTTGCAGCGCTAATATTGGCAGCTAGCGGTTTTGCTGGATCTGCTGCGTTCGCCGATGAGCCGACTCCCGAACCAGCGCCGGTGGTTGAGATTACTGATGAAATCGGCACTCAGGCCTATCCAGGATGCGCGTTAGGATACGCGTGTTTATGGAAGAGTAGTAACTATGGTGGTAGCTGGGCGGCAGCGCCCGCTAATGGTCCTTTCTCTGTAGGTACTGCAGCAGTTAGGGATACGCATAATTCAGCTGGAGCAAATGGTAAGAGCTGTAAGTACACGCGATTCTGGAACAATAAGAACAACCGATACTTCTCCCTCAAGAGTGAAAGTTGGGATGGAAGTGCCGCAAGTAGAGATGCGAATTTAGCCAACGGGGCCGGTATTGGGCCGTACAAGGCTGAGAATTGGACCAATAGAGTCAAGAGCGCCGAATTCCATACAGGCACCAACTGTAAATAGCTAGACATGTTTAGTAGGGGTGGGAGCGGTGAGGAGCCGTTCCCACCCACAATGACGGGAACGCGCATGAATTCTTTGAGGTCTGTTGCTGTTGCATTGGTTGTTTGTCTGGCACTGATCGGTCTGGTGGGATGTTCCAACGATACCGGTGGCGGTAGTGGTGCCACACCGAAAGTGAGCGGTATCAACCCGAGTGCTGAGTTGGATTATGACAAGGCCACTGTTCATTTGCCAGAGGATTATGTGAAGACATGGGATGAGAACGAGGTAGAAATCGTAGATAGTGCGAAGGAGGGGAATTTTATTCAATGCGTTTATGAAAAGACCGGCACCAAGCTGGATCCGTATCCGGTGAGCCAGTATGAACAGGTGCGTGAGGTGTTTTTCTTATACGGACCGTGGACGATGCCGATTGCAGAAAAGTTTGCTTTCGTCCATCCAAAGACGGATGGTGAACTCACGTTTAATGAAAACGTACCGAAGCCTGATGACTATGAAGAAGCCGCCTCGGGCAACCCCTACGAAAACCTCACTCAGGAGCAACGCACTGAGTTCGCGGAGCTGTGTGGTTCAGAACCTTCCGAAGACAAGTTTGATGTCGAAGCTGCACAGCTGGACGGGCCGGGCAGTGTTGCGATGGGAGAGGTGCCAGACAAGGTATCCACTGATACAAGAATTACCACCCTTGTTGATGAATTCGATGAATGCCTTCAAACGAAGGGGATGAACGCTGACCGTTCGGCAATTGGATACCCACAAGGGGTGGAGTTTTGGACTGTGGATGAAGACCAGATTGAAATGGCGATAAAAACTGTCGAGTGTAAGGATCAGATCGATTTTACTCAGCGGTTAGCGGATGTTACCGCCGAGTATCAGATGAAGGTTATTGATGAATATGGCGCAGAACTTATGGCACAACGGGAAGCGTGGGATGATCTAGTTCAGGACGCCAAGGATTATATTGCTGCGAATCCGGACTATGTTACTCAAAACTAGGATCCGTGGATCAGAAGGAATAAGCGAATTCAACCGATTGACCCTACCGCGCCCGCGCCAGCAGATTGGTCAGCACCTCGTGGGCCTCTTCCCAGCTCACCAAGCGCAAGCCTTTAGAGACAAAGTATTCGTAGCGCGCGGGCTCGGCGAAGAAGTGCGCGATTCCGCGGCGCAATAGGTTGATGGGTGGCTTGCGGGCCTCGTCCAGATCGCGCATGAGCCGGAACCAGAACGTTTGGGCGCGCGGGCGCTTGAGCGCGATGGCATCGGCGAGGATTCCTTCGGCGCGCGCCCTATCCACGATCTCAGGAGCGAAAATCCCCTCAACCAAGACGAATCTGGCCCCGTCTAATTCCACGCGCCGTTCGCCCAAGCGCTTGCTGGCCGAAATATCGTAGATTGGTACCGTGGTTTCGCCGGTGGTGCACAGCTCAACGAGCGCCGCAACGGCGCCGATTCCATCCCACGTGGCCGGTGAGTCCCAATCCACCATGCCGTGACGATGGGGCAGGCCGGGATGGTCGCCGTCAAAATAAAAATCATCCAGTGAAATGACGGGGAGGCCCGAACGTGTGGTGAAGCGGGTCTTGCCGGAGCCTGACGGCCCTGCCACGATCACGACTTTGGCGAGCGGCTTCCGTTCAGCCGGATCAATCTGAAAGAGCGCGTCCACTACCCGCGGTACTCCCTCGTGGGCTGGCCAGCTACCTCGGCGCGCATGTGCCACACGGCACCTGCACCCGGAACATCCGCCATCTCCTTGGACGTGGTGATGAAGACGTCCTTACCGTCGGCCCCGCCCAAGGTCACGGCGGTCACGCCGGGGCAGGGGAGCGTCCATTCGCCCAGGATCTCTGCGTCCGGCGAATACAGCCGCACGGCACCCACGCGGTTCAGCGCGCACCAGACGTTACCTTCCGAATCAACCGCGAGCCCGTCCGGACTGGTTCCCTCACCAGTGTGGAAGAACGTACGCCGGTTGGTGAGATCGCCTTCGGCAGTCACGTCGAAAACGTCCGTCTCGCGCGTAGCCGTATCGTTGTAGTACGCACGCGTCCCGTCCGCGGTGAACTCTATGCCGTTGGAGGTTGTGACGTTTTTTAGAACGACGACGACGTCACCTTCCCCATCAACCCTGTACAACTTGGCTGCACCGGGCGTCTTATCGTAGGGCATGGAGCCGGCGTACAGGCGCCCCAGCGGATCTACCCCGCCCTCGTTCATGCGAACGTTGGTATCAGACCACATCTCGGGGAGCGGCTTGGGCGCGGCGAAGGCGGAATCGGCCAGCGCAATACCGCGTTCAGTTCCCAGAACATAGCCGCCCGTGGCGCGCGGGCGCACGAAGGCGGCTATGGGGGAGCCGGTGCTTAGGCGCGTGAGTTCGCCAGAGGGAGCGAGGGTCAGCAGATCGCCAGCCAGCATGTCCACGAATCGCAGACCGCCCCACGATTCGTGCCACACCGGGCCTTCCGCGTGGAAGGCTACAGAATCAGTTATTTGTTCAGGATGCATCATCCACGATGATAACCCGAAGTGTACGCGGGCCGTGTACACCGTCTACTCGAACCAGCTCGATGTCCGAGGTAGCCGATGGCCCTGCAATCCAAGTAGTGGGCCGCTCGGGATGGGCGGAGAGCACCTCAACCGCCTCGGGAACCGTGGCATAGATGGAGCTGGCGGCCAGCACAATGACGTGGCAATCGGGAACCAGAGTGATGGCGCGGCGTCCCTGATCGGGTTCGCTATCCAGCATGATCGTTCCCGAAAGGCTCACCCCGGCGCGTGCGCCCGTAACCACCGCTTCGGTCTTATCCAACGTGTCCTTGGAGAGTGGCGGATCGTCCACGCGGACCTCGCGGCCGTCCGCGCCGATCGCATCCACCCAGTTTTGTGGAAGCCCCGGCGGGATCACCACGGTGGTCTTATCGCTGAGCTGCTCGGCGATCACCTGAGGAAGTGTGGCGCCAGTTGCGTGAGCGACCGTTGCCGTGTAATCGATCAGGGCCTGTTCCATCTCCGCGATCACTTCGTCGCGGGTGGCAGTGGTGCCCATTCGGTAATCGCGGGGGATGGCCGGGGCGCTGATGGGGCCGGCCGCCCGAATGCGATTGAGGATCTCAGCCTTGGCGGCGTCACTCATTTCGTCTCTCCTTGAGTTGATTCAGCTGCTGGTCCGCCCGGAACTTCCGCTGGCTCTGTGGGTCCTGTAGCCGGAGACGGAGTTGGTTCAGGCTTTCCTGTGCTGTCCTGCTCGCGATCCTTCCACCAATCTCGGAAGGTCTGGGTTGGTGGTGCGGGCACGTCGCGCACGAACGTCCAGTTCGAAACCACGGGGAGCGGGATATGGCCGATCTTGTGGTCGGGGCCAGCGATGAGATTGCCGGCGGGCATCACCTTGCCCGCCGCTGCCATTGTTTTGCCGGAGGACATGGCCTTGGCGCTCGCCTTCATTCCAATGTCCCAGCCGCTGGGGACGCCGCCGCGATTTGCCTCGGTATAGCGATGCCGCAGGTGAACGAGGATCTCCGGGATATTGATCTTCACCGGGCACGCGTCATAACACGCGCCGCACAAGGACGATGCGAAGGGGAGCGTGGAGGCCGGATCGTGGTGATCGAAGGCGCCCAGCAACTGTGGCGTGAGGATCGCGCCGATCGGGCCGGGGTACACCGAGTTGTAGGCGTGGCCACCAACATGCTGGTACACCGGGCAGATGTTCATGCACGCGCCGCAGCGGATGCACTTGAGGGCTTCGCGGCCAACCGGATCCTTGAGAACATTGGTGCGTCCATTGTCCAGAAGGATCAGGTGAAACTCTTGCGGGCCGTCCCCTGGGGTTACTCCGGTCCAGAACGAGGTGTAAGGGTTCATGCGCTCGCCCGTTGCCGATCGCGGCAGAAGCTGGCTGAACACCTCCACATCCCTGTAGGTGGGAACGATCTTCTCGATGCCCATCACGGTGATGAGCGTTTCCGGGAGCGTCAGGCACATGCGCCCGTTGCCCTCGGATTCGAACACGGAGAGAGTGCCCGATTCCGCGATGCCCATGTTGGCGCCCGAAATGGCCACCTTGGCCGAAAGGAACTTCTTGCGAAGATGGGCGCGCGCCGCCATGGCAAGCTCGCGCGGCTCATTACCCATGTTTTCCGGAGCATCGCCCATCCTTGCCTCGAAGATGGCCTTGACCTCGGCTCGGTTGCGGTGAATGGCCGGGACTACGATGTGCGACGGCATATCTTCGGAGAGTTGGACGATCATTTCGGCCAGATCGGTCTCCCACGCCTGAACGCCACGGGCCTTGAGATACTCGTTGAAGTTGATCTCCTGAGTGGCCATGGACTTGACCTTGACTACCTCGTCAACCTGCTTGGCCTTGATGATGTCAAAGGCAATCTTGTTGGCTTCTTCGCCATCGCGCGCCCAGTGCACAATGCCGCCGCGAGCCTTGACGTTCTCCTCGAACTGCTCGAGCAGTTCTACTTGATTGGCCGCGACATTGCGCTTGATGTTGGAGCCAGCTTCGCGCAGCTCCTCCCAATCGGGCATCTCATCCACGCGAGTGTTGCGCTTGGTCCGAATCTTGGTTGTGGCGTACCCGAGATTCCTTCGCATCTGCGTCTTGCGAAGTGTCTTCTTGGCGCCGTCGGGGAAGCGATCTCCCCACCGGAGTGGATCTTCGGGAATGGGGTGGCCCGGGCTCCAACCCAACTCGTTTTCCTCCTTCGAGGATTCCTGCCATGTGGCTGGGTTGAGGTTGAGCTTATCCGCGAGCTTTTCGATTGAATCGATCATCAGATGCCTACCTTCGTGGTTGTGGCCGGGGCATTCCACGGCTGATCCTTGGTTCCGGCCAGCACCTCAGCTAGATGCATCGCGCGAATCCCGGAACGGATGCGCTGGAGGCCGCCAGCAATGGACATCATGCAGGAGTAATCGCCAGCAACTAGAACCTCGGCGTCCGTTGAGAGAATGTTCTTCATCTTGTCCGAAAGCATCGATGCTGACGTCTCGGGATTTTTGAGGGAGAATGTTCCGCCAAAGCCGCAGCACACGTCTGCATCCGGAAGCGGCACATAATCGATACCGTCAACGGCCTGAAGGAGCCGGAGTGGACTATCGCCCACCCTTGCAACCCGGAGCGAGTGGCAAGTGGTGTGGTAGGTGACCCGATGGGGGAAGTAGGCACCAACGTCCGTCACACCCATTTCGTTGACCAACAGTTCCGGCAGATCGAAGGTGCGCTTAGCCAGCGCGGCAGCCTCACGCGCCAACCGCATGTCCCCCTGATCCTCGGCCACCATCTCGGCCTGATGACGGAGCGAGCCAACGCACGAACCTGACGGCGCAACGATAGCGTCCCATTCGCCATCAAGCACGGGCCGGAAGGCCTCCACGTGATTGCGGATAATGGGCACGGCCTCGGGATAATACCCAGTATTAACGTGCATCTGGCCGCAGCACGCTTGGGATTCAGGGAAAACAACCTCGCATCCCAGGCGCTCGAGAAGGTGCACGGTGGCTTGTGGTGCCTGAGGGAACATCACGTCGCCGATGCACGTGGCAAACAAAGCGATTTTCATAATTATCTTTCCTATGATGCGATAACAAATCCGAGCGTACCGCGCGATGCTAGAAGCACGATAACACCAAGTATTACAACGAATGAGATGGAATAGGGGGCGGCTTTTCGAAGAAGCGTTGCCTCCGAGCCGGGTTCCTTGATTGCCGTTGCGGCAATCGCCAAGTTCTGCGGGCTCATAATCTTTCCGATACCGCCACCGATCTCATTGGCGGCCAGCAACAGCTGTGGGCTCAGATGCGCTGCGGAGGCTGCGGTTGCCTGCAGGTTAGCGAACAGTGCGGCTGCGGAGGTTGCTGAACCGGTGACGGCGGTACCGATCCACCCGAGAATTGGGGAGAGGAACGCGAAGGAAGCGCCGGCGCCAGCCAACCATGTCCCGATGGCCACGGTCTGGCCCGAAAAGTTCATCACATAGGCCAGTGCCATGATCACGGCAATCGTCAGGATGGTGATCCTGAGATCGTAGAACGTCCTGCCCAGAGTCCGAATACCTGCGCTGAAGGAGAAGGGGAACTTGCCGTCGCTATCAAAAACTCCGTACGCAATCGAAACCACTAACCCCGTGAGCAGAAGCATCGTCCCCGGAGAAGAGAGCCACTGGAGATTGAACACGGGGTTCTCTGATACTGCTCCGGATCCATCCAAGAGGTTGCCGTAGAGTCCGGGCCATTCAATGTGAATATCGGTTGAAGCTAGCCACGCCGGAACATCTACTCCGATCGTCCAGAGCTTGGCGATGCCGAAGATGACAATGACCAGCCAGTAGGGCATGAGGCCGAGGACGGTGCGGGAGACGGTGAGCTTTTCGGGTGCCTCCTCGGACTTTTGCGATTCGGGTGTGGTGGGGGACCAGATTTGCATGAAAAGCGCAACGAGAATGAAGGAGAGTAGGGAAGCGAACACTGCCGTGAGCGTATAGGACACGTAATTCGATGCGACGAAATGACCGCCCGCCATGCCAATGCCCGCAACAAGCGCTGGTGGCCAGCACTGCTTAACGCCGCGAATGCCGTCGTAGATGGCCAGCAGAAGGATCGGGACCCACACCAAGAAGAAGGGGGTGATTCGGCCCATGGTGCTAGCGACGATCTCTGGGGTGGAATCGCCGAGCTGAGCCACAGTGGCCACCGGAATCGCCATGGCGCCAAAGCCCACGTTCAAGGCGTTACCCACCATGGCAATCAGTGCCGCTTTCACAGGTGGGATGCCGATGGCAAGGAGCATGGCGCAGGCGATGGCAACTGGCGCACCGAAACCTGCTAGGCCCTCGAGAAGGCCGCAGAAGCAAAAGCCGATGAGGAGCGCCTGAACCCGCTGATCTCCCTTGCCCATCACGGAGAATACCGTGCGAACATCCTCGGAACGCCCGCTGCGTTCGGTCAAGTTATAAATCCACACCGCCATGATGACGATGTACAAGATGGGAAGAAAGCCGAAAGCGGCTCCTTGAGTAGCTGACAAAAGGGAAAGATCTGCCGGCATATTGAAGCCGAAAACCGCAACCAACAGCGCGGTGACCAAAGAGGCAACCGCGCACCAGTGTGTAGGGACCTTGAACACCCCAAGAAGTACAAAAAACAGAACCAGCGGCAGCAGCCCGAGCAAAGCGGTGAGCGGAAGACTAGACGCCACGGCTGTGGTTGATGGAACGTACCCGGCGGTCACAAACGGAACCACGGAGTCTCCTCCTTTGGAGATCGGTTTTCCTGCGCAAAAAAGCTTCAAGGTCCAAGGCCTTGAAGCTCGGTAGGTTTCTCCTACGCAATCGGGAGAAACATAAGCAGCTATTTACGATGTTACAACTGGTAAAAATCGTCCTCAAACTAACTCGATATATGTGAGGGAAATGTTCCGGAATGACATATCGCGACTGAGAATTCGTTCTTTGTGGTGTTTGGGCAGGTTTTCCGCAGTCTTGACGCAACCCCGGGTAAGGACCCCGAGAGTTGACACAACTCTGGGGGATGGGGAAAACGGACAGCATGCAAAAAGGGGTGGCCCGGAGAATCTCCGGGCCACCCTGCGCTAGTGGGTTGGACGCTTAGTGCCACTGGCTAGTTGTGCGTCTGACACCTAGTGCTATTGCCTAGATGGCGGTGTCCTCATCAACCCAGTCGAGGGTCTTGGTGACTGCCTTCTTCCACTGGCGGACTAGGCGCTCGCGCTCGGCGGCATCCATCTCCGGGGTCCAGCGCTTGGCCTCGTTCCAGTTATCGATAACGTCCTGCTCGCCCTCCCAGAAGCCAACGGCGATACCAGCGGCGTACGCAGCGCCGAGTGCGGTTGTTTCCGCAACCTCGGGCAGCACCACGCGGGTATCCAGAACGTCGGCCTGGAACTGCATGAGCAGGTTGTTTGCCGTCATGCCGCCGTCAACACGGAGCTCTTCGAGCTTCACGCCGGAATCAGCCTCCATGGCATCGAGTACCTCGCGGGTCTGGAAGGCTGTAGCCTCCAGCGCAGCGCGGGCAATGTGTGCCTTGGTGTTGTAACGGGTCATACCAACGATGGCTCCGCGGGCGTCTCCACGCCAATGCGGCGCGAACAGACCGGAGAATGCGGGCACGAAGTAAACGCCACCGTTGCTATCAACGCTTGCTGCGAGTGCCTCAACATCAGGGGAGGTTGGGACGATCTCCAGATTGTCACGCAGCCACTGGATCAGAGAGCCGGTCACGGCGATGGAACCCTCAAGGGCGTAGACAGGTGCCTGATCGCCGATCCTGTAGCACACAGTGGTGATAAGACCGTTCTCAGACATCTGCGGCTCGGTGCCGGTGTTCATAAGCATGAAGCAGCCGGTTCCATAGGTGTTCTTGGCCATGCCGGGCTGGAAGCAGGCCTGGCCGAAGGTTGCGGCCTGCTGATCGCCAAGGATGCCTGCGATCGGGGTATCGATCAGGAGGCCTTCCTTGCGCCCGTATCCGTAAACCTCGGACGAGGACTTAATCTCAGGAAGCATGGACATCGGGATACCTGCAATCTCGCAGATATCTTCGCGCCACTCGAGGGTCTTCAGATCCATCAGCATGGTACGCGAAGCGTTGGTCACGTCGGTCACGTGAACGCCGCCCTTGACGCCACCGGTCATGTTCCATAGCAGCCATGTATCAGGATTACCGAACAGCAGATCGCCCGCTTCAGCGCGCTCGCGAACGCCTTCGACGTTCTCGAGAATCCACATGATCTTGGTGATGGAGGCGTAGGTAGAGAGGGTCTCACCAACGATGGGACGGAAGCGATCGGGGCCACCATCGGCAGCGAGACGATCCACGAGATCCTGTGAGCGGGTATCCTGCCACACGATCGCGTTGTATACGGCTTCGCCCGTGTTCTTATCCCAGATGATGGTTGTTTCGCGCTGGTTGGTGATGCCAACTGCTGCCACCTCGTGGCGGTTGATCTGAGCGTCTGCCAGAGCGATACCAACGGTCTGGCGTACGTTATCCCAGATCTCCGCAGGACTGTGCTCAACCCACCCGGCGTGCGGGAAGATCTGCTCGTGCTCCAGCTGGCCCGAAGCAACATTCTCTCCAGCGTGATTGAAGATAATGGTGCGGGAGGACGTGGTGCCCTGATCGATGGCTACAATGAACTTCTTCTCAGTCGTCATTGACTGTCCTTTCTTGAGGACGATCAACTGTTGGTTTTTCCAACAGGTCTTAACGGAGCACTGCGGGTGCAGTGCTGGTGCATAAGGACGCGCAGGACGTGTCCCTCGCCACAACTGTACCCGATAAAATGCCCAAGATAGAACTTTGGTCCCTGCGCAATTGCGCAGGGACCAAAGATTGTTTGAAATTATGTTCAGCGCTGCTTATCCGGTGACGGAAGCTCCCTCAGGAACAGTCGAAAGTCCAAGCGCGGCGTGAACCAATTCGATCGGATGAATAACTTCAGCATTCGTGCCCTTACGGATCTGCCAGCGGCAGGTCTCTGTCTCACACGTAGCCAGCTTCGGGTTGGTTTCCTTGATCATGTCGAACAGGGGCTTACCTACCTTCTGAGCGATGTCGAACTTCTCAGCCTTCAGGCCATAGGTTCCGGCGATGCCACAGCAGGGCTGCCCGGATTCGATGACCGTTACACCTGGGATAGACTCCATGACCTCGATGGCCGGCTTGCCAATACCCTGCGATTTCACCTGACACGGCTGGTGGTAGGGAATCGTAGTATCCATCCGGCGTAGCTCCTCAACGGGGAACTCGCCGTTTTGGATAAGTTCGGCAAGGAACTCCGAGGTCTCGACCATACGGGCACCCACGTCCTTGATCTCCGGATCTTCGAGGCCCATAATCTCGTGGGCTTCGTGGCGGAGCATTCCCGCGCACGATCCGGAAGAGGAGATGATCGTCAGGTCGCGATCCGCCTCGCGTAGCTGGTTAGCCAGTTTGCGAACAAGTTTCGAAGCTCCGTCAAACAAGCCGTTGGACTGCTGGGCTAGGCCGCAGCACCCCTGCTTGGGGACGATCACTTCGTAGCCCAAATACTCCAGCACCTCAACAGTTGCCTTTGATGTGGCCACCTCGAAGTATCCGCCAGCACAGCCGTGGAAGAACACGAGTGGCCCGCGGGATGGAACGTTTGGATTCGGCTTTGAACCGCCGCGCTTCTTGAACCAAGACATGAAGCTCTGCGTCGTAGCCTTAGGCATCGGGGCATCGGCGTGAACGCCAATCACGGCCTGGACGATCTTTCGAACGGGCTTGACACCAAGCGCCCAGTTAGCAACGGGCGCCACCGGTGTGAGCAGCATGCCTTCCATCGACGTCTGGGTAATGAGCCGATCGCGAAGCGGCACCCCGTTTTGTGCCTTCATCACGGCCCTTGCCTGACCGTTGATTTCGGCGATCTTCACTCCCTGAGGGCATACCGTGGTGCAGATAGCGCATCCTGAGCAATAGTCCAGAGTGTAATCAACACTTTCACCATCACGCAGACGCTCGGCCTGCGGCCCCACGTACTTCGGTCCGGGGAACAGTGGCGTTACTCGTGCCACTGGGCACTGCGTTTCACATATAGTGCACTTGACGCAGCTATCGAGGCTCGCGCGTGCTAGTGAGCCCTGTGCATGCTCTAAAGCGGTCATGCTTTCCTCCTGAGAATTGCGGCAACTGCCTGAGCGGCACTTCCGAGTGCGATGCCCTCGCCAGATTTCTCTTCGTGGCGATGAGCCCCACCGATTACTCCGCCAGCGGCATACAGGTTCGAGTACACGGGCCTGTCATCTTGACCCACCGGGCGCATATCGCTATCCACCTTGAGTCCCGCGGCAAATAGCGGCTGGGGAGCTCCCCAGTAATCGCCAGTCACCAAGTCCTCGTACTTAGTGGAAGGGAAAATCGGCAGATCAAAGACGGTATCGGAGAGCGTGCCGTAAGAATCGAGGACGAATGCGCCAGAATCTAAACCGCCGGCTGCATACACCACGGCATCGGCCTTCACGTGCTTGACGGCTCCGGCAACCTTTACTTGGATGCCGGTTACAACACCATCAGCAGCATCAACACCGAGTGCTTCAGCATTCAGCCACAGCCGAATTCGCCGATCTTCCGTATCCTGACGAAGCCGCTCGTTCATCTCCAGACCGGGAATGGAAGGCGGCGGAAGCGGAATCTGGAACACTGGAGCAGAGCAAGCACCTTGAATGCGTGCCCATACGTCCTCGCGCACAACCGCGGGAATTCCAACGCGCTCACCTTCGCGCGCCAACTTGCCCAACCGAGCGCCGAGTTCTTCAGCGGCGCCTGGCTCAGCGAGCGAACGCGAGTAGGCAAGAGCAGTATCCCCGGCGGCGGAGAGGTTAAGAACCTCGGCGCGCGCTTCGTAACCCTGATCAGTAAGGTTCTCTGCGGCGAGCTTCGGGTAGAAGTCCTTGAGGCCCGAGAATCCTACCAAGAGATACTTCGCACTCTTATCCATCGCACCGGCCGCAAACGAAGGCGGATAAAGCCCCGTGCGGCGTAGTGCGCCAAGCGCCGTGGTAATCATTGTGGATTCTTCAAGGTTGCCCTCTAAAGGAACAACCTTGTTGAAGGCCGCTAGGCCCTCACGCAGCGAATCGGCGCTGATCTTGTGATACGGATGCTCGGCTGGCAGGGCATCGAACGCTTTGAGAGGCATGGGAGCATCGAAAATATCGATCGTGCCCTGTCCAAGCTGCAGACCACCAAATCCCTTGGTGATGATCGTGACGTCTTGGCCCGCTTCCTTGAGCATAATTGCGGCGGTCAATCCGGCGATGCCGGAGCCGATAACTACGGTTCTCACTTGGCTGCCTCCTTTGCGGGATAGCGGGTTGCCGATGGAAGTTCGGCACCAGCGGGAAGCTCGGTAACAGGCAGCCCGTCAAGATCGAGCGTGCTTCGGTAGATCCAATCATCAAGTGAAGCTTCACGAGCCTGAGCTCCGTAGAGAATCGGGTAGATGCCGCCCCAGCGGTTTTTCATAAACAAACGCAGCAGTTCGTTCGTCTGAGCCGCAGTCCAGCATCCGTGTTCGTGAGCAATGCCGGCCGTACGGGAGGCGCAGAAGCCACCCTGACACGGCCCCATGCCGATACGCAGCTGGCGGCGGAGATCATCAAAGGTGGCGTCCGGCTGCTCATCGAGCAGATCGGTAATCATCTTCTTGGTGACGAACTCGCACTCGCAGATCACCGGATCGCGATCTGGCGCTCCGTGATCAGCCTTCTTGGCAGCCTCGACTTCTGCAAGGCGATGGGTCACCTTGTAGTTGCTCCCGGATGCAACGGGCTCTTCTGCGGTGCGGCACGGGCGGTTTTCGCCCAGTTCCTCACACACAGCATCCACAACGCGCGCCGCCATGAGGCGATAGGTTGTGAGCTTGCCGCCAGCAACGGTAATCAGGCCCTGAACGTCGTGCCTGACCACGCTCATGTTACGAGACATGTGCCGGGTATCGTCTGCAGCCACTCGCTTATCCTGAAGCAGCGGGCGGGCTCCCACCCACACGTGCAGTGCGCGGGACTCGCGGAAGCCGGGAATCAGATCCTCGCCGGCATCCAACATCTGCTGGACTTCGTCGCGTTCGATCACCAGATGATCGGGATCATCATCGCGATGATCCGTTGTTCCAATGATGGACACGGTGTGAACGGGAACGATGATGTCACCGTCGGCAGGGTACACGCAGCGGTTCACCACAGAGTTGACCAGCCGGTGGTTCATCGCCACCATGATGCCGCGTCCGGGAACAACCTGAACGTCGTGCTCTCCAGCCATAGCAGCGATGTGGCCGCCCCACGGGCCAGCCGCGTTCACTACTGCACGGCACTCGATGTACACATCCTCGCCAGTCTTATCGGCGTGGCACATAACGCCGCGAACGGCGCCGTCCTTGACGTCAATATCGGTGACGCGATGGTAAGTCAGGCATTCGGCCCCGTACTCCCGAGCGGATTCCACGGCGCCCCAGACCATGCGCCAGCCGTCAACGGTTCCGTCTTGGACTTCGAAGGCCCTCGCGAGCTTGGGGGTTAGGCGAGGCTCGCGTTTGCGGGCCTCGGCGATTGTGATTTCAGCTGCGGGCACGCCCGTTGCCTCGGCGCCTTTGATGAACCGGTCGGGGAATTCGTCGTCGTCCCCCGCAACCGAAACAAACAAACCACCGGTGGCTTCCACGGCATCGGGATGAATCCGCTTGAGAATTGCGTTTTCTTCGGCACACTCAGTTGCCGATTCGGGATCGGACACAACGTAGCGCCCGCCCGAGTGTAGGAGGCCGTGATACCGGCCTGTGGTTCCTTGGGCAAGATCGACGCGCTCGACCAAGATGGCTTTCAATCCGCGCATGGCCGCATCTCGAAGGACACCAACACCGGTAGCCCCTCCGCCGATAATGACGACATCGCAGTTCAATTGTTTTGCTGACACAGTTCTACTCTACCGATGTGTTCTTGGTCTCGAATACCAAATGGCTGATGTGCATTCGTGCAAATAGGCACTGGGAGATTGTGCAGACATCGGGCACAATGGTGGTGTGGTAGATAGTTTGGAACGCAGGCGTTTGGCATACGAAGCTGCTCTGTTGTATTACATGGAGCAGCAAACCATGGAATCCATTGCGAAAAAGATGGGGTTGTCGCGCTCAACAGTGTCGCGGCTTGTGGCCTCCGCTAGGGATGAGGGGCTGGTTCGCATCACTCTGCACGCCCCCCAGGAGCCGGCCGCCACTACGGCCTCACGATTGAGTCAGCTCTACGGCGTGTCGGTCACGATCGTTCCCGTGAGCCAGCCAACCAGCGAGATGCGCCGGCTCGAGCGCGTGGCGGCAATGGCCGGAGCGATGGTTTCGGACATCGTGGATGACGGGGCAACGATCGGTGTCGCGTGGGGTACCACCCTGTCGGCAGTGGCCGAGCGCCTGGTCCCCAAGCCGCTGGAGCGCGCCACCGTGGTCCAGCTCAACGGCGCCGCGAATCCCGGCACCACCGGCATCCCGTTCGTTGGCGAGCTGATGGGTCAGTTCAGCCGTGCCTATGGCGCGAAGGTGGCTTCTTTCCCAGTGCCGGCCTTTTTCGATTACGCCACCACGCGGGCCGCACTGTGGCGGGAGCGTTCCATCTCCGCAGTTAGGGAGATTGGCCGAAATGCGGATCTTGCGGTGTTTGGCGTAGGCGCCTTCAGCGCTCCGGTGGCCTCACACGTGTACACGGCCGGCTACCTGTCCAACAATGACGTGGCCTCCTTGCGTAACGACGGCGTGGTGGGGGACGTTTGCACCGTGTTCGTTCGCGCGGACGGCAGTTATGCCGATCTGGAGATCAACTCGAGAGCATCCGGGCCCACGCCCGCCGAACTCAAGAAGATCCCACGGCGCCTGTGCGTGGTTGCCGGTCCCGCGAAGGCCACAGCTCTGATCGGGGTGCTTCGCTCGGGGGCAGTGACCGACTTGGTGGTGGACGACGAGTGCGCCGCCCGGGTACTCGAAGAAAGTGAACATCCGTGGCGTCCAGGACCGCAAGGTGCTGGAATGGGCCTGTGACCGTCCAGCTCCGCCCTGCTAAACCACACGATGCCCGTGCCATTGCCGCTCTGATTTCACCGTATGCACGCGGGGGAATTCTGGTCCGCAAGCAGCTCATCAACTACTTCGAGGATATTCAAGAGTTTTTCGTTGCTTATCGGGGCGATTACATCGTTGGTTGCGGAGCACTTCACGTCTTGTGGGACGATATCGCCGAAATCCGCACGCTCGCCGTGGCCCCCGAGGCGCTCGGCACCGGGGTTGGGCACCTTCTGGTGACCCGGCTAGAGGAGCGGGCGCGCGAGTTGGAACTCCAGCGCCTTTTCTGCCTGACCTTCGAGGTGGATTTTTTCGCCAGTCACGGTTTCGCCCCGATTGACGGGACCCCGGTGGGAATTGACGTTTACGAGCACATGCTTGCTTCGCACGATGACGGCGTAGCCGAATTTCTGGACCTCGCCCGCATGAAACCCAACACTCTGGGAAACACGCGAATGCTCAAAGAGCTGGACTAACGTAGTGCACGGGACATCTGGCGCGTGAGCAGAAACATTGCAAACGGCCCTTGGATTCCCACAAGTGCGATAAGTAAAACCTGCGGCGTTGGCACGTCCGACCGAACCATGACGGCCGTAATAATCGTGGCAAAGAAACCAATGAGCGCGCCCGTCTCGAGACCAATAACCGATCGCTTGTAGGCGCCGCGCCAGTTGTCCGGCTCCGTCCGCAGCGCGAGCCACAACATATAGGCGGCAACGAGCACCATAACACCGCCCGGGATTACGAGGATCAGAGCTACGTGGGAGCTGGCTGCGTCCCCGAACCAGCTCGTGAGAATCCCGACCGCGCCCATCACAACCGCACCAAGCGCAAGGATGATGGCGGATTGGGCGAGCCGTTGGACGCGGAGGTGAGGTTCCATAGATACATCCTACAAAGGGCTTGGCCAATGTTGGGGGCGTCTGGAGCGCGTATTTCTCGCGGCTCTTTTTCTTCCACTCCGGTTTGCGGCAACTCCCGAGAGAGTTTTTTCCGACGACGGAGCCTCCCGTACGTACCCACTCCGGGAGGTTTGTGCGGAGGCGGGGCTCCGTCGTCGTTCCCAAATCTTGCATCAAATCTCTTGGTGTGCGGACAAGTCCGCTACTGGGCGGCGGGTAGTTGGTAAGTACCTGCCGAATCGCGGGCGGCCAAGCCATCGGAAAGGAGAGAATCGAGAGCCTCGCCGAACCGTGATTCGGTGAGGCCCGACTTCTTCAGCAGATCTGCGCGAGAGATCGGGGAGTGAGCCGAACGCAGAACTGCCATGATTTTGCCACGTGCTTCGCGGTGCGTGCCCGTGAACCCCTGCGGCTTGCGGGGTGCGGCGTTCATCGGTTGTCCTGCCGCCAACCACTGGCATTGGGCCACCAACGGGCATTGCGAACACGCGGGATTGCGAGAGGTACACACGAGTGCGCCAAGTTCCATGAGGGCGGCGTTCCACTGAGCGGCTTCTTCACCGTCCTGTGGAACCAGCGCCTCGGCCCGCGCGATCTCCTCCTTTCGCAGGGTGGCAGGAGGCAGGGCCGTTCCGTTGATCCGGCACAAGACGCGCCGGATGTTTGTGTCCAGAACAGTGGAGCGCTCGCGGTAGGCGAAGGCGATGATTGCGTCTGCGGTGTAGGGGCCGATGCCGGGAAGGGCCAACAGGTCCTCGCGTTGGCGGGGAAGGACTCCACCATATTGTTCAGTTACTACCACCGCGCATTCGCGCAGGCGCAGCGCACGGCGCGGATAGCCGAGCTTATCCCACGCAACCAAGACTTCAGCCGGTGCGGCCGCGGCCAGATCGGAGGGCTCGGGCCAGCGCTCCATCCACATATTCCACCGTGGAAGCACTCGAGATACTGGGGTCTGCTGGCTCATCACCTCGCATACAAGGATGGCCCACGGGCAGCATCCCGGTTCCCGCCAGGGTAGCGGACGGCCATGGCGTGCAAACCATTCGATCAGTGTGAAGAACACCGTCTCAGTGTGCCCCAACCCAAGCGAGTCCGCGAATTGGGCGATTGGGTTTTGCGGTACCGTGGGATGCGTGAAGTCTGATCGCGATGAGCCCGCCAACACCAATGGTCGGGGTGAATCGCGCCCTCAAAAGAAGCGTCGCAAGAAGAACACGCGCTGGCCGGGGCTTCCTGGCCCCACAGACATGGGTGCTAGCCGCGGTGAATCCTCCGGTTCCGAGGCTGTGCGTAAGCCTCCGCCGGCCGATCAGGAGCGAACCCGTAAGCCGCGCCCCAGCGAGCAGGACGGTGGACGAAGGCCGCGTTCCGGTGGTCAGGAGCGAGGGCGGAAGGTGCGCCCATCTGAACAGGGCAGTGCGCGCAGGCAGCATACCTCCGGTCGGCAGCAGTCCCATAGGCCGCGCCCCGAGGAAGGCAGGCGGGCAGAGGCTGATGGCCGCCGCCCTAGCGGACAGCAGGGCCGCCCGAAGCAAGCCCGGGCTGGTCAGGCGGCGCGCCCGCAACAGGAGCGATCCAATCACGCGCGCCCCAAGAAGCTGCGCGGGAGCGAAGCAGCTACCAGAGACGAACGGGTACGGGCGCAGCAAGCCCGGCGCAAACAAAATGCGACGGGGCGGACGGGGCGGAGCAGCGAGGATCCGCAGCAGGTACGCCGTGGTGAACGCGCGCAGAAGGGCAAACCTAGACAGGGTCAGCCACGTCAAGGACAACCGAGGCAAGATCAACGGAGACAGGCCGAGCTAAGGAAAGGCCAGCCACAGCGGCCGAGGCCGAAGCGCTCGGATCAGGCGGGCCACCCGCCAAGAGACAAGGCAGCGCGGGCACGTGCGGCCAAGAAGGCTAGGATCGTCGAGCAGCAGAAGGCTGCACGGCGGCGCCGGATCATCATCTTCATCGCCATGATCGCGGGCATTATCCTCTTGGCTGCTGCCGCCCTCTATCTACTGAACGGGCGCGCATCTTCCGGTGCCCCGGTTCAAGAGGACCCAGTGGAGAAATGGGCACCGGTGGCGTGCGAGCAAAGTTCTCTCGATGCTGAGCTTGAGATCCCGTCATCCAGTTCCGTGGGCAGTGAAATCCCGCTGAAAGTCAACCTCCACAACACGTCCGACGCCAAGCCCTGCTATGTGGATGTGGGCTGGGATAACGTGAACGTCATCGTCACCTCGGGCGACGATGAGATCGTCTCCAGCCAAACCTGCGAGATGGGTGACCAGAATAAGCAGCTCCTCCTCGACCGCGATATGGAGACATCCTTTACGCTGTCTTGGCGGGGAGGGCGTGGCTGCGGCACCGGGGACTTGGCACAGGCCGGAACCTACAAGGCAACTCTGACCTTCTCGGATCAAGCCGCCGATGAGGAGACTGCGGTTTTCACTCTGGAGTAGATGTGCCTTTCCAGTGAAACGTAGTGTGGCCCGAGTCTCGCTTGGTACGATTTGCCCATGAGCGGGAACTCATGGAGAGATTTTTTCGAAACCCCCAGAACCCCACGCCCAAAACTACGCCGGAAACCATTGCCGGAGCCGTGTATCTACACGTTGCGAATCGACCTTCTAAATGCCAAGCCACCGATCTGGAGACGAATCGAGGTACGCTCGGACGTCTCGTTGCAGACTCTGCACATCATTATCCAAGCCGCTTTCGATTGGTTTGATTATCACCTTTATCAGTTCGCGCTTGGGGAGCCGTTCGATTATCGCAGTGAGTTGTTCCTTTGCGATTACGACGCAGAAGAAGACCCTGAAGAAGGTCTGTCTGTGAGGCAGGTGAGGCTTGACGAAACGCTACAGGAGCCAAGGGATCTACTTGCATACGTATACGATTACGGCGATAACTGGCGCTTGCGGATCAGGCTGGAGAAGGTGCGGGAGGCAAGCCCAGGTGATCCCACCGCACGGTGTATCGATGGCCGGCGTGCCGCTCCACCTGAGGATTGTGGCTCGCTGAGGGAGGCGGAGGAACTCGCTGAGGTATTGGACGACCCTGCATTTTTCGACGTATCTGCCACCGATGCTGACATCTAGAATTGGTTAGGCACACCAGAGGGATTTGTGCCCGCTCATCTTCTAACCGAGGAGCAAGAAGCCGTCCAAGAAATCATGGGTCGCTTCCCTCAGTTCCGTCAGTTGATTGATGCATTAGATACCCCGTTTGAATCTGATGCGCGCGCGATTGCATGTGGTGATATCGTCGCGCGCCTGAGAAGCCTTCTCGATGATCCGGAACCGGCCAATGTAGAGCCAATCGCTGGGGCATCGGCCATGGTGGAAACGGACGATGCCACCACATGGCAGAGCTTTCACCCAATCTTTGAGCTGCTCAGCGCCGCGAGCGAGGGCACAAAGTTGACGGCGGCCGGATATTTGCCACCCGCCATTGCTGACAGAGTGGCGGATGTGCTGGGCCTTGAGAGCTTCGAACGATCTACCGGCGGTGAATCCAAAATGCGCGACGTTTTCGGGCTTCGCACGGCTCTGCAAAAGGCTGGTCTATTGCGGAAAACCAAGGGAACGCTGGTACTCACGAATGCTGGGAAATCGGTACTGAGCAACCCCGGGTTCCTGTGGAATCACCTAGTTACCCGGATGCCCCCCAAGCCCGTCGAGCCCCGATCCCGAGACTTCGTGGCAGAAGGAACTCTGCTTGTGTTGCTTACAGCCGCCACGGCCCATGGCGAGCTTGATCTGAGCGGGGCAGCGCGAGCAATGACGCTATCCGGATGGCGGATCGGCGATCAAGATGTGGATCCGTACCATTTGTGGAATATGGACATCTGGCAGGCCGAAATCTTGCGGTCGGCTGGGCCGCGGGAACAACCCTTCTGGATTGCTGCTCGGATAGCTCCGCAAGCTGTCTGGCTTGCCCGTGCATCGTTGCTCTCCATGCCACCCGTACCTCTGATCGGCCGCAGATAGAGCGCCGCGAGCTGAGTATGCTGGCTGCAGCCCCGGCCTCCTCCGTGGAACCTAGCCGTCAAGTGGCAAGACTGACCGCATTGCGTCCACTATGTCCGAGCACGGGCGCGCCTGAATCCCACCGGGAAGCTTGGGCCCGCCTCCGCCGCTCTCGGGTGGAATCAACGCCACGGTAAAGCCCAGCCGTGCGGCCTCGGAGAGGCGGTGTGAAAGCCCGGAAACCGGCCGGAGCTCTCCGGTCAGTGAAACCTCGCCGATCGCAATGACGCCTGGAGCAAGTGGCAGATCCAGATAGGCAGAGGCAAGAGCCAAGGCGATGGCCGCATCTGCGGCGGGCTCGCTCGCTTTGGCTCCGCCAACCGTTGAGGCGAAAATATCGCGCCTATCCAGCTCGAATCCAAGGCGGGACTGAAGCACGGCCACCATCATGGCAACTCGTGGGGAATCCACCCCGCTCGTGGTGCGCCGCGGCGGTCCGGCTGCGGGAACCACGAGCCCCTGAACCTCCACGGGCATGGGCCGCCTACCCTCCAGCGTCATGGTGGCGCAAGTCCCCGGAACAGTGCGATTTCGGGCGGAGAGGAAGAGCCCGGACGGATCGGATAGCCCGAAGATCCCGTCTTCGGTGAGCTCGAAGCATCCCACCTCATCGGTTGGTCCATAACGATTTTTCACGGCGCGAACCATGCGTAGTGGCGAATGGCGATCTCCCTCAAATTGGCAGACAACATCTACTACGTGTTCCAGTACGCGCGGCCCGGCAATAGACCCATCCTTCGTCACGTGCCCAACCAGCAGGATGGGTAAGGAGTTTTCCTTGGCCAGTGCCACGAACGCCGCTGAGACCGCTCTTACCTGAGCGACACCGCCCGCCGCCCCATCCACGTTGGAATCGGCCACCGTCTGAACGGAATCGATTACCAACAGGGAAGGCTTAGAACTCTTCACGTGCCCGATGATGCGCGAAACGTCCGATTCAGCGGCAAGGAGCAAGTGCTGATTCATGGCACCAATGCGCTCTGCGCGCAGCCTAACTTGCGAGGCGGATTCCTCCCCGGTGATGTAAAGGACGGGAGCCTTCCCATCCTTCGCCGCTTGCTCTGCCGCCCGCGCTGCAACATCCAGCAGTAGCGTAGATTTTCCCACTCCCGGCTCCCCGGCCATCAGGATGACGGCGCCGGGAACCAGCCCGCCACCCAGCACGCGGTCCAGCTCCGAAACGCCTGTGGCCTGTTTGACAGATGCCTCAGCGGAAACCTGCGTGATCGGTTCGGCTGGGCTGGACGGAGCTAGCGCCTGTGGGGCGCGCTGAGCGCTCTCTTCCTCGATCGATCCCCACTCTCCGCACTGGGCGCAGCGTCCAACCCACTTGTGGGTAGTCCATCCGCATTCGGTGCATGAGTAGGTAATTGCCGGTGCTTTTGCCATGCCTCAAGCATACGGGCGCCCTCCCACACCTTTCTCACCCGGTTCAGTTTCCGGAGGGTTACCGTAAGAGCATGCTGCATTAGGTGGCAGGACAATTCGCTAAGCCAAAATTCAGTGATGCGAACCACAGGAAGAGTCCCTACTTCTAGCTCTCGTCCGAGCGTACGATTCCGGTTCGTGATTCAAAAGCTATCGCGTCCAGCCGTGAAAAGAACGGCGGTGCTGGGTGTGGGTGCACTCGGCGTTGTGTTTGGGGATATCGGAACTAGCCCTCTCTATGTGATGCGCACTGTATTCACCGTTGGCGGCGGTGCAGTGGCGTTGACAGACAGGAACATCCTGAGCGTGGTCTCTTGCATCATCTGGCTGCTATTGCTGATTGTGACTGTCAAATACGTCGTGTTCGTTCTGCGCGCGGATCACGATGGCGAAGGTGGTATCCTCGCGCTTTCCACGCTGGTGTGCGGGATGCTCAAGCCGGGCCGCCTGCTGAAGCTGATGGGACTTCTCGGCGTGTTTGGCGCTGCGCTCTTCTTCGGCGATTCGGTGATTACACCGGCGATCTCCGTACTTTCCGCTATCGAGGGTTTGGAAGTGGCCTTCCCAGACATGCCAAACGTGGTTCTACCTGTTGCGTTGGCGATCCTGACGGCACTTTTCGCGATCCAGAAGTCCGGTACCTCCAAGGTGGGGCGGGTTTTCGGCCCGCTGATGGTGGTGTGGTTCATCGGCCTCGCGCTTGCTGGGCTTCCGCACGTCATCCAGAACCCCAGTGTGCTCATGGCGCTTTCGCCCACAGTTGCCGTTCAGTTCCTTATCCTGCATCCGGCGGCCGCCTTCGTCATGATGGGTGCGATCGTGCTGGCCGTGACTGGGACAGAGGCTCTGTACGCGGACGTCTCCCACTTTGGCCGCACCCCAATTCAACTGACGTGGATCGGGGTGGTGCTCCCGTGCCTGATCCTCAACTACCTCGGGCAGGGCGCGCTCCTCATCGAGGACGAATCGCATCTGGCCAACCCATTCTTCCATCTTGTGCCATCAAGTCTCACGATTCCGCTGGTCATCATGGCAACTATTGCAACTTTGATCGCCTCTCAGGCCGTGATTTCCGGGGCCTACTCGATCGCTCGTCAAGCGTCCCGGTTGGGCTACCTGCCTCATCTGCGGATTGTCCACACCTCGGAATCAGCGGCCGGCCAGATCTACCTGCCCGCGGTCAACATGCTGTTGTACGGCGCGGTGGCGGTGGTGGTGCTGGTATTCCAGGATTCTGACCGCCTCTCCGGTGCCTATGGCTTGGCCGTCACCACCGATTTCGTCATCACCTCGCTCCTTTTGGTTGTGCTCACGCGTGTGGGTTGGAAGTGGCCGGCATGGGCAACGGCAGGGCTCGCAGTGGGTCTTGCCACGATCGAATGGCCGATGTTCGCGGCTAATCTTTCCAAGATTTCCACCGGTGGATGGCTTCCCTTGGGCGTGGCGCTCACGATGATGTTCATGATGATCACGTGGAATCGAGGCGAGCGGCTCGTGACACGGGCGCGCAAGGACCAGGAAGGAACTCTCAAGGAGTTCCTCGATAATGTTGCTAAGCACCCGGTTCGGCGCATTCCAGGCACTGCCATTTATCCGCATTCGATGATCTCTACGACGCCCAGATCCCTCAAGCTCAACACGATGATTAATCATTCGCTGCACGATCACGTGGTGATTGTGTCCCTGAAGACCATGCCGGTTCCCCGGGTTCCCCTAAACGAGCGCATGACCATTGATCGCTTTGAATCGCCAATCTCCGGAGTATCTCACGTGACCTTGCGCTTTGGCTTCATGGATACTCGCGACGTTGAAGAGACTTTGGCCGCCGGCCAGAAGCAACTTGGTCTGCGATCGTGGAATCTGGACTGTGCCTATTTCATGCTCTCCCACCTGAAAGTCACGGCCACCAAAAGCGGTTGCCACTGGTGGAAGCACGGCTTCGTGTTGTTGTCCCGTATGAGTGCCTCGCCCCAGTGGACCGTTTCGCTTCCCGCCTCGCGTACCGCGGAGATTTCTTCAACGGTCACGATTTAGGCGTTTGAACGACGACGAATTTCGTTCCTATTCGTGCAGAGCGTGCAAGTGGCGATAGAACTCCGCCTTACCTTCTAAGCCGATTCCGGGCAGTTCGCCGGGGCTCACGTGACTGTCACGAATCACCGCGTCGTCCGTAAATCCACCCGTGGGCTGGAATTCTCCGGGGTACGATTCGTTGCCTCCCAGATGCAGAGCCGCAGCGATATGCAAAGAGAATTGGTGTCCGCCGTGGGGGATGCATCGCTTGGATGACCAGCCGTGTTGCTTCAGTGCTTCTTGAACCCGAAGGTATTCGACCAAGCCGTAGCTGAGGGCCGGATCCACTTGAATGTAGTCGCGATCCGGGCGCATGCCGCCATACCTCAGCAGGTTGCGAGCGTCCTGAACCGAGAAGAGGTTCTCTCCGGTGGCGATGGGATGAGGATAGTGCTCTGCCAGCGTGGCGTTGAGCGAGTAATCGAGGGGATCACCCACCTCCTCGTACCAGAAGAGGTGGTACGGTTCGATTGCTTGGGCGTATTCGAGCGCGGTGGATAGATCGAACTTGCCGTTCACGTCCACCGCCAATCGGGAGCCATCGCCATCGAGGACCTCAATAACGGCATCTATGCGCTTGAGATCCTCGGTCAGGTCCGTTCCACCAATCTTCATCTTGACCACGTTGTAGCCAGAATCGAGGAATCGGCGCATCTCATCTTGAAGATCCGTGAGCGTCTTTCCCGGCGCGTAGTAGCCACCCGCGGCATACACGAACACGGAATCGTCCGGATGCCCGTCCCCGTAGTGATCCGAGATCCACCGGTAGAGTGGAACGCCCGCGGCCTTGGTCACCAGATCATGCAGGGCCATGTCAACAACGCCCACGGCAACCGATCGCTCGCCGTGACCGCCCGGCTTCTCATTACGCATCATGACGTCCCATGCCAAAGATGGGGAGAATTCGCCGGAATCGTTGTGGAGCTCGGCCGGGGCCGCTGCGAACAGGCGCGGCAGTAGGCGATCCTCAATAATATGGCTCGCGTTGTACCGGCCATTCGAGTTGAATCCGTAGCCAACTAGCGGCTTGCCATCAACAATAACGTCACTGACCAACGCCAGAATCGAGCTGTCCATCTTGGAGAAGTCAATGTATGCGTTGCGCATCGATGACCTAATGGGGATCGTGCCCACATGAGCGGAGACAATTTTCAGGGGTGGCCTCTCATAGGCCCTCCCCGCGTTCCCGAAGCTGTGAGCCCGAGCGCGGGGAGGGCATCGTCGTCGTTAATAAACTAGGACCGGGCGATGTTCTCGATCCAATCGGCTGCGATCGGAAGCGCGCGCTCGTCAATATCGAATGTGGCCGAATGATGCGGGCCGGGGCTGGAGCAGCCCACTACGAGGAACGTGCCTTCACCGCCGTTGTCTTGCACACGCTCGATGAAGATTGAGACATCGTCGCTCGCGGCAAACAGCACGGTGTCCTCGCACTTTTCTAGTCCAGCAACTCCCTCGGCAGCCTTGACACACTTATCGATCACTGGCTGATCGCACAGGAGCGTGGTTGCCTGACCCAGCGGCGTGATCTCCGATTCCACGCCGTATGCCTGAGCATTACCCGCAACAACTGCGGCGACTCGCTTCTTGAGATCGGCTAGGACCTCGCGCGTATCCGAGCGGTATTCCACGTTCATCGTCGCGTGGTTGGCGATGATGTTGAGGCCGCTGCCAGCGTTGAGGACGCCAACATTCAGACGGGTGTTGGCATCAGCTCGCTGGGGGAGGCTGTGCAGTGTCAAGGCGGTGGAGCAAGCCGCCAGAAGAGCATTACGGCCCTGCTCCGGGGCCATTGCCGCGTGAGCCTGAGCGCCGGTGAAATCAATCTGGGTCTTTTCCGTGGCGAGCTGGCCGTGTGTTCCGGCACCAACCTCGCCTACCTTGAGGCTAAGGCCGAGGTGCATGCCCAGCATGATATCCACGCCGTCTGTTGCGGAGGCCTTCGTGACCATCGCTCCGCGCACGCCCTCTTCCGCCGGCTGGAAGATGATGCGGAAGGAACCTGGGAAATCGCGGTTTTCGGTCAGTCGCTTGACTAGCTCTAGCGCCACGGAGATGTGGCCATCATGGCCGCAGGCGTGCATCACGCCAACAAGTTCAGAGACGAACCCCTTGGCCGTGGGTACGTGGCTCTCGGAGTCTGATTCGGTGACACCGAGGCCGTCGATGTCCGTGCGCAGGCCCATCACCGGGCCGGGGCGATTGCCCTTGATCTCAGCCACTATTCCTGTGCGGCCGTTGGAGAACTTCTCCACGAGTTCCTTCGGAGTACCGTGCTCAAGGGCGCGTGCCGCCGCTGCATCTAACTGAGCTTGCGTGAGGCCGGGAATTGCGGCGGTATCAATTACATCATCGCCGGTGGTGATGCTATCGCCAGCTGAAGGATCCATCAGGGACTCGAGGCGCTCATAAATGTAAGCGGCCGTTTCGATCTCGCAGAAGCCTGTTTCGGGGCGCAGATGTAATGTACGCCGATCATCGATCATAGTACTCATTGTGTTATTCGATCCCTTTCTTGGTGCGCCTGACTGGCCCATACGTGTACGCCAGCCTGGTGGCGCGTGGAGGCTCTATCATGAGCGCTAGTTCTCTGTTTTCTCCACAGGCCGCGCTCGCGTGGTGCGCTCTGCGGGTACTGTTCCATTCTCGCAAAATGTATGGAATTTGTGGGAGAGAATCAGGATCTGGTCATGCTGGAGGATAGGTAAATGGAGGACTCGGGGAGGCAGTTTGGGACGGGTAGGTTGAAGGTCCTACGGTGAGAAAAAGAGGGCAGGTGTGGTGCGAGAATCCGCGCGGCAACGCGTCCATTCCCCACGGGGTCCACAACGTAGTTGGTAGCGTGAAGACATTCACGTAAATACCACCACTGTTCTATTTAGGGGGAGCGATTCCGTCATGCTTTCGATAATTATCGGGCTAGTGATGATCGTTATCACGGCCTATTTGGTGATCAAGCGCTACTATCCGCAAGCCGTCTTGCTGATATCCGGCTTGGTCATGATTTTTCTTTCTATTCCGATTCAGAGTTCTCAGATTCTCGATGAGGAGACCACCACCGGGTCAGCTTGGTTAGATGTTTTCGATCTGATCCGGATCACCATGTCGGATACCTTCTCTGGGTTGGGCCTGACGATCATGGCTGTGGGTGGCTTCGCCCTGTATATGGAGAAGATCGGCGCATCGAACGCGCTTGTGCAGCTTGCCGCGAAGCCTCTGTCCAAGGTCAAGAGGCCATACCTCATCTTGGGGCTGACCTATATTCTGGGACAGGCCCTCTGCATCGTTATTCCTTCTGCCGCCGGGCTAGCCATGCTCCTCATGGTTACGGTATACCCGCTGCTGATTTCCATCGGGATCTCGCGGCTTTCCGCCGCAGGCGTGATTGCTACGGCATCCTGCTTGGACATCGGGCCGTCATCGGCGAACTCGAATCTTGCGGCAGACCTATCCGACATGTCCGTGCAGGTATTCTTCGTGAGCTATCAGGGACCAGTTGTGCTGTTGACCGTGGTGGTAATTGCTCTTATGCACATGGCGGTTCAATACTGGTTCGATAAGCGTCAAGGGACGATGCCAGGAACGGAAATTCAGGTTCCTGTGGGCTCGTCTAACGCCATTGTGAAGGCTGCACTGGCCGAAGAAGAGCGCCGCCGGGAACTGGTTGCTCAAGGCAAGGAAGTGCCTCCTGCTTCCAGCATTGATGTTCATTCCCTTCTAGAATCTGGTGACGGCGCTGCTCAGACGCAAACTGAGGATATCCCTGACGCGCCCAAGTGGTACGCCCTGATGCCTCTCCTGCCACTCATCCTCGTGATCGTCTTCTCGGAGTTCGTGGTCAGCTCCATCACCCTAGACGTCATCACCGCGATGATCATCTGTACTTTATTCGCGCTGATCTGCGAGACGATTCGTATCGGTAGCCTTTCCGAAGGCCTCGGAACCCTGAAGATCTTCTTCGAGGGCATGGGCCGTCAGCTTGCTAACGTGGTTTCTTTGGTTATTGCTGGTCAGATTTTCGCCGAGGGACTCATTCAAATCGGCTTTATCGATACTGTGATCGAGACTGCCCAAGGTGCCAACTTTGGCCTTGCAGGAATGGCGATCGTGCTCTCGCTGGTGATCCTCGGGGCTGCCATCGTGACTGGTTCGGGCAACGCTGCATGGCTTGCCTTCGGGCCGCTTTCTCCTCAGGTAGCTGCTTCCGTGGGCCAGCCAACCGTGAATCTGGCCCTTCCCATGGAGCTCTCCTCCGGCGTTGGCCGATCCATGTCACCAATCGCTGGTGTGGTGATCGTGGTTGCCGGTATGGCTGGGGTAAACCCGATCGATGTTGTGAAGCGAACCATCCCCGTCATGGCGGTAGGGTGGATCACCATGATGGCGGGTGTTTTCATCTTCGGATAGGGAGGACGCCCATCTCTTGACGGTGCGAGGGTTTGGTCTGGAAGTGTGTTGCTTCCGGGCCGAACCCTCGCTTTTTGGGTCAAGAGAGAGCCCAAATGTACTGATTGGGGCGGCCTGTTGTTGGGAGTTTATTGTGAATCCCTTCAGAGAACGGGGGTGAGATCCTCACGAATCCAACCACGCAGATTCGTTGGTGTTGTGGTCAGCAGGGTGCGATTTTGTTCGGGTACGAACCCCTCGCGCAGACCGATGGACATCCCAAGGATTGCCTCGGCCATAGCTGGTGGCATCCCTGCCTGAAGATACTGTTCACGCATCTGGACATCGCCGATGTGCTCGACTCGGATTTCCCTGCCGAGCTCTTCTGAAAGGATGCTTGCGACCTGAGACCATGTCAGATCCTCAGGGCCGTGAACGGCCCGTACGTGGCGTCCGCTCCAGTCGCGATTTAGCAGGATCAGCGCTGCTACTTCGGCAATATCTCGCGGGGCTACCCAGCCCATTGGGAAGTCGGTTGGTAGTACGCTCTGGAGGCAGCCTGATCTGATCGACGCCAAGTCCAACAGCAAATTGGTGAAGAAAAAGCCGCAACGAAGGTGAGTGACGTCCACCTCGCAGGCATCGAGAGCAAGTTCCGTCTCGGCCAAGCCATCGATTTCGCCCGCACCGTGACGTTTTTCCGCGCCAACACTGCTCTGGAACACCACTCGTCTGATGCGGTTCCTCTCGACTGCAGCGGCGATGGACTCGGTCGCGTGATGATAATCTTCCAGCGGGTCTAACGAGAAAGCCGGTGGATCGACCCAATAGATGGCATCGACACCAGCCGTGGCAGTCACGATCTGCTCTGGGTCAAACGAGTTTGCTTCCACCAGATCCGCATACTCTGCAACGGAAGTGGGGATGTTTTCCGGGTGACGTGTGAGCAACAGCGGTCTAACTCCAGCCCGGATAAGCATGCGCGTCAGATGTTGACCAACGTTGCCTTGTGGGGTCGTGATGGCGATCTTCATAGTGCTTCCTCTCTTCCATTCGTATTTACTTCCATGTTAGATGTAGATCCGGTCTGTTTCTGGCCGCATCTTTTGAGATTATGGGTCCATGGACACCCCAACCACACGATCATTTAGTTTGCTGGCACTGCTCCAGTCCGGCCGTGAATGGAACGGTCGCGAGCTGGCGGATCGCCTGCAAGTCAGCGAACGGACCGTGCGCCGGGACACCATGCGTCTGCGCGACATGGGTTACGACGTCCGGTCCCGCCCGGGCCCCGGTGCCGGATACGTGTTGCGGCCGGGCATGAAGATTCCGCCGTTGCTGCTCACAGCGGACGAGGTTTCAACGATTATTACGGGCCTGCTGGTTCTCGAAGCGTGGTCGCCCGACGACGCCACCGCTGCGACCGCACGGACCAAGCTTGAGCAAGTGCTGCCCAGAAAGCTGCAACAGCGCGCCGCAGCGGTGGCCCTCTCGACACAGGTCTCTCGGAAACCTCCGGAGTCCGTGGACTGGAATGTAGTGGGGAAGATCGCCGACGCCGTCGCGGCCGGTTCGCGACTCATCTTTGACTACACTGACCAGTATGGTGACCGTTCACACCGCACAGTGGAACCGTATCGACATCTCTTAAGACAGCAACGTTGGTACCTCATCGCCTACGACCTTACGCGCGAGGACTGGCGCATCTTCCGCCTTGACCGCATGCAGGAGGTGGCAACCTCCGTTGGACCGCGTAGCCCCAGAAGATTCATGTGGCGCTCGATTGAGGACTGGCTCACGAGCGACTTCGGATCCACCAGCGAACACTGAGCTGTTGTCTCCGGTCAGTACAGCCAGAGCGGAGAATTCGTCGTCGTTGAAACTAATACCCTCTCACGCAATCTCGGCGAGGTACTTGAGCATTATCCGGGTGCCTAGCACGGCGTCCGCGTAGTCCGCGCTTTCCTCGGGGTTGTGGCTGATACCGCCCGCGCAGGGGATAAATACCATTCCGGTAGGGCATAGATCGGCGAAGTTCATCGCATCGTGGCCGGCGCCGCTCGGCATCTCCTGGAACGGAACCTTGAACTGCTCCGTGGCCTTGACGAGGCCGCGGATGACGTTCTGATCTAGGGTGACTGCGGGGGAGCTGGAGACTAGGCGCACATCTGCTTGGATCGATCGCGCTTCGCAGATCTGCCCGATCGCGGCCTCCACTTCGGTGCGCATGTGGGCGATGCGTGCGTTATCGCCATCGCGCAGATCAATGGCCATATCAACGCCTCCCGGGATCACGTTCATTGATCCCGGGGTGATCTCCAGAACGCCGACAGTTCCAACCGAGGTGCGCATCGGATCGTCCTTGGCAATCTTTTCCACGGCCAACACGATCTCCGCCGCGGCGCACAACGCGTCCTGCCGGATGATCATCGGTGTGGCGCCGGAGTGTTCGGCGAGGCCCTCTAGGTGGACCTTGAGGCGGTTATTGCCGGCGATGGATGTGACAACGCCGATACGCTGGTTGTTGGCTTCGAGCATCCGGCCCTGCTCGATGTGCAGTTCGAGGTACTCCTTCACGCCCTGGATCTGATTGAGTTCGAGGCTGTGGCCGCGCTGCTCGAAGATTTCCTTGAGGGTGCGGCCGTCCCGTGCGGTGAGAGCGGTGAAGTCCGATTCGTTGAACTTTCCCGTGATGAGAGAACTGGCCAGCGTGGCTTTCATGAAGTTCGTGGATTCTTCGCAGCGGAAGATGCCTACCTTGACCGGTAGGTCGCTCCCTTCCTCCTTGACCATCTTGAGTAACAACATGCCCGAGGCAACCCCGATGATGCCATCGAAGCGGCCACCGTTCTTCACCGAATCTAGGTGTGAGGCCACGAGGTAGTACTCATCCGAGGGAGCGAGCGAGAAATAGAGGTTGCCCACCGGATCCGTTTCGATCACGTAGCCTTCGGCTTCGGCGATCGCCGTGGCTGCCGCGTGCATCTCATCCTCCACCTCCGAATACCCAAGGCGGGTGACACCACCCGTGGGGTCAGCGCCGATGGGGTAGAAGGTCTCCATGATCATCGTGATATATGCCAGTGGATCGAAATCTGTCATGATGTCCCTCTTAACGTGTCCTCTGTACCAAATGCGTGCTCGTCTTTCCCTCACCAGTCTATTGGCGCCGGTGGTGTTTAGGAGCTGAAATTGGTCCCCATCGAATGGGTGCGGCGTCTTGAGTTTGGTGGGAAAAGGAAGGCGCGAGAGGTGATTCGGCCCAGATTCGGTTCGCTGGACAGAATGGCGGCCGTAGCTCCCCGTAATACGGGAGCCACGGCCGCCATCAGAATCAACCGTTACGTAACGGCTGGGTCTTTTTCCTAGTACCGGTTAGCTGCGCATAGACCTGGACCTTCGCACCACGAGCGCTCCGGCTGCGAGCAACGTCAACGCAACCAGGGCGAGAGCAGCTCCACCAAATCCCGTGTTGGGAAGGGAGCCGTTGTCATCAGCGGTTGCGGTGCTCGAACCGTCTGAAGGCTCGTCAGAAGAGCCATTCGTGGGTCCGTCAGTGGAACCATCGGTTGGGCCATCAGTGGACCCATCGGTCGGGCCGTCCGTTGGCTCGTCAGTTGGTTCGTCCGTTGGTTCATCGGTCGGCGGGTCCGTCGGATCCGTTGGGTCCTCACAGTCAGTGCCCGTTGTGATGACGACCTTCTGGGTCGAACTCGGGACGGTCACAACTCCGGCTTCAAGATCGTACTCAGCACCCTCACCCTCAACGGAGCAGATATTGTCCCGCAGGGCCATCAGCTCGATCGAGAACTGATCAACCTTGTCTGTGTCGCCAGAGAAATCAACCCTGACCTTGTTGCCACTTGTTGCCATCTTGTAGCCGACCCGGCCGCCGTCGTTGACGGGGTAGTTATCGATATCGATAACCTCACCATCGGCGATCCACTCAACCGGGACGCCACGCCCAATAATCGCCGTGCCATCCGTCTTCAATGCGATCAGTGAATCGAAGAGAACCTTCGTAGCTGTGGATTGACCCCACATGTGCTGGTTTGAACCGCCACCACCGGCGGCATGGTCAATCGACCAAGGTGAACTCGGGTTCGGGTAGTCGACGCCTTCCCACCAGCCAAATGGACCGCTTTGGGATTCGTTGATCATAAACTCATAGCCACGAATTCCTGCCTCGCGATGGTCTTCGCCGCGTAGCCCTGCACTCCCGTAACCGGCGTTGTACGCACTGGAGAAAAACCCATGCGGGTAGCCACCAAAATTGTAGAGAGTATCCGAGGCACCTTCGTTTGCGCGTCGTTCAAAGCCATAGGTGTAGGTCTGGTCTATCCAATCCAGCATCAAGCCAGATTGCTCAGCACCGAATAAGTAGCCATCCCAACCCCAGCGGCCGAACAGGAACATCGATGCCCAGTTGCCGTCGCGGGGATCGCTACGGGGGCCATCTTCGTTCGGCTCAACCATCGACATTGGAATGTAGTCCAGACCGTACTTCTCAATGGTTTCACCCAGCTGTGCGTTCGTAGCCTCGAGCAGCGATTCGTACTGGTCTTTGGCCCACTGGACCTCTTCAGCCTCACCGACCTGTTCGGCGATCCAGCCATAGGTAGTCAATCCGGCGAGAGCTGACCAATTGTCGATCGTCCAGTACCCGTGGCTATCGATAGCATCGGTTTTTTTGATGACACCCGTACCGTCATCAATACGATCTGTCTCAACGTTATGAGTGTTCGTCTTGATAGTCTCGAACTGTTGCTTGATGAAGTCTTGGTCACCGGTCCGCTGCAAATAGAGAGCATACGGCCATGAGTACTTCCACTTTGCATCGTCATACTGCAACTGAGCAGGCAACGTAAGCAGATAGTCTTTGGCGTCTGTATAATCGCCGATGGTTAGCAACGATGCGACGATGCCTATCGTGTCATGATCGAACATTTCGTCGTAGCCGTTCTCGCCCACATGGAGCCGCTTCTCCTTCTCTATGTCATCGCGAATGATCAGCGTGTAGATGTATCCAGCCTTATAGGCGTTGATGAGATCCTCATTCGGTAACTCGTTTATTGAGGCGATACCTTTGAGTCCGTCATTACCATCGATTCGCTCATTCCAATAGGTCTTCATCTCAGCGTAGTTCTCATCATAAGAACCCTGAGCCGAAACCTGCTCGGTGGAAGGCCATTCGTACGTCCCATTGAACCGATCTGCTGCAATCGCGAAGTCCATCGTCACGGAGTCGCCGGCACCAATCGTGGTACGGCTAGCCCCCTCATTGAGAGGGACCAACTCGGAGCTGACCACTGGAAGTCGCATCTCGCTATTGTTTGTGTTCTTCACAGTCATTCGCGAGTATGCGATCTCGTACCGGTTGTCGCTGATCGTTGCTTCGTTCGCGAAACTTTGGAGCGTGAACTCCATCCCTGCTTTCTCATACTCGGAGACGAACGCGGGGAGATAGTCTTCGGCGTTGTACCAATCGATCTTCCCCGGGATTGAAGGAATTCCGAAGGTGATCATAAGGTCGTCACGATCGCGAAGGAGGTATGAGCCATCGATATAGGCGATCGGCGCGTGCCGGTCTCCCTCCCAGCCAAATGAAGAAGTAAGGCCGGGATTGGTGGCCGAAGTGTAGGAACCTCCGGCATTCGCAGCTGCGTTGTAGGCCAGCGTCAGCATCCGCAATTGTGCCGAGATCTCATCACTCGAAGGCCCTCCATTGAGTAGGGATTCAGTGGAGTCGATGACCGCCTTGAGCTGTGTCGCTGTGAGCTCGGAACTGGTTAGCGGGCTCATTTCCTTGGCATCGTCCAACAGGTCTTGGAGTTTCTGAAGTTCATCTCTTGTGTCCGGCTCTGACACGGCAATTCCAGCTAGTGCGATGTTTGCCCAGTCATGGTTCGCTGAGGCTATTTGTGCTGTTACCTTTGCGGACACACCAGCTGGAATCTCAATCTCAAACTGCCGTGCGTATGAGGCGTCATTGCTTGACTGCAAGCTTGTGTCCGAGGCGGATGCTGCGGATTCGTCGTCGAGAAAAAGGCTCAGCTCTACGTTGGCGTTCCAAGAGCTGGCAACAAACGTCACCAGACGTGCCTCATCCGAGGAGGTGAAATCGAGATCGAAGCCGCGAGGCTCTCCGTCGGCCACGTCATGCGCGGAGAATACGCCACCACTACGAACTTGGTCAGCTGACTCCGTCGGATCGCCATCAGACCAAGAGAAGGCAACCGGATGATCTGAAGCCGAAATTGGATCGATTTCATCGCCAGACCGATTCTGGACCGTAATCGTTTCGCCACCGGAGGCCTTATGATCGGAGTTCGCGCCATCTAGATGCAGCCAGTCCACCGTGCCTAGATCAGTCAAGTCGATATGGTCCGGGGCAGCAGAGTTGGTGATGCTGGCCTCGGTTGCCTCGAAATCAACCTCGCTTAGCGCCACAGCGGCGAGTGAAGCGTTTCCATCGACGGTAACACCATCAAGAGTCTCGACGGTGAAGGATAGCCCTTCCCCAGGGGCAATGAGGACGGTGTAGTCCTTGACGACTGGTGACCCTCCGGCCGAGAGCGCCTCGACGTAGGATGGCTCAGAATCTGACGTAGCCTCAACTCTCAATTCTGCGGTCGTTTGCCAGAGCCCCCCAATTAGCCGCATTTCGCGCCAAGAATCAGACTTCGGGATCGTCACTTCATATCCGCCAGATTTACCTTCTTTCGGGTTCTGGAAGAACACTCCTGCTGAGGTCACCCCGTCAGTCGAGGTCGTGGGATCACCGTCTGACCACACATACTTCATTGGGCTATCGCCGGTGGTCCCGACTGCTCGGTCGGTGTTGAGACTGCTGACCTCAATGAGGTCAGCGCCGGCCTTGCGGTTGGTCTGGTCTCCCGTGATGTGGACCCAGTCGAGGTCGCCAACAGCAGTCAGATCAAGGGATCCCGCGGCGCCATTTTGACCGTTCAAACTTTGAGCGTCAACAACGAACGGTACGTCTTGTGAGGCTTTCACCGTGTCGGCAAAAGTTGCTGGAGCAACTGCAGCCAACCCCACCGGTATTGCCAACGTCAATGACATAAGCGCGCAGATTCGCGACCTGATGCCTTTTTTCATGTTTGTCCCTTCCTTGGGTTCAGGTGGTGCCAACTTTCATAGTCAGGCCCGAGCCACCCATTTATAAAACCAGAGGGGATCGTTCATGGTCAAGTTGAATTTCGATTTGTCAAGTTTTGACAAGCGGTATTTTGTAGACGCATGTGTGAGGTTCGCCAGCGCTTGGAAAAGGGAAACATGAGAACTCTGGCAGGGGAACCGTCGTCGTCCTTTAAGAACGCGCGAACTGCCTAGGCACCCTAGCGGTTGGCAAAGGCTTCGAGGAGGCTGGAGTCCCCCGAAACGATGATGATGTCCTCGGGGCTCACACGTGTTTCCGGGCTGGTGTACTCGAAGGGTTGGCCGGGGGATTTTACACCGATGATGGTGACGCCGAAGCGTTCGAGGATGCGTGATTCCCCGATGGTGAAGCCCTGGATATCCCGAGGTGGGTGCATTTTGATGATGGAGAAGCCGTCTTCCATTTCGATGTAGTCAAGCATCTTTCCGGAGACCATGTGGGCAACGCGCGCCCCGGCATCGTACTCGGGATAAACAACGTGATGTGCACCGATTCGGCGCAAGATCCGCCCGTGTGAACGAGTAATGGCTTTGGCCCAGATCTGAGGGATCTTCAAATCCACGAGGTTCGCGGTAACTAGCACGGAGGATTCTATCTGGGTGCCAACTCCAACAACTGCAACGGAGAATTCGCCGGCGCCGGATTGCTCGAGGGCGTCCAGGTTGGTGGCATCGGCCTCTATGATCCTGAAGCGGTGGGACCAGCGCTGAACGATATCGGGGTTGCGTTCGATTGCCAGTACTTCGCGGCCCAGATTATCCAACGTTGAGGCGATGGCCGATCCGAATCGTCCCAGCCCCACAATGAGGGCAGCTCCATCATCCTGCGCCATGAATTCTCCTAACCGATGACCGGACGCTCTTCGGGTAAGCGTACAACGCGCCGGCGGTTGCGAAGTGCCAATGCTCCCGCCAACGTCATGGTTCCAACGCGCCCGGCGAACATCATGAATACGAGTACTCCCTTACCTGCGTCAGGAAGCTCAGGCGTGATACCAGTGGAAAGCCCGCAGGTGGAGAAGGCGGAGATGACCTCAAAGAGGACGTTGCCTAAGGGCAGGCCCGTGATCTGGAGGAGGGCTAGGGTACCAAAGCCAACCAAGCTGGCTCCCAAGAAGGTGGCCGCGATCGCGAGGCGGAGGACGTCCGGTGGGAGGCGCTTGCCGAAGGCCTCGGTATCGCGATCGCCCCGGGCCTCGGCCACGATGGCTAGAACCAGCACGGCAAGGGTGGTGATCTTGATACCACCGGCAGCAGAAGCCGATCCGCCGCCCACGAACATCAGCGCGTCCAGTACGAACCATGTGCTCTCGTGCATGGATTCGATGGGTACCGTGGCCAAACCGCTCGATCGTGCAGTGGTGGACTGCAGCAGGGCCGCATTCACTCCTTCGGACACGGAGAGGTCTTGGAAGGAGTTGCCCCATTCGAGGAGCCCGATGGCGAGGAAGCCCAGGATCCACAGCGTGCCATAGGTTACGAGCGAGATCTTTGTCGTGAGATTCCAGCGCGAGGTCCGGCGCTTGTTGCGCCACATATCGAGGATGACGGGGAAACCTATGGCGCCCACGACGGTTCCCAGCATGATGGGAATGGTGAGGCTCCAATCGCCTACGTGGGGTGCCAAACCTTCCGGCATAATGACGAAACCGCCATTATTGAAGATGGAAGCGCCCATAAAGAAGGCGTGCCAGCAGGCCATGAGGAGGGCTTCTCCCTGACGGAGGAAGAAGGGGATCAGGGCGACGAAGAGAATGGCGTGAGCGGACAGCGAAACAACTACAACTGCGCGGACTAGGGAACCAACCTCACCAAGCC
The DNA here is from genome assembly GCF_003123745.1 of Ancrocorticia populi. Lineage (GTDB taxonomy): Bacteria > Actinomycetota > Actinomycetes > Actinomycetales > Actinomycetaceae > Ancrocorticia > Ancrocorticia populi. The sequence continues at coordinate 63,621 of NZ_QETB01000004.1, read as the reverse complement.
CCGTGTGTGTTTCTTCGGCGGTGAGGAACCGCTGGGTCAGCCCAATACGTCGAGATACGGCCGTGGCGAGGATCGAGGCGAGCGTCATGACGCCCAAGCCGCCCACCATCATGCCAATCGCGATGAAAAACTGTCCTAGCGGGGACCAAAACACTGCGGTGTCTACGGTGACTAGGCCGGTCACGCACACCGCAGAGGTGGCGGTGAACAGGGAATCGATCAGGGGGGCCCGCTGTCCGGTAGTTGTGGCGGCAGGAATCTGGAGCAGGACGGTGAGTGTCAGGATGATAATCGCGAACACTGCCATCGCAAGGCGCGCGGGAGATTCACGAGCAATGTGATCAACCCAATCGCGGCCCCGCTGCCACACGGATGGGTGTGGCAGCGGGGCGATCGGTGCATTATGTGTTTCCCGCATAAGCACTAGAGTACTCAGCAAGTCCGCGGAAGGAAGTCACCTTTGGTCCACCTTTGGTTCATACTTGGCTGCTCAAGGACACAGCCGGTTTTCCGCCGTCAGGAAGTGAGCGGATTGATCCACTCCGCAAGAAGTACGGGCTAATTTGCCGTGAGTCATGTATCGTTGCATTGTTCCGGCTGAACGCCGGACCTAGTTGATGGGTTGATCAGGACGGATTAATGACACAGCTTCCGCGCTCCGCACCTCAGTTTTATACTGTGGCTGAAGTGGCCGAGCTGACCCGCGTTTCGCGTATGACTGTGTATCGAATGGTACATTCAGGCGATTTACCGGCGGTCAGAGTGGGCAACTCTTACCGTGTGCCCAAATCCGCCGTTGAAGAGCTACTCGGTTCGTTTGACGCGCCCGAGGATCAGCGCGCCGCTGGCGAGTAGCCTAATGTGGCGTGTTTCCCCATGCTCTGAAGTTCCATCGGGGCTTAGCTAGCCTGTACGATAATCACTGTTCCTATGAGGGGATGCCCCTCTTTCCAACGTCCGGAGGTAATCCGTGGGTTCCGTTATCAAGAAGCGCCGTAAGCGTATGTCCAAGAAGAAGCACCGCAAACTTCTTCGTAAGACTCGCCATCAGCGTCGTAATAAGAAGTAGCATGAAGGGCCCGGGAATCCGGGCCCTTTGCGTATGAATTTTTAAGAGGGACCAACTCTGAGATGGACCAAATGGAAGAGTTTCAATGGCTTGATTCAGCCGAGCAGCACGCCTGGCGCCAATATTTGCGGGCAACGGCCACTCTGACCGAGGCTCTGAACCATGATCTGATTGAGGAAGCCGGGATCTCGCTCAATGAATACGAGGTGCTCTCTAGACTGTCCGAAACTACCGGCCACACACTGAGGATGTCCACGCTGGCCGAAGGGTTGGTTCATTCGCGTTCTCGGCTGACCCACACGGTACGCAGGCTCGAAGGCGAAGGCCTTGTGGCTCGTTCGGCAGCTGAGGATGATCGGCGTGGGGTGAACTGCTCACTGACGGAGAAGGGGTATAAGTTCCTCGCCGATATCGCCCCGATCCACGTTCAATCCGTTCGCAATCACATCGTGGATAAGCTCGGCCATGAGAAGATGCTCCAGTTTGGTAAGCTCTGCGAACTACTCGGTGAAGACAACAGCGGCGACAGTGAGGAAAACGAATGAGCGACTTCACGCAAGTCCATCTGGTGCGCCACGGAGAGGTAGATAATCCTTCTGGCGAACTCTATGGGCGCCAGGCTGGCTTCCATCTGACTGAGCTCGGCCATTCGATGGCTGGGAAAGTAGCCGAGCATTTTGACGGGCACGATATCCGCACCATCATCGCCTCGCCCCTCGAGCGTGCTTGCGAGACAGCGGCCCCAACCGCCAGAGCCATGGGACTTCCCATTCTGACCGATGACCGGATCATCGAAGCAGGCAACAACTTCGAGGGCATTAACGTCAACAAGAATCGCTTGATCCTCGCCTCTCCGAGGTTCTGGCCCTGGTATATCAACCCGTTTGAGCCCTCGTGGGGTGAACCCTACACGGAGATCGTCGATCGTTTTTCGGCGGCGATCCGCCGTGCGATCACACTCGCGAGCGGCGGCGAGGCCATCATGGTGTCTCATCAGCTGCCGATTTGGACTATGCGCAGCTTCGTGGAGGGATGGTCGCTAGCCCACGACCCGCGCAAACGGCAATGTGCACTTTGCTCAGTTACCACCTTGAGCTTTATAGATCGCCAGCTCATTTCGGTTGATTACGAGGAACCGGCTGCTGCGCTTCTCGCCACAGCGCGCGACGTTACGCCCGGTGTTTCAGTGGCCAGCGAGAACAAGGGCGCCTAGTTCGGCCCCCGTAAGGGTTTTTTGGGACGACGACGGTGCTTAATCCCGCTAAGAGGAAACTTCGCCGCCGTCCTCTTCACCCTCACGCTGCTTGCGCTCCCACTCACGGAAGCGGTTTTCCGCGTCAAGGCGGGCTAAGAAGTCAGGATCATCATCTGGGGCAACGGGGCCGCGGGGTGGCTGCCGGCGCGGCCCGCCACCTAGATCGCCCCAGCCATCGGGGTGCTTGGTGTTCCAAGAAAGCCATAGCCAGATGAATGAACCGATCACTGGAAGCACAATCACGAGTGCCATCCACGCGCCCTTGGAGAGCCGCCCGGGCATCAGAGAGCGGTCGGTACGCGCACAGTCAATGATCGCGAAGATCCACACTGCAACAGCCAAAACGATGGGCACAATCCTTGCCATGGCTTTATCCTAGTAGACCTATCGCTTGGATTCCCACGGGCTTAGCCCAACGCGAAGGCCAATCCAAGCCCAGCCCCGTAGGCAAGCTCCAGGAATCCTGTATCGCGTAGCACAGGGATCAACGCCTTTCCCGTGGCGTGATGCGCGTGAATCCGCAGAAGGTTGTGTATTGCGAGTCCAGCAGCGGGAAGCAGCAATGCCAACCACCACCCAAGTTCAGGGATAAAGGCGAGTGCCATGATCAGGGGGAGTGTGATCATCGCATCATAGGTGAGGCGTGCGGGAAGCTCCCCGAGCCGTACCGCAAGCGTGTTTTTGCCGGCCACAGAATCGGTGGGGATATCGCGAATGTTGTTCACCATGAGTAGTGCGCACGCGATGAGTCCGATGGCGATCGCGCTCACCCAAGCGTGCCACGTCACGTGAAGCGCCTGCGTGTAGGTGGTGCCTACGGTTGCGAGCAGTCCAAAGAACACGAAGACGAAAACTTCGCCCAGCCCCATATATCCATAGGGATGCCGCCCGCCCGTGTAGTACCACGCGGCGACAACCGCGAGGCCACCAGCCAAGATCATCCACCACGCCCCGGCCAGCGCCACAAGCCAGAGGCCCGCGAGGCACCCGATGCCGAAGCACGCGAACGCCGCCCGCTTTACCGTGGAGGGCTTAGCCTTCCCGCCGCCGGTTAGGCGTGGGGGACCCGTCCGAACATCGTCTGTTCCCCGGATCCCGTCCGAATAATCATTAGAAAAGTTGACGCCTACCTGGAAGGCGAGTGCAACGGCGGCGGCCAGAAGCCCTCGCACCACCGATCCGTGTCCCATCCAGAATGCGATTCCGGTGCCGGCTAGGACGGGTGCCACGCTCGCTGGGAGTGTGCGCAGCCGCGCCCCTTCGATCCAATCGTTGACAGTTGCCACGAGGGTTCATCCTACTCGGTTGCGCGGCGGGCTTCTTCACGGCGGCTGAGAAGCTTCTCGAGGCGGACCCGGTCGGGCTTGCCGGAGTCGAGACGCGGGAACGTTTCGATCCCCAGTTCCGCCACGGTCACGAATTCTTGGGGCACGGCTTCAACCAGCGGCTTCAGCTCCGCCCGGGGAGATCCGAGGGCGTTTTCCGTGACCGCCACTAGTTTTTCACCCCAGTACGGATCAGGAATACCGACGACGACGTTTTCCCCGCCACCCAGCCCCTCCAACTCACGTTCGATCGGTTCGGGCAAAACGGTGAGGCCGCCGGTGGTGATAGCCCGGTCCAGCCGGCCCGTCACCCGCAACAAACCGTCTGATAGGTGGCCGGCATCATTTGTAGGGAACACTCCAGAAAAGAGAGAAGCTCCGAGGTAGCCATGGGCTACGACAGATCCAGTGATGGTGATCCGCCCGCGGGCGCCCGTGGTGATCTGTGTGTCTCCGATTGGGCGTCCGTTGTAGGCGCAGCCTCCGCAGGTTTCCGTCATCCCATATGTGGTGACGAGGTTCAGGCCGATCGAGCGTCCGCGTTCCAGAAGATCGGGCGCGGTTCCGGCACCTCCCACGAGGATCGCCGAAAAGGCCGCCGCAGCCCCGGCGTGTGGGGAATCGAGGAGACGCTTGAGCTGGGTGGGAACAAGAGAAAGATATGTCCGGGTGCCGTCCAACGCGCTTACGCACTTGGCAAGCTCGTCAGGTGTTCCCTTTCCGGCGTCGAAGAATCGGTGGCCCGTCAGGAGTGGACGGGCCACCGTCTGGAACCCGGCAATGTGATGGGTGGGCAAGGCGCACACCCAGTTGCCAGGTCCTCCCAGTGCCTCGTTGGTAGCCCTCGCGGAATACGCGAGTGTGGAACGCGGGAGCACCACGAGCTTGCCCTGCCCCGAGCTTCCCGATGTTTGCATGATGGCGTAGGGCTCGGCCGGGAGAAGAGCCGTGTTGCTCGGATCGGACAATGCTGTTTCTAGGGCCTCGGCGATTGCAGCCGCGGCCGGCGTGAGCGCCAGGGCGCCGTTCCACGATTCAAGGGCCGTGCCAACCTCGGCTGGGGTGGGTGCGGTCAGTATGTCAGGCATAGTAGGGGAAATCGGACCAATCGGGCGCGCGGCGCTCGAGGAAGGCGTCGCGGCCCTCTCTCGCTTCCTCCGTCATGTAAGCAAGCCTCGTTGATTCACCAGCGAACATCTGCATCCCGGCCATCCCATCGTCCAGCGCATTGAAGGAGAACTTCAACATGCGGATGGCCTGAGGAGACTTGGAGGCGATGATAGCTGCGTACTCCAACGCCTTCTTCTCTAGCTCGGCGTGGGGCACAGCCTCGTTCACAGCGCCCCACTCCTCGGCCTGTTCCGCCGAGTATTCGCGTGCTAGGAAAAAGATCTCGCGGGCGCGGCGGTCTCCTACTTGGCGGGCCAGCAGTTGCGAGCCGTACCCGGAGTCAAAAGACCCCACATTGGCGTCCACCTGCTTGAACCGGGCATGCTCCTTGGAGGCAATGGCCAGATCGCACACCACTTCGAGGGAGTGGCCGCCGCCCGTTGCCCAACCTGGGATGGCGGCGATGACGATTTTAGGCATGGATCGGATGAGCCGCTGCACCTCTAAGATGTGGAGGCGTCCGGCGCGTGCGGGATCGGGCTTCTGCCCATCGGAGTAGCGGTAGCCATCGCGTCCGCGCACCCGCTGATCGCCGCCCGAGCAGAACGCCCAGCCGCCGTCCTTCGGGGAGGGCCCGTTGCCGGTGAGGATTACTGCGGCAACATCCGAGGTGAGCCGGGCATGGTCTAGCGCGGTATAGAGCTCATCAACAGTTTCGGGGCGGAAGGCGTTGCGAACCTCGGGACGGTCGAAGGCAATCCTCACCACCGGGAGATCACCGTTCGGGCCGATGCCCCGGTGATAGGTAATGTCCGTGAAATCGAATTCCTCGACTGTCCGCCACACCGCAGGATCAAATAGATCAGATACGTGCCTACTCATGTGATGGGTCCTCTGGGTTCCGATCGGTGGTTTGGTCCGGTTGCGCCGGTTGGACCTGCGTCTGGTTTGGAGGCATTGGCGCCTGCTGTGCAGGTGGCTGAACAGGAACCTGGCTCTGAATTGGGCCCTGTGCCGGAGCCTGAGCCTGCGTCTGAACCGGCGCCTGAGGTGCCGGGTATCCGGGTCCGCCCGGGTAGCCCGGGTATGCCTGCCCAACAGGATATGCCGGAGCGGGGGGATAGATAGGGGCAGGATGTCCAGATGGCCGCGATACTGTGGCGATTAGCTCGATCAGGACACCCATGGCGGTGAACCATAGGATGCTCAACCATGACAGTTGAACCGTGGCAGATATGGATTCGGAGTCGGGGCCAAACTTCGCTGATGCAGACATGGCCAACCTGTTCGCAACGATTGTCAGAGTCCCTGCCACGAGGAAAGAAACGGGGACGAAGCAGTGTCCGAGGAAGTTGCGTTCGAATCGTGGATCGCGGGTTCGCGCCCACCAAATTCCAGCAAGCCCCACGATGAGGACGATGAGGAGCACCATAGGAACCTGCACGTTCCAAGGGGCATCGGTGAAGAGTATCCCGCTGTCCGTTTCGCTCATTCCTTGGCCTTCCGAAATGATCGCCGAACCGGATCCACCCAGCGCCCCAATAACGCCCACAATTCCTACGTTGACGAAGTACGGGAATACCGCGAACAAGATGGAGGCTGGCACATCCTCGAGCTTGAACAGTGCATAGGCGGTTAGGTAAATGCCGGAAACCAGAGTAATAGCCAGAAGGGTTCCCAGCGTCACTCTGATGGCTTGAACGGCCGTTGGTCCAAGCGTTGGGATGGACGAGAGATGGTAGGTGTCTCGCTTCGCGGGCGCACTGGCGAGGCGTCCGATCGTCGCTGCAGCAAATCCAATGACGAAGCCTCCAGCGAGGGCCATGGCGGCATTCGAGGAGACCACTAGCGAGAGATCGAGCGTGATATCAAAGTTCTCTGTGTCCCCCGGGATTTCGGATCCCAACGATTCAGTAAGAGAAAAGTCATTCAGGGACACATCGATAATGTTAGGGAGCGCCAGAAGTAGGCCCGCCACTGCCGTCACGGCTCCCGTAACAAGCGCTGGCAGCCACACCATCGGCTGTGAGTTCCGGATCTTTCGCCCTTCGCGCCGATGTGCCCACGCAATCACTAACGCGATGATCACTGTGAGCATCAGAGGCATCGCCCACAAGGTGGCTTCAACCGAAACCTGCTCCTCGGGAATCCCGCCGAACGGATAATTCATGCCCATTGTCATCGTCATCGCGATGGGAGTGGCAAGCGCAGTCACCAACATGAGGAAGGCCGATTCCCAGACCGTTGGCACGTTGGCCTGCAGGTTGTCCAACAACATCGCTCCAATTTCGTCAACCTCATCTGGCAGGCCCTCTTGGCCAGCTAGATCCGTGAGGCTTGGGAGGAGCGCGAGGCTGACAACCGTGAGCAAATAGGTCACCACTAATGCGATGATCGGGGCGAGGATCGTGGTGAGCCACGTCCTGCCAGAAAATCGGGTATTTCGTGGAATTATCATTGGAACGCTCATGGGAAACTTCCTCTCATTTCTGAGTATCAGCCTAGGCCATGGGGCACAGAGTTAGGTAAGCGTGGTTGAATACAGCCATGAGTAGCCGAGCAACACTGAAGAAGATGCCCACGGAAGTGGCCGGAATGTTTGATGAGGTCGCGGCAAGATACGACATCATGAACGATCTGATGACGATGGGTCAGGTGCGCGTATGGCGTGAGGCCGTTACCGTGGCGATCGATGCTCGTCCAGGTATCAAGGTCTTGGATCTGGCAGCGGGCACTGGAACATCATCGGCCGCATACGCCGCCCGGGGCGCGGATGTGGTTGCGTGCGATTTCTCCAAGGGGATGATTAGCGAGGGTAGGAAGCGGTATCCAGAGCTCACGTTTGTTGAAGGCGATGCCATGGATTTGCCTTTTGAAGATGAGACTTTCGACGTGACAACTATTTCCTATGGGCTGCGAAATGTGAACGATCCAGATCTAGCCCTGAGGGAAATGCTCAGGGTCACCAAGCCCGGTGGCAAGTTGCTGGTGGCAGAGTTCTCCACGCCCACATGGGCGCCCTTCAGGTCTCTGTACAATTTTTATCTAGGTACCGCACTGCCGGCACTCAGCCAGCTCTTTTCCTCGGACCACGCGGCATACGATTACTTGATCGAATCGATCCAAGCCTGGCCGGATCAGGAACGCCTAGCGGAGAAGATCCAAGGGGCAGGCTGGAGGAACGTCGGTTATCGTAACCTCGCAGGGGGCATTGTAGCGCTGCATCGCGCCACCCGCGTGGGCTAGGCCACGCGCCTACCTATTACGAAAGGAAACACTGACGTAAATAGCCCCATTTTCGTTTCTCTTCCCTTCAGCCCGCTGCGTAAGATGGGAGCGGTGTGCCACGAGCACAGCAAGAGATAGATGGAGGCAAGATGACGGACGCGGCAGAAGTCGTCGTCGTCGGCGGAGGACCAGCCGGCGCGTCTGCAGCCTACTATCTTGCAATGGCCGGACACGACGTACTTGTGGTTGAAAAAGCCACGTTCCCCCGCGACAAAATCTGCGGAGACGGACTCACGCCGCGCGCCGTAGCCGAATTAATCCGGATGGGAGTGGACACCACCGGGTGGGCGCGCAATACGGGTCTGCGAACATACGGTGGCGGACACTGCGTAGAAGTGCCCTGGCCAGAGCTTGCCAGCATGCCAAATTACGGGCTAGCTGCACCACGCGAAACTTTTGACGATGTACTGATCGAGAAGGCCAAAGAGGCCGGTGCGCGCCTAGAAGAGGGCGTAACGGTGACGGGGCCCATTCGCCATGAACGTACTGGCCGCGTTATTGGAGTGACTGCCAAGGCGGGCCCCGGGCGCGAACCGCGCGAGTACCGCGCGCCCTTCATCATCGATGCCGGGGGAGTGTCTGCGCGTTTGGCCACAACTGTCGGCCGCCAGAAAGCTATGAACCGCCCCATGGGCGTTGCCTATCGGACCTATTTCCAGTCCCCACAAGCCGAGGATTCGATGATGGAATCCCACCTCGAACTATGGGAAGGCAAACCCGGCGCATCTGATCTCATGCCCGGATACGGTTGGATCTTCGCGGTGGGAGACGGCCTCGTCAACGTTGGCCTAGGATCACTTTCCTCCAACGCGCAGCCCTCGGGTCTGGATTACCGGGCCATGTTCGCCAATTGGATGGCGAATGTGCCGGCAGAATGGGGCTTCACCGAGGAGAATCAGGTGGGCAAGCTGCGCGGAGCCGCGCTTCCCATGGCGTTCAACCGCAAGCCGCACTACGCGGATGGTCTGCTTCTCGTGGGAGACGCGGGCGGAATGGTCTCGCCATTCAATGGAGAGGGCATCGCCTACGCACTCCAGTCAGGCAGGATGGCTGCTGACTCAATCGGTCAGGCATTAGCGCGGCCCACGGTAAGTTCGATGGATGCGGCGGTATCCGAATATCCGCGGATGATCCGCGATGAGCTGGGCGGCTACTACTCCCTCGGACGGATTTTTGCCACGCTAATTGAACGCCCGGAGATCATGCACCTGTGCGTGAAATATGGGTTACCGAGGCCCACGCTCATGCGGTTCGTTATGAAACTCCTCTCCGATTGCTACGACAGGACCGGTGGGGATTGGATGGATCGAACAATCGCAGCTTTGGCGAAGGCGGTCCCTAAAGCATGATCTGTGACATTATTCAGTTAGTTTGTTGTAAGGGTAGAGAGCAGGTGGAGAACCGGTGAACGCATACGTTCCGTTGCTGGTGATGATCGTTGCCGCATTCTTCTTGGCCATTGCTGGCCTAGTGTTGAGCGCGATTCTGAGCCCAAATCGCTATAACCGGGTCAAGCTGGAGAACTACGAATGTGGTGTGGAGGCAACGCCTAGCGCCGGCCCCAGCAGCCGATTCCCCGTGAAGTACTATCTGACGGCCATGACCTTCATCATCTTCGATATCGAAGTTGTCTTCCTGTATCCGTGGGCAGTTTCGTTCGAGGAACTCGGGATGTTCGGCATGGTTGCCATGCTCACGTTTATTGTTTTGATCACCGTGCCCTTCGTATACGAGTGGCGCCGCGGTGGGCTTGAGTGGGACTGAGGAGGTAACACATGGCACATCAAGAAGATGGTTCTGGCATCATCATGACAACGATCGAGCAGGTTGCCAACTGGGGCGTCACGCGTTCCGAGTGGCCTGTGACGATGGGGCTTGCATGCTGTGCAATTGAGATGATGGCCTTCGGCACGCCACGATTCGACGCGTCCCGATTCGGCATGGAGGTATTCCGTGCCTCGCCGCGCCAGTCCGATCTGCTCATCGTGTCCGGACGCGTGAGCCAGAAGATGGCTCCCGTTGTGCGAGAGATGTATGACCAGATGGCCGATCCCAAGTGGGTCATTTCCATGGGTGTGTGCGCATCATCCGGTGGCATGTTCAATAATTACGCGATCATTCAGGGATGCGATCACATCGTTCCCGTGGATATCTATCTTCCCGGGTGTCCGCCGCGTCCGGAGATGCTTATTAACTCCGTTCTGGAGCTGCGCAAGCAGGTCATGAACGAGCACAAGATTACAAAGAAGCGCCGCTTGGCAGCAGCGCGGGCAGCGGAAGCCGCCGCGATGAATGCCGCGCCAACACACGAGATGAAGGGGCTGCTCGCGTGAGCGAAAACAATGAGGGCGCGCTGACGCCCGGTAGCCCCCAGCCATCAGTCCTCCGCGAGGTCAAGGGCATGTGGGGAGTCAGGGGATCCGGGGATACCTCCGGATTCGCTGGGCTCGAGCACACCGAAGTGATGGCTCGTCCCGCGAGCCGGCCCTACGGCGGCTGGTTTGACGAAGTTGTTGACGTCCTGATTGAGCTTTTCCAAGCTGACGGAATCGATCCCCACGAGGCGATCGAGAAAGTAGTGGTAGAAAACGGTCAGCTCGTCATCTTCATCGCTCGTCAGCACCTGCTGGCTGCAGCTAAGTATCTGCGTGACGATCAGGACCTTCGTTTTGAGATGTGCCTTGGCGTTTCCGCCGTGCACTACCCGAACGATAAGGGCCGCGAGCTTCACTCCTACTTCCCGTTCTTCTCCATTACCCACAATCGCATGGTTGCCCTCGAAGTGACATGTCCGGACGAAGATCCTCACACGCCGTCGATCGTTTCCGTTTACCCCGGAGACGATTGGCCCGAACGCGAGGCGTGGGATCTCATGGGAATCATTTATGACGATCATCCTGGGCTTACGCGTTCCGCGATGCCAGATGATTGGGTGGGCCACCCCCAGCGGAAGGATTACCCGCTAGGCGGCATCCCAGTGGAATACAAGGGAGCGGTTATTCCGCCACCGGATACTCGGAGGGAATACAACTAATGACCTCACAACAATTCCACGCCACGAGCGGCGCCACCGAAGCCGATCTTGACGGACTTCCCGGATTCGACGCCATTGGTGGCGATTGGTCGGATATCGCCTCGGAGGCCGCGCAGCTGGCTGAAGAGCGCATCGTCGTTAACATCGGCCCGGTCCACCCCTCAACGCACGGCGTCTTCCGCCTCCTGATGGAGCTGGACGGCGAATACGTTCGCGAGATTCGCGGCGCTACTGGGTTCCTCCACACGGGAATCGAAAAGAACATGGAGTACCGCACCTGGACTCAGGGCGTCAGCTTTGTGACTCGTATGGACTACACGGCCTGCTTCTTCCAAGAGGTGGGCTACTGCATGGGTATTGAAAAGCTCTTGGGCATCGAGGATCAGATTCCCGAGCGCGCGCAGCAGATTCGTGTGCTCATGATGGAGCTCTCCCGGGTTGCATCCCACTTGATCGCCTTCGGTTCCGCCCTCAACGAGCTGGGTGCCACCTCGATGATGACGGCCGGATTCCGTGGCCGTGAAGATCTCATGCGGATCATCGAGCGCATCTCTGGCCTGCGAATGAACAACGAATACATCCGCCCGGGCGGGGTTGCTGAGGATCTGACTCCCGGCACCACGGATTATGCACGTGAAGTGTTGCCGAACGTGCGCCAAGCGATGCTGGACATGTGGGACATCGTTGGTGAAAACCCCATCTTCAAGAAGCGCTTCCAAAACGTTGGCGTCCTGTCACTGCCGGCCCTCATGGCGCTTGGCCAGACGGGCCCGGGCCTCAAGGCCGCGGGCCTTCCGTGGGACCTGCGCAAGACGCAGCCATACTGCGGGTACGAGAACTACGAGTTCGACGTTCCTACAACGGATAAGTCCGATGCTTACAACCGCACGTGGATCCGTGTGCAGGAATGCCACCAATCCCTCCGCATTATCTACCAGGTGCTCGATCGTTTAGACGCGAGTGAAGGCCAACCGGTGATGGTGGAGGACAAGCGCATTGCGTGGCCTGCTCAGCTGTCCATCGCCACGGACGGGCAAGGCACCTCTCACGAACACGTCCAAGAGATCATGACCCAGTCCATGGAGTCCCTGATCCACCACTTTAAGCTGGTGACCGAGGGATTCCGCGTGCCAGCGGGCCAGAGCTACACCTTGATCGAGCACGCCAAGGGCACGTGGGGATGTCACCTTGTGTCCGATGGTGGTACGCGCCCGTACCGCGCGCACGTCTCCGATCCGGGTTTCCGCAATCTTCAGGGGCTCTCGATGATGGCAGAGGGCGGGCTACTCGCTGATGCCATTGTTTGCCTTGCTTCAATCGATCCGGTTATGGGAGGTGTTGACCGCTAATGGAACAGAACTTTGACTCTGCCGTTGAAGAAAGGCTCCGCGCCGAATCTGCGCAGATCATTGCGCGTTATCCGCAGAGCCGATCGGCAATCATGCCGATCTTGCACCTCATTCAGGCTGAGGATGGCTTTGTTTCCCCGCGTGGAATCGTGTTGACCGCGGATATTCTGGGACTCACACGAGCCGAGGTTTCCGCCGTTGCAACGTTCTACAGCCAGTATCGCCGCCACCCAAACGGCGAATACAACGTGGGCGTATGTACCAATGCACTTTGTGCGGTGATGGGCGGAGACGCGATCTGGGAGGACCTGAGCGATTACCTCGGGATCGGCTCTGATGAGACTACTGAGGATGGAAAGATCACCCTAGAGGCTCTCGAATGCAACGCCGGATGCGATTACGCGCCGGTGGTCATGGTGAACTGGGAATTCTTCGATAATCAAACTCCGGCAAGCGCACGCGAAATTGTGGACGATATCCGCGAGGGCAAGGATGTTCACCCAACACGCGGCGCAGCGAAGGTCCACACCTTCAAGGAAACCGAGCGCGTGCTCGCGGGCTTTGAAGACGGCCATGTAGATGAGGGGCCGGGTGCCGGCTCCGCATCTCTTGTTGGCTTGGCTATCGCTCACGGAAAGGGAGGGGAGCAGAAGTGACTACTCTCAAGCCTGTGATCTCAGAGATCTGGGATCAAGAGCGCTCGTGGAAACTAGAGACGTACAAGAAGAACCACGGTTATGAGGCTCTGGAGAAGGCCTGGAGCTACAACGAAGGCGAGCTAACTCAGCTGATGAAGGATGCTGGGCTTGCCGGACGCGGTGGCGCGGGGTTCCCCACGGGGCTCAAATGGTCTTTCCTCCCTGCACCTGACGGTGGCCCGCGCTACCTCGTGGTGAATGCGGACGAATCTGAGCCGGGCACATGCAAGGACATCCCGGCGCTCATGGCAAACCCCCACGATCTCATCGAGGGCATGGCGATTTGTCTTCTCGCAGTTGGCGGGCATCACGGCTTCGTCTATCTGCGCGGTGAGGTTGTTCATGTATATCGCCGCCTCATGGCCGCGGTGCGTGAGGCCAAGGAAGCCGGATTGATCGGTAAAGGCGTTGGCCCTAAAGGCAACTACGATCTGGATATCACGGTCCACGCCGGTGCGGGTGCCTACATCTGCGGCGAGGAGACGGCTCTTCTCGATTCCCTCGAAGGACTGCGCGGCCAGCCTCGTTTGAAGCCGCCGTTCCCGGCGGCCGAGGGCCTTTACGCCCGCCCCACCGTTATCAACAACGTGGAGACCATCTCCTCCGTTCCCGGCATTGTCCGCAACGGCAAGGAATGGTTCCAAGATATGGGAACCGAATCGGCCAACGGCCACGGCTTCTTCTCGCTGTCCGGACACGTCACCAAACCCGGCCAGTACGAGGCTCCGCTCGGTATCACGGGCCGTGAACTCCTCGAATACGCGGGTGGTATCCGCAGCGGGCATGAGCTCAAGTTCTGGGCGGTTGGTGGTTCCTCCGCTCCGCTGTTCACGCCGGAGCATCTGGATGTGCCACTAGATTACAACTCGGTGAAGCAGGCAGGTTCCATGCTGGCAACCCGCGCCCTCATGATGTTTGATGAGACGGTGTCCGTTGTTCGTGTGATCTCGCGCTGGACTGATTTCTACCAGCACGAATCGTGCGGTAAGTGCACACCGTGCCGGGAAGGCACGTTCTGGATGCGCCAGATCATGCACCGCCTCGAAGAAGGCAAGGGCCAGCCCGGCGATGTGGACCTGCTCTACGAAATTGCCGGAAACATTCAGGGGCGCTCATTCTGCGCACTCGGTGATGCCGCGGCAACCCCGATCAAATCGGGCATCGAGCTGTTCCGCGGTGAGTTCGAGGCAGGCTACACCACGCCAGCGCGCGAGCTATTCCCCCATGAGAAATCTACTTTGTTCAGTGAGGTGGGCGTTCGATGAGTGAACTCGTAACCCTCAAGATTGACGGCAAGGAGATCTCGGTTCCCAAGGGAACGATGATCATCAGGGCCGCGGAGCAAGCCGGGGTGCGGATTCCACGTTTCTGTGATCATCCGCTTCTCAAGCCTGCTGGCGCCTGCCGTCAGTGCCTAGTCGAGGTAGCGCGCCCAGGGCGCGATGGTAACCTCGCCAAGATGCCGAAGCCCGCGGCTTCGTGCGCGGAGGCTGTCAGCCCCGGCATGGAGGTTTACACCCAGCACACCTCCGAGGTGGCCCGCAAGGCTCAGCACGGGATCATGGAGTTCCTCCTGATCAACCATCCGATGGACTGCCCGGTGTGCGATAAGGGCGGCGAATGCCCCCTGCAGAATCAGGCGATGACCGATGGGCGGGCGACCTCCCGCTTCATCGACGTCAAGCGGACGTACCCGAAGCCTATTCAGGTTTCGTCCCAGATTCTGCTGGATCGCGACCGCTGCATCCTCTGCCAGCGTTGCACCCGTTTCCAGAGCCAGATCGCGGGCGACCGCTTCATCCAGCTTCAGGGCCGCGGTGGCGGTACGCCGGGATATTCCGTTCATTCACTAAACGGATCCCAGATCGGCAACTTTGATTCCAGCGTGCTCGGCTTCTCCGAGAGCGATGGAAACGTCCCGGGCTTCGTTAACGCGGAATACTCGGGTCCATACGGCACGCTCGGATTGGAAGGCGGATTCTCCGCCGGTCCCATCGCGGATTCCGAAGAGGATTCATCCGGGCGTCCATTCAGCTCCTACTTCTCCGGCAATATCATTCAGATTTGCCCCGTAGGTGCCCTGACAAGCGCCTCCTACCGGTTCCGTTCGCGTCCGTTCGATCTCGTGTCTGTGCCTTCAGTTGCCGAACACGATGCCTCGGGTTCAGCAATACGCATCGATTACCGGCGCGGGACGATCCTTCGCCGCCTTTCGGGTGAAGACGCCGAAGTCAACGAAGAGTGGATCACCGATAAGGACCGCTTCGCATTCCGTTGGCAGGACGGCTCGGACCGCCTGAAGAACCCGTTTGTTCGCGATACCCAGGGCAACTTGGTTCCTACCTCGTGGCCGGATGCTATTGATGTAGCTGCTCGCGGCTTGGCTAAGTCCAAGGCGGTTGGTGTCTTAACTGGCGGCCGGTTGGCGATGGAGGATGCCTACGCGTACTCCAAGTTTGCACGCGTTGTGCTTGGCACCAATGACATCGATTTCCGCACCCGTCCCGTTAGCGCCGAAGAGGAAGCCTTCATCGGCTCGACGGTAGCAGGATCCGGAATCGGCGTTACCTACAAGGACCTGGAAACCGCCGGTCATGTTCTGACGGTTGGCTTTGAGGCCGAAGAAGAATGCGGCACCGTATTCCTCCGGCTCCGTAAGGGATTCCTCGCTGGAACGGTTAACGTCTCGGTGATCTCCGCCTATGAAACCGGTGGCACCTCCAAGATGGGCGCTCGGTTTATCCCGGCGGCCCCAGGTACTGAGGCGACGATTCTTGACGGACTTTCCTCGGGTGACGCGACCTTTGACTCACTCGCAGAATCCGGCGTAATCCTTGTGGGGGAGCGTACGGCGGACACGCCGGGTGCCCTCTCCGCAGCGCTCCGGTTGGCGGAACGTACCGGTGCCCGTATCGCGTGGATTCCTCGCCGTGCGGGAGACCGTGGAGCCATTGAAGCCGGTGCTCTCGGATCTCTGCTTCCAGGCGGACGCCCGGTTGCCGAATCAGCAGCCCGTGTTGATGCTGCTGCAGTGTGGGGTGTCGATTCCCTGCCCGCCGAGTCTGGGCGCACAACTCAGGAAATCCTCGCAGCGGCTGCTGATGGCACGCTCGATGGCCTGCTCCTAGCCGGCGTTGACCTCGCGGATCTTCCGGAGGGCGCCGCCGATGCTGTGAAGGCTGCCGGATTTGTTGTACAGCTTGAGGTTCGTGGAACCACGATCTCTGAGCTGGCCGACGTGGTTCTGCCTGTTGCCCCGCCTTCGGAAAAGGGCGGATCCTTCGTGAACTGGGAAGGCAGGATCCGTCCGTTCGGTCAGGTCCTTACCTCGGTCCAGCGCCCCGATCGCACGGTTCTGAACGAACTGGCGCTCGAGATGGGCACGGATCTAGGGCTTGCCACGCTTGCCGATGTGGTGGGCGAAATAAGCGAGTTCCACAGTTGGGATGGCGCACGTGTGGCCGCCCCGAACGATGCCGCAGCGGCAGTTGCCGCGCCGGCTGCCGGGCAAGCGACGCTTGCTAGTTGGAACCTCATGTTGGGTGCCGGATCGCTGCAAGCGTTCGAACCCCATCTTGCCGGGACCGCACGTAAGCCTGTTGCAGTGCTCGATGCCGCAACGGCAAAGGCTGCGGGTATCGGCTCACAGTTGACACTCTCCGGACCATCCGGAGCGCTCACTCTCGATGCGGTGATTCGTCCGATGCCTGAGGGCGTTGTGTGGATCCCGCAGAATTCAGTGGGATGTCAGATCGCAACTCTGGGCGTTCGCGCCGGAGAGCAGGTCGCTTTGGAGGTAACAAAGTGAATCCTTCAATTCTGGCAGCCGAGCAGGTTGCTGATTTCTCGGAAGATACATGGTGGATCTGGGTCATCAAGGCCGTCTTCATCATCGTCTACTTGATCCTTTCGGTGCTGCTTGCCCTCTGGGTGGAGCGCCGCGGTTTGGGCCTCATGCAGAATCGCTTGGGTCCGAACCGGGTTGGGCCGCTCGGCCTCTTCCAAGCGATCTCGGATGCACTAAAGCTCATTATCAAAGAGGACTTCTGGCTGAAGGGCGCGGATAAGGTCATTTACTTTATCTCGCCTGTGATCGCCGCGGCGTGTGCCTTCATCCTGATGGCCGTGCTCCCCATGGGGCCGCAAGTGTCCATCTTTGGAATCAACACCCCGCTACAGCTCGCAGATTCGCCGGTGGCGCTCATCTTCTTGCTTGCAGTCGCGGCACTCGGAGAATATGGACTGGTATTCGGTGGTTGGTCTACCCGATCCACCCTGCCCCTGTTCGGCTCCGTCCGCTCGGCAACGCAGATGATTTCTTACGAGCTCGCGCTCGGCCTCTCTCTCGTGACCGTGGTTCTTGCTTCAGGGACCATGTCAACGTCCGGGATTGTTGAAGCGCAGTCCGGCCTGTGGAACTGCATCACGCTGTTCCCAGCGTTCTGTGTGTACATCGTTTCAATGTTCGGTGAAACCAACCGCTTGCCCTTCGATTTGCCGGAGGCAGAGGGCGAACTGGTG
Organism: Ancrocorticia populi; assembly: GCF_003123745.1. Taxonomy (GTDB): domain Bacteria; phylum Actinomycetota; class Actinomycetes; order Actinomycetales; family Actinomycetaceae; genus Ancrocorticia; species Ancrocorticia populi. The sequence continues at coordinate 45,972 of NZ_QETB01000004.1, read as the reverse complement.
GCAGGGCACACCACGGAGTACTCCTCCATGAAGTTCGCGTGGTACTACCTCTCCGAATACATCAACATGCTCAACGTGTCGATGATCGCCACAACAATGTTCCTCGGCGGCTGGCGCGCAGGCCCGATTGTCACGTGGATTTACTCGCTGTGGGGCGGGGATCCGAACACCGGCTGGATACCCATGCTGTGGTTCTTCGGCAAGACCTGGGTCTTCATGTTCATCATGATCTGGACCCGAGCAACGCTGCTGCGTATGCGCTATGACCACTTCATGAAGCTTGGCTGGAAGGTCCTTATTCCTGTTTCGCTCGGCTGGCTGGTATGTGTCACGCTGATTCGCGGAGTTACCTCGTTCACGGACATTTCGCAGCGCTCGCTATACATCGGAATTGGCGTCATTTTCCTCGTGCTTATCGGGATCATATGGATCTTCGGTGATAAGGATGATAAGGACGAACAGAGTTCGGAAGAACCCGGATTCGTCCGTCCCGAAGAAGAATTTGACGCGATGGCCGGAGGATTCCCGGTCCCGCCGCTTCCCGGCCAAACGCTTCCACCTTCGCCGCGGGCTTCGCGGCAACAGACCACGCAGGAGGGCGAACTTGTCTGAGAACGAATTCAAAGATCCGGACCCCGCGCTCTGGGCGCCGGCGGAGAAGGGCCCGGTTGGCCAGTTCTTCGCTCCCGTTGCTGGATTCGGTGTAACCCTCTCCACGATGTTTCGGCCAACGTCCACAGAGCAGTACCCGGAGGAGAAGGTCCCAACGCAGGCGCGTTATCACGGACGCCATCACCTCAATCGCTACCCTGATGGCCTTGAACGGTGCATCGGCTGTGAGCTATGTGCGTGGGCTTGCCCGGCGGACGCGATCTACGTGGAAGCCGGAGCCAACACACCTGAGGAGCAGTACTCCCCAGGCGAGCGCTTCGGCAAGGTTTACCAAATCAACTACCTTCGCTGTATCTTCTGTGGATACTGCATTCAGGCTTGCCCAACGCGCGCTCTGACCATGACCAACGAGTTCGAGTTGGCTGGTCCCACGCGCGAGGGCCTGATCTACGAGAAGCAGGACCTGCTAGCCCCAATGGGAGAAAACATGCTAGCCGCTCCGCATCCCATGGTGCCCGGCACCTCGGATGCTGATTACTACCGCGGTTCCGTGACCGGGCCGGTTCCCGAACAAATCGAATGGGTTCGCGAGCATCGCCCCGATGATCCCACTCTCCAGAACAAGGGGGCATGATGGGTACGCTCGAGATCTCGACCGGAGAGACACTGCTCTTCTTCGCAATCGCGATCGTGATGATCGTTCTTGCCATCTTCGGCCTACTCATCACACGCCGCGCCGTCTACTCGGCAGGCAGCATGATCGCGATCATGGTGTGCCTTGCGTTCCTCTACACAATGCTTGAGGCGCCCTTCATGGGTGTTGTCCAAGTGGCCGTATACACGGGCGCGATCCTCATGATGTTCCTGTTCGTGCTCATGATGATCGGTGTGGATTCCTCCGACACCACGCACGAGACACTCAACTGGCAGCGTCCCGTTGCTGTTTTGGGGGGCCTCGGTTTCGTGGTGATCGCGATCGGTGCGATCCTTGGGGCCCACACGCCAGAGGCTGTGGGTATGAAGGAAGCGAATTCCCCGACTAATCCGGAATCGATCGCTCAATCGATCTTCGGGAATCACGTTCTGACACTCGAACTGGTGGGAACACTTCTCGTGGTCGCGGCCCTAGGCGCTATGGTCCTCACCCATCGGGAGAAGACTCATCCTGAGCTTACGCAGCCAGAGCTCGTGGACGCCAAGATGGAGGCCTACGCCGCCACCGGACGCCACATTGGCCAGAAGCCACCTACGGGCGTATACGCCGAATCTAACTCGGCCGCCAACCCGGCCCTCACCGCTGGTGGTGTGGAAGTTGAAGAGTCCGTCCCGCGCGTACTCCGCGTTCGTGGCCAGGCACGCCGTGTCAGCCAAATCTCGCCAGCCACTGCCGATCGCATTCGCCGCGGTGAACTCGATGGCCCACATCCTCAGGTGCCCAATTCCGGATTGCCCGGAATGCCGGGTGAGGCAGCGCCCGAGTACCCGTCGTCGGCCCCCCAAATCGACTCCGCCCCGGACAAGCCGGAGCTTGAAGAAGGTGAATCCGAGTGAACCTCATGTATTACGTGATTCTGGCACTAATCCTCTTCACTATCGGGGCAACGGCCGTGCTGACCCGCCGCAATGCGATCATCGCACTGCTCGGCGTGGAGCTGATGCTTAACTCGTGCAATCTTGTTTTCGTCACGTTCTCCCGGATGTGGGGCAACGTGGAAGGGCAAGTATTCGCCTTCTTCGTCATGGTGGTGGCCGCAGCGGAAGTTGTGGTTGGCCTAGCCATCGTCGTTTCCATTTTCCGAACTCACCGGTCCGCTTCGCTCGACGGCGCGAACCAGCTCAAACACTGACGGAAGCAGGTGTGAATTGACTCTGGGTCTTATTCCAGCCAGCGTTACTGCGGCGTCCGGTGCTATTGAGGCAACCGGCCCCGCCAACCTGATCTGGCTATGTGTTGCTATTCCGCTGCTCGGCGCCGGGATTCTTCTTATCGCGGGGAAGGCGGCGAATGCGTGGGGCCACTGGCTCGGCATTGCTACCTCCACGGGCGCCTTCGTGGTGGCCGTAGCCGCGCTGTTCCAAGTTCTCGGCCAGCCGGCAAGCGAACGGGTGCTCGACACTGTTGTGTACCGTTGGGTTCCCGCCGGCGATTTCTCGATCGATATCGCCATGCGCGTGGATCCGCTCTCGCTCACGTTCCTCATGCTCGTGACTTTCGTGGGTACGCTCATCCATATCTACTCAGTTGGGTATATGAAGCACGATCCCGATCGGCGCCGCTTCTTCGCCTACCTCAACTTTTTCGTTGCCTCGATGTTGCTTCTGGTACTGGGCAACTCCTACCTTGTTCTATTCATCGGCTGGGAAGGCGTGGGACTGGCTTCCTACCTCCTCATCTCCTTCTGGAACCAGGTCCCCGAGAATGCCGCCGCCGGTAAGAAGGCATTCATTATGAACCGCGTGGGCGATATGGGCATGCTCATCGCGATGATGATCATGTTCTCCGCCTTCGGCACCGTGACTTTCGACGGAGTTAACGCGGGGCTTGATGGCGCCAACCAAGCAACTGTTACCGCGATCGGGATCTTCCTACTCGTGGCCGCTTGTGGTAAATCTGCGCAGTTCCCGCTGCAGGCTTGGCTGGGCGACGCGATGGCGGGCCCAACGCCCGTCTCCGCCCTGATCCACGCCGCCACCATGGTGACCGCCGGTGTGTACCTCATGGTCCGCTCGGGTGCCATCTACGCCGTGTCCGAATCCGCCCAACTGGCGGTTGCGATCATTGGCGTGATCACCCTCGTGTTCGGAGCCATCGTTGGTGCCGCTAAGGATGACATGAAGAAGGTCCTCGCGGCCTCCACAATGTCCCAGATCGGTTACATGATGCTGGCGGCCGGGCTTGGCCCGGTGGGCGCCGGATTCGCGATCTTCCACCTCGTAACGCACGGCTTCTTCAAGGCAAACATGTTCCTTGGTGCCGGCTCTGTGATGCACGCGATGGGCGACGAAGTGAATATGCGCGGCTTTGGAGGCCTGCGCAAGTACATGCCGATCACGTGGGCCACTTTCTTGTGTGGCTACCTCGCGATCATCGGCTTCCCGTTCCTTTCGGGCTTCTACTCGAAGGACAAGATCATTGAGACGGCATTCGTCGGGGATGGCTGGCAGCCGTGGGTGTTTGGAACCCTCACACTGCTTGTGGCCGGCCTGACCGCCTTCTACATGTCTCGTATGTTCTTCATGATTTTCCACGGCAAAGAACGGTTCAGCACCGAGGGATCGAACGCGAAGCATCCACACGAGGCTCCGGCCGCGATGTATGTTCCGCAGATCTTGCTGGCTATCGGCTCATTGATTCTGGGCTTCCTGCTCAACCACTTCAGCTTTGTGGATTGGCTGGCTCCGGCCATCGGCCACGGGGAGCACGGCGAACCTGTTCTGCCCGTTGCAGTCATCACTGGCTTGACGCTGGCGCTTGTTGCCGTGGGCGTTGGAGTGGCATGGAAGATGTACCTTGCTAGCACGGTGCCGGTTGTGGCCCCCAATGGGAACTTCCTGACCGAAGCCGCCCGCGAAGATCTGTACCAAGATACTGTGAACGAGCGCATCTTCATGGATGGTGGGCGCGCGATCACCACCGGCGTTGCCGTGGTGGACGAATACGTTGTTGACGGGGCCGTTGAAGGCACCGCCAAGGCAACCACTGGGTTGGGCAAGATTGTTGCCCATCTGCAGAACGGTTACGTCCGGACCTATGCAAGCTACACGATGGTGGGCGCTGTTGTTGCGCTCCTCATCGCACTGGCTACGCGGATCTGACGGGGAAGGATAAAACTAGATGCTTTCCGTGAACGAGGCAGCCTTTCCCTGGCTGACCCTTCTCATTGTGTTGGCGGCCGTTGCCGCACTGGTGTTGTGGCTTGTGAAGCCGCTTCATAAGAGCGCGATGCCTTTCGGTCTTGCCGTGTCCGTGGTGATCTTCGCTCTATTCGCTGTGGCGCTTACCGGCTTCGATTTTGGCGCCGCCGGGCAAACCCAACTCGCTGAAACCTACTCGTGGATTCCCGCCATTGGCGTTTCGATCGCTTGGGGCGCGAACGGCATGGGCGTTGTCATGATTGGATTGGCTACGTTCTTGGTTCCGTTGGTTCTTCTGGCCTCTTGGAACGATTTTGAGGGCGACGACGACGGCAGTGGCTCCCGGGCCGCCGGTTTCGTTGCCTGGATCCTGTTGCTCGAAGCAATAATGATCGGTATCTTCGCCGCACGCGACGTGTTCCTGTTCTACCTGCTCTTCGAAATCATGCTGATTCCGATGTTCTTCCTGATTGGCCGCTACGGTGGAGCCAACAGGCAGCGGGCGGCTATCAAGTTCCTGCTGTACTCGCTCGTTGGCGGGCTCATCATGCTGGTGGGCGTTGTGGCCGTGTACATTCAGGGCCCAGGCGGCCCGCAGGGCTTCCTATTGGAGAACCTCGCAGGGGCCGTGTCCGGTTCCGCGGGCATCCAAATGCTACTGTTCCTGTCCTTCTTCATCGCCTTCGCCATTAAGGCGCCGATGTTCCCCGTGCACACGTGGCTGCCGGACACTACCGAAGAGGCCCCTGCCGGGGTTTCCACCCTTCTGGTTGGTGTATTGGACAAGATCGGCACCTACGGCATGATCGCCTTCTGCCTGCCACTCTTCCCGAGTGCGGCGCAGGACGCGGCTCCTGTCATCATGGTGCTTGCCGTGATCTCCATCCTGTGGGGTGGATTCATGGCGATTGCCTCGCAGGATCTCATGCGCTTGATCGCCTACACCTCTGTGAGCCACTTCGGTTTTATGGTGCTGGGTATTTTCTCGGGCAACTCTGTGGCGATGACCGGTGCGATTCTCTACATGGTGGCGCACGGTGTTGCCACCGGTGCGCTATTCCTGACGGTCGGTTTCTTGGCCAAGCGCGGAGAGTCCCACAAGATCGCGGATTACGGCGGATGGCAGCGCGTGACGCCGCTCATCGCCGGCACTTTCTTGGTGGCGGGCCTTGCATCAATCGCTTTGCCCGGCCTGTCCGGATTCATCCCCGAGTACCTCATCCTAGTGGGCACCTACAAGGTGAATGCGGCTCTGGCGATTGTGGCAGTGTTCGGCGTGATTCTGGCGGCCCTCTACATCTTGTGGCCCTACCAGCGTATCTTTACCGGGCCCAAGCCAGAGATCTCGAAGCCTGATCTAAACGGGCGCGAGAAGACAGTGTCCGGCCTGCTCATTGCGGCGATGCTGTTCCTCGGATTCGCTCCGGCCCCCGTGCTTGACGCAGTACGGCCTGTGGCTGAGGATCATGCGGCGGTTCTTTCCGTAGAGGATGAACCAATTGCGTCCGGTTCATACGCGGACGATGCGGCCAACTTGGTCGCGGAAGGGAGCGCGAAGTGAATTCGCCAATGATCGATTGGGCAGCTCTTACGCCCACTCTCATCATTCTGGGTTCTGCGGTACTCGGTGTTGTTTTCGAAGCTTTCATTCCGCGTGCCGCGCGCCGGGGCGTGCAGGTTGTCCTCTCCATGGTTGCGGTGGCGGCGGCTCTGGTGAGCGTTGTGTGGCGCTGGACAGTGGTGAAGGCCGATGGGCCCACCTCCGTTGCTATGGCGCCGGACGGATCCACTCAGGTGGGCACGTTTGTGGAGGATGGGGCCGCGGTAGCCTTCCAAGCGATCATCCTCATTTGCGCACTTGTTGCTCTCCTTGTGATTGCTGATCGCACACAGACAGGCGAAGGTTCCTTCGCTGCATCCGCCGCAACCCAGCCCGGATCTACCGATGAGCGTCAGGCCACCACTGCGAATCTTCAGCAGACCGAGGTATTCCCTCTGGTCCTATTCTCGCTTGGCGGCATGCTGGCCTTTACGTCGGCTTCCGATCTACTCACGTTGTTCGTGGCACTCGAAGTGCTATCACTACCCCTGTACGTTCTGACGGCAACTGCCCGCCGGCGCCGCGCGCTGTCCCAAGAGGCAGCTATGAAATACTTCGTGCTGGGCGCGTTCTCTTCGGGCTTCTTCCTCATGGGCGCAGCCTTCCTATACGGCTACTCGGGCTCCATCACCTTCACCGGCATCACCGCCAAGGTTATGACGGGTACCGGGATGGACATGCTGCTCATCACCGGCGTCACGCTGGTTCTGGTTGGCCTCCTCTTCAAGGTAGGTGCAGCTCCGTTCCACGCGTGGACCCCAGATACCTATCAGGGTGCTCCAACCCCGATCACTGGTTACATGGCCGCTGGAACGAAGATCGCGGCGTTCGCTGCAATGCTCCGTTTCCTCTACGTGATCGGCACGGGCGTCCAGTGGGAGCTCACCCCGGTTCTGTGGACAATCATCATTCTGACCATGTGCATCGGTACCGTCATGGGCCTTCTCCAGACGGACATCAAGCGCATGCTTGCCTTCTCCTCGATCGCACACGCAGGATTCATCCTGATCGGCGTTTCGAGCTTTAGCCAGATAGGTATCTCGGCCACGGCCTTCTACCTTCTGGCCTACGGAATCGCTAGCGTTGGTGCCTTCGGTATCGTCACGTTAGTCCGTGAAACCGATGCTGAAGGCAGCATCTTGGGTGAGGCCACGAATATTGAGAAGTGGCAGGGACTGGGCAAAACCAATCCTTTGCTCGCCACCTGCATGACGATTTTCTTGCTCTCGTTCGCCGGCATTCCGCTGACCTCGGGCTTCATCGGGAAGTTTGCGGCCTTCTCCGCTGGTGTAGCGGCCGGTGGTGGCGTCCTCGTAGTGTTGGCCGTACTTGCTTCGGCGGCCACGGCCTTCTTCTACTTCCGGTTGATCACCTACATGTTCTTCCGTGATCCGGTTGAGGGATCCGAGACTGTCGCCTCTGAGGGCTTCTCCATCGTGGCTATCGTCACCTGCGCGATCATCACGATCCTGCTCGGTATCTACCCCCAGCCGATCCTTGATTTCCTTGGTGAAGCTGCGGTGTTCATGCTGTGAGTATCTCCGATAACCTGGGTGCCCTCGGTGACCGGCTCAGCACCCGGATGGAACGCGTTGAGTCCATGCTTCATGACAAGGTCACGATGGGAGATCTGCAGATCGATCCCACCACGTCCCATCTTGCGAAAGCTGGCGGGAAGAGACTGCGTCCGGCTCTCGTTTTCCTGACGTCTGAGCTCGGGCCCGATCCCGAGGCACAGGCTGTGTACGATTCCGCGGTCGCGGTTGAGTTGACGCACCTTGCGTCCCTTTATCACGACGACGTCATGGACGAAGCACCCATGCGGCGCGGAGTCGAATCCGCACAGTTGGCCTTCGGCAATACGGTTGCGATTCTTGCGGGGGACATCCTGTTCTCGCGGGCCTCGACAATCGTTGCCGGCTTGGGGCCGCGCTCTGTGGAGCTACACGCGACCATGTTTGAGCGGCTATGCACCGGCCAGCTTCACGAAACCATTGGTTTGGCAGCTGGCGAGAACCCACGCGAGCACTATATCTCGGTGCTTGCAGATAAGACGGGTTCCCTTATCGCGGCATCGGCGCGATATGGCGTTCTCTCCTCAGGCGGCAGCGAAGAGCTGGCTGAGACGGTTGCCCAGTACGGCGAGTGCGTTGGCGTTGCATTCCAACTCGCGGACGATGTCATTGACATCATGTCCGAGGGCGATGCGACCGGTAAGACTCCCGGAACGGACCTCCGCGAAGGTGTGGACACCATGCCCACCCTGCTTCTCAAGGAGCAGGCGGAGGCGGGTACATTGGACGATCTGGGCCGCGAGATCCTCGATCTTCTGGCCAACTCCGATCTGGCTGTAGATGAGAACCTCGCAGAGGTTGTCAACATGCTCCGCCGCCATTCCGTCTTGGATCAGACCCAAGAACTGGCAAAGCAGTGGATGGATAAGGGGCTTCAATCCTTGAAGGACGTACCTGAAGGTCCAGTCCGGGATTCGCTCGTTCAGTATGCCGAGTACTCAATCAACCGTTCGGCATAGGGCTGCAAGCCCTTTCTGGTCAAGTTTCTAGAGAAGCGCGCTTCCTGCGGGAGGCGCGCTTTGCTATCCGGAGCCACCTGATCGCAGGACCGGGAGTCAAGGGATACGGCACCAACAGATCCGACAGGCTAGATGCGCCCACGATTCGCTCTGGGGGCATTGGCGTGCGTGGATTTCGTCGTCGTCATAAAGAAGTATGGAACCACTACCGGAGGCCGCCACGGTTACGGCTGTGTCAGCCTGTGGTGGATTCGTTGGAACGGAAAATGACCGCGCGCATACAATGGCGGTAGTCTGGAACCGCTTGTCTTACAAAGGAGACTGTTTCCGTGCCAAAGTTCCTCAACAAGATTCTTCGCGCTGGCGAAGGCCGAACACTTAAGAAGCTCGAGGGCCTAACCAAACAGGTTAATCTGCTCGAAGATACATTCGCCGAAATGAGCGACGAGGAGCTGAAGGAGCAGACTCAGATCTTCAAGGATCGCCTGGCGGACGGTGAAGATCTGGATGCTTTGTTACCGGAGGCTTTCGCCACTGTCCGCGAGGCCGCACAGCGCACCATCGGCCAGCGGCCCTATGACGTACAGATCATGGGCGGTGCGGCGCTCCACCTCGGCAACATCTCCGAGATGAAGACCGGTGAAGGCAAGACCTTGGTGGCAACGCTACCCTCCTATCTGAACGCGCTCACGGGCGAGGGTGTTCATGTGGTGACGGTCAACGATTACCTCGCGTCCTACCAGTCTGAACTGATGGGGCGTATTCATCGCTTCCTCGGGCTCACCACCGGCTGTATCCTTTCCGGGCAAACTCCCGAGCAGCGTCGCAAAGAGTATGCCGCGGATATTACATACGGCACGAACAACGAGTTCGGCTTCGATTACCTGCGCGATAACATGGCGTGGAAGACGGCCGATCTGGTTCAGCGCGGTCACAACTTCGTGATTGTGGACGAGGTGGACTCGATCCTCATCGACGAAGCCCGTACCCCGCTTATCATCTCCGGCCCAGCCGAAGGTGACGCCAATAAGTGGTACACGGAGTTCTCTCGCGTGGCGCGTCAAATGCGCCGGGACACCGATTATGAGGTGGATGAGAAGAAGCGCAACGTCGGCATCTTAGAGCCCGGCATCGACCGCGTGGAAGACCTGCTGGGCATCGATAACCTGTATGAATCGCTCAATACCCCACTGATCGGCTACCTCAACAACGCGATCAAGGCGAAGGAGCTCTTTGAGCGCGATAAGGACTATATCGTCAAGAATGGCGAGGTCCTGATCGTTGATGAGCATACTGGGCGCGTCCTAGCCGGCCGCCGCTACAACGAGGGCATGCATCAGGCGATCGAAGCGAAGGAGGGCGTGACGATCAAGGCGGAGAATCAGACTCTGGCCACGATCACGCTGCAGAACTACTTCCGCCTCTACAACAAGCTTTCGGGCATGACGGGTACGGCCGAAACCGAGGCCGAGGAATTCTCGAGCACATACGAGCTGGGCGTTGTCCCGATCCCCACGAACAAGCCGATGATCCGCGAGGATAACACCGATCTGGTGTACCCGACGCGCCGCGCCAAACTCACGGCTATCGTTGACGATATCAAGGAGCGCAACGAGGCGGGCCAGCCTGTTTTGATCGGCTCCACCAGCGTGGAAAAGTCCGAGGAACTCTCGACTCTTCTTCGCCGGGCGGGGATCGCACACGAGGTACTGAACGCCAAGCAGCACGAGCGCGAGGCCACCGTTATTGCCGAGGCGGGCCGCAAGGGAGCCGTCACGGTGGCCACCAATATGGCTGGCCGTGGTACGGACATCATGCTCGGTGGAAATCCCGAGCACCGTGCGGTTGCAGCCCTCAAGGCGAAGGGACTCGACCCCGAGGAGACGCCGGACGAATACGAGGCAGCGTGGGACGAGGCGCTCGAAAGTGCCAAGGCGGCGGTTGCCACTGAACACGACGAGGTCGTGGATCTGGGCGGCCTTTACGTGCTTGGCTCTGAGCGCCACGAATCCCGCCGTATCGATAACCAGCTGCGCGGCCGCTCCGGCCGTCAGGGCGATCCCGGCGAATCGCGCTTCTACCTCTCGCTCGAAGACGACCTGATGCGCTTGTTTGCCTCTGGTATGGCGGCGCGCGCCCTCGATCCCTCCCGCTACCCGGAGGATGTCCCGCTTGAGTTCAAGGTTGTCGGTAAATCGATCGAGCGCGCTCAGTCCGCGATCGAGTCCCGAAATGCTGAGATGCGTAAGAACGTGCTGAAGTACGACGATGTGATGAACGAACAGCGTACCGTTGTGTACGCAGAGCGCCGTCGCATCCTTGAGGGCGAGGACATCGATCCGATGGTACAAGGCTTCCTCGACTTCGTTGTTGAGGATCTGGTGGACGCCCACACCGTTGATGGCGATTCCTGGGATCTTGACGCAATGTGGACGGATCTGCGCGGCTTCTACCACCCCGGATTCGAGTCCAATGAGCTTGTGGACGAAGTGGGAGGAGTGAACAAGATAGAGCGCGAGACGCTGCTATCTGAGCTCACCACGGACATTCATACCAACTTCGAGGACCGCGAGGCTGAAGTGGGTGAGAAGACCATGCGCGAGCTAGAGCGGCAGGTTCTCCTCTCCGTTCTGGATCGCAAGTGGCGTGAGCACCTCTATGAGATGGATTATCTCAAGGAGGGCATCGGCCTGCGCGCCATGGCACAGTCCAACCCCTTGGTCGAGTACAAGTCCGAGGGCTATCGGATGTTCCAGGCCATGAACGATGGCATCAAGGAGGAGACAGTCCGCTACCTCTTTAACTTCGAGCTCCCAAGCGAGCGGAAGGCCCGTGAGGCCGCCGTTGCCACTGAAGAGGCCACCGTTGCCGAGCAGGCCGCCAACGCCGCCCGCATGGCAAGCGCGGGTTCCAAGGCCACCGCTGCTCCGGCTGCAGCCGGTCCCACTGCCCCTGCCAGCGAGGGCGACCGGGTGGATGCAGAGACCGTTCTTGGCATTACTCAGCCGAAGCGAACAGCTCCGGTCTCTTACTCCGCCGCCTCGAAGGACGGCAGTGGCTCCGTACAGGTTACGGGCGCTGGAGGCAACAAGAAGGGCACCTCAGGATCGGCCGCCTCTAAGGGCGGGGCGGCACCGCAGAACGCTGAACAGGGCGGTATGAACCGTGCCCAGCGCCGCGCGGCTGCCCGCAAGAAGAAGTAGCCGGCCAAGTCAGGGAGTAGAAGTTAGAGAATTGGGCCGATAGGTCAAGGGGGCTGGTACGTTGAGGCGCACTGGCCCCTAACCAATCTCGAGGGCCACGACGCGCCAGCGATCACGGATGAATTCTAGGCGAAGCGCGGCGCCACGGATTTGCTGACCGTCGTGGAGCACCACAGAGGCCTCGCAGACGCGCTGGCGTGGCTCGCACAGGTGCACGTGGCGTACCCGCGGGGCCGAGGCCCGTGGGGCGCGTCCGTGGATCCGCATCGCTAACCCGGCACGCCGCGAAAGTGCAGAGAATACCTGTGGACTCAGCCAGTTCCGTAGCTGGGAGCAGGGCCGGTGGCCCAGTAGCACTTCTATGGCATGCACGAGCACCTTTCCTACCACGCGCTTTTCAAGCTCGAATTCGGCAGGCAACGGCATCTCCGGATGGAAATCGGTACGTAGCCAGATTGGCACGGGTTCGTCCGCAGTGCTGATCGCTACCCGGTCCCAGGGCCGCTGGGGCGAAGTGACGGGCATCGGATCGTCCGGACGCGGGGCGGCCGGCGGTTCCTCAGGGAGAGGCATCAGGCGGGCTGGTGGCAGCCTTCTGACGTGGATCGGGCTGGCAGTAGGGGCAAGAACGCTCATGCTAGGTCCTGAGGAATCTGGAGAATCTGACCGGGGAAGATTAGATCGGGATTGGTGATAGAATCCCGGTTTTCGCCGAACCACCGCGCAGATTCTGCGGCGATTTCGCCCGGACTTGCGCCCGGTGGCAGGGAGTTCGTGGCGATAGTCCAGAGGGAGTCTCCGCCGCGAACGGTGTAGGTATGAGGATTAACGACGACGGGTTGCGCACTTCTGCCTTCCCTAGGTGGCGGTGCGCCCCAACCAAGATCGGATGACCCCGTATCGGCGCTCGCGGGTAGAGCCGTGGTGGTCATGACGGCGAGCGCCACGAGTGATCGCCGGACGGCGGGTGTGCCGAATGCTGTGGCAAATCGGACCAAGAGCGAAGAATGCCGCGGATGGACGAGAGCCGCGTAGGAGGCGGCAATCCAGAGGCTGCTGAAGGCTCCAAGAACGCCACAAGCCAACATGGTGAGGAGGGTGAGCTGCATGGTTGGAGAACTCGTTGTCTGGAGTTGGGCCACACTGTGAAGAGCCGCAGACCCACACGCGACGGCCAGAGCCAGGCTGGCTGTGCTGATGGCAAGTGCTTTCATTGACCTCAACTCCAAAACATAACGTTTAATAGCGTGTGATGTTGTTATAGATATTTTGAGCAAGGTTTCTCTGGGTATTCCGCCGGGTATACACGGCTTCCAACTTTCGTAGGAGAGTGGTGTCCTACTTTCGTCGGAGTGTCGTGGGGTTGGTCCAGTTACAGCGCTGGGGATAACTCATATCGTGGACGCCCGAGCGGCAATTTGTGGATAACCCAGATCGGGAGGCGCTTCTTGCTAGTCTCCGGACATGGAGTCACATCGTCGCCCACGCCCGGAGGGTATCTGGCAGGCTATGGCCGATCTGGAAAGCCGGATGGACGCCGAGGTGCGTCAGCAGGAGCTAATCGAGGCCCACGAGCTCCGGCAGGCCGAAGAGCAGTCTATTGCGATGGCCACGAGGCTACAGGCGAGCGAGAAGATACAGATACGCCTCAGTGGAGGTGCAGAGTATTTCGATATGTCAGTCAGCGAGGTCGCTTCAACATGGCTGGTAGGGCAGACCGCGCGCGGGAAGAGTCTCCTCCCATTGGAGAAAATTGAAGCTGTGCGCGGATTATCGGTCCGCTCCCAGCCCCTTCGAACCTCGATCTCTTCGTCTTTGAGTTTTCGGTCGAGGCTGAGGGGGATGGGTACCGAGTTCCAGCAGATCTCGGTAGAAACTGATGCTGCGACCTATCGCGGGAGGTTCGTTGCAGTAGGGGCGGATTGGGTGGATATTGAAACACGGGGAGAGCGCGTGAGCATCATGCTCCATCACGTTCGCCGCGTTGATGTTGCCCGTTAGATCTCGTGATCGGCGATCCTCTTCCGGGTGACGGCATAGCCCGCCTCAATATACTTCTCCAGCTCGTCCTCATCAATGCGCCACTGGCCGCGCCCGCCCACTTGAATTGCGGGAATCTCCCCATTGCGGATAAGCGTGCGGACCTGACCAGCCGAGACGGCCAAGTGCTCTGCCACGTCAGCGATTGTTAGAAACTTTCCCATACCTCCATGATCGCACGTTGACCGGGCTGATTCGAATTATCCACAAGCGTGTGGAGAGTTTCTGCACGAGTTTGCCGGTCATGTCAGAATCCCTGTGAGTGAGGGGAAGCGGCCATGGTGAAGACAGAACGGATCACGTTTACGCGCTGGAAGGATCCACGATTAGCGCTGGGTGTGCTGCTCATTGCTGTCTCGGCAATCGCTGGCTCCTTTCTGATGCAAGGTCCCGAAACGAAGGCAGTCTATCGGGCCAACTCGGCGATGGTGCCAGGGACTACGGTGGAAGGTGCAAACTTCGCAATTGTTGACGTACCGGTTGACCTCGCTGAAGGTTTCATTGGCCCGTCGGATGGAATGGATGATCGGCGGATTGGTCAGGTGATCGAGCAGGGCCAGCTGCTCTCCACTCAAATTCTGGAGGCAGATCCCGTCGAGGCCGGCTACACCCACCTTGTTGTGCCGCTCGTGGCCCCGGCCCCCGCGAGTCTGAGCCAAGGAAGCAGTGCGGAACTTTGGAGAATCAAGAGCGAGCAGACGGGCGGTGATGAGGCTAGCGCTGAACGGATCGCAAGTGATCTCGTGATCGTCTCAATCTCCAGCACAGATTCCATGCGCATCGATCAGTACGGAGCTGAGATTCAGGTGACGAACAGCGATGTGCCGGACGTTCTTGCCGTCTTGGGCTCCTCGGATGGCTTGGTTCTTGCCAAAGGTAGCGAGCAATGAGCGTCCTGCTGTGTGTACACGGACGCCTCGAGATCGAGATCATCGAGTACTTCTCTGCGATTGATCCTCCCATCGAGATCACGCGGCGCTGCGCAGATAACGTTGAGCTCCTCGCTAGTGCCGAAGCGGGCCTAGGTTCCGTTGCGGTTGTCTCTCAGATGGATCTCATGACGGCCTCCCAGCTGCATGCTGCGGGAATGCGGATCGTTGGAATTGCTGGAGAGGACGGGGTTGATGGGGAGCGTGGCTGTGACGGTATGGCCTCTCCATTCGCCTCAGATGTAGCTGCGTGCATCCGTAATCTCTCTTCTGCACCACCACGGGTGATGCCACCTGAATCTACCGTGCAAGCAGCTGGGGCTGGCCGCATCGTAGCCGTGTGGGGGAGTGGGGGAAGCCCCGGGAGATCAACGATTGCTCGAGATCTTTCTCAGACCTTGGCGCGATCTAGTTCCACTTTATTGATCGACGCCGATGTGTATCATCCCTCGCTCTCCCAGATGCTGGCGCTCAGCCAAGAGACTTCTGCCATTGTTGCGGCCTTCCGTGCCCTCAACACCGGTGAACGCGGCCACCACCTCATCGAACGCTCCTGCGCTCAGATAGCGGACTTTTCCTTTCTCGCGGGCCTCAACTCGGGCGCTAGGTGGCGTGAGTTGTCCGAGTCCGTTGCCGAGGAACTATGGCCCATTGTGCGCACGCGGTGGGACTGGACCGTAGTAGATTGTGCTGCCCCTGCCGAGCGAGACGAATACTCCTATCAGGGCCAGCGCGATGGCCTCACTCTCTCCCTGTTGGAGAATGCCGATGACGTATTACTGGTTGGCAAGCCAGGCGCCGTAGGGATTCGCCGCCTCCTTGATCAGGTAGATGTTGCTCGGGAACTGGGCGTAGAAGCACGCATAGTGGTTAATGAGGCTGGGAGAGATCGCGCAGCTGTCACGGACCTTCTGAGATCAAACGGCGTAACTGACGTTCTCTGGGTGCGCGCGGACCCTGGGCATATGCGCATGGCTGTTGAATCCGGAAAGCTTCTGGCCGAGGCCGCACCCGGCTCAGCGGCACTCCGCGACATCGAGCATGTTGCCGCCAGCCTCGGAGCAGTCATGGAAGGAGCAGCGGGAAGAACCCGTCGTCGTTTCTCTAGGGTTCGGAGCGGACACGTCAGGTCGAGCAAAGGTAGACGTTCCACCAGTGAATCCCTCGCTCTGGTTCCCGATGGCGGTCCTATTGCGGTTCCCGAGGAAGCATCAGACAGCCAGACCGTGCGCGGCCGACACCGGCGAATCAGCTAGCATGAGGGCGTGAGGATCTTCATTCCAGCAACTAGTTCTGACCTTTCTGCCGAGGCAATCGCGCCGCGGATCGTCCATATGCTGACGCCCGAGCTTGAGCGTGTGATCGGGACCGAAGAGCCCGAGTACCTCGAGGCGATCGCGATGAACGCGGCGGCAGACGATTCGCTCCGCCTGCTCAGCCTCGATGAGTCCGCTGCTTCGTGCCGCGTGGTGATCGCTGCCGATGCCCCGGCCGCCGAGCTCTCGATGCCGTTGCAAGCTGCGGCGCCTTCGCAACACACACCATCCGAACATGGAGACGAGGACGAGGAGCTTCTTCCCACCGCACGCTCGTTGCGCGTGCCGCTAGATTGGGGCGCCGTGGAGTCCATCCATGCGGACGGCGAGGAGGCGCTCGCGGATATCACGCTGGCGCGTGGCGGAGATGACGACGCCTTCGAGCGCGTCGCCGAAGAAGACCTCATGTGGTACGACGTTGCCGAACGCGGCCTCTTGGCTCGCGAACTGGATCGCCGGTAGCTCGCGCACAGCGGGAAGGTTACGGATGCTTAGCAGGCCACGTGCACGCCTAGTGAGGCATGCGCACCGATAAGTCAGGCGTGAACCTCCAGCCGCGAGGAGCCGTCTGGCTGGGGTAGCACGGTGATCTGCTCGGGTACCATCTTTTTCATCTCGCTCACGTGACTGACCAGCGCGACCGCACGGCCACCAGAGGCCAATCCAGTCAACAGCTGCATCACCTGATCAAGCGTGGACTCGTCAAGGGAGCCAAAGCCCTCATCGATCATCAGGGTGTCCAGTTGGATGCCGCCGTTCTCTGCGCACACCACATCTGCTAGGGCCAGAGCCAATGTGAGTGCCACATAGAAGGTCTCGCCGCCGGACAGGGTACGGGTGGCGCGGATTGAATCGCCGCCCGATTCTCCCGAGTGATCGAGCACCTGAAGGCCCAGACCAACCTTTTGCTGGCGGGTCCCAGATTCCTTTTCTTCTGTGGTTTGTAGTTCGTAGCGTCCCAGCGAGATCTCAGCGAGATGCTCATTGGCACGCTGCACCACATGCTCGAAACGCTGCTGGAGCACATAGGTGGCAAGAGGAATCCCGGTACGGGAGTACTTCCGACTCCCGTTTGCAAGGCCTGAGAGCCTGACGATCGGCCCGGCGCTATCCTTGATCTTCTGCCACGAGGCGCGGGACGAGATCACCTCGGACATACGCCGCTTGGACTGGCTTGCGAGGCTTTGCGCATCTGACGCGGCACGCCTAGCCTTGTCAGCGGCGAGGTTTGCGGCGTCATGTGCCTCCTGCGCGGCGCCAACCTCCGGCTCCTCGTCACCAGCCAGCGATGCGAGGGGATCGCTCTCCAGCTCCTTAGCGATGTCGCGGAGGCCGTCGCGGTGACGCGAGATCTGATCCTTCCACGTTGCCGCATCTTCGGGGTTGACGAGCGATTGGCGCACTTGAGCCGCGGTCTCAAACTCGGAGGACGATAGTGCCTGATCAAGGTCCTCACGTTGCTTTCGCTCGTCCGCGCGAGCGTTCAGAACCGCTTGAACCGCCGAGGCCTCGGTATCGGCATCGGTGATCTTCTGAGTGAGGGCGTCAAGCCGCTCGGCCACCGAGGAATACCCGTCACGTTCCTTCTCCACTCGTTCGGTATGCGTGGCGATCGTTTCCTTGCGTTGGGCAATGGCCGATTCCAGCGCGGAGATCTGGGAGGCGCCCTCGGAGATTTTTGCGCGCAGGGTCTCCTGTTTCTGGACGAGCTCGTCAACCAATGCGGCATGCTTGGCCTCATCGCGACCGGCGTTGGTGGCCGCTTGCAATGCCTCACGTGCTTCTTCGATGGCCTTGTCCAGCGCTTCGGCCGTGGCGTCCCCGTTTTCCTCCTCCATGACGGAGGCGCGCCCGCGCAGCGATTCGAGCTGGTTGGCCGCCTTGTCGAAGAGGGACTTCTGCTTATTGAAAGCGGCCGTTGTCAGATCAACGTCGTCTCGGGTGGCGGAGGTTTCTGAGCTCTGGGCCGGACCTGGGTGGTCCACTGACCCGCACACAGGGCAAGGACTGCCCGGAGACAGTTCTAGGGCGAGGTTGGCGGCAGTGGAAGCCACCCAGGCGTCGGTGACTTGCCGAAGCTCGTCCTGCGAGCGCTCCACCGCCTGTGCATGCTCCTTTGCCTTCGCTTCCGCCTGAGAGACCTTCTCTCGGAGCGCCTGTAGCTCGCCGAATTGGGTGGAACGCTTGGTGGCCAGATCAAGCGCCGCCTGAACGCTCGGAGCCGAAGCGGCTAGTGTATGGGCCTCTTCTTTGGCCGAGCGGGCCGCCTCAAGCTTCTCGGGAATCTCCCCGGCCGCGGCCGTGTCCGCCTCAAGCAGTTCCTGCTGCTCTTTGAGCTTGGTTGCATCCGCTTTTTGTCGTGCCTCTTCGGTGGCAATGGATCGTTCAACAGCGCGCAGCTCCGCCAGCGTGCCTGACTGCGACCGAAGATCGTTCAGCCGTGACCTCAGGGCGTTGAGCACATCCTCGTTGATATCCCCGGCAGCAACTGTGGAACTCTGGGCGAGCTGTTTTGTGGCATCTTCAGTGGCTTGGAGAGCATCCTCGTGCGCCTTGACGTAGGGGAGAACCTGGCGCGCCTTCTGATCGCGTGTGAGCTGCCCATCGAGAGCATCCATGCGCGGTGCTTCCTCGCGCCGCTCAGCCTGATTATCAAGGAGTTCCTTGCGCCGAGCGAGGTTCTTCTCGAGGTCTTGTTGGGCGGACAGATTCTCCTGCGCCGCCTTGAGCAAGGCCTCGGCAGCTGTGCACTCGCTTACCGCCTTCTCCGCGGCCGCCTCGGTATCCTCGACCGCCTCATCGAGGAGCGAGAACAAGCCGTCGGCGTCTTCGGGCTCGCTGACCTGGTTCCGCGCTGCACGCAGGCCTTCGAGCGGGCCCTCCTCAGGACTCAGCACGCTGATCAGTGTGCCGACGGCCTGCGAGAAATCTTGATGGCCCGCCTCAACCTTCTTTCCCGCCTGGCCGGCGAG
The DNA here is from genome assembly GCF_003123745.1 of Ancrocorticia populi. Classification (GTDB taxonomy): domain Bacteria; phylum Actinomycetota; class Actinomycetes; order Actinomycetales; family Actinomycetaceae; genus Ancrocorticia; species Ancrocorticia populi. The sequence continues at coordinate 26,912 of NZ_QETB01000004.1, read as the reverse complement.
CGAAGCGAGATCCTCAGCGAACTGACGGTAGATCGAGGTATCGAAGATCTGCTCCAGCAGGTCTGTTCTTGCGGCCGATCCAAGCCGTAGGAAATCGGCGAACTTGCCCTGCGGGAGGATGATCGTCTGGACGAACTGGTTCTTGTTGAGCCCCAAGATGTCCCCGATGGCGATACCGGTATCGCGCGCCTTTGTTTCGAGCACATGCCCCGCCTCAATGTCCCCAGAGTCCAGTGCGCCCTCATCCAGCTTCCACAGCTTGGCTGTAGCCTGGATCGGAGTCTTGCGCCCTGGCTTCACCCACTGGGGAGTACGGCGTACTCGGTAGGTTCCAGATCCCACCGTGAAGACGAGATCTACGTAGCTATCCACACTCGGATCGGCGTGGGTGGAGCGGATGCGATCGTTGCTGGAATCCTCCCCACCGGCAACGCTGCCATACAAACCCCACGTGATGGCATCGATGATGGTGGACTTGCCGGAACCCGTTGGCCCGTCCAACAAATACAGGCCGCTGGCCGTGACCTGATCGAAATCGATGGTGTATTCCCCTGCAAAAGGCCCGATGGCCCGCATACTAAGGCGCCGTAGCCTCATGCTGACTCCTTCTCGAAATTGCGGCGGGTCTGCTCCCACGTGGTCTCCAACAGCGCACCTTCGGAATCATCCAGATCGCGATTCCCGGCTACCCTCATGAAGTCACGCAGCACCTCGATCGGTTGCTGCGCCGCGATGGGTGCGAGGTTGCTTCGTTTCTCAATAGCCTCGGCCCGATGCTGAACGTCCAAGGCATAGGGAAATACGCGCCGCACCTTGGCCGTCAGATCGGCGGGACGCGCTGAATCCGTGGCGAATATTCGTGCAAACTTCTCACGATCAGCGGTGTGCTGAGCGCTGAGAATCTCCTCTAGTGTCCCCTCGATGGTTACGACCGGCCGCCACACGGGTGCCGGGATGAGGCTGGTCTCCACCTGCCCGCCCTCGATCTCCAGTAGAACCGAGGACTTTGCCCGGGTCTCCGAGAAGGAGAAAGCGATGGGCGATCCCGAATAGCGCATCGGCGGATCGCATTCCCGGCCAACCTTCTGCGGTGAGTGAAGGTGCCCCAAGGCAACGTAGCTGAGCGGCCCGGGATCCTCCCCAGCGGCCCCTAGCCGGAAAAGGCCCGAGGGGGCGCTGTCTACGCCGCCAATGTGCAGGTCACGTTCGGAGGGCGAAGCCTCCCCACCCGTAATAAAGGCGTGTGCCATGCAGATTCGCGCCACATTCTCCCCGGCGTGCTCGCCCCTTTCGATATCATCGGCGATCAACCCCAGCGCAGCCCCTAACACCGCCTCATGGCTGCGAGGAAGATAGCCGGGTTCGTTGGGGGATGGTTCGTCGTCGCCAGAAAAAACCGCCAACCGGCGCCGTTCAACGTCCGGGTCCAGGTACGGAATCGGGTAGACGAGGGCACCCAGCCTGCCGTCCTTACCACGTACTTCAACGGGCGTGCCGGAATCGCGCGAATCGGTGCGGATGTGGACGTTTTCGCGCATGAGGCCCGCTCCGAAGCCGAGCCGGTGCGCCGAGTCGTGGTTGCCGGAGGTGAGGATCACCGTTGTAAGGTCCGCGAGTTCCCGCAAGGTTCGGTCGAAGAGCTCAACGGATTCGGTGGGTGGGACGCCGCGATCGTAGACATCACCGGAAATGAGCACGGCGTCAATGCCGCGCTCGCGAACCAGATCGATGACGTGGCGGCACCAGAGTGCGGAGGCCTCGTGCAGGTCCGCCCCGTGCAGCTTGCGGCCCAAGTGCCAGTCTGAAGTATGAAGGATCAGCATGTTCCAACCCTAGCCGCAGGCTCCGACTCTAATTGCTTCGGGCGAGGAACGCGACCTCTGGGAACAAGGTACGAACCCCACCCCGTCTCGCCCATACAAGGCCCGCTACTATCACAAAGAAGAGTGCCCAAAGAGGCCGGGGAGTTGGATCCAAGGCGGGACCGTAACCAGAGTACGGAGCGTATTCTCCCCAGGGCTGTACAGTTGCCCACAGCAAGATGGGGTACAGGATCGAAAGGCCGACGACGGACGTCAACAACCCACCAAGCGACAACAGAATCAATGCGCAGGCGCCCAGCACAATGGCGTTAGTCATTGCCGGAGTCATTGCGCGTGGAAGCACGTCATATAGTCCGAATTCAGGCGAATCCACTGCGTCTTCCCATTGTGGGAGTAGATGCGTGCGGAGGCCCACGCCAGTGCAGAACACGGCAACAACCGGTAGCAGACACGTGAGCGTGGCAGCGACGAAATAGGACCTGCGCACTCGGCCGGTCAGGGGGACTTCGAAGGAGGGCAGTTCGGCCCGTAAGCAAAGTCCCACGAGCAGGATTGAAAGGATGCCAAGAAGTTCTTGATGGAGAATGGTGCGAATGAGGGGTGAGCCAGGGAATGTGCCATCGATGGCGCCGCGAAGTACGACTGGCATGAGTACACAATAGGCTGTCGCGAGCAAGAGCACCCACCACGGGTGCCTGCCTGTTGCGTACGTTGGTGGGATCACTTGTGGGCCACCGGGATTGAGCTAAGGAGAGCAGGATCGCAACGTTGGAGTTCGTCTTGGTGATCGGCGATGAATGCGCCGGCTTCCCCAGGGCTTCCATCTTTTACCGACTGGCCAAAAGTTGAGACTCGCCCGGTGAAGTTCTGATCTTCGCTCGTCATGACGGCGTCAAATTCAGGTACGCCATGGAGAGCGAATGCTTTGTTGAAGAGGAAGAACTGTATGTTCTCCATGGCTTCTTGTTCTGAGGTGAGCGTTGCTACCCCACTTCCTGATTGCATCGCGATGTAGGTGCAAGACCAGACCCCCGTGCTCCACTGGCCAACTTGGTTGAGGACCTCAGTGGAAATCTCGTGCGATGCACCTGTTTGGTACAGGCCGAGCGTCGCAATTTCGTCGTTGGGATCTGCGAAATCGGTCATTACTTCCGGCAGGGCCGATTGCGGGAGACTAGTTGTTGCCCATTGGATGCCCGTGGCAATGGCGGGAAAGGCAGCGTGCTCCTCAGGGTGTACGCAAACAGTGACTCCTTCAATGTCAGAACAGACGGGTTCGGCATTGTCACTCTGGACTAGTTCAGGCTGGGAAGATACTGCGATAACAGCAACGGTAGCGGGAATGACAAACATTAGATGATGCCCGCGTCTATCGTTCAGAGCCCACAGGAATGTCCCGAGAAGAGCTAGATAGAGACCAATGGTCAATAGGATGCTCTGAAGCGTGGGTTCCCATCCGATACCCGGATGAAACCCCTGCCAAATGGGGGCGATCGACAAGAAGGAAAAACCTTCAGGGAAGAAGTCCGAGAAGAATGCAGTGAGTCCCTCCGGGAGATAAACCCAAGCCATACCCGCTACCCCCGTAACGATGTATGAAAATGGGGCCTTGAGTGCTACCCCTACGAAATACCCACCGGATGTCCACACGGTGAGGAGCAGAATTGTGGTAGCAAAAACTAGAAGGTTGGGACCGCCGGCTGTTGCTTGGATGGCTGTGATAACAATAATCGGGAGAATGCCTATGATCCAGCCGAGAACTCCTGCAATAAGAATGGGAAATGTGTGGGCGTGCGTTATCTCCGCACGGCCGCGGACTGGGATCGGCCCGATTGCAGCGGTGCGCCGAACACTGGCGGTAGACGCGGCAAAGATTGCTAGCACCGGGCCGCTGAGGGCGGTGGCATCGCGAATCAGGAAACTGGTTCTCTGCCACGAGAATATGAGTGAGGAGAATTCTGAAGCAGTGAGTGCCCCGGTGAAAATGGCAATTGAGGCTGTGGTGACGAGGAAGTATCGTGTTGTCACAGGCCGAAAATTACGCATCAAGCACCTCTAAATATCCCGCCTCCAGCTCAGAGGTGCGCGAATCAAGGCCTTGTGGAGCAAAATCTTCGAGTTCGGCCACCGTGCCATCAAATGCGATCACCCCGGAATTGAGAACGATAATACGGTCCGCCATTCGAGCTGCATCGTCAACGAGATGTGTAGAAACAATAGTTGTGGTGTTTTCTGATGCTGCAAGGAGCTGCTTGCGAATCTCAACTCGTTGAGCCGGATCCACGCCAACTGTGGGTTCATCAAGGACTACAACACTAGGGTCGCTCACTAAGGTGCAAGCAAGCCCAAGCCGTTGGCGCTGCCCTCCCGATAGGTGCTTGACCTTCGACCTCGACTTGTCGCCTAAACTAACAGATGCCAAGGCCGCATCGGCCCTGGCATAACACTCCGTACGGGGAAGCCCCGCTGCCCATGCTGCATACGCCACGTGCCGATCAGTACGGAGCCCATCCATCGTCTCAAAGCGTTGCTCCAGATATCCAATGCGTCCCGATGTCTGAATTGTCCCTCTTTTCGGTTTAAGGAGGCCAACAATTGCCTTCATGAGGGTAGTTTTCCCGGCGCCGTTTGGGCCAAGCAAAACTGTGATGCCTTCCGAGATTTCAAGATTCAGCCCGCTGAAGATAGTGGTGCGACCGTAGGAAAAATGGAAGTCGGTGATTGTGACGGTAGACATATGAACTCTCTAGAGTTCGCTGGTAGCGCCCATGAGGTGAACGCTACCAGCGATTCTGTGGTTTGCTTCTTAATTGAAGATCACGCGAGCCGATTGACGCTGCGCTCCGGTCGAAGAGCGCGTTTCGGTGTAGAAGGTCCCTCCCTTATTGGACTTGGTGATTTTCCCGTACACGGTGAACTTAATTGCGGTTCCGCGCTGGTAACCCTCTGCGAGTGTGCGATCGGGCATGCTTCTCTTATCCTCACGAAGCAGTACTGTGACACCTGTGGCGTTACTGCAGCCTGATCGTCCCCCTTGCCCCCATGCATTTCCTGTCGAAAAATTGTGGCCCGGAGTCCATGCATTGAGTTGGCACGCATATGGTTCGATTTCCCCGGTATCGGCAATTGCGGCGCTGGATAATGAAATACCAGTACCGGCAATGAGAAAAAGTGCTGCACTGCTTGCTAAGAACCTACGTTTGATAGACATTGTGCCCTGCCTCTATTCATTTTGGTGAATGACTTATCGCTTCAATTTGATATGTTCGTCAGCTGCAGTGCCGGCAAGCATATCGGTATTTGGATCCGTCGTCTGACGTGATCCTTGTGAGAGGAAGTCCATCAAGTTGAGTGATGAACACCGCCAAACTTCCCTAGTCGAAGAGGTAAAGTCTGTCAGTGCTGTCAGTGCTGTCAGTGTATCAATGAATTGTGGGGATTTGTCGCAAATTCCTACAATGGATTGATTCAAACTTAGGGAATACTGTATCAGCTGTATACTGAACTGGCCTTGGATAGTTCGGACTGCATATGGCTGTTTTCGGTGGGAGGGACGCCGCGATCGTAGACGTCACCGGAAATGAGCACGGCGTCAATGCCGCGCTCGCGAACTAGATCGATGACGTGGCGGCACCAGAGAGCGGAGGCCTCGTGGAGGTCCGCCCCGTGCAGCTTGCGGCCCAGATGCCAGTCTGAGGTATGAAGGATCAGCATGATCCAACCCTAGCCGCCAGCTCCGACGCATTTTGATATCGTGGACGTGGTGGCCGGGAATGGCAACGAGATCAGGTGATCAACGATGAGTTCGGATCTTCAGAAGCATGAACACGATAAGCAAGCCCGTACGCCGTTCTCACAACGGGGCACACTAGATCGCATAGTGACCGTTGGCTATTGGTTACTCATGGCACTTCTGGTGGTGGCAGTAATCATGGCGATTGCTAGCGGTAGCCTTGACTCCGCAGAGCCCACCATGGGATTCGCCTTCCTTCTGTTAGCGTTCCTGTATCCGGCGAACTTGGTGGTTCACGATGAGTCAAGAGGAAAACTAGTAGCTTCTGCCGTGGCAGCCTGCTGCTGGGTTTACCTTGGAATCTATTTTATATGGGGCAGCCTCGCCTAGTTATCCTTGCTGTTCACTCCGTTGACTGGGGGTAGGCAAGACCATGGGAAGGAAATCCACTCGTCCGTCTCTTTCCATACGTAATCGCAGTGGATGACCGAGCGTAAACCAACGAGGCCGTCTTTCGATTGCTATTGGCAGAATATGCCAATCTTGGATATCCTTGACAAGAAAAGGAGGTACCCATGCCCACGAGAAATGTTGTGCTGACATCTCATCAGCAAGAGTTCATTGAAAGGCTAGTTACGGCCGGCCAATATCAAAACGCCAGCGAGGTAATGCGCGAAGGCCTGAGACTTGTGGAGGAAAAAGAGCAAGAGAAACGTGCCAAGTTGGCCGTACTTCGCCAAGCAGCGGAAATTGGATGGCAAGATATAGAATCGGGGCGATTCACGGACGTATCTGCGAAAGAGCTTGGCAGCTTTATCGCCAGTATTGGCGAAGAAGTGTCGCGGTCCATCGAAAGCGATTGATTGATGCGGAATCTTCGGATCGCTTCGGCAGCGCGAGTGGATATTCAGCGAACACTCGAGTGGTCGGAACGGCAGTTTGGGCGGCAGGCACGGCTGCGTTATCAGGCACTCATCGAAGCTGCTTTGCATGATGTACAGAAGGACCCTGAGAGGCCAGGCAGCTTACAGCAGGAGGCGTTGGGTCAGCCAGACGTCAGGATATGGCACCTCAAATACAGCCGTCGAACTGCAAGCAAAGAATATGGAACGGTGTCGGGGCCCGCGCATTTCTTTCTTTATCGCGTGGATAACGATTACGTGATGGTGGGGCGCCTACTGCATGAAAGGATGGCCATACCTAGCTTCCCAGATGAGGCAAGATAACCTAGCCTAGTTATCCTTGCTGTCCACTCCGTTGACTGGGGGTAGGCAAGACCATGGGAAGGAAATCCACTCGTCCGTCTCTTTCCACACGTAATCGCAGTGGATAACCGAACGGGGCTTCTCGTACAGCACGGCAACCTTGATTTGATCGGTGTACTGCGAGCAGATGCCACGCACAAATTCGAGGGTGCGGCCGGAATCGGCAACATCATCCACGATGAGGATCTTCTTGCCGGACATTCCGTGGTTATCCGGAACTGGATCTACGAGGCGCGGATCCAATAGCGTGGTGCCGATCCCCGTATAGAATTCGACGTTGAGCACCAGCATGGACTTCTGCTCAAGCGCGTAGGCGATGGCTCCCGCAGGGATCAGCCCGCCGCGCGCCACGCACACAATGATGTCCGGTTCGTAACCCGATTCCCAGACTTCAGTGGCAAGCTCCCGAGAAGCTTCGCCGAATGTTTCCCATGTCAGTACTTCGCGCACGTCACTCATGAATGTATTCTTGCAGCTTCGGTGGCGCAGTAACTAATTCTGGACAGGTGACGTTGCGCGCTGGGACTGTCCTTCCCAGAGATATGACGCAAAATTCAGGAACGACGACGAAGCGCCCTTCGGGCCGCCTCATGCAACAGCCCGTTCGTGGCGATAGCAGATGTGCCGCTCGCGCCTTCTTCGCCTTCGAGCGAGGTGAACGTCCCGCCAGCTTCGCGCACAACGGGCACAAGCGCAGCCATGTCGTAGAGTTCCAGATCCGGTTCGGCCGCGATGTCCACGCTTCCCTCGGCCACCATCATGTAGCTCCAGAAATCGCCGTAATCGCGGGTACGCCAGCAGGAGGTTGCCAGCTTCACGTAGGAATCAAAGCGTCCGGCATCCCTCCACTCGGTTAACTCGGAGGAGGAGATGGAGGCGTCGGCGATCTCACGGACCCCGGACACCCGGATGGCCCGCGCCTCACCTCCGGCGAATGCAGTAAATGCCCCGAGCCCGGAAGCCGCCCACCAGCGCCTAGCCAGCGCCGGAGCAGTGACAACGCCCAACACGAGTTCTCCGTCCACCTCCAGCGCGATGAGCGTGGCCCACACGGGCACGGCCCGCACAAAGTTCTTCGTGCCATCGATGGGATCGAGGATCCAGCGCCGGCCGGTGTGCTCTAGGGTTCCACCCTGTTCCTCGCCGTACACGGTATCGCTCGGCCGGGCCTGCCCAAGTAGATCCCGGATCAGCTGCTCGGCGGCCTTATCGGCATCGGAAACTGGCGTTAGATCGGGCTTTTGCTCCACCACGAGATCGCCAGCCCCGAATCGCGCCATCGTCAGCTCATCCACGCGATCAGCAATCTCCAACGCGAGCTGGAGGTCATCGCGGAGATCCCCGCGTGAATCATTGGCCAGGCTACTCATTGTGAGCTCCAATCGGTGTTGGTTGATGTTAGAAGCCGCCGGAAAGACTGGACACGGCTGAGGGTAGGTTCTTCGCTCACCTCGGACAGTGCGCATTCGAGCGCGCCCTCCGTGTGAGGGCATCCTCGTGGACAGTCCCGCGCGATCTCCCATAGATCCGCGAAGGCGGCCAACAGATCATCGGCCCCCACGTGGGCCAGCCCGAAGCTGCGAATCCCCGGGGTGTCAATGATGCGCCCGCCGCTTGGCAGGGCGAAGGAGATCGCCGAGGTGGAGGTGTGCCTTCCCTTGCCGGTCACCTCGTTGACGTGGCCCGTGGCCCTGTTGGCGTCCGGTACGAGTTCGTTGATGAGCGTGGATTTGCCCACGCCCGAGTGGCCCACAAGCACGGTTTCGTGGCCTGCGAGTGCGTTTTGCAGAGTTGTGAGGGAGGCAGATGAGGTGGGGGATTCGTCGTCGTCAAAAAACACCTCCGTCACGTAGTACGGAAGCCCCAGCGGCTCGTACCGGGCCAGAAGCCCGGCGGGATCGGCCAAATCGCCCTTCGTGAGGATCAAAAGAGCCTCCATGCCGGCCACGTACGCGGCCACCAGACAGCGGTCAATCATCCCCGGCTTGGGCTCGGGATCGGCTAGGGCGGTAACGATGGCGAGTTGGTCAGCATTAGCAACCACCACGCGATCGCGCCCATCACCCTCCTCCGTGGAGCGGCGGAGTTCGGACGTGCGCTCCTCGATGAGCACCGCCCGCGCCAACGTGTCCTTACGGCCGGAAGTATCGCCCGTAACCCGGACGCGATCGCCCACCACCAGCGCGCGACGGCCAAGCTCGCGGGCCTTGACGGCGCTCACCTCGATTCCGCTCTGCTCCATGAGGAGGCGGTAGCGGCCACGATCAACCGTGAGTACGCGGGCAAGGGGACGGCTCGAATAGTCGGGCCGGATCTTCGTGCGCGGGCGCGATGCGCGGCCCGGGCGCACGCGGACGCGCGGATCGTCGGTTCCTATATCGCGGCTCAAGCGGTTGCCCCGTTGTCCGGGGCGGGGTCGGGACTTGAGGCGGTGCCCTCCGGCCCCTCAACGGGCAGATCCGCGGTGTTGGCGCGAACAACGGCGGCACCCGCAACCATGTCCTGCCACATCTGGGGGAACTGGGGGAGCGTCTTGGACGTGGTGGCGATGTTTTCCACCGAGACTCCTTCGACGCGCAGGCCGATGATGGCGGCGAAGGTGGCCATCCGGTGATCCTCGTAGGTCTGGAGGGTGGCGCCGTGTAGGGGACGGGGTTCGATGAAGAGATCGTCGTCCTCCACCCAAGCCTTGCCGCCCAGACGCTCGAGCTCCGTGGTGATGGCGCTCAGCCTGTCTGTCTCGTGGCCGCGGAGCTGACCGATGTTACGGATAGCAGACGTTCCGGTGGCGAAGGTGGCGACGGCCGCAACAGTGGGAACTAGTTCGCCCACATCGTGCATGTCTAGATCAATCGGTTCTATCTGTTCGGGCCCCTTCACTTGAAGGCGCCCGGCCATCATGGCAACCGACGCACCCATCTGGGCCAGTATGGTTCGAAGCTGATCGCCGGGCTGCTTGGTGATGCGCGGCCAGTTCTGAATCTCCACGAATCCGCCAGTGACCATCGCGGCGGCTAGGAAGGCGCCTGCGTTGGACAAATCAGGCTCTACCTCAACGTTGCCCACGTCAGGGATTCCGGGTAGGACGAGCCAGCGCACGGCGGGGTGCCCGGGGCGCACGGGGCCGGCATCGCGCGGGAAAGTGAATACCTCGATGCCAGAACCTCGCAGCACATCAACCGTCATGTCGAGGTGCGGGGTAGAGGGGATCTGGCCAGCCGTGTGGCGTAGTTCCAGGCCCGATTCCATGCGGGGTGCGGCCAGTAGCATGGCAGAAATGAATTGGGAGGAGGCCGAGGCGTCAATGCCGATACGCCCACCTAGGACGCTGCCGGTGCCGTGGACAGTCACGGGGAGTGTGGCCTGGCCTGCGGCGTTCGTGCCGTGATCAATCAGGACGTCCAGCTGCTCGATCGCGCGCACCACTGGATCCATGGGGCGGACGCGGGCGGCAACATCGCCATCGATCTCCACGTCTCCATTGGCCAACGTTGCTACGGCGGGCAAAAAGCGCATGACCGTGCCGGCCAGTCCCGCGTGGATTGAGGCTCCCCTGAGGGGACCTGGATAGACGAAAAGGGCATTATCGTAAAACTCGAAGCCCGTTCCCATCGCCTCGAGGGCCCGGACCATGAGGACTGTATCGCGGGCAACCAGTGGCTCGCGGATCACCGAGGGCTGATCGCCTAGGGCGGCCAGAACTATGAAGCGATTGGTTAGCGATTTCGAGCCGGGGACTCTAATCGATGTGTTCAGCGGCTGGGCGTGGAAGGGTGCCGGCCATGCGCTCACGGCAGCTTGCCCTTTGACTTTGCGGCAAGGGCGCGATTCTTCTCTTGAAGCTTAGCGATCTTGTTGGCCGATGCGGTGCGTTCCTTCTCGCGGGCGGCCTGGAGTTCGTGGTGCTGGGCGCTCCGGTTGGCCCGGCGCCACCCCAGCGAGGGCTTTCCGGCCAGATCGGCCGCGGCCAGCCCGGCTCCTCCGATCAGGCCCGCGGAAGTAGCCAGCCCCGCAAGGTCTTCCCGGCGCGCGGCACCCGTATGGAGCCAAACCGGATTGTTGGCTAGGGCCAGTGGCACCTGTACGGCTGCTAACACGGCGGCGGAGAAGCGGGGGAACTTCCCCGTGGCAAGCCCGGCGGCGCCAAGGATCTGGGTGATGCCAAGGGCGCGTGTCGCTAGGTCAAGGTTCTTATCCGTGAGCTCGACGCCTGCCTTATCGGCTATAGGCTCAAATACGCGCGCTCGTTCGCGGTGGCCCGCCGGCTTGAGGAGCGCATCGGCTCCAGAGGCGGCGAACGGCGTTGCTAGAAGGGGACGTGCAAGGGCGCGCATAATGCTCATATTCCATTCCTACCGCAAAGTGCGAAGAATGTCGCCCACCAACACGAAAATTCCCAGAATTGGCCGGAATTGATTCAAGCTTCTTCGCGTTACACATGTGAACGAGACAGGTCGGCTACCCTAGATGTTGATGAGCACCAAAACACGAGATACCGCAGAGGTTGAGGACGCTAATAAGCGCGCGGAACGTTTCCAGCGCGAGGCTATGCCGTACCTTGACCAACTGTACGGCGCGGCCATGCGCCTCACGCGAAATCCTCAGGATGCCGAAGATCTAGTTCAGGAAACCTACGCGAAGGCATTCGCCGCCTTCCACCAGTACACTCCGGGAACCAACCTGAAGGCATGGCTTTACCGGATCCTCAATAACACCTTCATTTCGAACTATCGAAAGGCGCAGCGCCAGCCCAAGCAGGCGGACGCGGCCGAGGCGGAGGACTGGCAGGAATATCAGGCGGCCAGCCACCAGTCCAGCGGGCTGGAATCGGCCGAAGCGCAGGCGATTGAGAATCTTCCCGATTCTGAAATCCGCGATGCGCTTGCCAAGCTTCCTGAAGATCGCCGACTTGCCGTTTATTTGGCCGATGTTGAGGGTTTCTCCTATCAGGAGATCGCCAACATTATGGATACGCCAATCGGAACTGTCATGTCACGCCTACACCGGGGGCGCCGCCAGTTGCGCGAGCTCCTCGCTGATTACGCGCGCGGATTGGGATACGGGAAGGAAGAGTCATGAGCGAGCGGGAACCCGATCAGTTCGCGATCGAGCTCGAAGAGAAGATGAAGGACAGCGCCGCCGAATGTACATGTTCGGAGGTGGCAGACCACCTGTTCGAGCTTCTGGATGCCCAGATGCCGAAGGAGCAGGCGGCCCGGCTGCGGTCCCACGCGGAAACCTGTCCTCACTGCAACGAGTTGGCTGAGGCCGAGGTTCACGTCCGCACGATCGTGAAGAGATCGTGTTGCGAGTCTGCCCCGAGTACGTTGCGCGAGAGGATTTCGCGTCAGATTACGGTTTTTAAGATGACGACGAATTAGCAACCAACCCTGCCGCTAACCCCTGCCTACTTGTCCCGGATGGGAGTATGCACTAGCGGTGGCGGTGTGCGATTGGCGTCAGTGATGGGCGCTATGGGGTGCCTCAAGACTCATCTTGCTACACTATTGTTTTGTCGCTTTCCATTGGGCGGCACCTATCTAAGGAGGAACAGATGAGCAGGCGAGGACGTAAGCGCCGCGCTCGTGCCGGCAAGGCCGCCAATCACGGTAAGCGCCCAAACGCATGAGAACAATCGGGCCCGGTTATCCGGGCCCGATTTTTTTGGTGGCTTAGCGCAGATCTATCCAAGTTTGGGGTTGGATTTCAGACTCTATTCTTGAATATTGACATAGCCTCGATATAGACGAAGCAATGCCCGTATTCAAGAATAAAACTGCGTTGAATTGCTAATGCGCCAGCTCTTTCGAGGGCGCTACTTACGTAACTTGAGCAAATAGGTGGCCGAAAGAACAGCCAACCACGCAATCCCCACGGTGATCGCGATGCGCGAGGATGGGAACCACGCCAGCAACACGATCACTGCCACCATGAAGGCCACGGCCAAGCAGGGGCCAACGGGCCACCACGGCACGCGATAGTGTGTCTGAGCCAGCTCTTCCTTGGTCATCTTGCGGCGCATCGCGATATGCGATGCCAAGATCATGAGCCATGTCCACACGGTCGCGAATGTAACGAGCGCCGCGGCGATCTCAAAGACATCATCAGGAACCACTGCGTTGAGGATCGCACCGATTCCGAGGGCCGTACACATGACCACAACAGCCATCCACGGGATGCCATTTCGTGACACGCTCCTGAAGGCCTTAGGTGCGTGGCCATCGCGGGCCAACCCGTACAGAATGCGTCCGGCACTGAACGTATCGGCGTTGATAGCCGAGACGGCTGCAGTAATTACCACGACGTTGAGGATGGAGGCAGCGGCGGGAATTCCGAGCGCATCGAAGATCTGGACGAACGGGCTGGCCTCTCCGGTGATCGCCGTCCACGGCACCAGCATCATGATGACGGTCAGAGTGCCCACGTAGAACAGCAGGATCCGGAAGGGAACCGTGTTGATGGCCTTCGGGATCGAGGAGTTTGGGTCCGTTGCTTCCCCGGCCGTGATACCAATGGTCTCAACGCCGCCGAAGGAGAACACCACCACCGTGAAACACGCGAGGAATCCGGAGATGCCGTTGGGCGCCACCCCTCCGCTGGACCACAGGTTGCTCACGGCGCCCTCCGTGCCGTCGGAAAGCGATACTCCGTGCAGGAGCAGCGCGATGCCGCCGATGATCATCGCAAGGATCGCGCTCACCTTGATGATGCTCAACCAGAATTCGAGTTCGCCAAACACTCGGACGTGGCGGGTATTGATGGCCGCAATGAAAAGGATCACCGAGCAGACCCAGATCCACTTCGGGGTGCCGGGGAACCAGAAACCCATATATACAGCGAAGGCGGTCACGTCTGCGATTGCGACGCTCACCATCTCAAACACGAACGTCCAGCCGGTGATAAAACCAGCGAATGGCCCGAGGTAGTCCGTTGCGTACTTGGCGAATGAGCCGGAAACGGGGTGGCGCACGGCCATCTCACCGAGTGCTCGCATCACCCAGAACACTGCAATGCCGGAGAGTATGTAGGCCAAAAGTACGATCGGGCCGGCCGTTTGAATGGCGGCGGCCGAGCCGTAGAACAGGCCGGTGCCAATGGCAGAGCCGAGCGCGATGAAGCGAATATGCCTCATCTTCAAGCCTCGTTGGAGTCCCGCATCCTCCGGTGGCAGCATGTCATTGACATCTGTGATTTCGCGGTCGCCTTGCTCGGAGTGCGCGCCGGCACCATCAATGTTCCGATCTTCGGTCAGATCGGATGCCCCACTAGAACTCATTGTGTTGATAAACCAGTTTCGTCGTCGTCGAAAAAATACCTCTGTATCCTAGGACGCCGATCCAACTCCTAGCCACTGATTCCACCCATTGTGCAAAACTAGCCACGCCATCAAGCCGTAGCCAGCCTGGCGTGGGACGTACCCATCGGATACCGTCATGTCAGTATTCCACTGTTCATGCTGGATCAAGGGCGTGAATGTGTCTACGTAAGGGATCAGGCGCCGTTCGCATACGTCCGAGAAGGCGCGCGAGAGGTCACCCTGAATCTTCGGGGCAACGTCCCGGCGCGGGGGCGGTCCAACAACAAAGGTTTTCATGCGCAGCCGCTCGGCAGAATCGAGCAGGTTGGCAAGGTGCAGGCGTGCACGTGCTAGAGTCTGCCCAGTATCGAGATCGTGGGAGCCCAGCCCAACAACTAGGCGGCAATCTAGCTCAGAGTCAATACGGCGCTGGACCTCGTCCTGCCAACGGGCCGCTAGCTCAGCAGTGTTTTCGCCCGGAACCGCGAGTTCCATCGCAACCGAGGCAGGCTCGCTTGCTGTGCGGGCCATGACTCTGCCGGTCCAGCCAAGGGAGCGGGCGTCCCCTTGGCCGGCAATCAGTTCGTCGCCTACGAATAGGATTCGGATCTCGGGTTTATTCACACCACTACTTTCGCAGAAAATTTACCGCAATGGGGGAAGCGTCCCGGAATGGTGCAAGAAAAGGTGAAAGAAAGGTGGCGGCATCCGAGGACTAGAGGATTAGAGGACTAGAACATTAGGCAGTGGCCGTGCGCAGGCTTCTCCAAGCGATGGTTGCAGCGATGAGCATGAAGACCACACCGATGATGCTGGTAATCAACACCCCGGAATCGAAGGCGCTGTGGGCCGATTCCATAAGCAAGGCGGCAGTGGATGGATCCAGACCATCGGCCAGATGTGTGGCTCCGCCAAGCGTTTCACGGGCCGTCGCAGCTTGGGCGGCAGTGAGGGAATCTGGGATCGCGATATGGCTGCGGTAGGCGGCGTTGAGAATAGACCCAAGCACAGCGGTGCCCAGCACTGAGCCTGTTTCGTAGGCCGTCTCTGAAATAGCCGAGGCCGCGCCCGCCTTATGAGCGGGGACCGCGCCGAGGATCAGATCGTTGGAGATCGTTTCAGCGGCGCCAACACCGATCCCAAGGATCCCGAAGGCGATCACAAGGCCCAAGTCCCAGCCGGCTGGGCCGGCATAGGCCACAAGCGCGAAGGCTGCGGCGTTGCACAATAGTCCGAGGGCCACGGTGTATCCGGGCCGCAAGTGGCGCACAAGCGGCACAACTGCCAGCCCGGAGGCGATGGTCAGGATCAGTCCCGGCAGCAGGTACATGCCCGCAGTCATAGGGCTGAGCCCGCTGACCAGCTGCAGGTGCTGCGACACGAAGTACAGGAATCCGGCCTGCGAAAAGATGCTGAGCAGGTTCACGGTAACCGCGCCCGAGAAGACGGGGTTCTTGAAGAGCCGGACGTCTAGCATCGGGGTGGCCTCGGTGAGCTGGCGGCGCACGAACAGGCTGCCGGCCACTAGCGCCAAGGCGAGCAGCAGCGTGAGCGGGGCGGACATTCCGTAGTGAGTAAACGTCTTGATCGAGTAGACAAGCGGAACCATCGTCAGCAGAATCAGTCCGATGCTGAGCGGATCCACCCGTCCGGGGTTTGGATCCTTGGATTCCGGAACCAGAATGGGGGCGAGCAAGAGGAATGGGGCCAGCACCGGCACCGCCATGAGGAACACGGATCCCCAGTAGAAGTGCTCTAGGAGGAAGCCGCCAGCAATGGGGCCAAGTGCGGCACCGCCAGAGAAACCGGCCGCCCACACGGCAATGGCCGTGCGCCGTTCGCCCGGCACCGTGAAAATGTTACGGATGAGCGAGAGCGTGGAGGGCATAAGCATTGCCCCGAAGAAGCCCATCGTGGCGCGGCCGGCAATGAGGTAGGCGGCGCTGGGGGCGAAGGCTGCCAGCGCAGAGACAATCGTGAACCCAGTGGCACCGATGAGCAGTAGCTTGCGCCGCCCTATGCGGTCTCCCAGGCTCCCCATCGGAACCAGCAACCCCGCAAGCACTAGTGGGTACACATCCACTATCCACAGCAGCTGCGTGCCCGTCGGGTCAAGAGCCGCCGAGATAAGCGGGACAGCGAACGATAGGGCCGTGCCGTCCACAGAAACAAGCAAAACCGGCAGCATGAGTACCACCAGTGCGGCCCATCGGCGCTTCGCACTTCCAGCGCCGGCGATCTCCGTCTGATGCCGAATTGCTGCCGCGCGGGACTGCATAGCTACCTCATTTCGATTCGTTGACTGTGGTCGTGGCCGAAATACTCTAGCTATTTTCGCCCGTTATTCCAAGGAAAGGCCAGTGCGATTTATGTCATGGAGGCGTGGAAGAGGAGACGCCGTGTGATGCCAGCCCCCGAAACGATAGACGTGACGCAATTTGGAGGGACGACGACGGAGCCTCGCCTCCGCAGCTACTTGCCGAGGCGCGTGGTGACGTGAAGAGACGGCACCACCCTAACGAGCGAAAGCCTCGGCGAGGATCTCCTGGTTCTGCGCGGAATGGTCCTTGCCGCGGCCGGTGGAGGGCGAAGCCGCCGGTGGGCGCGAGACAAGGTGTGGATTGATCCCGAGCTGGCGGAACAGGTTGAGATACAGGTGCTGCCAAGGCCCCTGATTCTCAGGTTCGTCCTGCACCCAATAGATCTCCGCATTGGGGTAATGGGAGAGGGCCTCGCGAAGTTCCTCAACGGGATGCGGATACAGCTGCTCAACACGCACGATCGCGGTAGAGGTATCACCCAAACGCGTCCGATGATCCAGCAGATCGTAGTAGATGCGCCCAGAGCACAGGAGAACTCGGTTGGCTCCGGAGATAGAGGCATCGGTTTCGTTAAGCACGGGCTGGAAGCCGCCGCCGGTAAAGTCCTCAACGGAGGACACGGCACCGCGGCGGCGCAGGAGCTGCTTCGGCGTGACCGCAATCAGCGGGCGGCGCGGGCGCGCATAGGCCTGGGTGCGGAGCATGTGGAAGTGATTGGCTGGGGTTGAGGGCTGGACCACCCACATGTTGTTCTGTGCGCACAGCTGCAGATAGCGCTCGATCCGTGCGGAGGAGTGATCGGGGCCCTGGCCTTCGAAACCGTGTGGCAGCATGAGGACGAGCGAGCTGCGCTGGCCCCACTTTTGCTCCGCGGAGGAGACGAATTCATCGATCACCGTTTGGGCACCGTTGGCGAAGTCGCCGAATTGCGCCTCCCACACAACCAGCGCGTCTGGCCGTTCAACCGAGTATCCGTATTCGAACGCCATCACCGAATACTCGGATAGCGCGGAATCGTAGATCCAGAACTTGGCTTGGTCCTCGGTGAGGGCGGTGAGCGGCGTCCACTCCTCGCCCGTGTTGTGATCATGGACCGTGGCGTGGCGCTGCACAAAGGTGCCGCGGCGTACGTCCTGACCCGACATCCGGATGGGCAGGCCCTCGATGAGGAGGGACCCGAAGGCTAGGAGCTCCCCGAACGCCCAATCGACGTTGCCTTCGCGGCTCATCTTGGCGCGCCGTTCGAAGAGCTGGGCGATCTTGGGGTGGAGAGTGAAGCCCGGGGGGACTTGGAGGTGGGCTTGGCCAATGCGCGCGACGATCTGGCCGGATGTCTGAGACGTCCAGCCCACCATTGTGCCGGCGTCTGACTGCTGGGAAGCCGGAAGCTCTAGACCGCTGATGGCGTCTTCATTCCCGCGGTCCATCTCCGCCTCTGCCTCGCGAACCTGAGCAAATGCATTCTCGAGGGAGGCATGGTAGATGCGCTCGGATTCGGCCGCCTGATCTGCGGTCAACTGGCCGCGCCCGATGAGGGATTCGCGGTAGAGATTACGGGTGGTGCGCTTGGAATCAACAAGGGTGTACATGACGGGCTGGGTCATCGAAGGATCGTCGCCTTCGTTGTGGCCACGGCGCCGGTAGCAGATCATGTCAATGATGACATCCTTGTTGAATTCTTGGCGGTACTGATACGCAAGGTTCGCCACGCGAACAACGGCCTCGGGATCGTCTCCATTCACGTGGAAGATGGGAAGCTGAAGTCCCTTGGCGATATCTGTGGCGTAGTTGGAGGAGCGGCCAGCAACAGGCGCGGTGGTGAACCCAATCTGGTTGTTCACGATGATGTGAATGGTGCCGCCAGTCTTGTATCCGCGAAGCTGGGATAGATTCAGGGTTTCGGCAACCACTCCCTGACCTGCGAACGCCGCGTCACCGTGTACCAAGATGGGTAGGACAGCGTAGCCTTCATCGCCCAAATCTTGGCGATCCTGCTTAGCGCGGACGATTCCTTCGAGTACACCGTCCGCCGCTTCAAGATGCGAAGGATTGGCGGCTAGGTAAACAGAGGTTTGCTCACCGCTCGGCGCGGTGTATGTTCCCTCGGTTCCGAGATGATACTTGACGTCGCCGGAGCCCTGAACCGTTCGTGGATCAACAATTCCATCGAATTCGGTGAAGATCTGTTTGTAGGACTTACCTGCAATGTTGGTCAGGACGTTGAGCCGGCCGCGATGAGACATGGAGATGGCAACGTCCGGTAGCCCATCTTCGGCTGCATGGCACAGGATCTCGTCTAGGGCGGGAATGAGTGATTCCCCGCCCTCAAGTGAGAAACGCTTCTGGCCCAAGAACTTGGTGTGGAGGAAGCTCTCGAAGGCCTCGGCCTCGTTGAGTTTGGAGAGGATGTGATACTGGTCCTCGGCCTTCATCGGCTCTTGATCGTCCTCCAGCCGGCGTTGGAACCACTTGCGCTGGGTGGGATCGGAGATGTGCATGTACTCGTATCCCGCGGTTGAGCAGTACGCGTGGCGCAACCTTCGCAGCATCTCGCGAAGCGTCAGCGATGCACTCTCAGAAAAATCACCGGTGGGGAACTCGCGGTCCAAGTCCCAGACGGTCAGTCCGTAGCTCGAGAGATTCAGATCAGGGTGGCGCAACGGCCGGAACGCGAGCGGATCCAGATCCGCGATCAGGTGACCGCGTGATCGATACGAATGGATAAGCCGGGCGATGCGGGCGGGGCGATCAAGTTCGCGAGTCACGTCATATTCGACGTCGCGTTCCCAGATATAGGGGGCGGCAGGCACGTGCAGGGAGTTGAATACCCGCTCGTAGAAGCCATCAACGCCGAGGAGCTTGCCCTCCATGATGCGGAGGAAATCACCCGAGGCGGCGCCTTGGATGATGCGGTGATCATAGGTGGAGCTGATTGTCACAACCTTGGAGACGCCCATGCGGGCTAGGGAGCGAGCTGAGGATCCGGCGAACTCCGCGGGGTAGGTCATCGATCCAACACCCACGATCAATCCTTGGCCGTTCATCAGCCGGGGCACGGATTGGGTTGTGCCGATTCCCCCAGGGTTCGTCAGGGACACGGTGGCACCCTGATAATCATCGATGGTCAACGTGTTCTCGCGTCCGCGCAGCACGAGGTCCTCATACGCGGCAAGGAATTGATCGAAGGTCTTGAGCTCCGCAGCTTTGATGGACGGCACAACAAGCGAGCGGGAACCATCCGCCTTCTTCACATCGATAGCCAGCCCGAAGTTGACGTGCTCAGGGTGGTAAATCGCGGGCTTTCCATCTGCAAGCGTGTAGCTGTTGTTCATGGCCGGCATCTCAACCAGAGATTCAACCAAGGCGTAGCCGATCAGGTGGGTGAAAGAAACCTTTCCGCCGCGCGTCCCTTTGAGGTAATCGTTGATGAGTGCGCGATTATCGAACATGATCTTCACCGGAATATTCCGAAACGAAGTGGCCGTTGGGACGGTCAGCGAATTGTCCATGTTCTTGGCAACAGACTTTGCCGCGCCCTTGAGACGCTCAGTTTCATCGGTGGCGATTGGCTCGGTGGACGGAGCATGCTGGTAGTGCTTGGCGTATGCCGTCAGCGCCGGTTCGGCAGCTGAACGCGGCGCGGGCGGAAGGTCTGCACGTTCGGTAGAAACGCTCGCGGATGCCAAACGGGAATCGGAGGTTGAATGAACGCTGATTTGTGCTTGGGCGGTTTGGGGATCGGGGCGCGCGGGTTCAGCCGGTGAGCTCACGGTCGCCTCGTGGCCCTCATCCTCCCAACGCCGGAAGAGCTCGCGCCACTGGGGTTGGACGTTGCTCCTATCGGCAAGATACTCGTTGTAAAGATTCTCAATGAATCCTTGATTTGCACCGAAATCTTCAGGCTGCTGCTGGGTCACTGTTGCCTCATCTACGAGTGGGATGAACAACATCTACCATACGTGACGTTCGTCCCAAATTCATAGTTGGCCCAGTGGTGTGATTGGGGCCGCACCATAGTGCAGGTTTATACCCTTGCAGGGGTGCCTATCGGACGAGTAAAAAGTGATGCCGGTTAATCTTATAGACATTCAGATCAAGGCAACTAAAATGGCTGCATTATGGCAATAACATCACGTTATCTTCGATGACAGACATATTTCTTCTCCTTCTTGGGGTAGTGCTCACATTGGGCACCGCCGTGTTCGTGGCCGCCGAGTTTTCGCTCGTAGCGTTGGACCCCGTAACAGTCTCTTCTGCCGCTGCTACGGATGCCCGGGCCGCCTCAGTGAATCGGGCATTGCACAACCTCTCACTCCAGCTTTCCTCGTGCCAAGTGGGAATCACTCTGACAACAGTGCTCCTCGGATACGTAGCGCAGAACCCGCTTGCGCGGATCATCGATGGGCCACTGCAATCGGCAGGTCTCGCTCAGGCTGCTTCCGTTGCGCTCGCTGCAACCCTTGCTTTCATTCTGGTGAATCTGTTCTCCATGCTCTTCGGGGAGTTGGTCCCCAAGAACATGGCGTTGGCCAACGCTCTGAGCGCCGCCGCACGTGTTTCGACCCCGCTTCGCATCTTCACCGCGGTGTTCCGGCCGATCATCGTGGTACTCAACAATTGCGCAAACTGGATCCTTCGAAAGGTAGGAATCGAGCCAGCTGATGAGCTTTCTGGGGCGCGATCGGCCAGTGAGCTAGGCGCCCTCGTACGCCGTTCCGCCGAAGCCGGGACGCTTGATGTTGATACCGCGCGCCTCGTAACCCGCTCCATCGGGGTGGGAGATCTGACGGCCGTGGACGTGATGACGGATCGGGTTCGCATGGATGTGCTGGCGGAGGGAGCTAGCGCCGCAGACGTTGTTGCTGCCGCCCGCCGCACGGGTTTCTCCCGCTTCCCGGTTATTGGTACGAATGTGGACAACGTCCGCGGGATCGTGAATCTGCGCCGTGCCATCGCCATTCCGTACGAGCGGCGGGGCGATGTCCAGGTCACCAGTGCCTCGCTTATGTCAGACGCCCCTGAGGTGCCCGAAACGATGAGGCTTGCCGAACTCCTCGTGGAACTACGCGATCAGGGTCAGCAGATGGCCGTAGTAGTAGACGAATATGGCGGTACCTCGGGAATCGTGACGCTGGAAGACGTAGTTGAGGAAATCGTTGGTGATGTGGCAGACGAACACGATCCACGGGCCGCGTCTGCCTTCCGTGGCGTTGACGGAAGTTGGTCCGTCTCGGGATCGCTGCGCCCAGATGAGGCATCGCGTTATTGCGGCCTCGACATCCCGGATGATGGCCCTTACGAAACACTGGGTGGCCTCATCATGTTCGAGTTGGGCCGAATGCCCGCGGTGGGAGACTCCGTGAAAGTAGGCGGGGCCGAACTGCATGTTAAAGCGATGGACGGATTGAGAATTGATCGGGTTCGGATTGAGGAGAATAACGACGACGGCGGGGCAGTGACTCGCGATGGCAATACCGCTGAGGCGGGTGGTGAGGAATGAGCACACCACTCGCACTTGGCTTGACGGTTCTGCTCTTGACGCTCAACGCCTTCTTTGTTGCATCTGAATTTGCGCTCACGGGATCACGCCGTTCGAGGGTTGAGCCACTCGTGAAGGAATCGGCCGCCGCCCGGAAGGTGCTGTGGTCTATCGAGCACTTATCCAGGATGCTCGCCGCGGCTCAGCTGGGCGTGACGCTGTGTTCGGTTGGTCTGGGCGCGCTGGCGGAACCTGCCATCGCCCATCTTCTTGCGATCCCGCTGGAAAGCCTCGGGCTGAGCCCTGCGGTGGTGCACGGAATCGCCTTCGTTGTTGCGCTGCTTCTGGTGGTCAGCCTCCACGTGGTGCTTGGTGAGATGGTTCCAAAGAACGTCTCTGTGACCCACCCTGAGAAATCTGCACTTAAGCTTCTGCCAGCGCTCCTGCTTTTCGAGAAGGTCTTCTATCCCGTTGTTGCCGTGCTCAACTGGTGCTCGTTGGGCGTGCTCAAGCTCTTCAGGGTGCAGCCGAAGGACGAGGTTGATTCGGCCTTCACGGCTAGCGAGGTTGCCTCCATCGTGGCTGCCTCTCAGGCGGCGGGTGTGCTGAGCGATGAACAGGGGCTCATTACCGGTGCTCTCGAGTTCTCGGATCACACCGCACGCGAGGTTATGGTCCCCGTGGAAGATGTTGCGGGCGTAGCACGTGGTGTGACAGCCGCCCAGATTGAACGGTCCGTCGCAGTCACCGGATTTTCGCGCTTCCTCGTGCGCGCCAACGGAAACGTTATTGGCTACATCCATATGAAGGACATTTTGAACGTAGCCGAGGCCTCTAGGGACGAGCCGTTGCGAGACTGGGTTATCCGCCCGCTTGTTTCCGTACATCCCGACGATGAAGTAGAAGACGCCCTTGCCGTAATGCAGCGATCTCGTACCCATCTTGCCAGTGTGATCTCCGAGGGAGACGTTATTGGCATCGTCTTCCTTGAGGACATTCTGGAGGAGCTGGTGGGCGAAGTACGTGACTCTATGCAGCGTGACGAGCGCCGGCAGTAGTAGCGCTGGGCCGTCACGTGTGGGAGATCACTATTGGGGTGAATGCGTGCGGGACCAAGGTCGTGGATAAACTGGCCCGGTGTCCTGTGTTGGACTCGCGCCAGCTCGGCGCGAAAACGTTGGGATAGCGGGAAATGAGAAATATACTCTCCAATGTGCCTACCGAACGTTCGAGCAACATAACGGCCCCGTTACTTTGTGTGACGTATTAGATGTACATAGAAACTGGCGGCATAACCCCACTTTGAGGGTGGAGTCAGAGATAATCTTGCTAATGCCTGTATCTGAATGGCCGATGCTCCGTTATCATTTTGTAATAGTTCTTCGAGGGCAGCGATCCTCGTCCGCGACAACACTGGAAAGGGTGTGAAGGTCATTCAGGAAACGCGCGAATCTCGTCGGCAGGATGGCACGCGAGTAGACCTAACACCTTCTCAAATCGAGTTCTCTCGTCGGATGGCTGAAGAAGCGGCCCGCCGGAAGGCTGTGCGCGAAGGTGCTGCACGCCGTAGAGCTCGCCAGGCTGAGTTCGCCGCTAAGGAACAAGCTGAGTTTGCTGCTAAGGAACGGCTAGCGCAAGAGGAGCTCGAGAAGGAACGGCTTACCAAAGAGCGCCTCGTCAAAGAGCATCTAGCTCAAGAGAAGCTGGCCCGAGAAGAGTTCGCGAAAGAACGGCTGGCCCGAGAAGAGCTTACGCAAGCCGAGCCGAGCCAAGAACCTGCCGCCGCGCAGCCAGACCCCACTGACGATCTGTCCGAAACGGACGTCATGTCCAATGCTGAGGTCTGTGAGGCAGTCACTGAGGGACAGATTCTTTCGCGGGTGGAACGGCGCCGGCGCGAACGCGAACGCGCTCTCCAAAATCACGGAGAGAACGACGGCTTCACCAAACCCAGTGCGCAGGATACGATCCCGACCGCGCCTTCGGCGGACGACGTGGAGTATTCGGCAGGGCGCGCAACCCGCGTTGCGCCGCCGCGAAAGCCGCGCCAGAAGCCAGCCGGGTCCACTCGGCCCGCCCAGCGCTCTGGTAAGAAGTACCTGCTACAGGGAATGACGCTGACAACTCTCGCGGTGGGCGGTATCTCAGTCCCGTTGGTGGGCACCGGATATCTCGGTGGCGGAGCGGCCGAGGCTGCTCAGCCGATCACCGAATCGATCGTGGGCGGTTCAGCCGCGCAGGTGAGCACCCCGGACTCGTTGGCTGGCGATACAACGGCTACGCTTCGATCGGATGCCACCTCCGTGAGCGAGCAGGCCAGTGAAGACACCACCGCTCAGTGCACTCCCGAGGGAGCACAGGGCATGCGGGCGGCTTTTGTGGAGCAGAATTCCTCCTCAGTGGTATTCCCGCTCGATTCTGGTGTTTTCCACCGGACCTCAGATTTTGGGCCGCGAACTGATCCTATCCACGGCGGGAGCTCCTACCACGCCGGTCAGGATTACGCTGCTCCGTCAGACACCCCGATCTACGCGATCGCCGATGGAACGGTCACTTTTGCGGGCGGGAGCACCGCGGGCCGTTCACCCAATACGATCGTTGTCGAACACGAGATAGATGGCAAGACCTACGAATCGTGGTATGTGCACATGTGGGATCACGGTGTGCAGGTCAACGTGGGCGATAAGGTGACCGCTGGCCAGCAGATCGGCCTTGTGGGATCGAACGGCAACTCGACCGGACCGCACCTGCATCTGGAGATTCACGATCCAAGCCTAGGTTCGGCTGAGGACGTTGAAACTCTCATTGATCCGGACGCCTTCCTGTCCGAACAAGGCGCGATCGATATCAGTCAGCTCTGTGAATAACGGCCATTCCCACCGCAGGATTTACCCTGTGGAAACAGAAGGGGCCGGGCCCCTTGTGATTGCTCACCGCGGCGGCGCCAACGAGTATCCCGAGAACTCGATCGCAAGTTTCCAAGCGATGCAGGGAGCCGGTTTTACCCATATCGAGACTGATGCGCACGCAACCTCTGACGGTGTGGCCGTATTCGCGCACGATCCAGAGCTTGACCGCACCACGGACGCCACTGGCAATATCGCTGATTACACATGGAACCAGCTGGCCAAAGTGCGCGACGCTTCCGGTAATCGGCTTATGCGCGTTGACGAAGTGTTGGATCAGTTCCCGGACATTATCTTCAACATCGATGCGAAGTCCGACGCGGTGGTAGGTCCACTCACTTCGGCCGTTCGCCGAACGCGGGCCGTGGAATCCGTGTGCCTCGCCAGCTTCAACGAACGCCGCCTCGGCCGGATTCGTTCCGCTCTGCCCGGAGTAACAACATCCATGGGAATGGCAGCGATCGCACGAGTTGTGGGTGCGGCCGTGCTGGGCGGCTCCGGGCGCGGGCTTCTGCGCGCGCTTCCAGGGCCCGAGGCTGGCGTTGATGTTGCGCAAGTTCCCTTCGATTACCGCCGGATTCCAGTGCTCACACCGCGATTCATCGCCGCCGCTCACGCCCGTGGAATAGCCGTGCACGCCTGGACTATCAATGACCTCGCCGAGGTGGACACCCTCGTGAGTTGGGGGATCGATGGCATCATCACAGACGAGCCCACCGCGGTCCGCAATCACCTAGCAGCAGGCAAGCTCTAAAAGTCTAGTGACGAGAGATCGCAGTGCCTCTTGTGTGAGCCCTTATTCCTGCAAGAGACTCATGAGAGTTTGACACCCGCCCGGCCTCAACGGTCTACTATGGGAAAACTATGCTCGTCATCCACCGCCGGGAGTTTTGCAGTGAATATTAGACCATTGCCGGAGGCCTCATTTTGCCCGTGCCAGAGCGGTAAGCCCTACGCCAAGTGTTGTGGGCCCTATCATCGTGGAGCCGCTGCCCCCACCGCTGAGGCACTGATGCGCTCGCGATACAGTGCATTTGCGCTGGGTCTGGAAGATTATGTTCTAAGCACCTGGGAGCCTCGATATCGCCCCGAGGGCGCCGAAATCGACCCCGAGATTCAATGGCGCCGCCTCGTCATCCTAGACACTGAGGACTTTGGGGACACTGCCACGGTCGAATTCCGCGCCCACTGGCGCAACAAGATGGAGCGCGGGATTATGCACGAGCGGTCTAGCTTCGTGCGCGAGGATGGGCGTTGGTTTTACACGATTGGCGTCCAGCTCTAGGTTTTTATCGACGACGACGGCTCACCTCCCCGTCCGGAGATTTGATGCAATTTCGGAGGTTTCGGGAGTTGGGTTCCGAACGTAACCCTCGTGACCGAAGGTAACTCTGGTGGCTCGTGAGTATTTATGGCTCGACGAAACCAAGCTTGGAATACAGGGAGTAGGCCGAGGATGACGTTCCTTCACCCACTCTCAGGGAAATCTGAGTATCGTCTGCAGCTTTACACGCGGAGATCAGGCTTGTCACGAGTGCCCGTCCTATACCTTGTTTACGATATCGAGGGGATACGAAGAGATCGATGATGAATGGTCCAGAAAGCTCCGGATCCCAGATCGATTTAGTGACAGTCAGTATTGCCCCTGCGGGTGTGCCCTGATGAAAGGCGATCAAGTTTGCGCTGGTGCGAAGCTGTCCGAACTCACCCGCAAAGGTAGCTTCAATTTCGGCCTTCGCCTCGAATAGATCTGGGGCGCCGATTTCTGGTGGATAGCTTGCCAAGTACAGCTGCGCAAGATCCTCGAGATCAGCCGGTCTAATCTCCCGGATTTCTGAGTCGGCATCATGGGCTGGCTCGGTCTGAGATTTGTTGAGGTCGAGAGTCCGAAGGTCAGTTGTCATGCCTACATTGAATCTGAACGTGGCGGGGTCATTCAATCTGATACTCCACCAAAGGCTGGGGGGTGCCCCTATGTTGTTTGTCAAGCTGCTTGGGCTAGTTCTGGGGTGTCGTAGAGGGTGTTGTCTCGGAGCATGGCGTACAGGACGGTGAGTCTGCGGTGTGCTAGAGCGATGATGGCTTGGT
>NZ_QETB01000003.1 GCF_003123745.1 Ancrocorticia populi | reverse complement strand
ACCGTGATGGAACTAGTGGACGCGAGATCGCTCGCCGGCTCGGTGTTTCTCGTGACACGGTCGCTAAATATGTGGCGATAGACGACTTTTCCCCACAGGTCCCGGTGAAAGCCTGCCGGACCCGGCGTGTGATGACGGACCCGGTGAAGCAGCTCATTGATCAGATCCTTGAACTCGATCGTGGCTGTCCTCGTAAACAGCGTCATACCGCCAAACGGGTGTTCGAGCGTGTTGTCGCCGAGAAAGATTATCAGGGCTCTTACCGAACTGTCAGTGCCTACGTCAAAGAGTGACATGAGGCCCACCAATCCCCGTCTGATGGGTTTGGAGAGCTGGTGTGGGGCCCAGGGGATGCCCAGATCGATTTCGGGCAGGTTCATGTGATTAATGCTGATGGTGATGATGAGACTCATTCGATGCTCGTGGTCTCTTTCCCGTACTCGAACGCTCGCTATGGTCAGCTATATCGCGGGGAAACTGCCGAGTGTGTGTGCCACGGGCTGCAAACGATCTATGACCATATTGGTTTCGTTCCCTGTCTTCAGGTCTTTGATAACGCGACAGGGATCGGGCGTCGTGTCGGACAGATCGTCAAAGAGTCAGACTTGTTCGCTCGTTTTCGCACGCATCACGGCTTCCACTCACGTTTCTGTAATCCGTATTCAGGTAACGAGAAAGGGCATGTAGAAAACGCGGTGGGATACCTCCGCCGGAACCTGTGTGTTCCACTACCCAAGATCGATGATATCCACGCTTTTAACAAGGAGCTGCTGGATCGTTGTGATGAGCTTTTAGAACAGGACCATTACCGGAAAAAGGACAAGCTGTCTCTTCTGCATCGTGACGATCAACAAGCCGGGCTGCCTCTACCAGTCCATCGTTTCCAGCCCGTCAGATTTGACACACGGCAAGCCGATAAGGACGGGCGGATCAAGTTTGAGAACAACTATTACCTGATCGGTGGGGCCTACGCTGGCCGCGAGCTGACGATCTCGATCGGGGCTGAGGACCTTAGGTTCTTCACTCCTGATGGCATCCAGGTTGGCAGGCTCACCCGGTGTTTCACCCATAGCGCTACCACCATCGCGGCTGAACAGTCCTTGCTCGATATTCTTGTTACTCGTCCCGGAGCTTTTAGCCATTCCCCGCTCCGCTCTCTCATGCCCACCGCCTTGGTGAGCGCTTTAGATCAGGCGTCCTACAACGATAAACGCCACGCGATTAAAGCTCTCACGGCCACCAGCACGGCCTGCGGGTTTGATGCCACGATGAACGCTGCCGAACACCTTCTAGAGCGCTCCCAGCCCTTAAGCCAGGCCTCTCTGGATCTTCTGGCCTCTAGCGCGGGCAGTATCTATCACCCCAACCCAGCCGTCGATCTGGCCATCTACGACACCCTAGCCGCGAGCTAAACCACCCAATCTGTACACCCTCTTGCCCCGGGCCACAGCCACGGGGTTGATCTGCCACACCCTGACAAAAGGACAACCATGACCAGTAAACCCATCACCACACCCGCCACCTGTCCCCATCCAGGAGAGCTCCTGACAACCGTGCGTGCCCACGCGAAAGAAGCCCGACTAACCGGTCAGGTCCTCGACACACAACTCGCCACGATCACCAGTGACCAACTCGTCTTCCTTGCCGCCTATCTCGAAGCTGAAATCACCTCCCGGCGCGCCTCCGCCCGCCGGCGTCTGATCGCTGCCGCGCATCTACCCACCATCAAAACCCTCACCGGGTATGACTGGGACCGCCTCACCCTGCCATCTACGCTCACACCCGCCAACCTCGCCGAGCTAGAATTCCTCACCCGCGCTGAAGACCTCATCTGTTACGGCGATGTCGGCTGCGGGAAAACACACCTGGCTACCGCGCTGACCCACACCGCCTGCCAAAACGGCATCAAAGCACGCTTCACCACCGCCGCTGATCTGGTCATGACCCTCCGAAAAGCTAAAAACGAGGGCCGCCTGGACCGCGAACTGGCCCAACTCGCTAGATTCCAGCTCTTAACCATCGACGAGCTCGGCTACCTCCCCATCGACCCCGAAGGAGCACGACTCCTCTTCCAAGTCATCAACAACACCTACGAGAAAACCAGCCTCATCATCACCACCAACATCGAATTTTCCCGCTGGGGCACCATCTTCGGTGACGACAACATCGCCGCCGCCATCATCGACCGACTCATCCACCACGGACACCTCATCCGCCACACCGGCACCTCATGGAGAGTCGAAAACGCACTCATGAAATAACAACCACACAACACCCTAAAAACAAACCACAAAACGGCCTACAAATAACTTGCAAAACACACATGAGACTATCCTTCCGTGTTAGTCCACATCTCCACCAGACCCCGGCCGCTTCAACACGGTCTGCTGGGGGACAAGATCCGCCGGGGCAGCAGTGTGAGAATCTTCGGGCGCAGGTAGAGTGATGTACGTAACACAAGTTGGAGCATGGGTTTGGAATAGTGCAACATTCAATTAAGTTACTGTTATTGAACGCGACGGATGGACCGCTCGCGATGATCGGAGGAAGAAACATGGTAGATACGGCAGCACTGACTGGTAACTGGACGATCGATCCGGCTCACACGACGATCGGCTTTTCGGCCCGTCACGCGATGGTGACGAAGGTGCGGGGAACGTTCGACGAGTTCGAGGGATCCGCATACACGGACGCGGAGACGCCAGGTAACTCCCATGTCGAGGTTTCTATCAAGACTGCCTCCATCAACACAAACAATGAAGCGCGCGATCAGCACGTGCGCACCGGCGATTTTCTTGACGTAGATACGTACCCAACTATGTCCTTCAAATCCACGAAGGTGGAGCAACTTGACGAGGAAACCGCCCGCATCACCGGCGACCTCACCATCAAGGAAACCACCAAGGAGATCAGCATTGATTTCGAGCTGGGTGGCGTGGCACAGGATCCGTTCGGTAACACCCGCATGGGCTGGGAAGGCTCCACCACCATCAATCGTCAGGATTACGGCGTAACCTTCAATGCCGCGCTCGAGACCGGTGGCGTGTTGGTGTCCGATAAGGTCACCCTCGAGATCGAGATTTCTGCGATTAAAGCGTAACACTGGATTGGCTCGGGCGGTACTTGTAGCGGTTTTGGGCAAGGCACCAACCGGCGAACTAGTCGCTGTTGGAACTAGACTCTCTCGGAGCGAGAAGTAGTTAGAACAAGAAAGTGGGCGGCACCCCAGCGGGTGCCGCCCACTTTCGTAGGCTTGCCAGAAGTTACCCCGTATTCTTCAATCCTGCGGAAACCCCGGAGACGGAGAGCAAGAGCAGGTGCTGCCACTCGGGTGCACCTTGGGCACCGGATGTGGAGCCATCGCGCGATTGGCCGATGGGCATCTGGGAGCCGGGTGCCTGCGAGTCCGTGTCGTTAGGCGAAGGCTCCTGTGAACGGAGGACGCGCAGGGCACGTAGCTGCAGCAGCGAGAGCGCATCCACATAGGGGCTTCGCATCTTGACTGCAAGCTGGAGTTCGGGGCGATTATCGATGATTCGGCCGTTTCCAGTGGTATCGGTGATATCTGTGATCCAACGGCGAGTCAACGCCATCTCATCCAAAACCATCTCGGTGAAATCGGGACGGTCTCCCAATTGCAGATACCTCTCAGCGATTCGCGAATCGGCCTTGGCGATGGACATGCCCACGTTATCGATCATCGTGGTGAATAGCGGCCACTTCTCGTACGCTTCGCGAAGCACGTTCAGATCGTTAACCTCTTGGAGTGCCGTCCCCAATCCGTACCAGCCCGCGAGATTAAGCCGGGCCTGCGACCACGAAAATACCCAGGGAATGGCACGCAGATCGGCGAGGGATTTAACGGACAGGCCCCGCCGCGCCGGCCGCGAACCAAGCGCAAGCTGGCCGATCTCCTCCATAGGAGTCACTGTTGCAAACCACGGGGCAAAACCCTCCGCGTTCACCAGTGCGAGGAATCGCTCCTTGGAAGAGCGATCCATTACGCGAGCAATATCAGCGAATTGTTCAGAGGCGTTGAGGTTACGTTGTTCGATGGAAGGGGCCGCTGCTAACAAGGTCGCGGCCGCAACCTGATCGATGTGGCGCATGGCTATTGTTGGATCGCCATAACGGGCGAAGATCACTTCACCTTGCTCTGTGAGTTTGAAGCGGCCGCCAACCGAATGAGGGGGCTGGCCGAGAATGGCGGTGTTGGTAGGCCCGCCGCCGCGCCCGAGCGATCCGCCACGGCCGTGGAATAAGGTGAGTTTTAGGCCGCGTTCAACTGCCCATTCGGCGATGTTCGCCTGAGCCTCGTAAAGCGCCAAGGTCGCGGCAACCGGCCCAACGTCCTTCGAAGAATCGGAGTACCCGATCATCACCTCGACATCCCCGTCGGTTTCCTGTAACCGCTCGGCATACTCGGGATACTTCGCGATCTTGCTCAGGATGGCGGTGGACGCCTGCAGATCGGCGTAGGTTTCGAAGAGCGGAATGACGTCCAGCACGGGGGCCTTACCACCCGGTCCCACCGCGAAATGGGCGAGTTTATAGACGTTCTCAAGATCGGCTGCGGACTGAGTGAAGGAAACGATGTATCGCCGGGAGGCCTCCACCCCGTAGCGTCCCTGAAGCTGAGCGATAGTGCGGAAAACCTCAAGGACTTCTTCAGTCTCGGTACTCAGCTCGCCACCAGCCTCGCATTCGGCCAAGGCCCGGGCGTGCACCATCGAGTGTTGACGTACCTCAAGCTCTGCCAGATGGAATCCAAACGTCTCCACCTGCCAGATGAGCTGCTGCAGATCGCCGTACGCTTGGCGATTCGCCCTAGCCCGAGCCAGAGAATCCTGAACTAACCGCAGATCGGAGATAAGCTCTTCCGGTGCGGAATAGGCCAAATCGGCGTTACGAGTGCGGGTGGCTTGAATCTTGCGCGATACAAGCATGAGTACCCGCTTATGTGGCTCGTCGGGGGCTTTGGTGATGGCGCTGGCAGCGCCGTCTTCATCCGCCGTAGTGAGCTGGTGCCAGCGCGCCTTCAGCTCGGGACTGGAAGGAGTGGTATCCGCTGATAGCGTCAAGGTACGCGCAACTCGATCGGCGGTTACCTCGAGCCCGCGCAGGATGTGATCGGACGAAATGGCCAGAGCCTTCTTCGTGACGGAGGCTGTCACGAACGGGTTTCCGTCGCGATCTCCACCAACCCATGTACCCAACCGAAGAAAAGGCTTGATGGCCGGGGGAGTGCGCCCGGATTCGTCTCCCTGAAGGATGTCGCAGATGCGCCGATACACCTTGGGTACGGTGGTGTAGAGAGTCTCATCGAACACGGCCATGATAGAGCGGACTTCGTCCTCGGGCTTTGGCTGATGCTCTCGGACCGGGGCGGTGCGCCACAAGGTGTCAATCTCTTCCAGCAGCCGCCGCTCCATACGGTGCTCGTACACGGGATTGCTCGGATTTGCGTAGCGCTCTTCGAGGTAATCATCGAGCCTGCGGATGGAACTAGATACGGCGCGCCGCCGGGCCTCAGTGGGGTGAGCGGTGAAAACCGGGTGGAACCGCATGGTGCTCAGGCGCTTACGTGCGGCACTTTCTCCAATTTCCTCGATCAGTCGGCTGTAAGCGCCAGCCACCGTGTCGGTGCCCGTTAGATCTGATCCCGTCTCCTGGTGCAGCAGTCGAGTCCGGTAGAACTCCTCAGCTAGATTCACTAGATGGAAGTAGACCGTGAAGGCCCTCGCTACTTCGTCCGCGCGTTCAACAGAGAAATTCTCTACGATCTCTTCGGCCTTCTCGAAGGAGGCCGAAGTCTCATCTGAATACGCTGTGATCATGGTCTGGCGGAGTTGCTCAACGTCCTCATAAAGGCCCGGCGATCCACTCTCGCGCAACACGCGGCCCAGCAATGACGTCAGGAGCCTGACGTCTGCTCGGAGTTCCTCGGGAAGCTCGATATCGCCCACAGCGCGGGCGCCGAGCGAGGCAGCGGGCGTGACATTCTCTTCAGACATGTGGCCATTGTAGGGCGTTGAATAGGACTTTCATCCCACAGTGTCGAGTAGTGAGCATCTAGACCAACACGAAGGTAAACACCGTATAGGCCACGAAAAGGGCAAGGTGCGCGATTCCTGACCGAACCCGCGGCCTCCCACGAAAGCTGACCAACGTGAGCGCTATTGTCGCGGCAAACAGAAGCAGGTTCGCCGTACTCTCGGCCAAAATTACAGTCTGCCGTGTGACGTCCCCGATCACCAAGACGCTTGGGATCGTCAGACCAAATGTGGATAGTAGGGCCCCGTGACAAAGGTTAGATACTCGCTGAGATTCACCTCTGAGGGCGGCCTTGATCGTGGTAATGGTCTCGGGCAGAAACACGATGATGGCGATAATTGCGGCGGGTAGCGCAACTGGAAGCGTGAAGCGGCCGGCCATAAGTTCAAGGAGAGAGGCCATATTGTGAGCGAGCATCACGATGGGGATGGCGGTCAGTAACAGGACAATAGAGCGTAGAGCGATTTCTGTGTTGTTAGTTTGCACAACATCTGAGCGGGTGGCCGCTTTGGGTGCGGTGCCGACCTCCTGAAAGTGCTGGTGGCGCTTACCTAGCTGAAGCTGAAGAAAACGCGCGTAACACACGGCTACACCAACGGCCACGAGCCCCGATTGGAAGGCATCATACGTACCCGTAACCACCGGGATATAGAACACAATGAGCCCGAGGATTGCGATACGCCCTAGGTATGCACGAACTCCGGCCGAGTTGGGTTTTTTGGCCGACGACGACGAACTACCCATCACCACCAAAGCCACTCCCGCAACGAGGTTCATGATGATCATCGAAACGGTCATGATGGAGTCACGGGCCACTGTCTGATGCTCGCCAGGACCGAGCATCACTGCCGAGATTAGGACAACCTCGATCACCACAATCGACAGGGTGAGAATAATGGTTCCGTACGGATCGCCTAGGCGCTCAGCAAGCTTTTCGGCCTGGGCAACCACTCCGAAAGAGGACAAGATGATGATGCCGATCAGGGCCGCAAGGAATATCAAAGCCACCGTGGTTGACGGCTGACGCGGGATGAAGGGCGAAAACAGGAAGGCGAGCCACCCGAGTGCTAAGCGAAAAAGTGCTAGGGGCGTCAATACTTGCTTGAAGGTTTGCGCAGGGGAAGGAGTGTTAGCAGACAAGATCAGTCAACTTCTGTAGGGCCGTCCCCACTCCTGAATCAGCCAGCGGGCCGTCCCGTTGGCTTTTGGGAAGTATTATAGCCAACTTTCCGCCATGCGGCCTCTTGAGCAAAGCCGCCATTTCACGTCTAGGCTGGAGCAGTGTCTCAATCCTCGTCTCACCGTGATAAGGCCGCCCTCGGCCAAGAGCTCGCTAAGGGATGGCGCACAATTCTCCCGGCGGCGCTTGCAGCTGTTCCCCTCGGCCTCGCGCTAGGCGTGCTTGTTGTCCAGACCGGTCTCGAGTGGTGGTGGGCTCCGATCCTATCTGCGATCGTCTTCGCTGGATCGATGGAGTTCCTCCTTCTCGGGCTGATATCTGCAGTGACACCGCTACCGCAAATTGCGTTAAGTGCCCTACTGGTCAACTTCCGGCATGCGTTCTATGCGCTGTCGTTTCCTTTGGAGCGTGTGAAAGGGATCGGATGGAAGCTCTACGCCACGTTTGCGCTGACGGATGAGGCCTATGGCGTTTCTGCAACGCCACATTCACACACATGGTCTCGCGCGCGCATCATCACTTTAGAAGCGTCTTTCCACCTGTGCTGGGTTGTGTGCGTAACAGCGGGCGCCCTCTTGGGAACGCTGATTCCTTCGTCGGTCAAAGGCCTAGACTTCGCCGCTACCGCCCTGTTTATTGTTTTAGGGATTGAAGGGTTCAAGGCCCAGGGATCGGTTCCGATACCGATCATCGCGCTTGGATGCGCGATCATTGGCGCGTTGATTTCTCCCGCGAACATGCTCGTTATCTCGATGGCGCTCTTCATCCTATGTCTGATCGCCATGTACTTCTTTAGGGGCCGGGGCACTGGGGCTTCCCAGCTGGACTCCGCTAGCGGGGAGGGGCGGCTATGACTCACGGATACGTCCTTGCAGCGATACTTGTGACCGCGGCTGTCACCTGGGCCCTCCGTGCCCTACCCTTCGTCATGCTCGCTCCACTTCGCAACAGCGCTATCCTGCGTTACATCGGGGATGCGATGCCGGTTGGTGTCATGTTCCTGTTGGCGGCTTACACGCTGCGCGATACTGCCGTCTCGTGGCAGGCCATTGGGTCTGTCGGTCTTGCGGTGGCCGTTACCGTGGCGATGCATCTGTGGAAAGGTAATTCGCTGATTAGCATCTTTGCGGGTACAGGTGTGTACGTGGTGCTGGCGTCTACCTTGCTGTAACAGCTAGGTAATGGGCGAGTTCGCTTCTAGCTGTGCCCTAGGGACAGATAGCCCGCGTAGAATTTCTCTATGGTAGATAGAGACACAGCCATACAGGAAGTAGTCAGCGCTACCCGCGAGGCTTTTGATTCTGGGCGTACTCGCCCGCTCGAATGGCGCCGAAACCAATTGCGGGCGTTGGATGCAATGCTGGGCCAACCCGAGTTCGTTCAAGCACTCTTCGAAGATCTCCACAAAGGCACCACCGAAGCTCAACTCACCGAGATTGGCGTTGTGCGTGGCGAGATCAAGCTAGCTCTAAGGAAATTGTCCCAGTGGGCACGGCCGAGGCACCTTGTAACACCTCTGACGTTTCAGCCTGCCAGCGCGAAGTTAGTGCCAGAACCGCTGGGTGTTGTCCTCATTATCGCCCCGTGGAATTATCCGCTTCACTTGACTCTTTTGCCTCTAGTGGGCGCGATCGCCGCGGGTAACGCAGTGGTGCTCAAACCCAGTGAGCTCGCTCCGGCAACGTCTCGAGCTATCGCGAGGTACGTCCCGCTATATATGGATGCGCGTGCCGTCAAAGTTATCGAAGGCGCCGTGCCAGAAACCACCGAGCTGCTTGCTCAGCGGTTCGATCATATTGTTTACACCGGTAACGGCAAGGTGGCCCGAATCGTTATGGAGGCCGCATCGAAGAATCTGACCCCCGTCACGCTCGAACTCGGAGGCAAGTCGCCTGTATGGGTTTCGGATGCCGAGCAACTCGATGCGGTTGCCGGTCGTGTCGCTTGGGGGAAGTACGTCAACGCGGGTCAAACGTGCGTAGCGCCCGATTATGTACTCACTACGCCCGATCTGGTCCGCCCTCTCACCAAAGCACTAAAGCGGGCCATCGCGCAGCGGTGGGGAGAAGATCCCCGAGCGAGTGCCGATTACGGCCGGATCATCAATGAGAAGCAGTTCGATCGGTTGGTTTCCTATCTTCCAGCTGGTTCCATAGGTGCCCACGCGGAGCCTCAGGTTGACCACGTAACGGGTACTAGCCCCGATACAGGCTCCTTCGAAATCGCGCACGGCGGCCGAGTGGATCGCGAGAATCTATATATAGAACCGACGATTGCGGTGTTGCCTGCCCTGATTCCCCAGTCCGATGCTTACAGTCCCAAAACGATAGGGCAATCCTTCAAGATAATGGACGAGGAGATCTTTGGGCCGATCCTGCCCATTGTCCCGGTCCCAGACTTGAATACGGCCATCGCCTACATCAATAGCGGGGACAAGCCGCTCGCTCTCTACTCGTTTGCCGCGAATGATGATGAAGACCATCGCTTGGAACGCGAGACGTCTTCCGGTGCATTCGTGGTTGGGGCCACGATGATCCAGGCAGGCGCGGATTCGATTCCTTTTGGTGGAGTAGGTGAGAGCGGAATGGGGAGGTACCATGGCAGGTACTCATTCGATACCTTGAGCCATCTCAAGCCCGTGCTGCGAAAGCCGTTGCGGCCGGACACCCTCAAGCTTGTCCAGCCGCCATATGCCACTGATTCTGCCGAAACTTCTGTGTCTGCCGAATCTATGAATTCTAACGATCTCGGCCCATTTTCGACCGTTCCAGCTTCTCTCAAACGGGCCGCTCGTAGTGTCGAGCACTCAGTCACTGCGGCGGTGAAGCGGAAGTTTCTGGGCGGTTAGGCCCGCTATAACACGCGAGGTACTACTGGTCATCAGGAAACTTCTACCTTGAAGTGGACGAAACTTGAGTATTTCTCGTCACTGATTGGGCCTAAACCGGAGTTAGTCCAGAATAGCGGTTACGATAGTGATATGAGCGATCACGATTTCAAGGCGGCCCTGCGCGGTGCAGGGCTACGGGTGACCGCACCTCGGCTCGCTGTACTATCCGTGATTTCGGAGAGCAAGCACGTTGATGCCGAGACGATTATTACCGAGGTGCGCCATCAACTGGGGAAAGTCTCCCAGCAGACGGTCTATGACACCCTCCATGCGCTCACCGATGTGGACATCTTGAGGTGTATGACACCCGATGGCGGCGCCTCGCTCTACGAAATCGAACATCACGATAATCACCATCATTTACTCTGCCGCAGCTGTGGGCGTTTGGTGGATGTCGCGTGCGCAGCGGGAGAAACGCCCTGCATTCATCCTCCGGAGGAGGGCAAGCTAACGATCGATTTCGCTGAAGTGATTTACCACGGGATGTGCGCTGAGTGTACTGCAGCAGCACACTCAGCGGCATAGGTACTAATCGTCGGAGACGGTAACTGTCACCTCAATATTTCCCCGGGTGGCATTCGAGTATGGGCACACTTGGTGCGCCGCATCAGCAAGCTTCTGGGCTACGTCATGATCAACACTAGGGATAACAACTTCTAGCGCTACTGCGAGCTCAAAGCCACCGTTGCCGTCGTCGCCAATCGTTACCTTGGCTCCCACGGACTCGTCTTGAAGCTGGACCTTCTGCTGGCCAGCTACCAGACTCAGCGCAGAATGGAAGCAGGCTGCGTATCCGCCGGCAAAGAGCTGTTCGGGATTGAATCCGTTACCCGGTCCGCCCATTTCCTTGGGCGTTGCCATATCTAGGTCCAGCGCGCCATCGGCGGCTCGTACGTGGCCGTCGCGTCCGGCCCCAGTTGAAAGTGCTTCCGTTGTATACAGCGGCTTCATGATCTTTCCTCTCTCTTGGCGTGGCTCGAGTCTTCCCTTCTGTGCTGTGTAACACAAGGGGTTATCCACCACGAGCGAAAAGGTTGGGACGGTGCCAGACCTGCGGTAGAAGCAGTCATTAGTCTTGATAAGAGAACACGGAAGGACAGCACACGTGACGCACATGCTCTTTGAACCGATAACGCTGAGGGATACAACGATCCGAAACCGGATGTGGGTCCCTCCAATGTGCCAGTATTCGGCGGAGAAGCAGGATGGAATCCCAACTTCATGGCACCTCATGCACTACGGAGCCTTTGCTCGTGGCGGTGCAGGACTAGTCACAGTGGAAGCGAGCGCAGTCGCACCAGAGGGTCGAATCTCTCCTCAGTGCCTTGGCATCTGGAACGAGGAGCAGGCACAGGCATTCTCCCCGATCACTGAACTTATACATTCCCAGGGCGCTAGGGCAGCGATTCAGCTTGCGCACGCCGGGCGGAAGGCCTCGACGTATCGCAGTTGGCCCGGTGTCCCCGAAGGTTCGGTGCCCATTGAGGAAGGCGGTTGGCAGACGGTGGCTCCCTCACCCGTGGCCTTTGAGGGGCTAGCCGAGCCTCGCGAGCTCAGCGTTGATCAGATACATGAACTTGTGGCGGCCTTCGCTCGGGCTGCCCGCCGAGCAGTTGACGCCGGTTTCGATATCGTCGAGATCCACGGAGCGCACGGATACTTAGCGCATGAGTTCCTTTCTCCCGCCAGTAATCGCCGCACGGACGAATACGGCGGCACTATGGCAAACCGTGCGCGGTTCCTCCTCCAGATCGTCGATGCCGTTCGTGCAGAGGTATCTGTGCCGATCATCGTGCGGCTGTCCGGAACGGAATGGACTCCTGAGGGGTACTCGCTAGAAGAGATGATCGATCTGTGCACGTGGCTTGGGACAGCGGGTGTGGACTTCCTGTCCATCTCCACGGCGGGCAATATACCGGGAGTTTCAATCCCCGTCGGACCTGGGTATCAGGTTCCTGTGGCTCAGGCCCTGCGTGAGGGCTCTCATATGCCCGTGGGTGCGGTTGGCCTTATCGTTGATCCGGCACAGGCCGAACAGATCGTAGCTCTCGGTCAGGCGGACGTGGTCTATCTTGGCCGTGAAATGCTCCGTGACCAGAACTTCCCGATTCGCGCAGCCCGCCAGTTGAGGTACCCGGAGCCGTATATTCCGTCGCAGTATGCGAGAGCCTTCTAGCGGCGTTCGGAACGCAGAAAGTAAGGAGACAACATCATGAAATTGTGGCAATGGGATGGCCGTAGCACGTTCGGAGTGGTCGCAGGCATTCTCCTAGGATGGATCTCCGCTGCTCTTTTCGCTAACCCGTCTCCGATAAGCTAGCGAAATGGCGAACTCAATTGGGGTATCGGGTGTCAGGATCGGGCACTGGACTGCCCCTCAAGCACAAACGGGCTGCAGCGTTATCACGCTTCCAGAAGGAACAGTCGGGTCCGGCGAGGTCCGCGGGGGAGCGCCCGCTTCTCGCGAACTCGATCTCTTGGCGTTGGACAAAGCGGTGGAATCAATTGACGCCATCTGCCTCACGGGCGGTTCGGCATTCGGATTGGCCGCCGCAGACGGCGTCATGGCCTACCTCGAAGAACATGACCGCGGCGTGCCCACTGCCGCAGGCAAGGTGCCGATCGTTCCCACTTTGGGCATCTACGACTTGGCCGGCGGGGATCCGTCCGTCCGCCCCACGCGAGAATCTGGATACGCTGCCGCGCAAGCCTCCGAAGGAGACCAAATCCTTGCCGGAAGAATCGGTGCGGGCACCGGTGCATACGTGAGCCAGTGGCGCGGGGAAGATAGGCGCCCGGGCGGTGTGGGCTACGCGGAACACCATCTAGGTGAGCTAGTTGTCTCCGTTATCTGTGTGGTCAACGCCTTCGGTGATATCGATCTAGGGGAAGCGCCCATCTCCCTCGAATCCGCGGAGCTCATTTCTCAGATGATCCCCACGCGTACGCACACAACAGTTGGTGCCGTCCTCACCAACGCACAGCTAGACAAGGTGGGCTGCCAGATCCTAGCTCAGGGAGCTCACGATGGATTGGCCCGTGCGCTCACCCCGCCACATACCCGATTCGACGGCGATGCCTTCATCTCTGCGGCAACGGGTGAGGTCCCCACACAGGTTGATGTTGTACGGCTTCTCACCGTAGCCGCAACATGTGACGCGATCCGATCGGTGGGAAATCAGTCCACGTAAGCGGGCCCCGGATTCAGCCAGTGCTCCTTGAGTAAGACGAGTTGCTCGGGCAGCGTCCTGCTCAACGATAATTCGGGAGGATTGTCCACATCGAACCAACCGATCTGGCTGGTCTCGATGCTGGTGAAGGCTAGATCTTCAGCCGACTGCTGCTCGCAGATAAAGAAGAGCTTGTACACCTGATGATCGATCGGCGGATAGTGCGGCCAGCTATCGCGGTCAATGAGAGCGGCGAGCTGGCTCACCTTCGTGATAAGCCCGGCCTCCTCGCGAACCTCCCGCTCAACTGCCTCAGAGGGCTTCTCATTGATATCGCACCAGCCACCTGGCAGAGTCCATCTTCCTTCATCGGCGATTTCACGAACGAGGACAACTTCGCCGTCGTTATTGAAAACCCCGCCCCGGACGTCTACTTTAGGAGTCGTGTAACCGGCCACGGACGCAACTTCGCGGCGGTACGGGGGTAGTTCCTTTTCGCCGACAAGGTTTGTGAGCGCCTGCGCGAGTTCGCCGATCTCGTGGAAGCGCCCAATATCGAATTGGTCCTTGCAATACCACAGGCCCGATTCTGAAATTGCGGTGAGTTTGCGGGCAATTCGGAGGATCTCCGGCGCTGGCGAATTATCCGACTGGTGTGCTTGCGAGGGCTCTGAAGTCATGGCTTGAGCCTAGCGAGAGCCGGTGCGGTGACACAATTTCCGGGGGTAGGGCTAGGAGAGCCTGAGGCCGGGCAGCCCAGCGCCAGCCCTGTAAGGGCCCGAGCATCCTAAGTTAGGCTGAAGGGGAGAACGATTCAGGGAGCGCACAATGTGGAAGAAGTGGCGTCGGCGCCGCCAACTGAACAAGGTACAGCCGGGTGACGGCTCCCGGTTGCGGCCGTTTCGGTTCTATCAGGTGTTTACTCGATCGCTGTTCTACATCTCCCTGCAGGATTCTGAACCGGGAGCGGTACCGGACATGGAACCGGTGGCGGGACCGGAAATCGAAAGCGAATCAAGGCCAGCGGAGGCGGCAGCTGATGACACGCGTTCCGGTTGGGGCCGCGCAGCCGGACGCGCAGCACACGTCTATGCGGTAGATGTCAGGTACTGGGCGGACTGGATAAGCGATTCGGACAGTGTTGATGAGGTCGCAGAGGAGTCTGACGATTCGTGGGGCCTCGGGCTTGACTGGGTGTTCGGGACTGGTTCCGGTGATGAGTCTGGTTCCGTTGATGACTCTGACTTCAGTGATGACTCTGGCCTCAGTGATGACTCTGGCCTCAGTGATGACTCTGGCTTCAAGACCACGGCCAACGGGGAGGGAGCTACCCCTCCCGCCGCTCTTTACCGTGATGGCGCTCAGGTTTACCGTTCAAATGTGCCTGCAACGTTTGAGGTTCCGGGCGGCGTGATTGAGGTTGCGACCTCCACATTTGGCCTGAGGAGGATGCACTTCGTTCCTGGCACTCCCACCAAATCCGGCGCCGAAACCGAGAGGCTCCTGCAACCCGACAAGCGGAGCGCCGAGGGAAGAAGGGCGCAGTTCGGGCGGAGATTTCCGAAGCTGAGCAGGATCATGGGTTGGATCGCCGTGGCGATCCTCCTCGCGGGCCTCGCGGTGTGGATTCCGCAGGTGATCGAGACGGTCACTCATTGGGACGCGGTCTCCGGGTACGTGGATCCATTTGTCTCGCCCATCAATGTGGCGCCGGCGGTGGAGTACGGCCTCCTCGCGGCCGGGCTTGTTGCCGCGTTGGAGAGAGCGCTGACGATTCGTAGCCACTGGCTCATCGATTTTGAGTCCTTCTGGTGGGATTTGTAGATGCGCGATCGCCTGCCC
This sequence comes from Ancrocorticia populi, assembly GCF_003123745.1. Lineage (GTDB taxonomy): Bacteria > Actinomycetota > Actinomycetes > Actinomycetales > Actinomycetaceae > Ancrocorticia > Ancrocorticia populi. The sequence continues at coordinate 375,312 of NZ_QETB01000003.1, read as the reverse complement.
CTGCAGGATCACTCAAGTTCGAGGCGTTGCTCCATAAGTAGGATGCCCGCTGAATCGAAGGTGTCCTGATCGATCTCTCCGCTCTGGACAGCTGAGGCAATCCCGTCCACTAGGGCATGAGCGTTCTCGGTGGTTCCCGGCGCGACCATGAGAACCATCGTGGAACCGGCAGCCAGCGAGTCAACAGCATTCTGTACCGGATCGGCATACTGTGGTTCGCCCGAATCGAGCAACATGCTCATCGAATCGGTGATGACGATGCCGTCGAAGCCCAGCTCATCGCGCAATATCTTGTGCCATTCAGGGGAAAGGGAGGCTGGTTGATCCGACACCTCGGGGAAACGAAGGTGACCGATCATCACAAACTCCGCACCGGCATCGATACCGGCAGCGAACGGTGGCGCGGCGCTCTCACGCCATTCGTCCAGCGCTATGTCTGAGGTAGGGATGGATATGTGGGAATCGCCAGCGGCGAGGCCGTGGCCGGGGAAGTGCTTAAGGGTTGAGCTAACGCTGCCGCCCTCTCCCTCAACGGCCGCGGCTACGTTTTCGGAGGCAGCCTCCGGCGTTGAACCGAGGACCCGCGGCCAGATGAACGAACCCGGATCGTCCGTCACATCGGCGATCACCCCGAAGTTGACGGTGATCCCCAGATCATGAAGCAGCTGGCCGCGGTCCGTGAACGCCGCGCGCGTATTGGCGGGGGCGCCATCGCGCAGCTGGGGCGCTGCCGGGAATGTGTCCGAAGGCAGTCTTGTGACGGTTCCGCCCTCCTCGTCAATCCCGATGAGTAGCGGATGGGCAGCTTCCGCGTTCCACGACTCGATGCTGTCCGCAAGCGTGGCCTCATCGGCCGGAATATTGTCGCCCATGAGAACGAGCCCGCCCGGCTGGATTTCCCGGACAAACTCCGCCGTAGCGCCCGCGTCCGTACCCGGGTAGTACAGCATGAGTAGGCTTGCCGCCTGCTCCTCTATGTCCATGGACTCCCAGCGTTCCTGGGCGAGTTGGGTGGTAGTAGGGGGCGTAGAGGGCGGCTGCGTAGGGGAGTTAGAGGGCGACGACGACGAACCCCCACACCCCGCCACCACAGCACACGTGATGAGGGTGGCGGCCACTAGCCCAGCGAACCTGCGAATGCCCCTCATGGCCCCAACGCTATCAAGGTGCTCCCACACATTGAACTGGTGACACCTAGAGCTGGCGCATTATCTGACTGGTGCGTTTGCGGGCGCTCTGCATTAGCAGCCTAGGCTCCCATTCCGGTGCACAATTGCGCGCTTATGGCCCGAATGTGTTCCAGAGCACAAGAGGCAGGTAGCATGGCAGCTGGATTGCTCGCAGTGCTGCAGCAATCCAGATCAGGGAGGTAAAGGCGAGATGAGTTCCGAATTTCTACAAGATGGTCCGCTAGTTGTGGCGCTAGATTCCTCGACTACGTCAACGAAGGCGATCGTTGTTGATGCTGCCGGCAATGTTTGGCATACGGCGAAACGAAACATCCAACTGCATACGCCTGCGATGGATGAGTATGAACACACAGCGAGCCGCTGGTGGGAGACATCCCGCGACACGATTGCCGAAGTTCTATCGAAGCTGTCAACGCAGGACAAGGACCGGGTTAAAGCGATCGGCATTACGCATCAGCGTGAATCCTTCGCACCCTTTACAACTGATGGGACACCACTACGGCGCGGTATTCTGTGGCTGGATTCTAGGGCGGCAAGCCAGATTGAACGCTACGGGTCCGCACACATTCATGAGCTTTCCGGGAAGCCTGCGGGAGTGACACCCGCGCTTTATAAGATGATCTGGGTCAAGGAGAACGAACCGGGAGTTCTTGAGGGCGCCGATAAGGTGACCGATGTTCTCGCCTACATCACGTTCAATCTGACCGGGCGCTGGGCTGCGTCTACCGCCTCTGCAGATTCACTCGGCATTCTCGATATCAAGCGGTTTGACTACGCAGATGAACTATTGGATATAGCTGGGTTGCGCCGCGATCAGATGCCCGATCTGGTTCCACCGGGAAGCGTCATGGGCACCCTGAAGCCAGAACTTGCGAGCGAATGGGGCATTTCCGCATCGACCCCCATCATCTCCGGACTCGGAGACGGTCAGGCCGCCGGTGTTGGCGCCGCTGCCGTAACTCCCGATGTGGCCTATCTGAACCTAGGCACTGCGGTGAATGCCGGAGTTGCCTCTCATGATTACGTATACGATCCCGTGTTCCGCACTCTTGTTGGCGGCGTGCCTGGAGATTTCGTATTCGAGGTGGTGCAATCTTCGGGTTCGTATCTGGCCGGATGGTTCCGCGAGACACTCGGTGATCCCAAGCTTTTGGGCGAACCTGATCCTGAACTTGATGCCGCGGCCTCAGAGATTCCTCCAGGTTGCGAGGGCCTCATCACCCTGCCGTATTGGAACGCGGTGCAATCTCCCTATTGGGACGCCATCGCTCGAGGCGCCGTGGTGGGTTGGCGAGGAACTCACTCCAGAGCACACATGTACCGGTCAATCTTGGAGTCCATCGGCTTCGAAATGAAGCTCAACCTCGAATCGATCGAGGCCGGTACCGGAACAAAGATCACGACGCTTCGAGCGATGGGAGGCGGAACGCGTTCCGAACTGTGGCGTCAGATTATGGCGGATACGGCAGGTGTGCCCATCACGTTGTGTGCGGAAGACGAGATTTCAGCCCTAGGGGCTGCCGTTGTTGCGATGGCTGGGATCGGTGCCCATGGATCCGGCGGCGTGGAGCAATCGGCTCGCGAAATGGCACACTTCGGAATTACGGTGGAGCCTAACATGGATCTGCATGAGCAGTATAGGGAAGTGGCTCGGGTTCAGAGGAAGCTATATCCGCAACTGAAGGACACCTTCCAAGAGCTCTATCAATTGGCAGAAAAGTACCCGAGCTCTAGGCCTGAATCACCGCAGGCTGAATTGTAGCGAGCTCTGTAACCAATGTAAGCCTCCCTAACCGGGCGCCCTCCGTTCGCAGCACCCGGTTAGGGAGGTAACGATTGAAGAAAAGAGGAATGGTGTTATGGCAAAGATGATGGACGCGGCGTTAATGTACGGACCCGGAGATATTCGGGTGGAGCAGGTTGAGGTTCCCGAGTGCCCCGATGGCGGATTTGTTGTGGAAGTTGGCGCCATCGGAATGTGCGGATCGGACATCCGGAATCTGACCAGTGATTCCCGCTCCGGAGCGTACCCATGGATCTACGGCCACGAGGTTGTGGGGCGTGTGGCGGAAGTTGCGCCGGGCGTTACCGCCTATCGGCCAGGTCAATGGATCTACGTGTACCCCTTGGCGCATTGCCTCAAGTGCGAGAACTGCAGGTCTGGCCACAGCGAACAGTGTTCTGAGGTGGAGGAGTACACCGCCAATCCTGGTGGATTTGCTCAGTACATTGCCTACAGCTCGAAGCGAGTAGACCGCGGGGCTACATTCGAGATCCCGGATGGCGTGGATCCGGTCCGAGCAACTCTGGCTGAGCCGCTATCGTCCACCTATGCGTGCCTAGAGAATATTGACGTGAAGATGGGTGATTCCGTTGCAATTCTCGGGTCTGGCCCGGTGGGGATCATGCTCGCTATCCTCGCGCGGATGCGCGGAGCTTCCCAGGTGATCGTCACGGACACGAACCAAGCGCGGCTGGATAAGACTGTGCAGTTTGAGATTGACGCGCTGGTCAACTCTGCCGAAACTGACGCTGTGAGCGAGGTACTTCGGCTCACCGGTGGACGTGGTGCAGACAAGGTAATCTCCGCGAATCCATCGACGATTGCTCAGCAGCAGGCACTGCTCATGGCACGAAAGGCCGGAACCGTTGTGTTCTTCGGGGGAGTGCCGAAGGGATCGCTGACGGAGCTGGATACCAACCTCATTCACTACAACGGCCTGTGGATCTACGGGCACTATGCCTCCAACACTATGCAGGTGCAGCGCTCTTTCGAGCTGTCAATTGATCCGAGGTTCCCGGCAGATCAGCTCATCACTCACGTGTTGCCACTTTTCGAGATCAACCGGGCATTAGAACTCGCCCGCTCGGGTGAAGCTCTCAAGTCCGTCTTGCTACCCAATGGGGAGATTCATCGGTAGGTGCCGTGCCTCACAGCCCAGACTTCCGGGAATTAGTTGCATATTAAACTAGTTCAAGAAGGTGGTGGCGCGAGCTCAGTTCGGCCAGCGCTGACCACTAAAAATGCGTGAATGTTCTGGAGAATGTGGAGGCACCAGGGTGATGCAGGACGAACGGATAATCAACCCGGCTACTCGTATGGATGCAGTGACCCTGCGAGTCCACGATCTGGAGCTCATGAGTGGGTACTACTCGCGCGCATTCGGCATGGAACCGATCGAGGAAGGGACTGCTGGCCGCGAGGTGAGACGTGTTCTCGGCAGGGGCGGGCTGCCCATGGTTCGCCTGATCCATACCCCGGATCTTCCTCCCGTAGATCCGCGCCAGCCCGGGCTCTTCCACACGGCGTTCCTCTTTCCGGACGAACGCTCGCTGGCTCAGGTGGTGCTGCGCGCAGCCCAGCAGCCCGATTCCCGCTTCGTTGGGACCGGGGAACATCTGGTCAGCGAGGCGTTCTACTTCACCGATCCCGAGGGAAACGGCGTGGAGCTATACCGCGATCGTCCCCGCTCGCAGTGGACCTACGTTAACGGTGAGGTCCAAATGGATACTCTTTGGCTCGACCCCAATGAATACATCTCTACCCATCTCCGTGCTAGTGATACTGGCGCCCTACGGCGGCCCGATTCGGAACCGGCTGACGCCGCCCGCGTGGGGCACGTACATCTTCAGGTTGGGGCAATCGAGCCAGCCCGAAGATTCTATGTGGACGGCTTGGGCTTCGAGGTTACAACAACGGCGACCCCGGGTGCACTCTTCACCTCCGCAGGCGGCTATCACCATCATCTGGCAATGAACGTATGGAATAGCCGCGGTGCTGGGCCGCGTGCTGCGAGTCTTGGACTTGGCAATGTGGCGATCTCGGTTCCGGTGCGCGAGGATCTTGACGCCTTGAGCGCTCGGCTAGGGCACCTGCACATTCCGTACTCCTCAGATGGTCGCTCACTGACGGCAAAGGACCCATGGGGAACAGACGTGACAGTCTCGGTTGCCGGTAGCTCTGCCGAGGAGGTCATCGAGCGGCCAGCTTAGAGGTAAGCAACGGAACAGTGTATTCCCAACATCCACCGGCCCTTATTAGAGATAATAGGAATATGGGGCGCTACGTTCGGTTGATTCTGGCAGTATTGATTGCCACTCTGTTTTCCGTTGTTGCACTTATCGTGTTCACGCGGCTGGATCTGCGCCTGAGCGTCATCATTGGTTTGGCGTGGGTTGCCTCAGGTTACTATGCTGCAGCACGGGTGAATAAGGAACGTGTCAATGTGCGGCGCCCAGCGATGGGTGAGTGGATGGCGTTCGCATTTGCGTTATGCGGGCCGTTGGCGCTGTTCGGGTCCTTCGCTTGGCAGATCATAGACGTCATTGTGTATGGCAAGTAGTAGTTAACGGCGGTGAAGGCTCGCCTTTGCACAAACTTGCCGAGGTTGGGACGTACGTGAGGACACGTCGTCGGCCCTAAAGAGATTCGGCACAGTCTAGCTACTTAAAGATCTGACGCGCTCCCCGGGGAAGGGGCAGGCCCCGTTGAATCTCGAAGAATCAACCGCGTCGGGATCGTGAATGAGCGGGCAGAGCCCCCGCCAATCTCCTCAAGCGCGGCATCCAATGCGTCGCGCCCTAGGACCTCCCAATCTTGGGCAACGCTGGATAGCGGCGTGGGAAACGCGACGGCTTCGTCGAGGTTGTCGAAGCCGATGATGGAGACGTTGCCGGGAATGGTGAGACCGGCTTCCAGAAGCGCTCGCTGAGCGCCGAGTGCCATCTGATCATTGGCGACGAAGAGGGCGGTGGGGCGCTCGCGTTCGAGAAGCTCCTTGGTGACGAGGTAACCGGAGTTGGGAGACCAGTCGCCGCGCGTCGGCTCTGGAATGCGCCGGGAATTCTCTTGAAGTACCTCGCGCCAAACCTGCTCGCGGGAGTTGGCGGAGAAGGATTCGGCTGGGCCAGCGATGTGATGCACGGTCTGGTGACCGAGGCTGAGGAGATGCTCGATGGCCTCGCGGGTACCAACGGAGTTGTCAAAGTCGAGCGACGTGGCGCCATCGATCAGGGGCGGCCCCAACACGACGATCGGGACGCCAACGGGCAGTTCTGTGCGCCGGGTGTCCTCGATAAAGTGAGAGGGGAGGATGACGATTGCGGCATCAACAGTCATCTCGCTCAGGCGGGTGAAGGCGCCGTTCGCTGCCGTCTGGCTCGAGGCATCGAGAGGTAGGAGAGTGGTGGCATAGCCTTGGGCTGCGGCGGCTTCGGAGATCGCTTCGAGGGTGCGGTGATTACCCACCGGATGAAGGCTGTGATAGATCACCCCGATGGTGTTGAAGGCGCCGCGTCGCATCGCGCGGGCGGCGGAGTTGGGACGGTAGCCAAGTTCGGCCATTGCGGCGCGCACGCGCTCCCGCTTTTCCTCGGTCACGTTTGGTTCGCCATTGGACACCCGCGAGACAGTTTGTGAGGACACTCCAGCCAGGCGTGCAACGTCGCCCATTGATGGTCGCTTCTTTGCGCCATTCGTTTGGCTCATCAGTTCCTTCTCCTCGATCAGCTCGCCGTCAGATTGGTGAGAGCGCTTGACGTTTGCTCTCATAGGTGCAACTATAATCCACAACGAATGTTTACGTAACCAACCCCACGGTGTTGCGGATGATTACGTAAACACAACATCGCATTGATGCGAAGAGACAGGAATTGGGGAAGCGCCTATGGCAGCCGCCACCATCACGCCGGCGATCGCGAACAATACGTCGGGCGCGCGTTCAAAACAGAAGAAGGCCAAACCGAAGCGGAGCTGGACCGGATGGATGTTCGTTGGGCCCTTCATGGTGGTGTTCCTCGCCATGGTGGGTGCGCCAATCATCTACGCGATCTACCTGAGCCTGTTCAAAGAGCAGTTGGTGGGCGGGAACCAGTTTGTTGGTTTTGAGAACTACCTGACGCTGTTCAGTGACGATCAGTTCTGGGATGGCTTCGGGCGCGTGGTCAGGATCTTCATCATTCAGGTGCCGATCATGCTGGGACTGGGACTCCTTGCCGCACTTGCCATTGACTCGAATAGGTTGCGCGGGCGTGGGACGTTCCGCATCACGCTTTTCCTGCCCTACGCGGTTCCCGGCGTTGTGGCCGTCCTAATCTGGGGCTTCATTTACGGCGATCAGTTCGGACTCTCCGCAAGCTTCAACGATTTCGTTGGCTCGCATGTTCTTAAGCCACTGTCCAGTTCATGGATGACTTGGTCTATCGGTAACATCCTTACCTGGTCCTTCATGGGCTACAACATGCTCATCATGTACTCGGGCCTCAAGACCATTCCAACGGAGCTGTACGAGGCAGCGGAGATTGATGGTGCATCGCGGTTCCAAGAGGCGTGGTACATCAAGATCCCGGCGATCAAGGGCCAGATCCTCATCTCCTTCATGTTCTCGATTATCGGTACATTCCAGCTGTTCAACGAACCGAACCTGTTGAAGCCGCTGGCCTCCAACGTGATCACCAGCTACTACACCCCGAACCTGTACGCCTACAACCTTTCGATGAACGGCAACCAGTACAACTACTCGGCAACGGTGGCTATCGCGATGGGTGTGATCACGGCGATCATCGCCTACGCAACTCAGGCCCGGTCGCAGAAGCAGGAGGGCAACTGATGGCTACGAAACACGGCGGTACACAGCAGCATGCAGGGCAGGCAGCCCACACTTCGAAAGGTACGAACGGCGTGATCGCTACCAAAGATGCTCACGATCCTAACGAGATGACTCGGGAGCAGCGCCAGCACGCCAAGAAGCGCGCGGCTGCTGAAAAGAAGCGGAAGAAGCTCAAAGCTGGTGATTCTGACCGTCAGGTCAAGAAGTCCCCAGTGATGCTCATGTTCATGATCATCTTGGCGATCTACACGCTGACCCCGCTGCTCTGGCTGATCATCAACTCAACGAAGACGCAGGGAGATCTGCTCTCCACCTTCGGGCTATGGTTCGGAAACGGATTCAACCTATTCGACAACATTAAGGAACTGTTCACCTACCGCGACGGCGTGTACCTGCGTTGGTTCGGAAACACGCTGCTGTACGTGGTGGTGGGAGCTGGCGGCGCAACACTGCTAGCCACTCTGGCCGGCTATGGCCTAGCCAAATTCAACTTCCCTGGCCGCCGCGGGGTATTCGCCACTGTGATTGGTGCGATCGCCGTGCCAGGTACCGCCCTCGCGGTTCCCACGTTCCTCCTGTTCGCCCAGCTCGGGCTCACGAACACGCCTTGGGCGGTTATCCTTCCGTCACTGGTGAGCCCCTTCGGTCTCTACCTCATATGGAGCTACGCGGTGAACGCGGTCCCGATGGAGATCATCGAGGCGGCACGCATGGACGGGGCCGGCGAGTTCAGGATCTTTTTCCAGATCGTCTCGCGCCTGCTTGCCCCAGGAATCGTCACGGTGCTGCTGTTCGCGATCGTGGCAACGTGGAACAACTACTTCCTTCCGTTGATCATGCTGAGCAATCCGAAGTGGTACCCGCTGACAGTGGGTCTGTCCCAGTGGAACGCTCAGGCAACGGGCTCTTCGCCCGAACCGATCTTCAATTTGGTGGTGACGGGTTCGCTGGTCACGGTTATCCCGATCGTCATCATCTTCCTCATGCTGCAGCGCTTCTGGGAGTCAGGCCTCAGCGCGGGCGGAGTTAAGCAGTAAAGGGGGCACGGACAGAAGGACAAGTGCCAAACCCCAAAAGAACTTCCACGCCGGTCCTCAAGCTGGCGTGGATATAAGCAAGAACAACAATTTCGATTCACACAACGAAGCGGAGAAATCATGACGAGGAAGATAGGACGCAAGGCGAGCGCAATCACCGCTGCTTTTGCACTTGCAACGTTCGGGCTGGCGGCTTGCGGCTCTGACGATGAAGATACCAATGGAGATGCTCCCACAGAGGTGGATAGCGATGCGCTCGAAGCGGCCCTAGAAGAGGGCGGGGAGCTGACGTACTGGACGTGGACTCCTTCGGGCGAGGCCCAGGCCGATGCCTTTATGGAGGCCTACCCGAACGTGACGGTGGACGTGGTTAACGCGGGCACCAACGAAGAGCAGTACACCAAGCTCCAGAACGCGATCAAGGCCGGGTCGGGCGCGCCGGACGTGGCCCAGATTGAGTACTACGCAGTGCCCCAGTTCGCGCTGACTGATTCGCTGCTGGACCTTTCACAGTACGGTTTCGGTGAGCTGGAGGATCAGTACACGCCCGGCCCATGGGCCGGGGTAACCGATGGGGATTCCGTCTATGGGCTGCCGCAAGATTCGGGCCCGATGGCGCTCTTCTACAATGAGGCAATCTTCAAGGAGGCCGGCATCGACGAGGCTCCCACCACGTGGGAGGAATTCGCAGAGGATGCTAAGACGATCCACGAGTGGGACGATTCGGTCTACATCACCCATGACGCAGGTGACGCCGGGTTCGTCACCTCGATGATCTGGCAGGCTGGCGGGCAGCCGTTCAGCACTACGGATGGCACGAACGTCTCCATCGATTTCTCCGATGAGGGCACCCAGAAGTTCACGAGCATGTGGGACGAGCTCATCAAGGATGACCTTATTTCTCCCATCGCTGGCTGGTCCAACGAGTGGTATCAGGCTTTGAACCAAGGCAAGATCGCTTCCCTAATCACCGGCGCTTGGATGCCCGGCAACCTGATCTCCGGTGTTGAGGACACGGCTGGTGATTGGCGCGTTGCCCCGATGCCTACCTATGACGGCACCGCGGCAAACTCCGAGAACGGCGGTTCGGCTCAGGCCGTTGTCAAGCAGACCGAGAACCCCGAGCTGGCCGCAGCCTTCCTCAAGTGGCTGAATAATTCCGAAGAGTCCATTGACATCTTCTTGGAGTCCGGCGGCTTCCCGTCCACAACGGCTGATCTCGAGGATGAAGAGTTCCTCGCGGATGCCCCCGAATACTTCGGTGGACAGAACATCAACGAGGTCCTCGCTCAGGGTGCGACCGAGGTTCTTACCGGCTGGGAGTACCTGCCCTATCAGGTGTACGCCAACTCGGTGTTTGGTGACACCGTTGGTAAGGCATACACGGGCGATACCACGCTCGATGATGGCCTCGCCGCTTGGCAGGACTCCCTCATTGAGTACGGCAGTGGCCAAGGCTTCACCGTTAACGAGTAGTTTCTGAGCACGAAGGCGGTGTTGCTTGTTCTAGGCGGCACCGCCTTCGTCGCCCTCCCAACCGCCAAGGAGCACCGAAAGTGACAACATTTGAGATCTCGGGAAACGATTTCGCCCTCGATGGTGAGCCTTTCCGTGTTCTTTCTGGAACTATCCATTACTTCCGTGTCCCCAAGGAATATTGGGCCGATCGGATCCATAAGGCCCGTCTCATGGGCCTCAACACAATCGAAACTTATGTGCCGTGGAGCCTCCACGAGCCTCTCCCGGGCGTCTGGGAAGATTCTGGGCGTCTAGACCTTGGCGCCTTTCTCGACGCGATCGAAGCCGAGGGCATGAAGGCCATCGTGCGCCCCGGCCCCTACATCTGCGCGGAGTTTTCCGGCGGCGGCCTGCCCGGCTGGCTGTTCCGCGACGCGCCTCCCGTGGCTCACCTGAACAATCGCGAAGCCGCCGGCCACACCCCGGTGCGCTCGCTCGATCCCGCGTTCATGGAGCCCGCCACCAACTACTTCCGCCGCGTCTATGACATCGTGGCGCCCCGCCAAATCACCCGCGGTGGCTCTGTGATTCTTGTCCAGATCGAAAACGAATATGGCGCGTATGGCAACAACCACGAATACCTCCAAGCCTTAACGGACCTCACCCGCGCTTGCGGCATTGACGTCCCTCTCACCACCGTGGATCAGCCCGCCGGCACGATGCTCGAAGACGGCACGCTGCCTGAACTGGTGGCTACCGGTTCCTTCGGCTCGCGTTCCGCTGAACGCATTGCACGGCTGCGCGAACTGCGTCCCACCGGCCCACTCATGTGCTCCGAATTCTGGGACGGATGGTTCGATTCCTGGGGCGAATACCATCACGTCACCGATCCGGCTGCCTCGGCCTTCGAGCTTGCCACGCTTCTCGAAGCCGGCGCGTCTGTGAACCTCTACATGTTCCACGGCGGCACCAACTTCGGCCTGACCAACGGCGCCAACGATAAGGGCCTGTACCGCCCGCTCACCACCAGCTACGATTACGACGCACCGCTGGACGAAACCGGCCACCCCACGCCCAAGTACTGGGCATTCCGCGAAGTCCTCGGCCGCTTCACCCAGCTCCCCGACGAAGTTCCCTCCGATCGCGGTCCGGCGCCCGTCCGCTCCGGCTCATTTTCGGCCACGGCCCCACTCTCCGCACTCGCGCAGGAGTGGCTGCCCTGCCAGTCCCTCACGATGGACTCCGTAGGGCAGTACAGCGGGTTCGCCCTCTATCGTTGTTTTAACGACGACGACGACGTCAGCACCCACACCCTCACCATTTCGGAAGTGCGCGATCGCGCCATTGTGCATGCTGATGGGCGCCGCGTGGGCGTCTTGGAACGCATGGATAATGATCAGACCATAACCTTTGAGGGTTCTGCCCAGAACATCGAGATCCTCGTAGAGGATATGGGCCGGGTAAACTACGGCCCGCGCATCGGCGAGCACAAGGGCCTCATAGGTCCCATCCTGCTCGATGGCGAAGAGACCGGCCAGTGGGAGATCGCTCCTCTGGATCTCGATAATCTGGCTCCCGTGCTCGCGTCGCTGAATGTGGAGCAGGAGGGCGAGGAAGATGTCGCCGTCGTCGGAAAAATCAAGGAACCCACGTTCGTGAGCGCGGAGATTGATCTGGACGAACCTGCCGATCTTTTCCTCGATACGCGCGGGTGGGGCCACGGGCTCGTGTGGTTCAACGGGAATCTGCTCGGGCGCTACAATCGGCGCGGGCCGCAACGGACGCTTTACGTGCCAGCGCCGTACGTTCGTGCCGGGGCGAATCAGCTCCTCGTGCTAGAGACGGATCCGGTTGTGGATATGCGGTGGGGATTACTCGAAGGCCCGGATCTGGGCCCAATCGATTGGTAGGACATGGCGGAGCAGGCGAAGTTTAACGCAGATCTGAAGCGAGTAGTTGCGGAGGTTAATCCGCGGCTCTACGGTTCATTCGTGGAGCATCTGGGGCGGTGTGTGTACACCGGCATCTACGAGCCCGAGCACCCGAGTGCAGGGCCTGACGGTTTCCGGCAGGATGTTCTGGATCTCGTGCGCGAACTTGGCGTGACCACCGTGCGGTATCCGGGTGGTAACTTCGTGTCTGGATATCGGTGGGAAGATGGCGTTGGGCCTAAGGAGCGGCGGCCAGCGCGTTTGGATCTGGCGTGGCACTCCACCGAGACCAATCAGTTCGGCCTGGACGAGTTTATGGAGTGGACCGAGGCCGCCGGCATTGAGCCCATGATGGCCGTGAACCTTGGAACGCGGGGATTGGAAGAGGCGCTCGACCTCCTCGAATATACGAACGTACCCGCTGGGACGGCCGTGGCCGATCAGCGGGTGGCCAACGGGCGAGCCGAGCCCTATGGGGTAGGTATGTGGTGCCTAGGTAACGAAATGGATGGGCCGTGGCAGCTCGGGCATCGGGACGCCAAGGCATATGGCGAGCTGGCCGGACGCGTTGGCGCCGGCATGCTGCAGATCGATCCCGGACTGGAGCTTGTTGTGTGCGGCTCATCGAATTCGTCCATGCCAACCTTTGGCTCATGGGAGAAGGAAGTTCTGCGCCAAACGTGGGACGTGATCTCCCATATCTCTTGTCACGCCTACTACGAAGAAAAGGATGGGGATACGCAGTCCTTCCTCGCCTCCGCCGTGGACATGGATCGGTTTATTGGGGTTGTTGCCGGCGTGATTGATGAGGTTGCCGCCGAGAAGGCTGCTGATGGTGGCGGTATTGTCGGAACCGATGGCGCGGACGCATCCGACGGAGCTGCGGGGGAGGCCCGCGCTCGGAAAGTTGGCATCTCCTTCGACGAATGGAACGTCTGGTACCAGCGCCATTGGGAGTCAGAGGAGAAGGTTACGGGAGCGACTGACCCGTGGCCCGTTGCCCCGCGATTGCTCGAGAACTCGTACTCCGTTGCCGACGCTGTGGTGGTTGGGAGCCTACTCATCTCGCTTGTGCGGCGCGCGGATGTAGTGACGTCTGCTTCGCTGGCCCAGCTGGTTAACGCCATCGCACCAATCATGACCGAGCCCGGTGGGCCTGCCTGGCGTCAAACCATCTTCTACCCCTTTGCCGTTGCTGCGGGGCTCGCGCGTGGTGAGGTTGTGGAGTGTTCGGTGGCCGGTCCCAGCGTCCAAACGGCCGAGTTTGGCACGGTGCCCGCCGTGGACGCAGTGGTGACCGTAGACCGTGAGGCAGGGCGAGGCCTGCTCATGGCCGTGAATCGTTCGCTGGGCGACGAAGTTTCGCTCGGTCTTTCCTCGATTCTCGGTTCTGGTCCCGGTGGCGGCACACATCCTGACGACGATTTGTTGGCCGGTGGCGCAGTTAATGCTAGTCACGTGCGAGTTTCAGCGAGTCCCGCGGGAGTTGGTGCGCGGGCCTCGGACCAGTCCCACTCCTTGGAGCAAAGTGCCTTCAGCGCGGTTACCCGCGTTCGGATGCTGTGCGATGACGATATTCGTGCGGCTAACACGCTGGAAGATCCCGAGCGTGTGACGCTGCGCGAGGTGGCCGCCTCCAAAATCGCCGGGGGAGAGCTCCTTCTGCCACCAGTCTCGTGGGCGGCAATCGAATTCTCGCTCTAGCGTGTTTTCGGCAATCGCCGCTTCGAGTTGGGTTGAGGCTGGCGCAGTGGGTTGAGGCTGGCGCAGTGGGTTGCCCCTATACTGGCAACCCTTTGCGCTAGTGGCCTCCTATAGCGCTACTGGCCTCCCACAGTGGATGTCGGGCGCGCACGGTAGTGCTACCGTTCCTCAAGGCGCCATGGCGGCAAAGATGGTCGGCGTTCGACTGACCAGTAATTAGAGTCCAGTCGCTCGATAACTGCAACGGCAGCCGCTAGTAGCGTCGGTCGAGATCTAGGAGTTCCCGTGGAATCGTGCTCCAGAGCGATCCTTGCGGATGGCGAACTGGTATTCCTAGTGCTGAAAGTCTACTAATGAGATAGTCGATGAGTTCTTGAGGATGGGCGAGTTGTCGGGAATCGATCCTAACAACGCTCCAGCCTGCATTAAGTAGATTCCTTTGCCGCTCGAGAAACTCGATGCGTGCGCGTGAATTTTGAATCTTCTCGCCGCCATCGAACTCGATAATGATCTTGTGTGAAGGAATGGCCAGATCCCCGAAGTACTGGCGCCCGCTTGCTATGATCTCGTATTGCGTGAAGATCTTGATGCGCTGCTCGGTGGCGGTTTTTCGGCTTAGATTTCTGGCACTGGCGGTGGCCGGAGTAGTGAGCCACTCTGGTGCAGGGCTAGGTGTCAGCCCTTTCTCAATATGGCAACCTCGCACGGCGTTCGGGATGATGCAGTGCATGAGCCACAACAAGTAGCCCTCCCCGGGAGTCTCTATCCCAGCGTCAGCAATCTCGAGTACTTTCCTTACTTTCCTGCTGTTCTTGAATCTCGGGCTCCCGTCGAGTTTCTTGAGGATGTCTACCCTCCAGCGTTGTTCCTGTTTCCTCGAATCTGACTGATTATGCTTGTCAAATCTTGCTAGCTTCCTCAAGCATGAGCTGGCACCTACCACGGCAGCCATTGGATGAAGGTAGCGGGCACAGTCAACTGCGATCTCCCATAGGGGAGAAAGGCGAATCCCGGCGATTGTATCCGTGGAATTTGTTAGGCGTCTCGAGACGAGGCGGCGATCGTAAACTGGAGGCGTTCGGACACCGTACAACTCGACAAATGGCAATGTGTGAGGTTGTTTCTTCGCAGTCGGGTCATCACGTCTATAGCAGATATCTGCTGTGTTGATCCACGAAGGCAAGCCATGGATAGCTAGCGCGGCTTCAAGGGTAAGAACAGGGGGTTGCTGAGGACAGAGTGCAGCCGTCAGCGAGACAGCTCGTGCCTGGGTGATCAATCGCCGCACTTTCCACGGCGGCGCATTATTCGGAATCAGGTTCAGAGGTAGATAGATGCCCCTGCGGATTCGAATGAGGCTCTGTCTGCTGGCTGACCGGGAAAGTTCAATATCGTTAGGTGCCAAAACAAGGTCATTTATGTCGATACTCATGGCATTATTTGTTCCCTTAAAGCTAGAGAATGCCACCAAGGTGCGCCAACCTGTGGATATGGACGGCGTTAAACGTCCTTGTGGAGATGTCGGGCGGTGCTCTGACCCCTCTGGCGGGACTCGACGAGCTCATGTTCCCTAGGTCTCGTGGATGGCGGCCGAGTTCTCGCTGTAACGAGTTTTGGCTACTCGGTGCTTCGAGTTGGGTTGAGGTTGCCGCTTTCGGTTGAGGTTAGCGCCGTGAGTTGCCGATATACCGGCAACTCATAGCGCTACTGGCAACCCCCAACGCTACTGGCCTCCCACAACGCGAGTGAGCCCGACTAAGGGGCATGGGCGAGAGGACTATCGGGGCCTGAGGAATCATGCAAATTTCACTTGAGCGACTCGACTCAACGGGTAAGGGCCAAAAGTCCCGCGAAGAGTGGTGAACGAGCTATCGCGAACTCTCCCATGCTTCGATAGGCTTTTCACGTAAAGCATTGATGGGAACTGATGGGGAAGGACCACCATGGCCACGGTTGCGCAGAATATGGTTGACACACTTGAGGCGAACGGAGTTGAACGCGTCTACGGAATTCCCGGCGATTCGCTCAACGGATTCACGGATGCCCTTCGCAATTCACAGATTGAATGGGTGCATGTGCGCCATGAGGAGGCCGCTGCGTTTGCGGCAGCTGGAGAAGCGGGCGTTACGGGAGACCTCGCAGTGTGTGCTGGTAGTTGCGGACCGGGCAACCTTCACCTGATCAACGGCCTGTTTGATGCTCAGCGCTCCCGCGTCCCGGTTCTGGCTATCGCCGCGCATATCCCAAGTGCGGAAATCGGTTCGAACTATTTTCAGGAGACTCATCCTCAGGAGCTGTTCCGCGAGTGCTCGGTGTACGTAGAGAACGTGTCTACCCCCGCACAGATGCCTCGTGTGCTCCGCCTTGCGATGCAGGCCGCGGTGGAGAAGAGGGGTGTCGCCGTCGTCGTTATTCCAGGTGACGTGGCTCTAGACGAAGCGGTTTCAAACAACATCGCGCAGATAACTACGGCCCGGCCGCGCGTCATCCCCCAGAAGGCGGAACTGGAGCGCGCGGCATCCCTGCTTAATGATACAAAGAAGGTGACCATCCTTGCCGGAGCCGGTGCGGCAGACGCTCACGACGAGGTGATTGCGCTGGCAGATGCGCTCAAGGCGCCGATCGTCCACGCTCTACGGGGCAAGCAATACTTGGAGCACGATAATCCGTTCGATGTAGGGATGACGGGGCTGCTTGGCTTCACGTCGGGTTATCGTGCGATGGAGGATTCGGATCTGGTCCTGATGCTCGGCACGGACTTCCCGTACCAGCAGTTCTATCCGGAGCATGCGCTGAAGGTTCAGGTGGATATTCGCGGTGAAAATCTTGGCCGCCGGACGCCACTGGATCTAGGAATCGTTGGGGACGTGCGGGATACCGCCGAGGCGTTGCTTCCGCTGATCAAGCCGAAGAAGTCCCAAGCCCATCTTGATTCTTCCATCGATCACTACAAGAAGACCCGCAAGAAGCTTGACGAGCTGGCAACGCCAACGGCCCGCGGCAAACTCATTCACCCCCAGTACGTGGCGCGCCTCGTCAACGAACTCGCGGCAGATGATGCTGTGTTCCTGCCGGATGTGGGATCGCCGGTTGTATGGGCTGCGCGTTACTTGGAGATGAATGGTAAGCGCGGGCTGATTGGCTCGTTCAACCATGGATCGATGGCGAACGCAGTCTCCCAGGCGATCGGAGTTCAGGCGGCGGACCGCAAGCGGCAGGTTGTGGCTCTGGCGGGCGATGGCGGGCTTGCTATGATGCTTGGTGAGCTCCTGACGTTTAAGCAGAACGAGCCCCTCCCCGTGAAGATTATCGTGTTCTCGAATTCGTCCCTGAACTTCGTAGAGTTGGAGATGAAGGCCGCCGGCTTCGTCACCTATGGCACTGAACTCTCGAACCCAGATTTCTCGGCCGTGGCCCGTGCGGTTGGCCTGTACGGCGTGCGCGTGACGGAATCCGATCAGGTGGAGGGCGCGCTGCGCGAAGCCTTTGCCTATGATGGCCCGGCACTCGTTGAGATCGTCACCGATCGGCAGGAGCTGTCCATGCCGCCCACGATCAACCTTGAGCAGATGCGCGGCTTCACGCTGTACACGCTGCGCACGGTTCTTTCCGGCCGCGGCGATGAGATTCTGAATCTTGCCAAGACCAATCTCCGCCAGATCTTCTAGCGGTTTTTAGGACGACGACGAAGGCCCACCGCCACAACCGGTGGGCCTTTTTCGGCGCTCAGTTAGCTAATCTGGCAGTTACTCCACCTCGTCTGCGATCTGCACCTCACGGACGCCGTCAAATTCGGAGAGCCAACTGACGAGGGTGGCTAGATCATGGCTGCCCTTGAGGCGGATGTTGACCTGCGCGTATTGTTCCTCGCCTGACTTGAGGCGACGCGAGGAGAGGACTTCCGAGCCAAAACCTCGCTTGGAGATTTCGAGGAGGAGCTCGCGCAGGATCCCGCGCCCGTCCTCATAGGAGATCTGGATGGTTTGGCCCGTGCGTTTGGTTATCCAGTGGAAGAGCGGGGCGATCGCCAGTACCAGAAGGAAGTAGGCGAGCACCACCATGATGGCAACGCTGAACATTTCGGCGCCACAAGCCATGCCGATCGCGGCGGCCACCCAGATGGCGCTGGCCGTGGTGAGGCCGCGGATGGCATCGTGGTGGAACCAGATGACGCCAGCGCCAATGAATCCGATACCGGAGACGATTTGGGCCGCGATGCGCGAGCCGTCCCAGCGAAGGTTCCCCGTCAGGTCCGCAGGAAATCCTCCGATCGAAACCAGCGTGAATAGGCAACTGCCCACGCCCACGAGCACGTGGGTGCGCATCCCAGCGTCCTTGTGCCGTAGTTCCCGCTCGGCCCCGATGAGGGCGCTCAGCACGAATGCAAACAGAATCGCCAGCATCTGCCCGGTTGTTGGCATTGCAAAATAGTCCATAATTCTCCTCTGGATGCGAGCCTAGCGCGGTGGCGTCGCAGAGGCCACGGTTTTTGGTTGCGATGGCTGAAGAGCGGTGGCACAGTGTGATGTGGGGCATAGCGTCCGCTCACTCGGAGATTTGACGCAATCCCGGGGATCGGTTTGAAGGACCGACCCACGCTCGGGGTAAGGCGCAACACCAGGGGAGGTGACATACGGCGAATGAACCGGCCGCTGGTGGAGGATGTGGCACCTCTTCGCCTCGGAATGCTCGCCAGCGTCACTTCTCCAAACGCCCCATTATTCGACTCGGTAACCCAGCACTCCGAAAGGACTCACACATGGCAACCTCGCCACATGCCCAAGATCAGCTCGCCAATCTGACCATCGAGGAGAAGGCATCGCTCACCTCGGGGCAAGATTTCTGGCATACGCAAGGTATTGACCAGCGAGTCCCTCCCATCATGATGACGGACGGGCCCCACGGCCTGCGCAAGCAGGCGGGGGAGACGGATCACTTGGGCCTGAATGCGAGCGTCCCCGCCACCTGTTTCCCGCCTGCGGTTGCGCTAGCTTCCACTTTCGATCCGGAGTTGGCACGCCGCGTAGGTGAGGCGCTCGGTACCGAATCAGCGATCGAGGACGTTGCCGTGATTCTCGGCCCGGGCATTAACATCAAGCGGTCCCCGCTGTGCGGCCGCAACTTCGAGTACTTCTCGGAGGATCCGATCGTGGCAGGCGCGCTCGGCACCGCGCTCGTGCAAGGCATCCAGTCCAAGGGCGTGGGCGCCTCGCTCAAGCACTTCGCGGCGAATAATCAGGAGACTGACCGCATGCGCATCTCATCCGACGTGGATATGCGCACGCTCCACGAGGTCTACATGCGTGCCTTCGAGCGCGTGGTCAAGGATGCCAAGCCGTGGACCGTCATGTGTTCCTACAACAAGATCAATGGCGTTTATGCCTCCGAGAACCCCTGGTTGCTCACTCAGGTGCTGCGTGAGGAGTGGGGGTTCGACGGCCTAGTGGTCTCGGATTGGGGAGCCGTCAACGAACGCGTCCCCGGGCTCGCGGCGGGAATGGATCTAGAGATGCCGGCTAGCGGAGGGGCCACGGACGCGGAGATCGTCGCAGCGGTAAGCGATGGCTCCCTCGATCCGGAGGTTCTGAACACAGCTGCTACACGGGTACTTGATCTGGTTTCCCGTGCGCAGAACCGTCCCGAAATCTCAGGTCCGCTAGATGTTCACGCCCACCACGCTTTGGCTCGCGAGGTTGCGGGGCGTTCCGTTGTTCTTTTGAAGAACGACGACGACGTCCTTCCCCTTCACCCCGACCAAACCGTAGCGTTGATCGGGGAATTTGCGCGGACACCGAGGTTCCAAGGTGGCGGATCGTCCCATATCAACCCGACTCAGGTGGACAATGCTCTGGACGCGTTCACCTCGCTCAAGGGTGAGGCGATGGAGTTCGCACCCGGATTCACGTTCGACGGCTCGAATGCAGAGGAGCTGCGCGAGGAGGCGGTGGCGCTCGCGTCCAAGCAGGACGTGGCCGTGGTGTTCGCCGGACTGCCCGAGGCGGAGGAATCCGAAGGATTCGATCGCGAGCATATCGATCTACCCCAAGTTCAGCTTGACCTAATTGAGGCGGTGAGGGCGGTGAACGAAAAGACCGTCGTCGTCCTATCAAACGGATCCGTCGTAGCCTTGCCGTTCAAGGAAGAAGTTCCGGCCATCGTGGAGGCTTGGCTGCTCGGCCAGGCGGGTGGATCGGCGATCGCGGACGTGTTGAGTGGAACGGTAAACCCGGCCGGTCGGCTCGCGGAAACTATCCCGCTGCGGCTGGAGGATACGCCAGCCTACGGTTCGTTCCCTGGCGCCCATGGGCACGTGCGATATGCGGAGGGTATCTACGTGGGGTACCGCTGGTACGACTTCCGGGACATAGATGTGGCCTTCCCGTTCGGGCACGGGCTTTCCTACACGACGTTCGGATACGGGGAGCCGAATGTTGCGGTTTACAGTGATGGAGATCTGGCGATTTCACTTGACGTGACCAACACGGGTTCCCGCGATGGCCGCGAAGTGGTGCAGGTGTACGTGGGCCTCCCCGATTTCGAGGTGGAGCGGGCGCCACGCGAGCTCGCTGCGTTCGCGCCGGTGGATATTCCGGCCGGCGAGACCCGGCGGGTGGAGCTCATCGTGCGGCGTGAGGATCTGGCGTACTGGGATGAGCGGGTGAATCGGTTTGTTGTGGAAGGCGGAACCTATCGAATCGATGTGGGTGCTTCCAGCCGGGACCTGCGCCGGCAGGTAGACGTTGAGATAGCCGGAGATTCGGTTTCGCTACCGTTGACCCTCAACTCCTCGATCGGGGACGTGCTCGCGAATCCCGTGGTTGGGCCGGTTCTTCAGAAGCAGATGGCGGGGATGATGGATGCGGCGGGCGCGGCTGGCACAGAAGGCGGCGCGAGTGGGGACGGCGGCGACGCGATCATGAACCCGGTTGCGATGCAGAGGATGCTCGCTGATTTCCCGATTGGCAGATTGGCGGCGTTTGGGATGGGCATGGACAAGGCGCAGTTGGCGCAGCTGATCGCCGCGGCGAATGGTGAGTGACTAGGTAGACGCCGAGTGACGCGGTAAACGCGGGGTTCAATGGTAGCTTAGTTTCATCGTTTCTATCACAGCTGTGATAGATTCGGGCGTATGGGCCATCTAGACCTCAATTCGATCTCATACACGCTGCCTGACGGCCGTCCGCTGCTTCGCGAGGTGTCTTTTCATGTGGGAGAAGGTCAACGGCTAGCGCTAATCGGGGCCAATGGGGCTGGCAAGACAACGCTGCTGCGGATCATTACGGGCGAACTTCAGCCGAGTGAGGGTGCTGTGACGTTGTCTGGCACCCTCGGCGTACTCCGCCAGTTCGTCACGGGAGGGACGGTGGCCGAGCTATTGCTGGGTGTTGCACCTGCCGCGATCCAACGGTCCGCCAAGAACTTAGCGGCGGCCGAGCATGCAATGCTCACCAAAGGAAGTGAGCAGTCCCAGATGGCCTATGCCGGAGCAGTAGCCGCGTGGGGCGATGCGGGCGGATACGAGGCAGAGGTTTTGTGGGACACGTGCACTGTGTCCGCATTGGGCTTGTCATTCGATGAATGCCGCGAGCGCCCGGTATCCACGCTCTCGGGCGGGGAACAGAAACGGCTAGCTCTTGAGGCGCTGGTTCGGGGACCTCATGATCTCCTCATGCTAGATGAACCGGATAACTCGCTGGATGTTCCGGGCAAGCGGTGGCTAGAGAGCCAGCTTCAGGCAACGAAGAAAGGTGTGCTCTATGTGAGTCACGATCGCGAGCTACTGGCCCAAACGGCCACCTCGATAGCCACCCTTGAGGTGGGGGCTGCCGGCAACACGTGTTGGATTCACTCGGGCAGCTTTCGCAGCTATCACAAATCGCGGGATCAGCGCTTTGAGCGGTTGGACGAACAACGGCGCCGCTGGGACGAGGAGCATGCGAAGCTCCGCCGGCTAGTCCA
Organism: Ancrocorticia populi; assembly: GCF_003123745.1. Lineage (GTDB taxonomy): Bacteria > Actinomycetota > Actinomycetes > Actinomycetales > Actinomycetaceae > Ancrocorticia > Ancrocorticia populi. Next base: position 353,425 of record NZ_QETB01000003.1, on the reverse strand, counting down.
AAACTATAAAGAGAAGGCCGCCTACAACGATGGTATGGCTTCCCGCTACAAGGCGGCCCAGACTAGGCTGGCCAAGTTCGAGGCGGCGGGCCCGCCTGAGGAGCAGCCGGCCGAGCGCAAGCTCAAAATGCGTCTAGGAGGCGGCCGCACAGGTAAGCGTGCGCTTGTGTGCGAGCAGTTGGAGCTGACAGATCTTATCTTCCCGTTTGATTTTGAGGCGTGGTATGGCGATCGTGTGGCCGTGCTGGGATCTAACGGCTCGGGCAAGTCCCACTTTCTGCGGCTCTTGGCGGCTGGGGGAACAACGCCGGAGGCGGATCAAGTACCTCCTGATATTACGATTGCGCCGGTTGAACACGAGGGAATCGCAAAGCTCGGTGCGCGCGTGCAGCCCGGATGGTTCGTGCAGAACCGGGACCGGCCAGATCTGGCGGGCCGGAGCCTCCTTGATATCTTGCATAGGGGAGATGCACGCCGTTCCGGCATGGCAAGAGAACAGGCATCGCGGGCCCTCGCCCGCTATGAGCTCAACCATCAGGCAGAACAGGACTTCGATTCGCTGTCCGGCGGTCAGCAGGCTCGCTTTCAGGTGCTCTTGCTGGAATTAGGTGGGGCCACGATGCTGCTGCTGGACGAGCCCACAGACAATCTCGATCTAGAATCGGCCGAGGCCCTCCAAGAGGCGCTCCGGACATACGAGGGAACGGTTCTGGCAGTGACTCACGATCGATGGTTTGCTCGGGACTTCGATAGATACCTTGTTTTCGGTGCGGACGGCGAAGTTAACGAAAGCTCCGAGCTCGTATGGGGTAGTGATGAGTAGGCGGGTGGATCCGGCCCTTCGCCGCCAGCAGGTGGTCGAGGCGGCCTTCCGCCTTCTTGTTGCGGAAGGAATTGGTAGCGTCTCGCTCAGGAAGGTAGCCGACGAATCGGGAATCAACGTCGGTTCTGTGCGCCACTACTTCGGCAGCCACGAGGATTTGCTTATCGCCGTGGCTGGCGAGGCAGGGGACCGGATGGGAGCGCGCCTTGCCATGCACCCTGCCAGCGCCCTCCGCGGGCTGAGTGGCACCGCAGCTGTAGCCGGCCTTCAAAAAATAGTGGAGGACGTTCTCCCGCTTGACGCGGACCGCCGCGAGGAAGCCATCGTGGTCACGGAGCTTGTCATGGCCTCACGAACGATGCCAGTATTCGCTGACATGGTTCGCCAAATGGGGGAGGACTTAGTCGCAGTACTGGAGGAGGCGCTCGCGGCGCTGGGCTCACAGACACCGCGCACCAATGCTCAGCACATAGCCGCTTTCATCGGTGGGCTGACGGTTGACATGATCACGCCGCACGGCACCGGGGCCTCCATCGATGCCTGCGGCCTCTTACGTTCATTCCTAACGCGCCTTGTCACGCCGGGTCGCTAACGGACCGGATTGAGCTCCTTTCTGGATCTGCGGCTACTAGCACAACGTTGAGAAGCATCCGGTCGCTGCGCTCGTGGGGTAGTTGGGCATGCCAGACCCACGGCCTTCTAATCCGTATGCTGGCCCCGCTAATCCGTAAGTCGGCTCAGCTAATCAGTAGGCCGGCCCCGACGCTCGTGGGAAAGTAGGACTTAGGGCGGGCTCAACGTCTCCGCGATCACGGCAACACTGATTGTGCGTGGAGTGTTCACCTAATGTTCACTTATTGGTGGCCGTGAGTTTGTGTTCGCTCGCCAGACTCTATCTATGGCCAAAATCGTTTGGACGGTAGTGGCGTGAGCGCGGCAGTTATAGTTGCCGGGGATCGCGCCCAAGCCCTAGATCAGACCATGAGTGAGCCCCAGATCAGCGAACAGCCGATCACTGAGCCTCCTCGGGAAGGGCCTTACGCGCCCAGCCGCGTTAAGAGGCCCAGCGGCCGGGGTAAGACAGCACGTGACTGGCTCCTTGTAGCGGCTGCGATCTACGTGCTGATCACGGCTGTCTCTGGAATCGGAGCCGGTTTCACGATGGCAACGGGAGGGCAGGCGGGCGAGCTTTTCCAGTTCGCCTCCAACCCGTTCGTTGGGCTTGTGATCGGCATTCTTGCCACGGTTCTCACCCAGTCCTCATCCACCACCACGGCCATCACCGTCGGCATGGTGGCCGGTGGGTTGCCGATCGGAATTGCGATTCCCGTCCTGCTGGGCGCAAACATCGGAACCACCGTGACCTCCACGCTGGTGAGTCTGGGTATGGCGAAGGACAAGTTGGTCTTTCAGCGTGCATTCGGGGCGGCCAGCGTACATGATATGTACAACCTGCTCTCGGTATTGATCTTCCTGCCTCTCGAGCTATCGTTTGGAATTCTCGAGCGTTCATCGGCGTGGCTCGCCGAGGCTACGGGCGGCTCTGGAGGTGGACCCGTTGCCGCCGCATTCGCGGGCATCGGAGGCGCGGTGCGTGCGCTCATCGATCCCGGCGTCAACATTCTGAAATGGTTAGTCAGCCCATTGCCGGAAGTCTGGGCAGGAATCATCCTGATCGTTCTGGGAGTCGTGCTGATCTTGGCCGTCATCAACCTGATCGGCAAGATGCTCAAGGCGCTCATGGTGGGAAGAGCCGAAAGAATCTTCCACGCAGCGATCGGCCGTAACCCGATTTCCGGCCTCATTTCGGGAACTCTCATCACAGTGATGGTCCAGTCATCATCTACAACAACCAGCCTTGCCGTGCCACTCGTGGGGTCAGGCAAGTTCACGGTCAAGCAGATCTTCCCATTCACCGTTGGTGCCAACATTGGCACCACACTAACCGCGCTTATCGCCGCGTTCGCATTCACCGGGTTCGAGGGCGAACTCGCGCTGCAAGCCGCCTACGTGCACGTCCTCTACAATCTGTTCTGCGCCGCGGTGATCTTCGGCCTGCCGTTCCTGCGTCCGCTGCCCGTTAAGGGCGCGCTCTGGCTGGCGCGGCTCGGCGCTCAGAATAAGCTGTACGTTGTTTCGTGGGTCCTCGGCGTATTCCTCGTGATCCCCGGCTTGCTGCTTCTGATCTCCGTGGCATAGCGGGAGTAGAACCGGATGTCTCGTACCGCCGGCTAACCCCTTAAACCAGCCCGATCCACGTCCAGTAAGTCACCACCATAAGGCTCATGAAGGCCGCGCCCAGAACGCTCATGACGGCGCCGGTCTTGTTGAGCTCGCGGGAGGTGATCTCCCCGGTTCCCATGGCAACGGCGTTGGGCATGTTGGAAACCGGCAGCAGGTACTGATGGTGCATGTTCATGCCGAGCACCAGAGCGAAGGCCCGTGGATCGGCCCCGATAGTAACGGCGTGGGCGATGACGATGGGCGTCAGAGCAGTTGTCTTGGGCCCGCCGCCGGTGAAGAACACTTGGAGCAGTGTGATGGCCCAGATCATGATGATGAGCTGGATCGGAATCGAGAGGTTGTTGAGCGGGCTGAACAGCGTGCTCGCGAGCCATTCGGCCGCGCCGGAGGTGGTGAGCGCGGTTCCCATGGACAGGCCCGCACCGTACAGCACGAAGACGTCCCACGGGACCTTTGGTTGGGCTTCCTTCCAGGTCATGACCCCGATATCAGGGAGCATAAGGAAGATGATCGAGAGCAGCCCGATCACGCCCACTGCAAATCCGTGGAACGAATCGGTTGCCCACAGCAAGAGCGTGGCCACGAACACTACGGCAGTGTACTTCTCGTCCCGGGTGATCGGCCCCATAGCGGCGAGCTCGCGGTGCACATAGGTTCCGGCAGATTCGAGTGTGCCTACCTCGGGCTTCCACATTTTCTGGATGATGAAGACGGAGATGGCGGCCAGTGAGAACGCGGGTAGCCCGCCGATCTTGAACCATTCGGACCAGCTGACGGCCTCCCCGGTGGCGCCTTCGATGAGGCCCGCCGTGATCGGGTTGCCTACGTGACCGGTGAGTACGCCAATGCTCATCATGGTGCCGCTCATGGCCACGATGAACAAGAGTGCCTTGACGATGTTGGAGTTGCCTTGCTCGGCCTCAAAAGCCTTTCCGATTCCCAGAATGATCGGGATCATGAGGAGTGTTCGCGCCGTGATGGATGGCACGAGGAAGGTGAGAACCGCAAGAACGGCGGCCACGGCCCAATAGATTTTGATGGGCGAGCCCCCGGCAACGCGAACTAGCGCGAGGGCGATACGCTTGGAGAGTTGAGACTTTTCCATCGCGCCCGCCATGATGAAGCCGATCACGATGAGCCACAGTGAGCTGTTGGAGTATCCAACAAGAGCCCCATTGAGATCGGTTGCACCAGAGATTGCCAGCAAGAACACGATAATGAGTCCGGACAATCCCTGAGAGACCGCCTGAGTCATCCACACGATGATCGCGAACGCAGCTACTCCCAGCGTTGCCCGCGCCTCGTGGCTCAGTGTTTCGGGGAACGGCACCACGTAGGTGACTAACCCGAACGTGACTATTGCGAGCATTAGAAGCATCCAGTGCTTTTTCAAACCAGCATCTCCTGACTTGCGCGCAGGACACCGGCCCCGCTCAAACTGAAGCAGGGTCACACTGAAGCTGACCCTGCTTAATTGGACAGGCATTCCGTCTGGATGGACGAGACGCCAGGATTGTCAGCTCAGATGCGACGCGGCATTTGCTGACAAGAGCAATACTGTTTCGAGACTAGTCCTTGGGAATGCGTTGTTCTGGCAGACCTAAGTCCCGCCGTCCACTAGTATGGGGCCTTACGTATTTTTTTAACGACGACGACGTTGCCTCTCTCTACAACAAACCTCGCCGTTCACCTTCGATCACCGCAGCGTTACGCGAGGTGACGCCGAGCTTGCGGTAGAGGCCTCTCAGATGCCCTTTAACGGTGTTGATTGAGACAAAATCGGCTTTGGCTATCTGTTCGCGGGTGAGACCTTTGGCGAGTGAGCGAAGGATTTCCAATTCGCGATCGGTCAGCCGATCCTGATATGCCGGGAACATTCGGAATCCTGGCGCAGAGCTGGTGGTGGCCTTTGGCCATTCTTTAAACTCATTTTCAGCGAACTCTCGTACCGGTACAGGGAACCAGACAACCTCGTAGGGGCGCAGCCCGCCACTTATCTTCAGCACGCTTTTCAAGGCGGAGCGGCACCCATCAACCGATCCCAACTGGAGCTGAGCGGCTGCAACCAGGCCGAGGCGTTGTAATTCGAGAGATCTGAGGCCGGTGGTTTTAGCCCTGAGAGCTGAGGCGATGTCTAGTGCTTCACGCGGGCGTCCGCCGAGCAGCTCGATGAGCGCTAACGTAAGCTTAACGGGAGGGAAATTGGGGTCAGCAGTTTCTAGGCGTTCGCGTGCTGTGTCAAGGTTCCCGTGGACTATTGAGATGTAAGCTCCCCACAACGGCAAAACAGAGGCCGTGACGCCCTGCCGCTCCACTTTAGGGAAGGGGAGACCCTCATAATGCTGGTACCGTGCATTGCCCTCTGGATTATCTCCGTGCCGCATCATGACTCTTTGGAGGCACGCAATATAGAACGGCCACATCTCTCCCACGGCGTTCAGCGGAATATCATCGATCTTTTCCAATGCTGCGTAGGTATCGGAGATTTCAAGGGCGGCTTCTATCAAGGTACGGAGAGCATCTGTGCCATCCTCTACCCAGCTTGCGGTACGCGGTGTGTGGTCGAGTTCGCGAAGCAGGCCGCGGGCACGTTCTGGATCCCCGTAGAGCGCTTCGATCATGGCGGACTTCACGCAAGCATCGCGAACAAAGAAGCCCAGTGAAGGGATCGTGGCATGCATGCGCGCGGACGTGAAGCTCGTCAGAGCTGCCGCGAAGTCTCCGGCAAGCATAGCGGTAACGCCGTGCTGAACGGTTGTGAACAGCGTCCATCCCATCGTTGAATCGAAGAGGGACGCCACGCGGTTCACCGCCACTAGTTCATCCGCAATTTCGAGGGCCTCCACGGAACGCCCTTGTACCCGTAATCCGAGAGTGCGCGCGTAGGAGAGGAAGGAGTCGTAGGGATAACCCCGTCCTTCCACCGATATCGCGAGGTCCTCGAGCTCGGTGTTTCCGTCCGTACTTGGAAAAGGCGAAGTCATGAACGCTGCGACGAATTGTATGAACGGGGAAACGTCGCCACCGTCGCGACGAATCGTGTTGACGATCTCAATGAACCTGCTGGGCAAGAGCCCGAACCACGCCGTGACAAAATCATGCTCGATCAGGGTAGAAACCTTCTGCAGATCCCCCGAGTTGAATGCCTTTTCAATCGCAGCTATGTAAGCTGCCGCGCCCTCTATTGTGCTCGGACTAGCAGGTGACATATTGGACATGTCCCCTCCTTCGTTGGTGGATGGCCACACCTACTATGTTTACCACTTTGTCTTCATTGGGCGATAAAGTTCCGAAGGTTGGAATTGCGTGCAATAAAAGGAGAAAAATTGCCGAAGCCGGGTGCCCGAACTCATGTCCGCAAGAATCGAAGTTCCGGGGTGGCGCTGGCTATTGCGGTTGTACTCATGATCGGCTTCGGTGCAGATTATTTCGTAGATGGGATGGACGGCGGAGGGAATTCGTCGTCGTCACAAACGGGCGCAGCTGAAACCCTCGAAACTCTCCCCATCAAAGGAAGGGCGCCGAAAACGGGGTACTCGCGCGAAGAATACGGACCGCGTTGGGCGGACGTGGATCGCAACGGGTGCGATACGCGTAACGATATTTTGGACCGGGATCTCACCGATAAGGCGTATAAACACGGCACATGTGTAGTGCTTTCGGGCACGTTAGACGACCCATACACGGGCACAGCGATCAATTTCGTACGTGGGCAGGACACCTCCACGGCCGTGCAGATCGATCACGTAGTGGCTCTTTCGGATTCGTGGCAAAAGGGCGCGCAACAGCTCAGTGAGGGTGAGCGCCGGGAGTTCGCGAACGATCCCTACAACTTGCTTGCAGTGGACGGGCCGGCTAATCAGAAAAAGTCTGATGGGGACGCGGCCACCTGGCTGCCTGCCAACAAGGCGTACCGATGCGATTACGTTGCGCGGCAGATCGGGGTGAAGGACAAGTATTCGCTGTGGGTCACCCAAGCCGAACACGATGCGATGGCCGGAGTACTCGCATCGTGTCCGGATCAGGAGGTACCGAAGGGTTAGGGCTTTACGGCACGGTGTAACCGGCGGCGCGATAGATCTGGTACCACTCAGCGCGGGTGAGGTTGATGTCAGCTCCGGCCGCGATCGCGCGAAGGCGATCCGGATTCATGGTGCCCGCGATGACCTGCATATTTGCCGGATGGCGCAGGATCCATGCCGTGGCGATTGTTTCAGACTTCACGCCGTGGGAGTTGGCGAGTTTGTTGAGCACCTCGTTCAGCTCTGGGTAATCGGGATTCTCGAAATAGGTTCCCTTGCCGAGGTCGCTCTGGAACGGGGACCATGCCTGAATCGTGACGTCATTTAGGCGGCAGTAATCAAGGATACCCAGATCGTAGCTGGCGGATTGGTTGAGGCGGGGCATATTCATCGCGGCGCCCTGAGCCATCATCTCGGCATGCGTCGGGGAAAGCTGGAGCTGGTTGACGATCAGCGGCTGCTTCACGAACCTCTTGAGAAGCTCGATCTGCCCCGGCGTCTGGTTCGAGACGCCGAAGTTGCGGACCTTGCCCGCCGCCGCTAGCTCTGAGAATGCGCGCGCTACTTCCTCGGGCTCCACCAGAATGTCTGGACGGTGGAGCAGGAGGATATCGATGTAATCCGTGTTGAGAGCCTCGAGCGAACCGTTCACCGATTCGATGATGTGATCATAGGAGAAATCGAAGTAAGGGCCGGAGGGGACAATTCCTGCCTTGGTCTGGATCGTGATCTCGGAGCGCTCCGCGGGGGAGAGGCGGAGGGCTTCGGCGAAGCGGGCCTCGCAGGCGTGAATCGGGGTGCCGTAGATGTCCGCGTGATCGAAGAAATCGATGCCGCACTCACGGGCCGTTTCATAGAGATCGCGGACCTTGGCGTCCGACAGATCTTGGACCCGCATCATTCCACTGATCACGCTGGGGACCGTGAGGGAGGTGCCGGGGAGGGTGAAGGTCTTCATGTGGTTGAACTCCTTGGACTGGTCGTTACCTCCCACTCTAAGTGCATAGCCGACGAGGTGCCATGGTGCGGGCCTGTTCGCACCAAAAACGCCTCGCCCACCGCCAGACACTTCACCCCAACGAAACCGCCTGCCAATCCCCGAGGTCCCGCAAGAGCTTGCGATCGTGCGTGGAAAGGACCACTGCCGTGCTGGTAGCCTCCAGCGCCTCCGTCAGTTCGTCCACCAAGGCGATCGAGAGCTGATTCGTCGGTTCGTCTAGAAGCAGGACGTTCGGCCGCTCGGCCAGAACCATCGCGAGGTCAAGCCGGCGGCGCTGTCCCAGCGAGAGTTCGCCGATCCGCTTGCTCGCCTCATCCCGCTTGAGCAACCCGAGCGAACCGAGACTAAGCGCCTCGCCCGCAGCCAGACGGCGCCCAGAAACCAGCCGATTCACGTGATCCTTGAACACTTCAGCCGCCCGCTTTTCGAGCGGCAGCGTGGACTCTTGGTGCAAGAAGCCGATCCTCGCCGCCTCGGTGGGCCGCACTCGGCCCTCACTCGGCTCGAGATCTCCCGCAAGAATTCCCAAAAGGGTGGACTTCCCGATTCCATTGGGGCCGGTCACCAGTATCTTCGAGCTACCCTCGATATCCATGGTGACCGGCTCATCAAGCCGCCCTCCGAACCGGACGCCCTCGGCCACGAGCAGAGTGGCCCCAGCGCGTGCGCCGAGCTTGGGAAACCTCAGCTCAAGAGGAGGCTCTGGGACGGTGACCGCGTGGGCCTCGAGCGCCTCTTGACGCCGCTTCACACTTTGGACAAGTCCCGGTGCACGCGTGGCCCGTGTGTGCTTACCTGTGCCTTTATCTGGCCGCCATCCAGAGACGAGCCGGTTCTGGGCCTCGCTCAGATCGCCCTTGAGTTTCGTGCGCTCCTCTTGTTGCCGCGCATAGTCCTGCTCCCAGCGTTCGCGTTCGGCCCGCCGTCCCTCCCGGTATCCTGCATAGCCGCCGCCGTATACGCGTGCGGTCCCGTCCGGGGTGGGATCCAGATCGATGGTCTGCTCCACCACGTCAGCGAGCAGCGCCCGATCGTGGCTCACGATTACCACACCGCCCTCGCGCTCTTTGATGGCTGACGTGAGGAATTCGAGCCCGCTAGAGTCCAAGTGGTTCGTCGGTTCGTCTAGGAGGAGGAAATCGTCTTCACTGCCTAGTAGGCATGCGAGGCGAACACGATACCTCTGGCCAACCGAGAGCTCGGCGAGAGGCCGCGACCAATCGGGCTCCGCCCGTAAAGCCTCCAGCGCCACGCGGATCCGCCGCTCGGCGTCCCACGCATCCAGTGCGGTGGCCTGCTCAAGTGCGCGTGCGAACCAGGCGTCGGCACCGGGCTGGCCGTCCGCCAACGCCTCGCCCGCCGCGTCAAGATCTGCCAGCGCGGTCAGGGAATCTGCGATCGAATCGGCGACGGCTTGCCCGACCGTTCGCTGATCCTCCGTACTCATTTCTTGTTCGGCCATCCCGAGGGCGCCGATTCGCTGGACCGTGCCCTCGTCGGGGCTGAGTTTTCTGGCAAGTACGTGGAGAAGGGTGGACTTTCCGCGGCCATTTTCGCCGACGACGCCAATCCTCGATCCCTCCCGCACCGTCAGATTAACGTCATGAAGCACGCGGGTAGTTCCGCGGGTCATGGAGATCGATGTAGCTGTTAGTTGAATATGGGGTGTGCGTGGCACTGATTTTCCTTCGAAAAGTGCGCGCAAGTTACTGTCTTTGTTGTCCCTCAGCCACCTTGTGGTCATTGACCGGCGCTTTCCTCTCAGCATTCGCTCTGTTGTTTTGCGTGAGGGGTGTAGCCCTCATCTGGGACAACTGAGTGAATCCTGAAGCCGAATGTAGCTAGCTTTCGTGGCACACGAGCGTATGGCACTCAGGTATGGGAAGAATAAAAACAGAATCGTGACAAGGAAACTTGTGCGCGAATAAATAGGTTCACCGTGGCCCTAGCTCGGAGCGGCGCTCAACGAGCGGTCCATCTGCACATTGGGTGCAGGGGGGGCGTCTCAGGCGGAGTGAGCCTTAAAGGAAAAGCAACATCATGCGATACACGCTGGACATACTAGCACGGCGTGGGGCAGTCCCCGCAAGGGGAGCGTGCCACTCCTTAGGGTATGCCAAAAAATACACCGAGCGTCTATATCTGCATACCTCAGCCGACCTCCATGTACCAGGTTTAATGCGTACATATCAGGCGTACCGAGAGCACCTCTTCTGCCTTGAGGGCCACGGGAGAAGAGCCGTAGCGCTCGCGGTAGAAAGGGTGCTCTCAGCGTTAGCTAGAGCTTCTAGCAGCGGCTAGTTCTGCTTGCGCCGGCGCGCCACCAAAACGGTGCCTGCTGCCGTGAGCAGAAGTGCAGCGGCAACTATGCCCGCCACCTTGGCACCGGTGTTGGGCAAGCCAGCATCTCCACCCGAGCCGTCAGCATTGCCTGATCCGCCGGCGTCACCGGCGCCGACAGTGCCACCCGATTCACTCGGATCGGGTGCTGATGTGCTTGGGCCGGTACCGGGTTCACCCGATCCGCCATCACTTGGGTTATCCGAGGGATCGGTGCCGGGTTCACTTGGATCGTCGGTCGGATCCGCACCCAACACCTTGACTGGCACCTCAACGCTGACCGGCTCGAATGTCTCTGGTGCGAACTTGGGGGTGTCTTCACCAGCGGACACGCTGAGCGTCCCGGACAGATTCCCTGCTTTGGCGAACTCAGCCGTCACGCTGAACTCCCAGCCATTATCAGTGGCTTCGGGCTGAGCTTCATATTCTGTTCCATCTGCGGTGAAGGTGGCCGAAACGGTGGGGAAGGTGACGGCGTCGTCGGCGATCTTCGTCAACTCCTCGAACTCAACCTTTCCTACAACGTTTGTTGTTTCAACCCCGGACTGAAACTCGGGTGAGCCCGCCGTGGCCGAAGCCTTGACCTGTACGGGATCGGACACGCTGGGGAGCCGATCGGCGCGGCTGGTGCCCCACGGGGTGTCGCGATCCTGCGTGAGGGTGAAGTCCAAGGTGCCTCCGCTCAGGATGTCCTCTACGTCGAACCACGTGGCTGAGTGATCGGTGCCGTTGACCGCGACGGACTCGATGTATCGCGGCATCGATTCATGCGAACCGGAAGCGTTGATCTGGAGAACAGGGGAATCCGCGTCCGGCCCGAGCCGTAGCGAAGCGGCCTCGACCCGGGGCGAATTGAGCGCCATCATTCCCGAACCCGGCACAACGGGCTCGAAGCCGAGCGTAGCCATGACGTACCAAGAAGCCATCGTTCCTAGATCGTCGTTGCCAACTCCGCCGCCCGGAGTATTGGGGAAGCGGTTGAGGTTGGAAGCTAGGACGTCATTGACGTAAGCGGGGTGGCCCGCCGAACTGTAGAGCCACGGATTCATAATCGTGGGCTCATTGCCGGGATTGTAGCCAATGCTCGAATAGTAATCGGATCCGCCCTTCGCCCAATGGCTGGGGGACTGGCCAGGATTCTCTAGGAGCGCTGGCATATCGAAGTAGTAATCGAGGCGATCGAGGAATTCGTCCGTTCCGCCCATGACTTCTTGTAAGCCGGCATAGTCCTGACTGGCCATCCACTGGTATTGCCACTGGGTGCCCTCGTGGAATCCGGACTTGGTGACGTCATCCTTCTCATTGGAGCGAACGTTGAAGGATCCATCAGGGAACACGGCGTTGACGATGCCCTGATAATCGCCGGAAAGCTCAACATCCGGGTTCCAGAGGGTACGCCACCACTGGCCGCGCTCGAGGAACTCGGCAGCTTCGGGGCGCCCACTGCGCTGGGCCGCGGCTCCTATGGCCGCGTCTGAGATGGCGAACTCCATTGAGGAGGATCCGCCGTGACGGTATTCCTCATACTCTTGACCGAGCCCCGGCTCGTTCTCAAAGTAGAACGGGATGTGGTGGTTCTGGTTGTAGAAATCGGCGCTCTGGCGGCCCACCGACGCTACATCTCCCGGTGTTGGCGTGGTTGCATTCTCGACGAGGTAATCCCACATCGGATCGGCAATATCGTCAGGGACAGTGCCCATGGTGAAGTTTTCGGCTACCCAAGCAGAGGCTGGGTCACCCGCCATAATATTCGTTTCGATCGAGCCGAGCGACCATCGAGGGAACCAACCGCCTTCCACACGTTGCTGATACATAGACCGGACGATGTCCGTGGCATGATCGCGGGCCACTAGGGCATGCAAGGTAGCCTGCGTCCGGTAGGTGTCCCACAACGAGAACGTCTGATGGTACGTCCATCCCTCCGCGGTGTGGACAGCCTTATCCATCCCTCGATAACGGCCATCCACGTCCGAGCCGATCGTAGGGGAGAGCAGCGCCTTGTAGAGCTGCGTGTAGAAGATGATGCGGGCGTCATTGGAGGCAGTTATGGTGGCAGCGCCGAGCTGATCGTCCCAGCCAGCTTCTGCGGCTGCGCGGGCCTGCGCGAACGTCAGGGTGTCATCCGACGTCTCGCTGGTGCGGTTTGCTCGGGCTCCATCCACGTCCACGAAGGAGATGCCCACGGCGATTTCGACGTCCTGATCAGTAGTGGTGTCAAAGGTGGCGACTGCGCCGTTCTGGCCGCCGTCCGAGACGGACGATGGTGATTCTTCGGTGTAGGTTCCCGAGCCGTCCCACGTGCCCGTCGAATCCGCCGGCCGGTCAAAGTGGGCGCTGAAAAACACCTTCTCTGTGGTGGACGTTCCGCCGCAGAATCCACCGTTTTCTACAAAGCCTTCTAGGGTCTGGTCATCTACCCACGCGACTTCGCTGGAGCCGGCATCCCGCAGGGTTTCGCCTACATTCAAGGAGAGGTGGCCGGTGTCCGAATCCGCAAACTCGTACCGATGGACGCCAACACGCTCGGTCGTGGTCAACTCTGCCGTGACGCCACCTTCAAGCTGAACGGTGTAGTACCCGGCGTGTGCGGCTTCGCTGCCATCCACCATCGCGATCTGCTCACGGGCGGTGATGGGAGAGTCTGCCGCGGAGGGTTCAACCAGGATCTCGCCCGCCGCGGGGCACCCAGCCGAATTGATGTGGCGGTGGCTGAATCCCCACACCCACCTATTGTCAGGGCTATATGAGGTATTGCCATACGAGTTGGCGTTGTCCGGGCTGAGCTGGACCATACCGAAAGGTGCTGTTGCTCCCGGATAGGCGTTGCCTTCGCTCGACGTTCCCACGAACGGGTTGACTAGTGCGGACAGCCCCTCTGCCTGGGCTGCGGGTGCTGCTGGCGCCGGTTGTGCTGCTTGTGCCGGTGCCACAGGCGCCGATCCTGCTGCAGTAGGTTGTGCGGTAGCTGCTCCGCCTCCCGTGATGGAGGTTATGGCAAGTGCCGTGGCGGCCAACGTAGAACCGGCTGATCGCCGGTGGCGCCTGAGTGGGGATTGATGTTTTCTCATGATCCTCCTTGATTGCGCGCCGCGAAGTTGCTCCCGCCCTTCAGCTTCGAACCGGGCGGGTACTGGCGGGGTGGCCTGTGCAGCGCATGGCGAGTCTATCGTGACAGCGCTGCCAATGGAACCGCTTCGAGTGTTCGAGTTGGGTGACTGGGAGGCAGTTCGTGACCTAGCCGTACACGCTGACGCGCTAGGAAGGGTTGCTCGGCATATATGCGAGCCATGTCCTGTGATGCGTCAGTGTGCACGTGGTGTACGTGCAAAGCAACCGTAGTTCTCCGGGACTCGTGCGAATCGCATCCTTTGTAGGAGTCTCCGTCTCGTTCCTGTGGGGACTGAGGTCCCATATTTCTACTAATAATATGGATTCGAATCCATATTGAGGGATTCAGAGTGGCTCAACTATAGACAAGTAATTTGTGGCGCATTTAGGCTGACACTATGGAATCGAATCCATACCAGATGGGAAATAACTGTCAAACGTTGAAAGGTCTACGATGATTGCAAGCAAATCGCCATTCTCGATGCTTTACCAGTTTGCGGCGAACAAGGATCAGCTCAAGATCTATTCGGACGAAGAAACTATCAAAGCTTGGCTCGATGTTGAGGCAGCACTAGCTACTGCTCAAGGTGAGGCGGGAGTGATCCCAGAGGATCACGCTAGCCAGATCTTTGACGCCTGCAGTATAGACAATATCGACCGTGAAGAACTCTGGAAGTCTGCGCAGAACGTTGGTTACCCAATTTTCGGACTAGTTCGCCAAGTATCATCGCACTTGCCTGACGGCCCTAACGGGCACGTTCACTACGGAGCCACTACTCAAGACATTATGGATTCAGGGCAGGCACTTCAGATGTCGCGGTCGCTTGCTGCCATGGATCAGCAACTCCAGACGCTCGGAGACCTTCTGTCTGAGATTTCCCAGAAGTACCGTGACACAGTGATGCCGGGCCGGACGCACGCTCAGCAGGCCGTTCCAACATCGTTTGGAGCAACCGTTGCCGTGATTCTTGATGAGCTTCGCCGCCAGCGTGACCGCCTCGCACATGCTTACAACAGTGTTCGAGTGATTTCGCTGTTTGGGGCGGGTGGTACTAATGCCGCTCAAGGTCCGCATTCGATTGAGGTGCGGTCTCGTGTGGCCGAGCTGCTTGGCTTGCGAGATACTGATGTTCCTTGGCACGTGGACCGTGACGTCCTTGCGGAGTACGGCTACTTCTGTGCCACTATCTGTGGCACGCTTGCCAAGTTGGCGCGTGACGTCGTGGATCACTCACGGTCTGAAGTGGGGGAGGTGTTCGAGCCTTACAATCCTCACCGCGGTGCTTCGTCGACGATGCCGCAAAAAGTCAATCCGATTTCTTCTGAGCTCATCATCGGGATGTCGTCAACGGCATCGGCGCTCCTCTCGGTCTTCACCAGGATGCAGGAAGCTGGCCATCAGCGTGCTGCGGGTGAATGGCAAGCCGAATGGCTGGCCGTGCCCACGATGGGCACACTTGCTGGCTCAGCATTGGATGAGGCGATCGTCATTGCCAGCGGTATACGAGTAAACCCTGAGCGGATGAAGGAAAACCTGAAGATCGATGGGGGCCTCATTATGGCTGAGGCCCAAATGATTCAGTTGGCAGAGTATTTGGGCCGCGAGGATGCACACGATCTTCTGTATGAAGCTTCCACGCTGGCCCGCGATAAGAGTCTCGTTTTGGCAGATGCACTGCGCGAGGTTGCCAAGAATGCTGGCAAGAGCGATCTTCTCCCAGAGAAGCTGGTCGCTCCTGAGGACTACCTTGGCGAAGCTGGCCACATCGTTGACTCTGCCGTTGCTGCATGGTCCTCCACTCCCGCGCTCCAGAAGGGCTGACCCATGAGCGTTAATACGGAACAGAAGAAATCAGGCGAGGATCGGGGTGTACGCGCACCGGGGGGCGTCAGTTGGCTGGAATTCTCATGGCGGCTTGGCATACCGGTTGCCCTCGTTGCAATTATGTGGGTAATTCCGGGGCCCAATGCGGTGTCCGCCCAAGCGTGGCATATGCTGGCAATCTTTATTGCCACTATTCTCGCGATTATCTTGCACCCGCTTCCCATGGGTGCAGTCACGATTATTGGCATGTTGGCCACTGTCTTGCTGGGAGTTGTACCACTTACTGCTCCGGAGGATGATCCGACTGCGCCATACGCCCTCATGGGCTTCTCAAATTCGACGATCTGGTTGATCGTTATGGCGTTCTTGATTTCTAGAGGCTTCATCAAGACGGGCCTTGGCCGCCGGATCGCGCTCTTCTTCGTATCGAAACTCGGGAAGAAGATGCTTGGGGTCTCCTATGGTCTGGCTGTAGCAGATCTAGTGATGGCTCCGGCGATCCCTTCGGCAACTGCCCGAGGTGGCGGCATTATGGCGCCTATCATGAAGTCTGTTGCCGAGGTTTACGATTCAAAGCCGGTGCCAACAGCTCGTCGCGCGGGTTCCTTCCTTGCCATCAACGTCGGACAGGTTAACGCCATTACCTGCGCGATGTTCCTCACGGCAATGGCTGGAAATCCACTTATTGCTACTCTGGCGGGGCAACAGGGAGTGGATATCACTTGGGCAAAATGGGCATTAGGTGCCATCGTTCCGGGTCTCGCCGCGCTCATTATTGTTCCTTTGGTCGTTTATCTGGTGTATCCGCCCGAGCTTAAGGACACACCTGAAGTGGTGGACATGGCAAAGTCTGAGCTCCACAAGCTTGGGCCGCTTTCATACGGCGAAAAGGTTATGACGGCAACGTTTGTCTTGCTGCTGTTCCTGTGGACTGTGGGAGACATGGTGCTAGGGATAAACGCCACCACAACCGCGATTATCGGTGTGGTTATACTGCTGATTACCCATGTGCTGACGTGGCAGGACATCATTTCGGAGAAGTCTGCCTGGGACACGATGATTTGGTTCTCCGTGCTGTTTATGATGGCTACGGCGCTTAACAAGTATGGTCTGATTGCTTGGGTGTCTGACTCAATAGCTGGATCTATGGGCTCCCTCGGTTGGGTTCCAGCGCTTGCGATCCTCTGTCTTGTCTACTTCTTCTCTCATTACCTATTCGCTTCGGCAACCGCGCATATCTCAGCGATGTATGTGGCGTTCCTTGGCGCCGCCATAGCGCTTGGCGCACCTCCGCTTCTTGGTGCGCTCCTTCTCGGGTATATATCCAATGCGTTTACGTCACTGACTCAATATGCAGGTGGAGCATCACCGGCAATCTTCGGGAGTGGCTACAACACTGTTGGACAGTGGTGGCGAGTATCGGCAATTGCTGGGCTCGTTTCTGTAACGATATGGCTCGTAATTGGTTCCGGCTGGATGAGTTTAGTGGGAATATGGTGAGTATGAAACACCCTCTTCCTGCTGGGATCATCCCCTATCTGCCAACTCCTGTTACTAGCTCTGGGACGCTGGATAACAATGCGCTTCATCGGTTGGTTGATGCCCTTGCTGAGGCAGGAGTCTCCGGGCTTTCGCCACTTGGTTCAACGGGAGAGCTACCGTCGATTTCCGATGCGGTCGCTGACGATGTTGTTGAGAACGTGGTGGATTACGCGGGTGAGCTTCCTGTTGTTCCGGGGGTGCTTTCTGGAACGACGACGAATGCTGCTACTCGCGTCGCGACGATCACGGCGCTGGGCGCCTCTGGCATCGTCGCGATGATCCGGCCGTGGGGAAAAGTCAGTCAAGCATCTATGACTGAGTATTTCAATGCGATGGCTACGGCCACCGATTTGCCCTTAGTGCTTTACCGGCAGCCTTCGTTGGGTGCTCAGCCTGATCTGAATACCCTTATTGAGCTTAGTAAGGTCCCAAACATCTATGCATTGAAGGATGCTTCACCCAATACTGGGTTCCTGATGTCGCTGACGACTGCTGGATCTGAGCTCGAATTGTATTCGGCGTCTTCTCATGTACAGATGCTCGTTTGGGAGTTAGGTGGGCGCGGTTGGATGGGCGGGCCGTGCTGTATTGCTCCTCGTTCATCTGTCGCGATGTGGAACTACTATCAGGCTGGAGATCGGGATTCGGCCTGGCGATTGCAGCGCGGTCTCTGGCCGTTGTGTCGGGCCTTCGCCGCGTTCGGTCCCGCACCAATGGTGAAGGGAGGGCTTGCCCTGACGGGTCTAGATGTTGGTACTCCGTTTGCCCCGCTGGAAAGCCTGAATTCGTCGCAAGTGCAGACGGTGCGTGACGCTATCGATGCTGCGCGGCAAGCCCGTGCGGATCTGGGACTAGATACGGCCGTACTGTGATCGGCAAATAGATGATCGCGCCAGTATATGGGGTGCTCCCCAAGGGATAATACTGATTTCTTCGGTGGATTCCTTGGGGAGCACCTCGCTTTTCATGTGGTTGGATGACAGTTTCCTAGGTGAACTTGCGGATTCGTCTACACTCTAAAGGTGAGATCGTCTAAGGAGGACACCAGTGCCGGAACGCAGTGCCAGTAGATCCCGCCGCCCAAGTTTGAAGGATGTTGCCGAGGAGGCTGGTGTCGGTTTTGGTACGGCCTCACGAACCCTCTCTGATAATGGCTACGTTGCGGAGTCCACTCGGCGCAAGGTTCTGGCGGCTGCAGACCGACTCGGGTACCGGCCCAACCGATTGGCCGCCGGCTTGCGATCCAATCGATCGAATCTCGTTGCTCTCCTGGTACCGGACTATACGAACGAGTTCTATTCAGTGGGGTCTGCGGCAGCGGCACGCCTATTGCGAGAGCGTGGTTACCAGCTCATTATCGCTGCGTCAGCGAATCCCGAGCAGGAGCGTAACGCCATAGATTCGCTTGCTGAATACAGAGTTGACGGCATTGTGCGGGTTCCGATAGACCCTGCACTGCCAGTTGATGTGCCCTGTCCCGTCGTCGAACTCAATCGAAGGTCTCAACTACAGGATGTTTCCGCCGTGCTATGCGACGATCGTTCTGGATTCCTCCAGCTTACTGAGGCACTTATCGAACGTGGGCACCGCGAAATCGCGATGGTCGTGGGCGAGGAGAGCTTCTCAACTACTCAGGCTCGAGTTGCCGGCTACGAGGCGGCGCTCGGAGAAGCCGGGTTATCGGTACGAACCATGTGTGGTGCCTTCGATTCGGAGTGGGGGAGAGCTGCGACGGAATCTCTCTTGCGTTCCGAGAACCGGCCAACCGCAATCATCGCCGCCAGCCCGCGAATCGCATCTGGCGCGGTAGCGGCCTGTGTTGCGCACGACGTCCAAGTTCCAGATGAGCTTGCTCTTGTTAGCTACGACGCGCCCGAATGGTTCTCCTTCTGGGGCGGAGGTATCTACTCGTTCGTACCGCCCCTTGAAACAATGGCCCGGCGTGCGGTCGAGATTCTGTTGGATCGGCTCGATCATCCCGACGCACTCCCAGAAACTGTGGTCCTGCCCGGATCGATCCAAGACGGTGCTTCGATTGGCGGAAGGATTTCGTAGGCCCACACCTTGGGTGCACACGGTGCTGATGTCGAGGGATTGTGGTTTTGGATCGGCGGTGCGGTGGCAACAATGCCGCGTTTGCTCCCGGCCACGTTAGCAGGCGTTGAGAAGCCAGAATGCCGCATACGAACCTAGCTGGCGATCACATCGCGGGGCCCCGCATACAAGTCATCGAAGGAGAAAACAGTGTCAGCAGAAAAGCTATATGGCAAGCAGACTGAGCTTGGCGTCCAGAACTTCGGCCCGGGCCGCCGCACGGTGGCGGACGTCCCCGCTCTTGTTAAGAACTACGGCTTCGTTAAGCAAGCCGCCGCACGCGCGAACGCGAAGCTCGGCGTGATTACTGCGGAACAGGCGGAGGCTATCGAAGCCGCCGCGCACGAAGTTGCCACAGGTATGCACGATGACCAGTTTCCAACTGCTCTAGTTTTGGGTGGAGGTGGAACAACAACGAACATGAACGCAAATGAAGTCATCGCCACCCGTGCTGCTCAGATCGCGGGCGAGAAGATCCATCCGAATGATCACGTGAATGCGTCGCAATCTACCAATGACAGCTACCCGACAGCAATGGCGCTGACTGTGATGGACTTGGCTGAGGCTCCGATCAAGGCGCTCCGGGCGCTCGCGGATGAGTTTGATGCCAAGGCGGCCGAGTACGAGGACACAGTCCGACTTGGCCGTACGTGCTTACAGGACGCAGTCACCCTGACCGTAGGAGAGACCCACCGCTCTCACTCGGCGGCAATTAGAAGGTTGGCGGGGGAGTTCGAGGGCGCCGTCGTCGTTCTTAATGAAGTACCACTTGGGGCAACCGTTCTTGGAAGTGGAATCGGCGCCGTGGAAGGTTACCGGGAGGAGGCTGTAGCTGAACTCGCGAAGCTCAAGGGGCGGGCACTTAAGCCTGCGCCGGATATGTTTGATTCACTCTCGAATCTAGACGGATACGCGTCCATCGCCCATGTGGCTGCCCGGGCCGCGCTGACCATGGCAAAGATTGCGCAAGACCTGCGGATGCTCTCTTCGGGCCCGCTCGGCGGACTTCAAGAGGTGACGCTGCCAGCCGTGCAGGCCGGATCTTCTATCATGCCGGGCAAGATCAACCCCGTGATCCCCGAATACGTGATGCAACTGAGCTACCGCGTGCGCGGTGCGGCTTCGACCGTCGAAATGGCTGTAGCGGCCGGTGAGCTTGAGCTGAACATCATGGAGCCGATCATCGTCGATAGCCTCATCAACATCTTTGAGGATGTGGAATCTGCCGCCACGGTGTTTGGTGAGGAGTGCGTGCGTGGGCTCGTCTGGGAAGGGTCACGGCTAGACTCCAACGCCGAAGTGGCCTTTGACCGCTGGGTCACCATGTCCGCCGATGTGGGCTATGAGGAAACCACCAAGAAGGTCCGTGAGTATTGGGCTGGCGCCTAGAACTCACGCATTCAACGTGTTGGCACTGGCAGGTTGCTACCTTCTCCGGATATCCCAGAACGATGGGGCGTCGAAGAGTTTCCACGCCGCTCGAACAACTCCTAAGGCCACGGAGAGGGGCCGGACAGCGCTCCATGCACCTTCCGGCCCCTCATCGTGCGCCTAGCTTATGCCTAGGTGACTAACCTTCGCTTCCATCTACGTCGGCGCTTCCACGACGCCGCCGAACCACGAGCGCCGTGCCACCAGCCAAAAGAAGCAAAGCAAGGGCTGCGATTCCAGCTACCTGGGCGCCGGTGACGGGCAGATTCCCGTCCTGTGGAGACTCTGATGGGTTGCCTGGCGAAGCAGATTCACTGGGCGTTTCTGGTGCCGGAATGGAGTCTCCATCTGTGGAGAAGGTATGAGTCCACTCCGAGGCCGCGTCGGTATCTAGGATGTATCCCTCTTGGGCTTCAGCAGTTACGGTTACCGTCCCAGATCCGGGATATGTTCCAGTTGGCAGTACGTTACTGCCAACAAGGTAATCCACGCCCTTGGCCGATGGAATCGTGAACGTATCCTCGTTGGTCCCAGCGCGATCATCGAATGTCACCGCGTCTGGCGTGACAGTAACCGGATCGTCCGGGTCCGTTGGATCGGTCGGCCCCTCCCCGTCATCGATAGGAAGGCCATCTTCACCCACGGGAACGCCGTTGACGATGAGTTCACCGTCAGGTCCCACCTCAACCGTGGCGGCCATCGCCGCCGCTAGATCGAGGCGCTGATAGCTGCCGAAATCCCCAGGCTGATCCAACACGTATCCCGATGGCAACGAAGTTGCGGCCAAAACCGTGGTTCGCTGGGTATCGGTGAGATCCGGGAAGGTCGTGAGCAGCAGGTTTCCAGCATCCTTGGGAACAGAGGGTGCGAGCTCTGTATCTGTCACCTGCAGGAAGCCGTACGTCAACCTATCGTGATAGATCTCGAGTGCTTCGTCATCGGAAAGGCCCTCTTCTTGGTTGACAACGCACTCTTGGAACGTGTCACCGGACTTAGTCTCTCGGCACTTCTGTGCAAGAACTGCTGTCAGTTCGTCCTGAGCTTCGAATAGGAGCTCTTGGTACTCCGGATCAGCCCATCGGCGGGCCGTCATATCCTCACCGACGATTCTTCCTCCCATGATGTCGGTGGGGTAGTGGAAGGAGAGAATGATGCGGTTGTTCCCGTATTCGGAGGTACGCGCCAGTATCTGCGGTGACAGCTCCGGAAGAAGCGTGGCCATGGTGATGCCTTGAGCGTAGCTATGGGTTGTGTG
The DNA here is from genome assembly GCF_003123745.1 of Ancrocorticia populi. Taxonomy (GTDB): domain Bacteria; phylum Actinomycetota; class Actinomycetes; order Actinomycetales; family Actinomycetaceae; genus Ancrocorticia; species Ancrocorticia populi. The sequence continues at coordinate 331,741 of NZ_QETB01000003.1, read as the reverse complement.
ACCACTCGGGAATGATCCGTCCCCGGCGAGTCCGTTGTAGCCTCCGTCCGTATCCCACTTCTGGATCAGGCCGTCATCTTCCGTGAAGCCCATCCGAACGAAGGGGCGCTTGTATTGGTAGGCATCCTTTGCGTTCTGATGTGCGTCGCGTGATGATTCAGTTGGCTTTTCAATCCGGTACTTGAGCAGTGCCTCGGTCTTCGGCAGCTCGTTGTTTGCCAGCGCCTGCGTGTAGAGCGGGCCAATCGTATCGCCAAGCCCATCAGACATTGTCACATAAGGCTTGCCCGCCCCGTCCGTGAGGGCTTCTTCGACTGCAGGATCGAATCGGTCAGTAAACCTTTCAGGTCCATTATTGGTGTTCACAACAGTCAGATCGTTGATCCCAATGAGATCTTCGAGGGATGTCCCGCTGGGATACACCTCGTTCGGCCCCATGATGTCGGCCTCGGTCTGGGCGTCATTGAACGGCGTAAGCAGCCATGTGTAGTAATCACTGCCATCCGGTGCTTCTACTTCATCCGAATCGTATGTGGCGTTCAACTGGCCATCACGGAACGGTATGGGCGTTCCCGAGGCGTCGACGTGCAGATCCGGCATGGCGAAGTAGACATCCGAACTGGTGGAGTTGCACTGATGAATCTCCACGGCGATTGTGTTTACTCCCGCCACCAGTGCATCGGCAGGAACAGTGAACGTCCGCTGCTGGGGATCCACGATGCCCGAGGTTCCGCTAGGAGTCTGATACTGGATGTTTTCGTTTATATCCTTGTCATTCCATCCGGCAACACGTTGACCGTTCACATAAACCGTGGCCGTGTCATCGAACACTACGGTGCCAGTGAGTGGGGCGCCCGTGCTGAGCACCTCCTCGGAGAGCGAGAACGAGGACCTGAAGAAGTACGCCTCGGTCACCGGGGCAGACTTTCCATCCTTGTACAACCCAAGCTGGGTGCTCACGGGGAAGTCCGAGCCAAGATCTGTTCCCGTGCCCTTCGCCCCGAACGGGCCGAAGGCGCGGTCCCACTGATCGCTCAACTCAAAGTCCGTGGTGGTCCAGACGGTTCTATCGTCGTGACCTTGGGCGGGATCAACATCAGGTTCCTCGAGGTAGGTCCATGCGTTGTCCGAATCTATTACCGGGGTACCGATGGTCAGTGAATCTACCCACCCGCTGATCTGGCCCGCCTTGGCAGCAGGATCCTCATACCGCAAGCGCAGTTCTTTCACGGTTGCGCCAGCCAGGGAGGAAAGATCCACGGTCACAGGAGTCCAGGCGCCCGCGACGGCGCTGGACGGGTCGCCTTCAAGGACGGACGCCTCCGAAGCCTTTTCCGATCCCGAATACACAACATCTACCGCAACCGCGGCCGCATCTGTATCGGGCCGAACGAGGTAGGACAACGAGGTGCCATCGGAGATAGGAACGTCCATATCCATCTGAATCACTGTCGTAGAAGAGGCTGGCCCATCATCCAACACCCGCCCGGAATACCGAAGAGCCTGACTACCATCGCCATCCGGTGCGGTTCCGTTCTGGTGGACAGAGATCCCCAAGGACTTAGTCTTACTCCCTGCATCGGAGGATAGGGTCCAGTCCGCGAGTTGAGTGTTCTCGTTCTTCGCTTCACCACCCGCGTTCCCCGTGATGCGTAGCTGGTAATGGGAGTATTTGCCGGGATCCTCAATCTGATAGAACCGGGTGAGGCCATCGGAGGCGAACGTCTGGTTAGTCTCCGTGGAGATAACCTCCCACGAACCGCCAGACAGATCGGGATCTTCGGCGTTGGAACCGAGAATCTGCCACGACTTGGGATCACGGTTCGGGAACTTCGCCGAATCTCCGGCTGCCGTGAGAGAGTACCCGGTGACCGTACGCGGCTCGGTTAGCTCATACACCGCGGAGAGCGGTTCTGCCTCCGTGGGCGCTCCCGACCCGGCTGCATACCATTTAGTTGAAGGGTTCCCATCCGCCAACCGCGAGACGTATTCCTTGATGTTGCCGAGGTTTGGTCCGTTAGAAACTACTTGGGCAACGTCGTTGGGTTGAACGGCCGATTCCCCACGAATCCCTGTGGCCTCCCCACTCTGGGGGAAGCCGGCAGGGGCGGGGGTGCCCTGCTCATACGATCGCGTCCACAGAGCGGTCCCCTCGCGAGGAGTATCTGACGGAAGCACCGTCAGAGTGACAGCGCTCGAGATCGAGCTTCGGAAGGCCGTCTCATCCTCGGGCGCAAATGTTGCGGTGAGCGTGTGCTTGCCAGGTTCCAGCGAATTAGGCAGCTCGATCTGCGCCGTTCCGTCCGAGCCCAGCTCCGCCTCCGCCAACTCCGCAGAGCTGCCGTCCAAGACAGTCACAGTACCCTGAGCATCCGCGGGCCGCACAGTGACATCGGCCGTCACCGTGGCACCCTCATCGATTGTGGATGAACCGAGGCTCAGTGAGGTGTTCGTAGCAATCGCGGCACCCGCGGCCGGATCTTGGAACCCAACGGAGAACAGGTGCATGATGCCCTTGTCCACATCCGTCGGCAGGATAACGCCCTCCACAGTCTTGGACTCATCGAGCCCCACCACCTCCGTGGCGTACAGATTCGGCTTGGCGGTGTCAGATCCGCCGTCCTTCGTATTTCGGCCATTCAACGTGAGGAGGGCCGTATCGCCCTGCGTGGGCGAGTCTGTAGTCCAGTCGCTGAAGGAGACAGGAACATCCTGCTCCGTGCCATCGGTGTACACCACCGTGGCGGTGCCGGATGACGGACCGTTAGTGGCCAGCCCAAGGAAGGAGATTCCCGTGCTGGAAAGTCCCTCTTCTGCCTTCACATATTGCCCGTGTGGGATGTAGTGATCGGGGTGGCCGCCATCGGCGCTCTTGGGCCAACTGAAGGTCACTCCGCCATCCTCGAACGGGACCTCGCCACCCGGCACAACGCCCTGCTCCTCAAGCTTCTCGTAGGAGAGCGTGGCGCCATTGACGTCCAACGTCCCAGCGTTCTTGGCGCCATCGTGAGTGATGCCCCGCCCGTTGAGATCGTCAACGCCTTGGGTATAGGACGGGGGAGCGTCCTCCCTCGCAGTTCCCCACGTGGTAGCCGAGGCATCGGCCGTCATGGTGAAGGCCAGCGATCCGCCATTGCGCGCAAACGACTCTTCGAGCCAGGAGGATGTGGAGGCGTCGCCGTCCACAGAAAGCTCCGAAATATACCTGGCCCCGCTGGTCGCGCCCGGTGCAGAAATGGAAATGACCCGATCAGAACCGATCGCAGAAATCGTCACGTCCTCGAACATGGGGGAGCTGACCAAGAACTCGCCTGTCCCATAAATCCCGGGGTACAAGCCGAGGCTTGCCCACACATACCAAGCGCTCAGTGAGCCGAGATCATCGTTGCCAAGCAGGCCGTCGGGCCCGGTGCCGTAGAGCTCATCCACAACGCGATCCAGTGTATCGGTGGCCTTTGTGGGGTCTTGGAGCCAGTTATAAACCCAAGGAAGGCCGAAGCTCGGCTGGTTTGTCATGTACGTGTACTCGCTGAAGGCCCCGGCATCCAGCTGCTCGAGCATCTTGTCAAGATCCGCGGTGGCCTCGTCAACGCCGCCCCGAGCCTCGATGAGCCCCTCCATGTTGAACGGGACGTTGAAGCTGTACTGCTTGCCCGTGGATTGCTCGAACTGATCGCCCTGCGTGTTCAGTGCCGTGTCCATGAACCCGTTACGGTTACGTGCATCGACGTGGCCGTTCTGGAAGTTAAAGATGCTCTTCCAGTTCTGGGATCGCTGGCTGTAGAGCTCGTAAGATTCCGTATCCCCGAGCCGCTCGGCCAGCTGAGCGATCGCGAAATCGTCCGTGACGTATTCGAGGGTGCGTGAGGTGGCCGCGCCCTTCTTATCGCCGTCAACCCACCCAAGGGTGGTATAGAGGAAGGCATCTGAACGGTTGGATTGAGTAGCGGCGTTCGGCACGGATTGGCTTTCCACCATCGATTCGAGCGCATGGTGGCGATCGTAGTTCGTGGCGCCCATAGCGTCCGTTTGCGCGACGATCACCTGCAGCGAATCGCCACTCATCTTCGTCTGGATCCGGTTGTAGCTGGGCCACGAGGACCATGCGCCTGACTGATCCACCATGTCTATGATCGACTGGTTGATATCGCTGGCTACGTCCGGGTGGGTGAGGGCCACAAGCTGAGCCTGACTTCGGTAAGTGTCCCAGCCAGAGAAGTTCACATAGAAATGGCGGCCGGACTCGACGCTGTGGATCTGATCGTCGTAGCCCATGTAGCGCCCGTCGGCGTCCTCAAAAACGTTGGGGTGCCCGAACGCGTGGTAGAGCGCGGTATAAAACTTGGTGTTCTGTTCAGCTGAGGCGCCCCGGGCGTCCACGGTGCCCAACGCCTCGCCCCATGCCCCCGAAGCCTGTTCTCGAACCTGGTCGAAGGAGAGGTCCGAGCTCTCGGCCGCGAGATTGCCGGCCGCACCATCCACAGAGACGTAGCTCAGCCCGATGCGGGCCGTAACAGGTCCATCCCCGGAAAAGGCGAGCCAAGCGCCCGAACCGTGCTTTGTGGTGGTAGCCGATGCGCTGGTGCCCTCCGGGTCCAGCCCGTTGCCATCCCAGGTTCCATAAGCATCGAACGGCTGATCAAACGTGGCCGTCATATGGGCAGTGTAGGACGGGCCCGAGGCGCATACTATTTTTGCGGTGACGCTGCCCGTGACGGTCTGTGTGTCTGGATCAATGGCTATTTCGGAGCCGGATAGATCATTGTTGGACCCGCCGGCGTCCAGAATCAGTGTATTGGAGCCGTCATCGCCCTCGGGGAAGGTGAAGCGTCCTACGGCCGTGCGGGTGGTGGAGGTGAGCTCACTCTGCACGCCGTCATCCGTGGTGACTGTGTAATACCCAGGTTCGGCATCCTCGTTCGCGTGCTCGAAGGGCAGGTAGAAAGATTCGATTTCCTCCCGCGGGCTCACCGGGAGCGATCCGTCCTCCAGCGCCCCTGTGTATGGAGTCAAAGGGAAATCGTTGCCGCCGAATCGGCCGGAGCAGCCGGTTCCGGACAGTCGGGTGAGCCCGAAGCCCGTGATGGTATCCGCGTTATATTCGTAGCCGCCGCGGGTGTGCTTGATATCGCTGTTGACCTGCTCGGTTGCATACGTTTTTGGACTGAATTGGATCATGCCGAAGGGCACGGTGGCACCCGGCATGGTGTTGCCGTAGGCGGCGTTGCCGCGTGCATTTCCTTCGTTGATCGATACCGTTTCTTCGGTGCCGATAAAGGGATCGACTGCGTCCAGAGCATCGACTTGCGCGGCCGTGGCTGGGGAAATGGGTACTACGAGTCCGGCGCACACAACTGCTGCGGCCATGAGGCCCGCACTTGGGCGCCGGCTAATCCATTGGTGGTACATCTACTCACTCCTATGTGGTAGTAACCGATGCGCCGGTTCCTTCTTCCCGGCGCCGCGAACTTGGAAATATTGTATGACAGCGCTGCCACGGTTGCTAGGGGAAATAGGAATTGGTGGGGTTAGGGCGGGCTGGGATTGTAGAGTCGTGGGGCGCTATAGGTTTTTTGACGACGACGAATCCTCTCTCACAAACGTTCGCCACGCAATCGAGTCGGGGGTTTCGTGCGCTTAAGTGCTGGTGAAAGAATCTGACAATGGCGCACTCGCCGAAGTCTTGATCGTGTAGTGTTCGAGGTATCTACTAGAGTAGATTTAGTGATCAATAGATGGGCGCGTAACGTTATGCATTTGCCTAGCGAGACGTCTCAATAGTGAGTTATCAAGCGCACGTAAAGCAACGAAGCAACCGAAGGAAACGCAGCCATGAAGAACCGACTTGAAGCAGATTTGGTTGTCATCGGAGGAGGATTGGGAGGAGTTGCGGCTGCGCTCACGGCGGCACGGCTCGGGTGTCGCGTCGTGCTGACGGAAGCAGATACGTGGCTTGGCGGCCAGATGACTGTACAAGGTGTGCCGCCGGATGAAACTCCGTGGATTGAAGATCTGCCTACCTCGGCGAGTTACGCCGAGCTGCGATCTCTAATTCGGGACCATTACCGGCAGTTCTATCCGCTGACGCCTCGGGCGCACTCCGATGTGGAGTTGAATCCGGGCGGCGGAGACGTTTCGCGGCTTTGCCACGAACCACGTGTTTCCGCGCTCGTGCTTGAGCAGATGATCTCTCCGCTCGTTGCTAGTGGACGTATTGTTTGGCTACGAGAGCACGAACCAGTGGAGGTGGTGAGGTCAGAAGATCGCGTTGAACAGATCACCGTATGTGACCTCGTGACTGGGGAGGAAACAGATCTACGTGCACCAATCTTTGTTGATGCCACAGAACTTGGCGATGTGCTGGAACTCGGTTCTATCGAGCACGTCATCGGGGCCGAGTCCCAGGAAGAATACGGTGAGCTTCACGCCCCAAAGAAAGCCGACCCTAATGATCAGCAAGCGATCACCTGGTGTTGCGCCGTTGAATGGAGGAAAGGAAACGCCGATTTTGTTGATCGGCCAGCATTATATGAAAGATTCTCAACTGTAGTCCCCGAGTTTTGGCCCGGCCCGCAGCTCTCGTGGCAGGATATCGAACCCGTCTCGCTTTCAACGCGAACGCGGGCGATGCTCGCCGGCGATTCTTCCGGCACTCCTCCCGGGCGTTCTGGAGATCTGTGGCACTACAGGCGAATCGTCTCGCGTTCAAACCTCTCCCCAGAATTCCCGGGCGGCGAGATCACGCTAGTTAATTGGCCCCAGATAGATTACTGGGACAAGCCGCTTTTAGGAGTAAGCCAAGAGAGCCGTAGGCAGGCAGAGGATGAATCCCGGCAGCTTACGCTCTCATTTGTCCACTGGCTCCAGACGGTGGCGCCCCGGCACGATGGCGGATACGGTTACCCAGAACTTCGATTGCGTGGCGACGTATTTGGGACAAAAGACGGGTTGGCAAGGCAGCCATACTATCGGGAATCGCGGCGTATCCGCGCACTCGACACCGTCACTGAAGGCGATATAGGAATTGAGATGCGCGGCCAGCACAGCGGCTCCGCAACCGTTCGCGACACGGTGGGAACCGGCTACTACCGTATTGATCTCCATCCAACACCAGCTGGACGTAGCTATGTGGACATTGGTTGTTTCCCGTTTCAGATTCCGCTCGGCGCCCTGATCTCACGAGATGCGGGAAACCTTTTGGCTGGAGCTAAGAACATTGGCACCACACATATCACGAATGGCGCTTACCGAGTTCATCCTGTGGAGTGGTCGATCGGAGTGGCTGTTGGTGCCCTCGCTCAAATGTGCCATGAACATGGGGTTGAGCCCGCCACAGTGCGTTCGGACGATGGGATGCTTCGCGAACTGCAGGCGATGCTTACCGAAAAACTCGGGGCCCAGTTGGCATGGCCAGAGCGGATCCGGACTCTTGCGGAAGGGGTAGCGCTCTGGTGATGGTTGGGCGTTTACGCAACCAATGGCGTTGGTTCCCGCAAGAACTGGGCGATTGTGTTGGGTGATAGGCGGGCAACTTGTCCATCACCCGCCCAATCAGAGGGATTCTCAGATCGAACCTCTGGATCGAAATCATCCCAATCCCCGTGCCCGCCAGCTAAGACGTGACGCCACACGGGCCCCGCCAGACTGTTGACAACCGAGAACTGTCCAGGAGGGGGAACCACACCATCTGCAAGGGCGGGGAAAGCGACAACAGGTACACGCACCCTCCGAGCAGCCGAAGCCGCATCAGCGTATTGAAGAGTCTCTAGCGCTTCGGGGTGTTCCGCAACGAACTCCCTGACAATCTGTCCCGATCCCTCGGAGTGCTGCGTTACACGAACTACCTGATTTCCGAAGGTCGGCACACTGACCACCGCCCCGGTGAACCGATCATCAATCGATAGCGCCATGATCCCTGCGCCTCCGCCGAAGCTTCCGCCGTGGTAGATCAAGGGAGCGTTTTCGCTTGGTGTGGCCGAGCCGGTGGTATTTGACCGCGCCCGACACTCTGCCTCAAATAGCTCGATCGCTACCGTTGCCGCCACTGAAAAGTCCGCGGCTGACAGTATCGGCGCATAGGTTCTGGGCGATTCAATCCCCCAGAGAACATGGTGCGTCTGGCCTACCCCCGATCCAATATCGGGCACTAAGGACCGAGTTGGCAAGCCGCGCGCCACCGGATACACGCACAGTGCGTCCGGTGCAACGTCATCACATTCAGGCTTTTCGCGGCCACCATATCCGTGCCCGCACACAGCGATCTGAGTGGCTCCACCAACGGGCCGCACCACCCATCCGCCTAACTGAACGTCACCAACAGAGGTAAATGTCAGATCAGCGATCTCGTAGCCGTCGTCGTTCTTAGGAAAACCACTCTCGTACATCCAAGGAGACCACGGCCCTAACGTGGGAACCGGATCCATTGCACGGGCAGCTTCTCGCAAACCATCCCAAAACTGGTCAAAATCGGCTGGTTCGTCTGCCGGTTGGGGAGCTGCGCATTGCTCAAGATCCGCAAGCGAGTACCCATAAGTGGGGTCGAACGATGCCGGGGGCATGAGCCCTTGAGCGGCCCTCAGTGCCCCCGTCTTTCGAATGATTGGCAACTGAACCTCCTGTTGTTACCGAAAGTCTACTAGAGTAGAACATGACGTTGGGCCAGGCTTTGGAGGGCATCGATGACCGATTCGGATACTGCAACATCTCGGGAACTACTCACCGCCGATATTGTCGTGTGTGGTGGTGGGTTAGCAGGATTGTGTGCGGCCGTCGCAGCTGCACGCCACGGAGCTGAAGTGATTCTGGTTGGCGACCGTCCTGTACTTGGCGGATGTTCCTCCTCAGAGATCCGTGTATCTCCGCAAGGTGCCGCTCACTTTCACGGGTACGCGCGCGAAACTGGCATCATTTCAGAACTCATCATCGCAGACCGCATGACCAACCACGCTGCCACTGGAGGAACAGGCTGGACGAACTCCGTGTGGGACATGATCCTCTATGATCTGGTCCAGCGAAACCCCGGAATCACACTTCTGCTCAATACCTCAATTGACGGGGTAGAGATGGCTGACAACTCGCGTATCGGCGCAGTCCTCGCACGTACGGCAGGGGCAGAGCGGCGGTGGCGGCTGGCCGGTAACCTGTACGTCGATTCCACGGGCGATGGCGTGGTAGCTGCAATGGCGGGAAACGCGTGGCGGATGGGATGCGAGGGCCGGGCCGAATTTGGTGAGCCGCACGCACCACTTGAACCATCTGACGGTGTTCAGGGGACCTCCATCCAGATTATGACGAAGAACGTTGGTTACCCGATCGGCTTTACGGCCCCAGATTGGGCAGAGTATTACGACGACGAAAAATTCTTTCAAGAAGGCGGCCGTATTCCGGATTCGACGCGATCGGGCTGGTGGTGGCTGGAACTCGGAACACCGTGGGACACGATTCGCGATAACGAGGTGATTCGTCACGAACTGACACGCCACGCTCTAGGGGTATGGGACTGGATCAAGAACCGTTCCACCGAGTATCAGGACCGCTTCGCAAACTTCGCATTGGACTGGATTGGGCAAGTTCCTGGCAAGCGCGAGAGCAGACGTATTGAGGGGCAACATCGCATTACAGAGCACGATCTCCTAAGGGAGCGGCTCACTGGAGAAGGCAGCTTTCCTGACGAGGTTGCATACGGCGGCTGGAATATCGATCTCCATACTCCGGGAGGGTTATTAGCTTCCAGTTCAGAGGCCACGGCCGCCGAAGGCTACCGGCTAGGTGGCTCAGCCTCCATTACAACCGCCGTTCCTCCATTCGGAATTCCTCTACGTGCGCTCATCGCGCGCGATGTAGACAATCTATTCCTCGCTGGACGCGATATATCCACCACTCATGTGGCACTAGGGGCCGTTCGGGTGCAAGGAACCACATCGCTTATGGGTCAGGCTGTCGGAACCGCGGCCGCGATGCTGCTGAGCGATGAAGCTCCGCCCATCCAGAATGATGGCTACCGGATCCCATCCGATCTGAGCTCCACGTTCGTCCCCAGCCTCCAGCAGACGCTGCTGCGCGATGGGGTGTTTCTCCCTCATGTGGTCAATTCTGATCCAGGCGATCTTGCCCTGAGCGCAGCCAGCGTGGAGGCCTCCTCATGCGAAACCAATCAGGGCATGGGGCCCGACGCGACGTCGTTCGACGTGGAATATATCGGACCAGAGGAATTTGCCAGTGGGGCCGATGATGATGAGCTAACGTTCGGACGCTCGCAATGGATCGCCGTGGAGACTGGGGAGGGTGCGCCTGGGATTGATGCACTTGGTCTTTACCTCAGCAATGCTTCCTCCACGCCCATCGAGCTTCAGGTGTGTCTGGAACCCGTGGATGGTATCTGGGATTATGAGGTGCGTCCGGAGCGGGCTCTCCGTCGGGCCGTGCTCTTGGTCCCGCCGGGTGGCCCGCATTGGGTGAACTGGGAGATCGATGTTGCTGGAGCTGAGCTCACGTCAGGCTACGTGCGGCTGAATGTGCAGGCTTGCCCAGAGGTCTCGTGGCTGCGAGCTAACGGTGTGCTTCCAGGATGCTTGGCGGGAGTAGCCGTGGCCCCAGAGCGTCTCCAGCGATTCAGGCACGGGGTTTCACTCTGCCATCGCGTTTCGCCTGCGCAGAGAGTGTGGGAAGCGGAGCAGATAGTATCCGGGGTCGCGCGGCCAGTAGAGTCCACCAACCAGTGGCGGTCTAGGTCGGAGCAGGATGTTGACGGCCAGTGGGTGAGTGTGAGTTGGAACGATCCTGTTCTGGTTGGGCAGGTTGATTTGCAGTGGTGCGGGCACCTTTTGCGTGACTATGACCAGCTGCCCATGCGGCGAGCCGATCCGGAAACCGTTCGAGATTACGTTGTGCAGGTGTGGTCTTGTGAGCAGGATGAGTGGCTCGATGTGGTTGTTGTAAACGGCAATGTCCAGACCCATCGTGTGCACAATCTCGAAGTGCCAGTACGCACCAGCAGCGTACGGATCCTCATACATGCAACCAATGGCGCGGACTATGCGAGTCTCTATGGTCTTCGCGTTTACTCGGAACCCACGGTGTGCTCGGCGCACTAATGCGGCGCGGTCTCAAAGCCGGACAAAGCGAGTCTCTAGGGTGGCGCAAGCGCGCTTATAAGGATCTATGCTGACAGTTAAGTTGCCGAAACGAGCGTGAATTTAAGTTGCCGGGACCAGCTTGATCTCAGGGTCCTCGCCGCGAGCAACCATGGCGAAATACTCATCGGCGAAGTCCAAATCAGGCACAACGTTGGAGGGGAGGTGGAGCGCTGGCCGGCTACTTTCGCTCGGCCTGGCCACCGCCTCTCTACCCGTATTCCGGCTGATCGCTTCCTTCACGGCTTGGCCGGCTGGTTTGAGACGGTTCTCCGTGTCGAATAGACCCAACCCGTATTCCAAGCTGGCGAAGCCTGACAACGAGCGGTCGATATCATGAGAGCACCACCAAGTGATTCCCCATGGATCGGCTTTGGCGGCATTGTCCACGATCTGCCCAGCGATCGAAGGCAGCTCGTCTGGCGCTACCCATTCCTCGGATAACCCGACCTCCTGAATCCACACCGGCCGGTCAGGGACGTCCCCGAAGGCTCGCGCCAGCTCCGTGAGATACCGCGCGAGGTGGAGCGTGCCCACGCCGCCGGAACCATATCGTTCAAGCGCACCCGTGAAGAATACCCACGAGTGAACAACGCTCGCCTGTCCGATCTGCCCCAAAATGGGCCTGCTAAAGCAGGAATCGTCGCTCAGCCAAGGGGAGTGGTCAACGCCCACCACGTGAAATTTCTCCGGGTCGAGGGTCTCGCAGTGTTGAAGGAGATCGGTGGCCCAGGCATCGCCCTGCTCGCGAGTCACTGAATTGCCAGCGAACATGGACATGCAATTTGGTTCGTTGCCAATATCGACCCCCATAAATCCTGGGAGGTCTGCAGTCGCATCGATGACTGCGGTCAGTAGATCCCGCTCAGCAGTTATCGCCTGAGGATCCGTGAAGACGCTTGCCCCGTCCACTTGCCAGAACGGCCGGAAGTAGATTCCTGACATCCATCCATTTAGTACACACACGGACACTTCCAACCCGAGATCGCCCGCGATAGTTACCAGCTCGCGCAGATGCGCCAACGCAGTAGGGCTTACACGATGGCGGTTTGGCTGAAATATCGGCCAGATGCAGTGAACGCGGACGTGATCAACGCCCAATGACGCGATAGCGGTGAGATCGGCGCGGATTGACTGCGCGGACCAATCGGTCCACGAATACAGCCATCCCTGTGAGGGTATGTAGTTCACACCCATGTGCATCTTGTTCGCCATATTTGTCATTCCTTAATCGCGCCCTGAGCTCCGGCTGAACTGAGGAACTGCTTGTGGAAGACGAAGAAGATCAGGACCGGAATCAGCAGTGCCATGAACAGGGCAGCCATGTAGGTTGGAAGGGCCGTGGTGCCCTCTAATTGTGGCAGTGCCACGGAAAGCGGCTGCATAGAGGAATCTCGCAGCGTCAGCATCGGCCACAGGAATTCCTTATAGGCGCTCACAAGAGATAGTAGCGAAACCACTCCAAGAATCGGCTTCTGCATGGGTAAGACAATTGAGAGGAGAATCTTGAGGTTTGATGCACCGTCCAGCCGGGCGGCATCGTACAGATCGCGTGGAATGGTCTTAAAGGAATTGGTTACGAGCAACACGCTAAACGAGCTAACCCCAAGAGGGAACCATACGGACCAGAAAGTGTTGATGAGATTCACGTGCAGAATTGGGACGTCAACAATCATCGAGTACAACGCCACCATGGAGACCACCGAAGGGATCAGCATCGTCACCATGACCAGAACCTCGAGCACTATCGCGTACCGTGGCCGCAGAATTGCAAGCAGATATCCCGCCGTGGTTGCCACAACAATGGCAACCACCCATGAACCTAAACATACCCACAGAGTATTGAGGAGATAGGTGCCGAAGTTTACCCTCGAGAACGCGTCCCCAAAGAACTCCCATGTGAAGCCCGATGGCCACAGACCAAACGGTTCTCGGATAGTGTCTTGCGCGGTCGATGTTCCGGCCTTGAACATGAAGAGGATCGGACCAATGCTCACGATGATGAGAGCTATAAAGAGGAAGGTTCCGATGCCTCCGGACGTTAGCCGGATTCCAAACTTCTGCCTATCATGCGCGGACAAAATCCCGCGGTCATTTGAATCTGCATCTTCGCTTTTCTTGCGGCGCCGCTGCATAGTCACCATTACGTACTCCACTTCCTCGTTACCCACTGATACACGAGCGACAACACTCCCAGAACCAAGGCCAGCATCACGCTGAGCGCCGTTGCCTTTCCATAGTTCCCGTCCGCAAATGCGTAGCGGTAGATCAGCAGCATGACCGTGAGTGATTCATTGCGTGGGCCGCCACTGGTCATGATGTATGGCTCGGTAAATAGCTGCCCCAGATTAATGATCTGAAGGAGCAGCATCAGGAGCATAATCTGCCGCATTTGTGGCAGCGTCACGTGCCAGATGCGCTGGCGGATACCCGCGCCATCGATCTCTGCCGTTTCGTAAAGTTCTGTTCGCACGCTCATGAGCGCGGCGATGTAGACGATAACCGTGGTTCCGGCGCCAGCCCACGTCATCTCCACCACGATCGCGGGGATCACCAGATCTACGTTGTTTAGCCAGCCCGATGGTTCCATCCCGAACCATCCGAGGATTGTATTGAATAGGCCCGAAGCCTCCGGCTTATAGAGTTGTTTCCACAGAAGAACGGCGACGACGGGAGGGACAATGGCAGGAAGGTAGGCAAGAATCGAGGCTACGGTCCTGCCTCTGGTGAGCTCGCCGATAACAACTGCCAGAATCAAGGGGAGTGGAAAGCCGATAAGTATGGACCAGAACGTGAACTCGATCGTGTTCTGAACGGCCTGACCCAGCAAGGGATCATTGAGAACTTTCCCGAAGTTCTCCATCCCAACATATTGTGGGTCCATCACGAAGTTCGTTTTTTGAACGCTCATGATGACGGACTTGACGATGGGATACCACGAGAATAGGCCGAACACGAAGATGATGGGGAGGGCGAATCCGAGCTTGCTCAGCCCGCCCATTTTCACCCACCGAATCGGCGAGGGACGGCGCCTTTTCGGTAACGGCGCAACGCTCTTAGGTTCCGCAACAGCGGGTGCGCTCATCGGTCAACCTCCGGTCCTCTTCATTGTCTTTCCAATTCAATAGATCAAGGGGTGCCCGGTGACTTAAAAGCGTTGGGGCACCCCTTGAACTCTCAATCATTCAGATGCTGCTTCGTCAATCGCGGCTTGGGCCTGATCGTTTGCATCCGCAATGAGAGCGTCAATGTCCGCTCCCTCGTCAGTTAGGACCGTCTGGATAATAGTGTCCTCGATTGCGTAGATCTGCTGAGCGGCCAAGCGAGGCTCTTGGATTAGAGGAAGCTCATCTGGGTCACCAGGAGTCACTGAAGCGATATATGCATCGAAATGATCACGGGGGACGTTGATGTCGTCGTCGATCCAAGTAAGCCACTGATCAACCAGCTCGTTACTCACAAGCGGAACCGCTGGATTTCCTACCAAGGAGCCGTCAGCGGCCTGAGCCTCGGCCGAAGTAACGGCGTACTCTTCATCCGTGTACTGCTGGAACTTGTAGAAGCTCAGGTACTTGACTGCCGCTGCGATCTCCTCTGGCGATGCCTTGGGGTTGATCATCCCGTGAGTTCCACCAGCCAAGGTGCCAATGCCGTCACTATCCTGTGGCAACGGAGCTAGGCCGATCTCATCCACGTCCATGCCGAGGTTGGTGACGATGTTGTTGAACTGGTTTCCGGGAGCAATGTACATCCCTGCCTGACCAGCACCGAAGAGCTGGTTCGCGTCATCAAAGGCAACCAAGAAGTTCGACCCGGCCGAGTTATCTTCCCACCTCACGTCATGGTAGAACTGCAGCGCCTCCTTGACGGCGGGATCGTCCAGCGTGGCCGTGGTTCCATCCTCAGAGACGGTCTCGCCACCAAATCCGTTGACGATTGGTGTGAATACCCATCCGCCCGTGTTGTCTGACGTCATGAAGATAAAGCCTTGAGCGTCCGTCCCATCATTGATCTTCGTTGCGGCTTCGCGAACTTCGTCCCATGTCTGCGGCGGGGCATCTGGATCCAACCCAACCTCTTCAAACAAGGAGCGGTTGTAATACAGGCCCATCGTGTAGGCATCCATTGGGACACCGTACTGGCGATCGTCCGGGCCAGTTGCTAGCTCTACGAGGCTCTCGTTCGATTCTCCGAGTGCCTCGTCTAGCGCAACGTAATCGGTAACGTCGGCTGCTTGCTCGCGTTGAATCATCGGCTGCATCTCAGTGAAAGGCAGGTTCATCACCGTAGGCACCGTGTCGGAAGCTAGCATCGTTGGGAAGGTGTCTGCCGCCCACGTGACTTCCTCAGGCTCGACGGTTATGTACGGATACTTATCCTCGAAATCCTCGATCAGCGCGAGCCGCGCTTCCCGGATCTCTGGCTTCGATGTTGGCGGCAGATCAGAGACCGATATGGTTACCGGCGCCTCGGATTCCCAAGCCTCTTGGGCGATGGCCGCGCTATCTCCGTTGTCTGAACCATCTGTTGCATCAGAATCGCCACCTCCGCAGGCGGCAAGTGTCAGGCACACAGTAGAAGCAACTGCCGCTACCGCCCCCAAACGTGACTTCTTATTTCTCATGATCAGAACTCCCTTGTTGTGTTTTCCCCATGCGCCTGCGCCTGGGCTGAACTATGCGATCTCGATTCACCATTGATTGTGAAGTACAGTTCCCACCTTGGATGCACTTGGTTAGATGCCTCTGGCGAGTATTCGTTTGTTAAACCAGTAGACTGCTTCCCGATCATCTCAGCACCTCGGATTCTACTGGTGTAGAACTTGCACTGTCAATGTTCATGCGGCCATAGATATGGGCCGATGCTGCATTGCAAATCATCTTGAAACCTCTTGGACCGATATCACCAAAGACTGCTCCGGCATTAGCTTCGGAGTGTGCACGCCAATATCCAGAGCGGCGCCATCCATGACTATTCCTTCGGCCCATGGAGGGAGGAAAAGACCGTTCGGCCCGCCGCCAATGAGCAGTGTTTCGACCTTGTAGGAACGGCCCGGCTCCAGACCGGGGAGACTGATCATTCCACGTGGTGACATAGGCGAACGGAACATACTGGTGAGTGCGAATAGTGCGCGATCGCGTCCTGGAGAAACAACGCCGTTGAGCCACAGGCTTCCGTCGGCTACGTCCCGGCGGACCACATCACCGGCCAACAGAAAACCACGGTTGTCCCGGTAGAACGCCACCCAATCTGCCAAGGATTCCAAGTCCTCATCGCTTACGGACAGCAGATCCAGCTCGAAGCCAAGATGGCCCCACAGGGCAGTTGCCGCCCTAAATGAAAGATCGGAAACTCTTCCGGTTGTGTGAGAGTGCTCCGAGGCAATGTGGGTACCCATGAGTTCTGGAGCCAGAAGTTGCGAGCTCCACCGTTGGATGTGTTGGCGTTCTAGAGGATCGATGCAATCAGATAGCCAGAACCGTTGGGCGTGCTGAACCATCTCGAGATCAACGCGGCCCCCGCCAGAGGAGCATGACTCGATCTCTAGCCCTGGGTGGTCCGCGCGCAACCGGTCCATCAACCGATAACACGCCAGCGTCTGCTCATGGACGGCGGCCCGGCCTGCGCTGCCGTTGCCAGCATCTACGAGGTCACGGTTGTGGTCCCACTTGAGGTATTCGATCTGGTACTCCGTTATTAACGCATCCATTCGCGAACGTACATACTCCCAGACCTCGGGGAGCGTCAGATTGAGGACTTGTTGGTAGCGCTGTTCAATCGGCAGCGAATCAGAACGTGCACGGAGAATCCATTCAGGGTGGTTGCGGGCCAACTCAGAATCCGTGCTCACCATCTCCGGTTCGATCCATAGCCCAAATTGCATGCCGCGGTCCCGAACGTAATTGACCAACGGATGAAGGCCATCCGGCCAGATATCGGGATCTACTTCCCAATCGCCTAAGCTCGATCGTTCATCACGGCGGCCTCGGAACCAGCCATCGTCGAGGATGAACCGTTCGATCCCGATCTTTGAGGCTCGGTTTGCCAAGCGTTTTAGGACGTCGAGATCATGATTGAAGTACACGGCCTCCCACACGTTAAGTGAGACCGGGCGATCAATCCCCGGGTGAGACGTCAAGGTCCGCTCCCACCGGTGGATAGCCCGGGCAGCATTGTCCAGACCGTCTGCTGTTTGTGCGTAGATCCACGGGCTGTCGTAGGCTTCGTGAGGTGCAAGGACCATCTCGCCTGGAAGCAGCAGTTCGCCGCCACCGATAACTTGGACGCCTGATGGTAAGCGTTCGATCCATGATCTGTGATTGCCCGAATGTGCTACGTGCAAGCCCCAAACCTGGCCACGTTCGAATGAGAAACCGCGCGAGCCACAAAACATCATCATGGGCGAATCGAAACCGGCGCGGCCATGACGGCCTTCCCGCAGGTGGCAGCCCAGCTTAACTTGCGAGCGTTGGGGGTAGCGCTCGTTTCCCCAACGTCCCGAAAAGTCCAAGATCTCATCTGCCTCTAGCGGCAGCGGAAGCGTGATTGAAAGTTCCTCTAGCGTGTAATGGCGCGCGGGGTCGATGTTGGTACAGGAGGCCCGGAACCGCGCTAGTCCCTGTGGCAAGAGCTCCAAAGTGAGGTCAACGGCCAGCTGCGTTTCCTCGTCATCAAGATGACAGATGATCTGTGCCGGCCCGCCCGATATTACTGATATGGGGCTGTCCTGGGTCTCTGGTTTTGGCTCGACAGTGTCGGCTTTGATACCTGTATCAGAGGTCAACTCCACAGAGCGAATTCGGAGGCGAGGAGCCCAACCCGAGCCGTCCGGGCGGTGCCCGACAAGTCCTGGGCGGCCCATCCATCCATCGGACGCAAGGTTTATCAGAGAGGGCCGGACAGACGAATCTAGTGGATCCTTTTCAAACGGAGCTAGCCGTGCCTGGCACAGTGCGTATAACGCCGAAGGGGATAGCTCGCCAACGTCCTTGCCCCAATAGGCGACTGCCGGCGTCCCATGATTAGGGAGTTCAACGATCAAGGAAACACCAGCTGCACGGAGGTGTGCCACCTCGAAAGTATTCTGCGTAATCACAGCGGCCCAACCGCCCTTCTAGTCATCGCGAATTTGCATCCGCCAAACCTTCATTGGTTGCTTAACACTTTGGGAGTCTACTGGTGTAGACTTATGAACGCAATTGCTGAGCGCTCTGAGAATCAGCACGGCTCACGTACCATTGCATTGGTGTTATCTGCGCGCGGCAATCATGGCGAGAACCGCATCGCTCCAACTTCGGAGGTGTCATGGCAAACCAACAAGGTCGCGCTACAACGCGCGCCGACGTTGCGAGGCTCGCTGGTGTCTCTACCGCGGTGGTTAGCTATGTGGTCAATGATGGGCCCCGCGGGGTTTCTGACGCCACACGGGACAAAGTACTCCGCGCCATCCAGCAGCTAAATTACCGTCCTAATGCCAGCGCCCGGGCGCTGAAGACTGGCAGCACCAAGTCTCTTGGGGTTGTGGTTAGTGACATTACTAATCCCCACTATGCGGAGTTCGTAGAGGCCATCGATGCGGCCGCGAACGAAGATGGTCTTTCACTCATGCTCGGAATCAGCCACGGCGATTCTGAGGGCGAAGAGGCCTTAATTCAGAATCTGATCAAGCGAGGAGTTGATGGGCTGCTCCTCATCAATTGTCGGTTAACAGACGATAGGCTCCGGTCTCTGGGTGCTACCGACAAACCGTGTGTGCTCTTGGATCGATCGTTGTCCGGATCCATGTTGTCTACTGTTAATGCCGATCTCCGAGCTGGCGCACGCATGGCGGTGGAGCATTTGGCCGATCACGGGCATCGAGCGATCGCGTATATCAGCGGCCCCCTATCGGGCATGCAGACTGACCATCGAGCCGATGCCTACGAAGCAGTGCTAAGAGAGCGCGGGCTGCCGCAATTTGAACGAAAAACTGCCGCGTGGACGCGGGATGGCGGCTACGAGGCCGCAAATGATCTCCTCTCTCTGCCAGAGCCTCCCACGGCGATCTTTGCCGCATCAGACCTCATGGCGATCGGAGTGCTCAACGCCGCTCAGGAACGCGGCGTTCGCGTTCCTGATGATCTCGCAATTGTTGGCCTCGATGGAACCGCCGAATCAAAATACGTGTCCCCAGCACTTACCACTGTGCGGCAGCCTCTGCAGCTTATGGCGAAGACGGCCGTTGATCTCCTCGCAAGTGCTGAGGGCCAGCCTCACCAAACGATATTCCCCGTGGAACTGGTAGTAAGAGGATCCTGCGGGGCCCACGATGGGGCCACTACGGCGTGAGACTGACGTATGAACGTGACACTGACGCAGACGCAACAGGCACTGCTAGTGGCCGGCGATAAGCGACTAACCCCGGTACCCCGGCAGATCTCTGGGTATGGCGAGCGGTTCCCGGCAGAGTCTGAGCCGCTCATGTAGTTGCTGCCGGAGACGTCAGCGCCCGATAGATTCTAGGAACGCCGGAGCTTCGAACACTATCTGCGCCTCTGCTTCTACCCCCATGCGGAGAGCTTCTTCAGATACGTCGAAGCTCTCCGTATGGTGGCCGCCTTGCGTGTCCATACCAAGGGATACGTAGGTGGCGAGCCCGCCCCGTTCCTTGACCCGATTCATCATGGCGGTGGCGTCCTCGGAACCGGTTGTGCCGCCTGAATCAGTCACCTGATTGACCCCGTGCAGCGCAGCAAATTCTTCGTGGACAAAGGGGAGCAGCTCTGGGCTGGGCGGTGCGGTTTCCGCACGGCCCGTGAGCCTGATGTCGTACTGGACATCGAACATCTCAGCGGCCCCTGAAACAACCTGCTTGGCCCGGTTAAACATGTAATCGTTGATCTCACTGTTTTCCCCGCGGCATTCGGCCTGAAGGAACGCCGAGCGTGGAACAACGTTGCGGCCCTCGCCAGACGTGAGCGTCCCGACATTCATCCGGGATGCACCGCTAGAATGGCGCGCAATCGCGAACATGTTTGTTGTTGCAGCGCAGGCGGCCAACATGGCGTTCTTTCCACTCTGGGGGTCGCCACCAGCGTGCGCCCCCACGCCTGTGAAGGTTACATCAAACTTGGTGCTGGCCAGATAGCGGTCCGAGCCAACGCAAATATTGCCGAGCCCGAGCCGCGAGTGCAGATGAGTGGCTACAAAAATATCAACATCATCCATCCAACCGGCGGCAACCATCGAGTGTGCCCCGCGCACACCCTCCTCGGCTGGCTGGAAGAAGATCTTGATGGTGCCGGTCAGTTCATCTATGTGCTCGGCCAGTACCGTTGCGAGGCCTAGGCCCATTGCCGCATGCCCGTCGTGACCACACCCATGCATGGCTCCTTGGTTGACCGACGCGAAGCCTTCGGCGGTAGGACGGTGTTCTGGAGACGTCGATTCGTTGAGATCATTACTGTCAATATCGAAGCGGAACCCGAGAACCGGCCCCGGCCTACCTGTCTTCAAGATCGCGACAGCGCCCGTGAAGCCATCGCCCATTGCCTCAACCAACTCCCGATTGGCGCCGTGCTGTACGGCACGCTCGCGTGCTGCCACCAGAGTTTCGGAATCAGGGACGCCCATACGAGTTTCGGCATCGTGGACGTCAGGGCCGTATACAGCCTCCCAACCGAGACCCTGCAGCACTTCGACGATCTTCGCGGTAGTGCGGAACTCCGTCCATCCGGGCTCAGCGTACTTATGAAAGTCGCGGCGCCATTCAATGAGTTGCCGTTCTAAATCGTTGCTGATTTTCACCGTGTGCTCCTTTTGTTGGGTGAGTGGTTAGGGGACAAGTTCGTCGTCGTTAAACAAAACTGGAAACCACTAACGGATGTCAACAAGTCCGACGCCGTCCCGGATCCGAATCTTGGTGCCGAATTCTCCGCTT
Source organism: Ancrocorticia populi (assembly GCF_003123745.1). GTDB lineage: Bacteria > Actinomycetota > Actinomycetes > Actinomycetales > Actinomycetaceae > Ancrocorticia > Ancrocorticia populi. The sequence continues at coordinate 310,690 of NZ_QETB01000003.1, read as the reverse complement.
AAATCGGCGAGATACTCTAGCGTCTCGGTGCCGGCTGCGGGTGTGGGCGTGCCGCGTCTGCTTCGTGGTTTGTCCATGGAAAGGTCGATGGGGTAAAGCTCGATTTGGGTGGCGGCGCCATCCGTGAACCTGATGCCCGCCATGACGGATGTCCAGATATGCGGTTCCGTGGGGCAACCGCGCGTGCCGTTTTGGCTGCGGCTGTCCATGTAGGAGCCGATGCCGGTATCGGTTGGCATGGCGTGCTTCTCGAATGCGTCGGCGGGTTGAGTGGTGACCGTTTCCGTTTGGAATATGAAGTTGCCCAGGCTGTAGAAGATGGGTTTGCCGTTGTAGATCTCAATTCCGCGGAGCTCATGCGGGCCGTGGCCGATGATCGCGTCCGCCCCGCAGTCAATGGCTTCGTGGGCGAACTCCCTGAGGAATTCTGCGGGTTTGGCCGGGTCGCCGTCCAGCGCCTCGTGCGCGTGGATGCTGACGATTGCGTAGTCGGCCTGGCGGGTGGCTTCATCTATCGCGGCGCGGATCCGCTGCATGTCTCCGGGGTGGACCGTAGTGGAAAGGTAGTCCTCTTCAGAAGCGACGAACTGCAGTCCTCCGAAATTGAGGGAACCTTCGGGCAGTGGAGGCTCGTAGCCAAGATCGATGAGCCGCTGTTGCCAGGCGTTGAGGTTCGTCGCGCTCGCGATACCTTCAAGGTGCTCGAAGTTCTCTCGGGTGACGTGATAGGTGGTGTTGAACCGGAGCGGGTTCAGACCAGGGCGGCCCTGCATCGTGGGGCTTTGATTGCCAGCGATGCCCGTGGGGAAACCCGTGGAGCACGCGCCGATCAGGGCCACGCGCGCATCCTTTGTCTCGAGGTAAGCGGGGCGGCAGGCTGCCGCCAAGTTGCGGCCGGCGCCAGCCGAAATGCAGCCTCGCTTATTGAGGTTAGCGATCGTGGCGAGTAGTCCGCCATGGCCGTAATCCACCGCGTGATTATTGGCCGTATTGAAGAGGTTGAAGCCGTAGCGCAGGAGATCGTCCAGCACAGGCGGCTCGGTCATCGCCCACGTTCCGCCCGATTGCGCATCCGGATAGCCCTCCTCGTCGTGCACCGTGATTTCCAAATTGGTGAATCGCACTTGGAAGTCTTAGATGATCCGGTGCAGAGCGCCGAATCCCTCGTAACCATCTTCCGGGAGTCGGCGGGTGATGAATGAATCGCCTGTGAAGATCATCGTGGTTTCGGTTGGCACTGGGCTCTCCTTTGCTGTCGGATTGGGCTGGGATCTTGAGTGACGTTTCGTTGCTCTGGTTGGTCTGGGGGGCCGAGGCGGGCCGATCGCTACGTTGGGCGCCACGTCGGCCAATGGGGTCGGCCACGGAGCGGCTGAACATTACCGGCGAGGCAGCGGCCCTTCACGTGGAAACACCGGAGCTCCACTACTAGTCAATCGGACTCAACCGATAGTTGCCACCGCTTTTGTGTATGCGTGGGGTTCCAACAGAATTCAGTTGAGGTTATCTAGGTTTGGGTCCACGGTGAGAATGCTGCTCTGAGTAAGGATTGGCGGCTAAAAGGGGTTTTCCGACGAGTTGTTTGCAAAGCTTCGTAGCTCAGAGCGTTGGCTTCCCTACAACGGGACCTATGCCTTCTCCTACGAAATTATGCAGCCATTGTTATCCACACCTGTGAGTAGCGTCAGCACCCGCCGCTGAGAACCCCAATAATGCAAACATGGATGTGCCCGAAATACTCTCATACCAAGGCCTGCGCGCTAGGGGCCTTACGCGTCATGACATTGTGAAACTTGTTGATCAGGGTATTTTGCTGAGGCTGCATCAGGGAATCTACACGACCACCACCTATGCCTCGGATGCAACCATTGCCATCCAAAACGGTGCACGGTTGGGATGCCTGTCCGGCTGCAGGATCCACGGACTGTGGGTGCCAAGAGGCCCCGATACGCATATTGTGTATGGAACTGGCAAGAAGCCGCGCCAGAGGCCTCGCACCCAGATCCACAGGTACGGCGTACCTTTGCCGGTGGCAGCAGTATGGCCTCTTCGGCAATGCATCGAACAGGTCTTACTGAACCACGACCACGAGACAGCTCTGATCATTCTTGAATCTGCGATAAATAGGCGATTGCTTCGCCATTCGGAAGCCATAGAAATGTTGACAAACATGCCGAGAAAAGTGCAGAGGATTGCGCCCTACGTGAATGGGCGAGCGATGTCTGGAAGTGAAACTCGTCTACGGTACTTCTTTGAACGGCGTGGGATCAGAGTCGCTGCACAAGTTCTGATTCCCGACGTGGGATGGGTTGATACGGTGGTGGGTGATTCGCTCATCGTTGAGTGCGACAGCGACGCCTACCACTCGTCCCGAGAGTCTTATGCGAACGATAGGAGGCGCGATCTGGCAGCACGTGATCAGGGGTATGAGCCCCTACGACTGAGCTATCAACAAATCTGGCATGAGTGGGAGGCAACGCAACTCAGCCTTTTGAGAATGATTCGTGCAGGAAAGCACCGAAAGCCTTAGCCCGCAAGGATAACTGTTGATGTGGGGACCCGCGCCGGTTCGCATGGCGTACGCCAGGATTCTGCCGTCCGGGAGCAGATTTCGTGGTCCAAAATCTCGATCTTGTGGTCGGGACCGGCACAGCGCGTACATGATTTCGTGTCAGAGAGCGTTGCCGTGCTTATATCCGAGGCTCGGCCTCCACCTACGAGATTATGCAGGCGGTTAGGCAGTTCTGACCAAATGGGGGCTTCCGACTCAACTAGGCGAGCCTGTCCAACCCAATTACATGAGCACTTACTCCCGCCCAATTAAGGCGTGCCTTTTCAGCATTAGCCGAGCATGTCCCATTCCGGAAGGACGATTGGCTTCTCCGCAGCAGCAGCGCGTTGCGCCTCCGTGGCGTGCTCGGGGGAGATAGCCACGTGGAATACGTACTCATCGAACCAGGAATCGTCCATGGTGAAGAACCCCTTGTTGCCCACGGAGTCGCCCCATGAGTTTTCCACTCGCCAGCGCCTTGGCTGCCCGTCCACTAGGTCCACGCCCACGAGTGTCATGGCATGGCTCGGCGAAGTCTCGCGCAACCGCAAACGATCTGCCTTAGAGATATCCAGACCAACTCCGTAGAGCGCGTCATAGTCATGCAGCTTGGCGTCCCAGATGCCCGCATTCTTATCGAATTGTTTCTTCACATCGCACGTGAACCACACCGGCTCGCCCGCCCGAATTGCCGCAACAGCGGCGGCCTTGAGATCTTCGATCGGTGCTGAAACGTGGGAGTACGGGGTGCCGCCAATCATGTACGGCGTGTTATCGCTGGCATAGTTTCGGCCGACGGGATTCTCTTCGCGCGGGTCGTGCCCAAGAACCACATAGTCGGCGATTTCCTCGGTAACGTATCGCTCCGCGAACTCGCGCGGGGTCAGCGAACCCTCAGAGTGGAAGTTCTTCTCTTTGTCTCGGTACTGCCACACGAAACTCTCCGGCGGCGTCCCGAGGTGAATGGCGAGCACGCGCCACACGTCTTGCATCGCTTTTGTTCGGATTGCGTCCATTTCTTCTGAGGCAGCCTGAGCAGCCCCGGCTTCCCGAATCCGCCCCACGGCCCGCCGTAGTGACGTGGAAATTGCTCGGTTGAGCTGCAGGGTGTTACCCGAGGATTCGGTGTCCGGCATCGCCCATTCGGGCACTACGCTGTACTTGCGGACAAGGTCCGTGAACTGGTGCCACATCCCACCATCGGGTGCGGTGCTCTCCAGAATCCGCCGAACCGCTTCGTCATCAGCCCCAACCCCAGCAGTCTCGATCGCGCGTACTAGCACGTGATTAGCCTTTTCGAGCTTGTCGTAAAAGGCCACGTAGTTCTCCGAAAACTCGAAGTCCTCCACCCCAAGCTCTGCAATGATCCGCGCCCGCATCACGTTGAGCCCCGCGAACGCCCAGCACCGGCCGGACTTCTTCTGATCGGTAGCTTTCCAAGCGTCCAAGCGCTCGGACGTGGATTCGTCGATGCGGTTCACCGTCTCCCGGTCCAGACTCACCTCGTCGGCGCCTTGCGCGCTCACTGCATTCTGAACGATGCGCGCAAACGAATCGTGGCGGAATGCCTCTGCCTGCTCGGTACTAAAGTCTGGATCTAGTGAATTCAACATAAATTCTCCTGAAAGTCCCGACGGCCCCGGCGCGGAGCCGCCCTCGCCACTGTGCCACTTTGCGGGCGCTTACGTCTATTTATCCACGACGTGGCGCCGCCAATTAACGTCAATTGCCTACGAATAATCCAGCTACGTGAATCTTCCAATTAAACGAGCAAGTAGTATATGCTCGGTTCATGAGAGTTGGTATTGCAGATAGCGCCCTGAAACATGGGGTGTCGTATTCAGCTGTGGTCGAGGTCTGCCGGAGTGGTGAATACCTCGGTATCGACTCATCAAACTTGATGTGGTGGTGTGGAAGCGGAAGTGATGGTGAACAATACGAGGTTGCCGGATTCGAGACGGATGATGGAGCGATCATATTGATTCACGCAATGCCAATGAGATGGAGGAAACGATGACTAAGGAGTTCGAGCGTTTCAATCCCGAAGAGGAGCACTTGACGCGTGATGGCGAGAGAATCGATCAAGACTTGATCGACACTCTCAGCGCTATTGCTGAAGAATCTGGACCTCCGAGCGGTCTGATTCCAGGAGGCAAGTCCCTTTCTGGTCAAGGCAAACACTCGCCAAGAATTCAGGTGGTATTGAGTGAGCAGGTTGCAGAGGAAGTGCGGGAGAGAGCTGAGGCTGAAGATATGAGCGTATCGAGATGGGTCCGTCGGCTTGTCGAGAACGAGGTTCGGTGATGGTGACTAGCGAAACGCCGCAAGAACTGTAAGCCGACGATCGCCGCCAGTAAACTGTGCTAAGTGAGAATGAGTTGGCATATTCTGAAGCGCGACGTCAAGCGCATCCTCAGAGTACCCAAAGCATGGATCATCGTGCTGGGCATCATGATTATTCCGGCGCTCTATGCGTGGTTTAACATCCGCGCATTTTGGGATCCTTATGGCAATACGGGCAACATTCGCGTGGCAGTAGCGAACGTTGACCAAGGAGCCACCTCGGACCTGACGGGCGACATTGACGTCGGCTCTCAGGTAATCTCCCAGCTCAAAGAGAACGAACAGCTCGGCTGGCAGTTCATGGACGAAAACCAGGCTCAACAGGCGGTCGAAAGTGGGGACGTGTACGCCGCAATCGTCATCCCCCAAGATTTCAGTGAAAACTTGCTAAGCGTGGCCACGGGGGATTTCACGCAGCCCAATCTCCAGTATTACGTCAATGAGAAGGCCAGCGCCGTAGCCCCGAAGATGACGGACACCGGCGCTAGCCAGCTCGACCAGCAGATCACGAGCGCGTTCAAGAACCAGCTCGCCACCGCGGTCACGGACCAGCTGAAGGATGCGGGCGAATCGATCGAGCTCCAGCTACTCGATTCGAAGGATTCGGCGCTCAACGCCCTCGGCATGGCGAATCAGGACCTTGAGAACGTCCAAGATGATCTGGGCTCCTTAGAGTCTGGGATCACAGACGCTCAAACTTCGCTGGCTGGCACTCAGGACACACTCGCGGACGTCAACGCGCTCCTGACAGACGTCCAGACCGCCCTTTCCCAAGCCGAAACCCTAATGGCTGAGGCCCAAGCCCAGATCATTGATTTCGCGGATGAGGCAACCGCCGCCTACACGGACGGCATCAACCAGCTCGCGGACGCCTCCTCCAAGGCGAATACGGCCATCACCGAAGTCACGCAGGGCTTGGAGACCGCCGGTGTCCGCGTGGACGGTGCAATCGACGATATCTCCGCTGTGATTGACGCCAATGCTCAGGCCATCGAAACCCTTCAAGGCCTACTGAACCAAGCGGACCTAGACCCCGCCCTCAGCGATCAGCTCCAAAGCGCCATCGACACCCTCACCACGCGCAACGAATCCGATCAGCAGCTCCTGTCTCAGCTCCAAGACCTGAAGAACAGCACGTCGGACACCGTTAATTCTGTGCAGTCCCTGAGCGATTCGCTGGATGAAGCCCTTGCGGCCTCCCAAGCCGCGTCCGGGGATCTCCAGACCACCCTCACGAACCAAGTGCCGCAGCTTAACGCCGCGATGTCGGAGCTTTCGGCATCGGCCGGGTCCTTGAGCGGCGCTCTCGATGCCAACAAGGACACGTTGGCCCAAGCCAGCGAGCTCCTCGCGGACCTAGACGCCCAGCTCGGCACCACCCTTGAAGCCCTCGGCTCGCTGGACACAAACCTCACCGCCACACAGGATTCGATATCGGCCGCCCAAACCGACATCACGGCCCTGGCTGCGGCGGACCAGTGGGGCGAGCTCTCCACCATTACGGGCCTAGATTCGGACCAGATCGCCTCCTTTATCTCTTCACCGATCGAGGTGGAGGAGCAGGTGGTCTACCCGGTCAACTCTTACGGCAGCGGCATGGCCGCCCTGTTCACCAACCTGTCCCTGTGGGTTGGCGCGTTCATGCTCATGGTGATGTTCAAGCTTGAGGTGGATACGGAGGACGCGAAGGGCGTGACGGTCCGTCAGGCCTACATGGCCAGATTCTCGCTCCTCTCGGTCATCATCATTGCTCAGGCGCTCATCGTCTCGATCGGCGATCTGATCCTCGGCGTCCAAACGGTCAACCCGCTGGCCTTCGTGGGTACGAGTGTGCTCATCGGCCTGGTGTATCTCTCCGTCATATACGCGCTCTCGGTGGCCTTCGGGCACGTCGGCCGCGGCCTCTGCGTTGTCCTTGTCAGCATGCAAATCCCCGGCGCCTCCGGCCTGTACCCAATCGAGGTGATGCCGGGCTTCTTCCGCGCCATCTACCCGCTGCTGCCGTTCTCCTACGGCATCGATGCCCTGCGCGAAACGATTGGCGGCTTCTACGGCAGCAACTACTGGCATTACCTCGGCATGCTCGCCGTTTTCGTTGTTCTCTCCTTCCTCCTAGGCCTAGTGCTGCGCCGCCGCCTCACAAACTTCCACGTGCTGGTGAACCGCGAGATCACGAAAACCGGCCTCTTCGCCGCCGAGAATGTGGAAGTGACGGGCGGTGGCCTCAGCCTCCCGGACGTGATCGCGGCCCTCACGAGGCGCCGTGGCCGTCACGCTGGCAGGGATGTTCGCAGCGTCAGGTTCGCCCGCCGCTATCCGATCATCCTGCGCGCCATCGTTGGAACGGGACTGGTGGGCGTGATCGCGTTCGCCGTCGTCGCCGCTCACGTCACCGGCGCCAAAGCCCTAGTACTTGGCCTGTTCACCTTGTGGTGCCTCCTGATTATCGGAGCCTTGATCGCGTTGGAGTACGTGAAGGCGAGCTTCGACGTCGTCGATATTAATAACCGCGACGAAACCCAGCCCGCAGCAGCGGAGGTGACCACAAAGTGAGGAACATTCTGGGGCTGATCGTGGGCGACGTCCGGCGTGCGTCGCAAAGCGTGATGGCGTGGACCGTGGTGTTCGGGCTGGTGATCATTCCGTCGCTATTCGCATGGTTCAATGTGCTGGCAAGCTGGGATCCATTCGGGAGCACTGGGAATCTCAAGGTGGCCGTGGCCAACTCGGACGCGGGCTATCAGAGCGACGTGGTGCCGATCCCGATCAATGTGGGGGATCAGGTGCTGTCCGAACTGCGGGCGAACGATGATCTGGACTGGATCATCACCTCGGAGGAGGACGCCCTAGACGGCACGCGATCTGGCGAATACTACGCCGCGATTGTGTTGCCGGAATCCTTCAGCGAGGACATGTTGACGTTCTACGCCGAGGGTGCCGAGCGGACGCACATCGATTACTACACGAACGATAAGAAGAACTCGGTGGCGCCCATCATCACCGGGCAAGGGGCGGATGCCGTGTCCGCCCAGATCAACGAGGTATTCACGAAGACGTTGGGGGATGTGGCTCTCGGGCTGGTCTCTTCACTGTCCGATTTCCTCAGTGACGGGGATACGGAGGCGGTCCTGACCAATCTGGAGAGCCGGCTCGGGGACATCTCCACGCAGTTGCTTAACAACGCCCAGACCGCTGATATGTTCACCGCTCTGATCGATTCCTCCATTCCGCTCATCGATAGTTCGGCCGGGATTATTGAATCGGCCGGGGCATCCTTCGATGATGCCAAGGGCGCAGTGGGCACGGGGGTGGACGCGGTTGGCGATCTTCAGTCGAATCTAGGCAGTGCCACGGGTGCGCTTGAGGAGGCGCTGGGGGCAACCGCGGATAGCTTCGACGCCCTTGGTGGGCAGATTGACGATATATTCGCGAACCTCGATTCGGTGAGTGAGGACGGCGGTGCAGGACTCGGCACCGTAGCCGATCAGGTCCAGCAGCAGATCGATAACTACACGAACCTGCGCGACTCGCTGGAATCGGACGTTGGGCCACTGGTGCCGGATGTTTTGCAGGGGCAGTTCGATGCGGTGATCGCCAAGGTGGACGATGCGATCGCCCGCCAGCAGAGCCTTCATGACAAGATAGTTGCCGCCCAAGACGACATTGCGAATGGCAATGGTTCGGTTCAGGAAACCCATCAGGGGCTGAAGGATTCCGTCGCTGAAACGAAGGCTTCCATCGAGGATGCAAAGGCGGCGTATTCGACCGGGCTAAAGCCGAAACTGGACGATCTATCAGGGCAGCTCAGCGCGATCGGATCGGATGCGAAGGCGATCGAACAGGATCTCTCGGGGATTTCCGGGACGTTGTCCGGGGCCGGAGACTCGATCAAGGGCGCTCTGGAGGAGGCCCAGCAGGTAACGGCCAAGCTGTCCGACACGCTGACAGATATGGCTGGGAAGTTCGAGGACGTCCAGAAGGCGGCGGCCGACGCTGCCGAATCGGGGGATCTCAGCACGTTGACTGAGGCGATCGGGTCCAATCCAGACGTACTGGCAACCTCGCTCGCCGAGCCGGTTGGGGTGGATCGCACCCCGGTGTTCCCGGTGGCGAGCTTCGGAGCGGGAATGACCCCGCTCTACCTGGTTCTGTCCCTCTGGGTGGGTGCGCTGCTCATGGCGGTGGCCATACGTGCGGATGTTGGCAGCGAAGTGGTGCCCGAGCGCGGCCGGCTCACCAACACCCAGAAGTATGTTGGCCGGTACGGCATCTTCGCTTTGATCGGGCTGGCGCAGAGCACCCTAGTGACGCTGGGCCTCATCTTCTTCATCGAAGTTGAGCCGGTGCACCCGTTCCTGCTCATGTTGACGGGTTGGGTGGCTTCGCTGGTGTTCAGCCTGATGATTTACACGTTCACTGTCGCGTTTGGGAACTTGGGCAAGGCGATCGGCGTGATCTTGTTGGTGATACAGATCGCCGGGGCCGGGGGATCCTATCCGCTTGAGCTCCTGCCCAATTGGTTCCAGAACATCAGTCCGTTCCTGCCTGCCACCCACGCGATTGATGCGGCGCGAGCCGCGATGGCCGGAACCTACGGTGGGGACTACTGGCAGAGTATCCTGCTTCTTCTGGCATTCGTGTTGCCGGTGTTGCTGCTCGGGCTCGTGCTACGCCGCCCGCTCATCAGCTTCAACCGCAGCCTGCGCGAGGATCTGGAGTCCACGAAGCTCATGTAGGGTGAGGCCCATGGTGGCGTGCGAGATGTCCCCGGATCGTTGGCGGAACGTCGGAAATCGGCCCGGTACGCCCGAAAGGCTGGAACGGAAATGCGACAATAGTGTCAGGTCACGCGTTGCCGCAAACGTTCGGGCAGAGCTACCGCGAACGTCAGGTGGAGGGTACCCCGCTGCTGGCTCCCCGCGTTTTGCGGAGGTGCTGTGCTGTCCCTAGTTCCGGATCGTATTTCGCTCGGTGACGGAGTATGGGCACTGCCAATCTCGTCCATTTGGGATTGATAATGAGTCAAATTCTTCCGGTTACGAAGTCAATGCGGGTGTGGGAGCTGCGTTATAAGCTGGCCTCATGGAGCATGACGCCGATCTGCAAGAGCTGCGGGCTCTCATTATCGAGGGGTTGGAATCTCCCTTTGCTGAAGAAGATGCATACGAGTTCGTGAGGGATCTGCAGAACTGGGTCGGAGTAGATGACTAGCCCGCCCCAGAACTACGCACGTCCGACACCCAAATCACTAAACTTGTCCGGGTGAGTGAAACGCATGGAAGGACGGGCCTGAATTTCGAACGGGCCAAATTGGGGGAGGCCGCCGCGGTTCAGGCGGCCTACCGCGAGATCATCGACTACCTCGCCGCTACCGTTGATTACCCGCACTGGCACAGTGAGAACCACCCGGGATCGGATCTGGTGGCCGAGTGGGTTTCGACGGGGAACCTGTACGTTGCTCGCGGCGAGGCGAGTGGTGGCATCGCTGGTCTGGTGGCGCTGGATCATAACGCTCCCGGTGGTTATGCGGATGCAGCGTGGGGGATCGAGGCGGCTCGCGAGCAGGTGCTAATTGTGCACGGGTTGGGCGTCACGCCCAGGTTCCAGCATCGGGGCGTGGCCCGCTTCCTGATCGATCAGATCATCGGGGTGGCGCGGAAACGTGGCTGCCTTGTAGTCCGGCTGGACGTCTAGATAGAGAACCTCCCGGGCATCGAGCTCTACCGCAAGTGCGGCTTCAGGGACCTTGGGCTTCACGATCTCCACTACGACACCACGGATCTGAGCGCATTCCGGCTCTTCGAGTACGTGGTGGGGTAGTTTTTAACGACGACGGGCCATTCCGCCCATGCCCAAGATCTAAATCGTAGGGGTAGTCCTACCATGCTGAGTCGAATCCGCAGTAACCGTATGCCTTCAGCCCTGTTCATTCTTGAAACGTAATGAAATGGATACGGCCGTGAAATCGACAGGCTACCTGTGCAACTCGTTCTGAAAATACAGGGGAAACCAGACCTTAATCGTATCTCCACGATCCCGAAATAGGCGGGTAATCGCTCGGCAATCGAGACTCCATACCATCATCATAAGCGCTCATTCATCTAGGAATGTGGTTCAAATTGGCCTCTCCTAGTTCGTGACGTTCTGCTTCATCACATGAAATGGATGGTTATGACAACGTTTGTAGAAGATCGTCAGTTCCTTAGCCCAGTTCTCACTCAGGCAACCGCAGTTGTTGCTCAATCTGGCCAAGGATCATATCTCACAGATACCGAAGGCCGCCGATACATCGATTGGGTACAAGGCATCGCAGTAAATGCCCTTGGACATTGCTATCCCAGTGTTGTGGAGGCCGCGACAACACAGATTGCACAGATTATGACGGGATCTTTCAATCTTGTGGGGTACGAGCAAACCGGGGAGTTGGCTCGCCGTATCGCTGAGATAGCTCCCGGTGATTTGTCCACTACCTTTTTTACTAATTCGGGGGCCGAGGCAACCGATGCGGCCCTGAAGCTGGCACGGACGGCAACCGGCCGGCCTGGAATCATCGCTTTTAAAGGTTCGTTTCATGGCCGCACGATCGGCGCAACCAGCGTGACGGGTTCCGCAGCGAATTATCGTTCTTCCTACGAACCATTGATGGGATCAGTGTATTTCAGTACCTTCCCCGCTGAAGAACAATGCTCGCCAGGGCTGGATGCCAAGGGCCGCGCAGCGTTTGCGCTAGACCAGTTGGAACAGGTGCTCGAGTACCTTGTTGCGCCTGAGTCCGTTGCGGCCATCATCGTGGAGCCGGTGCAGGGTGAGGGCGGCTATGTGGTGCCAGATGCCTCTTTCCTTCAAGGACTTCGCAAGATCTGTACCCAGCACGGAATGCTTCTGATCTTTGACGAGGTCCAATCAGGGTATGGCCGGACAGGAAAGATGTTTGCCTCCGAACACTTTCAAGTTGCTCCGGACATTATGACGCTTGGTAAAGCACTTGCTGGCGGCTTGCCTATGAGCGCGGTAGTGAGTACTCGCAACATTATGGACAAGTGGATAAGCGGCACTCACGGTTCAACATTCGGAGGTAATCCGGTGTGCGCAGCAACTGGCCTTGCAGTGCTCGATGCCTTCGAAAAGGAAGACGTGCTGGCGCGGAGTGCATCACAGGGAGAATATATGCGTTCTCAGCTTGAAGAAATCTGCGCTGACTCTTCCATTGTGAGCCAAGTACGAGGCCTCGGAATGATGCTGGCGGTTAAGCTAACTCATCCAGATGGTCAGATAGGAGGGGACCTTGCCACGAGAATTCGTGCCCTGTGTTGCGAGCGGGGGCTGCTTCTCCTAGGTTGCGGGACCAACCATGATTGCGTTCGAATCATTGCTCCACTAGTTGTGGATCGCGAGACTGTAGATGAAGGCTTAGCAATTCTCAGGGACGTCATCACCGATGTTGAAGCTGAAATTGGGGCGTCCGTATGAGGGCCGCCGTATTCCACGGAATCGGTGACATTTCCATTGATACTGTTCCTGATCCTGTGATTGAACGATCCACTGATGCAATCATCTCAGTGGAGGCCGCCGGTGTGTGTGGTTCAGATCTATGGACCTACAGAGGGCAATCAGCAGTAGTTCCTGGTGCTCGAATAGGACACGAGTTTGTAGGTCGTGTAGTAGAAGCCGGTACGGATGTTTGCGATTTTGCCGTAGATGATTGGGTGATCGTTCCCTTTCGGTACTCATGTGGGGAATGCACGTATTGTGTGCGTGGCTTAACTTGCTCATGCATCAACGGTGGGTTTTGGAGCCGTGAGGTGAAGGCGGCGGGCCAAGGAGAATACGTTCGTGTTCCATTCGCCGATGCCACACTCATCAAGCCATACAGCGGCGGCGAACGCCCCGATGATTCCCTGATTCCAAGTCTTGTTGCCCTGACAGATGTCATGGTGACGGGCCTACACGGGGCTCGCAGTGCTCAAGTCTGCCCGGGAGATACGGTGACCGTGATTGGGGATGGCGCGGTCGCGATCTCTGCTGTCATGGCGGCGCAATGGATGGGCGCTGGACGCGTGATCGTTTTAGGAAGTACCCATCCGGTCCGCCGCGATCTTGTAGCCAACCTTGGCGTTGAGGCTGTTCTGAACGTCCGAGGAGACGAAGCTGTTGAGCAGGTTCGGGACCTTACTGATGGTCTGGGCTCGGATGCCACGGTTGAGTGTGTGGGAAGCGAGCAGTCCTTCTTGACTGCCTTGAGTGTTGCCGCGGCCGGAACAACGGTGGGCTATGTAGGACTTCCGCACGGAGTCGCGATTGACCCGGCAACGATGTTCGCCAAGAATCTCGGGATCGCCGGAGGCGTGTGCCCCGCCCGTGCACTCATTCCGGGACTGCTGTCCGAAGTTCTTGCTGGCAATCTCAACCCTGGCGCTGTGTTCACGTCGCGCTACCCCCTAGACGCCGTACCAACGGCCTATTCCGATCTCGATCAGCGCAAATGCGTCAAGCCTCTAATTGACGTAGCAAGGAAAGGATAATCCGCGGTATTAAGCCGCATTTTGCATCACCAAGCCTCGTTCGTTCCATCACTGGAGGTCAAAATGACACGCAACAACCACCGGATCGCTCGCGTAGCCATCGCATCTTTCGCAGCGCTTATGCTTGCCAGCTGCGGTTCTGGTAACAGCTCCGGCTCGTCTTCTGGAAGCTCATCGAATTCGATCACTATTTTTGACTGGGGAGGCCCAACGGGCAACGGATATGAGGCAAACAATATCCGTGCGCTTTACACAACCTGTTCGGAGGAACTAGATGTCGAATTCGTGGTTGATGAACCACTCGACTACTCGAAGATTAGGACCGCAATAAACTCAGGAAATGTTCCTTGGAGCATCGTCAATGTGCAAAATGATTTCGGCACCAATCCTGAGGAGCTGGAGCTGATCGATTACGATGTTGTGGACGCCTCGAAGTTCACGGGGGATTACGCTCAGGAGTACCGGGTTGGCTCGGATGTTCAGGCCACGGTGATCACATACAACCAAGAGACCTTTGGTTCCAATTTCGATTCGACAGAGGCATTTTTCGATACGGATACGTTCCCTGGGAAGCGAGGTGTCCCACGAAACCTGTTTGCTGGACTCCTCGAGATGGCTCTGTTAGCCGATGGTGTTGCACCTGAGGATCTGTACCCTCTTGATCTGGACCGCGCTTTTGACAAGCTGGATACGATCAAGGAAGACCTAGTGTTTTGGGATACCGGAGCATCCTCTCAAAACCTTATCGCTAGCGGTGAGGTGAGCGCTGCATTGGTATGGCTGAACCGTGCAGATGATGCCATCGAAATCGACGGTGCCCCATTCGAGGTTCTCTTTGATAAGTGGATCCAAACAGATGATTACTGGATCATACCCAAGGGTGCACCGAACGCGGAACTGGCGAATGAGTTCATTGAATGTATAACTGAGCCCGAGAAGCAGGTGGATTGGTCCAACAACATCGTGTTTGGACCCACAACGACCGAGGCACTTGAATCACCGGACCTTGAGGATAATCCTCGCCGTCCAACCAACCATCTTGAAGGCCAGATCGCGGTGGACGATGAGTGGTGGTCTGATAACTACATCGATATTGCGGAGCGGTGGAACGCTTGGATGACGGAGTAAAACCATGTCTGTGGTAAAAACTGCGCCAACTAGTGCCTTGACCGTTAAAGGAGGAAAACCTCCGCGGTCAAGGCTGGGCAAATCAGCTAAGACCGCGAATAAGCTGAATACACTTGGCCTGCTTGTCCCAGCACTGGCCCTCTTGCTGCTGTGCTTCATCGGGCCGCTTGCACTGATGGCCGCCGAATCGCTAGCTGAGGGCGTAGGAACATACCAGGATGTGCTCACTTCCGAGGCCATACGCAAGGTGTTTGGCAATACGATTCGTATCGCTTTGCTAACCACTTCGCTGTGTCTGCTGCTGGGCTATCCATACGCCTATGCGATCAGGCGCTCGGGGCGCACCGTTCGTCTCATTCTCACGGCTCTTGTCATGATGCCTTTCTGGGTGAGTGTGCTGACACGAACCTTTGCTTGGGTAGGGCTCCTTCAAGATACCGGCGTGATTAACTCATTCTTGATGTCACAGGGATGGATCTCGGCACCGCTCGAACTGATCCGGACTCCTTGGGGTGTGTTGATCGGTATGGTGCATGTACTTCTTCCATACATGGTGATTTCCCTAATGAATGCGATGTCCTCAATCGATTCGCGGCTCTTACAGGCGGCGGAGAGTCTTGGGGCTTCACCCCTCCAGCGATTCGTGCGTGTGCATCTGCCGCTTTCGGTCCCTGGTATCACTGCAGGTTGTGTTCTGGTGTTCGTTATGGCGCTGGGCTTCTACATCACGCCGGCGATGCTGGGTTCGCCTAGCGACATGATGGTGGCGGAGCTCCTGGTGCAAGAGACTCAGCGCATCGGCACCGTACGTGCTAGCGCCATCGGGATTCTACTGCTGGTGGGTATGGTGCTCTCCTTCTTATTCGTCCAGGCGCTGCAGAAACTGCCATCGGCAACGAAAGGCGGAAAATGATGAGTAACTCAAGCCAACCGGAGCCTCAGCCCACTGTCACTATCCGAACAAAGGCACGCTTCAGAGTGCCGGTGCGCCACGTCGTGTTAGCGATCTTCGTGGGCCTTGTAGCGCTGTATCTAATACTGCCAACCTTGTTCATCGTCCCAATGTCCCTCAATGCCAGTCCTAGCTTAGGAACGATGACAGACGGATGGACGTTGGCATGGTACGAGCAGCTGTTCTCCAATCCGGTGTGGGCAGATACGGCACTAGTCAGCCTCCAAGTTGGGTTGAGTGCCACGGCCATTGCTACCATCGCCGGAACGTTACTGGCACTTGCTCTCTCGCGAGTGGTTCCACAGTTTCGCATGGCATTGCAAGGTATGTCCCTTGCACCGATGGTTGTCCCACCGGTGATCTTGGGCATCGGGCTATATATTCTATTCCTCAACCTCAATTTGTATGGCACCATGACGGGCTTTGTGTTGGGCCACGCGGTTCTCGCACTGCCATTTGTGGTTGTTTCGGTCACGGCTTCATTGGCTGAATTTGATCCGGGACAAGAAAAGGCCGCGTTGGTACTGGGAGCCAATCCTAGACAAACGTTCTTCCGTGTGGTGTTTCCACAGATCCTTCCTGGTGTTTTCTCTGGGGCTCTATTTGGGTTTGTTACATCCTGGGACGAAGTAATCGTTTCTACCTTCCTTACGGCACCAGGCTTGCGAACTCTACCCGTGGAGATGTGGACGCAATCCCGTACAACTTTGACACCAACGCTAGCGGCGCTCAGCACCCTCCTGATGTTCGTCTCCACCGGAGCGTTGATCCTCGTCAATCTGCTTCAGGGCAGGAAGAAAGGAAAGAGCGAATGACCATCTTGATTGATGATTCTCCAAAAACCACACAGTCAAATTCTCAGTCTCCCGCCTTGGAGCTGCGTGGCGTCACACGTAAGTTCGGGACCTCCGTGGCTGTGGACGATGTTTCCTTTACTCTGAACACCGGTACGTTCCTCACCATGTTGGGGCCTTCTGGTTCCGGAAAGTCCACCACGCTCAACATGATCGCCGGATTCCTTGAGCCAAGTGCTGGATCGATCCTTTTGCGCGGCAGGGACATCGTGGGGCTTGCTCCGAACAAGCGAGATATTGGGATGGTGTTCCAGAACTACTCGTTGTTCCCGCATCTGTCTGTTGCCCGAAACGTGGCGTTTCCGCTGGAAGTGCGAGGCGCCTCTCGCAAAGAGGCAATGAAGAAGGCTCTCGAGTACCTGGAGATTGTGGATCTGAAAGATCGAGCGAAGGATAAGCCCCGTGAACTATCGGGTGGCCAGCAGCAACGTGTTGCATTGGCACGAAGTCTCGTGTTCGGGCCGGATTTGCTGTTGATGGACGAGCCGCTCGGCGCTCTGGACCGCCGTTTGCGCGAAGAGATGCAGGTGAGTATTAAGCGGATTACAGAGCAGTTGGGCGCCACGGTAGTGTTCGTGACCCACGATCAGGAAGAGGCCTTGGTGATGAGTGACGTGATCGCCATCTACAACGAGGGAAATATTGAACAGTTCGGCACCTCACAAAGCCTCTACCTCAACCCTGCGTCGCGGTTTGTTGCGGAGTTCATCGGGGAATCTAATGTGCTTGTGGGAAAGGTAAAAGGTAACACTCTGGTTTCAGATGGCGAGGTTTTCCCACTATCTGCTAAGCCCGGTGCCCGCAAGTTTTTCGAGGGATCTGGGGCAGCGATTGTTGTACGCCCGGAGCAGGCAACTCTTCGTTGTGCCACCTCTACGGATGAGTCCGCGCGGGTAATCGGGCGTGAGCTCGCGGGAACTGTGACAGAGGTTCTTTATATGGGTACGGCCTACCGCTTCTTCGTTCACACGGATTTCGGATTCGATGTTGAGGTGCGCGTACGTTCCCATTTGCCCGAGGCCGCAACGCAGAAGGGAGAAAGGGTACACGTGTCGTGGAACCCGGACGATATCGCGGTGGTACCAGCATGAGAGCGTCTCAGAGCGTCATTCCTGGCTCCGATGAGGAATTGATGGCCCGCCGTGCTGCGTCACTCGGACCGGCTTATCGGCTCTTATACAATGATCCAGTTCACTTTGTTCGTGGCTCCGGCGTGCATCTGTACGACTCTGCTGGGGAGGAGTACCTAGACGCCTATAACAACGTGCCGTGCATTGGGCACTCACATCCTGCGGTGGCGAATGCTGTTTCTGAGCAGCTGCGTCTGATCAACACGAACACTCGCTACCTGCAAGATGGGGTGGTGGACTATGCCGAAGAACTCCTAGCAACTTTCCCGCCGGAGTTGGGCAACGTGATGTTTACGTGCACGGGTTCGGAGGCTAACGATCTGGCGGTACGCGTCGCGAATTTCGTTACGGGAAACTCTGGCCTCATCATTACAGAGAATGCGTACCACGGAACAACTGCGGTGATGGCGGGGGTCTCTCCCTCGCTTGGTCCCGGTGTGCCGCGTCCGGCCAATGTCAGGTTGATTCCCGCGCCGGATCGGTACATGCTCGCCGTGAGTGATGATGAGTTGAGGGAATACATGCTGGCTCACGTGCGAGCCGCAGTGGACGATCTCGTGGCATCCGGATACGGCGTGAGTGCACTCATTTTGGACACGCTGTTTTCCTCTGATGGGATCTTGCCAAACCCGGTCTCTTGGATAGCTCCAGCAGCCGAGATTGTGCGTGGTGAGGGGGGCTTGTTCATTGCCGATGAGGTCCAAGCCGGGTTCGGGCGCCTTGGCGCTGGCATGTGGGGCTTTACCCGCCACGGGGTAAGCGCGGATATCGTCACCATGGGGAAGTCTATGGGCAATGGGTATCCCGTGGCCGCCGCCGTATTCCGCCCCGAACTTCTTGAAGAGTTCGGTCCAACCGTTCGCTACTTCAACACATTTGGGGGCAGTTCGGCCGCTATATCGGCGGCCGCTGCTGTCCTCCATACGATCAAGAATGAGGACCTTGTAGCTCATTCCAAAGTCTTGGGTTACCAGATTCGCACGGAGGTTCAGAGTCTTGCTTCATCCGATCCCCGAATCGGGTGTGTTCGCGGGCAAGGCCTAGCGCTGGGAGTTGCGTTTGTCAGTCAGGAAGGCACCCGCGTCCCCGATCCAGCGTTGGCCTCTCGGGTAGTCAACGCGATGAGGGAAAAACACGTACTCATCTCTGCCAGCGGGGCAGATGGCAATGTATTAAAGATCCGCCCGCCACTCGTCTTTGGACGAGAGGATGGTGCACGTTTGGTGGAGGTTTTGGCGGAGGTTCTTGATGCCACACGCGACTGATCCACCTAAGCATTCGCCGATGCTGGCCAACCTCACAGATCTGCTCGGCGAATCAGCTCTTGAAGTGCAAGAAGCGCGCCTAGATCCAGAGGCCGTGGGCGAGCAACTGATGCAAAACTATGGTCTGCGCGGAACGTTGCAGCGGATAGCAACTGAGAAGGACGATACGTTCGTTCTCACCGCTGAAGGAAAAGGAGATCCCCCAAGCCAGAAGTATCTGGTAAAGATTTCTTCATCCTTTGAGGATCCCGATCTGGTGGATTTCCAATCTGCGGTGCTCGAACACGTAGCCGAGGAAGATGTCTTCCTTCCCGTTCCCCGAATTCTTCGCACTGTTGATGGTCAACTCATGATTGGCTGCTTTTCAGGGTCTGGCCCGTTTCCTAGAATACTTCGGGTTTTAAGCTATCTTGACGGCGAGCCTCTGGGCACTACGAACGTTTCTCGTGCCAACCATGAACAAATCGGTAGATTGGATGCGCGGCTTTCTGTGGCGCTGTCAAGTTTTGGTCATCCGAAAGCGAAACGGCCGCTGGCTTGGGATCTCGCTAATTTTCCAAAGCTGGAACCTCTTCTGCGTTATACCGAAAGTGCAGAGATGCGCGAGTTGCTCATGCGTCAGTTCGCCATTTTTGACGAACAGATTGTTCCCCGGCTGCCAGATGTTACACATCAAGTTGTGCACAATGATATGAACCGATATAACGTCCTCATTAGGCATGGGGTTAGTAACCCAAGAAGCCGCCGTTTTCCTTGGAAAACTGGTATTGAGATCTCCGGTGTGATCGATTTTGGGGACGTGGTATACACGGCTCTTCCGTTCGATCTAGCGATTGCGGCATCTAGCCAGCTCACACCATCCGGATCCGATCCTTGGGTTCGGGCACGGAGCATTGTTCG
Source organism: Ancrocorticia populi (assembly GCF_003123745.1). Classification (GTDB taxonomy): domain Bacteria; phylum Actinomycetota; class Actinomycetes; order Actinomycetales; family Actinomycetaceae; genus Ancrocorticia; species Ancrocorticia populi. The sequence continues at coordinate 291,045 of NZ_QETB01000003.1, read as the reverse complement.
CGGGTACCGTGAGGTTCGCCCCCTTACTACAACAGAACTCGAAGTTGTGGTGTGGGCGGCGCCGGTCCGGGTGGCAGTCCGCACGCTTCTGATCAATTATCAAAGCGCTCTCAACCCGGAACGCGGTGTCTACCTCAACTCGCATATCACGGATAACCTAGCAGTCTTAAAATCTGCTTCGAAGGTTTCGGCCAGTTCTGTGCTTCGTGGTCTTGTATAGGCGGAAATATGAAGGATCAAGCCGTATTGGTATTCGGAGGCAACCGGGGAATCGGCGCTGCGATCGTCGATGGTTTTGTTCACGATGGCGCGCGCGTAATGTATGCGTCGCGCTCTCCCCGAGCCAGCACCGTTCCCTTTATCGAGGCGGATCTGACCGATCCCGCGGTGGGGGCTCAGGTGGTGGATCAAGCGGCCTCGGCGATGGGAGCGCTGGATACAGTAGTATTCGGATCTGCCACATTCGATCCACGGGGCGGCCTCGGTGCCGTATCTCTTGAACAAGTGACAGAGAGCTTGACGGTTAACCTATTATCGGCCTATTCGGCACTTACCGCTGCGATCAATCACCTTACAGATTCAGATCGTGGCGGCCGGTTCATCGCTATTTCCTCGATTACGGGCCCACGAACCGGACTTAGTGGCATGGCACCCTACGCTATGGCGAAGGCAGGTCTTGAAGGTTTAGTTCGCACGGCCGCCATTGAGCTGGCATCTGTTGGGATTACTGTGAATGCGGTTGAACCGGGTCTGATACGAACAGAGTCACTCGAGGCAAACTACGGGCCCGAGCGCTTGGCGTTGATGGACGCGATGATTCCCGGGGGAGCGATGGGCACCCCGCAGGATATTGCTGCCGCTGTCCAGTTCCTCGCCAGTCCAGGCGCTCGCCATATCAACGGTGCCGTTCTAGTTGTTGATGGTGCCCTCACATTGACGGAGAATCCCTACGCCCCTTAGGCCCCAGTGCAAGCGAGTTTCTTCGCTTGTGTCTGTGCGTTGAGAAATCGCGCGATGTCCCCCAATAAGACATGGGATCGTACGATCCCGTCGATGAGTTGTTTTCGGCTCTACAAGTGCATGGTGAGGTAGGGGCCGTGGCAACGAGGTTGCACTTCCGGGTCTCTTGCCCCACCCGCATCACAATTCGGAAACGAAACAGTGAGCCACGGCACACCGTCTAAAATTCGGCTACCATGGGTCGGATACCCTCCGATCAGAGTGACGAAGGGAAAATCTCATGAGGACTCAACGTCGAATTATCGCAATAGCGGCACTGGTGTTAGCGGGCTCCGGCCTTGCTGCCTGTGATGGAGGTGGCTCGGAAGAACCTTCTGCAACCGGCACAGAAACCCCAACCGCTACCGAAACATCTACGCCAAGTCCAAGCGAAACAACGGCAGGACCAGCCACTGAAATCGGCGAAATTACCCCATACAACGAAAATGGGTTCTTGAATGACGGGTGGAATGTTGAACATAGCAAGCCCGAAGATGGTGAAGCACCGGCAGATTGCTACGAGTCAGCGCACGGCACCGGTCCAAACACGGTGACATGCGGACCAACGGCGGCGTCCCTTGGCGCCTGCTGGCTCACGGAGGATCGCATGCAGATCGCGTGCCTGGATGAGTACGCGGTAGGGGAGCAGAACCTCAAGCATGTGGCGCTAGATGGCGAGGCGCCTGCTGAGACGCCCGCCACCGAGGATCCCATCCCTCTATGGGTGGAGCTTGATGATGGCTCCACGTTCGCGGCGGTCCATGGCGGGGCGTGGAGCCCGCCGGACGGCTACCTCGTTGCCTATAGCCGTGCCGATGATCCCGAGACTCTCGAAGAGATCCTGATTCCGGATGACGATTCGGCACCCATCTTCGATCAGTCCGAGGATCTCTGGACGGTCACTGTTGGTGAAGATGGCGGCCAAGACGTTGCCACCAAGACGGTCAACAAGGTCTGGTATATGGCGGGCCGCGTGATCCCTGAGGGGCCAGATGATGATTTCAGCCCGGAGATCGTCAATGGCAGCTGGTGCCCTACGCCGGACACTGAGGGCAACGCGACTCATGGCTGCTATACCATCGACTATCCGAACGTGGAATATGAAGATGGTGAGACCGATGAGATCGTTGCCGTCAGCAATGATGGTGGCGTCCTCTCGCTTGACCTTGACGGCGCACCGCTCGGCCTCTACGTGCCGGTAGATACGGCGCTGGACGAAAGCGGCATGGACGGCGTCGAGGACCTTCCAGATCAAGAGCGCATCTGGAACAGCCAGACGGTCACCTTGATGGTGCGAGACTAGTTGTAGTTTTTCCGACGACGACGCCAGCTACGCCCGCGCAGACCTGCTGAAAGGGAGCGAGTCTGCGCGGGCGTACGTTTGCCGAAGTGGTCTTGCATCCCTGTGAGCCGTGGCAACGTAACCTTTTCGGGGTCGTCCAGCGTTTCGTCCCGCACGGATTTCAGTGACTTTATTGACGCCTTCCCGTGATCAATGTAAGCTCAGACACACGCTAGTGAGAGCGCTCTCACCATAGGGCGTGAACAACGAGGGAGTTGACCATGAGAAGGAAAATGTTGGGCGCTGTGAGCCTGGCAGCCAGTCTTTCGCTAGTTCTTGCCGCCTGCGGAGGCGGGGGAGATGACGGGTCTGGTGAAGGAGATGCCGATGGCAAGATCACGCTGTCGGTTGCAACATTCAACGAGTTCGGTTTCGAGGAGCTGTTCAAGCAGTACGAATCCGAAAATGAGAACATCACGATCAAGCACGTTCAGGCGGCAACCACCGATGAGGCGCGCCAGAACTTGATGACGGGCCTTGCCGGCGGTGCCGGCTTGGCCGATATTGAGGCCGCAGAAGTGGCGTGGTTCGCCGAGCTGCTCGAATACGAGGATTCCTTCGTGGACCTCACCGATCCAGACCTTGAGGGCCGGTGGCTCGACTGGAAGGTGGAGGCTGCAACGGCACCCAGCGGAAAGATCATCGGCTACGGCACGGATATTGGGCCCGAGGCAATGTGCTACCGCGCGGATCTATTCGAACAGGCTGGCTTGCCCACCGATCGCGACGAGGTAGCCGAGCTGCTCGATGGCGATTGGGACACCTACTTCGAGGTTGGCCAAGAATTCACCGAGGCCACCGGAATCCCCTGGTATGACGGAGCGATCGGCACCTTCAACGGCATGGTGCAACAGCTGGAGAACCCGTACGAGATCGACGGCGAACCAGTACCACTGGATCAGAACACCGATGTTAAAGCCATCTATGACATGTTGGTGGATAACCAAGATATCTCGGCTGGCCTCGGCCAATGGAGCGAGGATTGGACTGCTTCCTTCCAGGGTGACGGTTTCGCCACCATGCTGTGCCCGCCCTGGCTGACTGGAGTGATTGAAGGTAACGCCGCGGGTGTTGAAGGATGGGACATCGCCAACGTATTCCCCGGTGGCGGCGGCAACTGGGGTGGCTCCTATCTGCTGGTCCCAGAGCAGGGCGACCACACTGAGGAAGCCGCTAAGCTAGCTGCTTGGCTGACTGCTCCTGAGCAACAGGTGAAGGCGTTCGAGGCCATCGGATCCTTCCCCAGCACCAACGACGCTCTCACGGATGAGAACCTGCTGGCCTACGAGGATGAGTTCTTCAACAACGCGCCATCCGGCGAAATCTTCTCGGACCGTGCTCAGGCGATCGAGGTGCAGCCCACCTACGGCCCCAACTTCTTCCTCATCAACACCGTGGTTGCTGATGCCATCACGCGTTGGGACGTTGAGGGTGGAGATCCCTCCAGTTCTTGGGATCAGGCTCTGACCGAATTCAAGGAAGCGGGGCTCTAGACACGCGGAGGTCCAGGGACAACGTACCCGGCCCCTGGACCTCTGCCTATTACGCTCCGAAGGAGTATGAATCATGGTTAACCGCACGCCGCGTGCCAGCATGTCCATGCGCGACAGAATGGGAAAGCTGGACGTCAAGGTTTCCCCATACCTGTACATCGCGCCATTCTTCCTCCTGTTCCTCATCACCGGGCTGTTTCCGATTCTCTACACGGGCTACGTGTCCATGCACGATTGGGACCTGATCGGCGGGCAGGGCGAATGGATTGGCCTGCAAAACTATCAGGCGGTCATTGACGCCCAAGGATTCTCCAAGGCCCTGCGCAATACATTCTCGATCTTCCTGCTCTCCTCGGTGCCACAGGTAATCATGGCGATCTTCCTCGCCTACACGCTGGATGCGAACCTGAGGGCAAAAACCTTCTGGCGCATGGGAGTTCTGGTTCCCTACGTCGTGGCTCCGGTGGCAGTTGGCCTGATCTTCGCCAAGCTTTTTGCCGAGGGTTCGGGACTTATTAACGCCGCCCTCGGAATCTTCGGCGTGGATCCCATCGGCTGGCAGAGCTCGATCTTCCCGTCCCACATTGCCATCGCCACGATGGTGAACTTCCGATGGACCGGATACAACACGCTAATCTTCCTCGCAGCCATGCAAGCTATCCCGCGAGACATCTACGAAGCGGCGATCGTTGACGGAGTCAACCGCGTTCAGCGCTTCTTCCGCATCACCGTGCCGATGCTTCGGCCAACCATCATCTTCGTGGTGATCACCTCAACCATCGGTGGCCTCCAGATCTTCGACGAGCCCCGAATGTTTGACACCACGGGTCTGGGCGGCGCCAACAGGCAGTGGATGACAATGACCATGTACATATACGAACTTGGCTGGGGGCCGCGAAAAGACTTCGGCCAAGCATCGGCGGTCGCGTGGCTCTTGTTCCTCATCATCCTCGTGATCGGCATGGTGAACTTTGCGATCACGCGAAGAATCGCCTCCACGGGCGGCGCGCCGAACAGACGAACACGACGCCTCTTCAAGAGCCAAGCCCGCCCAGTCAGCGAAGGAGCAAGCCGATGAATGCTGCTGCCGCAATCACACAGTTGGCGGGGCCGAGCGCTGGGCGCGTGGCACGTCGTCGTCGTTCAGAAGCTGGCGGAACCGGAAGGCGGCCGCGGGCGGGTACGTACGTTATCCTCACCCTTGCCATCCTTATCTCGATCTTTCCGCTGTACTACACGTTCCTGCTGGCCTCCTCGGACGCCGGCGAAATCGCCCGCAACCCCATCCCGTCCCCGATACCCGGCCCGAACTTCTTCGAGAACATCAGCGCGGTGATCCATTCGGACATCAACTTCTGGCCCGCGGTGATCAATTCGGTGCTCGTGGCAACCATTTGCTCGGTGTCCACGGTGTTTTTCGCAACTTTGGCCGGATTCAGCTTCGCGAAGTTGCGGTTCCGGGGCCGGCGCGGACTGCTCGTTTTCGTTATCGCCACGATGGCCGTGCCCACGCAGTTGGGTGTAGTCCCGCTCTTCATCGTGATGCGCCAGCTGGGCTGGGTGGGCGATCTCAAGGCGGTGATCATCCCGGGCCTCGTCACGGCATTCGGGGTGTTCTGGATGTCCCAATACTTGGAGGAGGCGCTGCCCTACGAGCTCATTGAGGCCGCGCGGGTGGACGGCTGCTCCATGTTCCGGACCTTCCTCCACGTGGGGATGCCCGCCGCGCGCGGGCCGGCCGCCATGCTGTTCCTCTTCACGTTTGTGGGTTCGTGGGTGAACTTCTTCTGGCCGTTCATTATCTTGGGGCCCGACAACCCGACGCTGCCCGTGGCCTTGCAGCTCTTGCAGTCCTCGCACTTCAAGGACTATTCGCTGATCATGTCCGGCGTGGTGATCTCCGTGATCCCACTGCTCGCCATCTTCGTAGTTGCCGGGCGCTACCTCGTGTCCGGCATTATGCAGGGGGCGGTGAAGGGATGATCCGCGAATTCCCGCAGGATTTCACGTGGGGCGTGGCCACGGCCGCGTTCCAGATCGAGGGGGCGGCCACCGAAGGCGGGCGGGCGCCGTCCATCTGGGATACGTTCTGCCGCCAGCCCGGGGCGATAGCTGGCGGGGACACGGGGGAGGTGGCGTGCGATCACTATCATCGATTCGCTGATGACGTCGCGCTGGTTGGCGAACTCGGCTTTCCTGCCTACCGGTTCTCCACCTCGTGGGCGCGGGTATGCCCCGACGGCCGCGGTCCCAACGCCGAGGGCATTGCGTTTTATGAGCGCCTTTTGGACGAACTGGAGAACACTGGGATCGAGCCGTGGCTGACGCTCTACCACTGGGACATGCCGCAGGTGCTCCAGGACAACGGCGGCTGGACGCGGCGCGAGACCGCCGAGGCCTTTGCCGATTACTCCGAGGTTCTGTACACCCGTTTCGGGGGTCGCGTCCGCAACTGGATGACTATCAACGAGCCGTGGTGCATCGCCATGCTGGGGTATGCCTCCGGCGAGCACGCACCCGGCCACACCAATCCTCGTGAGGCCGCAGCAGCCGTCCACAACGTCCTGCTGGCTCACGGGCTGGCGAGCGAGCGGATGCGCAAGATCGCCGCGGCCAATGGGTGGGATCTGAACCTAGGCATCGTCCTGAACTTCGCCGAGCCGAAGCCCGCCGATCCCGCCGACCCTGGTTGCCAAGAGGCCGCGCGGCGGATCGATGGCGCCACGGCGCGCATCTTCCTTGATCCATTGTTCCGCGGCCGGTATCCCGAGGACGTTCTGGAGGATATGGCCGGTGCCGGGCTGGGTTCCAACGCCCAGCCGGGAGACTTCGCCCTGATATCGGCCCCGCTGGATTTCCTGGGGATCAACTTCTACGGTGGTTGCGCGGTTGCCCCGCCCGAGTCCGGGGAGTGGGGAATTATTGACGACGACGAAGCTGCCCTTATCGCGGGACGCCCGCGGCGAAGCCCATGGGTCGGCTCGGAGCGCGTGCAGGTGATCTCACGCGGCAAACCCCGAACGGCGATGGACTGGGAAGTGGAGGCGGACGATCTGCGCGCATTACTGGTTCGGCTGCACGAGGAATATACGGGACCGGCCGGGATTCCGCTGGTGGTCTGTGAAAACGGTGCGGCATACGAGGATGTTCCTGATCCGGCCGGATACGTTGACGATTCGGCAAGCCGCGGCCTGTACTACCGCCAGCACCTCGCCGCGGTTCACCAAGCGATCGGCCAAGGGGTGGACGTTTCGGGCTACTTCGCGTGGTCGCTGCTGGACAACTTCGAGTGGGCGTTCGGGTACGCCAAGCGCTTCGGGATTGTTCGGGTGGATTATGAGACTCAGCAGAGGACTCCGAAGTGGTCTGCTAGCTTCTTGGGAGCGGTTGCACGATCCAACAGTTTGTCTGACTTCTAGCGATTGCCCGGGGAAACGCACATGGTACAAAATCCAACGCTTGAGGATGTAGCGCGCGCGGCGGGCGTTTCTAGGGCAACCGCGTCGCGGGCCATCCGAGGCGCCGGAAAGGTTTCTTCGGCCGCGCAGGAGCTGGTGGACCGGGCCGTCAAGGATCTCGGATACGTGCCCAACTCCGCCGCGCGGTCTCTGGTTACCCGGGAGACCGGCGCCGTTGCCCTAGTTGTTGCCGAACCCGACGAGCGCATCTTCTCCGACCCCTTTTTCGGCGCCGCAATCGCTGGCGTGGTGGAAGCCCTAGGCCCAACCGATAAGCAGCTGATCCTCGCCATGCGCACCCGCAACGGCGGAGACGAACGCCTAGAGCGCTACCTCGGCAACCAACAGGTTGACGGCGTTGTGGTGATCTCCCATCACGATAACGATCAGTTCCTCGCGGTGCTTCGCGAGCGCGCAGTGCCCACCGTATTGGTTGGCCGGCCGGCACGCCCGGACGCCGGCATGCCCTACGTTGACCTGGACAACCGGCTCGGCGGCAGGCTGGCCGCCGAGCACCTGATAGAACAAGGCTGTACGCGCTTAGCAACGATCACCGGGCCGCTGGACATGCCCGCCGCGCAGGACCGCCTGCAGGGCTGGCGCGAGGGGCTCGAAGCGGCAGGAATCGAAGAGGTCGCGATGTCCGAAGGCGACTTCACGCCTCGGACCGGACGACTAGGCGCTCAGGAGTTGCTCGCCACGGGCGAGCGCATCGATGGTGTATTTGCCGCCTCCGACATGATGGCGCTCACCGCACTACAGGAATTCGAGGAGTACGGCCTACGCGTACCGCACGATATCCGCGTGGTCGGCTTCGACGATTCTGCGATGGCTGAGGACTCCCACCCGCCGCTCACAACCGTCACAAATCCCGCCCGCGCGATGACCGGCGAGGCCACCCGGTTGCTCCTGGCGCTGATCAAGGGCGAGGAGGTTGAGGAGCCAATCGTGCTGACGCCCAGCGTCCTCGCGCGCGAGTCCTCGGGTGCGTGAGGGTAACGTTATAGCCATAGGGGAGTGGATATGTGGGCTAAACCGGTGAGTTTCGTCCATTTTGCTCAAAAGAGAAACGCGTGTAGCTAAATGCAAGAGAAAGGCTGTGCTGCAGATGGTCTTACCTACTGCCGAGCAACTCATCGAGAACTTCAACTCGACACTGCCCGAGCAAGAACGAGTGTTAGAATCTGCTGCGCAGAACGTCAAGCTCGGCCTCGAACGAGACTCAGAGATATTCCGAAGCTTTACACAGCTACAGTTCTTTGTGCTGACAGTGGACTTTGATATGCGAGTTATGCTTCGCGCGCTGCTCGTAGATCCACAGAATCGACTCACTGCAGAGAAGTTTCTTGCACTGACACTCGAAGAAGCAGACGAATCCGTTGGTGGAATGATCAATGGTTTTAACAAGGCCATGCGGTTATCTTCTAAGGACTCTGGCAGAGATTTATTTGATATAGAAAGATTCACCGAGGAAGAGCGCAAGTTCAAGCAGGCAATGAAAGAGATGAGGGACGACAAAGAGTTTAACCAAATATTACGTCTCATCAGAAACACAGTTTCGGGGCATATCGTCGGGGATAAGGTCGGGATACAGAACAGCGCAATTTGGGTCCTGACCCGGAAAGACGTGCCTCGCAATGTCGAAGGTGTGATGAGTAGTCACGTCGTTCGATATGCCGTCTCGACATTAGGGGCACTAGACGAGTTTGCTCATGGGTTGCAAAGGTGCCTACAACAGGAGCGCACGAATGACAATTCGCACCAGTCCACCGCGCCACCAGCTGTATGATTCGACGTCTACCGGCATAGAGATCAACGGAATGAAGGAACTAATGTGATGGAATGGGTTGCTACGAATGATCAAGTGATAGCGGGGATCGCTGGTATTGCGACCGTTATAACGGCGCTTGTTGCAGTATTTACGTTGCTCCGAGCAGGACTAGATAGTGCGGAACGTACGCGTCCTTATGTTGTTGTCGAATATCGAATTCCTGAGTACTCATACCGACGGCTAGAACTGGTCGTTCGAAATGCCGGACCGACAGCAGCCCGAAAGCTATTAGTCGCTTTCGATCCTCCATTCGAGAACTCTGATTTCGTCGGTGACATGGCAGGATATGTTGCCCGCCGATATAGGGAACCGATTAGCACACTGGCTCCTGGACAAGCACTTACATCTAATTTGATCGCTGATCTGGACAATGAACACGAAAATGATGTGCCCGAGATCCTTAAAGCAACTGTGACGTATAAATCTCCATGGTGGCGTCTTGGAAACTACAAGGACGCTTTCATCCTTCAGCGATTTGTATACACGGAGCAAACTTTCACGACGAGTTCCAAATCCGTATCTGGGCGTCTAGAGACAGTTGCGAAGAACATTGGTGGCGTCCAAAAGGAACTTAACGGAATTATGAAAAAACTATCTGAATAAAGAAAATTCGACGGGGCAATGTTTACGTATCTGAAAGATCTGCAGACCTGAATTCGCTATTGTCGATCACCTTGAATTCGTGCATGCGAAGATGTACGAAACAGACAACGGTAGCGAAGCTGGTCCTGCCTCTGAAGGTGCGGGCAGCTGACCCATCGATCCCCGCTTCGACGTCACTAGTGCGCGTTAACCAGAACTAGGGGTGCTTTCGATGAGGTCCCCGTGTTACCGTCGGAAACGACATTGGTATTGCCCCCGCCCGAGCCTCTATACCCGGTCACTCCACCACGTTCACGCGCGTACGCCCCACGTTGGACACGCGGGCGTACTGGCACTCTTTGTCGCCTTCGGCCTGAGCGGCGACCCGCACAGCAACGAAGTGTGTGCCCACATCCTTCGCGCTGTATGCCAGCTCAAGCGAGACAGCAGGCCCCGGCGTGATCGCGACCGGGTCGCCAAGCTCACCGCCAAAGACTGGGCGAACTTCAACGATAGTGCCGGGGGAGGGAGCCTCGGCATGAACCTGTAGCGTCACCTTTTCGCCAGCCCGCACAGTCGCGGTATCGGTGCCATCGATCGTGACGCTCACGTGCGGATCCACTGGTATAATGGAATGGTCGATTCTGGAAGACAAATTGGCGGAGTGCTTTACGTCGTGGGATCGCCGAGCATCTACTCAATCGATAGGGCTCGGCTTGCGTATTATCTCAATATTGAGGGTTTCGGAGAAGGAGATGGGAAGCAACCAATGGTGGCGGTCGCTCGTTATTCTCTGTCGTTTACTGTTGGCACTCTTCTCACTCGCGAAGCTGGCATCGCTGTCCCTCTCTACTTTGAGAAGCGGGACTGGAAGGCAGTCCGCGCCCGACTTGTTGACGGAAACCTCCTTCAAGCCCGAACCACATCCTCCGCTGCCCGCCTTGCTCGCGAAGCGATCCAACGCCTGACGGTTTTTACTGATCTGGAACTTGAGCTGTTGGTGGAGGCGAGTCCTCGTGAACGCAGCCTCCTCCTGTGGGTGGCGGCTTGCCGCCGTTACACGTTTATTGGCGAGTTTGCTGAGGAAGTGGTGCGCGAACGCTATCTGCTCCTCACCCCATCGCTGAGCTACGGGGATTTCGACAGTTTCGTCTCTGGCAAGGCGTTGTGGCATCCGGAGTTGGCGGAGTTGAAGGACTCTACGGTGAAGAAGCTGCGGGCAACCGTGTTCCGGATGCTGGCCGAGGCTGGCCTTCTCGTAGGCGGGCAAATCCAACAGGCAGTTCTATCCGAGCGCGTCCGCGAAGCGTTAGATGCCCGCCAGCCTAGTGATGTCCGGTTCTTGCCGGTGAGAGTTCCGACGGAGGCAGTCCAATGACACCAAGTGAGTTGACACGTCAGGAAGAGCACCTGTTCGCTGTCATGTCCGGACAGCGGTTCTTGCGCATGGAGGGGCTGTCGAACGAGGTCCCGTTCTTCATCTACCCCTATGACCCGGAGAACGCCCTGGGAGTCGCCAAGGCTCGCAAGCGTGTCTCGAACCGTCTGTCCCAGGCTGGCATCAGCGTGCGGACCATCAACCTGTACGATCTGTCGATCGAGATCCTCAAAGACCGTGGGGTGTGGGAGCGACTCGTCGCTCTGGAACCTGAACAGGACAAGGACGACTTCCGAGAGTTGCTCCAGGGCATGCTTGACCCACAGGAGCACTTGGCCCCGGCGATCCGCGAGAAACTCGCCGACGGGGGGTTCGACATCGTGTTCCTCACTGGGATCGGTGAGGTCTTCCCCTATATCCGGTCCCACAACGTGCTGAACAACTTGCAGTCTGTCGTGGTGGGCAAACCGATGCTCATGTTCTTCCCCGGCCGCTACGAACAATCAGAGACACTCGGCTCTTCGCTCGTTCTGTTCGGACGGTTGAAGGATGACCAGTACTACCGTGCCAAGAATATTCTGGAACAGGAACCGTGACCGCCATGCTACTCAACGAGGTTTTTGCCAAAGACGTACAGCGCCCCATCGAGGGTGTCATTAAGGCTGACGACGTCGCCCACTTGGGCACCGAGGTCGATGAGTATGTGCTCACCAACGAGGCTGCCAAGGGGCTGGAACAACTGCTGGAGGCCTACACCAACTACACGAACGCGAACGGCGTGTGGATCTCCGGCTTCTTCGGTTCCGGTAAGTCCCACCTGTTGAAGATGCTTGCCCACCTTCTGGGCGACGTCGAAGGTCAGGACTACTCCCGTGCTGCCGTCTCGCAGAGCTTCCAGGCGAAGGCGGAGAACGACTCCTTCCTGACGGCCTCTTTTGCGAAGGCAGAGCGCATTCCAGCTAAGAGCCTGCTGTTCAACATTGACCAGAAGGCCACGTTGATCTCGAAGGACCAGACGGACGCCCTGTTGAAGGTGTTCGTGAAGGTATTTGACGAGTCGCGTGGCTACTACGGCAACCAGGGACACGTCGCTCGGTTCGAGCGCGACTTGGACAATCGGGGTCAGCTCGACGCGTTCAAGGACGCTTACGCGCGCATCTCTGGGAGGGATTGGTTCCAGGGTCGCGAGGAGGGCGTCCTGGAGGAAGGCAATGTCGCGAAGGCTTACGCCGAAATTACCGGGCAGACCGATGGGGCGCCGACGAACATCCTGACCAAGTACCGGAACGAGTACAAGGTCTCCATCGAGGACTTCGCGGACGAGGTCAAGACCTGGCTCGACCAGCAGGGGCCAGGGTTCCGCCTGAACTTCTTCGTCGACGAGGTCGGCCAGTTCATCGGCTCCAATACCCATCTCATGCTGAATCTGCAGACCATCGCGGAGTCCTTGAACACGAAGTGCGGGGGCCGGGCCTGGGTGTTCGTCACCAGTCAGGAGGACATGGACAAGGTCCTGGGTGACCGGACGAAGTCTCAGGGCAACGACTTCTCCAAGATCCAGGCCCGCTTTGCCACCCGAGTGAAGCTCACCAGCGCTGACGTCGAAGAGGTCATCCGCAAGCGCCTCCTCACCAAGAATGACAAAGGCACCGAACTCCTCGATGCCGTCTACGTGAGCGAACACGCGAACTTCAAGACCCTGTTCGATTTCGTAGACGGTGCCAAGACGTACCGCAACTACACCGACGAGGCCCATTTCGTCGGCACTTACCCGTTCGTGTCCTACCAGTTCCCGCTCTTCCAGGCAGCGATTGAGTCCATCTCGGACCACAACGTGTTCGAGGGCCGCAACTCCTCGGTCGGTGAACGCTCCATGTTGGGCGTGGTCCAGCAGGTCGCCAAGTATCTGGGGACCCATGAGGTTGGAAGTCTGGCCACCTTCGACCAGATGTTCGCCGGTATCCGCGCCTCGCTGAAGGCCGCAGCACAACGCGCCATCGACGTCGCAGAGCGCAACCTGGATGATCAGTTGGCGATCCGTCTGCTCAAGGCGCTGTTCCTGGTGAAGTATGTGGACGATTTCAAGGCGACTGCCCGCAACCTGACAGTGCTGGTCTATGACCAGTTCGGGCTGAACCTGCCCGAACTGAACAAAAAGGTCCAGGCGTCGTTGACGTTGCTGGAAGCCCAGACGTACGTGCAGCGCAACGGCAACATGTATGAGTACCTGACCAATGAAGAACAGGTTATCGAGGCGGAGATCAAGAACGTCGACATCGACTCTTCCGAGGTCTCCTCTCGCCTGAACAAGATCCTCTCCGGTGACGTCATCAAGGCCTCGAAGATCCGCTATGCCAAGAATGGTCAGGACTTCCCCTTCGGATACAAACTCGATGATCAAGCTTTCGGGAGGCAAAGCGAACTGGCCCTGCATTTCATCACCCCTGAGTACTCCTACGGGCCCGAAGAGATCCGGATGCACTCGGCAGGCAAGGACGAACTCCGCGTCATCCTTGATCCGGACGAGCGCGTTATGAGCGACCTGCGTCTTCTCATCAAGACCGAGAAGTACACCAAGCGGAAGCTCACCAGCTCCATCTCGGCCAACGAACAGCGCATCCTCCAAACCAAGGCGACGCAGAACAGTGAGCGAGAGAAAGAACTCGTCGAGCGTGTTCGTCGCGCCGTCGGCCGCGCGGCGCTGGTCATCAACGCAGCCGACATAGCGGCTACGTCACAGGATGCTCAGACCAGGGTCACCGACGGATTCCAAGACCTGATCTCCCGTACCTACACACAGCTGAACTTGCTGGGTGGGCGCACCTACACCGAGCAGCAGGTTGCTGGCTTCGCGAGCCCTGACTCCGGCATGATCAACGACCCCACTTTGTCAAAGCTATCCGCGCCGGGGGAAGAGGTGCTGTCGTTCGTACTCCAGCGTGACCGCCTTGGCGAGCAGGTCACGGTCAAGACGGTGGTCGACCATTTCCAGGCCAAGCCCTATGGCTGGAACCTGCCCTCCATCGAAGTTGTCATCGCATGGCTGATCGGCGCGTCCAAGGTGACGTTGAACGTGGACTCCAACACGCTCAAACGCAGCGAGGTCGCCACCGTTCTGCGGAACACTCAGAAGCACTCTCATGCGATCGTGGTCCCGCAGAAGGATTTCGATACCCGCAAGGTGAACGCGTTCCGGAGCTTCGTCACTGACTTCTTCGACGACCCCACAGCTCCCAAGGACCCGCTCGAACTCGCTCACTTCGGGGCAGAGAAGCTCCACTCGAAACTCGACGAGTTGAAGGCCCTGACGACAGGTTCAAAATACCCGTTTATCGGCCAGCTGAACGGTCCGATCACCCTGCTGGAACAGGTTGTGGGTCAGAAGGACGAGTGGTATTTCACCGACTTTTCCCAGGGCGACGATCTCCTCGATGCGAAGTGTGACGTCCTTGACCCGGTCATCGCATTCCTCCACGGTGGGCAGCGAGCTATCTACGATGACGCCGCTGCCTTGCTCGCGGAGAACACCAGCAACCTCAACTACCTCACGCCAGGCTCAAGCACCGAAGTTGCCCATGCGCTGGCAGACCCGCAGGCGTTCCGCGGCAACAAAATGGCCAAGCTCAAAGCAGCCACTATCGACCTGAAATCGAAGATAGGTGAAGCACTTGCCGCTAACCGGGCAGATGCACGCCAGGTCATCTCCTCCCGGCAAGACGGTTTGCACAACAGCACCATTTATCTGGACGCCACGCAAGACGCTCAACGCTCGGCCGATAACCTCATCTCAGGTCTCCTCGCCAGGATTGAATCTGAGCAGCAGATCGCGGTGGTCAACGAGATCGCCAACACCTTCGAGGACACGACCTACCCACGAATTCTGGACCAGCTGGCTGCTGCCAAACCTCAGCCCCGAGTAGTGGAGACACCAAACCCGGCAGAACAGGCTGTACCACCCGCTCCGCCCGTCAAGCAGACAGTTTCCATCAAGAAGATCCGCGCCACAGGAGTGACAGGGCTCCTGGAGACCGAGGATGACGTGGACCGCTACCTCGATGCTCTGCGTGGCGTGCTCCTCGACACCATCACCGACGGCAAGCGCATCGCGCTCTGAAAGAAGACCCATCCATGGAAACCGCACCTCTGAAGAGCTTCGCCACTTGGGCTCGTACCGAACTCATCACCCAGGTCAGTGCCCGTATCGCCGCAGTCCTTGCTCCAGCCTCGCCCGAACGCACGGAGAATCCACGTGCCATCCGATCCCTTGAAACCGACATTGGAAAAGCGGGCGGGGACGCAAAGGGCAAGGACGTTGTCGCCGACAAGGTCGCCTACACGTGGTTCAACCGCATCATTGCGTTGCGCTTCATGGACGCTAACGGCTACACCAACGCCGGAGTTGTCTCACCAGCAGCGGGCCAGACCGTTGGACAGCCAGAAGTTCTTGCCGACGCCAAGCGAGGCACGTTCGATCCTGACGTCGTCAACGCCAAGATCGCTAAGGACGTGACGGGACTGCTTGATGGTACCCGGTCCAGTACCGATCCCCAGGGTGAGGCATACACTCTTCTGCTTGCGGAGTACAGCCGCTATTGGAACAAGTCGATGCCGTTCATGTTCGAACGCGAAGGTGACTACACCGAACTCCTGATCCCCTCCAACCTGCTGGCGGATGAGTCCATCCTCGCACGTGCCGTAACCACGATGACATCCGCGGTCTGCGAGGACGTCGAGGTCATCGGCTGGCTCTATCAGTTCTATATCTCCGAGCGTAAGGACGAGGTTTTCGCCGGGTTCAAGAAGAACAAGAAGGCTGGTGCCGCAGAGATCCCCGCGGCTACACAGCTGTTCACCCCTCACTGGATTGTCCGCTACCTTGTCGAGAACTCGGTGGGCCGTCTGTGGATGCTCAACCATCCAGAGTCCCGTCTGGTCGATCAGATGGACTACTACATCGCACCTGTTGATGAGGAAACTGACTTCCTCAAGCTAGCGGGCCCTGAAGAACTAACTGTCATCGACCCGGCCTGCGGTTCCGGCCACATGCTCACCTACGCCTTCGACCTCCTCTACGCCATTTATGAGGAAGAAGGGTACGCGCCGTCTGAGATCCCGGAGTTGATACTCACAACCAACCTATATGGGTCCGAGATCGATCCGCGCGCTGGTGCTCTTGCGGCTTTTGCGCTCGCAATGAAGGCCCGCGCAAAACAGCGCACTTTCCTTTACAAACTCGTAGAGCTCAACATCTGCGTGATTGAGCCGATACAACTTGGCCCCGATGAACTGGAGTGCTTGTTAACCAATGATGGTGACCGACAAGCGGAAGAAGCGTTCTGGAACCAGTTTTCCAACGCCGACACGCTCGGCTCGCTTACGCGACCGCAGGCTGACTCAATCGGGAGGTTCCGCGCAGTATTGGGGGCGAAGACGCAGGCGCAGCCTGACCTTCTCCTGAGCGCCACGTTGGATCGTGCACATACCGTAATTCGCCAGGCTGATCATCTGTCAACTAGGTTCTCCGTGACAGTCGCAAACCCTCCATACATGGGTTCTAAGCAAATGCCAGACAGTTTACTGGACTTAGGAAAGAACTACTACCCGAGTTCGAAGCGCGACTTGTATTCGATGTTTCTCGAGCGCTATTTGGGCCTCACACTGCCTGGCGGGTGTGTAGCAATGATCACAATGCACTCGTGGATGTTCACCTCTTCATATGAGCTTCTCCGTGAGAAGATAATTACGAGTGCTCATATCGCGTGTATGGCACACTTGGGCGCCGGCGCGTTCGACTCGATTGCGGGAGAGGTTGTCGCAACAACGGCGTTTGTGATTCAATGCGCTCCGGCAGGGAGCGTGCATGGAAGCTTTGACAGATTGCTGACGGCCAGAGGGGAGCATGGAAAGAGCACGACGCTACTTTCCGCTTCCAATCGGTATTCGGCGTCTTCTGACGACCTTGAGATGCTCCCTGGTAAGCAGATCGCGTATTGGTTGTCGCCCGCGGTGCGACAGGTTTTCAGTAACGCAAACTTGCTTGGCGACGTCGCCACTCTCCGTCAGGGTCTCGCAACTGGGGACAATGACCGCTTCCTGAGGCACTGGTGGGAAGTTTCTCTCTCGAATATTGGGGTCGGACTGACCTCCGTCGATGAGGCACTTGGATCTGGGAAGCGCTGGTTCCCTCACAATAAGGGTGGTGCATTCCGCAAATGGTATGGGAATCAGGATCACGTGATCGCATTTTCCCCCGCAGACTACTCTCAATTGTCGAAGCTCGGAAATCACCTTCCCTCACGCCAGTTCTATTTCATGCCTTCAGTTTCGTGGTCGCAAGTGTCGTCCGGCGAGCCAGCATTCCGCACCTTCCCTGCAGGGTTTGTGTTCGATGTTGGCGGCAACTCTGCACTTCATCCGGATAGTGACCTCCGCTCTGAGATTCTCGCGATCGGAAATTCTTCTGTTGGCACAGCGCTCCTCGCGGCGATTGCGCCAACGATGAACTTTGTGGTCGGAGATGTTGCCCGACTCCCAGTTCGCCGGGCGGCAGATTCAACCGAGCTGCTTGACATTGTGGGCCGCTTGGTGTTTCGCGCCGCACGAGATTGGAATGATTTTGAGACCTCACGCTCTTTTACTGTCCCTTCCTGGGTTCAAGACAGAGCCGTCGGCATCGACCTCAGGGTCGCCATCGAGCGCTGGTCTGCGCATCAACGGGCGACCTCAGAAGAGCAGCGGTTGGACGAAGCTGAGAACAACCGGTTAGTCGCGGCGGCTTACGGGCTAGAAGAGGAAACCCAGACCAACGTTGAGTTGTCCCGGGTCAGCTTGAGTCGGAATGTGCAGTTCCGTTACGGACCCACAAAGAGCGTGGAGGAATGTGCGGCGCTAGAGCGCAGAGATGTTGTTTCCGAGCTGATTTCGTACGCCGTGGGTTGCATGTTCGGTCGCTACAGCCTCGACGTGCCAGGGCTAATTCTCGCCGATCAGGGTTCGGCACTTCATGACTATTTGTCTAAAGTGCCGCAGTCGACGTTCGTTCCAGATGTCGACAACGTTTTGCCAATTGTGGACGGTGAATGGTTCGAGGATGACATCGTCGCACGGTTCAGAGAGTTCCTGAGGGCGGCGTTCGGCGAAACGCACTTCGAGGAGAACCTGCGGTTCGTTGAGGAGTCGTTGGGTGTGAAGACCCTCCGGGATTACTTCATCACGCGTGGCGGTAAATCGAAGTTCTACGAGGATCATGTTAAGCGGTACAAGAAGCGCCCAATCTACTGGATGTTCTCCAGTCCCAAAGGTTCGTTCAACGCGCTCATCTATATGCACCGGTACAATCCCTCCACGGTCTCCACTGTTCTTAATGACTACTTGCGGGAGTATGAGGCGAAGCTGGAGGCGAGTCTTCATAACCTTGAGCGCGAAGCGAATGGTGAGGGATCGCCGCGGCAACAGGCAGCGGCGGCTAAGGAAGCTGAGCGTCTACGGAAGATCTTGGTTGAGCTGAGCGAGTATGAGCACGAAGTCATGTACCCGCTGGCGTCCGAGCAGGTTGCGATCGACTTGGACGACGGTGTGAAGTCGAACTATCCGAAGTTCGGGAGTGCGCTGAAGAAGATCCAAGGGCTGTAGGTGATGTCTGATGGCTGATGTGCTCACTCTGGATTCGACCGGTCGGGTAATTGAAGTTGAGGGCAAGACCCTTGAGTTCAAGCGTGACCTGTCGTCGCCGACGAAACCGCTTCGCACAGTTGTTGCGTTTGCGAACTCTGCGGGCGGGCGCCTCGTGATTGGAGTCAACGATGACGGCAGTGTCTCCGGCGTCGAGGACCCTCTCGCCGAGGAGGAGCGCATCACGAGCCTGATCACGGATCGGATCTCGCCACAGCTTGTGCCTGGCATTGACCTAGTGACGTTGGGTGGGGCGACTGTTTTGGTCGTGGATGTCCCTCTGAGTACGCGGCGTCCTCACTTCATGAAGGATCAGGGCCCGGAGTCCGGGGTCTACGTTCGGTTGGGTTCCTCGACCCGACAGGCCGATCCGGCTTTGGTTGCGGAACTGGAGCGTAACGCGCGGGGTGTCGCGTTCGAAGACTTACCGGAGCCACGGGCGACGTCGGGCGACCTGGACCTAGAGGGTCTGTCGGAGCTCCGTGGGCGACAGACAGGAGTTGACGATCTCATAGCCTTGGGTCTCGCAGTCAAGCAGGGTGGCGAGGTCGTGCCGACCAACGCTGGAATTCTGGCCGCGTGTGACGATCCGACGCGATTCCTCCCGTCCGCATGGGTACAGTGTGGGCGACTGCGCGGGCCGAGCGGGACGGACATCTTCGACCAGACGGAGGTCCACGGCCCAATGCCACGAGCCGTGGACAAGGTCATGGAGTTCCTGCTCAAGCACGCCTACAAGACGGCCGTGTTCGGCGAGGTCAAACGGCGTGACGTCTACTCGATCCCGGTGGAGGCAATCCGTGAGGTTGTCGTCAACGCCCTCGTTCACGCGAACTATGCCGAGCGCGGCACCCCGATCCGGGTCGGGTTCTACGACGACCGCATCCAGGTCGACAGCCCTGGCCTGCTGTTGCCAGGGATGACGGTGGAGTCCATGCGCCGCGCTTCTCGTTTGCGAAACCCGTCTCTGGCACGGATCTTCCGTGAGGCCGGGATCATGGAGCAGTGGGGCACGGGCGTCCAGCGCGTCTTCGAGCAGATTGCCGAGGCCGGGTTACCCGAGCCACGTATTGAAGAGGTGATGGATCGGCTGCGCTTCACCGTCTACGTGCCCTCTCATGCCCCGGAGAGTTCCTCCGCCACTGGTGAGCATCAGGGCAACGCTCCGAGTGAGCAAGGTGTGAGCAAGTCGAGTGAGCAAGTGAGTAAGATGAGTGAGCAAGCTCAGGCCTTGCTCAGCCTGGCATCGGAGGGCCCTCGTTCCCGTGCCGAACTGCTCGCGGGCATCGACCTGTCCGATGCTTACGGCAACTACAAGCGTCATCTTCTCCCCCTGATCGAAGGCGGCTACTTGGCTCGCACCATCCCTGAGAAACCGAACAGTCAAAACCAGCGCTACCGCACTACCGATGCTGGGCGCGAGATCCTTGCTGGGAAGGAGACCACCAAGTGAGTTCCCTAGCTTCCGTGATTCCGCACCTCGAAGACGAATTCGCTCGCCAGCGCCTGGTGTTCTGGCACGACCCCGATGGCAGCTACGCCGACGAGCTGTCCGATATTGACATCGCTGATGTCACAGTTCTTTCGGTCGCCAACGATGAGTACGCGCTCAAGTACAGGATTCTTCAAGAGGAACCGGATGCTCACTTCCTCATTTATCGCCGAGGCGACGTGCCCGTGGGCATTGGAAACTGGCTCCTTGACCTCGAACTTGCCTACGGGGTGTTCACGGCTGACCGTACTGCCTTATTGCGCCACGACCTCGGGCTGACCAGCGACGGCATCGACACGGTGCTCGATGCGCACGAGGCCTTCTTCCGATCCTCGAAGCGAGCCGAAGCGCTCAGGGTACTCCTTCATGCGGATGATTCGGCGGATCTGGTCCAGGCGAAGATGTGTGCGGTTCTGTTGGGCCAAACTGAGCACAGCATGCTGGAGCTGGCACGTACCCTGTTGGGCGAGAACGCCAGCGGTTCGAGTCAGAAGTATGAATCACTCGACGAATACGACCTGCTTGACTTCCACTGGGCCGGGGTTGCCAGGATCTACGGGTACAAGGCAACCCAGCCAAGCGTTGACGACTTCGTGCTGTGGATGTTCCGGCAGGCCATAAACGGATTCAAGAGCGATCCGCCGGGGGCGCTGCGTAACATCCAGCTAGACTTCGACAGCCTGCGCAACGACCGCCGCAGCTCTGCAGCGCTCATGGTCTTGGCCTCGCGCGCCGCCAAAGATCTTGACTATTCACTCAAGATCGAAGACGTCGACCTTCCAGCTCTTGCCGGAAACTATCTGTTTGAAGAGGTCGAGCAGAAGATCGTCAGCACCCTAGCCCGCCAGGTCGCGGACCGGACGATCAGCGCCCGCGAGGTAGGCGACACAATCCGCGGCCGCCAGTCAAGCATCTGGGTGGATGACTACCGGGATCTCTACACAGCGATCGGTTCCGCTTCCGAACTCCTCTCGATTCTGGCAACAGCAACGTTTGACGTGGCATCACTTGACGCGGGCTTGCTGAAGTACCAGCGAGAATGGTTCCGGATCGATCAGCTCTATCGCCACTTCCAACGTGCGGCGCGGACTACCGACTACGACGGAGTGGTTGAGACACTCCGCAAGGAAGTGGAGAATTACTACGTCAACAAGTTCCTTTTCCCCCTCGGAGTCGCATGGCAACACCAGGTAGACGCGACTACCGCGTGGCGCTCCAACGTCTTGAGGCCGCAGCCATCGTTCTACCGGGATCGAGTCGAGCCGCTGGTCCGAAAGGGCACCAAGAAGGCCGTTGTCATCATCTCTGATGCCTTGCGCTACGAGGTCGCCGACGAACTAGGCACCCGCATACGTCAGGAAGACCGCTTTGATGCCACGGTGGATGCCGTGCTCGGCGTCTTACCCAGCTACACGCAGCTGGGTATGGCGGCGCTCCTGCCCCACAAGGCGCTCGCACACTCCACGAAGGGCGACCCCGTCCTCGTGGACGGGCAGCGCTCAGATGGCACAGCCAACCGCAACAAGATCCTGGAGTCGGTGGATGGATTTGCAATCCAAGCCGAAGAAGTCTTGGCCATGGGTAACCGAGAGCTGAAACAGCTCTACACCGAGCACCACGTGTTCTACGTCTATCACAACGGGATTGACGCCGCAGGCGACAAGGCGGCAACTGAACAGTCGGTTTTCGAAGCAACCGAGACGACGCTGGACACGCTGGTCAAACTGGTGAAGAAGCTCGCCAGCGCCAACGCGACGAACATCTTCGTCACAGCTGATCACGGCTTCCTCTATCAGGACAGTCCTCTCGCTGATGCGGGGTACCTATCGACGAAGCCTCAGGGTGATGACCTAGTGACGGTCAACCGTCGCTACGTGCTGGGTCGGGGATTGAAGGACGAACCTGCGTTCAAGCTGTTTGAACCGGAGCAAGTCGGCTTGGACAGTGACCTTCAGGTGCAGGTCCCGAAGTCGATCCACCGCCTTCGTCTCCCTGGAGCGGGATCACGGTATGTGCATGGTGGTGCATCGTTGCAGGAGATCGTGGTGCCGGTGCTTGCGATCAACAAGAAGCGCGAGAGCGATACCCGCCAGGTCAACGTCGAAGCCCAGCCTGAGACGGACAAGATCACGACAGGCCAGCTGGTGATCAAGCTCTACCAGACTGAGCCGGTCAGTGAGAAGGTCCAACCCAGAGCCCTACGCGCTGGACTGTATGTCGGCGAGACGCTGATCTCGAATCAAATTGAGCTGACGTTCGATCAGACTTCGGATGATGCACGGGACCGGTACCAAAGTGCGCGGATGCTGCTGAGCCAGGATGCAGACGCCTTCAACAACCGCGCTGTGGAGTTCCGCTTGGAGGAACAGATCCCGAATACAAGCCAGTGGCGGGCTTACCAGCGCGTTCCGTATACGCTGCGCCGCTCGTTCACAACGGACTTCGACTTCTAGGAGAGTGTGAGACATGGAACTGGACGTCTCGAACCTCAACCCGACCGAGCAGTCGGATACTGTGCCCGCTGCGGGTGCGCCCGAGCAGAGTGACCTGGACCGGAAGATCAACCTGTACTTCCCGGGCGTCGTCGTGCGCAAGGACCTGGTGAAGACGGTCAAGGGCAACGCGATTGTCCCGTCCTACGTGCTGGAGTACCTGCTGGGCCAGTACGCGGCGTCCGACGACGAAGCAACCATCGTCGCCGGGATCGACGCGGTGCGCAAGATCCTCGCGGATCACTACGTGCATCGCAACGAGTCCGAGCTGGTCAAGTCGATCATTAAGGAGAAAGGACGCCACCGCATCATCGACCGCGTCAGCGTCGTTCTCAATGAAAAGGCCGACGTCTACGAGGCATCGTTTGAGAACCTTGGCATCCGTGGCGTTATCATCGACCCCGGCACCGTCAAGGCCAACGAGAAGCTCCTGGTCGGTGGAGTGTGGTGCATCTGCGACATCGAGTACTCCCATTCCGACGACTCCCGAGTAGTTCCGTGGATTCTGGGGTCGCTCAAGGCGATCCAGATGTCGAGCTTCGACTTCGGCGGCTACCTGGCCGCCCGGAGGGAGTTCACGAGCGAGGAGTGGGTGGATCTGCTCATCCAGTCCATCGGCTTCAACCCTGACCTGTTCGGGCGCCGCGCAAAGCTGCTTCAGTTGGTGCGCTTGATCCCCTTCGTGGAGCGTAACTACAACCTCATCGAGCTCGGCCCGAAGGGCACCGGCAAGTCGCACATCTTCTCCGAGTTCTCCCCGCACGGGATGCTGATCTCGGGTGGTGAGGTGACGGTGCCTAAGCTGTTCGTCAACAACTCCAATGGCAAGATCGGCCTGGTCGGCTACTGGGACGTGGCGGCCTTCGACGAGTTCGCGGGCAAGAAGAAGCGTACCGACAAGGCGCTTGTTGACATCATGAAGAACTACATGGCCAACAAGTCCTTCTCCCGCGGCGTGCAGACCATGGGGGCGGAGGCCTCGATGGTGTTCGTGGGCAACACGTCCCACACGGTGCCCTACATGCTCAAGCACTCCGACCTGTTCGATGAGCTGCCCGAGGCCTACCACGACTCCGCCTACCTGGACCGGCTCCACTGCTACATCCCCGGCTGGGAGGTCGAGACCATCCGCGGCGAGATGTTCTCCACCGGGTACGGGTTCGTTGTCGACTACATCGCCGAAGTCCTGCGCTCCATGCGCAACAGCGACTTCTCCGACAAGTACCAGGCGCACTTCGCCCTCGGTCCGGAGATCTCGACCCGAGACCGGGACGGCATCCACAAGACGTTCTCCGGGCTCATGAAGATCGTCTACCCGACCGGCGAGGCCACACCGGAGGAGATCGAGGAGCTTCTGCGATTCGCAATCGAGGGTCGAAAGCGCGTCAAGGACCAGATCCTGCGCATCGACGCAACCTTCGACCCCGTCAACTTCGGCTACACCGACATGGCTGGTCACTGGCACCCAGTTACCACGCTGGAGGAAGACGAGTACCCGGCCTACTACCAGGTGGCCCAACAGGCCGCGGCGGCGTCGACCGGTGACGGGGCCGGCACGCCCCATTCCGTTGGAGCACCTAGCCCGTCGTCGGCTCCAGGACCTGCCACCGTTGCCGGTCCCGTTGAGGAAAAGCTCTTCGAGGGGCAGCGGGACTTTGTGGAAAACCAACGCGGTGTCTCCTATGAGGCACTGTTCCTCCCGTACTTACGCGGGGCCGCTGAGATCGAACTGCACGACCCATACATCCGGATGAACCACCAAGGCCGCAACCTTGTCGAGCTGCTTGCCCTCATCGCCTCAGCCAAGGACCCAGCCGACGAGGTGACCTTCAAGCTGTACACGACACTTGACGACGACCCCAACTATCAGCAGAAGCAGCTGCAGATGCTCAGCCAGATCCGACAGGAAGCGGCACAACAGGGACTCAAAGTCGAGATCGCAAAAGACCCGGGCGGCCACGACCGCTGGCTACGCACTGACACCGGCTGGCGCATCAACCTCGGCCGCGGCCTCGACATCTTCCAGAAGTCCGACGGAGGCTGGTTCGACCTCGGCACCAGCCGTCAGGAGTTCCGGCAGGTCAGAGCTTTCGGAGTCACCTATATTAAGGAGCTTTTCTAGTATGGCTGAAAACACAGAATTCGATCACGATCAACTCGGCCACTTGCTCGCGGATCACCTTGTGGAAGTTCCCGAGTTTCAGCGAGCATACTCATGGGAAAGGGTGAACGTCCGAGAATATCTCGCTGATCTCGCACGCGCGCGTAAAAGCGAGACGCCTTACTTCATGGGAACAATCGTTTTTGCAAAAACAAATGAGGGAAACGGGCGGCGAAAAGTTGTTGACGGGCAGCAGCGGCTTGCTACTACCGCTGTGCTTATCGCGGCGATTCGTGACCGTCTTCAAGAACTCGGGAAAGCAAGCCTTTCAGATAACATTTCTAAGAAGTACCTGCGAAGGTTCAGTATTCGTGATGAAGGTGAGGTAGATAGCTTAATTCTCAGCCCCAACGATCAAGACGCATACGACGCAATAATTGCTTGCGAGCTTTCAGACGTGCAACCGTCCAACAGGATTCGGATTTGTTATGAGGAATGCCGGACGCACTTAAGTAGTCTTGCTCCGACGGTCCATAGCTACCGTCGACTGGTCGATATAATCGACCAACTTGAGAATGATGTACAGGTGCTAGTGGCTGTTGCGTCCGATCTTCCGGAAGCATACGTCATATTTGAGACTCTGAATGATCGAGGTGCTGATCTAACAACAGCTGACCTGCTCAAGAATTTCTTATTCAGCGAAGCAAGACCGTCTGACTTCCGATATGTGGAGCAAGGGTGGAACTCAATTGAAACGAACCTGGGAAACAAGCCTGATGCGATGGTGAAGTTTGTTCGGCATGATTTTATGTCTCGCAACGGCAAAGTGACGGCTCGTAAGCTGTATCGCGCTCTACAAGATGAGCTCAGAGAGAATCCTGGAGCCAAAAGATTCGTCCAGCGTCTCAAGAAGGCTCAAGTAGTGTATTTGGCACTGAGTGATTCCGATAATGAGTATTGGCGCGAAGTCAGTATCGATGTTAGAGACGCGCTCATCGCATACAGACGATTTGGTTTTGAAAGCAGCTATCCCGTGTTGCTCGCGGCATTCCGCGAGTGGGAGAAAGAGAAGGCGTCACGCCTACTGGTTAAAATCGCCAAATGGAGTGTGCGCGCTCAATTTGCGGGCCGGATCGGCGCAGGAGCCTCAGAAGAGGCTTTTGCCGCTGCAGCAGCGGCAATCTCAGATGGTCGAGTAACTAATCAACAAGGAGTTCGCGAGATACTCAGTAAGCTGATCCCTACGGATGCCGAGTTCCGGTTAGCCTTTACAGCTTATGGGAAATTGCCAACAAATCGAGCAAAGTATGTCTTAGCGATGCTAGAAAAAGCTGCAGACGCAAAGACTCAACAGCCTGAACGTCCGTTAGATTGGACTTCAACTGGGGTCACGATCGAGCACATAATGCCGCAGTCAAAAGGGCAAAACGAAGAAGCTACAGATTTTAAGATACGTGAAATTGGCAATTTGACATTGCTTGAGAAGCGCTTGAATCATCAATTATCGAGTAGGCCATATTCTGAGAAACGGAGTGTGTACGGTGAATCTTCGTATAGTTTGACTCAAGCGTTAGCGGCAATTGATTCATGGGATATTGAGTGCATTGGGCGCCGAACAGAATTTCTGGCAGATTTGGCTTGTCTGGCTTGGCCGGCCGACTGAAATTCGATCTCAAAATGCTTATTCCTGCGTCGGGAAATCGACCTGCTGGTGTGTTGATGAATGCCAAAACTGCCATATCTGAAGTGCGTTCGAGACAATATGTGCGTTTGGGCTCGGACCTAAACCTATTTGGATTTCATTTGCGAGAATCTCAGCGAGCCGATCCAGCTACTCGGGGCCGCGCGCCCCGTGATCTGTCGATGCTTATCGCCTGTACGAATGATGCGGCCGGCGCATGCTGGAGAAGTCAGCGCTGGATTCATGAGCAACGAGTTGCTGGCGATCTCCTGAAACAGGGCAGCCGTAACGTTCTGGTAGCCACGAATTCTGGACGGCCGCCTCCGGAGGCCCGAGCACTTATAGAGAAGAGTTTTCACAACCTGCCCCGGCAGCGTCTTCTGGCGTTTCAGCCCAATCGAGATGCTCGGAGTGCCACGCCGCATGATTCTCCAAAACGCGTTCGATGGTGCGTGTGGGGTGGGAAACGTCGTCGGCCCAAGCTAACTCCCACTCAAAAAACGAGAGGTCCGATGGAGCGCGCCCGCCAAAATGGTGGCGGCCAATCGAGGTGAGCCAGACTAGCCGCGCAAAAGGCTCGTTCCCCGTAATCACGCCTTCACGCCGCAGGTATGCGCGGATAGAACCGAGCGCGCCGTCCACCTGCGTGAATGGATTCTTGTGGGGCTGGGGTGTGCGGTCCAGAGTCCAGACCCCGTCCCCGTAATCCACCTGCTTCGGCGATTTGGTTTCGATCACCACGATTCCCTTGCCCGGCACTACCACCACAAAATCTGCTTCACCCATCTCCTTGCCGATGTGCTGGCGGATCGGGAGTGAGTGAATCACGGTCCAATCCGGGCGATCCATGATCCCCTCGAACGCGTTGTACACGCGGCGCTCGGACCTGTTCGCGTTGTGGCGCGACGTGCTGGGAATCATGCGAGGCATGGGAGATCCTTCGATCGGCGGTGAAACGATGTTTCTAGCCTACCGCTGGGCTCATGGGGGCGCTCATAGGTTGGCGCGATTTCCCTATGGTTGGACAGAGACAAATGACGAACCGGGCATTTCGCTGGAATGGGAGTTCGATGACGGCTTGCGGTCCCTAGAAGACAAGTTGAGATAGACGACGGTCGGTTTTATCAATTCGATGGTTCAACCAATTCTCAGTTCTTTAGTTAGTCCTGCTGGATAAGTGGCCGTCGAAGGCTAAATGAAGGCGTTCAAGTCCGAGCACTGTTCCGGAGGCAGGCGGGCGCATTCTTAGCTTGTTGGGTCCCACGTAATCACCAGTTGTAGAAGCGCCTGATTGCGGCCCGCTCGTGGATCTCCTTGTACCAGAATCGCGGTTTTCGCGTGCAAGGCCGCGTACTGTAACTGCTGATCTAGTGAAGATATACAGAATGCTGCTTATCAGATCGCCGGTTTAGTCCCTGAGCGTGTGCGTATTCTCTATTTCGTCAAACAGAGCTTGAACGCGAGTTACAAAGGCAGTCGTAATTGATTCGTCAGAGTCACTCCAGCAGACACTAAGATCTTCCGTAAATTTCTTCTTTAAGTCTTGTTTCGGGTAAATCTGAGCATAAATTGCCGGAAGGTCTGGATCTATAGTGAACTTGAGTTCCGCAGACCAATCGACCAAAGGGAAATGATAGGCGTTCTAGGTTTCATCCGCGCTCCCACCATGGGATTCCCAACCAGATTCGATACCCCTCGTTTGAAATGATTCGGCAATCAATGGTTCCAAGTGGGTGTTCCGAGCTCGGATCAGTATGCGCATGTCTCGTTCTGCCTGTTGAACCGCCCTAAGGGCTTCTCGGTGAATCATCATATGGCCACGCCACGCTGTGAACTGTACCTGTTCGTTTGATAGGTCGGACATTCTTGGGCCTCCGTCGAAGTCAAAAGACATGGCAACAACGAAGACATCCAAACTCGCCATCTGAGCTGCGTTCGGGGATCCATTCCCCGGATCAATTTTGGTGGAGCCACTGGCCGGAGGATCAATCGGTAAATCGAGAATGGCCGTGGGTATATAGACCGTGGCGCACGGACTCAGAATTTCAACCACTCCGCAAAGGCGGCCATCGATCGCAGCGGAACCTAGTAATAAGCGGGCTTGCTCCTGGCTGTAATCGAACTTGGCAAGTAATCGATCGTGTGCAGGCCATGCGCGTTGGAAGGTCAAATTGGAATCGAAATACTTTTGCTCACCGTCGATGGTAACGGACGTTACCGAAAAGGTAATCCATTCCGAATACTGCGGAGCAGTGCTGGCGGGCAAGAGGATCGCATTCTACTTATGTCTCAGCGATTGCCCGTAACCCTTCACTGAGCTACAATGTAGAACATGGGGGAAGTTGGAATTAGAGCGTTGAAGCAGAACGCTTCAGAAGTAGTTGCGCGCGCGGTGGGCGGCGAGGTGTTAACCGTGACAGATCGTGGCCGCCCAGTGGCCCTCTTATCTGGCTTGCGAGGCGGCGCGATTGACCGTCTGGCAGCGCGTGGCGCCCGAATGCCGCAAGCGGACATCAAGGAGTTTGTTAGCCCTCAACTTCCCGATGGCCTCTCGCAGGTGGTCGAAGACATGCGTGAAGAGGAGCGGTATTGAGCCGCCTCGTCTATGCGGATACCTCGGCACTGGCGAAGCTCCTAGCCGAGGAGGCGGAAACCCTGGCCTTGAGGTCGTGGATTGCGGGAATCGAAGACTTAGTGATGGTCAGTTCGGATCTGGTCCGGACGGAGCTGATGCGGGCAATCCGTAAAGCCCACCCCGCAGCTGCTCCTTCCGTCAGGGCCTTGCTAACTACACTCGTTTTGGTTCCGATCTCCACCGATATCTGTGACAGTGCTGCGCGTCTAGAACCTCCGACGCTGCGGTCTCTAGACGCTATCCACTTGGCAACCGCACTTGTTGCCGGCGAAGACTTAGAAGCGATGCTGACGTACGATGACCGCTTGGCTGAGGCTTCGTCGCGTTATGGACTTAAAGTGGTTGCCCCTAGCGCCTGACCGAGCCCCCAAACGTCCCCACACCCTGCACACCACCCCATCCATCACGTAGGCTCGTACCCATGGAATCCCCACGCGATGGCGCCCCTGAGAATCCCTTCGACGATCCCGAGTTCCGCGAGTTCGCGGAACAAATGGGCATTGTGCACAAGCCGGGCATGGCTCAGGAACTGATGAATGAGCTGGCCCCGTTGCTTGCAGCCGAGGGCGTGGATCTGGATGCACCGGAGGGGTTGGAGGATCTGACGGAAGAAGACCTCAACGCGGCACTGGATGCCGCGACTGAGCGTTACAACATGGAGCTGCACACGCCAACGGGTGAGGATCGGCTGGCAGCGTTCGAGGTGTTGAATTCGTGCGCTGAGGCTATTGGCCGCGGCGATAGTGGGCTCGCCGGGCTGATTATCGCCACTCTGCACCCGGAAGGTTTCGAGCCCTGGCCGGCCATTTCCCATGTGATCGGCGTGGGGCTGGGGAAGCTGGATGAATGGGGACGCAACGCGGATCTGCGCAAGGCCTTTACCGCGGCCAAGTTGCCGCACTGGGATTGGAGGGGAACGAAGGCGGCGAAGGATGTGCTGCGAACAGCCCGCAAGGGGGCGGCGTTCGACGATCTTCACCGGCTCACCGTAACGTATCGCGGACTGGGCCTACTCTACGGCACGATGCTCGCCTATTCCGGGGTAATTGGTGGGGCAGCGCGGATGTGGAAGGTGGACGTGCCAGGCGCCCTCGCGGAGCTCGATGTGCCGCGCAGTCCGGACGTTCGTGGTGCCATCGAGTGGCTGGAACGCGACCACGAGCTGGCGGAAGAGCTGGAGGACTGGTTCGTCTCCACCTACACGAGGCTCGCGCAAAACAATCCGGGGATCGAAGACGAAGACCTACCGCCGCTAGAGCTAGCTGACTTGGGCGAGAACCTGACGTTGGCCGAGGACATTACGCAGATTTTCGCGAGTGCGCGCGGCAACGGCATCAATCCCTACACTCCCGAGGGTGCATCACAGATCTTGGATATTGTCACTGACATGCTCGCGGATGCCAATGACGACGATGATCCGGAGGCCGCTGACTCCCTGCGCGATAACGCCCACAGCATACGTGAGACCATGACAACCTACGCGTTCTTCCGGATGTCCTACGGCCAGAACGTCGAGGCTTGGCAAAGCGTCCTTGACCGCGCCGAAGCCGTACGTACGATTGGCGATTACGAGTTGGAAGCGTTGGAGTCGCTTCCATTTCCCGACGACGACGAACTCCGCGCCGCACTCGCTACCCTCCCAATTGTGACGGCCGTTCCGGAGCTCATCGAGTGGGCGGCAGATGCGCCGAAGGGAACTAGAAACGGTGGATTGAGACGAGTAGATATCGAGCCGGTGGCGAAGATGCTGGGTCTCGACATCGTGGGGCAGGCGAAGGTGCCTCGTGTCTGGCAGCAGGATCATGAAGACCAAACGCGGTATGTCCATTCGATGACCGAGGCCTCAGAGCTGAATGCGTGGATCAGGGCCCTCGACATGATGGACATCGTAACGTTTGACGGTGTGGGCTTTTACCCGGCCAGTCAGGCGATGGTGTGGGAGCATCCCGAGGCAGTCAGCACTGAGGAGCTCGAAGGATTTGTTGGTGCGTTCCTGACAGTGTTCCTGCTGGGGCCCTTGGACTCTGCGGGAAACATCCGGAAGCATCGGTACACGGTCAATCTCATCTCGATCCTCAGCGAGGTGCTCGAATTCGAACCGATGCTGCGGGAGTTTCCGGACGGGGCCAGCTATGGCAGCATGTTGCCCGGGCGTTTCGGCATCGACATCCTGGAAAAGCTTGGCTTTCTTACGCAGTACCCGGCGGATCTTGAGAACGATTCGCGGCGTGTGCTGGTATCGGGGAATACGATGTACGGTGCGATCGGGCCAGAGGAGATTGAGATTCCCGCGGCGCTTCAACGCACGATTGCGGGAGTACTGATGGTGGTGCTCAACCACCTCCGGGAGTGATCTCGTCAGTGCTGCTTCAACCGCGCCTCAATGACACGGATCCCGTTGCCCATCCTCGCCACGGCGGGATGGTCGCTTCCGCGGATGGCAACTATCCCAGCTCTAGCTTCCTGAAACCAAGGCAACGCATCGGCAGGGCGATCTGATTGCGCGTACGCGTTGCCGATCTTGATCTTGGCATTGATCGAAGGAGTGGTTTCTTTCCCGTATTCTTTCTCTTCAAGCTCGATGTAGTTTTGGAGCAACTCGATTGCGGCGTCGAATTTGCCTTGGGTCTCCAGGACTTCGATAAGGTTTTTTCGGCAATCGGCGGCACGATCAGACAGATCTCCGAGGATCAGACTCCAGCCCGTTAGGGCCCGGCGCCAGCCCGCTTCAGCCTCTTCGAATCGCTTCTCCTTCTGAAGAATCTCAGTCCTCGCCTCCAGAGCACTCAAAGAGAGCCACGTATCGCCCTCAGGGGTTTCGAACTCTTCGACGATCTGGTCAAGTTGGGTCAACGCATCATCCACTTGGCCCATGCCGGCCATCAGGCGGGGGATTGCGATCCGCGGCCAGAACCCCGTCTCCACGTTATTCTTTGTGGAAAGTGAAATCGCCCGACGATAGCTCTCTATCGCCGCCTCCTTTTGACCAAGCGCTTCTTGGACTTGAGCGAGGGACCTGTAAGCCGTGGCCTTGGATTCACCGTAGGCCGCATAACGGCTCTGGTGCCAATGGGAAATAACCCACTCGTATTCCTCGGCCGCTTCCGTCCACTTCTTTGCTTTGCCTAGGACGCTCGCGAGCTTATTCCTCTCGGCGTGTACCCGCTCAGAGTCGGAGCCGTGTAAGGAAATGGCCGCATCAAGCATCGCACGCTGTTCTTCCTCGGCGCTTACCTTGATGCCTTTGGATTCGTCGATTTTCCGGCGAGCGTTCTCGATGAGGCGCTTGAGCTGGCCGTTGTTAAGCTCGTTTGTGGGGTAGCCAACCTGAAGGCGTTTATCGAGCACAGGAGAAAGCTCGGTGATGATCTCCTCCCAGTTGCCCCCAGCAGCGAGGTACTGCTCCAACCTCAAGTAGAGCGAGGTGAGGCGTTGAAGCTCCATGCCGGGTTTGTCCGCTTCGGGACCGGCGATAGTACGTGCCAATTCGATCGCTTGGCGTTGATGGCCTGCCGCTTCCTCAAAATCGCCCTCGTCTCGGGCGATTCGCGCGGATGAGAGGTGAATTTGCATGGCAATTTCAGAGGGAAGATTCTCATGCTGAAGGATCTCCTCGTGTATCGCTTGGGCCGATCGCGGCTTGGAGACCAGAATATATTTGTCAGCCACCGCGAGCTGCATATTAAGGAGCTCGGTCCCGGTGATTCCCGCCGCCCGGAGATGTTTCAGGGCTGCCGCGGCGTGCTCTGACGATGCGGCAAACTCCATGCGACCGCCTGTCAGCTCACTCAGCTGGAGCTCAGCGCGTGACCGGGCGTATTCAAGGCCGGGTGTTGCTGCTTGGTCTTTCAACTCTGCGTCCAGCTCAAGGAACCAAACCGCCAGATGGGAGCGGCGAGCAAGCGCTAGGTCCCTTTGGTTTGGCAGACGCGGAGAAGATTGTGGAGCGGGCTGAGAAATCGAATCTGCGAGAATGCCGCGGGTGATGGTCTGGAACTTTCTTGATGCGTTGCCACGAAGGCGTTTTTCGCTGTGATAGCGGGCGTGATCTGCGAACACTACGTCGATAAAGCGCACAGTGAACTCTGGGGAGGCACACCAGTGCATTGGGCTTATTGCCTTGTCTAGGCCGGCGGCAACATCGACTTCACTACCCGGGCTAAACTGAGCAAAGGCTTCGGCGAGGATTTCCTTCTCCACGTCGCACAACGGAACCGCCTCGTCGGGACGGGCGGCGGTGGCGAGGCAAAGTGCCATCTGTGTCTCGCGGTCAAGCTCTCCCCACCGCGCGTCAAGGACGCCCAGCGCGTCAATCGGCAGTCCCGCATGGTCGGTCAGGAGGGCTTCGGGTCCGATGAAATCATATGAATCGGCCAGTTCGCTGGATTCGAGCCAGAGCTTGAGAACCAGCGGGTTATCCAGCCGCCGGGCCGTTTCCTCAGCAATGTGCAGGCTGACGTCAAAGGATTCCTGCACCAGTTGTGTTAAATCGCTATGGCCAAGCTGAGGACACTCGATGGGGACGAGCGAATCCTTATGGTTCGAGATGAAAGCGCTCTGAATGTTGTTGGATACCGCGTCAGGCCAGTTGGTGGCAATCACCAGCACGGGAGCGTTGCTGGCGAGCAGGGAATCTAGAAGGGCCGATAGTTCATTGCCCATCCTGTGCAGGTCTTCCACAACCACGATTGCGGGGAGCGAGTCAAGGGCGAGGTCCGCGATCGCCTTCGCCAAGTCTTTGCCAGCTGTGGCCTGATTCTTGGAGACGATCTCCGCCGTATCAGTTTCGTTCTTGAACTGGGCGCGTTCCTTCCGCCGCCGATTCCCAGCGCGTAGGCCCTTTATGCCGAATGAGAGCAGGGACTCGGGGAAGAGCACCTCGATGCCGTTCTCTGCCAAGACGTCCACGGCCGCTGAAACCCCTTCGTCTCTAGCTGCCTCAGTTAGCTCACTCCACGCTGCCTTGGATTGGCGCTTTCCTTTGGCGAGTAGGCCCTCGTTCTTGCGGCGCGCCATCGTGAGTGGGAGGCCGTTGGCGTCCACTTGAGGCCGCGCTGCGGCAACCACGTCCTCCAGTATGCCCGTCCCGAGTGTTTCACAGTTAAAGTGCCACCAACCGAACGTTGGAAAGGTTTCTTCCGGCCAGAGTAAGTCTTCCTGAAGGGGGCCAATCAGCTTGCGTTGGCGCATCACGTCATTGCCCTGGCTTTTGCGCAAGGGTGGCCAGTAAGCGTCCTGGTTCCGGTCCTTCAACCGGCCATAAAACTCCTGGACAATGCGGGTTTTGCCGCAGCCGGACGGGCCTTCGATCACGACCATTTGGGGAGACTTCGAGGCTTGGACCGAGTCCAGTACCTCAAGGATTTCGCCGACGACGAGGCCGTGGTTCCCAAGCAAAACGTCACTCCGCATACCGGGAGTTTATCTGACTCACCTCATTGGCCGGTGCAACCGTGTCACTGGCTGTCCGCGCGCTGGGAGATCGCATACTCAAGCTGCTCGGTCCACGTGGCGCGGACCTGAGGCGCCGGGTTCGGGTAAGCGTGCGGCATGTGGTCAAGGATCAGGTAGTTTGGAGTGGGGATCTGGGCCGTCCACGGTACCATCGCCCACGGGGAGTCGGAAGCAGTGGCAAGGACCTGCTTGGCGTGATCATTGTGCTGGCGGCCGAGCTCACCGTCCACGCCGTCCTCGCTGGACCAGTACCAGCGGGCCTCAAAGAAGTGATGGACCATGTCTTGCCAGCTGGAGTAGGTTTCCTGCAGGCCGCGGGAGGCGATCCATGCGGTGTCGAGGGCTTCGTCCTCTGACAGGTAGCCCGCGGCCACGCCCGCGCGGCACAGCATGATCACGCGAACCAGATCCCAGGCGAGGAAGTTCGTGGCCAAGCAGTCATTCGCGTTCTGGCGGACCCAGCGGTAACGGCGGAATTCCTCGGCGGAGTCAGCGCCTTCCTGTGCGGCCTTGTACATCGCGCCGCGGACCCGGCGTTCGTCAGCGCCTTTGAGGTTAGCCCAGTTCTGGCGTTCGGCATCGAAGCGCTCGCGGTGGCCATGTTGGAGGAGGGAAAGAAGTTGGCGGCGAAGCTCGGAGGCGTTGCGGATGCCCCAAGCGTTGGAGAGCATTTCGGCTTCGTGCGGGCCATCACCAAAGTTGAACCGATCAATGGGAACGCCGCGGCACATGGCGTAGTTCGCGCTGGCTGCATCGGGCCATCCCTCTAGCGAACTGCGGAGGTGGGCAGGGGAGTTGACCCAGATGATCTGGTGGTGGGAGCGCAGCCAGTCCGCCTGCTCCTTCAGTGCCTTGGCATTTTCGCGCCGCTGTTTGCCGTTCCCTCCAGCCTTGGCTGTGACGTAGCCGGCCACGAACCGGACCACGATTCCAAGCGCAACGATGATGATGATTCCGATAATGACGTCTGTGCTGGGCATAGTGCTGGCCTTCGGGTAGGAGGGAAGCAATCGGGCAATGAGCACAGCATAGCGGGACCATGGTCCCTGAGGTGTGGCCAGTCCGGATTCTCCGCTGGCGATCGGGGAAGTCGGGATATGTAGTTACCTTCTGGGTGGTCCTACTCCTCGGTTGGGGAGTCCAGTGCCTTAGGGCTGTCGGCGCCTTCAATGCTCTCTTTCGGCTTTGTCTCGATGAATGTGCTGAAGGCTGTGGAAAGACCACTGGCTGCTCCTTTGAGGGCCGCGCCGGCCTGCCTAGCTGCGACCGCTGCTCGCGGGTCATCCGGAATACCGTCCCCATCGATATCAATTGGTCTAAATGGCTGAGTGGCGCGATCCAGCGTAGCGTCGCCGACCTCCCGTGCCTTGGCAAGGCTCTCTGAACTCATCTGGAGCGCTTTATCCTTCGTTTCTCCGGCAGCCTGTCTCCAACGCCGTGCTTCGCCTGCTGCATGAATTGATTCAATGCCGAGCTGAGTTTCGAAGGACACGATTCCGGCACCCACTCGGTTACTTGCTCTAACTGTTGTTGGAGAATCGAACGGGTTAAGCAATACACGGGCATTTGCCCGCTTGATGTTCTCTTCGATGCTGGCAATTAGATGAGCAGTGGTTTTGGAGATGGCTTCGAGCCGACCATCGCGAGAGGCGAGTAGCCCCTCTCGGTGCTTCTCTAGTTGTTCAGGAGTGGACTCGAGTATCCGGTCGAGTTCAAGTACGGCAACAGCATCCGCGAGTTGTATGCACTTAGCTAGCACTGCGAGCCATTCACGTACCTCAGGTTCAACTCTTTTGGTGACTCGCGAGATATCTGACAGGTCTTTCTTTTTCTTTAGTTTTCCAGCTAGGGCATCGAGCTGGCGGAGGGCGTACGCCTGCGTCTTGGCAATCGTCAAAGAGCTGGATTGCACCTTTGACCACGTCACATCAGAGACTCCTCCAACTCGGTCTCGAACAACGAGCGCCTCGGCTATGACGAGACTCGCGCCGATCATCTCCGAAAAGACTGCGTCCTTTTGAGAACGGAGAATATCGTCAACCTTCTCATCGATGGTTTCAAGGTACCGCTCGATGTTCTTCATCTGTTGCTCTAGTGCTTGCTGCTGCATCATTGCTGAGAGTGCAGGTAGCACTGTTGGAGCCATTAGAAGGCCGGGAGCCTTATCGATTTGTAGCCATTTTGCGATGCTTCCTCTTTGACCAGCCATTGCGTGAAAAACACCGGGCGTATCTGTGGAGATCAGATTGTACTTTTTAATTGCCTCTGCGGACTCTGCCGTCAGTCTGACCCACCGGCCAGAGTTCTCTGCGAGATGAGTGCCTGCCTGAGCCGCGGTTGCCCCGGTACTCATAAATGGAGTTAGGCGCTGAAGATTGAGGGTGCTGGAGGGGACATCGCTTAAGCCTTCTGAATGAAGAAACTCATCGATATCGGTCTCGCTGCCAATGAGTGTCAGGCCATCGCCGTCATTGATGATCTGGATTTCTCCATCCATGGTGGGTTCCTCGTTCGTGGTACCGAAGTGCGTATTGCACACTGAGTCGAATCAAACTATAGATGATGCGTTGAGCATTGAGAGCCACTTTGAGTCTGGAGTTTTTCGCATTGTGCTGCGGCTCCAAGGCGGTTGAAAGAGCGTACGCATGCCGGTGGTTCTATATAGAATCACTCTCGGAAGTAGCGAGGTGATGGCAGAGTGCCCTTAACATTTGAAACGATCCTACGAGACTCGGGGATTCATCCAGCAGACACTCAAGCTATTCGGCATGTTTTTGTTGAATACCACGAAGATAGTGGAGAGAGTGGGCTCAGCATTGACTCAACCGATCAGGAGATTCTCGATTACACAGCAAGGCAGTCTGCAGATCCGAGGAGATTTCCTTTGGCTCCGCCGAGGTACTGGGTCGTATTCATGAGGGAAGGAGGGACCCAAGCTCGGTTGTGGAAAGTACTGGAGAATCGGGGGCAGGTGTCTGCCAATTCTGTCCTCCGGTACTTCGATCTCGCTCCATCGGGCTTGCTTACTGATCTCGAGCGTCGACTCGTTATCGGGTGGAAATCACCCAGAGCGTGGCGTTTGAATGGTACGACGGCGGGTAGATATCCAGTGATCGGAATTGCCGATGCAGAACCGATCCCATTTCCCGGGTTTGATCGGCTGATTCTGGACTACGCCGAACTCCAGGCTGTTATGAGTGAGCAGCGGTTTGCATCGTGGCGTACAGCCTTGGCGTCGGTCATGGGCATCTACGCAATCACAGACATGCGCGATGGTCGCCAATACGTCGGTAAAGCAGATGGCGCACAGAATATCTGCCAGCGTTGGAGTGAATACGCGGTGACCGGGCATGGCGGCAATATTGAGCTCAAGAGCTTAACGCCGTCTACTTTCAGGTTCTCGCTACTCCGCGTGTTCGACCCGTCCACGCCTGCAAGCGTGGTGGATGCCGCCGAGAGCCATTTCAAAGAAGCTCTCGGCACACGCAAATACGGGTTGAATCGGAATTGATGATCGACGTACTTGGGCTTGTCGGAAGGTGAAGAACAAATGGGCGAGTATAACTACAATCGTCAGAAGCTAAAGAATCTGTATGGTGAGCCGTTTCTGCGGTACATATGTGGTGCACCTGACGAAGCGGATGTTGATGAAGCTCTAGCTGGGCTGCCTGCCGATCAGTGGCGATTGCTGTGCGCAGTTACTGATCGAGCCCTGGCGGGCGCTGTTGATGCAATAGATCTTTCAATGCTTGCGGCAGGACACTTCACTGCAAATGTAGCAGAGGATGGAAAGACCTTAGCTCAGCAGATGCGATTGGCAAATGGCGGTGACGTTGGGCAGCCAAGGACTTCTGTTGATCCTTTGGCCGATGCACTTTTGCGGATCGCCTATGATTCTTGGCCGGCTCTTTTGGTTCGGTCTGATGACTTGCGTTCGTCTCAATCCTTCGCGTTTGCCTCCTATACTCGCGTAGAACAACACCCCGCAATAGAGAACTTCTGCAACGCTGTAATGATGGATCCTGATTTGTCAATATTGTTTCCCGGTACACCGGACATCGCAGAAGTGCGCGGGGAGGAACACTTCCTATTGAGATACCACAGCAACTGGATCGTTTCAGGAGGAAGCAACTTCATGATGTCTCTTGTTGGTCTAGCTGGGTCTCTAATATTCTCGGCTGCAGCATCTTGCGAATACACAGCTGGACCACTTACATACGAGATTCTTGCTCCTTCGATCGTTGAGATGATCAAACTTCTACGTCAGTTCGCAAATTGGCAAGAGACAAGGGTACCGACAATAACCGGTCTGCAAGGGATCCGAATTAGCGATGAATCCAGCTATGAGTTTGAGGGGCTTGGGATACTGCGTAAACCATCAGATTTTGAGATGAATCAGATTTTTGGGCCACAATCAGGGGTTAGTGCAGTCTTTGCTGGTGCGATGCCGATATGTCTCATCGAGGTGCTTCCCTCAACGGATGCGGGAATGGCGAGGGTTAATGACTTCATGATGACGAGAGGGATAGAGGTTATGCAACCCTTTCTCGACTTGGAAGCAGGAATTGATCAGGTAAGGCTCGCACTTCTATTGGCATCACCAAATGATCAACTCCTCGCGTCCGGAGTGGGAGGCCGGTTTATCTCAAATCTGTCAGATATGGGATCATCAGCCTCACTCATTCAACAAGTGGCTAAAGCGAAGTCGGCGACTGCGAGCGATGCACTCGAACGAGCTCAGCGGATTTTCCGTCTTCTCAAGAGAAATCAGTTCAAAGGACTGAGTATCGCGCATCGACGTCTTCTAGATGCGACCTCAGCTAGGTGGGATCCGGTTGATGCGTTTGTCGATGCTGTAATAGTTTGGGAGAACGTTTTTGGGTCACAAGGAGAGACCACGTTCCGTGTTACCGCGTCGATGGCACTCCTCCTAGAGCCAAACAGGCCGGATGAACGACGTTCTCTTCATCAGACGCTGAAAAAGCTATACAGCACCCGTTCTTCCGTCGTCCACGGGTCGAAAGACTTGTCGCATCACGAGGCACTCAAGTGTCGTGATGCTGCTGTAGGGTATGCCATCGAGTTGGTACGCACCCTTTATGAAGATCGTGCAGATTTGATCCCAATGGCATCAAATAGTCGAGGTGAAATGTTGCTTCTTCGCGGCTGATAGTGAATGCGCTGATACGTGGCTGTAAGCAAGGTTGGTAGCTCCATTTTGATCACAGAACGTCACTGAGGGGTTAGATTGTGCCGGCAGCCGAGTATGCAGCGTCTTCCGAAACAATTCAATTCAAGCGTTCCCATTGGTTTAGATTCTTCTTTCAGCGGTAGCCAATGCAAAACTCTTCGAAATCCTTTCGCTGAGTCCTAGACTGTCGGCATGAACAGTAGCCACAATCCGCACGTTGTTCTATCCGGTGCATCGGGCATGATCGGCAGTGCTCTGTGCGATTCATTCTTGGCCGACGGCTACGACGTCACCATGCTGGTGCGCGGGCAGAGCTCCGAACGGGATCGAAACGTGAAAGGCTCCGGCGAGCTGAGCAGGATCCCGTGGCAGCCCGGCGAGGCTCTGGATCCTGAGGTGCTCCGCGGCGCAGAGGCAGTCATCTGTCTGAATGGAGCAACCATTGGCAAGCTGCCGTGGACCCGCGCGTACCGACGTGAGCTCTACGATTCGCGAGTGATCCCGGCGCTGACGATCGCCCGAGCCGTCCGAGCGCTTGGCGAGAACGCCCCATTCTTGGCCTGCGCCTCAGCCACGGGGTATTACGGACACATTCCCAA
Source organism: Ancrocorticia populi (assembly GCF_003123745.1). Lineage (GTDB taxonomy): Bacteria > Actinomycetota > Actinomycetes > Actinomycetales > Actinomycetaceae > Ancrocorticia > Ancrocorticia populi. The sequence continues at coordinate 250,646 of NZ_QETB01000003.1, read as the reverse complement.
CGTACAGCTCACCGAACACAGCCCTGCAGGTGATACCTTCTTGGCTCGGCTATGTGTGCTGTGGGAGCGGGCTGCGGCAACAGCGGGGCAGAACGTTGGCTTCCTGCGAACAGCGCCCGTGCTGGACCAGAATGGCATGTTGGCACCCATGATGTTGCTGACGAAGTTTGGGCTTGGCGGCCCTCTTGGTCCGGGAACCCAATCATGGGGCTGGATCTCACTCGAAGACGAGGTGCGTGCGATTAGGTACATCGTGGAGCGGCGTATCACGGGCCCGGTGAACATCTCTGGGCCAGAACCTGCTACCGCCAATGCCATCGGCAAGGAACTGGCCTCCCAGATGAACCGGCCCTTCTGGTTCCCGGCGCCGAGTTTCTTGCTCAAGGCGGTGCTGGGTGCAGACCCGGCCCAATCACTCATCCTCACCGATGCCGCAGTCCATCCCGAAAGGCTGCTCAACGCGGGATTCGAGTTCCGGCATCCGACGATCCCCGAGGCCGTAGCGGCAGGAATGGTTTAGACCGCAGTCCACTGCCAGTACATGAGGTTAGGCGCACACTTACCACACTTGTTTGGGTTGGGGAGCTCCTATAGACTGAAGCCAACATTCGCCCCGTCGCAGGAGTTATCTCCTCCGGCGGGGTTTTCCTATATCCCTCCGATGTCGGAAAAACCGTGGTGTTCCATTGATCAACAGATCCAGCGTTTTCGGGATCGAGGTTTGACACTTGATAGCCACGAGGCAAATGACCTTCGCGCGTTCTTACTGAATCAAAACTATTACCGGTTAACTGGCTACTCCCGACTTTTCTTGGATAACTTCACGCAAGCGGAACGGTTCAGAGAAGGTGTTTCGCTAGGTCAAATTATTGAAGTATACGAGGCTGATGCTCTAATACGTAGGATCGCATTTGAAGGCGTTGAAATTGTTGAGCTTGCGCTTCGGCAGAGGATTGCCCACATACTTGGCCAGAGCCTGAATCCACAGAACGCTTACCTGAATCCCGTGAGTTACCTACCAATTGAGGACGCCTCCCCAGAGCATGGCCAAGATATTGATAAGTGGCAAGTTATACGCGAGCGCCAACGCAATAACCGCAATGATGTGTTGGTGTCCATGAATGAAGTATTAGCGAGCAGAAGAACTCTTCCACTTGACCATTATCGCGACGCCGGTAATCCTGTGCCGATATGGGTGATTATTGAGGAACTCACTCTTGGGGATCTTTCGAAATTGGTAAGTACGTGGGTGAACCACCGTCAAATATCACTCGTTGCCAAGTCGTTCAAATTCGAGTCCCGGAAACAACTTGAGATGGCGGTCGGAAACATCTCGTTCCTCAGGAACATTGTCGCCCATCACGGAAGACTGTGGAACAGATGTCTAAACCGCAGTGTTGCTTTACCTGAATGGGTTATAAGGGAGAAACGCCGCTACACGGATCCTAAGAGTCCCGCGGCGTTGCTTCTCTTGCTCGCAGCTTGGGTTGATCAGATCGAAGGGAAAAAGGAATACAGCGCGTATCTCCTTAAGAAGCTCTACGAGTCATCTGATTATGCGAATGGGATACACAATCCCCGCCTCTAGAGGCAAGTTCCCCAGAGATGAACACGCTCGACGTTATTTCGAATGGTAAATGAACGAGGGGCAGGTCGGTTCGTCGTCTTTAAAAACCTGCCAACCCGCCACTTAGGCGGTACGTAGCCGTAGCGCTCGCGAAACCCAGTGACGGAACGATTCGATCATGGAATCGCTGTTCAACGGATACATGACTCGAAGCGTGCCTATCCGGCACAAGACGGCACTTTGGGATGACCTGTTTCCATCCGGGGTCATCCCGGGCGGGGCGCACGTCTGCGAGCCGTACCGCGATATGTACCCAGTGCTGGAGGGGGTAACGTCGGGGTCCCCAGGGGTGTTGGCTGCGCGCTGTCAAACCGCTAGGTTATGGCCAAGATTCCGCCCGAGCTTTTCAGGCGTACGCCGCTCCAGCCAGTTAGCAATTGCTCGTCCCAATTTCTAATCCTTACCAATGTGGCACTGCAAAAACCTGTCCCTTTACATGGGGAGGTAGATCCCAGCGGGGTTCACTTGATGATGCTCTACGATCCACTTGGTCATGCGGGGGTAAACCCAGAATGAATAGATTCCCAGCGTGACAATGCACAACAAGAGCCATTTGACCCAGTTGCCAAACAGGCTCCATGCGTCGCCTGTGAATTGCATCTGATAACCGTTGATGTACGTGTTTTCGGCCTGCCAACGATAGGTCATAACGATTGCCCACGGGTAGCAGATGCCGAGAGTGCATACGGTGATCAGGACTCCGAGGATTTGCACGCCGAGCCATGACGCTGCGCCGCCGGTGAAGCGAAAACCAATCTGAAAAGGTGCGGTGGTGACAGAATATTGGGGAGCTTGGGGGTACGTTGGTTGAGCCGGAGCTGGATGGAAATCAGCCGGCTGATACGGTGTCTGCTGCTGTGGGAATCCTTGGGACGCTGTCTGTCCCTGATAACTGTTGGGTGGAATAGTCAAAATCTGAATCATAGGGTCAAGATGAGTTTCCGGGCGGACTTGTTCAGATTTGGCCGGTATCCATTGCTGGAGTATCGCGGGGATAGGCGCGTCTGGAAGGGATGCTTGAACCTGAGTTCAGGTTTCGATATGCGAGGCGGTCGCCGCGGGGTTGGATTACCTCGGAGTTTCGTTGAAGGGCGAGCGAGTAGTTCGTCGTCGTTAAAAACCCTTCAAAAAGTCCACGCGCCGTGGCCTATTTATATACGAGAAACTGCGCGTAAAGGACCTTTCGGCCAGCGGGCGGAGACAGCAGAGCACCCGCATCGAAGTAAGGGACCGAAGGCATAAACGACACGTGTCGTACTGGGGCTAGGGTGCTTGGAAGTGTCCTAGGACGCTGAAGCAAATCGGAGATAGGGCAACTGTTCAAAGGAGCGCGACGTGGCTGAAGTTATTGAGTCTCAACAAGATACAAAGAGGACTCGGCCCACTCGCAGGTCCTTCCTCAAGTGGTCTGGGGTTGGTGCTGGAACGGCGGCTCTCGTGGCCAACACCGCCAACCTTGGGATGCCTTCCGCTTCTGCGGCCAAAGCAGACGGCATGGCTGGGGTGGATAAGACGGTCTGGAACGTGTGCTTCGTCAACTGTGGATCGCGCTGCCCATTAAGACTCCAGATCAAGGACGGCACCATTGTTCGATGCCTGCCGGATAGCACCGGGGATGACTCGGTGGAGAACCGACAGCTGCGGGCGTGTGTGCGTGGCCGTTCCGTCCGGAATCGGGTGTACAGCCCGGATCGCGTGAAGAAGCCGATGATCCGGAAAGAGGGAACTGAGCGCGGCGCGGGCGAGTGGGAAGAGATCTCGTGGCCGGACGCGCTGGACCTCGTGGCCGAAAAGATTCAGTACACGATTGATAACTACGGCAATGAGGCCATCTACAATCAACATGGTTCCGGCGTGAACGGTGCCGCGATTGGCGCGGCCAATCCTTTCCAAAGGCTATTCAACCTGCTGGGCGGTTCGCTTCAGCGCTATGGCACCTACTCCACCGCGCAGATCACCGCGGCAACGCAGTTCACATTTGGCGAGCTCGAAGAAGGCGGCGATACGGTCCCGTCCAACTCGTTTGAGGACAGTGTAGATAACTCGCAACTGGTTGTGATGTTTGGGAACAACCCGCAAGAAACCCGGATGTCCGGCGGCGGCATCCTCTATACCTCGCAGTTCCTTCAGCGCGAGGGCGTGCGCACCATCCTCATCGATCCGATGTACTCGGAGTCAGCCGTGGTGCTGGCAGACGAGTGGGTTCCGATTAAGCCGGGTACGGATACCGCGCTGGCCTCCGCTCTGGCTCATGTCCTAATCAGTGAGGACTTGCAGGATCAGGAGTTCCTCGATAAGTACTGCCAGGGCTTCGATGAGGACCATATGCCGGAAGGTATCCCATCTGGAAACTCATACCGTAGCTACATTACGGGTAAAGGTACGGATGGGATCGAGAAGACTCCAGCCTGGGCCGCGGAGATCACCGGCATACCTGCAGACAAGATCATTGCGCTCGCACGGGAGATCGGGAACGCCAAGCCGTGTGCCATCATGCAGGGGTGGGGCCCACAGCGCCATATGAACGGCGAGAATCAGGCCCGGGCCATATGCGCGCTGGCAGCTCTTACCGGAAACGTTGGTATCAATGGAGGCGGGACCGGAGGGCGTGAGGGCTCCTACGGTCCGCTCACGATGTCCTTCCCGAGCGGTGAGAGTCCCATCGAAGCTTCAATCCCACTGTTCATGTGGACGGATGCAGTTACCCGTGGGGCCGAAATGACGGCAACTACGGACGGCATCCGCGGCGTAGACAAGCTACCCGTGGGCATGAAGTTCCAGCTTCAGTACGGCGGCAGTAAGTTCGCCGGGCAGCACTCCGATATCAACCGCACCCTTGAGATCATGAAGGATCAGTCGCTGTGTGAGTTCGTTGTGGTGGTTGAGAATATGATGACGCCCTCTGCTCAATACGCCGATCTGGTGCTGCCTGACACCCTTGGTCCGGAGCGCTGGGACATCGGGCATAACGAGACGGGCGGCGATTTGGCCTACTACATGTACCACGAACAGGCTATCGAGCCGCTTCATGACACTATGGATTCCTATGAGATGGCTGTGGAGTTGGCGAAGCGGCTGGGCGTTGAGGACGAGTACACGGAAGGCCGCACCCGAAAAGACTGGGTCCAGTGGATGGCAGAAGAGAACGTGAAGGAGCATCCGGAGCTGCCAACGTGGGATGAGCTGAGTGAAATGGGAATCTATCGCTACCACACTCCCGAAAACCACGTAGTGCCGATGCGGAAATTCCGGGAGGATCCGGAGGCCAATCCGCTCGCCACGCCGTCTGGGAAGATCGAGATCTTTAGCTCGGAGCTGTGGGACATGGCCAAAACGTGGACGTTCGAGGATCCCCAGAAGGGAGATGTGATTACTGCTCTGCCTGAGTACGTGGACACGTTCGAGAGCACTATCGAAGCTAGAAGCAATGAGAAGCATCCTCTGCAGTGCATCGGCCATTACTTTAAGGGACGCGTCCATTCAACATTCGCAAACCTTGAGTGGCTGACAAGCGCCCATCATCAGCGGCTCTTCGTTAATCCGATGGACGCCGAGGAACGTGGAATCAGCGCCGATGATCTCGTGGAGGTCTATAACGATCGTGGGCGGGTTCGCGTCCCTGCTAACGTGACAACTCGGATCATGCCGGGCGTGGTGTCGCTTCCTTAGGGCGCTTGGTATAAGAACGACGACGGTGTTGATGTTGGTGGCAACATCAACACGCTCACCACGCTTCATCCAACGGCGTATGCCAAAGGAAATCCGCAGCACACCAATCTGGTACAGGTCAAAAAGGCATAGGTACGTTCACGCTTGGTACGCTCTAATCTATGGATGACATCACGCTAGACGAAGCGGTCGCGGTTGAGCACGCTGGCTGGGACTCTCTTTGTGAATCAACCGGCGGCACCTTCTACGGGCGTCTCATGCTGCCTGACGCAGTCTTTGTTCTGGCCAATGGGATGGTGATGACACGTGACGATGTTGCCAGTTCGATGGACGGTGTTCCCGGCTGGGACTCGTACGAGATCAGCAATGCCCGGTTGATCCCGATCGAAGAGAACTCTGCTGCTCTCGTGTATCAAGCAGAGGCATCGCGGGCCGGTCTTGCAGAGCCGTTCGTGGCGCTCATGTCGAGCGTCTATCGTCGCGTGGGAGGCGAGCTAAGACTGGCTCTTTATCAACAGACTACAATTACCCACTGAGCGTTGCCACCTGATCCGCCTGGTTGGGGTGGCCCCAGCCGCAGCAGCGTAACCCTGACCTGACTTTCGAAGTGATTAAGCTGAAAGAAGGCCCAATGGAAATCGTATTGCCCTCCGATTGCGGTAACGCTCCACGAATCGGCATTGTTGGTAACTTCGCCGTGAACTGGGCTATGGGAGATGAAGCAGCTGTATCGTCTTGGCTCCTAGCCGATACTGAGTGGACTCTCGTGGGCGATGGTACCTACAGGGGTCCGGATGCCGGAGTAAGTACTTTCCCGGCGTTCAAACCTGAACGTGTTGAACTCATCTCGATCATCACTCACGGCCGCCTCGCTTCCTGTGACGGATACCTTGAAGCCGCGGGTAAGCGCGTCTGCTTCAGCCACGCCTTTCGCTTCGCAAGCACGTCAAAGACGGCAGGAATCGCAGAGTTACGAAGCTACTGCATTGCGCTCTAGTAATCGCCGGATCGTCATTTCTGTTGGCATGGTGAATAGAACCGGATAGCGTTAGTGCCGACGACGATCTTCTTTAATGCGTCTAATGAGTGACTCGCGCTTTGGCCGAGGCGATCCCGAGCCAAGTGTGCCGGTTACGCCACCAGCACCAACCGACCTTAGGCGCCCCCTTGTTTTCGGCGCCATCACGGCCAGTGCCGCCTGAGATCCAAAGGGCAGGCGTGCGAGTGTCATACTTGCCGTTGGGCTTGACCAGCCGAGAACCAATTGTCATGAAGCAAGCTCCTGGCTCGATGATGCCGGGCAACTGGAGTGCCCAATGGATACCTTCTGTGAGTGTGAGTGGGGTTCGCTCAGCGTTGCGCAGTGTTGGCTCTGCTTCTTCGGGTGACCAGTTCTGCATGTCGTCTCCTCGCTGCAGACCGGTAACCACGTAAACGTCCGCATTCGGCAGTTCAGCGTCGGGGGTCGGGCCAAAGAGATCAACATCGGTCATGTCAGTAACAACGAATCCGTGCCGACGTTCTCCTGCCTTGCCCGCTCGGCCAGGGGCCGGCAAACTCATGAGGGGAGCAAGGTCAGAAGCCGGCGCGACACGTTCGTGGAGCACAAGCAGTGATCCCTCGGGCGCTGACGTTGCGAGCCGTGCCGCTGCACGGCGCAGCGTCTCATCAGTAATGGCTGCCGGGAGACCTAAGGTAATTAATCGTTCTGCCTGATTGTTGATCGAGGGCATTACTGCCGAGGGCGCGGAAAGCTGGGGCAAAGTTCCTCCTGAGTTGGATGAGCTACGAGCTCAACGCGGGAGATTCAGGAGATATTCCGAGTGATTAGCATGCCAAGGGCCGGTTCAACCGCTTAACGATAAACCTCTTGGCGGTGCGCAACACGGAGTACGAGGATAACCAATGCGCCATCATCAATGTCGTAGACGATTCGATAATTGCCGACGCGGATACGCATTTCGCCCTCGCCACCGGCGAGCTGAATGGCTCTTTCCGGACGAGGATCTCGCGACAGCGCTTCAATGGCTTCCTTGATTCGCTTCGCATCTTTCGGGTGGATGCCGCGGAACGCCTTGGCTGCAGCTCGACTGTAAGAGATACGAAATTTCATGCGGAGAGAAGAACGCTACTCAAAGGCCCAGTTCTGCCATAAGCTCGTCGTGCGATATCGGAGGTTCACTCTCCTGGCGAGCTGCGGCAGCGGCGCGGATATCGCTCTGATCTTCCAAAGCCTGAACCGCGCGATCGAAGAAGTCAGGAGAAACCACGACAGCGCGGCGACCAACTCCACGAGAGGTAATCTCGACGGGCTCGCGCTGAGCGGCAGCGATAAAGTCGCTCTGCCGATTACGGAATTGGGATAGCGTAACGGAAGTCATGCCCCACCGTACAACGTGTACAAGATGAACACAATACCTCGCGTCGTCATAAGCATTACTGGCGTCGCTGGCAGTGGGGACAGAAGTGGGTGGAACGGCCGCCAACGGTGATTTGCTCGATCGGTTGGCCGCAGGTTCGGCAGGGTAGGCCTGTTCTCCCGTAGGCGTTCAGACTCCGCTCGAAGTAGCCGGATTCTCCATTGACGCTCACATAGAGCGAATCGAAGGATGTTCCACCGGCGTCGAGGGAGCGTTCAAGGACGTTGGTTGCCGACATGAAAAGGCGAGAGACTTCAAGACCCTTCAAAGAGTTTGCTGGGAGCAGAGGGTGAATGCCTGCATCGAAAAGAGCTTCGTCCGCGTAGATGTTGCCGATGCCAGAAATGACCGCTTGATCGAGAAGAACCTTCTTGATCGAGGTGTGTTTCGAGACGATTGTGACCGCCAACGCCACCGGATCTAGGTGGGGATCCAAGAGATCGCGCGCAATGTGGGAGACGAGGTGGGGGATCATTGGCATCTCTGTGCCTACTCCGGCTGCCGCATTGTCTAGAGTTGGAACGTAGACGTCAGGCGCCAGATAGCCGAATGTCCTCTGATCGATGAAGTCGAGTCGCGTACCGTCGGTAAAGGCAAGACTGGCGTGGATGTGCGCTAGGCCGGAACAGTTCACTCGAAACTGGCCAGACATTCCGAGATGGGCGACTAGAGGGGAGTGGTTGCCGGTGGGTTCGGCGATATCAAACCAGAGGAACTTCCCACGACGAGCAACTGCCTTGAGCGTGCCGCCAGCCAATGTGTTCAGGGGACGGGCAGAGCGCCTCGTCACGCGTTCGCTGAAGGTCTCAGCCTTCGCAATCTCCTTACTAAGCACATGGTCCAGCAGGCCTAATCGCACGGATTCAACTTCGGGTAATTCAGGCAATGGGGCCGCCTCCTCTGGACCTTGTCTGAGATTTACATGCTGGGTAGGTTTCAGGCATGAAGAACCTCCTCTTCCAAGATAGGTCACACATCGAAACGTGGACAGGGAAGAGGAGGTCCGTTACTAACTCTAATTCATTCTCGAAGATGCAATCAACGGCTACGGAGGATTCCTTAACGAAAGCCGCTGAGTCCACTAGCGGCCGGGCGATGCTGTCAAGGAGAAGTTTCCTTTCCATGCCTCCAGAAGAGGAGGATAATTCTCATCACAGCGCCGTCCCTTTGGTTGGTACGAAAAGCCGCGACATGTCCACGCCTTCGAGCTCCAACAGCAGGGTCTTCATCGCAACGCCACCGGAATATCCGGTGAGGCTGCCGTTTGCGCCTACAACGCGGTGGCAGGGGATGATAATCGAGATCGGGTTGTGGCCAACTGCCCCGCCTACTGCCTGGCTGGACATCCGCTCCTTGCCAGCCCTTGTCGCCATTTGCTTCGCTATCTCGCCATAAGTAATGACCTGCCCGTACGGGATCTCTCGGAGAATTGCCCAGACTCCTTGACGGAACTCGCCACCGATGGGTGCCAGAGTCAGTTCATCAATCGCCGGTTGCTTGCCAGCGAAGTATCGATCAAGCCAATCTCTGGCGCGATCGAATATAGCTAAACTGTCCCGAGACTCAGGCACCTCGGGCAGTGTATCCCCGTGGTACTTCTGACCTTCGGTCCACAGGCCCACAAGGTGTTCTGCGGAACCGTCGCAGGCAAGGGTGATTGTCCCGACTGGCGAATAGTGTGTGGTTTGGAAGTACATGATGCTCCTAACTGAGCCTCGATAGCGAGTTCCATAGGTTGACGGTGGCGTAACTGCGCCACGGATGCCACGCCTCTGCCAACTCGACGAGCTCCTTTGAGGTATAGCCGGGCAGGGCTTTCTTCACGCCCGCGTCTGTTTCGAGGAACGAATCTGGCCATTCCATCGCTCGCATTGCGATGTATTGCGCGGTCCAAGGCCCGATCCCTCGAATCTCTTCAAGTCGAGCAATCTCATCCTCGGGCCTAGCGGGCACGTCGAAGTTTATAGCTCCTTCTACAAGCAGACGGGCCAGTTCGCCTATCGTCCTAGACCGCGCACTCGTCACTCCGAGCACACCAAAGCTGTCTTGGATAGATTCGGCCATCACTGCAATGTCGCCAGCCGAAGGAAACAGGTGTGTGAGGCCTTCAATCTCCGTGTCCACCGGCGTCCCGAACTCTCGGACGATACGCCCGGCCAACCTGCCAGCCGCCTTTACGGTGACTTGCTGACCCAGCACCGCCCGCACCGCCATCTCAAAAACATCAAAGCACCCGGGAACCCGGGTGCCCAACACGGCGAGGCCCGGCCGGAGATCATTCATTTGTTTCAGTGTTTCGTACACGGCATCCGGATCGCAGGCGAGATCAAAAAGCTGCCTGATCCGGCCCAAGACCTGAGGCAGAACAGGCAGAAGAGACTCGCTTATCGTCACTTGCAACGCGTTGTGGGAGGGAAGATGACCAACCTTGACCCAACCTGTCGCAACGCTGGACGGCACGCCGAAACTAGGGGCGGTGGCAGAACCCAACACCCCTCTGACGGCCCCAGCCCCAGCGCTTTTGTCACGCGCAATCCGTACGGTGCGCAGGTACTCGCCATCTCGCACCACTTCAACGCCAGCGATGGCACGTACGCTCAGGAAGTCCAGCATCTCCTCCCATCGGTAGGGCGGCCGGTAGCCAAGGCGCACCGTGATACCCGAGCCGGCTGCCCGCTCCGGAAGTCTCTTCCTCAAGGCAGTTGGAGAAAGGCGATACCGGTCCTGGAACACAGTATTGAACCGGCGCAAGCTCCCAAACCCGGCGGCCATCGCAACATCTACTACCGGCAAGTCCGTATCCGTGAGCAGCCCCTTGGCAAGCAGCAACCGGCACGTTTGCAGGTATTGAACAGGGGCGACGTGAAACTCTTCGGCGAATACACGCCGCAGATGCCGGTCACTACAGCCGAGCCTGCGGGCAACCTCTTCAAGACCCTCGATCTTCCCGCAGTTCTCCCGCAACAGCCGTGCCGCACGCCGGGCAAGCTTCCCGGAAGCCTCCACCGCCGATTCTCCGGGTGCTAACTCGGGGCGGCACAGCAGACACGGGCGGTAACCGGCCCGTTCGGCCTCGGCGGCGCTCGCGAAGAAGCTGCAGTTCGCCGCCTTCGCCCGCCGAGCCCTACACACTGGCCGACAGTAAATCCCCGTGGAGGAAATACCCACGAAGAACCGGCCGTCAAAGCGAGCATCGTTCGCTGCGAAGGCAGCATAGAGTCCGCTTTCGCTGACCGTCATTGCCTCACGTCCTTACACATCTTGTCTTCAATTCTAAAGGCGCTTCATAATGAAGCTCGCCGTTTTCGGACATGCATATGGCCAGCCGAGACGGTGTGGATATGGCAAGTTCATAGTGAGCCGATAGAGGTGTTGTTTTCGCCGTCCAGACTGAAACCCGTTCTGGTAGTTTTGATTGGAACGACGGGAGAAAACAGCTATGGCAACGGATCGCCGCATCGCCCTCGAATTCACCGCTTGGACGTTCGGCATTGCGGCCGTAGTATCGGGCACCTTGATCGTGGCCGGCAGATACGGATACGCCGTGCACAATTGGGTGGGGACGCCACAGCAGCTCCTAGAGAATCTTCCTTTTTCGATTTACATTCTTTCGCCTGCAATTGCTTCGTACGGAGTACTTCGCTACCGAGGCCGAGTCAGCGGGCCGCGCGAATGGCTGGCAACCGTGTTCCATGTACGCACTAGCCCAGTCGTATATGCCTATGTCCTGCTCGTGTTAGCCGTGTACTTCCTCGCACACATCGTTGTGTCGGGCCCGAGCCCGTCCACCCTCCCGCTCTACACCCTTCTGCTCTCAATCCCCGGAAACCTCATCATCGGGGGCCTCGAAGAATCGGGCTGGGCATACATTCTGCAGCCTCAGTTGGATTCCAAGCTGGGCTACATGGTTTCCTCGCTCCTAACAAGCTTTATATGGCTCGGTTGGCACGTTCCGCTCTTCTTTATCCCCGGCACCAACCACTCCTCGGGCGTCATCAATTTCTGGATGTTCGCCGTGCAGATCGTGGCGTTCCGATTCTTCTACGGAGCCATCTGCCGGATCGCTGGCCGGGCCAGCGTCTTCATGTGCGTGTTCGCTCATACCCTCTTCAATGCAGGGAGTGCCACATTTGGAATACCTCCCACAACGTGGGCCGGTACCGTCACTGCTAATGCGTGTGTATTGGCACTGGCAATCGCCGCAGTGGTGGTGAATGCGTGCTGGACCACAAAACGTCGTCGTCGTTATGAAAAGATATAGCCATGACGAACGTACTTGTGCTGTGGGACATTGACGGGACGCTGCTCGCAGCCGGGCAGGACAATGCGCCGCATTCGCGGGCAATCGAGGAGGTTGTTTCTGGGACCGAGGTGGAGGAGTTCGCGACGGACGGGATGACCGACGCCCAAGGAGCTACGCTCCACCTAGATCGTGCGGGCCTAGATGAAGATCTGCTGCCTGCCGTGCTGGAGCGACTGGACATACACTCCCACGTGTACCTCACGTCCGGTCCGCTGACAGCACTTCCCGGGGTGAATGAGGCGCTGAACTTCGTGGCTTCGCTAGGGGCCACGAATGCACTATTGACCGGGAACACGCCGGCGCGCGCCATCAACAAGCTGCGTGGGGCCGGGATCGATACTGAGCTGATCGCGTGGGAAGATTCGTTCTTTGGCGGTAATGCGAAGTCGCGGGAGGTCGTGACGCACCGGGCGCGGGACCGGTTCCCCGAGCGGCGAATAGTGGTGATTGGCGATACCCCACTCGATGGGCAGGCCGCGAATGAGGCCGGGCTTGACTTCCTCGGCGTGACCACAGGCCTTTACGGCGCCGAGGATTTGACGGGCGCGGGGGCGTTCTTGGTTATTGAGGACCTCGTGAGTGGGCTGGACGAGTTGGGTGAGGCGCTTTCTTAAGACGATGTTCAGGCTCTTGACTCAATATAATGGATAACCATATCTGTTTTATGACAACAGAGGCTCCATTGATGGCCCCCATCTTTCGCCTTATGGATATTCACAGGAGGCAGTGCTAGGCTCCCCGGCGGACACCTCACCTTGGGAGCATGGCACGGATATGAGCACGAACCGACGCGGCAAGAAGAACTCCGGCGGACGGCGGCGAACAATCACACGTCTGATTATCATCGTTATCGTCGTTATGTTCGCGGCCACGGGAATTCTGGCCGTGCCCTCTAGCGCGGCAGCTAGCCCAACGCCCGAGCCAACTCCAACTGCCACGGTCTCTGAGGACGATTCTTTTGAAACCTCGGTGATTGAGCGCCGCAACCTTGACACGGTATCGGCAGCTTCAACGCACGTGCTTGTCAACAAGGACAGCCCGATGGAACCGAAGGACTACGAACCGAAGCTCGTGACGCTTGCGAGTGTGGGGGCGGATAGCTGGGTGAGCATGCGGCCGCAGGCCGCCAAGGCGATGGTGAACCTCCTCGATGCTGCTGAAGATGAAGGCATAGACCTTCAAGTAAGCAGCGCGTATCGCGGCTACGTTGATCAGAAGGCGCTTTTCAATCAGTACGTGGACTGGTATGGGAAGAAGTACGCGCTGACGATATCCGCAAAGCCCGGCTACTCCGAGCACCAGACTGGGTTGGCGGCTGATGTGACCACACCTGGCGGCAAGTGCGAGCTACTCGCCTGCTTTGGTGACACCGACGCCGGAGAATGGGTCCATGCCAACGCCTGGAAGTACGGCTATATTGTGCGCTATCCCGAGGGCGAAGAAGATACCACCGGGTTTGCCTACGAGCCTTGGCACCTGCGGTATGTGGGGAAGGGCGTGGCCAAAGAGATGCGGGACGGCGATTACGCCTCCTATGAGGAATACCTTGGCATGGACGCTGCCCCTAGCTACTAGAGCGGCCAGAACTCTGCGCACCTACGCGCTCTTCAGGTTCACGTCCTACCGCCACGTGCGATTCGTTACGATTGCCCGTTCCACAGCGTTAGAAAACAAATGACATAGCGCTTTCACAGCCAACGCGCATTAATATTTCAGCATGGAAATCATCATCGTGCTGGGACTCGTGGCAATCTGCACGGCGGCAATTGCCGGCCCTAAGTTCAAGATAGCCGCGCCCCTCATTCTGGTGGTAGTTGGTATCGCCGTGGGATTCTTGCCGGGCGTGCCGTCGATCGAGATTGACCCTGACCTGATCCTCGAACTCTTACTGCCACCGTTGTTGTATTCAGCGGCAGTGTCCATGCCAGTGATGGACTTCAGACGCGAGTTCGGAGCGATCTCCGGACTCTCCATTCTCCTCGTCATTGTCGCAACCGGCCTAGGAGGCGTCCTTCTCTGGCTCCTAATCCCATCACTCGATCTCGCATGGGCGATAGCGCTTGCGGCCGTCATCAGCCCAACCGATGCCGTGGCCACCTCGATCGTCAAGAACACCGGGATTTCCCCACGGATAATCTCGATTCTGGAGGGAGAAGGCCTACTCAATGACGCTTCCGCCCTCGTCATGCTTCGCACAGCCGTTGCGGCAGCAGCGGCCTCCGTCACGGCCTGGGGAATCGTTGGTTCTCTCGTGTGGGCGGTGCTGGGAGCGGCGTTGGTGGGGTTCGTCGTTGGCAAAATAAATCTCGCCATACGGTCCCGGATCTCAAATATCACCGCCACCACGGTCCTGTCTTTTGCCATCCCGTTCATCGCGATGGCGATCGCGGAGGAAATCGGGGCGTCCGGCCTCGTGGCAGCGGTTGTTGCCGGGTTGATCACGGGTAAAGGCGCGGCGCGGCATCTTTCGCCAAGCCAGCGGATGTCCGATTCGCAGATCTGGGAGACGATCGAATTCATCATTGAAGGAACGATCTTCTTGACGATGGGGCTGGAGCTGCACACGCTGGTGGAAGATCTGCACGATGGTTCGCTAGCGTCCATTCTTAGCGCCTCGGGCATCGCGCTCATCATGTTGGTGGCGTCCGTGCTGATTCGAACGGCTTTCGTCTATCCGCTTTTGCACCTCTTGCGCAAGCGCCGTAAGCGGCGTGAAGGCCTTCGCCCGCACTTGGAGGCCGCCCAGATTCGGTTAGAGGGTGGGGACCCTGCGGAAGCTGGAATCGAACCGGCAGCCCTTGAGCTCACGAAGGGCCAGAAGCGCCGTATCGAACGCAATAGGCGCAGGGCGGCGAAGCGGGGTGAATCCGAGAGTGAGGATTGGACGTCGGAACATCGCGAGAGCCTAGCGGCCCGAATGCGGCGCTCCATTGCGGACATCGATTACTTCCTCGCCTCTCCGTTGACGAACCGCGACGGCACGGTGATCGTGTGGGCCGGGATGCGCGGGGCCATCACCGTTGCCGCCGCCCAAACCCTGCCTTCCACCACTCCGATGCGTTCCTATCTGGTATTCATCGCTTTCCTAGTTGCGGTTTTCTCCCTCCTCATTCAGGGCGGTACCTTGGCCACATTTGTTCGTTGGGTCAAGCCCACCGCGGCACCCTCGGCCGAAGACCAGGCCGCCGAACAGCGGGAGTTGAAGGTTCTTCTGGATGGGGCTAAGTCTGAGTTGTTGAGCGAGTGGGCGCTAGGGCCCGGTTCCGGAAGTTTTAATAACGACGACGACGTGGCGGGACCCAACTCCGAAGGCCACGTGCCTAGCCAGATCGATATCATCGAAGCTCAGCGCGAGGCGCTCATCAAAGCGCGCGACGATCGGCAGTTTGATTCCGGGACCCTCGCGCATACCCTCGACGTTTTGGACGCATCGCAGATCGCGCTAGAGATGCGCGAGCGCGCTGATGAGTGAGACGCACGGGCCCGGATGTAGGCTGTGGCGCCCGTGGCACCTGTGTCATCTAGCGGTAGGTAGACCCTGACGATAACCGTAGAGGTCCGTCTGAGGTTCGTTGATCCAAATCTCCGCTGCGGTTGAGGGATCGTCTGGGTGTTCCACGCGGAGCGTGCGGCCAAAGGTCTCGTCGATTAGCGTGGCTCGGATGCTGGCGGCGCGCAGATTTTCAGAGAGCTGATCTAGATCGGGGTGCTCGAAGCTTGGAGCGTATCCGGGTTTGCCGTGATGTACCGCGGCGATGCCGTCTGATGTGAGATCCGCCCACGTCCCGGCCTCGGAGCTGAGGTGGGGCTCCAAGCCGAGGCTGGCGAGCAGGTTCGCGGCGGCCGGAACGTGTCCGGTGTAGAACAGGGGAGCGGCTGCGGTTTCGCCAGAATGGGTGACTTCGCCTTCGATCGGATCGATGAAGAAGGTGGGAAGCGAAGGGGACGTGACCGTGATGGCCCGCCCGTGGCGGGTATCGCCAATAGATAGTTCGGCGTCCTTAGGCCGGGCGTGTGCAAGGTACTCCTCGAGGTCCGGGACCTCTAGCGTGATCGCGCAGGATCCCGCGACGGGGCTTTCGGACGGGACGCTGTGGATGCCGAGGCGTCCAGCTCCCAACGAGTAGAGGCGCCAGAGGTCAGTTGCTAAGACCTTTGTGCCACCAAGGGCCGAGGCGAGAACCTCCCAGCGTTCGGGGTTTGGGGTGAAGCATGTGAGCCTGATAATCATGATGTTTACTCCTTTGTGGCTGCGGGAGCGATAGCCTCTCGCAGGATGCCTTCGACGAATACGGATAGGGACTGGTCCGCGTCAATCGCCGCGTGCTTGACCTGCTTGGCCAGTTCGGGCGGTAGGTATACGTTGAACTGAACTTTGCTCTGCTTCTCGTTCATGCTCGCATGCTAGCAAACTAGCAATGCACGAGACAAGGGTCTGGGGATGAGGTTCGTCGTCGTCAATATACAAACCGATCCGGGACAGCACTACTTCGCGAAACGGGTCATGGCAGTGGTTGTGGATAAGGGTTCTGTGCTTGATTGCTCCTGTAGGATCCACTACATGGCACAACTAGACTATGTCTTTCTTGCTGATTATGCTGCTGTGACTGGCGGAAAACTCACTGCTATAGGCGCGAGCTTCACGAAAGTGGTTGTCCCAAGTTTTCCAACACAGCTATCGCTGTATATCGCCGGGCGTATTCGAGCCGATCATAATGAGGGAAATTGTCCTCTGACTCTTACAGTTCTGCCGCCTGATGGATCCTACGAGATACGTGGAGATCTCGAGTTAGAGCCGGAAGCGGAGGAACCATATAAAGAGAACAAGGTCGGCCTTCTTTTTGCGGCCGGCGTTGTGATCTCCCTGCCGACAGAAGGGCTCTATGCGGTACAGGTCTCTCTTGGTAACGAAGTAGCCAGGGAGCTTAAGTTTTTCGCTGAGGAAGAAGCGTGAGGTACAAACTCAGCGTGACTCGGCATGCCCGCGAACGCATGGTTCAGCGTGGAGTCACGATAGAACGAGTTGAAGAAGCCGTCAATTGTCCAGATATTCGGCTGCCAGGTAAGAGCCCTGCTGAGATGAAATTCAGAGACCATGAACCTCCTCCACCTGTGGGCGTAGTAACCTCGTGGCCGCCCTCGGACGATGGTAGATTGAAGCTAGTTACTTGTTATCGGCTCAATGGGGAAAGATGAGGTGGAAGATGCTCGAAAACGAGAAGCCTCGCGTAGTTGTCACTACAGACAGTGAGGCCGACGCTGCATATATCCAGCTCTCCAGCGAGTCTGTAGATCGAACAGTTCCCGTGAATGACTTCGTGTTGGTTGATCTGGACCGATTGGGCATGGTCGTTGGGATTGAAATTCTAGGCCTCGGTACGACGATCCCAGTGGAAGATATCCTCAAGGATTATCACGTGAGTTCAGAGGTTAGCGACACACTCATTCGCGTGACTTCGCCAGTTCAACGAGGATGGAAATTCAGCGTTACTTCGGACTCGGTCTCTCACAGGCGTCTATCGGCGGACTTTGCCCCCTGCTAACGGCTATCCGTGGCCGACGGTAAGTCGATCGCTGAAGCATTGGTGAAGCTAATATGCTGCGACGGGGTTCGTCGTCGTCAATATACAAACCGATCCGGGACAGTACTACTCCGCGAAATCGGCGATGGCCGCGGCTAGCTGGGCCGGGCGCGTGAGCATCGGCCAGTGCCCGGAGTCCAAGTCCGCGTAAGAAACGTGCTTGGTGCGGGACAGCTCCGGAACATCGTCGGCTGCAATCCACTTGCGGGCTTGCTCAGGGGAATACTCGGGGCAGAGGAGGGCGGTTGGAACATCGAATCGCGCCTCGGACGTGTAGGTGACCGTGCTGCGGGCTACGGCTTCGGGAACAGGAATGGCAGCTGAGGCGATTTCTTGGCATTGAGCGCCGGTAAGATCCTCAGAGTCGGGGCCTTCGAACGCCTCCCAGCCGGGGAATGGCATGGCGCCGTTGACGATCGGGAAGAACGGCGCATATTGTTCGCCACCCGACTGGGGGAAGCCACCAATCAGAACGGTTTGGGCTACACGGTCTGGCCTGCGATCCGCGGCCATCCACGCGAGGGTGGCCGCCGCCGAGTGCCCCACAACCACGGCTGGTTCTGGCTGGGAATCGATGGCGGCCAGCACGGCGTCGAGTTGATCCTCGAGTGTGGTGGGGCTGGCGGAGCTAGCATCCGCAGGCAGTGGGACTGCAGTTATTGGCATGTAATCGCTGGCTATCAGCAGTGCGAGAACCTCATCCCACACCGAAACCCTCAGCCATAGTCCGTGGACTAAAACAATGTGCATGTGCTCCTCGCCCGCACTCTCTAAGACATCTCCTGATCTTGAGGCTATGGGAGCCCGGACGGCCGGTCAATGGTCGGGGTGCCTTTGCGCAAAGAGGCGCAGGGGATTCACAGGAATCGTGGTGGGCCAGGCTCGTGGTACGGCCACCGGCCAGTCAGAGTTCGATGCAGCGACTGTATCTGACAGACTGGATACTGGCGCGACCGCAAATACCTCTAGGAGCAACGATGCCTAAGAAGATGCCCTATCAAGATGCATCATTACCCATCACCGAGCGCGTAGAGGACCTTCTCTCCAGAATGAACCGAGAGGAGAAAGTGGGACAAATGCTCCAACTGGATGCCCGCGGCTCCCTTGAAGACATCATCGTGGGTAGGCATGCCGGCTCCATTTTGCACGCGTCACCCGCTAAGGTCTTGGATTCTCACAGGCTGACGGACCAAACTCGCCTGAAGATTCCACTTCTCGTAGCCGACGATTGCATCCATGGCCACGGCTTTTGGGAAGGAGCAACGGTGTTCCCCACCCAACTGGGGATGGCGGCCTCGTGGGATCGCGACCTGATCGGGCAGGTAGGCCGCGCGACTGCCGTTGAGGTAGCGGCGACGGGAATACACTGGACGTTCTCTCCGGTGCTGTGTATTGCACGGGACCTGCGGTGGGGACGCGTGGACGAATCATTCGGAGAGGATCCCTACCTCATCGGTGAGTTCGCTAGCGCCCTGATGCACGGGTATCAGGGCAACGGCCTGACTGATCGGACGGCCGTGCTGGCCACTGCCAAGCATCTCGCTGGATACTCGGAAACTCAGGGCGGGCGGGACGCCTCCGAGGCAGATATCTCTCACCGTAAGCTGCGTTCCTGGTTCCTGCCGCCATTCGAGAAGGTAGCCCGCGAAGGAAGCGGTGCATTCATGCTCGGGTACCAAACAACCGACGGTATCCCGATCACGCTCAACGAGTGGTTGTTGACCGACGTTTTGCGCGGCGAATGGGGCTACACAGGCGTTCTGGTGACCGACTGGGACAACGTGGGCCGAATGGTGTGGGAACAGCAGATTCAACCTGACATTACTCATGCCGCGGCCGCCGCCGTCCACGCCGGCAATGAAATGATCATGACAACGCCGAGCTTCTTCGAGGGCGCGTTGGATGCCATTGACCGGGGGCTGCTGCAAGAATCCGATCTGGATGACGCGGTGCGTCATATCCTGACAACGAAGTTTGAAATGGGACTCTTCGAGGATCGGCGGCGCCCTGCGGACACTGCAAGCGCGCTAGCGGCCAACATTGGCACGCCGGACCATCGAGCCGTGAATCTCGCGATCACGCGCAAGTCCATTGTGCTCCTCGAAAATGACGGCACCCTACCTCTTCTGCCAATCCATTTCCAAGGCCACGAGGAACCGGCGGGGAATGCGGGGGAGGGCAAGCGTGTCGTCGTCGTCGGACCTCTTGCGGATGATGCCCAAACCCAACTAGGTGACTGGGCCGGAAACTCGGGGCAGATCGACTGGATGGACGCCGGCCAACCACGGAAGCTGATCACTACAGTTCTGGACGGCCTGCGCCGCGAGGTGCCAGACGGCTGGGAAGTGGCCTATTCGAAGGGCGCGGAGATCGTCCGGTTGGAACCGGATCCGGAGGGCGCCACGTTTGCGGACGGCCAGCCGCGTCCGCCCATCGCCGTGCCAGCTGAGCCTGATACGGAGCAGATTGCAGAAGCGGTGGCTAAAGCGAAGGCCGCCGATGTGGTTGTGGCCGTGGTGGGTGACCGGATTGAACTCGTGGGGGAGGCGCGCTCAACGGCTACTCTCGAGCTGCAGGGCGGGCAGGTGGCGCTGCTAGATGCGCTGGCGGAGACTGGGACGCCGATGGTGGTGGTATTGCTCGCCTCCAAGCCCCTGGTACTACCGGAATCCGCTCGCCGTGCCGCGGCGCTACTGTGGGTTGCCAATCCGGGGATGGAGGGAGGCCAGGCGATCGCCGAAGTCTTACTCGGGAAAGTGGAGGCGAGCGGGCGTCTGCCTATTTCCTTTGCCGAGCACGTTGGCCAGCAACCCACCTATTACAACCAGATTCGGGGACAGCACGGGCGGCGTTATGCGGATCTGACCCAGCGGCCCGCCTATCCTTTCGGGTACGGCCTTTCATACACGAGCGTGGAATACTCGAATCCGCGCGTGGAGGCAGACCGGCTTTCACGCGATGGTGGCGTGGTCCGGGGGAGCGTTGCCGTCACCAACACCGGCGATCGCCCCGCACTGGAGACCGTTCAGGCCTATATCAGCGACGTGGTGACATCGGTGTCTTGGGCCGACAAGGAGCTCAAGGGCTATCGGCAGGTGCGCGTAGAACCGGGTGAATCGGTGGATGTGCACATCGAGATTCCCGTTGCCGCGTGCTCGATTGTCGATTCACGCGAGCGGCGTGTGGTGGAGCCGGGGGAGTTCAAGCTGAAGCTCGGGCCGTCCTCTCGGGATGAGGACCTTCTGGAGGTCGGGTTCGAGGTGGTTTAGAGCCGTAGTTCTCCGCGGCACGGAAGAAGTGCGAGATACTTGGGAACATGCAAGGAATACCGGATTCCATTAGCCACATCCTTTGGATCGAGGGGAAAGCGTGACGAAATGAAGACACTTCTTCTGGATTGCGATGGCGTGCTGGCGGACACTGAGCTCTACGGCCATTTTCCAGCCTTCAACTACGCGTTCGAGGAAGCCGGCCTGCCGTTTCGATGGGAGTTAGACGAATACCGCGAGCTCGTACTGATCGGTGGCGGGAAGGAACGCATTCGGCAGTACTTCGAGAGACATCCGGAGTACCGGACGGGCTTGACCGAAGCGGATCTTGACGGACTGGTCGCTCGCCTGCACGAGACCAAGACCCAGAAATACATTGAAACTATTGAGAGCGGCAAAATCCCCGGTAGGCCAGGTGTACGGCGCTTGGTGGATCAGGCGACAGCAGATGGCTGGACGGTAGCTATGGCTTCCACATCGGCAGTTTCGTCTGTGAAAGCCGTGGTCAACGCCGTTCTCACCCCGAATAGTATTGACGGCATCTTCGCCGGCGATTCTGTGAAGGCGAAGAAGCCGGCTCCAGATATATATCTGGCTGCGGTTTCGGCGCTCCGTGCTGATCCGCAACAGACCGTGGTGATAGAAGACTCGAATCCGGGCGCAACGGCGGCCTTCAATGCCGGCTTACGGCATCTGGTGACCGTGAGCGCACTGACCCGTGACGCGGCCTTCCCACACGCATCGCTCGTTGTCACAAGCCTTGGAGAGCCGAACGAAGAGCCAGCTTCGGTTTTGGCCGGTCCGGCCGAGCTGCTTCATGGCAGTGTGGTGACGATGCAGACCCTTGAAGGGATTCTGGAAAGCGCATAGGGTTCTCGGACCTCTTGACTCCCACTAGGGCGGGTGCGGGACGATAGGCGGTATGGGAACTACAACGATCGCAATTGGTTACGAGCAGAACTTGTCGGCCACCCACCCGGAGGCGTTTATCGAGCGCGAGATTGATGTGCCGGAACTCGGCCCGCATGATCTCCTTGTGGAGGTGGAAGCGGTTTCGGTTAACCCGGTGGACGTGAAGCAACGCGCCGGGGCACCGGCCGAGGGTTTCAGGGTGCTTGGTTTTGATGCGTCTGGCACAGTGCGCGCCGTTGGCGCAGAGGTGACACTCTTTGCTGCGGGTGATCAGGTGTTTTACGCGGGCAGCATCGATCGGCCCGGAACGAACCAGCGCCTGCATGTAGTGGATGAACGGATCACGGGCCGTAAGCCCACAAAGCTATCATTCGTGGATTCGGCAGCGTTGCCC
Source organism: Ancrocorticia populi (assembly GCF_003123745.1). GTDB lineage: Bacteria > Actinomycetota > Actinomycetes > Actinomycetales > Actinomycetaceae > Ancrocorticia > Ancrocorticia populi. The sequence continues at coordinate 228,470 of NZ_QETB01000003.1, read as the reverse complement.
TTGACAGCGATCACCGCGTGGGAGGCCCTGTTTGATCGGCTGGGCCTAACTGACGCCTCTACTGGCACGCTCTTGGTGGTTGGTGCGACCGGTGGCGTTGGATCGATCCTGCTCCAGCTGGCTGAGGTTTTCCTTCCGAACGTCACCGTGGTTGCTACGGCGTCCGATGAGGAACGGGCTGCATGGGTGCGCGGCTTCGGAGCTGAGCAAGTGATCAACCATCGCGAGGATATCCCCGGCCAGATTGCTGAGATAGCACCTAATGGGGTGGATTGGGTGTTTTCCGCTCACTCAGCAGATCAGATTGAGACCTATGCGCAGATCCTCCGCCCGTTTGGACACATCGTTGCGATCGACGATAGCCCGCGCGATATGTCCCCGCTTAAGCGCAAAAGCATCGCCTGGCACTGGGAGTTCATGTTCACTCGGCCGGTCCAGCAGACGCCAGATATGATCGAACAGCACCGGATTTTGAACGTTGTTTCGGGCCTCGTGGATAAGGATTTAATTAGAACGACGACGACGAAAACCCTCACACCCATATCCGCCGATACCTTGCGCGAGGCTCACGCGCTAATAGAAGGCGGCCACACTGTCGGGAAGGTTGTCATCAGCGGCTGGAAGTAGCTATACGGCAGGGGAACGCGACGCCCTTCCTAGCCCGCGAACAGGCCGGCCCTGTTCACCGCCACCTAGACGCGGATGAGCAGCTCGACGTGCGGAATCGCGAAGGTGGCATCAGGGGATTCTCCCCATGCGCGCCAGCTTTCGGCAATGGCATCTGTCTCTGCTTCGGTGGTGCCGAGCTCTGTGGCTTGGCCGCGGAAGGATGGCCCGCTCACGCGTGCGGCCTGACTTTGTCCCCAGGCAGCAGTAGCTTCGGAAGTGGCGTAGATCCAACTCGAACTGGAAAGGGTAATCTGGCTCCCGGATGTCGGGTGCGCAGTACCGGCCGAATGCCCAGCTCTTGTAACAGCCTCGCTTGCCCACTTCCGCATGAAGCGGGCTGCGTCGGGTTCGCCGCCGTTTCTGCGTGCAATCTTGCAGTAGAGCTCGCGCCACTTGGCTAGCTGGGGGAGCTCGGGAGACCAGAACATCCCGCCATAGTCAGCGTCGCGGGCAGCAACAAGCCCTCCGGGTTTGCAGACGCGGATCATCTCGGCAAGTGCGCCAACTGGATCGTCGAGATGTTGGAGAACCTGATGGGCATGGACAACATCAAACGTGCTGGCCTCATAATCCAGTGCCATGATGTTTCCGCGTTGGAATTGGGTACGTTGATCACCTCGCGCGGCTGCATTTTCACGTGCAATCTGCAGCGGTTCGTCAGAGGCATCTATACCCACGACCTTTCCGGACGTGAACGCTTCCGCGTCCCCCGGTGCTACCGCCTCCGCAAGGTCCAGTGTGATTGTGCCGGTGCCACAACCCACGTCCAAAACGCTCATTCCCGGGGAGAGATACGGCAAGAGGTAGGCAGCGGAGTTCTCCGCAGTGCGGCGACCATGGGAGGCAAGCACTGCTGGTTCTTGCCCGTGTGTGTAATGGGTGTAGCGGGCGCCTTGCGTCCCAATGTGCCTAGATCCAGCCATGGAGTGATGCTACGCCGTGATTGGCGCAGGGCGTGAACACTCTCACCGCTGCCGATGCTAGCGTCTGACAATGCGCAGGTCTACGATCGAACGCGTGTCTTTTGGGCCCTAGGGCCCATCCCGTCATTGATCGTTAGGAATCTTTATGCCCCGCGCACGTTCCGCATCACTAGCCATCACTGCTCTGGCTTCATGTGGATTCGCCGTAGGCACCACAGAATTCGCATCGATGAGCTTGTTGCCGTGGATTGCCGACGATCTTGGCGTCACCAATCCCCAAGCTGGTTGGGCAGTGAGCGCCTACGCCATCGGAGTTGTGATTGGAGCTCCATCTATTACCGTGCTGACGCCGCGCATGGATCGCAAGAAGCTTTTGGTGATGTGCGCCTTGCTATTTACGGTGGGCAACCTTCTGACTGCCTGTGCGTTCAACCTTCCGACTCTGATCGCAGCCCGATTCCTCACCGGCCTACCTCATGGCGTGACGCTAGGGATTGCCGCAGTTGTGGCTGCCAGCTTAGTCCGCCCGGAAAAGTCAGGTACCGCGATTGCGCGCACGGCTCTGGGACTTTCAATTGCGAACATCATGGGCGTGCCTGCAGCCACGTGGCTGGGCAGCCAGTTCGGATGGAAGGCGGCCTATCTGGTGGTGGCGGGCATCGGCGCGCTCACAATTCTCGGGCTGCTTCGCCTTCTTCCTAGTATCCCTCCCCAGCACAGTGCTTCAGCGCGGACCGAACTACAGTCCATGACGCGCATTCAGGTGTGGCTGCCGCTGGTGGCTGGCGCGGTAGGTTTTGGTGGCTCATTCGCTTTCTACACCTACATCACGCCCACTATGACAGAGGTTACCGGTATCTCTGAAACTGCACTGCCGTGGGTATTGGTGCTCTACGGGTGTGGAATGACCATGGGATCGCTGGTGTCTGGGCCGTGCTTGGACCGGTCCATAGACAAATCCGCTTTGGCGGGCGTTAGCGGCATGGCCGTGCTGCTCACTCTGATCTCCCTCACCGCCCACATCTGGTACGTGGTGCTTCCTCTCATGTTCCTCATGGGTACCGCGATGAGCCTGTTTACCAATGGGCTACAGGCTCGCCTCATGCGCGAAGCCAGTGATGCCCCGAATATGAGCGCGGCCATGAATCACGCCGCCTTCAACTTAGCCAACGCCTTTGGTGCATACCTAGGTGGAGTTGTTGTTGCGGCAGGCTGGGGCTACCGTGCTCCGGCCGCAGCAGGTGTGGTGTTGGCGGTAGGAGGAACGGTAATCCTGCTAGCTGCATTTTCGGTGGGGAAGCGGGCACCCCGGCTCTCTGAGCCTGTCGCCAGCTGAGAGACATTGTGGTTCTGAGGGGCCTCGTCGTTGCTTCAACAGCTAAGGGTGCCGAGCCTTCGCCTTGTATAGATTTGACGCACTCCCGCGTTTGGCTTTCGGGAGTTGACGCAACCTCGGGGTAGCGAGGCTGCGAGTTACTCTGCCGCAGAGCCGCCAAGAGAGCGGAGAAAACCCGCCAGCTCGGCATGCCCAAAGTATTCGGCCCACCCCGCCGGATCGAATCCGTAGAGTTCTTCGCGAGCAGCCACATCGGCCCCGCGAGCAACGAATCCCCGTACCAGCTCCTCGTTCCCTTGCGCTGCGGCGTAATGCAAAGCGGTCGCGCCCGTACCGGTTGCGCTCGTGAGCGGGAATCCCAGTGCCACCAACAGCTCCACAACGTCCCAGTGCCCGAGCGCAGCAACATTGGCAAGCAAGCTGGGATGCGCATTCGCCAGCGCCCGCACATGATCGGCGTTGTCCCGAAGCCTCGCGCTCACTTCTCCAGCGTTACCGGCGTAGCAGGCTCCCACCAGCGGCTCGCTCTCCCAACTGCGCACCCGATACAGATCTCGCAGTAGGCAGATCTCCGCTCCGTGCGCCATCATTTCCCTATTGAGGTGCATGCCCAGCGCGGCCAAGGATTCCTCGGCATAGGGTCCACCAATGGGTCCGAGAGGTTGGAGGAGAGATTCGTCGTCGTCGATACTAAAAATACCCTCGCGCCAAAGCTAGTATCCCTCGTTCAGGAGGGATAACCCGCCCATGGCGGTGAGGGGAAGCGGTTCGGGCCAGTGAAGATCGCTATACATATCCGTGCCTGCGGGCGCGGGGGAGGTACCGAAAAGTGCGCGGGCGCGTTTGCCGAAGACGTCGCGGCCAATATGGGCCATGCGCCACGCAATAGTGGTGACGGGCGGGACGGGTGGTTCGGGCACTGCCGATTCGATCACTACGGTTCCGTTCGAATCCTCGCGCAGGCTCCACGCCCCGGGTGCGGGTTCCCACAGGTATTCGACATCCGTGAGGCCTTCCAACCGCGGCCACAGATGGACGTTCCAGTAGAAATCGAGCTGGTCCAGAATCAGATCACGCCACGTAGTTCCCATTCGGTTACGCTATCACGCGGGTAACGCCCCTTGTTCGCGCCATCCCACCCGCGCATAATAGGCCCCACGATAGGGGAGGCATCATGCCAGTAACGCAAAGAATCGTTCCGAATATTTGGTGCAACGGCAATGCTGAGGCAGCCGGGGCGTTTTATGGCAAGGCGCTCCCGTTCGCACGCTCGGAGGTGGAGTCCCGCTACCCGCTGGAGGATCTGCCGGAGTTTCAGGAGCATTTGGCTGGGGCGCCGTTGGTAGTGGCGGTGGATGTGGCGGGGACGAAGCTGCGGCTTATCAACGCTGGGCCAGAGTTCCGCCCGAATCAGTCCATCTCACTGATGTTGAATTTTGACCCGCTGCTGTTCGAGGACGGTTCGAGCCCCGGACATTCCTCGGCTGCCGCCCGCAGGAGCCTCGCCGCCACGTGGGAGCGCCTCGCCGAGGGCGGAGTAGTTCACATGGAGCTGGGGGAGTATCCGTTCGCGAAGCTCTACGGCTGGGTGGAGGACCGCTACGGTCTCAACTGGCAGCTCATGCTCACGAACCCGGAAGGTGAGCCGCGCCCATTCGTGATTCCGGCGCTGATGTTCGGCGGGGCCGCGCAAGGCAGGGCCGCAGAAGCTGCCGATTTTTACGTGTCCTTGTTCAAAAAGTCTCGTGGCCGGTCAGGTATCGGGAACCGCTACCCGTACGGGGTGCCCACCGGCCCGGCTGGGCCCGGGGAGCTTGCGTTTGGAGAGTTCCGTATCGGAAACCAGTGGTTTATTGGGAACGACGACGGATCCGGCCAAACCCCCAACTTCACCCATGGGGTCTCACTTGAAGTACGGTGCAAAGATCAGGCAGAGATTGATCGCCTCTGGGAGGCGCTCTCTGCCGATCCCGAGGCGGAGATGTGCGGGTGGCTCAAAGATCGATTCGGGGTGAGCTGGCAGATCGTGCCGTCGAACGTTGAAGAGCTACTTGAGAGGCCCGGAGCCTACGATCGTATACTCGGGATGAAGCGGCTGGTTATCGCGGACTTCTAGGGCTGGCGGTTTGTGGCGTGGGCTCTAGCGGCATGGGGGTTAACGGCGGGTTAGCGGCCTTGATGGAACGGGCCGTTGTCTGGCTGAGAGCTGCCCTTGCCCCATGCTGAATCTTGCGCGTGCGGAGGCGTCACCTGAGTAGGTTGTATAGGTTGTGCGTTTGGCGCGTTTGGTGAGTTTGGCGCGTTTGGCGCGTAGGGGTAATCGCGGTGGGTTTGCGCGGACGAGTCATTGTCAGTAACGAAGAAGTTGGAACCGGTATTGATGCCTCTGGCGCGGCGGCGGGCGTCACGGAATAGGGCAAATGACAGCGCGAAAGCCGTGAGCATGATGAGCACGAAGCCGCCAACTTGCAGCGCAGTATTCTGCGCCATAATGCCGTAGGCGAAGGCAATCATGGCAACGGCCTCGACGGCCATGTACGGATACAGCTTCTTCGTGTTCATGTAGGAACCCTAGCAAGTCCGGGCAGCTAGGCCTATCCCAAAATTACCCGTTCAATTAGGTGCCTATAGTTACGGATGTGAGTTGTGCCGTCAGACTAGCCTATGCGCTGGTAACGGAGGACTCTGTTGGACTCTAGGTGGCCGACTAAAGTGGAGTTGTAAAAGTGCGTCGCTTGATAGGAAGGTCGATGGCGGGTGAAGGTGCCGCGCGCATTCTGCGTGCCGAGGATCCTGAGGTTGCTGAACTCTGCTCGTCGGGATGGGAAATCACGGCACGATCGTTCGCGGCGGTGCTGCATGCTAAGGATATAAGGGCCAGCGAGTTGATGGACTTCCTTATAGGCGTGCAACCAATTGAAATCAGAGAACTGTTGGCATCGGATTCGCCAGCGATCCTCGAACTGGATCACCTGACCGAAAGCGACTACCCGGGACGGGCAGCGACGGCACACACTCCGCTAGATACTGAGACTTCGGTGGCAACGCTTGAACACCCGGGGTTCGGAGCGTTCGCTGAGGATGGGCGCCTTATCGGGATGACATTCGTTGATGTAGAAACAGCGCATGGGTCTGCGGTTGCAGACACGGATTTCACCGTTGTTGTCCCAGAGTATCGGGGGAGGCATATAGCGACGGCGCTGAAGGCTGCTTCTCTATTGACGCTCACTGAGCGCGGCATTCAGGTATTTCGAACGGGCGGATCGGCAGATAACACGGCGATTCTGAGCGCGGACGCTAGGTTAGGCTACACAATCGACGAGCACTGGGTAACCCTCGAAAGGCCTGCATGATGAAAGTTGAACGGGCAGAGTATGACCCGATTGAGGGGGCGCCAGGGTTTTCGCTGGTGGGCCTCAACCGGGGGACAGAACCTGAAAGAGTCCGGGTAGATGTAGCTCATTTAGCGGCTGGTGCGACTATTCCGCGGCACCGCGCCGGACGCGAACAAGTCTTCTACCTGGTGAGTGGACGCGGCAGAGTTGCCGGTGCTGAAGGCCTTGAGGTGCCCGTTCAGACCGGCAGCTCTGTGATCTGGGAGTACGGGGAGGAACACCAGACGTGGGCGGATACGGATATTACTGCGGTGATCGTTCAGCGGGGCGGTGTCTAGGCCGGAGTCTGGGTACCATCACTACCTTCGAATAGGTGATTGTTGAAGCCCCTTTTCGCTAACATGTCAGTGCCCCAACTACCGGCAGGAGTGCCCGCATGGCAAGCAAGCGAGAACTAGAGGCTCGGATTGGCGGATTGCAGCGCCAGGTTAACGCGCAGCAGGCGATCATCGAGAAGATTGCTGCGGAGCTGGACATACCGATCGCGCCGGCTGTAGCTCAGCTGCCCGTCCAGGCGAACGCCCGGGCCGATCAGCTTCCGAAGTTGCCGCCAGCATCGGTGGAGGCGTTGGCATCCGGAAACAAGATTCTTGCAATCAAGCTGCTGCGCGAACAGAGTTATCCATCCCTGAGTCTCAAGGATGCCAAGGATACCGTCGAGGCGTACGAGAAGGGACCGGGCGGAGCGCTTGGGCCCGGCTCAGCTTGGGCATAGCTGCCGCCGCTATCTGCGCGCGTCAGTTGCTCAGTGTTGCGGCGGTTATAGCGATGCCGGCCAGAGGCAACAGGATTCCCTACCACTGAATTGGGATGAAGAACAATGTGTGTCGATTGCGTAGTTGCTTCAAAACTGCGGATTCTTATCGTAGGGTCTGCCCATTCGCATGCCAAGATCCGCGCCTCTGTCCGCCCGAATGCACGTTTCGTCCTTGAATGATGCGTCAGCCTCGTTATATACGAGGCTAGGTCCAGATCCAAGGATAAAATCCTCCCGCAGACAGTTGTCGCCCGGCACGCATTCTCACTCTGGTGGCAAGCGAGTGTGACCGCGGTAATCTGATAGTGGCCATGTAGCTCAACTTTGGGAGTCAATGATGAACAATCCACTGAAAACATTGTCGGACGCCGGCGTCTCGATTTGGCTCGATGACTTGTCTCGCGCCCGCCTGACCAGTGGCAACCTCGCTCAGAAGATCGAGCAGGATTCCGTTACAGGTGTGACCACGAATCCAACTATTTTCGCCGCAGCTCTCTCGCAGGGTGCGGACTATGCGGACCAGCTCAAGGAACTCGGTGACGTATCGGTGGAGGACGCGATCAAGCAATGTACTGCCCGCGATGTCCGCGACGCATGTGACCTCTTCGCTGATATCTATGCGAGGACCGGCGGCTACGACGGCCGCGTCTCCATCGAGGTTGCCCCCACCCTTGCCAATGAAACGCAGGCAACCATCGACCAGGCTGCAGAGCTCGCGGACTTGGTTGGCCGCGAGAACGTCCTGATTAAGATCCCCGCAACCAAGGCAGGGCTACCGGCCATCACCGAGACGATCGGAGCGGGAATCTCTGTGAACGTGACGCTTATCTTCTCGGAGCAACGCTACCGCGAGGTAATGGACGCTTACCTGACAGGCCTCGAAAAGGCCGCCGCGGCAGGCAAGGATCTGACGAAGATTCACTCGGTCGCTTCATTCTTTATCTCCCGCGTGGATTCCGAGATCGATAAGCGGCTGGCTGCCGTTGGTGCCGAGCAGCTGAAAGGCAAGGCGGCGATTGCCAACGCTCAGGTTGCTCTTGGCGCCTACGAGGAAGTTTTCGCTTCCTCACGGTTCGCGACACTCTCAGGTAAGGGCGCCAACAAGCAGCGTCCGTTGTGGGCCTCCACCGGCACGAAGGATCCCGCTTACTCCGATACCCTGTACGTTTCCAACTTGGTGGCCGATGGCGTTGTGAACACCATGCCCGAGAAGACCATGGACGCCTTTGCCGATCACGGTCACATCGGCACTCCGCTAGAAGGTACCGGGGCACAAGGCAAGTCCACTTTGGCCGAGGTAACCGCCGCTGGGGTGGACCTTACTGACGTCTTCCAAGTTCTGGAAAACGAAGGCGTAGACAAGTTTATTGTCAGCTGGCACGAACTGGAGCAGTCCGTGAAGGATGCCCAGGCTTCCGTGCTCGGCTAGTTGGAGATGGGAGGTACGTCGTCGTCGTTAATTATTGCCGACGACGACGTAGCCCTTCCTACCACTCAACGTTCTCCGTATCTACGCCGTGGGCGCGGGCGTTTGCCTCGACGATCTGGAGGAGCCAGGGGGTCAGGTCCGGCTCGATATCGTTGTAATGCTTGGCAAACTGCGGATCCTGCGTGTACATGCGTGCGAGGAGGATCTGGCGAGCATATGGAACATCGAACCACTGATCTAGCGAGGCCCGGTGCAGTTCGGCCAACTGGTTGGCGCGCTCGGTGCCGGGCTGAACGCCGTTTCGCTTCGCCTCACCAAGCTGAGCCTCCATCGCCTTGATTTCGGCGGTAATGCGGCGGTAATCGTCCTTTGTGAGCTTAGCCGTGCGGTCTGCATACTGGCTCCATACCTCAGGATCATCCCAACGCTCGCGAGCCTCATCCTGCCATTCCGGCTTCCAATCCTTGCCGAAAATCTCCACCTGCTCTTCCGGTGTGAGCTGTATTCCCATCTTCTTTTTCTCCATCATCGTGTCTACTGCGGAGACCATCTCCTGCAGGCGAGCGATGCGATCCGTGAGCAGCTTGCGCTGACGCGCGAGGTGCGCCGTGGCGCTTGACGGGGTGAGGGTGGCTGGTGCAACTCCCGATTCCGTCTCGCCTAGCAGCTGAGCTATGTCAGCAAGGGCCATACCGGTTTCGCGGTACACCAGAATCTGGTGGATGCGCTCAATATCCGCCGGGCCGTACAAGCGATAGCCCGCGCTGGAGCGCGCCGCCGGTACCAGCAGGCCGATCTGCTCCCAGTGGTGCAGCGTTCTCACGCTGACTCCCACCAGATTCGCGGCCTCTCCCACTGTCATACTCATGGATCTATTGTCACTCACGGAAATAGCCTCCTGCCTGACGTCGCGTGAGGGTCAAGTGGGATGCTGGAGTGCTGCGTCACATGGCTGTATATCCGCCATCTAGCATTACGGTTCCACCGGTCATGAAGTCTGAGGCAGAGGAGGCCAGATAGAGAACGAGATCCGCGACCTCCACGGGCTGGCCGAAACGCCCCAGCGGAATCTTCGCCTTCATTGGGTCACCCTTCTCGGGCGGGCCCCACACCTTTTCGCCCATTGGCGTCAGGATGACGGTTGGGCAAACCGAGTTGATCTGGATATTGTGTTTGCCCAGTTCTCCAGCAAGAACGCGAGTTAGCGAGATCAGGCCGCCTTTTGAGGCGGCGTAGGCTGCGTGGTCATCCGCACCAATCACACCCGTCTGGGACGCAATGTTGACAATCTTTCCTCTGCCCTGCTTGATCATGGAGGGGACAATTTCCTGTGTTAGTGCAAACGGTGCGGTCAGGTTCACCGCGAGGGTCCGATCCCACATATCCTGTGTCAGGTCCTCAAAGGGCGCAACAAGTGCGACGCCCGCACAGTTGACGAGGATGTCAATTGGATCAAAGATCTCAAGGGCGCGTTTGCCAAGGTCTCTGGCTGCTTCGGCGGAGGTTAGGTCAGCGGGGAGGATATGGGCGGTACGGTGCTTTGATTCGACCAGCTTCGCCGTATCCAACAGCTGGCTCTCGTCACGGCCTGAAAGAATCAGGTCTGCGCCTGCGTCCGCTAGGACTTCAGCGGTTGTTGCGCCGATACCCTTCGATGCGCCAGTTAGTCAGACCTTCTTTCCCTCGAGCGAGAATCTGTTCTGGAACTCGGACATCTTCAATCCTTTGCTATTGCTAAACTTTCGCGGTTGATGCTGAAGCACACCTTTTGGGCTCTGATTAAGAGACGCGCAGCTTTGTAGTGGTGTGCGGCTTTGTTTTTATGTCACCTTCGTCTAAACAAAACGCCCGTATAAGCAGACGGGTTCACGCCACGCAGGACCCTGAAACAAGTCACAACCCTCACGATTGGGCGGGCCGTTACGCAGTTCCAACAGTATCTGTGGCCGCGTACTAGCGCACGGATTGGATAGATCTTGCACGCTTGTACAGGAACCTCTGAGCCAAGTTGCAGGTGGCGAGCGGGGTGTGGTGGGGATGTCGTCGTCGTTCCAAAACGTGTGGGAGGGCGGCGTTAGTGTGGAGGTAACGACGGTGAAGGTACGGAGGCCGAAGTCGCTCCAAAAAAGGTGTGGGAGGCGGGCCATAAGGTGGAAGTAGCAAACGGGCAAGTAACGAAGCAAGTAGCGAAGACAGACGTCTTATGAAAAAAAGTGTGGGAGGCGCTTAATAGAATTGAGGTATCGAACTGAAGTTCGTGAATTTGATGAATTTGGTGGTTTCTGACGGTTTTTGCCATCGGATTTTGGGACGAGAAGAGAGGACGTGGAGACGATGTGGATGGGTCTCAAGGTGAAAGGAGGTGAGTGGAATGAGCGAGGATCGATTTGGTCAGATCAATAAGTTGATCGATGCGTTGGTCGCGCAGTGTGAGTTGGTAGACGTTGAGCGGGCAGGGCTGGCGGAGTGCGTAGACCTGATTGGGAAACTCAAGGCGTTGGGGCTTTCGGCGGATGGTTTAACGACTGCGGCGATGGGACGAGTGGGCGCAATTCAGGCTGCAGAGCGTGAGGCAGCGACCAAGGATCGGGGTGGCGGTGACGCTGGGAACGGCGCCGGCAACAATAGCGGTTTCAAGCCGGAACCGTTACCGGGTCCGGATCGGACGCTTCACGATGTTGTTATTCGTGCGGGTAAGCAGCCTAGGAAGGATGCCAATCAGGAGATTCGAATCGCGGAGTTTGCTTCCGAGCTGTTTCCAAGATTCTTGGGTGCGATGCGGCGCGGGAAGATTTCTAAGGACTATGTGGCCGTTCTCAAGGCAGTGACGCGTGGTCCGGAGTTGCAGGAGAAAGCTCAGGATGACGAAGAGGAACTGTTGGCGTTGGCGCTTGAACAGGGCGTCGATGAGTTCAAGAAGAGCCTGAGGTCTTGGCAGTTTAAGCGGGCTCCACTGGTAGCTGAGCGAGTAGTGACCAAAGAGGCGCGGCAGGAGAACTTCGCCGTCATGCCGGGCGACGGCGGGTACAAGATCTATGGGTGGCTCTCCGCGATGAACGGCGTGGCACTAAACACTGCACTTCGTGAGTGCGTGGGTGTGCCAGCGAAAGATGATCGGCGCAAGTACGGCGAGCGCAATGCCGAAGGACTCATGAAACTGGTCTACGGTGGTTCGGGTTCGGGTTCGGGTTCGGGTTCGGGTTCGGGTTCGGGTTCGGGTTCGGGTTCGGGTTCGGGTTCGGGCACTGGGGCTGGCGCTGGTGTTGGTGTTGGTGCTGGAACGAGTGATGAACTTGGCAGTGGAGCTGGTGTTGGCACTGACCCCCATGTTGGAAGTGGGCCTTGGCCCGGCGGTGCACCGGGAAATGCAGTCGGCTCTGGCAACACGCGTCCGAGTGGATTGCGACATCAGGTTCTGGTTCACGTTCCATTGGCTACCTTAATCCGAACGGAAGAGGCGATTGAGGCTGGATGCAAGGCGCTGGCGGCTGAGTCTGCTGGTACGGCTCAATTTGCTGAAGGTAGTGGCGCTGCTCCAGAGGGCGGTGCTGCAACTCCCAGCGGTCCTGCTATTTCAGTTGGCTCTGCCACTGCGGGGCCCGTTGCACCTGGCCACGGTGGTATTGCAGGGGTCGTAGCCACTGAGGGTGCTACTGCAACTACTACTGCCAGCGAACTTGGAAAGGAGTCGCAGGGTGGACTCAGCTCGGTTCCCGGGTCCGCCTTCGGGCGGCAAACAGATCTCTTCGATGTGGGGGATCCTCCAGATTGGGCTTCCACAGATCCTCCGGATCGGACCGCTGCTCATCAGCCGATATCGGGTGAGTTGGATTGTCCGACCGAGGGGTTGGGTCTGGGACTGCGTGGGGCGTGTCTTGAGAGGCGCGATGATCTCGAGCGGGATTTAGGTGCCGTGCTTGGCATGATTCGTGCTGGGATCGATGTGGGTATGCTCGACGGTTTTGCACCTGCAAAGCTCTCCGACGGTTCGCCTTTAGCTCCGTCACAGCTTGGGCAGTTGCTGTGCGACTCTGACCTGACTCGAGTAGTGCTGACTGCGTATGGGGAACCAATCGATGTGTCGCGATCGCAGCGTTTGTTCAGTGCTCGGCAAACCAAGGCTGTTCTTGCGAGGGATCAGCACTGTAGGTTCCCGGGGTGTTCGAGCGGAATCGAGGTTGGTCAGGTACATCATGCCCAAGAGTGGGAAAAGGGTGGCGCTACCGTTGTTGATAATGCCGTGCTGCTCTGCTTCCATCATCATCGGTACGTGCATTCGAAGCAGATCACGATCGCGCATCATGCGGGAGGCTTTGTGTTTACTGAACGGAACGGAGCCCGTATTGGGATAACCCGTCACGTGGAGGTACTTGCGGCGTGAACAATTGGTGCCGGATGCTCGGAGCCTCTGGCGATGGTGCGGGTTTTGTCGGAGTTTGTGGAGCACTGGTGTTGCGGTGCTAGCAAGAAGTCGTCGTCGTTACAAAACTTGGGGAGCCTGTGTCTGAAGCTCGCGGTTTCCCCAGCTCGGGGGCTGTGGATTCTGAAATGCGCGGGCCTGCTAAATGGTGCAGGGTGGAGCCACGGATGCGCGAGCGAGAATGGGGAGACGAATGGTGATGGCTGAGGCGCCTACGTGGGCGGCAAATGATCCTGTGATGGCGCGGTATTTCCACAACGAATGGGGCCGGCCGGTGCATGGCGAGGCGGGAGTATTCGAGCGGCTGTGTTTAGAGGTGTTTCAGTCGGGCCTGTCCTGGCTAACCATCTTGAAGAAGCGAAAGGCCTTCCGAGCTGCGTTTAGCGGTTTCGACCCGGAGGCTGTCGCAGCTTTCGAGGATCTGGACGTTGAAAGGTTGTTGAGTGATGCGGCAATTGTGCGGAACAGGCGGAAGATCGAAGCCGCTGTGACGAATGCGCAGGCAACTTTGGGGCTGCGAGCCGATGGCGGATTCTCCGCGTTGGTCTGGTCCTACGAGGCTGATCAGAAAGTAGTTCTAGATGAACAGCTTCAGCTCCCGACGCGGTCGGTTGAATCGACAGCGCTGGCCAAGGATTTGAAGTCGCGCGGGTTCACATTCGTTGGGCCCACCAACATGTACGCGCTGATGTGTGCGATCGGCATCGTGGACGTGAGGACGGCGCTGGGGCTTGACGGATAACGCGCGTGCCTAAAGCTAGGTAGGTGCGGTCGGATAGGTGTGGGGAGGTTGGTGCGTGCAGCGCGGTGCTGGCGGATCGGCGTGCGCAGTACTCGGTGCGACCGGATAGATGCGCTAGGTGCGGGAGGCCTGCGACTGCGGCGGCCAAAGTCCCAGACTTCATCCAGAAACGCGACAAAGTGGCGAAATGGTGCGCGAGTGAGCGCTAACACGTGCGTGACTTCGGTCCCGTATGTGGCTGCCGTCACAGCAGGTTTCGTTGCATAGAAGAAGCGGTCTAGCTAAGGTGACCTTTATAACAAAAGAGGCATGAGATGGTTTTGAAGGCTCACACGGAATCGGATGATCTGTGTGGGCCTTGTCGTACGTTAAGCACTCTCTGTTGGCGGCTCGCTCGCTTGCAGGCGGGGAGATTGACTGCTGTTGGTTGTGGGTCGGAACACTACCAACGGGTGGCGGATCACTTGAAAGCGGAGGGTGAATGAACTGTTCACTCAGCTGGACGAATAGAACGGCAGCTCAGTGAACGCAACGGCAGCTCAGTGAACGCAACGGCAGCTCAGCGAGCGTAACGACAGCTCAGTGAACGCAACGAGTGCCTCTGATAGGAGCCTGCAAGGGCCCGAACACGCAACTACTTCGAGGGAGAAGAATGATGGTAAAGACGCGCAGATTAGGGAATATCTTCGCGGCGGATGGAAAGACCGTGACGCTGGCGCTCGATGGATTTGGATTCTCGGCAACAACGGCCGGGGTGGATCACGCTGCTCGGACTGTTCCGGCGATGGCCGAACATGGGCTGGACAATGTACTGGTGACGTACGGACAGGCGAAGAACTTTGCCGAGTACTTCACCAATGTAGGCATGTGCCTGCGGGTGGATGTAACAACGGGCGTGTTTGATGCGTCGGTCCCGGATAACATGCCTGCTTTCGACGTGACGGATGCGTTGAAGGTTGGAGCGGACGGCGTTGTGATCATGAACTTCCCAGGCGCTCACAACGAGCGGGCCACGAACGCTTTTGCGGCCATGCTGGCGCAGCAGTGCGACGAATGGAATGTCCCGTTCATGTGCGAAACGCTCCCGTACGGTTACCCGGTGACCACGCCGGAATCCGCTGATCCCGAGGTGGTGGCGGTGGCGTCCCGATTCTCTGAGGAGCTGGGTGCGGACATTATCAAGACGCGCTTCGCTGGTACGGATGATGATCGGAAGATTGTGGAGAACTGCACGGTTCCGGTGATCGCACTGGGCGGCCCGAAGTCTGATCACGAAACCTATTTCGCGTTCGTTCAGCACGTGATCGAATGCGGCGCGAAGGGCGTGGCCGTAGGCCGCAACATCACGCAGGATCCAAAGCCGCTGGCCGTGGTGTCTGCACTTAACGCGCTCGTGCACGAAAATGCGACCGCGAAGGACGCGATGGCGATTTACGAGTCTCTCGATTCATGATCGAATTCGATAGCCCAACGGTTATACCGTCGGTGCGTAAGCTGAAGGATCTTGAGCTGGCGTTGCAGGGTCCCTCGGACTTCGTGCTGCTGTCCGAGGTTCACATCGGGAATCTGGAACCGTTGGCTGCTCGCTGCGCGCAGGCCGGTAAGAAGGTCCTGGTGCACGCCGATCTGATTGGCGGATTCAAGGCGGATCGCGATGGCATCAAGCTGCTGCGCAACATGTTCCATGTTGATGGGGTGCTGTCGCAGAGCGCGCACGTGGTGTCCGCCGCGAAGAAGGCGAAGCTGCTGGCGATTCAGCGGGTGTTCATTATGGATTCCCGCTCGCTGGATCGTAGCCTCGCTGCCTTGGGGGAGGCCCGGCCGGACGGGATCGAAGTGTTGCCTGGCGCTCTGGCCACGCACTACTACACGCTGTTCGATCAGTGGGCGGATCAGTGTGCACTGATCGCCGGGGGAATGGTCCGGAGCCGCGAGGAAGCGGAAGAGCTGTTTGACACGGGTTACGAGGCGATCACGGCCAGCACATCAGACCTTTGGAAGATGAGTTTTTAGGAGTATTTGTGGGAAAGAAGTTTGTTCTAGGTATTGATAACGGCGGGACCGTTATCAAAGCTGCGCTTTATGACGGCCACGGCGTTGTCCACGCACTCGCGCAAAGCCACATGGACACGTTGGTGCCTCAGCCGCTCTTCACCGAGCGGGACTGCGAGGAGCTATGGCAGGCCAACATTCGGGCTATCCGGCGCTGCATCGATCAGTCGGAGGTAGATCCGGCGGATATCGCCGGAATCGCGATCACGGGCCACGGTAACGGGCTCTATCTGGCACGCAAGGATGGTTCGGCCCCGCGCAACGGGATCATCTCTACGGACGCTCGCGCCCAGAGCTACGCGGATCGGTGGCTTGCGGATCCCGAGTATAAGGAGAGGGTGCAGGCGAAGACGGGCTCTACGGTATGGGCCGGTCAGCCCCCGGCGCTTCTGGCTTGGCTAGACGATAACGAGCCGGACGTTTTCGAGGAGACCGATTACGTGCTTTCCTGCAAGGATTACATCCGGCTGCGGCTCACCGGAACAGCCACGCTAGAGACTACAGATGCGTGCGGAGTGTGCCTGGCGAACATCATGACGCGGGAAGTGGACCCTGATCTTTTTGACTTCTTCGGTATCTCGCGCTGGCTGAAGAAGATGCCCCCAATAGTGGATTCCACGGAGTTCGGCGGTCAGGTCACTGAAGAGGTTGCGAAGCTCACCGGCCTTGCTGTTGGAACGCCGGTTGCTGGCGGAACGATGGACATCGTGGCCGGGGCACTGGCCGCGGGCCTGACGGATGAAGACGAGCTCACCGTAATCACAGGGACGTGGTCCATCAACGAGGTCATCTCTTCGGATCCTCGGCTCGACAACACCGTGTTCCTCACTGATGTGTACCCGATCCCCGATACGTGGCTAATCCTTGAAGGAAACCCGAACGGAGTCTCCAACCTCGACTGGTACATCCGCAACGTGGTTCGGCGCTACTTGGATGTGTTTGGGGACCGCGAGATGAGTGACGCGGAAGTCTTTGCTCTGTGCGAGAAGCTCATTCACGATTTCACGCCCGACGTGCAGGATCCCTTCTTCCTCCCCTTCATTAACGGAACCTCGATCATTCCAGATGGCCGTGCTGGATTCGTCGGGATGACCAGCTATCACGATATGAGGCATATGGTCCGCGCGGTGTACGAGGGCGTTATCTTCTCCCACATGCACCTCATCAAGCAGCTCCGCGGGTACATTGATTTGACTGGACACGTGCGCTTCACCGGGGGTGCCGCCAATTCCCAGATCTGGACGCAGATGTTCGCCGATGCCATCGGTTTGCCGTTGGATATCGTGGACGTTGAGGAATCGGGCACTCTGGGATCAGCCATGTGTGCCGCCGTTGCGGCCGGGATCCATCCAGATGTGCAGACGGCCGTCAAGCACATGGCGGGTAAGACCCGCGAGACCGTCTATCCGAACCCTGAGTTCGCGGAGCTATTCCAGAAGAGGTTTGCGCGCTTCGAGAGCCATTTGGCGAGCCTCGGCGCCGATATCCCCGAGACTGCATGGATTGCAGCGAAGGAGTCATGATGAGAGTTCTGGCAATTGCCGATGCATATATCCCGGCAGATATGCTCACCGATGGCACGCAGGCTCTGCGCGATGCCGGTCACGAGGTGGAGGTAGTTTCGTGGGGACCGGCCGTTATTGAGGAGCTTCAGGAGATCAATCTTCAGGTTGAGCTGAATGGCCCGAATGGTGTGGACCTGCCGGCGGAGCTTCAGGCGAAGATAGGCGAAGCCGATGTGGTGATCACTCAGTTCGCGCCAATCTCCGCCGCTCTTATCGAGGCATCCCCGCAGCTGAAGGCCATTGGCGTGATGCGGGGCGGCACCGAGAACGTGGATGGGGAGGCCGCGAAGAAGGCCGGTGTTCCTGTGTTCAACACTCAGGGGCGCAATGCCCGTGCCGTGGCTGAGTTTGCCGTGGGTATGATTCTGTCTGAGAGCCGGAACATCGCCCGCACGCACGCCGCGATGCGCGAGCACGTGTGGCTCAAGGACTTTCCAAATTCCGCAGATATCCCGGAGTTGGAGAATCGGACGGTTGGTGTTGTGGGTGCTGGCGCGATCGGCCAGCTCGTCATGAAGTTCCTGTCCGGCTTCGATGCCAAGTGCATTTTCTTCGATCCTTACACGGAGAGTTCCCTCTACGGGGAACGAGTGGAAGATCTGGACGATCTATTGGCTGCGTCCGATATTGTGACTATCCATTCGCGTCTGACACCAGAGAATCACCACCTGATCGATGCTCGTCGCCTTCGGCTGATGAAGCCGAGCGCGATCCTTGTAAACACGGCCCGCTCGGGACTTGTGGACGAGCAGGCGCTGATTGCTGCGCTCCAGAGCCGCGAGATTATGGGAGCGGCGATCGATACATTCGATGACGAGCCGTTGCCAGAGAATTCGCCGTGGATGAGCCTAGATAACGCCACCATCACGTCGCATCTTGCTGGATCCACTCAGGATGCGTTCCGGAAGACCCCGCGGCTTCTGAGCGATCGATTGTTGCGAGAGTTCTTTTAAGCCGTTCTCGTTATGGAATCCGGCTACACAAGGAAAGGGGAAATTCGTGGACTTAGGTTTGCAAGGTAAGCGAGTGCTGGTCACTGGCGGCGCCTCGGGAATGGGCGCTCAGCTGTGCCGAAAGCTCGTGGCAGAGGGTGCTCGCGTGGTTATCAACTACCGGAGCCGCGAGGATGAGGCGCGCAAACTCGTGGAAGAGCTCGGCGCAGATAACGCCGTGGCCATCCGTGCGGATCTCGCCGTGCGCACCGAAATCGATCAGTTGTTTGACGGCGCCGAAGATGCGTTTGGCGGGCTGGATATTCTGGTGAATAACGCCGGGCTGTGGCTAACGTGCAAGATTGGGGAGATTACGGATGATGACTGGGACCGGTCCATGGATGTCAACATCTATTCGGCCCTCATGCTCTCTCAGCGTTTCATCGTGGCGGCAAAGGAAGGCGGACGGTCTGGCCGTATTCTCAATGTGACCTCTCAGGCGGCCTTCTTCGGATCGTCAACCGGGCATATTCCCTACGCCATTGGCAAGGCGGGAATGGTGGCGTTGACACGTTCGCTCGCCAACGAACTCGGATCCTGCGGAATCACCGTCAACGCGCTTGCGATCGGCACGATGGAATCACCGATGATCGCGGAGGCACTGGAGACCAGAAGGGAGTTTTACGAAGCGCGCATTCCGGTGGGGCGGCTCGCCACTGCATCAGAGGTGGCCGATGTTGCGGCCTTCCTCGTATCTGAGCGCTCCAACTACATGACTGGGGCAACGGTAGACGTCAGCGGCGGCCAGCTGCGCCACTAGCCGCCTATCGCAACCGGTTGCACCGGTCTCAAGGAAATTCTAGAAAGCACTGTCAAGATAAAGAAAAAATCGGGCAGCCTAATCCTGAAACGTGGAAGGGTGAGAGTCACCCGGAGGAGCAGGCACCATGCCCTTTATCAAAGGAGATGAAGAGATGGCTGATTTGGTCATTGGTATCGATATCGGTACCGGTTCAAGCAAGGGCGTTCTTGCAGACACGGATGGCAACGTCCTGTTCAGCGAGGTTGTCCGGCACGAGACTTCGTTCCCTCAGCCAGGTTGGGCCGAACACGATGCGGATCTGGTTTGGTGGAACGATGTTGTGGAGATCTGCCGGAAGCTGACGGCTTTCGCAAAGGGTGATGTGGCGGGTCTGTGCATTTCGGGTATCGGCCCGGTGTTCCTCCCGGCAAACGATCGGGGAGTGCCACTGCGCCCGGCAATTCTGTACGGTGTGGATACCCGATCCGCCGTGGAGATTGATGAGCAAACTGAGCGCTATGGTGAGGACGCGATCCTTGAGAAGTGTGGTAACGGCCTGACGGCCCAGTCGGTTGGCCCGAAGATCGAGTGGGTTAAGAAAAACGAGCCGGAGGTGTGGAAGGATACCCGTCGCTTCCTCATGGCACACACATACTGCGTGTTCCACCTAACTGGCGCCTACGTGATGGACCATCTGGCTGCGTCCATGTGCGAGCCACTGTATTCGCCATTCACGCGTGACTGGATCCCGGAGTGGGTGGAGGACGTTTGCGAGGATCTACCGATGCCTCGGCTCATGTGGTCCAACGAAGTGGCCGGTTACGTCACGGATTCGGCTTCGCGGATTACGGGGCTCAAGGAAGGCACGCCGGTGGCGGTTGGCTCCATCGACGCCTTTGTCGAGGCACTGTCCACTGGCGTTTCCCAGCCCGGTCAGGTTCTGATCATGTACGGCTCGACAATGGTGGGCGTGCAGATCACGGATAAGCCGCTTGTGGGCCCGTCGCTGTGGTCCTGTTCCGGCCTATTGGAGGGTACGTACAATCTCTCGGGCGGTATGTCCACCACGGGATCGCTCACAACGTGGGTCGGGGAACTAACAGGTAGGGGGTACGATGAGCTCTCCGCGGCTGCGGCCGAATCTAAGCCGGGATCGAACGGCCTCATTATGTTGCCGTACTTCTCGGGTGAGCGCACGCCAATCTCCGATCCGGCGGCCCGTGGCGTGATCGCTGGCCTCAACCTGACTCATAATTCGGGCGATATCTATCGCTCCGTGCTGGAGGCAACAGGCTACGGATCGCGGCACATCCTCGAGACCATCGCGAACTGTGGAGGTGAGGCTTCAGAGTATTGGGCTGTTGGCGGCGGCACCACGGGCGGACTGTGGCCGCAGATCATGTCCGACATTATCGGGATCAAGCAGTTGATCCCGAAGGTCACTATCGGCGCGGCTTACGGTGATGCCCAGCTGGCCGCTATGGCCATTGGTGCGGTCTCTCCCACGGACACATGGAATTCTGTGGATCGCGAGATTGAGCCTAATGAGGACAACGCGGAACTCTACAAGGAGATGTTCCAGGTATATCTGGATCTCTACCCGAGTTCTGCACCCATGGTGCATAAGCTGACGGAAATCCAGAATCGCTAGTGTGCCGAGCCGCGAATGCCAGTGGCGCAAGGCTCAGAGTTATTGATGCGAGTAGCGCATAGTAGCTAGCAACGAAAATGGCACAAGGTTGGTGGGTGGGACGGATCTACAGCCGTCCCGCCCACCTGCCGCCACATGATTAAGGAGTGAAAATGAAGGCCGCAATCTTTGTTGGTCCTGGCCAACTCGAACTACAAGAGATCCCCGATCCGCACGCAGGGCCGGGTGAAGTTGTCATCAAGGTTGGCGCCAACACGGTGTGCGGCACCGACGGCCGAATTCTGCGCGGAGAAAAGAGCAAGGGAATCGATCAGGGTGTGGTGCTCGGCCACGAATTTGCCGGGTATGTCACCGAGGTGGGCAGCGGCGTTGAAGGTTTTGCTGAAGGGGAGTTGATCGGTGGCGTCCCAACGATTCCTTGCCTGCGCTGTTATTACTGCCAGCACGGTAAGGAGCACTTGTGCACGGATGCCATGATCATTGGTTACCGCGTCAACGGCGGACTTGCCGAATACATGAAGTTCCCGCGCGAGGCGATTGAGCGCCGGACCGTCTTCCACGCAGCCGAGGGCCTCACACCGGCCGAGGTTGCGCTGGCCGAGCCGCTTGGCTGCGTCTTGAACGGCGCCAGCCAGTACCGGACTCAAGTGGGCGATACCGTGGTGATCATAGGCGCGGGACCGATCGGCCTGCTTCATGCTCAAGTCAACCGCCTTTTTGGAGCGTCCCAAATCATCGTCTCGGATCCGTCTGAGCCACGCCGCCAAATAGCGGAACAGTTCGGCGCAACGCATACCGTGGATCCGACCGCCACAGATCTGGACGGCTTCGTCCGCGACCTCACGGACGGATTAGGGGCCCACGTGGTGGTGGTCTGCATCGGTCACCCCGGTCTTGTGCAGCAAGGCTTCGAGATTGCCCGCAAGGGAGGTGCTGTCAACGCCTTCGCAGGCTTCTCGAAGACATCTCTTGCAGAGGTGGATCCGAACCTCATCCATTACGGAGAGCTCAGAGTCACTGGCGCTTCCAACGCGTCCCGTGCCAGCCACAAGCGCGCACTCCGCCTCATCGGCGAGGGAAAGATCGATGTAAAATCGCTACACACGCACACCTTTGCGCTCGATGACGTTGTTGAGGGCATTGAGTTTGCCCAGACGGGCGAGGGAATTAAGGTTGCCGTTAGCCCGGATGGTAAGTAAGAGACGATATGCTCTAAGACACAAGATGAATCGAGATCGCGCACTGAGGCAACGCCGCGAACCGAGACAGAACCACGAACTGGGTTAGGGCCACCAACTAGGCCAAGGCCCGAACGGGTTCAGTGCCGCGAACCGGCTCAACGCAATGAAGGAGATCAACATGAAGGCTGCTGTTTTTGTGGGACCGGGCCAGTTGGAGCTACGCGAAGTTCCAACGCCACACGCAGGCGAGGGAGAAATCGTCCTGAAGACGGGCTCAAATACGGTGTGTGGAACGGACGTGCGCATCATGAAGGGGGAGAAGTCCGCTGGTGTGCGTCCGGGAGTGATCTTGGGTCACGAGATCTCGGGATATGTGCACGAAATCGGAAAGGGCGTGGAAGGCTACGCCGAAGGTGACCTCGTGGGGATCAATCCCACGGTCTCGTGCGGAACGTGCTTCTACTGCCGCACGGGCGCCGAGCACCTGTGCGAGAGGGCCGAGCTATTCGGCTACGCCATTGATGGTGGCCTAGCCGATTACGTTCTGATCCCGAAGCAGGCGGTGGCCCGCCGCGCACTCTACAAGGCAGCGGATCACCTCACACCTGCCGAGGTATCGCTTGGGGAGCCTCTTGGATGCGTCCTCAACGGGGTGGCGAACTACGAGCCGAAGATGGGCGATACGGTTCTCATTATCGGCGCGGGCCCGATTGGGTTGCTCCACGTGATGGTGAATAAGTATCTAGGTGCCTCCCAGATTATCGTCTCTAACACGGGCGAAGAACGCTTGAAGATTGCGCGCGAACTGGGTGCAACGGCGGTGGTTGATCCCACCACGACTGACCTGGAGGAATACGTCCGCTCGCTCACCGATGGGCGCGGGGCGGATGTGACCGTGGTGTGTATTGGCCGCAATGAGCTATTCCAGCAAGCGCTCGAATGCACGCGGCCGAAAGGCCACGTCTCCGCGTTTGCGGGCTTTGCCAAGGGATCGCTGTCCGAGATGGATCCGAACCTCATCCACTACAACGAACTGGTGGTGACGGGCGGATCCAACACCTCGCGGGCGAACTACGAGAAGGCCCTGCGCCTGATCGGCGAGGGAGCTGTGAACGCCAAGGCGCTACATACCGATACTTACGCGTTGGACGATTTGTTCGCGGCTCTTGACCGAGTCCAGAGCGGCGAAGCCCTCAAGGTCTCGGTAGTTCCGAACTAGCCCCGCATTTGCAGAACTAGTCCTGCGCCTTCAGGGCGTCGAGCATATCGATGTTCTTCAGCCGGACGTGCATGGCGGCCATGATCACGATCGAAATTGCGAACGTGATAGCCGCCGAAAGCGCGAAGTTGGTCCACAGCACGTCCGGCTGGAACATCAGCATGTCCGGCGGAACCGAGGTGATCACGAACGCGTGAAGCGGCACCCCGAGCGCGAACCCAGCCAGAATCCCCAGCAGGGTCAGCAGCAGCGTCTCCCGGAAGACGTACATGGTCACTTCTCGCGGGTAGAACCCGAGGACTTTGATCGTGGAGAGTTCGCGGATTCGTTCCGATACGTTGATGTTCGTTAGGTTGAATATAACGACGACGGCGAGCAGCCCCGCGCACACAATCAACACGATGATCACGGCGTTCAGGCCGTCGATCATCGAATCCATCGTGTGGATGATGGCGGTGACTTGAACGATCCCGGAGACGGCGGGGGAGTCCATGAGATCGGCGGAAACCTCGTCTATATCAGCTTCCGGTGCCTGAATCAGGTGCGCGTTCGGCGCCGAGGTACTTGCTCCAAACACGTAGTGCCCGGCATACATCTCCGCAATGCCGGCCACCTCCATCGAGACTTCTTCGCCATCGGAGTCCTGAAGTACGATCTGATCTCCTGATCGATACTCTCCCCGTCCAGACGAACGCTCATCTGCTCGAAGCGGACGCTAGTGGCGTCCTCAACGCCATCGACGGACTCGACTTCATCCTCAGGTTGCTGTGCAGCTACGGCGATGAGGTCGTAGTGCACAATCTGGTTAAACTGCCGGTTTACCACCCCGGTGATGGAATCGAGAACGCCGAAGGCCAGAATAAGGAGCGCAGTGCACCCGGCCACCCCGAACACCGTCATGAACATCCGCCTCTTGTAGCGGAAGAGGTTTCGCGCGGTGATCTTTTGGGTGAAGCTCATCCGCCTCCACAGAGGTCTGATCCGCTCTAGGAAGATCCGCGTGCCGGCGGCCGGCGGCTTAGGTAGGAGGAGCTGGCTCGGCACCTCGTTGAGTTCTCTGGTTGCCACGATTGCGGCCACGAGCACGGTGCAGATGATAGCGATGGCAACCGCGGTCACAGAGATGAGCGGATAAAACCCAAGCTGAAGAGCCGGGAACGAAAAGATTTCCTGATAGGTATTAAAGATGACCGTGGGTAGGAGAGTGTGTCCGACGCCCACTCCGATGAGGCCGCCCAAGGTGCTGGCACTGATCCCGTACAGGAGGTATTTGCGACGAATTGCTCGAGGTGAGTATCCCAGGGCCGCAAACGTGCCGTTTGTGGTGCGCTGCTCTTGGACCATCCGGGTCATCGTTGTCAGGCTGACCAGAGAGGCGATCGCGAACAGAAACACGGGGAACACCTGCGAGATCGCGTCAATCCGGTCCGCGCTATCCCCATAGGTGAGATAGCCCTGAAGGTCTCTCCGGTCCTGAACCTCGTATGGGCTGTCAGCTTCGTTATCGAGCGCCGCCTCAACCGCATCCTGATACTCATCGAGCCGGGCAAGATACGAATCCGCGTACGGTTCGAACCCCGCAGTTTCCGCGAATCGCAACCGTGCCATCGTATAAACGGGCGACTCGAATGCCTCGGGTGCCACCGCGGCGAATCCGTCTAGCTGGCCAGTTCCCAACGTGGTTTGCCCGATGTCCTCACGGTCAAGATACTCCGCCGAGCGAACGAAGCCAGTCACGGTGAAGGACCGGGTGGCGAGTGGGGATTCGTCGTCGTCGTTAAAAACTACGGTGTCCCCAACGTTGTAGCTGCCCTCCAACTCGGAGGTGAGGGCGATTTCGTCTGAGCCGGACGGCATTGAGCCAGCTGTGAGCGAGAAGGTGGAGATCTCTTCGGGGGTGGACATGAGGTGCAGGGTGGTCAGGGAGTCTTCCACTGTAGCGTCGGCAGCGTACCCGAATTCGGCGGTGGCTCCATCCACGGAGGCGAGGGCATCCTCGTTCACCCCCATCGGGGAGGTGACAGTTACATCGGCAAGGTTTGTTTCATCGAAGAAAGCCGCGCCGGTTTCGCGCATATCCGGGCCAGTCACCTTGAGGCCCACGAGGGCGAAGGCTCCCAGAAACATCAGAGCGGCGATGGAGAAAAACCGGGCCCATGACCCGGTAATGGTGCGCCACGCTTCCTTCCACGCGGTCCTGTGCATCGCGCTCACCACTCGATCTCAGAAATATCACGAGGATGTTCGTTCACCTCGTCGCGTTTGACCTTCCCATCGCGTAGTTCGATCACCCTATCGCCTATGGCGGCGATCGCGGCATTGTGCGTGACGATGATGACCGTGGCGCCGTTGCGGCGAGACATGTCCTGTAAAACCCTGAGGATCTGCTTGCCCGTCTGGAAGTCGAGGGCACCAGTGGGCTCATCGCACAGGAGCAGCTTGGGCTTCTTCGCGATGGCGCGGGCGATGGCCACGCGCTGCTGCTCGCCGCCTGAGAGCTGTGCCGGGAAGTTATTGATGCGATCGCCA
The DNA here is from genome assembly GCF_003123745.1 of Ancrocorticia populi. Classification (GTDB taxonomy): domain Bacteria; phylum Actinomycetota; class Actinomycetes; order Actinomycetales; family Actinomycetaceae; genus Ancrocorticia; species Ancrocorticia populi. Next base: position 202,868 of record NZ_QETB01000003.1, on the reverse strand, counting down.
AGGCCAACGCTTGTCAAGACCTCCTCCGGATCCATTGCATCCTCCACGATCTAGGAGGCCAGCTCCACGTTTTCCTTCGCGGTCAGGTTCGCAACCAAGTTATAACCCTGAAACACGAAGCCCACATCATTACGGCGCTAGGTGGTGAGCTGCTTGGCGTTGTAGGTGGCGATGTCGAGGCCGTCAACGATCACCTGTCCGTCATCATTGGTGTCCATACCACCCAGAATGTTGAGGACTGTGGACTTGCCCGCGCCGGACGCTCCCAGCACCACCGCAAACTCGCCCTCATTGACGGAAAACGTGAGTTGATCATTGGCCATAATCGTGGATCCGCCCATGTGATACCGCTTGGTTGAATCCACTAGTTCGATGTACGCCATACCGCCTTTTCTCCCCTGTTTTTCGCCGATAGCCAGTGCGATCGTACTCGGGTCCGATTTTTCGGGCAATGATGAGTGGGACGTCACCCTCGTGGGCTCTGGACGCACCCCGGGAGGACGGTCGTAAGATTGATGACTGTTCGCCCAAGCGCGTTCCCACTATTTCCTGCAACAACAGGGGAAAGTGTGCGCTCGTGGCTACGACAGTACCCTAACCACACGTCTTTTCTGAAGGAGCTCTGCGCCATGAATCACGCCCTGACATCGGGCACCCCTTGGCGGGTTATGATCCGATTCGCCATCCCACTTCTTATTGGGAATGTGGTGCAGCAGATGTATCAGGTTGCTGACGCGATGGTTGTGGGCCAGCACCTTGGGGTGGATGCGCTGGCAGCAGTGGGCGCAACGAATGGCATCCTATTCTTGCTCATCGGGTTTGCTCAGGGAATGACGCAGGGCTTCGCAATCCCTACCGCTCAGGCGTTTGGGGCTGGCGATGCGCGCGGCGTGAGGCGCTCTGTGGCCGCTGGTACCATTCTTACGGCGGTCGCCAGCCTAGTTCTCATGGTGGGCGCGCCTCTTATCATTCGCCCCTTCTTGGGACTGTTGCGCACACCTCCCGAACTCAGCGATCAGGCGGTCACGTTCGCCACGGTCAACTTCTTGGGCGTCGCGGCACTGATGTTCTTCAATTACCTCTCCGCGATTATCCGGGCTATCGGCGATTCGCGAACACCCCTCGTGTTCCTTGTGATCGCGTGTCTGTTGAATGTGGCGCTGGTTGTGCTGTTTGTGCAGGTCATGGATCTGGGTGTAGGCGGGGCGGCGCTGGCCACCGTGATCGCCCAGCTCACCTCCGCGCTGCTGTGCTTGGGGTATCTGGTTCGGTCAATTGAGGCGCTCCACGTGGGGCGGGCAGATTGGCGCGTTGGCGCGGCGGCTCTGGGCCGGCAGCTGAAGATCGGGTTGCCGATGGGATTCCAGCAGTCGATCATCGCGATCGGTACGTTGGCGGTTCAGGTGTCCCTCAACGGGCTGGGTGCCACCGCTGTGGCCGCTTACACTACCGCCACACGCGTGGACGGGCTGGCAGTAGCCTTCCTTATGTCTCTGGGCCTCGCGGTTTCCACCTTCACAGCGCAGAACCTCGGTGCCGGTTACACGGAACGGATCAAGACGGGGGTACGTCAGGCCCTCGTGATGTCCTTCGTAGTGTCGCTTTTCCTTTCCGTGACCCTCGTGAGTGCGGGCAACCCGATTGTGCGCAGCTTTGTGGGTAGCGGTGAAGAGGCAGTAGTGGCCATGGCACACGAATACCTCGTGATCAACGGTGCCCTTTACGTTGTCCTCGGAGTCCTGTTCGTGACACGGAGCGCCTTGCAAGGGCTCGGGCGCACGTTAATTCCCACGCTGGCGGGGGTGCTGGAGCTTGCTATGCGCGTGAGCGCGGCCGTGGTGCTTAGCCAAGTACTTGGTTTCCAAGGGATCGTTTCCGCCAATCCACTCGCATGGATCGGGGCGAGCATGCTCCTAGTTCCGGCTTGGATCGTGGCCCGGCGCAAGCTACCTGCGGACGTTCGCAGCTTGAAGGAGGTTCCGTTTGCTGAGGGTCAGGTAGAAGTGACCTTCCCGCCCGCCTCCGATCGGCTACTTGAGAATAACGATGTTTTACCTTCGTCAGCCAGCGCGCCGAGCAAAGAGTCTGATAATCAGCCGCAGGGCCAGAGTGATGCCGATGAATCCAAGCACTCCGGCGATCAGGTGGTGAAGGGTCAGAACCGTAGTTATGTGGACAGTGCTGGGCACGAGCAGAAAAACCAGCGCCATGACGATGGCAATACAGGCGAAGGCACCCGAGAGGATATCGTCCACCACGGAGCCGAACCACTCCGGGTCCGATGAGGCGGCGAACGAGCGGGCGCGTAGCGTAAGTTCGCCGCGCTCTAGCTGAGTTGTCAGGCGCTCCGCGCGGGCCGGTAGGCGGCGGGCAGCTATGGCCGAGGTAAGGGCCGATGTTGCGGCGATGTTGGCTAGGAGCTCCGGGGAACTTAGCGTTGTAACAAGATGCGGGAGAGCTTCTTGGGCTGCTTGGAACAGTCCGTAGCCTGGCCTGAGCGTTTGCAGCGTGATGTCCAGTGAAGCGAGTGTGCGGAATGCTCCGGCTACGTCCCCTGGAATACTGATGCCGTACTCGCGTAGCACGGCGAACACATCGGAGAAGATGGTAGCGTCCGCCTCTTGGCGGTGGCCGAGGACGGTTAGTACCCGGCCCAGATCGCGCTGGAGGGCGCTGCGATCAATATCTGGGTCTACATCGAATGCCATTAAGATCGACGCAACGGCGTTGACGTTATCATCCGTAAAGATGGCCAGAAGGAGGGACGCGAGCAGTTGGCGCGTTTCCGCATCGATTACCCCGATTGCGCCGAAGTCAAGAAGCCCAATCGTCTCGTCTTGTAGCAGCATGATGTTGCCGGGGTGAAGATCCGCATGGAAAACGCCGTGGATGAGGATGGATTCGGCTGTGGCGGAAAAGAGTTCGCTGGCCAGTTCATCGCGTTGGGCGGTTTCTGTAGAGGCCACTGCTGACGGAACTGGGGCACCTTGAAGTTCGGTCATCACTAGCACTCGCTTCGTGGAGAGTTCCGGGATTATCGTGGGTGCGGTAATGAGCGGATGCCACTTCAGCGAGCGGGCGATGGCGGTGGTGTTGCGAGCCTCGATATCGTAGTCCAACTCCTGGTTTAAGGAATCCACCAAACCGCCGATAAGGGCAAGTAGGCCCAGCCTGTCTGCCCACTCAAAGCGCTTCTGGGCGGTCCTAGCGAAGCGAAGTAGGATGTCGCAATCAACTTGTACTTGTTCAGCTGCGCCGGGCCGTTGCACTTTGACCACAACGCGGCGGCCATCCTTGAGGGTAGCGCGGTGTACCTGCGCTACCGATGCAGCGGCGAAAGGATCTGGATCGAAGTGTCCGAAGATTGCATCGGGTTCCGCGTCCCATTCGTTCAACAACGTTTCTCGGATATCCTCTGATGAGGCCGGCGCGGCGGAGGTCTGGAGAGAGGAAAGCGCCGTGATGAGGGGAGCGGGAAGCAGGTCCGAACGCGTGGAGAGCAACTGACCGAACTTAACAAACGTGACTCCAGCGCTATTGATCATCCGGATGAGCGCGGTGACGAATTCGGAGGATTCGGGGCCGTAACGCAGTGCCCGGCCAAGTCCAGAGCGCATAACAATCCAGCCGAGCTGGAGGTAGCGCCGCAGCCGCCGGATGCCTAGTCTGCTTTCTACGATGCCCTCGATAGGGCCACCGAAGGTCCCGGTTGGGACGATGAGCTCAACAACCACAAGAGCCAGCAGTGCCACGGCGAAAATCCACAGGAGGATGATGGCACCGGTCACGAGAGCGATGCCCGGAGCGACAGCCAGAGCACCTTCGTCAGTGAAGATGCCCAGCGCGGTCCCCGCCCACACCGACACAGGAATTAGTGCGATCAGAGTCAGAAGTGAAACAAGGTACGCGCGAATCCATCCTACGGCGGGCAGCAGACGTTTGATCACCACGGTGAAGACCGCGGCAACGAGCAAGGTGGTCAGCGCTTGGTAAAGGAAACTGAGGGCGTCCATTTCTCTACTGTAGTCGTCCGGGATGTGTGATGTACGTGTATGGGTACTTCGTCCTATGCCCGTGTCAGGCTCGCTAATGATGGTATGCGAAGTGCCGCATCCGTTCAGGGTCCGGTGTGGCCGGTGGGATAATGGAGTATTTTTCACGGAATCTTTACCAGCGATTGACAAGCGAGTGAGCGGGCGGGCTCAGCCACGGTTTTTGGCACAGCTAAGCCATTTTCACAAGGGATGACTTACTTAATTCACCTAGGAACTGGGGGCTTGTTGGGACTAAAGTACGAATTAGCATTCATTTGTGATCGAAGCTCCACATGCGGTGTGTGTGCCGATGCTTCGAGAAGCGAAAGTTACTGAGCTTATGCAGTAGCCTCGTGGAAGAGGAGGACACAGATGTCAACAACGACAGAACAAGCACCGCCCCGTCCAGGTACGTGGGTGCTTAAAGTTGCTATGGCCATTACTGGCACATTATTAGTAGCTTTCTTGCTTATTCATTTATTTGGTAACTTTAAGATCTTTACCGGGCCCGAGCACTTCGACGATTACGCCGAGTGGCTGCGTGTCGCATTCGCACCGTTCCTGCCCGAAGGAATGGTGCTCTGGCTGTTCAGGATCGTCATATTCGGCGGCCTTTTCATCCACGTTTACGGTGCAATCACGATTTGGTCCCGTGGGCGTAAGGCGCGTGGTCCGCACCGGGCCGGAATCAAGGCATCGCGCACCGGCTTCCAGGGCTTTTCTGCTCGGCTGATGCCCGTGACGGGCGTGTTCACGCTTGCCTTTATCGTGATCCACTTAATGGACCTGACGCTCGGAATTAAGCCGGTTGCATCAGATTCCTTCCAGCATCCGGTGGGTACCCGTCCGGCCGCGTACAGCAACGTCATCGCCTCGTTCGAGCGTCCTTGGATGGCAGCCATCTACATCATCATGATGGTGCTTATCTCCATCCACGTGGCACACGGAGTGACCACTGTTGTTCAGGATCTCGGCGCAATGGGTAAGCGTGTTCGTCTCGTTGCCGCAATCGTTGCTGGCCTCTGTGCCCTCGCTATCCTGCTCGGTAATGCGGCCATTCCGCTCGCAGTCCAGTTTGGAGTCATATCGTGAGTAATATTTTCCGTAAGAACGTGTCCACAGAAACCGCTGAACCTGCTGCGGCTCCCTTTGTAGCGCCCCGCGTCACCGTCGCGGGTGCTACAAACGGTCAAGTCCTAGATGGCAAGGTGCCAGAAGGCGATCCGGCCGAAGCATGGCACAAGCGGCGCGACGCTTACAAGCTGGTTGGTGCGAACAACAAGCGCAAGTTCACCGTTGTTGTTATTGGTACCGGACTTGCTGGCAGTGGCTGCGCGGCTGCACTGGCCGAACAGGGCTACAACGTCCATTCGGTCACCTACCATGACGCCCCGCGGCGTGCTCACTCCGTTGCTGCGCAGGGCGGCATCAACGCGGCTCGCGCTCGTAAGGTTGATGGCGATTCCATCTATCGATTCGTGAAGGACACAGTCAAGGGTGGCGATTTCCGCTCCCGCGAGGCAGAGGCCTTCCGACTGGGCGAAGAGTCCATCCGCGTAATCGACCACATGAACGCCATTGGCGCACCATTCGCACGCGAGTATGGTGGCACACTCGCCACCCGTTCGTTCGGCGGCGTTCAGGTGTCTCGTACGTACTACACGCGCGGCCAGACGGGCCAGCAGCTCCAGATTGCTGGTGCGCAGGCTCTGCTGCGTCAGGTAAAGCGCGGGACGATCACCCTTCATACTAGGTCCGAGATGCTGGACCTCATCATGGAGGATGGTGTTGCTCGTGGCGTTGTAATTCGTAACCTCGTGACCGGTGAGGTCACAGCCATCCCGGCTCACGCCGTGGTGCTGGCAACCGGTGGTTACGGATCGCTGTACTACTACTCGACTCTGGCGATTAACTGCAACGCCTCCGCTGCGTGGCGTGCACACCGCCATGGTGCGTACATGTCTCACGTCTCATGGGTCCAGTTCCACCCGACAGCACTTCCGGTGCAGTCCGAGTTCCAGTCCAAGACCATCTTGATGTCTGAGTCTCTGCGAAACGATGGCCGGATTTGGGTACCGAAGAAGGCTGGCGACGATCGCGATCCCAACACGATTCCTGAGGACGAGCGCGATTATTACCTAGAGCGCAAGTACCCGGCCTTCGGCAACCTCTGCCCGCGAGATATCGCTTCTCGCGCCGCAAAGGAGCAGCTGGATTCGGGTCACGGTGTTGGCCCCCTGAAGAACTCCGTTTATCTGGACTTCAAGGATGCCATCGCCCGCGATGGCGAGGGCGCGATTCGTGAACGCTACGGAAACCTCTTCGAGATGTATGAGCGTGCCGTTGCAGAGAACCCGTACAAGGTTCCTATGCGTATTGCTCCCGGCGCTCACTTCACGATGGGCGGCCTGTGGACGGACTTCAATCAGATGAGCTCTATCCCGGGTATGTTCGTTGGTGGAGAGGCCGGATGGTCTTACCATGGCGCGAACCGCCTAGGTGCTAACTCCCTCCTTTCGGCATGTGTGGACGGTTGGTTCACTCTTCCGTTCTCCATCCCGAACTACTTGGCCGATCACCTAGGTGAGGCGCTGCCGGGCATGGATTCGAAGCCGGTCCAGGAGGCGATGGCGCGGGTTAACGCACGTACGGATGCTCTGCTGAGCGTAGGCGGATCGAAGAGCCCAACGGCCTTCCACCGCGAGCTTGGCGACATCATGTATGAAGGCTGCGGTGTGAATCGCTCGAAGGAAGGCCTCACGGAAGCACGCGGCAAGATTCAAGAACTCCGCAAGGAGTTCTGGAGCAACGTCGCAGTGCCGGGCACGGGATCTCAGGTCAATCAAACTCTGGAGAAGGCGGGCCGCGTGGCTGACTTCCTTGAGCTGGCCGAGCTACTGTGCGTGGATGCCTTGGATCGCGAGGAATCCTGTGGAGCACACTTCCGGGTTGAGCATCAGCAAGAAGGCGAAGCCCAGCGTGACGATGAGCATTGGACCTTCGCCTCAGCGTGGGGTACCGAAGGCGGAGAGGGCCCAACCTCGGCCTCCGAGCCTCTGACCTTTACACGTAACGTGGAGCCACTGGAATTCTCAGCGGTTCCCATGGCAACGAGGAGCTACAAGTGAAACTAACACTCGAAGTTTGGCGCCAGCCCTCAACAAATGCTCAGGGCACTTGGGAGCGTCACGAACTAGACGGACTAGAGCCTGCGATGAGCATTCTCGAAATGCTCGACGCGCTGAACGAGCAACTGATCGCGCAGGGCAAGGAACAGGTTGCGTTTGAATCGGACTGCCGCGAGGGCATCTGCGGCGCGTGTGGTTTGACGGTCAATGGCCTCCCGCACGGCCCGGAGAACAACCTTCCGGCCTGCCATCAGCGCCTCCGCCACTTCAAGGATGGCGATACGGTAAGGATTGAGCCTCTGCGCTCGGCATCCTACCCGGTGGTGCGCGATCTGATTGTGGATCGTTCCGCCCTGGACCGGGTTGTCATTGCTGGCGGAACCGTTGCTGTGAACGCCGGAACTGCCCCCGATGCAGACACGCAGTTGATCAACCATGAGAAGCTGGAGCTGGCGATGGACTTCGCCGCATGTATCGGTTGTGGAGCCTGCGTGGCTGCATGCCCGAACGGTGCTGCCCATCTCTACGTTGGCTCAAAGCTTGCGCATCTGAGCATGCTTCCCGTGCCGCGCCAAGAGCGCGACCAGCGTGCGAAGGCCATGGTGACCGCGGCAGAAAGTTCCTTCGGACCCTGCTCCAACTATGGCGAGTGCGCGAAGGTTTGCCCGGAGAACATTCCGCTCTCCGCGGTAGCCGCAGTGAACAAGGAGCGTATGCTCTCTGGTCTTCGCCGGCAGGTGAAGACTGGGGCGTAGATTGTCCTGAGAGAATTGCCGGGTGTCTTAAGGCCCGGTACGAGGAGGTCCTTTCGGGGGCCTCCTCGTTCTATAATCTGGTTGAGAGGTGCACATGGATATCACAGAAGTTGCCGTTCCGTCCTATCCCGGCGAGGATCCGTTCGGCCAGTTCGAAGCCATCGAGGCGTTGACACGGGCCCGGTATGAGGATGGGCAGGCGCGTGCCATCACCGTGCACTCGGCCCGCGAGGTCTCTACGGCACATGCACGTGATCAGGTCTATAAGCGCCTCGTCTATCTCCTGAGCGATCCGACGGAAAGCAACTTCGATGCGCCCATCGCCCAGCTTGCCCCGGGCCGTCCCGCCAAGATCCTCGGCTATGGCTACCTGCGACTTTCCCAAGTACATAAAGAGCGATCCCTTGGCTTTTTCGACATCGTGATTCATCCTGAAAGCTGGGGTAAGGGATACGAGGACTACCTGCTTGAGGTCATCTCCAAGGAAGCAAAGAAGCGCGGCGTTAAGTGGCTCTCTTGCCGGGTGTATATGCCGTATCCCAGTACCTATAACGCCACGGTCTCCGAGCTGTTCATGGAGCAACCGGGGAGTGCCTTCCTCCTGCGGCATGGCTTTACGCTGGCTCATACATACGAGGATTACCGCTGGGACGTTTCTGATCATGGGACGATCCGCGAACGCATGACCCCGCTGATCCAGCCGGGCGATTACCGCCTCGTCTCTTGGCAGGGCATGACGCCCGCAAATCTGCTGGATTCCTTGGCGAAGTTCCGGCGCCAGTTCACCATGGATGAGCAGCAGGGTTCTCCGGAGGTGTCGCGGACTGAATCGTGGACCGCGGCTTCCTTGGCCGGCGAAGACGCGTATAACGTGGCAGTTGGCCAGCCTCATTTTACTACCGCCGCCGTAGACAGCCGTGGGGAAGTAGTGGGCTTTTCCACCATCATCTCAAACGTGGATTCACCCGAGCGCCCGGTTCAGGCCGGCACGATCGTTCGCCCTGAACACCGTGGGCGCAACCTCGGCATCACGCTGAAGGCCGCGAACATCATCAACGTGATCGATTCGCATCCGCAAACCGAAACCATCACCACGGGCGTGGATCCCGCCAACGAGCACCTCGTGGATATCAACGCGCACCTCGGATTCGTGCGCACGGGCCTGCAGGGAGACTTCCGCCGGAAAGTCTAGGTTAGCGTGCGGTTTCGGCGATACCATGAATCATGGAGCATTTCATCGACGAAGAATCCACGTGGCTAGCCCACAACTACCATCCCCTTGACGTGGTTATCCGCTCCGGACACGGTGCATGGGTTGAGGACACCGAGGGAGATCGATACCTTGATTGCCTTGCGGGGTATTCTGCGGTGAACTTTGGGCACACCAACGATCGCTTGGTTGCCCGTGCCACAGAGCAAATGGGCCGCCTCACGATGATCTCCCGGGCGTTCCGCAACGATCAGCTGGGTCCGCTGGCCCGCGAACTCGCCACTTTGTGCGAGGCAGAGATGGTATTGCCCATGAACACCGGCGCGGAGGCCGTAGAGACTGCCATCAAGACTGCGCGCGCGTGGGGTTACCGGGTTAAAGGCGTCCCCGAAGACAGGGCAAACATCATCGTGATGGGTTCGAATTTTCACGGCCGGACTACGACGGTGATTTCTTTTTCTGACGACGACGATGCACGCCGCGACTTTGGCCCCTACACTCAGGGCTTTCGGCAAGCGACGTTCGGAAATGTCGCATCGGTAGAGCGACTGGTCGATCCCAATACCGTGGCCGTGCTGACCGAGCCAATACAGGGCGAAGCAGGGGTAATCATCCCACCGGATGACTTCATGCCCGGCCTACGGGAGCTGTGCTCGCGAAACAATGTGCTGCTCATAGCGGACGAGATCCAGTCCGGTCTGGGGCGAACAGGCACCACCCTTGCCTGCGACCTGTGGGGCGTCAAGCCGGACCTCATGACGCTCGGAAAAGCCCTCGGAGGAGGGATTGTTCCGGTATCGGCCGTGGTGGGCAGACGTGACGTGTTGGGCGTGCTCGGGCCCGGTCAGCACGGCTCGACATTCGGTGGCAACCCACTCTCGGCGGCCGTCGCGCGCGAGGTAGTCCAGATTCTGGCTGAAGGCAAGCCTCAGGCGAATGTGCGCCGCCTCGCGCCCCAGATGCGGCGAGGGCTCGAATCGATGGAGGGAATCGAACACTTCACCCATGTGGGGCTGTGGAGCGGTGTCACCATACCGGAGGAGCTGGGAACCGGGCGGGACCTGTGCGAGCGGCTAGCTGCCCACGGCGTTCTAGCCAAGGATACCCATGGCTCCACCGTCCGGCTCTCGCCGCCGCTAACCGTAACGTCAGAAGATGTTGAATTCATGCTGACTGGTCTCGCGGCGGCGCTGGCGGATCTAGGCTAGTTCAGCCCGGACAATCTTTGTGGCCTCGACCAGGTTCGCCAAGGTTGCGTTCGTTTCGGGGTACGCGCGCGTCTTCAATCCACAATCCGGGTTGACCCAGAGGTGGTTGGCCGGAACGGACTGAGCTGCGGCTTGGATGAGCTCAACGAGTTCGGCCGTGCTGGGCACGCGTGGGGAGTGGATGTCCCACACACCGGGGCCAACGCCACGGAAGAAGCCGTTAGCGGCCAGCTCGGGGAGCACTTCCATCTTCGAGCGTGCTGCCTCAATCGAAGTTACGTCCGCGTCCAGGCCCGCGATTGCATCGATGATCTGGCCGAACTCTGAGTAGCACAGGTGCGTATGGATCTGCGTATCCGGGCGCACACCCGCGGTGGCGGCCCTGAAGGAGCCCACGGACCAGTCGAGGTAATCGGCCTGACGATCGGCGTCCAGCGGCAGGAGTTCGCGCAGCGCGGGCTCATCCACCTGAATGATGGAAGTGCCGGCGGCCTCAAGATCGGCCACCTCGTCCCGCAGTGCTAGCGCGATCTGATCGGCGGATTCGCCCAGCGGAATGTCGATCCGGGGGAAGGACCACGCCAAGATGGTGACGGGACCAGTAAGCATTCCCTTAACCGGGCGTCCGGTTAGAGATTGGGCGTAAGAGGTCCACTCCACTGTCATGGGCGCCGGGCGGGCCACATCGCCCCACTGGATGGAAGGACGTGTGCAGCGAGATCCGTAGGACTGGACCCAGCCGTTGCGGGTAGCGGCAAAGCCATCGAACTGTTCAGCGAAGTACTGAACCATGTCATTGCGCTCTGGCTCGCCGTGCACAAGGACGTCGATATCCAGATCCTCTTGCAGCTTGATCACCTTGGCTACCTCACCGCGGATTCGCTCCGTGTAGCCAGCCTCATCGATCTCTCCCCGGTTTAGCGCAGCGCGTGCGTTGCGGATCTCCGGAGTTTGGGGGAAGGAACCGATCGTCGTGGTGGGAAGAATAGGTAAGCCAAGCTTTTGTGCCTGAATCGGCTCACGCTCAGTGAAAGGGATACGGGTGCGGTCAGCTTCGGTAAGTGCGGCGGTGCGGGTGCGAACGTCTTCGCGGCGCACACCCGGGGCGATCGCTCGGGCGGCGAGGGCCGTGGATGCCTGCGCGATATCGGCGGCAACACTGTCCCAGCCATGTGAGAGTCCACGTGCCAGAACCGCCGTTTCAGCCACTTTCTGATCGGCGAACGCCAGCCAATCGTGCAGGTTCGCGTTGAGCTCGGTATCCCCCCACTTCTCATCGGCCGTATCGTGAGGCACGTGTTGCAAAGAGTTTGTGGTAGCCACGGAGATTCCCGCGGCGCCCAGCTGTTCGAGTTCGATAAGGGCATCGCGTGCCGCCGCCAGATCGGCCCGCCAAATGTTGCGTCCGTCAATCAGGCCAGCCACGAGCCGAACCTTGGAGAGGTTCACTTCCCCGGGAACGGGAGCTGATCCCCGCACCAGATCAAGCTGGATGGCCTCAACGCCGGAGCCCGCAATGGCTGGGAGAGCCATACGCCCATCGCCATAGGGCAGGGCCAGCAGCAGACTCGGGCGGTCCTCAAGCGCCGCGAGCAGCGGCCAGACACGGCCGGCGATCTCGGCAAGGTCTATCCGTGAGACCGAGAGATTATCGGAGACGAGCGCCGGCTCATCGAATTGCACCCACGTTGCTCCTGCCGCACCGAAGGCTGAGACGAGTTCGCGGTAAGCGGCCACAACGTCGTCGATCCGATCAAGTGGCTCAAAACCCTCTGGGGCGTCATCGGCGGCCTTAGCCAAAGCCAAATACGTGACGGGACCAACCACAACGGGGCGCGTTAAAGTGCCGGCGTTCTTCGCCTCAACGAAGCGCTGAACAAGGTGATCGTTAGCAAACGAAATCGGGGTGTCTGGACCAATTTCGGGAACGAGGTAGTGGTAGTTCGTATCGAACCACTTCGTCATCTCCAGTGGCGGAACGTCCTGATCGCCGCGCGCAAGTGCGAAGTAGAGGTCCAATTCGCTCTTGCCGGAAAAACGCTGCGGGATGGCACCTAGCTGCCACGTGACGTCAAGAACCTGATCGTACAGCGAGGAATTCTCCGGGATTGAAGAATTGCTGCGATCGTAGCCGAGTTCGGCCAGCCGATCGAAGGTGGCGTGGCGCAGTGCGGTGAACGCGGAGGTGAGCTCTTCGGCGGTTGACCGCCCGGCCCAGTAGGATTCGACGGCGCGCTTGAGTTCGCGGCGGCGCCCGATGCGCGGGTATCCGAGGATTGTTGCCGTGGGGAATTCGGTTGCCATGGTTCTTCCTTAGTCAGTGGGTGTTAGTTCGGGTAATTCGTCAATGAGGTCGAGGACGGGCTGGGCCTTGTTAAACGTGTAAAAGTGGATGCCGGGCGCCCCGGAGTCAAGGATCTGGCGGGCGAGCGTTGAACCGTGAACGATTCCGCGACGATACAGGTCTTGCTCGTCACTTGCGCGAGAAAGATCGTTCACCAGCCGTTCGGGTGCCACCACCTTCGTCAGCTCGGCTACGCGCGCCAACCGGCGCGGTTCAGTTGGCACCAAGATGCCAGCGACGATCGGGATTGTCACGCCATACCGGCGAGCCTTTTCCACGAAGGCGATGTAATCATCGGCCTCGAAGAAGAGCTGGGTGATGGCGAAATCCGCGCCAGCTACCTGTTTGAGCAGGAGGCGTTCAATCTCCTGCTCGGGGCTGGTCCCCGCCTCGGGGTTTCCCGACGGGAAGGTGGCCACGGCGATCGTGAGCGGTTTGAACGCAGCGCGCAGTCCCGCTCCAGGCTGTTTGATGTTGCGATGCTGCTCAAGGGTGCGGATGACGTTCACCAGCTCGGCGGCCGAATTCACCCCGTCTGCCGCGGGACGCCACGTGGGATCGTCTGCAGGGGGATCGCCTCTCAGGGCAAGGAACGTACGTACGCCGGAGTCCAAGTAATCCGAGATAACCGAGACGAGTTCTTCACGTGAGGCTCGCACACATGTCAGGTGTGCGATGGGCTGGATCGGGGTATCTCTCACGAGCCGGCGCACAACCTGGCGGGCTGTGCTGCGATCTTGGCCCGCTGCCCCATACGTGACCGAAAGGAAGTCCGGCTGCGTTTCGAGGAGCCGAGTAACTGTGTTCCAGAACTTGGGAGCAATGTCCGGGCGGCGGGGCGGCATCACTTCAAAGGAGAGCGTCCGCGATCCACGGCGTGTGGAGTTGGGGGAGATGCTCACCGGCGCACCGCCTTCAGCGGCGCAACCTCCTGCATCATCATGTGCATTCGTGCAGCCAACTGAGTACCAACTCGGTCTGGTCTAGGGCGCGAAGCGTTTTCGATGATCATGTAAGAATTCTGCGATAAGTTCAGCTGGTGAGTTAGGGGTGTCCGCCTTTTGGACCGGAGCGCTGGTGTGGCGTGCGTGCCAGATCTACAGCCGGAGTTCCCAAACCGCGCACAACCCGGGATAATTTAACTGTATAAATCCGTGAAAATAAGTGTGCAGAGTGAGGGCAGATGCTGGCTCGTTCTACGTGGCATCGCATGACAGCGATAGTCACCGGCTTTTGGATCATCGTGCTGGTGGCTTCAGTGGCCGGTCAGCTCATCCTTCCCAACCCTCGGTGGTATCTCATCCACGTGAGTGGGCTGGGCGTGGCCGGTGCCTCTATCCTCATCTGGACGTGGCATTTCGCCGATGCCCTCACCCGTTCGAAGCAGTCTCAGCCCCATCAGATCATTCGGCTAGCTCTTCAATCGGTCGGCACCCTTGTGCTGGCTGGAGCACTTGCCACCACCGGTATGGCGGGTGTTGTACTCGGGGTCCTAGGTTCTCTTATGGTGTGCGCCGCGTTCGTCTGGCACTCATGGGCACTGCGGCGTGCCATGGGTGCCGCCTTCGTTTCTCCGGGTGCGGTCACTCTCCGCTACCACCTTGCGGGCGGCATCATCTTCATCATCGGGGCACTGGTGGGCCTGATCATGACGATCGATGTGACCAGCTTCGAGCTGGCTCAATCGTGGTGGCCAGCCCTATATGAGAACCACGACGCTATGGCGCTAGTACACGTGTTTGCGATGGTGCTCGGCTTCATCGGGATGACGGTGCTGGGAACTATCGTTACGTTTGGGCCAACGGTGGGCCGGACTCGCATGAGCGCCCAAAGCCTGAGGTGGGCGGGACGGGCGCTTCCGGTCCTTATCAGCGCGATCGTGGTGGGTGCGGCAGCGTCCCTCGCCGGCCTTCCAGTAGTGGCGGGTATCGCCGCCGGTGTGTGGGTTGTGGCCGCCATCGTGGGCGTTCTCTGGCCTGTGTTCAAGACATGGCGCGGTTCGATGCTGGGCGTTGGCGATGGCTGGACTATTGGGGCCGGGCTCATCTGGCTGGTGGCGGGTTGTGCGGTGTGGGCGGTGCAATTGGCGCTGGCACCTGACGCTCAGGAGGCGCGCAGCGTCTCCGGCGGAACCTACGCGATCTTCCTCGCAGCTGGAGCACTCCAGCTGATCCTCGGCTCTCTCACCTACCTGCTTCCAGTTGTGGCCGGGGGAGGGCCGGCGATGCTGCGCCAGTCCATTGAATTCCTAGAGCGAACCGGGGCCCTAAGGTTCTTTGTCCTGAACGGTGCGATGGTTCTGGCACTAATGCCCTTCCCCCTGCACGTCCATAACATTCTGCTGGGCGCAGCCGGACTCACAGCCCTCATGAGCTTTGTGCTTGTGCTCATGGCGGTAGTCAGGCAAAAGCGTCCCGAATCCAAGCCGTCAGAGACTAGCAGGCCTGCTCAAGAGCGCGGCCCGCGCCCCATGCCCGATCCCCACCTGAAATCGGGTGCCGCTATTGCCGCGGCTCTGCTCCTAGCCGTGACCGCGGGTGGTTACGGTGTCCAATCGGTTGCTGGCCCCGGTACATCGGACAACCAGAACGCGCCCGTCACCGAGGTTGACGTGACGGTGAGCGGCATGTCATTCGTCCCCAGCCAGATCAAGGTTCCGGCCGGAAACCGCTTGATCGTCAACTTTGAAAACACGGGGGATCAGCGCCACGATCTGGTGTTTGATAACGGGGCGGAAACCGGCCCGGTACCCACTGGCGAAACCGCCACAGTGGACGCGGGAATCATTGAAGAATCCACTGAGGGGTGGTGTTCTATGGTGGGCCACCGCCAGATGGGGATGACCCTCGACGTTATTGCCACCGGCACCGCCAACTCGCACGATTCTGATTCGGCCTCGGGCCCCTCGAATGGCTTACCCAATCTGCCCACGATGGCCGAACTCTCAGCGGATCCTGGCGAGCAATTTGTGCCGTGGGACGCCGCGCTGGATCCTGCGCCCGAGGAAACGGTCCATCACGTGAGCCTAGACGTCGAAGAAGTTGAGAAGGAGGTGGCCCCCGGCCGCACCCAAACTGTGTGGACGTTCAACGGCCAGACTCCGGGTCCTGTCCTGCGTGGGAAGGTAGGCGATCGCTTCGTTGTGGAGCTCACCAATAACGGCTCGATGGGACATTCGATCGATTTCCACGCGGGCGACGTATCGCCCGATGAGCCGATGCGCACCATCGAGCCGGGCGAATCCCTGACCTACGAGTTCACGGCGAACCGCTCCGGTATCTGGATGTACCACTGCTCCACATCCCCGATGTCCGTCCACATCGCCAACGGCATGTACGGCGCGGTGATCATCGATCCGCCGGGCCTGGAACCCGTTGACGAGGAGTACGTGCTCATTCAGGGCGAGCAGTATTGGTCTAGCGACCTCACGGAGGGCACGGACGCTGACGCGGTGGCGTACGGGACGCCCTCGGCCGTGACTTTCAACGGTTACCCCTTCCAGTACGATCACGAGCCGCTGAGCGCTCAGGCGGGTGACCGCGTGCGCATGTGGGTATTGGACGCCGGTCCGAATCTGCCGCTCAGCTTCCACGTAGTGGGTACCCAGTTCGATACGGTCTGGAGCGAGGGTGATTACCTGATTGATCACAGCGAGGATTCGGGCTCGCAGACACTCGGCTTGCTCGCCGCTCAGGGAGGTTTCGTCGAGTTCTCTCCGCACCAAGCCGGCAGCTACACCATCGTGAACCACGCGATGAGTAATGCGGAGCGTGGTGCACACGGAAAGCTCGTCGTCGTCGACAATTAACAACTAATAACGACGACGAAGCCCCGCCTACCCAAATCTCCCGTACGAAACGGGGCGGGTAAGCGGGGCCTCAGTGTCAAGGGCTTAGAAGGCCGGGATGACCTCACCATCGGGCCAAGTCTCCTCGATGAAGTCCGAGACTTCCTGGGAGTGAAGAAGCTCGTCGAGAGTCTGCGCGGCCTCTACTACCTCGGAGTCCGACTCGGAGTTCCACGCGAGGATGTTGGAGTAAGGGTTGCCTTCGCCCTCTTCGAGGTAGATCGCATCTTCGGACGGAACCAGATCGTTTTGCAGGGCGAAGTTGCCGTTGATGATCGCGATATCAACGTCTGGCAGCAGCTTGGGAACCGCCGGCGCCTCGGCCTCAACGAACTCGATGTTCTTCGGGTTATCAGCCACGTCATAGATAGTGGGGTTATCTACGTCATCCAGCGTAAGGAGATCGTTGACCTGAAGCAGTTCGAGTGCTCGCGCCTGATTGGACGGATCGTTTGTTATACCGACTTTGGCGTTGTCGGGGAGATCGGCTAGATCGTCGATCGTGTTGGAGTAGACGCCGTAAGGCTCAATATGCACGCCCTCGCCGCGATCGAAGGTGAAGTCATTCTCAGCAACCGCCTCATCGTAATAAGGGATGTGCTGGAAGAAGTTCGCCTGAATCTCACCGGACTGCAGCGCGGTGTTGGGCAGAACGTAGTCCTGATACTCGGTGATCTCGATCTCGATGCCAGCATCTTCGGCGAGGTTTTCCTGAACGAATTCGAGGATCTGCGCGTGGGGAACTGGGGATGCGCCAACCGTGATTTGCGTAAGGCCCTCGGAGGAGCCCGAAGCTGAGTCATCGGAGGAATCGTCGCTGTTGCCGCACGCGGAGAGCGTGAGGGCGGCAACCGCGCCGATGGCGGCAAGTGATTGGATTTTCTTCATGATTGATCCTTTGGTGGTTGTGTTGAAAGTCTTGTGGGCAGTGCTGAGGGTTTGCCCCCGGCTAGTAGTTCTCAGCGGTGGTCTACCAGCCGGCTGAGCATGTCTCCGACAATCTGAACGATGCTGACGATAACTACGATTACCACAACGATGATGAGCAGAATATCCATCTCGCTTCGATAGTAACCTTGGTTGATCGCAAGCGCGCCAAGTCCGCCGCCACCCACAGCGCCGGCCATGGCCGTGTAGCCGATGATCGTGATGCAGAGGATGGTCAGGGACTGGATAAGCGTGGGTACAGCCTCGCGCACGATCACGCCTGTGAGGATACGGTAGCGCGAGGCTCCCATCATCTGGGCCGCCTCGATCTTCCCTCGGTCTACGTTTGCGAGGTTGGATTCCACCATGCGCGCGAAGTACGGGATGGCTGACAAGGCAAGAGGAACCATGGCACCCTGCCAGCCGTTCGCCTGCCCAACGATCATTCGGGTCACGTTAATAAGGAGCACCATGAGGATGATAAACGGGATGGCGCGGCCAACGTTCACAATGAACCCGAGGATCTGGTAAATGGGCCGGTTCGGAAGGATACCGTTCGGGCGGGTGGCCGTGAGGATCACGCCGAGGATCAATCCGAAGAAGCCAGCCAGCAGCGTGGCCCAAGCTGTCATCAGGAGAGTTTCCGACGTGGCGTTCCAGAGTTCCTTCTGGATCACTGGATTATTGAACCAGGTATCGTCCGCCGCAAGGATGTTCATAGTGCGCGCTCCTTAGCTGAGACGCCAACTTTCTCCAGCGCCGAAAGTAGATCGTGGCGATCTTCCGTTGGGATGCTGAGCGCAAGGCGTGCTACCTGAATATCGCCCATGGTCTCGAAGGTGCCGGCACTGATATCTGCACCGTACTGCGAGGCCAGCGCGAGTACGCGCGATCCGGTTGGCTCACCTTGGCGTGCGGTGAATGAGACATCCAGTACCACCGAGTCGGCAGGGGTGAGGGCCGGATCGAACTCGGGCTCGGGGACGATACGCCGAGCCAAGGGAGAATCGATCGTCTCCATAATGTCGGATACCTTGCCTGTGGCGGACACCCTGCCGTGATCCAACAGGGTCACTTCGCTGCAGATTTTGCGGACCACTTCCATCTCGTGGGTGATGATGAGGACGGTGACGCCATAGGTATCACGCACATCCTTGAGGAGCCCGAGGATCTGATCTGTGGTTTCAGTATCGAGGGCCGAGGTGGGTTCGTCGCACAGAAGAACGGAGGGGCGATCGGCCATCGCGCGGGCGATGCCGACGCGTTGGCGCTGGCCGCCCGAGAGTTCCGAGGGAAATGCGCGGGCGCGATCGCCAAGCCCAACAAGATCAAGCATCTCCGTGACACGCGTTCGAGTGAGGGCTTTGCCCTGACCAGCGATGCGGAGGGGATAGGCGATGTTTCCAGCGGCGGTTCGCTGATCCAACAGGTTCCCGCCCTGAAACACCATGCCGATAGTTCGGCGGGCGTCGCGGAGTTGGCTGGAGGGGAGGGTGGAGAGATCTTTGCCGTCCACGAGGATAGAGCCGCTGGTTGGCCTCTCGAGGGCTGTCAGACAGCGAATCAGCGTGGACTTACCCGCGCCGGATTCGCCCACTATCCCGTGTATCTCCCCGGATTCAATGCTCAGGGAGATATTCTCGAGCGCTACAACGGGGTCCTCACCGCGGCGAGGATAGATCTTGCTGACGTCCTGTAGCTCGATCACCTTAATCTCCTCCATCGATCGTGGCAGAAGCACCCGACACTGCGGGTTGCTGCAGCGTCTGCGAACCACGTCTCTCAGCTGCTCTTGATGAATCTGGCACAAGCAAACCACGTTGCACGGCCAAACACCAAACGAAACCCACAGAGTGGTCAACAACGCGATTAAACCATAGGTAAGTAGGTAAATGGCGTGATGATCATCATGTGGGAGGGGGATGAAACACTTGTTCTATGGATATACATGTAGAAGATGACGTTCTGGAAGCCTTCGTTGAAGCCGAAGCAGACTTGGTTCTACCGCGGATCAATCCTGATGTGGTGTGGGGCCGCCGCCTGAACCTGCGCCGATTATGACGGCCTGAGCCGCAGCCCGGGGGAGGGTCGAGCGGACGCCGGCACATGTGATGGACAAGACCGTGGGATCGGGCTGGGCGGTTTCGACTGTGACCTCTATTCCCGGGACGATTCCGGCTGATTCAAGGTACACGAGCACATCAGAATGATCATCGGATACGCGTTCCACGCGCACGGTGGCCCCGGGCTGAGCCCCGATGAGTGAGACTGGCACCTGGCTGTGCGCCTCAAATTCGTGGGGTGCCGGGATTCGATCCCCGTGGGGATCACGCTCGGGGTGGCCGAGCTTGTGATCGAGCCGCTCAATGAATCGATCGGAGACGGCGTGCTCCAGCCGCTCGGCCTCCTCGTGAACCTCATCCCACGAATAGTCGAAGATCTGAACCAGGGCCGTCTCGATGAGACGGTGGGCCCGCACCATGCGTGCTGCCTGCCGCTTGCCCTCGCTGGTTAGCCGTACGGCTCCATAAGGGGCGTGGCGCACCAGTCCCAATGCGACTAGGCGGCCGACACCTTCAGAAACCGTTGACCGCGAGAGGTCAAGAGCCTTTGCGAGCTGGCCAGAGGAAACTGGCTCCTCCTGCCACTCGTTGATCTTCCATACGGCCTTGAGGTAGTCCTCATTCGAGTTAGTTAGCCCCACCGGTACGCCTCGATCAGGACAGGGCTGCGGCTACAGCGATGCCCAGCGACTTCTGGAAGTTGGTCTCCCGCTCCTCGGGGCTCATGTCCTGGCTTGGATCAAAAAGATGATCCGAGATGGTGAGCACAGCAAGGGCTTCTTTATGGTGTTTCGCCGCGAGGCCGTAGAGCGCTGCGGCCTCCATCTCCACACCCAGCGTGCCCAGTTCGGCCAGAAGTTTGACCTGCTCGGGTTCATTTCCGTAGAAGGCATCGCGAGAAACCACGGGGCCCACCTTGACGCGCGGATCGTTGCCCGCGAAAGCAGCGGCGGCCGAAAGGAGAGACCAAGAGGCGGTTGCCGAGAAGTTAATACCCGGGCACATGTGCTGGTTCATCGCGGAATCAGTGTGCGCACCGATGGCGATCACAACGTCACCGGCCTTGGCGCCTTCCGCAAGCCCACCGGCGGTTCCTACACGGATAATTCGCTCAACCCCGAACTGCGTAAAAAGTTCGGTGGCGTAGATGGAGAGCGAAGGCTGGCCCATGCCTGAAGCCATAACGGAAAGCGGCTTGCCCTGATGGGTGCCGGTATATGCGCCGATCCCGCGCACGTCAGACACAAGACGAACATCGTCCAAAAGCTGATCGGCCATGCGTGCGGCTCTCTTAGGATCCCCGGGCATGAGAACGGCTGGTGCGAAATCCCCAGGCTCGGCGGAAATATGTGGTGTTGCCACGAGTGTCTCCTTTGAAATGAATGTGTAACCACCCAAGAATATCCGGGAACGGCGTGAAATGACACGCGCGTAGACGACAAAACCGCGGGACATGATGTAGTTTCCTTCTAGGAGTGGCCAACTGGCTTGGAAACTCTGTGGAAGATCGAAGTACTAAGGTATGGGGTAATCTCTCCCAAGCCGAGAAAAGGAACGAATGATGACTCAGCCAAATTCGCCGGAGAATCAGCCGGACAACCAGCAGGGATTTCAGAATCAGCAGTCCGCACCTTCTGCATACTCGGCACCCGGCACGGCACAGTTCGGTCAGCAG
Source organism: Ancrocorticia populi (assembly GCF_003123745.1). GTDB lineage: Bacteria > Actinomycetota > Actinomycetes > Actinomycetales > Actinomycetaceae > Ancrocorticia > Ancrocorticia populi. The sequence continues at coordinate 181,677 of NZ_QETB01000003.1, read as the reverse complement.
CCATACGGCCAGCCTCAGGGCTACCCCCAGCAGGCGTACGGCCAGCCTCAGGGCTACCCGCAGCAGGCGGCATACGGCCAGCCCGCTTATGGCCAGCCATACGGCTACCAGGCGCCTTCGCAGACGTCCGGGCTAGGCGCCTTCTTCTCTCTTGATTTTTCCCAGAAGTTTGGATCCAAGATTGCGAAGCTAGTCATGATCTTCGCCTTCATCGTGGCAGGAGCGATCGCAGTTGCCGCACTCTTCAGCCTCATCACCGTATTGAGCTACGATTACGCGTCGGGTATGCAGATCTTCAGCGGCATATTCGTGTTTGTTCGCGACGTCGTGTTTGCCCTCTTCATCCTTGGGATCACTCGCGTGATTCTCGAGACCACGGTGAAGGACGAAGGGGATGAATCGGCTGCCGCATGAGCACCAACTACAAGTTAGTTGCCTTCGATCTGGACGATACGCTGGCACCTTCAAAATCGCCGCTTCCTGACCGGATGGCAAACGCGCTGGACGCCTTACTTCGCCTAACGCAAGTTTGCGTCATCTCGGGCGGACAGTTCGCGCAGTTTGATGCCCAAGTGTTGGCGAATCTCAAGGCAGAGCCTTCAGCTCTTGCCAATCTCCACTTGATGCCTACCTGCGGCACCCGTTACGTGGTGTTCACGGACGGGGCGTGGCGCGATGTGTACGCCCGCGATCTCAGCGCCAAGGAGCGTTCAGACGCTTTGGCTGTGCTGAAGGAGGAAGCTCGCAGGCTCGGCCTTTGGGAGTCTGAGACCTGGGGTCCGATTTTGGAGGATCGCGGATCTCAGATTACTTTTTCCGCGCTTGGCCAATCTGCCCCTGTGGAGGCCAAGAAGGCGTGGGATCCGGACAGGTCAAAGAAGGAGGCATTGCGCGCGGCGGTGGCACCGCGGCTGCCAGATCTCGAGGTTCGCTCGGGCGGATCCACGTCCATAGATATCACGCGGCGAGGCATCGATAAGGCGTACGGCATCGCCGAGCTGTCCAAGCAGACTGGCATCGCTATTCCCGATATGCTTTTCGTTGGTGACCGCCTCGATGAGGGCGGTAATGATTATCCGGTCAAGCGTTTAGGCATTGATACCCACGCCGTCACCGGCTGGGAAGATACGGCGGCCTTTGTCGAGGATTACGTCCGTCGCTGCGAGCAAAGGGAAGATAATGAGCCGTCAGAACGTGAACATTGATGAGCTAACGGATGCGGAAGTAGAGCGCTACCTCGAACGTGATCATTCGGGCGCGCTGCCTACTCCAACCCAACGCGAGGGAGGCGCCCCACTCGGCTACTCGCTCCTGATGGTTTTCGTGGGGATCTGCGGCATGTTTGCCGCTATCGAGCTTCTACGCGCTGAAAAGGCCATGCTGCAGGATCCCGGGACTGCGCTTACGTGCGATATCAACCCACTTATTGGCTGTAGCAAGTTCCTAACCGCTTCGCAGAATTCGGTATTCTTCGACACCTCGAACTCCGTATTTGGCCTCGCCTTCTTCGCGGGTATCTTCGCGCTTGGCGTGGTTTTAGCATCCGGTGGGCGTCTGGGCCGTTGGCTCTGGGTCGGACTCGACGCCCTCATGGTCCTTGCGGCCGCGTGGCTCGTGTGGTTCCAGTGGACGTCCATTACCGTTGAACGCTCCCTGTGCCCCTACTGCCTGATCGTCTGGGTAGTGACAATCCCACTCATCGTCAACACGTGGGCGCGTTCGGCTCAAGCCGGCCACGTCTCGCTCCCGGACGGCCTGCGCTCCGCTCTTGTTCGTGGACGTTGGTACATCGTGGCGGGAATTTACGTGATTTTGCTGGCCGTCATTGTGGTTGCGTTCTGGGATAAGTGGCCGCTGGTTTTCTAAAGGGAGTGTAAATCCGCCGGAACAAACTCGCCGTAACCAAGCTCCCTGAGGGCATCCCGGACCTTTTCGATCGCCGCGTCCATCTTCTCTCCCGGAAGCCCAGACTGGGCGTTCTCGAACCGGATATCGGCCTCAGACGTCGCGGGGATAACGTGAAGATGCACGTGCGGCACCTCCATACCAGCGATCATCAGCATTGCCCTTGGAACGCTAAACGCATGTTCTTGGGCCCTTCCGATTTTTTGGGCGACGACGGCGAGGTGCGCGAAAGCCTCCTCATCCAAATCGGTGAATCGGGAAACCTCTTGGCGGGGCACCACGAGAGTGTGCCCATCCTTGATAGGTTCGTGGGTGCCAAAAGCTACGCATGTTTCATCTGCCCATACGAAGCGACCCGGGATATTACCTGCAATGATCTCTGTAAATACGCTCATGACACCATTCTAGGCCGAGTCTCACAGTGGACAACGGATGGGCGGAGCGCAGGCCTGCGATAGTCTTAAAAGCAGACTTACCGTGAAGGAGTGTAATGGCAACAGAGGAGACGGCCGCCACAACGTATCGTTATACGGCCGAGCTGGCTAACCAGATCGAGGCATCGTGGCAGGAGCGGTGGGATAGGGAAGGCACATTTAACGCTCCCAACCCTGTTGGTGCCCTTGCCGGTGACGTTCCCCCTGAGAAGTTTTATCTCCTAGATATGTTCCCCTATCCGTCGGGTAAGGGCCTGCACGTGGGCCACCCGCTGGGGTATATCGCCACCGATACGGTGGCGCGATACCAGCGGATGAAGGGCAAGAACGTTCTGTACACCATGGGTTATGACGCTTTCGGCCTGCCGGCCGAGCAGTACGCGGTACAGACTGGTCAGCACCCGCGCATCACCACGGAAGAAAACGTGGCGAACATGCGGCGCCAGCTGCATCGCATCGGCCTCTCCCACGATATTCGGCGCTCCTTCTCCACTACGGATTCCGAGTATGTGAAGTGGACGCAGTGGATCTTCCTGAAGATTTTCAACTCATGGTTTGATGCGGAGGCCCAGCGCCGTGATGGGCGCGGACTGGGTGCTGCCCGTCCTATCTCCGAGCTGCGCGCTGAGTTCGAATCCGGTGCGCGGGTTGTTGATGATGGACGCGATTGGGGCGCGCTGAGCGCGGCCGAGCAGGCCGGAGTAATCGACGGATATCGGCTGGCCTACGTGAGCGAGGCACCCGTGAACTGGTGCCCGGGCCTGGGCACGGTGCTGGCCAACGAGGAAGTCACGGCCGAGGGCCGCTCAGAGCGCGGAAACTACCCGGTGTTCCGGCGCAGCCTGAGCCAGTGGATGATGCGGATCACCTCCTACGCTGACCGGTTGGTCGAGGATCTGGATACGATCGATTGGCCTGACAAGGTCCGCTCCATGCAACGCAACTGGATCGGGCGGTCCGAAGGCGCCGACGTCACGTTCGAAGTTCCCGGTGCGGGCACATCCCTAGAGGTATACACCACCCGGCCCGATACCCTGTTTGGTGCCACGTTCATGGCGGTTGCTCCGGAGCACCCGATTCTGGGAGGAACTGAGGCTGGCGCGGCAGATGATCAGGAAGCACTCACGCTGCCATCGAGCTGGCCCGAGGGAACGCGGGAGCAATGGACTGGCGGGGCGGTAAGCCCGGCCGAGGCCGTTGCCGCTTACCGGGCGCAGGCTGCCCACAAGTCCGAGATGGAACGTACCGATGATGCTCGGGTTAAGACCGGCGTCTTCAGCGGCTACTTCGGGGTGAACCCGGTCAACGGCAATCGGGTGCCGATCTTCGTGGCCGATTACGTGCTGACTGGTTACGGGACCGGCGCGATCATGGCGGTTCCCGCGCACGATCAGCGCGACTGGGAGTTTGCCACCAAGTACGATCTGGATATCGTGCGGACGATCGGGCCGGCAGAGGCTCCCTATGGACCTGATCTGGGTGTTGAAGCCTATGTGGGTGACGGCGTTGCCGTGGACTCCGCCAACGATCAGATCTCTCTGACCGGGCTGGGTAAGGACGAGGCCAAGGCGGCGATGACCGAGTGGCTGGAATCCATTGGTAAGGGCCACGCACAGGTGACCTACCGGCTGCGGGATTGGCTTTTCTCGCGGCAGCGCTACTGGGGTGAACCCTTCCCGATCGTGTGGGATGAGTTTGGGGAGGCGCACGGGATTCCCGAGGATATGCTGCCCTTGGACCTGCCCGAGGTGTCCGATTATTCACCGAAGGTGTATGACGCCGATGACGCAAGCTCATCCCCGGAGCCACCTCTGGGGCGTGCGGATGAGTGGGTGAACGTCGAACTGGATCTGGGTGATGGCCCGAAGAAGTACCGGCGCGATACAAACACCATGCCGCAATGGGCTGGTTCATGCTGGTACGAACTGCGCTACGCCGATCCGCTCAATAATGAAGCGTTCTGCGATCCCGCCAACGAAGAGTACTGGATGGGGCCGCGCCCCGAGCAGGGCAACGTCTCGGGCGGAACTGATCTCTACGTGGGCGGTGTGGAGCACGCGGTGTTGCACCTGCTTTACGCGCGTTTCTGGCATAAGGTGCTCTTCGATCTGGGTTATCTCAGCTCGTCCGAGCCGTTCCACAAGCTGTTCAATCAGGGGTATGTGCAGGCTTACGCCTTCACAGACGCTCGCGGGCAATACGTACCCGCTGAAGAGGTTGAAGAGATTGTAGGCAGCGATGGGGAAGTTGCCTTCCAATGGAAAGGTCAGCCTGTCAATCGCGAATACGGCAAGATGGGCAAGTCCCTGAAGAACATTGTGACCCCGGACGCCATGTGCGAGGAGTACGGGGCCGATACGTTCAGGCTCTACGAGATGTCCATGGGGCCGCTGGACGTTTCCCGTCCGTGGGAAACTCGAGCGGTAGTGGGATCCCAGCGATTCTTGCAGCGCCTGTGGCGCAACGTTGTGGACGAGGCCACCGGTGAGGTCACTGTGGTTGAGGATGATCTGGACAGCGAAACAGCAAAACTGTTGGCACGCACCGTTGCGGACGTGACAGGTGATTACGACGGCATGCGCATCAACACTGCGATCTCCAAGATGACGGTGCTAAACAACCACCTGACTGGGCTTAAACGCGTTCCACGCAAAGCGGTCGAGGATCTGATCCTCATGACCGCGCCCGTGGCGCCGCACGTAGCCGAGGAACTGTGGGGGCGTTTGGGGCACGGCCAGAGTCTGGCCCGCGAGCCATTCCCCGTGGTGAGCGACGAATCATTGCTGGTTGACGATACGGTAACCTGCATCGTTCAGGTGAAAGGTAAGCTGCGCGATCGTCTAGAAGTGGCCTCCGATATTTCAGACGATGATCTCAGCGCAATGGCGCTGGCTTCGCATAAGGTAGCAAAATACCTAGACGGTGAGCCTCGCAAGATTATTATTCGCGCACCGAAACTCATCAATATCGTTCCGTAACGATAAGAGAGGCCTAGGAGTAATGGCGAACGTAACGCTCATCGAAGAAGAGAAATTCGATGGTCAGCCCGCGTGGCGCATGACGGGGCCCGATGGCTCAACTGCGCTCATCGCGGCCCGCGGGGCAACCCTGCTCTCTTGGCAGCCCGCCAAGGGAATTGAACTTATCGACGGCTATCGGGATAGCGCCGAGCTTGCCGCTCAAGATGGGAAACGTTCCCTTGTGATGGTGCCCTGGTTTGGGCGGATCGCTGGCGGGGCGTACTCCTTCGGGTCGCATCATCTGGGCGCTGACGTGGATCCGGATCTGGGATTGCACGGCGGAAAGGCCGGAAGTCTCGAGTTTGTTCGAGAGGGTGCTGGCGATGCGTTGCTCCTGAGGGGCGTATTGGAGCCCAGTTCTGGGTATCCGTGGAGGCTCGAGATCTCAGTAGTCTTCTCTCTTGAGGGTGGAGCCTCCGGTCTAGAGCACCTCTCGGTGTCCATTAGCGCGCTCAATGCCTCACAAGAAGATGCCCCAGTTTCCATCGGCTGGCATCCCTACCTCAAGATGCCAGGACTAGACGGCATCTCGAATCTATCTCTAACCATTCCTGCGCGCGGCAAGATCCTTTCCGATTCGCAGCTCATCCCGCTTCCGGGCGATGCCGCGATCGCGGGGATCAACGCGCCAGCGCGCATGGATTATCTTGGGCATCAGAAGATCGACCGCACCTATACGGATCTTGTTCCCAGCGAGGATGGTGTGGTTGTCTCTCGCCTGACCGATCCGGCCAGCGGGAGGGAGATCCTGCTGACTCAGGAGCCTTCCGAGGCCCCCGGACTGCACGTGTACACCGGGGAATTCCTAGCGCGTGATCAGCGCAAGTCCATTGCGCTAGAGCCGTGTTCGGCAATGTCCGATTCGTTCAATCGGGCTGATTCTGCAAGTGCTATTCGGCTGGCGCCCGGGCAGGAGCGCACCCTGACACTCACCTTAAGCTACAAACGGTAGAGCGGGCGTTTCCCCAGCGTCGGTTCGTGCGAGGTTTCTCCACAGGGGATGGGATGTGACTCGCGGGGGTTGGATCTGGGGCGCGAGGATGTGACCATGTCACTTCCACCGCCACGCTCAAAACCTAAGCACAAGGGCCCTCAGCCTACGAGCCCTCCGCGCACAGCTGCCACGCGAACCACGCGGCGCTCGTTGGCCTCTCTGGCTTTGGCGTCCGGCACAGGCGAGGACGTTGCTGCTTTGACGGAGCGCGGGGCGAAGCCTCGATTCCGGTTAGATGGGGTGGCGCTGCGCGCGGTCATCATTGCGTGCGTGGCGCTGATTGGGGCAGTTTGGGCGTCCCTCGCGTTCGCGAATCCTTCGGAACCAGTGCCGCTCGGTGAGGATGGCTCTGCCAGTGTCGCTGATTCGGCACCAACAAGTACACCGTGGCCGGACACGATCGAGGCAACGCCAATCGATGGCGGCGATGTCACCATCTATATCTCAGGACAGGTGAAGAACCCGGGTGTCTATACGCTGGCCGGGCCAGCGCGCGTCAACGATGTGGTTGAAGCGGGTGGGGGCTTGACCGAGGACGCGGACGCCAGCTCCATTAACCTTGCGGCGCCCGCGCTAGACGGCGAACACATTCACGTGCCGGAACCCGGGGAAGCTCCGGCGAGCGGTCAGGCGGACGGCGGGCAATCTTCGGACGTCGTGAACATCAACAATGCCGGGGCGGAGCAGCTTCAAGCACTACCCGGAATCGGGCCCAAACTTGCGGAGGCGATCGTGCAGTGGCGCGAGACTCACGGTGCCTTCTCCGCTGTTGATGATTTGTTGGACGTCCCCGGCATCGGAAGCGGCAAGCTTGAGCAACTCAGAGAATTCGCGACGGTCTAGGATCGTCCTGCCGCGGCAGGACTTCAGATTGGTTCCCTTGGCTTGTTGTGCTCTTGTCGGGACGTGGGTGGGTATCGGACAGATAGGCAAGGGGTTCATCTGGGGGAGCGGTCTTGTTGTGGCTGGCGCCGCCCTTGCACTGCTTGCAATCGTGGTCCGGGTGCCCCGGCTTTGGATCGTTGTGCATGGGGCGATCCTCGTGGCAAGTGTTGGCGTGGGGATATGTCAGGTGGCCGTGGCACATCCGTCCGCGCTAGTGACCGTTAGCGGTCAGGCCAGCCGGTTGATCATCGATGGGACCGTGACTTCGCGTCCCCACCCGAGCCTGACGCCTTGGGGCGAAACCCAGTGTTCGGCGAACGTGAGTGTGGCTCGTTTTGTGGGCGAAGGTCAGACCGCGCAGTACCCCCATACGAAAGTAGCGATCGTAAGCCTGCCCTGTGGAGTGATACCGGGCCAGAACGTCCGCATCGAGGGACGGCCAATTGAAACCGAACCCCGACAGGAGGTGGCGTTTCGTATGGTCCCGCATGAGACGCAGGTTTCTGGTACTGGGCGGGCAAGCGAGCGCATTGTCGCCAAGATTGATGACGGTATGGGCCAGGTCCTAGACGGCGCGCCCCAGCACGCTCAGGGACTGATCCCCGGCGTAGCTCTAGGAGACGATTCGCGCGTATCTTCGGTCCTCGCCGACGCCATGAAGCTGACGGGACTCACTCACCTTATTGCTGTATCGGGCGGGCACATCTCCATCGTCATTGCGATCACCCTGGCGATAGTGGGCCGCAGACACAGCGCTATTGCCGCATCGCTATGCGCCGTAGCACTCGTGGGTTTGGTGCTGCTCGTGGGTCCGCACCCGTCGGTAATCCGGGCGGTCGGGATGAGCGTGGTGTTGCTTGCCGCGATGTCTGTAGGGCGAGGCACCGGTGCGGTACCTGCACTCTGCATCGCCATCATCGCCACCTCGTGGGTATTTCCCTATATCGCAATGGGGTACGGTTTCTGGCTATCGGCTGCCGCCACCGCGGGTATTGTCACCGTCGGTTCGCCGCTTGCTGAGATGCTGGCAGTGTGGATGCCGCGCGGGCTCGCTGAGGCCATCGCAATTCCCTTGGCTGCTCAGCTGGCGTGCGTCCCGATCCTCATGCTGTTCAGCGAGGAGGGTTCCGTGTGGGCGGTAGCCGCAAATGCTCTGGTAGCACCAGTAGTGGCACCACTGACCATAGCGGGTCTAATTGTCGCGCTGGCCGCTCCGTTGCCGCTAGCTTCCCTAGCGCTCATCCCGGCAACCATGGCCACGTGGTGGATTGACGTAGTTGCACGGTCCTTTGCCGCAGCGCCCGGCTCAGGCATCCCGCTGCTATGGTCTGGGGTGGTCTGCTTCGCGATGCTCGCCGCATTGGTGGCCTTTCGCGGGGCGATGCTAGCGGCCCGCGTAGCAGTGGCGCTGGGCTGTTGGTGGGCATGGACGTTCGTTGTTGGGCGCCCAGCGGGTGCACCCGAGGACTGGGCGGCGATCCAGTGCGATGTTGGGCAGGGCTCAGCACTTATCGCGCGCAATGAAGCCGGCGCAACCATCATGATGGATGTGGGGCCCGAGGGCCCGTCCGCGGCCCGTTGCCTTTCCTCCGCGGGAATCAGAGAACTCGACCTATTGATCTTGTCTCATGCTCACTCGGATCACATTGGCGGCCTCCCCGAGGTGATGAGTGAGGTGGATATCGCCGAAGTATGGCTCTCACCCAACCCCGATCCCGCGGACAACACCGAGTGGGTGGAACGCCAGCTCGATGCGTCGGGTATCCCGTATCGGAGCGTTCGGGCCGGCGAAACGTTCCAGAACTTTCTCGAAATCCTCTGGCCGATTACACCAAACCAACGCGAGGGCGAAGCCAACGCGCAATCGCTCGCGGCTTATATTGACGTGAGTGGGGGACTTCTAGTGCTCTCCGACATGACGGCTGATTCTCAGGAGCGGCTCGCTCCGCACATCGGTCACGTGCCGATAGTGATCATGGCGCATCACGGAAGTGCGGATCAGTCATCCCAACTCGCGGCGAATGCCTCGCCAGACTTCACGTTCATTTCCGTAGGAGAAAACAGCTACGGGCATCCAGCTCCGGCAGCCCTTGATCTCTACTCGGATTCACAGGTCTTCGATACATTGACGTGTGGCCCGATTGCCATCACTGCCGAAGGTAACATCGAATCGCGATGCGATGAGACGCCGTGACATACTAGGTGCCATGGCAAAGGGATCATCGAACGTGGCGTGGAATCAGCTTGACCTTGCCCCGGTGATCCTCATAGATTGCGGCGAAGATGTGCTGGGGGATCAGGCAATCGCTCGGCTGGTCCGCCTCGCTTTGGACCGCGACCCGTCCACGGAGGTCACGCGTCTCGATGCCGCGGCATACAGTCCCGGAAGGCTCCCGATGCTGGCCAGTCCCTCGCTATTCGGCGAGGCTCGTATGGTCATTGTGCCGCGCGGGGAAACGATGAACGATGCGTTTCTGGCGGATGCCTTAGCCTACGTTGCCGCGCCAGAATCGGACGTGGTGTTCGTTCTCAAGCATTCCACCTCGAAGCCTCGTGGCAAGAAGCTTTTTGACACGATCCGGGCCGCCGGATTCCAGTGCTCGGCGATTCCTGCTATCAAGCGTGATAGCGAGAAGGCGGATCTCGTCTCTGCCCACGCTAAGTCCAAGCGGCGCCAGATTACGCGCGAGGCAGTTCAGGATCTTGTGGATGCTCTGGGCAATGATGTCCGCGAACTGCTCTCGGCAGTGGATCAGCTTCTAGATGACGTACCAGGTACGATCGATGAGCGCGCAGTTCACACCTACTACGCGGGGCGCAACGAGGCCACACCGTTCGCCGTGGCAGACGCGGTGATCGCTGGGCGTACAGCGGAGGCCATCACACTTGCCCGCCACGCGATGGCAACGGGTACGCAGGCGGTGCCGATAGTCTCAGCTATCGCCTCGAAGCTGCGTGGGATGGGCCTCGCACTGGCCTCTCGCGGCGCGGTTGACCCCAAGGAAATAAAGCTAGCTCCGTGGCAGCTTCGGCGCGCGCGAGACGAGGTACGCCACTGGAGTCAGGAGGGCTTAGCCCAGGCCGTCCTTGCCATTGCGGCCGCGGATTCCGAGGTGAAGGGAGGCTCTCGCAGCCCGGGATTCGCGCTGGAGAGAGCTATCGTGAGGATTGGTCAGGCCCGCGGCTGACTGCTGTGCTTTGCGTCATAACTTGTGTATGATGTGAATTGGTCAGACCGGCCCGATCATTACCAACACCAATGCTTCGCGGCCGCCTTAATCAACGATGATGGGAGTGGGCCTTGCTGATTGGCATACCCAATGAGCCAGAGCAAAACCTTGTATCCGCACCGCCTGATTCCGTAAGAAAGCTCGTTACCTTGGGCTACACGGTACGGGTAGAACATGCAGCGGGTAACGCGGCGTCCTTCCCGGACGAACAGTACCTCGCTGCAGGAGCAGAGATTGTGGAGTCCAAGGAGGTGTGGGAGTCCGACGTTGTGATCTGCTTGGACGAGCCTCCGGCAGAGAAGCTGGAGTTGCTCCGCCCCGGTGTCACGCTGATTTCACGCTTGGACCCGAATTCCCGTCCACAGCTTGTAGAAAAGCTCACCTCCCTCAAGGTCAATGCGCTGGCCATGGACGCCGTTCCACGGATCTCGCGAGCACAATCGATGGACGTCCGCTCCTCGATGGCAAACATTGCCGGATACAGGGCAGTGATCGAAGCGGCGAACGCATTCGGCCGCGTCTTCACTGGGCAGGTCACGGCTGCGGGCAAGGTTCCACCGGCCAACGTATACGTGATTGGCGCGGGCGTTGCCGGGTTGGCCGCCGTTGGCGCCGCCTCCTCAATGGGCGCCCAAGTCAGCGGAACGGACGTACGGCCCGAGGTTGCCGAACAGGTTGAATCGATGGGCGGGCGGTTTGTTCCGATCCCGGTTTCCCAAGAATCGAGCGATGGGTACGCCCGCGCGATGAGCGAGGATCAGGCCCAGCAGGCTCAGGCCGTCTACACGCGCGAGGCGATCGGATCCGATATCGTCATTACCACGGCTCAGATTCCCGGCAAGCCCGCTCCAACGCTTATTACCGCGGATGCCGTGGCCCAGATGCGCCCCGGATCCGTGATCGTGGATCTGGGCGCCTCGACCGGTGGAAACTGCGAGCTGACGCGGCCGGGTGAGGTCTACACCACCGCCAACGGCGTCACGATCATTGGCTACGAAGATCTTGCCCGGCGGCTACCAGGCCAAGCCTCACAGCTGTATGGCCAGAACATCATGAACTTTCTGAAGCTCGCCACCCCACAAAAGGATGGGAATCTAGTTCTTGACCAGAGTGATCAGGTAGTTCGCGGCGTGACGGTGACGTTCGAGGGAACCCTCATGTGGCCGCCCCCTCCCATCAGCGTATCGGCCGCCCCGCAGGCCACTCCTGCTCCCACGGCCGAACAAGTGCCGGCCCCCATACCTCCGGTTCGCCCGTCATTCTTTAAGCGGACGTGGTGGAAGGCGCTTCTGGTCGCGGTCTTCACGTGGCTGATACTGACGGCGCCGCCGGACATGCAGGGCCACTTCTTTGTGTTCGCGCTGGCCGTCTTCTTAGGCTTCTACGTGATCACGGCCGTTACCCATTCGTTGCATACGCCCCTGATGTCAGTGACCAACGCGATTTCGGGCATCATCATCGTGGGTGCCATCACTCAAATCACCTCTGCTCACGTGTTCGTGGTTGTCGCGTCGTTTATCGCCATAGTGGTGGCGTCCATCAATATCTTTGGCGGGTTCACGGTGACCCACCGAATGCTCAAGATGTTTGCGAGGAGCTGAGATGGAGATTACGTCCGCAGTATTCCGCTTCGAGAATCTGGCCTATCTTGTGGCGGCTATGATGTTCATTCTTGCGCTTGGGGGATTGTCCAAGCAGGCCTCGGCCAAGAGTGGCAACGTATTGGGCATGTTCGGAATGGGCTTAGCGCTCATCGCCACTGTGTGGGTTACGCTCTCTCAGGGTTCCAGCCAAGCCCTCAGCGCAACCCTCATTGCCATTGCCCTTGTGATTGGTGCCGCGATCGGCATATGGCGCGCCAAGAGTGTCGAAATGACGGGAATGCCCGAGCTCATCGCGCTGCTCCACTCCTTCGTGGGATTGGCGGCGGTGGTGGTTGGCTACAACTCGTTCATCGAGTTGCCGGGCACCAATTCGCCAGAAAATGCCTTCCACATGGGTGAAGTTGGCCTCGCAGTATTCATTGGGGCGGTCACCTTCACGGGCTCGATAGTGGCCTTTCTCAAGCTCTCGGGGAAGTTGTCCGGCCGTCCACTTACACTTCCCGGGCGCAATCTCCTGAATCTAGCGGCCGCGGTAGCTTCGGTTGCCCTCATCGTCTGGCTTGCCCATACGCGCTCAATCGCTACGGGACTGGTGCCGCTAGTGGTTCTCACGGTGATTGCACTTCTTCTGGGTGCCCACCTAGTCCTTGCGATCGGCGGCGGTGATATGCCGGTTGTAGTTTCCATGCTCAACTCATACTCGGGCTGGGCCGCGGCAATGGCCGGCTTCACCCTAGGCAATGATCTCCTCATTGTCACCGGCGCCCTCGTGGGTGCATCCGGCGCCTACCTGTCCTACATTATGTGTCAGGCAATGAACCGCTCGTTTATCTCCGTGATTTTGGGTGGATTTGGGAACCACGACGGAGCGGTCGCCTCCGCTGAGGCCACTGGCACGCACGTTGAGGCTACTGCGCAAGATGTTGCTGCGCTGCTGGAGCGCGCAAAGTCCGTGGTGATCGTGCCGGGCTATGGTATGGCAGTTGCTCAGGCTCAGAACAGCGTAGCTGAGCTGACACAAACGCTCCGCGCCGGTGGGGTTCAGGTGCGCTTCGGTATACACCCGGTTGCGGGACGCCTACCAGGGCACATGAACGTTCTGCTGGCAGAGGCCAAAGTTCCTTATGACATCGTTCTAGAGATGGACGAGATCAACGATGACCTTGCTGAAACCGATGTGGTGTTGGTGATTGGGGCTAACGATACGGTGAATCCCGCTGCCAAGGAGCCCGGATCACCCATTGCTGGAATGCCCGTACTTCACGTATGGGAAGCCGCTAACGTGATTGTTTTCAAACGTTCCATGGGTAACGCAGGGTACGCGGGCGTTCAGAATCCACTGTTCTTTGAGGACAATACCCAGATGCTTCTGGGGGATGCGAAGCAATCGGTGCAGGAGATCACGGCTAGAGTTGAGCTGGTAGCAAAGGCAAGCTAGCCATATCTGCGTTCCTCATGGATGATTGTGCTATGAGCAACCAGTTCCCAGAAAACGAATATGGCTCCTTCCCGGACAATGGCTTCGATCGGTCCGATCGCGCCAACGCGTGGAGCATGGGTGAAAACGCTGGTGCCGGGCCAACCGGCGGCTACGGCTTTGACGCCTATCCGGGCCAAGGAACGGTCTCCGCTTCCGATGACCGGACGTTCGCCACGATCGCGGCGCTTTCCGGCCCCGTCGGCATGCTCTTTTCGCTGGGTTGGTTAGGATTTGCCGGCCCGCTTATCGTGTGGGCGATCTATAGGAATCAGAGTCCGTTCCTGCGCGATCAAGCTGCCCGAGCATTCAATTTCCAGCTGGGTATGACCCTACTCAGCGTTCTCGCATGGATCCTGCTGTTCACGGTGATCCTTGTACCCGTATCCGTGGCAATCTGGATCATCGTCTTCATCTTCTCCGTTTACCACCCGATCAAGGCCGCGATCGGGTATTCGCGCGGTGAGTCCTACCGTTACCCGCTGTCACTGAGAGTACTCAACTAATCAGGCGAGATCGCGAATTCTGGCTGCTCTAGCCGAGGCGCCAGGGAGCTCGGCAGCGTGTTCGGGCATCTGTCTTAATCGGCATGGCCCGACGAACTGGCACCAGTGAGAAGCGAATGCCCTAGCGGCCTCTTCCGATGCAATCTGCGTGGGCAGCGCGAAGTACCGCGGCTTGCTGGCATGGAACAGGATGGTCACCAGCCATACGAGGCTGCGCCCAATCGTAAAATCTGTGCGCCCGGCTTCGAGTACCCACTGCGCCTTGTCATTGGCGGGGGTCAGGACTTGATGCGCGGCCTCAAGGATGTCTTGGCAATCACTCACCTCCCGGTCCTTAATGGTAATCTCAATCTTCTCGGATTCACCCTTGACCCACTTAACTGGACGGGTTTGCAGTAAATGAACAAAAGGAAGGTCGAAGGACCTGCCCAAATCGCTGGCGCTCGCCTGCAGCACGCGGAATAGTTGAGTGAACTGGGCGCCACCGGATGCCGAGCTGCGCACCGTGCGCCCGATGTCCGTGATGATCGGATAGTTGATCGCCACGATGAGGAGGGGGATGCCTGTGCCGAGTAGGTTCCCGAGTAGGGCAAAGCGTACGGCCACGGCGATGAGGATTACGTAGAGCACGGTGACGGCGAAGTTGACGCTCTGGTTGAGCTTGAAGCCGGGGACCTCTTGAGGCTCCTCGATGAGAAGCTCCGGAGTGATTTCGGGCAGTGGGGTATAGGACATCCACTGGGTTGCCGTGGCCTTTCTGGTCTGCAGTGCATTGAGCGTGCTCGTGTTGATCTCGTTAATCCTTGTGGGTGCGCTACCCGTCAGAATCTCGTTGAGGTGCTTTCTCTGCCGGTAATCGAGCACATGGTCCAGGCCCTGGACCATCCGAGACTCACCATCTCGGCTGAGACCCCACACCCGCGCGTGTTTGGCAATGAGCTGGCGCACGTCTTCCCCGTCGCTTCCGCGGAGGGCAGTCACGGTCCATATATGCAGCGTCTTGCGGGACGCGCGGTCTTGAGCGAGTGTGTTGGCCCGGATTGCGGTGAGCGGACCGGTTGCAGTGGACAGATCGATTACCGTGTTGACCGCGGGCAGGGGAGCGGAAGAACCGATGGCCGGAGTGGTCAACAGGAGCTGGCTTAGCCCGGTGCCAAGCAGGGTGTTCGCTAGCCGTGCAGGATCTAGGCCCGCCAGCTCAAACTCGGTCAACTGGGAGGATGAGACTGCGCGAAGGCCCTCGCCTTCGATAGCACTGATGAGCTCTGCGGCACCGGCCGGGACTACCACGCGATCTGCGAGAATCAGAGTGGGATGAAACTGGGCCAGATCTTCGAATTCAGTGACTATGCACTTTATCGAGGAGGCCGTGAGAGCAGCATCGTCATCAATAACTGCTAACCCAATGAAAGTTGCGCCGTCCATTCGGGCGGCTTCAAGTTGAACGATGGGATTGAGCGACCGCGCTTTCTCCATCGGATCGGTAGGTTCCACGAACCACGCATATTCGCGCAACGGGACGCGAGATTTCGTCAGAGTCACTAAACCATTCTAATGAATGGAAAAGAAAAAGCGGCAAGCCTAACGGCCTGCCGCTTCCTCACGCTTAAGAATCTCAGCTCAGCTTGTTGATGGCCTGAGCCAGCTTTGACTTGCGGTTAGCAGCCTGATTCTTGTGGATGACACCCTTGGATACAGCCTTATCAAGCTTGCGGGCCGCTGCCTCGTAAGCAGCCTGAGCCGCTTCCTTATCGCCAGCCGTCACGGCTTCGCGGGTCTTGCGGACGTACGTCTTCAGCTCGGACTTAACTGCGCGGTTGCGAAGACGCGACTTCTCGTTCGTGAGAATCCGCTTCTTCTTCGACTTGATGTTTGCCACTTAATTCTCTTTCAACTCAATCGTCAGGTGACGATAGATGTACATGGTCGGTGAGGGATATGCCATCAGCGGGACTGGGGAAGTGGGGTTCCCGTGGAGTGCCTTTGGCTGGACCTTCCACCCGACCAGGTGAGAAGTCCAATCGTTTACTGTACCAGAGTAGAAAGAGCAGGGGCAGCAGCCGAGGCCCGATATGATGTGAGACCAAGCGCATTAGTGCGCCATTGGCTACTATGTCATCATGGCGCGAAGCGGACAATCCGATGACTATTTCATCGATGATGTGTTTGAGGGTGTGGATGCTGCGCCACATCGCAAACGTAAGCCTCTTCGTACCGCCATCATTGTTCTGGTTATTGCGGTGCTGGTTGCTGGCCTTGGGATTGCAGGCGTGCTCTTTGCCCGACAGCAGGAGTTCGAATCTCTGAACACCTTTGGCGATCCGTTTGAGGAGCTGACGGCGCGCCCCTCACGAGAGCCGGTGGAAGAATCGAACCTTGATCCGGTCACTTTCCTGATCCTCGGTTCAGATTCGCGCATTTCCGCCGGCGACGCCGCCGATTGGGAACCTGGAGCTCAGCGAACCGATGCGATCATGTTGGTGCAGGTTGCTGGCAACCGCCGGTCTGTTGCCGTGATGTCAATTCCTCGCGATTCGTGGGTTGATATACCCGGTGTAGGAGAGGCAAAGATTAACGCGGCATACTCCTACGGAGGCCCTGCGTTGACCATCGAAACGGTGGAGAACCTGACGGGTGTGAGAATTGATCACTTCGCGATCGTGGACTTCACATCGTTCACCGAACTGACTGACCTCGTGGGCGGTGTTGACCTACCAACCCCGGATGGCACACAGCACATGTCCGGAGGCGAAGCGCTCACCTACGTTCGGGAGCGGTACGGTCTGCCCGGTGGGGACTTCGATCGGGTCCGGCGCCAGCAGGTGTGGATGAAAACGGTTTTCGAGAGTCTCCTGACTCCCGAAGTGCTCTCTTCTCCCAGTAAGCTCATGGACGTGTACGGCACAGTTCAGGACTATCTGTCCGTGGATGAGGGCCTAAGCGTCACCGGGCTGGTGGAACTGGGGAGCTCACTGCGCAACCTCAGCTCGGACGGCCTCATTTTCTTGACCGCCCCATATTCGGGCACTGACACGTCCTCCGATGGCCAATCCATCGTGCTGCTCGATGAGGAGGCGGTGGCTGGGCTGAGCCAAGCTTTCCAAGAGGATACTGTCAAACAGTGGGTTGTGACCCATCCAGAACTGGAGACTCTAGATTCGAGACCAATCGAGTAGGTGAGCTATTCGGTGTGGTCCTCAAAACGCGCGACATCATTACGCGAGGAACCGTCAGCGGACGTGTGAAAAAGCAGTTCGGTCAACGTGACGTGGACGCGCTCAACCTTGGGAACGTCATCGAGGAGGAGCGGTTCGGCGGCAGAGGTTTGAAGAACGAGGGATCCGCACCCGAGCATGCGGTCAAGGACCGAGCGCTCGTAGGAGACGTTGGAGATGCGGCTCAGCGGAATGTCGTGCCCCGTCTTCGTGAGGACTCCACGGCGGGTGATGATGCGGCGGTTGGTGATGGTGTAAGTGGATGTGAGCCAGTTAAACCATGGCCACACGAAGATCACAAGGAAGAGCGTCACGGCAACTGCCACGATCGCTACCGTCGATGCGGGCCGCCAGTCTTCAGGCAGATACACGTATGCCAGAACCGCCACCACGATCAGCACAATAGTGGCTATCAGGTTCGGGATGATTTCCTTGATGTGGGTGCGCATGTGCAGGATAACGTGCTCGTTCTGGCCCAAGAGCTTTTCTGAGAACTTCATGCGGCTATAGTGTCACAAATATTTGTGCGGCGCGCCTTTAGAGCACGGCAAAAAACGCAATAAACGCGAATAGAGTCTCAATCGGAATGAGAACGCCAGTTGCTATCGCGGAAACCAACGTGATGCGTAGATCGTCCTTCAGATAGGGGGCGTTCACCGTTCCGCCCGCAGCCGCGACAGCTGCCCTCTGAGCTGCCTCCACCCGCGGCATCCAAGTGTCGCGCAGTTGGGTTTCCTCCATCATGGCGTCATAGTTGCGCTGGGCGTCCGTATCTTCGGCGGGAGTGGCGCGCGAGTTGGTTCCTAGAGGAGTTCCATCCTGCGAGATTATCGTGACATCTTCCGAGGTGGCGGCCTCTCCCTGAATAGTGGACTCTTGATTTTTTACCCATACGCCAACAGCGTTCGCTAGCCGGTACCTCCGCCACGTGAAGAACCCGGCAACGCCCAGCCCGAGGATTCCGGCGGCGAACGGGAGCCAGTCGATGAAGCCCTCGCCAGCGCGCCCCACGAACCATCCGAGTACAGCTACAAGGGTACTAAGAACCGCCAATGCGCGCCCCATGAGCTGCCCGGGCAACCGCGTGAGGGTTTCGATAACCGGGACAATGTCCTTGAGCGAGCCATAGAAGGGGAACATGTCCTAATTGTTCCATCACTCGGCCGTGCCCGGCACGCCTTCACTCTCAGGGTGAACTGACCAATCCACAGTCAAACTGACCAACCCCACACTCTGAGAAATGTTGGAAACCAGCTTTCACCACTAGAATGGGCGCGACTGTTGAAGAAGGAGTACCGTGCCCGTCACAACCCCTGCAGAGCTGGAATCAATCCAGCCCTCCGCAACCCCTGCGGAATATATCCGGAACTTTTGCATCATCGCCCATATCGATCACGGCAAGTCCACGCTGGCTGATCGGATGCTGCAATTGACCGGCATTGTGGACGCGCGAGAGATGCGCGATCAGTACCTCGATCGCATGGACATCGAGCGTGAACGCGGTATCACCATTAAGTCTCAGGCCGTGCGGATGCCCTGGACGATGGAGGGGCAGGCATACGCCCTCAACATGATTGATACCCCCGGGCACGTGGACTTTTCCTATGAGGTAAATCGCTCACTTGCTGCCTGCGAGGGTGCGATCCTGCTCGTGGATGCCACTCAGGGCATCGAGGCCCAGACGCTCGCCAATCTGTACATGGCCCTCGAAAACGACCTCACGATCATCCCGGTTCTTAACAAGATTGATCTCCCCTCGGCTCAGCCTGAGAAATACGCTCAGGAGGTCGCCTCCTTGCTGGGCGTGGAACCGGAAGAGTGCATCGCCGTATCGGGCAAGACGGGCGCGGGTGTACCAGAGCTGTTGGATCGCATCGTGTCCGAGATTTCGAGCCCGGAGGGTGATCTAGATGCGCCCTCGCGTGCCATGATCTTCGATTCGGTCTATGACATCTATCGGGGTGTTGTCACCTACGTCCGTGTGAAGGATGGCCGGCTCAATCCGCGGGAGCGCGTGGCCATGATGTCTACCGGCAGCTCACACGAGCTTCTAGAAATTGGCGTTATCGCGCCCGAACCCAAGCCCACCGCCGGGCTGGCGGCGGGAGAGGTCGGATACCTCATCACGGGAGTCAAGGATGTGAGGCAGTCCCGTGTGGGAGACACTGTTACATCCGCTTCGCGCCCGGCGCCCGCGCCTCTAGAGGGCTACGCCGATCCCAAGCCGATGGTTTTCTCGGGTATATACCCGATCGATGGTTCGGACTATCCAGCCCTGCGTGAGGCGCTAGACAAGCTCAGGCTGAATGATGCCGCCCTCCAATACGAACCTGAAAACTCCGTGGCGCTTGGCTTTGGTTTTCGTTGTGGGTTCCTCGGGTTGCTTCACTTGGATATCATCCGTGAGCGCATCGAGCGCGAGTTTGATATTTCGATCATCGCCACGGCCCCATCTGTTGTGTACCGCGTGATCACGGACGGCGGCGAGGAGGTAACCGTCACGAATCCCTCGGAGTTCCCTGACGGCAAGGTCGCTCATATCTCCGAGCCGATGGCCAAGGCCACGCTCCTGACACCCTCCGAATACGTGGGAACCCTGATGGAGCTATGCCAGCAACGCCGAGGGAACCTGCAGGGTATGGACTACCTTTCCGAGGAGCGGGTGGAGCTGCACTACGATCTCCCGCTCGCCGAAATCGTGACGGACTTCTTCGATCAGCTCAAGAGCCGTACTAAGGGTTATGCATCCCTCGATTACGATCTCGAAGGCGAGCAGGAGGCCGATCTGGTCAAGGTGGATCTGCTGCTAAACCACGAGCCGGTTGATGCTTTCAGCGCCATCGTTCACCGTGAAAAGGCGTACAGTTACGGCCTTGAAATGACGAAAAAGCTGAGGAACCTCATACCCCGCCAGCAGTTCGAGATCCCGGTTCAGGCGGCCATCGGCACGCGAGTGATCGCACGCGAGACTATCCGGGCCGTCCGAAAGGACGTGCTGGCCAAGTGCTACGGAGGTGACGTTTCGCGAAAGCGCAAGCTATTGGAGAAGCAGAAGGAAGGTAAGAAGCGTATGAAGACGATTGGCCGAGTGGATGTACCGCAGGAAGCCTTCGTTGCCGCTCTCACCTCCGAGCCAACGTCAGAGAAGAAGTAGCATATGCCGGAAAAATCGGGCCGTCCCGAGTTTGCCCGCATTAAGTCTTTTACCCTGCGCGGTTCGCGCCTTGGCGATAAATACGAAACCCTTCTGGCAGAACGCGGCCCAGAGTTCATCATCGATCTGCCAGCCGGACACGACGCTACTGCCGTGGCCGCCGATGCCCGCTTCGACCTTGTGCGGGAGTTTGGGCGCTCGGGCCACCTCGCCATTGAGATCGGGCCAGGCTCCGGCGAACAACTTGTGTCTTTCGCCGCGGCCCATCCCGATTGGAACGTGCTGGCGCTCGAAGCGTGGCACCCGGGTGTGGCCCGGTGTGTTGCCCGCGCCGCCCGCGAGAACATTACGAATGTGCGCATCATCGAGGCGGACGCGGCTCAAGCCCTTCCGATCCTCTTCGGGCTGGAGGCGGCAGGGAAAAACGCCCCAGAGGAGATCATCGCCGCTGGCCCACGTCTTAACCCTGCCCATCCGAACGCAGAAAACCCGCGTGCGGACATGCTGTGGACCTTCTTCCCGGATCCGTGGCGCAAGGCGCGCCATCACAAGCGCCGGATCGTTTCGCCCACCTTCGCAGGTGTTGCCGCGGGCCTCCTGCGTCAGGGTGGAACGTGGCGAATGGCCACCGATTGGGACGATTACGCTTGGCAGATGCGCGACACCGTTGAGGCTTCGCCCTACTTCGACAACCCGCATGCTGGCAACCTCCAAGATCCGGCCGATCCTGAGCCCGAGCGCGGGGGTTATGCACCACGCTGGGAAGGGCGGATTATGACGCGTTTTGAGGAGCGGGGTATCGAGGCCGGGCGCACGATCCACGACCTCGAGGTTATTCGCAATGGCCAGTCTTCCTGACGGTGAACCGGCGCCTCAAGACGGCTCGCTCCCGAACCCGGATATTAGTGCGGGCTTCTCCGCCTACGTCCACATCCCGTTTTGTTCTGTGCGCTGCGGGTACTGCGATTTCAATACGTATACGAACCCGAATTTCGGGCCGGGTGCGGGATTAACAGACTTCCCCGATTCGCTGGCCCGCGAGATCGCGCTCAGCCGGCGCGTGCTCGAAGGGAACGGCCCTATCAAGACCGTCTTTTTCGGTGGTGGTACCCCTACGATGCTGGATTCGGCCCAGTTGGTTGCCGTTCTGGGCGATTTGAAAGCCACCTTCGGGCTTGCCGCAAACGCTGAAATCACAACTGAGGCAAATCCCGAGTCAGTGACTCCCGAATCGCTACGGGAGCTAGCAGCTGGCGGCTTTACTCGCGTTTCCTTCGGCATGCAATCGGCGGTTCCGCGCGTGCTGTCCATTCTGGATCGCCAGCACCGCCCGTCCAGAGTTCCGCAAGTGGTGCGCTGGGCGCGGGAGGCCGGTTTGGAGGTTTCCCTCGATCTCATCTACGGTGCGCCGGGGGAGACCGATGTTGAATGGCGAGCTTCCTTGGAGGCGGCCCTGGCCCTGGAGCCGGACCATATTTCCGCCTATGCACTGACGGTTGAACCGGGCACCAAGATGGGCGGCCAGGTTCGACGCGGTGAGATTTCTCTGCCCGATCCAGATATGCAGGCCGATCGTTATGAGATGGCCGCCGCGATGCTAGAGCCAGCGGGCTACCACTGGTATGAGATCTCGAATTGGGCGCGTCCCGGCCACGAGTGCGCCCACAACCTCGCATATTGGCGCGGTAGTGATTGGTGGGGTTATGGCCCCGGCGCGCACTCCCATATAGGCGGTACGCGGTTCTGGAACGTTAAGCACCCGCTCGCCTACGCAAATCGGCTGCTGGATGGGGCCAGCCCAGCGGCGGCCCGCGAGCTTCTGTCCGCCACGGAGCGTGCCGAGGAGACCATCATGCTGGGGATCCGGCTCGCCGAAGGAATTCCGGTTCCGGCCGCGACGGGCCGCGAAGTTATTGCCGGCTTTATATCGGATGAGCTTGTTGACCCTGCCTCCGCATTCTCCGGCACCCTGCGCCTCACGTTGCGGGGCAGGCTATTGGCAGATTCCGTAACCCGGGCTTTGTGGCAGGATTTATAACGACGACGGCCTACCGCGCCCCCGCCTCCGTCAAGAAATCTATGAGCTCTTCCATACGCCCAAGCAGGCTCGGTTCAAGATCCTTGTAGCTGTGAACGTGGGAGAGTATCCGAGCCCAGCCGCGGCCGATATCTCCCGGACTCTCGTGGGGTAGGCCCAGCCGCTTGAGCGTGCCCATCTTGATATCCTCCCCACGCGGGACGGCGGGCCAAGAAGAAATCCCAACCGCAGCGGGCTTGACAGCCTGCCACACATCCACGTATGGATGGCCCAGAATGAGCACGCCGGGCATGCGGGCGAAGCGATCGGTGAGCCGCGATTCCTTTGAGCCGGGCACGAGGTGATCTACGAGCACACCGGCACGACGGATGGGAGAAGGCTGGAACTGAGCGATCATTTCCTCTAAACGATCAACCCCGAGGAGTTCCTCCACCACAATGCCTTCGTAGGCGAGGTCCTCGCCCCATACCTTGGAGACCAGCTCGGCATCGTGCTTACCCTCTACCCAGATGCGCGATTCGCGGGCAACGCGGGCGCGGTGGTCAACGTGGAAGGATCCGGAGGCGGTAACGGCGGGGCCCTTCTTTGTGACGGCCGGCTCCGGGGCAACTAGCTCCACCGGCTTGCCTTCGATCCAGAAGCCGCGTCCCATCCGAAACGATCGTCGAATCCCACCGCGGCCCTCGGCCTCAAACTGCCATTGGCCGGCAACCCGTCCCACCTTCACAATTTCACCTACGAAGCCAGACTGCAGATCCTCGATGAGTAGGCCGGGTGCGGCCGCGACCTTTTGGGATTGAGGCTGACGGTGCGGATCATCGGACAAAACGTCACTACCGTAGGGATCTTCGAACACCAGATAAGGCTAGCTTCAGGGTGTGGGCAAATGCATGACGGGTGTAATGGTGTGTTCCCGGGGTCTGCGAGCGTAGGATTAGCACTCAGGAACGTCGAGTGCTATGTCTAAGGAGCGGTTGTGGGAAGCGAGGAACGGCGTACGCGCGTGCTTGAGGCAATTGTGCGTGACTACGTCTCTCATCGGGAACCCGTGGGTTCCCGCGCGCTCGTAGAGAAGTACCGCCTAGGCGTTTCCCCGGCCACGGTGCGAAACGATATGTCAGTCCTCGAAGATGAAGGCCTGATCGCGCAACCGCACACCTCCGCAGGCCGTATCCCAACGGATCTGGGGTACAGAACTTTCGTTAATTCGCTTCAGATCATCGAGCCTCTTTCCCCGTCAGAGAGGCGCGCCATGGAACGCCTGATGGACGGCGCGGTTGACCTTGACGATGTGATCGCCCGGGCGGTGCGGCTCCTAGCCGGAATCACACATCAGGCCGCAGTGGTCCAATACCCCTCGCTGAACAAGGTATCCCTGCGTCATCTTGAGCTCATCGGGGTGGGTGACCTTCATGCGCTACTTGTTATCATCACGGAGGCGGGGCGCGTCGAGCAGAGAACGCTGGTGTTCCCTGAACCGGTAGCCGCTGCAACCCTCGAGGACCTCGCGCGAACACTAAACAATGAGTGGGCGGGCAAGAGCCTTGATTCGCTCGGTAGCTCGATGCCTGAACACTTGGCACCGCCAGTGGAAGAGATCGCACAGGCGGTCTCCGCCGTTGTTGAATCCGCGCTCCGCGCCGAAGGGGAAGAGCGGATCATGCTGGCCGGAACGGCGAATCTTTCGCGCCACCACCTAGACTTCGCCCGCTCAATTTCTCCCGTGTTGGAGGCCCTTGAGGAGCAGGTTGTGCTCTTGAAGCTGTTGGGTGCCATGCAAGACGGCATGTCCATATCGATCGGCGAAGAAAACCAGTCCGATGGCCTCTCTGAGGCCTCGGTTATATCCAGCACCTACGATGTGGACGATCGGTCTGTAGCTCGCGTGGGAATCATCGGGCCTACCCGCATGGATTACCCCGGATCGATCGCCGCCGTGCAGGCAGTGGCACGATACCTGTCAGAAATCCTTTCAGCTCACTGAGCTGGAAACCCATCTAAGAAGAGAGACCGTTGGCTGATTACTACGCAACGCTCGGCGTGAACCGTGACGCTTCGCAGGAAGAAATCAAGAAGGCGTACCGGAAGCTCGCACGCAAGTTACACCCCGATGTTGCCGGTCCAGAGGGAGCGGAACAGTTCAAGGCCGTGAACGAGGCCTATGACGTTCTGTCCAATCAGGAGCAGCGCAAGCTGTATGACATGGGCGGTGAGGAAGCGCTTCATGGAGGCGGAGGAGCAGGCTTCGGCGGGTTCCAAGATATCTTCGATACGTTCTTTGGCGGAATGGGCGGAGGCATGGGCGGCGGCCAACGCGGCCCGGTACCGCGCGGTAGGCGCGGCCAAGATGCCCTTGTGAGCGCCACATTGGACCTCGAAGAGGTTGTGTTTGGCTGTGAGAAGAGCATCTCTCACACACTGGCCGGCGAGTGCCCCACCTGCCATGGGACATGCGCCGCACCGGGAACCGAACCCATTCCGTGCGATCAGTGCAACGGCACCGGCTCCGTTCAGCGGGTCACCAATTCACTCTTTGGCCAGATGGTTTCCCAGTCCGTGTGCCCGAAGTGCCACGGCCACGGGACCGTCATTGTGACGCCATGCTCCGAGTGCGCCGGGGAAGGCCGCGTGCGTGTCACGAAGTCCACGAAGGTTAAGGTCCCGGCGGGTGTAGAAGAAGGTATGCGTATCCGCTTGTCCGGGCAGGGCAATGCGGGCGTCGAAGGCGGCCCGGCCGGAGATCTTTTCGTTGAGGTTCGCATCAACCAAGATCCCGTCTTCCAGCGGGCGGCGGATGATCTCCAGTGCGAGCTCCAGGTTCCGATGACCAGCGCCTCGTTGGGCACCACTGTCACCATCGATACGTTCGATGGCCCGCAGGACATCGAGATCCCCGCGGGTACGCCGTCCGGGCACGTCATTGTGCTATCCGGCCTTGGCGTTGGGCGCCTCCATCGAGGCGGCCGTGGAGATCTCAAGGTGGCGGTAGCGGTCAAGACACCTACGAAGCTGGATGAGGCCCAGCGCGCCCTCCTCGAACAACTGGCCCAGATGCGCGGCGAACAGCAGCCCACCGCGCGCTTGGTTCAGCAGAACTCCTCCATCTTCTCCAAGCTCAAGGACAAGTTCGCGGGCCGATGACTGCACCTTGCTACGTTGCCGCCTTCGATCCCAGTGATATGGCGCCCGGTGCCACAATCGAGTTGGCGGGGCAAGAGGGGCACCACGCTGCCACGGTGCGCCGCACACGCGTCGGCGAACGGATAGACCTCGTCAATGGATCGGGCGGACGGCTTCGTTGTGAGGTGGGCCAGCTTGGCAAGGGAATTCTTAATCTGAGGGTCCTGACCGTGGTTCAGGAAACCGCCCCTAGCCCGAACATCGTGCTGGTTCAAGCACTGGCAAAGGGCGGACGGGACGAGCAGGCGGTTGAGACCTCGACGGAGTTTGGGGCATCCCGAATTATCCCGTGGCAGTCCGCGCGGTCAATAGCCAACTGGCGGGGCAAAGAGGAGAAGGGCCGTAAGAAGTGGCAGGATTGTGCCACCGCCGCGGCAAAGCAATCGCGACGGGCATGGATACCCGAGGTTGAAGCTCCTGTTAGCTCGGCCGAGCTTGCCTGTGCGCTCGAGGCCCAGATATCTGCGGGAGCAGTTGCACTCATCTGCCATGAGGAGGCCACGAGCAGCCTTCCAGAGATTGCGACGGAAGCGGGGGAACGGTACATCGCCGTCGTCGGCCCAGAGGGCGGAATCTCTCCGGATGAACTGGAGCTTTTCACGCGGGTAGGGGCGAAAACATGCCTACTGTCTGCGCACGTACTCCGCTCGGCAACGGCTGGGCCATACGCTATCGCAACGATTATGGCATCTTACGCATCGCGCCCAGTAGACTGAGAACAAATGACTGAAGATTCGATAGAACGAACCCTAGTGGTTCCCGATCGCGTGGCGATGATCAACCTGCTGGGGCACGAGGATGAAGTTCTCCGTACCCTCGAACGCGGGCTAGCCCCAGCAACGATTCACGTGCGAGGGCACGAGATCACGCTCGATGGTCCGGCTGCCGCGGTGGACCTCGCGGACGCACTGATCGGCGAGCTGATTGACGTGGTACGAGGCGGCGAACACCTCACGATGGAATCCGTTTCGCGTGCGATCGCGATTGCGCGGCGTGGGGTGGCGCGCCCCACGGACCTCATGACCACTGATGTTCTTTCAGCGCGCGGGAAGACGATCCGCCCCAAGACGCTCGGGCAAAAGGCCTACGTGGACGCGATTGACGAATACGCGATCACGTTCGGAATCGGGCCGGCGGGCACTGGCAAGACCTATCTGGCGATGGCGAAGGCGGTGGTGGCCCTCGAGAAGAAGCAGGTTTCCCGGATTATCCTGACCCGACCCGCAGTGGAGGCCGGCGAATCGCTCGGCTTTCTACCGGGCTCGCTTACGGACAAGATCGATCCCTATCTGCGCCCGCTTTACGACGCGATGTATGACATGCTTGATCCCGAAACTATCCCCAAGCTTATGGAGACCGGAACGATTGAGGTGGCACCCTTGGCGTACATGCGCGGGCGCACTCTCAACGATGCGTTCGTGGTGCTCGATGAGGCACAAAACACCACACCCGAGCAGATGAAGATGTTCCTGACGCGCCTCGGGTTCAATTCGAAGATGGTAGTCACGGGAGATGTGACGCAAGTTGACCTGCCTGGCAGGCAGAAATCTGGGCTTATTCTTGTGCGAAACATCCTGCGGGACGTGGGCGGCATCAAGTTCATCGAGCTTGGATCTGGGGACGTGGTGCGCCATCGCCTCGTGGCCGAAATCATCGATGCATACGCACGGTTTGGAGAGAGTGAGAACTCGCGGTGACAGTTGAAGTTCATGACGAATCGGGGTTTGAGCCACCGGTCGATTTAGAGGAGGTGTCCGTGCTAGCCAGTTTCGTGCTGGATCAGATGCGCGTCCATCCTCAAGCTGAGCTCAACGTGCTCATGGGCAATGAGAAGTTTATCGAGAACCTACACATCGAGTGGATGGATCTTCCCGGCCCCACCGACGTTCTGTCCTTCCCCATGGACGAACTGCGCCCAGCCCCGATTGGCGAGGAGCCACGCGAGGGCACGCTCGGGGATATCGTGGTGTGCCCGCAAGTGGCGGCGCGTCAGGCACTTCGGGCCGGGCACTCCACGGCCGAAGAAATTCTGCTCCTCGTCACCCACGGAATCTTGCACCTTTTAGGTTTCGATCATATAGAAGAGGCCGAAAAGAAAGAGATGTTTGATCTACAACGCACCCTGCTGCTGAGTTTTCTTGCCTCGCGCGGTGGCCCCGCAACCGCTCCTGAGCCGACGGTTAGCTGATGGATACAGGCGATTTACCCATCGGGTTGCTGTCCGCGCTTGCCCTGATCTTTCTCGCAGCCACGATGGCGTGTACGGCGGCCCTCTCGGCCTTAGGGCGCGTCACACGATCCGAAGTTGAAGATGCTGTCTCCGGAGGCGGGCGTGGAGCCCAGCGCATAGCCAAGATCTTGGATCGGCGTGAGGCGGCGGATGTTGGGCTTGTCACGAGTAGGTTCGCACTGACGTCCGGATTCGCATTTTCCGCGGCGCTCGTTGCCGCCAGTGTGGCGAACACGTGGTGGGAGCTGGTACTCATCTTCGTGGGCGTGCTTGTTGTGTGCCTGCTCCTGCAGATCGCGGCGTCTCCCACCACCTTCGGTGTTAACAGGCCGGTCTGGGTGTTGAGCAGCGGGTCGATTATTATCTTGCCGCTAGCGGTGGCCTTTGGGCCGTTCGTGCGGCGCCGCGGACCGAGCCCGGAGGAGTTTGAGCAGCGGCAGGAAGATCAGCTGGCTCTCATGGTTGAGCACGTGGCCGAATCGGAGGCTTTGGACGATAACGATCGCGAGATGCTTCAATCCATGTTCGAGATGAGTAACACCATGGTCCGCGAGGTCATGGTGCCGCGAACGGACATGATTGCGATTGGTGTGGATCAGTACATCGATAGCGCGCTGTCGCTGTTTACGCGTTCAGGCTATTCACGCGTTCCCGTGATCGGGGAGAGCGTGGATGATCTTCTTGGAGTTCTCTACCTCAAGGACGCAATCCAGCACACGCATCACCGCTCTGATGCTGAGGGCCTGACGGTGCGCGAGGTGATGCGCGAGCCGTTCTTCGTGCCCGAAACCCAGATGGTGGATGTTCTCATGCGCCAGATGCAATCGGATCAGATCCATATCGCCCTAGCCGTGGACGAATACGGCGGTATCGCCGGCCTAGTGACGATCGAGGATCTGGTTGAGGAACTGGTTGGAGAGATCGCGGATGAACACGATCGAGCCGAACCCGTGGTGGAGCGCATTGACGAGGATACGTACCGGGTTCCGGCGCGCTTCCCGATTGACGATATGGGTGAGTTGTTCGGAGTTGATTTGGACGACGACGACGTAGACACCGCCGGCGGACTCTTGGCAAAGCTGCTCGGGAGGGTACCATTGGCCGGTGCAGAGGCGGAGATTGACGGCATCCGTTTGATCGCCGAACGGTTCGAAGGGCGTAGGCGCGCCCTTGCCACACTGATAGCCACCAGAGCGAAAGACGAGGCAGAAGACGATGAGTGATCAGCCCGCGTGGCCCGATGATTTCCGGGCTGGATTCGCCTGCATCGTGGGGCGCCCGAACGCGGGCAAATCCACGCTTACCAACGCGATGGTGGGGCAGAAGGTAGCCATCACCTCGGATAGGCCCGAGACAACGCGGCGTGTTATCCGCGCGATAGTTAATCGCGATCATGGGCAGATCATCCTAGTGGATACGCCGGGGCTGCACCGTCCGCGCACTCTTCTCGGAGAACGCCTGAACGATATGGTGCGGGATTCGCTGGCCGGGGTGGACGTGGTAGTTATGTGCTTGCCTGCCGATGAGGCGATTGGACCGGGGGATAGGTTCCTACTGGATCTCGTCTCACAGATGAACGTGCCGATCATTGCTGCCGTAACCAAGACGGACAGGGTGGGACGCGATGATTTGGCAGCGCACCTTGTGGAAGTGTCCGAGATGGCACCGTTTGTGGACGTTGTCCCCGTCAGCGCCACAATAGGCGAGCAGGTTGATGTTCTGGCCGAGGTTGTTCTTGATCAGATGCCAGATTCCCCGCCGTTGTATCCCCGAGATGCGATCTCGGATGAGTCAGAGGAGACCCTCATCTCCGAGCTGATTCGGGAGGCCGCGCTCGAGGGCCTGCACGCCGAACTCCCACACTCCCTCGCGGTTACCGTTGAGGAGATGCTTGATGAGCAGCCGGCCAAGGGCGATCCGGACCAGCGCCCGATCCTGCGGGTGCACGCGAGCTTGCACGTGGAGCGAGACTCCCAGAAGGGCATCATAATCGGGAAGGGCGCGGCGCGGCTTAAGCGCATTAAGCGTGACGCACGCAAGGGGATCGAGCCGCTGTTGGGTGCGCGTGTGATCCTTGACCTACACGTGAGGGTTGCTAAGGATTGGCAGCGTGACCCAAAGCTGCTGGGGCGGCTCGGCTTTTAGTGTCGGAAGAAGTATCAGCAGAAGTTTCGGAACCAGAACCGGATCAATCCACCGAACCCCGTGGCATCCGCCGGTTCGCCTTGCGCCATCCACGCCTCATGGTGTGGCTGATCGCCGTGTTGATCTTTGGAATGTGGGGGAGCTGGGCTGGGCCCGGCTGGAACCCCCAGCCGATGCGTTCGCTGATCGTGCCCGAATCGGCCGATACTTCCATTGCCACGCGCAACGAAACTCCCGGGCTGGGCGATTATGAAGTCCAAAGCGAGGTGATCACGGTTGAGCTGCGCGACGGCACTGAGATACCCGCAACGCTCCGCACACCCGTGGGAACGGATGGCTTGGCTCCAGGAATGGTGTTCGTCCATGGGACGGGCACCGATTCCTACCAGAACTTTGATCGGGAGGCCGATGCGATCACTTCGGCTGGCGTGATCACATTGGTACCGGACAAACGGACGGATAACTACACCACCACCCATCGCGATTATCCGGAGCTTTCCAAGGATTACGAGGATGCCTTCACCGATCTGTTGAGTAGGCCGGGGGTAGATCCGCAGCGAACTGGGCTTTATGCGGTTTCAGAGGGATGCAATATAGCTCCAATTGTTGCGGCGCGGAACTCTGCCGTTAGCTACGTTGCCCTCGTTTCCGCCCCCGTGCTCCCCATACGCGAGCAGGGAGCCTTGGCGGCCGATTCTTACCTTCGTAATCTCGGCGCGCCGCAGCAAATCCTGTCCGCCATCCCAAAGCTGATAGGTCAGGATTTTGGGCAGGATGCGTTCGAATACATCGATTTCGATGTCTCCGAATACCAGCGGCAGATGACGATGCCGGTGTTGATGCTCTACGGCACCGGAGACATGTCCATGCCCACGGTACAGGGCCCAATCATCACGCGAGAAGACTTGGAAACCGCGGGAAATTCTGACCTCACTGTACGCTACTACGAGGACGCAGATCACGGGCTTCAGGTGGACAAAGTGCTGGTGGATCAGGCTATGCAGGACACAGCCGATTGGGTCAACGGCCTGCCGTACACCGCCGACGCGGCGCCACACGTGGCTGGGGCTCAGCCCAAGCAAGACTATATGGCGGGCCGGGTCAATCAACCTCCGTGGTTCGCCTCGGGGATGGTGGCAGTCTGGATCCTCCTGATCGGTCTTGGGTTGGCCCTCGTAGGGGTTGTCATGACCACGATCGGGGCGATGAGTTACCGGCGCAAGAGGCTTCTGTACTTCCACGGTTGTGGGGGCGCGGTTAACTTTGCGTCACTCACGGTGATCCTCGCCTGGATCGTTACGCTCGGTTACACGGTGGCGGTGGCCGAACTAGCTGTGTCCTACGAGCAAAACAGACTTCTTGTCCAGGGTGGCTGGTTACTGGCGCAGGTGATCGGAATTCTGGCTGTATGGATGGTAGTTCGGGTTCCGTTTGCGTGGCACCGTGCGCACTACCCGGAAGATGGCAGCGGCAATCACACCCTGAGCGGATTCGCCAATGCGATCGTGGTTATTTCCTTCGTGGCGCAGGTGATGTTGCTCTTCGCGCTGGCATATTGGGGCGTGTACCCAGCTCTCTTCTGATCGCGACACGCGTATCAACATGCGGAATTGAGCATGCGAACTCGAAGCGAATTGTCTAGGGTGAACCTATGCGTACGGCGATGCTCCTTCTTAGCCGCCGCGACGGGTCCTAGCTGACTGGCTCCCCGCCGCGGGTAAATCGTTGCGCCAGTCGCCATAGATGGCCAAACGATTAAAGGGGGTACCCTCAATGTTGACTTCAGGATTCGCGAATCGTCAGAAGAATTCAAATATGCCGTACGGTAAGTACCGGCCTTTCCTCGAGACGAATGAAATCCTTCTACCGGACCGCAAGTGGCCAAACAATCGTATAACGAAAGCTCCTCGTTGGCTTTCCACCGATCTGCGCGACGGTAATCAGGCGCTCGTCAATCCCATGAATCCGGCGCAGAAACGAGCGATGTTTGATCTGCTGGTGAAGATGGGAGTTAAAGAGATCGAGGTTGGGTTCCCGGCCGCATCGGCCGCCGATTTCGATTTTTGCCGCAGCCTCATTGCCGATGATGCGGTTCCTGAGGACGTTACGATTTCGGTTCTCACTCAGGCTCGCCCGGAGATCATCGAGCGGACTGTTCAGGCGATTGACGGCCTGCCGCGCGCTACCGTTCATCTGTACAACGCAACAGCGCCTATCTTCCGTCGCGTGGTGTTCCACAACGATAAGGAAGCTACTAAGCAGCTCGCCGTCGCGGGTGCTCACGAGGTT
Organism: Ancrocorticia populi; assembly: GCF_003123745.1. GTDB lineage: Bacteria > Actinomycetota > Actinomycetes > Actinomycetales > Actinomycetaceae > Ancrocorticia > Ancrocorticia populi. The sequence goes on along the minus strand of NZ_QETB01000003.1, from coordinate 149,371 downwards.
CTAGGCGGGCTCGAGAAGAAGATCTCTGACGATACGATCGCTGGTTTCGAGTATTCGCCCGAGATCTTCATGGATACCGAACTCGACTTCGCTCTGGAGATATGCGAATCGGTAATGGACGTCTGGCAGCCTGGCCCGGACCGTGAGATGGTCATTAATCTGCCCACCACGGTGGAGCGTGCCACGCCCAACGTCTATGCCGATCAAATGGAGTACATGAGCCGGAACCTTTCGCGCCGCGACTTCATTGCGCTGTCCACCCACACCCATAACGATCGGGGCACGGGCATAGCCTCCACGGAGCTGGCTATGCTGGCCGGCGCCGATCGCGTGGAAGGCTGCCTGTTCGGGCAGGGTGAACGCACCGGCAACGTAGATCTTGTGACGGTTGCGCTCAACCTCTTCAGCCAGGGCATCGATCCCCAGCTAGATATCTCTGATATCGATCAGATCGTGGATATCTATGAGGAGTGCACCTCAATGGCGGTGCCTGAGCGTACGCCGTATTCGGGGAGCCTCGTTTACACAGCCTTTTCGGGCTCTCATCAGGATGCCATTAAGAAGGGATTCGCGGATCGCGATGAACGCGTGGCCGCCGCTGGCGGGGACCAGAGTGCAGTTCCGTGGGATGTTCCGTATCTGCCGCTGGATCCGAAGGATGTTGGTCGAAACTACGAGGCCGTTGTTCGCGTGAACTCGCAATCTGGTAAGGGTGGCGTTGCCTACCTGATGTCTTCCACGCGACATCTCGATCTGCCCCGCCGGATGCAACTGGAACTGGCCAAGCTGGTTCAGCTCCACACCGATCGCTACGGTGGGGAAATCACCGCGGATCGCCTCTGGCAGATCTTCGTGGACGAGTACCTGCCCTACAAGGAGGCCAAGGGACTTTCCCCATGGGGCAAGTATCGGCTCATATCCAGCACGTTGGTCTCGGGCGAGGAAGGCTCACATTCCGAGCTCAGCACCGTCATTCGCGAGTACGGTGAGGGCGATTCCCAGTTTGATCACGTAGTGAGCTCGGAGGGCAATGGACCGATCGATGCATTCGTCGGGGCGCTGGCCACAGCAGGCGTTCATGTCAAGGTGCTCGATTACGCCGAACACGCGCTGAGCTCTGGCCACGACGCGACGGCGGCCGCCTACATCGAGTGTGAGGTCAACGGCCAAACGCTGTGGGGCTGTGGAATCGACCCGTCCACGGTTCGTGCCGGTTTCAAGGCTATCGTTTCCGCGGTGAACCGTTCGCTGCGATGAGTCCTAGGTAGGGCTTATCGCAGCCCGTCGGGGTGATTCTGGGTTGCCTCGGCGGGCAGCGGCCGCTCTTCCTTCATCTCTTCGCGCATGTGCTCTACAACCGCGTCCAGCGATCCTCCGTGCACATCAGACACGGCAAGGAAGCGCTGATAGGCCGCCCCAGTATCGAGAATGTCCAGCACTCCGGCGAGCTCTTGAACGCAGCCCAACCGCTCGGCCACGGGCTCCAACTCCATAACTGTTTCCCGTAACGTCTCACCCACAAGTTGCTCATTGCCATGGCGATCTTTGATGAGCACCGCGTCCATGCCGTAGCGCGCTGAACGCCATTTGTTTTCTGACACGTACCAATCGGGGAGGGTTGGGATTTCGCGTCCGCCATCCAATTCGGCAGCGTAATGGTCCACTAGGCAGTGAACGAGGGCGGCAACGGCTTTCATCTCCATGAGGTTCGGGCTAGCATCGGCCACCCGCACCTCGATGGTTCCCCAGCCGGGGGAAGGCCGCACGTCCCAGCGCACTTCATTGAACTCTTCGATAGTCCCCGTCTTGCGAAGATCGCGGGTGTATTGCTCCAGCTCCTCCCAGGCATCGAACTGGCGTGGAGTGCCCGCGGTTGGAAGCTGCTGGAACACCATGGCGCGGTTACTAGCATAGTTAGTGCGATTTCCCGCCCAGAAAGGGGAGGAAGCCGAAAGTGACTGGATGTGGTACGCCCGGGTCAGCAGGGCCTTGAGAATCGGCAACACTTTGTCGCGGCGGTCCAAGCCCACGTGGACGTGTGTGCCGAACAGCAGCATCTGCCGGCCCCAATACTGCGTCCGGTTCACGAGTTCGGCATATCTGTCATTATCCGTGACGCGCTGGTACATGGGGTTAGCGAACGGGTGGGATCCGGCCGCAGCGATATCGATACGCAGGGGATCGGTTGTCCTGCGCACAGATTCGGTTCCCTCTCGCAGATCGCCGATGCATCCGGCCACGGTCTGGTGCACGCCGGAAGTAACTTCCACCGTGTTCAGCAACATCTCCTTCTGGATGAAGGGTTTGCCCTTGAGCTGATCGATCACAAATGCGGCGGCCTGACGCAGATCGTTAGAATCTTTGTCCACGAGCTGGAGTTCCCACTCGATGCCGATTGTGGATTGCTGTGACTGGGCAAATTCCATGTCAGACTCCGTAATGTTGAACGAAATAAGTAATGAGCCGCTGTTCCGTTGAAACGGATTGGACCGATTCTAGAACGGCTGGATGCTCTTCTTCGGTGAAATACACTCCGACATATTGTTTCACCCGGATAGCGATACCTTCCCGATCAATCTCCGGGTGATGCTGCGTTCCGTAGATGTTGGATTTGATGCGGGCAAGTTGCACGGGACAACCCGTTGAGGATGCCAACACTTCCATGTTTTCGGGCTGCTCGCCAACAGATTCGGCATGTGCCACATACTCGATGAAGGTCTCCGGGAGCTGGCCCGTTACGGGATCTTTCCGTCCAGCCTCCGTCAGGCTCACTCGCACGGGCTGCATATCTTCGCTGAACTCCCGCGTCAGGGTACCGCCGGCGGCAAGTGCGAGAATTTGGAGGCCGTAGCACAACCCAAGCGTGGGGATGTCCTGATCCACCAAGGTTTTCGCCAGTGGTAGAAGTTGGGATTCCACGCGAACCTGCTCAGGGGATTTCTGTGCAAGCGGCGTGAGGTAGTTGTAAGGGGAGCCCGAGATGAATACTCCTGAGTATTGGGTAAAGTCCGGCGTGTTGGTGAGAGGCTGAAGAAGATCGACGACGACGAGTTTCTCATCGTCCAATGCCCCATAGCGCAGAAGGGAGTTCACTTCGTCGGCCTTGATGGGGCTATCCGGGCGTGCTACCAAGAGCAAGAACGGTTTCATAGCGAGATCTTAACACGCGATATAACCGGTAGGTTAGTGGGTATTACTCCCTGAGCTAATCATTCGGCCCGCCTCATTGCGCAGGTTGGCGAACGTGCAAGAATGATCGCGTGAAACTCTACCGTGATCAGGGCGTAGTCCTGCGAACCCATGACTTGGGGGAGGCAGATCGCATCATCACGTTTCTGACGCGGAGGAACGGGCAGGTGCGAGCTGTTGCCAAGGGGATCCGGCGCACCAAATCTCGATTCGGGGCGCGGCTAGAACCTTTCGCGATGGTGGATGCGCAGTTCTATGAGGGTAGATCGCTCGATATCATCACTGAAGTGTCCACCATGAGTTCGTTTGCCGGGAAGATCGGCCGGGATTACGATTCATACACCTGCGCGAGCGCGATGGCCGAGGTAACGGACAAGCTGACCTCGCAGGAAGGCTTACCGGACGAGGGTCAGTATCTGCTACTGGTGGGGGCGCTTAACGCACTGTCGCTGAAGGCTCATGATCCCGAATCGATTCTCGCGTCCTACATCCTTCGGTCGCTGGCTAACGCCGGGTGGGCCTTGGCTATCGGCAACTGCGCTACGTGTGGCACCCCAGGCCCCTTGCATCGCTTCGATGTGCGTGCGGGCGGTATGGTGTGCGAGAGTTGTGCGCCGCGAAGTGCGGCCCATCCCCACAATGAAACCGTCCAGCTGCTCGCGGCTCTCCAGATCGGAGACTGGGACATTGTGGACCGGTCCGGGTTGACGGCGCGGCATGAGAGTGCGGGCCTCGTAACGGCCTACCTGCAGTGGCACATCGAGCGCAAGGTCAAATCGTTGGACATGGTGGGAACGCCACTCATTCATCTTTAGGAAGGTTTCGTGGAACATATCCAGCCGCCTGCACACCCGTCTGGCGCAGTCGCCCCAAAACTTGCCAAGGTTCCTCACCACGTTGCTGTGGTCATGGACGGAAACGGCCGATGGGCCAACACCCGGGGATTGCCCCGTACCGATGGGCATCGTGAGGGTGAGGCCACCCTCATGGACGTGATTGCGGGAGCGCTGGAGATTGGTGTTAGCGAGCTCTCGGCATATGCATTTTCTACTGAGAACTGGAAGCGATCCCCAGCAGAAGTCCGATATATCCTCGGTTTCTCGCGCCAGATCCTTCGAGAACAACGTGATGATCTCAACGCGTGGGGAGTCCGTGTCCGCTGGGTTGGCCGCGAGGGGCGCCTGTGGAAATCGGTGCTCTCGGAACTGAGGGCAGCCGAGGAACTGACGAAAGATAACCGCAAGCTCACTTTTAATCTTTGTATTAACTACGGCGGGAAAGCCGAGATCGCGGATGCTATGGCGCGTATCGCGGCCGATGTGGCTGATGGCCTTCTTAAACCGTCCAGCGTGAATGACCAGTTGATCCAGCGGTATCTCTACGCGCCAGACATGGCTGACGTTGACCTCTTCATCCGAACCGGCGGAGAGCAACGCACCAGCAATTTCCTCATGTGGGAATCTGCCTATGCCGAAATGTACTTCTCAGATCTGCTGTGGCCAGATTTTGACAGGCTGGCGCTGTGGCGAGCCTGTAGCGAATTCGCGGGGCGCGACCGCAGGTACGGCGGTGCGGTTGATCGCGTAGCCACAACTGAGCCTAGGGTGTGGGCACCTGAGGAATACGACGATCCGGACGCCTGAGCCTTGGGGACCCGGTAACCGGTAGACTTGCAGGCATGTTGCAGAGGATTGACTTACGCGGAGTATCGGTTTCGCGATCAGTTTTGGCAGATAAGCTACCCCGTGCGGCCTTCAACATTGAACACGCTCTAGATGTTGTGCGCCCGCTCATCGAGGATGTGCGGGAGCGTGGTGGCGCCGCCCTACGCGATTCCGCAGAAAAGTTCGATGGAGTCCGGCCAGCTGCCCTGCGTGTTCCCGCCGAGGAACTTGAACGCGCTGCAACACAGTTGGATCCCCAGCTTCGCAAAGCACTCGAAGTCTCCATCGCGCATAACAGAGCGGGCCATAGAGCTCAGCTTCCCGAGGAAAAGCTCACCGAGGTCATGCCGGGGGGCTTCGTTCGGCAGCGCTGGATCCCGGTCAAGCGTGTGGGTCTCTACGTTCCCGGCGGGTTGGCAGTTTATCCCTCGTCCGTCATCATGAACGCCGTGGCCGCGCAGGTGGCCGGGGTTGAAGGGATCGCGCTGGCCTCGCCCGCACAGGCGGAGTTCGCCGGACTTCCGCATCCCACTATCCTCGCCGCGTGCCACCTGCTCGGTATTACCGAGGTGTACGCGGTTGGTGGCGCAAGCGCCGTTGGCATGTTTGCATACGGGGCGGCGGGGGAGCCGGGTACCAAAGACCCGGAGGTACTGTGTGATCCGGTGGATGTAGTAACAGGCCCGGGGAACATCTTCGTTGCGGCCGCCAAGCGTCTCGTCCGCGGCGTAGTGGGCATCGATGCGGAAGCTGGCACCACGGAGATCGCGGTTCTTGCCGATGCGACGGCCAATCCCGAACACGTGGCCGCTGATCTGCTTTCGCAAGCCGAACACGATCCGGCCGCGGCTTCCGTGCTCATCACCGATTCCACGGAATTTGCCGAGCGGGTGGATGTGGCGCTCGAACGCCGCGCTGATGCTACCAAGCACTCCGAGCGGGTGCACACAGCACTGACTGGGCCGCAGTCGGGAACGGTGCTGGTTGACGATATGGATGCCGGCGTAGCCGTGGCGAACGCCTACGGCGCCGAGCACCTGGAGATTCAGACGGAGAAGGCGCCGCACCACGCCGATCTCATTCATAATGCGGGAGCAATTTTCGTTGGGCCCTACAATCCTGTTCCGCTCGGGGATTACATGGCTGGATCAAACCATGTGCTGCCCACGGGCGGTACTGCTGTTTTCAATTCCGGCCTGAACGTTCACGCATTTATCAAGTCCGTTCAATCGGTCGAATACTCGCGCGAGGCGATGGAGAAGGTGTATCCGCTCCTCAAGGCGGTGGCATTAGACGAGGATCTGCCTGCTCACGCCGAGGCACTCGCTGCCCGGCTAGACACCGAATGAGCCCACTGCCGTCCCGATAATGTAGGTGACGCCCATTGCGAGCAACCCGCCACAAATGTTCCGGATCGTTGCGCGCTGCTTGGGAGCTCCTCCCAGATGAGCGGAGACGGATCCGGTAATTGCGAGCGATATCGTCACGGCAATTACGGTGAGCGGTACCGCGATGGCGGCGGGGCTGAGGACGATTGCCCCTAGAGGGATGATGGCGCCCAAGATGAAAGAGATTAACGAGGCGAAGGCTGCGTGCCACGGATTCACGATCTCGTGGGGATTGATACCCAGATCCCATCGTGCATGGGCGGCGAGGGCGTCGCGTGCGGAAAGCTGCACGGCAACGCGGCGAGCGAGTTCAGGCTTCACGCCGGAGGCCTCGATCCGACCGGTGAGGACCTCGAGTTCTCCATCGGGATCTTCCGACAGGGCGATCCTTTTGGCGTGGAGCGCAGCTCTCTCAGTGTCACGTTGAGTGGAGACGGATACGTATTCGCCCGCAGCCATGGAGAGCGCCCCGGCAATCATTCCGGCTACGCCGGCTGCGAGGAGAGCATTGCCCGTGAGGGCGGCGCCGGATATCCCCACAACCAGTCCGGCGGTGGAGACAATGCCGTCGTTTGCCCCAAGCACTCCAGCGCGTAGCCAGTTCAACTTGCTTTGGATTGATGGTGTCTCTTTTTGCGCGACTTCTGTGGACATCTCGCCTCCTTTCGTTAAGCTAAGGCTAGAAAGTAATCTGGAATAGCTCCAGTTTGGAGAGCCTTATATTAGGGGTTCCTAACGGCCTGAAAACTCTCTGGAAGTGGCTTTGTATCAAGCTATACAGACATTAAAGTGAAGTCGGTCACATTATGTAACGTCGTGACCCATAACACATTCGAAGGTAGAATGGGTGTACGGGCCAGCGGCAACGATCTGGCAATTCAGACACGCGGGCCCAAGAGGAGGCCATCATGGCTGACGTCTATCCGGTAGTTGCCGGTACCGACGGATCTGTTCGTGCAGGGGCCGCTGTAACGGAGGCCGCGGCTGAGGCTGTGCGTCAAGACCTTCCGCTCAGGCTCATCTACGGATTTGCCCCGCTTTATGGATACGCGGGTTTGGATCCGACCCCGCCGCCGGACATTCTGCAATCGTGCCAAGACGTGTTGGATTCCGAGCAGACGCGTATCGAGAAAGACTTCCCGGGGCTTCAGATCACAACCGAAGTGATCGTCGCAGACCCCTCGGTAGCACTGGTCAAGGAATCGGCGGAGGCAACGGTTGTATTCGTGGGAGCGCGTGGTCTCGGCGCCGTGCGCAGGCTTCTGCTTGGCTCCGTATCGTCCAAGGTTGCCGCGCACGCGAAGTGCCCAGTCGTAGTTGTTCGTGGTAATGCCGGAAACGAGAAAGGGCCCGTCATTGTGGGTATGTCCCCAGAAGGTGGCTCACAGGAAGCTGTGCGGTATGCGTTTGAGGAAGCACGCAGGCGCGGATGCCCCGTCCATGTGATTCAGTCTCAGCAGCATGCCGCAGCGAACTACGAGACGCTTCCCGAAACAGCGATGCGTTCCATGATCGCCACGCGAATGGACATGGCTGAGAAGCGTGGCACCGAGGCCTTCAACAAGCTCCGCGAAGATTTCCCGGACGTTGAGGCGTCGCTAGATGTTTCGATGCTCCATGCGGTAGACGCTCTGCTCGAGGCCTCGAATGATGCGTGCCTGACGGTTGTGGGTGCCCACGGCGCTGGCGCGATGACGGCGCAGCTGCTCGGCTCGGTCACCCATGGTGTGCTAACCGGTGCGCCCATTGTGGCAGTGATACCCAAGGAGGTATAAGCATACGGACGGCCCGCCCATTGTGGCGGGCCGTTTCGTAAGCTAGTGCCGTGAGTATTCTTCCGTACCGTCCAGAGTTCGCCAATGAGAGCCCGTATGGTGCTCCCCAGCTCGATGTTCCCGTGTGCCTGAATGTTAACGAGAACCCCTATCCGCCCAGCCCAGAGCTGATCGCGGATATATCCCGTGGCGTTGCCGCTGCGGCAGCGGGGCTCAACCGGTATCCCGACCGTGATTTCATGGAACTGCGCGAGGACCTCTCGGCCTTCCTGGAGCGCGAATCTCACGTGCATGTTGACCCGGCCAACATCTGGGCGGCCAACGGATCGAACGAAGTGATGCTGCACGTGCTCCAAGCCTTCGCGGGCCCGGGGCGTACTGTGGTCTCCTTTGCCCCCACATACTCCATGTACTCGGAGTACGCACGTGATGTGTCTGCTACTTGGGTGGCGGGTGCGCGAACGGACTCCTTCGAGCTGGACTTGGACGAAGTGCGTAGTGTTTTGGAACGTGAGCGCCCGGGAGTGGTATTGCTGACCAGCCCGAACAATCCGACGGGTACGGCCCTGCCTCAGGAGCAACTCATTGAGATCCTCGACATTGCCCGACATACCGGTCCTGAACCAGGGCAGGCATCGCTCGTGGTGATTGACGAGGCGTACGTGGAGTTTCGCCGCGACGGAGTCTCGTCTGCCCTCGAGCTCCTCTCGGATTATCCGTACATGGCGGTCTCGCGCACGATGTCCAAGGCTTTTGGCGCTGCTGGCCTGCGTCTGGGCTACCTTGCCGCAGCCAAAGAGGTGATCGACCAACTCACTATTGTCCGGTTGCCTTATCACCTCTCGGCCCTCACCCAAGCTGCTGCCCGCGCCTGCCTAGCCCATTCGGATCAGTTGGCGGATCAGATAGCCAAGATTCGAGAGGACCGCGATAGTTTGGTCGAAGAGCTGGGTGCTTTGGGACTGAAAACAGTCCCATCCGATTCGAACTTCGTCATGTTCGGTACCTTTGCGGACCGCCACGCAGTCTGGCAGGGCATACTTGACCGTGGAGTCCTGATCCGCGAAGTGGGTCCCGAAGGCTGGTTGCGGGTCTGCATCGGCACGCCGCAGGAAAACGCCGCATTTGTCGCGGCCCTCAAGGAGGTTATCTAAATGTCACGTACCGCCAAGATCGAACGTTCAACCTCAGAGAGCACGATCTCGCTTGCTATTGACCTCGATGGCACGGGCGAATCGCACATCGATACCGGCGTGCCCTTCTATGATCACATGCTGACGGCGCTCTCGCGGCACTCGCTGATTAACCTAGACGTCACGGCGCGCGGAGACGTTGAGGTGGACGTCCATCACACGGTGGAAGACACCGCGATCTGCTTTGGTGAGGCCCTGCGCGAGGCGCTGGGCAACAAGGCGGGTATCCGCCGATTCGGGCAGGCCACTGTGCCCCTTGATGAGGCGTTGGCCAGCGCGGTGGTGGATATCTCCGGACGTCCGTATCTGGTTCACGAAGGTGAACCGGAAGGCCAGCAGTACCATCTAATCGGCGGTCACTTCACGGGTTCGATGACACGGCACTGCTTTGAGGCGATTGCCTATCACGCCGGCATCTGCCTGCACGTGGATCTCATCCGCGGCCGCGATCCGCACCATATTGTCGAGGCGCAGTTCAAAGCCCTAGCGCGTGCTCTGCGGGAGGCCGTTGAGCCTGACCCAAGGGTTTCTGGCATCCCCTCCACAAAGGGTAGCCTGTAGCCTATGGGCACAAAGATCAAGCGCTACGCAATTCTAACTCCGTTCGATAAGCCGGAAGTGGTGGCGGGCATTGCTGCGCTCCAGAAGTTGGACGTTGAGGTCATGGGCACGAAATCTGGGGCCCTCGTGGTTCGCGAGCTGCCAGTGCCCCAGTATGACGAGTGGGATATCCGAAATATTCTTGGCCCAGACGATTCGGACCTGGCGGAGCTGGGGGAGGATAGCCCGTCTGATAACGCCCCTGCTGTTGCGGCGTTCCTTTCTCGGTTGTCTAAGTATGGTGTAGTCCTCATCGATGTAGATCTTGGGGAGGACACGGGCTTTGAAGCCGGCATTTCGGGTGTGGTTCGGGCACGCCGCTTCATCGGAGGTGAATCGGGTGATGAGATCGCGGCAGGTCTTCTCCTCAATAGCCTTGATCCGGTGATTGAACGTATCGTGTTGGGTGAAAAGTCCCCGAAGGATTACGATGCGGTGCATTCACTTGACATCACACCCGCCGAAATTGTGAAGAAGACGCGTGAGGCCCAAGAATCTGGTGATCAGGCTAAGGACAACGACGGCCCGAAGCGTCACTTCTGGAACCGGAAGCAGTCTGACTAGCAACACCGGTTACAATTGCGCACGTGAAGAAGATCGTTGTACTCGCCGCAGAAACAGGTAACGTCCATTCGGTGGTTCGCGCCCTGAAACACGTGGGCGGCGACGTGGAACTTACGGCGGATCCCGGCGCCGTTATGGCCGCCGATGGCCTCGTGGTTCCCGGCGTTGGTGCGTTCACGGCCGTGATGTCGAAGCTCAGGTCCGTGCGTGCGGACCGGCTGATTGAACGGCGCCTTGCCGGCGGTCAGAGCGTGCTCGGGATCTGCGTGGGCCTTCAGGTGATGTTTGAGCAGGGCACCGAACATGGCGCTCATAAGGGCTTCGGGCAGTGGCCCGGATCCGTAGACAGGCTGCCGGCGGACATTGTTCCTCACATGGGGTGGTCGCTCGTGGATGTGCCCGAGGGCTCCCGCCTCTTCGAAGGCATCGAGGACGAGCGTTTCTACTTCGTTCACTCGTACGGCGTTCAGTCCGACCCAGCGGCCGCACTAACGCCAAGCGAGAAGATAGAGCCACCGCTCGTCACCTTCGCCGAACACGGAGCCCGGTTCGTTGCAGCTGTGGAGAACGGGCCGCTTATGGCCACCCAGTTCCACCCGGAAAAGTCCGGCGAAGCTGGCGGACAGCTTCTGACCAATTGGCTATCTACCCTTTAGGAATCTCCGTGCAACCACTTCAGCTTCTGCCCGCCGTTGACGTAGTGAACGGGCAGGCCGTCCGCCTCCTGCAAGGCGAGGCCGGTTCCGAGACCGGTTACGGCGATCCCGCCGAGGCGGCCGCGAACTGGGCCGATCAGGGCGCCACATGGATCCACCTCGTGGACCTTGATGCCGCGTTCGGCCGCGGATCGAATCACGAACTACTGGCACGCATCGTCCGCGACGTACCCGTACGCGTGGAGTTAACCGGAGGCATTCGGGATGATGCCAGCCTCCAGCGCGCCCTCGATGCCGGTGCCGCCCGCGTCAACATCGGTACTGCCGCACTCGAGAACCCGGATTGGACTGCGAAGGTGATCGAACGCTTCGGGCAGAGCGTGGCCGTGGGACTGGACGTTCGGGGCGAGGTACTTGCGGGCCGTGGTTGGACCAGTGAGGGCGGCAACCTGTGGGACGTATTGGCACAGTTGGAAGCAGCAGGATGCTCCCGTTACGTGGTGACTGACGTGACGAAGGACGGCACCCTGACTGGCCCCAACACGGATCTTCTCAGCAGGGTTGCCCGCACCGCGAAGGCACCCGTTGTAGCCTCGGGAGGGATTTCTTCCCTCGACGATCTTGCCGCCCTGCGCGAGTTGGTTCCCGCCGGGGTTGATAGCGCCATTGTGGGCAAGGCCTTGTACGAAGGCGCGTTTACGCTGGCGCAAGCTATCGAGATGGCGGGGGAGCAGCTCTAGTGGATTTTGAACGCTTGCTACGTCCGAACCCTTTTTCTGGCGACGACGGATCCGTCCAGCCCCAGATGGCCGCCGCATTGGCTGAATCGGATAATGCCAAACGCCAAGAATCTGTTGTTGCCGCGATTGGCACTGGGCGCCTATTTCTCGCCGTACAGCCGCACGCGCATCCAGGTGTGGGAGGTGATGGTGCGATCAAGGAACACGACCCCGAGGGGGTTAACGAGGCCGCTCAGGAGGAAGCTGGCGCTCTCACAGTTGCGGCCCCGGGTGGGCTCAGGGCCATGCCGGCCTTTACTTCGATGGCCTCGCTCACTGCGTTTGATACGCAGGCTCGCCCACTGCCCCTCGAGGGGCAGGCCGTTGCCGCGCAAGCACTGCTCAATACCGGCATCATCGCGCTCGATCCGACGGATATGAATGGCGCGGATGCCACCTATGTTGGCCGTACTGCAACAGTCAGCCTAGCGATGGACGAACCGTGGTTCGCTCCGTGGCTGGATCCTACGTTGGCCGATAAGCTCGAGGAGGCAATCGCTGGGAGCCACGAAGCCCTAACGGTAAAGGTCCAGGCGGGCCCGCGTGGGCTTGTGCGGCTGACATTGAGAATGTCTGATTTTGCCACACAGGCCGACGCGATGGAGGCTGCCGAAAAGCTAATCGACGTCTCCCGCAACGATAGTTACGTTGCATCCCGCCTGGACCTTATCGAGGTAGTTCCGGTTCGTCTGGCCTAAACCTCACCTCCCTTTCGCCTGCGGACCGAGACCAGGACGATTCCTGCAGCAACCGCAAGGATGGCCGCGGCGATCAACCCGCCAACCTGAGCTCCAGTGAAGCTCAAATCATTGTCCGATCCGCCCGTGTTATTACCATCGCCGTCGTTCCCTCCACCGCTAGTTGTTGTGATCTGAATATTGGCGCTGGCCTCTAGTCCAGAATCAGCGCCGCTCGCGACGATCTGGTGCTTACCATTGGTGGTATCAGCCGGGATAGTTACCACCTGAGAGAAGCCGCCCGAACTGTTCGTTGTCACGGTGGCTAGCTCCACCGGATCCGAATGCAGCTCCAGCGAAACAGCTTCCTTCGTTTCGAAGCCCTTGCCGGTCACCGTGACAGACTCACCCGCCATGACCTCGATGTCCGAGAGAACAATCGACGGTTCATCGGCGGAAGCCTCTTCCACAGTGATGGCCACCGTGTTGGAGGAGGAGTTGGTGAATGCAGTGTCGTCGTCGGAAATAAACTCCGCAACTACGCCGTGTCCACCGCTGGAATTGAAACTTACGTCAATTAACGCCGTACCGCCCGCAACTGGCGCTGTTCCCAACAACTCGTCGTTCTCCACGAAGCGGACGGAACCTTCTGCGTTCGCAGGTTCAACGGTTGCCTTGAGCTCAACGGATTGTCCCACCTGCGGTGCTTCCGGAGATGCGGAGAGCGCAGTTGTGGTCTGTTCGGGGCCAGGTACGGCTTCCTTGATGGTGATGGTCACGCGAGCGGGAACCTCGGATTCAGTGCCCACGGCCGAAACCACGCAATCGCCCGCTCCTGCATCCTTCGGGATATCGATGGATGCGGTGAAGCCACCTTCGTCATTCGCGGAAACGGTCTGGACCGAATCGCCGCTGGTGACCTGGACATCCTCACCGGGCTTGAAACCGGCGCCCGTGAGCGAGACCGTGTCTCCAGCGTTAGCCGAATTCGGATCTGCGCTGAGCGTGGGCTCGTAGGCATCGGTCTCAGTGACCTCAATGGTGACCTCGGCGGTGACGGACTTTAGGCCATCATCCACGGTCACTATCGCGGTGTAATCGCCAGCCTCAGCGAAGGTATGGGTGCCTGAGATCGCGCCGTCTTCAACAGCGGCCTCATCGGTTGCGCTCCCATCACCCCAATTGATCGTGGCGGACTGATCCTCAGCGCCACCTTCAACCGTTGCGAGTACATCGGAGAGCTCCGCACCCTGCTCAACAGTGAGGCCCTCGGCGGGCGTCACTGTCAGTTCGTCTGAAACGCTGCGATCACCATCGGATGCGATGGCGAAGATGTGGGGGCGGCCGTCGTTGCGGAGCGTGCCCTTATCCTGCGGCAACGTGAGGCTCACGGCTACCTTGGGGGCGCCGTCATCATCGGTATCGATCGTCAGCGGCTTTGTGGCGTAGACAGCGGTATTCTTTACCGTTCCCTCGGGAGTTGTACCAGAGTACCGGCCCTCGGAAAGGCCAACCACGGTATTGCCAAATACCGGATCGCCTGATGCGCCCACCCAATCACCGAACTGGACGGGAACCTCCTGCGTGGAGCCGTCGGAGAACGTGAGAGTGGCCGTGAGGTCCTTCTTGTTCTCTGTGGCTGCACCGATCAGCGAGAGCTGGGTTGCTCCCTCACCAAGATTCACCGCGAAGGTTTGGCCCTCCGTGGTGATGTTATCCGGCTTTTCGGGCACGAACTCTGGCAGGTCGAAGCTGAGCTCTGTTCCGTCAAGATCGATGGTCTCACCTTGAGTGAATCCGTCTTCCGCAAGGCTCTCCCGCATGTAGCCGTAACCCTGACCGTCGCAGCTTGCGGGATACGTTGAATCGGCTATGCACGTGTTATTGAACATGCCGATGAACGTCTCATCGCGGCTCACGTTGACGGTTGTGGTTGCCGTTGCGGCACCCCCTTGGGAATCGGTGGCAGTCAAAGTGATCGTGTAGGTACCCGCGGCCGTATACGTGTGCGGCGCGGTGATGTCCCATCCGCCCAGCTTGTTCTTCTTAAGAACGCCATCTTCGGAATCTGAGCCGTCCCCGGCGGAAACCTTAACCGAGTAATCGCTTGCGTCTTCTTCCGCGCCCACCAGAGTGCCCAGCGTGGCCGAGACCTCGGTATCAACCTTCGCGGAGATTGGATCAGCAGGAGTCAGAACAAGGTCCGAGCTCTCCGCCGTCCCACCGAATAGCTCGATCTCAGCTAGAGCAACGTTCTTCGCCTCGGTGCCGGTCACGTCCAACTTATATGAGGTGAAGGCCGAGGCAGAGTCCACGGAGAAGGGACGTGTCTGTGTCCCGAACGGGAAAGACTCTCCTTCGCGTGAATCAATCTCCACCCAGGTTTCCCCGTCGAGTGAGCCCGATAGCGCCCAGCTTTCGGGTGCTCCCGCGCCCTCCAGTGCGGTGAGCGTGTAGCGCTCCAGTGCCACAGGGCCGGACCCGGACTTCCAGATGAGCGAGGCCTCGTTTCCTGTGAAGGTCACGGAGGACTTCATCGAGTTGTCGGAGAGCGAAGCAACTCCGCCCTTTTCGATCTCAGTATCCCCAGCGGCGCTGAACGTTCCGTACGTTGTGGCGTCCACTGCCATCTCCGGCACTTCCAGATCTTCGTCCAGATCCTTCGCACCCCAGTTGGAGGGCTCGCCGCTCATCGTGAACGTGAGGGTTCCGCCATCGCGGATGAGATCGCCATCGAAGGTTGTGGAATCGATCGATTCGCCGTTGATGTCAACACCAGCCACGTAGTTCTGGCCGGAGGAAGCTCCTTTAGCGTTCACTGTGAGGTGCTTGCCACCTAGGTTCACTGTGGCCGAGTCGAACATGGGTGAACCCACGGTGTAGTCACCGGAGCCCACAGCCAGCGGGTAGAACCCGAGGGTGGAGAACACGTACCATGCCGAAAACTCTCCGTTGTCCTCGTCGCCGGGGTATCCCTGACCGATGTCCGATCCAACGAACAAACGATCCTGAATGTCCGAGATTAGCTTCTGAGAACCGGACACATCGCCAGCTTCGCCGAGAACATAGGGGATGTGGTGAGCAACCTGATTGCTCATGCCCAGCATGCCCATTCGGACGTCGCGGGCCTCCCGGGCCTCATGAATGCTGGAGTAGGCAGCTTCTTCGGGTTCCGTGAGGAACTCGTGAATATTGTCGATCAGGCCCTGCCGGCCGCCGTACAGCGCGGCGAGGCCGTCAACGTTGTGAGGCGCGTGGTACCCGAAGGTCCAACCGCTGGCCTCCGTGAAGGCCCCTCCCCAATCCTTCTTATCGAAATCGGCACCGTCGCTGAAGGAGCCATCGGCGTTCCTAGATGTAAAGGTGCCAGCCTTCTCGTTGAACATGTTGACGAACTCTTCGCTGCGCGTCTCGAAATAGGCGGCCTCGTCCTCGAGTTGTTCAACGCGTTCCTCCGGTGTGTCGGGATCCTCCGCGAGGGCGGCCGCCATCTGCGCGATGCCGAAATCGTTGATGTATCCCTCAAGCCCCCAAGATGCGCTCTGGTGGGTGCTCTCCGGCGTGTAGCCGAGGAAGATCGAGGTTTCGAGCCCCTTGCGCCCAACTCCCGAGGAAGCCGGCTGCGCCGTCGCGTTCTTTACCGCGGCATCGTAGGCATCGAGCGCCTTCTCGTTGGACATCGACCCAGCCAGATACGCTTCAGCGAAGGCAACATCCGAGCTGGTTCCCGTCATCAAATCGGCGTAACCGGGAGAGGACCACCGAGCAACCCAACCACCATCGCGGTACTGCTGAACGAATCCGTCCACTAGTTCTTCGGCGAGGTCCGGGTAGAAGAACGCAATGGCTGGCCACTCGGTCCTGTAGGTATCCCAGAATCCGTTGTTGACGTACACCTTGCCGTCCACGAGCTTCGCATTCGTTTCGGTGTCACTGGCATCGCCCGATGTGGGGGATACCGGGCTCGCGTACGCATACGTAGGCGAATCCGCAGTGCCCGTGTTCTCGAACTGGGAGTTCGGGTACAGGTTCATGCGGTACAGGTCCGAGTACACGTTGACGAGCTGTTCGTCCGTTGCACCCTTGATGTCCGTGATCACGCCCAGACGATCGTTCCATTCGGCCTCAACGGCCTGCTGGACCGCGTCGAAGCTACGCCCATCAAGCTCAAGGCTGTAATTTTTCTGTGCCTGAGCAGAGGATATGAATGAGGTAGCAACGCGCAGCTCAACGGTCTTGTCTGATGATGTATCGAAGGCTGCGTAGCGGGCATCGCCACGGTCACCATTGGACGGTGTTCCAGCTGTTGCCGGCTTTGCGTCAAATATGCCATGCACATACATGCGGGTCCGGCCTGGGTAGCTTGTGCCGCCGTCGACCCAACCGGAAATCACGCCGTCCTCACTAACGGACAACTTCGAATCGCCGGTGACCTTGTCAACAAGGACGCTGCCCTTATCACCAGTGAAGGTGAAGGAGAAGACTCCGCCGTGATCTGTGGGAGTCACGGACGTTTCGATCCCGTTTTCAAACGCAACGGAGTACAGATCTGGACGCGCCACCTCGTTCTCGTGCTTAAAGGCCAGCTTCCGATCGCTCATATTCGAGGTAGGTGAATCGCCTGCCGCGGGCATGAATGTGAGCTGGTTGCGATCGCCCATCCAGATTGAGGGCTCGTGTGAAAAACCGATCCCGTTGAGTGTTGGCAGATTCTCAGAATTGTTCGCCGCCTGATACTGGTAGAGCGAGCCCGTGGAATCAGCGTTCGTCATGGGTGTGATGAAGTTGAATCCGTTGGGCCATGCGGCCGCCGGGAAGTTGTTGCCACGCGAGAAGCCTCCCGAGGAGTTGGTTCCGCGGCGGGTATCCACGTAGGAAATGAGTCCGTCGCTTGTATCGAGGGCCTCGGGCGTGGAAAGCTCAACATCGTCCACGTAGCCGCGGAACACGGTTCCAGCCGGTGCATCGGGAATGTCGTAGCTGAACAGGACCTTATCGATGCTCTTGCCCGCGAGGCCCGACAGATCGATCTTGATCGAGTTCCACTGATCCGGCCACAGGGCATCCGAAGCGCCCTGTACCGAAGCGTTCGCCGCAAATCCGTTCTGATCTGTCAGATCGCCGGCGGACAGTAGCGATCCGTCCGAAAGCAGCAGATCAACGGAGGCGTATGTGGAGGCATACGTCAGATCCGAATCCAAGACGGGGAAGATCTTGTAAGAGAGCTCCATGCCGTCCTTAATATCTACGTCCACGTCATAGAGTTCGTTAGTTGCCGAGGCCGCACCATCGGCCAGAATTCTGCCACCATACTCCAGCGACTTCAGACCAGTGAAGCCCACGCCGGTCTTGGCTGTATAAGAGCTGGACGGTCCCGTTCCCTGCTTGGACGTCATGGGCGTAGCTGTGTCCTCGATCCGTGAATCGATGAGCTCCCAGTCCGCGAGCTGGATCATGGTTTCACCGCCGTTCGCGGTGATATCAAGCTTGTAGTACGAGTATTCGTCGGAGGCTTCCGACAGCTCGTAATTGTTGGTCTTCAGCCGCCCGTCAAAAGTCTGGTCTTTTTGGGAATCAATCGTTTCCCACTTCTCGCCGTCATTCGATCCTAGAACCTCAAAGTCCTTCGGGTCGCGCTTTTCGGCATCGTTGGCGGATGTGAGCGTATACGAGGTGATCGCCGCGGGCTCCTCCAATTCGTACTGTGCCCACGCGGTCTTTTCCTTGACCAGCCACTTGCTCGACGGGTTGGCATCCGCAAGCGCAGTTGCTACCTCGCTCGGAGGGTTCTCACCAGATGCGCTAACTTCTGTGACGGAGCCAAGCAGGCTGCCAGGCTTGCCGGCCTGTCCCGTGAGATTGGTGGGGTCATCGTAGGGGGTTGATACTGCTACTTCTTTATCGTCATCTTCGAATGACGTGGCAAAGCCATCATCACCTTCCGGCGCCGCCGTGGCTCCCGGGGCAAGCGTGAGGACAAGGGTGCTCGCTGCAAACGCCGCGCCTACCCTCCCTGACACTCGCCTGTGACTACTTGATGGGCGTCTCATAACGTGGTGGTCTCCTTCGTCCAGTAGTGTGATCCGATCCAGCGCCTCTGACAACGCTGTCACGAATAGTGGCGAGTCTAGCATCTCAAATCACTATGTGGGAGTCCGAGATCACAGATAATAGAAGAATGACACACACTAACGTCACGCTTGCACAGGTGGCCACGGCTGCTGGAGTAAGCCTGAAGACGGCGTCCCGCGTATTGGCGGGCGAACCTCACGTGGCTCCTCAGACTCGCGAACGCGTCCTGAAGGAAGCTCGGGTGCTTGGTTATCGGCGGAACGCCGCGGCGAGCCTTTTGGCGAGTGGGCAACAAGCGGACGCAATTTCCGTGATCATCGGTGATATGACGAACCCCTTCTATGCTGCAATGGCGCAGGGTATCGAGGAACGCGCACGCGAGCACCGTATGATCCTTAGCTTGTCGAGTTCTGGCGAGGATCCAGATACCGAGTGGGAGTTGGCGAAAGGTGCGGCCCGGCAGAGGTCCCGAGCACTGATCGTTGTGTCCTCGATGGAGGACAATTCGCAATATCTTGACCTAGTCCGGACCGGCCTTACCGTTGTCTTCGTAGATCGCGAGCCGCGGGCTATTCAAGCAGATTCCGTGGTACTCGACAATGAAGCAGGTGGCAGGTTGGCCGCTACGCACCTACTAGAGCATGGTCATACCCGTATTTCATATGTGGGGGACTACGAATGGCTTCCCACCCAACAGGCCAGACTGGCTGGCTTTTCCGACGCGATGTCTGAGGCGGGCATTTCGAATTGGGAGCGCCTGGTTCGCAAGGATGCTCATGATGTTGCTCGGGCCCGCGAGATAGTCCGCGAATTGCTCGATCTGGAGGCCCCGCCCACGGCCTTCGTAGGTGGAAATAATAGATCCGCACTGGCCATTTTGCACGAGGTACATTCGCGGTATCCCGTTGGACGCCGTCCGGCCATGATTGGGTTCGACGACGTCGAATGGGCCGGCGTACTCGGGCTCTCCGTAATATCACATGATTCACGAGACATGGGGCGGCAGGCGGCGGATTTGGCGTTTGCGCGCATCGAGGATCCGAGTAAGGAAGCAGAGATGATTGAGTTGCCAGTTGCCCTGACTGAGCGTGGCTCGGGGGAGCGGCCTCCCTTTTCCTAGATCCGCCTGTTGAGGTTTGGCGTTATTGGGGGCGGGGTTGAGTTGTAGGTGTGGCCGGTTGGTGTGGTGATGTTTCGGGTGCTGGTGTTGGTGGGGGTGTGGTGCCAGCCGGGGTTTTCTTTGGTGTAGTTACATCTGGCGCAGAGCCCGGTCCCGTTGCCAGCGCTTGTGTGGCCGCCTTTGGCGTAGGGGTGGGCGTGGTCTAAATGGGCGATGGGTGCGTTACACCACGGGGTCCGGCACTGCTGATCACGCAGAACCAGAGCTCGTCGTAGCGGACCGGTGAATTCACGCTTCCTCGTGTCAATCTTCGTGACCTCACCGGTGACCGGATCGGTCAACACGCGCCGTAGAAACACCCTAGCTGGGGTCTGGTGATCATGGACCGGGTCAAGCATGTCCCGCGCGAGTGCGGCGGGGATGGGACCATAGCCGGGCATCCACGCCGAGGTAAACACATCCTCGGCGTGCCGGCCCGTATTATCAATGACCGGAGCGTGGCTGGGGGTGGTTGTGGTGGTGCCGAGCAGTGTTTCGTCGGTCATGACCAACTGGACTTCGATGTTGACTGCCTCAGCATGGGATTGCCCCGTCAGGCGCTGGACCAATAGGTCGGCTTCGAGCTGGGTCGGGCCAGCCTGCACGGTTTCTTCGCTGAAGGCCATAGAGGTGGCGGTATCGTGGAGGGCTTTCTTACAGGCAAAGGCTTGCCCTAACGGTAGTAGGGCGGTTAGGTAGGCCATCCCCGAGGGTGCTGGGCGTATGTTCACCGCCCGCGCAGACTTAGCCAGGGCGTGGGCTTTAATATAAGCCACCGGGTCGGCCTGCTGGGCTAGGGCCCGGACCTCACCGGCCAGGCGGCGGGAACCGGTCTTTCCGTAGCGGGGTTCCATGTGGGTATCGATCGCGGTTTTGCCTGCCGGGTCCAGATGACTGGTTTCTTTGACCACCAGTCCCGACGTGTACTCGGACAGTCGCCCGTCGCACAGTGCTTCCAACGCGTGGGGCATGTCAGTGGTTAACGTGTGGGCGGTGCGGACCGCTGCGGATCCTTGCTGGGGTGAGACCCTCCTAGCGAGCCCGATCTCGCTGCCGATGCCTCTGGCTCGCTGTTCCAGCTTGATACCAGCATCTGCCTCGGCCTGATCACGACGATGGCGAAACTCCTCGGTCGCCACCACCTGGGCTGCGGCGGCAGCGCTTTTAATGTCCTCTAACAGGCGGATCTGATCAATACAGGCCGCCTCGCTACCAGCAGCCAGCCGTCCGCGCAGTAGATCCCGTACGATCTGCAGGACCCGCACGGCCCCGGCGGTGTCTTGGGAAACAGTCGTGGTGAGCACGGCGGCTGATTCGGCCATCCATGCCGCCTCGTGTGCAGCGTATTCCGCGTCAGTGGGTGGTGTGATTGGCACATCTGTTCCGCGAGCCTGATCTTCTACTGCGCTCACCGCACCCACCCCCTCGTGCCTACCAAGAAACTGTCACATGTCCGAATGATTGTTCTACCCCTAGTTTACCGAACGACCATTCGAAACACAATACCTAAACACACCCAAACAGCATCAATAAATACGGAGAGAGGAGAAAACGTCGTCGTCGTTAAAACACTAAAAATGGAAAGAGTGAAAGCAAGCTCACCAACACCGTGACGCTCCAACGATGCGGGGCACGGCCCAGATTTGCTACACTATTAGCCGACCGACCGGCGAAACCGCCGGAACGCAAGCGGAGAAATCCCACCTGGGTGCCTAGCGGTGCCGGGTCCTACGGTCCAGCCACGCATGTGGCTTGGGTTCGTATGCTCTTTGGGGAGTACTCCGTGCGCGCACGTCGAGGAATATGTTGAGGAGCAGCCATTAACAACGAACCAAGAGTCAATGAGCGCATCCACGTCGATCAGGTTCGCCTTGTCGGCCCGGGTGGTGAACAGGTAGGTGTCGTCCGCGTGGAGGATGCCCTCCGCCTTGCCCAAGAGTCTGGACTTGATCTGGTAGAAGTCGCGCCAAACTCCAACCCACCTGTCGCGAAGCTCATGGACTACGGGAAGTTCAAGTATGAGTCTGCTCAGAAGGCTCGTGAAGCTCGCCGGAATCAGTCCAATACGGTCATCAAGTCGATTCGGATCGGCCTGAAGATTGATGAGAACGATTACAACACGAAGAAGGGCCAAGCCGAACGCTTCCTTAATGGTGGCGATAAGGTGAAGTTCGATCTGCGTTTCAAGGGCCGCGAGCAGTCCCGCCCCGATCAGGGCGTGCGCTTGCTGCGCGGGATTGCTGAAGAGCTTTCTGAGATTTCCACGATCGAAGCCGCGCCACGCGCCGAGGGCCGCAACATGTCTATGGTGCTGGCCCCGCTGCGTAAGAAGTCTGAGGCTAAGTCCGATCAACGCCGCCGCCGCGAGGCAGAGCGTGAATCGCGCAGGGCCGAAAAGACACGCCGTTCAGGCGAGGAGCAAGACGAGGTGAAGCCAGCTGAGACGCCTCAGGCGCCAGCAAAGCCCTCCATGCCAATGCCTAAGCCGCCACGGGCTTCGAACTAGTTTTATCCGAGTACACCGCCGCAGGGAAACTGCGGCCCGAATGAGGGGCTAACAATGCCTAAGAATAAGACGCACTCCGGTGCCAAGAAGCGTTTCCGCGCCACAGGTAGCGGAAAGCTTATGCGCGAGCAGGCCAACAAGCGCCATCTGCTCGAAGTGAAGTCCAGCCGCCGCAAGCGCCGCCTGTCTAACGATCAGGTTCTGGACAAGGCAAACGCCAAGCAGGTCAAGAAGCTGCTCGGACGCTGAAGGTAGAAGGAGAACTCTTATGGCACGCGTTAAGCGCTCAGTAAACGCAAAGAAGAAGCGTCGTACAACACTCGATCGCGCCTCGGGTTACCGTGGCCAGCGTTCCCGCCTTTACCGTAAGGCGAAGGAACAGGTCACGCACTCAATGGTGTACAACTACCGCGACCGCAAGGTCCGGAAGAACGAGTTCCGCAAGCTGTGGATCCAGCGCATTAACGCCGGATGCCGTGCCGAGGGCATGACGTACAACCGTTTCATCCAGGGCTTGAACCTTGCTGGTATCGAAGTGAACCGCAAGCAGCTCGCCGAAATGGCTGTCAACGATCCCGAGGGATTCAAGGCTGTTGTCGAGTCGGCAAAGGCCGCTCTTCCTGAGGATGTCAACGCCCCCAAGGCCTGATTTACCTTATATACGAACGAAAAAACCCGGTCACGCACGCTCGTGGCCGGATTTTTTGTGCCATGAGGGACCGGATTGGGGAACCTCTCAGACCGTGTGGGAAGATGGGGCCATGACATCCCTGCGCCTCAAGCCCGCCACCCGTAACCAGCTCCAACGCGCCCAGAAGCTGCACCGCCGCGAACAGCGCACGCGCCATGGACAGTTCTTGGTGGAGGGTCCGCAGGCAGTACGCGAGGTGCTCGCGTGCGAGCCCGGCTTGATCCGGGACCTGTACGTGAGCGAGGGCGCCTTCGAGCGTTACCCCGAGATCCGCGAGTTGGCCGTGAGTGCCGGGGTGTGGACGCATATTGTCGACGACGACGCGCTTCGCGACCTCTCCGGCGATGGCCAAGGATTCGTTGTTGTGGCTGAGATGCCGCAGCAGCCCACGCTGGAGAGTTTGCTGGCGGACACGCAGCTTGCGATTGCCGCGGTGGGCGCATCCGACCCGGGCAATGTAGGGACCATCGTGCGCAGCGCCGATGCGGCGGGTGCAGGCGCAGTGCTCTTGACCAAGGGATGCGCCGAATTGACGGCGCCCAAGGTGGTCCGCTCAACGGTCGGTTCCCTTTTTCACGTCCCTGCTGCAACGAACCTAGACCTCGCTGAAATCATTGCTCAGGCGCATGCCGCGGGCATGCAGGTACTGGCTGCGGAAGGTACGGGGGAGTGGGACCTTCCGGCCCTCGTACAGGCGGCATATGGCGCGGGAGTAACTGGTGGACCGGACATTTCTCGCTCAACTCTATGGGTTGTGGGCAATGAGGCGCGCGGCTTCGATGGCGTGGATCTCTCAGAGGTAGATGCCAAGGTGGCCATACCGCTCTATGGGCAAGCTGAGTCCCTCAATGTCTCGGTGGCAGCATCCATTTGTCTGTATACAACCGCAATGGCGCAACGCACCGTTTCGTAGGACTAGGGTCCTGCTATTGCCGCATCAATTCGCACGAGTTTCGTTGCATAAAACGAAACGTGTTTCATAGGCGCGGATAGCGACGCACGTATTTTCACGGAGTCCTAGTCTGAGGACATGGTCGAAGTACGCATTCATGGACGAGGCGGACAGGGAGTGGTCACGGCCGCCGACATGGTGGCTATGGCAGCCTTCCATGAGGGCCGCCACGCGCAAGCTTTCCCGTCGTTTGGATCTGAGCGGACGGGCGCACCAGTTGTTGCCTACGCGCGGATTCGAGACACAGAGATCCGCACGCGAGAACCTGTTTTGTCCCCTGATCTTATTATTGTTCAGGACCCCACCCTCCTGCCGATCCTCGATGTGTTCTCGGGCTTAACCAAGGACGGTTATGCCCTCATCAACTCCTCGAAATCGCCCAGCGAGCTTGGGCTAGATTGGCTGGTCACCCAGCAGCCAGCCGGGCACGTTATGTCCATTCCCGCAACGGACATTGCCCGCGAGCACACGGGACGCACGGTCCCCAACGCTGTGCTTCTGGGAGGGATGGCCGCACTGGCACACCCGTTCCAATTGGAATCAGTTGAAGGCGCTGTTCGCGAGCGCTTCCCCGGGGCAGTGGGAGAAAAGAACGTGGCGGCCGCGGAGGCCGCGTACGCCCTGGTGGCGAAGGAGGTAGAGCATGCTGCAGCAAATTGAGGGGTCTAAGGCAATTGCCCATGCGGTGGCCGGGTGCCACCCGGAGGTAATTTCGGCCTACCCGATTTCGCCACAGACGCACATCGTGGAGGAGCTGTCCCGCCAAGTGAAGGCAGGCGAGCTCGAAGGCTGCGAGTACGTGAACGTGGAGTCCGAGTTCGCGGCCATGTCCGCTTGCATCGGCGCGTCGGCGGCCGGCGCCCGGGCCTACACCGCAACTGCATCGCAGGGACTTCTGTTTATGGTCGAGGCGGTCTACAACGCCTCGGGACTTGGTCTGCCCATCGTCATGACGGTGGCCAATCGCGCCATCGGCGGCCCCATCAACATCTGGAATGACCACTCGGATGCAATGTCGCAGCGTGATTCCGGCTGGCTCCAGCTCTACGCCAAGGACAATCAGGAGGCCGCAGATCTACATGTTCAGGCTTTCAAGATTGCCGAGGAGCTCTCACTGCCCGTCATGGTATGCATGGATGGGTTTATTCTGACCCACGCCGTGGAGCAGGTAGATGTTCCCGATGCTGAGGACATCGCGACGTTCCTCCCGTCCTATGAGCCGCGCGTGGTCCTTGACCCGGAGAACCCGCTCTCCATGGGCGCGATGGTGGGGCCTGAGGCGTTCACCGAGGTGAAGTACCTTGCCCACCACAAGCAGATGCAGGCGCTAGAGCTGATCCCGCAGGTACAGAAGGAATTCCAAGAGGTGTTCGGCCGCGATTCGGGAGGCCTGCTCCATGAGTACCGGACGGAGGACGCGGAAACCATTGTTCTCTGCCTCGGTTCGGTTACCGGAACGCTCCGTGACGTAATCGATCAGCGCCGGGAAGCTGGCGAGAAGATCGGCGTTGTTTCTCTCGTGTCCTTCCGCCCGTTCCCTCGTCTCGCTGTGAGGAGGGCCTTGGCACGAGCGAAGACCGTCGTCGTTCTTGAAAAGGCGTTCTCCGTAGGTATCGGAGGCATCGTCTCCTCAAACGTTCGCACGGCGCTTCTGGACGAAAACGTAGATCACTACGAACTTATCGCTGGCTTGGGCGGACGCGACATTACCTCAGCTTCGCTGCACGGCTACCTAGACGAGCTAAAGGCGGGCAAGCAGAAGCGCTTCACATTCTTGGATTTGAACCGTGAGCTGGTGGAGAAGGAGCTCGAGCGTCAGCGCGGTACCCGTAGGTCCGGGTCAACGCCCGAGAACATGATTAAAGACATCACCGAAATGGTGTTGCAGGAGGCTGAATAATGAGTACGCAGCCACTCGAAAAGGATGCAGCCGCGCGCAACGAGGTGAAGTATTACCAAGTTGGTTCGTTCGCGGTGGGAAACCGTCTGGTTCCCGAAGCACTGCGATCTGTCCAGTCTGAGGCAGACCGCGCGAACTCGCTGACCTCGGGACACCGCGCCTGTCAGGGATGCGGCGAGGCGCTGGGCGCCCGGTACGCCGTGGATGCGGCGATGAACGCCGCGGGGAATAACGTTATCGCGGTCAACGCTACTGGCTGCCTCGAAGTGTTCTCTACGCCTTACCCGGAAACTTCATGGAAGCTTCCGTGGATCCATTCACTCTTTGGCAACGCCCCAGCTGTAGCGACGGGTGTGCAGGCCGCACTCCGTGCCAAGGGCAAGACCGAAACCCGCGTGATCGCACAGGGCGGCGACGGCGGAACCGTTGATATCGGCATGGGTGCCCTTTCCGGCATGTTCGAGCGCAATGACGATGTGCTCTACATTTGCTACGACAATCAGGGCTATATGAACACAGGCGTGCAGCGTTCTGGAGCAACACCTCCAACAGCTCGCACGGCAACAACGCAACCCGTTGGGCCCAACCCTGGAAACGTGTGGGGGCAGGGCAAGGACATGCCGCGCATTGCCATGGCCCACGAAATCCCTTACGTGGCTACCGCAACCGTGGCGGATCTATCCGATCTTGAATACAAGGTGGATAAGGCGATGAAGTATCGCGGGGCGCGCTACATCCACGTGCTGGTACCGTGCCCGCTCGGCTGGGGATCGGCTTCCAACGTGACGATTAAGCTGGCCCGGCTTGCTACCCAATCGGGACTGTTCCCGGTGTTTGAAGCCGAAGAAGGTGAGGTCACGGCCGTGACGAAGATTCGCCGGCCCGTAGCCGTGGAGGAGTATCTGCGCCCCCAGCGGAGGTTCGCCCACTTGTTCAAGAAGGGCGCTGATCAGAGCGTGTTGGAGCGCCTGCAGGGAGTCGCGGACAAGAACATCCGACGGTACGGGCTTATCGACGAAGAGGGCCTAGACCCGTTCGTGAAGCACGAGGAGGACTGAGGAATGCAGAATCTACCATTCGCGGTGATGCTCCCGGTGGGGAGCTCCGCCGCTAATCGAACCGGATCGTGGCGCACCGAGCGCCCGGTGTACGTGAACCTCATGCCTCCCTGCAACAAGGAGTGCCCCGCCGGGGAGAACATCCAGCAGTGGCTCTACCACGCCGAAGAAGGCGATTACGAGGCCGCTTGGCGCGAGATCATGGTAAATAACCCGCTCCCAGCAGTCATGGGCCGCGTGTGCTACCACACGTGCCAGACCGCTTGTAACCGGGCACAGGTGGACGAGGCCGTGGGCATCAACGCCATCGAGCGCTTCCTAGGAGATAAGGCACTTCAGGAAGGCTGGAGCGTGAAGCCGATGGGGCCGGCCTCCGGAAAGACGGTACTGATTGTGGGCGCCGGGCCTTCTGGGCTTTCGGCCGCGTACCACCTCGCCAGGTTGGGACACAAGGTGACGGTGAGGGACGACGGCGAACTACCCGGCGGGATGATGCGCTATGGCATTCCGTCCTACCGCCTACCACGGGGAATCCTTGACGGCGAGATCAAGCGGATCGAAGACATGGGCGTGACCTTCGAGATGAACACCAAGGTCACCGATCTGGAGGCGGCTCTGGCCGAATTCGATTCCGTATTCCTCGCTGTTGGCGCCCAGATCGGCAAGCATGTGAACATCCCGGCCGGTTCGGCCTCACACGTGCTGGACGCAGTGGAGATGCTGCGCGGTGTTGAGACGTCTCAGGAAGGCGGCGAGGCACAGCCTTTGCTTGGCCGTCGCGTAGTGGTATACGGCGGTGGAAACACGGCCATCGATGCCGCGCGCACCGCAAAGCGCTTGGGTGCCACCGATTCTGTCATCCTGTACCGGCGCACACGCGATCGTATGCCTGCCAACGATTCCGAGGTCACTGAGGCCGAAGAAGAAGGTATCAAGATGCGCTGGCTTTCGACGATCAAGCACATTGATTCAGCGGAGCTCATGATCGAAAAGATGGAGCTCGACGAAAACGGTTTCCCTCAGCCCACCGGCGAATACGAGCAGCTTGAAGCTGATTCAGTGGTCATGGCGCTCGGTCAGGAGTCTGATCTGGGCTTGCTTGATGGCATGCCCGACGTTGCGGTCAAGGACGGGATCGTCGAGGTGGATCGCCAGATGCGCACGGGACGCCCCGGCCTGTTTGCCGGCGGTGACATGGTTCCGTCCGAGAAGAACGTGACCATGGCGATCGGCCACGGCAAGAAGGCAGCCCGCTACATCGATGGCTACCTGCGTGGAACCGAGTACAACCCCGCACCCAAGCCGGGGGATGCCGGTTTGGACCGCATGGAGACGTGGTATTACTCGGATGCTCCCCATCAGGTGCGCGAGCGCATCGAAGGGGCCCGAAGGGCGTCCACCTTCGCGGAGGTTGTGCAGGGACTCGACGAGAATTCGGCACTGTTCGAGGCCCGGCGGTGCATGAGCTGCGGTAACTGCTTTGGTTGCGACAACTGCTTCGGCGTGTGCCCGGACAATGCCATCACCAAGCTGGAGCCCGGAAGCTACGAGTTCAAGTATGACTATTGCAAGGGATGCGGAGTGTGTGCCGCGGAGTGTCCATGTGGTGCGATCGAGATGATTCCGGAGGAGATTTAGCTGTAACTTGAGAGTATGAATAGGGCAGCACGCGGATTAACAGGATTGGGTATCGGCGCAGGAACGCTGACGATTTATCGGCGCGCTAAGGCGGTGGCAAAGCAGAACACCCCGTTCAGGCGGCGCTGGGAGGAAAACCTTCTCGCCACGATGGCTCGGCTAGAGAAGACCGCGCAATCGGGCGGCGAACTCCCGCTGATCTACGTGGCGCTTGGCGATTCTGCGGCGCAAGGGCTGGGTGCTGCACGCTTCGAGGATGGGTATGTTCCGCGCATAGCAGCTGGTCTGAAAGCGGCCACTGGGCGCGACGTGGCGTTGCTCAACATCTCGCTCTCCGGCGGAACCGCCGCCTCTGTTTTGGGCACCCAGATCCCTCAATTGGAGGGGCTGACGATCGGTGGCAAGCCGCTTGTTCCTGACGTTGTGACACTGGACATCGGTGGCAATGACGTGGGCGTCGCGGGCCTAACCGTCCCCGAGTTTGGGCGGCGCATGGACGCGATCCTCGGGCGAATCTCTGCGCCCACATTCGTGGCGGACATTCCCACGTTCAAACCGTTGAAGACGGAGCCACGCGCGGCGGAAATGTCTGCCGAGATCGCTCGCGCCTCACGGGAGAGCGGGGCGGGTCTCATCGAGCTGCAAAAGCTCTCGAACACTTTCACCACGTGGGTGTATATGAACGAGTATCACGCGGGGGATATGTTCCATCCGAACACCCCGTGGTATCACCGGTGGTCGCAGCTATTCATGGACCAGATCAGTGACCGGCTTGAGTTCACACGTGTGGACATGAGTGCCGTCCCGACTTGGAAGGGGATCTAGTCCTCTAGGTTTTCGGTCCATCCCATGGCGCCAGCGCTCTGGACAGACAACGTGGCTAACTGAGCTGCGGCGGCCAGCGAGGAGAGCGGATCCTGACCGGCTCCGAGCGCGGCCGTGAAGGCACCATGCAGAACATCGCCCGCACCGAGCGAATCCGCCACGTGTGCCGCCTTTTGGATAGGGAGCTTGTAAAGCTTGCCGTCCACGATGGCCTCGATCGCCCCGCCGCCGTGGGTGCGGGCGGCGAACTGGGCACCAGCACCTACGAGGGTCTCGAGAACCTGAGCGTCCTCCGCCCCAGGCAGGTGAAAATCGGCGGAAACAACCGCGTGCGTCACGTGACCCAGCAGCGCATCGAGACCCGGCTTGTACGACCCGCCGTCAAGGACTACCGGAATGCCCAGACTTTCGGCAGTTCGTGCCAATGCGATCTGAACGTCCAACAGATGCCCGTCCACCATGAGCGCGGTGGCGCCATCTAGGATGTCCTCATCGGGGAAACCGTGGGTACGCCCCGTATTGTTCGAGGAGATAACGGCTCGATTCCCATCAGAGTCGATGGAGACGGAGGAGATGGCGGGGTCGCCGTCGTCGGCACAAATATCCACAATGGAAACTCCACTCGAACGCAACCACTCACTTGCCAGCGAGCCGAACACCCCGGGACCGATGGGGGAGACCAAGGTGGGGAAGGCGCCAAGTGCTCCCGCGGTTCGGGCGGCGTTTGCGGCGGGGCCACCCACATCAAGGAGCGCGGAATCGGACACGACCTTCTCGTTGGGGCCGGGTACCCGCTCAACTCGCTGGACCAAATCGATGGTTGTCAGGCCACAAAACACGGTGCGCATGGCCCCACCTTAGTGAAAATGCACGCAACGTGGTGGGCGGTGCGGATACGATCACACGCTATTGACTAGACTGTAGCGTGGTCATCTAAGCGAAAGGCAGACATGTCTGAGGAACTGAGCCCGCTCGATGAGGCGGGCATCGCCGCAGCAGTTGAGGCGGCAAAGTCCGCGTTTGCAGCGGCGGGAACGCTCGAAGAACTCAAGGCGGCACGCTTGGCACATAGCGGAGATCATGCCCCGATCACGCACGCCAACGCCCTAATCCGTACGCTCGATAAGTCCGAGAAGCCCACGGCGGGCAAGCTCATGGGCGGGGCGCGCAAGCAGATTCAGGCGGCATTGGCCAACGCAACTGAGCGCCTCGAGGCCGAGGCGGAGGCTCGCGCCATGGCGGAGGAGCGCGTGGACGTCACGCTACCCACTCGCCGCAACCCGCAGGGAGCGCGTCACCCGCTCACCGTCCTGATGGAGGACGTGGCGGACTTTTTCGTCAGCATGGGATGGGACATCGCCGAGGGCCCCGAGGTAGAGCACGAGTGGTTCAACTTCGATGCGCTGAACTTCGGGCCGGATCACCCCGCGCGCCAGATGCAGGACACCTTCTATGTGGAGGGTGTGGAGCAGGCCGGCGATCGCGAAACGCTGGAGGCCCAGCCGAACCTCGTGCTGCGCACCCACACCTCGCCCGTCCAGTCCCACACGATGTTGGAGCGCGGAGCGCCACTGTATATCGCGTGCCCGGGCCGCGTGTTCCGTACGGATGCGCTGGATTCCACGCACACGCCTGTGTTCAATCAGGTCGAGGGCCTCGCGGTGGATAAGCACCTGACGATGGCACACCTGAAGGGCACGCTGGATCACTTCGCGCGCGCTATGTTCGGGCCTGAGGCCAAGACCCGCCTGCGCCCCTCTTTCTTCCCATTCACCGAGCCGTCCGCGGAGATGGACCTGTGGTTCCCTCAGAAGAAGGGCGGCCCAGGCTGGATCGAATGGGGCGGCTGCGGCATGGTGAACCCCGAGGTGCTGAAGAATGCCGGGATTGATCCCGATGTGTATTCCGGGTTCGCGTTCGGCATGGGGATCGAGCGCACCCTGATGCTGCGCCACGGAATCGCGGATATGCGCGATATGGTCGAGGGCGATGTCCGCTTCTCGCTCCAGTTCGGAACTACCGGAAGGGGTAACTGATATGCCACTCATTCCAATCGATTGGCTGGCCAATCACGTTGAGGTCCCCGAGGATCTGACCCCGGAGCAGCTCGCGGCCGATCTGGTGCGCGTTGGCCTTGAAGAAGAAGAGATCCACGAGGCCGAGGTTCAGGGTCCGGTTGTTGTGGGCAAGGTCCTGACGTTGGAGGCCAAAGAGCAGTCCAACGGCAAGGTGATCAACTACTGCCGCGTGGATGTAGGCGATCACAACGATGCTCCCGGCACCGGCAAGGAGCCCTCCGATCTTCCCTCGCGCGGCATCATCTGCGGCGCGCACAACTTCGAGGCGGGGGACTACGTGGTGGTCTCGCTTCCGGGCGCAGTTCTACCGGGCGGATTCGCTATTGCCGCCCGTAAGACGTACGGCCACACCTCCGACGGCATGATTTGTTCGGCTACAGAGTTGGGGATCGGTGGGGACGCCTCCGGGATTATTGTTTTGGCGAAGGGTGACGACGACGAAGCGATCGCCTCCCTTCCCGCAGTTGGAACGGACGCGCGGCCCATCTTGGGTATCGCGGGGCGGACCCTCGAAATCAATATCACCCCCGATCGTGGCTACTGCTTTGCCATGCGTGGGGTGGCCCGCGAGTATCACCATTCGACGGGCGCTGTATTCACGGATCCTGCGTTGGAACAGGGGCTACCCGAGCCTAATTCGGATGGCTACCCGGTTGAGGTCCGCGACGGTGCCCCGATTCACGGGGTCGCGGGCTGCGATCGTTTCGTCACGCGCGTGGTGCGCGGGGTGGATCCGAATGCGGAGTCTCCCAAATGGCTGCGCGATCGCCTTACGGCGGCCGGGATGCGGCCGATCTCTCTGGCCGTTGACGCTACGAATTACGTGATGTTCGATTTGGGCCAGCCACTGCACGCCTACGATCTGGATAAGGTCAACGGGCCGATCATCGTGCGGCGCGCCCGGGCTGGCGAGAAGCTTGTGACGCTGGACGAGGTGGAGCGCAAGCTCGGCGCCGAGGACTTGCTGATCACCGATACTGACGGCGATCGGGTTCTGGGGCTTGCCGGGACGATGGGTGGCTTCGATACGGAGATCACCAAGGAAACTGTGAACGTGCTAGTTGAGGCCGCGCACTTCGATCAGGTGTCCGTGGCGCGCATGGCCCGCCGGCATAAGCTTCCCAGCGAGGCCGCCAAGCGTTTCGAGCGCGGGGTGGATCCCGAACTCGGGCCCGTGGCCGCGCAGGCCGTGGTGGATCTGCTGGTCCAGTATGGCGGCGGCGAGGCCGGCAACGAGGTGTTCGATCTCAACAACACGGTGGCGCCCGCGGCGCAAGACTTCCCTGTGGCTGAGGTGGAGCGCCTGACCGGGCTTGTTGTGGCCGAGGATCGCATCCGGGAGATCTTGACTGACATTGGCTGTGCGGTCGAGGGCGAGGGCGAGGTCCTGTCCGTTACTCCGCCAACCTGGCGCCCCGATCTTGTGGGCCCAGCGCACTTCGTTGAGGAAATCGCGCGGCTTGTTGGCTACGACGAGATCCCGGTGGAGCTGCCGATGGCGCGCGCGGGCGGGGGACTAACTCCCGTCCAGCGCCAGCGGCGCGACGTGCTTCGGACGTTGGCCGAGGCAGGCTGGGTACAGGTACTTTCCTACCCGTTCGTTGGTGTGGATACGTTTGATAAGCAGGGGATTGACGATAAGCGGCGCACAGCGATTCGTCTAGCTAATCCGTTGCAGGATGAGGCGCCCTACTTGCGCACGAGCATCTTGGATTCGCTGCTGGATACCGCGCGTCTGAATGTGTCCCGTGGTAATCCTGCGGTGGCCGTGTGCGAGGCGAGCCTCGTGGGCCGTCCCGATGGAGTAGTTCCCGCTGACCCTGCGCCCGTCGGGGAGCGTCCGAGCGAGGAGACTCTGAACGGACTCATGGGTGCCATCCCGTCCCAGCCACATCACATCGCCGGCGTGGCGTGTGGGGCGGTCTCCGAGGCTCAGGCTGAGCTCCCCGCGGTTTTGTGGGACTGGCGCGATGCGATCGAGGCAGTGGCTTCCATGGGCCGTACAGTTGGCTTAGACGTCACTGTGGTTTCCGCAGAGCAGGCGCCATGGCACCCGGGGCGTTGTGCACAGATTCTTGCTGGCACGCTGCCGATCGGATATGCCGGCGAACTGGCGCCCGCCGTGTGCAAGGCCTTCGAGCTTCCCACGCGTTCTGTTGCATTCGAGATCGATTCCGATGCGCTGTTTGGGGCTCGCGGGACCGAACCGGCTCAGGTGGCACCGGTGCTTACGCACCCAGCAGCCAAGGAGGACCTTGCGCTCGTTGTGGATGAGTCAGTAACCAACGCGGATCTTGAAGCCGTCATCCGCAAGGCAGGCGGCGATCTGCTGGAGGATCTGCGCCTCTTCGATGTGTACACAGGGGAGCAGGTGCCGGAGGGTAAGAAGTCTCTGGCCTATGCCCTGCGCCTTCGCGCAGACCACACGTTGAGCGCCGAGGAGACCGCCGGACTGCGCAAGAAGATCGTTAAGCAGACCAAGAAGAAGCTGGGCGCCGAGCTGCGCAGTTAGTACGATGGGCCGCTGGAGTTGTAGCGTTATCTCATGACTACAGTTCCAGCGGCCGAGCACATCCTCATCACCGGGGCATCGCGCGGGATCGGCCAACGCATGGCAGTTGAGCTGGCGCGGCCCGGCCGCACCCTGATTCTTGTGGCGCGCACGCAGAAGGCTTTGACGAACACCGTTGCAGCGTGCGAAGAGAAGGGCGCGATCGTCTGCTCGATGGCGTGCCTCCTAGAAAAGCGGGATCGCCTCGCCCAGATGCTCGAAATCATTAGAACCGACGGCGGCGTTGACATGGTGGTCAACTGTGCCGGTGTATTCGGCAGCGAAGAAAACCCGTGGGAGGCCGATCCCGAGGATTGGTGGTACACCCAGCTCGTCAACGTGCGTGCGCCCTACTTGATCCAGCACTCTCTGGTACCCGGCATGCTGGAGCGCGGAGGCGGGCGAATCATCGATCTATCCTCCGGTGCCGCGATCAAGGATCGTCCCGATACTTCGGCCTATTACGTATCCAAGACGGCGCTCATGCGGCTGGGCGGTTCGCTGCACCTTGCGGGCTACGATCAGGGACTGCGCGTCCTAGAACTTGCCCCGGGTGTCGTCTACACGGACATGACCAAGGACGCCAAGATGCACATCGGACGTACCGAGTGGACAGAGCCAAGCGAGGCCGCCAAGATCGCAGCCTCGTTTGCAGACGGGGAACTCGATGGACTGTCGGGATGTCAGGTACGGGCAGGCAGCGATTCCCTAGATGACCTGAAAAAGCGATCAGCCGAAGGCGTGGGAGAAAACTCGCGGCGCCTCCGGCTGACGGACTTCGAATAGCTAGCTTGTCCTAGCGGCGGCCGAACCGATCGTTGCGGCGATCATCGCGGTAGCGGCGGTCGCGGTCACCCACGTAGCTCTTGCCACGTCCCGCCTGATCCGAGGCAGAGGGGCGGTATCCGCGGCCATCGTGACGGCGATCGTCATGGCGGCGGTCCCGATCATCGTGGCGCGGGCCGCGATCCTCGGAGATTCGTAGCTGGCGGCCAGAGACGCGAGCCTCGGAAATACGCTCGCGCATCTCGCGGGAGAGAGGCACACCAATCTCCACGAGAGAGAAGGACGGATAGATATCAATCTGGCCCAGGTCCGATCCGCTGAGCCCGCCCTCGTGGGTAATCGCACCAACGATAGCGCCCGGCTTCACGCGGTCCTTGTGGCCAACTTCAACGCGATAGCGAGTGGAGCCTTCCATCGAGCGCTTACCGCCACGGCCACCACGGTCACGGCCGCGGTCTCCACGTCCGCCCCGATCACGTTCGTAGCGTCCACCGCGCGATTCATCCGCATCAACGGTCAGCTTATCCGGCTCCTCACCCTTGACCGGACCTGGATCGCGGACGCCCAGCGCGAGAAGCGCGAAGATGAGATCCTCGCGGGACATCGGCTCGGTGCCCTCGGGGGTATCAGCATTATCAAACTCGCGGAGGACATCCCGGTAAACCGAGAGGCGGCCGTTTGCGAAACGTGTGCGTGCGGTTTCCACGAGCTTTGATGCGCGGAGCTTGGACACCTCGGCTGGGGTTGGCAGCTCGATCTGGTCCATGTGGGAGTTCGTCTGCTTTTCGATGCGGCGAAGGCGTGCCCGCTCCTTCGGAGTCACGAAGGTGAGGGACTCTCCGGCCCGGCCCGCGCGGCCGGTACGGCCGATGCGATGCACGTAGGTGTCAGTTTCGCGTGGCACGTCGAAGTTCACAACGAGGCCGATGCGCTCCACGTCTAGGCCGCGGGCTGCAACGTCCGTGGCAACCAAGACGTCAAGGGTGCCGTCCTTTAGTCGCGAAACGAGGCGCTCACGGTCGCGCTGTGCGACATCACCGGAAAGGGCGGCGGTTGAGACGCCTCGGGAGCCGAGCTCGATGGCCAGTTCCTCGGCTGTGGCACGGGTGCGCACGAACACGAGGGCTGCCTCCGCGTCCGTCACAGCCAGCACGCGGGCCAAGGCGCCGATCTTATGACGCTCGGGAACAACGGCGAAGGTCTGGTGAACCGTGGACACGGTGGAAGCGGGACGGGAGATCGTCACTGCCTCGGGGTTGTTCATGTGCTGATCGGCAACGCGGCGGATCGCTGGCGGCATCGTGGCAGAGAACAGCGCGGAAATGCGCTCAGTGGGGAGCTTGGACGCGATGGTTTCAACATCCTCGGCAAACCCCATGCGGAGCATCTCATCGGCCTCGTCCAGCACAAAGTAGCTGACGTGCTCTAGCTTGAGGGCTCCACGCTCCATGAGATCCATGATGCGGCCCGGGGTCCCCACCACTACCTGAGCGCCGCGCTCTAACGCGCGAAGCTGAGGGGTGTAGGAAGAACCGCCGTACACGGCCACGACATCTAGGTCGTGGGAGTGCGAGGCGAAATCATCGATGGCCGCAGCGCCCTGCATCGCGAGTTCGCGAGTGGGGGCTAGGACTAGGGCCTGAACACGGCGCGCATCGGGATCTACGTGTGCCAGAAGGGGCAGGCCGAACGCGGCCGTCTTGCCGGTTCCGGTCTGAGCAACGCCCACCACGTCGCGGCCAGCTAGCAAGAGCGGGATCGCGGCAGCTTGAACGGCCGTGGGATGCACGAACCCCATGTCTTGAACTGCCTGATGAAGATCTTCGGGAAGGTCCAGATCCGAGAAGGTGAGGTCGGTGGAATTAATATCTGCGCCAGAGGCGTTTGTCATGAATCTACTTTCACATTGGCCAGCAGGGCCGCAAACGCAAACAAACTCACTTGGCGGCAGCAGCTGGGGGCGCTAGATGCGCCTTAAGAAGTGTAGTGGGAAAAGAAGGAAGGTCGCAGTATGAGATCGGCTACTTACTCCTCGGCAAAGCTCGCCTCTAGGCGCGCCGCCTCCTTGGTGCCCGCCACGGGCTGGGTACGCCCGGACATGAGGAAACCAGAGAAGATCAGGAGGGCCATGAGCCCAATTGCTGCGGCGAACGCGGGGGATTGGGCAGGAAGTATAACCGCGTACGTGATGCCGGCGGCGGCTACGGCCAGTGAAGCGCCCAGAGTATCTGCAATCTGCAGGGAAGAGGAGGTTCTGCCGTGATTTGTAGGTGCACTCATCGCGAGCCCGTGCACGGTCATAGCCGGATAGTTCAGACCGATCCCGAGGCCCGAGATGGTCCAAGCCGAGAGGATAACGAGGCCGCTTACCTCGGAGAAGGCACCCGCGATGGTGAGGGCGATGCCGATAGTTTGCAAGGCGGTACCGATCATCGGGATTCGCGCGCGCCACACCGGCCCAGAAAGACGCCCCTGAACGGCAGAACCCAGAGCCCATGTGACAGAACCAACGGTGAGCACCAGACCGGCTTGGAAGGGCCTCCACCCATGAATATCCTGCAAGAGCAGGGGAAGGAACGTTTCAACCCCGATAAACGTGCCATTAATAATGCCGCGCAGAAGAACAGTTGCCGGGAGTCCTCTCCTGGCCACCGAAGTACCAGGTGGTAGCAGCGGGCGGGCGAAAGCGAAGGTCCACACGGCCAGCATGGCAATCGCTACGTACACGGTGGGGCCGAAGGATTCTGGCTGGGACCCGGAGATCACTTGGAGGGCTGCCGCCCCAATCCCCGCGGCAATTGCGCAGCCGATCGTCAGACGAATGCGCGAACCGTCGGCTGGGCTGGCCTCATGGGGAATCTTCCGGGTGATGCTGACTAGGCTCGGCGCCGCTAGAAGCAAAACCAGAGGTACGATCCCGAAGACAATGCGCCACGAGGCATGCTCCACGATAAAACCGGAAATTGCTGGGCCCACCAGCGACGGCAGAACCCACGCGACCGCAAATGCCGCGAAGAACGCTGGCTGGAGGGAGGAACGCACACTCGAACCCACCAGCGTGTAGAGCGGTACTACGCACAACCCGCCGCCAAGGCCCTGGATCGCGCGTCCGCAAACGAAGAACGTCATATCTTGGGCTGCTGTGCACATGACAAGGCCCGTCGCGAACAGCACGACACCCGTATACAGGCAGGTTTGCGGACTTTTATGATCGGACCACGGTCCGGCTAAAGCGGTGGTCATGAGCTGGGTGGCCATCACAACGCCCATCGCCAACGCGTACAGGTTTTGCCCATCCAGCGATTTGACCACGGTTGGCATGGCAGTGTTCACGGCGAGGGTTTCGAACGCAATGACGGTGATGAGACCAACCGATATCCACATCAGAAACCGCTCATGCGTCTGTGAAATCTTTGCCATGATGCTCATCGTAACCACCGCCAACATTGTGAGGAGTGCCGCGCTCCTGCCGGTTTAGTCACACACTGGCTGGGAGTAGCATGAAAAGGCGGCTCTCACTCGTCTAGTGGGAGCCTAGAACCCGCTCGTCTCGCGGGTGATATAACGAATAGAAAGAGGTTCAGCGTGCTTCGCACCCGAAATGCAGGATCGCTACGGTCTGCCGACATCGGCAAAACCGTTACCCTGACCGGATGGGTGGATCGGCGCCGCGATCATGGCGGCATTGCATTCATCGATCTGAGAGATGCCAGCGGCATCGCACAAATTACGATTCGCGAAGAAGTGGCCCACGAGTTGCGCAATGAATATTGCGTACGCGTGACTGGCATCGTTCGTGAGCGCCCCGAAGGAAACGCCAACGCCGCGTTGCCAACAGGCGAAATCGAAGTTGAGTCCGATGATGTGGAAGTGCTGAATCCTTCGGCGCCTCTTCCGTTCCAGGTTTCTCAGCACGCTGAAGATGGCGGCCAGGTGGGCGAGGATGTTCGCCTCAAGTACCGTTACCTCGATCTTCGCCGAGCCCCCGAGCAGCACGCGATCCGACTGCGCCACAAGGTTTCTCAGGCTGCGCGCCGCGTGCTTGATGGCCATGACTTTGTTGAGGTTGAGACCCCAACCCTGACCCGTTCCACTCCTGAGGGTGCCCGCGATTTCCTTGTGCCAGCCCGTTTGAACCCGGGTTCGTGGTACGCGCTGCCGCAGTCACCGCAGCTGTTCAAGCAGCTCCTCATGGTGGGCGGCATGGAACGGTACTACCAGATTGCCCGCTGCTACCGCGACGAGGATTTCCGTGCTGACCGTCAGCCGGAGTTCACCCAGCTGGACGTCGAGATGTCCTTCGTTGATCAGGACGATGTGATCGCCGTATCCGAGGACATTCTTAAGGAAGTCTGGTCGCTGATCGGCTACGAGATCCAGACCCCGATTCCCCGCATCACGTTCAATGATGCGATGGCGCGCTTCGGTTCGGATAAGCCCGATCTGCGCTTCGGTTACGAGCTGACCGACCTTACCGAGTTCTTCAAGGAGACTCCGTTCCGGCTGTTCCAGCAGGATTACGTGGGCGCCGTGGTGATGCCCGGTGGCGGTTCGCAGCCTCGCCGTACCTTCGACAAGTGGCAAGAGTGGGCACGGGCGCGCGGCGCCAAGGGCCTCGCGTACGTCACGATTGCCGACGACGGCACGATGGGTGGACCAGTCTCAAAGAACATCTCCGATTCAGAGCGCGACGGACTTGCCGCCGCGACCGGCGCAAAGCCCGGTGACTGCATCTTCTTCGCCGCCGGTGAGACCACCGCTTCACGCGAGCTGCTTGGGGCGGCCCGCGTGGAGATCGGGGAACGCTGCGGCCTGATCGATCCCGATGCTTGGGCCTTCACCTGGGTTGTGGACGCTCCTCTGTTCAAGCCGTCCGGTGCCGCCAAGGCCGAGGGCGACGTTGCGTTGGGGCATTCGGCATGGACCGCGGTGCATCACGCATTTACCTCGCCCAAGCCCGAGTGCATGGACAACTTCGATACCGATCCTGGCAACGCTCTGGCCTACGCTTACGATATCGTCTGCAACGGCAACGAAATCGGCGGCGGTTCCGTCCGTATTCATCGCCGGGATGTCCAAGAGCGCGTCTTCAAGGTCATGGGGCTCTCGGAAGAGGAAGCACAAACGAAATTCGGCTTCCTGCTTAATGCTTTCCAGTACGGCGCACCGCCCCACGGCGGCATCGCCTTCGGCTGGGACCGTATCGTGTCCCTGCTGACCAAGGCCCCGTCCATCCGTGACGTCATCGCGTTCCCGAAGATCGGTAACGGCTGGGACCCGCTCACGGACGCGCCAGCAGCTATCACCCCGGAG
Organism: Ancrocorticia populi; assembly: GCF_003123745.1. Classification (GTDB taxonomy): domain Bacteria; phylum Actinomycetota; class Actinomycetes; order Actinomycetales; family Actinomycetaceae; genus Ancrocorticia; species Ancrocorticia populi. The sequence continues at coordinate 109,357 of NZ_QETB01000003.1, read as the reverse complement.
CAGCGCAAGGAAGCCGGCGTTGATGCCAAGCCCAAGAAGGCTGAGAAGAACGAGGAATCCGCTGAGTGAGTGAGATTCTCGGGTGTGGGTCTGTCTTTTGGCAGGCCCACACTGCTTCTTTGGCCGGCGATGAGCTCTTTCGAGTGGAGGAGCGGGACGCTGCCGTCGTCGTCGAAAAAAATACTGACGGGCGGGTAGAACTACTTGGGCACGGAGATCCGGAGCGGCTCAGCCTCGTTCTGGACCAGGCGCGCCGGGCAGGCGTCCCAGAGCCTGCGTGGGCAATGCTATCTCGGGGCTTGACGCTGAGCCCGGAGCTTGCGGCGTGGCTCCCTGAATACTGGGGAAATGACTGGGACTTCTATTGGACTAAGGATCCGCTTCACGAGCGCGCGGGTGCCAAAGCAGTGCGGGACATTACCGCGGAGGACGCGCGTCCCGTCGTGGCCGCTGCCAACCCTCGGAGTGAGGCATTCGATGATTTCGAGTCGTATCGCTGGTATGGAATCTGGAGCGCCGGGGTGCTGGCAAGTGTCATAGGCGCAAAGGACGATACGGACGTGGCTGGGCGTCGCAACTCCTATCTGGGCGGTTTGGGGACGCTCCCGGAGTATCGGGGGCGTGGGTTGGCCGGGGATATCATGACGGCCGTGACCGCCTTTGAGCTTGAAACCCACTCACTTGTCACCTTCGGGATGTGGGCGGAGAATCCGGCGCGTCACCTCTACGATTCGCTTGGCTATATCCATGGTGGCGCCCAGACCATCGCGGACTCGACCCCGATTGGTCCACACTAAAGCTATGGATCTTTTCGAGAGCCTGGGAACGGACAATCAGGGAGTACCAACCGGCGAACACGGCCCGTTGGCGGTGCGGATGCGCCCGCGCAGCCTTGACGAGGTAGTGGGCCAGGACCAAATTCTGGCGGCTGGATCGCCGATGCGCAGGCTGATGGATCCAGAGGGTAGCGTGCCCTCGTCCGTCTTCTTGTGGGGGCCTCCGGGAACCGGCAAGACCACGCTGGCCTACCTAATTGCGAGGGCGGGGGAGCGACACTTCGAGGAAGTCTCCGCCGTTTCGGCCGGAGTTAAGGACATTCGGGCTGTCATCTCCACCGCTCGTCACCGGCTTTCCGCGCAGGGTGAGGAGACCGTGCTCTTTATTGACGAGGTGCACCGCTTTTCCAAGACCCAGCAGGACGCGCTACTGCCCGCCGTGGAGAACGGGTGGGTGATCCTCGTGGCGGCCACTACGGAGAATCCAGCGTTTTCGGTTGTTTCGCCACTGCTTTCGCGATCCCTTCTTATTACGCTGCACGGGCTTACCGACGCGGATGTTCGGACGGTGGTGGAACGCGCGCTGAACGATGAGCGTGGGCTAGCCGGGCGGTACGAGCTAGGGGAAGCGGCCGAAGACAATCTAGTGCGGATCGCCGGGCAGGATGCCAGACGGTCGCTGACGTTGCTGGAAGCGGCGGCCGATGGGGCACGTGCCCGGGGCGTTAGAGTGATCGAGGTGGAAGACATCGCCCAGGCCGCGGACGGCGCCACGGTTCGATACGACCGTGCGGGGGATCAGCACTATGACGTGATCTCCGCGTTCATTAAGTCGATTCGCGGCTCAAATGTGGATGCGGCCATGCACTATCTAGCGCGAATGCTGGCGGCGGGGGAGGACCCGCGGTTTGTGGCGCGCCGGCTTATGATTTCCGCGGCAGAGGACGTGGGGATGGCCGATCCATCAGCGCTACAGACTGCAACGGCGGCGGCCCAGGCGGTGGCCCTCGTTGGGATGCCGGAGGCGCGGATCATTCTGGCCGAGGCCGTGGTACATCTGGCTACCGCCCCTAAATCCAATCGAGCCTATAACGCGATCAACTCCGCGATGGCGGATGTGCAGGCTGGCAAGGCCGCTCCCGTGCCGCTACAGCTGCGCAACGATGCCTTCTCCGGGGCGAAAGACCTCGGATACAGCGAAGGCTACAAGTATGCTCACGATTACCCGGGCGGGGTTGCTCAGGTGGAGTTCATGCCCGAGGGCATGGAGGGAACCCGGTATTACGAGCCTACGGATCGCGGGTACGAAGCGAACATCACACCGCGGCTGGCCCGCATCCGGGACGTGCTGGACGGCAGTGATGGTAGTCTTGGCTAGCTACCCTGGGGCCTTAGCCGTTTGAGTTGGCCCCGCAGCGCATTCATCAGGAAAGCGTTGTGCATAGATCGACAGGAGATTCATGTCTGCAAGCAACCGTAATCGCAAGCAGGTGCGCCAGTCGCGCGCCCTTGGCCTAGCTCTTACCCCGAAGGCAGAGCGCTACATGCAGAAGCGCCCCTACCGTCCAGGCGAGCATGGCCGCGGCCGCACAAAGGATTCGGACTACTCGGTACGTCTGAAGGAAAAGCAGCGCCTGCGTGCACAGTACGGAATCCGCGAGGCGCAGATGCGCCGCGTGTGGGAAGAGGCTCGCCGTCAAGATGGTCTTGCTGGTGAGAACCTCGTTGAGCTTCTCGAGATGCGTCTCGATGCGCTCGTGCTCCGTGCAGGCTTCGCCCGCACCACCGCTCAGGCCCGTCAGGCCGTGGTTCACCGCCACATTCTGGTTGATGGACAGATCGTTGACCGCCCCTCCTTCCGCGTAAAGCCCGGGCAGGTTGTTCAGGTCAAGGCTCATTCGCAGGCATCCCCGCAGTTCCTTATGGCTGCCGAGGGTGTTCATCGCGACGTTCTGCCCAAGGTTCCGGAATACTTGGATGTTGAGCTGGAGAAGCTAAAGTTCTCATTGGTTCGGCGCCCGAAGCGTGTTGAGGTCCCCGTGACCTGCGACGTCCAGATGGTCGTCGAGCACTACTCGCGCTAGTCAGCATAAGAGAACGCGCCCTCCGGGGCGCGTTCTTGCTATTAGGAGGTTATTGTGGAGATCACACTTGGCGGGATTGCTGGCATCGTTGCCGCACTTGCGTTTGTTGCTCTTGTCATTGCACTCATCCGGCCCATCGCTAAGCTTTCGGGCGTTGTGGATCAGTTAGCGGATACGGTCACGCGGATTACGGAGCATACGTTGCCGGCCATCGATGAGGCCGCGCAGACCGTCCGGGACGCAAACGGTCAGATCGCACGGATCGATACGATCACGGCTGCCGCCGCCCGCACCGCGGAGGACGTTTCCGCGCTCACCACTCTTGTGAGCTCCACCTTGGCCGCACCGATCTTGGCTGTGCGCAAGGGAACCAACAAGGTAAAATCTGCTTTCGGTAAATAAGACTTTCAAGGACTGAGGAACACATGCGCACCGCTGAGATTCGCCAGCGTTGGCTCGATTACTTCGAGAAGAACGATCATCATATTGCGCCGTCGGTACCGCTGGTATCGCCGGACCCATCGGTTCTATTCACCATAGCCGGCATGGTCCCGTTTATCCCCTACATTGTGGGAACGGAACAGGCTCCCTGGCCGCGCGTTGCCTCGGTCCAAAAGTGCATCCGCACCAACGATATTGAAAACGTCGGCAACACAACGCGCCACGGCACGTTCTTCCAGATGTGCGGCAACTTCTCCTTTGGCGATTACTTCAAGGAAGGCGCCATCGATCTAGCGTGGGGGCTCCTGACCTCCCCGATCTCCGAGGGCGGATACGGATTAGATGGCGATCGCATCTGGGTCACCATCTGGGAACACGACGATGCCAGCTACGAGACGTGGACCAAGCGTATTGGCTTGGACCCCAAGCACGTCGTGAAGCTCACGCGCGAGGAGATCTTCTGGGACACGGGACAGCCTGGCCCCGCGGGTCCGTGCGCCGAAATCCACTACGATCGCGGACCTGAATATGGACCCGAAGCCGTAGGCGGCACCGTAGATCCTGGCGGTGATCGCTATCTTGAGATCTGGAACCTCGTTTTCGATCAGTACATGCGTGGTCCCGGGCAGGGCAAGGACTATGAGCTTCTCGGCGATCTGGATCAGACGGCCATTGATACGGGCGCCGGGTTGGAGCGCATTGCATTCCTGCTGCAGGACAAGCCCAACATGTATGAGACCGATCAGGTCCTGCCTGTTATCACCGCCACTGAAGAAATTACGGGTAAGGCGTACGGCAAGGGCGGTCACGATGACGTCCTCATGCGTGTGATTGCGGATCACATCCGTTCTTCTATGATGCTGATTGGCGACGGAGTGCGCCCGGGCAACGATGGGCGCGGTTATGTTTTGCGGCGGTTGTTGCGCCGTTCCGTACGTTCGGTTCGCCTTCTTGGGGTCGACGACGTTGTGGTACCTACCCTCATCACCGCCTCAAAGGACGCGATGAAGGAGTCCTACCCAGAGCTTGAATCTGGATTCGGGCAGATCCTGCAGGTTGCCAGCGAGGAAGAGGAGGCGTTCCGCCGCACCCTCACCGCGGGCACGCAGATCTTCGATCTTGCTGTGGGGCGCGCGAAGAACAAGACGCTTTCCGGTAGCGACGCATTCACACTTCACGATACCTACGGTTTCCCGATTGACCTCACGCTCGAGATGGCGGAGGAAAAGGGTATTAAGGTTGACGAAAAGGGCTTCCGCACGCTCATGCAGGAGCAGCGGGATCGCGCTCGGGCCGACGCTCAGGCAAAGAAAACCGGTCACGTGGATGCCCACGTTTACCACGAGATTCAGGGACAGAGCGGGCTCACGCGTTTCCTCGGGTACACCGAGGCGAGTGTTCAGGCGAAGGTTGTGGCGCTGCTTAAGGACGGCCAATCCGTTCCCGTGGTCACCGAACCCGGTGAAGTGGACGTGATCCTGGATCAGACGCCTTTCTACGCAGAGATGGGTGGCCAGCTCGCCGATCATGGCACCATTCAGGTGGCCGGTGGCGGCTTCCTTGAGGTTCAGGATGTTCAGGCGCCGCTGAAGGGGCTGCACGTCCATCGCAGCTACCTCAGTGAGGGCACGATCGCTCTGGACGATCAGGTTGTCGCCTCGATCGATACGCAGCGTCGTATTGATATTGCGCGGTCGCATACCTCTACGCACATGGTGCACAAGGCGCTCCACGAGTTCCTCGGGGAACAGGCCACGCAAGCGGGTTCAGAGAATTCGCCGTCGCGTATGCGTTTCGATTTCCGGCACGGTTCCGCCGTTCCGGCCGAGGTGCTTTCGGACATCGAGGCACGAGTCAACGATCGGCTGCAGGACAATCTTGAAGTCACTGACGAAATTATGGACATCGATGATGCTCGAAAGGCCGGTGCAATGGCCCTGTTCGGGGAGAAATACGGTAAGGAAGTCCGTGTAGTCTCCGTTGGCGGCGATTGGTCCAAGGAGCTCTGCGCGGGTACACATGTCCATGAGACTGGGCAGATCGGACTTGTGAGTGTTCTGGGCGAAGCCTCGATTGGTTCTGGAGTGCGCCGAATCGATGCGCTTGTGGGAGATCGGGCATATGAGCAAGGAGCCAAGGAGCGCGCACTCGTCTCTCAGATCTCTTCCATGATGGGAGTTCGGGCCGATGAACTTCCGGACCGTATCGACTCGATGCTGGGACGGTTGAAGACAGCCGAGAAGCTTATCGGCACGATGCGCCGTGAGCGCTTGGCTGGAGGCGTAGATGCCGTGGTGAAGACCCCGCGGCATGTCGGTGATGCTGATCTTTACGTGAGTGCGCTTGGTGAAGTTGATTCCGCAGATGATGTACGTACCTTCGCAAACGATGTGCGCGGACGCCTTGATGATCACTCTAACTCGGTGGTGGTAATCACCGGTGTGGTCAATGGCCGGCCCTCCATCGTTGTGACCACCACCGAAGGCGGCCGTGAGCACGGAATCCGTGCTGGACGTCTGGTCTCCGTGGCCGCAAAGGTCCTTGGCGGTGGCGGTGGTGGCCGCGATGACATTGCCCAAGGCGGCGGTACAGATGCCTCAAAGATTGACGCCGCTCAGGCCGCAATCGAGTCGCAACTCGGGTAATGCGCCGCGGTAAGAGACTCTCCATCGACGTTGGTCAGGCTCGCCTCGGGGTTGCCACATGTGACCCGGACGCGATCCTCGCCACGCCGGTTGAAACACTAGCCCGAAACGGATCGGATATCCGGCGGGCCGCCCAGATGGTGAAACGCGAAAGCATCATCGAGGTGATCGTGGGGCTTCCCTTAAACATGGATGGTACTGAGGGAGCTTCTGCGCGCCACGCACGGTCATGGGCAGGTAAGCTGGCCAACAGGATCGCTCCTGTCCCGGTGCGTTTGGTTGATGAACGCTTGTCTACAGTGACGGCGCATGCCCAGCTGTCAGCCTCGGGACGAAGCTCCCGCAACCACCGTTCGGTGGTTGATCAGGCTGCAGCGATCATCATTTTAGAGACTGCTTTAGATATCGAACGCCAAACTGGCCGCGAACCAGGTGAACTGGTCCAGACAGAGAGGACGGAATGAGCGACATCTTCGAAGAGCTAGAAGTTGTTCCAGCCCGAAAGAAGAGGCGATGGGTTACTCCCGTTCTTGTCTCGTTCATCGTCATGGTGCTCACCGCGGCATTGGTGTTCCTCGTTCCGCAGTTCTTTTCAGGGTCGGATCGGGTCTCCGATTATCCGGGACCCGGAACAGGTAGCGTGACCGTTGAAATTCCCGAAGGCAGTAGCGGCAAGAGTATGGCCGCGATCCTCGTGGATGAAGACGTAGTTGCCACGGAGAAGGCGTTCGTGGATGCCTTTAATAACGATTCGCGTTCAGGCTCAATTCAGCCGGGGGTCTACACGCTGAAGAAGGAGATGTCCGCAACCGGAGCAGTTTCTGCGCTGCTCGATCCCGCGGCCCGGGCCGAACAGAGGGTGACGATTCCCGAGGGTTGGCCAAAGTGGCGTGTTTATGAACGGCTCGACACCGTCCTAGGCCTCGAACCAGGCACGAGTGAAGAGGCAGCCGAAGAGGGCGATATAGGGCTCCCGGAGGAGGCCGAAGGAGACCCCGAAGGCTGGTACGCACCCCTGACCTACACGTTCGAATCCGATACCACTGTTGAAGAGGCATTAGCCGAGATGATTGATGCCAGGATCTACCAGCTCGAAGAGCTGGACATTGATCGGGATCAGTGGCAGGAGGACCTCATCAAGGGCTCTATCTTGGAACGAGAAGCGGGGAACTCGGCCGATCTGAATAAGGTGGCTAGGGTAATCGATAACCGGCTTGCCGATGAGGACGATGTGAACGGCAAACTTCAAATGGATTCCAGTGTGCTGTATGGCCTTGGTATCGATAGCGGCGTGCCGACTGCCAAACAGCTCAAGGAAGATACTCCGTACAATACGTACCTTCACGCTGGACTGCCGCCGTCACCGATCGGGGCGACTGGACTGGATGCACTTGAAGCGGTAGCTAACCCTGCCAAGGGCGACTGGCTCTACTTCGTCACGGTGAACCTTGATACCGGAGAGACAAAGTTCTCCTCCACATACGAGGAGCACCAAAAGTACGTTAAGGAGTTCCGGGAGTGGCTAGAGGAGAATCCGCAAGGATGATCGTTTGGGCTGGTTCTCAGGAGGACCTTGGGTATCGGTTATTAGCCGCGGGCACTACCGAGCACGTGATCGCCAAGAGCGGGGATCTAGGCGAGGTTCTTTCACTGCGCGAACCGGCTTGGTCCGGCGTAGCCGTGCCACCGGGAACTGGCGCCCTGCGGCTCGCGGAGAACTCAGATGGTTTGGCGAAAGCCGTGGGATTCGCCGATACGTTGGCATTCGCCGGCGGCCTTCCCGGGGCGTTCGGTTTCTTGTCGCGGGTGGCCGGGATGGTCGAGGCCGTGCGCCAAGCGAGCGGCCAAGAATATTTGGCAGGCTATGCGCGTGTGAATGCGACCGGGCCCGAAGCATGGGCGGCTTTGGCTGCTCTCACTCAGTTACGGGTAGAGAGGATCGAAAGTACACCTGATGCACTGGTGGGTGCGGTGGCCCACCGGCTCGGGATTACCGTTACACCTCCTCAGCACGAGCCCACCATAGAATTCGGTCCAACCGGATTCCGATGGGACGGAGCTCGCGCGAGTAACGAGCGTGTAGAGCTGTACACGGCTGGCGCACAGATCAGGCTACTCACCAGCCGCGAGCCCGATATCGGGGCCATGATGGCGGCCTGTGGATAACTTCTGCAGTTAGAAGAGGCCTCTGTGTAGCCTGCCCCCATGGAATTCTGGGGAAGGGAACGGCTCCTGCGCGGGACGCTTCGGCCTGTCCAGGCCAGCATACTGGGCTTGGTATGGGGGAGCATACTGTTTCTCGCCAGCTACTTCGTGTCGGGCGCGATGTGCTTCTCAGCTCTTGCCGTGGCGCCGCTTGTTGTTGCCGCATACGTGGATTCGATACGGCATCTATTGCCAGATCCGCTTCTTGCCGTCGCGGCGTGCATGGTTCTGTTTGGGGGCATCCTCGACGGGCGCCTAGGGCTCGAATCTGTGCTTGCCGCGGCGTGTGGGTTGGTAGTGGGATATGCGGCTAGCTTGGTCACCTCTCTGGGGCGTGGCGACGCGAAACTTTTGGGTGTGTTAGGGCTTTGGCTCGGAGTGGACCTCGTATTGGCGCTACTTATAGCGGTAATTGGCGCAGGACTATGGTCAGGGTTTCTCCTGCTGACCCGGCGCGCCACAATGGCAACTGCCCTCCCGCTTGGCCCGTGGCTGGTGGGCGGGGCAACCTGCACATTTATCGGCTGGCCAACCTAGCCGCGCACGCTTGTTCATATGAGTTTCGCGCCACCCCTATTTATAGCTAGAATCTCCGTAAATATTCATTGGGGTGCAGGGGCGGGAAACCGCCGTGCGAGGGTGTGTCGCATTTTGCAAAGGAACTCCATATGTCTGTTCTTTCCCTTGAACAACGCGCGTCTTCTCTTGAAGCTCTTCAAGACGGCGAATACGACGTGCTGGTTGTGGGCGGCGGCGTCACGGGCGCCGGAATCGCGCTCGATGCAGCCTCCCGCGGGCTTCGCACAGCCGTGATCGAAGCCCAAGACTGGGCATCAGGAACCTCTTCACGTTCCTCCCGTCTGGTCCATGGTGGCCTGCGCTACCTCTATAATCTCGACTTCAAACTTGTAGCCGAGGCCCTGCGCGAACGGGGCAACCTCCTCACCACCATCGCGCCTCATCTCGTTGAAGCCCAGCCCTTCTTGTGGCCGCTCAAGACACCTGTGATCGAACGCGCCTACTCCGCTGTTGGTGTGGGTATGTACGACGCTCTAGCAGTTGCTGGCGCAGGCGGGCACAAGACGGTTCCCATCCAGCAGCACCATACGAAGAAGGGCGCACTCAAGCGGTTCCCGGAGATTAAGCCCTCGGCTCTGAACGGTGCGATCGAATTCTATGACGCCCGTGTGGACGACGCCCGACTAGTCATCACCCTTATTCGTACGGCCTTGTCCTATGGTGCCGAAGCTGCCAGTCGCACGCGTGTACACGAGTTCCTCAAGGATTCTCGCGGGCACGCAGCTGGTGTGGTTGCCACCGATTTGGAGACTGGCAATGAGATCACGGTCCACGCCAAGCGTGTCATCAACGCCACGGGGATCTGGACTGAGGAAACACAGGACATGGCAGGAGGCACGGGCGGCCTCAAGGTTCTTGCGAGCAAGGGCGTGCATATCGTCATTCCGCGCGAACGCTTCACGGCGCAGACGGGTATCTTCCTGCGCACGGAGAAATCAGTCCTGTTCATCATTCCGTGGCAGCACTACTGGGTGATTGGCACTACCGATACTGCTTGGCACGAACAGCTCAAGCATCCGGTGCCAACTAGTGAAGACATCGATTACATCTTGGAGCAGGCGAACAAGATCCTTGATCGTCCTCTTACTCGCGAGGATATCATCGGCACCTATGCTGGCTTGCGCCCGCTTCTACAGCCGAAGGTCTTGGACGAATCGAAGTCCACAAAGGTATCACGGGAGCACACCGTGACTGAGGTTATTCCGGGCATGGTGGCAATCGCGGGAGGCAAGCTCACAACCTACCGCGTCATGGCCGAAGATGCCGTTGACTTTGCGCTAGGCGAGGAGGAAGCAAAACGCCGGCCATCGGTGACGTCTAGCCTGCCATTAGCCGGTGCAGCCGGCTATCAGGCTGCCGTCAATCAGTCGGAGCGCCTAGGCGCCAAGTACGGCTTCGACGCAGATCGCATGAAGCATCTGCTCTCACGTTACGGCAGTGAGATTGGTGAGGTCCTTGCCACAATCGATGAAGATCCCACACTTGCCACGCCACTCGAAGCGGCACCGCAGTTCATCCGCGCGGAGGTCCATCGGGCCTGCACCGTGGAGGGCGCGTTGCATCTTGAGGACATCTTCGTCGCTCGTGTTCGGTTGAACTCGGAGGCGCGTGATCGCGGCGGCGCAGCAGTAGATGAGATTGCAGAGATCGCGGCGGCTGCTTTGGGATGGAGTGCCGAGCAGACCGAAGCAGAGAAGGATAACTACCGCGCAAGGATCGCTTCGGAGCTTGCCGCCGAGGCGCAAAGCAACGACGCGGCGGCGTCTGCTGAGCGTACGCAGGCACCCGACATCGTCGGTTAACTATACAATCGGGGCATGTTGCGTTGGAGTACTGCTGGAGAATCCCACGGACGTGCCCTGATTGCCCTCTTGGAGGGCGTCCCGGCCGGCGTGCACCTCACCAGTGAGGAGGTGCGCGCCGCGCTGGCACGGCGCCGGGCCGGGTATGGGCGCGGCGCCCGCCAAAAGTGGGAGCAAGACGAACTCACCGTGTTATCCGGGTTTCGGCACGGCGTGTCAATAGGATCGCCGGTGGCACTGGAGATTGCCAACTCAGAATGGCCGAAGTGGGAGACCGTGATGTCTCCCGATCCAGTGCCCAGAGAGTCCTTGCTTATCGATGCCGGAACGGGCGACGAACGAGAGGTGGCTCGCAATCGCCCGCTCACCAAGCCCCGCCCGGGTCACGCTGACCTGACGGGAATGAACAAGTATGGGTTCGACGATGCTCGGCCAGTCCTAGAGCGTGCCTCGGCACGCGAAACTGCCGCACGCGTGGCGCTCGGTGCCCTTGCGGGCGCCATCAATAGTGAAGTTGCGGGAATCAACGTGGTATCCCACGTGGTTTCGCTCGGTCAGGCAGAAGATACCTCCGGATATCTTCCAACTCCCGAAGATTCAGAGGCTTTGGACGCTTCTCCCGTGCGATGTCTCGATCCGGACTCGGCCCAACAGATGATCGACACGGTTGATGAAGCCAAGAAGGCGGGGGACACGCTTGGCGGGGTTATCGAGGTAGTGCTCTACAACGTTCCGACTGGACTGGGCACCTATGCCACTCCATTCGGGCGGCTGGATTCTCAGCTCGCAGCGGCCATGATGTCCATTCAGTCCGTTAAGGGAGTGGAGATCGGCGACGGCTTCACAACTGCCCGCCGCCCAGGAAGCGCCGCTCACGATGAGATCGTCCGCGAGGACGGCCGCGTTCACCGTGTAACTAATCGAGCTGGCGGCATTGAGGGCGGCATGTCTAACGGTGAGCCTATCCGCGTGCGTGTGGCACTTAAGCCGATATCCACCGTACCGCGTGCGCTTCGCACGATCGATACTGAAACAGGTGAAGCTGCAACAGCCTTGCACCAGCGCAGTGACACCACTGCGGTGGTTCCCGGTGCCGTGGTGGCCGAGGCAATGGCATCGTTGATCGTTGCCGACGCACTCACACAGAAGTTCGGCGGAGATTCAGTGACGCAGATGCAATCGGCACTAGCTTCCTATATCGGATCCATCCCGGAGGTGCGTAAGTGAGCGTCAAAGCTGTGTTCGTGGGTATGCCCGGTTCGGGCAAATCAACTGTGGGGCGGAACGTTGCCCGCCAGCTGGGCACCGAGTTCCGGGATTCGGATGCGCTGATTGAGGAAACGACGGGACGTACGATCCCTCAGATCTTTGAGGATGGAGGCGAATCCGGTTTCCGGGATATTGAGGCCGCTGTGATCCAAGAGGCGCTTGATGGTTACGACGGCGTGCTCTCCCTCGGAGGAGGCGCCGTTCTCACCGAATCCACGCGCGCCGCGCTCAAGGGACATCCCGTGTTCCTCATAGATGTTGCCCCCGAAGAGCTATTGCGCAGAGTGACGAAGTCCCGCACAGTGCGCCCACTCTTGGTTGATGATCCGGAGCTTCGTCTTCGCGAACTGCGTGAACAGCGCGAGCATCTGTATCGCGAGGTTGCCCGCCATACTGTCTCCTCCGATGAAACACCCGTCGCTGGCGTGGTTGCCGCCGTTTTGGAGGTGCTTGCGTGATTATCCTTGTGGGCCCTCCGGGCAGCCTTGCCCCCGAGGTGGCGGCCGAGCTATCCCAGCTGACCGGGCAGGAATTCGCCGATGCACAGGTGGCGATAGACCGGCTTGTGGGTGGAACGGGGCCGGACTCCTACACGGAGGAGCGCGCCCGATCAGTGGAGCACGATGTTGCATTCGCAGTTCTCTCCGAGCTCACGCCCGATGAGAATCGAATCCTTGCGTTAGGATCCGGGTGCCTTGGCAACTCACGGGAGGATGCGGATTTCGCCGATGTTCGTACGTTGCTGGCCCGCTTGAACGAAGCGGGTGCGTCCGTTGTACACCTTACCGCTAGCCTCAAGGCACTGTCCCATCGAAACGGTCTTGACGGGCCTAGGCTAGCGGCAGTTACCTCGCCTCGTCGCATCTTCTTTACACAGATGACTGCGCGTGCACCGCTCTATGAGCAGGCATCCTCAATCACCATCGATACGTCGGACCGGACGCCTAGCGACGTGGCCGAGGAAGTTCTAGGACGCGTTTCATAATGGCGATGTCCCGATTGCTAGTAAAGACGCGGTATTCTATACACGGTATAAAACTGATCAGATGGGAATTCGTGTGGCAACCACAAATGAGCTAAAGAACGGCATGGTCCTGCGTATTGAAGGCCAACTCTGGAGCATTGTTGAGTTCCAGCACGTCAAGCCTGGCAAAGGCCCCGCCTTCGTCCGTACCAAGATGAAGAACATCCTGACGGGTAAGACTGTGGATCGTACGCTCAACGCCGGTGTCAAGGTTGAGACCGCTACCGTTGATCGCCGCAATATGCAGTACCTGTACAACGATGGCACGGACTACATCTTCATGGATATGGACGATTACAACCAGATCCCCGTTGCTCCTGAGCTAGTGGGTGAAGCTGCAAACTTCCTCCTCGAGAATCAGGAAGTGATCGTTGCTTCCAACGATGGGCAAGTGCTCTTCGTTGAGCTTCCGGCCTCCGTTACCCTTACCGTGACCTACACTGAGCCCGGCCTTCAGGGTGATCGTTCATCTGCTGGCACGAAGCCGGCCACGCTGGAGACCGGCTACATCGCCCAGGTCCCCCTGTTCATCAATCAGGATGACAGGATCAAGGTAGATACACGCACTGGCGATTACATCTCGCGAGTAACAGAGTAAATGGCACGAACAACACAGAGGCGTCGGGCGCTCGACGTCATTTTTGAGGCGGATGAGAGGGAACTCCTCGATGAGGAGGGCGTTCTTAGCCTTCTCGAAGAGCGTCAGTTGGTATCAACGGCTCAGGTGCCAATCGGAGAGTTCGGATCTCAGATTGTGCGCGCCTACGCGAGCGACATGATCAACGTTGATACCCTCATTGAGGCCGCGAGCGAAGATTGGGCGCTCGACCGTATGAACACGGTGGATCGTTCAATCCTCCGCCTCGGTACCGCAGAGCTTACGGTTCTGCACACCGAACGCGCCGCAGTGGTATCGCAGTGGGCAAGCATCGCCCGAGAGCTTTCTACAGACCGCTCAGTAGGGTTTGTGATGGGAGTTCTCAACAAGGTGGCAGATATTCGCGCACGCGAAACACATAACTGAATAATCCTGTCCTTTAATCCCCGTCCTGTGAGGCGGGAAAGGAGGCCCTTGTGGCACAAATATTGGATTCTGCTGATATCTCGAGATCGCTTCGGCGTATCGCATATGAGATTATCGAGCATAACAAGGGAGCTGAAAACATCATGCTCCTGGGCATCCCCACACGCGGGGTGCCACTGGCGAAGCGATTGCACGATACGCTGGCCGAGGTAGGAGGCAATGCCCTACTGGGCACCCTCGACATCACGATGTACCGTGATGATCTTCGCTCTCAACCCACCCGTGGCCTCGGCCCAACCGTGATTCCTGAGAGTATAGATGGAAAAATCGTAGTCCTTGTAGATGACGTACTCTTCTCCGGGAGAACGATTCGCGCGGCACTAGAGGCTCTCTCGGATCTGGGCCGGCCGCAGGCAGTGCAACTGGCAGTCCTTGTAGATCGGGGACATCGCGAGCTACCCATCCGAGCCGATTATGTGGGCAAGAACCTGCCCACATCTACCAGTGAGCGCGTGATGGTCACCCTCTCTGAAACCGATGATACTGACGGTGTTCGGATTGAGGAGGACTAACATGAAGCACCTACTCGATATCAAGTCCCTGTCTAACGAAGAGATCATGACGCTGTTAGATACGGCCGAGGCCATCGCTGCCACGCAGGCGCGCACGATCAAGACACTGCCGGTCCTTCGTGGCCACACTTTGGCAACAGTTTTCTTCGAGGACTCCACTCGTACCCGTCTCTCCTTTGAGACCGCGGCCGAGCGGCTTTCCATGGACGTCATCTCCTTCTCCGCGAAGGGATCGTCCGTTTCCAAGGGAGAATCTCTCAAAGATACCGCTCAAACCCTGGTCTCGATGGGTTCTGAGGCGCTCATCGTCCGCCACAACGCCTCGGGCGCGCCCCGACGGCTGGCCACCGCGGGCTGGGTGGATGTCCCAATCCTCAATGCCGGAGACGGCACCCACGCCCACCCGAGTCAGGCACTTCTGGATGCCTTCACGATTCGGCGCCACTTCATCGATGATCCGCTTGGGAAGGACCTTCAGGGGATAAACGTGGCAATCGTTGGAGATATCCTGCATTCGCGTGTGGCGCGTTCGGACGTCAGTCTACTTAACCGGCTGGGAGCAAACGTCACTCTTGTTGCCCCTCCCACGCTCCTCCCGATGGGGATTGAGACGTGGCCATGCGCCGTATCATTCGATTTTGACGAGGTTCTGGCCACCCAACCGGACGTTGTCATGATGCTGCGCATCCAGCACGAACGTATGAACTCGGGCGGCTTCTTCCCCTCAGCGAAGGAGTACCAGCGTGCCTATGGCCTTGATGCCAAGCGCCTAAAGAGCGCCGGTGAACAAGCACTCGTGATGCACCCCGGGCCGATGAATCGAGGCCTGGAGATAACTGCCGAGGCGGCGGATTCCCCACAGGCCGTGGTAACCGAACAGGTGACTAACGGAGTTTCAATCAGAATGGCCGCGCTCTATTTGCTGCTGGCGCATGGCGAGGAGATTTCAGCATGAGCAACTACATCATCCGGGGCGCAGACGTTCTTGGAAACGGACCAGTTGATATCCGCATCGCTGATGGCATCATTCAGGAAGTTGGACGAAACCTTGGGGCGGGTGACGCCACAGAGGTAAATGCCGAGGGTCTCATCGCCCTGCCGGGCCTTGTCGATCCACACACGCACTTGCGTGAGCCAGGCCGCGAGGATCAGGAGACCGTCCTGTCGGGGACGCGTGCGGCGGCCGCCGGTGGGTACACCTGCGTGAACGCTATGCCCAACACCAACCCGGTTCAAGACAACGCGGCGGTTGTAGAGCAGGTGCTTCGCATGGGTGTGGATGCTGGATACGCGGACGTTCGCCCGGTTGGAGCGGTTTCGCGCGGGCTTGCGGGTAAGCAGCTTGCTGAGTTGGGTGCGATGGCCGAATCTGCGGCCCAAACACGGTATTTTTCGGACGACGGAAAGTGCGTATCTGATCCGGTGCTCATGCGGCGGGCGCTGGCATATGTGAAGACCTTCGACGGTGTGATTGCTCAGCACGCTCAGGATCCTGACCTGACAAAGGGCGCGCAGATGCACGAAGGCGAGGTAGCTTCCGAACTCGGGTTGGCTGGCTGGCCCTCGGTTGCCGAGGAATCTATCGTGGCCCGCGATTGCCTATTAGCAAATCACGTGGGTTCGCGTGTGCACATCCTGCACTTGTCCACGCGTGGTTCGGTGGAGATTGTCCGCTGGGCTAAGAAACGGGGTTTTCCAGTCACGGCAGAGGCCACCCCGCATCACATGAGCCTCGATCACACCGAGGCACGGTCATACGATCCGCGATTCAAGGTGAATCCGCCTCTGCGCACTCAGGACGATGTCCAGGCACTGCGGGAGGGTATCGCCGATGGAACGATCGATGTGATCGGTACGGACCATGCGCCGCACGCCATCGAGGAGAAGGACGTGGAGTGGGACGCCGGTGCTAACGGAATGATTGGGCTGGAAACCGCGCTCTCGATCGTGAACGAATCGCTCGTGGAAACGGGTATCTGCACGTGGGAGGATATTGCTCGGCTCATGAGTTTTGAGCCGGCGAAACTGTGCCAGAACGCGGGCCAGGGCCGGCCAATAGAGGCGGGCGAACCAGCCAACATCTGCCTGTTCGATCCCTCCACAAAGCGCACGGTCCACGCCGCAAACCAGTATTCAAGCGCTAACAACACTCCGTGGGAGGACCGCGAGGTGGCCGGCACCGTCCAGTACACCTTCCTTCGCGGCAAACCCACGGTATGGCAAGGCAAGCTAAAGGAGATGCAGTGAGAGAACCAGCTCTGATCGTTCTTGAAGATGGAACGGTTTTCCGCGGGCATGCCTATGGGGCTCGTGGCCGGGCCCTCGGAGAGGTTGTTTTCTCCACGGGCATGACCGGGTATCAAGAGACCTTCACGGATCCTTCCTATCATCGCCAGATCATTGTGATGACCGCCCCGCACATTGGCAACACCGGTGTCAATATGGAAGATCCCGAATCCACGCAGATTTGGGCGGCCGGGATTGTTGTGCGTGACCCCGCGCGCAGAGCATCTAACTGGCGAGCCACTGGCACGCTTGATGAGGAACTCGTTAACCAGAAAGTTGTGGGTATCTCAGACGTTGATACCCGGGCCCTCACCCTTCATCTGCGTGATCGGGGAGTGATGCGCGCCGGAATCTTCTCGGGTGGCGCATTACCTGCCGGTGCCGAAAACAAGAACCCTGCGGCAGTGGAGGTGCTCGTGGATATCGTGCGTGCCGAGCCATCCATGGCCGGCGCGAATCTGGCCCGCGAGGTCACCACATCGGAAACCTACACTGTAGAACCTGAAGGCGAGCCATTGGCAACAGTTGTGGCCGTTGACCTAGGTATCAAGGCGCGAACGCCGTCGCGACTTGCCCAGCGCGGAGCACGGGTGATTGTTGTTCCTCAATCGGTCACTTTCGCTCAGATCGAAGCTCTTAATCCAGACGGTGTTTTCTTCTCAAATGGGCCGGGTGATCCGGAGGCATCCGAAGCGGAAGTGGAGCTTCTGCGTCAGGTGCTTGACGCTGGATACCCGTTCTTCGGCATCTGCTTCGGAAATCAGCTCCTAGGGCGGGCCTTGGGCTACGGAACCTACAAGCTCGAATACGGGCACAGGGGAGTGAACCAGCCGGTTCTTGACCGGGCCACCGGCAAGGTGGAAATCACCGCGCATAACCACGGGTTCGCCGTTGATGCGCCAACTACTGAGGCATCGCTCGCGCCCTTCAACAACGGTCAATACGGCAACGTCGAAGTATCACACATCGGCCTGAATGATGGCGTTGTTGAGGGACTGAAGTGCCTCGATATCCCAGCGTTCTCTGTCCAGTATCATCCTGAGGCCGCAGCGGGACCGCACGATGCTGATTACCTCTTCGACCGTTTTATTAAGCTGATGGGGGCCAACTGATGCCACGACGTCAAGACATTTCCTCCGTTCTAGTCATCGGCTCCGGTCCGATCGTTATCGGTCAAGCCTGCGAATTCGACTACTCAGGTACCCAAGCCTGCAAGATCCTGCGCCAAGAGGGACTGCGAGTAATCCTCGTTAACTCAAACCCCGCCACGATCATGACTGATCCGGAGATGGCCGACGCCACGTACGTTGAGCCGATCACGCCCGAGTTCGTCGAATCTGTGATCGCGAAGGAACAGCCCGACGCACTCCTGCCCACACTTGGCGGCCAGACGGCGCTGAACACAGCGATGGCCCTCGAAGAATCCGGCGTGCTGGAACGCTACGGTGTTGAACTGATCGGTGCTCGCGCCGAGGCCATCACCAAGGGCGAGGATCGCGACGAGTTCAAGAAAGTCGTGGAGAAATGCGGCGCTGAATCCGCACGATCGATCATCTGCCACACGTTGGCTGATTGCCACGCCGCGGCTGAAGATCTCGGATATCCTCTGGTGGTGCGCCCCTCCTTCACGATGGGCGGGCTCGGCTCAGGTTTTGCTTATACCCCCGAGGATCTTGACCGTATCGCGGGCCAAGGCCTGCACTACTCCGCAACCACTGAGGTACTCCTAGAAGAGTCCATCCTCGGATGGAAAGAATACGAGTTAGAGATCATGCGCGATCAGGCGGATAACGTCGTCGTCGTCTGTTCTATCGAGAACGTAGATCCGGTGGGCGTACATACCGGGGATTCGATCACGGTGGCCCCGGCCCTGACCCTTACGGACAGGGAGTACCAGAAACTCCGAGACATCGGAATCGCGATTATTCGGGAAGTGGGCGTGGATACGGGCGGATGTAATATCCAATTCGCCGTGGACCCGGCAACCGGGCGAATCATCGTTATCGAAATGAACCCGCGCGTCTCGCGCTCTTCGGCACTGGCTTCTAAGGCGACGGGCTTCCCGATCGCAAAGCTGGCGGCGCGCTTGGCTCTCGGCTATACGCTGGACGAGATTCCGAACGACATCACGCAGTCCACGCCAGCCTCCTTCGAGCCAACGCTCGACTACGTGGTGGTCAAGGTTCCGCGGTTCGCGTTCGAAAAGTTCCCCTCGGCCGATCCGGTACTGACCACCACGATGAAATCCGTGGGCGAAGCAATGGCCATCGGTCGCAACTTCTCCGAAGCCCTTCAAAAGGCTATGCGATCCATTGACAAGACGGGATCCGTCTTCACTTGGGGCGAGAAGCTGGTGGGGGATGAGCTGACTAAGCTCATCGCCGATGCCGCAATCCCCACCGATGGGCGGCTGGGTCAGGTTCAGCAGGCGCTCTATTCCGGGGCAAGCCTGGAGCAACTTTTCGATTCAACGAAAATCGATCCGTGGTTCTTGGACCAAATCTGCCTCATCAACGAGGTTGCCGAGGAGATTGCATCCAGCCCCACGCTGGACGAAGACTTGCTGGCCCACGCGAAGCGACACGGTTTTTCGGACGCTCAGATCGCACAGATTCGCGGGCTGGGAGAAGAAACCGTGCGGGAAATTCGCCGCTCCTACGGTCTGCACCCCGTTTTCAAGACGGTAGATACGTGCGCGGGTGAGTTCGCGGCGAAGACCCCGTATCACTACTCCAGCTACGATGAATCGAGCGAGGTGCGCCCGCGCGAGCGCGAGGCGATCATCATTCTTGGCTCCGGTCCAAACAGGATTGGGCAGGGCATCGAGTTCGATTACTCGTGCGTGCACGCCAGCCAAACGCTGGCCGATCACTATGAAACCATCATGGTGAACTGCAATCCCGAAACCGTCTCCACTGATTACGACATCTCGGATCGCTTGTACTTCGAGCCACTCACACTTGAGGATGTGCTGGAAGTGTACGAAGCCGAGAAGGCTGCCGGGCCAATCGCCGGAATGATCGTTCAGCTGGGCGGGCAGACCCCGCTCTCGCTTGCCAAGGACCTTCAAAACGCTGGAGTTCCCATTATCGGGACGCCTCCCGAGGCCATCGATGCAGCCGAGGATCGCGGTTTGTTCGGGGGCGTGTTGGCAAGCGCTGGGCTGGATGCGCCGGCCTACGGCACGGCCACCACGGACGAGCAGACGACCGAAATCGCCAATCGCATCGGGTATCCCGTGCTGGTTCGCCCCTCGTATGTGCTGGGCGGGCGGGGCATGGAGATCGTCTACTCGGAAAACCAGCTTCATGACTATCTGGGGCGGCACGAGGATTCCCGCACCGATGCCTCCCGGCGCAAGGCGCCGCTTCTGGTGGATCGCTTCTTAGACGCAGCTACGGAGATTGACGTGGATGGGCTGTATGACGGCAATGAGCTGTTCCTTGGTGGCGTCATGGAGCACATCGAGGAATGCGGTATCCACTCTGGGGATTCCGCGTGCGTGCTACCTCCCATCACCCTTTCCCAATCAGTCATGGAGCGGATCCGTGCGGCCACCGAGGCCATCGCAGACGGTGTGGGCGTTCGAGGGCTCCTCAACATCCAGTTCGGGCTAATGAACGATGTCTTGTACGTAATCGAAGCCAATCCGCGCGCTTCGCGTACTGTTCCGTTCGTGTCCAAGGCCACCGGAGTGCCGCTGGCGCGGGCAGCGTCTTGGGTGATGGCCGGGCGTTCCATCGCTGACCTTCGCGAAGAAGGCATATTGCCGGATCACGACGCCACGGTCCTAGATCTACGCGCGCCGATGGCCGTGAAGGAAGTGGTGCTGCCCTTCAAGCGGTTCCAAACCAAGACCGGCGGGATTGTGGATACGATCTTGGGGCCGGAGATGCGCTCCACGGGCGAAGTCATGGGCTTCGATGCCACGTTCCCCGTAGCGTTCGCGAAGGCACAGATGGCAGCCTACGGTGGGCTGCCGCACGAAGGTACGATCTTTGTTTCGCTGGCCGATAACGATAAGGGTTCGGCTATCCATCCGATCCTGTACTTGGTGGAACACGGCTTCGAGGTGTTCGCCACCGAGGGGACCGCATCGGTGCTCACCCGCTACGGGATTCCCGCCACGACTGTGCGCAAGGAATCCGAAGGTATAGGGCCAAACGGTGAGCCCACGATCGTGGATCTGATCAACTCGGGGGCTATCGACATGGTGCTGAACACCCCCGGGACGCGAGAGGCCCGCCGTGACGGTTATGCGATCCGTGCGGCAACTACTGCCGCGGACAAGCCAATCATCACAACCGTCAAGGAGTTCGCAGCGGCCGTACAGGCCATGGCGGCCTCCGGGCGCGAACCTCTGGGCGTCAAGAGCCTCCAGGAATGGACGGAGGGGAGATGAACTTCGGTGAGAGGCTAGCCCTGCGGATGGACGATCTTGGGCCCGTGGCCGTTGGGATCGATCCTCACGCGGGTCTCTTGGATTCATGGGGACTGCCCGATACTGCCGCTGGAGTGCGGGAGTTCGGGTTGCGCACTGTCGACGCGCTCTGGGAACGGGCGGCGGCCTTCAAGCCGCAGTCCGCGTTCTTTGAGCGGCATGCGGCGGCCGGCGTGGCCGCCCTTGAAGATGTCATGGAGCACTGCCGCCAATCGGGCGTGCCAACCATTCTGGACGTTAAGCGCGGCGATATCGGATCCACCATGGACGGTTATGCCGATGCCTACCTGTCTGGGCCGTTGCGGGCCGATGCGATTACCATTTCGCCCTACCTCGGACCCGGTTCGCTTGAGGCCACGGCGCGGCGCGCGGCTGCGGGCGGGCAAGGACTTTTCGTCCTTGCCCTCACCTCAAATCCGGAAGGCGCGCAACTCCAGCACGTTGGGGGAAAGGGAGCCAGCGTTGCCGGAGAAGTGATTCGGTCCGTTTCTGCGTGGAATCAAGCTCTCGCACCAGGTGAGGTGGGGCCGTTTGGCTTAGTTGTTGGCGCCACGATCGGGGGCGCTGCCCGCGAACTCGGGATTGATCTAGGGGGATTTCCCGGGATTTATCTGGCTCCGGGTGTCGGCGCGCAGGGCGCGAGCGGTAGCGACGTACGGGAAGTCTTTGGGAATGCAAGAGTGCTGGCTTCGGCTTCGCGCTCGATTCTTGGTGGTGGGCCTTCGGAAGAGGGGCTACGCCAGGGGCTGGCGCGCACGCTGGATTCCGTAGGGGGCTAAGATAGGCGGCATGGTTCAGTCTCATCGCGTCTTCCTCTTGGCGGGTCCCTCTGGCGTTGGAAAGGGAACCGTGCTCGCGGAACTGCGGGCAAGGGATCCTGAATGCTGGATTTCTGTATCTGCCACGACTCGGCCACCGAGACCGGGAGAGATCGATGGGGTGCACTATCATTTCGTGACAGACGCTCAGTTTGACGAGCTCGTGGCCGGTGGCCAGATGCTCGAATGGGCGATCGTTCACGGCAAACACCGGTACGGTACCCCTCGCGAACCTGTAGAGCAGGCCGTGCGCGATGGGCATATTGCAATCTTGGAACTTGATCTCGATGGAGCGCGGCAGATTCGTAAGTCGATGCCGGAGGTCTTCCAAGTATTTCTCAAGCCACCCTCGTGGGAGGAGCTTGTGCACCGGCTGCGCGGGCGGGGGACTGAATCGGAGGAGCAGATTGCTCGCCGGATTCAGACTGCTCGCGTGGAAATGGCGGCCGAAAGTGAATTTGACGCCACCGTGGTGAACAATTCCGTGTCCGGTGCCACGGATGAGCTGCTCCACATCATGGGGATAGACCAGTAGAATATAGGCTTGCACGCCGAATGAAGAGGTAACACATGTTTGGAACTGTTCCGGAACCCGAAGGCATCACCAATCCGCCGATCGATGATCTGCTGCGGACTGTTGATTCAAAGTATGCCCTCGCTGTTTACGGATCCCAGCGCGCCCGCCAGATCAATTCCTATCGACAGGAAATGACCCGGGCTGATGGAAATATCACTCACTTCGGGCCGCTCGTTGACGCGGGCCCCGAGGATAAGCCGCTCTCAATCGCTCTGCGCGAGGTTGCGGATGAAAAGCTCGAGTGGAGAACCGAGCAAGAGTGAGCCGTGTTGTTGTTGGGGTGACCGGCGGGATCGCGGCCTATAAGGCTTGCATTCTCGTGCGGTTGCTCCGCAAGGCGAATATTGACGTTGTAGTCATACCCACCACTGCGGCTCTGGACATGGTGGGGAAAACAACGTGGGAGGCCCTCAGTGGGAATCCCGTCTATACCAACGTGGAGGATGACGCAGCCAATGTCACCCACGTGCGGCTTGGCCACGAGGCAGATCTCATCATCGTGGCGCCCGCAACAGCAAACACGATGGCCAAACTTCGTGCTGGAGTAGCGGACAATCTGCTCACCTCCACGGTCTTGGCTGCCCGCTGCCCGGTAATGTTGGCGCCCGCAATGCACACCGAGATGTGGGTCAATCCTGCAACCCAAGAGAACGCCGCAGTCTTGGCTGATCGCGGTTTCCAGATCATCGAACCCGCCTCCGGCAGGCTCACCGGCGGGGACAGCGGACCCGGACGGCTGCCCGAACCCGAGGATCTGTGTGAGGCGGTCTTGTGCTCACTCAACACGGACGATTCGCTGGCGGGGCAGAATGTTGCCATTTCCGCGGGTGGAACCCACGAGGCGATCGATCCCGTGCGGTTCATCGGGAATAATTCTTCGGGCCGCTTCGGCGTGGCACTGGCCCGCGAGGCTCAGCGCCGCGGAGCAACCGTCACACTCGTGGCAGCCAACGTTGATACTAACGTACTCAAGGAAGCCCGCGGGGTTGCCGTCAAACCCGTAGTTTCCGCCCGTGACCTCCAAGGGCAGATGCAGCAGGCCGCACTTTCGGCAGACATCGTGATCATGGCCTCCGCGGTGGCCGATTTCCGCCCGGCCAGTGAATCTTCCCATAAACAGAAGAAGGACGGCACGGAGAAGCGCACGCTCGAGCTAGTTGAGAACCCAGATATTCTCGCAGGCCTAGCGCATGATCGCAGTGGCAAGAACCAAGTTGTCATCGGGTTCGCCGCAGAAACAGGCGATGAATCCGGAAGCGTCCTCGAATATGGGCGCGCAAAGGCCGCACGCAAAGGTGCCGATCTCATGGTCATTAACGAAGTGGGCGTGACACGCGGCTTCGGCAATGTGGACACGGCGATTACTATTATCGATCGAGCCGGAAATATTCACGGGAATGGCCAAGGTACCAAAGCCGAGATGGCCGGTGTTTTATTCGATACGATCCTTCAGTGGCAGGAGAGCAAGTGACCTACCGTCAGCCATTCACATCCGAATCCGTAACCGAAGGGCATCCGGACAAGGTGTGTGATCGGATTTCGGATACGATCCTTGACGCCATCATCTCTGAGGATCCAGCAGCCCGGGTTGCTGTGGAGACCATGGCAACAACAGGCCTCATTCACGTGGCTGGCGAGGTCACAACCGATGCATACGTGGAGATTCCCCACCTAGTGCGCGAGACCATTCAAGGGATCGGCTACACCTCCTCCGAGGTTGGCTTCGACGGTGCCTCGTGCGGCGTGACGCTCTCTATCGGACAGCAGTCCCCAGATATCGCCGGGGGAGTGAGCCAGTCTCTAGAGGCACGCGAGAGTGCCACAACGGATCGCTACGATGCGCAGGGTGCGGGCGATCAGGGCCTCATGTTCGGATACGCGAGTGATGAGACCCGCGTCCTGATGCCGGTTCCTGCGCAGCTCTCGCACCGTCTGGCAGAGCGCCTTGCGAACGCGCGCAAGCACGAGATCGTCCCCGGCCTGCGTCCCGATGGAAAGACTCAGGTCACCGTGACCTATGAGGATGACAAACCGGTGGCCCTAGATACCGTGGTGATCTCCACTCAGCATGAGCCTGAGGTTGAGCGGCAGTGGCTCCAGACCGCCCTTGGCGAACATGTGTTGGAGCCAGTGCTCGAGGCCGAAGGTTTGGACTTGGACACCTCAAACACGAAGCTTATCGTTAATCCCTCAGGCAAGTTCGTTGTGGGCGGGCCCATGGGAGATGCCGGGCTCACCGGCCGAAAGAT
This sequence comes from Ancrocorticia populi, assembly GCF_003123745.1. Lineage (GTDB taxonomy): Bacteria > Actinomycetota > Actinomycetes > Actinomycetales > Actinomycetaceae > Ancrocorticia > Ancrocorticia populi. The sequence goes on along the minus strand of NZ_QETB01000003.1, from coordinate 84,565 downwards.
CATTGTGGATACTTACGGGGGTATGGCGCGTCACGGCGGCGGCGCCTTCTCCGGTAAGGATCCTTCAAAGGTGGATCGCTCCGCAGCCTACGCGGCACGTTGGGTGGCCAAGAACGTCGTAGCCGCAGGGCTCGCGGGCCGCTGCGAGATTCAGGTGGCCTACGCCATTGGCCGCGCCCGCCCGGTTTCAATCCGCGTGGAGACTTTCGGCACCGAGACAACCACGATTGACCGCATTCAGAACGCCGTGAATAAGGTATTCGATCTGCGCCCAGCGGCGATTATCGAGCAGTTGGATCTGCTCCGGCCAATCTATGCCCAGACCTCGGCCTACGGCCACTTCGGCCGCGAACTTCCCGATTTTACTTGGGAGCGTACGGATCGCGTTGAGGAGCTCCTGCGCGCTTTGTAGCGTTGATATTTCTTTGAAGAGGCCGTGCCCAGTTGTGGTGCGGCCTCGTTTTTTTTGACGACGACGTCACTCGCTCTCTTGTGTTACTGTATTAACTAGCTAATACAGATCGGAGGGTGATGCGGATCGACGAATCGCGGCCCTTATGGCTGCAATTGGAAAGCGAGTTTCGGCGCCGAATAGCCGTGGGCGAATGGCCAAGCGGCTCACGGGTGCCCAGCGTTCGCGAACTTGCCGCAGAAATCGGAGTTAACCCCAATACTATCCAGCGCGCGTTGGGTGAATTGGATCGGACCGAACTGACCGTAACTGCAAGAACCTCGGGTCGGTTCGTGACTGAGGATGCTGCTGTCATTAGCGGGGTCCGGCGCGCTATCGCCGAGGAGGCAGTAGACGCGTTAACTAGTGCATGTACGGGGCTAGACATGGAACTAGACAACATCATTGCGATGATCACTGATCGGTGGCCCACTGAGCCGAGGAGGCGGCAGGCATGAATGCAATCGAGGTACGTCATCTGACGAAACGCTATCGGGGCAGGCCAGCCCTCGACGAACTGAGCCTGAGGCTGGAGATCGGACAGATCGTTGGGCTTGTGGGCGATAACGGGTCGGGAAAGACTACTCTCCTGAAGATCCTCGCAGGCGTGCTTGCCGATTGGACTGGGGAAGTCACTGTCTTGGGGCGTGTACCTGGGCCGGAAACCAAGGCCTTGGTCTCATTCCTTCCTGACGCCTCGTTCCTCGCGGATAGCTCCACCTGTGAGCGCGCGGTGAACCAGTATCGGTTGTTCTTCGAAGATTTCGAAGCAGAGCGTGCATGGGAGATGATCAGGTTCTTCAAGTTGCCGGAGGATCGGAGCCTGAAGGAGATGTCCAAAGGCATGCGGGAGAAGCTTCAAGTGGCTCTCGCGATGTCCCGCAACGCTCGTGTTTATCTTCTGGACGAACCCATATCCGGTGTAGATCCTGCCTCACGCGAGGTCATTCTGCGCGGGATTCTGGACGGTCTAGATCCGGAATCGCTCCTGCTCATCTCTACTCATCTCATCCACGACGTGGAACCGGTGCTCGATTCAGCCGTGTTCCTCCACGAGGGCAGAGTGCTACTACAAGGTGAGGCGGACGCCCTACGCGAAGAGTACGGCTGCGGCCTCGATGCAATCTTTAGGAAGGTGTATAACTCATGATGCGCGAACTCTTCCGGCACGAGTACCTTTCAACTCGCAAGCCATTAGCCGTGATCGCCGGATGGCTGTGTTTGGTTGGGTTTGTGGGGCTCATTCCAGCAGCGGTACCGATCCCCATTGTGGGGCCGGTAAGCCTCGTTATCGCGATAGTCTGTTTCGTCGGGCTCACGCCAGCGCTCCTCGGGTACCTGATCTTTAGCTACTGGCACACGATGTACGGACGCCTTGGATACTTCACTATGACGATCCCGGTGCGCGGACGAATGATCTACTGGACGAAGGTTCTGTACGCGCTAATGGTGGTAGCCGCAGGCATTGTCGTTTCTGCCGCTAGCCTTGCGGTGGCCACGTTTGCCAATGATATTGGATCCCGTCTGCCGATTGGGACCACTCTGGGAAGCGCATGGGAGGTTATAACAGAAATTTACGGAACGGCTGCGCTCCCGCTGACCCTCATCATCATTGTCCAAATCGTGCTCTTTGTCTTGGCGTTACCGGCCGTGATGTCAATAAGCGCGCAGGCCCGGTTCAACCACCTCGGTGTGGGAGCTCCGATCATTGGTGCGATCCTGCTGTACCTTACGTATCAGCTGACCTCCCTCGTGGCCATGATGTTCATTCCGATCGGAATCTTTATGGGCGGACCGAATGCCGGGAAACTGGTGGCGGAAGGAATGTGGGATAGCGTTGTCAAGGCAATCCCTGCCCAAGCTGAAGAGGCAATGCCTGATGTACTTGGGCTTGGCATGCTGATCACTGCAACGCTACTGACGGTGTGGCTCGTGTGGTGGGGCATCCGCTCCATCGAACGGCGGACATCGCTGCGTTAACCAACAAGAATTCTGTGGGAGCCACGTGGTGAAATAGAACCATGGAAGAGACACTACCGGGACTGGGGGAGCTGCCAGAGTTTGGCGAACAGGGCTCCCTTCTCGATGCTGCCTCGTCCACGAGGGATGTCATCGGTGATGTGGTAGCCCCCGTGGCTCACGTGCAACTAGAGATGCCACAGCCACACATGGACCGTGTTTTCGATTACCTTATCCCTAAGAAGTTCGATGAGTCTGCGCGGGTTGGCACGCGCGTGATGGTGGACGTTGGTGCGCGGCAAGTTGCCGGTTTCATTGTGGCCCGCGATTCGTCCGCGGGCGTAGGCGCTCAGTTGCGTCCGCTTCGCCGCGTGGTCTCACCCATACCCGTGCTTTCGGAGCGTATGTATGAGTTCTGTCAAGAGATCGCGGCCCGCCAGGCTTCCTCTGTGGCGGATGTTCTACGTCTTGCGGTTCCGCCACGTCACGCGAGGGCCGAGAAAGAGTTCGAGCAAGGTCATGGATCGAGCCACACCGGAATAGAGAATACAGAGACCGCAGTGGATCCTGGGCTGTGGGAGAACTATCGCGGAGGGCAGGCCTTCATCGCCCGGATAGCGGCTGGCGAGGGGCCTCAGGCGATCTGTGCCGCACTGCCAGGCAAGGCCGGCAGCATTCGAGTTCTTGCCACTGCTTGCTCGGCGGCGATCGCGTCCGGGCGGTCAGCTCTGCTGGTTGCACCGACCTCACGAGATGCCTATCGACTGGCCGAGCGCCTCAGGGAGCTGACCGGGGTGGGTGTTTCGCTCTATTTGGGCGATGCACAGAGCTCCGAACGCTATCGAACCTTCTTGGAGATCCTGAGCGGGAGGCACTCCATAGTGGTTGGTACGCGAGGTGCAATGTGGGCGCCTCTGGCAAAACTCGGCCTGTGTGTGGTCATAGACGATGTCGCGGACACGTTACGCGAACCGCGTTCGCCGTACGTCAATACTCGTGATGCCCTCGCACTGCGGGCCGAACGCGAAGGTGCGGCCTTCTTGGTGTACTCGCCTTACGTGAGCGAGGAATCCGCTGGAATGGTCATGACGGGTCAGGCTGCGCTACTGGAGGGCATACAGACGCAGCTTCCACGCGTCACTATCCCGGACCAATGGGATCATGAACACGCCCACTTGGCACGGCTCCCCGATGCGGCTTTCCGGGTGGTTCGCGATGGCCTGACTCGTGGCCCCGTCCTCATTCTTGTCCCGCGGGCCGGTTACTTGCCGATCATCGCTTGCGCACAGTGCGGTGAACTTGCCACATGTACTCAATGTGGCGGAACGCTTTCCATTCGCCGTGATGGGGAAGCGCCGGTTTGTACCCGGTGCGGTGCCGTTGCGGCGGGCTGGGTGTGTGGGGAGTGCCAAGGTACTCGGCTGAAGGCTGCGCGCATTGGCTCCCACCGCACCGCAGAGGAGCTTGGCCGAGCATTTCCGGGTACGGGCATCGTCATGTCAGGTGCCGCCGAAGGCATCTCCCAAACGGTGAGTTCAAAGCGGCGATTGATCGTTGCCACGCCGGGCTCCGAACCCGCAGCTGCCGGAGGCTATTCCGCAGCCTTGGTCCTTGATGCTCGCTATCTCATGGGAAGCGGCTTAGGCGCGGAAACGCAGTTTGTGCGGCGTTGCGCGCGTGTGATCGTGCGTGTGCGACCAGGTGGGCATGTCATGATCGCGGGGGGAGCCGATCCCAGTATTGTCACGGCGCTTCAAACGTGGCAGTTGGGCAGGTTCTCCTATGAGCTCTTGAAAGAACGCGATGCACTCCAGCTTCCACCGGTTAACCGCTGGTTCGGAGTGACCGGTGTACCCCGTGATATTAGGCGTTTCCTCGCATTGGTCCGCATGGGGCAAGGCCCAGCGCCTGACAAGCAGGAGGTTGATCTCCTCTCTTCCGGCGTGCAGAGTCTCGTTCCCGGCGTAGACCTCTTGGGACCAACTCCCGCAACCCGCGCTGGGGAAATCTCGATGTACGTGCGCACACCACACGACAATGCTGGTGAGCTTGCACGTATACTGCGCCGGTCCTACAGGTCCTATTCGGCTTCCAATGTTGGCAAACCTCTCAAGATTGAGGCCGATCCGAGTATGTAAGATAGTCGGGTGCGAATTCTCTTTGCTGGAACCCCTGAAACAGCCGTACCCTCACTGCGCCGACTCGTCGCGGATGGCCACGATGTCGCGGCCGTCCTCACGCGAGCCCCCGCCCGTGCTGGCCGCAAACACAAGCTAGTTCAATCCGCCGTGCACGATGCCGCCGAATCCCTTGGATTACCAGTCCTCACGCCGCGAACTCTCAAAGACCCTGAGGTTCAAACACAAATACGCGAGTTGGATGCAGACGCCGTCGCAGTGGTGGCTTACGGTCTGATCGTTCCTAGAGCACTCCTCGACACCCCGTGGATCAACCTCCATTTCTCGCTTCTTCCTGCATGGCGCGGTGCAGCCCCCGTCCAGTACGCGATCTGGCATGGAGATAACATCACCGGGGCCTCTACCTTCAGGATCGAAGAAGGACTAGACACTGGCCCGGTTTACGGCGCGCTCACCGAAGAGATTCATTCCGACGATACGTCAGGGGAGCTTTTGGGCCGACTCGCCGAATCTGGTGCCGAGCTTCTTTCGCGCACTTTCGCTCTATTGGAATCGGGAGCCGCCATCGCGCAGCCTCAAGACGGCGATGCCACCTTCGCCCACATGATTCATCCGGCGGATGCCCAAATCGCGTGGAGTCATCCAGCGGTTGCGATTGACCGGCAAATCCGTGCCCACACCCCAGAGCCAGGGCCATGGACGGCACTCGAGGGTGCCCGCGTGAAAGTTGGTCCTGTCTCGCTCGCTCCCGATGTCACAGACCTCGCGCCGGGGGAAATCCGTGATGGTTTCGTGGGTACCGGCAGTCACGCAGTTCGTCTTGGCACAGTTGCGCCAGCTGGCAAGCGGACGATGGACGCCCGCGATTGGCTCCGAGGTGCGCGCCTAACACCCGGGACACGTTTTGAGGAGAAGGCTTAATGGATACACGCAATTCAAGTTGGCGCCCTCGGCGTGATCAATCGGATCCCTCCCGCCTCGTGGCATACGATGTGCTCCGCGCGGTGCATGAGGACGGCGCGTACGCGAACCTGATCCTGCCCCAGCTTCTAAGGAAGGCACGCCTCTCGGGCCGTGACGCCGCATTCGCCACGAATCTGGCGTATGGCACCCTGCGCCTACAGGGCCGCTGGGACGCGATCATCTCGCGTTGCACTCAGGGCCGTGAGCTCTCGGACATTGATCCCGAGTTGCTCGACATCCTCCGTCTGGGCGCCCACCAGCTTCTGGAGCTGGAGACGCCACCTCACGCCGCCCTCTACGAGATGGTGACACTCACGCGCAACGAACTCAGCCAGAACAGAGGCGGTTTCGTGAACGCCGTACTGCGCCGAGTGGATGAAAAGGCGGGCCAATGGGAGGAGATCCTACACAAGAGCGCCGCCACGCAGGCAGAGTTCTTGGCAATGTGGCATTCGCACCCACGCTGGATAGTCGAGGAGTTCGAAAGGTCTCTGGAGGCCAACGGGCGCATGGCCTCAGACGTTGAGAGCATTCTGGCCGCTAACAACACACCGCCCAAAGTCGCGCTAGTTCCCCGTGATGTTACGAAGCGCCAGCTTCGCCGCGCCCTAGTTAGCGAAGGCCTCGAATACGCCCAGCCGGCGCTCATGCCGAACGCTCTGCTGCTCGAATCTGGTGACCCGCATCAGCTACGCATGATCCAAAGTGGCGCCGCGGGCGTGCAAGACGAGGGCTCTCAGCTGATCGCCGCGCTCCTAGCCGAAGCACCGCTGTCAGGCAGTGACAACCTGTGGCTGGATATGTGCGCTGGTCCCGGTGGCAAGACGGCCACGTTAGCGTCCTACGCACTCGAGCGGGGCGCGCGCATCCATGCCAATGAGCCGCATGAACACCGGCTAGACCTAGTTGCCAACGCGGTGGATCCGTTCGCCGATCTCGTGGATCTACGCCTCGGCACGGGCGAATCGATCGGCGAGGAGGAACCGAACGCCTACGACCGTGTTCTGGTAGATGCGCCGTGTAGCGGGTTGGGCTCGCTACGCAGGCGTCCCGAATCCAGGTGGAACAAACATCCGGAAGACATCTTGGAGCTGACCCGACTCCAAACCCAGCTCCTTACTTCAGCGTTTAAGGCGCTGCGCCCGGGCGGAATCCTCCTGTATTCCACGTGTACCCCGGCGTTGGCAGAAACTCGCGGTGTGGTCCAAGCCTTCCTCGACGGGAACCCGCAGGCGAGCCTCATTGATCCAGCTCCAACCGTGGCACAGGTGGCGTTGCGGCCTGTAGATAGTCACCAAGGCATGATGCAGCTCTGGCCGGACACGGAGCAAAGTGATGCGATGTTCATTGCCATGGTGAGTAAGATGGCGTCATGACTGCACTGATTTCGCCCTCGATCCTCAACTGCGATTTTGGCCATCTCGCTGACGAAATGGACAAGATCGCGACCGCGGATTACGCCCACATTGACATCATGGACAATCACTTTGTCCCGAATCTCGCCCTTGGCCTGCCCATCGCCGAGGCAGCAGTTGCCAACTCATCCGTCCCGTGCGACGCACACCTTATGATTGAGCAGCCGGATCGCTGGGCGCCCGCATACGCAGAACTCGGATTCGCATCGGTCACGTTCCACGCCGAGGCCGCGATGGCCCCGGTGAAGCTGGCCCGCGAGCTTCACGCCATGGGAGTACGCGCCAGCCTCGCGCTGCGTCCGGGCACGCCGATTGAACCCTACATTGATCTCCTGCCCGAATTTGATCAGATCCTTGTCATGACCGTGGAGCCAGGATTCGGGGGCCAGAAGTTCCTTGACCTCACGCTGCCGAAGATTCAGCGCACTCGGAAGGCGATCGAGGATGCGGGCCTAGACCTGTGGATTCAGGTGGATGGTGGAGTCTCTCGTGAAACCATCGAGCGCGCCGCGGAGGCAGGAGCCAACAACTTCGTAGCTGGTTCCGCCGTATTCAAGGCGGAGGACGCTGTGGCCGAAATTGCTGAGCTACGCCGCCTCGCCGATGCTCACTTGTAGTCGAAGCTCACATCGGTAGCAGGCGGAGTCTCACCTATAATGGACGAGACCCCGCCTGCTTCTGCATAATGCAGAATCCTTGCGGGGAGTCCATTTGAGAGCATAGAGAAATGAGCATTCTCGCCCAATACAAAGTCCTTCCACAGATTTCTAGTGGATCGGCCATGGCCTTAGCAGTTGCCGCACGCGCACCATACGCCATGATTCCCCTTGGTACGATGACAGCCGTAACGGCATCGACCACAAGCGTGGCCACAGGCGGCCTCGCAACAGCATTTGTCTCCATCGCCCTAGCGATTGCCTCCCCACTCATTGGCCGCTGGGCAGATCATCAAGGGCAGAGGTTCGTCCTGAGCCTCCTCACCCCAATCAACGCTGCGGCACTGGCCTTGCTCGTATACACGAGCGCAACGGGCAACGACGGCCCGCTCCTTTGGCTGTCCTGCATCCTCGCGGGCGGCACCTCCCTGCCGATCGGCTCCTTCACTAGGACCCGTTGGGTCACGGTGGTCAAGAACCAGCGTGAGCTTAATACTGCGCTCTCCTACGAATCCACCGTGGACGAGATGGTGTTCGTGCTCGGCCCGGCCCTTGTGGGGATCGCGGCCTCCGCTGCGGTCCCGGTGGCACCCCTAATTCTTGCCGCGGTGCTTGTGCTTCTGGCGGGAGTTCCCTTTGCCCTCACGGCGCCCGCGCCCATTGATCAGCCGCAGGAAGATGCCGAACGCCCATCGATCATGAGAATCCTCTGGGCGGTTGCTCCCGCCATAGGCGTGATGTTCTGCATCGGTATGTTCTTCGGTTCGGTTCAGACCGGCACCACGGAGCGTGCGCTCGAGCTGGGTTCACCCTCTGTTGCGGGGCTCGTCTACGCGGTGATGGGCGTGGGCTCGGCCTTCATGGCTCTTATGGCTGTGGCCATCCCGGATTCCGTTAGAATTTCCTCCCGCGTCTTCGTTGGCGGACTGGGTATGACGCTCTTTATTTTAGTAACGACGACGGCCACTCACTCCCTTCTCTTCACGGCTGCCGCACTGCTCCTCACGGGACTCTTTGTTGGGCCCACGATGGTGACGGCATTCGGAGTTACTGAGAAGCTCGCCCCGCGCGGTGGAACGGCTGTGGCCATGACGTCAATGCAATCGGCAATCACCATCGGAATTTCGATCGGGTCCAGCGTGGGCGGCAAGCTCGCGCTAAGCGGCGCCGGTTACTCGTACATGTTCGCCGGTGTGGCAGCCCTTATCATCGTCGTGATAGGCGTGGCGCTGCGCATTGCTGGCACGAAACGTCGGGTACGGGCTACCCCTGAAAAGACCCTCGCTTGACCGCTATTCGGCGTGTCCATGTTGCCCAAAGCTTATCTCCTAGACGCTCGATTCTGTAAGTATCGCCTTAGCTCAGGTAGAATTCGGATATGGAACCGGATACTGCAACACTGATTCGCGAGGCTCTCGCACTGGATGTTGACCAACGCGCGCTTGTCGCGAACACCTTACTTGCAAGCATCCACGATTCCGGTAACGCTGATGGCGTTGATGATACATGGCGCATCGAAGTCGCCAAGCGACTCGATGAGCTGCGCTCAGGAACGGTTGAACTTATTGATGCGGATGAGCACTTTGCTCGTCTTCGGGCTTCTCTCGGCACATGAAGCCGTCACAGCGCGAGCATCCTGAGGCGGTTGCTGAGTTCGATGCCGCCGTTGGTTGGTACGAGGAACAAGAATCTGGTGTCGGCCTTAGATTCATCGATCGTACCGCTGAAGCGCGTAAGAGCATTTCACAGTGGCCAAGTGCTGCACCGTCGTTAATGATCGGCGAAGATGGAACCGTCATCCGCAGTAAGAACGTTCGCGGCTACCCGTACCGGGTTGTTTACTCGATCGAGCATGATTCCTGAATCTTTATCTTGGCTTATGCGCACCAGCGGCGGCGGCCTAGCTATTGGCGCGACCGGGTCGAAACCTGACTAGAAGGCAGCGATTCAACCAGATGGGTGTCTCGTTTCCGTTCTAAGGTGTTTACAGATTTGAGGCTTCTGTAAAGAGTTTGGCTATTGAAGGCCGGAAGTTGGCTACTGCAGCGTTGGGAGGCACCAATGGGCAAGCGTATCTGTCGGGCTAAGGCGAACACTGTTGTGGCACTCCTACTACTGCTGGTGTTTGCCGGATTGGGCTCTTTGTGGATATCGCATAGGCCATCCTCTCCCTCGGATTATGCTGAGGATGCGTTAGCTATTCTCGCAAACGGATACTATGCACAAGGTGAGGACTGGGATAATGCCAAAGCCAATGTCCTCGATTCCGTTTCAGAAGCAGAATCTATCGAAGAACTCTATGTACCTCTCATAGAGGCCACTAGAGTTGCAGGTGGCAAGCACTCGTCGTTTCAGACACCAGAGAAAGCTCTCGAGTTTCAAAACCAGAGTGCCGAACGCTTCGAGCTTCCGAAGGTGACCACCAATACCGGGGTCACGGTAGTTTCAATACCGATGATTTCCTCGGCGTCGGCAGAGGAAGAAACAGCGTACGTGAATGAGGCCGCATTTGGTATCGATAATGCCTCTGCACAGACCTGTGGTTGGGTTGTGGATCTGCGTGGTAACCGTGGCGGGAATATGTGGCCTATGCTTGCCGCCGTTTCTCCGTTGTTACCGAACGGCCCTGCCATGGCGTTTGTGACGTCGGACGGTCAGTCCTCCTCAGTGGCAATCGACGGTGCGGCAACGGCCTTGAACGGTGAGGTTCTCTCGGAGGGCCCCGACGTCAAGAAGGTTATCGACACCCCCATTGCTGTGTTACAAGATAAGGACACTGCATCTAGCGGCGAAGCCGTGCTGCTCGCGTTCAAGGACCTGCCAAAGGTAAGAACCTTTGGTGAAGCCAGTGCGGGATATAGTTCAGCGAATTCTGTTTATACACTTGCGGACGGCGCACAAATCGTCTTAACAGAAGCCACGTATGCTGACCGTTCAGGAAACAATACCGAAGGGGTACCACTGGAGCCGGATGTCGCTTCGAGCCCAAGTCTGACGTTTGACGTCGCTGTCGAGTGGCTGTCTGACGAGGGCTGCCCCTGAAAAGACCCTGATTCATCCCTGAAAACCCTTCCAAGATGCAAGCGACCGTTCTATTCTCATGAGCGTGGCAATCATATGGAAGAATTCGCGGCGCCTGGTTATTGGGTTGATCGGCGGCGGAGTCGTGGTACTTGGCGTAATCCTCATGCCCTTACCGGGTCCCGGCACGCTCATCGTGTTGGGCGGTTTCGCCATCCTCGCGACTGAGTTCGAAGGTGCTGCCCGCGTGAAGGAATGGGGCTTCCGTCAATTGGATCGATGCAAGGAGTTCATAAGGCGGCACCGAGGGCAGTAGGGTCGTCGTCGTTCAAAAAAACTCGTGGCCCACTTCACACTTCTCCGCTAGTCTGGGCCCATGGCGAAGAAAAAGAAGACTCCAAAGATGAACAAGGATCTCTACGAAGCCGAACTTCAGCGGCTCCAAGCTGAACTCGTAGAGATGCAGGAATGGGTGAAAGCCACAGGCGCGCGGGTGGTCGTGATTTTCGAAGGGCGTGATGCGGCCGGTAAGGGCGGCGCCATTAAGCGGATCACCGAGTACCTCAATCCCCGTATCGCGCGCGTGGTTGCTCTGCCAGCGCCGACAGAGCGGCAGCGAACGCAGTGGTACTTCCAGAAGTACGTCGAGCATCTTCCGGCGGCTGGCGAGATCCGGCTCTTTGACCGCTCGTGGTACAACCGTGGGGGAGTAGAGCGCGTGATGGGCTACTGCACGCCCGAAGAGCATCGTAGGTTCTTGGCACAGGCGCCGATCTTCGAACGGATGCTGGTAGAAGATGGAATTATTCTCCTGAAGTATTGGTTCTCTGTGTCCGATAAGGAGCAGCTCAAGCGCTTCAAGTCGCGGCTCACCGATCCCATGCGGCGCTGGAAGCTCTCACCCACGGATCTTGAGTCAATCACTAGGTGGGAGGATTATTCGCGCGCTAAAGACGAGATGTTTGTGCACACGGACATCCACGAGGCACCGTGGCACGTGGTGGAATCCGAGGACAAGCGCAAGGCGCGTATCAATATGATTCATCATCTGCTCTCTCAGATTCCCTACGAGCATATCGAGCGGCCCGAGCTGAAGTTCCCGAAAAGGCCCAAGTCCACCGGTTATCAGCGGACGTCGCGCAGCCTGCAGCAAGAGGTGCCGGACTATGCGGGTTCACTTGCTGTGGAGGAGACAGTTGAGAAGTATGTGGACCGCGAGGACGAAGGGTTGGGGGCAACTCCTGAGGAAGTGTAAGCGGGGCCGTCCATCAGGTGAACGGATCATTCTGCTAGCGACATTCAGTGCATAATTATTGAGTATTGTGCATAGTTAGTACGCATCGGACAAGGAGCTCCTTATGGGCGGACTAGGCAGCCAACTCACCCGGAGGCGTATGCCGGCTGGTGTTACCACGGAAGGATGCCCGGACTCCATTCACCAGATGGAAGTGGAGCGGGACGATACACATTCGCTCAAGCGGTCCATGTCCACCATGCAGCTCACGATGATAGGCGTAGGCGGCACGGTTGGGACCGGAATCTTCTTCATTCTCTCCGAGGCGGTGCCTGAGGCTGGGCCCGGTGTCTTGGTTTCGTTCCTTATCGCGGCTGCGGTGGCCGGGCTCACGGTGCTGTGTTATGCGGAGTTGGCTTCAACAATCCCGTCATCTGGCTCTTCCTACTCGTATACATACGCAACTATGGGGGAACTTGCCGCTTTTGCGGTAGGTGCCTGCCTGATACTGGAGTATGGCGTGTCTGCGGCCGCGGTGGCCGTGGGGTGGTCCGAGTACCTAAATCTCTTATTGAACAATCTTTTCGGAATCCAATTTCCGGATGCCCTTTCCGCAGCGCCCGATGCCGGGGGCATTATCAACCTGCCAGCCGTCATCCTGGTTGTGTTGTGCATGCTCCTGCTTTTGCGGGGCGCATCGGAATCAGCACGAGCAAATGCCATCATGGTCTTCATCAAGATAGGGGTTCTCGGGGTCTTTGCTGCCATTGCGCTAACTGGCTTCAACGCTGATCATTTCGCCAACTTCGCTCCCGAAGGCATGCACGGCATCTCTATCGCGGCCGGTTCACTATTCTTCTCGTTTATCGGTTTAGACGCAGTGGCAACCACCGGTGATGAGGTTAAGGATCCGAAGAAGACTATTCCACGCGCGCTGATCCTGGCACTCGGCATCGTAACGCTGGTGTACGTTGTGGTGGCATTTGCTGCACTGGGTGCTCAATCAGCGGAGGATTTCGAGGGACAGAAGGCAAGTTTGGCTACAATCGTTCAGGGCGTTGTGGGATCCACATGGCCCGGAACGCTCCTCGCTGTTGGCGCCGTGATCTCCATCTTCTCCGTCACGCTAATCTGCATGTACGGCCAAACGCGTATTCTCTACTCAATGGGTCGCGACGGACTTGTCCCGCCGGTGTTCGCGAAGGTTTCACCCAAGCGTTCGATCCCACTCGTCAATACGTTTATAGTCTCTGGGGCTGTGGCAATTTTGGCGGGCCTGTTGCCCCTAGGCATCTTGGCGGACTTGACGAGTATCGGCACACTCAGCGCCTTCGCACTAGTGTCAATTGGCGTGATGGTGCTGCGCCGCACGGCTCCGGACATGCACCGTGGCTTCAGAGTGCCGGGTTACCCGGTAACACCGATCCTGTCCGTGGCTGCCTGCATCTACGTGATCTCCGGCCTCCACGCACTTACCCTTCAGGCCTTTGTTGGGTGGATTAGCGTGGCCTTGGTCTTCTATTTCCTGTGGAGCAGGAAACACTCCGAATTGGCGCGATTACAGGCGCAAGCCGAAAACCTCACTGGTGACCAAGTTTAAGAATAGGAAAGAAATGTCAAAGATTGCACTCGTCCGCAAGCCTAGCCCTAACCTGAACGATGGGATTGTGGACCACATCGAACGCGTACCCGTTGACGTTCCACTCGCGTTGTCTCAATGGGAAGGTTACGTGAAAGCCCTGCATGAGGCCGGGTGGGAAACCCGCCAGGTGGCGTCAGTGGATGAGTGTCCCGACGGTGTGTTCATCGAGGATTCCGTGGTGATGTTCAAGAACGTTGCCGTATCGTCTTATCCAGGGGCGGAGATCCGGCGCGGCGAAGTAGCCAGCACACGCGAAGTAGCTGGCCAACTTGGCTGCTCTCTCAACCAGATCCAGGCACCGGGCACCCTTGATGGCGGCGACATTCTCAAAGTGGGGAACACCGTGTATGTTGGGCGTGGCGGGCGAACCAACGGTGAGGGTATCCGGCAGCTCCGCGCCATCCTGACTCCTTTGGGCGCGAAGGTGGTGGGCGTGCCGGTTACAAAGGCCTTGCATCTGAAAACGGCGGTAACGGCGCTTCCCGACGGAACTGTTATCGGATACCCGGACTTTGTGGATAACCCGAGCATCTTCGATCGCTTCATTCCTGTCCCTGAGCCGCATGGCACCGCCGTGGTATGCCTATCTGAGACCCATGTACTGATGTCTGCTTCCGCTCCCGAAACTACTGCACTTCTTGAAAGCCTCGGTTACACTGTCACCACTGTTCCGATCACCGAGTTCGAGAAGCTGGAAGGCTGCGTTACGTGCCTTTCCGTCCGAATTCGGGACCTAGCGTAAGGACACCACCAGATATGCCCGATCAGATCTACCTGTATCTAGCCCTCTTCATTTACTTCGCCGGCCTATTGCTGATTGGATACCGTGCCTTCAAACGAACGGAGGATCACGAGGATTATATGTTGGGTGGGCGCGACCTCCCTCCGTGGGTTGCCGCACTCAGTGCTGGCGCGTCCGATATGTCCGGATGGCTAATCATGGGCCTGCCTGGCGCCATCTATGCTACGGGGCTCATTGAAGGCTGGATCGCGATCGGGCTTTTGCTTGGTGCTTACCTCAACTGGAGGATCGTTGCGCCACGATTGCGTGCCTACACGGAGGTATCAAACAACTCCATCACTGTGCCTAGCTACTTTGAGAACAGGCTGAAGGACAAGTCTCACGCGCTTCGGATCGTTTCCGCCGTTATAGTCCTCGTGTTCTTCACAATCTATGTGTCCTCTGGGATGGTTGCTGGAGGCGTGTTCTTCGAGGAATCCTTTGGAATGGACTACATGTGGGGCATGCTTCTAGTTGTGGCGGTGACCCTCATTTATACGTTGTTTGGTGGGTTTCTCGGGGCATCTTTCACTGACGTGGCGCAGGGGCTCATGCTGGTGATTGCGCTCATGGTGGTGCCGATTGCCGCGGTTTTGGCCGTGGGTGGTGTTGGCGAGACCGCCACTGAGGTTCAGGAACTCCAGCCCGGTAATCTCTCCTTGATCGGCTCAGGGCAGTTCACCGGTGGAGCAGCAGCATTCATTATCATTTCGGGTCTATCATGGGGATTTGGGTACTTTGGCCAGCCTCATATCGTTGTGCGGTTCATGGCGTTGAGGAATTCCGGTGAGGCGAAGAGCGCTCGGCGCATCGGGATCACCTGGCAGTTTATCTCGCTCGGCGGCGCGGTGCTTTCCGGCCTAATCGGTATCGCATTCTTCGCTCAACGCGGGGAGGAACTGGCAAACTCAGAAACCGTGATTCTGCGTATGTCCACTATTCTTCTCCATCCGTTTATCGCAGGCTTAGTGCTGGCGGCGGTGCTCGCTGCGATCATGAGTACATTCTCGAGCCAGCTGATCGTGTGTTCCTCGGCGTTGGTTGAAGATCTGTATCGCGTCATGAAGAAGACTCCACCGTCTGAACGGACCCTCGTACTGCTTGGCCGCTCTGCCGTGCTGGTTGTTGCACTGATCGCCATGGCGATGGCGATCAACCCAAACGATACGATTCTCGGGCTGGTGAGCTTCGCGTGGGCAGGCTTCGGTGCCTCATTCGGTCCGGTTATCCTGCTCAGCCTCTACTGGCGGAAGCTCACTGTTCCCGGGGCGCTAGCAGGCATGATCTCCGGCGCGGTGACCGTGTTCGTATGGTCCGCACTGGATACGCCGCTGTACGAGCTACTTCCCGCCTTTGTTGTCCACCTAGTCGTGGCGATCGCCGTCAGCCTGGCCACCTATAAGCCGAATGCGGAAATCGATACCGAGTTCTCTGCCAGCAAGGACATGGTTGCCTCATTCAAGTAAACTCGAGAACCGTGGAAGGAGAGACAATGCACATTGCTCACGATGGCCTTCAACTTCCAACAATTGGGTTTGGAACTTACAAGCTCAAGGGAAACGAGGGCGCCGATTCGGTGGCTGCCGCGATTGATCGTGGATATACCCTGCTCGATTCGGCCTTCAACTATGAAAACGAGGCTACGGTGGCCGAGGGCGTTCGCCGCTCCGGGGCCGCGCGCGAGAACATCATTTACACCTCGAAGCTTCCGGGGCGCCATCAGGCTTATGACGATGCGACGGTAACGATCGAGGAGTCCCTGTACCGCACCGGCTTTGACTACCTAGACCTATACCTCATTCATTGGCCGAATCCACGTGTTGGGAAGTACGTGGAGGCGTGGCAGGCGATGATCGATGCCAAGGAGCGCGGGCTTATCCGTCACATCGGCGTCTGTAACTTCCTGCCTGAGCACCTGGAGGAGCTGAAGAAGGAAACCGGCGTGGTTCCCGAGGTGAACCAAGTCGAGCTCCACCCGTACCTTCCTCAGGTAGAACAGCTCGCCTACGGTCACGCCAACGGGATTATCACTGAGGCGTGGAGCCCACTTCGCCGCGGCGATCTGCTTCAGGATCCAGTAATCACCAAGATCGCTTCCGCGCACGATGCGACTCCCGGGCAAGTTGTTCTCGCTTGGCACACTGCCCGCGACGTTCTAGCCATTCCGAAGGCATTTTCACCTGAGCGCCAGGCCGAGAATCTCGCCTCACTGGACCTCACGCTAGAGCCCGCGGAGATAGAGGCTATCACGGCACTCGGCCGACCCGATGGGCGTATCAACGATCAGGACCCTGCCGTATACGAAGAGTTCTAGGCGCGGCCTCGCGGAGCGATCACTGGGGCACCGGTTGACGGGTCTCTGGTGATCCACGCATCCACACTGAAGTCCTCAGCAATCGCTTGACGTGAGAGGGCCTGATCCGGCGGTCCCACCCGTTGGATCAGGCCCTCTCGCATAACCAGACACTTGTGGGCGTAACGGGCAGCTTGCGTCAAATCGTGCAGAACCATGATGACTGTGAGTCCGCCTTGCGCGTTCAGGGTACGAACCAAGTCCAAGATATCGCTCTGATGAGCGATATCCAGATATGTGGTTGGCTCATCCAAGATGAGGATCTCAGGCTCCTGTGCAAGGGCGGTTGCCAACCAGACGCGTTGGCGTTCGCCGCCCGATAGAGTGGAAACCCGACGATCCGCCAGATGCGCCACGCCCGCCTTCTCAAGAGCATCGTCAACAGGGGCAAGGTTCATGCCGCGCCACGTGGCGTAAGAATAGCGGCCGTAGGAGACCAACCGGGCCACCGTGATTCCCTCGGGGGCAGGGCTGGCCTGCCACAACACCGCAATCTTTCGTGCGATATCGCGTGGGCGCATCCTGACAACAGGCATTCCGTCTAGCTTGACTTCGCCTGAATCGGGCTTTGACGCGCCGGTGAGGGCCCGGATCAGTGTGGTTTTCCCGCAGCCATTCGGCCCGAGAATGGCGTGGATTCGGCCAGTCTCAAAGTCCGCACTCACTCCGTGCAGGATTTCCCGTCTTCCGAGTGTCAAGCGGATATCGCGTGCCTGGAGCATTACATCGCCTTCCGCAGGAAATAAAGGAAGAAGGGTACTCCAAGGATCGCCATGCAGATACCCACCGGAATCTCGGTGGGACTAAAGAGAGTGCGCGCGATGGTATCCGAGAAGATGACCAGTCCGGCCCCACAAAGTGCCGTTGCCGGCACCAGCAGTGTGTGGTTGTTACCGAGGATGAGCCTTACAAGGTGGGGAACAATCAGCCCCACGAATCCGAGGAGGCCAACAGTAGACACAGCGCCAGCAGCGAGCATCGCCGCGATTGCGGTGAGAAAGAGCCGGTTCGCTTGAACGTTCATGCCCATGGATCGTGCGACGTCGTCGCCCAAAACAATAAGATTCAGGCGTCGGGAACATACGAGGGCGGCAAGCACGCCGATTAGGGCGTAGGGCAAGAGGAGGCGAACCTCGCTCCAACCGCGCATCGAGAGGCTTCCATTCATGAACAGGAGGGCACCCTGTACCCGATCGGAGAAGAAAACCATGACGGCGGAGATGCCTGCTCCGCACAACGCCGAAACGGCCACGCCCGCGAGGATTACTCGCATGGGTTGGATTCCACCGCGCCACGCGAGCGCGTAGATCACGATTGCGGCCAGCATTGCGCCACAAAAGGCGAAAATAGGTACGGAGGTGTAGAGCGCGGGGAAGGCGAGGAGAATGACAATGCCGAACAGGCCGGCTCCGGAGGAGATACCGATAATCCCGGGATCCGCCAAAGGGTTCATCATGACGGCTTGCAGGATCAGGCCCGATACTGCGAGCGACATTCCCACAAGCCCACCGAGGATCACTCGCGGCAACCTCAGGTCCCAGACCACCCGCTGCTCTGCGCCTCCGAACAAGCCATCAATCACCTGAGTAGGAGAGAGCGAGACTGAGCCTGAGCCTATCCCGAACAGAACCGACCCGAGGAGCAACACCACCAAGATGGTAAAGACTATCGCCGTATAGCGCCGTGTGTGCATCAGGGAGCGACGGGCTCGCCGTAGACATCCGGATGGAGCGAAGCAGCGAGGTATTCGAAGGCGGCGGGGTAATCCGGACCAGCGTTATAGAGGAAGTACTCCTGTGGGAGGTAAGTGACGCGACCTTCGGTGACGGCGTCCACGCTCTGCCACGCCTCATTCTTAGCGAATTCGCCCTCCATAATCTCCTTCGCCCGCGATGGATCGGAGAAACGTCCGGTCACGAGCACGTAATCGGGCTGTTGCTTAACTACTTCCTCTAGATCCAAGGTGGCCGAATCGGATCCCTGGCGAGGCAAGCCCGAGGCGATGTTCGTGACGCCCAGTTCGGTGAGCATTGCACCCGCGATTGAATTGTCCAGCTTCACCGAGAGGCCCTTCTCGCTCTGGAACAGGATTACCGCCGATTCATCAGCGCTTGGCCATTGCGCCGCGACTGCATCGGTGCTTTCCCGGATATCCGCCATCTTCGCCGCGGCATCATCTGATGTGCCGTTGAGCGCGCCAAATACCTCGTACACGTTCTCTAGGTCAGTCAGATCATTCGTGCGCACCGTGAGCGTGGCAAATCCTAGTTCCTGGAGCTGGGAGGTAAGCGTGTCCTGCATTCCGTACATGGTGATGATTAGATCGGGATCCAGTTCCACAAGTTTCTCGGCATCCACGTTGAAAGGCTCGCCGAGCTGAGGCAGTTCCTCAATTTCTTCAGCGTGTTCGTCCGAGACGTGGACGCTATCGGAGAGGTTGGAGGTGGCAACTGCCGTGCCAGACACGTCGTACCAAAGATTGAGCGGTGTGCCGGACAGGATCGCGACCTTCTCAGGTGCTTCCTCAAACGTTTCCTCGTGCCCGGTCCAGTCCGTAACCGTGATCGGGAACGAGTCCGATGAGACGCTCGGGAAATCCGCAGTGGCCGCCGGTGCAGAGGTTGCCGGACTTGAACTCTCGGCAGTTTCCGCGGTGCTCGAACAGCCGGCTAAGCCGAGACACCCCACCAATATTGTTAGCGACACCTGTAACCAGCGCGTTGTTGAACGCATGTGGAAGCCCCTTAAATTAACGATGTTTGCAACGCTCATACTATAGCGACACGTACGGGCTAATGCAGGGCCTAAGGTACCGACACTTGAAAAGGCATGGTGAAAGGGCGATACTTGTTGCGAACACAATGTGCTCCGGGGTCAGTGAAAGTCTGAACCGGCGGTGATAGTCCGCGACCCACGAAAGTGGTTGAAGAGGTGAAATTCCCCTACCGACGGTTAAAGTCCGGATGGGAGGCGCACTACGTTCGGCGTGTCTGCATGCGCCGAACTGTCTCTTTCCCCGCCGCATGAGGAAAGAGGAACGGAATTGCGATCTCACTTTAGATGGCTCCCACCCGTAGGATTCGGGATTGCTCTCCTATGCCTATGGTGGGCGCTCACAACGTTCGGCGTGATCGCTTCAGAATTCCTGCCTACCCCGCAATCCACTCTCATGCGATTGATATCCGGCCTAAATCAGGGCTATCTCGCGAGCGCCCTAGGGATCACGGTCCAAGAGGCCCTTTTGGGTTGTTTCTTCGCGGCGGTTCTGGGCATCCCGCTTGGGTACGCGATCGGTAAATCTAAGCTGTTTGCTAGGATCATTCAGCCCTACGTGGCCGCCTCGCAGGCGATCCCTGCGGTGGCGATCGCCCCTCTGTTGACCATTTGGATCGGATACGGGCTTTCCTCGATCGTCGTGCTGTGTACGATCATGGTGATCTTCCCAGTGGTGGTGTCCACCTCCGTGGGTGTGCGGCATATTGATAAAGACATCATCGGGGCCGCCCGACTCGATGGCGCTGGAGGGTTCACGTTGTTTCGCACGATGGAGCTTCCACTGGCCGCGCCCGGCATCCTTGCCGGCTTGCGTACCGGATTCACACTCTCGATTACAGGGGCCGTGGTGGGGGAGATGATCATAGGCGGAAACGGGCTTGGCATGATCCTGATTAGCGCTCAAGGCGCTGGCGATATTCGCGGCATGTTCGCCGCAATCGTCCTCCTAGCGGCGAGCGCCATGAGCATCTACGGCATCATTTCGCTTGTGGAGTGGCGCGTGAACCGTGAGATCAAAGAACACCGCTTCCGCGTGTTCTCACATTCTAGGAAGGAATCATGAAAAAGATACTAATTGGATTGGCAGCGGTATCGCTTCTTCTGGCCGGATGCTCGGGATCGGGCTCATCCGGATCAACTGGATCATCCGATTCTTCGAGTATTACGTTGGGCCTGACCTTCATTCCGAATGTGCAGTTCGCGCCCGTCTATGTGGCCGAACACGAGGGGTACTTTGAGGATGCCGGACTTGACGTGACGATCCGACACCACGGATCACAGGAGTCTCTCCTTGGCGCAGTCCAATCCGGGGAGGAGGACATCGTTTTCGCCGGGGGAGACGAGATGATGCAGGGCCGGGCCGCGGGCACAGATATCGTCAACTGGGCAACTATGTATCAGCAATATCCGGTCAAGCTTATCGTGCCGTCTGATTCGGATATCGAAAGCCCCGAGGATCTAGCAGGCGGGACCGTTGGCCTGCCGGGTCCGTATGGGGAGAACTATTTTGGGCTACTGGCGATGTTTAACGCGTCCGGGATAGACGAATCCTCCGTGAATGTCCAGTACGTTGGGTACACACAGGCAGCCGCACTGTCATCTGGAGACGTGGATGCCGTGATCGGCTTCTCTAACTCGGACCTTGTGAGTATTGCTGCAACGCTTGGGGCCGATACCGCCGCCTCGCCTGAGGAATGGCCCGTGCGCACCATCAGCCTTGTCGAAGGAGGCCTTCCCCTAGTAGGAGTTGGGTTGGGATCTCTCCAAGAGAATCTTGATGCACGCGAAGCCGATTACGTGAAGATCCTCGGTGCCATCGAGAAGGGCGTGACCTTCGCCGAAGACCACCCCGAAGAGGCGCTTGATATTACTGCATCCTACGTTCCTGATCTGGCGGAACCGGAGAACCGTGAGGTTGCTGCCACCACGCTAAACCAGACGCTTGCCCTCTACAGCGGCGGAAGTGTGTTTGGCGAGCAGGATGTAGAGGCTTGGGACGCAATGGCTGAATTTATGTGGGAAAATGACTTGTTAGATACTCAGGTATCCGCAGATGACGCGTTCATTGACCTCAGCGCCAACCTTTGAACGCAACCGATAACGCACGAACCCAAAAGGTATGGTTAGCCAAGTGAAAACATTTGATGAGCTGTTTGAAGAACTGAGCCGCAAGGCTGCCGAACGGCCCGAGGGATCCGGGACCGTTGAGGAACTAGACGCCGGCGTTCACGCGATTGGTAAGAAGATCGTCGAGGAGGCCGGAGAAGTCTGGATCGCCTCCGAATATGAGAGCGATGAGGCCCTTGCCGAAGAAGCCTCCCAGCTCCTCTACCACCTTCAGGTCATGCTCATCGCACGTGGCCTTAGCCTCAAAGACGTTTACCGCTACCTCTAGGAACGCCATGCTTCGTATTGCTGTCCCCAACAAGGGATCACTGTCTGAACCCGCCTCACAGATGCTCCGCGAGGCCGGGTACCGCCAACGCCGCGGCGGCCGAGAGCTGGTGCTGCGCGACGAGGCGAACAACGTGGAGTTCTTCTTCCTACGGCCCCGTGATATCGCGGTGTACGTGGGATCTGGAACCGTGGACGTTGGCATCACCGGCCGCGACCTTCTGCTCGATTCGGGAGCGGTGGCCGTGGAACACCGTGCCCTTGGTTTCGCTGGCTCAACCTTCCGGTTCGCCGCCCCGATCGGCACGTGTGAAACCCTTGACGATGTATCGGGCAAGCGCATCGCTACGGCGTATGACGGATTAGTCCGTCACTACCTGGAGCGTAAGGGAATCGTTGCCACCGTCGTGCACCTTGATGGTGCCGTAGAATCTTCTGTCCAGCTCGGGGTAGCGGACATGATTGCTGATGTTGTGGAAACCGGGACAACTCTACGAGCTGCCGGCTTAGAAGTGTTCGAGGAACCGATCCTGCGGTCCGAGGCGGTGCTCATCCGTCAAGACGGGCAGGAGCCCGAGGGCCTGGCAACGCTGAGCCGCCGCCTCGAGGGCGTACTCGTAGCACGTCAGTACGTGATGATGGATTACGATTGCCGCTCCGAGGTGCTTGATGAGGCAGCCAAGATCACGCCGGGGCTGCAATCACCAACGGTTTCCTCTCTTCATGAGGATGGTTGGCTCGCCGTTCGCGCCATGGTACGCCAGAACGAAACCAATCAGGTCATGGACTCTCTTTACGATCTTGGGGCCCGAGGCATCTTGGTGACGCCTATTCTGGCCTGCCGTATCTAGAACAGCTCGCAGGCCGCGTATCCGGCAACACCCGCCGCTAAGAACGCGAGCGGATCGGCTTCGAGGCCGCGGCCCATTGTGGAGAGCTTGACTGGGCTATCCTGAAGGGCACGGGTGAGGCCCGCCGTGGAGATGTCACAGCGGGTCAAGCGCTCGCACTCAAAGAGCCGTGTCAGTTGGCTTCCCAGCAAACCCCGTACGGGCTCACTGATCAGCCCGGAAAGTTCGTCCTGTTCGGCGAATTCGGGGACGGCGCACAGGGCGGGGGAGAGTGCCACGCGGCTGAGCGATGTGACGGAGTGATGCGACAGCCCGAAGTGCCGGTCTCGGGCATCCGCGCTGGACATCCGCAATAGCGCAATGGCCTCGCCTTCTAGAGTATTCACGGCGTTGATAGCCTCTCCCACGGCGGTTCCGGAAAAGCCCCATTTCGTCCCTGTCCCAAGGTTCCCGGGGCCTTGAGAGACGACCGCAACATCCGCATCCCACACGAGGTGGGCGGCAAGAAGGGCGGTATGAATGTTCACCGTCTCCAGCTCGCCCCCGAACGCCTGACGGGCAGTGATGGTGCCGAGGATGTGGCCAAGCTCTGTCAGCCGAGCACAGATTTGGGAGAACCAGACAGGGAGTGCTCCACCATCATCCATAATGTACGCAATCTTGGCTTCGGGCTTCCGCGCTCGAATGGCGGCAACTACGGCCGGTACCGCAGAATGGAGATCAGCCACAATCACGGGCATCCCGTCTAGAGAATCGGCATCACGAAGGGCATCATGCCAAGGGGATTCCTGTTCGTCCGCGCCCATCGTCATGTATTGAAGCGGTGTGTAGCGGGCTTTGACGATGTGCCCTGGTGCAGGCTCCGGATCGGCTGGTAAACGCTCGGGGATTGCCACGATCATGAGGTATCCGCCGGTACCGAGCTTACGCGCAGCCGCCGCGGCCGAGAGCAACACCGTGTCTCCCACCTCTGGCCGGCCCACTAGGCTCGTGTAGGCAAGCGCCTTGGCTTCAGTTTCGCCATCGATCTTCACGCGGCACTCCATTGCCTCGCCCCAAGCTTTGCCGAGAGAGAGAACCGTGCCCTTTCGCCACATCATCACACGCACAGTCTAGCGTTCTGGCTAGAATGACAAGCGTGAGCTACACGCCGAATGAACGCCAGTTGACCCTGCTTGAGTTCATCATTGTCTCTGGTCCAGTTTCCCGCGAGCTGATCGTGAGGTCGCTGCCCGCCTATCGGGAGGGTTCGCCGATGGCCATTTTGCGCAAGATCGAGAGAGACCTCATGTACTTGCGTCGGAGCGGTTACCCCATCGCCACGGATTCGGAAAACCGCTACTTCTACGATCGCTCGGCGCCGTTACTGGCGTCAGTCAGCGCGTTAGATGTGGGCCTGCTTCGTTCGCTCATCGCAGGGATCCGGACACGTGGCCCGCTCGTAAACGCCGCCAGCAGCGGTATGAGCAAGCTTCTGGCCGCCTCGCCCGCTCAGCAGACCGGGCAAAAGTACCTTCAGGCCAATATTCCTCAGGGGGATTCTGCGCTATTTCTGGCGCGCGCGATGCAGAACCGCAAACGCGTTCAGTTCAATTATGGCAGCTCGGGGCGTAGCTACCTGCTCGAGCCCGCGGCGCTCGAGGAGCACTTTGACGTATATTTCGTGAGCGGCCAAGCCCGTGGCACCGAGTGGTCCTGGCGCACTTTCCGCGCCACCCGCATCATTGAAGATAGCCTGATGGTGGTGGGTCCGGCCGAATTGGATGCCGCAGCCCCGGAGTCCGATTCTTTCTTCTCGTATTCCGACGTAGTTATTGCGATCCGTCCGGGCCATGCGGCGCCGCTTGCGAGTAGGGGGATTTTGAAGAACGACGACGAATACTACTATCGCGAACTCTCCCGGAATAGGCTTTTCGAGGCGCTAGCAACCTACGGGGCGGACGTCCGGCTGTTGGGGCCCGCGCCAGCCGTGAAGGACTGGCAGGCCCGCCTCGCGCACCTGGGAGGCATTCATGGCTAACGTTCACAAGATCGTCCGTACCAACGCGGTCCTTACCTACCTTGCATCGCGCGGATCGGCCACGCTGCGGGAGATTGCCGAACACTTCGGAACGCCATGGCAGAGCGCGCTGGGCCTACTCTGGGACGCAAGTTTGGTGGATGTTGCCGGGATGCCTATCCCGTTTGATCTTCAGCTCCCAATGCGGGCCGAGGCGAGCCCCGATTCGATTGTCCGGTTAGAGGACACTGGCGCCGGAGAAGTCCCACCTCTCCCACTTGGGTTGGATGAGGCCATGGTGCTCGTTGCCCTCATTGATCAAGTGCTGGAAGTGAGCGCTCCAGGCGATTCGCGAGAGGCCCTGCGTGATGTGCGCTCGAAGCTAAGCGAGGCTGCGACAAACGCAGGATTTGGCAGTGCCATCTGGCCCGAACCGGAGCCTCCAATTTCGTCGGACACTCTAGGCACGGTCACCCGAGCCGTAGCCGAACGGCGCATGCTCACCATCGGCTATCACCGCGCTGGTCCGGATCTACATGAGCAAGTAGAAACCGTTGACGTCATTCCCTTCGGGATTTCCACCGGGACGGCCCCCATACTTCACGCTGCACGTGAGCTAGCCGGGGAACTCACCCGGCGCACCTATCGGCTGGACCGTATCGGATCGGCCGCACTCGGCGAACAGATTCCCGAGAGAACTTGGAACAGGGCACGGCGTGTCCCCTTGGCCGAATGGACTCCTACGGGCCAAACGGTCACTCTGTTCGTGACTAGACAGGGGAAGTGGGCGGCGGAGACGCTGCCCGGGGTCACGTATACGGAGAGTGACGAGATGTTGGTACTGTCACTGCCCGTGACTAGCGAGGAGTGGCTGTTCTCGCTCCTCGTCCAATTAGGCGATACAGTTGTGGCCGTGGATCCGCCGGAGATTGCGGACCACATGGCCAAGCGCGCAACGCAGTTGCTCAAGGAGACCTCGTGAAAATTCTGCTCATCATTCTTGTCACGCTCATTGTGCTCGCCTGCCTTGGTGCTTACCTGTTTACCTCCGTGCGCTCCGTCTTCCGTTCGGGAAAGCGTGGCATGGAGATTCTCTCGAACGCGGGTCAGGAACTAACCGCGCCGTTCTCCAAGTATGAGCCGCTCCCCGCCGATGAACCGATCGCCTCCCCATTCGAGGCCGAACGCCGAGCTCAGGCTGTTGACGATCTGCGCCGGGTGGCCGCTGTGCGTGATGAAAACCGAGCCGCACGCCTTGATCGCTCGCAGCCCCGCTGGAAGGCTGGCGTGAATCCCGATCGTTTCGATCTGCCCCGTGCAAAGGCTCGGTGGGAAGAACGGAAAGCGCTCTAGTGCTTGATCCGCTCTTTTCCAACTATGCCGATCGGTATCGCGCTAGAGGCATCATTCTGGATCCGTTTCAGATTGAGGCGTGCGAGGCTCTCGGCCGCGGCCACGATGTCTTAGTCTCCGCGCCCACGGGCTCCGGCAAGACCGTGGTGGCACACTACGCCGTAGAGCTTGCGCTGGCCACGAACCAGCGCTGCGTGTACACAGCTCCTATTAAGGCCCTTTCCAACCAGAAGTTCGCAGAGCTGCGCGGCATGCTCGGTGATGAGACGGTCGGGCTACTCACGGGAGACATCACGGTGAACCGCGAAGCTCCAATCCTCGTGGTGACCACCGAAGTACTGCGCAACATGCTGTTCCACGATGCCCCAGAGGTCTACGATGTGGGGTACGTAGTACTGGACGAAGTTCACTACCTCGCCGATCCCGATCGCGGGCCGGTGTGGGAGGAGGTAATCCTCTCATTGCCGCCACACGTGCGGCTGGTTTCGCTTTCGGCCACAGTGGCTAACACCGAGGAAGTGGCCGGGTGGATGCGATCGGTGCGTGGTGCAACGGACTTGATCGTCTCTTCGATGCGGCCCGTGCCTTTAGACCAGCACGTCATATTGGGGCGGAAGCTCCTGCCGTTGTACGGCCCGGAAGGAGAGGCGTCCTCTGTGCTGCGTAACGCGCTGACCCAGCGGGATCGCCACAACGCCCCTCGTGACCGATCGCCGCGCTTGGGAGATGCAGATCGCCGCCGCATCATCCGGACACTTGAACAGCGGGACATGCTGCCTGCTATCGAGTTCATCTTCTCCAGGAAGGGATGCGATCTTGCGGTCACCGCACTACAGCGTCACGACGTCTGGCTCACCACGCCTGCGGAGCAACGCGAGATCCGCAAGGAAATTGATGCTGTTCGCCAGACACTCTCCGAATCTGACCGCCGGGCCGTTCGGTTCGAATCGGCGGCTAACGGGCTGCTGCGCGGCTACGGCGCGCACCACGCGGGCATCCTGCCAGCCCTCAAATCACTGACCGAGCGCCTCATGGACGGCGGCCTACTCCGTATCGTTTACGCCACCGGAACGCTGGCCCTCGGCATTGATATGCCGGTGCGGACCGTGGTGCTGGAAGAACTTCAGCGGTGGAACGGCGAAGGATTTACGGATCTGACTGCCACCGAATATACCCAGTTGATCGGCCGGGCAGGGCGGCGCGGTAAGGACAAGGTGGGATATGGCGTCGTGGTCGGAAACAACGAACTGGACCCCTACGCACTAGCCGATCTCGGATCCGGGCGCGTGGAGCCTCTCATGAGCGCGTTCCATCCGTCCTACAACACCGTGGTGAACCTGCTGACCGGGCGAAACTATGCCGATGCCCGCGCCATCATGGGCCGCAGCTTCGCCCAGTACCAGAGGAACGCGGACCTAGCCGATATCGAGGGCCGGGCCGCGCGCGTGCGCATGCGTATTGAACGCGAGGAGGCAAACCTCACCTGTTCCCACGGTGATCTGGTGGACTACATCCGGCTGCGCGAAAAGCTGGGGCGTGCCGCCAAGTCCGCGCGCAAGGCAGCTAAGCGGGAGTATCGGGAGCGGATAACTGAGACGTTTGAAAGCGCCCAAACGGGTATACTTTTCGCGTTTGGCCGCGCCAAGGAACTCGAATACGGGATCGTTCTGTCCACCGAGCGGGAGAAACTACGCGTGCTCAACTGGTATGGAGAGATCTCGTGGCTGCGCGAAGACGATCTGTCCTCAGAACTCCGCGACATCGAACCGTTCACGCTTCCCACCGGGCTTTCGCTCAAACACCGCGAAGTTCGCGAGGATATCGCCGATACCATCTACGATGCGGTGACTGAGCGGGTGGAACTGGGCATCGATCGCGATCTCCTTGGCTCATGGGCACGCTTCGCCCCGCCGCGGGACCGTGCCTTCGCCGAACACCCCGTCAACGACTGCCCTCACTTAGCGCGG
The DNA here is from genome assembly GCF_003123745.1 of Ancrocorticia populi. GTDB lineage: Bacteria > Actinomycetota > Actinomycetes > Actinomycetales > Actinomycetaceae > Ancrocorticia > Ancrocorticia populi. Next base: position 56,613 of record NZ_QETB01000003.1, on the reverse strand, counting down.
CACCTGCGCGAGGGTGAGACTCTCATGTCCCTCGATTCGCGCCTTCACGAGATGGTGGAGCTTTCCGAATCCTTCACTGATTCTGTGGGTAAGGATTTCGACCGTACCGCCGCCGTTTTGGTTGAACTGGGTTTGTTGAGGGATAACGACGACGACGTGACGCTCGGCCCAGGTGCCACCACCCTCAGCCACCTGCACGTAGACAACGACGTGCTGTTGTACGGCTGCCTATCTCAGCTGAGCGAAGGAGAGCTGGATGGCCCGTCCATGGCCGGTTGGGCCTCCATGTTCCTTGGTGAGGACCGGTTGGGAACCCGCCAACCCACGTGGGGGACGCTCCCTCATCTGGCCAACAAGGCCCGCCGCGAGGCCGATTTCTTACACGGGCTGGAGCACCGCCACGAGATTGTCCGCACCGGCGAAGTAACCCCCGGCTGTTCGGACGTGTTCGCCGCTTGGAGCTCAGGGGCCACCCTCGAAGACTGCCTCGCCATGTCCCACATGGTGGCGGGGGACTTCATCAACGCCGCGCGCCGGGTCATTGACCTCCTAGGTCAGATCGTGGTGGCAGGAGCAGACACGTGGATTGAAGACGTGGCGCGTAGCGCTCTTGACTCTATGCGCAGAAGCGAGCTGTTTTAGTGAAGCGACGCCGTTTACTCGCTAACCTCGCTGCCATCGTTGGGGGAGTTGCGCTCTTTGCTGCGTTCCCTCCCTTTGGTATCTGGCCTTTGGCCGTTGTGGGCATCGCACTCTTTGTGGGGGCTCTCGAGAGTCGGAGCTGGTTCGGATCCTTCTGGATCGGGATGCTGTTTGGTTTTTCCTTCTTCCTGCCTTTGTTCGAATGGACGCGCATTGCGTCCGGCGTGGTGATCGCGCAGGTGGCGCTGGCATTTGCCGAATCGCTTTACATCGGGTTTATGGCCATCGCATGGCAGGGGCTGATGCGTGGAAGCATCGGATCACATGTGGCAGTGCGTGCGGTGACGCTGCCTGTGGTGTGGGTAGCCTTCGAACAACTGCGATCCTCCTGGCCATTTGGTGGCATGCCATGGGGAACGGTGGGCTTCAGTCAGGTCTCCAGCCCTCTGGTGCGTTTGGCGCCGTGGGGATCCGAGATGCTCGTCGGTTTCTTTGTTGTGGTCATCGCCGTCCTCCTGCAGTCGGGTGCTCGTGCGGTGGCGGAGCGGCGGCTGGGGACCGCAATTATCGCGGTGACGTGTGGCGGCGCCCTCCTATGGGCGCCTATGTTCCTGCCGCTTGCCAGTAGAGCTGACCGTTACATCACGGTCGGATTCGTTCAGGGGATCATTCCAGACGAAACAACGCTTGCTCCGGAACAATCCCGGGCGCTGACGGTGACGGAGAATCTTGTGAGCGCCACGGAAAACCTCACGGGTGAACCCGATGTGGTGTTCTGGCCTGAATCTGCCTCTGATCGCGATCCGAGGGAGGATGCCGATGCAAGGGCGCTGATCGAGCAGTCATCGGAGGAACTTGGCGTCCCGCTGGTGCTGGGCACGCAAAGATATCCGGGCGACAACCGGTATAACGAGTACGCCGTGTGGATGCCCGATGGGACAATCAGCGATCTCTACGCAAAGCAGCACCCAGTCCCATTCGGCGAATACATGCCGTATAAGGACTTCTTCCGCAGCTTCACGGACGCAGTGGATCTGGTAAGTATTGACATGTTGGCCGGGAACGAGCCAGCCGTCTTGAACGTGCCGTTGGACGATGGTTCACTCAGGATCGTCACACCTATTTGTTTTGAAATATCGTATTCACAAATTGTGGCGGAAGCCGTGCGTGGGGGAGCGGAGCTGATTGTGGTTCCCACCAACAACGCATCGTTTGGGGAATCAGCCGAGTCACGTCAGCAGTTTGATATGACGAGGTTCCGAGCGATTGAGCATGGGCGAACAGCCATTCAGATCTCCACAGTTGGAGTTTCGGGCGTTGTGGAGCCTAACGGCGTGGTCCGCGATAAGACGAAACCTTGGACCGAGGATGCCCGAACGGTCCGAGTGGGGCTCCGCAGTGAGATGACGTTTGCGGCGCAGCATTCGGCGTATCTTCTGATAGGTACGTATGTAGCGGGAGCAATCCTGAGCCTTGTTGGAATTGGACAACTGATCCGTTACCGCGCGCCGTGGCGCAAGGAAGGAACACCGTGAAAGCCCTCGTGACCATTCCTACCTATAACGAAGCCGAATCGCTCCCGAGTATCGTCGCACGGGTCCGTCAGGCCACTCCGTTGGTGGATATCCTAGTGGTGGACGATAATTCGCCGGACGGCACGGGAGACATCGCGGATAGGATCGCGGAAGGCGACGAGTCCGTTCGCGTGCTTCATCGTCAAGGTAAAGAGGGGCTAGGACGCGCCTACATCGCAGCCTTTGGTTGGGCGCTAGACCACGGGTATAGCCATGTGGTGGAGATGGACGCTGACGGTTCGCATAAGCCCGAGCAGCTTAATCGTCTCTTGAATCGCGCTGCCAAACCAGACGAGCCGGCCCTCGTGATCGGCTCACGTTATGTACGTGGAGGACGGCTTGAAGGATGGCCCAAGTATCGGGAGATACTCTCGAGGGCCGGTAACATCTACATCAAGCTATGCCTTGGACTCCCTGTGCAGGATGTGACAGCAGGGTATAGGGCGTATAGGGCGGATATTCTGCGTCAGATGGATCTAGAGTCCGTGGAATCCGCCGGATATTTCTTCCAGACGGATATGACAGATCGGGTGAATGCGATGGGTGGCCACATCGCCGAAGTTCCAATCACCTTTGCCGAACGCGAGGCTGGCCAGTCGAAGCTGAGCGGCAATATCTTCGTAGAATCGTTTGCCACCGCCACCAAAATGGGGGCTAAGCGCCGCTGGCAGCAACTCAAAGGGGTGATGGGCAGGTAGCGAGATTATGTAGATATTCCATATTATGTCAATCTACATAATCTCGGCCCGCGAGTTGCCTGCGTAAACTACTTCCGACGCCGCATGCGGAGCTGTCCGGAGCGGAGGAGCTCCAGGCGCTCTTCGAGGAGGATCTTAAGGTCGTCTTCGGTACGGCGTTCCATGAGCATGTCCCAGTGGGTGCGCGGAGGCTTGATGGGCTTGCCATCTTCGGCGGCAACGGCGTTCTGAAGCTTGCCTTCGCGTCCACAGCGGCATTCCCAGCCAGCTGGTGGTTCGGCATCTACGGCCATGGCAACTCCAAACTCATGGCCAACTGGGCAGATGTAGATCACCTGCTTGCGATTGACGAAGGCAACGCCTTGATCCGATTCGAGTGAGTTCGCGCCAATCTTCATGCCGCGCAGTGAGCGTTCCGCCATAGTGTTTCCTCCTTGTAGATACGTATCAAGGGTAAGGGTGGTGCAGGAGATAATAGACGAGCGGACAGGGAATTTACCGATTCTGTGCCGTTTAGCCACTCTTGACCACGACTCGCCATTCTAAGCCCATTTGCCGATAATGTACATTATGTCATTTTACAGCAGAACCCTTCGGTCTCGAATCAATAAAGTCCCCTCCCTCACCAGTTAATTCGCGCTAGCCTTCACTGTATGAGACTCGGAATTGATTTCGGTACCACAAGGACAACCGTGGCACTCGTGGATCGCGGCAACTACCCCCTGATCGCGTTCCCGGACCACGAGGGTGACTCCTACGAGTTCATCCCATCGATTGCAGCTCTGGCTGATCGCGGCGTTGTATACGGCTTCGATGCCCAGCGTCTAGCAACCGGCGGCGCCCCGCACGTTCGCTCGTTTAAGCGGCTGCTTGCCTCTCCCAACGTCACCGCCCAGACTCCTGTCAGGCTTGGTGACCGCGACATTCCGATCCTTGACCTTGTTACTGGTTTCCTTTTCCACGTAGCAGCCTCCGTGCGTTCTTCTACAGATTCGCACAAGGACGCGCTGGAAGTGGTTGTAGGAATTCCAGCTCACGCGCACTCCGCGCAGCGATTCCTCACTCTGGAAGCTTTCCGCCGCGCCGGCTTCACCGTCATCTCTATGATCAACGAGCCTTCTGCTGCCGGCTTTGAGTACACACATCGGCATTCCAAACTGGTAAATGAGCGCCGTTCGAAGGTTCTGGTTTACGATCTTGGAGGCGGGACGTTTGACGCGTCCGTTGTCGTCGCCGAAGGAAAAAACCACGAAGTACTGGCCTCCCGGGGAAATAATACCCTCGGAGGCGACGATTTCGATGACGTATTGGCCCGCCTAGCCCTCTCCAAGGCTGGCGTGGAAGCCGATGACTATGCGAAGCTGCTTCTGGACGCGCGCGATGCGAAAGAGGCGTTGTACCCGCAGTCTCGGCACATCACGCTGGAGGTAAACGGCGAAACCATCACGCTGCCAACGAAGGAGTACTACGAGGCCTGCGACGATCTCATGGAAGAGACCTTCCGCACGATGGAGCCCCTGCTCGTTCAAGACGATGAGGGCCACTTCCGTCCGGGAGACGACCTCTCAGGTATCTACGTTGTGGGTGGAGGCTCAGAACTACCTTGCGTGACACGAGGCCTCAAGGAGCATTTCGGACGCCGCATCCGCCGCTCCCCCTATACCGCAGGCTCCCAGGCCATAGGGCTGGCCATCGCGGCCGATCCCGAGGCGAACTATTCTTTGGTGGAGCAGCTCTCCCGCTACTTCGGCGTATTCCGCGAGTGGGACGGCGGCAGGCGCGTTACGTTCGATCCGATCATCGAGCCAAACGCCTCCGTGGGCACCAAGGTGTCGCGGAGCTATCGCGCTGCGCACAACCTTGGCTGGTACAGGTTCGCCGAGTGCGCCGATTTGGACGCCGAGGGCGAACCCCGTGGCGAGATCGCGCCGCTTGGCGAGCTGCTTTTCCCCTTCGATCCGGCGCTTCGCTCCCAAGATATCGACCTAGAGAACGTCGAGGTGCACAGAGAGGAAGGCCCACTCATTGAGGAGGCCTACACCATCTCCCCCAACGGCATCATCAGCGTGAAGATCAGCGATCTCGAATCCGGTTACTTTGTGGAACGTTCCCTTGGTTCTACCCGAGAGGCCGGAGAGTGAGACAGATTGGGCGCTAAGCGTCTCAAGATGCGACAGTTGGGTAGTGAAACATCCAGTTGACGAGGTGCCCAAGGCTCCTCAACTCGTCGTTTTATCCCTCCAACACGTTCTGGCGTTTTATGCAGGCGCGGTCATCGTCCCGCTACTCATTGCATCCAGCCTCAAGCTTGACGCTCAGACTACGATCCACCTGATCAACGCGGACCTCTTTACCTGTGGCATCGCGACCCTCATTCAATCGATGGGAATCACCAAATACGTGGGCGTGCGCCTACCCATCATTCAGGGTGTCACCACCACCGCCGTGGCGCCGATTATCGCGATCGGACTGGCCGTCACCAACGGTGAGGGCGGTAATGCCGGACTGCCCGCAATCTACGGCTCTATCATCGTGGCCGGTCTGTTCACCTTCTTTGCAGCACCCTATTTCGCGAAACTGCTCCGGTTTTTCCCGCCTGTGGTGACTGGCAGCGTACTTTTCGTCATGGGAACCACCCTTCTGGCCGTCTCAGCGGACGATTTCGTGAACTACGCCGAGGGTGTCCCGGATATGCAGTCTCTGGCCTACGGATTCGGCACACTCCTCACCATCATTTTGGTTCAGCGCTTCTTCCGCGGGTTCTTGGGCACTATTGCGGTGCTTGTAGGACTCGTGGGCGGCACCAGCGTTGCCGCCATTCTCGGACACCTCGGCGATGATTCCATCTCCGCATTCCAGGAGGCTGGCGGCGTGAGCGTGACAACGCCGTTCTACTTCGGTGCACCGGTGTTTACCTTGACGGGCTGCGTTTCCATGATCATCGTCATGATCATCACGATGGTTGAAACCACTGGCGACGTCTTTGCCACGGGTGAGATCGTCAACAAGCGAATCAACAAGAACCATATCTCCGCCGCTCTGCGAGCCGATGGGCTCTCCACTCTGCTCGGTGGAATCATGAACTCATTTCCCTACACATGTTTCGCGCAGAATGTTGGGCTTGTCCGTATTACCCGCGTGAAGTCGCGGTGGGTTGCGGTGGGTGCGGGCATTCTCATGATCATCCTTGGAGTGCTTCCCAAGGCCGGCGCGATCGTCAACATGATTCCCTCCCCTGTTCTGGGAGGTGCCAGCCTCGCAATGTTCGCAAACGTGGCTTGGGTAGGCATGCAAACCATCGCCAAGGCGGATATGCGCGATAACCGGAACGCGGTGATTGTGACCACGGCCCTTGGGCTCGCCATGCTAGTGACCGTCCGGCCGGAAATTGCTCTGGTGTTTCCTGAGTGGGCGCAGATCTTCTTCTCTTCCGGTATGACCATCGGTGCCATCGCCGCCATCCTCCTAAATCTGCTCTTCTTCCACGTTGGGCGGCAGAAGGGTCAGGATGTGGTGCGAGATAAGAGCGGTAGAGGCCTTGGCATCGAGGAGGTCAATGCGATGAGCCAGGAGCAGTTTTTGGAGGCTTTCCGGAGCGTCTTTAACACCCAGACCTGGCCGCTCGAGGAGGCGTGGCAGCATCGCCCCTTCGCCAGTGCCCATGATGTGCGCGACGCAGTTCAGGAGGCCGTCCTCACGGGATCCTCGGAGAATCAGGATGCTCTCTTGCGAGACTACCCGGATATGGCTCAGTTGCTCGGTGCGGGCGATGAGGGCGAGCAAGTAGTGACCAAAGATATCGGCTCGATTGCTCTCGAATCTGCCTCTCCTGAGGAATTGGATGAAGTGACGCGGATTTCACAGGAGTATGCCGAGCGGTTTGAGCGCCCATTCATCGGCTATCTTGGGCCGCTGGACACCGCCCAGCAGATCATCGCCAGTGGTATGCGGCGCCTCGCCAACTCCCCTACCCAAGAGCGGGTGGTTACGCTGGCAGAGGTAGTGGAAATTGCCAATGATCGCTTCGACATTGCGTTGGCGGAGGCCAATCCACTGCGCGCGGCGTGGGAGGCAAAGTTTGCTCGCAAGTCCTAAAAGACTCTAAGACGAGGAAAGGCCCGGGCTTGGATGCCCGGGCCTTTCCTCCAATGCTGTGTTTCTAGACCGCCGAACGGCGCTTCTTGGCGCGCCGCCTAGCCAGTTCGTCCACCACTTCCTCTTCAACCCGAGAGGTGGGCAGCTCGGACAAAGATCCTTCGACCTCACGCCATACGCGCCCCACGGCAATCCCGAAGACGCCCTGACCGCCCTGAACGAGGTCAATAACCTGATCATCGGACGTGCACTCGTAGACCGACGCACCGTCGGACATCAGCGTGATTTGTGCCAAATCATCAACGCCATAGGCGGCTAGCTGCGAAATCGCCAGACGGATCTGCTGGAGCGAAACGCCGGTATCGAGCAGGCGCTTAACTACTTTGAGGACCAAAATATCCCGGAAAGAATAAAGACGCTGGCTGCCTGAACCGGTCGCGGTCTTGATGGTTGGTGATACCAATCCGGTGCGATCCCAGTAATCCAACTGGCGATACGTAATGCCTGCCGCCTTGCACGCGATGGGGCCACGGTAGCCCGTTTCCGAATCGAGATCGGGCAGAGGGTCACCGAAGAGCATCTGCTGAGCGCGCTGTTTGGTGGTTTCAGCTGCGTGTGCGTCGCTCATCTAAGCCTCCGTTCAAGAATGTGTACCTCTCAAGTTTAACTTGAAGTATTTGCGACAGGTATATAAAACACTCCGTCTACCTGAGATTAACCTCAACATTCTCGGCAAGCAAGGCTCGGTACAAATGTGCAAAGGCCGCGGACGCTTCAGACGCCTTAGCTAGCGCCCGCTCCCCTGCCGCAGGTGTGGACTTCGCGCGTTCCGTCGCTACAGAAGACGCCACCATCGATGCATGCGAATGAGCGGAGTTCTTCACGGAACGGACCTGGCGCAGATCGAATCCCGCACTCTCGAGCATCGATGTATAGCGGACGATCTCCACCGCTTGGCTTGTAAGCCTCCCGCGTGAATCTGCTTGAAGGACGCCCGCGTTGATCATCTCCTCGATCTCTGAGACCGAGACGCCGGTAAGGTCGGATACTTCAATCAGCTTGAGGCGAGTGCCTGGCCGCGGTTTACGCACTTCCTCTTCTTCGATCACCCTCATCCGGCCGGGATGGACATTCTCCCGGGATTCTCCGCAATCGAGCTGCCGGAGCATTTCTCCGATCTGGGAAAGAGGAAGAAACCGATCACGCTGCTCAACCAAAACGAAGCGCAGGCGCTCAACGTCCGCCGCGGAGAAAAGCCGCTGGTTGGAGGGTGTGCGCTGGGGCTCAACTAACCCGATGGTTTCATAGTGGCGAATCTTGGATACGGTGAGGAGAGGGAACTCCCCCGAAAGCGCCGAACGGACCTCGCCGATACGCAAGGTCGGCTGATGAGACAAGTTCTGTGGCCACCGTAACTGCGGCTGCCCTTCAGCACGCTGAGCGGCACGAGCCATTGCTAAGCCTTCGACGCGTAGAACGATAGGCGGTACTTGCCGATCTGGACTTCATCGCCGTTGCGCAACGGCACTTCGTCAATACGCTCGCGGTTCACGTATGTTCCATTCAGCGAACCAGAATCGCGAACGGTAAACGCGTTACCGTCGCGTAGGAACTGGGCATGACGGCGTGAAACAGTGAAGTCATCCAAGAAGATGTCCGTCTTGCGCTGCCGGCCCGCGTTCGTCACGTCCTTATTCAGCAGGAACCGTGCGCCTTCGTTCGGGCCGCTTAGAGCGATCAGCAGAGCCGATCCATCGGGAAGCGACTCAACTGCCTGCGCTTCGTCCGGGCGAAGAGCTCGGCGATCGTCGGCATACTCGCCATCAACCGCGAATTGCGACGTATTACCAAGGGCATCGCCGCCCAATGATGTCTGATTCGGATCATCTGCTACCGACATACTGAACCTCCCCCACAAATAGATAACAGCAGTATAACAACTACACTACGGTGAACCATATCTATGACTTTCGACTCTTCTCTCTAATTGGTGTTTTACTAGAGTTCTGGTGTAATCTCAACTGGTCGGCGCGAGCCGATACCGGGATGTGGCGCAGCTTGGTAGCGCACTTGACTGGGGGTCAAGGGGTCGCAGGTTCAAATCCTGTCATCCCGACGGTTTCTGTGAGGAGCGGTCCAATTGGGCCGCTCCTTCTTTCGTTTAGCAAGCTTTCGTATAGCAAGGCCCCTTTATGGAATCAACGCTCCAGCGCAGCCTCGGTGTCCCGGGAATCGTCTTTATGGTTGTGGCAGCCGCAGCCCCGATCACCGTTGTGGTGGCGAACTTCCCGATCGTTATCTCTGAGTCAGGTTCAATTGGCGCACCGCTCATGGTTCTAGCCGCCACACTCATCCTCGCCCTCTTCTCCGTGGGCTACGCGTGGATGACCCCAAAGGTTCCCGATGCCGGTGCATTCTATTCGTATGTGGATCGCGGACTCGGCCGCCGCGCTGGCCTTGGCACCGCCGCCATCGCCCTGTTCTCCTACGTGCTCCTGACCGTCTCCATGACGTGCTATCTGGGCGTTCAAACGGGAAACCTCATCAACCTATGGCTTGGCGTTCACATCCCTTGGTGGTTGATCTCCGGGCTCATGATCGTGATCGTGGGCTTGCTGGGTTATCGGCATATCGAGCTTTCGGCTAAGGTTCTCGGGGTTGTTTTGGTGCTCGAAGTGATCACCGTTATCACCATCGATGTGGGCGTATTGGCATCCGGGCGCGAGCTGACTCTGATTCCGTTCAGCCCTACCGAGGCGCTGTCGGGAGTACCGGGACTGGGCCTTCTCTTTGCCTTCCTTGGCTTCTTTGGATTTGAGGCCACGGCGGTCTTCCGCAACGAGGCAAAGGATCCGGAACGCACTATCCCCCGCGCCACGTACATTGCCGTCTTCTTCATCGGTGCGCTTTATTTCGTATCCTCATGGCTGGTAATTGTTGGATTAGACGGACGCAGCGCGATCATGGCCTCCCGGGCAAACCCGGACCACGTAATGATCGAACTTGCCTCCAATGTGGTGGCCCCAATCCTCGGCGATATCGTCCAGGTGCTCGTGGTCACCAGCATGTTCGCCTGCATGTTGTCCTTCCACAACATCGTCACCCGCTACCTGTTCACGCTCGGTCAACGCGGCGTTTTACCTGCAGCTCTGGGCCGAGTGCACCCCACGCATCGCGCTCCCTCTACGGCCTCCCGTTGGGTCACAACCATTACCGCCATCGTCGTGTTCGGTTCAGCGGTGCTCCAGCTCGATCCCGTGGTCCAGATTTACACGTGGTATTCGGGCGCTGGCGCGGTGGGTGTTATCTGGATGATGGCGCTCACCAGCTTCGCTGTACTGGCGTTCGGGCGGAGGCACCGCAACGATGCGAGTAAGGCACCCTCCGCTTGGGTCATCACAGCATCGGCGCTGGGAGGGATCGGCCTCCTGCTCGTCTTCTTCCTCTCGATCGGCAATCTGCCCGAACTCGTAGGCGGCAGCTTATCGGCGATCATCTGGGGCGTGGTGCTGATCGGCGTTTTCGTGGGCGGGTGTTTCCTTCCCGGGCGGGTAAACACCAAGTCCGAAAAGGTGGCCTAACCCGGGTCCACGATCCGATCTGCCTTGGCAGCGCACGCCCTGATTCGCCGCGCGTTGGCCTCGTCTACGTTATCCACCCAATATTCGGCGAAATCGGGATCCTTGCCGCTGGCGATGTGCCGCGCAACGAGCCGTTCGCGGCGCACCAGCGGATCTATCTGAACGAACCAGATAGCGTCCAGAAGCCCGGCCGCTTCGTTCCAAGGGGCATCGCCGTCTAGCAGATAGTTGCCCTCTGTGAGGATCACGCGACAATCCGAAGCCACCGGTATTGCCCCGGCCACGCCATGCCCTGCATCCCGATCGTAGAGCGGTGCGTAGACGGTATCAGACGCATCCGAACGGAGCCGCCGTAACATGGACAAGTAACCCGATGCGTCAAACGTATCGATGGCGCCCTTGCGGTCGCGGCGCGCGAGTGACTCCAAAACCTCGTTCGCAAGGTGATACCCGTCCATAGGCACCACCGCAGTTTTAAATCCAGCCTGTTCGAGTATCAGTTGAGTTTGCCCTGCCAGAGTTGACTTTCCAGCGCCCGGCTCGCCTGCAATACCCACGATTACGCGGGGTGTTTCGCCAAGCGCGTTGCGGACTTCTTCGGCTAGTTGGTGCGCAATATCCATAACAGCGACAAACCTACCACCCCTTCGGCAGCGGCCGGCCCTCTTGGTATCCGGCAGCCGACTGAACGCCTGCTACTGCTAGATCAGCGAACTCGGCGAGGCTGCGCGCCCCAGCGTAAGTGCACGAGGAGCGCAGCCCAGCGGTGATCTGATCAATCAGATCCTCCACGCCGGGGCGTTGGGGATCCAGATACATCTTGGAGGAGGAGATTCCCTCCTCGTACAGGGCCTTGCGGGCGCGTTCGAAGGATCCGGTGCCCGCGGTTCGCGCAGCAACGGCGCGGGCGGACGCCATACCGTAACTTTCTTTGTACGCCCGGCCATCGTTATCCGTCTGGAGAACGCCAGGAGATTCGTGCGTGCCTGCGAACCAGGAGCCAACCATTACTTGGCTGGCGCCCGCCGCTATGGCCAGGGCGATATCACGCGGGTGGCGCACTCCCCCATCGGCCCAGACGTGTTTTCCGAGCTTCGAAGCCGCCTGAGAGCACTCGTATACCGCGGAGAACTGTGGGCGTCCAACAGCGGTCTGCATCCTTGTAGTGCACATGGCACCTGGTCCCACACCCACCTTGATGATGTCCGCTCCGGCCTCAACCAGTTCCTCGACCCCCGCTGCGGTCACGACGTTTCCGGCAACCACCGGCACACCGGGGTTCATCGCCTTGACCCGGCGCAGAGCTTCAATCATCTTTTCCTGGTGACCGTGGGCGGTATCCACCACGAGGGTATCCACTGAGGCTTCCATCATGGCCTCGACACGGCCCTCGATATCGCCATTGATCCCAATGGCGGCGCCTATCCTCAGGTTCCCTGACGCATCGAGAGCTGGTGTATACATACTCGAGCGGACGATACCCTTCGCCGTGAGGACGCCTACCAGCACCCCGTTTTCAACCACCGGGACGAAGGTGCGGCGGCGGTACCGCAGATTCTCGTAGACGTCACGAAGCCGAGCGCCGTCGGTACCGATTTCGCTCAAGTCCAGAATCTCCGGCTCCGGGGTCATCACGGTGTGAGCCTGAGCGAATCTATCCTGACCCTCGCAGTCCGATGTGGACACGATGCCCACGGGCCGGCCCTCATCCACAACCACAGCCGCACCATGGGTACGGCGAGGGATGAGAGAAACCACCGTGGCAATCGGATCATCTGGCGCAACGGTAATGGCCGTCTCAATGATTGGATGGGCCGCCTTGACCCGCCCCACAACCTTGGTGACAACATCGGCCGGAATATCTTGCGGGATGATGGATAGCCCTCCACGGCGGGACACTGTTTCCGCCATGCGCCGTCCCGATACTGCCGTCATGTTAGCCACCACTAGAGGAATAGTGGTGCCGGTTCCGTCCGCCGTAGAAAGGTCTACGTCAAAGCGAGAGGTGACGTTTGAATGCGACGGGACGAGGAATACGTCATCGTACGTCAGGTCATGCGCTGGCTCTTGGCCGGGAAGGAATCTCATGGTCTTGAGCCTAACTGATTGGGGAATCTCCGGTACGGATCTGGATCAGGGTGAGATCTAGAAGTGGCGTTGAGACGCCAATGTTGCGTGCCTGTTCCGCCAGCTCTCCGAGAATGTGCTCACCTTCATGGGCGTGACCCGCGGCAACATCCCGGTACAGGGAGGAGGTGAAGGCAGATCCTTCTTCGGTCAAGAGGTTGAGAGAGCCTTGATGGCCCGCCTGAGACACTGGGTAACCAGCCGCCGCGGCAACCGCTTCGCCCTCGGCAATCGCAGAATAGATCGCTCCTAGCCCGCCCACTTCAATGATCGCGCCTACGGGGCCACGGAAGAGGCACGTGACAATGCCCGCACTGGCGATGAACGCCCACTTCTCCCAGAGCGCGGCGCGAATATCGTTGCTCACCGTGAGAGTGAAGCCCGGAGCAGTCAATGCGTTGACGATCTCGGGCGGCACCGCGTTCTCATCGAGGGCCCCGATCGTCATGGTGATGAGCGGAGTCATCTGTACAACCGTATCGCCGTCTAGTGTGGCCACGATCTTGACGATCCCGCCAAGCGCCTGTCCCGGATACATTTCGTTTACCCGATCGATGTGCGCCATACCGTTGAGGATTGGGATGATTCGGGTCTGCTCCGTGACGAACGGCCGAATATCCTGGAGTGCACCGTCTAAGCCATAGGCCTTGGTGGCCAAGATGACGATATCGAATGGGCCGCCTTCTTCGCCGGCGCATAGGCATGAGACCTCGTTTGTACGGCGGCCTTCCGGGGAAACGAAGGTCAACCCGTTCTGACGAATCTTCTCTGCTCGGTGAGGGCGAACCAGAAAAGTTACGTCGTGTCCTGCTTCATGCAAGAGCGTTCCATAGGCCCCACCAACTCCACCAGCGCCAACGATCAGAATTCGCACAGTCTTTCCTCCTCGGTGAGATGTATACGGATATTCTAACGCTGATAGTGTGATCTCCATCTTGTGACTTGGGAGGAACGATGGCTGGGTGGCGCAAGCGGGTTGATCGCAAGGCGGAGAGCTTCACGAGGAACGCATCGTTAGGTCCTGCCGCCGATCGCTTGCTAAAAGACCTCTCTCAAGCCGCCAATCATGGCAAGCTTTGGCTCGGGGCGGCAGGAGGGCTTGCCCTCATGGGTTCTCGTGGGCGCGTCGCGGCCGGGCAGGGTCTCCTGAGCCTGGCAGCGGCAAGCGCCTTAGCCAATTTGGTCTTCAAACCCCTGCGGGGTGGGGACCGGCCCAACCCTGACCTGCTATCTGAGCTTCGGCGCCTGAAGCAACAGCCACGATCAGGTTCTTTCCCGTCGGGTCACTCTGCCTCAGCCGCGGCGTTCTCGGTGGGTGCGTCGCTCTCTTGGCCTGCAGCCGCGCCAGTGTTGGTGCCCACTGCCCTCGCGGTGGCGTACTCGCGGCTTCACACAGGCGCGCACTGGCTCTCCGACGTTCTAGCAGGCCTCGCAGTGGGCGCGGCCTCTGGCTGTGGCGTTCACGCCCTGTGGGAGGCGCTGGACCAAGATGCCCTTGACCTCAGACAACCGGTTGCGAGCCCTGCCGAGGTGCCGACGTTGCCCGCTGGGCAGGGCCTCGTCGTCGTTGTTAATCCACACTCGGGACCGAGTAGCGAAGTGGACGCGGCGGAACAAATTGGGGCACTACTCCCCCAGGCGCGCATCCTCGTACCTGGGCGGGACGGTGCAGCCGAGGATATCGACTCACTTCTAGACGAAGCGGTTGCGTGGCAAGGCATCAAGGCGCTCGGAATCAGCGGAGGCGACGGGACTGTATCGGCTGCCGCCGGGGTTGCGCGCGCGAACAGTCTGCCGTTAGCCGTGTTCCCCGGTGGCACCCTCAACCACTTCGCCAAGGCGATTCGGGCGGACACCCACCAAGCTGCGGCACGGGCCGTTCAGACAGGCTCCGGGCGGTCCATCGACGTTGCAGACTTGCGGATCGAGACTCCTGAGGGAGACGTCAACACCAAGACTGTGCTCAACACGTTCTCGCTGGGGGCCTACGCGGACATGGTCATCATTCGGGACAAGATGGAGGAGCGGTTCGGCAAATGGGGCGCCGGAATCCTTGCCGCGATTCAGGTGGTGCGGGGCGGGGTACCGGCACAGATTACGGAAAACGGCGATCGCCATGAGTCCTGGCTCACCTTCGTGGGGATTAATACCTACGTGCCCGCCGGGCTCGCCCCAGCCACTAGGCGCCGTCTAGATACCGGGAATCTGGACGTACGCGACTACCGGACCACACAGCGCTTAGCTCCTGTTCGTCTGGTGGCGCGCTCGGTTCTGGGCAACCGCGGTACACGCGCACTTCAACTTTTCTCTGGTCGGAGCGAGCCAAAAGAGCTCCTTACCACGATCGATCTCACGTGCACTTCCGGGCTAAATCCAAAGGGTGAGGCCGGCGTTGATCTTGCCCACGATGGTGAGACCGTCCGCGTAAAGGCACCCGAGGGCAGCTCCGTTCGCATTCGTTTAGATATGGCGCGCGGCGGGCTAGCTGCCTATGCGCCGTGACGAACACCATGGGTCACACTGTGACCGGGCCGGAACGGTCAGGGTTGGCGGGACTACCGTGAAAACGAATCGCCAATCGTGAACAAGGAGTAGACCCATGCAAGCAATCCAACGTTTCGGCTCATGGCTGACCAAGTGGTTTACGTTGGTGGTGATTGTCTGGGCGCTCGTCAACTTCTTCCTACCCTCCACAAGCATGTGGGCCAAGAGCTATACGAATATCTTTCTTTCCATCGTGCTGTTCGGTATGGGCATGACGCTTAGCATCGAGGACTTCAAGCGCATTGTGAAGATGCCGCTCATGGTCATCCTAGGAACTGTTGCCCATTACCTCATCATGCCGCTCCTCGCAGTAGCACTATGTAAGGTTTTCCAGCTGGACGGCATGGTTGCGGTGGGAGTTATTCTGGTGGGCTGTTGCCCATCAGGGACCTCTTCGAATGTTATGTCCTTTCTCTCGCGCGGAGACGTTGCGTTGGACGTTTCGATCGGTTTGCTCTCCACTCTTCTCGCGCCCATCATGGTCCCGCTGCTCATGAGCGGATTGGCCAGCCAGTACGTGGATATTCCCGCCGGTGATCTGTTCCGGACCGCGCTCGAGGTAGTGTTGATCCCCGTGGTGCTGGGAATTACCGTGCACACGGTGTTCGGTGAGAAGGTCTCCAAGGTGACAACCGCCCTGCCCGCCGTCTCCCAGATTGCCATCCTCGTGATCATCGGCACCGTAGTGGCCGTAAACAACGAGAAGCTGTTCACTCGCGAAACCGCAATGATCCTGCCCGTAGTGATGCTGCATAACTTGTGTGGATACGGGCTCGGCTACTTGTTCTCACGGGTGATGTTCCGGATCTATCCGCAAGGGTTCCGATACGCGCAGCAGAAGGCCATCACATTCGAGGTGGGCATGCAAGATTCCGCGCTTGGTGCCACGCTGGCACTACACGCCTTCGCTGCTCACCCGGTTGTTGCGATACCCTCAACATTCTTCAGTGTGTGGCACAACATCTCGGGTTCCGTGCTCGCTTCGTGGTGGCGCCGTCGTGATGACAAATATCAGATTCCTGCCGATTCCCACGATGGGAAGCGGCCCGCGCAAGCATCTCAGCCCAGCAAGTTGAGGAAGGTGAGCTGAGACTTCGGCTCCTCAATTGCGCCGGCTAGGAAATCATTGAAAGGGCCCTGATAGGGCGCCGCAAGGTGCTCCTGAAAGGCCGCCTCATCGCGATACACTTCGTATACGAAAAACTTATTCGGATGGTTCACCCTGCGGTGAGGTGCGAAAGTTACGTTTCCCGGCTCATTGCGGACGCTTTCGGCAAACTCCAAGAGCCGCCATTCCACATCTTCCGCCATGCCGTCGATCGCCGTAAATTCTGCGTAGAGGACCTTCATTCCCTGCTCCTTTGCCACGGTTTAAAACCACCTTAACATAGCGGTTGTGGGGACGGTCACACAAAACTGGGTGGGGCGGACGTGGCCCATTGATAGGCGTCTTCTAGCTGGGACGCCAGCCGCAACAAAGTGATTTCGCCGCCCCTCCGTCCGATCAGCTGGATCGCTATTGGCAATCGCACGCCGTCTGCGGTGACGTGCTGCCCAACTGGCACGGAGACGGCGGGTAAGCCACATACATTCAGATAGCTGGTGTAGGGAGCGAATTCGCACTGCTGGGCGAAGTTGTGTTGGCCGTCCGTCGAATCGAACGCTCCGAGGAAGGGCGCAACCGTGGTCAGAACAGGCGTCACGACGGCATCATACGGGCTATATGCCGCGACGATCATCGCCTCGAAATCAGCAAGCGTTGCGAAAGCTATGGATACAGCTTCCGGAGTAAGGCTGCGCCCTCCCCTCACGAGCCATCGCGTGAGTGCTTCATAGCGGTCAAGGTTAGAATCCGCAATCTCCAGCTCCGCAGCACCCGCCATCCAAGAAACGGTGAAGGCGTTGCCAAAGCCAGGGTAGCTGGCTGGCTCTTCGTGCCGGAGGTGGTGTCCCAAGTGCGCTAGTGTGGTCAGCGCGTCATCAAACACCGCCGCCACCTCGGGCGCGCACTCGATCGGGAGGTCCGCGCTCCACGGACTCCACGTGTTCCAGGCTAACCGCAGAGGTTCTGGGTAGGGCTCGACGGCGGTGAGCAGTGATGGCTCCGTACTAGCTTCTTGGGCATCTGCCATCCCGTCGAAGAGTAGAGCAACGTCGCGCACGCTGCGTCCAAGCTGACCGTCCACGGCGAGGCCCGAGGTGGTAGTTGGCCGGGTCGGCTTCAAGCCCACTAGACCACAGGCAGCGGCGGGGATGCGGATTGACCCTCCCCCATCATTACCAGGTGCCAGTGGCAACATGCGGGCCGCCACGGCTACGGCAGCTCCCGAGGAGCTCCCGCCCGGATCGCGTCTCGTGTCCCAAGGATTAAGGGCGTGGCCTTGTGGCAGCCGGTTCTGTGCGTAACCGCTGAAGGCAAACTCGGGGACGTTCGTCTTTCCAAGAGAAATACCGCCCGCTCGATCCATAGCTTGGGCGATGGGTGAGCTTTCGAGAGCTACTGGCGGGACACTCCCCACCGTGCCGTGCGAGGTTGGGAAACCGGCACGATCCGTGACGTCCTTATCAGCGAATGGCAGTCCCCAGAGTGGGGCATGTTTCAGAGTGGGCCGTGAGTGCTCGGCTTCAAGCCTGTGGGCACGCTCCATGGCACGGTTGCCGTCATAAACCGTCAACGCGTGTAGTTTCGGATTCAGCGCATCGATGCGTTCCAGATAATGCTGAACCACCTCTGTGGGGCTGATCTCCCCGGTGTAGAGCAATTTCCGAAGCGTGAGTGCGCTTAGTTCGTGGAGATTCACGAATCACACGCTACACGCGCAGCCAGTAGATTGGGGACACCATGAACCGGAAGGCGTGACGATGCGTGTTAAATGAAAAAAGGCGGGTGCTTAAGCACCCGCCTTATGGGATCAGATCACGCGAATGTTCGCGGCCTGCATACCCTTCTTGCCCTGCTCGGCATCGAATTCGACCTTCTGGTTCTCTTCGAGTGAGCGGTAGCCGTCTCCGGCAATCGCACTGAAGTGTGCAAAGAGATCTGCAGATCCGTCATCGGGGGCAATGAAGCCATATCCCTTGTCGGAGTTGAACCATTTGACGGTGCCTGTGGCCATAACGTCATTCCTTCAATCTTCTTGGACCCGAGGGTCCGGGTTGTGGACCTTGCGGCCCGTATTACTGCAACGGCGGTGCCATTGCAGGGATTGGTAGTCGCTTCGCCATCGAAACGAGCTATCCGCGCAAAGCGCGGAAAAGCAACCGAACTAACTGTTCGCTGTGCTGGTGTTGAAACTGAGTTGATTGGACTTCGATTCTTCGGAGATACTACAACGCCACCGAACTGCTCAGTGCCGAAACGCTTGACGCGTCCCGACTAGCATACAGCTCTCATCGCGCATCGTATAATCACAACGCTAGGAAACGCCCGGAGAATTCTAACATTCCTCGGGCGTCTCCCGAAGCGATCAAGGCTACACCTCGGCGTTCCACCGTGCTTGGCGCCCAAGGGTGCCGTTAAGCTCGGACAGAGGAGCGTTCCGCAGATGTGTCAGGTTAGCAACCACCTTTGACTTCCGGCCCTCCATGAGAGCCCGCCGGGCAGCCGTGTCGCCTTCACGTGACAGGAAATCATCCAGCGAGGCCAGCTCACGTTCTGCGAAGCCAATTGAGGCCTCTCGCTCGGATTCGAGACGCTCCTTGTACCAATCGGACGCTAGGATGCTCTCACGCTCGAACTGGTTCCGGAACCCTTCGTCTTGGAGGGTGTATCCCTCGGAGGTCTGGCCGTTAGCCATGATCTCCAGTAGTCCCTTGATCGGCGGGATCCCCAAAGCGATCGTGCCATCCGTGATATAGGATTCGGCCACCCGGCGATGAGTCTCTAGAATCGTGGCGATCGATTCGGCGTAAACGGCTTGATCCTGAAGTTCAGGCCGCAACATCTCCTGAGTGAAAACGAGGTGCGGATGGAGGAAGATGCGTCCGAAGTACTTCGTGGCGAACTTTTCGGTCATCCGGTATCCGAGGCGCGATGCCTCTACCTTCGCGCCGTCAATAACCACATCCTCTACCGGCTCCAACGATCCTTCGGCGATCAGGTTCTTGGCGTTGAGTTCGCGATCCTTCATGCGGCAGAAGGCCTCGGGAATCAACATCGAAACGTCATGGTCTACCTGAACATGAGGCCCGACGAATCCGGCGCTTGAGAGCCACCCGTCGTAACCCGTTAACGCGAAGGACAATAACGCCGCGTTCAGATCAATAATTGAAGGAAGCGCGTTGAATGGCCCCTTCGTCATTGCACCTTCGGACCCAGCACCCGTTGTTGACGGAGACTTACCCGTCATCGAGCTGATGAACTCCATGAAGAGCTCAGGAAGCTCCATGTAATGCAGCGGGGCGTAGCAGGCCAGCGGCGGCACACCCTCATCGGCGGGGTTATTACGACGTCCGGCCGCGATAACGTCCACCGGCTGCTCGAATGGTTCATCCATGGAGATACGAGCATTGATGCGAGATCCGAGGTCCGCGCTAGCAGTGGCCTCTGGATGGGCCAGATCTGGGCGAGTTTGCAGGTACCGCGGATTCTTGGTGGGCACACCCGCTACGAGACGTGGATGCGCGGAGGAAACCACGTAGCCCGCCTGATCCTCCGGGCCATAGGCAGCGCGTCGCAGGATATCCTGCATCGGCTTTGTGTACTGGCTGAACCGCACGGCGTCCTCAACTAGCTTGACCGCTTGGGCCCGATCGAGAGGCTCGTAGTTGGACAGGAAGGTGCCAGGCGTTGCCATGTCCCTTTCGGCCTGCTTGTCATAGCCACGATGAATGGCCTCATCGGGGCGCTGGAAGAGTAGCTGCTCGCAGTTGCGGACGTACTTGCGCGAAAGCTCCTCGCCTCCGCCTACTGGAACAACCTCACTGGCCGTGATGTCATCTTCCGTCTGCACCTTGGCAGCCGGGTAGAAATCGTGACGCAGTCCGAATAACCGCCACGAGCCATCGGGTTCGTAACCGACACGCAGCATGGACGTGCGAATCTTGTCCCCGTCCAGACGGAGGGACGTTCCCTTACGTCCGTTAACCACACCGGTGGTGAAGTGGCTCAGCCAATCCTCGCCCCACTCTGGCTGATAGAAACGCTTGACGATGAACGTGAGCTCTTTGATGTAGTCCGGGATTGAATCGAGCCACTCATTGTATTCGTCCGTGTAGTCGGACGAAGGCGTCAGGAGCTTAATTACGGAACCGATGGAGCGACGGTCCGAAAGCACCGAGCGAGAATTCTCGTTTCGGTTCACGGGATCAAGGAACCGCTCTTGATAGTTGTGGTGCAGAATCTCGTCTACCTTGGCCATGTCCGCGTCAAAGTCTGGCGCGAAGGCATCACCGTTAATAATGGCGTCCTGAATCGCCTTGGATACCTCGGACTTCCCACCGCCGGACACGGTGGCAGGCTTGTGGTACGTGGTGGACGTGGGTGCTGTCCCAATGAGGGTCCACAGTGCAGGGTTTTCGGCAATCTGGAGCATGGAGATCTGATAGCCGTCCGGGCATACGTACTTTACGCCATCGTGCAACGGAATCGTCTGAGTGGACCCGTCAGGATTCGTCCACTCCACAGTGGCGGTGCGCAGGCTAAAGGTAGCTCCGCTTGGGACCAATATGTTCTGGTCGTTCTCCAGATCCAGCCCGTAGCCTCCCGGCTGCAGGACGAACCTCTGAGGATCCCGCCGGACGATCTCCTCGAGGGAGTAGGAGGGGTCTCCGTACTTCTCGATGTAGTGTTGCCCGAGGTTGTACTGCGGGTATACACGCGCGCCGCCGGAGTGCTCCTCCTCAACAAGCCCCAAGAGGTTTGCCGAGTAACTGATCTGCGCCTTGACTTCCTTCTTGCAATAGCCAAAGTAGTTATCAGCGATCACCGTAGTGATAACGCCGCGTTCGTCGCGAGCACAGCACTTGAACGCGCCACCGTTGTTGTAGAGCTCCTGTGGGTCCTTCCAGCATTGGCCGTCGCGGCGCTGGCGCTCCGTAGCCTCATCGTAGTGAGGCAGCCCCAGTTCCTTCTTCGTGAGCTTAGTCAGATGAGGAGCCAGAACCACGAGTCCAGTGTGGCCCGTCCAAGTCTCCGGATTGAGCGAGGCGTCATATTCAGGCACGTAGGGATCCCCACCATTACCGAAGATGCCCTCAACGAAGTCTAGGTTTGCGACGAGCGTGCCAGGAGCGATAAACCGGGTTTCCATCGTTCGCTGCTTGGAGAAGCCGGGCACCTCTGGTACCACGATCGGCCGCAAGAGCAAGGACACCCAGCATCCCACGGGCTTATCTTCCTTGGCCGAATATGGAAGCGTCATTGCATCTTCGGGTGGTTGAAATGCGTGTTCTAGAAGGCGCCCAAAGACCGCCCGCGGAACCTCAATCTTGTCATCCTGAACGGGCAGTCCCCCATCTGCGATATGGAATACGCCTTTGGTGGTACGTCTATCGTTAGCGGGGTTATGAAGCACGCCGTTCAGGATGCGATAGCTGGTTAGATGCTCGGATGTGAAAGTATCACCGTCATATGGCAGTGAAATCGCCCGAGCGAGTCCCGGCTGGTCAAGCACGAACGTTTCGCGTGGAAGCTGCGGGTTGGAACCTGTCCCCTGTAAATAGGAGTCAAGGAAAGCCTGAATGCGCGCGTCTGCGGCGGGCAGTCGATGGGACAAGCGGCGATCGAGTTCGCGTTGCCGCGCAATAATCGGATCGACGAGCTGAGTTTCGTAAGTATCTGTAGTGTCTGCCGGGGCTGGAAGACCAAGGAGTTCTAACCTGAGATTTACCGCTGCGGTATTGAGAGCGTTCGTCATACCTCAACGTTAGAGCTAGTAACGGCATGAGTCCATTTTCACCGCACTTTTGAGCAGTGCAACTTCGCTCAGAACACGTCCCTGCCCGGTTGTTCCCGGTTGGCATATCCTAAAGGGCCACTTGGCGTTGAGCGGATTGGTTTTGAACGACGACGACGCACCACAAATCGTGTAGTCTCGGCAGTGTGATGCCCCTCACTGACAGCCTGTGAATCTTATTGAGGAGAAGATAAATCATGGCTTCATTAACTGCTCCCTATGACAGAAATTCGCTTATACCAGGTATCGTGCACTTCGGGCTAGGCAACTTTCATCGCGCTCATCAAGCAATGTTCATCGATCGCCTCATACGCATGGGTAAAGCGCAAGACTGGGCAATCCTAGGCGTAGGTGTTATGCCCGGAGATTCTCGCATGAGAGACGTTATGCAAGAACAGGATGGCCTTTACACGCTGGTCCTCAAAAGCCATGGCAAGGCCGAACATCTTGTTATCGGATCTATTGCCGGATTTCTTTTCGCCCCGGACGACCCGGAGGCCGTCCTGACTGCCATGACGGCCGATACCACCCGCATCGTGTCCCTCACCGTCACAGAAGGGGGCTATAACATTGACGATGCACTCGGAACTTTCAAGGTTGACTCCCCCGCGGCAGTGCGGGACGCGGAGGATCCGGCGCATCCAACAACTACCTTTGGTTATATCGTGGAGGCCCTTCGCCGCCGCCGGGCAGCCGGGCAGAAACCATTCACCGTCATGTCGTGCGACAACCTGCAAGGCAACGGCAAAATCGCCCATGAGGCGGTTGTTGCTCAGGCCAGAATAACTGATCCGGAACTTGCCGAATGGATCGATGCCAACGTCTCCTTCCCTAATTCGATGGTGGATCGTATTACTCCGGTCACCACTGAGGACGATATTCAGTTCGTCCGGGACAACTACGGGGGTGATGACGCTTGGCCCGTTACGTGTGAGCCTTTCGAACAGTGGGTCCTCGAAGATAAGTTCACGTTGGGGCGGCCCCCGCTTGAAGACGCGGGCGTACAGGTGGTGGAAGATGTTGTTCCGTATGAGCTTATGAAGCTACGGCTACTCAATGCGTCCCATCAGGCCCTCGCGCATTTGGGGAGGCTCATTCCTCTGGAGTTTGCTGATCAGGCAGCTGCCGACCCAGATATTCAGGCGTTCGTCCGCGCCTATCTGGAGCGTGAGGCGATTCCCACGCTCAAACCCGTACCCGGCATAGATCTTCCCGATTATGTGGACACACTCTTTGAGAGGTTCACAAACGAGGCAATTAAAGACACGCTTGCGCGGCTCGCTCAGGACGCCTCCGATAGGATGCCGAAGTTTGTTATCTCAACGCTACGCGACAACATCGCGGCGGGCCGTTCAGTCCAACTTGGAGCCGCACTTTGTGCGGCCTGGGCACTTGGGATGGAAGGTGTAGCAGAGGACGGCTCCAAGATTGCTGTGGACGATCAACTCAGTGATGAGCTACTTCCCCTCGCCGCGCAGCAAAAGCAGGGCCAGCAAACTGCTGTCATTTCAAACCAAAGGGTCTTTGGTACGCTCGCAGATGATGCAACATTTGTTGAGAATTTCAGGAGGAGTCTCGAATCGCTCCGCGAACACGGTGCCAGAGAAACCATCAAGGTCCTCTTGGCATAGGGCTATCACCGCGTGCCTTGCCGCGGTCGTATTAGTACTTACCGGCTGCCAGTCCTCACCCCCTCAGTCCAGCGCGCCCACTTCAGCGCCTGTTTCCACATCTGCCTTCCCGAGCACCGAGGCCGGTAAGGCGATGGAGTGGATTCACACGGTTCTTGAGCAAGACGCGGATGTGGCTGAGGGGGATGTGGAGGGCCGCTTTTCCCAAGAGTTCACCGCCGAAGTGCCGCCCACTGAGCTTGTCTCGCTTTTCAACGAGAACCTCCGTCCGGCGGCGCCCTTTGAAGTGACCGATTACGCGGGAGATGAGCTAACCTCTTCTGCCACCTTCACGGGTTCCGAAGGCGACCCCTTCGTTGTTCAAATAGCAGTGGACGCTGATGGCACCATCAACGGATTGCTATTCACACCGGAGAACGATCATGAGGAAGCGACCACTCTCGAAGACGCAGAAGCACGGTTGGACGAACTCCCGATAGACGTTAACTACCTCGTAACAAGCGGTGAGAAAAATATCGCAGCAAGCGGTGAACAGGACGTCGCTCCGATAGGCTCAGCCTTTAAGCTCTGGGTACTCCTAGCGGTAGTCAACTCGATAGATGATGGCTCGCTCAACTGGAACGATGAGCTCACCGTTGAGGCCAGCAACAAGTCCCTACCCAGTGGGGATCTTCAGAATCTTCCGGACGGCAGCACGGTGACAGTTCGCGAGGCCGCGCAGAAGATGATCGAGATCAGCGACAATACTGCAACCGATTTGCTAATCGGCGCTGTTGGGCGCGAGAAGGTGGACGCGTTGGTGCCTGAACACATGCGTCCCGTCGCTACCACACGGCAGTTTTTCGAGCTCGTATGGGGAGAGGGAAGCGATCGCCTCGGCGAGTATTCCGAGGCCGATGAACAAGGCCGCGCCAAGATACTCGATTCGCTCGAAGACCTAACTGTCTCAGCTACCGATGTTGATATGGATACTTCGAAGGTGAGTGCACCTACGTGGGCGGCCAGCCCCGAGGAAGTTGCCGATATATGGGAACAGTTAGATAGCGCATCGGAGCAGCATCCGGAACTCGATGAGATTCTCGGCGCAAATACTGCGGTTTCCGTGTCTGGGTATAACAACCTCTGGTTCAAAGGTGGTTCACTTCCCGGGGTTCTCGCAGGCTCCTGGACGGGGGAAACGGAATCGGGAGACCGCGTAACAGTTGTTCTGATAGCGTCCAGCGACGATGCTACAGCCGTAAATGACAACACGATGGAATTGCTTCTCCTCGGCGGGGACATACTCACCCTTCTGGCCAGTTAGGCCCACTTCCATATTCTGGGACTAAGTACCCAATCGAAGCGTGGTGACGTGCACGAATGTTCAGATCGGGCATTCGAGTTGAGCAAATGCGCTGCAAACGTGGCGCTCATCACCTAGGTTCGATGGTGATGTGAACACCAGCTACGTCGAGGAACCATGCACGCACCACATTCAATACGCGCCCTACCGGCTCTTGCCCTTTTAGCCCTCTTGGCGGGCTGTAGTTCCGGAGGAGGTGATGAAGAAGGAGTAATCCATGGCGGTGAGGCCAGCTTGGTCCTGCCAACCTTGGATAATGTTTCTACTGCAATTGGCGCCACTGGCCATACCCTCCTGATTATCGGAATGATCATCTGCGTGTGTGGCTTGGGATTCGGAATTCTCAGCTACAGCCAGCTAAGGAGCTTGCCGGTCCATCACGCTATGCTCAATATCTCCGAGCTGATCTACACCACATGTAAGGCCTATTTGACCAAGCAAGGAGAGTTCCTCATGATCCTCTGGGTGTTCATCACCGTGGTGATCGTGGGCTACTACAAATTCCTGGTCGGATTCCCTTGGAGCCGCGTGGGCATCATCGTCTTCTTCAGCCTTCTCGGTATGGCAGGGTCATATGCCGTGGCGTGGTTCGGCATTCGGGTAAATACCTTCGCTAACTCGCGCACGGCATTCGCCTCACTGCGTGGTAAGCCACTCCCCACCCATCAAATCCCGCTCAAGTCCGGTATGTCCATCGGTATGGTGCTGATTTCCCTGGAGCTCATCATGATGCTCATCATCTTGCTATTCCTGCCTCGGGAAATCGGCGGAGCCTGCTTCATTGGCTTTGCTATCGGAGAATCGCTCGGGGCATCGGCGCTTCGTATCGCAGGCGGTATCTTCACAAAGATCGCCGATATCGGATCAGATCTCATGAAGATCGTTTTCAAGATCGATGAAGACGATCCTCGCAACCCGGGCGTGATCGCCGACTGCACGGGAGACAACGCA
Source organism: Ancrocorticia populi (assembly GCF_003123745.1). Taxonomy (GTDB): domain Bacteria; phylum Actinomycetota; class Actinomycetes; order Actinomycetales; family Actinomycetaceae; genus Ancrocorticia; species Ancrocorticia populi. The sequence goes on along the minus strand of NZ_QETB01000003.1, from coordinate 30,532 downwards.
GGAGATTCTGTTGGACCATCGGCAGATGGCTTCGAGACATACGGAGTGACCGGCGTCGCGCTGGTCACTTTCATCCTGCTCGCTGTAGATGACGTTGCTATGCAGGGGCTCCTGCTCGTGTGGATCTTTGCCGTGCGGGCCGCGATGGTTGTGGCCTCCGGTATCGCCTACGCGATCAATCATGCGATCGCCGGTCGCAAGTACCGCGAAGCTAAGGAGATGAACTTTGAAGCGCCGTTAACTTCACTCGTGTGGCTCACTTCCATTATTTGCATCATCTTCACCTTCGCCACAACTGCTGCAATTCTCGGCAACGGCGAAGACGGGCTGGGATGGAAACTGGCCCTAATCATCACTTGTGGGACACTCGCTGGTGCTCTTATCCCAGAACTGGTCAAGGCGTTTACTTCCACGAAGTCCCGGCACGTGCGTGAAACAGTGAAGAGTTCGCGTGAGGGCGGTGCATCCCTCAACATCCTGTCCGGTATTGTGGCTGGCAACTTCTCCGCGTACTGGTTGGGTATAACCATCGTGGGCCTGATGGCCGTCGCCTTCGGAATCTCAACGCAAGGGCTCGGGGACTACATGATCGCCCCTGCGGTGTTCGCCTTTGGCCTTGTGGCCTTTGGCTTCCTTGGCATGGGCCCCGTAACAATCGCGGTAGATTCCTACGGCCCCGTCACTGATAACGCCCAATCTGTGTACGAGCTGTCACAGATCGAACAAATCGACGGGATCGGCGATCAAATCGCTACTGATTTCGGATTCGAACCCAATTGGGAAACCTCCAAGCTGATGCTCGAGGAGAACGATGGCGCGGGAAATACGTTCAAGGCTACGGCGAAGCCGGTGCTGATTGGAACGGCCGTGGTGGGAGCCACCACGATGATCTTCTCGATCATCATCGGCTTGACAGACGGTTTGACTGAGAACGTCGAGAATCTCTCGATCATGCACGCCCCGTTCCTTTTGGGACTGATTCTGGGCGGTGCGGTTGTCTACTGGTTCTCGGGTGCCTCTATGCAAGCCGTTACTACCGGAGCTTATCGTGCGGTCGAGTTCATCAAGGAACACATTCACCTCGATAGCAGCTCAGAGCGTGCTTCGGAGAAGGACTCTCGCTCCGTTGTGGAAATCTGTACTCAATATGCTCAACAAGGCATGCTGAACATCTTCCTCGCAGTGTTCTTCTCTACTCTCGCATTTGCATTCGTGGAGCCCTACCTCATGATTGGGTATCTCATTTCCCTTGCGATCTTCGGGCTGTATCAGGCTATCTACATGGCGAATGCTGGCGGGGCTTGGGACAACGCTAAGAAGGTTGTAGAAACCGATCTTCACGCAAAAGGAACCGCGCTCCATGACGCAACGATCGTGGGCGATACCGTTGGTGATCCTTTCAAGGACACGAGTTCCGTAGCGCTTAATCCCATCATCAAATTCACCACGCTGTTCGGCATGCTCGCAGTTGAGCTTGCCGTAGGCCTGACATCGATGGGCTACGGCCTTACAGTCCATATCGGCGCTGGGATCTTCTTCCTCATCGCCGTGTATTTCATTTACCGCTCCTTCTACGGAATGCGGATCCAAACCGAGATTAGCGAGTAAACCATGCAGGTATTTATTAAGCGCGACGCCACAGTTATCACTGAGGATGGACATGTGGCAGGCAAGGATGCTGGCCCGACTCTCGTTCGGCGATTCCTTCGCCTCTTCCCCGGCTCAAACCTCATCGGCCCGGCCCCTCGCCGGTGCGATGGCTTTGACGTAGTTCCCTTGGCGTTTGTGGATCCGGCCGATTCGGTCATTATCAACATGGACGTTCTGGATTCCTGTGACGTGTGGCGGACCGTCTTTCACGCCTCGGGAGAGGATGTCCAGCCCCAGATCATGAACTTTGTGTGGTGGCCGGTCCGAGATCTCGAGCATCGGGTAGAAAAGCAGCTTTTCGCACTCTCCTGTGCGCTGTTTCCCACCTTCGCCTCATCTCACCGCACCGCGCAAGAGGTTCGGGAGATGGTCGCAAAGCGCACCACGTCGGATATCGCGGCTCAGGCAAAGTTGGCGTGGGTGAACTTGGGCTTCCGGCTCGATCACGTACAGGAGCGTCAGGCAACCGAGGTCCCCATCGTGCTCTACCCCGCCATCTACCTCACGCGCACGAAGCGTCCAGACTTCTTCCGGAAGGTCGTGGAAAAGGTTAGAGCGCGTACGCGCCTAACGGTTGAGATGCGCCTTCATGAGACGCACCTCGTCAGTGAGAAGGCCATGGAGTTCTCCCGCCTCAACTGGGTATGGGTTGGGCCGCTCACATCCCAACGCTCTTCCTACTATCAGGCGCTCGCCCAGACTACCGCCTTCCTCGCGACTGCCACGGAAGAGGCATACGGCCTGGCCTACGTGGAAGCCATGGGCTCAGGAGTGATCGGGATATTCCCCGATCTTGCGTGGGCGCGGGCGTTGCTTCCCGCCGATTACCCCTACCTCTACACATCCGAGTCAGAGGCGGAGAAGATGCTCTACCAAGCCATCACGGAGCCTGAACAGTGCCGCGCCGAACTCGACGCGGCCGCTGGTGGCAGCTTCACCGGTTGGGTCAACGAGCATCACAGCGATGATGCCTTTGATCGGGAGGTTGTTTCCCGCGTCAACGAGTGGTTCGAGAGCTAAGGAGCTTTCGCCCTTCCTCTACCCACAAGACGAGGGAAGATAGGCCAAGGGCAACGCCCCAATGAGCTAGGTCAAGGGAAGCGGTGCCAAAGGCCTCCTGCAAGAACGGAATCTCCACAACCGCTACTTGTAGGACAACTCCCAGAAGAATGGCGCCCCACAGCAGCTTATTGCTGCCGATACCATTGAAGGCACTCAGAGTGGCGGAACGTGCGTTGAGCACTGAAAAGAGATTGCAGAACACTAGGGTGGTGAACACGGCGGTGCGGACGGTCGTCAGATCGTCTGTTCCGCCGCTGATCAAGCCTGCAGGCAACCAGAGGTCCATCGTCAGCAGACACACAAACGCCATGGTGAAACCCGTGGTCATGATGGTGCGCCACATGGCTCCATCAATCACCTTGTCTTTGGAGGATCGAGGAGAATTCCCCATCACATCCCCTATTTCAGGATCCACGCCCACCGCCAGCGCCGGACCGGTATCCGTAACCAGGTTGATCCACAGAATCTGAGTTGCCAAAAGTGGAAGAGCTAGGTGTACGCCCGCGGCATCGGCAGCCTCCGTCAGTCCAATCACACCCATGAGTACTACCCCGAAGAACATGGTGAGCACCTCGCCCATGTTCGAGGCTAGGAGGTAGCGTAGGAACTTCTTGATGTTGTCAAAGATGACCCTGCCCTCACGAACGGCGGCAACGATCGTGGCAAAGTTGTCATCACCCAGCACCATCTTGGCAGCATCTTTGGTGACCTCGGTTCCCGTGATTCCCATGGCGATGCCGATATCGGCTGATTTGAGGGCTGGAGCATCGTTCACACCATCGCCCGTCATCGCCACAACTTGGCCCTCGGCTTGAAGGGCATCGACAATCCGCAGTTTGTGCTCTGGCGCTACCCTTGCGTAGACCGAGATGTCCCGGGCGAGCTCCTGAAGTTGATCCTCGCTCGCTTCCTCTATCTCGTGGCCAACCATGACGGAATCGTCCTCATCGCTGACAATCCCGAGATCGCGGGCGATCCGTCGGGCTGTTTCCGGGTGATCTCCCGTGATCATGACCACGCGGATACCAGCCCGATGAGCTTCTTCAATTGCGACAGCCGCCTCGGCCCTAGGAGGATCGATGATCCCGACAACGCCGATATAGACGAGATCGCGCTCGCATGATTCGTCATAATCCTCTGGAGCCGGGATATCGCTCGCCCTGACAGCAACGCCCAACGTACGGTACGCCTTGGCCGTGAGCTCCTCCACCTGCGAGAGCAGGCCGGCCTTCCGGTCCTCGTCTAGCCGAACGTGCTGGCCGTCAACGAGGACCTCGCTACAGTGCTCCAAGAGAACGTCTGGCGCGCCCTTCGCGAGGATCATGACATCACCTTCGGCATTGCGATGAAGAGTAGACATCATTTTGCGCTCAGAAGAGAAGGGAACATCGGCCAAACGCTCCGTTTTGGTGATCTGCTCTGCCAGTCCGGGTGCTTTACCCACCGCCGTGAGGAATGCTGCATCCGTAGGATCGCCCGTGATCTCCCAGCGTCCATCCCTGTTGTTCAGTTGGGCATCGTTGGCAAGGGCTCCCGCCTCAAGAAGCGCCCGCGATTCCTCAACCACGGCGAGCGAACTGGACTCGAGTTCCCCCTCGGGTGCGTAGCCAACTCCGCTGAGGGTGGCCCGCCCGGAACTAGTAACGATTTCTTTGATCGTCATCTCATTCTGGGTCAGGGTGCCAGTCTTATCCGTGCAGATCACGGAGGCAGAACCCAACGTTTCCGCTGAGTTCAGCTTCTTCACCACCGCATTGCGCTCCGCCATTCTCCGCACACCAAGCGCCAACACAACAGAGAGGATCGCGGGCAGTCCCTCTGGCACGGCGGCAACCGCTAGAGAAACGCCGAGCAGCAGAATCGTCACCCAATCGCTCGCTGACTCGGGAGTTTGCACGATCGCGATTGTGATCATGATGATGAGCGCGATGGCGATGACAACTCGCCCCAGCAGTTTGCTCACACCATCGATCTCGCGCTGCAGCGGTGTGTCTTCTTCTTCCGTCTGATCGAGCATCGTGGCGATATTGCCTATCTCGGTGGACATACCGGTCCCTGTCACGATGGCCCTGCCAGCTCCCCCAGTCACGGCCGTTCCACGGAACACCATGTTCGTGCGGTCCCCTATCGCAACGTTCCCGCTGAGTGGTTCCGGGGACTTCGTGACAGGCGTTGATTCGCCTGTCAGGGCAGCTTCGGCAACACGGAGAGAGGACGCCTTGAAGAGGCGCGCATCGGCGCCCACCTGATCGCCTTCTCCGAGGATGAGGACATCTCCAGAAACTAAATCGGCGGCATGGATAAGCTTGTTTTGGCCATCGCGCAGCACAACGGATTGTGCCTGAGTCATCTCAGCCAACGCTGCCACGGCGTCGGCGGCTTTGGATTCCTCGAAGATCCCAATAACTACGTTGAAAATCACCACGGCTACAACAACCAGTGCCTCAACTGGAATTCCCTGCGCGCCTTCCAATGCCCACGCGGCCATGGAAACCGCAGCAGCAGCCAATAGCAGAATGACCAGAGCATCGTTAAGCTGTTCGACGATCCGCCGCCAGAGCGGAACTGGTGGCTTGCCCGCCAGCTCGTTGGCACCGTATGTCTCGAGGCGTCTAGCAGCCTCTTGCTGAGTGAGTCCTTGCTCCACATCAACATGCAGAGAAGCGGCTATCTCATCGGTCCGGCCCGCTATCGGATCCACCTGCGTTTCAGTCATGCGCCCACGTTACTGTGTATCAGCTCAGGTGTATACTTGCGGCGGCGATGGATCCCGCCTTTAACCGCCGGACGGCTGATGGTTCCTACTACGCAATGCGGGTAGGACTGTGCCCGCGGAAGGGATCGCCATGCGCAACGTTCCCCCTCAACCGGCGGTAGGCCGGCTTACTGATTTCCATGGTCACCCAATCATCGTTGGCATTGTTGAAGAGATCCCTGAGCTCTTAGTGGCAACAGCGGCGTCGCTGGCCAGCGCTACTGGAGGCACCCTGCATTTCGCGTATGTGGATCCGCAGCGGTACATCGTGGAAGAAATGCCTGACGGGACGGTCCGCCACGCCGCTCTCTCCCCGGATTCTTTCCACTCGAACTGGCAGGATCGCGAATCTGCCTTGAAGAGCGAACTCCAATCGCTCCTCGAAAACCAATCCAATCTCCCCTGGCAGTTTCATTACCTTGCAGGCAGGCCCGACCGGGCTCTTACGCATTTGGCACGCGCGATCAACGCCGCAGTGTTTGTTATTGGGACGAGGGCACCGGGACCACGCGCCCGGATCCGCCGGGTACTTGAGGGATCGGTGGCCTACCATCTAGCCCAACACCAACATCGTCCTGTACTGAGCGTTCCTCTCTCAGTGGTTGACTGGAAGGAGGCAGCTAACCCATGGGATCGCTAGAGAGGTATTCGGACGTCCTCTGCGTCGGGTTCGGCGCGGCTCTGGGGACGCTTGCCCGCGCGGTCCTCGAGGAAGTATTTCCTCCTGCTCCCGATGGCTGGCCCATTACCACGCTCCTTATCAACCTTACGGGGAGCTTCCTCCTCGGCCTCCTACTCACGGCTCTCGTCAACGTCGGCGAAGATACAGGCTGGCGCCACCGGGTTCGCCTCACGGCCGGCACAGGCGTGATCGGAGGATTTACCACCTACAGCACTTTCATTCTCGAGATTCATGGGCTGTCTTTTCCCGCTTCCGCAGCCTACGGTGCGGTGAGCATTCTCCTTGGAATCTTCTGCGCGGCCGCGGGTATTCTCGCCGCACCACGAAAGCGGTCCTCATGATTCTATTCTTGACCGCGCTGGCAGGCGGCGCGGGCGGAGCCGCTCGCTTCACCGTGGACACGGCGGTAAACCGGCGCAATAAGCTCACCACACCCATGGGCACACAAGTGATCAACGTGACCGCCTGCTTCTTGCTCGGTCTCCTAGCGGGATACACAGGTGCTCATCTAGGCAACGATTCCCTCTACTCAGTACTGGGAGTTGGGCTCATGGGCGGCTACTCGACCTTCAGTACCGCCTCCGTGGAATCGGCTCGGCTCCTCATTACCGGGCGCTGGCGCGCGGGAATCGTTCACGCGCTCACGATGGTCGTAGTCAGCTACCTTGCGGCGATCGCGGGCCTATTTGCGGGCGGATTACTGTAGCCCTAAAAGGTGCCGCAGCACGGTGATTACGCCGCCTTCGGCATTAGAGGGAGCAACGAATCGGGATACGTCAAAGACTCCGGGATGCGAATTCGCCATGGCGAAAGACATTCCCGCTGCCTCAAGCATCTCTACATCGTTGAGGAAATCACCGAATGCAACAGTTTGTTCGCGCGTTACGCCCAGTTCTTCCTGCAGAGCACGTACCGCGTTTCCCTTGTCCGCCGAAGGATTCATGACGTCCACCCATTGCTTGGCTGAGACAACCACCGAGTACTCATCAACCTTTCCCTGCAGATCTTGGTATACGCCCGACTCTGCATCGCCAAAATCGAAGATGGCTACCTTGTTGACGTCGTCGTCGTACTTCAAAACGTCGTCCAGAAGCTTGGCGCGCCGGTAGTACTTTTCTACCTCACCAAGAAACTCGGGTTCCGTACGCTCGTGGTAGCCCATCTTTTTTCCGGCGACGACGATACCTACCTCACTCCCGGCCTCCCTAAGTGCTTCAACTGTACGGACAACACCCTCGCGTGGAAGTGAACAGGAGGAGACCTCCTCCCCGTCCCGCACAACGAACGAACCGTTCTCGCATATGAAGGGCATGCCGCTACTGGCGCGGTGAAACATCTGCTCCAGCCGAAAGTACTGGCGGCCGCTGGCAGGAACGAAAGTAATCCCGCGTTCCTTCATCACGTCCAGTAGTGGCCAGAGCTCGTCGGGAATCCGCCCGTGCTCATCGAGTAGCGTCCCGTCCATGTCTGCAACGATGAGTCGGGGATCAGCGGATTCAAGATAAACGTGCGGCTCTGTTGGCAGAAGAGTCATGGGAACTATTGTACGGGCGGTAGTATGGGTAACGCCGCTTGACGTCAAAACTGGAGAAATTAATGCCTGTCACTCCCACCGATCCACGCCAATACGCAGACCTGTCTGGCATCAAGATCGTAGCCTCCGATATGGATAACACCCTGGTTGGGGCCGATGGCGAACTTCCCGGCGAAATCTGGGACATTATCCGGGAGCTAAAGGCCGAGGGCATCCAGTTCGTGCCGGCAAGCGGGCGTCAGGTAGCTACGCTTCAAGATATGTTTGCGCCCGTGGCCGATGGAATGACGTTCATCAGCGCGAACGGTGGGCTGCTTGCGCGCGATTCCGAGATACTCTATTCAGCTCGGCTCAAGCCTGAAGATCTGGGCGACATCATGACGATCGTTCGGGACCTCGCCTCGGGCGGAACCAACGTGGGGGCCGTGCTAATCGGCGAAAAGCAGTCTTATGTTGAACGCACTGACACGGCCTTCGTGAGTGAAGTCCAACGCTACTTCCATCAGCTCCAGATCCTAGAAGATGCTCTTGAAGCCGATGATCACATCGTCAAAGTGGGGATCTATTCTTTTGATGGACTGGATCCCGTTTTACCACGGTTGGAGAGCTACCAGCAGACCCATTCCCTCACGTTCTCTGCGGACGATTGGGTGGACGTTCAGGGCAAGAACGTCAACAAGGGCGTGGCGCTAGAAGAACTTCAGAGAATCCTCGGGGTTGGCGCAGATGAGACCGTGGTGTTCGGCGATTATCTTAACGATTCTGAACTCATGGCTGCCGGAACGCACTCGTTCGCTGTGGCCAATGCACATCCGGACGTCATCGCCGCCGCTCGCTACGTGGCGCCCAGCTGCGCCGAACGCGGCGTTGTTCAGGTGCTTCAACACATTCTAGATAGAAAGTAGGGAAAGACAGTGGCACGCCTTGTGGTATCTGTACCCACCCAGTCGGAATTCGACTACATCAGCAAATACGATGTTGAGCCCGTCATGTGGAAGGTGGACTCCCCTGCCCCGCGCCAAGATCTTGACATCGCGGTTATGCCCTACTTCTTCGACGTGAAGAAGCTCGCCTATCTTGAGGGGATGTCGCCAAGGCTTGTTCAGCTCGCCAGTATTGGATTCGATGGGGTTGCCGAGCAGGCACCGGCCGGCCTCACCATCGCCAACGCTGCCACAGTCCACGAAACGGCCACCGCGGAGCTAACCCTCGGGTTGATGCTCGCGGCCCAGCGCGAGATTCCGCGCATGGTGAGGAATCAGGATCGCAATCATTGGGAAAATTTCCGGGCCGTGGGACTGGCCGATTCCACCGTCGTGATCGTTGGCGTAGGCGGCGTGGGCACCGCAATTGCCGAACGGCTGGAGCCCTTCGAGGTGAACACCGTGCGGGTGGCATCGCGCGAACGCGACGATTTTCGCGGGCATGTGTACGGCATCGACCAGCTTCCTGAGCTTCTTCCCACCGCCGATATCGTGGTGCTGGCTGTGCCGCTCTCCGATAGCACACAGCATCTTGCGGACGATGCGTTCTTCTCCCAGATGCGGGACGATTCGCTTTTCGTTAACATCGCTCGCGGCAAGGTGGCCGATACGGAGGCGTTGATCCGGCACGCCGGCCGCATCCGGGTTGCCCTCGACGTTGTAGATCCTGAACCGTTGCCCGAAAACTCCCCGCTGTGGAGCAATCCTGCGGTCCTCATCGCGCCTCACGTGGGCGGCTGGTCGCAGGCTCAATTCCCCCGGCACAACGCCCTCGTGGGGAGGCAGATTGAACACCTGCTTGCGGGCGAGGAGCCCGAGAACGTTGTGCTTACCTCCTGAGTAAGTCAAGCCTTATTCCCGCTTCCGGCCGCTTATGCTGGCGCCGGTAACTCCCGATGGTCCTAAAGGTCAGACCAGTCAGCCGTGGCCATAGATGTGGTTATCCATCACGCTTTCAAGGGAGAAATCTAGCCATGTCTGGAAACTACGATCGTATTCTCGAACCCGTACAGTTTGGTTCGCTCACTCTCAAGAACCGCGTGATCATGCTTCCGATGCACGATCACATGGCGACGCCGGAAGGCTTCTTCTCGGATCGTCAGATCGCATATTTTAAAGCTCGTGCGGAGGGTGGCACAGCGCTAATTCTTACCGGGGCAACCGCGGTCAGCGAGGACTACGCTGAACCTGGCGAGGGATGGAATTCGGTCGCGAGTGACGCTGCCATACCTTCGATGAAGAAGCTTGCCGATGAAATCCACGCGGTTGGGGGCAAGATCGCCATCCAGCTGACAGCTGGACTAGGACGCAACGGCGGTGACAACAAGCCGGGCGAACCGCCCGTCAGTGCCTCTGCCAATCAGGCTTTCGGTGCTCCCAGTGTCACGTGCCGAGCGTTAACTACAAGCGAAGTCAAAACGATCGTCAGAAGATTTGGCGAGGCCGCGACGCGGTGCGTGAAAGCAGACATTGACGCAGTAGATATTCACGGACACACCGGCTACCTCATCGATCAGTTCCTGAGTCCCCAGTGGAACACGCGCACGGACGAATACGGAGGTTCAGCGGAAAATCGGGCCCGATTCGCCTGCGAGATCATCTCGGAGATCAAACGAGTTGCCCCGGATCTGCCCGTCAGCTTCAGGCTGTCTCTCAGCCAGCGCTTCCCAGATGGTCGCACTACTGAAGATGGATTGGAGCTGGCTCCCTACATTGAGGCTGCTGGGCTGGACGTCTTTTTAGCCGACGACGGGTGCTATGAGGCCATGGACTACGTTTTCCCGCCCTATTACCTTGGCGACGGATGCATGGTTCCTGCAGCTCGCATCCTCAAAGACTCGGTCTCGATCCCTGTGGTAGCGTGTGGCAACCTCGATCCTGACACCGCTGCTGAGGTACTCGAGGGAGGCGACGCCGATATCATCGGTGTAGGACGTGGTCTCATCGCCGATCCGCAGTGGGTAGACAAGCTCGCCAAGGGACGTCGCAATAGCATCCGGCCTTGTATCCGCTGCAATGCTTCGTGTGTGGGCAACGTTCTTCAAGGCGAGCACCTCGCCTGTGCCGTGAACCCCGAAGCAGGCTTCGAGCTGGAACGGGAAATCCAGAAGGCGCCCAGTTCCACGACCGTCACCATAGTGGGAGCGGGGCCCGCCGGATTGGAGGCGGCACGTGTTGCCTCTAGCAAGGGCAACACGGTTGATATCTATGACAGTGCAGACAGAGTGGGCGGGGTTCTGCTGCCGGCGGCCACACCCGTGTTCAAGAAGGAACTGCACCGGATGATCGATTGGTGGGAGGGTGAGATCGCTGCGTTGCCGGTTACGGTTCATTTAGGTTACAGGGTGACTGCCGATGATCCGATCATCGGGCAGGCTGCTAACCTGATAGTTGCGACCGGGTCCGATCCTATTGTTCCATCCTCGATTCCTGGGATCGACGGTCCCAACGTCACCGGAGTTATCGAGGCTCACGAAGGAGCACAGCTCGGTCACCGCGTGGTCGTGGCTGGTGGTGGGCTGTCTGGCGCCGATCTCGCTTTGGAACTGGCTCAGGCCGGGCACGCGGTCACCATCGTGGAAATGATGGACTCAATCGCGCGCGACATGCTCCCCGTCAATCAGATCACGCTGCTGCGCGAATTGGCCGCCGCGGATGTGGAGATCCTAACAGGTCACAAGGTCACCGAGATTCACCCCGATGGAGTTGTAGTCATAGGACCCCATGAGGGACCCAAAACACTTTTGGCCGATACAGTAGTCACGGCATTCGGAGTAAAGGCCGCTGATGAGTTGGGCACCGAACTAAAGAGGCGCGGTGTCCCATATACAGCAATCGGGGATTGCACGCAGCCAGCGAAGGTGGGCGAGGCCATCAACGCCGGTTACGTGGCGGCTCTGGCGATCTAGGAAGTCACTTGCGTTTGCGGCGCTCCCGTACACGAACGGAGATCACGATGGGTGATCCCTCGAATCCGAACGTCTCCCTCAGCTGATTCTCAATGAAGCGGCGGTACCCCGCCTCAATGAATCCTGAGGCAAACAGGACGAAGCGTGGTGGACAGGAAGACGCCTGAGTGGCGAACAGGATGCGCGGCTGCTTGCCTCCCCGTACCGGGTGAGGGTGAGCGGCCGCGAGTTCGCCGAGGAACGAGTTGAGCTTACCCGTAGAGATCCGGGACTCCCACGAATCGATGGCGGTCTCCATAGCTGCCGTCAGGCGGTTCGTGTGCCAACCCGTACGGGCCGAAAGGTTGATCCGTTCAGCCCAGCGCAACTGGGATAGCTCGCGGTCCATCTCCCGATCCAGTTCCATGCGGCGATCTTCGTCCACCAGATCCCACTTGTTGCAGACGATGACAAGCGCACGCCCGGCGTCCACAACCTGCTGCATCACCCGGATGTCCTGCTCTGTAAGCGGCTCCGAGGCATCGACCAGTACGAGGCCAAGTTCAGCTTTCTCGATGGCAGCCTGAGTTCGCAGTGAGGCGTAGTAATCGGCTCCGCTAGTCTGGTGGACCCGGCGGCGAATACCGGCGGTATCGACGAACAGCCAATTCTGGCCGTCTAGCTCCACGTGTTCATCTACCGGGTCTCTCGTAGTGCCCGCGAGTGAATCAACCACCACGCGTTCGGCTCCCACAAGTTTATTCAAGAGCGATGACTTGCCCACGTTGGGGCGGCCAACTAGTGCGATCCGGTGCGGGCCGTCCGTTGGAGTTGCCTCTGCTACCGCGGATTCTGCCGGCAGAATCTCCATGACGGCATCAAGGAGATCGCCGGTACCGCGGCCGTGCATGGCTGAAATCGGGTGGGGTTCTCCAAGACCTAGACCCCAGAGATACGCGGCATCCGATTCCTGCATCGCCGAATCCACCTTGTTGGCGGCAAGCACGATGGGCTTGCCGGAGCGGCGCAGAAGGCGAACGATTTGTTCGTCAGTGTTCGTAACACCCACGGTTGCGTCCACCACCAGTACCACTGCATCGCAGTGATCGATAGCCACCTCGGCCTGCCGGGCAACGGAGGCGTCAATTCCCTTGACGTCCACGTCCCATCCGCCGGTATCTAACAGCGTGAAATCGCGGCCCGCCCACGAGGCGGGATAGGAGACCCGGTCCCTTGTAACACCTGGAGTATCCTGAACCACCGCCACCCGCTCCCCCACGATGCGGTTCACAAGAGTGGATTTGCCAACGTTGGGACGGCCAACAACGGCGATCACGGGCAGCGCCTTCAGGCGCTCGGATTCGTAGGCATCCAACTCGCCAGAGAGAACGGCGAGGTCCTCTTCGGACAGATCGTACGAATCGAGGTTTCCGAGCAACAGCTCATATTGAGCCTGCTCGTCGTTCATGTCTTCTTCGCTCATCGCATCTTCTCCGGGATCAGGGAAATGACGGCCTCGACAACCTGATCGATGTCCAATGCAGACGAGTCGATCGTGGTGACTCCATCTTCCGCGGTCATGAATCGAGAAACTGTCGAATCATCCGCGTCGCGGCGCAGCACCTCGTCGCGCGTGGCCTCAAGCGCTGCCGTATCGGCGGCACCACGTACTTCCAGCGCTCGGCGTGCCAATCGAGCTTCCTCGGAGGCGGTAAGAAGCACTCGTACATCGGCGTCTGGGGCTACTACGGTGGTGATGTCGCGGCCTTCGGCGATAATGCCGGTGGTAGCCTCGGCAATGATCTGGCGCTGACGCCGCTTCATCTCCGCGCGTACATCCAGATTCGTTGCTACCTGGGATACGTGCTTGGACAGATCCGAGGTACGGATAGCCTGAGTGATGTCCGCTCCGGCACACACGATCTTCTGATTATCGGGGTCAAGAGGCATGTCGAGTGGCATATTGCGGACGGCCGTGGTCACGGCGGCTTGATCGGAGAGGTTAATTCCACGGTCCATACACCACCACGCGGCGGCACGGTACATTGCTCCCGTGTCGAGGTATGCAAGCCCGAGCTGGCCTGCCACACGGCGCGATACTGTCGATTTTCCCGAACCCGATGGCCCATCCAGAGCGATCACAACGCCCATCTTCTTCTCTCTTCCTTCGAGCACTACCTGCCATCCACGCCGCTCGAGGCCGCGCGCCAGTTCTAGGGCGCGGTTTGGCTCAACGGAGAGCATGCCCCGGCCGACGCGCTGGTTGACCGAGTGTTCCATTTGCAGATCTTCAATATTGACACCAATTTCGCCCACTTCGCTAAAAAGGCGTCCAAGTTCACCGGGACGGTCTGGGATTAGAACGATCACTTCGGCGTACCGATGCGGCGCACCGCCGTGCTTACCTGGGATCCGTTCCACACCCTCATTCCCCATGAGGATGGTGCGGGACACTCCCGCCAAAACGCCTTGGCCATAAGGATTGCCAATGCCAGCCTCTAGAGATGTGATGAGTTTGCCAAGTTCCGATTCCACCTTCTTGAGGGCACTGGTGACTGCGCCAGCGTTACCCGCGATGATCGAGGCCCATAGCGATGAATCCGACCGGGCGATGCGCGTGACGTCACGCAGGCCCTGACCGGCAAGATTCAACGCCTCGCTCGGAGCGTCCCGCAATGCGCCGGCCATAAGGGAGGACACTAGCTGTGGCAGGTGGGACACTAAGGCCACGGAGGAATCGTGTTCTTCCGGGCGCATAACGATCGGGATCGATCCTGCTTCCAGGGCGAACTGTTTCATGAAGGTGATCATTGATTCGCTAGTCGCAGCACTGGGAGTGATTACCCAGGGTCTGCCAACGAAGAGATCCGCGTCCGCTGCAATCGCGCCTGATCGCTCACGGCCAGCCATGGGATGCGAACCTACGTAACGCGAAGCGCCTTCATTCGGCTCTACCTCGCGCACTATTGGCTCCTTCACCGAAGCAACGTCAGTGACCAGTGCATGCGGATACGCGTCCAATGCACGGCACACGACCGCGGCAGCCACGTCTGGAGGTGTGGCAATAATGACGAGTGAGGGTTCTGGACTACCGACTTTGGCGATATCCCCAGCGCCGAGGTCTCTAGCCAACGCCGCTGCGGCTGGCGAGGTGTCCTCAAGCTGGACTTCTTGGCCCAGCTCACGCAATCGCAAGCCGAGCGAGGCCCCGAGTAGGCCCGTCCCAACGATGCGAACAGGGCCCATTACATCCCCACCGAGTGCATTAGGGCAGACAGTTCAGTTCCAGCAATCTGGCGGGTACGGCCAGGCTTGAGGTGGCCCACTTCTATCGTGCCAAATCGGGTGCGGACCAGCTCCATAACAGGGTGGCCAACTTCTTCCATAATCCGGCGAACGATGCGGTTGCGGCCCGAATGCAGGGTGATCTCCACGATCGAATTGCGATCCGCGGATTCACGGAGCACGAAATCGTCTACCTGGACGAAACCGTCTTCAAGGGTCACGCCGCGAGTGAGCACTTTGCCCAGCCCGCGAGTCACGGAGCCCTCTACCCGAGCGATATATGTCTTAGGCACTTCATAGGAGGGGTGTGTAAGCCGATGGGTCAACTCGCCGTCGTTCGAAAGCAGAATAAGCCCTTCGGTGTCTTGATCAAGGCGCCCCACGTGGAAAAGGCGCTCGGGGCGGTCCTCCACGTATTGGGCCAAGCTAGGCCGCCCCATCTCGTCTTCCATGGTGGAAACAACGCCCGGGGGCTTGTAAAGCGCTAGCGTCAGCTTATCTTCGTGAATCTGGACCGGCATCCCGTCTACGTGGATCGATACCTTAGCAGGATCTACGCGCGTCCCCAGCTCTGTGACGATCTGGCCATCCACTTCAATCCGGCCCTGCTCCATGAGGACTTCACAATAGCGGCGCGATCCAACTCCCGCGTGCGCGAGGACCTTTTGCAGGCGTTCGCCTCGAGGATCGTTTGTCATTGAATATCCTTTACTACTTCGTCCAACTCGGAAACTTCGGGCAAGTACGGAGCCAGAGGTACGAGCTCATCTAGGGAATTGATTCCCATACTCTCGAGGAAGTACTGCGTTGTGCCGTACATCGTGGCGCCGGAAACAGATACCTCGCCACTTTCGGAAATCAGCCCGCGCGCTAATAGCGTACGGACAACCGAATCAACATTAACACCTCTGATGGTCGTAATCTGCCCACGGGACACCGGTTGGCGGTAGGCGATGATGGCCAGAGTCTCCAAAGCCGCGGTGGACAACCGCGCGGACGCATCCGCCACCACAAATTCACTGACTACGTCAGCGTACTCGGGATTCGTATACAGCCGGAAGCCTCCGCCTACCTCACGCAAGATAAATCCGTGAGCGCGCCCGCCACTGGTCCCCGCGTACTCCTCTTCAAGCTTTGTCAGGAGGTCGCGGACCTGGGCGAGGTTGAGGCCGGAGGCTCGGCCCAGATCCTCGATCGGAACCGGATGGTTGGCTACGAGAAGAATCGCTTCAATTGCGGCTAGCTGACGCTCTATCACTGATCCCTCCTTAGACCCACGAGGATAGTCGCAAGTGCCTCCTTCTGGGAAACCTCCACGGTTCCAGCCCTCATGAGTTCCAACACGGCCATGAACCTAGAGACGATCGTCGGGACGTCCGGGGCATCCTCGCACAGCTCCTGAAAGCTGTGTTGTCGGGCATCGGCAAGTTCGGCCTTCAGGTAGGCAATCTGGCTCTCAACAGAGACCAGGGAGTGGTGCAAGTGCTCAACGAAGACCGTCGGTTCCTCATGGCGCCGCGTAATGGCCTGAGCCGCAAGCATCGCTAGTTGTTCCACGGAAACGCTCAGATCAATCTCCGGGAGAGCATCGCGATACTCGGGCTCCAAAGGCACATCGCGCGGGGCGGTTTTGGATTGAGCCGCGATGAGTTCGGAGAGGATGGAGGATGCCTCCTTGTAGGCGCGGTACTGCAGGAGCTTGGCGAACAGAATGTCCCTCTTTTCCAAGAGCTCCACATCCTCGTCCTCAATCTCTGCTCCCGGCAGCAGGCGGGAGGCCTTCAGCTCTAGGAGAGTTGCCGCCACAACAAGAAACTCACTAACTTCGGACAAGTCATAGCGATCCTGAGCCCGAATGAATTCGATGAATTCGTCAGTTACCTCGGCAAGGGCCACCTCGGTGACATCCAGTTTCCTGCGCGCAATCAGCGAGAGTAAGACCGAAAAAGGCCCCGCGAAAACATCCAGCGTAACCGCGAAGGCGTCCTCCGATTCCTCTACGCGCATTGGCCCTTGGCGATGACTTCGCGGGCGAGCCGCCGATAGGCCTTAGCTCCCGGATGGGAGGGGGCGTAACGCGTGATCGGTTGGGCGGCGATCGTGGCGTCCGGGAACTTGACCGTGCGGGAAATAAAGGTGGTAAACACCTTGTCGCCGAAGCCATCGCGGACGGAAGCCATGACCTCGCGTGAATGCAAGGTGCGCATATCGATCATCGTGAGGAGGACACCATCAAGGGTAAGTCGGGGATTCAAGCGGTCCTGAATACGCTGGATTTGTTCGGTGAGCAGTGCCACTCCACGCATAGCGAAATACTCTGCCTCAAGTGGGATCATGACGCCGTGTGCTGCCGTGAGTGCATTGACAGTGAGGAGGCCAAGGGACGGCTGGCAGTCAATGATGATGAGATCGTAATCGTCAATCACCGGCCGAAGAACCCGAGAGAGGGCCTGCTCGCGAGCCACCTCGTTAATCAGGACGATTTCAGCCGCAGAAAGATCGATGTTCGCGGGAACGATGTCCAATCCTGGGACTTCGGTGGCAACGATGATCTCGCGTACATTGGGGCGATCGGCAATCAGTTCGTTGTAGATGCTGCGCTCTAGGCCGCGGGCGTTCACGCCTAGACCAGCGCTAGCTGCTCCCTGAGGATCAAAGTCCACCACGAGAACCCGCCGACCATACTCCGCTAGAGCAGCTGCCAGATTGATGGTGGTAGTGGTTTTTCCCACGCCACCCTTTTGGTTAGACATTGCAACGATGCGCGCGGGGCCGTGCGTGCTGAGGGCAGCCGGCTCGGCATAGTCTTCGTTCGGGACCTCGGGAAGAAGGGCATCTTGTTCACTCACGTTCCAAGACTACCTAAACCATGGGCGTTTGCGCCCGAGGATGCGCACCCGCGTACACTTCTTTGACAGTCTCGCGGCTCACGTGCGTGTAGATCTGCGTGGTGGTGACCGAGGAGTGCCCGAGCATCTCTTGAACAACGCGCACATCCGCCCCACCCTCCAAGAGGTGAGTTGCGAAAGAATGGCGCAGGCTGTGGGGCGAGACATGGACACTTAGCTTCGCGGCTCCCGCCGCGGCCTGTATAACTCCCCACGCGCTCTGGCGGGACAGCGGGCGCCCACGTTGATTGAGGAAGAGTTCTTTGGCTCCGGTACCGCGCCGCGCGAGATCCGGGCGCGCTCTCGTGATGTAGGCACTGATGGCATCAGCGGCGTAGGTCCCCAGTGGAAGGATTCGTTCTTTGCGCCCTTTTCCGTAGAGACGAATCGTGCGCCCGTCTAGGTCAACATCGTCCATGGTGAGTCCAATGGCTTCGGAAATTCGTGCGCCCGTTCCATACAGCACCTCGACGAGTGCACGATCCCGTAGCGGTATCGGACCATCGCCCATGCCTGCTGCATCGATGAGAGCAGAAATCTCTCGGACGGTGAGTGCGTGAGGCAGACGGGACGGGATCTTTGGGGGCTGAACGTCCGCCGCCGGATCGCTCGGGGTGGCCCCTTCTTCGAAAGCAAATTTGTGAAAAGCACGCACAGAGATCAAAGAACGGGCGATACTCGATGTGGCCATACCCTCCAAATATTCGGGGAAGGACGCCACGTCCTCACTTGTAACGTCCGCCGCTTCGGTGACTCCACGAGCCCCCAGATGGCCGAGATACTTCCCGAGGTCACGGCTGTAGGCCGCAAGTGTGTTCACCGAAAGTGATCGCTCCACCGTTAGGTGATTGATGAACTGGCGCATAAGCCGGGAAATCTGCGAGTCTCCGGGAATCTTCGGAATTGTCACCATAGTGACTCCAGTGTAGACAATTCGGACTTCACTCTGCCGTTGGCCTTTCGGTCCGGTATTCTTGGTCAAGTAAGTCCGGGCCAGCCGGACATTTCACGAGAGCAAAAGGAGTTGCTGCAATGGCGGAGCTCACATGGACCGAACTTGACCAACGTGCAGTTGATACCGGGCGCGTTCTAGCCGCGGATGCTGTTCAAAAGGTTGGAAACGGCCACCCTGGCACGGCGATTTCACTATCACCACTCGCTTACACACTTTTCCAGAAGGTTATGCGCCATGATCCCTCAGACGATCAGTGGATCGGTCGTGACCGTTTCGTTTTGTCTATCGGGCATTCGTCCCTGACCCTATACAACCAGCTCTACTTTGCCGGATATGGGCTTGAGAAAGAAGATCTCGCATCCTTGCGTACGTGGGGTTCCCTTACCCCGGGCCATCCCGAGTACAAGCACACCAAGGGCGTCGAGATGACAACCGGCCCGCTGGGTCAGGGCATCTCAGCCGCTGTTGGTATGGCCATGGCCAGCCGCCGCGAACGTGGCCTCTTCGATCCAGAGGCACCCGCCGGTGAATCGCCCTTCGATCACTTTATCTACGTAGTGGGCGGCGAAGGCTGCTTGGAAGAGGGAGTCACTTCCGAGGCCAGCTCACTGGCTGGCACCCAGCACCTCGGCAACCTCATTTTCATCTGGGACGATAACCGAATCTCCATAGAGGACGATACCGTTATTGCCTTCTCCGAAGATGTACTAGGCCGTTACGCCGCCTACGGCTGGCACACCCAGCACGTGGATTGGACAAACGGTGGATCCGAGTACAAGGAAGACGTTAACGGCCTGTATAACGCCATCCTTGAGGCCCAGAAGGTAACTGACAAGCCCTCCATCATCCGCCTGTCCACCATCATGGCCTGGCCCGCTCCCACGAAGCAGGGAACTGGCGCGGCCCACGGATCGGCCCTCGGTGCCGAAGAAGTGGCTAGCCTCAAGGAGATCCTCGGCTTCGATCCCAAGGAGGACTTCCCCACCGATCCAAAGCTGCTCGAATACACGCGCTCAAACGCGCGGACAAACGCCGATGCAACTCGCGGGGAGTGGCAGCAGAAGATGTCTGCTTGGAAGGCAGAACACCCTGATCGCGCCGAGCTCCTTGAGCGCCTAGAGAAGAATGAGCTACCCGAGGGCTGGGAAGATGCCCTCCCAACGTTCGAGGTTGGCACCTCTCTGGCAACCCGCGCCGCATCCGGAAAGGTCCTCTCCGCCCTCGCTCCGGTTCTTCCTGAGCTGTGGGGCGGCTCTGCCGACTTGGCGGGATCGAACAACACAACCATGGCTGGCGAGCCTTCCTTCTTGCCGGCGGACCGCGTTTCCGAAGACTGGCCGGGTAACGAATACGGCCGCACGCTCCACTTCGGTATCCGCGAGCACGGCATGGGTGCAATGGTCAACGGCATTGTCCTTCACGGCCTTACCCGCGCCTACGGTGGCACCTTCTTCGTATTCGCTGACTACATGCGTGGCGCTGTCCGCCTCGCAGCAGTCATGAACATTCCGTCTATCTTCGTGTGGACACATGATTCGATCGGCGTTGGCGAAGACGGCCCAACCCATCAGCCCATCGAGCACCTGTGGGCATACCGTGCGATTCCCCAGCTGGATATTGTGCGGCCTGCCGACGCCAATGAAACGACTGCCGCATGGAAGGCCATTCTTGAGCGCAACGAGGGTGGCCCTGCTGGCCTCATCCTCTCGCGTCAGAATCTCCCCGTTCTAGAAGGCACCTCGAGCGAGGGTGTCAACAAGGGTGGCTACGTCCTGTCCGAGTCACCTACCGGGAAGGTCGACGTCCAGCTTCTGGCCACCGGCTCCGAAGTTGCTCTGGCCGTTGATTCCCAGAAGGCTCTTGCCGATCTTGGAATTGGCGCTCGCGTGGTCTCCCTGCCGTGCCTCGAGTGGTTCGAGCAGCAGGATCAGGCCTACCGCGATTCCGTGATTTTGCCTGAGGTCAAGGCGCGTGTATCGGTGGAGGCCGGAACCACGTTCGGTTGGGCCAGTTACATCGGTGAAGCAGGACGCAGCGTGGGCATCAACCACTTCGGCGCTTCTGCGGCCGGTGGCAAGCTCTTTGAAGAGTTTGGCTTCACCGTGGATCACGTGGTATCCGCAGTCAAGGAGTCCATCACAGCAGCCTAGCCCTTCTGGCTGAGCGTTAAACGCCGCACGCCTCTTTAGGGAGCGTGCGGCGTTTGCGTATACTGTGTTGGCGCCCAGAGCGCATCAGTATGGACATCAAGTTGAGGTGAGACAAGCGTGCCCAACCCATTACGGCAAGCACAGGATACAAGGCTCCAGCGCATCGCCGGTCCCTGCGGCATCGTTTTGTTCGGTATCACAGGAGATCTGGCCAAGCGGAAGATCCTTCCCGCTCTCTACGATCTGGCCAATCGCGGCCTTCTTCCGCCTTCTTTCTCGATTATCGGAGTGGCCCGCCGCCACATCGAAAATATCGAGGAAGTAGTCAAGGACTGCATTCAATCCGGCGCCAAGACCGCTGTAACGGACACCACGCTCAACCAGTTGCTCTCCGGCTTCAGCATGGTCGAGGGCCAGTTCGATGATGCAGATACCTATGAGCGGCTTGGCCAGCGTATGGAAGATACTGATCAGTCGCGCGGAACTGGCAGCAATTACGCCTTCTATCTCTCAATTCCGCCGGAGCTATTTCCTACCGTACTCGGGGGCATCGGCGGTGCCGGGCTGCAATCGGGCCCGCGGGGTTCGTGGCGGCGCGTGGTGATCGAGAAGCCGTTCGGCCACGATCTGGCCTCCGCTCAGGAGTTGGATCAAGTAGTCACCGGAGTTTTCGATCCCGATTCAGTGTTCCGCATTGATCATTACCTCGGCAAAGAGACCGTGCAGAACGTGTTGGCACTCCGATTCGCAAACGAAATCTACGAATCCGTGTGGAACGCCAATCACGTAGATCATGTCCAGATCACCATGGCCGAGGATATCGGAATCGGATCACGCGCCGGATACTACGACGGCATCGGATCGGCCCGTGATGTCATCCAGAACCATCTGCTCCAGCTCTTGGCTCTCACGGCGATGGAGGAACCCAACAGCTTCAGCGCGGACGCATTGCGCGCCGAGAAGGAAAAGATTCTCGACGCCACGTCCTTCTACGGCCCAGTTGGCGAATCCGCCGTGCGTGCCCAGTACGAGGCGGGCTGGCAGGGCGGCCAATGGGTCAAGGCCTATAGAGAAGAAGACGGCATCCCTCAGGATTCGATCACTGATACTTATGCCGCCCTCCGCCTAGGGATCCACACTCGCCGCTGGGAAGGTGTCCCCTTCTACCTTCGCGCCGGTAAGAGGATGGGACGGCGAGTTTCAGAGATCGCGGTGGTCTTCAAGTATCCGCCCTTCTTGCCATTCGAATCTACAGCTGGAATGGGACACAACACCCTAGTGATACGTGTCCAGCCGCAGGAAGGCATCACATTCAAGGTGGGCTCCAAGGTGCCCGGTTCCTCGATGCGCCTGCGCGACGTCACGATGGACTTTGCCTACGGACACGCCTTTACGGAGTATGCCCCAGAGGCCTACGAACGCCTTATCTTGGACGTCCTGCTGGGCGATCCTCCCCTGTTCCCGCGGCAAAAGGAAATCGAGACCTCTTGGAAGCTGCTCGATCAAGCCGAGGAGTACTGGGAGGCCCACCCCGAGACTCTTGATACCTACCGTCCGGGGACGTGGGGTCCGGCGTGCGCCGACAAAATGCTAGCCCGCGATGGCAACGAATGGCGCCGGCCTTAGTCCGAAAGGAACACCATGATCATCCACATGAATAACACCTCATCAGCCGCGGTGGGCCTAAGGATGGAAGAACTACGCGATACCGTGGGATCGGTGGCTCTCGGGCGCGTACTCACACTCGTAATTATCGCCAATGATAGCGCGGGCATCCGTGACGGTATGCAGGCCGCAGCTGGCGCCTCACGCGCCCATCCCTGCCGCATCGTTGCCATACACGCGGTGGATGCCGACGAGCCGCAACTCGATGCCGAGATCCGCGTTGGGGCCGAAGCCGGCTTGTCTGAAATCGCCATTCTCCGATGTTCTGGTGGCGCCGGTTCTGATCTGGAGACGGTGCTTTCCCCTCTCATCCTGCCCGATACACCAATCGTCGCGTGGTGGGTTCAGGACGTCCCGGAGAGAACCGCCACCACCGCAGTTGGTTCCCTCGCCCAGCGCCGCATCACCACCTCCCGATTCCTCGGGGACCCGATCCAGAACCTCTGCGTTATGCGCGATACTTATACTCCGGGAGATACTGACCTCGCTTGGGCCGGTATGACGCTCTGGCGCAATCACCTTGCCGCCATGCTGGACGAGCCTCCGGAAGAGCCCGTGCTGTCCGTTACCGTCGAGGGAGCCAGCGAACACCCGTCCACCTATCTGCTTGCCGGCTGGCTCGCCCTGCACCTACAAGTGCCCGTCACCATTGACCGGCATCAGGGCGCCGTCATGACGGAGGTTTCCCTACACCGTGAATCCGGCGATTTACGGCTCGTGCGCCCGCTCGGCAGCGAGATCGCCGATATGATCCGGCCGGGACGCCAAACCCAGCGCGTGAACCTCCCCGTTCGCACGATGGAGACGATGTTGATCGAGGAGCTGCGTTCAATGACCGCGGATGTAGCGTATGGCGAAGTCCTGCAGAACGGACTTCCTCTCCTTGATATCCCTGAGTTCCAGCGCTAGCGTTCCATCACCCAGCCGCGTTCGGCGCGCAAGTCTAGCCGTACCCGTGCACCGATAGTTCGGGGTGCCTCACGGTCCCACTCGTGCGCTACGAGTGTTCCGATCTCCATTTCGATCTCCGTTTGCGTCTTACTGCCCGCAAACGCCGAACCGATAACTTGTCCAACGCTTCCAACTATTTCTGATGCATCAGGTGCGGATTCTAAGGTGAGGGATTCCGGTGGCAGCGCCAGTGTGGCTGGGCCGATTCGTAGCCCCCGCTCACACGGTATTGTGGCTTCGTTTCTGCCCACCCGCACGGTCGCATGGTCCTGGTCCGGGCGGGCGATCACCATCGCCGCCAGAATATTCTCCTGCCCCAAGAGTTCCGCCACGAACCGTGAGCGTGGCCGCCGGTAGATGCTCATCGGTGCATCGATTTGCACAATTCGCCCGTTGCGCATGACCGCCACACGGTCCGCAATCAGAAAGGCCTCCTCAAGATCGTGCGTTACGTAAACGGCGGCGAGCCGTCCGCGCATTACTTGTTCCTTCACATCCCGGCGGATATCCCTACGAAGGGATACCTCAACGTGAGAAAGCGGTTCGTCTAGGAGGAGCACCTTCGGCCTGCGAACCAAGGTTTGTGCCAAAGCGACGCGTTGCGATTGCCCTCCAGAGAGCGTACTAGGCTGGTTTCCAGCCAGCGCGGAAATGTTCATGTTCGCCATCGCGATATCAATTAGGTCGCTTCTTTTCGCGTCACGCTGGCGTACATCATCAAGCCCGTAGCCGATGTTCTCACGAACAGAAAGCTTGGGAAACAACACCGGATTCTGGAACACCATTCCGGTTTCCCGCTGTTCGGGAGGCACGCCGGATACGTCTACGGCATCAATAAAGACGCTCCCCTCGCTCCGATTCAGCCCCGAAATAGCGTGGAGGAGTGTGGATTTACCTGAACCCGACGGGCCCACAACCACGAGGATTTCGCCCGGTGCCACGTGAAAGCTAACGCCGTGGAGGGAGAACTCTCCTAAGGTCAAGCTGAGATCACGAACCGTGAGTCCGTAAGGGGAGATACTCATACACGCCTCCGGTTCCGTAGTTTTGTTGTTGAATCGAGAACGACGGCGATCAGTATCCCTATTCCCAGAATCGAGGCTGCGGTCAGGATGCCTGTGAGGATCGAAAGTGCGAATGCCGCACTCGATTGCCCGCTAGCCACGAATGTGAGCAACTGCGGGGTAGCCAGATCCAAGCCACTGGGAGCCACAAAGACGAGGGGTGAGAGGTTGGTGAACAGAGCTCCCGTCTCGAGGCAAATTGAGGCAATAGCGATTGGCATGAGATAGGGGAACTCCACGGTCATGAGGACTCTCATTGGGCTCGCTCCCAAATCCCGTGCCGCGGCCGCAGAGTCAGACGTGCGTAACGATGCCAATCCCAGTACGAGGAGTGTGGACATCGGTAGGCAGACCGCAACGGCCGCGAGAAACATCCCGATCCAACCACCGGCAGCTGAGCCCCCGCCAACCACCACCGGGATCGCCACATAATCACCAACAGTGACTGGTGCTCGCAAGCCTGTGGCTAGGAGCGCTCCAGTTGCTGTTGGGGATGCGAGAACCATGAATGCCACCAGAATGTATCCATAACTCCGTACCTTTCCTCTGGCATGCACAATGGCCGAGGAAAATAGAAGAGCTGCCACTGCACTGACAGGTACCGCCACCGCGATGAGCATAACGACGGGAAGAATGGACGTGCTCGGCTTGGTTCCGGCAAGGAAGGCGGACGCCCCTCCCCACCCAATAGTAATGAGAATTCCGGCGATCGACAGCACGCTAGGGAGGACCAGTACACCCGCGAGGCCCCTCAGCAAGAACGGGAGCTTCATCTGAGAAAGCAATTCCGAAACGCGCGCCCGCGGCACGAGATGGGTCAAGCTGGTACCCCGCCAAAAACTGGGACGTGTAACAATCAGTGCCACGATCGCCGCCGGAACCAGCATCAGCACGGCCGCCCGAACCACACTAGGTCCAGGCGAACCTCCAGCAACGGATCTGAATATGTGGGAAGCAAGATGGGCCTGATTCCCTCCGTATACTGAGTAGATGCCCGGATCAGAGAAAAGCTGAAACGCGCCCCACATCCATGCTAACGCGGCGCCGCGGCGCCACATTGGCCCGATACTGTGGCGCCACGATACCCGCAGGGGTAGTCCAAGGCTGCGTGTAAGCATCAGGGTGTCCGCATCAATG
The DNA here is from genome assembly GCF_003123745.1 of Ancrocorticia populi. Taxonomy (GTDB): domain Bacteria; phylum Actinomycetota; class Actinomycetes; order Actinomycetales; family Actinomycetaceae; genus Ancrocorticia; species Ancrocorticia populi. Next base: position 4,883 of record NZ_QETB01000003.1, on the reverse strand, counting down.
AACCGCAATGCCATTGCTTGTCCAAATACGGCGGCCGGCAACACAGTCAGGCTGGAGGACAAAAGGAGGTGCGGTTCCCCCAGCCACTGGTGAACAGCATGAGCCACGATGACTGGAGGAAACAGAAAGGGCACTGCACTGAAGGCAAAGAGCGCGTGACGGCCTCGCCTCGGGCACATCCCGTATCCGAAAAGCACAATCGCTGCAGCAAGCACCAGAGCGATGGAGGCGGCAGCCATTGGCAGCGCAAGTGACCGTACTGTCAACCAAATAAGAGTGGACCACTCGGTAATGGGCAGTGATGTTGAAGGTGAGTTACGGGCCGCAAGGGCGAAGGGCAATGCCACTGCCGCCGTCACGATGGTTAGGACGAACGTAGGCAGCGAGCTTCTAATACGTACCACGCCTCACCTCCGTGGCCCACACGGTAATAAGGCGTGAGTGCTCCGGGGCGGACTCGGCCACGCCTCCCCCGATGATGGGAACTTCCAACGATTCGAGTTCCTCAATTAGGTTCGGTGTAAGGGCCGAGGTTGTGTAGGACTGCGGTACCTGCGATCCCGAGGCTGCCTGGCCCTGAGATGAGAGCGCAAAGTCCACAAATTCCCTTGCTCGTTCCGGGGTGTCCGTGCCGGCAAGCGCACCGACCGCGCCTACTTCGTACCCAGTGCCGTCCTTCGGGTAGACCACCTGCACCGGCCCACCATCGGCTCGCTCGGCTTCACAATAGGGACCAAAGGAGATTCCCACGGCCGCATTGCCTTGAGCAACATTGCGGGCTACCGCGGTACCCGAATCCAAATAGCCTTTCAGGTTTCCCTCGAGGGAGTTCATGTAGGAAACCATCCCCTCGGTGCCGTCCAATCGCGAATACTGAACCCACAGCATGGTCGCGGCCGTACCCGAAAGCAGCGGACTAGACATTAGCGTCTGCCCTTCGAACCGTGGATCTAGCAGATCGTCCCACGAGGTGGGTAAATCAGTTGGCGGGATGAGGTCAGTGTTCACGCAAAAGGAAAGGATCCCCCCGTATACTCCGCCCCAGTATCCCTCATGGTCGCGTAGGCTCTCCGGCAGGTTCCGTACAGATGGGAGATCGCCAATTGGCAGCAGCAGGCCCTCTTGGGACGCTTCCACATAAGACTCCGCTGGACCGCCAAGCCACACATCGAACTCTGGTTGATTCTTAGTAACGCGAATCCGGCCCAGAGCTTCCGAAGTTGGCAACCGAACAATCTGTACGGTAGTTCCAGTTAGTGCTTCAAACTCATCTGCTACCGCGAGGCATGATTCGACGTTGTTGGAGCATAGTACTGAGAGTTCCGCACGTGGCTGTTGAAGATAAAGGAATCCAGCGACCGCCAGTCCGGACACACCAAACACGGCCAGCAGGCGGATAACCTGCTGGCGTGCCCAGCGTGAATAGAACCATCTCACGGTGCTACCTTAACGGCCCTGGAGCCAAACTAGATAAGTGAAGGCCCCCAGAACGTGGACTGGGGGCCTTCAACGCTTGGATAAAGCTACTCAGTTGCGGAAGCTTGTGCCTCGCGCTCGTTCATGAGCTTGCGCTCATCCCTACCCACGATCCACATGAAGATGACTGCCACAACGCAGATCACGATCATGACGATCCAAGTGACGTCCCAACCGAAGTTATGGATCAGTACGCCCACGCCGGTAGACGCAAGGGTTGCGCCAAGGATGTAGCCAAACAATCCGGTGAATCCAGCCGCAGTTCCCGCAACGTTGGTTGGCGAGAGGTCGATGGCCTGGAGACCAATGAGCATGACCGGGCCATAGATGAGGCCACCGATCAACGCGATCAGGAGATAGAACATCCAGATCGGGGCGGTTGACGGAAGCAGCCAGTACAGCGCAATTGCCACGCCGGTACCTGCGAGGAAGAGGATTCCTGCACCCGAGCGCCAGCCCTTGAACACCTTGTCAGAAACCCAGCCGCACAGAAGCGTTCCGATGATGCCGGCCAGCTCGAAGATTGCGAAGCCCATGATGCCGTCGCTTACCTCGGCTCCTGTGTAATCACCTAGGTACACGGGAATCCAGTTCAGCACTCCGTAGCGAAGCGTGTATACGAACACGTTGGTCAGAGCTAGGAGCACAACTATTCGGTTGGTCAGCACGTGCTTGAGGACAACCTGAACCCAAGACATGCCTTCAACTTCATCGTCCGTCATCTCGACCTTGGCAGGATCGTTGCGGTACTCCTCAATCGGAGGCAGGCCAACGGCTTCCGGGCGGTCGCGAATGAGGAAGAAGGCAATAATCGCGACTACCAGAGCAATGATCGCGGGGAACCAGAACGCGGGGCGCCAATCATCAGGAGAAGTGGCCCAGTTCTGTAATGCGAAAGCCGCGGCAACACCAACGCCAGCACCGCCAACGTTATGCGCACAATTCCAGATGGATGTCTTCCACCCGCGTTCGTTCGTAGAGAACCAGTGAACCAGAATTCGTCCTGAGGGAGGCCAACCCATTCCTTGGAACCAACCGTTGATAAACATGACGGTTGCGAACAGGCCAACAGATGCGGTGATAACTGGAACGAGAGCCACCAGCATGTTCACCAGAGCGGACAGCGCTAGCCCCAGTGGCAGGAAGTACCGTGCATTGGCTCGGTCCGAGAGCATCGCCATGAAGAACTTGGAGAGCCCGTAGGCGATCAGCACAGAGTTGGCAACGATACCAATCTGCACGGTGTTCATAATGTCGTGATCCTTGAAGATCTGCGACACGATAGAGACATTATTACGGATCAGATAGAAACCCGCATAACCTAGGAAGATTCCGAGGAATACTTGCCCGCGCATGCGCGGGTATTTTGCAGCAACTTCGCCATCACTGAGGCGAGGCGCCGCTGGTGGTGCCGAAAGAAAACCGAGCCCACCTTTAGACTCTGAAGCCATGATCTTTCCCTTGATGAAACCAACAAATACAATTCCATCATGGACCAATGCTAGTGACAGACGGCACGATTCTGGTTACCGAAAGTCACAGCGCTGTTACCAAGCTAGACGATCAGGAGCCGATAACCTTTTCCACGAACTGAGGACACAAGTGAAGGATCGGCCCCTGCCTGCTCCAAGTGCTTTCTCAACCGGTATATGGCGGTCTTGATCATTTCGCGCCCACCCACTGTGGTGCTTGTTGCCCACGCCTCGTTGAGTAGCTGTCTGGGCCCGACTGTTTCGCCCTCATGTTCAGCCAGTACGGCCAACACTCGAAACTCGGTTGAACTGAGGTCTATCCGCTTTCCGGCCCACCACGCCCGCTCGCCACGCAAATCAACTCTCAGGGGCCCGCTTTCAACGGTGTTTTCGGCTTCATGGGTGCTTGCTCCTCGAGTGCGGCGCATGATTGCCTCAGCCCGGAGTGAGAGCTCGCGTGGACTGAAAGGTTTACCCACATAATCATCGGCCCCGGCCTCAAGTCCACGGATTCGATCATTTTCATTCACGAGCGCGGTCAGCAAGATAATGGGGACATTATTGCCAGCCGCACGAATACGCTCCGTTAACTCAAAGCCCGTCATATCCGGGAGCATGATATCGAGGATGACGATATCCACCGCCTTCTCCTCGAGTATCTGCCACGCCTGCCGGCCGTTGGTGGCTGGTAGCGCACTATACCCGAGACTTTCGAATGCAAAAGTCACGATGGAGACCATTTGTGCTTCATCATCCACCACAAGGACAACTGGCTTCATTCTTCCTCCCGTCCCACGTGCTCGGGTAACTGGACCATGATTGCGGTGCCGCTCCCTACCTCGGTGTCCACGAGCACACGCCCCCCGAGTGATTCGGCGATGCGTTTGACCACCATCATGCCTAGGCCGCTACCGGGCCGCCGCGTTGACCCGGTGCTGAACGGCGTAAATAACGCATCCACGTCTTGGTCCGTCATCCCGGAACCGCGGTCCATTACTGAGATAGTACAACCACCGGCATCTCCCGCCCGCACAGAAACGGTGACGGAGGCATCCGCACCTGCATGGCGTGCCGCATTATTGACTAGGTTCCACACGAGCTGGCGAACCTGCGTCTCATCAGTGACGATCGGAATCATCCCGCCAGAGGACTCTACAAAGATAGGAGTCCCAAGAATGCGCCGAACCTCCCGAGCACAACTTGAGACAACCGCCCTGATATCCACCAGCTCTTGGTGCGAGGGAAGCGCTCCGGTTTCAAGGCGCGAGATGGCAAGCATATTCTCAGCCATGTCAATGACAAGCTGCGTGTTATCGGAAATTGTGGAGACGAACATCTCTTGAGCCGGGGTCAGTGGCCCAGGTGTTTCTTCGGCAAGCAGTTCGGCCGCCCCGCGCACCAGTGACAAGGGCGTGCGTATCTCATGGGATATGACGGCCGGCTGCCGGTCCAACTCTTGCAGGCGTGCCTCGCATTGCCGAACGCGACGCCGCGTCCGGATCAGCGCAATGGCCAACCCAAAACAACAAATCGCGGCGAATCCTGCACAGATCCACCCCGCCGATACCACGGCACTTAAGAAATAAACTTCGTGGCAAGCCCGATGAGCACAACAACGATGGCCCACACGATTGCCACACCAACGGTAATGCGGTTGAGGTTACGTTCAGCAACACCAGACGAACGCATTGAGGTGGAAATGCCGCCACCAAACATATCGGAGATGCCGCCGCCTTTGCCCTTATGGAGCAGGATGGAAAGGACCAGCAGCAGGCTGGTGATCACCAGTAATACTTGGCAGACAATAAGAAGAACGTTCACGTGTTTCCTTTGGTAATGAGAACGCCACCCAGTGTACAGGGGCGCGCGGGGGGGCGGAAAAAAAAACCCCCCCCCCGCCCCGGACCCAAATGTGGGAGGTGGGGGTAGTTAGGG
>NZ_QETB01000002.1 GCF_003123745.1 Ancrocorticia populi | reverse complement strand
TGTTCATGACCCCCCCCCCCGGTGTCCGGGGGGGGGGGGGCGGCCTCAACCTCCCCCCCCCCCCGCGCCTGTCACCTACTTGAGGAAGGTGACGATCTTAGAGAATTCGTCAGCCTTCAGGCTAGCTCCTCCAACGAGTGCGCCGTCAACATCGGGCTGGCCCATGATGTCGCGGACGTTCGAGGACTTCACGGAGCCGCCGTACTGGATACGAACGGCATCGGCAACGCCCTGGTCATACAGTTCGGCGATACGAACGCGAATCGCGCCGCACACTTCCTGAGCGTCCTCCGGGGTTGCTACCTCGCCGGTACCAATTGCCCAAATGGGCTCATAGGCGATAACGGACTTGGCTACCTCTTCGGCGGAGAGACCTGCGAGCATTGCATTGATCTGGCCCACCACGTACTCCACATGAGTGCCAGCCTTACGAATATCCAGCGCCTCACCACAGCACATGATCGGAGTCATGCCCGCATCCAGAACCTTCTTGGCCTTGGCGCCAACAAGCTCGTTGGATTCGCCGTGGTACTCGCGACGCTCGGAGTGTCCAACCACAACGTAGCTACAGCCAAGCTTGGTCAGCATACCCGTTGAGACTTCGCCGGTGTAGGCGCCCTCATCGTGGGTGGATACGTCTTGCGCACCATAGCCAATGGGCAGATCGTCGGCATCCACAACGGTCTGGACCGTTCGAATGTCAGTGAAGGGTGGAACCACAACAACCTCGGTTGCCGAGTAATCGTGGCCGAGATCCTTGAGAGTGAGCGCGAGCTTCTGGACAAGGTGATTTGCCTCAAGGTGATCGAGGTTCATCTTCCAGTTACCCGCCATAATTGGGGTACGTGCCATGTGTCAGTCCTCCAGAACTGCGATGCCGGGAAGCTCCTTGCCCTCGAGGAATTCGAGGGAAGCGCCGCCACCTGTGGAAATGTGTGAGAACTTGGATTCGTTGAAGCCCAAGTTGCGTACAGCGGCCGCGGAATCGCCGCCACCAACGATTGAGAAGCCGTCACCGTCTTCGAGTGCCTGCGCCACGGCTTTGGTGCCCGCCGCGAATGCTTCGAATTCGAACACGCCCATGGGACCATTCCAGACGATCGTCTTGGAGTCCTTGATGGCGTCAGCGTAAGCGGTACCAGACTTCGGGCCGATGTCCAGTCCCATTTGATCCGCGGGTATTGAGTCCGCACTCACCACTGATGCCGGGGAATCCGCCTTGAATTCTGGGGCGACGACGACGTCAGTTGGCAGCAGCAGCGTCACTCCGTTTGCCTTGGCGCGCTCAATGTAGGATGCGGCCGTATCAACCTGATCAGCCTCGAGGAGCGAGGTGCCGATCTCATAGCCGAGTGCCTTGAGGAAGGTGAAGGCCATGCCACCACCGATGAGAAGGCGATCGGCCTTATCAAGAAGGTTGTCGATCACGCCGATCTTATCGGACACCTTGGATCCGCCGAGCACCACGGTGTAGGGCCGCTCAGGGTTCTGCGTGGCGCGCGAAAGCGAATCAATTTCCTTGAAGACGAGCTCTCCAGCAGCAGAGGGAAGCAGCTTCGCGATGTCATAGACGGAAGCCTGCTTGCGATGGACCACGCCGAAGCCGTCGGACACAAACGCATCAGCAAGGCTGGCGTACTCGGCCGCGAGGGATTCGCGATCCGCATCAACCTTGGAGTCCTCGCGCTTGTCGAAGCGGACGTTCTCCAGAAGCAGTACCTGTCCATCTTCCAGCGCAGCGGCGCGGGCCTTGGCATCCTCACCAACGGTGTCGCCCGCCAAGGCAACGTCCTGAGCGAGCAGCTCGGTTAGGCGCGCAGCTACCGGAGCAAGAGAAAACTCCGGCTTAACCTCGCCCTTGGGGCGGCCGAGGTGTGCGGAAACGATAACCTTGGCTCCAGCATCGATCAGACGCTTCAGGGTGGGAAGCGCGGCGCGAATGCGGCCATCATCCGTGATATTGCGATCGGCATCGAGTGGAACATTGAAATCTGAGCGGACGAAAACCCTCTTGCCTGCCAGATCACCAAGTGAATCAATTGTGCGCATATAGTTTCCTTTCGAAAATAGGTGCCCGTACACAACGTGTACGGGCACCTATCGAATTCACTGAACTTAGAGCTGCTCGGCAACCAACTTGGTCAGATCAACGAGGCGGTTGGAGTAACCCCACTCGTTGTCGTACCAAGAGAGCACCTTGACGAGGCGGCCGATAACCTTGGTTTCGGTTGCATCGAAGATGGAGGAGTGCGGATCGCCCACGATATCGGTGGAGACGATCGGATCCTCGGTGTACTTGAGAATGCCCTTGAGGGGGCCTTCCGCAGCTTCCTTGACCGCAGCCTGAATCTCCTCAACCGTAACGTCCTTGGAGGCCTCGAACGTGAGGTCCGTCAGGGAACCGGTGGGGGTAGGAACGCGAACTGCGAGGCCGTCGAACTTGCCCTTGAGCTCGGGGATAACCAGAGCAACAGCCTGAGCCGCACCAGTCTTGGTGGGGATCATGTTGAGGGCAGCGGCGCGGGCGCGGCGGAGATCCGAGTGAGGAGCATCCTGTAGGCGCTGATCGCCAGTGTAGGCGTGGATCGTGGTCATGATGCCACGCTCAATGCCGAAGCTGTCGTTCAGGACCTTGGCCAACGGCGCGAGGCAGTTGGTGGTGCAGGAGGCGTTGGAGATGATGTTGTGGTTGGCAGGATCGTAATCCTTCTCGTTCACACCAATCACGAAGGTTCCATCCTCATTCTTCGCCGGAGCGGAGATGACAACCTTCTTGGCGCCACCGTCAAGGTGGGCCTTGGCCTTGGTTGCATCGGTGAAGAAGCCTGTGGACTCAACAACGATGTCAACACCGAGATCGCCCCAAGGAAGATCTGCGGGGTTGCGCTCTGCGAGCACCTTGATTTCCTTGCCGTCAACGGTGATCGAGCCTTCGCCAGCTGCAACTTCGCCCGGGAAGCGGCCCATGATCGAATCGTACTTGAGCAAGTGTGCGAGTGTCTTGGTATCGGTAAGGTCGTTCACTGCCACAACATCAAGATCGGCGCCCTGTTCCTTGAGAGCGCGGAAGAAGTTGCGTCCGATGCGGCCAAAACCGTTAATTCCAACGCGAATGGTCACTCTATTCCTCCTAGTGTGCATGCACACGTCTGGTTTCACGAGCGGTTAGGCCCGTCAGTACCGAACCCTTTTCGTTCGGTCATCGCCATCTATTCTAACCGCTTGTCCCCCACTGTGGTGGGCGTGAAGTCCCTCGTTTTTGAAATATCTCACGCAGTGAAATCTCAAACTCGATTAATGCCGCGCTCCGCGGCGTCAACCGCCGCTAACGTGCCCGGAATACCCAGTTCCGCGGCCTTGCGATCCGCCATCGTGTTGAGGCGGCGGAGCCGGCCGGCAACGGCATCCTTCGTGGCGGGTGGATTCAACCTCTCCCCCAGCAGGTTGAGCGAATCCTCTGGATACTTAATGCGGAATTCCCCCGCCTCGCGAAGGTTATCGGGAACATCATCACCCAGGATCTCGAAGGCCCGTTGAACACGGATAACGGCCACCACGGCAGCGTCAGCAGATCGGCGCATGTTGGCATCATCAAAGTTCGCGAGGCGGTTAGCGGAGCCGTGTACCTCCCGCTCCACGCGTAGCTCCTCCCACTTAAGCACCGAATCGTTAGCTCCCATTCGGGCCAGCATGGTGGAGATCGCATCTCCCTCACGGATATCCACTCGGTGAGCACCTCGCGATTCCCTCGCTCGATACGGAATCTCCATACGGCGCGCTAGGCCACCAATCGCATAGGAAGCCTCTAAGCTTGGGCACACGATCTCGAGAGAAGCGTTGCGGCCGGGCTCCATAAGCGAACCCCGCGCAAGAAACGCCCCGCGCCACGCAGCAGCGGCATCGGCCTTACTCCCACCGATGATCGACGGTGGGAGCCCACGCACCGGCCGTCCGTAGGAATCCAAAAGGCCCAAGCGGCGGGCGATGCGCTCGCCATCCTTACCTACGCGAACCAGGTATTGGTTACCTTGCCGCATCGATGTAGACACAGCCACTAGCTCCGCTTCAACGTTCCACAGCTGCTTGACAAGATCCCACAAGTGACGGGCGCTGGAAGCGTGCCCAAGTTCCGCCTGAACTGTCACCCTCCCGGAGTTAATGCTGAGTCCACCACCAAAGCGGAACATCGCGCAGGCCTCCGCTGTGGCGCTTGACACGATCCGAGGGTGGACCTGTGCAAGCTCATCTTTGACAAAATGTGTCAAGGCTGGCATGTAGCTTCTTTCTAAATCTGTTCGAAGGCATCGCGGTACGCCGCGGCAAAACGCAGTGGATCGTGCCGGGCCGAACCGTCATTCATTCTAACGTTTCGCGCGAGTAGCTGGGCGCCGCATGCTTGCGCAGCCCGCTCAATTTCCGCACGATCATCAATTACGCCAGGATCGATAATAATCGCATCCAGACGCAGTTCGGGCGCGTGATCATTGAACGATCTGATGTGTTCGGCCACGCTCAGGCCGCGCGTTTCCTTTTCGGATCGAAGGTTGAGGGCCAAGACCCGCTTTGCAGAGGTCTCGCACAGCGCCTGATGAAGTTCCGGCACCAACAGGTGCGGAATGATAGAGGTGTACCAAGATCCTGGACCGAGAATGACCCATTCAGCATCATGCACGGCCTCGATAGCCTCCGGCTGGGCCGGTGGATTCTCGGGAAGCAGCCGGACATGATCAACGTGCCCCTGCGTGACGGCCACATCCACCTGACCCCGAACGGTTTCGCAGATACCGTTCTCGGTTACGTCCGCCTCAATCTTGAGCGGCATTGATGACATGGGAAGGACCCGGCCCCGGATCTCCAAGAGCTGCCCCACCCATTCGAGCGCCGGAACAGAGCCACCAAGCTGCTCCCAGAGTGCCACGATCAACAAGTTTCCCAGCGCGTGTCCGTTCAGCGGGCCATCGGATGTGAACCGATGCTGCAACACGTCCCGCCACGTCTGGCCCCACTCCGAATCGTCGCACAAAGCCGAAAGCGCCATACGAAGATCACCTGGCGGCAGCACCCCGAACTCCTGACGTAGCCGCCCTGAGGAACCACCATCATCGGCCACTGTCACGATGGCGGTGATGTTATCGGTGAGAAGACGCAACGCCGAAAGGCTGGCGTAGAGCCCGTGCCCACCGCCTAGTGCGACAACCTTCGGTCCACGAGCCCCGCGCGCCGCAGCCACTTATTCCCTCCCTAGATCGCGGTGAAGGGTCCGAACAGTCCGGCCCCTCTTTCGCAGCTCCTCAGATACAGCCTCCGCGATGGCAACCGAACGATGCTTACCGCCCGTACAGCCAATCGCAATGGTGACAAAGGGTTTGAGTTCGCGGGTATACCCGTCAAGTATCGCGGCCATCAGATTACTGTAGCTGGCGACGAACTCAGAGGCACCTTTCTGTGCAAGAACAAAATCCGAGACGGCGCTATCGTGCCCTGTTAGGTGCCGCAGCTCGCTGACCCAGTAAGGATTCGGTAGGAACCTGACATCGGCAACGTTATCTGCGTCTAAAGGCAGGCCATATTTGAAGCCGAAAGACATAACGGTGACCTGCAGGTCGGTTGGAGATTCGTTCGCCACGAGGTGGCGGATTCTCCGTGAAAGATCGTGCACAGAGAGTTTGGACGTATCAATGATCGTGTCCGCGCGCCCCTTGAGATTCTTGAGCTGCCGGCGCTCCTCATGGATGCCATCGAGCAGACGTCCGTCACCTTGAAGTGGGTGGGGCCGGCGCACGGATTCGTAGCGGCGTACCAATTCGTCGTCGTCACAATCCAAAAACAAGAGGCGATAGCCAAGCCCGCCTTCACGCAACTGATCCAGCGTGACACTCAGCTCCGAGAACTCCCGCGAGCGTACGTCTACAACCGCGGCGAGCCGCTTTACCCCGCCATCGGGAGTCATCAACCCGGCAAGTGCCCGGAGGAATCGTGGCGGAATGTTATCCACGACGTACCAGTCAAGATCCTCGAGCGTTGCCGCGGCACGCGAGCGGCCAGCACCCGACATACCCGTAATCACGAGGATTTCGGGAAGCTCGGTAGCGGGCAGGGAGGCTGCGGCATCCTGTTGCGGGATGCCAACGGGAATTGCACCGGTATCGTTGATGTCACTCATAGCCACCATCTTGCCACACCCGTGGCGCTCGTCACTCCTTTGGGGTATGAAGTGCTTGAGAAATCGTCGCTGCCAGGGCAGGGCCTATCCCCGGCGCCTCCATCAAATCGTCAATGCTGGCCGCCCTGATTTTGGAGACGGACCCAAAGTGTTTGAGTAGTGCCTTCTGCTTAGCCGGGCCCAACCCGGCAATCTGGTCAAGAACAGACCGTGTCATCGCCTGTCCCCGCTTCTTCCGGTGGAATGTAATGGCAAAGCGGTGCGATTCATCGCGAAGCTGCTGGAGCAGTCGAAGGGCTGGCGATGTACGCGGGAAAATAACCGGGAACACGTCACCCGGCACCCATACCTCTTCGAGCCGCTTGGCAAGTCCAATTACGCGAACATCTGCGTCCAGCTCATCAACCACACGCTGGGCCGCGTTGACCTGCGGCAGCCCTCCGTCCACCACGAGCAGATCTGGGCGGTAAGCGAACCGGCGTGGCGCCCCGGACACTTGGCCGGACCCTTCTAGCTGGTCCTCAGCTGGCTCATCCTCCGCACCCCCGGCATCGTCCCCGGCTGCGCCTTGGACTAACCGGGAAAGACGCCGGCGCAGCACCTCATCCATAGCTGCCGTATCGTCCGGCACTCCATTTCCTTCCGGCCCGCGAACGATAAAATGCCGGTAGTCCGCCTTCTTGGACAGGCCGTCTTCAAAAACCACCATTGAGCCGACCTGCTGGTGGCCCTGAGTATGTGAGATGTCATAACACTCTATGCGAAGCGGTGCCCGATCTAGCTCTAAACCCTCCCGGAGCTCTTCAAGGGCTTGCGAACGCACCGTGAGGTCCGAGGCGCGCGCCAACTTGTGGCGCTGGAGAGCCTGCACCGCATTCTCGTGAACCGTCTGGGAGAGCTGTGCCTTGTTACCCCGTTGAGGAACCTTCAGATGGACCGGCCGATCCCCGCGCCGCTGGCGCAGCCAATTCTCAATCTGGGACACATCGGAGGGGAGCTCCGGCAACCAAATCTGGCTGGGAATCGCATCGGTACGAGTGTGCTTGCGATCGTCAATCGCCTTGGACTCGGCCCGCGCGGGGTCAACCGCGTCATAGTCTTGGGCGCCGTACACCTGAAGAAGGAGTTCGGCCACGATCTCACCATTGGCCATGCCACCCACCTGTTCGGTGACCCAGCCGCGCTGGCCGCGGATTCGCCCGCCGCGTACGAAGAACACCTGGACGGAGGCCTCCAGCTCATCTGCCTCAAGCCCGAAAATGTCCGCGTCCAGATTCTCATCGAATACCACGACGTTGCGTTCGCCAGCCGTTTCCAGAGCAGAGACCTCATCGCGAAGGCGCGCCGCCCGCTCGAACTCCTCAGCTCCCGCGGCATCCATCATCTCTTTCTTGCGCTCTCGGATAATGCCGGAGGTGTCTCCCTCCAAGAAATCAATGATTTGTAGTGCCGTCTCGCGGTGCTGCTCTGGTCCGATCCGTCCCACGCACGGCGCCGTACACTTGCCAATGTAGCCAAACAGGCACGGCCGCCCTGCGCGTTGAGCCTGATTGAACTGACCCTTCGTGCATGAGCGCATCGGGAACGCGGTGAGGATGTTGTCCAGCGTTTCCCGGATCGCCCACACCTTGGTATAGGGGCCGAAGTATCGAGTACCCGGGCGATGCTTTTCCCGGGTAATCCACACCCTAGGAAACTCCTCAGAAAGTGAGATTGCGAGGTAGGGATAAGACTTGTTATCCCGGAACACCACGTTGAAGCGCGGTTCAAACTCTTTGATCCACGAGTACTCCAGCGTGAGCGCCTCCACCTCGGATCCCACCACCACCCATTCAACGCGGCTGGCGGTATACACCATCTGGCGGATACGGGGAGAAAGGCCCCTCTCATCTTGAAAATAGTTAGCTAGGCGGGCCCGCAGACTCTTCGCCTTGCCCACGTAGAGGACGCGGCCCTCCGGATCCCGGAAGCGATACACCCCGGGCTGAGCCGGGACGCTTCCCGGCGCGGGCCGATAACTAGCCGGATCAGCCATTACAGCATCGGCGCCAAGAATTGGCCGGTGAACGAAGCAGAGTTCTTGGCAACCTGTTCCGGCGTACCCTCTGCCACCACTAGGCCGCCTCCGGCGCCGCCCTCAGGACCCATATCAACGATCCAATCGGCGGACTTAATAACGTCCAGATTATGTTCGATCACGATCACCGTATTCCCCTTATCGGCCAAGGATTGCAGCACCTGAAGAAGCTTGCGGACATCTTCAAAGTGTAGCCCGGTCGTGGGTTCGTCAAGGATATAGACAGTTTTGCCAGAGGAACGGCGGTGCAGTTCGGAGGCCAGCTTGACGCGCTGGGCCTCGCCTCCCGACAGAGTGGTTGCGGCCTGCCCCAGGTGGACGTAGCCCAAGCCCACCGATTCCAGAGTGTTCAGGTACCGGGTGATGGACTGGATGGGATCGAAAAACTCGCGCGCCTCATGAATCGTCATGTTGAGAACATCCGAGACGGACTTACCCCGATACTTCACTTCGAGGGTCTCCCTGTTGTATCGGGCCCCGTGGCACACTTCGCAGGGCACATACACATCTGGCAGGAAGTTCATCTCAATCTTGATAGTGCCATCGCCCTTACAGGCTTCACACCGTCCGCCTTTGACATTAAAGGAAAAACGCCCGGGCCCGTACCCGCGAACTTTTGCCTCCTGCGTTTGGGCAAACAGTGTGCGAATCTTGTCCCATACCCCCGTGTAGGTGGCCGGATTCGAGCGCGGGGTACGCCCAATCGGGGACTGATCTACGTGAACAACCTTATCGAGGTTCTCAGCTCCCGTAACTGCCTTGTGACGGCCCGGGACAGTGTGTGCTCCATTGAGCTGATTGGCAAGGGCCTGGTACAGAATCTGGTTCACCAACGTGGACTTGCCCGAGCCGGATACACCGGTCACCGCGATCATGCAGGACAGTGGGAAATCAACGGAGACGTTATCTAGGTTGTTCTCCCGCGCGCCGGTGACGCGGATCTTCCTCTTGGAATCGATGGCACGGCGTTTGGGCGGCACGGGAATCTGGCGCTTACCGGCCAGGTATTGACCTGTGATCGAGCGGCCATTGGTCAGGATCCCGTCAACAGGTCCTGAGTAGACAACCTCTCCCCCGCGTTCGCCAGCGCCCGGCCCGATATCCACCAGCCAGTCTGCCGTGCGGATAGTTTCCTCATCGTGTTCCACCACGATGAGGGTATTGCCTAAATCGCGCAGCTTCGTCAGTGTGGCGATGAGACGGGCATTATCCCGCTGATGCAGGCCGATCGAGGGCTCATCCAGAACGTAGAGCACTCCCACCAGCCCCGAGCCGATCTGGGTGGCAAGGCGGATGCGCTGGGCCTCGCCTCCCGACAAGGTGGCTGCCCCGCGGGAAAGAGTGAGGTAGGTCAAGCCCACGTCTACGAGAAATCCGAGCCGAAGCTGGATCTCCCGGAGCACCTGGTCCGCGATCTTGGCCTGACGCTGATCCAACGTCAGGCCATCGAGGAACTTTTTCGCTTCGAAGATCGAAAGCTCGCACAATTCATAAATGTTCTTGCCACCAAGCCGCACGGCAAGCACTTCTGGCCGAAGGCGAGCGCCGTGACAAACCGGGCACGCAACCTGCCGCATGTATCCCTCGTAGCGTTCACGGGACCACGATGATTCGGTCTCATCGTGCTTTCGCATCACGTAGTGAAGCGCTCCTTCGAACCCCGAGGCGTAGATGCGCTCCTTACCCCAGCGGTTCCGGTACTTGACCTTAACCTTGTAGTCTTTGCCGCGCAGGATCGCGTTGCGGGCAGCTTTCGGAAGGTCTTTCCACGGCGTGTCCACTGTGAACCCAAGTTCCTCACCCAAGGCCTCAAGTTGCCGCGTGAAGAAGTCCTGATGGCTCGTCCAGGGCTTGACCGCACCCTGTTCGAGGCTGAGGCTTTCGTTCGGGACCACGAGTTCCGGATCCACCTCTAGGCGCGAGCCAATACCGTCGCACTCCGGGCACGCCCCGTAGGGCGCGTTGAAAGAGAAAGTCCGGGGCTCGATTTCTTCGAGCGCTAACGGATGGTTATTGGGGCAGGCTCGTTTCTCCGAGTATCGCCGGAAACGGTCAGGATCCTCTGCCTCCGTATCAACGAATTCGACGACGACGATTCCATCGGCCAGCCGCAGAGCCGTTTCGATCGAATCAGTGAGGCGCGAGCGGATACCTTCACGGGACACCAGCCGGTCCACCACCACATCAATATTGTGGCGGAGCTTCTTCTCTAGTTTCGGGGGATTGTCAAGCCTCACCAGCTCGCCATCAACGCGGGCACGGGTGTAGCCGGCCGCTGACAAATCGTCAAACACGTCCTGATACTCGCCCTTACGGCCACGCAGCACAGGGGCAAGCACCTGGAACCGAGTCCCTTCGTCCAACTGCTCGATCGAATCGACGATCTGTTCGGCGCTCTGGGCCTGAATGCGTTCTCCACATACAGGACAGAACTGCTCACCGGCACGGGCGTAGAGGAGCCGCAAATAATCGTAAACCTCGGTCACGGTGCCCACGGTGGATCGCGGGTTGCGATTCGTGGATTTCTGATCAATAGAAACGGCTGGTGAGAGCCCCTCGATGAACTCCACATCAGGTTTATCCATCTGGCCCAGGAACTGGCGTGCATACGAACTGAGCGACTCCACGTACCTGCGTTGACCTTCGGCGAAGATCGTATCGAAGGCCAGAGAAGACTTTCCGGAACCAGAGAGCCCGGTAAACACGATCATTTGATCGCGAGGAAGCTCGATAGAGACATTCTGCAGGTTGTGTTCACGGGCACCTTGCACACGAATCAGTTCACTCACATCGAGCATCCTACACCACTAGAACAACTGTTCGGCGCTCAAGGAGGCTATTCATCTAAGGGCATGACATGGCGCTGGCCACACCGCCGTATTAGTGTGATCCCATGACTATTATCGCTGTGAACTACGAATACGATGCCACAAAGCTCGCCGAACTAGCCGAACACCGTCCTGCTCACAGGGCATTCCTCGGCTCACTCAATGAGGAAGGGACGCTGCTAGCTTCAGGCCCACTCGCATCCAACAGTGCGCTCATCGTGCTGAACGTCGAAGATCGCGAGGCCGCCCTCTCGCTCTTAGAAAGCGACCCCCTGTACAAGGAGGGAATCATCGAGACCCGCGTGGCTCGTATCTGGAACCCCACCCTCGGGCCGTGGAGTAAGTAACCTCCCGCACGCTAGTCGTTACTTTCGGGGCCCTCATTCTTTTTTCTCCTTTTTGTCCCGGCCATCGAGGCAAAGACCGTCACCAAAATCGTTCCAATGATGACAATGAGGGAGACCGTGATGTTTGGCTCAGGGATCGCGGTAAGAATGTCGTAACCGTGGAATGCGTGCAGCATTAGCTTGACAGCAATGAAGCCGAGGATGAATGCCAGCCCGTAGTGCAGATAGAGGAGCTTGTCCAGAAGGCCGTCAATGAGGAAGAACAGCTGACGCAATCCCAGCAGTGCAAAAGCGTTCGCGGAGAATACGATGAACGGTTCCTTCGTCAGGCCGTACACGGCGGGGATCGAATCGAGTGCAAACATAAGATCGATTGAGCCGATCGCGATGATGCACAGCAGAAGAGGCGTTATCCAAGTCTTGTTTTCGCGCCGCACAAGCAGTTTCTGGCCAACGTAGCCATCCGTCACGTGAAAGTGGTTCATCGCGAAGCGGGTAATGCCGTTGGGTTCGAACTCTTCTTGCTCGAGGGCGCCCGGCTCCTGAACTCCCTCGGTCACCTGCTTGATGGCGGTGTATAGAAGGAAGAAGCCGAAGACGAAGAAGACCCACACGAATCGCTCGATGATGGCGGCTCCAACAAGGATGAACACCAAGCGCATCACCAGTGCCATCACAATGCCGTAGAGCAGGACCTTCTGCTGATACTTTCGCGGTACTCTGAACGAGGCAATGATAATGATAAAGACGAAAATATTGTCGAGAGACAACGCCTTCTCAGTCAGCCATCCAGCGTAGTACTCTCCCGCGAAGGTGCCGCCGTGACGTACGTAGAGCACTCCCCCGTAGAGCAGCGCCAAACCAATGTAGAAGAGAGACCATAGGCCGGCCTCTTTAAGAGTTGGTTCGTGTGCCTTACGTACATGCCCGAACAAATCGAACATGATCAGAGCCACGATGATGATTGCAAGCGCTCCCCATTCCCATGGGTGAACAACCATCTGTCCCGCGCTCGAGACATTCATAGGGATATTCACAAAGTACCTCCGGGTCGAAATTGGATCCGAAGGTCTCTTCCCACCATTGCTGGCCTCGGCCCGGACGTAACGCCGTGATGACGAACCGATGTTGTACGGGAATACTCCCCTTCAGCGCTAAAGTCTAGGGCAAGGGAAGCTTCCCCGCAGCCTTACGGTGCCGTAATACTCCTCATAGATCACTTCTGGGCCTGCTGGGAATGCCACAGCTCGCTCTTCAGCCCCTTGATTTCATCGCGGTATCTTGCCGCTAACTCGAACTGGAGCTGTTCCGCTGCCGTGTGCATTTGCTCCGTAAGGTCCTCGATCAGACTCGCCAGATCCCGTGCACCTTCCTCACGCGCTTCCGTTCGGATATCGGGCGCATGGCCCTTAGCATGCTCCGGTTCGCTCCGATAGCCGCCCTGAAGCAGCTCTTGGGTATCTATATCCTCTCGCGCAAGCATGTCCGTCACATCGGCGATCTTCTTCCGGAGCGGTTGAGGATCAATCCCCTGTTCCTTGTTATATGCGATCTGCTTGGCGCGGCGGCGGTTGGTTTCATCGATCGCGTCTCGCATATTGGGGGTGATCGTGTCCGCGTACATATGCACCTGGCCAGACACGTTGCGGGCCGCGCGGCCAATCGTCTGGATGAGCGAAGTTGTAGACCGTAGGAATCCCTGCTTATCAGCGTCAAGGATCGCCACCAGGGAAACCTCGGGTAGATCCAGCCCCTCGCGCAGGAGGTTAATGCCCACGAGCACATCAAACTTGCCGAGGCGCAGCTCCCGCAAAAGTTCCACGCGGCGCAGGGTATCCACATCCGAATGCAGATACTCCACGCGAACCTCCCGATCTGCCAAATAATCGGTCAGATCCTCCGCCATCTTCTTCGTCAGCGTGGTGACCAATACCCGCTCGCCGCGTTTGGCTCGGATCCACACCTGCTCCAACAGGTCATCAATCTGCCCCTCTGTGGGCTTAACGACGATCTCCGGATCCACGAGGCCAGTGGGACGGATAATCTGCTCCACGTAGCCATCAGATTGCTCCATCTCATACTTTCCGGGGGTGGCGGAAAGGTAAACGGTCTGCCCGATCCTCTCCAGGAACTCGTCCCATTTCAGGGGACGGTTATCCATAGCCGATGGCAGCCGGAAACCGTATTCCACCAGTGTGCGCTTGCGAGACATATCGCCCTCATACATCGCGCCGATCTGTGGAACGGTCACATGAGATTCGTCAAGTATTAAGACGAAATCGTCCGGGAAGTAGTCAAGCAACGTGTTTGGGGCGGTTCCTGGTCCGCGTCCGTCAATGTGGCGCGAATAATTCTCGATGCCCGCGCAGCTTCCGATGTTGCGCATCATTTCCACGTCGTAGGTGGTCCTCATTTCCAAGCGTTGGGCCTCTAGCAGCTTGTTCTGGCGCCGCAACTCTTCAAGCCGTTCGGCTAGTTCCGCCTCGATCGATTCGATGGCGCGTGCCATGCGCTCCGGTCCCGCGACGTAGTGCGAAGCCGGGAAAACGTGGGCAGTCTCCGCCGAACGGATAACGTTCCCTGTTAGTGGATGGAGCAAGGTGATTGAATCGATCTCATCACCGAAAAACTCTATCCGAATCGCAAGCTCCTCATACACGGGGATGATCTCCACCGTGTCCCCACGCACCCGGAACGTCCCACGGGTGAAAGCAATATCGTTACGGGTGTACTGCATCGCCACGAACCTGCGTAGTAGCTCATCGCGATCGAGGGACTGGCCCACCTGAAGCTGAACCATACGGTCCACATACTCCTGCGGAGTACCCAAACCATAGATACATGACACCGAGGCCACCACGACGGTGTCCCGGCGGGTCAGCAGATTATTCGTTGCAGAGTGACGTAGGCGCTCTACCTCATCGTTGATAGAGGAGTCCTTCTCAATGAACGTGTCCGTTTGAGGCACATAGGCCTCGGGCTGATAGTAATCGTAATAGGACACGAAATACTCAACCGCGTTGTTGGGCAGAAGATCCCGGAACTCCGCAGCCATCTGAGCAGCGAGAGTCTTATTGGGCTCGATGATCAGTGTTGGGCGCTGAATCTGTTCGATCAACCACGCGGCCGTTGCTGACTTTCCGGTACCAGTGGCACCCAGTAGGACGATGTCCTTCTCGCCAGCGTTGATGCGCTCAGCCAACTCAGCGATGGCCTGTGGTTGATCACCTGCCGGGGTGTAATCGGAGATCACCTCAAAGGGTGCAACGGAACGTGTCAGTTCGGTAACGGGACGCATAGCCTCAACGCTACCGCGAAGTGGGCCAGAGGGCATTACGCCTGCCGCGCAATGAAGTGCTCACGCCGGATCCCGAGAACCAAAATAGGCGTATGGCAGATAACAATCCGAGCTGGCGCGCCGAGGGCGTTGACGGCGACAAGCAGCAGGAAGGGCGACGCCGCCCATCGTGGAAGCGACTCATCGCGATCTTCCTCATTGCCTGGGTGGCAAGCTATTTCCTGTTTTCGTGGATCCAGCAAGCGGTCAATCCCGTTGTTGAATTGCCCTACAACGAGTATTACTCGCAGGTCCAGAATGACAACGTCGAGACCCTGGCCTCGAAGGGTGACACCCTCGAGGGAGAGCTCCGTCAAGCCATCACCTATGAGGGAGTGAAGTCTGCCCAGTTCGTGACCGAGCGGCCTACTTGGGCCGAGGACGCAATGGCGGAGACGCTATCGGCGAATGATGTGACGATCACGGCGGTTTCGCCCGTCACCAAGACCAACCCCATCGTGACACTCATCTTCTCTCTGCTCCCGATCGCCCTCCTTGTCGGGCTGTGGTACTGGTTCTTCCAGAGACAGATGAAGGGCGGGGCCGGAGGCTCACTCTTCGGCGGCAAGAGCCACGAACCGATCGATCCTGAGAAGAACCGCGTCAATTTCGAAGACGTGGCCGGTATCGATGAGGTCGAGGATCAGCTCCGCGAGGTCGTGGATATGCTGAAGAACCCGGATCGCTACACGCGATTGGGTGCAAAGATCCCACGCGGCATTCTGCTTGAGGGCGGTCCTGGAACGGGCAAGACGCTGCTTGCCCGGGCTACCGCTGGGGAGGCCAGCGTACCCTTCTTCAGTGTCTCGGCTGCCGAAATTGGCGGCATCCTCGCGGGCAAGGGCGCTTCCGATATTCGTAGCCTGTTCGAAGCCGCCCGCAAGGTAGCACCAGCGATCGTCTTCATCGATGAGATTGATGCGATCGGACGTTCCCGCGCCTCTGCCCAAAGCATCGGATCCAATGAGGATCGCGAGCAAACACTGAATCAGATCCTCACGGAGATGGACGGCTTCTCTGCCTCGGAAGGCATCATTGTTCTGGCCGCCACCAACCTCGCTGAGGTGTTGGATACCGCGCTAACAAGGGCCGGGCGTTTCGACCGAACCATTACGGTTTCGGCGCCAGACCAGAAAGGCCGCGAGGACATCCTCAGGGTGCACACGCGCGAACGACCCATCGATCCAAGCGTCTCGCTTGCCTCCATCGCCAAGAGCACGCCAGGGCTCACTGGCGCAGACCTAGCTAATTTGGTGAACGAGGCGTCCCTGTTGGCCGCCCGGCGAGGGAACAAGACAATCCAACTCAGTGATTTCACGGACGCTCTAGAGACGATCCAATTGGGTGTTGAACGTTCCGTCATGATGGATCCAGAGGAGCTTAAGCGCACCGCATGGCACGAAGCCGGTCACGCCCTGCTTGGCATGATCCAGCCAGGCGCCGATCCAGTTCGAAAGATCTCGATTATCCCCCGTGGGCGCGCCCTCGGCGTCACACTCTCAACGCCGGAGGCAGATAAGTACGGGTATGACAAGGCGTATCTGCGCGGCCGCATTATCGGCGCACTGGGCGGCATGGCCGCCGAAGAGGTGGTGTTTGGGGTAGTCACTACTGGAGCCGAATCCGATCTTCAGGCCGCCACCAACATCGCGCGTCAGATGTTCGGGCGTTGGGGAATGTCCGAGACGATCGGACCGGTGCAGGTATACCCGACCGAGGGCGATCCGCGTTCCCAAGGCGTTTCAGATTCGCTCCTTTCTGCCGTTGATTCTGAGGTCCGTGCTCTGCTCGCTGATTGCTATGAGGACGCCAAGCAGCTCTTGCGCGAGCATTCCGAACAGCACAAGGCCCTCGTCGATGCACTCATGGAGCACGAGACTCTAGACGAAGAAGATGCCTACCGGATCGCGGGGATTGAGCACAATACGGCGGCTGAGCGTCACGTCGTGGCCGGAACCATTCCACCCAGTCCGCGGATGACCGATCAAGATGGCGATCAAGATCCCGGTTCTCGGGAGGCTGGCACAACGAACGGTGAGGAGACCGGCGCAACCTCAGACCCAGACGCGAGCACCGACCCGGAACCGCATCCAAATACTAGCGGCCCTACGACAGAGTGAGCTGATAGGCAGGATCAGCAAGTTCGAAGCAGCCCTCCCCCGGCACAAATCCTGCCGCGGAGAGGGCTCTTCCATCGGTTGGTTGGGAGGCGGTGAGGTTCCCGGACCCTTCGTTCTTGGCCTGGATGCCATAATATTTCAACCGTGCCACGCAACGCTGCACTTCGGCCGGCTCGGGATGCCGATCTAAACCGTGGATACGCTTGTGAGCCGCGAGGTTCGCCGCGTACGGAGCAAGTCTCTCTTCCCACAGCTGGGAGATCTGGGTGGCCAGATCGCCAATCACACCGGAGTTGTCTAGCCATGCATCCGCAAGATCGGCCAACTCCGCTTGAGGCCGCTGATTGTTCATGCGAGCCAACGCCTCATCACGAGTCAGCCCTCGCCCCTCTAGCCTCTCCAGCCGAACGTCCATATCTGCGCCGATCACCACGTTGAGGTGGGAGCTGAACTTGCGAGGGCTATTCGCCAGAATTGCGATCTCAATTACGGCCACTTCCGCGTCACCACTTGCGTCCCACCCCTCGAGGATGCGTTCAGCGGCTTGCCAGGTGCGAGGGTGGGTGATGGCGTTGAGTTGAGCCAAAGCCTTCGGATCACCAAACACGATCTTCGCCAGAGCCGCCCGATCCACAAGGCCATCACGCACCACTGAGGGCCAAATCTGGCTCACCTCCCAAGTTGCGGAAGTGCCCGGATCCAGGATGGTCCGGGCAACTTCATCAAGCACAAGTACTTGTGCTCCGCGCTGTTTCAGTAGGCTCGCAGCGGTAGATTTTCCAACTCCAATGCCTCCGGTCAGCGAGATAAGCAACATGCAGATTAGCCTACTGGAGTTCCTCCGGAATCCACCACAGGCCGTCGTTGTTCTCCTCCATGTAATCCTTAAGTTCGTCGGAGTGATAGGCGGCCGCAATATCCTGCGCCCACTGTGCATCCTGATTCTCTTCTTTTACAACCAACTGCAACACGAGGTTATCCACGATATCCTCCGTGGCAAGCGCAGTGGAGGGATCGATTTTCGCGTTGTACACGATCGAACCGGTGATCACGATGTAATCGAAATCCTGCGAGACAGCGGGGATGGAGAGTGACTTCATCTCCGTGAATTCAATGTTGTGCGGGTTCTCGGTGACGTTTGATTCATCGATGGCGGCAAAGTCTCCGGAATCGTCAACTTCGATCCAGCCCACCTTCTCCAAAAGAAGATATGCTCTGGCACGGTTGGAGGCATCGTTGGGTACGGCCACCGTTGCACCGTCCGGGATGTCTTCCAAGCTGTTGTAGTTGTCCGAATAGATACCCGCGGGGACTGTGGGGATCGGGCTGATAGCCACGAGATCGCCCGAGTTATTGTTGTTGAAGTCTTCCATGTACGCGGTGTGTTGTTCCACGTTGAAATCAACATCGCCGTCGTTCAAGGCGATATCCGCATTGAGTAGATCCGAGAAGTCCACACCGTTGACCGTATAGCCCTTCTCTTCAAGGATGGGGACGATGGCCTCCTCAAAGAGCTCCGAGTATGGTCCCTGCGAGCGGGAGAACGTGAGCGTCTTCTTTTCGCCTCCCGAAGCGTCATCTCCCCCTGACGAATCAGAGCCGGGCGCAGAGCATGCAGAGACGGTAAGAACTAAAGCTCCAGCTAGTGCAATAAGTTGTCTTTTCATTGGTCTTCTCCTTAATGGGGTTCGCGCAAGCGGCGGGCAAAGCCGTTGCCGAGCGCTTGAAGTATTTGAACAAAGATGACGAGGATAACAACGGTGAACACCATGAGTGGTGTATTCATGGCCTCGCGCCCGTAGGTGAGCGCCAGATCGCCTACGCCGCCACCGCCGCCGTAGCCAGCCATAGCAGTTGCCCCGAGCAATCCGATCATCCCAGTGGTCATAGCTAGAACGATCGAGCTGTAGGTTTCGGGCAGAAGAAAATAGCGAATGATCTGGAGGTTCGTGGCCCCCATTGCTTGGGCAGCCTCAATCACTCCGGGCTTGACCTCCAGCAAGCTGGTCTCAACCAGCCGGGCAATATACGGGGTGATGTAGATAACTAACGGCACTAGCTGTGCCTGCGTCCCCACGGGAGTCCCCATAATCAGGCGAGTGAGCGGCATGATCGCAACCAACAGAATGATGAATGGGATCGAGCGGATGATATTTACCGTCACATTGAGGATCCCATACACAACGCGGTTCGCCATCAGCCCGCCACGCCGCGTCAGCACTAGGCCCAGCGCCGTGATGACCCCGAGGATACCGCCCACGATCATGCCCCAGCCAAGCATGTAGATGGTCTGGCTCCCGGCCAGAACGAGTTTTTCTACTGTGACGCCAAAGAGTTCGTTTTCCATCACACGCTCACCCTCTCGCGGCGTACGCCCTCGCTATCGATATACCGTTCA
The DNA here is from genome assembly GCF_003123745.1 of Ancrocorticia populi. GTDB lineage: Bacteria > Actinomycetota > Actinomycetes > Actinomycetales > Actinomycetaceae > Ancrocorticia > Ancrocorticia populi. The sequence continues at coordinate 91,337 of NZ_QETB01000002.1, read as the reverse complement.
GCCGAATCGATAGCGGCTTGATCTCCGATCAACTGGACTAAGTAGAGGCAAAGAACCGTATCTTGTAGCTCTTCCACCTTGGCACCAAGAACATTGACCTCAAGATCAGGGATCTTTGCCAGCGTGGCAAGAACAGGCTTGCGCGCTGTCTCCCCCACGAAACGCATACGCTCAACGCAGTAGTGACGAGCATCGGTGTGGAGCTGACCGATCAGTGTTGCTGGAATCCGATCGTTAAGAACAGTCCGAACGAACTCCTGCGTGATCTGCTCGCGGGGAGAATCGAACACCTCCAAAACAGAGCCATGTTCCACGATCCGGCCCTCTTCCATGACGGCTACCTTGGTACAGATTCGCTGAATCACATGCATCTGGTGGGTGATCAGCAAGATCGTCACACCCATTTCCTCGTTGATCCTCTTCAGGAGCGCCAAAATTGATTCTGTGGTTTTGGGGTCAAGCGCACTGGTTGCCTCGTCACAGAGCAGGATTTTCGGCTCGGTGGCGAGTGATCGAGCGATGCCAACACGCTGCTTCTGACCGCCCGAGAGCTGGGAAACATATGTGTTTCGTTTGTCCTCCAGCTCCACGATTCGTAGCACTTCTTCAACACGCTCGCGGATGGCCGCCTTCGGGGTGCCAGCGAGAATCAATGGCATGGCTACGTTGTGAAAGACACTCTTACGTTCAAGTAGATTGAACTGTTGAAAAACCATGCCTATATTTCGGCGTACTACGCGTAGGGCCGCAGAAGGCAAATCCGTGAGGTCTTGGCCATCAACGCTTATCGTTCCAGAATCGGGCGTCTCTAGCTGATTGACTAAGCGCAAGAGGGTGGATTTCCCTGCGCCGGAAAACCCGATGATCCCGTATATTTCACCCGCTTCCACCTCAAGATCTACATCTTTGAGGGCCTCTACTGTGCCGGCTTTGCCGCGAAATGTCTTCGAGGCATTCTTGATGCTAATCACGGGCGGTGCCTTTCGTGAGCCACCAATATGCGTATTCGGCATATAGGCTCGCACCCAGCGGAAGCGCCGCCTCATCAATATCGAAGTTTCCGTTGTGATGCGAGTTTTGCGAGTTGGGAACCTCTGGATTACCGGTTCCTACGAACGCGTAGACGCCCGGGACGCGAGCCTGGAATTCGGCGAAGTTATCCCCTCCCAATGAGTAGGGGCGTTCTTTGACAATTACCACGTCGGATCCTATTTCGGCAGCCGCCAACGCCACCTCTTCGCTCACGTCACGGGGGTTGACCACGGCCGGTGTTACATGACGCCAGCTCACCTCAGCACTTGCCCCAAACGTGGCAGCAGTTGAGGTCACCAGCTGGTCGATCTTCGCGCGCAGCGCCAGCCGTGTGGCCTCATCCACCGTACGCGTGGTTCCTTCTAACATCGCTGTTTCCGCGAGGGCGTTATAAGTTGTTCCAGCATGGAAGGACCCGACTCCAATCACAACGGGCTCCACAGGATCAGTAGTCCGGGCAACAAGCGCTTGTATGGCCACAACGATTGAGCTCGCAATGTATAGTGCGTCCGCGCCCAGATGAGGACGCGAAACATGGGCTCCCGCCCCATGAACGTTGATCGTGAAGAGGTCTACCGCGGCGAAGTTAAGTCCCTCGCAGATGCCAAGTGTGCCCGAAGGTAGATCTGACGCCGCGTGTAAACCAAAGGTCCGCTCCACGCCCTCGAGCACGCCCGCGTCCACAAAATCGAGGGCACCGTAGCCATGCTCTTCGTCAGGCTGGAAGATGAGCTTCACAGTGCCACCAAAAGCCGAACGCGCCTCGGACAACGCCTTCGCCGCGCCGAGGAGGCTGACTATGTGTGAGTCGTGTCCACACGCGTGCATCACGCCGTCATTTTGGGAGCGGTAGGAAACACTGTTGATTTCCTGAACCGGAAGCCCATCAATGTCAGCTCGCAGTGCGATGGATCCGCCCCCGTGCCCACTACCCTCTATAGTTCCCAATACACCCGTGCTTCCCACCCGAACGTGAGCCACACCGAATTGATCAAGTTCCTTTTCTATGCGATCTGCGGTCCAAAACTCTTGGAGACCGATCTCCGGATGCTCATGAAACTCACGCCGAAGATCAGTCAGGTATTCCTGCTGGGTCCGTAGGCTCTCGCTCAGTTGTGTCATCTAGACCACCCCACCCCTATATTCCTACTATTCCACTAGGTTATTCTGCTGATAACTGGTAATCTACAGAATTGGCCAGTGACTCGACAGGCACGCCACATCGTGAACATCCGATGACGCACTGCCCAGTTTCATACCAAACTTGTAGGTAAGTTTGTGCAGAGAGGGAGAGGTCATGTACGAGCATCGCGATACACGCTGTATTCATGGCGATCTGGAACGTCCGGCGTTTGAAGCTACACGCGCCGTGAGCTTCCCGATATACCAGACGGCAACGTTTGGGCATATCGGCTTCGGGAAATCGAGCGGATTCGACTATACCCGCGAGACTAACCCGACTAGGGGAAAGCTCGAAGAAACCATGAGCTCCCTCGAAGGAGCAGTAGATACGTGTGCATTTTCCTCCGGCATGGCGGCTGTCTCTGCTTGCTTTGAGCTATTGAGCCCGGGGCAACACATCGTCTGCTCGGAGGATCTATATGGCGGAGTGATTCGCCTGTTTGACAAGGTGAGCATCAAGAACGGCCTGAGCGTGGACTACGTAGATACTGGTTCTCGCGATGCCATCGAGGCTGCCATAACTCAGGACACAGCGGCGCTATACATCGAAACGCCCTCCAATCCCATGATGAACGTGGCGGATCTACGCGCCTGTCACGAAATTGCTGAAGAACACGGCCTCCTCCTGATCGTGGATAACACGTTCCTTTCGCCCTACCTACAGAATCCGATCGAGTTAGGCGCGGATCTAGTGATCCACAGCGGCAGCAAGTTCATTGCGGGCCATAACGATACAATCTCAGGTTTCGTTTCTTCGGGTACGCCCGAACTTGCCGAGCGCATTCGGCTCATCCATAAGACAACTGGGGCGGCCCTCTCCCCCTTCGATTCGTGGCACGTGCTCCGCGGGATCAAGACTCTTGGCATCCGTATGGAGCGGCAGGAGTCCAACGCGCAAGAACTCGCGCGCTGGCTCAGCACCCAGCCAGGCGTCGCACAGGTATTTTACGTGGGGCTCGAAGACCACCCGGGCTACGCCGTTAATGCATCACAGGCTCGAGGAGCTGGGGCAATGATCTCTTTCCGTACTGATACAGTGGAGATTGCTCATCGTGTCCTAGAACGCGTCAAACTCATTACTTTCGCCGAAAGTCTAGGTGGCACCGAATCACTCATCACCTATCCGATGGTTCAAACCCATCCTGACGTCCCAGAAGCTGTCCGCGAGCACCTCGGCATCACAGACACGCTCCTCCGCCTATCCGTTGGCCTCGAGAACGTTGACGATCTCAAGTCAGATCTCTCTCAGGCACTCTCAAGTTAAAGGAAGTGAACACCGTGTTGGTTTCAACGAAGGGGCGTTATGCCCTTCGTGTCATGATCGATCTCGCAGAGAATCAGACATCGGGATATGTCCCTCTCAAGGAGATTGCACAACGCCAGGACGTTTCAGAAAAGTACCTCGAATCGATCTTGAAGACGTTGGTCAAGGCCGGTGTTTTAACAGGTCAGCGCGGAAAGGGCGGTGGCTACCAGCTCACTCGTGATCCCGCAGACTATACGGTAGCTACCATTCTTCATCTAACTGAGGGTAGTCTAGCCCCGATTGCCGGGCTCGATAGCCCCACCGTAAACCAGGACCGCGGAGCCACTCTTCAGATGTGGCACGAACTTGATGATCTGATCACAGACTTCTTTGAAAAGCGCACTATCGCTGACCTCGCGTCTAACGCCGCAGGCGGCGGCAACTATGTGATCTGATAAAGCCGCGGCGATCGTAGGAGAGATTTCACGCGAATCCAGGCATAAAAAAGATGGGGCCCAATTGGACCCCATCTTTTTGTGACAACCTTAGTTGTTCGTCAGCTTCTCGCGCAGTGCGGCGAGTGCCTCATCGGACGCCAGAGTGCCACCGGCCTCTGAATCGTTCGAGGAGTAGGACGCCGGTACCGGCTCGGCCGGGGCCGAAGCAGTGGACTGACCAGCGGCCGCATCCTGCTCAGCTGCCTTAGCAACCTGAGCCTTGTGGGCCTCCCAGCGCGCCTGAGCAGCTGCGTACTCATTCTCCCAAGCCTCACGCTGAGCGTCGTATCCGGGGAGCCACTCGTTGGTCTCAGGATCGAAGCCCTCGGGGTACTTGTAGTTACCCTGCTCATCGTACTCAGCAGCCATACCGTAGAGCGACGGATCGAAATCTTCGGAGTTCGGATCCACACCCTCGTTCGCCTGCTTCAGCGAGAGGGAAATCCGGCGGCGATCCAGATCGATATCGATAACCTTCACGAAGGCATCGTCACCAACCTTGACAACCTGCTCGGGCAGATCGATATGGCGCTGCGCCAACTCGGAGATGTGAACCAGGCCTTCGATACCGTCTTCCACACGCACGAAGGCGCCGAAGGGAACAAGCTTCGTGACCTTGCCGGGGACGATCTGGCCAATGGCGTGCGTACGTGCGAAGGTCTGCCACGGATCTTCCTGCGTAGCCTTGAGGGACAGGGAGACGCGCTCGCGATCCATATCCACATCGAGAACTTCCACGGTGACCTTCTGGCCAACTTCGACAACCTCTGACGGATGGTCGATGTGCTTCCAGGAAAGCTCGGAAACGTGAACTAGGCCGTCTACGCCACCAAGATCCACGAAGGCACCGAAGTTGACGATCGAGGAGATGACGCCTTCGCGCACCTGCCCCTTCTTAAGGTTAGTGAGGAACTCGCCGCGGGCCTGAGACTGGGTCTCTTCGAGCCACGCACGGCGGGAAAGAACTACGTTGTTGCGGTTCTTGTCCAGTTCGATGATCTTCGCATCGAGCTCGCGGCCAATGTAGGGCTGGAGATCGCGCACGCGGCGCATCTCAACGAGCGATGCGGGAAGGAAGCCGCGCAGACCGATGTCGAGGATCAAGCCACCCTTAACAACTTCGATAACGGAACCGGTGACAACGCCATCGGCTTCCTTAACGTTTTCGATCTGGGACCAAGCACGCTCGTACTGTGCGCGCTTCTTGGAGAGCAGGAGGCGGCCTTCTTTGTCTTCCTTCTGCAGGACGAGGGCCTCAATCTGATCGCCTACGTGGACGACGTCATCGGGATCTACATCATGCTTGATGGAGAGTTCCTTAGAGGGGATGACGCCCTCGGTCTTGTAGCCAATATCCAGAAGGACTTCGTCGTGGTCGACCTTGACTACAGTTCCTTCGACGATATCCCCGTCATTGAAGTACTTGATGGTCTGGTCAACAGCTGCGAGGATTTCGTCTTCGCCGCCGATGTCGTTAATTGCGACCTGTGGGATCGTCGAGGTAGTGGGCGTGTTATCGGTCATGAAGTTGGTGACTCCGTTACGGACTGAATTAGTAGTTGGACAGTTACAATGCAGAATGAAATCCTGCACCAATAGTTAACTCTACGTTAGGTGAGCATCTGCCGCAAACACATTGGCGCGAGAACTCGCCGAAAATTGGTGATCTTCAGCCCACTAGTGAGCTGCGGCGCGCCAGTTCTCCCCGTAACCAATTCCCACGGACAGTGGCACAGCTAGGTCCGCCGCCCCGCCCATATCGTGGCGCAATAGCAATTCAACCTTTTCGCGCTCGCCCTCAGCCACTTCCACCACAAGTTCGTCGTGAACCTGCAGCAGAACCCTAGACGCAAGTCCGGCTTCCTTCAGATCCCGCGCCACATCAACCATCGCAAGCTTGATGATGTCCGCGGCCGATCCCTGAATAGGAGCGTTCAGGGCCATTCGTTCGGCCCCTTCGCGCAGCTGCCGGTTGGTGGATGTAAGTTCGGGCAAGTAACGTCGGCGCCCGAGCATGGTTTCGGTATATCCCTGTTCACGCGCTCGGTCCACCAGATGGTTGAGGTAGTCCCGGACCTTCCCGAAGCGCGAGAAGTAATCGTCCATCAGCCGCTGGGCTTCGGACACTTCAATTCGTAGCTGCCTGGACAGGCCGAAGGCGGACAGCCCGTACACGAGCCCGTAGCTCATTGCCTTAATCCGTGAGCGCTGGGCGCCGCTCACCTCGTCTTCGGATATACCGAACACGCGCGAGGCAACATACGTGTGCAGATCAGCACCGTGGTTAAATGCGTCGATCAGCTCCTGATCACCGGACAGCGATGCCATGAGACGCATTTCGATCTGTGAGTAATCTGCAGTCATCAAACCCACAAATCCATTACCGGGGACAAATGCCTCGCGAATCTGCAAACCCTCTTCAGTACGAGCATGAATGTTCTGCAAGTTCGGATCCGTGGAGGATAGCCTCCCAGTAGCTGCAACTGCCTGTTGATAGGTGGTGTGAATACGCCCATCGGTCAGGACTGATCGCTGGAGTCCCTCAACAGACTGGCGCAATTTAATGGCGTCGCGGTGTTCCAACAGGGCACCAAGGAATGTTTGGCCAGCCAGCGCCTGATCGTCCTCTCGCTCAGCAATCCGCACGGCCAGATCTGCCAGGGCTTCGGCGTTCGTGGTGTACCCAGACTTCGTCTTCTTCGTCTTGGGTAGCCCAAGCTCATCAAAAAGGACCGTCTGAAGCTGCTTTGGACTAGAGAGGTTCACCTCGTGCCCAATTGCCTCATAGGCGGCCTCTGCGGCCGCCTCCACACGGGAGTGGAAATCTGTCCGAAGCTCCTCAAGGCGCGTATCACTCACCTTGATTCCTGTTTCTTCCATTCGCTGGAGCGTGCTAGAAACTTCCAGCTCCAGATCCAAAAGAGCCCCGTCTTCGCCCTGATCCTTAAGAGCTGATCGCAGTGCTTCGGCAAGCGGAACCACTACCGCGGCCGCGCTGGCCAAACCATCCGATCCGCCAAGCCCTGGAAGCATCTGTGTTTCCTCAGCAATGTCCACCCCTAGGTAGCGCAACGCGAGATCGTGCAAATCATAATCGCGCTGATCAGGGTGTAGCAGGTACGCGGCTAGGACGGTATCGGAAGTAACTCCGACCAACCGGAAATCACCAGCTCCGTGAAGTCCGTGCCAATACTCCTTAGCACCATGGCACACCTTGGACTGGGCGGGATCGGCAAGCCACGAAGCAAACGCATCCTCATCCTGTGGGCTCAGCGCCGACCGCACGGTAGAGAAGACATGTCCGCTTTGATCCGCAATCGCGATCGATTCAATCTCTCCGCGCCCTGGCGCAAAACTACCCGTTAGCGCCAAACCCCACACTGGCGATGCGTGACTGGCAAACCAACCTGAGAGATCCTCGCCGGTCACCTCCAAATCATCGAGGTTGAGGCCGTCTGTCTCCTCAACCTGACTTCCATCCCGGGCAGGTAGCTCCTGCAGCACCCGTGTACGCAGGCTCTTGAAGTCCAAGGCATCGAACAGCTCGTGCAGGCTCTCGCGGTCCACTCCCCGAAGTTTGAAAGCATCGAAATCTGCTCCGATGGGAAGATCGCGAACTAGACGGTTGAGCTCACGATTGAGCCTCACTTGTTCGGTGTGTTCGCGCAGCGAGCTACCGGCCCGCCCCTTGATATCCTCGGCGTGAGCAAGAATCGACTCTAGATCGCCGTATTCGTGAATCCACTTCGCCGCGGTTTTCGGGCCAACCCCGGGAACGCCAGGCAGGTTATCGGCACCCTCCCCCACGAGGGCGGCAAGATCCGGATACTCCGTAGGTGTCACTGAAGTCTTCTCTTCCACGCCCGCTGGGTCGAGCACCTGCATCTGGGAGCGCGGCATCGGGTAAAGCAGCGTGCAATCGTCGCTGACCAACTGATAGGCGTCTTTGTCCCCCGATGCTATATAGCTGTGCATCTGGAGCTCACCGGCGCGGGCGGACAGGGTAGCCACAATATCGTCCGCCTCGAAATCCTCAACTGACAGCCAGGTAATACCCAGAACATCCAGCGTCTCTTGGATCACACTGATCTGGCCCTTGAACTCCTCGGGCGTCTTCGCCCGTCCGCCTTTGTAATCCGGGAACTGCCTTGTGCGGAACGTGCCACCGGGCAGATCGAATGCAACGGCCACGTGGGTTGGACTATAGTCGGCCATCATCTTCAGCAACGTGTTTGTGAACCCGTACACGGCGTTGGTGTACTGGCCCTGCGATGTCAGGAAACTATCGGCCCGCAGCGCGTAGAAGGCCCGGAAAGCCATTGAGTTGCCATCGATTAGGAGGATTCGCTCATCAGTCACTCCCCTAGCCTACTATTAACTCATGGTAAGCAACCTCGGAGAACTCGCTGAACGCCTCAACATGACCGCTATATCCGTAACGGACGATAAGGTCATCATGGCCATGCCGGTGGAGGGAAACCGTCAGCCCGCAGGTCTGATGCACGGTGGCGCCAACGCCGCACTAGTTGAGGAAGCCGCTTCGGTCCTTGCGATCCAAAGAGCTCCACAGGGAAAGATCCCTGTGGGCACAGAGTTGAACGTATCTCAGTTACGCGGAGCAAAGAAAGGGCTTGTAACAGCTACCGCCACCGTACTGGCCCAAGCCCGTTCCTCGATCTGCTCGCAGGTGGAAATTCGGGACGAATCTGGTGAACTCACAGCCGTTGGCCGAATGACCAACGTGTTCATAAGTTAGTCGGCGCGGCCAACCTGCTCGATAACGGCGTCTGCCACTTCGCGCATGGTGAGCCGGCGATCCATCGACGTTTTCTGGATCCATCGGAACGCCTCTGGCTCGCTGAGTCCCATACGCTCTTCGAGCAGGCCCTTGGCGCGGTCCACGCGCTTACGGGTTTCGAATTGCTCAGTCAGGTTGGCAACTTCATCCTTCAGCGCCACCATTTCCTTGGCACGAGATACAGCGATCTCCACCGCAGGGATCAGTTCAGCCGGTGTAAAGGGCTTGACCACGTAGGCCATCGCCCCGGCATCGCGTGCACGATCAACGAGTTCGCTCTGGGAGAATGCCGTGAGCATGACGATCGCGCAATTGTGCGTTTCCAAGATCCGATCGGCGGCAGTAATGCCGTCCATCCCCGGCATCTTGACGTCCATTACGATGAGCTCGGGGTCCAGTTCGTCAGCTAGCGCAATGGCTTGTTCACCATCGCCTGCCTGACCTACTACCTCGTAGCCAGCGCCCTCGAGCGTTTCGACGATATCCAAACGGATAAGGGTCTCATCTTCAACAACCAGAGTGCGAGCGCCTTGTGTGGCCTCGTCTGCTTCCTGTGCCATAACGTCTCCTTTGACCGGCAGCTGCCTACGGTCATTCACATAATCCCCTTCAAAAGAAGGGCAGTGCTCCCGGCGGGACTCGAACCCGCATGCCCGCAAGGGCGCTGCATTTTGAGTGCAGTGTGTCTACCAATTCCACCACAGGAGCTGATGCTAGGCGTAACGGATTAGCGTTTCGCCCATCTTATGCACGCGGATGGTATTGGTAGAACCAATCACACCAGCGGGCATCCCAGCCACGATAACGATACGATCGCCATCTTCAGCAAGGTTCATCTCACGGAGGAGATGATCAACCTGACCTACCATATCATCTGTGTGAAGCACGTGAGGAACCGTAAAGGTCTCAACGCCCCACGTCAACGCCAGCTGATTACGTACATCAGGTTCCGGAGTGAAGCATAGCAGAGGCAAACGGGCGCGAAGCCTCGCTACACGCCTCGCAGTCTGCCCCGACTGGGTGAAAACAACCACATACTTCACGCCAAGTGCTTCACCGATCTCCATGGCGGAACGCGTAATCACGCCGTTACGGGTGCGATGCAGATTCCCAAGTTCGGCGATCTGCTCAAGCCCGTGCTCCTCGGAGTAGGCAATGATGTTCGCCATTGTCTGCACACACTCGATCGGGTACAGGCCAACCGATGTTTCGCCAGAAAGCATCACAGCATCGGCACCATCGATGATGGCGTTTGCGCAGTCAGAAGCCTCGGCGCGGGTTGGGCGCGGGTTCTCAATCATCGATTCGAGCACCTGCGTGGCCACGATAACCGGCTTCGCCTTCTTGCGGCACAGATCAATCGCGCGCTTCTGAACGATCGGTACCTGCTCTAGCGGAACCTCAACGCCAAGATCTCCACGGGCAACCATGATCCCGTCGAATGCCCGAACAATCGCCTCGAGATTCTCTACAGCCTGCGGCTTCTCAATCTTCGCGATAACCGGGCGGCGCACGCCAACGGAATCCATAATTTCGTGGACATCTTCAATGTCCTTGGCATCCCGGACGAACGAGAGTGCCACGATGTCGCATCCGAAACGCAACCCCCAGTCCAGATCCTCACGGTCCTTCTCGGACAGCGCAGGAACGGAAACTGCAACGCCTGGCAGGTTAACACCCTTGTGGTCAGAGACGGGCCCGGGAACCTCAACAACCGTGTGAACTTCTGGACCCTCAACGGAAACGACGCGAACCGCGACCTTGCCATCGTCGATGAGAATACGATCACCGGGGCTGCAATCACCCGGCAGGCCCTTGAACGTAGTAGAGACGAGTTCCTTTGTGCCGGGGACATCCTCGGTGGTGATGGTGAATTCGTCACCCACGTTCAGCTTCACCGGGCCGTCGGCAAACGTACCCAAGCGGATCTTGGGTCCCTGAAGATCCACAAGTACCGCGATCGGACGCCCGATGATCTCTGCTGCCTTACGAACTCGAAGAATGCGCTCCTCATGCTCCGCATGGGAGCCGTGGGAAGCATTGATTCGAGCTACGTTCATGCCCGCTCGGGCCAACTCTAGAATTTGCTCTTGGGTGGTTGTAGCCGGTCCAAGTGTGCACACAATCTTTGCTCGTCGCATGGTGTATATCCTACCTGAGGTACCAATCAAAGGAATGGTGTTGTTTGGTTGTACCAGACACACCGGCTCACAGCATGAGAGAAACGTCCTGAGCCTGAACCGGTGTGGGGAGTGACGTTGACCCACGAAGGTACTTGTCCACGCCAGCCGCGGCTGCCCGCCCTTCGGAGATTGCCCACACGATAAGAGACTGCCCTCGGCCAGCATCCCCCGCCACAAACACGCCGGGAGTTGCCGTAGAGAAATCGGCGCCGCGCTCAACCCGGTTACGTTCGTCCGTTGTCAGGCCAAGCTGTTCCACCATGCCTTCCTTCGCAACTCCAAGGAATCCCATGGCAAGCAGCACGAGTTGCGCGGGGATGAGCCGCTCTTCGTCGTCGGTCTTAATACGAAGGTGACTCACAACCCCGTCCTCCCCCACGAACTCAACGGTAGCCGTGGAGTAGAGAGTAGTGCCTCCCTCAGCCATGGAGGTGGAGACCTTGTAGAGCTTCGGGAAAGTGGGCCAAGGCCAATTATCCGGGCGTTCGCTCGGCAACTGGGGCATGATCTCGAGCGACGTCACACTACGCGCGCCCTGCCGGACGGACGTACCGATACAGTCGGAACCGGTATCACCACCCCCGATGACAACCACGTCCTTGTCCTCAGCGGTCAATCCCACATCGGGAAGGCCATGAACCCGGCGTGTCGAATCCGTCAGGAACTCGACCGCTTGATGGATTCCGTCCAGCTGACGCCCTGGGACAGGAAGCTCGCGAGCCATCGGCGTGCCGGCGGCAACCACCACTGCGTCGTAACGCTGAAGAAGGTCGCGGGCGTTGACCTTTCCACCAACGTCAACCCCGGTGTAGAACACGGTTCCCTCCGTCCGCATCTGGTCCAGCCTGCGGTCCAGAACCGCCTTCTCCAGCTTGAACTCGGGGATACCGTAACGCAGGAGGCCGCCGATCTCATCGCTCTTTTCGTACACCGCCACGGTGTGTCCGGCACGGGTCAGCTGTTGCGCTGCCGCTAACCCCGCGGGCCCGGAGCCGATCACCGCCACAGTCTTGCCCGTCAGGTATTGGGGAACGTGCGGCTCTACAAGACCGGCTTTCCACGCCTCATCGATTATCGCGTGCTCCACAGCCTTGATAGTGACGGGTTCCTGATTGATACCAAGTACGCAACCTGATTCGCATGGGGCCGGGCACAGCCGGCCGGTGAACTCCGGGAAGTTGTTCGTAGCGTGCAGGTGCTCGATTGCTCCCGGTAGATCGTCACGCCACGTGAGATCATTCCATTCGGGGATTAGGTTGCCGAGTGGACAGGAAAAGTGGCAGAAAGGTATCCCGCAGTCCATGCAGCGCGATGCCTGTCGCTTGAGCTGAGCGGAATTATCCACCCTGCTATCCTCGATCTCCTTCCAATCCATGATGCGCACGGGAATGGCGCGCTCGGACGGTAGTTCGCGTTGACGATGCTTAAGAAATCCGCGTGGATCAGCCATGACTAGCCTCCATAATGTCGCTCCATACTGTGGCGTTGGTGATATCCAAGCCCTTAATTCGTGCGTCTTCAAGCGCAGCCGTAACCAGCGAATACTCGCGCGGTACTAGCTTGGTAAACCGCGACAGGTCTGCCATTGCCCGTTCGCCAGGCTCTGAGCCTGTCAGCTTGACGTGCTCTGTGAGGATTGCCGTTAATTGCTCGCGGTCCGCCGCGTTAAGGCCGGATTCGATGAACTGCCCGTCGGCCGCAGCTTCAGGGTTGAGCTTGCGCGAATCGAAGTCCCACACGTATGCGACACCGCCGGACATTCCGGCACCAAAGTTCCGCCCGGTTTGCCCCAACACAACCAGCACACCGCCGGTCATGTATTCGGCGCAATGATCACCAGCGCCCTCAGCCACAAGCGTGGCGCCGGAGTTTCGTACCCCGAAGCGCTCACCCACTTGACCTCTGACAAAAATCGATCCCGAGGTGGCACCGTAACCAATCACATTGCCTCCGATCACCTGTTCCTCGGCAACAAACGGGCTCTGCCCATCCGGGCGAATCGCGATCACTCCCCCGGAGAGCGACTTGCCCACGTAATCGTTAGCCTCACCGATGAGGGTTAGCCGAATTCCGTGTGGCAGCACGGCCCCGAAGGATTGCCCGGCCGCCCCCCTCAAGGTGATATCAATTGTTGCCGGCGGCAGGCCGTCTCCCCTATACTTCCGCGTCAGCTCGTAGCCCAGCATAGTTCCGGCGGTCCGATTGACGTTATGAATAGGTAGGTCCAACTGGACGGGCTGGCCGTATTCCAAGGCCTCACGGCAGGAATCGATCAGCGTTTGGTCAAGCGCATGATCCAGTCCGTGATCCTGCCCCACGCTCTGGTAGAGGGTAGACGATGAATCCGGCTTGACCAGCACCGGAGCTAGATCCAGCCCGGATGCTTTCCAGTGCGAGACCGCACGCCGAGCATCTATCAGCTCTACGCGGCCAACTGCCTCTTCGATTGAGCGCAGCCCAAGAGCGGCAAGGATCTCTCGCACTTCCTGAGCGATGTACTCGAAGTACGTCACCACATACTCAGGTTTGCCTGAGAACCGCTCGCGCAGTTCCGGGTTTTGAGTGGCCACACCCACCGGGCATGTGTCCTTGTGGCAGACGCGCATCATGACGCAGCCGGAAACAACTAGCGGAGCCGTTGCGAATCCAAACTCCTCAGCGCCCAGGAGTGCAGCGATAACTACGTCGCGCCCTGTCTTGAGCTGCCCGTCGGTCTGGACCACGATACGGTCACGCAGGTTGTTAAGCACCAAGGTTTGCTGGGTTTCCGCAAGACCAAGTTCCCAGGGCGCCCCGGCATGTTTGAGGGAGGTGAGTGGGGCGGCACCAGTCCCGCCATCGTGTCCGGAGATCAGGACAACATCCGAGTGTGCCTTTGCTACACCCGCCGCCACGGTTCCCACGCCTACTTCGGAGACCAGCTTCACATGGATTCTTGCACGCGGATTCGCGTTCTTTAGATCATGAATCAACTGAGCAAGATCTTCGATCGAATAGATGTCATGGTGCGGGGGCGGGGAAATAAGCTCCACTCCCGGCGTTGAATGTCGAACCTCCGCTACCCACGGGTACACCTTCTGGGCCGGTAGCTGGCCTCCCTCACCAGGCTTTGCGCCCTGTGCCATCTTGATCTGGATGTCTTCCGCATTCACCAGATATTCGCTGGTCACACCGAAGCGGCCCGATGCCACCTGCTTGATCGCGCTTCGCCGCGAGGCATCGTAAAGACGCTCGGGCAATTCGCCGCCCTCACCAGTGTTCGAGCGCGCACCGATCCGGTTCATCGCCACAGCGAGAGTCTCGTGCGCCTCTTGCGAGATAGAGCCGTAAGACATCGCGCCTGTAGAAAAACTCTTCACAATGGATTCAACGCTCTCCACCTCATCGATCGGGATCGGATCCAGTTCGCCTTCCTTAAGGCGAAACAAGCCGCGCAACGTCATGAGCTTTTCAGCCTGATCGTTGATCTTCTGCGTGAACTTTTTGAACAGTGGATAAGATTGGGTCCGAGTAGAGTGTTGGAGCAAGAACACGGTTTCTGGGTTGAAGAGGTGCTCCTCACCTTCACGCCGCCACTGGTATTCGCCGCCAACTTCGAGTTGGCGGTGGGCTGGAGATATTCCCGACGACGGATAGGCGCGTCCGTGACGCTCCGCCAGTTCGTGGGCGATCACGTCCAGTCCAACACCCCCTAGCGGGCTCGCCGTACCTGTGAAGTAGCGGTCCACGACCGCTTGGGACAGACCAACCGCTTGGAACACTTGTGCGCCGCGATATGAGGCCACTGTGGATATGCCCATCTTGGACATCACTTTGAGGAGTCCTGACCCAAGCCCACGAATCACGTTCTGCACGGCTACTTCCGGCTCCACGGCGATCTCTCCCGTGCGTACCATGTTTTCCGCCGATTCAAGCGCAAGGTAGGGATTCACGGCGGTAGCGCCGTAGCCGATCAGAAGGGCCACGTGGTGCACTTCCCTCACGTCCCCCGCCTCTACGAAGATCGCAACCTTCGTGCGAGTTTGCCGGCGCAGAAGGTGATGATGAACGGCACTCGTGAGGAGCAGCGAAGGGATTGGCCCCATCTCAGCGCTGGAATCGCGGTCCGAGAGGACTATGAAGGCAACGCCATCCTCAATTGCATCGTCAATATCGCGGCAAATCTGATCAATAGCTCCCTTGAGCGATTCCTCGCCACCTGAGACTCGGTAAAGTCCCGAG
Source organism: Ancrocorticia populi (assembly GCF_003123745.1). Lineage (GTDB taxonomy): Bacteria > Actinomycetota > Actinomycetes > Actinomycetales > Actinomycetaceae > Ancrocorticia > Ancrocorticia populi. The sequence continues at coordinate 76,178 of NZ_QETB01000002.1, read as the reverse complement.
AAGGTCTGAGCACGCAGACCTTTGCCCTGTTCTGGGTAACGCCCGATCGTGCGGATCTTGGCAAGCTCATCGGAGTGAAGGACTGGATAGTCAACGATGAGCTTTCTCGCGTGCTCAGGCGCCTCAGACAGAAGATCCGGTTCGGGGCCGGCCACGGAGGCAAGCGATGTCACAAGCTTCTCGCGAATGGCGTCGAGAGGCGGATTAGTCACCTGAGCGAACTGCTGACTGAAATAATCGAAGATGAGGCGTGGGCGCTCCGAGAGTACCGCGATGGGAGTGTCAGTACCCATCGAACCTTTGGGTTCAGAGCCAGAGACCGCCATCGGCTTAATGAGCATCCTCAGCTCCTCGTCGGTGTATCCGAACGCCTGCTGGCGGCGTACCACCGAGGCACGAGAGTGATCCACGTATTCACGATCCGGCAGGTCAGTTAACTGAACGCTATGTTCAGCAAGCCACTCGCCATAGGGTGCGCGGTCAGCCAAACCTTCCTTGATCTCCTCGTCCTCAACCACGCGGTGAGCATGAGTATCCACGAGGAACATCTTGCCTGGGGCAAGGCGCCCCTTCCTGACGATATTCTCTGCGGGGATATCCAGCACGCCAGCTTCGGATGCCAGCACCACTAGGCCGGAGTCACTCACCCAGAAGCGTCCCGGACGCAGGCCGTTGCGGTCCAGTACGGCCCCTACCTGCGTGCCATCGGTGAAGGTAATGGACGCAGGCCCATCCCACGGCTCCATCATCGTGGCGTGATACCGGTAAAAGTCACGTAGTTTAGGATCCATGTCCGTATGGAGCGGCTCTGGGATCATCATCCGTACGGCGTGAGGCAGTGAGCGCCCAGCCAGATGCAAGAGTTCCAAGACCTCATCGAAGCTGGCCGAATCGGATGCGCTCATCGAGTTGACGGGCAGAAGCTGGCTTATATCACCAAGTAGCTCGCTGGACATTCCGCTCTCGCGCGCAGACATCCAATTGCGGTTGCCCCGCACTGTATTGATCTCACCGTTGTGCGCAACCAGCCGGAACGGCTGTGCGAGCGGCCAAGACGGGAATGTATTCGTGGAGAAGCGCGAGTGTACAACCGCGATAGCCGAGGCGAACAGGGAGTCCTGTAAGTCTAGGAAGAAAGGCTCGAGCTGTTTCGTGGTGAGCATGCCCTTGTACAGCAAGGTCCGGCAGGAAAGCGAGGCGAAGTAGGTCCCGGCGATCTCAGCGCGTTTGCGGAGCCGGAACGCCTTCCGGTCCAACTCGATACCCGAGCTCCCGTGCACATCACGGACAAATATCTGGCGGAAGGTGGGCATGGAGCCAAGCGCCGTGGGGCCGATCATGGAAGGATCCACCGGTACAGTGCGCCAGCCAAGGACCTCTAGGCCTTCATCCGCGGCAATCTCCTCGATCTGTGCAACCGTCCCGGAGCGCTCGCCAACTGCAGGAAGAAAGGCCATACCCACGGCATAGGCTCCGAGTTCAGGAAGCTCGAAGGGCACGGCTGCACGCATGAATTCGTCGGGTACCTGGACTAGAATGCCCGCGCCGTCGCCGCTGTTTTCCTCAGCGCCTACCGCACCACGATGGTCCAAGTTCTCAAGCGCGGTGATGCCCATTTGAACGACGGATCGTGACTGATCCCCATGGAGATCTGCAATAAAGGCAACTCCACACGCATCGTGCTCATACTCGGGACGATATAACCCGTTCATTACGCCTCCTGACACTAAGTAACAAGGCAATAAAATAATGCGGGCAGGCCATCTCAAATGGCTGCCCGCATTCTGAACAGAGTCAAAACAGTTTCAGGAAAGTTACGGTTTTGTTTCGGAGGGCGTGGGCCCTTCTCCTTCGCCGTGCCCACTGGGGCTTTCCGTGCTCTCTTCGGAGTCCCCGCCCGATCCGGCTGCAACCCGCGCTGCTTCAAACTTTTCTCGGGCCTCTTGGCTCAGCCAGATGTCATTGCGTTCGGGGTTCTTCTTGTAGAGCCTGCGCAGGATCACTAACGCTGCCGCTGCGACACAGAATGAGATGAGGGAAGTCCATACATTGAGACGAAGTCCCAAAATGTGATGTGCGTTATCTATGCGCAGCATCTCTATCCATACTCGGCCCGCGGTGTAAACCATCCCGTAGGCAGCAAAGAGCTGACCTGCCACTAGGTCAAAGCGCTTTTCGATCAATACCAGGAGCGCTGCCCCCGCGAGGCACCACAGCGATTCGTAAAGGAAGGTAGGGTGGAAAGTAGTCCCGGCGGGGTATCCCCCCACAATATGTTGAGGGTCAATCTCAAGAGCCCAAGGCACGTCAGTCGGGCTTCCATAAAGTTCCTGATTGAAGTAGTTCCCCCATCTACCGAGGGCCTGCGCAACTAATAGGGCCGGTGCTAACGCGTCCGCCATGGGCAGCATCCGAAGCCCTCTGCGCCTCATCGCGATGAATACACCTACTCCTCCGAGTGCGATGGCTCCCCAAATTCCGAGGCCGCCCTCCCAGATGTAGAAGGCGCGCCACGGGTCCTTGCCCTCTCCGAAGTAGAGTTGGTAATCGGTGATGACGTGGTAGATACGTCCGCCCAAGATACCGAAGATAACGGCCCAAATCGCGATATCGATACTGACCTCGTCCGGTCCGCCCTTCTTGCGGTACCGCCGATCCATCATCCACCATGCGACAACAATGCCGAGGATGATCGCGATGGCATAGGCACGCAGAGGGAACGGGCCGATCGACCATTCAGCCTGGGCGGGCGATGGAATAGATAGTCTCATTCCCCGTGTGCTCCAGCCGCTAGCTGTTCTGCGGTCTCACGCAGCGAGGCCAGCGCGGTTGGCTCATCCTCCTCGAATAGGCATCGGACCATCGCAGATCCAACGATCACACCATCGGCGTATGCCGCTACCTCACGCGCCTGAGCGGGCGTGGACACTCCAATACCCATACAGACTCTCTCGGCCCCAGCCGCGCGAGTGCGCTCAACGAGCTTGCGTGCCCCTTCATCGATAGAGTCTCGCGTACCCGTCACACCCATCGTTGAGGCGGCATAAACAAATCCGCGCGAAGCCGCGGCCGTCGCGGCCAAGCGCCGATCGCGAGAAGACTGGGCCACGAGGAAGATCCGGTCCAGATCGTATTGGTCCGATGCCGCGATCCAATCGCCTGCTTCATCGGGAATGAGATCGGGGGTAATCAGCCCGGCTCCCCCGGCACTGGCGAAGTCGCGAGCGAAGTCTTGAACGCCATACCGGAAGATCAGGTTGTAATACGTCATGATGAGCGGGACAGCGCCGGTGTTCGCAACCGCCTCCACGTTGGCAAAAACATCCCGAACCCGAAACCCATTAGCCAAGGCCCGTTGGCCAGCCACCTGAATGGTTCCGCCGTCCATCGTCGGATCGGAGTATGGCAGGCCGATCTCTATAATGTCTGCTCCGGCCTTCGCCAGTTCTTGCGCGGCTCGGACGCTTCTCGCGCCGTCGGGGAAGCCTGCTGGGAGGTATCCGATGAAGGCGGCAGTGTTTTCGCCCTTGCGAACATCAATCGCTTCACCTGTTCTCACAGTTCCACTCCCTTTCCCTCAATGCCGAAGTAATCCATCGCCGTGGATACGTCCTTATCGCCGCGCCCGGACAGGCTCACCAGAATCGTCGGAGATTCGCCGGCCTCTTGCGCCTTCTGTCCAAGTTGAATGGCTCCCGCCAACGCGTGAGCCGATTCGATCGCGGGAATAATCCCCTCTTCTTGAGAGAGAAGCCGGAAGGCCTCCATAGCGTCGTCGTCGTCAATCGGAACATACTCGGCCCTCCCAATTTCTGAAAGCCAAGCGTGCTCGGGCCCAACGCCCGGGTAATCCAGCCCGGCAGAAATGGAGTGGGACTCGATCGTCTGGCCGTCCTCATCTTGCATCAGGTAGCTTCTCGAGCCCTGGAATACACCCAAACTGCCGGCGTTTATGGACGCAGCCGTCCGCCCGGAACTAATTCCCGATCCCCCGGCCTCAAATCCATATAGCTGAACGGATGGATCATCCAAGAACGCATTGAACATACCAATTGCATTCGAACCGCCGCCAATGCAGGCGCACACCATATCCGGAAGCCGCCCTGTTAGCTCTAGTACCTGAGCGCGGGCTTCCTCGCCGATGACCTTCTGGAGGTCGCGCACCAAACTTGGGAACGGATGTGGCCCGGCGGCTGTGCCGAAAATGTAGTTAGTTGTATCCACGTTGGTTACCCAATCGCGGAACGCCTCATTGATGGCATCCTTGAGCGTGGCCGATCCGGCGGTCACGGAGATAACCTTCGTACCCAGAAGCTCCATGCGAGCCACGTTCAGCGCCTGACGGCGCACATCCTCTGCGCCCATGTAGATCGTGCAGTCCAGCCCAAGGAGCGCAGCGGCCGTAGCCGTGGCAACGCCGTGCTGCCCCGCCCCAGTTTCGGCAATCACTCGCGTCTTGCCAACGGAACGCGTCAGCAACGCCTGCCCCAGTACGTTGTTGATCTTGTGTGAACCGGTATGGTTCAGATCCTCGCGCTTGAGGATGATGCGGGCGGCGCCACAGTGCGCGGCAAACTTTGGAACCTCGGTGATAATCGAGGGACGCCCTGAATACGTGCGATTGAGATGATCAAGCTCGCTACGGAACTGCGGATCCACCTTGAGAAGGTCCCAGGCCTGCGTTAGGTCATCGAGCGCTGTCATCAGGGCTTCCGGCAGGTATTGACCTCCGAATTCTCCAAAGTACGGCCCATTCACGCCACTGAGTGTCTCGCTCACGTTACCTCTCCATTGCATCGAGTGATGGGTGTTGGCCAATGGCCACCATGTCACGGATAGACGCCGCAGGGTCGCCGCTTGTCACAAGCGCTTCGCCCACCAGCACGGTGTCGGCGCCGCAGCGCGCATAGTTCATAACGTCCTGCGTTCCGCGCACCCCAGATTCGGCCACGCGAATAACATCGTGCGGTAGCACGTCAACAACCTGCTCGAACACGCCACGGTCAACATCCAGTGTTTTGAGATCGCGGGTGTTTACGCCGATCACCCGTGCGCCGGCATCGATAGCCCGCAGGGCTTCGTCCCGATCGTGGGCCTCAACTAGGGCAGTCATCCCGAGGGAATGTACACGCTCGATGTAGGAGGTGAGGACTGTCTGTTCAAGGGCAGCCACGATGAGAAGAACGATATCCGCACCGTGGGCGCGCGCCTCCCATATCTGATAGGGAGTTACTACAAAATCCTTGCGCAAGACCGGTATATCCACGGCTGCGCGTACTTTGTCCAGGTCTGCCAGAGAGCCCTTAAAGCGCCGCTCCTCCGTCAACACGGAGATGGCCGCGGCACCGCCTGCCTCGTAGGATGCGGCAAGGGCAGCCGGGTCAGCGATCTGTGCAAGGGCGCCCTTAGATGGGCTGGAACGCTTGCATTCAGCAATGATCGTCACACTGCGGTGTTCCCCTCCGCGAAGCGCCGCCTCTGCGTTCCGGGCGCTGGGGATCCGAGAGGCGCGTTCCTTAAGCTGATCAAGACTCACACGGGCTTCGCGTAGCGCGAGATCCTCGCGCACGCCAGCGATGATTTCATCGAGCACTGTCATGCTTCCTCCATCCCTAGGGCTTCACCATATCGTGAGAGCCCTGCCTTCTCACCGCTGTGTCCACCGGCGCCCAGCGTTCCAGCAATCTGAATTGCACGAACGGCAGCCGCCGCCTTATTCCGAGTCTCAATAAACTCCGTCTCGGGCACCGAATCGGCCACAATACCAGCACCCGCCTGAACGGATGCCCTCCCATGGGAAAGCACACCGGTTCGAATGGCGATGGCCAGGTCCGCATTGCCTGAAAAATCAAAGTACCCGATGACCCCACCGTAGATGCCCCGGCGTGCTACTTCCAAACTGTCAATCAGCTCGATCGCCCGCGGCTTTGGCGCACCCGAGAGAGTACCCGCGGGGAAGGTTGCCGCCAAGCAGTCAACCGCAGTCTTATCCTGCGCAAGCTCGCCGGTAACCGTGGAGGAAATATGCATGATGTGGCTAAAGCGCTTAACCTCCATGAACTCCACAACTTCCACCGTTCCGGGCTGGCACACCTTGGCGAGGTCGTTGCGTGCTAGATCCACCAACATTACGTGTTCCGCGATCTCCTTGGGATCTTCAAGCAGTTCATCGGCTAGATCCCGATCCTCGCTGGGAGTTGCCCCCCGGGGGCGGGAGCCGGCAATCGGGAAGGAGGTAAGCTGCCCATCGTCCAAACGCATGAGCGTTTCGGGCGAGGATCCCACCACCGCGAACCCTTCGTCCGTCCCATCTGCCAGTTTGAGGCAGTACATGTAGGGGCTTGGATTGATGGTCTTAAGAACTCGATAGACGTCCAGCGGATCGGCATCACAGGTGATATCAGCTCGCTGAGAAAGTACAACCTGAAATACCTCGCCATCTCTGATCGCCTCCTTACCCGCTCGTACGGCATCCTCATACAATGGTTGCGGCGTCCGTAGGACCGGGTCAGTGGCCTCATCGCCGCCCACGCCCACGGCATGGAGAGATTCCGGGCGATCTAGCGCCGCCTCCATTTCACCCAATCGAGCCACGGCCCGATCGTATGCTTCGTCCACCCCGGTCTCGCGATTATTCGAGTTCACCGCGTTGGAAATAAGCCAGATCGTTCCCTCATGGTGATCAACCGCCACCATTTCAGTCACGAGGCACATAACCGCGTCCGGTGTGTCCAGTTCGGCCGGGGCGGAACGCCGCAGATTCGGCTCCCAATCGAACACCGTGTCCCATCCGAGCGCACCCACGAGCCCACCGGTGAGCGGCGGGAGCCCGCCAATCGATTCAGTATGCAGCTCATCCAGCGCTGAATCCAGAAGCTCCGTTGTGGTCCCGGATAGTTTCAGGCCCTGGGGAACCTCGCCGATCCATTCGGCCACCCCTGCCCGCGCCACGAGTTGGGCCTGCGACCGCACGCCCACGAAAGACCAGCGGGTCCATGCGCCATCGAACTCGGCGGATTCCAGAATGAAGGTGCCGGTTCCCTGAGCAAGGCGGCGGTAAATACCAACGGGCCCGGGATCGTCCACCAGCAGCTTCTTGACCACCGGAATAACTCTGCGGCCCCGAGCGAGCTCGCCGAACTCCTCACGCGACGGCCATACGCTGCCCCAAGTTGGTGCCATTACTCCGCCTGTCCCACGACGGCCGGAATCTCCCCGCCCGCTTCGAAGCATGAGCGCGTACCCGTGTGGCACGCTGCCCCCACTTGGATGGCGCGAACCAAAATACAATCCCCGTCGCAATCGAGCCGCACTGACTGCACAAGCTGGATGTGGCCGGAGGTGTCCCCCTTGCGCCAATATTCTTGCCTAGAGCGGGACCAGAACCAGACCCGAGCAGTAGAAAGCGTGCGGGCCAGCGCCACATCGTTCATATAGCCCACCATCAGTACTTGATCGTTTTCGGCATCCTGAACTACCGCGGCAATCAACCCAGCCTGATCGAACTGCAAACGTTCCCGCAAACCGTTTGGCAAGTTATCTGACATCGTCACCTCACCTCGAATCCCTCGCTGGCCAAATGCTCCTTGACCTGCGCGATGCTTAACGTGCCGAAGTGGAACACGGACGCGGCAAGAACGGCGTCTGCCCCGGCGCGAACGGCCTCGGCAAAATCCTCGACCTTACCCGCCCCACCGGAAGCTATGAGCGGAAGGCGCATCGTCTCGCGCACACGAGAAGTCATCTCTAGGTCAAACCCGGATTCGGTCCCATCGGCGTCCATCGAGTTGAGGAGAATCTCCCCGGCTCCCAGTTCCTGGCCCCGGTGTGCCCACTCCAGCGCGTCTATTCCTGTGCCGCGCTTTCCCGCGTGTGTGGTCACTTCATAGCCGGATGGCGTGCAGGCATCGCCGGTAACTCGCCGGGCGTCTACGGACAGAACCACCACTTGGTTTCCGAACTGATCCGCGATCTCTGTGATGAGTTCCGGGCGCCCCACTGCCGCACTATTGATCTCGATCTTGTCCGCTCCTGCTTCCAAGAGCACCCGCACATCTTCAACGCTGCGGATGCCTCCGCCTACCGTGAGAGGGACAAACACCTGCTCGGCCGTCTGACCCACAACATCCAGCATGGTTCCGCGTCCATCTGCCGTGGCAGAAACGTCTAGAAAGGTGATTTCGTCCGCCCTGTGGGCGTCGTAGAGTCTGGCAAGTTCCACGGGATCTCCGGCATCCCTCAGATTCCTAAAGTTGACACCCTTGACAACTCGGCCACCCGAGACATCAAGGCATGGAATTACACGTATGGCGGGACTCATCGCGCTCCTTTCGTCCTAGGATAGGGTACCCCGGATATGCTGGTGGGCATGTTCGCGTCCAGCTCTCAGGCAGCCCCCTTAATCGCCAACGCGCTGGGCGCCACCACTCTTCCGCGCCATGCCGTGCTCGCTATCGATGGGCGGACGGGATCGGGGAAGACCACATTGGCAGGGCAGCTAGCCAAGGAGCTCGCGTCCAAGTATTCGGTGTGCCGTGTAGAAGTGGAGAGCCACATTGAGGGATGGGCGGGACTCGCTTCCGGCCTTCGCGACCTCGCCCGGGGCCCGATTCCCCAGTTCCGGGCGGCTGGAGCTTGCGAGCTCCCGGTGTGGGACTGGCACGCTGAAGCATGGGGCCAAGCTGAACGTGTGCCCGCTCGCGGCATCGCCTCCGTCATGCTCCTTGTTGGTTGTGGGTCTTCGAGCCGCGCCCTCGCCCCGCTATTGGATGGCTCGATCTGGCTGGATGCGCCGAAGGAGCTGCGCAAACAGCGCGTGACCAGCCGGGAGGGATCGCCCGATTCGTGGTGGGATATGTGGGAAACTCAGCACACGGAATTACTTGAGCAGTGGGATAGTGCATCCCACGCCACGTGGCGGGTTAGTGAGTTGTCTGGATCGTAGCCAGAATGTCCACGATGATCACCAAGTCGCCATCGCCTCGGGCCTGGGCGCTTGGCACAAGAATTACCAGTCGCGAACCCACATTTTGATCGGTGATCCCAGTACGCAAGCCCGTCATGACGTCCTGAAGATTCGCGGAGATGGGTCCACTGTCCTGCCAGGAAGATTCCGTTACCTTGCCCTTAGAATCGGCCACGAGGTATTGCATGATCACCGTGTCCGTGGCATCCACCTGAGTTCCGGCCCCCTGAATAAGGGGAACTACCTCGAGATCGGGGATCTCTCCCCCGCCAGATGCTATGCCGGGCGTTGTTCCACGAGCTTCAGTGAGCTTCGGCATCCCCTTGGGTTTCGGGTCTGGTATTGAGATATCTTCGCCTTGAGCGGTGGTGGGAAGGAGATCGACGACGACGATTTCTGCTCCCTCAGCCCCGCTGGTCAGTCCTGGGCGCGTGATCAGGAGCCGAGTGCCTTCCTTTTCGCCAGCTACTTGAGAAGAGAGTTCTCCCAGCCCCTTCTCATCCACGGTGGTCAGGCGCACCGCGCCCGTGTTGTAGGAGTCAATGATCGAACCATCACGCGAATCGAAGGAGGTGGCGCGCATCAGCACATACGAATCTTCTTCGAGGGCTCGGCCGTCGCCCTCGATCAACACATCTTTCGTGACGGCTTCCGGGGCGGCAGAACCCGCCACGGAGATCGTGACGGGGGCGCCGAAATTTCCATTGACCGTCACGTCTAGGGGCTGATCACCCGAGCAGGCGGTCAGTCCCACCAGCACCAGAACTAAGGCGAGGATCAGCCGCTGCACAGCTAGATCTCCGCCATTAAAGAATCGGCGGCCTCATCCACCGTGGCAAACGGATCCTTGAGAACAACGCTTCGGGCACCCTGAGCCTCCATGAGCCGGAGGTTCATCCAGTCCGCCATATAATCACGGCGTCCATCTTGTGCCCGCGAGACAAACTCGCCACGAATCTTTGCACGAGTGGTCTGCGGTGGCACCGTCATGGCGCGCTCTGCGATGCCTTCAGGAAGGAGAGTACGCAAAAGACCGCCCTGTTCCATCGATCCGCGAAGGCCATTGGCCGTAATGTCGTGGTAGGCGAGGTTCAGGCGAGCGATCCGCGGATCGGCGAACGTGAGCCCGCCGCGATCGCAGTACCGCGAGAATAGGTTAAGCTTTGCCGCCCAATCGATCTCCGTGACAATTCCCGAGTAGTCACCGGAATCCACGGCGTCGATAGCCCGTCCCCATAGATCCAAGAGGTACGTGCGTGTTTCGTCTAGCTCATACCCCTTGCGATCAAGGTGGTTGAGCGCGGCGTCCCGGGTTCTACGCTGGATATCAATGGGGGTGGTGGTTCCACCGGATTCCAGTTCCAGCGGCGTCTTTCCGCTCAGGTCCGCGCTTGTTGCTCTGATCGCCTCCATCGGCTCCGCGAGAGCCAAGTTGGGAAGGATCCCGCCGTCCTCAATCATGATGAGGATCGCCTCAGTGGCAGCAACTTTAAGGGCCGTAGTGGTCTGGGCAATGTTGGAATCACCCACGATCACGTGCATTCGACGGTACTTTTCGGCATCACCGTGCGGTTCGTCCCTCGTGTTGATCATCGGACGTGAACGCGTGGAGGCAGATGAAATGGCGTCCCACATCTGCCGGGCGCGCTGGGAAAACTCGTAACGTACGGACCCACCAGCGCCCCTCGCAAGGTGCCCTGCACCCGTACATATCTGGCGGGTCACGAAGTAGGGAACCATGGAGGAAATACGCGAGCGGTAGTCCGGACGGCGGCGTACCAAGTAGTTTTCGTGGCAACCGAATGAATTTCCCTCCGCATCCAAATTGTTCTTGAAGAGGTGGATCCGGCCAGCTAGCCCCTCGGATTCAAGCGAGGTGTTCGCCTGAGCCGCCAAATCCGCAAAGAGAAGCTCGCCAGCCCGATCGTTGGCGAGGAGGTCATCAACCGAATCGCACTCTGCGGTTGCGTATTCGGGATGAGAACCTACATCGAGGTACAGCCGCGCGCCGTTACCCAGAAATGTGTTCGTCGAACGGCTCTGCGCGATGACAGGCCGGAACAGGCGCTGAGCACTCTCTTCGGGATCGAGCGGCGGGGTGCCACCATTCATCGAAGCACAGGTGATCCCATACTCCGTCTCGATACCCATGACGCGACGTGGAATCACTGTCCGCCCTTTTGAACGAAGCCCTGAACAAACGCGGAAGCGTTCGTCTCAAGAACCGAATCGATCTCATCGAGCAGGGAATCTACCTGAACGTTCTGTACCTGGGCCTGTGGCAGCTCCTCCTGAACGGACTCTTCCTGCTGGCGGCGCGGTTGTGCAAATTCTTGACTTGACATGCTTTTCTCCTAGCTATGGGTGCCTGTAAGGCGGACGAGGAAATCCTCGATGGACGTCGAGTTCTCGAGCATCGGGCCAATCAGCTCATAGATAGCTCGAGCTGGGCGTGGCGTGGGTATGCGAACAAGGTCCTGATAACCCGGAATATCCAAAGTAATGCCATCCCATCCGGCGCTGGACACATTATCGGGATACTTCTCGATGAGGCCACCTCGCAGGTACGCCCGTGTTGTTTCAGGAGCGTGATAGGCCGCGTAGGCCACCTCTCCGGGAGAGAATATACGCTCGATCTTGCCAGCTGCATCGAGCCGCGCAACGATAGAGCGCTCCGGGCGCAGATCGTGCCACTGCAGATCGAGGGCACGAAGTTTATCGTTATCCCAGGTCAGTCCACTGCGGGCCCGCATCGACTCCAACAACTGGTACTTGGCAACCCATTCAACTTGACCGCTGGCGGAGAAGGGATCAGTGCGCAGAGCGTCGAGCACTTCCTGCCATCGAGTGAGGATCTCCGTCGTATCGAAATCAGGCTCTCCCCTGCGCTCGATCGCCGCGCGGACCACGTCAAGGTAAACCTGTTGGATATCGAGTGCCGTGCGCTCCGATCCGTCATGCATTTCCAGCTTGACCTTAAGGCTGGGATCTTGGGAAACAATCCACGTTGCCGTAACCGGATCATCCAACATAAGGGAGTCAAGATCCAGTGGAATCTCGCCAGTTTCCAAGAGCCATAGCACGAGCGAGGTGGTTCCAACCTTCAGCAGGTTGGACACATCAAACAGATTCGCGTCTCCCCCAATTACGTGGAGGCGGCGCCACTTAGCGGCGTCCGCGTGGGGTTCGTCCCGGGTGTTAATTATCGGGCGGTTGAAGGTGGTTTCTAGGCCAACATCGTTTTCCACGTAATCAGCGCGCTGGGAAATCTGGAAGCCCGCGCCCTCGCTCCGTTGGCCAAGGCCTACACGGCCGGTGCCACAGATAATCGGACGGGTCACGAAGAATGGCGTCATATAGCGAATCACATCCGCAAATGCCACCTCGCGGCGCATCAGATAATTCTCGTGGGAGCCGTATGCCGCGCCCTTGCCATCCACGTTGTTCTTATAGAGCAAGATCTCGCGGCCCGACCGCTTGGCGAAGTCCATCGCCTCGCGCATGACAGTTTCGCCCGCGCGATCCCACAACACCGCTTCCCGAGGATTCGAGGTTTCCGGGGAGGAATACTCTGGGTGAGCATGATCCACGTACAGGCGCGCGCCATTGGTTAGTACCGCGTTGGCCGCACGAGGGTGAACGTATTCTCCCTCCCGGGGCCGCGCCACGTTTTGGAGATAGGTCCCCGATGGGGCAAGTTGATTAGGGTCATCGGTGAGCTGGGAGGGATGGGCAGCGGCGCGTTCTAGGCGGTAGCCGCGGGCATCGTTGAGGGGATCCTCGCCGTGGAAGTCCCACTGGACTCCTCCACGTCCCCCCGCGGATGAGCCGGCCGCGGCGTAGCCCTCCACAATATTGGCCGATAGCTCGATCGCGTTCGCGTATGGATCGGTAGGCTCCAAAACTCCATACTCTGTTTCCATACCGATAATACGTTTGGCCGTCATGAAAACTCCTCAGATCAGCTCATCGGGAATGACATTGTTCCACTCGTTAACTCCGCGGCCGGAGGCCTCTGGACTAGCTATGAGCGGGCTACCGCCACCAATCGGGCGTACCATCGTGACCCGTTCGCTGCGGGACCGGCCGTTCACACGGGCCCATTCGTCGGGATTGGTGATGGTGGCAATCTCTTCGTTTTCCCGGGTCTCTTCAGCGGTAGCGGCAAGCATGTGTTCGATCTTGAGCCCGCGCTCCCCCGTGGAGAGCAGATCCTTGATGGCGTGCTTCTTGGCCCGATCAACAATCGCAGCCATCATGGCACCGGAAACGAACTCGTCAATGTAGAGGATTTCACGCTCACCATTGGCGTAATGCACCTCAACGTATTCGTTTTCCGGCTCGTGAGCGAAAAGCTTATCGGCGGTCGCCTTGCGCAGCGCTGAAGCTGCCTCCTCGGTGCTACCGTAACGCTCGATCTCCTTTTCGTGGATCGGCAACGAGCTCGTGAGGTACCGCGCGAGGATATCCACACATCCCTCGTACTTCGGACGCTCGATCCGAATCTTTACATCCAGCCTGCCCGGGCGCAGGATCGCCGGATCGATCATATCCTCACGATTAGACGCGCCAATCACGATCACGTTATCGAGTTGTTCTACGCCGTCAATCTCCGCCAAGAGCTGCGGCACAACGGTGGTCTCGACATCCGAGGAGATACCCGATCCGCGGGTCCGGAACAGGGCCTCCATCTCATCGAAGAAGATCACCACAGGAATACCATGGGCGGCCCGGTCCCGTGCCCTAGAAAAGATCTCACGGATCTGACGCTCAGTTTCGCCCACGTACTTATCCAGTAGCTGAGGCCCCTTGATGTTTAAGAAGTAGGAGCGAGCGGTTTCCGCGCCGGACCTCGCCGCCGCGTTGTGCGCCAAAGATGTCGCGACGGCCTTGGCGATGAGGGTTTTTCCGCATCCAGGAGGGCCGTACAGGAGTACTCCCTTCGGCGGCTTGAGGCCATGCTCACGATACAGCTCCGGCTGCTCGAAGGGCAGCTCCACGGTGTCTTTAATCTGCTCGATCTGAGGGCCAAGGCCGCCGATATCTTCGTAGGAGACATCTGGGACCTCTTCGAGCAGAAGGTGCTCAACGTCGGGACGCTCCACGTGCTCCAAGATGAAGCCGTTGCGCAGATCAGCCAGCATCGTGTCGCCCACTCGCAACCTATCGGGATCCAGTCTCCCCACTATGTGAACGATCCGGGATTCGTCCTGATGGATGCGAACCAACACCCGCTGCTCGTCAATCACCAGCTCAATCTGAACGATCGAGCCCGTATCCTCGTAACCAGCCGCTCCCACTACAACCAACTGCTCGTTGAGCCGGAGTTCTTGGCCCGGCCGCAAATCGCGTAGATCCACACGAGAGCTTGCCGCAAGGTTCATCTTTCGCCCGCCCACCAGCGCATCCACTGAGTGATCTTCGTGGCGGGCAACAATGAACGTGCCGAAGGATGCAGGTGGCCGCGACAACGCGGTGAGTTGTTCGCCCATATCCTGAAGGCGATCTCGGGCCGCGACGAGCGAGGAAGAGAGCCGTTCGTTCTTTTCCTCGAGGGAAATAACCTGCTGGCGAAGCTCATAAAGTTCGCTTGGACCTGGCTGGCTCATCACTGCCTTTCGTTGACTGTCGTCTCACTTTAGAACATGGGCAACGTTCTTGCCGTGGTCTGAATGACACTATCTATCCCGCAACTCAGCTTCAATCCTTTCGCTTACGGCTTTCCCGTGCGCTCCCGGATCTGACTCACCCGTTTCCTCGACATCGGCTCGATGAGCAACATCGCGCCGGACGCGCCGAAGCTTTTTCGGAGAGATCGCGCGTTCACCAATCTCTTCTTCCCACGCCAGTGGCTCGGAATGAGCAGCTTTGGCTGGCCGCCGCGAGAGGACTAGCGGGTCAGACTGCGGGGATAGTCTACGCGCCACCACGAGGAAGCCGGTGTGGGCGACCATTCGGTGATCCGGCCGCACTGATAAACCGTCAAGATGCCACGTTCGCACGAGGGTCTCGGAGGCTACCGGCTCCGTAAAATTCGAACTGTCCCGCAGTTCCTCGACGAAGCGGGACATCTGGGTAGTAGTTGCAACATAGGCCAATATGACGCCTCCGGGGCGCAGCGCGTGCGCGGCACCTTCAAGCATCTCCCACGGCGCCAGCATGTCCAGCATCACCTGATCGCGATCATCCTGCGGAAGGCTAGCCAGTGCCTCGTCCGCTTCACCGATCTCCACACTCCAAGGAGGGACATTGGCGCCGTACCAGGACGTGACGTTGCCCTGCGCGATCTCCGCAAACTCCGAGCGGCGTTCCACGGACAGCACATGGCCCTCATAGCCGGCCGCCCCCAGCAACGAGAGTGTGAGCGCCCCAGATCCCAGTCCCGCCTCGAATACACGTGAGCCGGGGAAAACATCCGCCGTATGGACGATCTGGGCAGCATCCTTGGGATAGATCACCGTGGCGCCCCGAGGCATGGAAAGCACATAGTCCGAAACCAGCGGGCGCAACGCCAAAAAACGCCTGCCTTCTCCCGCCTCGATCACCGTTCCCTCGTCCGCTCCGATCAGCTCGGAGTGCCGGAAGGAGCCGCGGGTTGATTGAAAGAAACCTTTGTGCGTCAGCGATATAGTGTACTGGCGTCCCTTCGGGTCGGTTAACTGGACGCGTTCACCGGCTCGGAAAGGCCCGCGACGAAGCTCTGCACTACTCATGACTCCCAATTGTAGTGGGAGGCGCGCGTTAGGCTTGCACCATGAGTTTCCATGCCGCGCTTTCGCCGTCACGCACCAAGGACTTTCGCCAATGCCCGCTACTGTTCAGGCTCCGCGCAATCGATCGTCTGCCCGAACCACCATCGGTTGAGGCGTTGCGGGGCACGCTCGTGCACGCCGTCTTAGAGCACCTCTTTGACGCGGATCCCGCGCAGCGAACTGAGGAAGCTGCTCAGAGCCTTCTTGAGCCTCAGTGGCAGGAGCATGTAGAGAAATCTCCAGAAGATGAGCAGCTCTTCGAAGATTCGGCCACATTCGACGATTGGTTCTCCAGCGCCCGCACACTCATTGGAAACTACTTCACGATGGAGAACCCTCAGTTTCTCCAACCCGATGCACGGGAGACGTTCGTGAACGCAACGCTGCCCTCCGGTCTGCACATCCGCGGGATTATTGATCGTATAGACAAGGCTCCTAATGGCGCGCTGCGGGTTGTGGACTACAAGACCGGTAAGTCCCCGAGCCCGCGATTCCAGCACGAAGCCATCTTCCAAATGCAGTTCTATGCGGCCGCACTTTTTATCTCACGCGGATCGCTGCCGGCCCGCACCCAATTGATCTACCTCAAGGATGGCCGCACTCTTACCTACGATCCGGTGCCCGCGGATGTCGATTCACTAGCCCTCGAACTGGATTCAACCTGGTCGGCCATCAAGGAGCGGATTGACACCGGTCACTTTGAACCCAAAACATCGCCATTGTGTAACTGGTGCAAGTTCAAGGAATTCTGCCCCGCATTTGGCGGGCAGGCACCTCCCATCGATGAGTCCGGCGTATCCAAGTTGCTCACCGCGAAGGCATCAACGGCCACACCTCGCTGAGCATACGGCCCCCTTGAAGCCGTGGTACGCGATGCGTAAGCTGGCCCCAAATTGTGTCGTGAGACACGTAAATCACGTGAGGAATATACATGACGCTGGTTGCAGGATTCGATTCATCCACCCAAAGCTGCAAGGTCCTTGTCACCGATCTTGATTCTGGTCAGATACTCCGGCAAGGCTCGGCCCCTCATCCGCCAGGAACCGCCGTTGACCCGGTGAAATGGTGGAACGCGCTCCTTGCATCGGTCAAAGACGCCGGTGGGATTGAAGATGTCTCCGCCATTTCCGTTGGTGGTCAGCAACACGGCATGGTGGCTCTTGATGGGCAAGGCAACGTAGTGCGCGATGCGCTGATGTGGAACGATACGAGCTCGCATCCTCAAGTTGATAGCCTCACCGAAAAACTCGGCAAAGACGAATGGATTCGGCGCACCGGCCTTGCCCTGCTTACGTCGTTTACCATCACGAAGATCCGGTGGATGGCCGAAAATGAGCCAGAAAATGCACAACGCACCGAAGCAGTTGTGTTGCCGCATGATTATCTGACTTGGCGGTTAACAGGTGGTGGCCCCGGCAATTTCAGGGCCGAGGATCTCAGCACCGATAGGTCCGATGCCTCGGGAACTGCTTATTGGTCTGGTGCTACGGAAGACTACTGCACTGATCTGTTCGAGATGGCTCTTGGGCATTCCGCGCAACTACCACGCGTTCTAGGGCCCACGGATATTGCTGGTCACACCGCGGCGGGACTTCCCGGAATACCAGAGGGCATCCCGATTGGTGTTGGCGGCGGGGATAATGCGCTAGCTGCCCTTGGCCTTGGCCTAGAAATCGGTGACGTTGGGTTATCTCTTGGAACCTCTGGAACTGTGTTCGCGCCAGCTCCTGACCCGATTCACGATCCCTCGGGCGTGATCTCGGGGTTCGCCGACGCCACGGGGAAACACCTGCCCCTTGCCGCAACCCTTAATGCTGCCCGTGACATGGATGTGGTAGCTAGCCTGCTGGGTGTTACTCATGATCAGCTTGCCGAAATGGCCACTACGGTAGCCCCGGGAAGTGACGGTCTTACCCTCCTGCCATACTTCGAGGGGGAACGCACCCCGGCATTGCCGCAAGCTCGTGCTTCTTTGCTGGGGATGTCTCTGTCCAACACCTCACCGGCCCATCTAGCACGGGCAACGATTGAAGGAATGCTGTGTTCTCAGGTTGCCATGCTTGATGCGCTCATTGATCTGGATGTTCCGGTCAATAAGGTATTTCTCATTGGCGGTGCTGCTAAATCTGCGGGCGTGGCGCAGATTCTTCCCCAGATTGTTTCGCTTCCCATCTGCCTGCCTGAGTCGGGCGAATATGTTGCTCTGGGTGCCGCCAAGCAGGCTGTTGCAACGCTTACGGGAGATTTCCCCGGGTGGCGCCCCGAGAGCGCCGATTTACCGCAGGCAGAGCATCATCCCATCATCATGGACCAGCACCTCGCTGGGAGAGCATCTATCTATGGCGTATAAGCCCAGCCTTTGTCAGTGCCACGCCACAACGCTAGAATATAGCGATGCCAACAGATAAAGGTCCGATCGTGATCCTCGCTCTCAACGGCTGGGCAGATGCCGGAGCGTCCGGGAGCGGACTCGCCGAGTACCTCATCGATCATTACGAAGGCGAAGAGATCCTCCGCATCGATGATGAACGGTACTTCAACTTCCAAGATGTCCGCCCCATTCAACGTATGCGCGCCGAAGGCATGTCCATCGATTGGCCGGCCGTCATCCTTCACCGGCTCCATCTTCCCGGTCAGGACGTCATTCTGGGGTACGGGAGTGAACCCAGCCTGTACTGGCGCACCTTTATCAGCGAGTTTCAAGCGAGCGTGAAGGGGCTAGAACCCAGCGTGGTGGTCACGCTCGGCGCCCAACTGGTGGATATCCCTCATACTCGGCCGTTCCCTTGGGGTGTTTACAGCACGGATCCACAGCTCGTGGCAGACCACCCGCAGATCGAGCCGCTCGAATACAACGGACCCACCAGCGCCCTTGCAGTTCTTTGCGCGGAGCTGGACGCCCAGCACATTCCAACCGCTCAGGCGTGGGTATCGGTACCCCATTATGTTGCTGATCCCCCGAACCCCAAGGCCCAGCTAGCGCTCTTGGAGGCGCTGCGCGATTGCTTCGGGCTGGAACTGGAATCGGACGGCCTGCCGGATGCTTCTCAGACTTGGGAGGAGCAGATCACCCAGCTCACGGGGCAATCGCCTGAAATTGGAACCTATGTGAATCAGCTTGAAACCGCTTTTGACGATGAGGCGGAGCAGGAATCCAATTCTGGCCAAGTGGTTGAAGAGATCGAAAAGTTCCTCCGAGACCTCGGAGAGGATCGGGATTAGTTCGCGAAAGCAGCCATGCCCTCATCGTTGACGATGCAGTGAAGAGCTGCTTCATCAACCAAGGTGAGCGAATCAATCTGCGCCATGCCATCAATGGTGGGTGCGGCGGCTGAAAACGGCACATACACCGCGTGAGTTCCGGCAGCAATGGCCGCCTCCATGCCGGGCACAGAATCCTCGAACGTCACGCAAAATTCGGGTGCGACCCCCAGCACTGCGGCACCTCGCAGGTAACCCTCGGGATGCGGCTTCGGATGGGTCACCATATCGCCACTAATATGCCCGGTGAGCGTTCCAGCCGGTGCAGCATGCGCGATAGTGCTAGTAAAGCTCTCATAAGAGGAACTCACCAGCGCCGATGGAATGCCCAAACGAGCCGTTAACTCGAGAAGCTCATATGCTCCCGGACGCCACTTGATGGGTTCCGAGGAGGCAATCTGGGCGATGGTAGCCGCCAGCTCGTCGCGCAGCGCTTCGGGCGTCACCGCGAGCCTTCCCTGCTCCACGACATACTCGCAGCATTCGAGGAGCGAGGCCCCGATCCATTCAGTGGATTGTTCGGGAGTCCAGCGGAACCCTAAGCGATCAAACACGCGAGTTTCGGCCGCGTACCACCAAGCATCGGAATCGATGAGAGTTCCGTCCATGTCAAAAAGCACGGCGCCGGGAAGGACGAGGTTCTGGGCACTCATACCGGTCATCCTAGAAGACGGATAGCAGCCCCGCACCAAGAAGTGCCACCACGGTGATGGCCAACAAGATGCGGTAGATGACGAATGGCAGGTAGGAGTACGTGGAAACGATCTTCAGGAACCAAACGATCACCGCGTAGCCCACTACGAACGAGATGATGGTTGCCACGGCGGTGGGACCAAATTCGAGGGTGCCCTGTCCGCTAGACTTCGCCAATTGGAAGAATCCCGAGGCGATGACGGCCGGGACCGCAAGTAGGAAGGACATCCGAGCCGCGGCCTCACGGGTGTAGCCCAGAAGCAAGCCTACAGTGATAGTTCCGCCCGAACGCGACACACCTGGAATGAGTGCAAGTGCCTGCCCAAAGCCCAGAAGGATTCCATCTCTGATGTTGATGTCATCGAGCGTCTTAGTCTTCTTCGCGTATCGATCCGCAAATCCTAGGATAAGCGCGAAAAATGCCAACACGAACGCGACGATGTAGAGGTTCCGCAAGCTTGTTTCGATGGTATCGGCGAAGAAGAAGCCCAAGATGCCAATGGGCAGCGTGCCCGCAATAACAACCCATCCCATGCGAACATCCGGATCTTTCTGGGAGACGGGGTTCGACCACTTGAACCAAGGAATCGCCCGGAACCACTTTGAGATGATCCGCACGATGTCATGCCAGAAGTACACGAGGACTGCGGCCTCGGTACCGAGCTGAATGATGGCCGTGAAGGCCGCCCCAGGATCGCCCCAGCCAAAAAGATCCCCGAAGATGCGAATGTGCGCTGAGGAGGAGATCGGAAGGAACTCGGTGACGCCCTGAATGACGCCAAGAATTATTGCTTCGAGAATACCCACGGCGGTCAGCATAGCCGCCCACGCTGTGCTGCACAGTCTCCTAGTGCATTAGGCTTAGTGTTTATGAGGGAACGCACAGTCGGCCAGAGTGGCTTGGTGGTTGGAGAAGTTGGGCTCGGAACGCTCACGTGGGGCCGCGATACGGACGAAACTCAGGCCATCGCACAGCTCAGGATCCTGTTGGAAGAAGGCGGCAACCTGATCGATACCTCGCCCGCCTTCGGTGCGGGTGCCGCCGAGTCCCTCGTTGGCACACTGCTATCCGGGAAGTTCACCCGCGAGGATGTCGTGCTCTGTACCAAAGCGGGATTCACCGCGAATGGCTCACGCTCCCGATTCGGTGCTGGCCGTGGCGCGATCTTTGATTCTGTCGAGGCGTCCCTAGAGCGAATGAAGACCACCTATATCGATGTCCTCATGGTTGCTGCTCCGGATCCCCTTGCCCCTAACGCTGAGACGGCAGAGGCCCTCGCCGCACTCGTGACCAACGGAACCGTCCGGTATATCGGCCTCATGGGGTATCCGGCTTGGCGCGCAGCCGCCGTTCAACAGCTTCTTATCGAACGCCACCTGCCCATTCTCACGGCCATCGAAACCGAGTATTCTCTGCTCGCCAGAGACTGCGAAGAAGAAATCATCCCAATGTCGCAGCACATGGGTATGGGCATTTTCGCTGCTTCTCCCCTGGGCCGTGGCGTGCTCACAGGAAAGTACCGACGGACCATCCCACCCACATCACGAGCTGCCTCTGAGCACCTCGCTGCCTTCGTGGATCCCTATCTGCTTCCCAGCCCACGGCGCATCGTAGAGGCCGTTGCCACCGCGGCGGACGGGCTTGGGACGTCTGCAGCCGGGATTTCTCTCTCGTGGCTGCTCGGCCAACCCGGCGTGAGTGCAGCTATCACGGGCGCCCGGACGGCTCATCAGCTAAAGCACGTGCTCAACGAAACGATTGAGGTACCCGAGGCAATCGACGCCGTGCTGGCCGAAGTGACCGAACGCGCCTCCTGACTAGCTCAACGGTTGTCGAGATCATCCTCGTCAATATCGATGATGTCGTCATCATTGTCGAGGGGTGAATCGTCGTCGTCAAAATCGTCAAAATCGTCGTCGCCATCAAACGGATCGTCCTCAACATCGGAATAAACATCCAACGGAAGCTCAACATCGTAGTGAGTGAACATGACATCGTCATACACGGTATACGCGTCGGCTAGCCGGTCAGAGGCTTCAATCATGCTGGGAGTATCCGGATCCTGAGCGCTCAACGCAGCCTGATGGAACGCCTCGAGAGCACCGATGAGACTGTCTAGAGCTGAACGCGGGTCAATAGCCATGGATCAAGATTAGCGCGGACCTTCCACGCATTCCACCGCCTTGGAGGAGACCGCGGCTAACTCAAGCGACGCCGGCGAAGGAGAGCGCCCGTATCAACGGACCGTCCTCGCAACTCCTCGAAGCCGATCAGAGGATTACGCGAGTTTCCACGCGAGAGGATACACGAGCGCATCTTCAATCCAGCCGCCCGGTTAAGCCCGCCATCTCCTGCCTGGGACCCCTTCGTTTGGAACCAATCGACAGTGTCCGCATCCAGAGCCTCGGACCACAGGTACGAGTAGTACCCGGCCGCGTAGCCGCTAGAGAAAATGTGGTTGAAGTATCCAGTACGGTACCGCGGTGGGATCCACTCGGACAGTACTCCGGCGCGTTGGAGCGCCTGCTGTTCGAATGCTTCCACCTCGTCAGCTTCGGGGACACTGTCACCCGTACCAAACCGATGCCAGGCCTGATCTAATAGCACGGCCTGGAGAATCTCCGACGTACTGAACCCCTCGGCGAAGCCGTCCGAGGCAGAGAGGCCCTCCCGCAGGCGCTGCGGCATCGGCTCGCCGGTCTGCCAGTGGAGCGCGTAATTGCTCAGGACCTCAGGGTGAGCCGCCCAGACCTCATTGACCTGCGAGGGGAATTCGACGAAGTCACGAGGAACGTTCGTGCCCGCCGCTGATGGCCATTCGACGTCCGTCAAGAGTGCGTGGAGGGCGTGGCCGAACTCGTGGAAGCAGGTGTTGACCTGATCCCACGTCAGCAGTGTTGGCTCTCCCGGTGCGGGTTTTGTGACGTTCAGGTTGTTAAAGACGATCGCGTATTCGTTGCCTTGGCCCGCCCGCAGTGAGATCTCGTGCATCCAAGCACCTCCCCGCTTGCCTTCGCGCGCGTAGTAATCACCAAGGAACACGCCTAGGACCGTCCCATCCTCCTCTCGCACTTCCCACACACGCACGTCTTCCGCGTATCCCGCAAGGTCCGGCCGGGCTGCGAACTGAAGCCCGTACAGTCGGTTCGCTGCGTAAAACACACCGTCCTCAACCACATGCCATAGCTCCAAGTAGTTCGAGAGCTCAGAATTATCGATCGCGAATCGGGAGGCGCGCAGCGCTTCCTGGGCATAGAGCCAATCGGATGGGGCGAAAGTTCCGGCGGCCCCGGCACTGTCTGCATAGGACGGCTTGAGCTGCTGGGCCTCGTGTTCCACGTTCTTCTGGGTAGGCGCCACCATGGAATCGAGCAAGCTATCTACTGCCTCGCTTGAGCCAGCGGTGGATTGCGAAGCGACAAACTCCGCGTAGTTCTCAAACCCGAGCAGACCCGCCTGCTCGGCTCGCAGCCGCACCAGTTCCACGATGAGTTCGCGAGGATCGGTGGCCGCGTCGTGCCCATCGCACCGGCTTACTGACGCCTCGAAGATTCGCTGCCGGGTGTCCGGGTTGGCGAAGGATGAGGAAATGAGCTGTTGGGAAGGCAGAGTGAGGTTGAGCAGGTAAGGGGCGCCGGCCGCGCGCTGTGGGTTGGTGGCGGCGTTTGCTGCTAGCCCTGCTCGTTCGGCCTCACTCAGCCCGGCCGTCTCCTCCTCGCTAAGCCTGAGGGCACCATCTTGTCCTGCCTTGACAATTATCTGGCCGATCGAACTGGCCAGTTCGGCCATGCGGCCGTTGAGCGCCCGCAGGCGAGCTTGATCATCGGCTTCCAGCTGGGCCCCATGTGCCCGAAACTGCTTCAGATGCTCCGCCACACACCACATGGTTTGGCTGTCGAGATCGTGTGTGCCAAGCGCCTGGAACCTTCCGAAGAGCTGCCTATCAAGGTAGATGTCATCATCATGGGTAGCAAGTAGCGGGGTTATTTCAGTTTCCACAGCTTCCCACTTCGGGCCACCTACCGATTCGATGAACGTCCAGGCAATGGTGATCGGTCGCTGCAAGGCCAGCGCTCCGCGCTCAAACGGAGCTAGCGTGTTCTCAACCGTCGGCGCAGCCTTCTGGGATGTTATGTTCGCAATCAGGGAGCGGTGCTGTGCGATCGCCTCACGGATCTGGGCCACGCTGCCCTCCGGAGTAATAGTGGCGAATTCTGGTAAACCGTACGCTTCATAAGTCATTGAGTAATCCTATCGCTCCTGAGCCTTTAGTCCGGGTCCGCTTGGCGTTCCGCAGGCTAGATAACAATCTGTTACCTAACTAACGCAAGATCAGATGACGAGAGGTGGAGCGATAGTGTACGTTGGGTAACGTCCGATAACGATTCGATAACAGGCACACGGCCTCAGGGCCTTTCCTTCACGCAATACCGGGAAGGCCAAGGAGATAAGTATGAAGGTTTCGTCCAAGCAGATCATTGCTCCAGGAGTTTCTGGCTTAGTAGTTGGAGCGATGCTCGGCGGGTTGGTTCCCGCCGCTCAGGCCGACGACGACGCGGCAGCCAATCAAACAGCCGCCTTCACTGCAGCGCATGCGACACCTGAGGTCACTGCTACGAAGGCAGTCACGGCCACTGAGAAGATCGAGAAGGCCGACAAGGTCAGCTTCGAGACACTCGATGCCACCGTTACGGTCACTGAGCCGGAACCTGAGCCCGTTGTTGAAGAAGCGCAGGCCGAAACAGCAGCCGCCACGGACACGGCCGCCACGGACACGACAGCTTCCGATTCTGAGTCAGCGGCCACCGAGTCCGAGACAGCCACCGCAGCTCCCTCCACCGCCGGCGGGGTTGTAGGTATTGCCCGTCAATACGTTGGAGCACCCTACGTGTGGGGCGCAGCGGGCCCCACCGCATTCGACTGCTCCGGTTTTACCAGCTATGTTTACGCCCAGATGGGCATCAACCTTCCCCGGTCTTCGGGAGCCCAGCAATCGGCAGGCACACCCGTCAGCGCTTCGGAAGCCCAGCCCGGCGATCTCGTGTGGTGGCCCGGTCACGTCGGCATCTACACCGGCAACGGGAACCACATCGCAGCACGCAACCCCAGCACTGGCGTGCAAGAGGGTCCGGTCTACGGCAGCCCCACCTACATCCGAGTTGGCTAGTTAGTAGCTCTTCAGGCTTAAAGCCTCACCCCCGATCATGATGTTTATGATCGGGGGTTTTATAATGCGGTTGCTGTAGATTTGCGCCACAGAATAGGCCCCGACCTAGGTGGAAACTCTTGATTCACCACCCAGTACGGGGCCCATGCCAAGGACCGCCTCTTTACCTAATGTTGTTCCTGAAAACGGAGGAACTCTAGGTGGCGTTCGTACTGATCCATAACATCGTCCACAATCTGTTCATAGTTGTAGCCCATGATGTCGTAGCCATTTCCGGCGGCGCCAAGGTAAACCTCTAGGCGCATGTACTGATCCTCGGCGGATGAAATCCTGCCGCCATACGTGGGCAGCGGAGTTAGGGTCCGCCACACCTGATATCGGAACGGTTGATCTTCCCCATCTTGGGCGCACAGCTCTATGTACTTATTGCCCAGTTCGTCCTCACACCATTCAACAGAGGAGGCAATGCCGCGCCTCTCCATTTCGGCCGCCACTTCGTGCAGCGTTGGCTCGAGAACCTTCTGCTCGAAACGCAGAGACTCCTTTACGGTTGGGAATGAAAGCGCCCGAGAAAGCCGCTGCTTCCATTCATGCCTGCTGCGCGGCGGACCGCTCACACGCCCGGACAGGGCCAGCGCAAGCGATTGGTTATCCGCCTCCTCCTGATATCTCTCGATCCGTAGCGCACGGTACAGTCCGATCATGACCAGCACCATGACTATGGCAAACGGTAATCCCATGATCACTGTCGCGTTTTGCAGCGCACCGATACCGCCAACCAGCAGCATCGCTATCGTCAGAGCGCCGGTCACGAAGGCCCAGAAAATGCGGAGGGCCGGACGGCCATCATGCTGCGGAGTGGGAAGTTTGGAGGTCAGGTTGGCCATCACTAGGGCCGCCGAATCCGCAGAGGTGACGTAGAAGAGGACAGCAGTAAACGTGGCTAAACCGATGATAAATGTTGCGGCCGGATACTCCTGAAGGAGACTATAGAAACCACCCTCCGGATCCAAGACTGTGTCTGCTCCGAATTGTTCGTTCCCGCCTCGAATCAGGTCCAACGCTGCATTTCCATAGATGGAGATCCACATGAGGATGTAGATGAGGGGAATCGCGAGTGTTCCACCAACAAACTCTCGGATGGTGCGGCCTCGGGAAATCCGAGCGAGGAAGAGCCCCACAAAGGAGGACCAAGCTACCCACCATGCCCAGAAGAACAACGTCCAATCGGACATCCACGTACCGGTATCTTCAAAAGCAAAGGTTTGGAGCACCATGTCGGGGAACAGCCGGAAGAAGTCACCGATGTTGAGAACCAGGCCCTCCAACAAATACTGCGTTTTGCCGGTCACTAGAATCCAGAGGGCAAGGACCACAGCCAAAAGCACGTTGAGTTCGGACAGGCGCCGGATACCGCGGCCCACACCGGATACGGCGGAGAGAGTTGCAACAGCAACGCCTACCACCACTACGCCGATTTGGACGTAGATGTTCCTTGGGAGGCCAAAGAGGACTTCTAGGCCCACGTTGATCATGACAACGCCGATACCCAGCGCCGTAGCCACGCCGAACACGGTGCCGATAACGGCCGCTAGGTCAACGCCGTCCCCTAGTTTGCCTTCTACTCTCTTACCAAAGACGGGGCGTAGAGCGGATCGTACAGCTAGCGGCAGGCCTTTGCGATAGGCGAAATAGCCCATCGCCATTCCCATGAGGGCGTACATGCCCCATCCAGATAACCCGTAGTGGAACAGAGTCCACACGGTTCCCTGACGGGCGGCATCCACCGTTTCGGCGGCACCGCTAGGCGGTTCCAAATACTGGGTCACCGGCTCGGCCACGGAGAAGAACATGAGATCCGTTCCGATGCCAGCCGCAAACAACATCGTTGCCCATGTCATCGTATTGAACTCAGGTTTGGAGTGCGCGGGGCCCAGCTTGATGTTGCCGTAATTAGAGACCGCTAGGTAGATCACAAAAACCAGCACAGCGGCTGCCAACAGGATGTAGAACCATCCGAAGGAATTCGAAATCCACGTCACTGCGTTGGCCAGGACGGATCCAGCGTTTTCTGGCGCCAGAACTCCCCAGAGCGTGATCGCCATAATCCCGATAGCGGAGCCAATAAACACCACCCAGTTTATGGGAGCATGGTATCCCTCTCCGGGTTGGGTATCGTCCTGAGGTTCGAGGATTTCGCGAGTTTCTTCGGTCGCCGATTCATCTGTTTCTGGCGGTCGGTCCATGTACGCTTTCCTTTAGTTGTCAGCAATCGAAGGGCTGGGACGCACTGGCGTCCCAGCCCAATGTGAAGGCCGTTTAGCGGTGGCCGTGCACGGTTCCGGGCACGGCTTCGTTGTTCCGCGGATCGCCCTCAGGCCACAGCGGCGTATCGGTTCCGTGCTTGTAGTAGGGGGCGTCGACCGGGCCCAGCGGCGTGTTGCCTGCGATAAGATCCGCGGCCTTCTCCGCCACCATCATCGTGGGCGCGTAGATATTGCCGTTAGTTACGTAAGGCATGACGGAGGCGTCCACGGCGCGAAGTCCCTCCACTCCGTACACCTTCATGGAATTGGGATCCACAACGGCGTCCTCGCCCACGCCCATCTTCGCTGTACAGGAGGGGTGCAGGGCCGTCTCGGCATCCTTGGCCACCCAATCGATGATCTCTTGATCGGTCTGGACGGAGGAGCCTGGGGAGATTTCTCCATCGCTGAAGGGCTCGAAGGCTGGCTGCTCCAGAATCTCGCGAGCCTTGTGGATGATCTCCACCCACTCGCGACGGTCCTTCTCCGTAGAGAGGTAATTGAACTGGATAGCTGGATGCTCCGTGGGATCGGTTGACTTGATCTTCAGGGTGCCGCGCACATCCGAGTACATCGGGCCGATATGGACCTGATAGCCGTGCTCCGTGGGCGGGCGAGTGCCGTCGTAGCGAATAGCAATCGGCAGGAAGTGGAACATGAGGTTGGGGTAATCCACCTGATCGTTCGAACGGATGAAGCCACCGGCCTCAAAGTGGTTGGATGAACCCACGCCAGAACGGAGGAACAGCCATTCGGCGCCGATCCGCGGGTAGTGGCGTAGCTTGTACCAGTTACCAATCGATACCGGCTGCTTCGAAGCGTGCTGGAGGTAGACCTCCAAGTGATCCTGCATGTTCTTGCCCACTCCGGGCAGTTCAGAGATCGTGTTGATACCCAGCGGGGCAAGGTCCTTCGGATCACCGATGCCGGTGAGCTGGAGGAGCTGAGGCGTGTTGAAGGCGCCGCCACAGAGAATGACTTCGCCAGCGCTGACGGAGCGGTGCTGCTTACCCCCTCTTAGGTACTCCACGCCGGTCACCCTATTGCCCTGCGTGCGCAGGCCGGTCACGAGGCTGAGCGTGTGCACGGTCAAGTTCTTCCGGTTCATCACCGGATGTAGATACGCGCGGGCTGCGCTCCAGCGGCGGCTGTTCTTCACATTTGCATCGAAGGGGGCAAAACCTTCTTGGCGGTATCCGTTGACGTCATCAGTCAGCGGATAGCCGGCCTGCTGGACGGCCTCGAAGAAGGCGCCGAAGAGCGGGCTGCTGGCGGAGCCGCGCTCTAGGTTGAGCGGCCCGGAGCCTCCGCGCCACAGATCTGCTCCAGCTTGGCAAGTTTCCATTCGCTTGAAATATGGAAGGCAGTGGGCATAGTCCCAGTTCTCCATACCCGGATCACCTGCCCAACGTTCATAATCCAGCGCATTTCCGCGTTGGAAGATCATGCCGTTAATGCTGGACGATCCGCCTAGCACCTTGCCACGAGCGTGCTCTACTCGGCGCCCTCCCATGTAAGGCTCCGGCTCCGTTTCGTACTTCCAATCGTAGAGCGGGCTACCAATGGGAAAGGAGAGGGCCGCTGGCATGTGAACGAATGGATCGATCCGGAAGTCTGAGTGGCCCGCCTCCAGAACAAGCACCGAAGTCTCCGGATCGGCAGTGAGCCGATTTGCCAAGGCGGAGCCTGCTGAGCCTCCACCAACGATCACATAGTCATAGTTCTTCATTTTTCTGTTCCTCCCATGAGTTGCTGTCATTGCGGGCGAATGGTTGCTCCATGCGCCTTGGAATCGTGGATTTATCAGAAATTGCGCCGCCAGACATACTCTGACGCCGTGAATCTCACTTGCTGCCAAACCATCCTTGTGGGGCAGGGCGTGTGTTATGCCAAATATGCTTGGTTTCGCGGTACTCGTCTAATCCTTCGAGCCCCAGTTCCCGGCCCACACCGCTCTGCTTGAATCCTCCCCACTCTGCTTGAGGCACGTAGGGGCCGTAATCATTAATCCAGATAGTGCCGTGGCGCAGGCCTGCAGCTACGCGCTGTGCGCGGCCAGCGTCGCTGGTCCACACTGCCCCAGAAAGCCCATAAATCGTGTCATTGCCCAGAGCAATCGCGTTCTTTTCCGCCTCGTCGCGGCTATAGCCGGAGAAGGTCTCCACGGTGAGCACCGGGCCGAAGGATTCATCTTGAACGCATCGCATATCAGAGGTGCAGTGGTCCAGAATTGTGGGGAGATAGAAGTAACCGTCGGTGAACTGTTCGTCCGTGGGCCGGCCGCCGCCTACCCGCAGTTCCGCTCCTTCCTCCAAAGCGTTCTCAACGTACTTTTCCACCTTTTCACGGTGTGCCGCGCTGATAAGCGGACCCGTTTCCGCGGATTCATCAAAGGGGCCACCCAGCCTGATGGCACCGGCGCGGCGAACCAGTTCGTCTACGAATTCGTCGTGAATCGACTCCTCCACGATCAGCCGGGCGCCTGCAGAGCACACCTGACCGGAATCGAGGAAGATTCCGGTAGCCGCCATATCCACGGCCGCATCGAAATCCGCATCCGCGAACACAACATTGGGGTTCTTACCGCCCAGCTCCAAGGCAACCTTCTTGACCGTTGCTGCACTCGATGCCGCGATGCCGCGGCCGGTCACAAGCCCGCCGGTAAAGGAGACCATATCGACATCTGGGGACTCAGTAAGAACCGGGCCAACAACGCCGCCGTCTCCCAAGATCAAGTTGCCGACGCCAGCGGGTAGACCCAGCTCATCAAGTGCTGCCATCAGCCAGATGGCCGTGGAGGGAGTGAGCTCGCTTGGCTTCAAAATGAACGTGTTACCTGCCGCCAGTGCCGGGGCCACCTTCCACGACGTTTGAAGGAGCGGGAAGTTCCACGGCGTAATGAGCGCGCAGACGCCCAGAGGCTCGTGGACAATCTTGCTCACCACGTCTTCTTGGCCCGTATCCACTATTCGTCCGGCATCGCCATCGGCCACAGTGGAGTAGAAACGGAACACACCAATCACATCATTGATGTCGATGCGCGCTTCGACCATTCGTTTGCCCGTATCGAGTGCCTCGAGCCGGGCAACCTCCTCGATTTCCGCTTCCATCTTGTCGGCAAGCTCAGCCAACATCCGGCCCCGTGACACAGCCGGTGTGGCTCGCCACTGCCCTCGCTCAAATGCCCGCTTCGCAGCCTCTATGGCCTCTTGGGCGTCCTGAACAGTTGCTTCACTTACTTCGATCACATTGCTGACGTCCGCAGGGCAGCGAATCTCACGTGTTCCACCATCGTGGGCCGCTCGCCACTGACCGTCAATAAATAACTCTGGCACCCGTTCACCCTTTTCCAGATTTAGTATTAGACCTAGTTAAACGAAACTTACACTGTGGCGTCAATTATACGTGCGTGCCATAATGGCGGATACGAAAGTGCGTAGGTAGTGGGATTAAGGCGCCTCAACACCTGTTAAGCTGCGTCATTGCAGGTATTACTCGAGAGACCTTCCGACAGTCCTTTGACGCGAAATTACGGAAGTCCATACCTTCTACATCTCACGATACGGACTGTTTTATGCGCCTGCTTAAATGAAAATACAGAGCACCAACCGCCCAGCATAAAGGGGATATAGGCCCATACGTGGTGTTTATAATTGGAGTTTTGGTTGTTAGGGCGCCGGAAAGTCGTAGTCTTTATGGTGGGCAGACCATAATACGGGTGGGTCGTTGACAAATGGACTGATGTGGGCTGCTTTTCTAGTTGCTCGTGAGAAAACGATCCACGCGGGCCCGCCGGTGTCCGATCTGTCAGGAACCAATGATCAAATCAGGCAAGAGTGCTGCGGGTTCTCAACGCTGGAAATGCACCGCTTGTAGTGTCAGTAGCACAGCCCCACGCACGGACCAATCCACCCTAGCCACCTTCACCAGCTTCCTGACCTACCTGCTCGGCAAGCTCTCTCAGGCCGAGATCTCCGGCAACACTGGGAGAGGATTACGACGTCGCTTGGCCTGGTGCTGGCAGGTCCCCACCCCTGCTATTGAGATTACTGGCGAGGTCTATGACCAGTTGTTCATTGATGGGATCTACCTGCCCTACAACTGGTGCCTGCTCGTTGCCCATAACGGGGAACATGTCCTCGCCCGCCAGTGGTGCCACCAGGAGAATAGCGCGGCCTACACCGCCCTGCTCGCAAAGATTCCACCCCCAGACCTAGTGACCACGGACGGACACGGTGGAGCTCTCAAAGCATTAAAACAGCTCTGGCCCGAGGTGGCGGTCCAACGCTGTCTGGTCCATGTCCATCGCAACAATCTGTCCGACCTGACCAAGCGTCCGAAAACAGATGCTGGTAAAGCATTGCTGGCACTATCACGGCGTTTGCTGAAAGTCACCAGCAAGGAAGAAGCCGCCACGTGGGTCAAACTCTTGATCGAGATCAACACCGAATACGACACCTATTTCAAAGAACGCACTTGGGCGAAGGACGTCCCGGCCTCCCAGCGGCGCGGGAACCAAACATGGTGGTACACCCACGAACGCGACAGGCGCGTTTATCGCCGGCTAGCATCCCTACACGGCAAGGACCACTTGTTCGCTTTCCTTGAATTCGACCCGCCCAGAGAGCGGACCACGAACCCGTTAGAATCCTTCAACAATTGTCTGCGCCTGGTTGTGCTCTACCACCGAGGCCTGTCCGAGGCCCACATGATCGCCGCGATCGACTGGTACTGCTACACCCACAGCCAATTCGTCCAGACCACCCGCCAGATCCTCACCGAGTGGGAGAAAACCGGAAGACCCTCCCGGCGAATCATCCCCAAAACCAAACACACCAAGCCCACACCTGATGGTCCTGAACACTACGGCACAGCCATCACCAACGAAGAAGGCCTCTGGGCCCGCAAAGGCTGGGCCGGACGCTCCAAATAAACCCCACAACACGCCGCTAAAACACCACGTATTGGCCTATAACCCGCATAAAGGGCGTGAACATAGCATCCACACCAGCCCCTATGAGCTACTCATGTGACAATAGAAAAAGGTGCATCCACATGCTTTTACAGCACATGGATGCACCCATTATATCGTGCGCGGAGGGGGACTTGAACCCCCACCCTCTAATACGAGGACTAGCACCTCAAGCTAGCGCGTCTGCCTATTCCGCCACCCGCGCAGGTGACTTGTTTCCGGGTTATCTCCCCGAGCAACGGATAAAACTTTAGCATGCAGTTCGAGTTGCCGACAAAACGAAAGACCTCTTTTTGGGGTGAGCTGCGTCGCCTTTGACGAGCGACGCAGCTCACTGGGCTTCCCTTTAAGAATTGCATGAGGTCATTGCTTGCTAAGCTCCGTCGTCGTCCTAAACTCCACTGGTTTCGTACGTATCGATCCCACCCGGGTGCCCCTCCATGAAGGTATCAATTTCTTGTTTGTTCGCACGCAAATGAGGATCGTTATCCAGGTAGTACTTGGTCTCGCGCGCGATCAGCCCGGACATGACGATGAGCCCAATGAGGTTGGGGATAGCCATCAAGCCGTTAAGGATGTCCGCAACGTTCCACACAACGGAAAGAGACGTGGTGGCGCCAACGAAGACAATCAGACTGAAAAGCACCCGGTACGGCAGCACCCACTTCACACCTACGAGGCGTTCCACGTTACGCTCACCGTAGTAGCACCAGCCCAAAATTGTGGAGAACGCGAACATCGCAAGGCAGAGCGTGACGATGATACTCCCCCACTGGCCGGGCAAACTTGTGTCAAAGGCGGTTCCGGTAAGCGTGCCCGCACTGTCACTATCCGCACCATTCCACACACCGGTGGTGACGATCGCGATGCCCGTACACGTCACCACGATCATGGTGTCGATGAAGGTTTGAGTCATCGAGACGAGGCCCTGGCGCACCGGGTGGGTGGTCTTTGCGGCGGCGGCAGCGATCGCAGCCGATCCCATGCCAGATTCGTTCGAGAAGATGCCGCGTGCCATGCCAAACCGGATTACGGTACCGAGTGCGCCACCGGCAACCGCTTGGCCGGTAAAGGCATCCGAGAAGATGAGGCCGAAAGCGGGAAGAATATCGCCAACATTCAGTACCAAGAGGACGATGGTGGCAACCACGTAGACGAGGATCATGAAGGGAACAAACCGCTCCGTGACCCGTCCGATTGACTTAATTCCGCCAACAAGGACGAGAAGCGCGAGGATAGCGAGCACGCCACCGGTAACCCACGTGGGAATATTGAATGTTCCCTCCATATTCGCGGAGATCGAGTTCGCCTGCGTCATGTTGCCGATACCGAAGGATGCGAGGACAGCAAAAACGGAGAAGGTTAGGGCTAGGATCTTGCCTCCCGCACCTTTAATACCGCGCTGCAGGTAGTACTGCGGGCCTCCACTGATCTCGCCTTTGTCATCACGGGTACGGTAGCGCACCGCAAGGAACGCTTCAGAATACTTCGAGGCCATACCGAAGAATCCGGAGACCCACATCCAGAAGATAGCTCCGGGCCCGCCCATCAGCACGGCAGTAGCCACGCCCACGATATTTCCGGTACCCACCGTGGCTGCCAGCGCTGTAGTCAGCGCTTGGAACTGACTAACATCTCCCCCTTCGGCATCTTTGTCCTGACGCTCAAACAACCCGAGCCGCAGTGCTGGAATGAGCTTCGTGATCTGAATGCCACGCAGCCGCCACGTCAGGATCACGCCGGTCACAAACAGAAGGGGAATGAGGCACCATGGCCCCCAGACCCACCCCGATATCGTCTCGAGAACAGAATTAAAGCTATCCATGAGGTCACCTTTCGCCGGACGGTCATGGTTCCGATTGGCGTTAGTGTTGCAGAGTTATGTGTCCGGCATGTTGCGTAGCTAGATAGCGGGACGGAGCAGGCAAATCTGTTGAGCGGTAGACTCTTTGGCATGTTGCCTAAGATCCTTACTACCCACCAGCTCAGGCTTGATGTTCCCTCGCTAGCCGATGCAGACGAAGTGACAGTGCTCTGTCAGGATCCGGAGATCCAAAAGTGGACGACGATTCCGGTCCCCTATGGTCGCGAGGACGCCGTCAGTTTTATCCAGGATGTTGCGTTGCCGGGTTGGGAAAAGGACTCGCCTACGTGGTTTATTAGGGCGACGACGACGGATTCTTCCCCCATCCTCGGCGCCATCGGGCTAACAAAGAGCGCGCCGTCCATCGCCGAGATCGGATTTTGGCTGGCGCCCGAGGCCCGCGGACGAGGGGTCATGATCGAGGCCCTCCAGAAGGTCGTCGATTTCGGCTTTGCTGAACTGGGCCTAGAGGCCATCCAGTACTCGTGCTACGTGATCAACGGAGAGCCCAACTGGCCCTCGGCAAAGGTCGCGTGGCGCGCCGGGTTTACGTTCGAGGGAAAGCTCCGCAAGAATCTAGTCACTAATCAGGGTGAGGCGATCGGTTCGCTAGTGGGCTCGCTCCTTAAAGATGATCCACGTTCGCCTCAACACGCATGGTTTGGACCTTCATTGGTTCGTCCGGCGATTCCCGATTCGAGGGATCCGGAGGCATTGGTGCGGCAGTTCCACGAGACCTACGGCCTGCCGATCGTCTCCGACGGGCCCAACTCTGATCGCGAGCGGGTACATATGCGTATGGCGCTTGTGGCCGAGGAGTTCTCCGAGCTGGTTGGGGCGGTGTATGGGTATGACGCGCGTTCCTTGATCGAGGAGGCGTTCGCAAAAGGTGTCGCCTCGGATACGGGCGCGCGCGA
Source organism: Ancrocorticia populi (assembly GCF_003123745.1). GTDB lineage: Bacteria > Actinomycetota > Actinomycetes > Actinomycetales > Actinomycetaceae > Ancrocorticia > Ancrocorticia populi. The sequence continues at coordinate 41,280 of NZ_QETB01000002.1, read as the reverse complement.
CACTGTGGAAACTGCCGATGCGCTTGCTGATCTGGTGTACGTAATCTACGGGATGGCGCTCGAACTCGGAATACCGATGCGTGACGTTCTAGCGGAAGTACAGGCTTCGAACCTCTCCAAATTGGGTTCGGACGGCAAGCCGATCTATCGCGAAGACGGCAAGGTTCTCAAGGGGCCCGGCTTCTTCCCTCCGGACATCCCCCGGGTTCTGGGGCTGGACTAGGCCTCTGGTTCATCCTCGATGATCTGCGCATTGCCCTCGGCAACGTAGCCGGGGGGAATACGGACGTCGCCGCGAATCGTAAGGGAGTGTGCACGGAGGAGCGAGGGGGTCTCGGGCACCCGTGCAGCAAAATCTTCGTAGCGTGCGAAGTAGCGTGGATCTAGATCCACGATGGGACGTTGCGGGGCCCGATCCTTAATGATGCCCTCTGGTGTCAGCTCAAAGGCATCCGAACGCAGCAGCATGAGGTCTGCCATTCGCTTGACCGGGATGAAGCGAGTGTTATCCACTTCTAGGAGCTCAGCGTGGGCAAAGTTCCCGATTGCCGAGCCCATCGCGCTCTCGATCTGGATGGCAGGCACCTTGTGTCCTACAGTCTTGTGATTGACGATCACAGGCAGGGCGAGGCCTCCATTCTCATATACCTGTTTTAGGGAGGCGAGATTGATCCAGAGGTTATTCGTGTTGAGGAAAGCGTGACGCTGAATATCCATGAAGAATGGCAGGTCAGATTCCGGGGTTTGAGCCAGTTCGCGTAGAACAATGCCGTCATCGGAAATCCTTCGGGCGAAGTGCCCACCCTTAGTGTCCATGGGGGTGCGGCGGACTACCTCAGCCGCGAAGTCCGCGCCAGTGTGATCGAACCACGATGCGATCGTAGGATCTGGTACGGCTCCCAAGTTATCCGCGTTCGCCACGAAGAGATAGGAATAGCCTTTCTCAAGGAGAAGATCGAGCAGGCCAGTGCGCACGAGAACCCCGTAAAGATCGCCGTGGCCAGGAGGGGCCCACTCTTGGGACGGATCGGCTGGCCACGAAATTGGCTCGTACGTATCGGGATCAAGGCGCGGGACCACCGTCTGTAGAACAGTTGACGGGATGCCATCGGTTGGTGCGTTATGTGCACCAAGGGCCTTCTGCGTGGCGGATGCCGTTGCATCTGAGTTCAGAAGGATGAATGGAAGAGGGATCTGGTAGTGCTCCCGCAACCAGAGGATTTGGCCGAGCGCAATGTCAAGAAATGTACGGCCTTCGTGCGCCTCAAGAAGGGATTTGGGACCGTTCAGCCCCATCGTTGTCCCGATTCCACCATTGAGTTTGAGCACAGCGGTGTGCGAGATAGCTTGCGCCGCATCCTGTGGTGTTTCCAGTGAACTCAAGGAACGGATGCTCGTGAGTGGATCGATCATACGCTCGGGGATAAGAGTCCGCTCACCAGAGTACACACGGTTAAAAGCACGCGAAAAATCGGCTATTTCTGCTTCCGTTTTGCCGTGCGCTCGCATCTTTGCAATGGCGGCGGGTTCTGTCACTATGGCTCCTGAGGGTCCTCGAAGTTTTCGTTATCCTCAGTATCGTCTAGGACAATCGCATCCTCTACCTCGTCCGTCAGACTCGCAGCGAGGATCTGCTGCGATAGTTCGTCCAGACGCCGTGAGAACTTCCTACGTTGGGCAACCTGAGAACTGTGCTTCATGGCCCCAATAACGGGAAGTGCCCGCTCGATCGCATCAAGCTCATTGCGCCAGACTATGGCCTGCTTCGCCACCTCGGACGTATTGGCCGAAGCATACAGGTACACCACTTGTTCACGAAGAATCGTCACGCGGTTTTCCAGCCCCTTCGGGGCCTTTTCCTTCTTCTTGGAGTCCTGAACAAGCTTGAACCGTTTCAAGAGATCAGAGAACGCATCGGGATTGTCTTTGAGGATCTTCTGAATCTGTGGGGCAAGCTGCCGGGCCACAATGAGGACTGCCGGCCCCAGTTTCGCGGCTATTCTCCAGATGTTCGGCAACGCACTCCCCTTCCCACGGATATGTCTGCTCTAGTCTACCCGGTGGTGAATGCCTCACCGGAAATCTCTGGATTTGAGCGGCACTCTCAGGCCAAGGGGCTCAAGGCGATCCGCGACAAAATTCATAGCGCCATCACCGCGCTCTACCATCCCACGCACAATCAAGGCAGGGCTGGTTCGCGCCACTTGACGGTAGCGCTGCCACAGCCCGTGAGAGCACACAACATTAAGGAGGCCCGTCTCATCTTCAAGAGAAATAAAGGTAACCCCTTGAGCGGTGTGCGGACGCTGGCGGTGGGTCACAACGCCAGCAACGAGTATTCGATGGCCTTCCTCTTCCTGCCCAAGATCCGCAATGCGCACAACGTTCCTCTCCTTAAGGTCTGGGCGAAGAAACTCCGTGGGATAGGCGGAGGAGGATATCCCTGTCACTTCCAGATCAGCATTCACCTTTTCCGCCTCGCTCATTTGAGGCAGAGCAGGTATGTGGGCCGGTGCGGCAGTACCGGGGATTGTGGGCTGATAGTACAGACCATGGATAGCGCCGTGATCCTCTAGGCTTTGGGCCAACCAGATCCCCTGCCGTCTCCCCGTCCCTAATGATTCAAGAGCTCCCGCGCTGGCCAGAGCCTCAATATCCTGACGCGACAGCTGTGCCCTATGCGCCAGATCGGCGGCATCGGAGAACGGGGCCTCCCCACGGGCCTGCAAGATTCTGGGAATGGCCTGCTGTAGCCCGCTAACTTGAGAAAGGCCCAGCCGCACCACCTTCTCGGGATGGGCATCAACAAGCCGATGGCGTTCAACGTCCCTCGGCGCGCATTTTTCTACCGAGGCCTCCTCCAAGGAGAAGGAAACATCGGGAGGGCGGACGGCAACCCCGTGAAGCCGAGCATCGCTCACGAGAGATTGAGGCGAATAAAAGCCCATGGGTTGAGCACCGAGAAGACCGGCGTAAAACTCTTCCGGATAGTGCACTTTGAGCCAAGCGGAGGCGTACACCAGATAGGCAAAAGAAAACGCATGAGATTCGGGGAAGCCAAACTCTGCGAACGCTTGAAGCTTGTCATAAATCTCCTCTCCCGTCTCCTCATCGATACCGCGAGCGCGCATTCCCTCGATGAGTTCAGCGTGGATCTGCTCCATGCGTTCGTGGGAGCGTTTGGAGCTAATGGCCTTCCTCAGTTTGTCTGCCTGCACAGGAGTGAAGCCAGCCCCATCGATGGCGATCTGCATGAGCTGTTCCTGAAAGAGTGGCACACCTAGGGTCTTTTCGAGTGCCGGGCGCAGGAGTTCGTGAGGGTAGGTGACTGCCTCGCGCTTTCGCCGTCGCTTGAGATAGGGGCTGACCGCTTGGCCTTGGATGGGACCTGGGCGTATGAGGGCCACTTCAATGACGATGTCATAAAACTCTTCGGGGCGTAGCCGCGGCAGCGTGGCCATCTGGGCGCGCGATTCAACTTGGAAAACACCCACAGTGTCCGCTGCCTGAAGGAGATGATAGACCCGTGGGTCCTCTTGGGGAAGATTGTGAAGGTCGGGGGCTTTCCCGTCAGTTCCACGGATGCCACCTTCCGCGAGCCATGTGAACGCGATACGCAGCGCGGTGAGCATCCCCAGTCCGAGGAGATCAAACTTGACTAGTCCGGCCTCCGCGCAATCGTCTTTGTCCCACTGCAAGACAGTTCGCCCGGGCATGGTGGCCCATCCGACGGGGCACACGTCAATCACCGGACGATCGCACAACACCATCCCGCCCGAGTGTATGCCCAGATGGCGCGGGAGGCGTTGGAGGCGGGCTGCAATCTCACTAATCTCCGGTGGCATGCTTCCCGTTTCCCAACGCTCGTGAAAAAGGCCCGAGCGGCCACTTTGGGAGATCAGTCGCTGTGTCTGTGCTTGGTGAAGGTCCTTGGTCAGGTCCACGGTGCGCCCGGACTGGCGTGGAACCTTGTGCTCAACATTCTTCGCCCACTGATCAGCCTGCCCTTGGTCATAGCCAAAGGCGCGGGCGGTATCCCGTATGGCTGATCGCGGGCGGTAGGTGATCGCGTTGGCCACCTGTGCGGCGCGCGTGCGCCCGTAGCGTTCATAGACGTGCTGGATCACTAACTCGCGGCGGCCAGATTCAATATCTACGTCTATATCCGGAGGGCCTGACCGCCCGGGGGAAAGAAAACGCTCGAAGAGCATGTGATGTTTGACTGCGTCAACGGCAGTGATTCCCAGTGCGTAGCATACTGCCGAGTTTGCGGCAGATCCGCGTCCCTGACACCAGATGCCCTCACTTCGGCAGAAGTTCGTGATCTCTTCAACAATGAGGAAGTAGCCGGGAAATCCCAACTGCTCGATCACGTCAAGCTCGTGGTTGATCTGCTTCCATGCCGCCGGATTATCTTTGGGGGTGCCGTATCGTTCCGTCGCGCGCCGCCCAGTGAGCTCGCGCAGCCACGTGGCCTCTGTGTGCCCCTTGGGCACGGGAAAGGGCGGAAGATTAGGAGCCAAAAGATGAAGATCGAAGGAACATTCACGTCCGAGCCGTGCGGCCGCTTCAATGGCTTGAGGGTGATCGCGGTGGCGCTGGAGCATCTGGGCCCCCGAACGCAGGTACTGTCCCGAGGCTGGCAGGTAGGGATCCATCGCGCTCAAGGGGCGGCGGGCCCGCGTTGCGGCAAGAACATCAGCAATCGGGCGGTCCTGTGCTCTCGCGTAGTGCACGTTGCCCGTGGCAACCGAGTCCACCCCGACGGACTGGGCAAGCTCCGCCAGAAGGTTGCAGCGCTCGCGGTCAAGCGGGGCACCTGTGTTCGTGAGCTCAACGGCCACGTTGTCGCGTCCAAATAGACTGATCAGGTACTCAAGTTCACGCCGGGCTGTGTCCGGATCAAAACCGGGACCTCTGCTTGATAGCCCGCGGTTCACCCTACCCTTGCGGCATCCTGTAAGCAGGAGCCATTGGCCGCGAGCGCTCTCGGCCAACCCTTCCAGCGTGTAGTGTGCCTCCCCTTTCTTGCCGCCGGCCAACTTGGCTTGGCCAACAGTGCTGGAAAGGGACTGATATCCCTGAGCATTTCGAGCTATGAGGAGAACGTGTTCTCCGGGCGGATCCTCAGCTCCGGTGCGCGAGTCCCCGGCGTTCGGGGAATTGCCCAACGTGAGCTCTGTGCCAAACACCGTGGCGAGGCCGGTGCTGCGGGCCGCCTCCATGTGCTGGACAGCACCCGGGAAACCATCGTGATCGGTGATGGCGAGCGCTTCGAGTTCGAGCTCAACGGCCCGTTCTACCAATTCGGAGGGAAGGGAGGCCCCGTCAAGAAAGCTATAGGAGGAATGAGCGTGAAGTTCGCAGTAGCTGGTCCAATCAGACATAGCGTCCTTCTTCCTTCCACTCGTTGTTTTCGATGTAGACAAGTACGCCGATGCCCGCGCCCGCGACCTGCAGGTAGGCCCGGCGCACGGGATGGTCCCACCATCGTTGTTCGATAATCCACGGACCCGCGAACCTCGTAATGGCGATATCTCCGCCGCGCCCGCGAAGAAGCGACGGCTGCTGGGCTGCGCATCCTTGGGGGCATCCAAGTTCACCTTCTCCCGATACCTGCAACTGATGCCCACAAGCTCCCAGGAGATTCACAGCGATCGGCTCGGTGTGAAGGAGACATGGTGGGGGCTCGGGGATAGAACCGGGCCAGGGCAACTCACCTTGGTCTTCATGATCGGGTGCCTCGTTCCAGGCTCTGGTGCGGTAACGCTCGCTCGGAATGCGGCTCCCCACCCGATAGGGAACCGCGATCGATTCTTCTCCTAGAAGGCTTTGAAGTCTGAGCGCCGCCTTCGTCGCCTGATGTTCGCTTACGCTCTGTCCGCCCCACAGCGGCTGTGGCCGGTAGCCTGCGGGCAGGAGATCACTCATCTTCAGACTTAACCGAACAATGCTCGATCCGTCCTCCCCGCTCGATAGCCAGCTTCCTAACTGCCATCGAACCCGGTCAACAACATCTTTGACACTGCCGCCATCAAGCAGCCATGCCCTTTCCAGTTCGTTCCCGTTCATCAAAGAGGCCGTGATGAGAAGCCTTCCTCCGGCCAGAGAACGCGACACAATCTCTTCACCCAGTTCATCTGCGAGTATTTTTGCGGCGAATACGGTCTGCTCTGTGGTTTCCAGCGGCGGCTCAAATGTGCGCGTAACAGAGAATTCAGGTGTGGCCTCCTGACGATGTGCCACATGCACATCGTCCCCATCAACTAGGGCCCAGATAAGCTGACCAATCTTCCCGAACCTAGTGGTCAGAGCAGTTCGCCCCAACTGGCGAACCTCTCCAAGACGCCGCAGCCCGAGCCTTTCCAAGAGGTTGAGACACTCCATTAGGTCTTCGCGGCTATCCTCTGAGGGGGCCGCAACAAGCAGTGAAGACAGTGGCTCTCTACCAATGAAGGAGTCCGTCTCCGCGAGGGAAACGACGCTGTTATCTCTGGCAGCCAAGAGGGTGGCCAGTGTTCCGTAGCCAAATCCCACGAGGGCCTCACAACCAGCTACATCGTTGATTTCTCCGATGATCTCCTCTCCAAGAAGTTCCGCCGATCCCGCTGCCTTTATCGCCCCCGCGGCGGTGAAGAGAACGCTGCCGGAGCTAACAACTGTCACGTTGGCGATATGGCGATCCAAAGCCCGCAGGACTGGTTCGAACCTGAGAGACTCGCGCTCCGGATCAGCGGGAAGCAACAGGGCGTGAGGGCTCAGGGAATGCGCGCTGCGTTGACGCATTCCTTCGGTGATCCCCTCTCTGCGCGCCCACGAGTTTGCCGAGAGAATGCCACGTTTTCCATATACCGCCGCCGGCGTTGCCGAATCCACATCTCCGGCTATCTCCGCGGCAGTGACCGGCCAGTCCGGAATCCAGACACTTCCAGAGAGCTTCATAAGCTCACGACCTCTAGATGCCGGTGAGTCTTTCCGCTAACCGTTTCCTTAGTTCCCTTCCATCCGGTGTCCGTTATCTCTATGAGGGCCGATTCCCCGGATACCTCCGAGGAGGACATTCCTGCCAGGCGCAGGGCGAGTGAAGAAATGTGGCCCTCTCCTTGGTCAAGTCCTTCTAAATCAACGAGGGTGCCGCGGGTTCCGACGCGCGTATCCCACCCCTCCCCAAGCAGGAGGGTCTCGCGTGATAGAGCCCGGCGGGAAAGCACTCGCCTATCCCCCTGCTCCAGCAAGCCCTGGCCAACAAGTACAACGTCAAAGCCGTCAATGGCAGCCGATATCGCCTGAGGTAGGAAGGAGCTGGAGCACTGGGGAACCCAGACTGTGTGTTGCAGGTTCATGCCAAGGATCGAGGCAAGGCCCCAGCTCATATCCGGCATACCTAGGCACGCCACCCATGCCCCTTGATCACTGGCGATCCCCGCAGTAAGCATGCTGGCGAGACGGCTTCCGTGAATACCAATGGTCATTCCGTAGCGAAGTCCCGAAGGAAACACTCCACTCAGGCAGGTGGGGATCTCCCAGCGCCCACCGCCCGCCTGAAACTCTTCTTCGTGAACCGGGAGAGATTGCCTTGCCAGCCCCACTGCCGCCTCGGCCTGCACAAGTGCATTTCGTGCGGCGCTCAGGCGTCCAGACGCGTCCATGTCCCCTCCCTTCATGTTCGAAATGGTGTTCGATATTCAGGATAGTCTCTTCCTCCGACACCTTTCTACTCACCATCTTTCGGCCCAGCCTCTTTCGCTTGGAACTCACGATGATTTAGCGTTGTGTTATGGACATCACACGACCAATCGCACCCGAACCTTACAACCTGCTCCCACCTTGCCCGTCATTCACTCTCACCAGTACGGACATGCACGATGGGGAGGCCCTACCTCTCATCCACACAGCCGATGGAGCAAACCTTTCCCCACAACTCTCCTGGGAAGGCTTCCCAGAGGAAACTCAAAGCTTCCTCGTCTCCTGCTTCGATCCCGACGCACCCACTCCCGCCGGGTACTGGCATTGGACAATCCTTGACGTACCGCGCACCACAACAAGTCTGGATCAGGGTGCGGGTAGCTCCGACATTCTCCTACCAGACCCCGCGGCTCACGTGAACAACGATGCGAGCGAAGCTCGCTACGCGGGATCCGCCCCGCCTGCCGGCGATCGTCCGCATCGCTACATCTTTGCAGTGCACGCACTTGACGTCCCCACTCTTGGCCTAGACGCCTCGGCCGTCACGGCTACCACAACCGCATTTACCGCACTTTTCCATACGATCGCTAGGGCGCGCCTAACCACCACATACCAACGCCCATAAAAGCGCAAACACCCCCACGAGCCGCGTACCATGTGGGGGTGTTTCATATCGTCTTTTTCGAGCCACGCATCCCCGGCAATACCGGAGCGGCTATCCGCCTCGCCGCATGCACAGGTTCAACCCTGCATCTTGTGGAGCCATTGGGCTTCAACTTCTCCGATGCCCACCTCAAGCGCGCTGGCCTTGACTATCATGATCTCGCCGACCTTCGGATCCACAAGGATTTCGATGCGCTCCTTGCGGACGTAGCGGGCAACCGAATCTTCGCATTTACCGGACACACGGAGAACAGTTTCGCCAACGTCTCCTACCAAGAAGGGGACGTACTCCTCTTCGGCCCCGAACCCACTGGACTTCCCGCCAGCGTTGTTGCCCACCCAGCGATCGAGAAAGCTCTGCGCATCCCCATGATGCCGCACCTGCGTTCGCTCAATCTAGCCAACTCGGCATCTATCGCAGTCTACGAGGCATGGCGCCAACTGGATTACGCCGGGGCTTCCGTTATCTCTTAAACACCGGCACCGCTTTCACGGCGATAGGTGATAGAGATCCCCTCGAGAAGATCTTCGAGGGGCATATCGAGCGCCTCAGCCAACCGCAAAAGAGTGAACATCTGCGGGTTAGCTGGCCGATTTGTCTTGCGGTCAGAACGCGCGTGCTCCATGAGCTGATAGTGATTGCGATCAATTCCCGCCTTCTGAGCCACCTCTTCTTGAGACATTCCCAGATCCTCGCGGCGCTCGCGGATAGTTTTCGCGAAGAGGGATGCAATGTTCTTTTCCAAAGGTGAAGGTTCGGCCATAGCTTCACCTTCACCGGGTATGCCCCGCACATCGACGGGGTATACCCGGTAGTCTTTAAGAACGTCTTGCTAGGGAAGCCGCAGCTCCCAGCACGCCACCGCGCTGGCCGCCGCCACATTAAGCGAATCCACGTGACCAGCCATGGGAATAGTCACGGCGTAGCTGGCGGCACTAATGGTTCGCTGCTTGAGCCCGTCTCCCTCGGTTCCCATGATGAGCGCTACCCGCGAATCCTCTCCTGTACACTCTTTCAAGCGCGCGAACTCATTCAGCGCCATCGCGTCATCCCGAAGGGCTAGAGCCGCCGTGGTAATACCCGCTTGATGCAACCGCTCGATAGAACGTGGCCACTCGTGAATTCGGGTCCACGGGATTTGGAACACCGTTCCCATGGACACACGCACCGAACGCCGATAAAGCGGATCCCCACAATCGTCGCTCACAAGCACGGCATCCACCCCAAGGGCGGCCGCCGAGCGGAAAATCGCCCCAACGTTGGTATGGTCAACAAGCCCCTCAAGGATCACAATCCGGCGAGCGGGCCCTCCGGCTCGCGCCGTACGCACAAGATCCACCGGATCGGCCAACGGCGGCCGGTTCATCGCCGCCAACGCACCGCGATGCAGATGGAACCCGGTGATCTGTTGAAGCTTTTCCTCTTCTCCGATGAATACGGGCAGATCCCCACCATCCGCACTCCCGGTGGCCTGCTCGATCCACGGCTGAAGATCGGCCAACCAGCGGGCATCCGTAAGGAACGAACGCGGCGTATGCCCCGCCTGTATCGCGCGCATAATCACCTTGGTGGACTCGGCCATGTACAGCCCATGGTCCGTTTCCAGCTTTCGCCGCAGCGCCACATCGGTTAGATGCGTGTAGTCAAGAAGACGCGGATCGTCCAAATCGTTTATCGGAATAAGCACGCCTAATCGTTGCACGCCGATCCCGCTACCCGCGAATCGTTCCCACCACCAAAGCAAAAGGCGCGGACCGAGTTTTCCCCAGTCCGCGCCTTTTTAGCTATTGAGTTTAGATTCCACCCGGCACGTCGGGACGCTGCCCAGCTTCCGCATCCGGGTTGTAGCGCCGTCCACTCTGCTGGCCCGATTCGGCTGCCACATCAGTGGCCTTATTCGCCTCGCCCTTGGCATCGGCGAGCGCCTGATCAATATCTGGCAGGTTGGTGGAGGCCAACGCATCGGCAATTTCGCCGTTTTCGGGGAACCGCACACGTGGAGCCCCGGGCACATCGTTTGCATCGGAACCGTCATCGTCTGCATCTGCCGGCTGGCTAAAGCCCTTAGATACGGCGTCCAGCGCAGAGGTTAGATCGGACGGGATCATCCAGAGCTTCGAGGAAGAAGACTGAGCGATCTGCGGCAGCATCCGAATGTACTCGTAGGAGAGCAGCTTCGGATCGGCGTTGCCGCGATGGATAGCGTCAAACACCTGAAGGATGGCTCGCGATTCACCTTGAGCCTTCAAGATCGTGGACTGTGCCTGACCTTCGGCGCGAAGAATAGCGGACTGCTTCTCACCTTCAGCGGTCAGAATAGCGGACTGCTTGACACCTTCAGCGGTGAGAATGGCTGCGCGGCGATCACGTTCGGCCTTCATCTGCTGTTCCATGGCACTCTGCACGGTTGCCGGCGGATCAATCGCCTTAAGCTCCACGCGGGAAACGCGGATACCCCAGCGTCCGGTTGCTTCGTCCAGCACTCCACGGAGTTGTCCGTTGATCTGATCGCGGCCCGTAAGCGCCTGCTCCATGTCCATCGTGCCAATGATGTTACGCATGGTTGTAACTGAGAGCTGCTCAATAGCCGACATAGGGTTGGCGATCTCGTATGTTGCCGCCTCGGGGTTAGTGATCTGATAGTAGATGACAGTATCGATCGAAACGTTGATGTTATCCGACGTAATCACCGTTTGCGGCGGGAACGGAACAACCTGCTCACGCATATCGATTCGCTGACGAATCGTGTCAAAGAACGGCACGAGGAAATGAAGCCCCGGCTGATACGTCTTGTGGTAGCGCCCTAGCCGCTCCACAATTACGGTATATCCCTGATGTACCTTGAAGATCGCCCGAAAAACAGACACAACTACAAGGACGAGCAGCAGGATAAGAAGAATTCCTACAACATTGCCCGGTTCCATATGGTTCCTCCGATGGTTGATGGGATTACGGTTGGGGTGGGCGAGGTGCCACGACCGCGGTGGCACCGTCGATTTGGACGACGACGACGTCACTGCCCTCCGGGATCAATCCGCCCACTGAGCGAGCTGACCACACATCCCCACCAATCTTGACGCGGCCTGACCGCTCGTCTACGCCCGTGAGCGTGCGAGCCGCTTTTCCAACTTGCCCGTATACGTTACCCGCGGCAGCGCCTTTCGGGTTCATCTTTTTTAGCGCCCATGGCCGGGCGAAAAGAATGAGAACAAGTGCCGCCAAAGAGAAGGCGAGAACTTGCCATACAATGCTCTCTGTTCCAAAGGCAACGCCCGTTGCAATAAGAGCCGATCCGCCGAGCATCAAGAATGTGAACTCCACCGTGAAGGTTTCGATGATGAAACATACGATGGCAACAATCAGCCAAATGTACCAGCTCATGGCGGAAATCCTCCCGGTCGTGTGGCGCTCCGTGGCGGCCGTTGCAAGTCAGTGTACAGGTTTGCGGTTATCGAGGGACAAAGGGCCCAACTAGAGACTTTGGCGTTCCTCCCGACGCAACGCACGTGCGGTGTAGCGCCCGTGCGAACTCTCAACCTCAAGAGGCAAGCCGAAAACCCGCGACAGATTGAAGGAAGTGATCGTTTCGGAGATCGGGCCGGCCGCGAACACCGTCCCGTCCTTCAAGAGCAACGCATGAGTGAAGCCCTCGGGGATCTCCTCGACGTGATGGGTCACCAAGATGAGAACGGGAGCATATGGCTGGGCAGCCAGTCCTGTCAGGGTTTCCAGCAGCGATTCGCGGCCTCCCAAATCAAGCCCCGAGGTGGGCTCATCTAGAATGAGCACCTCGGGATTGGGCATGAGGGCCCGGGCGATACCCACTCGCTTGGTTTCTCCCGAGGAGATCGTATTAAACACCCGATCCGCTAGGCTGCCAACCCCCAAACCGTCAAGCAGTTGCTGAGCGCGCGCCGTGTCCTCATCCTCGTATATCTCACGCCACCTCGCCAGATGCCCATAGGCTGCCGTGCGCACAACGTCAAGAACGCGCTGGCCCGCCGGAATCCGGGTATCAAGTGAGGCAGAAGTGAGACCCACGAGTGGCCGGAGCTCGTTCACATCAACGCGCCCGAGGGTCTCCCCCACAATGGTCACCGTGCCGCTAGAGGGATGCATCCGTCCGGCCGCCAGTTGAATCGAGGTGGTTTTACCCGCGCCATTAGGCCCTAGTACAACCCACCGCTCACCTTCGTTAACCCGCCAGTTGACTCCATCCAGAATATTGCGTCCACCGCGCTTGACGATAACGTCTTTTAGTTCCAACACATCACGCATGGTTCTACCCTAGACCAGCCTGACTAAAACCCAGCGATAACGTCCCGGTAGAACTGCATGGTCTTGACACCAATTGACTCCCATGAGAACTGGTCTTCAACCCGCTTACGCCCGGCTGCTCCCATCTTCTTGGCGCGATCGAGATCCGAGCACATGTCCTCTAGTGCCTTGGCCAAATCGGACTCAAACTGCTCGGGGTGAATCGGTGTGCCCGTCCCATCGTCCACCTGCTCGATGGGCACGAGGGTGCCGGTCACGCCGTCGTCGATACAATCCGGAATACCTCCGGTGGCTGTCCCAACTACTGGCAAATTAACTGCCATTGCCTCCAAGTTTACGATGCCGAGCGGCTCGTAAATAGAAGGAGTCACGAACACTGTGGAACATGCTTCAAGCTGGACAATGCGATCGTGCGGAAGCATATCGTCAATCCACACAACCGAATCGCGCGTCTTCTGGAGGTCCTCAACAAGGCGGCGCGTCTCCTCTGCAATAGCCGGGGTGTCGGGTGCACCCGCACACAGAATTACCTGAATCTCCGGGGAAATCTTCCCGAGCGCGCGGAGCAACCCTGGCACTCCCTTTTGACGAGTGATTCGGCCAACGAAGATGATCGTGGGGCGATCTGAGTCAAGGCCGTAGGAGGAGAAGAACTCGCGGGCCTGATCCCATCCCTCGTCGGTTTGCGGCGCCTTCCAATCCTCTAGGTCAATGCCGTTGTGGATCACCCGCACGCGATCGGGATCAATCTTCGGGTAAGCGCGCAGGATATCTTCTCGCATACCGTTGGAAACGGCCACGATTCCAGCGGCGGCTTCATAGGCCGTCCGCTCCGCCCAAGACGATACGTTGTAGCCACCTCCGAGCTGTTCACGCTTCCACGGGCGTAAGGGCTCAAGCGAATGAGCAGAAACAACGTGAGGAATATCGTAGAGCAACGAGCCAAGGTGGCCCGCCATGTTGGCGTACCACGTATGGGAGTGCGCGATGTCAGCTCCCCGAAGGTCCTCGGCGATAGCCAGATCCACTGAAAGCGTACGCAGGGCCGCGTTAGCGTCCTCTAACCCCTGAAGGTACTCGTATCCAGTCAGAGAGACGCCCGCGGGGAGCCCCTCAAGGTCTTGCTTTGACCTCTCGCCATCGAACGCACGAACCTGTACCTCGGCATGTTCACCCAGAACCTTCGCCAACTCAGTTACGTGCACCCCCGCTCCACCGTAGACGTGTGGTGGATACTCACGGGTTAGCAGATCAACTCGCATTGCTGGACCTCCTCGTTGAATGAATGCCTCCTGCACCACTCTAGTGGCAAATGAGCCTCCATTGTCCCAATCAATCGGACTGGAATACCGATTTCGCCGATACGGGCAAACGTGCGCTGGATCACTCCCATTAGGTATGGTGGTTTCATGAAAACAAATCCACGGGTACTCAGTATCGTCTTAGCAGGCGGTGAGGGGAAGCGTCTGATGCCGCTAACCCAAGACCGCGCGAAACCCGCAGTTCCTTTCGGCGGGATTTACCGGCTTATCGATTTTGCCCTGAGCAACATCGTGAACTCCGGCTATCTCAAAGTCATCGTCCTTACCCAGTACAAGTCCCACTCGCTTGACAGACACATCACGAAGACGTGGCAGATGTCCAACCTCTTGGGCAACTATGTAGCACCGGTTCCCGCCCAGCAACGCCGCGGGAAGAACTGGTTCCTCGGATCGGCCGATGCGATCTATCAGTCCTTGAACGTGCTCGATGATGAGCGCCCCGATATCGTGTTGGTCACCGGGGCAGACAACATTTACCGCATGGACTTCTCACAGATGGTCCAGCAGCACATTGACTCCGGCTTCGATCTCACGATTGCCGGCATCCGCCAACCACTCGACCTTGCTCCTTCCTTCGGCGTCATCGATGTTGATGATGACAATCCGCTCAAGGTCTCTCGTTTCCTCGAGAAGCCCAAGGACACCACCGGCCTCGGGCTTCCAGATTCGCCAGACGAGTTCCTCGCGTCGATGGGCAACTACGTATTCTCTACCGAGGCTCTTTATAAGGCGCTCATGGAGGATGCCGCAGAGGACGAATCCAACCACGATATGGGTGGAAACATTGTTCCCTCGTTCGTGGAACAGGGAAACTGCGGGGTTTACGACTTCACGTTCAACGATGTGCCAGGGGCCAAGGAACGCGACAAGAAGTATTGGCGCGACGTGGGTACGATTGATGCTTTTTACGACGCAAACATGGATCTCATCTCTGTGGAGCCCGTCTTCAACCTGTACAACGATCGCTGGCCGCTCCTGACCGGCTACACCGGCCTTCCCCCGGCGAAGTTCGTGTACGGACATCACGAGAGGCTGGGGCACGCGCTCGATTCGATCATCTCTCCGGGAGTAATCATCTCCGGTGGCGAAGTGATAGGTTCGGTGCTTTCACCCGGGGTGCGCGTGAATTCGTGGGCATCCGTCCGGCAATCCGTTGTGTTCGACGGCGTTCAAGTGATGCGCAACGCCACCATTGTCAATGCCATCATTGATAAGCACGCTGTGATCGAAGAGGGTGCCAGCGTTGGCGTTGATCACGACAGGGACCGCGAACGCGGCCTAGACGTTTCACCCGAGGGCATCACGGTGGTACCCAAGGGCATGCGCGTTCCTAAATAGGTAGTCTCTAGGCCATGAGCCAGACTATTCGCGAGGGAGAGCCTGTCAGGTTCTCCCTCGCCTCATCTTCCCCGCTTCCTCCCGGGCTTTCGGCCCACACCGCCCACGTGCTGGAGGAGGCCTGCTCGGATACCACCATCATCGAGCCGTCGGTGGCCGGACTCTTCACTCGGAGCTTCTTGGGGCGGGCGCGCAAGGAACTCGATAGGGGTTGGCTACGTGAGGAACTGCGCGGGCCCGCTCTAGCACTGCGTGTGGATGCTGCGTTTCTAACAGGCGAAATGGCTACAGACGGCCCGGCGCTGGTAGTGACAGACGTGGACTCCACATTCATCGCCAACGAAGTGATCGAGATGCTCGCGGCCGCCGCCGGGAGCGAAGAGCAGGTCCGCGATATCACCACGCGCGCGATGGCGGGCGAACTCGACTTCGCCGGATCTCTTACCGAACGCGTGGCAACTCTGGGCGGCGTTCAAGCCACGGTTTTCGAGGAGGCGGCGCAGAGCGTCATCGTGCATCAGGGTGCGCGCGAACTCGTTGCTGCGGTACACGCCCACGGGGGTATCTTCGGACTTGTTTCGGGAGGGTTCCACGAGGTGGTGGACCGCTTCGCCTATCCGCTTGGGGTGGATCGTCTACTCGCTAATCGCCTCGAGGTCGCAGACGGACGGCTGACGGGCCGGACGCGCGGACCGATCATTGACCGAGCGGCCAAGGCACAGGCGCTCACCCACTGGGCTGAAACATTAGACGTCCCGCTTGACCGGACAGTCGCCGTGGGAGACGGCGCAAACGATCTGGGGATGATGGAGATCGCAGGGCTCTCGGTGGCCTTCTGCGCGAAGCCGGTGGTACTGGAGAGCGCTGACTCCGCGATTACCAGCCCACGGCTGGACATCCTCATTGCTCTTCTTGGATGGGACGCGGTGAGCTAGGCGACGGCACCTAGCACGTAACGCTCGTACAATGGCTACGTGTCCAACGCCAACGCTCCAAAGTGCCCACTGCGATACGGTGAACCCTGTACTTTGTGCCAACCGTATGTGACCGGCCCCGAAGATTGCCAAACTGTGGCCCTCGTAATGTCCGATCCGGAGCTGAAAGCTCAATGGGCCAAGGGATATTCGGCATGGGCACGCCAGCGCCGCGAAGAGCGTAAGAAGGCGCACAAAGCAGCTGAGCCCACCGGCGCCCCTGCAAGTCCCCCTAGTCAGGGATTAGTGACGGGAATGCCAGCCTCGTGGTGAGCCGCTAAATTGCCACCCGGAGAACCTCGCTGAGGGTTAGCCCGCCTTCTTCAAGCGTGCGCCATTCCGGTAACGTGCCAATCGCGGCCGTTGCCGTGGGGAAACCCGCACGGAGTTCTCCGTAGCCCGGAGAGTCCTCAGAGGCGAGCATAGCGGAGGTGATCGACATGGTTGGCTCATGCCCTACCACTAGAACCGTACCGGTGGAACTGGGGACCTCTCGGAGCATAGCCAACAGATCGTGCCATCCAGCGCCGTAGAGCTCCTCGCTTGAGCGAACCTCCCCCACCTGCAAGCCGCCAGACTTTAGCCCCTCAAGGGTTTGCATTGTGCGTTCAGCAGCAGATACCAATACCAGATCGATGTGGGCCGCGCGGGCGGAGAGCGGGCCAGCCTGCGCGTTCGCCTGCTCCCTGCCCGTACGGCTCAAGGGACGTTTGAAATCTCGGCTGCCGTTGGCGGCCTTGGCGTGTCGCATCAGAATGAGTTGTGGCATGGGCCAAGCCTACAGGTTAGGCAAGGGCGATGAGATCCAGATAGTCATCGGACCACAGGTCCTCATCTCCATCGGGCAGCAGCAGTACGCGCTCGGGCTGAAGAGCTTCGACCGCGCCCTCGTCGTGGGTTACGAGGATGACGGCGCCCTCGTACTTGCGCAATGCGTTGAGGATCTCCTCGCGTGAGGCGGGATCAAGATTATTTGTTGGCTCGTCCAACAGCAGAACGTTGGCAGCGGACACCACCAGCATCGCCAGCGCCAGTCGCGTCTTTTCTCCACCGGAAAGCACCGAAGACGGCTTATCAGCGTCTTCCCCGGAGAACAGGAAGGAGCCGAGAACCGAGCGCACGTGAGTATCGTCTAGCTCCGGTGCAACGTAGCGAAGGTTCTCCACTACCGTCTTGTCCAGATCGATCGTCTCGTGTTCCTGCGCGTAGTACCCAAGTTTGAGCCCGAAACCATCGATGACGCTGCCACTGTCGGGTTCCTCAACTCGCGATAGCAACCGTAACAGCGTCGTTTTTCCCGTACCGTTCAGTCCGAGCACTACAACACGGCTCCCACGATCAATCGCCAGATCCACACCGGTAAATACTTCGAGGGATCCATATGACTTGGACAGCCCCTTAGCAGTGAGCGGCGTACGCCCACAGTGCGCTGGCGCAGGGAAACGTAGGTTCGCCACCTTGTCCGCACGCCGAGCTTCTTCGGTACCTTCGAGGAGCTTGCCTGCGCGGCGCGCCATATTCTGGGCAGCAACCGCCTTTGTTGCCTTCGCGTGCAACTTGTCTGCTTGGGCAAGGAGCGTCTGCGCCTTCTTTTCTGCATTGGCACGCTCACGGCGCCGCCTACGCTCGTCGGTTTCGCGCTGAGCCTGATACTGCTTCCACCCCATGTTGTATACATCCAAGGATGCGCGGTTGGCGTCCAAGTGCCACACCGCATTCACGGTATCTTCAAGAAGCTCCACCGAATGCGAGATCACCACGAATCCCCCGCGGTACACCTTGAGGTAATCACGTAACCACACGATCGAATCGTGGTCCAAGTGGTTGGTTGGCTCATCCAGCAGCAGGGTTTCTGCCTGAGAAAAGAGTATCCGCGCCAGCTCCACTCTCCGGCGCTGTCCGCCAGAGAGTGTTGCTAGGGTCTGGTCCAGTACCCGCTCAGGTAGCCCGAGCGCAGCGGCCATCTGGGCGGCCTCCGCGTTGGCGGCCCAGCCGCCGGCCGCAGTGAATTCTTGGTCCAACCTGACGTAGCGCTCCATCGCCTTCATCTGGCGTGCGCCCTCGGTTGTGGACATTTCCTTTTCCGCCTTGAGAATACGGCGAATCGTCTTATCGATATCCCGAACGGAAAGGATGCGATCGCGCGCTATCTGCTCGGGATCACCCGTATGGGTGTCCTGAGGGAGATACCCGATCTTCCCACTGCGGTTGATCTGACCGGTGTGCTCGATAACCTCGGAGGTGACGCCTTCCCCTGCCAGCAGGCGTGTCAGCGTGGTCTTACCCGCGCCATTACGCCCCACCAGCCCGATCCGCATTCCCTTATCAATACGGAAGCTAGCGTTCGCAATCAGTTCACGCGTACCGATTCGCATGGTCAGGTCTTGGGCATTAATCACGCGCTCTAGCCTACAAAGCTTTACCACTCGCGCCCAATCCCCAGACCGGGGTGTATCGCAACCCACGTCAGCCTCAAAGCCATTAGTATGGGGACGGTATTGATATTGCGTACCCAACTGGCGGAGGAAACGTGGCTCTACAGGTCCAAGAACTCAGGCTGGAACAGCTCTTTAGTGAGGCGTTCCTCCTGCGTATACCCGATTTCCAGCGGGAGTACGTGTGGGAAACCGAGCAGGCGATGCAGCTGTTAGACGATATCGCCGAAGCCTGTACAAGGGGACGATCCACGTACTTCCTTGGCTCGCTCGTGTTAGTTGGTTCGGAAGAATCGGGTGCCACATGGGACGTGATCGATGGCCAACAGCGCATCACTACTCTCATGTTGCTGCTCGCATCGCTGCGGGATCTCGAAGATGATGACCAGTTCCGCGAGTCTCTGGACTACCGCCTCAACGATCCAGGCGATCCTGTGGTTGGGCGCAAGGCGAGCCCTCGTCTAGTGCTGCGCGAATTGGACCGCGAATTTGTCCGAACCTACGTCCAAGAAGGCTCCGTCGAGGAGCTGTTCGCACTGTCCTACGAGGACACCTCCACACACGCCCAGCGGCGCATGATTGAAAACACGCGAGCTTTCTATGACTACTTGGACGCCACGTACGATTCCGCCGAACGGCGCCAAATCGCCCGCTACCTCCTGAGGGAGGTAGCCGTTGTCATGGTGGGTTCTAGCGATTACGCGGATGCCTACCGCATGTTCCATGTGCTCAACGATCGGGGCATTCCACTTGGCCCGTCCGATATCCTCAAGGCCCGCGTAGTCTCCTCGATCAACGCCGATCTGCAGGCAGAATACGCCCAGAAGTGGGATGCCATCACAGAAACCCACGGCCCAGACTTCGAGGAATTCCTCCGAAACATCTTCATAGTGGAGCAGGGAGAACCGCTGGCCGGTGACCTCATCGACGATTTCCCGGAGAAGCTGCTAGCGGCCTATGAGCCCGATCGGAACGACGAATTCATCGAACACGTTCTCCTACCCTATTCCGCGATCTACGAGCGTATTCGCCGCCCCGATTCTCGTAACGAGAAGCCGGAAGTCTGGGAAGAACTCAACCTTCTCAGCCAGTACAACTCTCGCGAGTGGCATGCTGCCGCCATGTGGATTCTTCGGAACCTTGACGACAACCCGCAACGGCAGGCTGAACTGCTTCGCGATTTAGAGCGGGTGATTGGGATAGACGCTCTTGCCCATACGGCACACAGCCAGCGGGTGGGACGAATTGTCCAGATTATCCGCGATCTGAAGGACGGAACTCCGCCCACCCAGATATTCGGTGTGTCCGATGAGTTACGCAGGAAGGCCGTGAGCAACCTTCGCGGCGCATTCGCCACGAACAGCCCACTGGCGAAAATTGTTCTCCAGCGTGCTAACGCACAGGCAGAGGGGCTTGCCAGCCTGCCCACACGCCGGGCTCTCAACGCCGTCCGGGTCATCCCCTCTAAAGACCCATCATTGAAGTGGGCTGGCCTATCGCCCTCTCAGCAAAACTACTGGTACGACAGGCTGGCCAACATCGTGCTAACCTCGGCCCGCCCGGCCAACCTCAGAAGCTCATCGGACTACTCCACTCGCCGCAAGAAGATCCTAGGAGTCGGAGATGCCTACGTACTGACTTCTCAGCTCCAGGACCTGCCTGAGTGGACCGATGATGTGCTAAACGAGAGGCAGACAGCCATCGTGCGGTCCATCTGTGATTACTGGTCAATTCGCCAAGATTCTGAGGGAATCGATCTGACTGCCGTTGAGGAGGACCGCCTTCTCCTTGGCTCCCGAGCTTCGGCACGCGGTGGCCGCCAAGTCAAGAATATTGACCTGCTACGCGTTGGGCTTATCCACGAAGGCGATGTGTTCGTGTGGGAGCGCCCTCGCCTCGGCAACAGCTATCGCGTCACAATCACCGCGGAAGGCCGCTTCGCCCTTGAAGATGGAACCATCGAAACATCGGCTTCCGCTGCGGCGCGCTCCGTTTCCGGCACATCTCAGAGCGGGCTGAAAGTATGGAGGCGCGAAGCAGATGGAAAATCGCTGGGCGAACTCAACGAAAGCTATCTGCAACGCGCCTAACCGTTATACGTCAAAAATCGCTACACGTTAAAGCCGAGAGCCTGAAGCATCTCGCGCCCATCGGGTGTGATGCGCTCGGGACCCCACGGTGGCAGCCACACCCAGTTGATGCGCATGGAGGTGACCATGCCTTCGAGGGCCATGGCCGACTGATCCTCAATCACATCGGTGAGCGGGCAGGCCGCGGACGTGAGGGTCATGTCTACGATTAGCTTCGTGCCATCGAGGTGGACACCGTACACGAGGCCCAGATCCACAACGTTGATCCCCAGCTCGGGATCAATGACGTCACGCATAGCTTCGAGGATGTCCTCCTCCGTGACCGCGGGGATCTCGGGGGTGCTTCCCGGGTAAGCGGGAGCGGCTTCTCTCTCCTCAGTCATCTTTTCCTCCTAGATCGGCGCCCAGCGCCTGATCGGTTGCATCTCGCATCGCCATCCAACCCAGCAACGCGCACTTGACTCTCATGGGAAACTTGGACACTCCAACGAACGCGCCGGCGTCCTCCAGTTTGTCCTCGTCCTGCTCGCTCAGTTCGTGCCCGCGGGTATCCATCAGGTGACGGAAGGTCGTGAACAGATCCATGGCCTCGGTGATGTCTTTTCCCTCAACCATTTCGGTCATAATCGAAATGGATGCCTGCGAAATGGAACATCCCTGTCCCTGCCATCCGATGTGCTCGATCCGCTTGCCGTCTTGAGACAACTGGACCTGCATATTCACCTGATCGCCACAGGTGGTGTTGACCTGAAAGGACTCCCCATCTGGCTCAGCTAGTTCGCCTTCGCCGTGGCGTTCACGAGCGGCGTCCAAGATGATCTGCTGGTACATCGCATCCAGATCGTCCATTAATCCTCCAAACGGAAGTATGGCCGCACGCCTGCTAGCGCGCGAAGAAACACGCCAACTTCCTCTTCCGTATTGTACGGGCCAAGCGAGGCACGCGTTGAGGCGAAAACCCCAAAGTGGCGGTGGATCGGCTGAGCGCAATGATGCCCAACGCGAACGGCCACACCAAGAGAATCGAGGTACTGCCCCACATCATGAGGATGTACACCCTCCACGTGGAAGGCCGCCGCGCCTGTTCGATCCACAGAATCTACCGGGCCAAGTAGCCGCACGCCGGGGATCTCCTTGATCCCGTCAAGCATGATAGCCGTCAGTTTGGCCTCGTGGGCCGCGATCTCTTCCATCCCTATCTCTGAGAGATAGTCCGCCGCCTCACCCATGCCCACGATCTGGGCCACTGCTTGAGTACCAGCCTCAAACCGTGCGGGTGGATCCGCGTATGTGGTCTCTTCCATCGTCACCAGCTCGATCATGGATCCGCCAAACTGATACGGAGGCAGGTCCGCCAGAAGCTCCCGGCGCCCGTAAAGCACGCCAACCCCAGTAGGACCGAGCATTTTGTGCCCTGAGAAGGCCGCGAAGTCCACGCCAAGTGCGCGGAAATCAACCGGCATGTGCGGAACGGACTGGCACGCATCGAGAACCGTAACGGCTCCAACAGCGTGTGCGGCAGCCACGATTTGATTCACTGGAGAGATCGCACCAGACACGTTAGAGACGTGGGTAAAAGCCACGACCTTGGTGTGGGAATCTATAACGTCCAGCGTGTCCAGATCGATACGCCCATCGTCCGTAAGATCCAGCCACTTGAGCGTTGCTCCCGTACGCAAGCAGAGTTCCTGCCACGGCACGATGTTGGAATGGTGTTCGGCCCGAGTGACGACTACGGAGTCCCCCTCGCCCAACACGAACCGCTCGGGACCACGCCCTACGCTGGCGTCTGACATGGCATAGGCGAGCAGATTGATGGACTGGGTGGTACCCGAGGTCCACACAATCTCGTCTGCATCTACACCCACGAAGCGAGCAACGGAATCCCGGGCCCCTTCGTAGGCGAGGGTCGCCTCCTCCGCCAGCTGGTGAGCTCCGCGCTTGACAGCTCCGTTGTGCTCCACGTCCATCGCCCGCACCGCGTCAAGGACACGCTGCGGGCGTTGGGATGTGGCACCTGAATCAAGATAGACCAGCGGTGCTCCCCCACGCACTGTTCGGGACAGAATGGGGAAATCGCCGCGCGGTGCCGGCGAAAAGGGCATCAGGCACCCACGACCGCATCGTATCCGGTCTGCTCAAGCTCATCAGCAAGTTCGGCGCCACCGGTCTTCACGATCTGGCCGTTGGCAAACACGTGCACGAAATCGGGCTTGATGTACTGCAGGATGCGCGAATAGTGAGTGATGAGAAGGATCGAGTTATTCGTCTTCTCGTGGGTATGCACAACACCCTCAGACACGATCCGCAGGGCGTCAACGTCAAGGCCGGAATCGGTCTCATCAAGCACGGCAACCTTGGGCTCCAGCAGTTCCATCTGGAGAACCTCGGTGCGCTTCTTCTCTCCACCGGAGAAGCCAACGTTGAGATCACGCGCGATGAAGTCCGGATCCACCTTAAGGTTCGCGGTGGCTTCCTTGACCTTCTTCGACCAATCGCGAAGCTTAGGCGCCTCACCATCAATTGCTGTCTTCGCGGTACGCAGGAAGTTGGTAACGGAGACTCCGGGAACCTCAACAGGGTACTGCATGGCGAGGAAGAGCCCCGCGCGCGCCCGCTCATCAGCGGTCATATCCGTAATGTCTTCGCCATCCAGCAGCACCTTACCCTCGGTGATGTGATACTTGGGATGGCCAGCCAACGCGTAGGCGGTGGTGGACTTTCCGGAGCCGTTCGGGCCCATGACGGCGTGAACTTCTCCATCGCCGATATGCAAGTTGACACCATGCAGGATCGGCTTGAGGCCCTCGGTGGTTTCAACCGAGGCGTGAAGGTTTTGAATATCAAGAGTGGACAAGGTGATGATCTCCTTTTACAGGGTGACGTCGACGTCGACAAGAACGTCGCCGTCATTGATCTCAATAGAGTAGACAGGGACCGGCTTGGTGGCCGGCAGTGAGAGCGGATTGCCCGTGGCAAGATCGAACGGGGCGCCGTGCTTCCAGCACTCGATCGTTCCGTCTTCCACGTCGCCTTCCGCGAGTGAATAGTTCTGGTGCGAGCAGGTATCGCCAATCGCGTGCCAAGAGCCGTCAGAGTCCCGGACAACTGCCACGGGAACATTAGTCCCCGCGGAGTCGGCCAAGATCACCTGAAGGGCCTCTTCAGGATCTAGCTCCGTGGTAGCGCACGCGACTTGGAAACTCACTTCGGTTCCTCCGAGTTGGCTTCAAGTTCAGCGATATCAAGCTCGCGCTCAATGGCGGCCATGAGCTTGTTTTCGATGGACTCAACGCCGATCTGCTCAACGAGTTCCGCAAAGAACCCGCGGACCACCAAGCGGCGCGCGATATCCTCTGGAATTCCACGTGCCTGCAGGTAGAAGAGCTGCTCCTCATCGAAACGTCCGGTAGCTGAAGCGTGGCCAGCTCCGACGATTTCGCCGGTCTTGATCTCGAGGTTCGGAACGGAATCCGCCTTAGCTCCACGGGTCAGAACGAGGTTGCGGTTGAGTTCGTAGGTATCCGTGTTAGCAGCCTCAGCCCGGATCAGCACGTCGCCAATCCACACCGAATGTGCTTCCTCCCCTTGGAGCGCACCCTTGTAGGTGGCGCGGGACACGCAGTTCTTCGGCCCGTGATCAACGAAGATGCGATGCTCTTGATGCTCGCCGCTCTCCGTGATGTAGGCACCCAGAAGTTCGGCGGTGCCGCCTTCACCCTGATAGCTCACCGAGGTGGAGATTCGCACAAGGTCGCCACCGATGGTCACGAGGATGTGCTTGACCTTTGCATCGCGGCCAACCGAAATGCGCTGGTTGGAGAAATGACGCGCAGTGCGATCAGCCTCCTGAACGGACACAACTGTCAGTTCGGCTTCGTCACCCACGGTGATTTCGACGCCCTCGGTCAGCTCGCCCGTGCCGGTATGCTCCAGCACAACCGTTCCCCTGGACCCGGCTTCAGCAATGATCGCTGTGTGGGCGGCATGCATTCCGTCTGGAACATTGAAGGAAACGGCGATCTCGTGGGCTTCGTCGTCGTTAGGAATCGTAACAACGTAAGCCTCGGAAAATGCTTCCCAAGCCAAAGCCGCGGAGCGATCGTCCGGTTCGCCCACGGTGCCGAGGCGCGGATCCTTACGGGTCACGGTCTCGAGCTTTGCCGAATCGGACGTCACGTTAGCCGGGGAGGCAAGGAGCCGATTACCAATGAAATCCGCAACGCGGTCCATGGGAGTAAAGCGCCACTCTTCCTCTTCGCCCGTGGGGACAGAGAAATCGTCTGCGGAGAAAGACGTGGGGCGATCAGCGCGGGAAACTCCAGTCCCAAAATCCTCGTCTTCGACGAGTTTTGCGCGCGAGTGATCGGTGGACAAATTTGGCGTTGTCATTTAGCCGACGCTTCCTTCCATCTGAAGCTCGATAAGCCGGTTGAGTTCAAGTGCGTACTCCATGGGCAGCTCACGGGCGATCGGCTCCACGAATCCGCGGACAACCATGGCCATGGCTTCCTGCTCGGTTAGCCCACGCTGCTCCAGATAGAACAACTGATCCTCGGATACCTTGGACACCGTGGCTTCGTGGCCCATCTCCACATCGTCCGTGCGCACGTCCACGTAGGGGTACGTGTCGGTCCGGGAAATGTCATCTACCAGGAGGGCATCACACACAACCGAGGACTTTGACCGATGCGCATTCTCCTCAATCTGGACAAGCCCACGGTAGGATGAACGGCCGCCGCCACGGGAAATCGACTTCGAAACAATCGAGGACGTGGTATACGGAGCAGAATGAATCATCTTCGCGCCAGTGTCCTGATGTTGTCCCGGGCCAGCAAAAGCAGCGGAGAGAGCTTCACCGTGAGCATGCTCGCCAAGGAGCACGCAAGCCGGGTACTTCATGTTGATTCGCGAACCAATGTTGCCATCGATCCACTCCATCGTTCCGCCTTCGTACACGGAGGCGCGCTGGGTCACGAGGTTCAGCACGTTATTGGACCAGTTCTGGATCGTCGTGTAACGCACGTGAGCATTCTTCTTCACGATGATCTCCACGATGGCCGAATGCAGCGAATCGCGCTGGTAAATCGGGGCGGTACAACCCTCAACGTAGTGAACGTAGGATCCTTCGTCCGCGATGATGAGTGTGCGCTCGAACTGGCCCATGGACTCGGTGTTGATGCGGAAGTATGCCTGAAGTGGGATGTCCACATGAACGCCCTTGGGCACGTAGATGAACGAGCCGCCGGACCACACTGCGGTGTTCAGCGAGGCAAACTTGTTGTCACCCGAAGGGATCACCGTACCGAAATACTCTTTGACTAGATCCCCGTGCTCGCGCAGTGCGGTATCCGTATCGAGGAAGATGACGCCCTGCTCTTCGAGATCCTCACGGATCTGGTTGTACACAACTTCTGATTCGTACTGGGCCGCAACGCCGGACACAAGACGGGCCTTCTCCGCCTCGGGGATACCCAAACGATCGTAAGTTTCGCGGATATCCTCGGGGAGCTCCTCCCATGACTTGGCGGGCTTCTCAGTGGACTTAACGAAGTACTTGTACTCGTCAAAATCAATGCCGGAGAGATCGGCGCCCCAAGTTGGCATCGGGCGACGCTCGAACAGCTTGAGCGCCTTCAGGCGCCGCTTGAGCATCCACTCCGGCTCACCCTTCACTGAGGAAATGTTGCGAACAA
This sequence comes from Ancrocorticia populi, assembly GCF_003123745.1. Lineage (GTDB taxonomy): Bacteria > Actinomycetota > Actinomycetes > Actinomycetales > Actinomycetaceae > Ancrocorticia > Ancrocorticia populi. The sequence continues at coordinate 14,797 of NZ_QETB01000002.1, read as the reverse complement.
CGTCCTCGTTCAGGCCCCGCTGCGCAGCTTCACCGGCGGCATCGGAATCGTGCCAACCAAAGCTGTAGCGGCCTCCCAGTGCCTCAATGGTTTCCTGCTGCTCATTAATAGCCTCAGCAACCGCGGCCTCATGCCGGGTTTGTGTCATGGCTGTCCTTCCATGTTGGTGTTGTTTCACGGGTGCGCGAAACAAGAGGGATCGTAAGCGTGCACACGTGCTCGCCACCCGCAAGAGTGGCTAGGCGCTGAACGTGCACGCCGAGAAGTCGATGAAATGCTTGAGTCTCTGCCTCGCACATCGCCGGGTATGCAGTTGCCACTTCCTGAATTGGACAGTGGCCCTGACACAGTTGAAGCGTGTAGCCCCCCGGGCCCTTTCGGATGCTTGCCGCATAACCGTCTTGGGTCAAGACCCGTGCGAGGGCGTGAGCTCTGGCTTCGAGATCATCTCCGGATGAAGCGATGGCGTCCCGGTAGCGGGCCTCAAGGCCATGGATGCGTTGCTGTGCAAACTTCCATATACCGTCATCACCCAGAGAGTCATACAGGAAGTCGAGGGCCTGAGTGGCCACGTCCCCATAGGAGTCTCCGAAAGTCGCTTGGCCTTCGCCAGTTGCTACGTAACGCCTAGAGGGCCGCCCACGCCTTGCTGGCTTGGACGCGACGCCCTCGTATTCGGTTATTTGTCCGTCTATCTCAAGCTGAGCCAAATGCCTCCGCACTGCTGCGGCGGTCAAGACAAGTTCCTTCGCGAGTTCCGCTGAAGTAACCGGGCCCTTCTCAATAATGAGACGGAGGATCCGGTCTCGTGTGCCGATATCGTTATCTGATAAGCCGGTCATCTGAGCCTCCTCCCCTACCCCCACTATTAAACAACAAGGACCTTTCAAAATTCCACCGCCGAGTCGCTTTTCTGGAATAATTCCAATGTGAGGATTGGCACGTTAGGTTAGCCGTGCTTTAAGTGCACGAGCTGCGCAGCCCGTGATAAACCGCCACTTTCTCAGAAAAGCGCCCGAAATACATCCGTATTTATTCGTGCCCTTAACCCGTTCGCGCGCAGAAGAGAGCAGGAAGAAACGGTCCCTACCGGTTAGTGGCGTAAGCCAAGACAGCCACCACGAGGCTTGGGGAATGGAGCTTGCCCGCAAGAACTGCAGCGGCAACATCTTCAAACGGGAACCAGTGAGTTTCGATCTCCGCTTCCTCATCCTCTCTCGCAAAGTTGGACAATGAGGGGCTGACTCCACGAGCAAGATACACATGGAGGAGTTCGTCCGAACAACCGGGCGACGTGTAGAAGCTCGCGAGCGGCGTCAAGCTCTCCGCCTCGTAATCCGTCTCCTCTCCAAGTTCCCGTGCAGCCGCCACAGCCTTATCCTCGCCCTCAATGTCGAGGAGCCCCGCCGGGATCTCCCACAGGAGGCTGCGGACCGGGTGGCGATACTGGCGTATAAGGAGAACCTCTTCGCCTGCGGCACCATCGCGCACTGCCAAGATTCCCACTGCATCGTCATGGCGGATGTACTCCCGAGTTATGGATGCGCCGGTTGAGGCCAGCTCGATATCATCAGCCACCACATCCAGGATGTGGCCGTGATAATGCTCGGAGCTCCGGACAAGGCGCGCGTGCTCATCATCGCGCACGTCCACAAGCTCAGTCATAATTTCCTCCTCTGGCAGGCGGCGCCGATCAGGCCCGCGAAAAGCGGGTGAGCGGCAGTGGGCCGGCTCTTAAACTCTGGATGGGCCTGGGTGGCCACATAGTAGGGATGAAGGGCACGGTCTAGCTCTACAAACTCCACCAGTGTACCGTCTGGGGAGGTTCCGCTTACCTTCAGTCCGGCCTCCTCCAGCTCGCTACGATATGCCTGGTTCACTTCATAGCGGTGGCGGTGGCGCTCACTCACGCGGTTCGATCCATAGGTCTCAGCGGCAAGCGATCCCTCAGAGAGTTCGGCTGGGTAGGCACCTAGACGCATGGTCCCTCCCAGGTCCCCTTCACCATCTACGAACTCGCGCTGCTCGTCCATGGTGGCAATGACGGGTACCCCGGTAGCCGGATCGAACTCGGTTGAAGAGGCGCCGGTGAGACCGCAGAGGTTTCGAGCTGCCTCAATCACCATGCATTGCAGACCGAGGCAGATACCGAGTGTTGGGATGCCATGCTCTCTGGCATACCGTAGGGCGCCAATCTTCCCGTCGAGTCCGCGAACGCCGAACCCGCCTGGCACCAAAATAGCGTCAATATCGGCGAACTGTTTGCCCGCACCTTCTTCGGTCTCACACAGATCCGAGGCTACCCATACGATCTCCACGGCAACAGAATGGGCGAAGCCACCGGCACGTAGTGCCTCGGCAACGGATAGGTAGGCATCGTGCAGGTCAACGTACTTACCCACCAGCGCCACGCGGACGGTCGCACGCGGATGCCGTACGCGGTCTAGTAGAACGTTCCACTCGGTCCAATCAACGTCCCGGAAGCTCAGCCCAAGGCGCCGAACCACGTAGGTGTCCAAACCCTCATTAGCCAACGTCACCGGGATCTCGTAGATCGAAGCAGCGTCGCGGCATTCAACAACAGCTTCGCGGTCCACATCGCACATCAGTGCCACTTTGTTCTTAATACCCTCCGTCAGTTCGCGGTCGCAACGCAACACAATCGCATCCGGCTGGATGCCAATGTTGCGCAGGGCCGCGACGGAGTGTTGCGTAGGCTTGGTCTTCAGCTCGCCACCAGCGGCGAGGTACGGGACAAGGGACACGTGGATGAACAGAACGTTCTCACGCCCCACGATCTGACGGACTTGGCGCGCAGCCTCGAGGAACGGCTGGGATTCAATATCGCCAACTGTTCCGCCAATTTCGGTGATGATGACGTCCGGAACATTCCCGTCCTTGTCCGGGAGGGCCTGAGCACGCATCTGCTCAATAATTTCGTTAGTGATGTGCGGGATTACCTGCACACACTCTCCCAGATATTCGCCAGCCCGCTCGCGGGCAAGGACTCGCGAGTAGACCTGCCCCGTGGTGGAGTTCGCCGCACCGGTGAGCTCCACGTCAAGGAAGCGCTCATAGTGGCCGATATCCAGATCCGTCTCCGCACCATCTTCGGTCACGAAAACTTCTCCGTGTTGGAACGGGTTCATCGTGCCCGGATCCACGTTGATGTAGGGATCGAGCTTTTGCATCGCTACGCGCATGCCGCGCGAGCGAAGGAGCCGCCCTAAGCTAGAGGCCGTCAGGCCCTTGCCCAGTGAGCTTGCGACGCCACCGGTAACAAAAATGTGCCTAGTGACCGTGTTCTGATTTCCCGGGAGACGGGCCTTAGTATGTTCCACGGAACTCCAGCCTAACACCCCTCTATTTCGCGCACGTTAACAGGTGTTATTCACTTTCTAGGTCCGGACTGCCCGTTGCCTTGGTCGCCATTGAGAGGGCACGCCTATCCGTCAGGAATATCGCGGCTCCTCCGCCGCCCACGATAACCAGACCCCCCGCGACCACGGCAGCGAAGGCACCAATAAGACCAGAACCCAGCCAACTAAGCATGCCTTGAACCGCAGCATAGCCAATCGCGCCCACAACCGCCGATGCCGCCGTAACCGTGACGGCAGCCCGGCCCAGACCCGCGAGAGACCGCGGGCCAAGCGCGGCCCGTATGGCCCAAAGCTGCCCCACCGCCCCGATCGTCATACCAACCGATACTGCTACACCTATAGCAGCCAGTACTTCGGTGCGCCCACTGATGCCGAACAGAACTTGTATGCCCAACGCCAAACAGACCGTGAGCCAAGCCGCCACGTTAACAACAACAACGGCGCGCGAAGCCTCAAGGGCATAAAGAACCCTCGAACAGTGGTAGATCAGAGCGTAACCCACAAGACCCGGAGCCATAGCAATAAGCGCGATATCGAGCCCCGATGCCTCCCTCAGGTAGTCAAACACCAGTTTCGCAGGCTGTGCCAAGACAGCAAGCAGAGCCACACAGACAATGCCAATTTCCAGCACAAGGCGCGTGGACCGAGCAGTCAACTCGGCTAATCCCGGTCTTCCAGGAAGAGCCGCTGCCTCCGAGAGCCGCGGGAACACTGCCGTGGCAATCGGAACGGCGAACACGGCATAAGGCACCATGTAGATGGCGTTCGCAAAAGTGTAGATGGGGTAGGCACCCGTTTGCCCTGACGCTCCAGATCCGTACGTGTTAGCTACCACCATGATGGTGATGATCTGGATCTGCTGCGCAAGGATCCCGCCAAGACCGGCACCCATAAGCTTGATCGCCCGCTTGGCCACCCCCGGGGGGAACGTCCACGTGGGCCGAATCTGCATTAGCCGCAGAACGGGGATGAGCTGTGGAAGTGAGAACGCCACGGTGCCAAGGGTGGTTCCCCATCCAAGGACCATGATCGACGCAGTTGATAAAGCTGTTGGGCTATCCTGCTGGCCCTGCGCGAGCTGCCAGAACAACATCAGAGCGCCAATCACCGTCACCGCAGAGAGCATCGGCGCCAATGCCGGCAAAATAAATCGCCGATGGGCCTGAAGGATCCCTGTACAAACAAGCGAGATCCCGTACAAGGGAATCTGGAGCGCGAACATACGTAGCAGTGCCGCGGCCAGCTCCACCTCATCCGCGTCGCTCCCTCGCCCCAACAGCGCAGTCGTTATAGGCGTCGCCGCCAATGCGACAATACCAGCGATTGGCAGGCCCACCGTGACAATCCACGTCAGCAGCGCAGAGGCCGTCCGAGAGGCCTCCCCCTCCATCTTCTTCGCGAGGAAACCCGAGATGAGAGGGATCACCGCACCGGCAAGAGCGCCTCCGGCCGCCACCTCGAAAAGGACGTTGGGGACCGTATTGGAAGTTGAGTATGCCTCACCCGAGAGCGTGTCTCCGAGGGCTCCGTTTTGTACCCAGGTACGTACAAAACCAACCAGCCTCGAGAGCAGCGTCAAGATCGCTATTGACCCGGCCGCCCCCGTAACGGTGGCAAGCGCCTTGTTCACGGCCGTCCGAACTGATCAATTCGGGAGAGAACAGGGTTCTCTTCGATCACTTTCGAGAATGAGACTCTCTCACTGAGTAGAGTCAGTCCGCCCACGCATGCAAGCGCACCCACGCGAAGGGCCGCGCTAGGAGAAGACGCCAAAGCAAACCCAAGCCCGGCGCCCATAGCATTGGCGCCCATATCGCCCAGCATCGCACGCCCGGCAAGGTCATCGCGGGCACATACAGCGCCCGTTGCGATCACGCCGGCAGCAAGCCCTGAGCCCGGATTCGACCTCAATGCGAGCGGAACCGATGCTGCGGCGCTTGCCTTGATCGCGCGCCCCGGACGGAGATCGAGCAAATTGACGAAGTTGGCGGTTCCTGCGATAAGTCCTGTGCGAACTAGCCACCCGCCCAGCTTCCGTAACGCTCCTTGTTCGGTAGCCAGAGTTGCGGCGCCAGCGCTAGCGCCAAGCCCGATCACGCCGATTTTCACAGCACCAGACGTGAGCTTTCCTTGACGTAGCGCGCCCAGATGCCCATGAAACCCCTTGCCTTTGGCGGGAAATCGATCCTCCATCTGGTCATCAACGTAGCCTGCAACGGCACCGGCACCTACACTTGCGAGGGCTCCGATCTTGGCCCTGCCTGACACACTGGCAGCCGCGGCAATCATTCCCGCGCTCGCCACTAGGCCCTCAGTCAGAGTCAGTTCTTGCCCGCTAAATGACGTACGTTCCCACGATTCAAAAGATCCGGGGGAAGACTCGACAAACCGGTTAGTTCCGATCGCAGCTCCCAGCGATGCCAGCGCGCTGGCGAACATCAGTTGTCACTTCCATTGTCTTTAGAGGAAGCATCAACGCGTTCACCAAGTGGGGCATCCGCTCCCTGCTGGCTGCCGAGGGAAACATGATCTCCTGAGATCTCAGAGGCTACCGCCAGAGGTACGTTAATGCGGCCAGGTGTTGTGGCGATTGAATCGACTGTAGAGCCCTCATTGGTTCCGCGCAGGGTGGTCAGGAGATCGTCGTCGTTCAAAGCCCTTCCGTAACCAACCGTTGGTCCTCTCCCCGCAACTTCAGAGAACATCTCCGTGTAAATCCCGGTCTGAGACTCAATCTCGGACTTCTCATTCGCTGTGAGGTCAGCATCTTCGGTATTCAGACTCTCAGGAGTCACTACGATAACGGCATCTGCAGGATCCTTCACCTCGCGATCCACCGAAAGGAGGGCGTCACCCTCGGCCGTCAACGAACCAAGGAGAACCTTCGCGTTCTCGTCACCAGTTCCTTTACGCAGCACGTAATCGAGAGCCGACGCAACCACCTGATCATTTGTGGGATTGTCCGGGAGGGAATCGATGTACTCAGAGACCTGGTTGGAAAAGGCGCCGCGGTATGTGGCCTTTTCGGAATTAGCATAGGATTCGTTCAACGTAACTTGACCTGAAACAGAAGCTCCAGCCAGCTCTAAACTCTCGATGAGATCAGAAACCGCGTCGCTGCTCGCTTCAGGAAGAACAACAATCGCCACATTGCGTCCTGTCAATGTGCCGGGGAGTAGCTCGTTCGCGGCCACATCGAGTGCGCTATCTGACCCTGAAAGCTGGTCCTCCGTAACGGCGAGCTCATCGCGCAGACTATCGCGGGATTCACGCAACGTATCAATCTGACCCGTCAACGTGTTACCTATCGAGTTCTGTAATGGGCCGGCCCCCAAAATTATGCCAACTGCCAATGCCAGAAAAACCGATACGAGTGAAACGAGGTGGTACCTGAAATCAACCATCATCTACCTATCAGAAAAGAGTCGCGAACCAGTGGACGATATCACCGAACCACGTGGAGATGAGCCCGAACAAAGCGTGCCCAGTTGCAGTTGCTGCGAGAGCGGCCACGATAGCCACGCAGCCCGCAACGACGAGGAAGAAAATCTGCCAGTTGGAGATACGCGATCGATACAGTTGGGACACGCCCTTCGCATCAATCAGCTTTCCTCCAATAGCCAATCTGGTGAGGAATGTGGACGCCATCCCACTTCGGCCCTTGTCAAGGAACTCGATCAGAGTGTTGTGGGTGCCCACGGCAACAATGAGCTGCGCCCCCTTGTCATCAGCAAGCAGCATCGCCACATCCTCTGACGTGCCGGTGACCGGGAACACGACGTGCTCTACGCCAAGGTCTTGAACGCGCTTACGTCCAGGCGCACGCCCATCACGGTAGGCGTGCACAATGATCTCAGCTCCGGAGGTCAGCGCCTTGTCCGAAACGGAGTCCATGTCCCCAACGATCATGTCCAGCTGGAAGCCCTCCTCCAATATCGCATCGGCACCGCCGTCCACACCAATCATGATCGGCTTATACTCGCGGATATAGGGGCGCAGGGCGGCCAGGTCTTCCTTGTATCGGTAGCCGCGAACCACCACGAGCACGTGGCGGCCCTCAAAGTTCGTCTTCACGTCGGGTACTCCGACGCCATCGAAAATCAGATCCTGCTCTCGTTCCACGTACTCCATCGTGTTCGTGGCAAAAGCCTTAAGTTGCACGCTCATTCCGGCCCGCGCTGCCTCTTGAGACGCTGCGATGGTTTCCTCGGTTTGAACCGTTCCTTCTGCGATCAGCTCATCGCCGCGGTATACGCGCGCATCCTCGATATGGAGAATATCGCCCTCGCGAATATCCATTATCTCAGGGCCAAGATCATCAATGAGGGGAATACCAGCCGTCTCCAGGATCCCCGGGCCCAGATTCGGGTATCTGCCGGAGGTGGACTTGGCGGCGTTGAGCACCGCCCGCGGCTTGCATTCCACAAGCGCCTCGGCGGAAACCCGATCAATGTCCGAATGGTTGATCACAGCGATGTTTCCCGGCTGCAACCGTTTCGTCAGATTCTTGGTGCGCCGGTCTACCCGGGCTTGAGCCTCTAGCTCCCCGGTCTCCTGCACGTCCTTTTTGCGGACTAGTCGAAATGCCACGCTTTTATCGTGCCACATCCGCTGTGGAAAGCAGTTCAGCAGCGTGGGCGCGTGCCGTTTCAGAATCGGATCCCGCCAGCATCCGGGCTAGCTCACTAAGCCGTTCGTCCCTCTCTACCTCGATCACGTGCGTGATGGCGGATTTCTCCTTGGACTCCTTAACAACAACGGCTTGGGTCTGGGCGTAGGCGGCCACTTGAGCTAAATGGGTCACCACGATCACTTGGTTCGTTGCCGCCAGCGCGGCCAACCTATGTCCCACCGCCAACGCTGCGCGCCCTCCCACACCTGCATCGATCTCATCGAAGAGGAAAGTGTGGTGCTTATCATGTGTTTGCTCTGCCAAGGAGACCTCCACGGCTAGCATTATTCGTGAGAGCTCGCCGCCTGACGCACTCTTCGCCAGCGGCGCCAGAGGCGCTCCACGGTGCGAAGCTAGTTGAAACTTAACCACGTCATGGCCGTGTATGGCGGGGGCATCCGATTCCGTCACCGAAATCGAGAATGTGGCATCCGGAAGCGCTAGCTGCGGCAGTTCTGAGGCCACCGCGCTGGAGAGCTTCTTTGCAGCTGCCGTTCGAGCTGCTCGGAGCCTTTTACCGGCCGCTTCCATTTCGCTCTGTGCCTGAGATAGCTCCTTGGCCAAACGTTCTCGCGTCCCCTCCAGATCCCCCAGATCCTCGAGAGCAGCTCGCGCCTGATCGGCCTCTTCAAGCGCCTGATCCAGATCCATCCCCAGTGCTTTCCTCAAGCCCTGTAGCTGCTGGCGTCGCATGTAAATGACGGACAGCCGGTCTGGGTCCGCCTCCGAATGCGCCGCCAGATCCGCAAGTTCGTTAGCGATATCAGATAACTCCGCTTGAGCGGAGTCTAGACGCCCAGCCAAATCCGCTACATCCTCGGATTCTCCAGCACTCTGAAGGGAACTCTGCGCCTCCGCGATCCCTGCGAGTGCCGGATAATCCACCGTGTCCGAGCCGCTCAAGGCAGCGGCGGCCCCGGACAAACCCGAGAAGCGTTCTTCCACGTTCTCCAGCGCCAGCGCTTCCTGCTTGAGCGCGGCCTCTTCGCCAATACCCGGATTGACTTCCTCCACCTTGGCTACAAGCGCCTCATAGGCCAGACGGGCCCTTGCCGCATCGGCGGCCTGCTCGGTGAATCTCTGCAACTGGTCGCTTGCCTCGTTGTACGTGCCCCAAGCATCACGCCACGTCCGTGCCGCCCTTGCAACCGCCTCCCCACCGAATTCGTCTAGGGCCGCCCGTTGTTCTGCAGGAGCAGCAAGGCGAAGCTGATCCGTTTGGCCGTGAACTGTCACGAGGCTACCAGCGATATCGGCAAGTACCCCAGTGGGAACACTTCGTCCCCCGATAAATGAACGTGATCGGCCATTCGCCGGCACATGGCGCGAGATGATGACAGTGGCCATCCCATCTTCAGACTCTATATCTCCTCCGGCCTGAACGATTCGTTCCACAACAGCGGACTCCTCGGGCACAGAGAAAATCCCCTCAACAACCGCGCTCTTGGCACCGCGCCGTACCTTTGCCGGATCTGCCTTGGCTCCAAGCAGTAGCTCAAGCGAGGTGACGGCCATGGTTTTACCCGCGCCGGTCTCACCGGTCAACGCCGTCAGGCCAGAGCCCAACTCTAGTTCGGCCGATTCGATGACGCCCAGTTGAGAAATCCGTAGCTGCTCAATCACGCCAAATCACCCATCCTCTAGAGTTTACGATTCGGACCGATCAATGTCAGTCTTGCTTTCCGGAACCTGCACCCGCCAGCCCTTAACAGGCAGCTGGAACTTCGTCACTAGGCGGCCCGAGAACGGGGAATCGTTCAAGCGCGCCAGCAATACGGGCGCTTCGCCCCGCACCACGCGAACAACCGATCCGCGAGGCGCATGAATCATTCGCCGGCCATCGCACCACACGCGAGCGTTATCTTCTAGCACGTGCAGCTCAAGGGTGGAATCTGGCCCCACCACCAGCGGTCTGGTGAATAACGCATGGGCAGCAATCGGAGTCATCACCATGCACTCCACGTTCGGCCACACAACTGGTCCGCCCGCGGAGAAGTTGTAGGCGGTGGAGCCGGTGGCCGTAGAACACACAACTGTGTCCACTTTGAAGGAGGAAAGCTCGCGGCCGTCCACGCCAATGGAGGCTTCGAACATCTGCGAGTTCGCATCCTTTTCAATAGCCGTTTCATTGAGCGCCCAATCGGTATGGACCGTGCCATCGGGTAGCGTCACGGACACATCGAGTGTCATGCGCGTGGTCACCAACCAGTTGCCATCAACGATCTGCTGGATGACCTGAGGGATATCGTCAGGATCGGCCTCTGAAAGGAAGCCAACGTGGCCATAATTGATGCCCAGAACGGGAACTCCAGCGGGACGTCCCGATTCCGCCGCACGCAAGATCGTGCCGTCTCCACCGATCACCAAGATGAGTTCGGAGTCAACAACTGCCTCTGGCGTGCAGTCCGTGCCTACCTCGAAGCCGAGATCCGTCAGGTGGCTCGAAACAACGCCAGCGGTCTCGATGGCATCCTGACGTTCAGGATGGGATATGAGAGTGATCCGCCGGGTCATCCTGCCTACGCTTTCTGGCCCGCTGGGCCGTATTCAATCGCCTTAGCTACGTTATCAGCTAGGCCGTCTCCTAGCTGGTCCGGCCCACCGGAAACCATGTGGAGGAAGTACTCCACATTACCCGCTGGCCCAGGCAGCGGCGAAGCAGCAACCGCCTGAATAGCCAAGCCATCCTTACGCGCGGCCTCAGCAACCGACACGACGGCTTCAGCATGCAACCGGGTATCGCGAACAACGCCGCCCGCCCCCAGCTGGTCCTTGCCTACTTCGAACTGAGGCTTGACCATCAGGAGGAAATCTGCGCCAGTAGCCGCGGCTCGAACCAAAGCGGGCATCACCAAACGCAACGAAATAAACGAAAGATCGCCCACCACAATCTCTGGTGCTGGAGCCACGATCTCAGGGGCAAGAGTTCGTACGTTCGTCCGCTCGATCACGGTAACTCGTGGATCCTCACGTAGCCGCCAAGCGATCTGGCCGTAGCCAACATCCACAGCCACCACATGCTCGGCGCCGCGGCGCAGCAGAACGTCCGTGAAGCCGCCTGTTGACGCCCCCGCATCAAGGCACCGCTTACCCGCGATTTCAGGAGCAGCTTCCCCCAACGCCTCCAACGCGCCAATCAGCTTGTAGGCGCCACGCGAAACGTAATCTTCACGAGCGCACTCCACCACACGCAGCGGTTGGGCTGGATCCATCTGGCGGGCGGGCTTGGAAACCTCCTGCCCGTCAAGACGTACAAGACCATCAGCAATCAGCTCGCGTGCTTGCTCTCGTGACTTTGCTAGGCCCCGCCGCACCAGCTCAGTATCTACCCGGTTCAGCCTTCCCACAGCTAGCCCTGAGCCTTGCCTAATTCGCGGGTGAGATCCTCCAGCAGTTCGTCGAGCACCTGAATCTGCTCGTCCGTGTTCTGCTCATTGAGATGGCCAAGCACATCATCCGTATTGCGCGGCGCGCGGGGAATATTATTCGCCATGATCCCGGCTTACCGTGAGATTCGGAAGTGCCGAAGCCAACGTTTCGCTGTCCACGCCAGAGTCCGCCGCGTCCCAAGCCGCCTGAGCGAGGGCGCGGTAAGAATTCAGTCCGAGTGTCACCGGGCTAGAAGTTAGCTGCTCACCATTTACTTCGAAATCCTCGCCCGTCCAGCGTGCGGAGGCGTTGCCCACGCGAATTGTCTCCCCGTCCACGACAGTGTCCGGGTAAGGCTCTAGAAGGCACCGAAGATCATCCGCCAGATACGTGGGCCGCTGATGAATCGGAGCCACGCAGATGTCGCGCGCGGATGCCAAGCCAGTCAGTACATGAAGCACCGGCACGTTCGCACTCACAGCACCCTGAATATCCGTATCGAGGTTATCTCCGATGGCGAAGGGGCGGTTAGCGTTCAGCAACTTTGCCGCAATCTGGAAAATCTCCGGTTCAGGCTTTCCCGCAGATAGCGGTTCCACCCCGGTTGAATTGGCGATTGCGCGCGCAAGAGATCCGTTACCCACCATAAGTCCCCGCTCCCGGGGAATAGTCGCGTCAAGGTTCGTGCAGACGTAGAGCGCACCCGCACGAATAGCCAGCGCCGCTTCGCTCAGGTCTGTCCAGTTCGCATCTGGGTAGAAGCCTTGGATTACAGCAGCTGGGTTGTCATCAGCAGAGTCGACGACGACGAGTCCCCTCGCCGTTACCTCATCCCTCAGGGCCTGTGCACCTAACACCAAAATCTTCGAGCCTGACGCCACATGTTCCGCGAGCATTTGCGAGCCAACCTGCGCAGAGTTCACAACGGAATCTGCTGGCGCCGGAATCCCCAAGGATTCCAACTGCGCCGCGACAACCGCCGGCGATCGCGAGGCGTTGTTCGTGACGTAGGCCTGCTTGAGGCCCATCGTCACCGCTTCAGAGATTGCTTCCGGGGCGAAGGGAACTGCTTCAGCGCCTAGATAGCACACGCCATCAAGGTCAAACAGCCCCACATCGAATTGGCTCACTAGTGCCTGGCTCACGAATCTTCCTACTCTTCGTTTTGCTCTACTGCCGTGTCTTCCTCAGGCTGAACCTTCTCGTCAGCTGCCTCAGCCACATCCTCAGCCACATCCTCAGACGGCACGGACTCGTCGTCCTCGTCATCCTCATAGACGTCCACTTCGCCCTCTTGGGCAAAGATGGGCTCCCACTTCGCGCGAATCTCATCGGCCTCATCTTCACGGCCTAGCTCGGCGTAGCGGTCCGCACGGATGAGCTCCACACGTGCCTGAAGCATCTCAGGAAGGTTCTCCGCCTTGATCTTCTCGATCACGGAAAGGCCACCTTCTGAATCACCAGTATCTGCACGGGCCCCTGACGTGACAAGCGCCAGCTCGATCTGTGCCTCGCTATTCAGCCGCTTCATGGGGATCTCGGAGATGAAGGTCAGGGCCTTCTCTGCACGCCCAAGCCCACGTTCGGAATCGGCTTCAATCGCGACGTGCGTGTAATCGTCGGTCATACGGCGGTAGGTACGGAGCTCACGGAGAGCCTCCCCGTAACGGCCCGTCACGTAAGCAGCAAGGCCGAGCGCCTCACGCACGATGTCAACCCGTGCCGCGTGCCGATACGCCGCCTGAGCATGCACATATGCGATCTCTGGATTCTCATCCATCATCGTGCCGGCGTAAACCAGATGGCGTGCAACGCGATCCGCGTTGTCCTTCGTGAGGGAATTCAGGCGCCTACGGGAATCCTTGTCCAAGTCAGCGGCCGCAATGCTCTCGGGTACCTCAGGATCGCGCGGGCGGGACTGCCTGCGGTCATCGCGGTCACCGTGAAAGTCCCTGCGATCGTCGCGCCGATCTTCCCGGTACCCGCCACGACGGTCATTGTCATGACCCCGGTTATCCCGACGATCATCCCGACGATCGTCACGCCGGTCGTCACGCCGGTCGTCACGATATCCACCACGCCGATCATTATCACGCCGGTCGTCACGGTAACCGCCACGCCGATTATTATCACGGCCACGATTGTCCCTGCGATCATCTCGGTATCCGCCACGGCGATCGTTATCGCGGCCCCGGTTATCCCGGCGGTCATCACGGCGATCAGAACGATCTTCCCAACGACGATCCCGATTGTCCCTGCGATCATCTCGGTATCCGCCACGGCGATCATTATCGCGGCCCCGGTCATCACGCCGATTATCACGGTATCCGCCACGGCGATCGTCACGGCGATCAGAACGATCTTCCCAACGACGATCCCGATTGTCCCGGCGATCGTCACGGTAACCACCACGACGGTCGTTGTCACGGCCCCGGTCATCACGCCGATTATCACGGTATCCGCCACGGCGATCGTCACGGCGATCAGAACGATCTTCCCAACGACGATCCCGATTGTCCCGGCGATCGTCACGGTAACCACCACGCCGATCATTATCACGGCCCCGGTAATCCCGACGGTCGTTGTCACGGCCACGGTAATCCCGGCGATCATCACCGTAACGGCCACGGCGGTCATCACGGCGATCAGAACGATCTTCCCAACGACGATCCCGATTGTCCCGGCGATCATCTCGGTAGCCACCACGCCGATCATTATCACGGCCCCGGTAATCCCGACGGTCGTTGTCACGGCCACGATTATCTCGACGATCATCACGCCGGTCATCACGGTAACCACCACGACGCTCGTAACCGCGATCGTTGTAGCTCTTCTTGCCGCGTCGGTCGGATGCATTCTGCCAACCTGAGGAGGTACGCTCCTGGCGCTCTGAATTCTCTGACGTATTCTGATCCTCTGACATACCTATCCTCGTGGTTCACTTATGAGCAAGCTTGACCTCGCGCAATGCGCTGGGCACTGCCGACAATTCTACAGAGTGTGGCACCCCAATGCGCCTTCAGGGACGGATCACACATATGGGCGACACCGAGTTCCCAAGCTACCCGCAAACATGCGGAAGTTCGGTGTCGCGCACTACTGGCGAACCTGTGGTTATATGAAGAAAGCCCCGGCCAGACTGGCTGGGGCTTTCCCGTAAGGGGGTGACGGCGGTGTCTTACTCTCCCACACCCTGGCGAGTGCAGTACCATCAGCGCTGGCAGGCTTAGCTTCCGGGTTCGGAATGGGGACCGGGCGTTTCCCTGCCGCTATGACCACCGTCAAAACGTTTGGATCCTCTACACGCATGCCACCGCTGGTAGGACCTACCAGCTGGCTGGTTTGGTGTTGAGGGATTGTATAGTGGATGCGACAC
>NZ_QETB01000001.1 GCF_003123745.1 Ancrocorticia populi | reverse complement strand
TGGTCACCACCGTCAGGGATGAGAAAGCTGCCCGGTTCCCTGACCACGTGGAACGCCGGTGGGATGCGCCTGATCGTCCGGATCAGTGGTGGGTCGCCGACTTCACCTACGTGTGGACACTGGCGGGTTTTTGCTACGTTTCCTTCATTACCGACGTGTACTCGCGCCGGATTCTCGGGTGGCGTGTCATGAACACGAAAACCACCACACTCGTGGCCTCAGCGCTGCAACAAGCCTTGTTCATCAGAGCCCGCCACGATAGCGCATTCACCTCCAAGGGATTGATTCACCATTCCGATGCGGGATCCCAATACACGTCTCTGGCTTTCTCCAAGCATCTTCACGAGGCCGGGATCATTGGGTCGATCGGAACGGTTGGAGATGCCTACGATAACGCGTTAATGGAATCAACCATCGGTCTCTATAAGACCGAGCTCATCGACTTCGAGGGTGCAAGATGGGAAGACTGGAGCCACGTCGAGAGGGCCACTGCCGAGTGGGTGCATTGGTACAACACCGGCCGGCTTCACTCCGGATGTGGTGACATTCCACCCATCGAATACGAAACCTTGTACCATCAAACACACAAAGGCCACACCCTCGTGGCCGCCTAACAACAACCTCCACCAACCCCAGGCCGCTTCACCCACGGGTTCATCGTTGTCAGCCTTGACCAACCCGGCACCGTCGGATCGGCGCTCCTTTCCGACGGCACTCGCATTGCCTACCGTGGCTTCTCGGTACTCAAACCGCTGATTGATCAGTCAATCGAGCCCCAACGGGAGCCACCCACCCTAGATGGAACTGCCTATCCCACGGGTCTGGCACCTTACCTTGCCGCTGACCCCCGGGCCGTCTTAGATTGGCTCAGCTCGGCCTCAAACCCGTTGCGGGCTAGCATGGATCTCGATTCTGTGGGCGCCATGGGCATGTCACTGGGTGGGTACACGTCGGTCCAGTGGTGCGCGACGGATCCGCGCGTTCGGGCCTGCCTTATCATGGATGCGCCCATGTCGGCTGACGTCTTGGCGCGGGAGCTCTCCGTTCCCACCCTGTGGCTGACGCGCCCGGCATCTGACATGGCAGCCGAGGGCTGGTCACCCACCGAGGTGCGACACTTCGACGGTACGCAGCGAGCCGCCTACGAGTCCGCCACCGCACCGGGTTGGTATGTCATGGTGGATGGACTGTTCCACGCCGACCTCACTGACGCGCCTTACGGAGCCACAGATCTGTCACGAATTGGCATGACGAGCAAGAATGCCGGGAGCGAGGTCCACGAGATCCTGCGACGCCTCAGCGTCGACTTCTTCAAACGGACTCTGCGTGGCGAGAGGTGCCCATCAAGCCTAGACGAGCCGCCGTGGCCCAAGGTGCATGTGGAATCTCGAGGTTAGCGACGTTTCACCGTTACCTACCCGACTGTCCAGCTAGACGAGGCCTAGCTAGACGATGCACGCGCTGGCGAATCCTTCAATTGCTTCGGGCGCCGTCGGAGGTTCATAGTCAATCGAAACGATCGTGCTGGCCTAGTAATCCCGTTACGCCTACGCAAGCGCGACTCATGGACGGCCGAGACGCCAACTGCCACGAAATACAGCGCCAGCAACGCTAGGGCCTGCAGGATCATCGGGATCGGACTGGGCACTGGATTGACCATGGCAGCGAACGTAAAGCAGACGACGACGGCCGCCTTCCACCCCCGCAGCATGGAGCGGACACTGAGTGCCCCGACTAGATTGAGCGCCACTAGAATCTCCGGGATCAAGAACGATACCCCGAAGGCCAGAATTAGCTTCATACAGAAACTGACAAAGGCGTCTGCGCGCAGAAGTGTGGTGGCACCCTCGGGAACGAATGCAATAAGTGCATGCACCGCCTGAGGAATCACCATCACCCCCGCTAGGGCACCTGCCGCGAATAGGATAATGCCCGTTGTGCCGAAGATGGCGACGAAAAGCCGTTCCTTCTTGCGCAATCCGGGCCCGATGAACGTGGCTATCTGCACGATCCACCAGGGACTGGACAGGATGAGTCCCGCCCATAAGGCAACTGTGAACTTCAGGTCCAATGCTCCGCCGAGCGTCTGGAAGTTCAGCTGCCCGGCTCGGCCCGCGGCATCAAGCAGAACGCCCTGAAGGTAGCCCAGAATCGGATCGAAGATAAACCAACCGATGATGACGCCCACCAGCACGCCCGCAAGGCTCCATAAGAGGCGCTTCCTCAGTTCCCGCAGGTGATCTAGGACCCCCATCCGCCGTTGAGGGTCACGTTGAGCGGAGACTTTCACGCCACCGTCACTTCAGCTCTCCGCCCGCCGAATTGGTGGGCATCGCGGACTGCTGGGGCTGGGTCGGACTGGGAGCCGCGACAGGCGGATTCATGGCAGCTGCCTGCGGCGCAGCCTGCTGGGCACTGTCTTGGGGCGCGCACACCTGCGCAGGCTTCGGATCATCTTCATCTTGAAGGTCCCTCAGGTCCTTTCGCAGGATCTTGACGGACTGGCCCAGCGACCGTGCAAGGTCGGGGAGTTTCGAGGCGCCGAACAACAGCACCAAGATCAAAACGAGGACGATCATATGACTGGGTCTCATGGGGACTATCCCTTCACTGGGTATGAACTTCGGTTGATGATTGGGCCATGTCCGGCCCGGCTTGCCCGCCCGGTACCACCGGGTCCGACGCCTGTGCCGTAGGCGGATCCTGCTTGGCAGGACTGGCTGGAGTTTTTGATCTAGTCGGCCTATGCGCCATCGCTGGTTTCGCGCCCGGCTGCTCGTGACCGCTCACCTGCGTCATCCACGCGTCCATCTCCTCGCGAACGGCTTGACGGACCATTTCACGCGGATTGTAGTCACGCAGATCGAACGAGGACAGATCAGTGCCGCCAAGGTTCAGGGGCGAGAAGTCCAAATCTGACATCTCCACCTTGGTTTCCTCGCGCAGTCGACCACTCCACCGTTTGAGCACCTCGATGGCGGACTTGAACCACTTGAGCGCGTGAATCACGCTTTCGGGTCCGATCAGCACCAATGTAACAACCAGAATGACAAGCAACTCCGTTGCTTCGATCCCGAACAAGATTCACCTCCGTCCTTTCACTCCTCGCACGCCACTGGCGTTCGTGCGGCTCCGCCTAGACCTCCCGACTGAGAGATTGGTCAGGAGAGAGCTTCAGCGCGTGATTGGAGAACATCCACGGTCGCCGAAACAGAAACCATTGCTCCACTCATGCTGTTCATGCCTCTCCATTGCCGGCAATGTGCCCCACGCCACCTTCGGTTGGTGCACAACGGGAGTTTACTGCAGTAGATTCAGCCTGTCAACGCCCGACTTATTCCTGAATTATCAATTCTTTTCACTGTAACTACTCGAGTATCTACGCCGCGTTGCCGTTACAGGGCTCCCGAGCGCACAACCCCACACGCCAGCGCCGGAAGACTAGCCGACGCCTCAACAGCACACAGCGCCTACCACATGCATGACAGGCCGCCGAGCATAGCGATACGGCGCGAGCGAGCGTGCCATAGCGTGCCATTCGGAAGCTCAAATACCGGCCCAATCCCAGTGCGTGTGCTCAAGGACGGAACCACGGAACTGGTGAGTGTGGTGACCAGCGAAATCACCATACGGCACTAACCCAACTCGTTGGAGCCCTCGACTCAACTGCCGGCATCGCGGCACTCACTCTGACACTCAATGTCAGCCGCGGCAATACGAAAGGCGCGGTAGGTCCGCTCCCCCGGATGCCGTAGCCTTCAGCATCCTCGACAGCATCAAGCAATCAGCCCGCGCCCGCAAGACCCTCACCACGGTCCGCCAGCACTGGACCTCATCGCGACGAGGACCATCAGCTTCCCCTCTCGCTCGCCCGAGTCTCCCAAGAAAACCTCCGTGCGCGGCGCTCAAAGTCCGCCGTTCTCGGCGCCACCCAAAGACACTCCTAGGACGAAAGTCCTTGTCAGCCTGTCTCTACTGCAGTAGATTATTCGCATTCGCCAACAACTGTTCTGTAACCGCCCGAAACCCGGTAGGCAAGGCAGTCCAGTTGACTCGCGGAGATTGACGACAAAGCAACGTTTGCCTCGCGTCGAACGGCCAGTGGTTGGAATGAGCCGCCCATCAGCCACCTCCGTGAAACACGCGCCAATCCGCCAAGGATTCGGGGACATGTACAGCGATGCGCATGCCTCGTTTCGAAGACACATCAACACTGAAAACACATCAACACTTACGCAGCAGTTGCATCTCAACAAGTCTCGATGAGGAGTTCACACGATGTCCGGCAGTCCCCTCCCCCTCACACGTCAGCGGCGCACCGCCGCATGTCTAGTCGCAGCAGCAATGATCACGGTTGGCACGGTGATGCCAATCGCGTCTGCCGATACAGTCGATGATCACGGTTCCGGCAGAGCACAGAAACCTGAAGTCACCATCTCCGTCCTATCCGGACGGCCCGACACAGTCACCGGTGGCGACGCCTTGGTAGAGGTCACGATTCCCGAAGGTACCTCACTAGAGGATGGCGCAATCATCGCGGGTGGCACCGATCAGTCGGAGGTGTTCACGGCAGACGGAGACGACCACACGCTGGTCGGCGTCGTCACGGACCTGCCCCTAGGTGACAGCGAGATCCAAGTCTTCTCCGACGATGACCCAGATAATCCTGCAGCGTCGTTGACCGTCACCAACTACCCGCAGGAAGGCCCGGTTATCTCGGGTCCCCACCAGGATCCGTTCCTGTGTCAGACCGAGGACGCCGTCCAACCCGGCAGCGGGGATTCTCTGGGCCCGCCTCTCGATGAGGATTGCTCGATCGAAGACAGGGTCGATTACATCTACCAGAACAAGATGGGATCCTTCGTGGAGTGGCCCGAGGACACCACGGAATACCCGGAAGACCTGAAATACACCACCCGGACCTCTGGTGAAGTGGTGCCGATGATCGTTCGTCTGGAGACTGGCACGGTCAATCGCGCAATCTTCCGCACCACCGTCCTCCACGATCCCCTGACCGAAGAGGAGCCCACTCCCACCGCCGGGCCAAAGAACTGGAACGGCTCGGCCATCTACATGTTTGGCGGAGGTTGCCCGGGTGGCTGGTACCGTCAAGGATCGAACACTGGGGACATAAAAGCCCCGTTCATGTTGGGTGAGGGTTACGCCCTGATGACTTCCTCTCTCAACGTCTTCGGCAATAGCTGCAACGACGTGTTGGCCGCAGAGTCGGCGATGATGGTCAAGGAGACCTTCAGCGAACGCTACGGCGCCATCGACAACGTCATCGGGTGGGGAAGCAGCGGAGGCGCGGACCAGTCCCTTCAGATCGCTGACAACTACCCAGGAGTCCTCGACGCGATCCTCATTTCCGATGTGTTCCCTGACGTCAGCTTCGCAACGGTCAACTTCATCACCGACGCCAAGCTTCTACACGAGTACTTCAAATCCACCGACGTCGCGTGGACGGACGCCCAGAAGCAGGCCGTCACCGGCTTCATCAACTATGACACCATCGCCCAAGTCGCCGGGGACCAGCGAACGAACCCGGTTGCCAACTGCGATCAAGTCCCAGAAGATCTCCGATACGACCCGGAGACCAACCCCACCGGGGCACGCTGTGATCTGTTCTCCAACATGCGCAATCTCTTCGGAAATAACCCCGACACCGGGCTTCCCGGGCGCCCCATGGACAACGTCGGTATCCAATACGGACTCGAAGCGCTGAACAACGAAGACATCACTGTGGACCAGTTCTTGGACCTCAACGAACAGGTTGGAGGCCTAGACAACGACTCCAACCTGATTCCTGAACGCACCGTCGCAGACGGGCAGGCGCTGCGCAACGCCTACCAGACTGGACGGATGCTCAACGGCGGCGGCGGACTGGCTGAGATCCCGATCATCGACCACCGCACCTTCTTAGACGAGAACGACGGCGGCAATATCCACGCCCGCTATCACTCGCTTTCGCTGCGCCAGCGCCTCATTAACGCCAACGGCTCATCAGAAAACTTGGTCAATGTCATGCGGGACCAGAGTAATCCGCAGTTCAGCCAGCAGATCATCACGGCAATGGGTCAGTGGCTGTCGAACATCGACGCCGACGGTTCGGAAGCCACCGCCCGAGAGAAGGTCATCGCAAACAAACCCGCCGACCTCCAGGAAGGCTGCTACTCACGCGATGGCTCTAACACGTTCATCACCGAACCCCTCGACCGCGATCCTGACAGCAAGTGCGAGCAGCTGTATCCCTCCGGATCGTTCCCCCGTGAAGTTGCGGGAGAATCCGTCGCGGCAGACGTCGCCAAGTGCGACTTGGCCTCGCCCCAGCGCGGCGATTACGGCGTCGAGTTCAGCGACGAGCAGTGGCGCCGTCTCAATGACATCTTTGACGACGGCGTCTGCGACTACACGGTGCCAGGAGTTGAACAGCAAGGGCTGGCAGCAACGTGGGCCCAGTTCGACGGTCAGGGATGGACATCCTTGAACGATGGCGCTCCCGCAGATTGGTCCCCCACCGATTCCTACCATGCCGGAGACCGGGTCACCTACAACGGCTCCGTCTGGCTGGCCTCATGGTGGTCTCAAGGAGAAACGCCCGGCTCCATCACCGAAGGCGCATGGCAGGAAATCGTGGAAACCGCTGACGGCACCGCCGTGTGGACCCCAACACGGATCTTCACCGAGGGCGACGTCGCCGAATATCAAGGTCAACGTTTCGAAGCCAAGTGGTGGACCAGAAACCAAGCACCTGGAGATACATACGGCCCCTGGAAACCTATCGAGTGACAAACAAGAAAACATCCACCACTAGAACTGCACGTCCCCGCCACGACGCGAAAGGGAAACCCGTGGGAAATGAAATCAGCCGCCGAGGATTCTTGGCATCCGGTGCGTTCTTCGCCACCGCCGTCGCCTTGTCATCACGCACGGCCCACGCAGCACAGCTACGTTCGACCCTGCCTCCGAGTGCCAAGGCAACCGATACCCCCTTGGCGATTGAGGCCGACGACGACGGCGTCTTGACCATCCTCACGGCTGAAGGCACCGCCTTGGTCCGTATCGACGGGTTCGCTCTGCCACAGGTGGCCTCCACCTCAGCCTCCGTGGAGCAGGACGAAACCTCCGACGGGGAGCACAGGATCCGCATCGCCTACGAGATGGAGGATCCGGCCTACTCGTCTGCGGCCACCTACACTGTGTCCGGACCGGCCGTTTCGATCGAGTTCGAGCTCAGTGCTCCGGAAGGAGCAGCCACCACCGGTGCCAAGGTCCATCGCGAACTACTCGACCCCGACATGCCGGACTACATGTTGTTCCCAGCGGAGATCCCCTACCCCTTCGCACAGTGGTCACGCGACCCGCGGGGCGGTGTTCCGTACCTGGAGCGCACCGGAGACGCATACTTCCTAACTTGGAACTCCGGCCAACTCAGCGCGGCATTCGTCACGCCACCACGGGAGGCCCGGCCAGACCAACCGCACCACGTGTCGTACCCGTTCGAATCGACCGATCGGTTCCCCCAGGAGTACGTGCCGACGCCACTCACGTCGAATGAATCGGGAGGGTGGGCCTGCTCCTTCGCTTTCCGCACGGAGGCCGTGGTGGGCGAATCGTTGGACCACTACCTGGCCGCCGAGCCGCTCATCGGTGGCGCTCTCCTAGCCGCTCCGGATCTGGCGGTTGACGTCACCAGCTCGCAAACCTTCAACCTATTCGACGAAGCGGGCCAACAAACCTTCAACATCGGGGTGTATTCCAATGCCGCTCAGACCGTGAGCGTGGAGCTTACGGTCCGGGACTTCGATGGGACTGTAACCCACCAGTCAACGCATGATCAGCAATTCGATTCTCCATCGGCCGCAACGATTCCGGTGAGCGTCGAATTGCCTGGCCCGCGCTCGCTCAGCTTTTTGGAAGTCGTCGCCTCAGGCGGTGACAGCGAGGTTCTGGCGCGCACCACTGCGGCCGTCATTCCTCCTCATGAGTTCGGCCCACCCGACCAGTCAATCGTTGGGATGGGCGGTTTCCCCAGCTCCCCGGCTGAGGGGGCCACGCAAGCACCCGGCTTTGAAAGCCATGAGGAAGAGGTCACTCTTTGGCAGCGACTAGGCGTCAAACACCTGCGTAACAACTGGCTGACTGCTGCCGAGACGCAGAGTCTGGGAATAGCCACCGCGTTTCAGCCGGCTGCCTCACCCGGCCAGTATGCCGATGATCCTGAAGGTCTTCAGGATTGGTACGACCGCGCATTCACGCTGGGGGACCACGCTGGAATCTCTCACTTCGAACTACTCAACGAGTGGAATCTGCGCGGAGACGGCCTAGGCAAGGGCACGTTCGCCGAAGAGTACACGCGCGGGTGGTTGATTCCGTTCCGCGAGGAGATGGACCGCCGTGGCAGCACCGCGAAACTCAACTCCGTCGGCCTAGGCAGCTGGGATCCAACGTTCATGGACATCGTGCGCGACAACGGCGGGTGGGACGTCCTCGATGGCGTCGCCATCCACCCAGGACGCGGCAATCTGGTCCCCGATCTCGACCCCATCGGTACCGGACCCGACACCTACGGCCAAGCGTGGAACTTCTTCGGTGCTGTACGGAAAGCCAAGGCCTATCTTGATGAATATGGATCGGAAAAGGAGCTGTGGCTCACCGAGGTCTACGCTCCCACGAAGCCGAACGCCTGGTGGGGCGACGACGAACGTACCTCCGCCGACGCCACTCTGCTCACACTGGCCTTGACGATGGCCGTGGGGGCAACAGGAATTCATTGGTTCCAGCCCTATGACGGAAACTGGTCAGAGAAATACGGGGTCAACCACACAGATGGGGAGTACCACTACGGGCTCACCCACGTCGATCGCAGCCCGAAGCCCGAACTGCTGTCCTTCGAGTGGGGCGCCCAGATCCTCGACGGCGCGGAGTTCCTCGGATGGATCGAATCCCCCCATCCCGACCTTCGTGGCCTGCGATTCCGTAACGCCGAAGGTCCCTTCTGGATCCTGTGGAGCCGTCAGGACGGCTATCTCGTCATGTCCGACCATGGTTCCGATGGGTTCTATCCCCAGAAGGAGGCCTGGGAGAAGCACACGGAAGGGACACTCACCGTACAGATCCCAACTGAGGGCGAGATTCAGGTCTCGGACACCATCGGCCGTGCCCTGTCGGTCGCTGCCAGCGCCGGCGTGACTGTAACGGCAGAGCCAATTGTTGTCCAAGGTGCCCTAGATCCCGACTCACTGGGACCAGACGACGTGGAGGGCAAGGCAAGTATTGCTCTTACCGACGTCTCGGTCGCCATGGACGACGCCGACCTCGTTGTCTCTGGAATAAACGGCTCCGAGAAGACGATGGTCGTCCGCATCGAGGACGTCCCCACACACGTCACGACATTCGACGTCGAGCCGGGCGAGTTCACGGTGACGGTGCCAGACGTGACTGAAGCAGATCAGTTCCGGATCTTCACCGAGGTCTTTGCCGGGGGGCAAGTCCACCGCGCCGAATACTACCGCTCGGTTGCCAGTCCGGACCCGGAGCCGACCCCGGACCCCACTGAGCCCGGACCGACGCCTGAACCGACGCCGGACCCAACCGACGGCCCTGGCAAGCCGACCCCGACCCCCACAGGTGGTCCCGGCGACGGCGGCACAGGAAGCGGTGGTTCTGGCAATAGCAGTTCCGGCAACGGCGGCACAGGCGGAACGAGTGACGGCCTACCCTTCACCGGCCTCAACGCCGCCGGCCTAGCCGCAGCCGGCGGAGCCGCAGCCGCAGCCGGCGCCGCAGCAAAAGCCGCCAGCAACAGACACAAGAAATCATCGACATCCACCCACGAAACAGGAACGCCGCTCAACGCGGCAGACAACCCCACCAATGACAACACGGAAGGCACCAACCAATGACCATCGACATCACTAGGAGGACCTTCCTCGCGGCAGCCGGCCTCCTCACCACTGCTTCCGCCTTGGGAGGGTTCTCCCCTCACGCCCTAGCGGCACCCAAAGCAGCAGTCGGACCAGTCCTAGAAGCCGAGGGCATTCGGGTCTTTTTCGGTGATGACGGAAATCTCCACATCCACGACGGCGCTGACGTCAAGCGACTGAAGATTCACAAGGTCTACATCAGCGGAAAGGTCAGCGGCGTGGCCACCGAGCCGACTCTGGTGGAGACGGACGGACAACAGTCTCTGAAGATCCCCTTCACCGTGACCACCACGGACGACTCCATCGATGTCTCCCAGTACGCCTGTGACGGCACCTTCACCGTTGGAGACGGTGGATCCTTCCACCTCGCCATCGATCTCACCACGCCGTCCGGATTCGACAACGCTTCAGGATACACGCAGATCACTCGTAGCTACGTTCCTTTCGAGGCGAATAAGGAAACCGCGGCCATCACTGTGGGATCTTGGGACACCGACGAACGCGGCGGCATTCCCTTCCAGATTCCGCTGGGCAAGGTCTACTCGACCCCGCTGGGAGATGACGTGATGTGCCACGAGCTCGCCGCCAAGAACAATGCTGACTGGGTGTCCGATTGGAACTTCCATCTGCCCGCCATGAAGATCGACGAGACCCATTACGAGATGGCCTACATGGGAGTCATCGGGACCACCTCTTCCGCAGCCGCCGGTGGTCAACTGAGCACGGAGAACCTCACGCTGGGTGCTACCACGGAGCAGCCATTCCACCTGTGGACGGCTGAATCTGCTGTTCTGGCCTTCGATCTCACAGTGACGAACCTTGCGGCAAACGCCGATGTCACCGTGGACTGGACCCTCCGCGACTTCGACGGCACCGTTGTCGGAGAGGGCCAGCAGGTCATGAGTGGCCTATCGGGAATCGGCACGTTGTCTGGGACCAGTCAGGGAGAGGTCCCGCGCGGTATCTACTTCCTAGAGGCCACCGCAACATCGGCCGCTGGCGATGTCGCCGTCGCTCGTCTCAACCTCAGCGTCCTGCCTCCGTGGGACAACCCCGTCCCCGCCAGTACGTCGAAATTTGGTCTCGCGGCCATTTTCATGGGTGCGGGCGCCGGCTACGGAGTCGGTCGCACCGACTGGGTGGACCTCTGCAAGAGGATGGGAGTGCGCCACCTGCGTCAGTACCAGCAAATGGAATCCGCCGAGCGGGAGGCCGCCGGTATACAAGGAATGTTCCACCGCGGCCCCACTCAGGGCCAGCTACGTGGCGGCTCGGGTTACCCCGACGGAGAGCTCGACGAGGCTGCACGCGACAAGCTGTTTACCGAGTACACTCAGGCATGTCTGGAGAGCAACGCACCGTACTTCGAGCTGTCCAACGAATGGAACATGAAGGGTGGTGTTCTGAGCGGAGCTACAGCACCCGAGTACGTCCACGACGTCCTGCTTCCCATGCACCAATACCTCATGGACGCAGGGGCATCTACCGAGCTGTGCATCATGGGCCTAGCGGGCCCCGACTACGTCTGGCTGGAAAAGCTGGCGGAAGAGGAAGACGGCGCCGCGTGGAAGGCAACAAAGGCCGTCGCCCTGCACACAGGACGCGGGAACTTCACCGCTGACTGGGCGCCCACTCCCGATACCTGGGGCACTGGCTCGGACGGCTCGTACTGGAATAACGAAGGGAGCGTCGTGGCCATCATGGACACTATCGCTCAACTGGACGAGAAGTACGGCACCCACCACGAGCTACTCATCACCGAGACCTACGCCGTGACCTACGCCAACCATTGGTGGACCGACAGCTTCCGTAACGCCGCCGAGAACACTTTGATGACGATTGCCTACGCCTATAAGGACAACGTGGATTCCTTCTACTGGTACCAGATGAGTGACGGTGTCTGGTGGAACGTCGATGGTATTCAGCCTAACGACAAGGAGTTCTCCTACGGAATGGTCATGGTTGACGGATCGCTGAAGTCTTCAGCGCTGGCCTACGCGACGGCCGCCGAACACCTCGGGGATGCGAAGTTCGTCAAGGAGTATCAGGTCGGACCCGACGAGGCCAAGGGACACGGCCTCGTCTTCGACACCCCTCAAGGCGAATTGCAGGTCCTATGGTCGCGTGCCGATGGCTATGTCATAAATTCAGACTTCGAGGACCGCAATGACCCCTTCTACGACATGCCCGAACCTTGGGTCGATGTATGGCCGACGAAGACTGAGGTCAGTCTGCCTGCCGAAGGCAACGTCACCGAAATCGACTGCTTGGGACGCGCCACCAAGTTGGCAAACGAGGGCGGCAATGTCCTCATTACGTTGGACGGCGCACCTCGCATGTACTACGGGCTGACCGTGGACCGAAACGATCCGGAGCCCAGCCCTGAACCTACCGAGCCGGAGCCGACGCCGGAGCCAACGGATGAGCCCAGCACTGAGCCTACCGGTGACCCCAAGCCAACGCCAGTCCCCACCGGCGGTCCAGACAATCCGACCCCAACACCTACCGGCGGTTCGGGAACCGGCAATAGCGGTCCCAGCAATGGCGGCACAGGCGGGGCCAATGATGGCCTAGCATTCACCGGTCTCAACGGAGTCGGCCTAGCCGCAGCCGGCGGAGCCGCAGTACTGGCAGGCGCCGCAGCAAAAGCCGCCAGCCACAAGCACAAGACTTCGCCGGAATCCACACCCGAAACTCCCCTAAACGCCGGAGACGATTCGGAAGGCCAATCCAACGCGACAGACATCGAACAATAAGACTCGACCCCACAAGGAGGACCCTCTTCGCAGGAGCTAGACTTTTCGGCATATGCTGAAACATGGTGAGTTGATTGACGCCAGTCCGTCCAGCGTGACGCACTGGCGTCAATCATGCCCATTTGTGACTGAGGCAATGAAGCGCTGCCGTGCTCAAGTACTAATCTAGAGACGTGGCATTTGACGAACACTCATCAGAGGCTGTGCACCTTGAGCTTTTCAGCTCGTCCTTCTGTGGGGCGTGCCGGCGCACACGCGGCATCCTCGATACTGCGGCTAGGCTTGTTCCGTCTGTTTACGTCACGGAGATCAACGTGGCTGATGATCCAGATGCCGCCGAACGCGTTGACATCACATCAACGCCCACAGTGATTGTGCGTGATTCCCACGGAAAACAAACATTCCGAGGCGAAGGCGTGCCCAACATTAATCAAGTATTGGCAGCCACGGTAGCAGCGCTTGATGCCTAAGCAGCCGTCCTGCTAAGCGCGGCCCGCACAAGTACGAGAATCTCGAATCGCTTGATTCTACGGTTCCTTATCTATTCAGCGGTCCGGGCCTAGGCCTGAACGATGGCGTAGGCGGTGGCAAATAGGCGTGTCCCGTGGCTGGGAACTCGGTTCGCAGGGCTGTTCTGGACGCGCCACCATCCCGCGAACGGATAGGCCAAATCGATGGGCATGCTCATGGCTCCTTTCCAACCACTCAACGGATCGACGTAACGCAACTCCTCGGACTACTAGTGTGCATTCCATCCTCCCATCGGCTCTCTTGCTTGACACTACGCTGTATGAGATCGGCTTAGAACTCGAAGGCAACGCTCCCCGACCCATAGACACTCATACAGCCGTTGGAGCATAATGAGCAACCCGTAACGCCGATAACAACAAATCTAAGGAGCACCAAATGGATAGTCTCCCATCGAAACTCTCGCTTTGGTCGAGCGGCTCCGTGCTGTCGATCGGATCGAGGAACTCAGTACTCTCGATTGGAAGCGTCGGATCGTTCGGCTCGGTGGGGTCGATTGGTTCCTTCGCCTCGGTATTATCAATCGGATCGGCAGCGTCGATCGCATCTGTGATGTCATGGCGTTCAATCGCGGCTGTCATGCAGTCCAAGCACAACGGTCTGCACAAACTCCGGGCGCGTCGGTAAACGATTCGACCACCGTCGTGTCCAGCTTCGGAGTCGAGATCAATGATCCAGCAGACATCTCGGAGACCTTGCTGTAATCCAAGGTCAGCCTGAGCGTCCCAGCCTCAAGAGTGTGTGTGGAACGCCGATTACAGCACGATAAGTACAAACCCAGCGCAGTTGTAGAACGAATGGAACAGAATAGTCGCCCACACGTTGCATCGATGACGAAGATAAAACAGTACAAGCAGTACCGCCATGGGAAGATACACCCAAAACTCGGAGAGTTTGGCAATATGGACAGCATCGAAAATCAGCACTGACACGACGGAGAGGACGCCTAGCAACCACTTCCGTGGCCTAGGAAAAGCACCAATAATCGACTGTCGAAACGTCAGCTCCTCGATCAACGGGCCAAGCAGTACGATCACGATCATGCCGAGCGCAACCGGGATTACTTCGACCATGTCTTCAATGTTTTCTTGGTTAGTCGTCTCGGATCCGGCCAGAACTGAGGCAAGCCCGGTGCACACTGTACCCACAACCGACATCAGGATCAGCTCGCCGAAGAAGCGTAGACGCTTCCCCGCGACGTCCGTTCGGAACCGGTGCCATTCGCGGGCCAAATGCTTCGCGTACAGGGAGATGCTCACCGCGAAGAGGATCACGTACACGGTCAACTGCGCCCAATGAGGTGTTAGCCAGCCGAAGCCCACCATGATGGGCCCTAGCACGGAATTGACGGCGAAATACAGCACGATCATCGTTGCAGCACGAATCACCGAGTTTCGCGTCTTCGTCGAAGTAGGAGTGTGCGTATCTGATTTCTTAGGACCGATAGTACTGTGCTCCACAGCCGACTCGCCTGCCTTTCTCACGGAATCCCAGCCGTGCGGCCTCCCCTTCGCCGAGCGCGCTTCGCGAGTGCGGCTAATGTTCAACCACCGGCGAGTACACCACCATCAGCCTACTCGCTGAACCGCCCGCCCTCAGGCAATTCCCAAGCTCGGCTCGCTTCCCCGCTGCCTGAACCCTCACGGGTTCGAGCCCACAAGCCATAAACCAAAATTGGCCCGGCCAAAGCCGAGCCAATTACAAATTCAATTTGTGGAGCATAGGGGATTCGAACCCCTGACCTCTTCCATGCCATGGAAGCGCGCTACCAACTGCGCCAATGCCCCGCGGACTCGTATTACTTTACAGCCGAATCGCTTGCCCTCCAAATCAGAAAGGGCTTTATGCCGGGAGATTCATCCCACACCCGAGTTTACTTGTCATTAGCGTGCCGAACGCTCTCAATCGGCTCATTCACGGGAGCGATTACCTGATTATAGGAATGCACGCACCAGCCGGGGTTGCGGTTCTCCTGACGGTTCAGGATTGCAAAGTGACAGTTGTCCATACCGCGGAACCCGGACCAGTTCTCACTACCCAGGCCCAGCAGGGCACAGACACCCGCGCGAATAGCGGCGCCGTGAGCAACCACCAAAAGCGTCCCGGTTCTCATCTCATCAGCAGCCTCATTGACAGCTTCAGCCACTCGCTCGCCTACATCGACGTTCGTCTCAACGCCAAGGCCCTCGGGGTAACCACCATCAATCCACACTTGAAACTGCTCGGGATCGCGCTCTTTGATCTCATCACGGGTGAGTCCCTCCCACTCGCCATAGTTCCGCTCGCGGAGCCGTCCATCCAGCTCCATGGGTACGCCCACTATTTCAACCACACGCTGCGTTGTATCCACAGCACGTGACAGAGGCGAGCTAATAATGCGATCAGGCGCAACGGCCGCGATCTCTGGAGCAATGCGCGCCGCCTGCTCGCGTCCTACGTCATTCAGCGGGAAGTCTTGAGCTCCCTGGATCCGCTGTTCAACGTTGAGGTCGGTTTGGCCGTGCCGCCACAAAATGACCCTGCGAGCACTCACTGATCGCTCCCCGCCTCGAAATCCTCCTCAGCGTCAGAGCCCGCGAGCAGGCGGTCGAGGGTAGAGGGAACTTCGTCGTCGTTACCCTCAGAAACCGAATCCGCCCTCAAGTCCACACCCAGATCAATCTGGGGGCAATCCCCCCACAACTTCTCTAGGGCATAGAACTCACGGTCCTCATCCAACTGGATGTGGACGATCAGATCGCCGTAATCGAGCAAGACCCAGTGCATTTCAGCTTCGAAGCCCTCGCGCCGGCGGAGCTTCTCCCCCGCCTCGTGCATCGCACGGTCCACGGCGTCAACGAGCCCGCGCATCTGGGGCTGACTACCCGCGGAAATGACGAGGAATACCTCGGTGAGGATCAGCCTTTCAGAGACGTCGATCGCGGTAATACTCGTGGGCTTAATTTCTGCGGCTTTTAGCGCAGCGCCGCGTGCAAGTTCGACGATTTCCTCAGATGCAGCCACATTTCTCCTTGGTGGTGAGTTGCTTAATGCTAGAACAAGGGCGTGATGTATTGTGCCGACGCGACGATCGCTGGCAGATCTGCTCCCAACGAGAGGACATTGACGTAAAGGTAGCGTAGGCCAAATCCAACGATAATTCCCAAGACAATTCCAATGAGAATGCCGATCAACGTCATGAGTACGCCGTGGCCTTTATCTTCCTGGAGATCGTCAGCATCGTACTCGGATTCGATATCCTCAGCTGCAGTCCATTCCTGCGCGCTCTTCGAAGCACGGGGAACGCCGGTGCCAAGATCGGATTCGCTCCCCTCTGGCTCCTCACGCACGCCGGCCGTACCTGCGACTGCTTCCCCGAGCGTGTGTGGCTCGTTGGCAGCCGCCTCGGAAGCAGAACCTTCAGAGATGGCTGAGGTTTCGGATGCCGCTGCGGCCCCAGTTTTACCGTCGCGCAGCTCCTCAGGGGAACTAGCAGCGAGTGAGAATCCACCTGAGCGCATGCGATCGAGCAAGCGCTCCTCGAGGCTCGCGCTCGCATCGTCAGATTCCGGAGACTCAGCCCACGGAGCACTTGCTGCGCTGGCAGAACGAGCCGAGGAGGCAGAATAACCAGACTGCGCAGAATAGCCTGTGGCCGCGGAGAACCCAGTGTTAGCGGATTGCGCGGAATGAGAAGGTGCCGGGGAACTTCCAGAATCACCCGTAAAGCGATCAAAGACGCTGCGGCGGTCAGTGGCTGCAGCCTTATCGGCGGCGGCCTGCTCGGCGATTTTGGCCTCGGCGGCCTCAAGATCGGCAGATGCCTTAGCAGCGGCCTGCTCGGCCTGCTCACGCTCGCGTGTAGCAGCCGCCTGTTCTTCGCGCTCGGCTCGCTGCGCCTTGGCAATACGTTCACGATTCGCGGCGGCGCGGGCAGCGGCCTCTGCGGTGGCTCGTTCGGCGGCGGCCTTGCGGGCTGCTTCTTCGGCCGCGCGCTGCTCGGTGGCCCGCCGCGCAGCCTCTTGTTTGGCGGCCTCAACTTCGGAATCTACGGTCGCTTGGCTCGCCCGTTCACGCTCGCGCATCTCCTTGCGCGACATCCGGTTCAAGGAGATCTCTTGGGTGCGCGAGAGCTCTTCGACGGGTGAAGGACCATCAGTAACGGGCCTGAGTAGCCCGCGTTCCCGCATTTCGCGCCGAGACAACCGTGGTTTCTCCTCGCTCATCCTCAGTGCTCCTTCTTGCCCGGGCCGCCCGGCCCCTGCTCGTCTAGATCCTCGTATAAATGATACTTGGCGATGTACTGAACAACGCCATCTGGCACTAGGTACCAGATCGGTGCCGCCCGGCCCACACGTACACGGCAATCGGTGGAGGAGATTGCCATGGCCGGGACTTCCATGAGGGTCATGACCCCTGGCGGCAACTTGCTAACATCCAGTTTATGCCCCGGGCGTGTCACGCCAACGAAGTGCGCCATGCCCCACAGCTCTTCCGAGTCTTTCCAACCCAAAATATCGGGGAGAACATCGGCACCTGTGATGAAGTAGAGATCCGCATCTGGGTAGATGCTATGCAGGTCTTTCAGAGTGTCGATCGTGTAGGTGGTGCCCTCACGTTCGATGTCCACACGCGAGACGGAAAACCTCTTATTGGAGGCCGTGGCGATCACCGTCATGAGGTAACGATGTTCGGCCAGTGTCACTGTCCTATCGCGTTTATAAGGCTGGTTTCCGGTGGGAACGAACACCACTTCGTCCAGCCCGAAATGGCTCTGAACCTCAGACGCCGCAACGAGATGGCCATGGTGGATGGGATCGAAAGTGCCACCCATGATGCCGATTCGGCGGCGGCGTCCCTTCGATTCGTCGAACGGTACATGCACGTTAGATTCGTACATGCCCGTCCCCTTCCACGATCCACGTGGTGGTGGTCAGTTCAGCCAGCCCCATAGGCCCGCGGGCGTGCAGCTTCTGGGTGGAAATCCCGATCTCGGCACCCAGTCCAAGCTCCCCACCATCGGTGAAGCGCGTAGAGGCATTGACCATCACCGCCGCTGAATCAACAGACGATGTGAATTCACGCACGGCGGCCACGTCTTGGCTCACGATGGCCTCCGTGTGCCCCGTCGAGTAGCGTCGAATGTGGCTCAGCGCACCATCGATCGAGTCCACCACGCCCACGGCGATGTCTAGCGCGAGGTACTCAGTTTCCCAGTCTTCTTCGGATGCTGGGACTACGTTGGACGCGAGTGCCTGCACCTTGTCACACCCGTGCACGGTCACACCGGCCCCCTGCAGGGCCTGGACCACGCGCGGGACGAATTGACTGGCCACGTCACGATGTACGAGTAGGGTTTCGGCAGCGTTGCACACGCTCGGCCGATGAGTCTTCGAGTTCACCGCAATCGCGAGCGCCTTATCCAGATCCGCCGCCCGGTCCACATACACATGGCAATTGCCCACGCCCGTTTCGATCACCGGAACCAGCGATTCGCGCACCACGGTTTGGATCAATCCTGCCCCGCCACGCGGGATTACCAGATCCACGAGCCCGCGCGCACGCATGAGCGCCACGCCACCTTCGCGCCCGTATTCATCGATGGTAGCTACGAGGTCCGCGGGTAAGTTATTGGCGGTTACGGCAGTCCTCATCACATCAACCAACGCCGCATTGGAGTGCAAAGCGGCACGTCCACCCCGAAGTAGCACGGCTGAGCCAGCCTTCAACGCCAGAGCCGCGGCATCCACAGTCACGTTGGGGCGCGCCTCGTAAATCATTCCGATCACGCCCATCGGAACGCGCACTTGGCGCAAGAGGAGGCCGTTTGGAAGGCTCTGCCCCCGAACAACTTCACCGACCGGATCGGGTAGGCTTGCCACTTGACGTGTGGCAGCGGCGATTGAGCTGATTCGTTCTTCGGTCAGTAGGAGGCGATCTATGAGCCCCTCCTTCATGCCCGAGGCCCTTCCGTCCTCCACATCGCGCGCGTTCGCTTCGAGGATCGCACCGCGTTGATCCTCGAGGGCGTCCGCAATCGCCACCAGCAGGGCATTCTTGGCGCCGCTGGTTGCGCCTCGCAACGAGCGTGCGGCATCTTGGGCGTTGCGGGCCGCGGCCTCAACACCCTGGATGGGAGATAATCCAGACATAGCCTTAAGCCTAGAGGTTTTTGACGCGTTATGCCCCTATGCGCTTGAGAGTGGCGGAAATCAATGGAATAGGTTGCGCCGGTTCGTCGTTACCACCCACAGCAAGAGATTCCACAAGAAAGGCGATCATGGCAACCATTGCAATTACTTCCGACAACTTCAATGAGACCGTCAAGGACGGCATCGTTCTTCTCGACTTCTGGGCATCGTGGTGCGGTCCTTGCCGCCAGTTCGCTCCCATCTTTGAGAAGTCATCTGAGGAGCATGAAGGTATTACATTCGGCAAGGTAGATACTGAGGAAAATCAGGAACTTGCCGCTCACTTCGGCATCTCCGCCATTCCTACGCTCATGGCTTTCCGCGACGGAATCCGCGTATTCGAGCAGGCCGGAGCACTGTCCGGTCCCAACCTTGAAGATCTGATTTCGCAGATTGAGGCTCTGGATATGGATTCGGTGCGTGCCAAGGTTGCCGAGGCCAACTAGCACGCAGATTCTGCGTCACGTCTCTAGCGGATACTTGAGTTTTGCGTCAAGAATTCGGTTTGGGGACGACGACGATACATAAGACAAGCACTCACCTCCACAAGATCATGCGGAGGTGAGTGCTTCTTCGTCGTCGGTAAAAACTACGCCTCGGAGCGAGCTCGCAATAGCGGCAGTACTCCACGGATAACGGAGGCGAGGTCTGTTGGCACAGAGGCGGGGAGGAATACCACGCCATCAGCGGCGCCGAGGCCGATCCAAGACTCAACCAGATCGGCAACATCGTAGACGGTACCCACCACACTAGCCTTGCCGGCAAATGCTGGAGACCCGTTCATCGCCTCGATGAGGATGGCGCGCTCGTTCGCAGCCTGCTGATTACCCGAGATAACAATCCCAACTTCCACCAGAACCCTGAGCTCGCGTCCCTGCTGGTGCGCCGCCGAACGCAGCGCGAACCGTGCGCCGCGAGCCTCGTGAGGATCATCGGTGAGCAGGCGGACCATATCCGCCCAGCTCGCGAGCAGATCAATATCCAGCTCGGACAGGAGATCACAGGCCACGCGGGCCGTCACCTGAACACCGGCGTCATGGGCACTCTTGGCATACTTGGCGATCTGTTCAAGGTCAGAACTAGATGCGATATCGATCTCAACACATCCCCAGCCATCTTTTTGCTCGGCAAGCAGACTCACGGCCTCGTCCACATGCTCGGCCTCGGGCGGGATCTCAGCCGAGAAACCTACCGCGCCAACATCCATAATTCGTGAAACGGTTCGTACCGCGTCCATGCACGTTGTTCGATCCGAGCGCGCCTGAAAATCCTTGGAAAGAGACACGAAGTCAAGGCCACCTGTGCAGGCTGCGCCAATGCACGAGGCAAGCTTGGGAAGGCTGGCGCGCTCAACTGGCAAATCAATACCGAGGGAGGTAAACGCCTCGCTACACACAGCTCCGAGGAGCGTCAGATCCACGCCGATAACGGCGTCGGTTGCCCGTTCGGTCGAATAGGTTTCATTGGTGGGTAGTTGGACTGTCATGGTCGTTCATCCGTTCACAATGTCGATGAGTATCGCTGGAAGCATTGCTTGAAGCATCGAGTGCTTGGAGGAAAGAGTGGCTGCAAGGCCGATGCATGATTTAACTGCACATTCGACGTTGACGGCACGCGTTATGGAAGGAAAACGAAAGAAGCGCGACATTCGGGGTGTGAATCGTTTGCACTAACATCGCTACTCATCCCTTCCGGCATGGCCATCCGCTCGTGGCGGACCGTATCTCTGATACGCCTACAGATTAAACAGTCCTGCGTCCGAATAGCAAGACGAGCCCTCCATAGAGTGGACGATGTCACTTTGGGAGTGTAATCTCCGCCTCAACTGCGGGACGTGGGTCCTGTCTTGGGTGGCCCGTGAAGCAGTCCCGAACGTGGCCGTCAGGCCATCAGTGAACCACGTGTCCCTGACGTGCGCGGACGAAATCATTGACGTGCACCACGGGGCGCAGGCCATGGGCGAAGTCCTTGTCCCCCGCGATGTGCGTGAGTTCTTCCGAGGAGAATCCACAAACGCCTCGCCCGATAGTGCTCCCATCCATCTGCCGAATCTCCACAAGATCGCCCGAGGAGAACTTACCGGCAACTGCGAACACGCCCACTGGCAGCAACGAAGTACCACGGCGGCGCAGTGCGGAGGCAGCACCATCATCAACAATGATCGTTCCCTTGACCTGAGCGGCATGCTCCAACCAGAGCTTACGGGCGGAGGTGCGTTTACCCGTGGGGTGGAACCACGTGCCAACCGGCTCCCCAGTAAGCGCACGCCCAAGGTTCTCCGGAGAGGTGATAAGAACGGCAATCCCGCCCGAGCACGCCAAGTCCGCCGCAGCCACCTTCGTGCGCATACCGCCGGTACCCACCGTTGAGCCACGGCTCGTAATTTCGAGGGAATCGAGGTCTGCCATAGACCTGACCTCCTCGATCAAACGGGCGCCCTCGAATTTGGGAGGCATCGTGTACAGGCCGTCCACATCGGTCAGTAGGATCAAGACTTCGCTCGCCACAAGGTGAGAAGTGAGTGCTGCTAGGCGATCGTTATCTCCAAAGCGGAGCTCATCGGTAACCACCGCATCGTTCTCATTCACGATCGGGATCACGCCTAGGGAAAGCAGCGTGGAGAGCGCACTCTGCGCGTTGGCGTAGTGGCGGCGGTTCACCACGTCTTCCGCAGTGAAGAGCACCTGGCCAATCGTGATGTTCGCCTTGGCAAACTCCGCCTCCCACGCCGCCAAAAGGCGCGATTGGCCAACCATGGCCGCCGCTTGATGCAG
The DNA here is from genome assembly GCF_003123745.1 of Ancrocorticia populi. GTDB lineage: Bacteria > Actinomycetota > Actinomycetes > Actinomycetales > Actinomycetaceae > Ancrocorticia > Ancrocorticia populi. The sequence goes on along the minus strand of NZ_QETB01000001.1, from coordinate 1,058,234 downwards.
GTGCATCTCTCGCGGCTTACCGGACAGCCCAAGCGGACCGATGCCGGCGGCCGTAGAGCCTGAGGAAACCAGAACTACTTGCTGGCCGTTTTGGTGGGCTGAGGTCAGCACCTTCGTGATGTGTGCAAGCTGCTCGAAATCTAGGTTGCCATCTGGTCGAGTAAGAGATGAAGAGCCTACCTTGACCACAATGCGCGTGGCTTGACCAATCTCGAGACGATTAAGCACCTTGTTCACACCGCTATCTTGCCATCAAATGTCAGAAGGATCGGTCCAGTGTCCAGCTTCGCGTTCCTGCCAAAGTTCGTCGCGGGCTTCCGTCTTGGCATCCATGCGGTCCAAGTACGCTTCCTTGCGCTCCTTGCGGGAAGCGCGAGTGGGCTCCTCGAAACGCAGGTCCGTCCCGCGCGGGCCCAGCAGTTCGGCGCCCGTTTGCATGGTCGGCTCCCAATCGAAGATGAACCCGTCTTCTTCGGATCCGATAACCACCATGTCTCCAGCGCGTGCGCCGCTGCGCATCAGCTCTTTCTCAATGCCAATGTTGTAGAGCTTATCCGCAAGGAAGCCGACGGCCTCATCGTTATCGAAGTCCGTCTGGCGCACCCATCGCTCGGGTTTAGGCCCGCGCACAAGGAAGAAGTCTTCTCCTCCCTTGGAGCGCTTGGTAACAGTGAAGGCGTCTGCACTTGCACTCTTGCCACCGCGGGGGCGCAGGACAACACGAGGGCTTTCCTCAACCTCGGGCTGGGCGGCGCGGGACTCCTTGACCGCCTGCGCGAGGGCGAAAGAGAGCGTCCGCAGGCCCTCGTGGGAGGCGGCGGAAATCTCAAACACCGGCAGGCCACGCGACTCGAGATCCTCACGGACGAATTCAGCGAGCTCGCGGGCTTCTGGCACATCAATCTTGTTGAGCAGCACGAAACGCTGGCGCTCCATGAGAGGCGTTCGGCCTTCGACGGCAGGAAGCTCCTCGGCGTAGGCCGCAAGCTCGCGTTCGATCATGTCAAGGTCAGTAAGGGGGTCGCGGCCGGGTTCAAGAGTCGCGCAATCAACCACATGAACAATGATCGAGCATCGTTCGATATGGCGGAGGAATTCTAGCCCGAGGCCCTTTCCTTCCGAGGCACCGGGGATGAGGCCCGGAACGTCGGCGATCGTGTAACGTTCATCGCCGGCCTGAACCACTCCGAGATTAGGAATCAACGTGGTGAAGGGGTAATCGGCGATCTTGGGGCGCGCAGCAGACATTGCCGCGATGATCGAGGACTTGCCAGAGCTCGGGAAACCCACCAGAGCAACGTCGGCAACCGACTTCAGCTCAAGGACAACCTCTGCTTCCTCGCCTTCGTCGCCAAGTAGAGCAAAGCCAGGCGCCTTACGCTTTGGCGATGCAAGAGCCGCGTTTCCTAGGCCGCCTGCCCCGCCGCGAGCAATCACGTATTGCTCCCCCGGACCAACCAAGTCTGCGAGCACGTCACCTCCGGCCGCCCGAATCACAGTTCCCGAGGGCACCTTCAATACGAGATCCGCACCGTTACGCCCAGCCCGCATATCACCAGCGCCCTGAGTTCCCGATTCGGCTTTCTGGTGGGGAGCATGGTGAAAGGCGAGCAGCGTCGTTTCCTGCGGATCAACTTCGGCCACAACGTTTCCGCCATGCCCGCCGTTTGCGCCATCCGGACCGCCGAGCGGCTTGAACTTCTCACGCTTGACTGAGGCGCACCCATTGCCGCCATTTCCGGCTTGGGCGTATATAGTCACTCGATCCACGAAGGTGGCCATGTTTCCTCTGCTCTTTAGATGATGTGAGTTGGAAGTCCCGGTGGCTTGCCAGCCTACGGGAGAACGAGCTGTCCGTGTAGGACGCGGCTCATAGGTCCGTCGTCGTTATTAAAAGGGGCACCCCGCGTCCCCGAGATTTGACGCAATCCCGCCCCAGAAACGCGAGACTTGACGCAAACCCGGTTTAGCTTCCAGAGACTTGACGCAAACCCGGTGTTAGTTACCGACGACGACGAAAGAGGGCGGAAGGCAAAACGCCTTCCACCCTCTAACGAATCAGACCTGTACTTAAGCCTGTGCAGCTACGATATCGATGACCTTGCGATCCTTGCGCTTGCCGAACTGGACATTGCCAGCGGCCAGTGCAAACAGAGTGTCATCCTTGCCGCGGCCAACGTTGTTGCCCGGGTGGAAGTGCGTGCCACGCTGGCGGACAATGATCTCCCCAGCCTTGACGGTCTCGCCGCCGAAGCGCTTAACGCCGAGGCGTTGCGCGTTAGAATCGCGCCCGTTGCGCGAGGAGCTGGCGCCCTTCTTATGTGCCATCTCTAGAACCTGCTCTCTAGTAATGCGTTGACGGAGTGAATACTCACTGAATGCCGGTGACCTTCAGGCGGGTCAACTTGGCGCGATGACCCATGCGCTTGCGGTAACCCGTCTTGTTCTTGTACTTGACGATGTTGATCTTCGGACCCTTATCGTCCCGCACAACTTCGGCCGTTACCTTTGCTGAAATGCCATCGGCAGCCGTGGTGACCTTGTCACCGTCAACGAGCATGATGGGTTCGAGCTCGACGGTGTCGCCTGCCTGTCCATCCATCTTGTCCACTACGACGACGGACCCAACGGACACCTTCTCCTGACGGCCGCCGGCCTTGACGATCGCGTAAACCACGTTCTTGCTCATCTCTGTTGATCCGGCTGCTCTCGCTGATGCGGAGCATTACTGACTAATGGGCGCGGTTTCACGCGCCGACTCTCAAGGTTACTCACTTTGAAGCAATCCAATCAAGTCCGAACGCCCCCTAGCGGGAGGTTTCGGCTATGGGATACACCACGCGCCAATCGCGTCACTTCGCGGGGAAGCTCATGATCGCGCCTGAGGTACCTGCCCCTGGCGTAATTGTTCCCGAAGAGGACACGCGCCGAACCTTACGAGGCTTCGTCTCCTTCGCCTTGTCGGCTGGCTCGGCTCCGGGCGTACTTGGCGCCCCTACCTTACCCACGGGTGCGTTTGCTGCCCGCTGCAACGCAGCCGGCCGCTCAATCGGCTTTTCCAACGCAGCAGCCGATTTCTTCACGACGCTCTGGGAGGGAGCCTCGTTCTTCGTCTCGGAGGGAGTCTCGCTCTTCTGCGCAGTCGAAGCGGAGTCCTTACCGGACTTCGCGCTTTGGCCAGACTTCGCGCTTTGCCCAGACTTCTTGCTGCCGCCAGATCGGCCAGACTTCTTGCCGGAATCCTTGCCGGAATCGCCGCTGGAGCTCTTACCCTTCTTCGCCTTCTTAGACTTTTTGGACCCGCCGGATTCCTGACCATGATCGCCCGAATCGCGGGACTCACCAGCGGCCCCGGTCCCGGCACCGCCAGCGCTCCCAGCCTCATCGGACTGATCCTCGTGCCCCTTCGTGCCGGCCGCGGCGATGGAGTTGAGAGCGTTCTTCACGCCATCACGCTTGGGATCGTTCCCGGAGTGATCTTGAGCAGGAGCCTGCTGCTGCTTCTTACCGCGCCGCACGCCTGTATCAGGGCCGTCCGTCCGTTCAACAGGATGGGAGTGAGTGATGTACCCGGCGCCGTCGCACGCCTCGCACGTGGTGGAGAACGCCTCGACAAGGCCCTGTCCCACGCGCTTACGCGTCATCTGGATCAGCCCGAGCGAGGTCACTTCAGCCACCTGATGGCGTGTCCGGTCCCTGCCTAGGCACTCGATGAGCCGCCGGAGCACCAACTCGCGGTTGGCCTCGAGCACCATATCGATGAAGTCCACAACGATGATTCCACCGATATCCCGCAGGCGAAGCTGGCGGACGATTTCCTCGGCGGCCTCAAGGTTATTTTTGGTGACCGTCTCTTCGAGCGTCCCGCCTGCCCCGGTGAACTTACCGGTGTTGACATCAATGACGGTCATAGCCTCGGTACGGTCAACGATCAGCGTGCCACCAGAGGGTAGCCACACTTTGCGGTCAAACGCCTTGGCAAGCTGTTCGTCCACCCGGTTCGCGGCGAAGATATCTTCCGAGGACGTCCAGTGCTCCAAGCGCTCCGAAAGCTCGGGCGAAAGCTTACCTACGTACTCGGAGAGAGTCTTCCACGCGCCGTCACCCTGAATCTTCAAGGAGGAGAAGTCCTCATTAAAGATGTCACGTACAACGCGGACTGCAAGCTCAGGTTCTCCCTTGAGGAGGGTGGGCGCGGACTTGTATGCCTTGGACTTATTCTGGATGTCCGCCCACGTTTCCGTGAGCCGCTCCACATCGGAACGCAGTTGCTCTTCCGTGGCGCCTTCTGCGGCGGTACGAACAATCACTCCGTGTTCGGAAGGAACGATCTGCTTGAGAAGCTTCTTCAGCCGCTGCCTCTCCTTCTCGGGAAGCTTGCGGGAAATACCGGTCATGGCGCCCGAGGGCACCAGCACGAGGTGGCGGCCAGCCAAGGTGATCTGCGCGGTCAGGCGAGCGCCCTTGTGGCCGATCGGATCCTTGGTGACCTGCACAAGAACGGTGTCGCCGGACTTCAGCGCCTGCTCGATCTTGCGAGGCTTGCCCTCCATCCCGGCGGCTTCCCAGTTAACCTCACCGGCGTAGAGCACGGCGTTGCGGCCCTTGCCGATGTCAACGAAAGCTGCCTCCATCGAAGGCAGCACGTTCTGTACCCGGCCCAGATAAACGTTTCCCACCATGGAAACTTGGGTGTGGCGGGCTACGTAATGCTCCACCAGCACGTCATCCTCAAGAACGGCAATCTGGTTGAGGCCGTCCTGCTCACGCACCACCATGTCGCGCTTGACGGATTCACGGCGTGCCAAGTACTCAGACTCGGTAATCGTATGGCGGCGACGTCCGGCCTCGCGGCCTTCCTTCCGGCGCTGACGCTTGGCCTCTAGCCGTGTTGAACCCTTGGGCGCCGCGACTTCATCCGTAGGTTCGGATGAGCGCCGCCGGCGCCGGCGCCTCGTGGTGACGTTCTGATCCGCGTCCTTGTCCTTATTACCCTGGTCTTTGTCCTGAGGTGCCTTACCCTTTTGTTCCTTGCTCTGCTCGGCAGGCTTCTCGTTTTGCTCTTTGGCAGTGGTAGCGTCCTCAGCGTGTTCGGCGGCGTTGTCAGGCTCGGGCTGGGACTTCTTCCGGCCGCGTGAGCCGCGGCGCTTCCCCTTGTTCTCCTCCCTGGAGTCCTCGGTTGACGCCTCACTTTTATTGGTGGCTTCGCTAGGTTCTGATTCCTGAGAAGAAGAACGACGACGAGTTTGCGCTCGTGCCACATCCGGCTCCTGGAAGAGCAATGCGGTCATCGGCGGCGCCACCGAACTCTTCGATGGACGCTCATCGGCCTGGGTATCGTTCCCGCTAAAGATATCGGCGGAGTCAGCCTTCTCGTTAGAGGTCTTCTTTGTGGAAGTCTTGGCCTTAGCTTTGGGGGTTTTGGGCTGGTCTTCACTCGTCTCGCGAGAAGGGATCGCCTTGAAAAGGTCATCGGTTGAGGCCTTTGACGCCGTCTTGCGCCTTGCCGTCCGCTCTGGAGCATCACGCTTGAGCTCCGCGAGTGATTCAGCAATGGCCTCTTGTGCCTGGTTATTCTTTTTGCCTGTGCCGGCACCCTCTGGGTGTTCCGACGTCGTGGCCTTGTCAGCCATACGTGCGCGCACTTTCCTGCCCGCAGGTCCGTTCCCACATCTACGAGGCCTGTACGGGCCAATAATCGCGTTCTACCGCGGAAAGCTCTGTCTCCCGAACCGATATCCACCACCGGCAGCAACGCTTATGCGGCGCTCAGTAGGACCAGCGGTCGGGTTGCCAGACGATGCGGGTACGCCTGACACTGGCCCCATTCTCTCACACCGCCATCGATATGGCCTAACACCTCGTTGCCCGTTTCGCTCGTCACATTATCTGGGGCCAGAGTCCTAGACGCCCGGGAAGCCACCTAGCAAGCTTCTCGGTATGGTAGCTGGGAAGATCCAAGTTTAGGATTGTTATCCAGCGAGACAAGTCCCGAGTTTCCGAAGGAAATAGCGGCTTGCCACCACGTTATTCTGTTAGAGTAATGCGGACAATAGTCCCTAACTTTACCGGCCGTCCGAAAGGTGCTCACGTGTTAGACGCCCTCGACCTCGCCAGGTGGCAGTTCGGAATCACAACGGTTTACCACTTCTTGCAGGTCCCGTTGACAATCGGACTCGCCACCCTCGTGGCCATCATGCAAACGAAGACTCGTAAGACTGGTGACCCAAAGTGGCAGCGGGTCACTGACTTCTTTGGCAAGATCCTCATCATCAACTTCGCTCTCGGAGTTGCTACGGGCATCGTCCAAGAGTTCCAGTTCGGTATGAACTGGTCTGAATACTCCCGATTCGTGGGTGACATCTTTGGTGCCCCGCTGGCCTTCGAAGCGCTCCTCGCGTTCTTCCTCGAATCCACCTTCTTGGGACTGTGGATATTTGGCAAGGGCCGGCTATCCCCGAAGGTACATAACCTCACCATCTGGCTCTTCGCTGCTGGCACCGCTATTTCTGCGTTCTTCATTCTTGCCGCAAACGCCTTTATGCAGTATCCCAAGGGTGCGTCAGTTAACCCCGATACCGGCCGTGCAGAGCTGGACGGAATGGGCGGATTCTTGAAGGTGCTCTTTAATGAGACTTCGCTCTTCCAGTTTGTCCACACGATGTCCGCAGCATTCCTTGTTGCCGGAACCGTTGTTGCGGCTATCTCTATCTGGTGGATGGCTCGCTCCATCCGGATCACGGGTGATGAGAAAGAGGCACGTGGATACTGGAAGCCTGTCGCCAAGATCGGCCTGACGTCCATGCTTATCTCCTCTATCGTCGTGATCGGCTCGGGCCACTTCATGGGCCAGCACATCGGTGATATCCAGCCAGCTAAGGCTGCAGCGATGATGGGAACTATGGAATCGGGCGAATCCCACAACCTCACACTGATCATGGATACTAGGGACACGGACGGCTTTCAGCTGGACGTTCCGATCCCCGGGCTCGAATCCTTCATGGCCACCAACCACTTTGCCGGTGAGGAATCATTCCTGCCGAGTCTCGATGATGTGAATGCAGAGCTTCAGGAAAAGTACGCGGACGTCTACGGCCCAGATCAAGATTATCGCCCGAACCTGACAGTGGCCTTCTACTCGTTCAGGATCATGATGGGGCTGGGCTTCCTCATGCTGGGAGTTTCCCTGCTCGGGTTCTGGCTCATTAGAGGGGATAAGATCAGCAGGTCCGAGGGCTGGGGTAAGTTCTGGCTGTGGATGATCCCCATGCCGTTCATCGCTTCTTCCTTCGGCTGGATTCTCCAGGAGATGGGACGCCAACCGTGGGTTGTTGTACCAGGTGAAAACAACGTCTTCCTTCTGACTGATTTTGGAGTCTCCAGCTCGGTGAGCGCAGCTTCGGTTCTCACCTCCATGCTCGTGTTCACACTGCTTTACACGGGACTGGGCGTGGTCTGGATCGCCCTGTTGCGGCGCTATGCGCTAGAAGGCATCAATACCAAGAGCAAGGTTGTGGAATACGATTCCACAACTGAAGCACAACCGAACTTCGTTTACTGATCGGGGCAGCCTCATGGATCTTTCATTCATTCAACTTCTCTGGTTCATTCTCATCGGCGTTCTTTGGATGGGATATATAGCGCTCGAGGGCTTCGGCTTTGGAGTAGGCATCCTGCTCAAGGGATTGGCGCGCAATGAAAAGGAGCGGCGCGCTTCTCTGAACGCCATCGGCCCGCACTGGGACGGCAACGAGGTATGGCTGATCACCGCTGGTGGCGCCACCTTCGCGGCCTTCCCCGAATGGTACGCAACGATGTTCTCGGGCATGTATCTCGCGCTCGTGGTGATACTTGTGTGCCTGATCTTCCGTATCTGTGCCCTCGAATGGCGCAAGATGATCAACTCCCCGCGCTGGCGCAATACTTGGGACTGGATCAACGCGACCGTGTGCTTTGTTGTCTCCATTCTGTGGGGCGTGGCATTCTCCAACTTTGTGCAGGGCATGAAGATCGAGGTTGGCCACTACGAAGACGGCGTCTTCCAGGCCGTCCCGGCCGATCAGGTCAATACATCACTTGATGCGGTGGACAAGCACTTCCTCACGGGCGGCTTCTTCTCACTGCTGACACCGTTCACCATTCTGGGTGGCGTCATGATGCTCGCGCTCTTCATCTCTCATGGAGCGCTTTTCATCTCGATTAAGACCGCCACCGGAGATTTCCACAACCGTGCGCAGGCGCTCGCCAAGAAGTCCATGGGGGTTGCCATCATTCTGGTTGTTGTCTGGGCCCTGTGGGCACAGCTCAGCTACACGAACAATGCAATCTCGTGGCTCCCGCTCGGCCTAACTGCGGTTGCCTTCGTGGCCGCTTGGATATTCATTCAGAACGGCAGCGAGGTCAAGGCCTTCGTTGCACACTTCGTGGGGCTGGCTCTGGCCGTCGTGTTCATCTGGTTCACGATCTTCCCGGACGCCATGAAGTCCTCTATCGATCCGGCGTACTCGCTCACGCTTGCTCAAGCCTCCGCCACTGCACCCACGCAAACGATCATGACCATCGCGGCCGTGGTCTTCGTGCCGATCATCCTCGGGTACACGATCTGGGCGTACAAGGTGTTCGCTCGGAGGATCAATGTTGACGACATTCCCGAGGAAGCATCGGGTATCGACTACAAGCAGATTCGCACATTCGATAACGTGTAGCTTGTGAAGCCACTAGATAAGCGCTTACTTGCCTACGCACGAGGAGCCCGATCTTATATCGGGCTCCTCGCCGTCACAGGCCTCGTTTCCGCCTGCCTTGTTATCGCTCAGTGTCTCCTGATCTCTGGAAGTATCTCCCCCGTTATTGACGGATCCAAGACATTTGCAGATGTGGCGGGATTGGTGGGCATTCTTGCCCTCGTGTTCGCCCTTCGCCTGCTCGTCACCTACCTACAGGAAGCCTACGGGCACCGCGCAGCGCTCCGCGTGATTGCGGACCTGAGGACGCAAGTGATTCGGCGCGCGGGCGATCAAGGTTCGCGCTGGCTCTCTCAGGGCCGAACCGCTTCCACCGTCACGTTAGCAACCGAGGCTCTAGACGATCTGGAACCGTACTTCGTCAAGTTCCTTCCGCAAATGATCTTGACCGCTACGGTCACGCCCCTCACCCTCGGTGTGATCCTCTGGCTCGATTGGATCAGCGCGATAGCCATCCTGATCTGCCTTCCCCTCATCCCGATCTTCATGATCTTGGTGGGACGGATGACTCAGTCCAACTCTCAGGCCCGCCTATCCTCAATGGAGCGCCTTAGCCAGCAGCTCCTCGATCTACTCGCCGGGCTCGCCACGCTCAAGGCGCTCGGCCGCGAGCAGTCCCCACGCCGCCGAGTCAAGGATCTGGGCGAGGACTACGCTGATAAAACCATGCGCACCCTGTACGTCGCTTTCCTTTCGGGCGCGGTCTTGGAGTTCCTCGCAACTCTCTCCACCGCCCTCGTAGCAGTGGAGGTTGGCCTACGGCTGGTGTACGGCAACATAGGCCTTTTCGCCGGGCTCGCCATTATCATGCTCACGCCAGAGGTGTTTAAACCTCTGCGGGAGGTGGGTTCGCAGTTCCACGCTTCGGCGGACGGTGTAGCCGCCTGTCAATCCGCCTTTGAGATTCTGGATGAGCCGCCGTTGCTCGCGGGTGATTCGAGCACCTCTCCGAAGCTGGCCCCGGATCTGCGGCGCTCCGCCATCGACATCACCGAGTTGAGCGTCGAAGCGCCCGGCCGTGCCACGATTGCTCCCGATTCTCTCAGCGCCCGCATCGAGCCGGGAACGATAACAGCCCTCAAGGGGCCGTCTGGCTCAGGAAAGTCCACTACCACCTCCGTCATCCTCAAGCTGGTACAGCCTTCCGGCGGCAGCGTGACAATAGGCGGGATAGACCTTGCTGAAATCAACAAGGAGTCACTGTGGGAACAGGTCACGTGGGTTCCGCAGCAGCCAGTGATCGTACCCGGCACCATTCTTGAAAACCTCGAACTTAGTCGGGAACACTCGGAGGATTCTCCCGCTCTGCTCAATGCCTCCAAGCTCACCGGCTTTGACGATGTAGTGGCTTCACTGCCCGATGGTTGGAACACCCTGATCGGCCAAGGCGGCGTCGGCCTTTCTGTGGGCCAACGCCAGCGGCTCGCCCTCACCCGAGCGCTCGTCACGCCGCGCCCCTTCGTGATTCTGGACGAACCTTCGGCTCACCTCGATGCGATGAGTGAGACGTTCGTATCCGCCGCTGTGCGTGCACTCGCCGCTGAAGGAACCACAGTACTGGTGATCGCACACCGAAACGCCATCCTCGAACTGGCGGACAACGTCATAGAGGTGCAAGCAAACACAGTGAGGTCCCAGTGATTACGACGATCCGCCGGGCTACCCGGCTCCTCGGCATCTCCAAGATGGGCTTCTTCCTGTCCGTGCTGGCAGGATCCGCGGGCCTCATGTGTTCGGTGGGGCTGGCTGCGATCTCCGCTTGGCTGATCGCTCGGGCATCCCAAATGCCCCCGGTGCTTGATCTAGCCGTCGCGGCCACCTCCGTGCGTGCACTCGGAGTAGGTAAGGCTGTGTTCCGCTACCTCAATCAGATCGCTGCCCATCGCGTGGCGCTGTACGGCATGGCCAACCTCCGCTCGAACGTCTACGATTCGCTCGCCGATTCACCCACCGATGTTGTCACTTCCATTCGTCGCGGCGATCTGCTCGCGCGCACCGGCCGAGACGTGGATTCTGTGGGGGATATTGTGGTGCGAGCGCTCCAACCCGCCGCGGTTGCCCTTGTGGTTTCGATCTTTTCCGTGGGAATCGTCGGTTGGCTCTCCCCTGCGATCGGCGTGGTTGTTGCCGGCGGCCTTCTCATCTCCGGGCTAGTTGGCCCCTATTTCGCCATGCGGGGCGCGCGCCTCGCCGAGAAAGCACAAATCAACGATCAGGCAGATCTCGCGGCCCAGTCGCTGGCCATGCTCGAGTCCGCCGAGGAATTACGGGTCTCGGGTCGCCTCGCTTCCATGGAAGCTGCCGCTGCCTCCACCGAAACCCGGATCTTCGCCAATCGGGATCGCGCCGCGAAGCCAGCCGCGCTGGCACCGGTGCTAGACCTGCTCGGCATGGGCATCACGACCGCTCTTGCCATTATCATCGGCACGCAGCAGGTGGCTGCCGGAACGCTCACACCCATCGAGCTGGCGGTGGTAGTCCTAACCCCGCTCTCCGCATTCGAGGCCACTCAGGCTCTGGCCAAGGCCGGCGTACAGCTGGTGGTTTCCTCCAGCGCGGCGGATCGAATCTTTTCGCTCCTCGACAAGGCGGATGCCCCGCAGGATGTCCCACCACGTCCCGCGGATACCGAGGATAGGGGCCTGGCCGCTCACGACCTCGTTATCGGTTGGCCGGGCGGCGCGGAGGTTGCCGGCCCGATCGATCTTGAGATTCAGCACGGGCAGTCCCTCGCAATTGTCGGACCATCAGGTATCGGCAAAACCACGCTGCTCTACACACTCGCAGGCATGTTGTACCCACACTCTGGCCACGTCCGTCTAGACGGGCGCGAGATCGCATACCTGCCCCGGCAAGAGGTATCCCGGTCGCTCACCCTCACCACGGAGGACGCCCACCTTTTCGAGAGCTCCGTGCTTGAGAACATCCGGATGGCCCGCGCGTCGGTAAGTGAGGCCGAAGCCCAAGAATTGCTGACGCGCGTGGGCCTCGGGGAATGGATCGCCCAACTCCCCCATGGAGTCCACACCTCCCTCGGATCGCAGGCAGCCACAGTCTCCGGCGGTGAGCGCCGGCGGCTCCTCCTCGCACGAGCGCTGGCCGCGCCCGGCGAATACCTACTGATCGACGAGCCCGGCGAACACCTCGATCCCGAAACCGCCGATTCGCTCATCCGAGATCTGCTACGCTCCGGACATCACCAAGACCCGGCGAAGGCGCGTACGGTGGTCCTTGTGACACACCGTCTGGCGCCTCTAGATGCAGCCGACCGAATCATCATGCTCTCCAAGGAATCTGCTACTGCGGGAACGCACGAGGAGCTGGCAGAGTTGGTTCCCGAGTATCGGTGGTCAATTCGTCAGGAAGGAAACGTCTATGGCTGACCTCGCCCGAGTGATTACCCGAGCCCTCGAACTCACCACGCGTCTAGATCAGCAATCCGCTCTCCAGACCTTCGTAGATTCAGCCATCGAGGTCACCAGCTGCAAGTTCGGCGCATTGGCCGTACTCGATTCGCGCGGCGAAACCCTCCAATTCGTCTTCTCCGGTATCGAGCCCTGGCTCGCGGACAAGATCGGCACGCCTCCCAAAGGGCACGGGCTATTGGGCGATATCCCGGATGATCGATACCTCATCGTCAACGATCTTAAAGGCGGCGATTACCCTCCGAACCATCCCCACCTTCACAACTTCCTCGGTGTTCCCATCCGGATTCAGGATCGCGTGTTTGGCAGGCTCTATTTGTCCGATAAAGACGGTGGGTTTACGGACGACGACGGCAACAACATGCTCCTCCTCGCCCAAGCGGCTGCAATTGCCGTGGAGAACTCCCGGTTGTACGCCGAATCCAACACGCGCGCGCAGTGGATCGCCGCATCCCGTGCCATCACCACCGCGCTGCTAGAAGGAACTGACGAGGAAGAAGCTCTCCAGCTCATCGCCAAGCAGATGCGCAGGGTATCCAAGGCCGATGCCGCCCTTATCATCCTGCCGTCAGTAGGCGATACGTGGGCATGCGAGATTTGCGACGGCGAGTACGCTAAGAACTTGATCGGCGTGGAGTTTCCCCCAGCGGGGCGTGCCCAAACCGTCATCCGCGAAGGTACCGGCCTCATCGTGGACGCCATGACCCGTCAGAAGAACCTGCTGGTTCCCGAGATTGCGCATTTCGGCGCCGCGCTGTATGCCCCCATGATGTCCAAGGGCACTCCCGAAGGTGTGATAGTCCTTCTTCGCGAGATCGGCAAGCCGGAGTTCGATCTTGCGGATCTGTCAATGGCAGAGAACGTAGCGCGTCAGGCTGCGCTGGCCCTAGAACTGGCGGGGGCACGCCTCACGCAGGCCAAGGCCGATCAACTAGAGGATCGCGCCCAGATCTCCCGCGATCTGCATGATTTTGCCATTCAACAGCTCTTTGCCTCAGGGATGGAGCTGTCCGCAGTGCGCAACGATCTGGCGGATCAGGGCGTGCCTACCTCGGTGCTTGACGGCCTCGATAAGTCGATCAATTCGATCGACGAGTCCGTGCATCAGATTCGGCAGATTATCTATTCTCTCCGTGACCCTCAGGCGACAATCCCCGTGGTGGAGCGCATCCACCGCGAGATCACCAATGCCGCCGGGTCCCTCGGCTATCACCCCACGCTAACCCTCATCAACCTAGGCGAGACCATCACATCCGGCCTCCATACGGAGGTTGATGACGAGCTGGGTTCGGACCTGGCCGATGATGTGGTCGCCGTAATTCGCGAGTGCCTATCCAACGTGGCGCGGCACGCTCATGCCACGGCGGCGGACGTAGATATCCGCATCGAGAATCACCGGATCGAAATCCGCATTACCGATAACGGGCAGGGTGTGAAAGCGGAACTCTCACGGCGCTCTGGTATCTCAAACCTGGCCGCACGCGCTAGGCGCCACCACGGTACTTTCTCCATACGCCCGAATCAGGAGGGTCCGGGCACAAGGGTGGAGTGGACGGCCACAGTCGCTTAACTCCCCGAGATTCGACGCAACCCCGGGGTGAAGGGGTTAGTTGCGCCAGCCTGCGGCCCGCTGGCCCGCAACCCACGCCGCCACCTGCGTGCGGCGCTGCAAGCCCATCTTGGACAACAGAGAGGTGATGTGGTTCTTAACCGTCTTCTCGGCCACGCCCAGCTTCTCGCCGATCTCGCGGTTGGAGAGTCCGTCACCGATGAGATCGAGCACCTTGCGCTCGGACGGGGTGAGGTCTGCTGTGGGATCGTCGTGATCAGCCCTGCGGCGTGACACCGTGCGCTCATCAAGCAGGGTGCGCCCCGCCGCGACCGCCCGGATATTTTCCGTGATTTCAGCTCCCCGCACCGATTTGAGCAGGTATGCTTTCGCTCCGGCGGTGAGCGCCTCAGCTAGGGCGTCGTCGTCGTCAAAAGAAGTCAAAACAATACAACGGGTGGTTGGCGAAATATCGGCCAGTTGCTGAATAATATCGATTCCGGTACCGTCCGGGAGCCTCAAATCAACGAGTGCCACCTCGGGGTGAACCAGCTCTCCACGGCGTACAGCTTCGGACACGCTGCCGGCCTCTGCCACAACGGAAAGCCCCTCCGCCCTATCAACAACCTCGGCGATTCCCCGCCGCACAACTTCGTGATCGTCAATAATCATGACGCGGATATCGTCAGTTGCCACGTTCTACCTCTTTCAGAATAACTACCACACTGAATTGTGCCACACTCGGACGATCTAAGCCGGTATTTCTGGGCCTGAAGGCCCAACTTGATCGGCGCGAACTGGCGCGCCCTGCTCCGGGTACTGCTCGGGAATGTCCTGAACCAAGAGCCGATAGGAAGCCTCCGCAGCGGCATGCCGCGCATTCTTCTGGTTCGAACCTGTGCCGGTCCCCCACGTGCGCCCGCCCATCTGGGCCACTGCTGTGAAGACAAGCGCATGATCTGGGCCTTCGCTCGTCATGTCGAACAACATCGTGCCCTCCATGCCACGCGCATGGGCAACCTCCTCGAAGCTGGTTTGCCAATCGAGGTTGGGCCCTAGCATGCTGGCATCCTTGATCTTCTGATCAACCAGGCGCTCCACGACCTTCCGCGTGGGCTCCATGCCATGCTGGAGGTACGTTGCCGCGATCAGCGCTTCCATCGTGTCCGAAAGAATCGAATCCTTGTCCCGGCCACCGCTCTTGTCCTCACCCTTGCCCAGGCGTATGAACTGCCCTAACTCCAACTCTCGCGCAATGTCCGCGAGCCCCTTCTCCGAGGCCGCGTACCACTTGATCTGGGTCAGGTGGCCCTCGGGCAGGTCCGGGAAATCGCGGTAGGCGCGTTCGGCAACGATGAGGTTGAGCACCGAATCGCCCAGAAACTCTAGGCGCTCGTTGTGTGGTTCATCGTGTTCAAAGGCAAAGCTGCGGTGCGTGAGGGCGCGGCGCAGGAGCGGGCGGTTGATATCGATACCCCACCGGGCAATCAGGTCCCGATAGCTCACGCCTGATCCTGTTCGCTCTCATCGGCTCCCATCTGATCGGCTTCCATCTGTGCCTGAAGGGCCGCGAGGCCATCAAAGCGTGAATCGAAGTGATCGTGGTGGTGATCTTCGGGCAGATCATCCCAGCGCTCCCCACATTCGGGGCAGAGCCCCGGGCAGTCCGGACGGCACAACGGGCGGAACGGGAGGTTCGGGACGATGGAATCACGGAGCATGGCTTCCAGATCGAACGAATCGTCAACGATCTCTTGGGACTCCTCCACTTCCTCATCGCCTTCCTCCAAGAAAGCGGCCTTGCGCTCAGGATAGTAGACCAGTTCAGTGATCTGCTCGCGGTAGGCATCCTCAATATCGCGCAGGCACCGGGCACATTGGCCCACCAAGTGCACATCCGCGGTTCCCTGCACCAGCACGCCCTCAGATACCGATTGCAGCAGCAGATCGATGTGCATCGGGGAACCTTCGGGAACCTTGAGCAGCTCTAGGCCAAACTCTGGAGGTGCGGGGATGTCATTGACCCACGGCTGAGACGAACCCTCCTGGCGTGGAAGGCTCGCAACCGAAACAGTTACTGCCATTCTTCTTCCTTCTCTGTAAGTTCTTCGTCTTCTTCCCTACCGCGGTCCGAAAGCACGTTGCGCCCAGCCATGATCTGGCCGACGAGCGAATCGATGCGCCCCTGAACAGTTTGGTTGAGGGAATCGAGCTCATTGCCGATCGAGGAGACCTGCTCTTGGAGTGCTAAGAGGGAATTATCCGAATAGGTATCGGCGCCGGCAGCAAGCTTATCCGCGTGAGACTTTGCATCGTCAACAATTCGCTGTGCGCGTGCCTTCGCGGCGATCGTGATGGCATCCTGGGAAACAAGGCGTGCGGCCTGCTCCCGCGCCTGCGCAATGGCCTCTTCTGCGTCCTTCTGCGCCTGCTCCAAAATATCGTCTGCGCGGCCCTGCGCCTGGGAGCGCATGCCCTCCGCGTCGGCTAGGAGACCATCCGCCACGCGGATCTGATCCGGCACCTGATCTCGGGCCGTTGCCAGAAGATCAAGGATTTCGGAACGATTCACCATGGCCGAAGCGGACATCGGGACCGCCCGGGCGTTCTCCACCAGTTCCGTCAGCTCATCGAGGATCGCGACGAGCGAGGCGCCCTCAGATTCCTTATTCATCGGTTCTCCTTCTTGTGGAGCGCCTCCGCCACGTGGGAAGGCACTAGATCATCAATTTTACCGCCGTGATGGGCCACGTCCTTAACCATCGAGGAGGCGATGTGTCCCATTGCAGGATTTCCCATGACAAACACGGTCTCAATACCCGTCAGATGCCTGTTCATCAGGGCCATGGCCTGCTCACCATCAAAATCTGCCGCGCCCCGCAAGCCCTTGACGATCGCCGAGGCGCCCACCTGCCGGCAGAACTCTGCAATCAGGCCGGAGTGGGCCTGCACCGAGACGTTCGGCCGATCCGCGAGGGCGCGCACGGCAAGCTCCACGCGTTCATTTTCGCTGAACAGACACGACTTCACGTGATTAACTGCCACCACAACGATGACCTCATCAAACATGGCCGCTGCACGATCGATTACGTCCAGATGACCCAACGTCAAAGGATCGTAAGATCCGGGACATACGGCGATACTCATGTCTCCAGCCTACTGGGAGGTATCGGTAACCCTGTTGTTTACTGATGGGTGTTGCGTCACCTGCCCCGTCCAGGCGCGGGTATCGCCCCACTTTTTCTCAGAGGTGAGTTCCATGCCGGCAGGCCAAGTGGGCTCCGGGGATCGCGAGGAACGCTCCACCACGATCGCCGCATCGTGAGCCAGATGTGGGAGGAGACCCTCGAGCACCTCCGTGAGCTTGTTTTCCGGTAGATCGTAAGGCGGATCGAGGAACGCGAGGTCGTAGGCTCGGTTGGCTGGGAGCTTCACCCACGTTTCCGCCTTTTGATTTGTGACAACAACGGGTAGGTCAACCGCATTCTGGCGGATCAGCGCGGCCGCCTTGGGCGCTGATTCCACGCATTCAACGTAGATGGCCCCGCGCGAGGCGGCCTCGATGCCGAGCGCGCCGGAGCCCGCGTAGAGGTCCAGCACTTCGCAGCCATCAATAAACCCGCGATGTTCCAGACTAGAGAACATGGCCTCGCGTACCCTCTCAGAGGTTGGACGAGTTCCTGACGCTGGCACCTTGAGGATCCGTCCTTTCGCACGGCCCGCTACCACTCGAGTCATCGTCCTATCCCTTCTCTAAGTAGTCCGCACGCTCGAGGAGCGCCACTTCATCGGCCAGTGCTGGTGGAAGCGGCTCCAGAACAAGGTGGCGCGCGGCAGTTCGTGCCACTTCGATGATGTCCATATCTTTGAGGACCGAGAGGAATTGGAGATGGGAGACGCCGCCGGATTGGCTAGCCCCCAACACATCACCCTCGCTGCGAAGGCGGAGATCTTCTTCGGCCAGAGCGAAGCCATCCGTGGTGGAGGCGAATGCATCAAGGCGGGCTCTGGCAAGTGTGCCATCAGGCACGCCCGTGACAGCTAGGCAGAGCCCGGGAGCACTGCCCCGGCCAATTCGCCCGCGGAGCTGGTGAAGCTGGGATAGCCCGAACCGATCGGCATCCATGATGATCATGAGAGTCGCCTGACGAACATCAACGCCCACCTCGATCACGGTGGTGGACACTAGAACGGGAACTCGGCCAGTCGCAAACTCCTCCATCGCCTGGGCCTTCTCGTCTTGGCCCATTTGACCGTGAATCACGCCGATCCCAATGCCGGCTAGCGCAGAATCAGCGCGCAGGTTCGTGGCGGTCTCCGTGACGGAGGCCTGGCCTTCCTCCGGGTCAATGCGCGGGCACACCACGTAGGCACGCCCGCCGCCGTCCACTTCTTCTCTGGCACGCTGCCAAACTCGATTCATCCAGACGGGGTTAGCCGCGGGGACGATCGTTGTGGTTATCCCAGCACGCCCGGCAGGAAGCTCGCGTAACGTCGAAACGTCCAGGTCTCCAAACACACTCATCGCGATGGTGCGCGGGATCGGAGTTGCCGTCATGACAAGGGTATGAACGCCGGACGCCAAACGATCACGCTGATCCACGCCAAAGCGGTGTTGCTCGTCAATGACGGCAAGCCCAAGGAACGGGATCTGAACGTCTTCGGACAAGAGCGCGTGCGTGCCCACAATGAGCCCCGCCTGCCCCGAGGCGATCCGCGCCAAGGTACGGCGCCGGGTCGCGGCCGTGAGCGATCCCGTCAAGATCTCCAGACCCACGTCCATGACGTGCTGTGGGCCCAACAACGCTTCGATGGTGCGCAGATGCTGCCATGCGAGAACTTCGGTTGGCGCAAGCAGCGCCGCCTGACCGCCAGAGTCAATCACTTGGAGCATCGCACGTAGCGCCACTACGGTTTTTCCTGCGCCCACATCACCTTGAAGCAGGCGCTGCATTGGTATCTGGCGCGCTAAGTCCGCCGCGATCTCCCGGCCAACCGCACGCTGGCCGTCCGTGAGTGTGTAGGGAAGCTGGGCATCGAAGGCTTCCAAGAGCTTGCCGCCTTGATCCGCGTAGGGCTTGACCGCATGTTCCCGGGCCCGCCTACCCCGTTCGGCGAGGGCCGTCTGAAGCACCAGTGCTTCTTGGTGTTTCATCCGGAGCCTGGCGCGCTCCCATGGATCCACATCCTGAGGGTGATGGAGGATCTGGATCGCCTCGAAGAGCCCGGGCAGTCCGTTTGCTTCGCGGTAGGCGGCGGGCAGAGGATCCGGAAAATCTGCTTCGCTCAACGTGGGCAGAACGGTCTCTACCGCTTTCTCGATCTTCCAAGACGGCAGCTTTTCCGCGGCATGATAGATCGGGATTGGCCGGCCCATCTTCTCCGAATCTGGCTCATCGTATTCGGGATGCGAGAGCTGGAGTTGGCCGCGGTACGAGCCCACGGTGCCCGAGAACGTTGCAACGGTGCCCGGTGCCAGCCGCCGCTCGTGATATTGAAGGGGCCGAGGACTCTTCGCGAAGAATGTCAGAGACAGATCGTTTTCGCCGTCCGTAACCTCGATGGTGAGGATGAAACCGCGCCGCGAGTTCATCGGGCGGAGGTTCACGGAAAGCACGCGCGCAATCACTGTGACCGATTCGCCCTCAGTTACCTGCGAAATCGGCATCAGTTCACCGCGCTTGGCCAGCCGGAAAGGAAAGTGATAAACGAGATCACGAACGGTCTTGAGCCCGATCTTCGCCAGCGCATTCGCGCTTCGCTTGCCAAGTACCCGTTCGAGAGGCCGGGACATACCCGTCCAATCGTCACTTGCTACTGCACCTGCCACCGCGGCTCCCTTCCGCGCCAATCTTACAGGTGCGCTATACCACTGGGAACTCAGCTTGGAACTTCTCCGCCCGCGCGCATATACTAGTTCAGTTGCCATTCGTGAGAATGGCGTTTAGGAGACGCCGCTGGCGTCCCGTCAGCGATTGAAGGAGAAAACCGTGGCCTCTGTATGCGACGTCTGTGGCAAGCATCCCAGCTTCGGCAAGAGCGTCTCGCACTCCCACGTGCGTACCAGCCGCCGTTGGAACCCGAACATTCAGCGCGTTCGCGCCATCGTCAAGGGCGCTCCCAAGCGTTTGAATGTCTGCACCTCATGCCTCAAGGCAGGCAAGGTTCAGCGGGCAATCTGAGCGAGTATTGAGAAAAGGCCGTACCTGAGAGGGTGCGGCCTTTTTGTTGTCTGGCGCCATCTCACGATTGCGTTAGATCCCTGAGTGGTGATGAGTTGCTGACGTTGCCGTCGGTATTAATTACCACGACGGGACTTCCCTCGCAGCCGAGCCCAACGAAAAATAGAGTTCGCGTCAGATCCCTCGGTAGATGGCTAGCCCTGGAAATGGTCCCACCCGCCGCCGTACTCCACGGTGCGACCATCCACAGTGATGAACCCTCCGGCATGAGCCTCGCGTACCTCGCCAATGCGGCTGAAGCCCTCGGGCAGCGCCAGAGTATGGGGCCCCCAGGCGCGCTCAGCTGGCCGCTCAAGGGTGGCGAGGAATCCGTGGTCCTCGCCCCCGGTCAAAACCGCTTTCATCGCCCACTCCCATGGATCGGAGAGTCCCAGCCGGCGCGCAACCGGGATCAGCACCTCAACGTGCTGTTCAAGGTAGCTGGACCGGATATCGATCCAGACATTCGAGGCTTTTGCCATGCGCCGAGCATCCCGGATGAGGCCATCGGACACGTCCATCATGGCGCCGATTCGGTTCTCGCGGCAGGCATCGAGTGCTTGCGCCAACGGAGGCTTGGGGCGAAGGAAATCGTCGATGAGGCCAGTCTGGGTAGGCGGGAGGACGCCCGTTTCTCGCGTATAACCACGCTCGAGCAGCTTCAAGCCCGCACAGCCTCGCCCAAGAACTCCGCAGTGGATGAGGGCCTGACCAGGGCGGGCGGCGGAGCGCAGCCGAGGCTCGCGCCGCTCTAGATCCCCCATAACGGTGACGGACACAGTCAGCGTCTCGCTAGCCACGAGATCCCCACCGTCCACGCCACACCCGGTGCTGGCACAGGCCTCGGCCAGCCCTCGTGCGAAGCCCTCAAGCCAAGAAACGGGAAGATTGCCAGGTAGTCCCATAGAAACAACGACAGTGCGCGGCATAGCACCCATAGCCGCCGCATCTGCGAGGTTTTGCATGGCTGCACGCCAGCCAACATCGGTCCCGCTGGACCAATCACGACGAAAGTGGTGTCCCTCCACGAGCATGTCCGTTGAGACAGCATAGCGCCCATCGGGGGCGGGAATCACAGCGCAATCATCCCCGGACGGCACAATCACACCTTCCGCGTGCGGAAGGTGTGGGGTGATGACGGACAGCAAATCGTCCTCGGTCAGATCCCTGACGTACATGGTTCCATCATGCCATCTGGCCTGCCCGAGGACGATTCGATCAAGTGTCGCGTGGCTCTACTTGTGAGCCTCAATGAACTTGACTGCGGCGTTGACCCACTGGGAAACGACTTCGCGCCCGCCATCGTTGATGCCACCGTCTGGGGTGATCTCTGCCTGTATGCCGCTGATGTATGCCTCGGGCTGGCCCATCACCAGCGCACCAGTGAACAACAGGGAGGAACGAAGCTGGCGCTGGGCAACGGCCGTGCCGATACCGGAAGGCGAAACACCGATCGTCGCTACGGGCTTACCTGCAAGGGAGAGCTGGCCGTAAGGCCGCGAGGCCCACTCGAGGGCGTTGTGTAGAGAAGCGGAGAAGGTACGGTTGTGTTCGGGCGTCACGAAGATGATGCCATCGGCTCCCTCAATTTCAGCCTTCAGATCAAGGGCAATCTGCGGGTAGTTAGCATCGAAATCGCGATTGTAGAGTGGCAGATCCTTGATCGGGATCTCGAAAAACTCCACGTCCTCTGGCGCCTCCTCAACCAGAACCTTGGATAGTCCGCGGTTCAGGGACTGTTCGGACAGGCTTCCAATGATGTAACCGATCTTCATATCAAACCTTTCGATTGTTCTTACGAGATACAGGGTCACGATGCCCTCGCGGGCATCGGGCGACCTTATTCAAAGTCAAAGGGGCCAGAGTAATTCCCGGCCCCGTTACATACATTAGTTTAAGGTTCAATAGTTCCACGCCAAAACGAATTCCGAAAAAGTGGGGATACAAACAATCATCGAAGGAGGGAATAGGGAGCCGATCGCGCCAAGAGCTTCTTAGCGTAGGCCGACGGGCCGCTCGAGAGCGAGATCAATGAGTTCATCGATCAGCGCGGTATATGCCAGCCCGGTCTTCTCCCAGAGCACGGGGTACATCGAGAAAGCTGTAAAGCCAGGGATCGTGTTGTGTTCATTCACGAAGATCTGCCCGTCCTCCGTCAGGAAGAAGTCAACGCGGGTCATACCCTCACATTCGAAGGCATCGAATACCGCGATCGCCATTGCTCGCATGGCGTCGGCTACCCCTTCTGGAACGTTAGCGGGGATCTCCATGTGGAAGCCCTCTGTTTCCACATACTTCGTCTCGTAGTCATACCACTGAGTATCAAGCGCGATCTCGCCAAGCACTGAAGCGCGAGCAGGATCATCCCCGTGACCACCCAACACGGCACACTCGATTTCACGTCCGGCTACACCCTGCTCAATGAGAACCTTGGGATCTACTTTTTGGGCAGATTCAACCGCGGCTGGAAGGTCCTCGATGCGCTCCACCCGGCTGATACCAAGCGAGGAACCCGCGCGAGCGGGCTTCACAAAGACTGGCCACGTGAGAAGATCCTGAGCTTCCCTCAGGATGAGATCACGCTCGTGACGCCAACGCTTGGACGTTGCCAACACATAGGGAACAACGGGAAGGTTCGCAGCCTCAAGCACAACCTTCATATAGTGCTTGTCCATGCCAGCGGCTGAAGCAAAGACGCCGTCTCCCACATAGGAAAGGCCAGCCATCTCGAGCAGCCCCTGAATGGTACCGTCCTCCCCGAAAGGGCCATGTAGAAGGGGAAATGCCACGTCCACTGCGTATGCATCAACCCGCTCGGTCCCCACGCGGTATACCACGCAGCCATCTTCGCCGCTTCCAATCACCATACGGTCGGTAGACTCGGGTACTTCACCGTGCGGACCGGCCTGTTCTAGTTCCTCCGGATTAACTGTCCCGGGAACCCACGTACCATCCTTGCGAATGCCGATTGGCAGAACCTCGTACTTGTTCGGGTCCATCGCCCGCATCACGGATGCCGCTGTTAGGCAGGAAACGGAGTGTTCCCCGGAAGTGCCGCCGTAGATGAGTGCGACTCTAACCCGTGTTGTCATTTTCTGCGCCTTCCCATGTAATACCCTGCTAATGCTACGCAGCCAAGTCCCGCTGCGCCAAAGGAGCGCAGGCGCGTGCCGCGATTCTTGGCTCGTGCCTGATTGCGGGCATCAATCTTGTTGTAGGGATCCCCGTTCTTCTCCCGGTCCCATCGCGGTTCGCGCGGCACCCCCGGCCGCAACTCCGTAAGTTCGCTGGTAATGGCAGCCATCAGGCATTCGGTGGCCTCGGACAGCAGGTCGCGAGTGACCACTCTCCCCCGGAAGCCACTCAGATCCACGGGCTGCCCGAACCGCACACGCACGCTCGTGCGGCCGCACCCAATCGCCCGCCAATCAATCTTGCCACTCCACTTATTGATGAGCTCCTCATTGCCCCAGTGGGCAAAGGGAACCACTACGGCCTCCGGGTGCTCAAGAGCGAGGCGCACAGCGCCCGTCTTGGCGCGCATCGGCCACTGCTCCGGGTCCCGGGTGAAGGTTGCCTCGGGAAACATGAGGACGCTACCGCCACTGCCAATCACATCCGAGAGCTCGCCCAGAGTGGAGAGCGAACTACCATCAGCGGGAGTGCTAAGAACGCCCGGGCGATACACCGGCACCTGCCCGAGTTGCCTAAGAGCCCATCCAAGCACCGGAATGGTGAAAAGATCCGCTTTGGCCGCAGTATGTGGGATAACCCCAGCCTCGTACAGGGCAACAGCGGCCACGGGCCCGTCCAAGTGCGACGTATGGTTTCCCACAGCAATGATGGGGCGCCCAGCCGGAAGATTCTCGGCGCCCTCCACTTGCATATCCTGAATCGCGTGCATGGCCCACCGCACCGGTGGCGCCAGTACCCGCATGAGCGGCGGCTGTTTAGCCCCCTCCGCCACCATGATTAGGCGATTTTCTCCGCATTAGCTCCTAGGCACCGCAGCTTATGCATGAAGTGTTCGTACCCGCGATCGATGATGTCGATTCCGGAGATGATGGAAGTTCCCTCAGCAGCCAACGCGGCAATAAGGTAAGAGAATCCGCCACGAAGATCGGGCACCTCAACATCGGCCGCGTGGAGAGGCGATGGCCCCTGAATCACAGCCGAGTGGTAGAAGCTGCGCTGTCCGAAGCGGCATTGGAGCCCGCCCAAACACTCGCGGTAGGTTTGAATGTGGGCACCCATGTCCGTGAGCGCCTTTGTGAATCCAAATCGATTCTCATAGACGGTCTCGTGAACGATGGAGATTCCATCGGCCTGAGTCAGCGCAACCACCAGCGGCTGCTGCCAGTCCGTCATGAAACCGGGATGAACATCCGTCTGTAGAGGAATGGAACGAAGAGCACCACCGGGATGCCAGAAGCGGATGCCTTCATCGCGCACCTCAAACTGGCCGCCAACCTTGCGGAACACGTTGAGGAAGCTCATCATGTTCTGCTGCTCGGCCCCACGGATAATGATGTCTCCATGCGTGGCCAGTGCCGCCGAAGCCCATGAACCAGCCTCAATCCGGTCAGCGAGCGCGGTGTGCGTGTATCCCTGAAGCGAATCCACACCCTCGATCATGATGGTGCGATCGGTATCCACAGAGATGATTGCACCCATCTTCTGCAGCACAGCAATAAGATCGTAAATCTCCGGCTCGACGGCCGCGTTCGAAAGCTCGGTAACACCCTCAGCCATGACGGCCGTCAGCAGGGTCTGCTCGGTGGCACCAACGGAAGGATACGGGAGGTGAACGGGCTTAGCCTTAAGCCCGCGCGGAGCCACTAGGTGCATCCCGCCCTTTTCCTGAACCCGTCGGGCCCCGAAATCTTCGAGCACCTGCATGTGGAAATCTACGGGACGGTCCCCGATATGGCAGCCGCCCAGATCGGGGATAAACGCCTCGCCTAGGTTGTGAAGAAGCGGGCCCGCGAAAAGGATCGGAATGCGGGAGGATCCGGCTAGGCGGTCCATCTCCACAGGATCATCCGGAAGTGAGATACGCCCGGGCGTGATAGCAAGGCGGCCTTCTTCCTGATCGTAATCAACCTCTACGCCGTGTAAGCGCAACAGATCGGAAACAACGTCAACATCCCGGATCAGCGGTACGTTACGCAGGACGGAGGTATCGGATGAGAGCAACGCGGCAACCATCGCTTTTGATACGAAGTTTTTCGCGCCTCTCACGCTGATTTCACCGGTGAGTGGTGAACCGCCAACTACGCGCAGCTTTGCAGCCATAACCGTCCCTTCAGGCACTTCCCTAACCACACTAGACTATATGACTTCGGGAGTTGCTTGTATCGGTTAGGTCACCACAGCTCAGCTGAGCGCTGATTCCTCCCCCACCGGACGCGCCGAAACCACCGGCACGCTGGGCAAGTGCTTCTTTGGCAGAGTCTTCGGTTTGTAGGAAGGGCGAGTCTTCTCATAGGCCGTAATGTCCGCCTCATCCTGAAGGGTGAGGCCGATATCGTCCAGTCCCTCCATCAGCCGCCACTGCGTGTAATCATCAATTTCGAAGGAACACGTAAAGCCGCCGCAGGTGAGAGACTTGTTCGGCAAGTCGACGGAGATTTCGAGGCCGGGCTCGTTTTCGAGGAGCTTCCACAGTTGCTCTATATCTTCTTGGGCGACGACGCCGGCAACCAACCCTTGTTTGCCGGAATTACCACGGAAGATGTCCGCGAACCTCGGGGCAAAGACAGCCTTAAAGCCATAATCTTTCAAAGCCCATACCGCGTGCTCGCGGGAAGAGCCCGTACCGAAATCGGAGCCAGCCACGAGGACCGATCCTCGGGAGTACTCCTCCTGATTCAGGACGAAGTCAGGATCCTTGCGCAGGGAAGAAAAGAGAGCATCCTCGAATCCTGTGCGGGAGATCCTCTTAAGATAAACGGCTGGAATGATCTGATCGGTATCCACCTCGGACCGCCGGAGTGGAACGCCGATGCCGGTGTGTGTTGAGAACTTCTCCATGATGGTCCTTTCAGTCCAAATCTGCCGGTGTTGAGAGAGTGCCACGGATGGCGGTTGCTGCTGCAACAAGCGGAGAAACGAGGTGGGTACGCCCGCCGGGTCCCTGACGTCCCATGAAGTTACGGTTGGATGTGGAGGCCGCACGCTCACCCGGGGTGAGCTGATCGGGGTTCATGCCAAGACACATGGAGCATCCGGCGTTACGCCACTCAGCTCCGAAATTAAGGAAGACCTGGTCAAGCCCCTCGGCCTCGGCCTGAAGGCGCACACGGGCGGAGCCGGGAACCACCATGACGCGAACGCTATCCGCCTTCTTCTGGCCCTTGATTACGCCGGCCACGTTGCGCAGATCCTCAATACGTCCATTGGTGCACGATCCGATAAATACGGTGTCCACGGCAATATCTCGCATTGGGGTGCCGGGCACTAGGCCCATGTATTCGAGTGCGCGCTCGGCGGCGTGGCGCTCTGTCTCGTCACCCATCTCGGCGGGCTCAGGCACGGTCTCGGAGATCTGAACTCCTTGGCCTGGGTTAGTCCCCCACGTGACAAACGGCTCCAAGTCAGAGGCGTCAAGATCCACAACCGTATCGAACGTAGCATCATCATCGGAGGGCAACGTCTTCCAGTAGGCAACGGCTGCGTCCCAATCCTCGGGAGCGTTCGGACGGCCCTTGATGTACTCGAACGTGGTCTCATCCGGGGCCACCATGCCGGCGCGCGCGCCTGCCTCAATCGACATGTTGCAGATGGTCATGCGCGCTTCCATGGAGAGCGAGCGGATGGCCTCGCCACGGTATTCAATCACGTGGCCCTGGGCGCCGTTCGTTCCGATCTTCGCGATGATCGCCAGAATGATGTCCTTGGCGGTAGTGCCCGGCTTGAGCTTGCCGTTGACATTGATGGCCATGGTCTTGAACGGGTTAAGAGGGAGCGTCTGTGTGGCAAGCACGTGCTCCACCTCAGAGGTACCAATCCCCAACGCGAGCGCCCCAAAAGCACCGTGCGTGGAGGTATGCGAATCGCCACACACGATCGTCATGCCTGGCTGGGTGATGCCCAGCTGCGGGCCAACCACGTGAACGATGCCCTGATCGGCGTTACCTAGTGAATAGATCGGAACGCCAAATTCCTCACAGTTCTTGCGCAGCTGATCAATCTGAGCGCGGGAGGTCTTATCCGCAATAGGCAGATCAATGTTGAGAGTGGGGGTGTTGTGATCCTCGGTGGCAAGAGTCTGATCTGGCCGTCGAACCGGACGGCCCGCTAGTCGAAGCCCCTCAAAAGCCTGAGGACTTGTCACTTCGTGGACCAATTGCAAATCGATGTAAAGCAGATCAGGGCGTCCATTATCCCCGTGCTTCACGATATGATCGCTCCAAACCTTCTCAGCCAAGGTGCGGCTCATGTGCTGACTCCCTCTCTCGTCTCACTAGATTCGCGCTAACTCACAGGTCTCCGCACTTGCATCTCACCTGTTGGGATGACAATATCAAGTCATGGACAATTCTACTGAGGAATCTGGCTCCGGGGTAGGCGTACTCGATAAGGCGGCATCCGTCTTAAGCGCGCTCGAATCCGGCCCCCAAACGTTGGCCCAACTTGTCACGGCAACCCACCTTGCCCGCCCCACCGCTCACCGCTTGGCTGTTGCCCTCGAATACCACCGTCTCGTAGCTCGGGATATGCAGGGCCGTTTTGTGCTCGGGCCACGCTTGGGCGAGCTTGCGTCCTCTGCGGGCGAAGACCGTCTGCTTGCCGCAGCCACCCCAGTTCTTATCGCGCTACGCGATCACACCGGCGAGTCCGCGCAACTCTTCCGCCGTCAAGGCGAGCAGCGCATCTGCGTTGCCGCCGCAGAGCGGACCATGGGCCTTCGCGATTCCATTCCCGTGGGGGCCACACTTTCCATGAAGGCTGGTTCGGCAGCGCAAGTCCTGCTCGCCTGGGAGGAACCCGATCGCCTCCACCGTGGCCTGCACGGCGCGAGCTTCACCGCCACCAATCTTTCCGCCGTGCGCCGGCGTGGCTGGGCACAGTCCGTGGGCGAACGCGAACCTGGCGTCGCCTCCATCTCCGCTCCGGTGCGCGGGCCATCCGGTCGCGTGATCGCCGCCGTGTCCATCTCTGGGCCGATCGAGCGCATGGGCCGCCAACCCGGGCGCCAACACGCTGCCGCCGTAGTGACATCCGCCAAGCGGCTCACCGATGTCCTGCAAACCACCGAAGGCCTCGCACCACATAGTATGTAGGCATGCTCCGAACTCTTCTTGTTACGAATGATTTTCCACCGCGACGCGGAGGGATCCAGACGTACCTAGAAGGGTTCATACAAGAGCTGGACCCGGATCAGCTTGTTGTTTACGCCTCTAGCCCGCCGGATGGCGGCGCGGAGGAATACGATGCCCAGCATCCATGGCGAACCTACCGCTACCCCGGCACGATGATGCTGCCAATTCCGACTGTTCGGAAGGAAATGCAGCGCATCATCCGCGAGGAAAGGATCGAGGCTGTGTGGTTTGGCGCCTCAGCGCCACTGGGCATCATGGCGAACGCCGCGCGCGCCGCCGGAGCCCGCAAGGTCGTCTCCACCACTCATGGTCACGAGATCGGCTGGTCCATGTTCCCTGGCACCCGGCAGATCCTCAAGCGAATCTTCCACACCGCCGATACGGTCACGTACCTGACCAACGCGACCCTTCGCCGCCTCCAGCCGTGCATGGGCGATACACATCACGTGCGCATGCCAGGCGGCATCAATCCCGAGGCCTTCGCGTTTTCCCAAGAATGGCGGGAACGGCTCCGCGCCCGGTACGGGATTGGCGACGAGCCAGTTGTTGTGTGCATCTCCCGCTTAGTCGAACGCAAGGGCCAAGACACGCTCATTGCCGCATGGCCGGCAATCACGGAGAGGTTCGGCGAGGCGAAGCTCGTCGTCGTCGGTAAAGGTCCTTACGAAGCCAAACTTCGGGAAATGGCCGGAAACAACGAATCCATTATCTTCACGGGCGAAGTGGCGTTCCCCGAACTTGCCGCGCACTACTCACTCGGGGACGTGTTCGCGATGCCGTGTCGAACCCGCGGGGGCGGGCTGGACATCGAGGGACTCGGCATCGTGTATCTGGAGGCTTACGCGGCGGGACTGCCAGTGGTGGCCGGGGATTCAGGTGGCGCCCCCGAGGCCGTGATTCCCGGGAAGACCGGACTTGTTGCCGCCGGGCGATCGGTGGAAGCCGCCGCGTCCGCCGTGTGCTACCTGCTAGAAGATCCCGAGCGTGCGAAGGCGATGGGCCAAGCCGGCAAGCAATGGGTGGATCAGGCCTGGCGGTGGAGCCATTTGGTTCAGCCGCTCCTGAAGGAGCTGGAGGCCTAGAGTCCCCTCTCGGAGTTTTGCGTCAAATCTCCGCAAACGTCTGGTCTCCGGGAAAGTTCCGGGGCCATTGGCCATCACTTGTCGTAGAAGGGACTGTGCGGCGCAGCTCCCCTATTGCCCGCACTACCTTCGCCAAGAGGATTCCAGTTACCGGGGGCTTTCCGGCCTTTCCCGCTTCCGAGGGCGTCTGCGCCCCCAAAGGTAGCGCGGGGATCGGCCGTAGTGGAATTGCTTGGCTGTTGGGGGTTGTTCTGCTGTTGGCCGCTAGGCGAGAGGCTCTCAGAGGCAATCGATGCAGCCGCAGCTCGGGCCTGCTTGAGCTCCTCCGAAGCGCGCGCCTGCTGATTGTCCCAGACCCATTGCTGGATCTGGTCCTGAGATGCCTCAGGATAGTTGGAGCGGGCGTAGGCGTTGAGGTCTTGCAGCCATTGGATGTAATTCAGCAGTGCCCCACCATTGAAGTTCGTGATGTTCAGCCGGTACTTCCGCCCGCTCGGGTCCCAAACTCGCAGGGTCTTTTGGGATTGATACTGATAGACGTCGTACTTCCATATGTCCTTATATTCAAACGTCTTGGCCTTGCGTCCCATCCCGCGATACACCACGCGATCAGGAAAAACGTCCACGAAAGAGTTCGAGTAGTAATAGACGAAGAAGAGTCCGCCGGCCACCATGCCCAACGCGGAAACGATCGGCCCCACGGTCCATCCCTCATCCGGTGTTCCAAGCATGACGATAGCCATGAGCAGGCCCACAACAAGGAGGAGGATTCCGGCGAAGAGCATGATCTTGGAGACCCGTTGACGCAGCGGCGCGGGCTTGGCATACACGCGTCTTGATCGCAGCAGCACAAATACCGTAATGCCAAATGTGAGGACGAGCGTAATAATATGCGCCATTGCAATTGTTCTTTCTTCAGTTCGGTTCTGCCCGCTTCAGCCCGTTTCTACCCGCTTCAGCTCGGTTCTACCCGAAGGCTCGGCTTGAATCCATTCCGGGAGCTCGCCAGCCTTCACGGTATGACCCGAAGCAGTCTCTTCACACCCTATTAGGCGCTTTGTGCTCCGGCGCGCAAACGCTCTTGGCGCTCCAAGGCCGGGAAAACGCGTGTTGCCAAGAGAGGCGCATACCCGGGCGAATCGGGAACAGGCTCCGCCCACTTGAGCTCACGAATCTCTGAGTGCGGGGCGATGTTCTGCGTCAGCTCGCTCGGGTAGGTATAGATGGCGCCAGACACGTCATGTCCGGGTTCGTTCGCGGCCGAAGCCGTGTAATCACCCAAATACTCCAGCTGCGCCGGATCGAGTTGGATGCCAACTTCCTCCGCCGCCTCACGCACCACGGTTTCCCGCATGCTTTCCTCACCCTCTGGCTTGCCGCCGGGCAGCTGGAACAGGCTGGCGCCTTGCTTACGAACTGTCAGGACGTCGCCCTCGGAATTGCGCAATACGACTGCGCCTACACGAATAGCCATGGGGCCTCCCCTGTGCTCGGAACTAGCTTTGCTTAGTTCGGCATGTTACCCGCCAGCCACACCGAAATGGCGGGGCTGTGCCGATCCACACGTGCCGCGTACGCCACAGGTAAGCTCACGGTATGACTCACTTTGCTCTGACCTCGTGTTCTAACCCCACGCTGCCGTGGGCCCAGGACAAGCTTCCGAAGCTGGTACAAGCACTTGAAGCTGCCGGCCACATACTCGACACGTCGGCCGTTGAGGCTCTAGCCCGCGAATCCGCGCAAACCCCCGATCGTTGGGACCCTCGCGAGCGCGCTCGCATCTTGGAGCGGGCCTTCGCTGCCCCCGATGTAGACGCCATCCTTGACATCTCCGGTGGCGACCTCGCGAACGAAATCCTCCCTCACCTCGATTTCGAGGCCGTTTCCGCCCACCCCAAGCTCATGGTGGGCTACTCGGACATGAGCTGCGTGCTAGGCGCTCTGCCCTTCCCCACGCTCCTGTGGAATCCACTGGTTGGGATCACCGAGGGTTTTGAAGAACTCGATCAAGCCCTAGCTCGCGATGTGGTTCGCCCCGAGCTGGTTCCCGTTGCTCCTTCCAAGCGCGGCGCGGCCGAGACTTCACACCTCACCGGCCTGCCCTGGGCTGGCGGCAACATCCGCTGCTTCCTCAAACTTGCTGGAACGCCGTGGTGGCCAGACCTCGCCGGCCACGTGCTGCTGCTTGAGGGGCAGGGGCCGTCACTCACGGCCGTCGCGGCACTGTTGGGTCATCACGAGGCGCTCGGCTCCTTCGAGCGCGCCGCCGGCGTTGTGGTGGGCCAGTTTACTAAGATCGATGAGGCGGGGCAGCGCGGCCAGTTGCTCGATCTTGTGCGCGAGTACGCGCGCGGACCCCTGGCCGAAGCTCCATCCGTTGGACACTCACTTACGAGCGGCGCGGTGACGTTGGGTTAGAACGACGACGACGTTCTTCTCGCGCCTTCCTTACAGTGCGCACTATGTGGCAGTCAAGTAGGTGTCCAGCATCGGCCAAGCGGGACTTGACCGTAGCGGCCCGCTATCGTTTCTTGAATGAGCAACAATCCGGCAGAGATTCTTGATCGTCTCGATAACCTGCCATTTACTCGCAAGCATCGCAAGATCATCTTCGCCTCGGGCCTAGGGTGGGCGTTCGACGCAATGGACGTTGGCCTCATTACCTACATTATCGCCGTGTTGACGAAGCAGTGGGGCCTCAGCGCAACGGAGCAATCCCTCATCGTCTCGGCCGGCTTCATTGGAATGGCCGTGGGTGCAACATTCGGCGGCGCTCTAGCCGATCGGGTGGGGCGGCGCACCGTGTTCACGGTGACTCTGGTGGTGTACGGTATCGCGACCGGCGCTTCGGCCTTTGTAGGCGGAGTCCTCCCTCTCATCATCCTCCGAATCCTCGTGGGACTGGGCCTAGGCGCAGAACTGCCCGTTGCCTCCACATTGGTGCAAGAGGTTTCGCCGCGGCGGATTCGAGGGTCGATCACCGTGTGGCTGGAAGCCTTCTGGGCGCTCGGCTGGACCGTGGCGGCCCTCATCGGATACTTCGTTGTGCCACTATCCGATAACGGCTGGCGCATCGCTTTCGCTATCGGGGCCCTCCCAGCCCTCTATGCCATTGTCCTGCGATGGCATCTACCGGAATCAGTAAGGTTCCTGCTGCACCGGGGCGAAAATGAGAAGGCGGCACGTGTCACCGACGAGCTGGCTGACGGCCACGACCCCATTATTCCCACCGATGACGAAGTGGCCGAAGCCGCCTCTCTCGAAAAGCCCACGTGGGGCAAGCTCTTCTCACCGGCCCTCCGCCAGCGGACGGTCGGTATATGGACCGTGTGGTTCATGGTCAATCTGGGTTACTACGGCTCCTCCATCTGGATACCGTCCATCCTGCATGCCAACGGCCACGATCTGGTTAAGTCCTTCGGTTTCACCCTGATCATCACGCTGGCGCAGCTCCCGGGGTACGCCACCTCCGCCTATCTCATTGAGCATTGGGGACGGCGAGCCACCCTCACAACGTTCCTCGTGGGTTCTTCGATCGGCGCCATAGGGTTCGGGATGGCCGATTCATCGGCCGCGATCATCGCGACCGGATGCGTCCTCTCCTTCTTTAACCTAGGCGCGTGGGGCGCTCTCTATGCGATCACACCGGAGATCTATCCAACCTTCATTCGAGCAACTGGAGCGGGCGCAGCCACAGGCTTCGGACGGCTGGCCTCGATCGCCGCTCCGTTCTTGGTGACGTTCCTGCTGGGCGTGGGCGGAGTTCCCGGCGGCAACAAAGGCCTCCTCTTCCCCGTGCTGGCTGGAGCCTTCGTGGTGGCTGCGGCAGCGACCTTTGCGCTCCCCGAGCGCCGGGGCCAGAGCTTGTCCTAGGGTCACAACACTCAGAGTCCGCATTTCGGGGTGGCCGATCGCAAGGGGGTAGGCAGCCACCCGCCACAGGTGACTACCTACCCCCAGCGGCGTCTTAGAGAGATCCGCTACGACGCTCGGCTCCTACGTCCATAGAGCGCAAGGCCACCTGCCGCAAGCAGCAGAACTGCGAGGCCTGCGAACGCGAGCACGTTGGCTCCCGAATTGGCTAGGTCATCGCCAGGATTCGCTGGGCCAGCGGTTGCCCCACCAGTCGCGCCATTCCCCGGCTGATCCGTACCGCCATTGCTTGGGCCAGTAGTTGGCTGATCTGGTGTGCCGTCCGTAGGCTCTCCGCTCGGTCCCGTAGTGGGCCCATCAGTGGGTTCTCCAGTTGGCTCCTCCGTCGGATCTGTGGTTGGCGGATCGGTCGGGTCTGGCCCTGGCTCCGTCCCAGCGGCAGGCTCCACGAGCACCGCCACGGTACGCGCCGGGATCGTGAGCGTCCCGGTCTTCGAATCCCACGCCGTCTCCTTCACAACTTCATCGAAGCCGTTCGCTTGAACCGGCGAGAGCTGCAGATCGTGCCCGCTCAGGCCGTCCAGCTCCTCGGTGATTGCATCTGCTGAGGAATTGAACACCACGACCAGACGATCCACATCCGGATCGATGTCCTGCTTGAACGTGACATCCAGATCCACGTTGGCCTCGAGAGCCTTACCCATGACCCCGGGAGCCGCATCATCAATCTGCATCACGAGCAGCCCGGGCGTTGCCCCGGCTCCACCGTTCGGGAAGCTGACGCGCTCCTTGACCAACTCTCCACTGCCCAAGCTGAACAGCGGGCTCGAGCTGCGCACCTTGAGCAGATCAAGCGACATCTTGTTCGCCGCCTCAATATCCTCAGGCGCAGGCACCTTCGATGCGTTCTCTAGGAGTGGCGTCATGAGCGGCCACTTCTCGCCGTTCACGCCCTTCATCGGGAGGCCGTTCGCGTACCCGTTGGTCTGCATCGTCCAATCGATCGCGTTGAAGTGATCGCCGGAGTTGTATGAATCGCGGTCCAGAGACTTCGAGCGCAGCATGTCCGTTCCTGCGTGCCAGAACGAGGGTGATTGCCCCAGCGTTGCGGTGGCCAGACTCAGCGTGTTCATGCGAATCTGCGTGTCCATCGTGGCGTCTGTGGGCAGCTTCCACACGAGGTTATCGAAGAGCGTCTCATTATCGTGGGCATCCACATAGTTGACGTTCTCATCTGGATCCAGCGCGTAGGCGGCAGGCACCCCGTTGTAATCGATCTCCTCGGAGTTGACGAATTCGCCATCTCCCGCAGAAATCTGCACGCCCTTGACGTTGCCGGCAAGCCCGATGCGCACTAGATCAGTCTGGTGCAGGAGGCTGGCCAGCTGCTCATCCTCGGGCACAGTTTCCGCCGCCACCTCATTAGGATCGGTGTACAGCCCGGATCCGAAGCCCTGATAGGTCCTCTGATCCGAATCGAACGGGCCGCCCCCGCGCACGGCATCGCGAAGCCGATCATTGAACGCACCGATACCGGTACCGCCAATGTTTGCCTGGGTTGCCTGCTTGAACAGAGCATCGCCTTCAACCTCGCCGAAGTCCCAGCCCTCACCGTAAAGATAGATCTCCTTACCGTTTACGCCGTCCTTCTCAAGAGTCAGGCCGTCCAGCATCTCCCGAATATCCACCATGTTCTGAAGGGTGTGATGCCCCATGAGATCGAACCGGAATCCGTCCACGCCGTACTGGGTGGCCCACAATTCCACGGAATCGACCATCATCTTGCCGGCCATCACGTTCTCGGTTGCGATGTTCTGGCAGCAGGTGGAGGTCTCGATCGCACCCTTGGCATCCAGCCTGTGATAATAGCCTGGCACGATCCGATCCAGAACCGCCTCATCCGCCTGTCCGGACGCTGAGGTGTGGTTAAACACCTGATCGGCTACCACACGCAGCCCCATCCCGTGCAGGGCCGAAACCATGTCGCGGTACTCGCGGGTTCGCGCCGCACCGTCCTGATGGCCATTGGTCGCGTACGAACCTTCCGGTGTTGACCAGTGGTAGGGATCGTAGCCCCAGTTGAAGCCATCCTCATCTTGTACGGCAGCCACGGCTGCTTGTTGATTTTCCGACGACGGATCCCCGCCTCCGATTTCCGGTACCAGTTGGTTTTCGCGAGACTCCGGGATTGACGAGCTTGCGATGTCGAAGGTCGGGAGAAGGTGCACTGTGGTCATTCCCGCGTCCGAGAGCTCGGTCAGGTGCTTGACGCCGTCCGAGTTGCTCTGCGTGAAGGCCTTGTAAGTTCCACGAAGATCCTCAGGAACCGTCTCATCGGCAATGGAGAAGTCGCGCACGTGCAGCTCGTAGATGGTCTCTGCCGCCGGTGTGGCGGGAGCATCTGGGCTGTTGTTCCACTCCTCCGGGTACAGCTCCGGATCGGTGAGGTCTGCGATCACCGATTGCTTAGAATCGGTTGTGAGTGCCACCGAGTAGGGATCTGTCACCTGGTTAGTTACCACTTCGCCCTGGGACGGCACGAATACGTCAACGTTCCAGAGGTAGCCAGCGCCCTTCCACGAGGGCTCTCCCACTACCATCCACACGCCATCTTCGTCCCGCTCCGCGGCGATCTCTTGATCCTCGAGCTGAAGCGTCACCTCGGTTGCCGTGGGTGCCCACACGCTGAGAGTTGGGGTATCTCCATCCCAAGTCAGCCCGAGATCGCGCTCCGCAGCGCCCGGATAGAGGGCATCCACCACGCCGGCGATCTGTGCGCCCGTCTGAGCCACCGTCTCTCCGTCTTCAGTTGCCTCGATCTGGACCGAGCCCTTGAGGATCTCGCGAACCGTTTCGTCAAGATCTCCATCAGTACTCACACGCAGAGCGGTATAACCACTCTTGATTCGTGGGAATGACGCCTTCTGCTCGTCGGTCAGATCGTCCGGCGTGAGCGTCACGTCGTCGTCGTTCCCAACTAAACCAAACTCGCTACCACCCAAGGAGGTGGGCCAAGCGATCGTATCGGGGCCAATCCAGTACGCGCGGGATTCGCCCGTGCCTGCCAGCGGCGGATTGGAGACCTCGACGGAAACCTGCTTCGTGGCGGGATCGAAAATGAAGGTCACATTTTCCCCTTCGTTGGTTGAGAAAGTGACGTTACCGCCATTGTCTCCCCACGAGGTGTCCCAGTTAAAGCCCTTAACCACCTTGAATCCGTAGTTACCTGCGGGGATATTGCCCGTGGTGAGGCGGTACGTGCCATCATCTTGCGGGAACATCACCGATCCGAGACAATTTTCCTCCCAGGTGCCACAGCCAACGGCGCCTTGCCAATCGCCAGCAACCGTGTACAGCTCAGATTGTGGGGCGGCAACGGTTTCGTGCGTAGCCGGCGAATGGATGATGTGGGTAGGATCGGCCGTTGCCGTGAAGGCGATGTTGTCTCCGGCGGGCGTTCCCCAGCTGTTATCCCACGTTCCATCAGTGATCTTCAGCTCGTGATCACCCACGGCAATATCGAGCTCGCCGAGCCAAAGCTCATAATCCGAGTTGTAGGTCAGAGCTGTTTCCTCACAATCGGCGGCCCAATCATCCCCGCAGCCGAGAGCCTTCTGGAAGGTGCCCACGGCGTAGCGCGATTCATCCGTACCGGGATCCGTCTCATCGGACGAAGGCGTACCCGCGGTTACCTTCGAACCATTGACCATCTGTGGGCCTTCGCCAGCGGGGATCAGATAGTTGCCGTTCTTCCCCGTTCCTTTGCTCAGCCATTCGCCGCCGGAGTTGGTGTTGAAGTTGGCTTCGATCTGGGTGGCATCGTCCGTTAGGACGTCAACCACGAACCAGCCGGGCACCTCATCGTAGGCATCCATCTCCACACCGGGCATGTCTGTCCAGCCACTATCTCCCGTTGTGGAGTAGTGGAAGTTGGCATTCGTCCAACCGGTGGGGGCCTTGAGGTACACCGTGGTGTAGGTTCCCTCGGGCTTTGCGGCCGTTGTGATCGTGAATCGATCGGAGGCGGCCGAGACCTGGCCGGCTTTGTCCTTCGCCGTGACCTTGTAAGTGAACTCGGTGGATTCGGGAAGGTTCTTGTCCGTCAGCTGGGCGGAAGGTGCGGTCAGAGTTTCCGATTCGCCAGTGGCGGTGTTCGTGCGCTCAATCTGGTAGGTGATTCCACCACAAGTGTTGGTGGATTCATTCCACGAGAGCTTGACCGAGCTGTAGGTTGCAGTGCCCGTGAGACCGGTGGGCTGGGTCGGGGCGGATGTTTCCGCGCACTCAGTGTCCGCTATGGCATCTGTGGACAGAGCAATGGCGCTTTGGCCGTCGATCGAGGCGGCGATCTTGCCGTCCTTGACCGTGACGGTTGGGCCTGTCCACGTGTCGTCTTCATTGTTGTGGGTTGCAGCAAAGACGTTGTAGTAGATGCCGTCTTCAAGGTTGGTTGTGAGGGTGACGTCGAGTGCTTCGGCGCCGTTATTCATGGCGAAGAAGCCAGTGGTGCCGCGGCCGAAGGCGATGGCGTTGTTGCCCTCGTCCGTCCACTGATTGTTCACATCTTGGCCTGCGACCTCATTGTGGAAGCCCACCATGTTCGCGATGTTGTTCTGCGAATGCTTGAAGGTCCAGCCGTTTTCCTTGGAGGGCGAAAGGACCTTGCCGTCGGCGTCTTGGGCCGGGCCCGCATCATAATCGGTGAACGCGTAGCCCGAATGGATCGAGGGAGAGCTGTAGTTCCACGCCAAAGTGAAGGCCTGCGCCAGATCGTAGGTGCGGCCATCCTTATAGGAGAGTGTCTGGCCGTTGCGCTCCGTATCGTGGTTATCCACGAACACTGCGGCCTGATCGCTGTTTAGCATGTCCCAGTCCGAGCCGATTCCGATACCACCCTTGCTCAGGAGATCACCCACCTGATTGCTCTGAAAGGCCGTGCGGATTTGGGTGGCGTATTCGAACTCGTGGACATCGCCGATGTTGGCGTATTCCTCGGGGCCGATCGGCTCGCCGCCGCCGCGGATCACCTCTTGGACCATGTAAAGGTCATCGTTGTTCTTGACCTTGCCCCAGATCTCCTCCATGTCTGTGGCCGGGATGTGCTTCACAGCGTCCACGCGGAAGCCCGCCACGCCCATATCGGCGAGTTCGTTCATGTAGCCCGCGATCTTGTCTTGGACTTCGGGCTTTGAGGTATTCAGGTCTGATAGGCCGACGAGCCGGCAAGTCTGGACCTCCCAGCGGTTCGTGTAATCCTCGATGTTCTCAGAGCAAGGCTCCTCTGGCCCGCCTTCGCCCTTGTAGGAGTTGAAATCGGAAGGATCGTAGAGGCCCGGGTAATTCTCGTACTCGAATTTGGTGCCATTAAAACCCTTACCGCCCTCGGGTTGGCCCGACATATGGTTGACCACCACGTCGGCGATCACGCCAACGCCTGCGTCCTTGCAGCGGCCGATCATGTCTTGGAACTCTGCCTCAGTGCCGAGCCGCGAGTTGAGATCGTAGGAGACCGGCTGGTAGTACGTCCACCATGCCTCCCCCTGAATATGCTCTTGAGGCGGTGAGGTTTGCACGTAGCCGTAGCCGGCAGGGCCGAGTGTGGTCTCGCACTGTTCGGCAATATCGTTCCATGGGTAGGAGAACAACACTGCGATCGCGTCATTGTCTGCTTCCAGCTTTGCCTCGGCTGGCGCGGTGGGCATTCCTGAGATAAGCCCGGCCGTCGCCACTGCAACACTTGCAGCCCCAGCGACGATTTTGCCCCAAATGCTGCGTTTGCCAGACTTTCGTTTCATCTGTTGCATTCATGCCCCTTCGCACTTAATGGTGATTTATCAACACTCTCACAAACATTTGTCAGAGCTGGATGTCACTACTATATCGGAGGTCACACCGATTGCAAGTAATTTGCAGCAATTTCTTTCACGCAGCGTCTGATGGTGGGGAATACTTCGGGTGTACATGTGACGAGCAATGGCACTGCTGTCCAATACGCAAAAAATCCCGTGCGTAACCGCACGGGACCGTGGTACCCCCAACCGGATTTGAACCGGTGTTACCGCCGTGAGAGGGCGATGTCCTAGGCCGCTAGACGATGGGGGCCTAGCTACTTTCAACATAAGTTGGAAGCTTCGTACCCCCAACCGGATTTGAACCGGTGTTACCGCCGTGAGAGGGCGATGTCCTAGGCCGCTAGACGATGGGGGCTCTCGCGCCTAAGCGCCTGAACCAAGTATGACCTTGTTCGCTGGGGTACCAGGACTCGAACCTAGAATGACGGTACCAGAAACCGTTGTGTTGCCAATTACACCATACCCCAAGGGATTAGCCACTTTTCGAGGCGCTACCTCGATCGGCGACAGCATGAAACTCTACCGTTGCACGCCTCGACTTTCAAACTGGAAAGGCTGATACGTGAGTCACAGCTCGGCCAATGGATCGCGCACCCACATGACCGATCCCGGGACCCAACCCGTCATCATCGTCCACAGTTCCTGCCCGCCAACGCTAACACCGTACGGCACGTAGGCGGCATCGAGCGCCCCGAGCACGCTTAGGTATACGCCATCTAGATCCTCTGCCAACGCCTCCCAATCAAGTACCACCCAAGTGCCATGAGCCGTTCCGCTCCACATTTCGAAGGTCTGCGTGTCACCGTTTGGCACCACGATCATTGGGTATTTGAGGACCAGATCTACCCAGTCCTGCCCGCTGTGAATCGTGGCGATCCGGTAGGGGCGCTTGGGCAGGTCCGCTTGAGTGAGGGATGAGAGGGAGAGGTCTCCGGCGTCGTCGCCAAGAACCTGATTCGTACATACGCAAGTTTCCCAATCGGTCTCGTCATCCTCACCGCCATAAAACCACGTTGGCGAGGTGGTTCGGTAGCTCGGAACGAGGCGCAGCGCAGACTGGGAAACTGCATCCCAGCCAACACCGATGATGCGCGGGAAGTCTACGAGTTCCTTTTCGATCGTCTTGACTTGGCGATCGAAAGTACGCCGCTCTTTGGTGAGACGGCGTGGACTGTACATCTGCACCGCGGAGGCCGGGAGCTTCTCACCGGGCCTCGCTTGCGATAATAGGGGCGCCTCGGACTCTTCCAAAACCCAGTGGTAACCATAGTTTTCCGGAGCGAACTCCTCGGTGAGCCACTCCAATCCGGGCAGTTCGATGATTCGGAGGGAGAGCCGGTCAAGGCGTTCGCGGACGTCAGGGCCCCAAAAGACATCGCGCACGATGTACTTTTCGAAGTTGCCGAACGCGTACGCGCACGTGACATCGTTCAAGGATCGCTGGGCTAGGCGCGCGAGGACAGCCGTAGTTGTCTCGCCTTCGGCGAGCACGCCATCCGGAGCATCGAACGCCGCAACAATCCATTCGATCGTTGCAAACCCCGCCGCCTCACACTTTTCCGCCAGCTCCTCCCGCGTCTCGGGCGCGCGCATTTCCTCGGGAATTTCAGGTTCATCCTCATCCCCCACCTCGTTGGACGTCAGCACCATCATCCCGCCCGGACTGGCTGCCTGAGCAATGCCTATATCAAACGCCCGCAGATTAGCGAGACCACTTCCCCATTCCTCTGCTGAGGACAGGCTCGCAAGATTCTTTGCGAGCTCAACCAACCATGCCCGCTGAATAATGCCGGGACGAACCAGGCAATCGGAGACGCTGACTAACGTTGGCTCTTCGGCAGATCGGCTCTCAAACATAAGGGCTAGCCTACCGCCACTGCCGAACTTCCAGCGGAGCCGTGTCCGGGAACGGATCGGTGCGCAGGCGGCCGTACGTGTCAACGTCGATGCGTTGCCCGCCAATCAAAAACTTGCCCCGCTCGGTGCCTTCCTTGATGAACCCAGCGGCGCGGGCAACGGCCCATAGCCGGGTTAGAGGAGAAGGCGGCGAGGACGTTGGCGTCGTCGTCGGCATATAAGGGCCGAAGAAACACTACTCCCCGAGCTTTGGCTGAAGCTGGCGAATACGCTTAATGGCCTCGTCCTTACCCAAAATGGCGATGGAATCCACCACGGGCAGGGACACGTTGGTGCCCGTCATCGCCACGAAAAGCGGGCCGAAGGCGAAGCGGGGCTTGATGCCCATCTCCTCCACGAGCTTGGCATCTAGGGCGGCCTTGACGTGCTCGGCGTCAAACTCCTGCAGCCCTTCAAACACCTCAGCGGCGGCCTCAAGCACGGTCGGCGCGGTGTCGCGCAGCTTGGAGATGGCCTTCTCGTTGTACTCGATCCCTTCCGCCCCAATAAACAGGAAGCGCATCAGATCGGGAGCCTCCCCCAAAAGCTGCATGCGGGTTTGAGCCAAGGGTGCGGCGGCGTCAAGAATGGCGCGCTCGCCCTCGGGCAAGTCCGAGTAAGTGCTCGCGGAAACCACACCCTCGCGATGAAGATAGGGCACCAGCCGCCCGCGGAAATCGTCTTCGTCCAATAGGCGGATGTGGTCCGCGTTGATGGCGATGCACTTCTTCTCATCGAAACGAGCGGGGTTCGGGTTCACATCCTCGATGTCAAACGCCTCAATCATCTCCTCCTTGGAGAAGACGTCCCGATCGGCGGCGATAGACCAACCGAGCAGCCCGAGGTAGTTGAGCAGGCCCTCGGGCACCATGCCGTTTTCGCGGTGAATGAGGAGGTTGGACTTCGGATCGCGCTTGGAAAGCTTCTTGTTGCCCTCGCCCATCACGTAGGGCAAGTGGCCGAATCGCGGCGTGAAGCTGGCAACGCCAAGCTCCTCCAGCGCGGCGTATAGCACCACCTGGCGCGGGGTCGAAGAAAGCAGATCCTCTCCGCGCAGCACGTGGGTGATCTCCATCATGGCGTCATCCACGGGATTGGTGAGCGTGTAGAGAGGATCGCCGTTAGCACGCACGATCACATAATCGGGGACGGATCCCACCTTAAACGTGATCTCGCCGCGAACCAGATCGTCGAATGTCACGTCCGCATCGGGCATGCGCATGCGCAAAACCGGCTTGCGGCCCTCGGCGCGGAAGGCAGCCTTCTGGTCCTCGCTGAGGTCCCGATCGTAGCCGTCGTAACCAAGCTTGGGATCCTCGCCCTTCGCCTTGTGACGGGCCTCAACCTCTTCGGGGGTGGAGAAAGATTCGTATGCGTAACCGCCTGCGAGCAGCTTCGCCGCGACGTCCTGATAGATGTCCGAGCGCTCAGACTGGCGGTACGGCCCATGGGGCCCGCCAATGCCGACGCCCTCGTCCCAGTCCAGACCGAGCCACTTGAGGGACTCGATAATCTGGTCGAAGGATTCTACGGAATCGCGCGCGGCATCCGTATCCTCGATGCGGAATACGAATGTGCCACCAACGTGCCGCGCGTACGCGTAGTTGAACAGGCACGTACGCACCATACCTACGTGGGGTGTGCCGGTGGGAGAAGGACAAAAGCGAACGCGGACGTCTGAGCCCGATGCAGTGGTAATAGCCATGATTACCTAAGGATATCGCGTTGAGCCCGTGGTTGAGTATTTTGCCGGCAACGGGGCCTCGCTCCAAGCTATAGGATGAATCTATGGCTTACGATTTCTCCTCACGCTCTCTAGAGCAGCTCATCTCCGAAGGCTCCCACAAGTGGAGCAGGTACCCCGGCGCCATCGGCATGTGGGTGGCCGAAATGGACTTCGGGGTGAGCGACGAGATCCGTGACTACCTCATCGCGGAAGCCAACCGAGGATCCTTCGGGTACCTTCCTCCGGCCGATGGCCGCCGCGTCCTCGAAGCTACCTCCGAATGGTTAGGCCGGTTCAACTGGACTCCCAACCCGGATCACATGCTCCTGCTGCCCGAGGTGCTTGCGGGCCTACGCATTCAGATCGAACACTTCTCCTCGCCCGGTTCGGCCGTCGTAGTGCCAACTCCGGCCTACATGCCGTTCCTCACGATCCCCAAGGAGTTCGATCGCGAGATCATCGAAGTGCCGTCCAACCGCGATGAAGAGGGCTATTGGCGCCTCGATCTGGACGGTATCGACGCCGCTCTGGCTACCGGAGCCGAGACCGTTGTGCTCTGTAACCCCTGGAATCCAACCGGCCGCTGCCTATCCTTCGATGAGCTTTCCGCGCTTGACGCCATCGTGACTAAGCATGGGGCGCGCGTGTTCGAGGATGCCATCCATGTTCCGCTCGTTCTGGACGGTACCTATATTCCTTTCGCGACCGTGTCCGAGCAGGCCCCTAGCCACACGATCACCGCGATTTCTTCAACCAAGGGCTGGAACATCCCGGGGCTGAAGTGCGCACAGTTGATCTTTAACAATGAGGAAGATTGGAACGCGTTCCAGCCGCTCGCTCATGCGGCCTCCGAACCCACCTCCACCGTTGGCGTGCGAGCCACTGGCGTCTGCTTCACCCAGTCGCAGGATTGGAACGACGAGGTACGCGATTACCTGCGAATCAACCGCGACGTGTTGGAAGAGCGTGTTGCCGGATGGGACGGAGTCTCCATCTCCCCGCTCGAAGGCACCTACATCGGGCTACTGGACTTCACCGAGCTTGCCCAGCGGGGAGCATTTGGAGATCAGAGTCCAGCCGAGTTCCTCCGCGAGAACGCCAAAGTGGCTCTCACCGAGGGACGGCTGTGCGGAGCGAACTACTCAAACTTCGCTCGCATCATCTTCGCCACGCCGCTGCCGGTTCTCACCGAGGCGCTGGATCGCATCGAGGCGGCGCTAGGTTAACCCCGGCGCATCACGGGGTTGGCCACCACGCCAATCCCCTCAACCTCAACCTCAACGGAGTCCCCCGCCTCAATCTCTCCAACGCCGGCGGGCGCGCCGGTGAGGATGATGTCGCCCGGAAGCAGAGTGAAAATGGTGGAGGCGTAGGCCACTAGCTCGTCCACGCTAAAGGCCAGCTCACTGGTCCGCCCCTCGCGCCGAACCTCGCCATTGACTCGCGAAACCACGTGCAGATCAGCCACGTCAAGATCGGTCTCGATCACCGGCCCGGTAGGCAACGCCGTATCGAAGGCCTTAGCACGCGCCTTGTCCCCGGCAACCGCCGTCACGTCGTTGGCAACGGTGTACCCAAAGATAACGCCACTCGCGCGCGAAGCAGGAATATCCTTACACGCCCGGGAAATCACAACGGCCAGCTCGGGTTCGTGCCGAACGGTTTGTGCCCACGATGGCAGGATCACTGGATCGTCCGGGCCAATCACTGCGGTGTTGGGCTTAAGAAACATGTCCAGATCCTCGATCGTGCCAGCACTCCCGTAGGACCCGATGTATCCCACAACCTTCGAGCGTGGGATCATCGGGGAAAGCAGCTGAGCCTCGTCCTGGGCAATGCGCTGGCCGGAAACTTCTACTTTGCCGAACATGGGATCGTCGGTTAGAACGAGGTATTGGTGAGTGTCCTCGTCAAGAATGGCGTATCGAGGTCCCTGATCTAAGCTGATGCGTGCGATCTTCATGCCGTAAGCCTACGTCACTTCACGCTAAGATCATCATGCGACTATCACAAGGAGGCACCGTGAAAGACCCCTGGCGCGAAGCCGCCACTGTCACGCTCGAACCGCATAAGACCATTCCGTGGATGATTGAGCATCGCCTGAAGAACCGACCGGACGATGTGTGTATTGAGAAGAAGTCTCGCTTCGGCTCACGATGGCTTCCCGTCACGATCTCCGAGTTCCACACGGACGCGCACCGGATCTCACGCGGCCTCATTGGCCTTGGACTACGCCCGGGCGATTCGCTCGCCATCTTTGCG
This sequence comes from Ancrocorticia populi, assembly GCF_003123745.1. Lineage (GTDB taxonomy): Bacteria > Actinomycetota > Actinomycetes > Actinomycetales > Actinomycetaceae > Ancrocorticia > Ancrocorticia populi. The sequence continues at coordinate 1,013,280 of NZ_QETB01000001.1, read as the reverse complement.
GCCACATCATACGAGTGGAGCTTGATAGATGTGGCGGCGTTGAGCGTAGGTATCGTCGTCGTCCCAATTTACGAATCGGACTCCGCCGAACAAATCCGGTGGATACTCGAGGATTCCGAAGTCAAACTCGTCATCACGGATACGGCGGCTCACGCAGGACTTGTGGAATCCGTACGTACTGAAGGCCTGTTGAGCACGGTTATTTTGGACGACGACGGCCTCTCCTCCATATACCAAGCCGGCAACGATGTGCAGCCCTCAGTAGCGGACGGGTATCGGGCGGCGCTCACCTCGGATAGTCTCGCGACCATTATCTACACCTCGGGAACAACCGGGCAGCCAAAGGGCGTGGAGCTCACCCACGGAAACTTCGTGTTCTCCACGCTGACGATCATGAAGTCCGAGCGGGAGCTTATCAACGAACCCGGAACGCGTGTTCTCTTGTTCCTGCCTCTGGCCCATATCATGGCCCGGATCGTGTTCTTCTACGGGTTGTGCTCGAAGGGACGCATCGGGCATGTGGGCGGAACCGCAAACCTTATCGCGGACATCGGAACTTTCAAGCCAACGGCGCTGCTCGTGGTCCCCCGCGTCATGGAGAAGCTGTATAACGCAGCGGAGGCAAAGTCCGGCGGCGGCACGAAGCTCAAGATTTTCCGTTGGGCGATGAAGATTGCCGAACAGAACTCCCGGCGTAAGCACCACGGCCTCGTGTTTAGGGCCGAGCGCCTCATTGCGAATAAGCTCGTCTGGTCCAAACTCACGGAACTGCTCGGGAAGGATTGCCGTTTCGCTGTGTCCGCTGGTGCGCCAATGGGTAAGCGACTCGGGCACGTGTTTCGCGGAATCGGCCTAACCGTGATCGAAGCATACGGGCTCACGGAAACAACGGGACCCGCAACGGCCAACCGCCCCGGGCATTTCGTTATGGGCACTGTGGGCCAGCCGATTCCCGGGACCGCGGTTAAGCTCTCGGAAACTGGCGAGGTTTACTTGGCCGGCCCACACATCATGCCGGGCTATCACCGCAATCCGGAAGCCACCGCCGAGGTTTTGGATGCCGATGGCTGGTTCCGTACGGGAGACGTGGGGACGATTGATAAACACGGATTCCTGACGATCACCGGGCGGCAAAAGGAACTCATCGTCACCGCGGGCGGTAAGAACGTGGCCCCGGCCGTCCTAGAAGATAAGCTGCGCGGGCATCCGCTTGTCTCGCAAGTTGTGGTGGTAGGCGATCAGCGCCCGTTCGTGGGCGCACTCATCACGGTGGACGCGGAGATGCTGCCCGGGTGGCTGGCAAGCCACGAACTGCCGGCCATGGGCGTGAACGAGGCGGCGCGAGACCCCGAGGTTTTGGCCGCACTCCAGCGCGCGATCGATCGGACCAACGCTCAGGTTTCGCGGGCAGAATCGATCCGCAAATTTACGATCGTTCCCGGCGATTTTACTGAGGACAACGGGCTTCTCACGCCCTCGCTCAAGGTGAAGCGCGAACGGGTTCTAGAGCGCTACGGTGCTCTCATCAACGAACTGTATGAAGATAACCGGAAGGAAAAGTAATGGCAGAGATCTCCGGACACACCGGGCTGGTGGAACTCCTCGGCTCTCCCGTGGAGCATTCGCTCTCCCCCGCCATCCATAATTGCTCGTTCGGTGAACTTGGGATCGATGCCGTGTACTTAGTGGCCGAAGCAACGCCCGAGACCGTGGGCGATGCAATTGCCGGTGCGCGAGCGCTCGGGCTCTGGGGTCTCAACGTGACCATGCCGTGTAAGAACGCGGTGATCGAACATCTTGATGGGCTCTCTCCGGCGGCCGAGATCATGGGAGCCGTCAACACGATCGCAGTAGAAGATGGCAAGCTCATCGGGCACAACACGGACGGGGCCGGACTTCTGCGTTCTGTTGCAGAGGCCGGCTTCGACGTGGTGGGCAAGAAGATGACCGTGATTGGGGCCGGCGGGGCTGGCTCAGCTGTGTTTACTCAAGCGGCCGTTGATGGAGTGGGCCAGATTTCTGTGTTCAACGCACGGGACGAATTCTTTGACGCAACCGAGGAGCGCATTCGGGATTTGGCCTCACGCACTGGCGCTGATGTGAAGCTTTACGACCTAGGTGATACACAGGTGCTGGCCCGGGAGATTGGCGAGAGTCTCGTGGTAGTGGACGCAACGCGTGTTGGCATGGCCCCCTTAGAAGACCAGTCCAACGTCCAGGGTGAATGGCTCCACGCCGGGCAGGCCGTGGTAGACACCGTTTATCACCCGCTCGAGACGAAGCTGCTGAAAATCGCGGCGGAGGCCGGTGCCACTGCCATTGATGGGTTGGGAATGCTCCTGTGGCAGGCCGCTATCGCTGAGGAAATCTGGTTCGGGCGGACCATGCCCGTGGACGTAGTGCGCTCTCGCGTGTTCTCTTAGGGGCGTGGGACCTTTGGGGTGTGGGGCTGGCTCGATGTGGGCAGATCGGGAGTGGACTGAGTCAATTTAGGACTTGCTACCCTTATGCTCACAGTGAACCTGTGAATACACTGAACGAGTTGAATCAGATGATGCAACGTATTCACACGTTTAAGGAACCACCATGGATGGCTTTTTGATGGCCGTACAATTCCTCATTGTTCTTGCCTGTTTGCTCGTCGGAGCACACAAGGGAGGCATGAGCCTTGGCCTGATGGGCGGTGTCGGACTCGTAATCCTCGTGTTCGGCTTCCGCTTGGTACCCGGCGAGCCGCCAATTCAGGTTATGCTCACAATTCTGGCCGTTATTGGCTGCGCTGCCACACTTCAGACCTCTGGCGGCCTCGACGTCATGATGCGTTTCGCGGAAAAGCTGCTGCGTAAGCATCCCCACCAGATCACGATTCTCGGGCCACTGGTCACGTGGTTCCTCACGGTGCTGTGCGGAACTGGCCACGTGGTGTACACGATGCTCCCGATTATCGCCGATATCTCTCTGAAGAAGAACATTCGGCCGGAGCGCCCGATGGCCATCTCCTCCGTGTCCGCCCAAATGGGAATTACGGCTTCGCCCGTGTCCGTGGCGGTTGTGTCCCTCAGCTCGATTCTTGCTGAGAACGCTGGCACGATTGATCGGTCCTTCTCGATTCCTCAGATCCTCGCGGTGTCCATCCCCGCGTCCCTGTGTGGCGTGTTGCTGGGCGCCCTATGGTCCCTACGCCGTGGGAAGGATCTGGACAAGGACGAAGCGTTCCAGAAGCGCATCGCCGATCCGGTTCAACGCGAGTACATCTACGGTGGAGACACCACTCTTCTCGATACGAAGTCCTCCAAGGATGCCTACCGGGCAACCGCCATCTTCTTCATCGCGATCGCCGTTGTGGTTGTGCTTGGCGCCTTCGAGTCGCTCCGCCCCGCGTTCGATGATGGCGATGGCGGCACTGCTCCGCTATCCATGAACCTCACGATTCAAATCATCATGCTCTTTGCTGGTGCCCTCATCTTGCTGTTCTGCAAGGTTAACGCGAAGGACGTTCCCGAATCGGGCGTGTTCAAGGCTGGAATGATCGCCATCTTCTGCGTGTTTGGTGTTGCGTGGATGAGCGAGACGTTCTTCGGTGCACATCTCGAGGAGATCGAGAGCTGGTTGGGTAGCGTGGTTCAGTCCGCGCCTTGGGCCTACGCGCTCGCTCTGTTTATCGTTTCGAAGCTGCTGAACTCTCAGGCCGCTGCCGTGGTTGCCATGGTCCCCGTTGCTCTCGGCCTCGGAGTAGATCCGGTGACAGTTATTGGCTTCTTTGGCGCATCGTACGGATACTTCCTGCTGCCAACCTACCCGTCCGATCTTGCCGCGATTGGGTTCGATCGTTCTGGTACCACTCACATCGGCAAGTACGTGATCAACCACAGCTTCATCATTCCGGGGCTGATCTGCGTGTTCACCTCGTGCGTGGTTGGCTTCACCTGGGCGCACATCCTGTACTGAGTTACAGTTCGCCTATTTTAGCGAGGGCCTGCCGCAAGAGCGCGGCATGGCCCTCGCTTAATTCTGCCTGCAGTTCGGGCGTGCGGGCATCCCCCGGAGTGAACCAGGTGAACTCAAGCGAATCCGATCCAGGATTGCAATCCCCCTGCATGGGGACAATATAGGCTAACGCAACGGCGTGCTGGCGGGGATCCACGAATCCTGCGCCCGGCGTTGGGAAGTACTCAGTCACAGTGAAAGGGACAATCGCCGATGGCATCTGAGGTAGCGCCATTGCCCCGAGATCCTTCTCGATATGTCGGACAAGCGCCTCCCGAACTCCCTCATGGAACAGCACCCGGCCCGTGGGGAACGACCGAAGGATAGTATCGCCATCCACGCACAGAAGCATGCCGATGGCCTCAAGCTTTCCATATTCGTCCAGCCGTACAGGCACAACGTCTACATAGACCATCGGCACCTTCCGCCTGACGAATTCGAGTTCTTCAGGCGAAAGCCACGGTCCCATGTCAGCCGAGTCGATCTCACTCATACTCCAATAATGCCAGCTACTGAGGAGCTGGTGTTATGCCGATTTCTCGAGTTCTCCTCCAGTGAACCGCTCAGGGGATTAGGCTGGGGGCATGAACAAAGCAGTACGTCCGCTGTCCCTCGCACTGGTTGCGTACTCCACCTTGTTGGTAATCGTTGGGTGGGTGGCCGTTGGACAAACGGGATTCAGCCGCGAGTTTATAGCGTCCATCGTACTTGCGACGGTGGGCTTAGCCGTCATGTATTTCGGGCATTGGCACCGCAACGTCTGGTACCTAGGGGCTGGAACGGCAACCGTTCTCTTGCTATGCCCCACCCCGCTGGGTCTCTGGCCCATGATCATCGGAATCGTGCTGGCGGTTGCGTTCTTCTGGATCGCCTATCAGGATTCCAGCGGCGGCAAGATGACGTGGTAGCAACTACCATAGTCCTATGGCAAAACTGCAAGAGGGCGATCTCGCTCCAGAATTCACGCTTCAGACAATCGACGGCTCCGTGAGCCTAGCCGAAGAGCTTGAGAAGGCGGACAAGGGCGTTGTTGTCTACTTCTACCCCAAGGCCATGACGCCCGGATGCACCACCGAAGCCTGCGATTTCCGCGATTCCGAGAACTCCCTGAAGGGCGCCGGCTACACTGTGATCGGCATTTCGCCAGATTCCGTGGAGTCGCTCCAGAAGTTTGTTGACCGGGACAATCTCAACTTCCCGCTGGCTTCCGATCCGGAGCGCGAGGTACTGGAGGCCTACGGAGCCTTCGGCGAGAAGAAGAACTACGGGAAGATCGTGCAGGGCGTTATCCGCTCCACGTTCGTGGTGGGCAAGGACGGCTTGATCTCCTCTGCCCAATACAACGTCAAGGCAACCGGCCATGTAGGCAGGTTGCGCAAGATTCTGGGTATCGATAGCTAAGGTCACACCCGCGAGGTTGTTCATAAGCCGCGCGTTTGGGCTACACTTTATGAGTTGTCACGCGCGAGTGGCGGAATTGGCAGACGCGCTAGATTTAGGTTCTAGTACCTTCGGGTGTGGGGGTTCAAGTCCCCCTTCGCGCACCAAATGGAATGGCCTCTGACCTGAGGAAATCACCGGGTCAGGGGCCATTCCCACTAGACTGGCGGCATGAAGGAGTATTCGCGGCCGCATATTGAACCGATGGTGTTCCGCGATAACTCAGGTCGTGTCATAAACTATGGCAACCGTTGGACAGACAAGGACTTTCCTGCGTGCGCGTGCGACGGCTGCGACGAACGTTGGGAGGATCTTGCAGATGACCTCGAATGGGAAACGTTCGCCATCGTGAACGGCGCCTTCACAGAAGAGGTAAGCAGACTTCGCCCTCCAAGATTTAGCTACAGCCGCGGTATCGGATTCGTGAAAGGTATGGGTCAGACTACCTCATATTGGCTCGGCCCCGCCGATGGGCATCTCGGGTCTGGCGAGCAGGCACGAGCCAAGGACTTACCGAAGCCAGTGCTGAAGAATGCCCGCGATCAGCTCAAGGCGTTGAAGCGTGTCAGCCCCGACGGCAATTGGCTACCTTGGCCGAAGCGACGCGTCACGGCTGACCGGCGCTAGACATCTCAAGATAACCCGCGTCCAGACTCATGATGTGCTGTACGTGCGCGAGGAATTCCCTCAGTTTATCCGCGGAATCCGCCATCTTGAGCGCCTGAGCAACCCTTAGGAGAGACTGCCCGGCGAGGCTGGCACGCCACACCGAGTACTCAACCTGCGAGAGAAATACGGGCGTGCCACGATCCTCGGCCGATTGGCTTAGCGCGGTGTGATGGGGATCCACACCTGGTGTTGCCACAACGCCCTGCAGCGGCTTCAGTTGGAAGTTCCTCGCGAATTCAAACAGTTCACCATCAGTTGCCGGACCAGCAACCACACCCAGTTCGATCAGCCGGCCAACCAGGTCCGTTGCCCCACTACCACGGCGTATGCCCTGCCATTCATACCACGGAAGGTTGCCCCTCCCGAGCGAGATTTCCTCGCCGCCGAGGCTCACAGTATAAACGTGGGACACCAGATCTGGCCGCTCACCCATCGGATAGCCCACGGCGAATAGATTTGCCGACGACGAACCTCCTCCGCTTACAGTCCGGAACACTGAGGGCTGCGCGTAGTCGAGGGTAACGGCACGTACTTTGATCAGCTCCGGGAGTGCTCGCAGCAGTTCCTCGATCAGCGCCGGTTTGGTGAGTTTGCGATCGGCACGCTGCGCGAGGACCGAGCGGGTGTCAAAGAGTTCGGCAATATTGCTCGCTTTCGCTGCACCTCCGATTGCATCCCGAACGGGTCCGCGTACGGTGGCCGTGCGAGCGTCCCCGGTCTGGAACTCAAACTTGCGTTTGTCCAAGGCGGCTCCTGACATCGCCTGCATCGGAACGAGCCGAAGGGATTGAACGAGCTGATTAACGCTGGTTAAGTCCTCATGGTTGTAGGTAACGACGAGACCCAACTTGTGCAGCGCGGCCAAATCCGACGGCAGTGGTAGATCGGGAGCGCAGATCTCCGCGGTGGTCGGGCCGTAGAGCGAGTTACTCGGAAACCTCTGCAGACCTATCCACGCGTTATATGCGGCTTCGTCAATGATGTGAATATCGCCGTTAACCAATAGTTGGGCCGAGGTTCCTTGGACTTCATCGTCAATAACAGCGATACACCGCCCGATGGGCAGCCACACCTCGGTTGTCCAATCCGGCGGATTTGGCTCAACAGTATCGGGGGTGGCAATCTTCGGTGGAACCGCCCTCACCAGCATGCATCCACACGCCGGGCAGTAAACAAGCTCATCTTCAGGTGCCTGAACACTGAACTCCTGTTTGCAATTGCCGCAGGCGCCCTCGATGAGGGGAGCCACGGCGCAGATGGACTTTGGAAAGTGCGTTATGGCCCGCTCGGCCGGTGTCATATAGCGATATTGCAGCCGCTCGAACTCTTCGAATAATTCTGAGGGTAGCTGGGCCTTTACCTGATAGAACGAGGCGTGGAGTCGCTTTGCACGGTTCTCCCCGAATTGCCGCCGGGCCGCGATCTGTTCGTCAAAGGGACGAATGCTCTCCCATAGGGCTTCCTCAATGGCCTGACGCTCGTCCACAAGGGCTTGGTCACGTGCGGCATCGTCTTCTCGATGGTCCACAAAACGCTGGGCCCGAGGCAGCCTCTCCTCGCCCGCCGCGATCTTCTTTCGTAATGCCTCGCTGTACGGATTCTCCTTCTTCTGAATGGCGAGATCCGAGGTGTATCGCTCGAGCTTGTTCGCGAGATTATCGAGATCTAGCTGTGCCTTACCTAAGACAGCAAGGGAGCGCGTAAGTGCCTTTTGTGCCTCGGCAAGAGGTGCCACGCCCTCGCTCTTGTACCGCTTGTACATTTCATTAGCATTCGGCGGCAGGGCTGATCGCCTCATCTCAGCCCGAGCCGCGTGCTCCGCGGTATCAAGCTGCTCTAGGCGAAGAAGCAGAAGCTGTTGGTCTACGCTGGCTTTCATTCCGGAAGTCTAGCGAGTGGCTCGGCACGAATCCCACCTAACCAGCGGATCACGTCCGCTGCGGGTCCCCTAGGCGCGCTTCGGTGGCCAGTGCCTGCCCACAGGTGGAGCCCTTGAGCGTCCCCGGCCTTTGCGGCGGCCTGCCTTAGATCCTTCGTGAGATAATGCACCGCCGGGTATGCATCAACGGCGTAGGCGTCATGGGAATCGATGAAGTGATTTCGAAGGGCTCGTGCGAGCCGTCCGGTGAACGCACGCGTGAGAGTAGTCTCCGTGAAGGCTGGATCAGTGAGTGCGCGCCGATGGATATCCGAGGTTCCGGCCTCATCCGTTCGCATAAGCAAGGTGCCCACTGCTACGGCCTGAACGCCGGCATCCAGAAGCTCCTTCACGGCCGCTGGCCCATCGACGCCGCCCGCCGCGATGATGGGTAGCTCGGTGCCCTCCCTCACCTGGAGAACCAGATCTTGCGTTGAGATATCCTCTATGCGGCGGGGCGGATCAAATGTTGCCGAGTGTCCGCCCGCACGCGGTCCCTGCACGATGAGACCATCGACTCCCGCGGCTTCCGCCTGTCTTGCCTCGGTTGGCGTCGTGACCGTCATCAAGACACGTGAACCGGCCTGCTGCAGTGCCGCGATCACCGCCGGTTCCGGGAGCGCAAACGTCAGTGACACTACGGGCACAGGTTGCTCGATGAGAAGGGCAAGCTTTTGGGCCCAGCGATCATCATCGGCCACTGGTTCGAGATCAAGCTGGATCCCGTATGCCTCTGCCTCAGGCTGAAGGTGACGAGCATAGTTCTGGAAGGCCGTTCGATCAACAGAAGCCGAGCTGGGCACAAACAGGTTTACACCAAAGCGCTCAGTATGCTCACGCACGTGAGAAATCTCCGCCGCAAGGGACTCACGGGACTTGTATCCGCCCGCTAGAAATCCGAAGCCTCCTGCCTCGGCAACGGCCCGTACGAGTGCGGGAGTCGAAGGCCCTCCAGCCATCGGCGCGGCAACGATCGGTAGATCAACGGACATAAGGTCTCCTTCACATGCGCAAGTGCTACTCAATCGTTCACGATTAAGCAGCAGTTCACAAGGGGACCTCTTACCCGAGGTTTGACGCAATCCCGGGTTGTTACAGATAGAATGCTGCCCGTTACGTCACCTAGCTATGGAGTCACCATGTGCAAACGAGTCACCTGCGCCACCTGCGGTAAGCCCACGTGGGAGGGATGCGGAGAACACATCGAGGAAGCGCTAGCCGACGTTCCCGAAGCGGACCGCTGTGGCTGCGCCCGGTAGCTAAATACCTAGCTTCATCAACAGATCCGTTTGTGGATCTGTCCCTAGCATGAATGAATGCTCACCGAACTGCTCGAAACCAAGATGCCGATAGAAGCCGCGCGCCGGATCGTTGTGTTCCCAGACCCCCAGCCACACGGTATCGAGTCCGCGTTCTTTTGCAATGGCCACGGCGCGATTCATCATGAGCGCCCCGAGGCCTTGCCCCTTGAAGGCCGCAAGCGCGTAAATCCTCTCAACTTCTAGTGCCGCGTCCCCCATTGCCTCACTCTGCGCCACTCCGGTGTTGATCTTCAGGTAACCTGCTACCGCGCTATCAGCCACCAGCAGGTAGAACTCGCTTCCGGCCATCCGCAGTTCCGCAAGGAGCACATCACGGGTGAGGGACTGCTGGATGTAAATCTCTATGTTCTCCGGGGTGTTTTGGTCTCCGAAGGCCTCGACGAACGTATCCACGCTGATCGCGACCAACACGTCAACATCCGCCTCACGGCAACGCTTTAGCTCTATCGTCACCCGATCAGCATAATCCCGGTATAGGCGATGGTGCCAACTAGTATCGTCGCGAGCGCCGCTAGCGCGAACGGCCGCAGGCCAACTCCGAGCAGCTCCCGGATTTTTACACCGCATCCCAACCCGAACATGGCGGCCGCGAGAAGCGCGGTTTGCAGGCCGTTTCCGATGCTTAACACCGCGCCTGGCAGATCCACAAAGGAACGAAGAACTACCATCGCTAAGAACCCAATGATAAAGAGAGGGACGATCGGAGGGAGCTTCATCTTGCCGCCCACCGCGCCATTCGCCCGATAGGTCCAGCGCTGACGGAGGCTCAACACTGCGACAACGGGTGCCAACAGCAAGACGCGTGCGAGCTTCACGATCACGGCAACCGTCAGTGCGCTTCCACCAAGGATTTCCCCGATCGCCACCACCTGAGCGATCTCGTGAGTGCTACCTCCGGCCCACATACCGGCCGTCTCGCTATCCATACCCATGAGACCCGTGAGGAACGGCATTAACGGAATCATCAGCGTCCCGAAGATCACCACGAGGGCCACGGCTGTCACGGTGTCCTTCTCGTGTTCGTCATTGGGATCGGTTACCCCCGCCGCACCAGCAACCGCCGCGGCACCACAGATGGAGAATCCGCACGCCACGAGTAGAGTCAATCGTGGTGGTACCCGCAGCAGCTTACCTAGCAGAATCGTCCCGAAGATCCCGCCAACCACCACGCAGATCACCACGAGGATAAGCGGCAGCCCCAGATCAACGATGTCCGAGAGCACGAGGCGCAGTCCAAGCAACACAATCCCCGCCCGCAGCAGCTTCTTCGAGGCGAACTGAATGCCTGGATCAAGACTCGCGGGCAGCCGCACGGTGTTGGTCAAAACAATCCCAAGGATGATCGCCAGGATCACCGGGCTGAGGACGGGAACAAGCTGGCCCACTCCAAACGAGATCCCGGCAGCTGCAAGCGCAAGCAGCGTGCCGGGAAGCACGCGCCGGAATCTTTCCTTTTGCGCTTGGTGGCTTCCGGTTTCTGAAAGGGCTTCGGTAGTTTTCACGATGTCCATGATCTCCCGAATCAACCCGGCAGAGTAGAGTCAGTTCACGTTAGGGTTACAAGCATTACTTGTTACTGAGGAGCCTACATGGATGCAGAACCAGATCTAGCGGCCCTACGCGCCCTCACCATGATCGCGGAACACGGCAGCATTTCCGCGGCCTCCCACCACCTAGGATTGAGCCAACAGGCCCTATCCCTAAGGGTCCGTGCCCTAGAATCGCACCTTCATGTGCGTCTCCTAGCCCGCTCACCGCGTGGCTCACACCTCACCCCGTCCGGTGAACTCGTAGTTGGCTGGGCTCGCGCCGTCCTCAGTGCCGCGGAGGATTTCACTCAGGCGCTGACCTCTCTCCACAATAGCCGCGACAACACGCTGAGCATCATGGCTAGCCTGACAATTGCCGAACATCTCCTACCCGAGTGGATAGCCAGATGGCGCGGCCAGCTGGGAGACGACGGCACTGTTGCCAAGCTGACCGCGGCCAATAGCACAACCGTCATCGCGGCCGTCAACGAGGGAACGGTAGACCTCGGGTTCATCGAAACTCCCACTATCCCAGCAGATCTCGGCTCTGTAACCGTCGGGCACGACACCATCGAGGTTGTCACCTCCACCAGCCACCCGTGGGCCCAAACCAAAACGATCTCCAGCGAAAAGCTCGCCCACACCCCGCTGGTTCTCCGCGAATCGGGCTCCGGTACCCGCCGCGCCCTCGAGATGGCCCTCGAGCGAGCCGGCAGCCCACTGACGGCAGAGCCCGCCGCCGTGATCCCCACAACCCTCGGGGTACGCAGTTCCATCATGGCGAACACGGCCCCCGGAGCGCTCAGCTCTCTGGCCATCGCCGAGGATGCCCAGTCCGGCCGCCTCGCTCGCATCCACGTTCGCGGCCTAAACACCCAGCGTCCTTTAACCGCAATCTGGGCTGGTGAACGCCCCACGCCCACGGGCGCAACCTTCCTCGCATCGATCACACAGGCATCCCAGAAGTAACCATGGGCTCGAACTCAGAATCGGCAATGCAGAACTTCCAGCGCCGCACAATGATCGTTCTCCTCGTGACGCAGATAGTTGGAACTATCGGCGTGGGCGCTGCACCTTCGCTCGGCATTCTGCTCGCTAGCGAGGTGACTCAGAATGAGGCCTGGGCCGGTCTTGCCCGCACGGCCAGCACTCTGGGAGCCGCGCTGCTCGGTATCCCCCTTGGAAATCTTGCGGCCCGCAAAGGCCGCCGCGTCGCGCTTTCCAGCGGCTGGCTGATCGGAGCGATCGGCAGCGCCATTCTGGTTCCCGCCGCGCAGTTCAGCCTCACGGTCCCCCTATTCGCCGGACTCCTACTGATCGGCTCCGGCTCTGCTGTGAGCCTGCAGTCCCGATTCGCGGCGACCGACCTAGCCAGCCCTCAACGCAAGGGCCGTTCGCTCTCACTCGTTGTCTGGGTGGGAACGATCGGCTCCGTGCTGGGTCCAAATCTCGGGGTGCCCGGGCGCGTGGTGGGCACACACACCGGGCTCACGGTCTATGCGAGTGCGTTCCTCATCGCAGCTGCCTGCCTCGGACTCGCCTCTCTCCTCATCTTCGTCCTGTTGCGGCCCGATCCCCTCCTGACCGCACGCGCGGGTACCGCCGCCGCCGAACAACCCCGCCCTAAGCACCGCATCCGCGTTCTGACATCAGGGCTACGCACTAGTACGCGCCAGCGCCAGGGCATGCTCGCTATTCTCACCGCACAAGCCATCATGGTTGCCATCATGACGATGACCCCGGTCCACGTGGTTCACCACGGCGGCACAATCGAGTTGGTGGGGATCACGATCAGTATGCACATCCTTGGCATGTATTTGCTGGCCCCCGTGGCGGGCTGGATGGTGGACCGCTTCGGGTACCACGCCCCGATGTTTGTTGGTATCGCGATCCTGACGGCCTCGCTGCTCATCGGGGCGATCTATCCCGACTACATGCCAGCTATCGTGGCGTCCCTGATCCTGCTCGGGCTCGGCTGGTCCTTCATGAACGTTGCCGGCTCGGCGCTCTTCGCCACGGCGGTAGAGCCCGATCTCCGGGCATCAGCCCAAGGCGGCGTGGACGCGATGGCCAACCTGTCCGGAGCAATCGCGGCCTTCATCGCCGGTCCCCTACTTGCAGTTAGCAGCTTCGCCGCGCTTTGCCTGATCGCCCTTGCTGTGCTAGTTCCTGTGACGGTGAGTCTGGTTCGTCGTCGTTAAAAAAGCTCACCAGCCAGCAGGCGAAGCGACTCTTCGCGCCGGGCCCCGCGATCCACATCGTCCCCGGCGTAGGCACCGGCGACGGGACTGACCATCACCTCGTCCGCGCCAAGACGGGCCGCGAGCGCCGAAATCCCCTCGGCAACATGCTCTGGCGTCCCCACGAACATAGAATCGGGACCGGGCGCGGGCGCCATGAATTCGCGTGCGGCCCAGTCGTAGTTTTCCATCTCGTCCACCGTGGCCTGCGGCTCCATCTTCCCACCGCTACGCAGCCGCGCGTTGCTCAGCTTCTGGGGAAGGGCCAGTTTGTTGGCTTCCTCCGCATTTTCGGCGACGACGACGTTCACCGGCACCAACGTCTTCGGCTCAGGGAAACTCGCAGAGGGCACAAAGCTCTCGCGGTACAGCCGAAGCGTCTCGTCGATGCCCGGCATTCCGAAGTGATTGGCGAACACGTAGGGCAGGCCGAGCTGGCCGGCGGCCTCGGCAGAGTAGGCGGAGGAACCAAGAAGCCAAATGTCCGGAGCCGTGGACATGGCGGGAGTGGCGCTCAGGTCAAAGGGGCGTCCGGAAATCTCCACGTGTACGCGCTCGCCCACTGGCGTTTCCCCGCCGCCGAGCAGCTCCCGTAGCAGGGTGACGTCACGGACGTAGTTCTGGACTCCGTCGCCCGGTAGCGCCTGACGCAGCACCGCGGCAGTGAGCTGATCCGAACCGGGAGCGCGCCCGAGCCCCAGATCCACGCGGCCCGGCATCATCTCGGAGAGCAGTGCAAACTGTTCGGCCACCGCAAATGGAGCGTGATTGGCCAGCATGACCCCGCCAGAGCCGAAGCGGATCTGTGAGGTTCCCTCAGCGAGGAACGGGATGAGCACGGCGGGAACCGTTGAGACGATCGCTTCCATATTGTGATGTTCGGCCACCCAGTAGCGGGTGTAGCCGAGTCGATCGGCCTCGCGGGCGAGGGCCTGACTGGCGAGGAGGGCATCGCGGCTGGTCTGCCCGCGGCGCAGTGGAATGAGGTCTAGGACGCTAAGTTTCATGGTCTCACTCTACGTACCGCGTGGCACGGTCGGCCACCACGGCGGCGTACTGTTCGGATGCGTTGTAGGCCAAGATGGCCGAGTACCAGCCTTCTTCGGTAGTGAGGTCACCGCCGCGCTCGCACAGGAGCGTGGCCGCGGTTAGGGCAGCATCGTCGATCTGGTGCGGGTTGGTTTCGCCATCACCGTTGCCGTCTTGGGCGTAGATCTCCCACGTTTCGGGGATGAACTGCATGGGGCCAACGGCGCGGTCCCACTCGGTGTCTCCGTCATAGGATCCGCCATCAGTATCGGGGACGGCCGCTACCGATTCTCCGCCGTCTAGGGCAATCCCGATGATTTCCGGGGTCACAAGGCCGTCCGAGGCGATCGTCGCTCCGCCGTGGCTGCCGTGACCAGATTCCGTGGCGCCGATGGCCGCGAGAGTGTTCCAACCGATTCCGCATTCGGCTAGCGCTACAGCGGCCTGCGCGTATGCCTGCAGGGCGCCCTCGGGAATGCCCGTATCCTCTGCGGTGCGCTCGATCCATGTCTCGTCGGTCAGATCGGGGATTTCCTGCGGAGGAACTGCCCGTTCGGATGCCGAGGTGCTACAGGCGGTGGCCCCTAGTGCGAGCAAGATCGCGAGCGCTAGGGCTTTCCTCACTCGCGCGCCGAATACCGTAGGAACTCCTCCGCGTACCGATCGCGTCCTAAACCGCCATTAACCGCGCCTTGGCGCGCCAGCTCCCACACGTATTGGGTCATGAATGCCATGTCCTCGAACTGAGTAGCGTGGCACTGGACCGCTTGTGCCTTCTTCTCCACCTGCCCCGGCGTTAGCTGAACGTAGTGGTTGGGATTGTGGTGTCCCTGTAGCCACACTTCCTCTACCATCCACGGATCCAATCCCGAGGCTTTGAGCTCACGGAAGGCGAAAGGATTGCGGGAGGCTGGGTATATCGCCTGGATCGCTGCCTCGCCTACCGCGCGGTGATCCGGGTGGGAGGCCGCGAGGTTCGTCCAGTTGTGTTCCGGAGTCATGGTGATCACCAGGGTGGGCCGGTGGATACGGATTTGGGCCACAATGTCGCGGACTAACTCCGATGTGACTCGAACTTCGCCATCGAGGTGGCCGAGGAACGTCACGTCATCGATCCCGAGGCAAGCAGCGGCAGCGCGCTGTTCAGCCATACGCACGCCGGCGATCTGGTCCTGTCCCTCTTCCTTGAAACCACCGGCATCGCCCGCGGTGGCCACAACTAGTCCAACCTCAGCGCCCGCTTCGACGAACTGAGCGAGCGCCCCACCCGAGCCAACGTCTGCATCGTCAGGATGGGCAAATACTCCAAGCACTCTCTCGTGTTCCACTAACGTCCTTCCTCGAAAACCGCGGCAACCTGGGGGATCGCCTCGCAGTATTCATCTAACATCTCCTTCGCCGCGTCCACCGAATCCACGAGTGGATGCAGCGCTAGCGCCTTCCACGCCGTCGCACGATCCTTGGTTCGAACCGCATCGATCACGAGCGTTTCGCACGCCTTTACTTGCGTCACGAGGCCAAGTTCGGCACCTTCTAGCGGCGCCAGCGCCACGGCTACCGGACCACGTTGGTCCACCGTACACGGAACTTCGATGATCGCGCTGTCCGCGAGCGCCGGGATAACACCCGCGTTTGCCACACCTAGGATCATGCGGGCAGGCCGTCCACCCGAGAGGGCAGTCATAAGGTCCAAGGCAACTTCCTGATAGCCGCCGTCTAGATCTTCCTCTTCGCGTTCTCCGGCGCCAGCAACCTCGCGGGCCTCGGCCATATACGTTTCTTCGCGTTCGCGATGCGTGCGATCCCAGAGGGCCGCAGCCTCCTGCGGCTGGCTGTGGGCGGCTTGATAGAAATCCCCCTGCTGGGCCGAAAGGAACTGCCCGCGGGTCTGGGCCTCATCGCGGATCTGGGCCACGGCCTCGCGGTTACGGTAGTAGTAGAAAAGGTATTCGTTGGGCAGCATGCCAAGGCTCCGCACCCAGTCCAACCCGATGAGGCGCGCTTCCTCCATTTGGGTGAGCAGCTCCGGGTCCTCTAAAAGACGCGGGAGAAGTTCCTCGCCATCCTTCGTGGCGCTCCGTAGCCAGCCGAGGTGGTTAAGCCCGATGTAGTCATAGTCCAGCTCGGATTCGCTGGTTCCAAGCGCCCGGGCCGCCCGGCGCACCAGTCCGATCGGGGTATCGCAAATGCCGATCACCCGTGGCCCCAGCACCTCGCGCATCGCTTGAGTGATGATCCCCGCAGGGTTCGTGAAGTTGATGACCCAAGCGTTCGGGGCTTCCTCTTTGACGGCCCGCGCCAAATCCAAGGCCGCCGGGATCGTGCGCAGCGCGTAGGCGTATCCGCCAGGTCCTACGGTTTCTTGCCCCAAGATCCCGTGGCTGAGCGCGATGAGCTCATCGCTTACTCGTCCTTCGGTTCCGGCAACGCGCATCGCTGAGAAAACGAAATCTACCCCGCGCACAGCCTCGCGCAGGTCCGTTCCCGTCACAATCCGCGGCTTTCGCGCGATTGGGAGCTGTTCCAACACGTCCGCCATCACTTCAAGGCGTTCGGCGGACACATCGTAGAGGCGCAGCTCGCTCACATCTAGATCGTCACGGCGGCTGAGCGCCTCAACAATCTGAGGGACCCGGAAGCCTCCGCCTCCAATTATCGTGAGTTTCATTGAGCGCTTCCTCCATCCGCGGGTGATAATGGTACGCAGCATCGTAACACCGGAAGGAGACCCAATGAGAGCCGTAGTGATCGGCCCACTGTTTCTGGATGTCATCTTCACCGGCCTCGAACGGCTCCCTCACGCTGGCGAAGAACTCTGGAGCGATACGTGCGAGATCACCGCAGGCGGCGCCGCTAACCAAGCCCGTGCGCTCGCCCGGCTGGGAGTCCACACGAGTTTGTGTTCGTACGTGGGCCAAGACTCCCCAGGACGGCTAGTGCGCTCCATTTTGGCCGACGACGACGTGTCCCACTCCCTCCTTGCCCCCATTCCGCGTCAGGCGGTCACGGCGGCAATGAGCCTTGCGGGCGATCGCGCCATGGTCTCCAATGGGAGCAATGAGGCACCGCCGCTGTCCGGTCCGGCACCTGACCTTCTTATGGGGGACCTGCGTGCTCTTGCCGCTAATAGTGAGGTTGTTGCGCGGTGGCGCGCGGCTGGGACACTAGTGATTGCGGATGTTGGGTGGGACGAATCGGGAGTTTGGAGCCTTACGGATCTCGAGCCGTTGGCGCTAGCGGATGTGTTCGTTCCCAACGAGGATGAGGCCCGCGCCTACACCCGCACCGAATCCGCTGAAGCTGCTGCTGCGGCTCTCGTGCAGCGGGTGCCCCACGTGGTGGTCACGCGCGGGGCTGACGGCTGCGTGGGGGCTGACTCCCACGCCGTTACCTCTATACCGGCGTTTCCCGCAAAGGCAATTGACGCCACGGGGGCCGGGGACGTTTTTTCCGCGGCCCTCGGATGGGCGCTCCTTGACGGTGCTGACTTGCGTGAGGCCATGCGGGCCGCGAGTGTTGCCGGGGGCCTCGCGACGGAGGCTCCCGGCGGGACGGGAGCACCTACTGTGGAGGAGCTGCGTGCTGCAGGTCTCTGAGAGCCGCCACCATATCGTCAATTCGCTGGCGGTCCCAGACAACACCGGGATCGGGCTCGATGTAGGCCAGCACGGTTGCTGCCACCATATAGGCTCCTGGCGCCCAGTCCGCAGCCACGTTGGCTCCAAATGCCCGCATGGGCCGCGGCGTTCTTATCTCAGTATCCCCCAGAGAGTTCCGCGCGAGAACGCCGGTCATCGTAGCTCCCGATGCCCGGCTCATGAACTCGAAACCTTCGGGGCCACTCAGCGGGGCCCGAAGCCGGTATCCCAACAGCGCGGTGAACTGGGCGTAGACCCGCGCCCGCAGCTCAGCAACGCGGCGATCCGTATCCGCTAAGGCTTCGGTGACAGCCCTTCTCACCTCTGGATCCTCAATACCCTGATAGCTACCGAGTAACAGCTGGTACGTGCGCCACTGCGGAGAGGAACTCACAAGATCAAGGTCCGCCGTGATGCTGACGCGGAGAATTTCGACTAAGAGCGACCGCACCTCATCCGGAGAGTCGAGGCTATCAGAGCGGTCCAAAACAAGCCGCGAAAGGACCGGGCCCAGGTGGGCTTCGGGCCCCGGCAGGCCAGCGCCGTGAGCAAGCTTGATGAGTACGTCTGCATAGAAACGATCTTTCCCAGCCCAACGGCGGTATGCGGACGTTCGCGAAACGCCCGCCTCGCGGATCACCTCGTCAAATGCGATGGAGGCGATTCCCCGCTCATTAATCAACGAAACGGCCGTATCAAGCATCCGCTTCTCAGTTTCTCGATCACTCATTCGTGCCATACCCACACTATACATGCTGTACCGTTGTTGGTACGGTTAGTACTAAACGACCCTAGAAAGGTATTGGTATGCGTACACTCATCGTCACCGAATCGTGGTTCGGCAACACAAACACCATCGGCCAAAGGATTGCTCGCGGCCTCGAAGCGGGCGGAGCAAGCGTTGAGTACCATTCGGTTGCAGACGCCCCAACCGCAATCCCCGAGGGCATCGACCTGCTCGTCATTGGCGCGCCCACCCATAACCGCAATCTCTCCACTCCCGCCAGCCGGTCGCAGGCAGCCAGCCGGTTGAATGCTGACACAAAGCCCAACGCGACCGGTGTCCGCGAGTGGCTTCCACGGCTCTCAGTTCCCGAGGGAACGGACATTGCCATTTTCGATACCGTCACGGGCAAGAACTGGATGAGCGGCTCGGCTGCCAAGGCCGCGGCAAAGAAGCTTGGCAAGCGAACTATTGACGTCATGTCTTTCGTTGTGACTGGAACCGAAGGCCCGCTCGCCGAGGGCGAAGAGGAGGCCGCACAAGATTGGGGTAAAAGCCTCGTGCGTAGCTGAGGGTAGCGCTGCCGGGAGCAGAGCTGCTGGCTGGGCTGGCTTCGCCTTGCCTAACCTCAGGCACACCGGGCAAACGCCGAGCGCTACCTCATAGCCGCATTCTGATGCACCAAGGTTCAGCTGGTATGGGCGGCTCAACAACGGACGTGGAGCTTCAGGCGGAAGATGTTCGCCATACACGGGATACCGTTCTAGGCATAACCAGTGAGGATACTGGGCAACCCCTTGAGCGAGTATTCGAGGATTCCCTGCACGATCATTGGTATTCGGCAGACGAAGCCAAAGAGTATGGATTCATCGATTTTGGGGTGGCCAACAGTATCATTGCTCAATTGCTGTTTCTCGAATCCTCCAGTCCGGACGCGGATATCAGCTTCTATATCAACTGTGAGGGCGGGGATCCGAGCGCCATGCTCGCCATCTACGACACGATGAGCTACATCCGCCCTAGAATCTGCACGACGTACGTTGGGCAGGCCGTTGGCGTGGGAGCCATCCTGCTCGGCTCAGGCACCGCAGGGCACCGTCTGGCTCTACTCCACACGCGGATAGTCCTTCATCAGCCGAGCAATCAGGAGCGGCGCGCCAACATCCCCGATCTCATCTTGCAGGCGGACGAGGCCGTCAGAATACGTGCGGAACTTGAACAGATCCTTTCTCGCCATACTGGGCAGAGCGCAGAAAAGCTCCATCGCGACACGGATCACGATCGCGTTTTTACACCGGTCGAGGCACGGGAGTACGGGCTAATTGACCACGTCATTAGCGTGCGTGAAGGTTGGCCCAGACGCCTCAATTCTTCGCCGATCATGTGCCGCCATAGAATTTCGTCCATAGCTAGCTATGGCGCAGCTATCTTATCTCTGCTCTGGGCAGAGAATAGATATTTACAACCAAAATTGCGCATAAATGTCAAATCGGCGAAGTTGCAACAGTTTATCGGCCCTACGACGCGGTTTGGTAAGCCTTACCCATCTGAAGACCTTGGACCTTGTTCGCTACTTTGATGGTGTAAACGAATTAGCCGTTCTAAGGAGCCCCTCATGGCAACCCAAACTCTTATTTCTTCTTGCACAGTAACCGAATGCGCCTTTAACCACGGTGGCTGCAACGCACTGGCCATCACCGTTGACGGAGCCGACAAGGCCGCATGTGGAACCTTCACCACGATCGATGCCCGCGGCGGCGTGGAAGGCGCTCAAGGAACCGTCGGGGCATGCAAGCGCCTCGAATGCGTTCACAACAAGGATCTTCTCTGCACTGCAGGTGAGGTTGCAATCGCTGGTGACACCGCCCTGTGCACCACGTTTGAAGCACGCTAAGCACTACGCGCAAGGGGCAAGGTTGAGGGGTCGGAAGACCCCTCAATTTTTATTTACCGAGTTGCCGGACTTCTCTAATCACATCAGGTCTAGTGGACACAGGGTGTTTGAACGGAACGAAGGCAGTTGTGGCGCCCTCACGCTCGATACTCATGAGCGTAATGCCCGTGCGATCCACATCGAGGCACGTTGCTCCAAGAATATGTTCGCAACTGTCTTGCAGTTCTTGACAGGCGAGGAAGGCTCCCGTGACCTCACCTAGCATGAGGCCGTCATAAACCGCCTGCAGATCCAGCTCGCTGTTAACGGTTTCCACAGTGGATATCTCATGCTCGGGGTACACGAAAAGGTCTGGTTCTAACTCACAGAAGAATGACTCATCCTGGATCAGCTGACACCGCTCATGCTCATCAAGGATCACATCCGCACATAGGGGCGTAACGCCACAAACGTCGTGGAGCAGGACGCGATCGTAGGTAATGACCGCAAGATATCCACTTTCGGCAAGCATAGCCACGCGTTGGGGAAGCTCGGGAATAACGAGAGCCTTCTCTGCAGTTTCCAGCCACCGAGCTTGCCCGAGCAGATGAGCCGAAGACGCAACGATATGTACATCGAGCCGCGGCGCCTGCTTATCGATTGATAGGCGAATATCCGTGGGCAACTCATCACCAAGCGCCGGATCGTTCGCCGAAACGGCCACAACAAGATCGCCGCTACGTGTCACTCCGTGGGCAACCGCAGTCAAGGTGAACATTGGGCTCGCATGGTAGGACACCAACTCCGCTTGGCCAAGACCGCACAGCAAACGGTAGGCGGTAGAGACGCTACGCTCCTGCCACAGGACAGGATCGAGTGCGGTGCGAGTGAGTTTTGGATCCACAGTTCCACTCCAAATAGGCAATCAACCGTAAGTTAGGCTACCCGAACCACACCCGATTTAAGCAACGAGTCCGTCACTTAAATGGGGTGAACTGCATCACAGGTGAAGGTGATAGCCCTTGCCTTAGGCCCCTCGTCCTAGCACTGAGGCGATATGCGGAGCCAAGGCACGAAATGCTTTGCCTCGATGCGAGATCGCATCCTTTTCTGCGGGAGAGATTTCGGCAGAGGAGACCGATAGGCCCTCGGGCATGAAAATAGGGTCATAGCCGAAGCCGTTGGCGCCCTGCTTTTCGCGCATCAGCGTTCCTCGCATAACACCTTCCTCAACGAGTTCAACCCCATCGGGCGTCACTAGCGCGGCGGCACAGCGAAACTCGGCCCCACGGTAACGATCTGGAACGTCCCCCATTTGATGGAGGAGGAGTTGGAGGTTGGCGTCGTCGTCGCCATGTTTTCCACTCCACCGGGCCGAAAAAACTCCGGGTGCGCCGCCCATGGCGTCCACGCAAATCCCGGAATCGTCCGCAATCGCGATCAAGCCGGTTTCCCGCGTAATCTGACGGGCCTTGATCAGTGCGTTCCCGGCGAACGTGACCTCGTCCTCCACGGGCTCGGGAAGATCGAACTCTCTGGCGCCAATGACGTCCAAATCCGCCAGCAGCGGTTGAAGGATATTTCGCAGCTCAGCCACTTTATGTTCGTTGCGAGTGCCAAGGACGATTCTCACCAAGCGCCCCCGATGATGCGGGCGTCGATAGCATTCTCGCCTAGCAGCGCCTCCCGTTGAATCTTCGCCAGCTGAGCGTTACCGATGCTTGCGAGGTCCAGGATCGTACCCAGTTCGTCGCGGGAGAACGGCTCATGTTCGGCCGTACCCTGAATCTCGATGAACTTGCCGGATCCGGTGCCCACAACGTTCATGTCCGTGTCCGCGCGCGAATCCTCTTCGTAGGGCAGGTCAAGGACCGCGTGGCCGTCCACGATTCCTGCCGACACCGCAGAGATGGAATCGGTAAGAATCGGAGCCGGTTTCATGATTCCCTTAGCCACAGCCCAGTTCACGGCGTCCGCGAGCGCCACGAAGGCGCCGGTGATGGAGGCAGTGCGCGTTCCGCCGTCCGCCTGAAGAACATCGCAGTCCAGGACGATCGTGTTATCCCCAAGGGCTTGCATGTTGACAGCAGCGCGGAGCGAGCGGCCCACCAGACGCGAGATCTCGTGCGTGCGCCCTCCCACCTTGCCCCGGACGGACTCGCGAGAGGAGCGATCGCTAGTGGCGCGGGGAAGCATCGCGTACTCGCCCGTTACCCAGCCCAGCCCAGAATCCTTGCGCCAGCGCGGCACGCCCTCGGTGAAAGAGGCCACACACAACACCGTGGTCTTCCCAAACTTCACGAGGACGCTGCCCTCGCCCTCTTCAAGGAAGTGACGCTGAATCGTCACCGGACGCATTTCATCTATTGCTCGCCCATCGGCGCGTGACCACAAACTCATGGCTCTACTCTAGACGGTGTACGTCTCCCCCGGTTCAACCGGACGGACCGGCCCGGCGAACACGGATTCGGCGGCCCGGCGTACATTCTCCGGCGAAGTCCAGGGTTGCAGATGCGTGAGCAGCAGCTTACGGGCACCGGCTTGTTGGGCGAGCTGGCCCGCCCGCGTTCCGGTCATGTGGATTCCGCGAGCCTCGTCACGCCCATCCTCGAAGGCCGCCTCAGCCAGGAGGAGATCGGCGTGGCGGGCCATCTCAATTTCGCCGTCGCACAAGTCCGTATCGCCGGTAAACCCGAAGATGACGTCTTGCTTCGGATCCAATTCGCTCGGGCCAATGATACGCAGGCCCACGGCAGGCACTGGGTGCACAGCGGGGAACGCCTCGATGGTCATGGGCCCCACGGTAGTGCGGGCGCCGGGGCCAAAATCCTTGAAGTGGAATGCGCCCGAGTACGTCTCATCCTCGGGATCGTCCCCAATCTGCCGGGTACGTGCCATGCCATCCGCCGGTGAGTACACATCCACCGCGGGGAGTGGACCATCCGGGAACCAGCGCCGGTACACGTGCATCCCGGTGATATCCACGCAGTGATCGGCGTGGAGATGAGAGAAGAACATCGCGTCCAAATCCGCGGGATCAAGGTAACGCAGGAGCTGACCCATCGCACCCGGCCCGAAATCGAGCGTGATCGAGTAACCTCCAGCCTGCAGCAGGTAAGCCGAGGCGGCCCCGGCCGGTCCTGACATTGACCCGGAGCACCCGAGAACTGTCAGCTTCATCGATCCAACTCCTTTGTTGATCTGGCGTACCCGACGTCTGGCCCGATGAAACGGCGCGCAAGCGGCCCAAAGGAAGCCGGGTCTCCCGTGGCATAAAACTCCCGGATGGGCGCTGTTTCGTGGGAGAACAGATCGTATTCTGCAAGCAGGCGGTATACATCGCGAGCCGTTTCGTCCGCAGAGGAGACCAGCGTGACGTCCGCTCCCATCACGTACCCGATAGCTCCTTGCAAGAGCGGATAGTGGGTGCATCCGAGAACCAGCGTGTCTATCTCCGCATCGATCAGTGGGCCAAAGTAGCCGGCGGCTACCTCCTGAACGTGAGGACCGGCCGTGATGCCGTGTTCTACAAGCTCAACAAAGGCCGGGCACGCGACGCTCGTTATCTGGAGATTGGGGTAGCTGCCGAACGCGTTCAGGTACGCATGGGACCTCACGGTCCCTTCGGTACCGATCACGCCTATACGGCCGGACGTTGTGGCTGAAACGGCGCGGCGCACCGCGGGCTCAATAACGCCCACCACCGGGGTTTCGTAGCGTTCGCGCGCTTCGTCAAGCACGGCGGCCGTTGCGGTGTTGCAGGCGATGACGAGCATCTTCACGCCGTGGGCCACCAGCGAATCCATGATGTCGAGGGAGTATTCGCGGACCTGTTCGAGGGAGCGCGGGCCGTAGGGTGTGCGCGCGGTATCGCCGATGTACGTGATCGACTCTCTCGGTAACTGATCCATAATCGCTCGGGCTACAGTTAGGCCCCCTACGCCTGAATCAAACACTCCAATGGGCCGTGAATCCATATCTGGACTCTAGCGACGCCGCGCCTTAATCCCCACAGCGATCAGCAGTGACTCTTGCCACCACGTCAACATCGCGTAGAGCACGGCGAGTAAATCGTCCTCATCCTCGATCTCACGGCCTTCGGCGGCCGCCTCTTCTCCAGTTAGATATGATGCACGCGTGTAAACGGCTTCAGAACTGGCTTCGTCCACGATGTCGAGCCGCGAAGACAGTACAATTCGAATGTCATTCACCGCAGCTAGCCACGCCGTGGTACGTTCATTTTCCACCCACACCACGTCATTATCGTTATCAAGAGAATCAAAAAACGTTGCCAAGTTCTCAGCCTTCTCGGCGGCCAAAGAATCTTGCGTCTTGGCTCGCAAAGAGCGTGCCAGCTCCGGATCCTCGGACATGTCTGGCAGCAGGCGAGCAATGGCTTCGTCCATGGGAATCGCCGCTTCCCGATCACGCTCGGATCCAATGCTCCACTCACTCGAGTCAGGGTTTGCACTACCTCCCTCACCGATTTCCTCACGAAGTTGTGCTTCAAGGCCCTCGAGTTCGGTGAGTTCGCTTTCGTAGAGCGCCAGAAGATCATCAGCTTCAGCGGACTCACGACGCTTCTCAATGATGTCCGTGATAGAGATCCCCAGCATCGTCCCCACGTCTGAGGCCAATCCCCGCATGAGGCGCCGCTCAGTTGAATCGGCCCGCGCTACATAGCCACCGCGTTCGATGTGAAAAGCAATCATTCAGCGTCCTCCTCAATCGTGGCCTGCAAGCCAAAGCGGTGCATCGCCTGAGCGTCCGTTTCCATTTGCTCGCGCTCACCCCGGGATACGATCGCGCGGCCCTGCTCGTGAACTTGGAGCATGAGGGTGTTGGCGCGGTCCTTGGGCATGCCAAAGTAGCTCATGAAAACCCACTCGACGTAGCTCATGAGGTTCACCGGATCGTTGTGTACAACGGTCCGCCAGTCGTGACTGGCTTCTTCTGATGGGGCGGGTATTGGGGCTGGCGCCCCCGATGGCTGGGAGTTCACGCCGTCAGTCTAGCGACCTCGCGGGCGGATAACAGTGGCGCGGGCTAAACTATTGCACATGACTGAAGGCGCGAGCACTGCTTTGCTCACCGATATGTATGAACTGACCATGCTTGATGCTGCGCTCGAATCAGGGCGCGCCGGGCGCATGAGCGTTTTCGAGGCCTTCGCACGGAGGCTTCCCGGCGGGCGCCGCTACGGCGTTGTTGCCGGTACGGGACGCGTTCTCGAGGCTATCGAGAAGTTTCATTTTGGGACCGAAGAGATCGATTATCTCGCTGGCATCGGTATTGTCTCGGATACCACTTTGGAGTGGCTGGCAAACTACCACTTCAGCGGGGACATCTACGGGTACGCCGAGGGCGAATGCTACTTCCCCCACTCCCCCATCCTCACCGTCACCGGAACCTTCGCCGATACTTGTATGCTTGAGACCCTCATCCTCTCCATCCTCAATCACGATTCGGCCGTAGCTACCGCCGCTTCGCGTATGACGGCATCCGCCCGCGAACGCCCGTGTCTCGAGTTTGGTGCGCGTCGCACCCACGAAAGTGCGGCTATCCACGCGGCACGCGCAGCGGTGATCTCCGGCTTCATGGGCACCTCCGACGTTGAAGCTGGACGCACCTACGGCCTCAACATCGCTGGTACCTCCGCCCATTCCTTCACTCTCCTCCACGAGTCCGAGGAAGAAGCGTTCGCTGCCCAGATCGCCACGATGGGCGCTGGCACCACCCTGCTCGTGGACACCTACGACATTCCCCGCGGCGTAGAGCGCGCCGTTGCCGCCGCCCGAGGCGCCGGTGGCGAACTCGGCGCCGTCCGTATCGATTCCGGAGATTTGATTGCCCAAGCTTTCACAGTCCGCAAACAGTTGGATGATTTAGGGGCGACGACGACGAAAATCACCGTCACCTCCGACCTCGACGAATTCTCGATCGCGGCATTGGGTGCAGCACCGGTCGATTCCTACGGGGTTGGCACCAAACTGGTGACCGGCTCCGGTTATCCCACCGCAGAAATGGTCTACAAACTCGTCGCCCGCGAAGGCGACGACGGCCAGATGCACGAAGTAGCCAAAGCCTCCTCAAACAAGAAGAGCGTGGGCGGACTCAAGGTTGCCGGCCGTGTGCGCGACGAGAAGGGCCATTCCGCCCAAGAGCTCATCGTCTCCGCCCAAAGCTGGGAGGACGGCCTCGCCTACCTCGACCGCTCGGGAGCGCGCCCACTCCAGCACAAGCTCGTCTCTGGCGGAGAGGTTAACCAAGAGTTCGTCGGCAAGGAAGCCATCGCGGCTGCTGCGAAACGCCACGACGCCTCGCGGGCCGAACTGCCCTACGATGGCTGGCGCCTCTCCCGCGGCGAACCCGCGGTCCCCACCAAACTCGTGGATATCTTCGAGGGAGACGACTAAAGGTTCGCTCGGGTCCTACTCGTACCAACGCGCTTGCCGTCTTTACCGGTAAACACGAAGCCACCCAAGTGATGCGCGATCGTGATCTGCTCCCTGTGGATCACGGCGTGGTGGGCAAAACATAGCAGCACCGCGTTGTCGATAACGGTGGCGCCACCCTTCTCCCATTCTTGGGCATGATGGATCTCCCCTTGTTCCGGACCCCGTGTGCATCCGGGGAACTGACAGTGCCGGTCACGTCCCACAACCGCTTTTGCCTGCCGCTGGCTAAACAATCGCTGCCTGTAAGACACGTCCAGAGGTTCCCCGCGAGCATTAACGACGAAGCGTGTCATGTGACTATCGCACATGAGCCGGGCCAGTTGGCTCGGCGCCAACGGGCTGCCATCCGGAAGCGTTGCCGGGGCGAACCCTTCGAGCATGTCACCGTCTATCCCCGCGCGAATCATTGCGAGAACACCACCCAAATCAGCTTCCTGCTGCGGGCGCTGATCGAGGCACTCCCCGCGACGCCCAAGCCCGACACCTGTGGTTGCACAGGCATCGCCGGAAGAATAGATGCCCGAATCAGCCCGAGCCATCGAATCGGACAGGAGCCGCCCGCCAGACCGAGAATCTGCACCAGCCCCTTGGCCGGCACCGCCAAGTACACCTTCTGCCGGAGGCGAACCCGCGCCGGTGCTTCGCTCCAGCTCCTTACATCCGCGTTCGATGGCCTTCTCAGTCTGAACCAGCGTGGAGAAGGGCACGTGCACAAGGATCTCATGCCGAGCGATGGTGCCGTTCGAAAGTGGTGTGCTACCAGCGCAATCCCGATCTTGACCAGACCCGGCCGCCGTGCCAATTTGGGAGGAGCTCCCCGCCGCACCGAAAACTAGACCCATCAGGGCCTCGGCGTCCCGCTGTTTCGGGTGGCGATAATCGTCTTTGGCGGGCACGCCTACGATGTCGCGGAGCGCCTGCTTCAGAGCAGTTCCGTTCATGCCAGCGAGCCACCCAGACAAGCGATATCCGTTCCCGTCAGGAAAGACAGAAAACGATTCTTGGGCCGCTTCCTTCTTGACCTCAGCCTCGGCGCGAGCAGGCTGCTGCTTCACAACCCAAGACTTCACGCCCTTCTTGAAGTGCTCAACAGGCTCATTGAGTGCGATCGCTAGTAGCGCCGCTTCATCCTCCTGTGCTCGCTCCTTGAGGCGCGGCCTAATCACAGAGGTGAGAACATCCAGATAGGCATCCGACAGACGCCCCTTCTCGATTGCTTCACCGAAGAGAGGGAAGGCCGAGAATGCCCGAGCCTGCTTCATCTCCCGTCCCGTCTGGGCCTGTGATTGCATTCCGCCGCTGGTCAGGGTGTCCGCAAGCGTCCGTTCCTTGCCAGGAAGCGGCGGCTTTCTGCCATCCACGCTGGCCTCGGCCTGCCGCGTTTGCAGCTCATCTATCCGCGCGATTGCCGACAGCTTGATCCCATCCAGGCAACGGCTCGCCTCTTTGACCGCCGTCAACAGGCTCGCCGCTTCCTCAAGCCCGGCCACCGAGACCCGCGTCCCACGACACCGCGCGGTTACCCGTGCCAGCGCATCCGCAAGCTCCGCACAGCCCGAGCCTTCCGAGCCGCCCTGCAGCGGACCATTTGCATCAGCAGTATTACTGCCCATAAACGGCAGACCGCGCGATGCTGGATCGCTCCAAGCCGAGACTTCCGGAGGTGTTTGGTGCTCTAAAGAAATTGGCTCTACATCGAACAACGTTGTCATCACTTTCACCACCTTTCTGATGTATCAGCTTCGAAAACAACGCCTTCGAAGTCCTGTTTGATACATCGAGCCTATCGGGCGCCTCCCACACCTTTTTCTCTCAGAAAGGGCAAAACGACAGCATTCTAACTGTGATGTGTAACACGTTTCGACTACGCGTTATTTCCCATCAATTGGGACCCAAACGCCAGGCGGGACCGCGTCCGTTCCCTCAGCAATTTCGGCACATAGTAGCCAGTCTCGATTTCACATACAGATAGGCGGGCCCACCTGTCCCATACACCGAACCAGCTTCGTGGCAGCCTCACCTACGTACTGGGACGCCAACCTTTAAGGAACGCGACGGAATCCTACTTCCGGCCCACAAACCAGCGCCGCACGCGCTCGATCCGAGCCTCGATCTGCTCTGAGGATGCCCGAGCAACCTCGGGACCGCCGCAGATCCGCCGCAGCTCGGCATGAACTTGGGCGTGAGGTTCCCCGGACTTTCGTGCCCACGCCGAAACGAGGCCAGATAGCTCTTTGCGAGCTTTACGCCGCCGCTGGGTTTCGCTCAGCTCCGGCACGCCGGCCGCGCCGGACCCCGCACCCGACTTCGGCGCCCCACCTTGGCGCTTCGACTGGCTGGCCTGATGCTGGCGGAGCAAAGTGGTCACCTGATCAGGCTCCAAGAGCCCGGGAATCCCGAGGAAATCGGCCTCTTCGTCAGACCCGACTTCGGCCATGGATCCGAATTCGCCGCCATCGAACAGCGCCCGGTCAAAGGCAGCATCGGATTCGAGCGCCTCGAACCCTGGCAGCGCTAGTTGATCAGACGCCTTTTCGTCGCGATTGGCGCGGGCCAATTCGTCGTCGTCCCACAAACCATCCTCGTCCTTGTGGGGGTTCTGAAGCGCGTGGTCTCGGGACTTTTCCATCTCGTTCGCAAGCTCCAGGAGCTGGGGGACGGACGGGAGAAAGATCGTAGCTGTCTCCCCACGCCGCCGCACGCGCACGAAGCGCCCGATGGCCTGAGCGAAGAACAGCGGAGTGGAAGCGGACGTGGCATAGACCCCCACGGCCAGCCGCGGGACGTCCACGCCTTCGGACACCATGCGCACGGCAACCATCCAACGCGAATCCCCCGCGGCAAACTCGGCGATCCGCCCTGATGCCGCGGAATCGTCGGACAGCACAACAACCGGCTTTTCCCCCGAGATCGCCTCAAGCTGCGCCGCATACGCCCGCGCCTTCTTCTGATCGGACGCGATCACCAGCCCGCCCGCATCAGGAACCGACCCTCGAATGGTGGTGAGCCGATCGTTAGCGGCCTGCAAAACGGCCGGAATCCAGTCCCCTACGGGGTTGAGTGCCGTCCGCCAAGCCTGCGCCGTCATATCCTTCGTCAGCGGCTCGCCCAGCGTCGCCTCCACGACGTCCCCTTGCTTGGTCTGCCAGCGCATGTGCCCGGAATAGCTAAGGAACATGACGGGGCGGACTACCCCATCGCGCAGGGCCTCGGTGTAGCCGTAGGTGTAATCGGCCTGAGACCGCGAAACGCCGTCCGGCCCCGGTGCGTATTCCACGAACGGAATCGGGGAGGTATCGGAGCGGAAGGGCGTGCCGGTCAGGGACAGGCGCCGGGTGGCGGCGTCGAAGGCGGTGCGGATGCCGTCGCCCCAGGAGAGGGCGTCGCCTCCGTGATGGATTTCGTCCAGGATAACAAGAGTAGTGCGCCGCCGGGTCCGCGAGCGATGCAGCTCGGGGTTCGCGGCCACCTGTGCGTACGTCAGGCACACACCATCAAAGAACGCGCCCTCTTCGCGCTGCGCGTTGGTGAAGTCTGGATCTAGCTGGATGCCCACGCGCGCAGCCGATTCGGCCCACTGAGTTTTCAGATGCTCGGTTGGGCACACTACCGTCACCTTGCGAACGGTCCCGGCTGCCAGAAGTTCGGTGGCGATGCGCAGTGCGAAGGTAGTTTTTCCGGCCCCGGGCGTTGCTACCGCGAGGAAATCCTGCGGGGACTTCGCCAGGTAACGTTCGAGCGCTTCAGCCTGCCAAGCGCGCAGTGATCCCGCAGTCCCCCACGCGGCCCGCTCGGGGAAGGCCGGAGGGAGGCTTTCGGCAGCATGAACCGATGCCGATTTTGGATTGAGATCAGTGCGCGGCGTCCGCGCGCTCACTTACCGCTTCCCGGAACACCAGAATCGAAGGGCCAACCTTGGCCGCCGTTCTTCATCTGATTATAGATTTCCTTGCACGTTGGGCACACCGGGAACTTGTCCGGGTTTCGCGTAGGGGTCCACACCTTGCCGCATAGGGCAACCACAGGCTGGCCCTCAACGGCCGATTCGGTGATCCGCTCCTTGCGCACGTAATGGGCGTAGCGCTCCTCATCCCCCGGAGCGCGCTGTTCCTCGGTGCGCTCAAGGAGTTCTGTTGAACCGCCAGTTTCTTCCGGAGACGAAGTGCTCATGGAGCCAGTGTAGGAGGATCGGCCCAAGTTCCCAAGGCCGACGCGTGTGTCAAAGTCCGCAGGTTTTTTGGCGACGACGACGTACCCTCCCGTACGCAAAGAGGGCCCGGCATGTGCCGGGCCCTCTTAACTCACGTTTGTACTTACTTGGCTACAGCCTTCTTGAGGGCGGAACCAGCAGTCAGCTTCACACCGTAACCGGCGGGGATCTGAATCTCTTCGCCGGTGCGGGGGTTGCGGCCCTTGCGGGCGGCGCGCTCAGTGCGCTCAACGGCCATGAGGCCCGTGATCTTCACGGCTTCGCCGTTGGACAGGGACTCGACGAGCACTTCCTGAAGAGCGGCAACTGACTTATCTGCATCAGTCTTAGAAAGGTTTGCCTTCTCGGCAATCTTGGCAATTAGCTCAGTGCGGTTAAGGGACATTCCCATACCTCTCGTTATCTAGGATCAAGGACCCGTGTGGGCCACTGGGAAGAATCTATCCGAAAATGTCCAAAACTTCTGCATCGATACACGACGGGTTTCCTTAAAGGCCGCCAGTTTTCGTTGCAAGCGAAGCCTTGGACACCTTGCATACTGCCACATCTTGCGAGCTCATGGAACGCTGACGTGCCGCGAGTTCTCGGCAATTTGGGCCATTGTGACTGCTGAATCTTTCCACAGCCCGCTCCGCGTCTTCTTCTGAGGCGGTTTCTTCAGTTCGCAGCGTTGAGGCGTGAAACGGCGTGATTCCGAGGCTTTCTCCGCTATGTAACAAGACAATAGGCGGGGATGCTTAATGTGGCTCGGTTTAGCGCGACTCTCCATGGAGTCTGGTGGCCCGGAAACGGCGTAGGTACGCGACTCGCCGGCGGGCGTGGTGGGTGGAGGCGGCACACAACCGGCCCGATATCCATAGTTTTCCAAGGTTCGCCGTGAGCTGAAACGGCGCTGTGCGCGGCAAATCACGGGAGTTTTGACCTTCCGCGGCGCGTACCCAAGGGCAATCCGGCTGCTACCTCATAGCCTTGGGACATGAGCCAAAGCGTGCGATCTATGGCGGGGCGAACCCGCACGATTCGACGTCCACAGAGAATTCGCGGACTCGATGGGCTGCGTGCGCTCGCGGTGGTTGCCGTGCTGATCTTTCATTTGCGGCCTGCCTCCCTTCCGGGTGGCTTCATTGGCGTTGATATTTTCTTCGTGGTCTCGGGCTTCCTGATTACTTCGCTGTTGATTCGCGAGCGTGCATCCAAGGGTGGGGTGGATCTTGCCCACTTCTGGCTGCGCCGGGCTAGGCGCCTCCTGCCAGCGGTGTTCCTTACGGTGATCGTTTCAGTTACGGGCGGCCTGATTCTTGGCAACGATCTGCTAGTGGGAATCTTTCGCCAAACAATCGGCGCTCTCACCTTCTCGACGAACTGGGTGGAGATCGCTGCTGGGTCCTCGTATTTCGCGGGGACCTCGCCACAGCTTTTTGCGCACTTTTGGTCGCTCGCGGTTGAAGAACAGTTCTATCTTTTGTGGCCACTGCTGTTCATCGCGCTCATGGCGTTCACGAGGAACTGGACTCAACGCATCGCCGTCGCTGGTGGAGGCGCGGTCCTCTCTGCACTTCTCATGGGAATTCTGGTCACGCCGGGCCAGGATGTCACGCGCGTGTATTACGGCACGGACACCCACGCCTTCGGCTTACTTCTGGGTGTCACTCTCGCGTTCATCTGGGCGGGCACAAGATGGCTTGACCATCCGGCGTTCACTCAATTCTCACCGCTTATTGCACTCGGATCGGCCGTTGGAATCGTGACCCTGATGGTTACGTTGGACGAGAACTCCACCTTCACGTTCCGCGGCGGGCTCTTCCTCGCATGCCTCCTGACCGCAATCCTCATCGCCTCACTGCTCCCTGAGAATCGATTCCTGCTTTCCCTCGCTGAGGCACGGCCGGTTGAGTGGATCGGAGTGCGCTCCTACGGCATCTACCTGTGGCACTGGCCCATTTTCCTCATGTTGACGGCACTTCTGCCTGCGGCTGCTCCGGACTCCGCCATGAACTGGACCGTACGCGCGCTCGCCCTCGTGCTAACGCTACTCACCGCTGGATGGTCCTACCAGACCGTGGAACAGCCCGTGCGGACGCGCGGATTCCGTCAATGCACCACCGACAGCATTGGGGCCATTCGGGGAACGCGACGGGCACCCAGAATCGCCGCCGGACTTGTTGCGGCGCTCATCGTCTGCACCGTGGTAGGAATCGCAACCGCTCCCGCCAAATCCTCCGCGCAAGCTGCCATTCAGGAGGGCGAGTCCAGCTTTGTCTCGCCCCCGAGTGCTGCACCATCGGATGATACAGCCACTTACACGCGAGATCCTGAAGCCGATTTCTCGGTACCAGAGGGCAATGAAATCACGGGCTTTGGCGATTCGCTCCTTGTTACCGCCTCTGGCGGACTCGCCCGCCAGTTCCCCGATATCCAGTTGGACGCAAAGTCCAATCGGAAGTGGAAGGATGCAGAGGAGATCGTGCGGGCAAACCTCGATGCCGAAACTGTGCGCCGAGCCATCATCATCGACTTCGGAACGAACGCCGGAGTCCCTGACGAACAAGTTGTCCGCAACGTCCTTGATATGCTCGGCCCAAATCGCATGATCGTTGTGGTGAATATTTACGGCACCTCGACGTTCGTCACGCCTGCGAATGAACTGCTGGCCGACATCGTGGACGGCTACCCCAACGCGATTATTGCTGATTGGCATGCCGCCGCGAGCGCGAATCCGGATATGCTCCAGCCGGATCAGACCCACCCCAATATAGCGGGCGCAGATCTCTTTGCCGAAACCGTTCAAGCTGCCTTCGAGGAGCTAGCGGATCAGCATTCTTAGGCCCCTTCGGAGGGATCGCCGTTCACGGTTCCTTCGCCAACCGGGCTCCACCCGCGAGCACGATCCCGCGTGCTGACGGCTGCATCGCGCGAGCGGTACACGATGTAGGGCCGGGTCACGTAGCCGATAGGTGCCGAGAACATATGGACGAGTCGCGTGTACGGAATGATCGCGATCAGGAGGATACCTGCAATCACGTGAAGCTGGAAATCTAGCGGGGCGCCCAACATGAGATCAATCTTCGGGTTCAGGGTGAAGATAGAACGCAGCCACGGAGAGATCGTCTCGCGGTAGTCATACCCGCCCTCTTCGCCGAACACTTGGTGGTGGAAGGTGGCGAAGGCGCCGAGCAACAGCGGAATCGTCAGCGGGAGCAGCATGACCTTGTCATTTCGGGTGGTCTTGCGGCGAACACTCGGATACTTAAAGCGCCTAATCATGAGAAGTACGAACCCAGCAATCGCCATGACCGCGGCAACCGCCCCGGCTCCGGTAGCCACCAGATGGTACGTGTGCTGGGAGACGCCAACCGCCTCTGTCCAGCTCTTCGGGATGAGCACGCCCAAGACGTGCCCAAGGAACACGAAGATAATACCCACGTGGAAGAGCGGGGAGCCCCACCTCAAGATCTTCGACTCATGCAACTGGGAGGATCGGCTAGTCCAACCGAACTGATCGGTTTTCCAACGCCAAACGATTCCCACAATGAAAACTGTCAGCGCCACGTATGGGAACACGCCCCACAGTGCGATATCTAGAGTGCTCATGATCGTGCCTTCGTAGGAAATGGTAGGTCAGTGATACCCACGAGTTCGCTCGGTGGGCCCTGCCGAATGAGGTTGTGATAGCGCTGCTTGGCTTCCTGCTCGATCGGAGGAAGCACGTGGCAAATGGCGGTGAGAATCGATTCCCACGGGGAATCAAGCTGAAAGAGTGCCGTTCTCAGCACCTCGAGAGCGTCCCGGTGGGCTGGCAGCACGTCCGTTACAGCGGGATCTTCGCATTTGGCGCAAAGTTCGAGCACCACAGGAAGATAATCGGGAAGCTCGCCGCCAAGCTGCTCGAATCCGGCCCTGCGGTAAAGCTCCCGAAAGGCCAACAGCGCCTGACCACGCTGCCGCGTGTCCCCCACCGCGTAGTAGGAGAGCTCAAGGGCACACTTGCGCCGCTCATCGAAGGTTGCCACGAAGGACACCTCCACGCCACGCTGGCCTGCCTCCCGTGCCCAATCGCAAAAGCGGGAAAAGCACGCCGCGACCGGCGCAGGAAAACTACTCTCTTCCACCGCGTCAAGGCGCCGCGAGAAATCTGCTCCCGGATAGTCCAGAAGGAGTGAGGCCGCCATCAACACCTGCCGCCGCGCTTCCATCGGGAGTTCAACATAGGTAGCGTCAGGTGGGACCGCTTTGGAAAAGCGTGGGCGAGTTCGGTTAGACACTGGTTCCTCCTGGACGCCGCGGCAGGAGTTCCACCATCACCTTGTTGCCCGAAAAGCCCGGGCCGCCCATGCCCACGCCGCCGGTTCCATCCAACGAGCATCGGAAATCATCGAGCGAGCGCTCGATCTCCGGATGGGCGTTGGGGATAACGTATCGATCCTCATACTTGGCGATCGCAAGGAGACGATACATCGCCTCAATTTCCTCGCCCGTCATGCCCACGGCGGCGGCGATCTCCTCGTTCCCTTCACCGCCGAGGTGAATATCGCGCATGTAGGAACGCATCGCGGCTAGGCGCCTCAGAGTCTTCTCCGTCACGGCCAGATTGCCGCCCGCCAGCAACGAGGCCAGATACTCCAGCGGGATACGCATCCGCGAAATCGCCGTGAGCAGGATCTTGCCGTCCTCTCCATCGTTACCGGAAGCTGTCACCTCATCCACGATCGGAGAGAGCGGCGGAACGTACCAAACCATCGGCAGCGTGCGGTACTCCGGGTGTAGCGGGAGCGCCACCTGATACTCATGGATCAGCTTGTAAATCGGCGATTCCTGCGCGGCCTCAATGTAGCTGCGCGGCACGCCTTCCGCGAGCGCCCCCTCAATCACCTCGGGATCACGGGGATCAAGCAGAATCTGACGCTGAGCCTCATAGAGATCCTCATCGCGCTCAGTGGCGGCCGCCTCTCCCACACGGTCGGCGTCGTACAAAAGAACACCTAAATACCGTAGGCGCCCCACACACGTTTCCGAACATACCGTCGGTTCCCCAATCTCAAGGCGCGGGTAACACAGCGTACATTTCTCCGCCTTACCGGTGGTGTGATTGAAGTAAACCTTCTTGTAGGGGCATCCGGACACACACATGCGCCAGCCGCGGCACTTATCTTCATCAACCAGGACGATGCCATCCTCGCTGCGCTTGTACATCGCACCCGAGGGGCACACGGAGACGCAGGTGGGGTTCAGACAGTGTTCGCAGATCCGTGGCAAGTAGAACATGAAGGCGTTTTCGATCTGCGCCTTCACCTCAGCGCCCGAGGCCGCAATCACCGGATCGTCCTGCATGGTCTCCAGCGAGCCACCCAGATCGTCATCCCAGTTCGGTCCCCATTCGGGAGCGTTGATGTGTTCACCCGTCATCTGGGATTTGGGACGGGCCACAGGGAGTGCCGAGGAGTCCTTTGGGGCCGAAAGCAGCTTCTCATATTCGTAGGTCCACGGCTCGTAGTAATCGGACATCTCGGGAAGATTCGGGTTAGCGAAGATGTTCGCGAGGCCTTTGAGACGCCCGCCCTGACGGGGGACAAGCTTGCCATTGGCCTTGTGGACCCAGCCGCCCTTATTTTCTACCTGATCCTCCCAACGCCGCGGGTACCCAACGCCCGGGCGGGTCTCCACGTTGTTAAACCACATGTATTCCGTGCCCTCGCGGTTCGTCCACGCCTGTTTACACGTCACGGAACACGTGTGGCACCCAATGCACTTATCCAGATTCATGACCATCGCGATTTGCGCCATGACCTTCATCAGAACGTCACCTCCTGGCTGCGGCGCCGGATCATCGCGACCTCATCACGCTGATTTCCGGTTGGGCCGATGTAGTTAAATGCGTATGTGAAGTGCCCGTACCCACCGATGAGGTGAGAAGGCTTGATGAGGATGCGCGTGAGCGAGTTATGCGTGCCACCACGCTTGCCCGTCTTCTCATTGAGCGGGGTTCCCATCGTGCGCTCCTGCGCGTGATACATGTACACCGTGCCCTCGGGCATTCTGTGGGACACGATGGCGCGGGCGCTCACCACGCCGTTCCGGTTGTGGACCTCGATCCACTCGTTATCGCGCACCCCGATCTTCTCCGCATCCTGCGGGCTCATCCACACGGTTTGCCCGCCTCGGCCAAGCGTGAGCATGTGCAGATTGTCGTAATATTGGGAGTGGATCGCCCACTTATTGTGGACGGTCAAGTAGCGAACCGAGACCTCGGCACCGCCGCTTCCGTCCTCCAACACTTGGCCCGGTGCCGCCTCGCCATACAAATGCATGAGATCCACCGGCGGGCGGAATACCGGGAGTTGTTCGCCCATCTCGCGCATCCAATCGTGATCCATGAAGTAGTGCATGCGCCCCGAGAGCGTATGCCACGGCTTGGAGTACTCCTTGTTCACGGCAAAAGCGGTGTAGCGCCTACCGCCATGCTCGGAACCGGACCATTCGGGCGAGGTAATCACGCCCTTGGGCTGGGAGACGATGTCCGCGTACGTGATGAGCTTCTCCTCGTCGCCAGCGGCCAGCTCCGAGGCGTCATGGCCCGTTCGCTGGGCGAGGTTCTTCCATCCTTGAACCGAGAGCTTGCCGTTCGTGGTACCCGAAAGTGAGAGCACCATCTGCGCTGCCTTCACAGCCGTGTCCACTGCCGGGCGCTGACCAATCGAAGTATCGATCAGCCCGTTTCTCTTACCGAGATCCTCCACCACGGCGGCGGGCTGGAATGCCACGCCCTTGGTTGCCATCCCGACCTTTTCGGGGAGCGGCCCAATCGCGTTAAACTTCTCAGCGATCTTCGTGTAATCGCGTTTTACCGGGATAATCTTCGGCATGGTGACACCGGGGACCCAGCCCGCGCTCTCCCGGTCTGGCACCACGCCGTGAGGCGTGTTCAGCTCATCGGGGCTATCGTGCCCCAGCGGTGCGGCCACCAGATCGGTACGCGCCCCTAGGTGCTTGACGCTCAGCTGCGAGGAGAGTTCGGCCAGCTCGCCGAATAGCTCGAAGTCAGTGCGCGCATCCCATGGCGGGGCGATAGCAGGATTGAAGGTGTGGACGAAGGGATGCATGTCCGTAGAGGAAATATCGTGCTTCTCATACCACGTTGCCGCTGGCAGCACCACGTCCGAATGCAGCGTTGTGGACGTGTTGCGGAAGTCCGCCGTAACCATCAGGTCCAGCTTTCCCTCCGGAGCCTCGTCCCGCCACGCCATGCGTTCGGGACGAACTCCCTCCGGCAGTTCCTCAGCCTGAACATCATTATCGGCACCAATCATGTGCCGCAGGAAGAACTCCGTGCCCTTGGCCGACGATCCAAGCAGGTTGGTGCGCCAGTTGAAGAGAACCTTCGGATGATTCTGGAACGCGTCCGGATCCTCCACCGCGAAGTGAAGGCGGCCTTCGGCCAGCTCCCGCGCCACGTATTCGCCCGGAGCGAGACCAGCTTCCTTCGCCTCGTCCGCTAGGTCAAGCGACGAGCGATCGAACTGCGGATACCCGGGCATCCAGCCGCGCTGGGTGGCCTCTACCAGCGAATCGGCGAAGCTCATATCGCCTAGTTCTCCGCGGGCCAGTGGAGAGGAGATTCGCTCTACCCGGCCAGCGTCATACCGCCACTGATCTGTGGTGAGGTACCAGAACCCGGTAGAAATCATCTGGCGGGGTGGGCGCGACCAGTCTAGCGCCATGGCGTATTGTTGCCAGCCGGTGATGGGCCGAACCTTTTCCTGGCCCACGTAGTGTGCCCAGCCTCCACCATTAACTCCCTGAGTCGCACACATGGACGTGAGCGCCAGCATGGTCCGATAGATCGTGTCCGAATGGAAATAATGATTGGTTCCCGCGCCCATGATGATCATGGAGCGTCCGCCTGAATCCAGAGCGCTCTGGGCGAACTCGCGCCCAATCCGCTCGGCCGCAGCGGCGGGAACGCCCGTGAGCTCTTCCTGCCAGGCCGGGGTACCCAGACCCGAGGCATCGTCGTACCCCGAAGGCCACTCCCCTGGCAATCCGTCGCGCCCCACGCCGTACTGGGCAAGCAAAAGATCGTACACGGTGGTGACGAGCTTGCCAGCCACGCGGCGAACAGGAACTCCCCGCTTGATTACGCCAGCGCCGATGGTGCCCGGCCCCGATTCGCCCACCAGATCGAAGCGCGGGAGGGACACCTCAACCGATTCGCCTCCATCCGCGTAGAGCGACATCACCGGATCCACCCCGGGCATATCGAGGTTCCATTTGCCCTGCCCAGCGTCCCCGTAACGATCGGCCAGAGTGCCACCTGGGTCCTTGACACTGCCATCCTCATCCATCACGAGGAGGCGATACTCGGCGCTTTCGCTAGCGGCGAGTTCCCCGCCCATATCCGAGGCCGTCAGGAACTTCCCGGCCGTGTACTGGCCGTCATCTTCAGTCTCGATCGTGATGAGGAACGGCGCGTCCGTGTGACGCTTCATATAATCGAGGAAGAACTCCTCCTGACGCTTCACGTGGAATTCGCTCAGAATCACATGTCCCATTGCCATGGCAAGGGCGGCATCCGTCCCGGGGTGCACACGGAGCCACTCATCGGCGAATTTGGTGGAATCGGCGAAATCCGGCGAACACACCACAACCTTCTGGCCGTGGTAGCGTCCCTCGGTCATGAAGTGAGCATCCGGCGTGCGCGTGACGGGAACGTTGGATCCCCACAGCATGAGGTAATCGGAGTTGAACCAATCGCCGGCTTCCGGCACATCCGTCTGATCGCCGAACACCTGAGGCGAGGCGGGAGGGAGGTCCGCGTACCAGTCATAGAAGGACAGCATCGAGCCGCCCATGAGTTCCAAATAGCGTGAGCCGGCGCCGTAGGAGACCATGGACATCGCGGGGATCACGGAGAAGCCAGCCACGCGGTCCGGCCCGAAGTCCTTAACGGTAGAGACGTGGGCGGCGGCCACGATCTCCGTGGCCTCTTGCCACGTGGTGCGCACCATTCCACCCTTGCCGCGGGCGGACTTGTATGCGCGCGCCTGCTCAGGATCGCTTGTTACCTCGTGCCAGGCGAGGACTGGATCACCCGTGCGTTTCTTTGCGGCACGGTAGAGGTCCAGCAGCTTGCCGCGCACGTATGGGTGGCGGATGCGGGTTGGCGAATACTCGTACCACGCGAAGGCGGCCCCGCGCGGGCAACCTCGCGGTTCGTATTCGGGCATGTCCGGACCAGTTGTGGGGTAGTCAACCTCTTGGGATTCCCACGTGATCATCCCGTCCTTGACGTACACCTTCCACGAACATGAACCCGTGCAGTTCACCCCGTGGGTTGAACGCACGATCTTGTCGTGGCTAAAACGCTGGCGATAGAACGCATCGGCTTGCCGCCCACCCTGCAAGAAGAGCTGGCGCGCATCTCCCGATGCCTCGCCTTGACGCAGGTGAGCACCGAGCGTGAAGAGTGAAGTTTCAGAACTCATCGTGACTCCTTGAATTAACCCGGGAAGGGTGCGTGCTTGCGTGCGTACATCACCCAGCACAACACCGAGCAGGCGAGGCAGTAGATGACGCAACCGATAAAGAAGGACTGGACACTGAAGCTGGCCAGTGCCATACCAACAAAGAATGGCCCAAACGCCGCGATGGCGGCCGTGAAGCCGATCGC
The DNA here is from genome assembly GCF_003123745.1 of Ancrocorticia populi. Taxonomy (GTDB): domain Bacteria; phylum Actinomycetota; class Actinomycetes; order Actinomycetales; family Actinomycetaceae; genus Ancrocorticia; species Ancrocorticia populi. The sequence continues at coordinate 972,579 of NZ_QETB01000001.1, read as the reverse complement.
CCCGCCCGCCTGCCTCTTCGGCATGATCATGGGCATCTGCTTGAACGTTCCCGCGTTGCCGATCCCGGCGAACACGAAGAAGGCAAGCATCCCGATGAGGAATGGCGTGAACTGGTCCGGGTTGGACGGGTTGAGGTTCGCCGCACACAGCGCCAACGTGGCTGTCATACCAACCCCGGACACAAACGTCCAGATTGCCCCGCCGAACTTATCGCACAGTGGCCCCCAGATCACGCGGACAATAGAGCCGATGAGCGGGCCGAGGAACGCATAGGTGACGCCCGACGGCAGCCCAGTGAGTCCCTGTTCAGCAAACTGGGAATCGTTGCCGAATGTGCTGTTGATGATCAGCGCAAACTGGGCGGATAGCCCGGAGTAGATTCCGAACGTCATGACGTATAGCAGCGTCATGTACCATGTGTTCTGATTGCCGAAGATGTCCAACTGCTGCCGGATATTTGCCTTGACGGGAACGTCCTTGAGGAGCCAGAAGGACAGAATCGCCGCCACGATGGCCCATGGAACGAAGAAGATCGCCGCGTTGAAAACCCACAGCGCCCCTTCATCACCTCGCATCGGGGCGATGAAGGTGATGCCGAACAGTCCGAATCCCATGAGCCACGGCCCGATAATTTGGATCACGGACATGCCGAGGTTTCCCACTCCCGACTGGATCGCGAGCGCAGTCCCCGAGAGCCGCTTCGGGAAGAAGTATCCAGTAGAAGGCATGTAGCCGGAGAAGGTTCCACCGCCGATTCCGCACAATACCGCGAGCAACATCAATGTTCCGAACGATGTACTCGTATCCTGAACGGCGAAGAACCACCCAACCATGGGAATGATGTAGAGCAGCGAGGACAGCCCCACCAGCATCCGCGTTCCCAGAATGGGAGGCAGAACCATGAAGACTAAGCGGAGAAGGCCTCCGGACAGGCCGGGCATCGCGGTGAGCCAGTAGAGCTGCGCGGACGATAGATCGAAACCGATCTCGTTGAGCTTGGGCGCGATGGCGGAAACCATAAACCACACGCAGAACCCAAGGAACAACGAGTATGTGGAAACGATGAGGGTTTTCCACGCTACCTTCGAATCCCACCGCTGCGGATCTTCGGGATCCCACCCAACGATCACATGTCCCGACGTATCGAGTTCTGGCAGCTTCTGCTCAGAAGATTCGTCTGCACTGACACCCATGCTGACTCCTGATCCCTTGTGGGTAGATTTATTTAACAAGCTATAGCCCGTGTTTATTTGCTACCCTCAGCTTAGGGTGATTTCTCTAGTGAATCACCTTGAATGCCCTAGTTTCTGCCCTTATTTACGTGAGACTTTTGTTTCGCAAATAGCTTCCACGTTTGGGACGGCGACGAGCGCAGTTCACTAGAATCAACAGACAGAGAGGCAGCAGTATGTCCCCGGCCGAGCGTCCCATGCGCGAGATGGATCGCGACATCGCTGGATCCATCATCGTCATTAACAATGCGATCTTCGATGGTGAACGAGAGGACACCGCGGGCCCACTAGCACTCAGACTTCTGGAGGAAAACCGCGTGCATGTGAACCGTACGCACGCCGGCGAAACCCGGAGCTTCCTCAAGTACGCGCGTGAGGACTACTCGGCCGTCGTCGCCACAATTAACGAAGCTCTCAACGAAGGGACCCGTTTCCTCCTCACCATTGGCGGTACCGGAATCTCGGCCGGAGATGTCGCGCCGGAGGCGACGGCACCGTTCCTCGACGTAACGATGGATGGCATCGCTCAGGAGATTCGCCAGCACGGCCTCACTCAGACCCCGCTCGCCTCACTCTCCCGCGGACTCGTGGGCATCACGCACCGTGGCAAGGGAGGCACCCTCATCGTTAACGCGCCAGGATCGCGAGGCGGCGTCAAGGATTCGCTCGCAGTGGTGTGCAAGCTGCTCCCGCACATCTTCGAGCAGCTGGACGATCAGGACTAGCTCTTCCGCTTATCGCGCTCGTGTGGCAGGTTTGCCGGGTCTTCTTCCGCCGGGATTTCTTCAGGAATTGAATCAAGCGAAGGCGTTTCACCCGGCCACAACAGTGCTACTGTGCACGGGGCATGGTCAATAACAAAGCGGGTATGGCGCCCAATGCTGTTAGGTCCAAGGCGCGACCTATCGCCATCCCGGGCAAGAATCAACAGGTCCGCATCCGCGCAGGCCTCAGTAACAACACGTTCGGTGCGCCCCACCACAAGCTTGGTTTCCGCCTCACGCCGTATAGCCTTGTATGCCTTATCCAGTAGATCCTGAGCAGCGTCCTTGCTGAGCTTGTCGTAGTACTGGTGTCCAGGAGCGTGGCCGCGCCCCATAAGTCCCGAGAGAATACCCGAGGGGATGTTCTCTTGCGTATCGGCCGCCGCCACGAGCGTGATCTCATCTTCCGTTGGCCGCCGCGCTGCCGTATCCACCACTGTGTTCCACGTTCCGGGGGCAACCCATGCCACAACTCTCATCTTTATACTCCCATCAATTGAGTAGCGCCCCACAGGGCACACGTACAGGCCACGAGGCTCACCGGAACGGTGAATAGCCCGAGCCGAGTAAACTCCGTAACTTCCGTCTCTTGGTCACGAGCCGCGAGGATTCTTCGCCAGAGCAAGGTGGCCAGAGATCCAACGTAGGTCAGGTTTGGCCCGATATTAACTCCCACGAGCACGGCGAGTATCGCTGGCGGCCCCGCATTGGCCACCAGCGGCAGCAGCACCAGAACAGCGGGCAGGTTATTGACAATGTTTGCGAGAAGGGCGGCTATAAAGGCCAATACGAGCATCGAAAGAAGGCTCGTTCCTTCCGGCAGGACATTGCTTAACGCATCGGAAAGTCCATTATCCACCACGGCCCGGACCACAATCCCGAGGCTCAGAACAAAGAGGATGAACCAGACGTTGATTGACTTGAGTAGGTCAACCACTTGCCCGCCCCGCGGCTCTGCACCCACAATGAGTCGCTTGGCTGCGAGCAACACAACGCCCACTAGCGCCGCCCAGAACGTGTCAATTCCCAGCGGCGAGCACAGGACGAAACCCACCAGCGTCAGCGCCACCACCGCAACGGCAAACTTAGGTACTTCTATCCGATCTCCTTGGCCGGTGCCGCCGTTGCCACCATCACCAACACGGAGCCCCAGATCGCCGCTGAACTGCCAGCGGAACACGCAATACTCAATGGCCAGCGAGACCAGCCATGGCACGGCCATCACCGCGGCGAACATACCAAAACTCAGACCCGAGGCATTGAGAGCCAGCAGATTCGTCAGATTGGATACCGGAAGCAGCAAGGAGGCAGAGTTAGCAAGATGCGCGGTGGCGTATACGTGCGGTTTCGGCCGCATTCCCAGCCGTGAAGCGGTAGTGAAAATAACGGGCGTCAGAAGAACAACAGTCGCATCCAAGCTGAGTACTGCCGTGGTCAGCGAGGCCACAACAAACACTAGCGTCAAGAGCCGCTTGGGATCGCCGCGAGAACCCGATGCCATCAGCTGCCCCGCCGTGAGGAAGAGCCCTTCCTTTTCGGCAAGATTCGCCAACACAAGTACTGCGGCCAAGAATCCTACGGTCGGGGCAAGAGTGCGCGCCTCGTCACCGGCAGTTGCCAAATCGATAGCTCCAACAAGCACCACCAACAGTGCCGCCGGCACGGCCGCAACCGCTTCTGGAAGCCCTTTCGGGCGCACCACGGCGAAGACTAAGACAGCGATGAGAAGAGCAATCGAAAACCACTCCATCGCGTTGTTCATGACAGACACGTCCAATAGTCCGGCCGCCCCAGAAGCCTTGTCAATGCCTGTCCAGAGCCAGCACGTCCTTGAAATCTTGCATCAATTCTCCGTGTGGGTTCTTCCGACGAAGAATCCCTACCCGAACAATCCAGCCTTCTTCCAGCCACAGTACTCGAGGTAGCCGCGCACAGCATTCTTGATGAGTTCGGTGTCCAGCGTGGATTTCACCATGCCAACGTTGCCCTCATCTTTGTTCTGGCCAAACCCGAAAGAAACCGATATTTCCGATGACTTACCTTTGAAACTTGAGCTGCTCGAACCAAAGCTCAGAGTCCCGCCGTTCAGAGAAACGTTGGATGATTTCTCCGATGAGCTTCCTGTTTCCTTCCACTTACCGTTGTTCTTCAAGGTTGCTACGAACGTGTAGTTCCGCTCCTCATCAGTGACGGATTCCGGCCCAAAGAACCGTGCATCCATCCATTTCCAACTCGCGATGATCGAATCACCCGCGACGGTTACCGTCCACGGCTGATCATCGTAATTAAGCGCTGCGGGCGCGTCCAACAAGACCTTCTGCTTATCCAATGCCATGCTGATGAGCTTATACGCAGGCACCTCCCACCAGAAGACGCTATCTCTCCCATACGGAACAACTCCGATTAAAGATTTTTTGCCGACGACGTTTCCTCACGTACGCACCAACCTCGGCCAGTTGGTGCGAGGGTGGGGCTTCGTCGTCGTTGCCCGAGATTGCGTCAAATCTCCGTGCGTTGGGTGCGCAAGGCTAGAGCTCGCTGCGGCGCGCCAACTCCGGCAAATCGATCCCCCGAAGGTTCGCAAATTCCGCTGTCTTGCCCGAGACCAGAAGATCCGTCTGGAGCAGCGCGGGCACGTTCGGAGTACCCAGCAGCGTCATCAGCGTGCGGACTTCTTCGGTCCACGAGGTCAGTTCGCTGATGAGGGCCTCGATGCCCTCTTCGATGAGCAGGTGAAGAAAATGCCCTGACACGCCCACGGCCCGGGCACCCATAGCCAGGGCCCGCACTACATCAAAGGGGCTACGTACTCCCCCGGAGGCCAGAATCTCAACGTGGTGCCGGGGATTGGCTGGCTGGACCGGGAAATCACCGAGGGTCTCGAGCAGACATTCAACAGTGCTTTGCCCCCAGCCCGCGAGATAGCTGTAGGCGCGATCGCCGCGCCGCCGCTTCTCAATTGCCGCGAAATCCGTGCCACCGCGTCCGCTCACGTCCACTGTGTGTACTCCATGGGCCCTCACCTGCGCGATGGACTTGGAGGAGAGTCCGAATCCTACTTCTTTGACCACAACGGGAACAGGTACCTCTGCGACAATCTCCTCGATGCGATCAAGCCATCCGCGGAAGTCATGATCACCCTCGGGCATAACCAGCTCTTGGGCAGGATTGACGTGGACTTGCAGCGCATTAGCATCAAGCAGCTGAACGGCCCGGCGTGCATTTTCGGCAGTCACTGTGGGACCGACATTGGCGAAAATGAATGCCTCGGGAGCGTTCTCCCGGATCACCTCGAAGGAAGGAGCGAGGCTTGGGTCTTTCAGCGCCACGCTCACCGAACCGCTGGCCATCGCCACACCGGCCGTTGCCGCAGCCTTCGCAAGGTCCGCGTTGATGCGCCCGGTCATCTCGCTGCCGCCCGTCATCGCGTTGATGTAGAACGGCACCTGCCAGGGGCTTCCGGTCACGGACGTGCTGATATCAACGCTCTCGCGTGAGAGTTCGTTGAAGGATTGGTGCATGAATCGGATATCGTCGAACCCGTTATGCTGCACGTTGCGGAGCTCCTCGGAGATCCGGACGTGGTCATCTTTGCGTGCGGAATCGCGCCCACTCATTGCTCCACCCCTCCTTCCGGCTGGTGAACGTAAAGGTTCAGTACTCGAATATCTGCCCGCTCCCATGAGGCGAGCAAGCCATCGATATCCGCATCGTTGCTAATCAGAACGATGCCGCAATCCCCACCTCCGGCGCCAGATGTTTTGGCCGCCCCACCGTGTTCCTCTGCGGTCTCGATGAGGTGACGCAGCTTTGGGGTCTCGATCGTGATGCCGGTGCGTTCGCCAAGCTGGCGCAGCAACTCCCGATTCCGCCGAATCGCGGCGAACACTGCCTCATTATCTCCGTCATTGAGGCCCGAGACGAGGGACGTCACGCAGCGGGCGCTCTCAGCGAGGAACTGGGGATAGTCCATCCCGCCCTGAGTTTTGCGGGACTGCACACCGCCAACAAGGCGCGAGGTGGAGGCCGGGGAGGCCGTCCATCCCACGAGCAACCTGAGATCGGCAGGCGGCGCCACACGGTTGACCGATAGACCTGGCCATTCGGTCTTGAGCAGCTCCACAACAGAATGCCCTGCAGCCCGCTGCTCCCGCGCCCATGCCCTATCGAAAGCGGTGTAGGCGATCCAGCCTCCGAACATGGAGGCTGCAACGTCTCCCCCGGATCCCGAGCGCTGGACCTCGATGCTGGCGAGGAGCGCCAGCTTGAGCTGCTCCAGCCGAGAGAGATCCAAATCGTAAAGCTCGCAGAGGGCGCGGATGGTTGCCACGGTCACCGCGGCCGACGAGCCGAGCCCGAACTTGCGGCCGGAATCATCATCCAGCTCGCTCGTAATGTTGAGATCGAAGATCCGCAAACTCTCACCAAGCTCGCGTGCGGCTTCTTCCACAATGCGCATGGCGGCTAATACAAAGCTGAAAGGAGCCTCATCCGGTTCGATGACCATATCGGTATCGCGCCGGTACCACTCCAACCAGCTTCCGGCGTTCAGATCTGAGGTGATGTGCCCGGTATCGTCTGAACTCTTCACCTGAACGGTGACGTAGCGATCAACAGCCACGAGTACCGCGGGAAAACCCGTTTCCACAACGGCGTATTCGCCGGCCACATAGAGCTTGCCCGGCGCCCGAACCTCGATCGCCCACGGCTCGCTCATCGTGTCACCGTCAATCCTGGTCCGGCGTGAGCAACCACCGTATCCATCCCGGGTACCGAATCCTTCAGCCGGGACTGCAACCAGGCCTCCAGCTCCGCCGCGCGCTTGGTACTGGTGAGCACCTTGACGTTGGGCCCAGCGTCCATCGTGGCCCACGCGGGAAATCCCGCCGCCCGGGCATCCTTCACGGCTTGAAGCGCCGCACAGCTGGCATCGTTCATGTAATTGATCGGCGGGTTGGCCGCACGCATCGCCGCGTGCATGCCCAAGGCGTTGGCCTCGGCCGCCTCACCTAAACGCGGAAGATCACGATCCGCTACTGCAGCGAGCGCCTCACGAAGGTGCCCTGCATGCTCTGCCACCCACGACTCATAAAGAGGAGATGTATCAACCGTGCGCCGCATGCCGTCTCGGCTTGAAACCGCCTTCGGGCCAGAATTCAGCACTAGCACCACAAGGGAAATCTCCTGAGCGAAGCCGTGATCTACCACGGGGTCCGCGAATGACGTTTCGTCGCTGTCCCCCGCGTGCCAAATCGCCAAACCCCCGAAAATCGAGCGCGACGCCGATCCGGAACCCCGCCTTGCCAGTCGGGACAGCTCCCGATCGCTCAGCTCAAGCCCCGCCGCAACAGCCGCCGCACCAGTGAGCGCAGCAAAACCCGAAGCCGAGCTAGCCAGCCCGGCAGCCGTAGGCACCATGTTCTCCGACGTCACCTTCGCAGGCTGATCGATCCCCGCACGCTCCCGGACCAGATCCAGCAGGCCACAGATGCGTTCAAGTGGGCGTCCGCTAACCGTCGCGCCATCCAGAGTTGCCTGATCAGCCGCAGTAGGTTCGAGAGAGGAGAAATCAACCGTCGTCGTCGTAAATAAATCATCCAAAGTTAAGGAGAGGCTCGAAGTAATCGGGATAATAAGATCTTCATTGGCCTTACCCCAGTACTTGATGAGCGCGATGTTGGCGTGCGCGGTGGCCGTTGCCTTCACGCAACCACCTCGTTGAGGAGCGGCGCGTGGGTCCATGTGGCTCGCGCCCCGGCCTCGCGCATGGCGTCGCTGATCCTCTGTGCATCCTCGTAGCTGTGGGCCAACGCGATCACGCAACCACCCCCGCCACCGCCCGTGAGCTTGCCGCCAAGCGCGCCAGCATCCAATGCGGCGTACACGAGTTCATCAAGCTGCACAGTGCTCACACCCAAATCCGCTAGGATCCCGTGCGATTCCGTCATCTTGATACCAAGCTGGCTAATATCGCTGCTGCGAAGGTTATCCACCGCCCCCTCGGCAATCTTTCCAAGACGCGACAGGGATTCCTGAGTTTCGCGGAACGAATTCTCATACAACGAGCGCACGTGCCCAACGGTCTCCCGCGTGCTGCCGTGGATCCCGGAATCGGCGATGACGATCCAGGCATCCAGCGGAAGACCCAAATCAGTGGTGCGCCCAGCTTGGAAATGGACTGGCGAGGTTGCCGAGGTAGTCACGGCATCAAGACCAGAGGGCTGGCCGTGCGCAATCGTCTCCGCCTCTTGCGTCAGGGTGAAAATCTCGTGCGCGGTAGCCTTCGCATCATAGGCGTTCAATACCGCGCGAATAACCGCGCCAGCCGCCGCCGCGGAGGAACCCAGCCCGCGCTGGGCAGGGAACTCCGATTCGGTGGTGATGCTCAACAGGCCATCCGGATCGCCAACAAACTCCGCCGCAACCTCGCGCGCCCTCAAGATACTCGCGAAATGCGCGGGGGCCTTACTGATCGGCCCGGACCATCCAAGCCCCGTAAGCGTGCCCTCATCGTGGCCACCACGTACGGGCTCCACGCGAGCAGTCATCTTGAGCGAGTGCATAGGCAGTGCAATGGCAGGATAGCCGTACACCACGGAGTGCTCTCCGAGGAGGATAATCTTGGCCACGGTCTGGCCGGTTCCGACGTGTGGAATCACGAAAGCCTTTCCTATAGCAGGTTCATAACGATCCAGGGCGATGCATATAGCGTCATAAACTGTACCCCGTAACCCACGCCTAGCTTATTGAAGGTGCCACAAGCCACGCCAACCAAGAGCACGCCGAAGATATTTGCCACCCCAGCATCCAAGTAGGCGAGCAGAAGGATAAACCCTACGAACAGCCCAAGGACTGCCTCGTGAGGGATATATCGCATGACGAAGTACGTGATCTGGTAGGAGTAGCGCACTGCGATGTAATAGGTGACCGCGAGCGCCAAGAGCGCACCGATCACAACAGCCGCGATGAACTCCGGAGTGCTGAGCATGTGATGCAGGTTGTTCTCAAGGGAGAGCACTGGCGGCGCGTTGAAGAGCGCCTGCGCCGGCCCAATCGCCACAGGTGAAAGCGGGATACCGATCGCGAGCAGCGGGATAATCGTGCCGGACAGGTAAGCGGAGTGGGCAATTCCGTTCATCGCCGTTATTGACCGGTTGGCCTTGTCTACATGACTCCCGCGGCGCCCCTCCGATGCCTTGCCCAGCAGGAACGTCAAGCCAACCGGGCTCAAGAAGAAGAGGAACGGCGTCACGAAGGACATGAGCGCAGTCCATGCGGCCTCGGCCTTGGTCAAGATGTTCTTAGGGCTGAGGGATTGGCCCTTCATTTCCTCGCGGGAGATATTGAGGGTTGCCGGGGTACGGCGCGGCAGCGTTTCGCGCGTCTTGCGATTGAGAAGCTGGAGGATCGAGACCAGCATGGGGCCGATCGTGATACCGAGGAAGAAGGACACGGTAATACTGCCGTCTTCTGGGATGACACCCTGATCGCGGTACAGCGAGATAAGCCCCTGGAACAGCAGAGACATCGGGATGATCGCGAGCAACGAGAGCAGCCGGTTTCCACCTAGGAGGGCCAGCACAATCGCCCCAAATACAAAGAGTAGAGTGCCGTATTCGCGCAGCGTTTCCGCGTACTGCGCGATGGCGGCAGCAATGGCTAAGCTCACCGGGATCGCCACGATGGTGCCGATTCCGCTTCCTGCGGCCATCTTCTTGATGGTCTCCGCCGCCCTTCCCTTGTCCTTGAGGTAGAGCGAGTGCTCCATCATAGGCGTGGAAAGCACTCCACCTGGAAGTCCAACTAGCGCGGTCGGGATGGCGTTGGTGAGATTCAACGTGACGATTGCGGCGATAAAGAAGGCGAGCACCACCACGGGAGCAACCCCCGCCAGCACCAACGCGAGGGTCACCGGAACCAGAACGCTCGTCTCATCCGTGCCCGGGATAAAACCGATAAAGGTGTACAGCAAAATCGCGGCGATGGCCGCGATAGGAATCTGGAGAAGCAGCGTCATGTCCATTACCGGGCCTCCCCCTGAGTGCCGCTTCCGGCGAACTCCTGATCGGACTGGATCGCCGGGGCCGCCGGGCCTGCCGCCAGATCCTCCGCCTCGACGATCTCAACCACACGCTTCGGTTTGAACACTACCGCGCTGATAATGAAGCCAAGTACGGCTCCTCCGAGCCCCCACATAAACAGGCTTGAAGAAAGCAGGGTCGCGAGTCCCAAGGCGATAGCAACGCAGCCACCGCAAGATACGAGGGACCACGTCAAGTCACGCGGCGATACCAAATCGTTCCAAACCTCGATGTATTCTTCCCCCTTTTGGGGAGAACTCGCACCGGAAAGATCAGATTTTGGCATAGTCACCGTCAGTTCTGGTTCGGAAATGGACTGTCACAGTATAGCCCGGTCGCCGATAGGCGCGAAAAGGCCGTGACTCACAGTGTCCGGAATCATGGCGTTGGACGAAGGTCCCACAGAATTTTCGGCACCTTCGCCTACTTCCCCGGAAGTTTCGTTTTAACGACGACGACGGACCGGCCCCAACCTTGCAATCACATGAATCGCGCAACTAGATTAAACACGTAATAAACCGTGCTAAATACAGGAGTACCCATGATCCATGAGATCCCTCTAACCGATACCACCGGACAACACGACTGCGGGTGTTCGGAAACATTCGACATGGAGTTCGATGTACGCCCGGTTCCCCACGCCATCCGCCACGGTGCAGTCTTCGGCGCGCTATCCAGCTTGAAGGTGGGTTCTGGATTCGTGCTGATTGCCCCTCACGATCCCAAGCCGCTGCTGGCGCAGATCGCCGATCGTTACGGCGATGCGATTGAGGTCGGCTACGTGGACCGCGCCGGCGACGGCGTTGGAGTTCGGCTGTTCAAGTCCCGGGCCACGGCGGAATAGCAGATCAGCGCTGCTCAGCGAAGGCCTTCCAGGTCACGCCATCGTCGTATGAAATAAAACTACGTCCGTTCCCACGTCCAGCAAGCCACGATGGATAGTTGGCAGTTACAACAAGGCCACCATCAACTAGTCTGGCCGATTCCACAAATTGTGCCGTGGCATCGGTACCCTCGTGGAACGGGAGCACAAGCTCGCTCCACGTCCAGCCGCCGTCCGTCGTGATCATGGCGGGCGGCGGAGTATCGGACGAGGAGGATCCGAAGCCAACAACGTGGATATCGGCGTCAACCGCTGAATACGAGTAGAACGAAACGCTATCGGCAATGGCGCCGCGTTCTTCCCACGTATTGCCGTGATCGCTGCTGGCAACAGCAACGAATGCACCGTTGCCTGCCATGGCGGTATCCACCTGCGCAATCCCGAACGTGAAGCCACCAACTTCCTCAGAATCGATCACCAATTCATCAAGTTCTGGGGCCGGGTAGGAGGGTTGTGGATCGGAGGTTTCAGTGCTGGCCTCAGGCGGAACCACGTCGATGCTCGGCACCTGCTCTGGTTCCTGCGGCAAAATCCACAACAGTCCACCCATCATGCTTTGCAACAACCAAGGATCTGAATTCTCGGAGTCATCTGTCCATCGTTGCTCACCAGCCTCAATGCCAGCTCTGCCCATCAGGAAGGGCCCCTTGTATTCGTGATAGGTGTACAACGGGTCCAGAAACCCGGCGTTGCATTCGTAATATTTGGTGCCTTCAACGGTTACCACGCGACAATCCTGAAAAGTAAGAAATACGGCAAGGAGAGACAAGAAAGCGACGCCGATCTCGCAAAGAATAACAACTGCAACATTGATCATCGTTGCCGCATTTCCGATTGGCTGTCCCCTTTCCTTACGCAGGCGACGGAAGTAAATAGAAAGGAGGACGGGAAGCAACGCCACGTATGCGATAAGTACGGCAACCAGCGCGTTTGACACATTTGCCGAAAACGTCACCGACATGATTCCGTGAGTCTTTCCTCGCCAAGAGGGAACACCTGGTCCCCAACATTGCCAAGCAATCAAGGCAGCGGCCGCGACGGCAGTGGTCCACAAGAGCCACTTACCCGCTGCGGTCCGGGGTGCTTTGATCTTCACGCATCCTCCCCACTTAGGCTAGGTAGCCTCTCATCTCTATTTGCCCACGCTAGCCGCTCCGCGCCACACGTGAAGATGCCTAGAAAGGAACCTTTTACGTGACGTTGGCGTTCTGGTGGACGGAAACGCTCACTCTGGCTACTATAGCGACGAGTCCCACAATGATGAGGGATCCTAAAACAATAGGAGGTCGCCATGGCGAGCGACACAGCTGCAGCCCACCCGCAGTCCGACATCCCAGAGACGGGGCCGGCGAAGCGAGCAGTGAATAAACCCAAAGAGTCGATACTCTACCCTGGTGCAGCGCTCATGTTTATCGCTGTCATCGGGTGCTTTACGGCGTGGGGCATCGCTGCGGATCTGACAACTCCCATGGTGTCAGGGTTTAAACGGATCTTCGACATGAACGCGTTCCAGGCCTCTTTAGTACAGATGGCCTACTACGGTGCGTACTTCTTGTTGGCATTGCCCGCTGCGTTCATCAACGAACGGTGGGGTTACAAGGCTGGGCTCATCAGCGGACTGGCGTTAGCCACCGCGGGAGCGTTCCTGTTCTTCCCCGCCGCCAACATCATGACCTATGGCGCATTCCTCGTGGCACTGTTCGCAATCGCCGCGGGATGCTCAATCTTGGAGACATCCGCCAGCCCTTACGTCATTTCCTTGGGACCAGAGAAGACCGCGACACGCAGGCTCAACCTAGCGCAGGCATTCAACCCAGTGGGAACCAACATCGGAGTCCTTGTTGCCTCAACGATGATCTTGCCAACGCTCGATGCTCCAGTGAACTTGGCGGGCGCGGACGATGCGGCACTCCGGGAGGTTCGTGCCACCCAGCTGCGCGCGGTCATGGGGCCATACATAGCACTGGGCGTCTTGCTACTGCTTATCCTTGTGATTATCGCCTTCCAGAAACCACCGAAGTCGATGGTACAGGCCGCCGAGAAGGCTGAAGATGACGGGCAGACTGTAGGCCAAAAGATGCGCAGATTGTGGAACTCGAAGCGCTACCGCTACGGCGTGGTCTCGCAGTTCTTCAATCTCTCGGCTCAGGTGTGCTGCTGGACCTACATCCTCCAGTACGTCCAGCAGACAATGGACGGGTCTCTTCAGTTGGGAGCGCAGTTGCTTCAGGTCAGCCTGCTGATCTTCTTGGTGTCCCGCTTCTTCATGACATGGCTGATCGGCCACATCCAAGCTACAAAGGTGATGACCGTCCTTGGCACGCTGGCGGTTGCCATCTGTCTGTTCGCCGTTCTAGTTCCCGGACCAGCGGGAGTTGCCGCCCTCGTGTGCGTGTCCTTCTGCCTATCACTCATGTTTCCCACAATCTACGGAGTTGCCCTTGAGGGGCTGGGATCGGCAACAAAGTTCGGCGCCGCCGGCCTAGTTATGGCCATCGTTGGCGGAGCAATCATGCCGATGGTCCAAGGACGCGTCATGGACATGACGTCCGCGTCCACATCCTTCGTGGTGCCAGCTCTTTGCTTTGCTGTTGTCACCGCCTACGCGATCTACGACGTTCGGTTGACAAGACGCCTAAATTCGTCATCCAATTCTTCGTCCGCTGGGAGGTCATAATGAAAACCCACAACCGTCGAATGATGACACTAGGCGTTGCAATCTGCGCCGCCGGAGCCATGGCCCTCACATCGTGTTCCTCAGACCAGCAGTCGGGGGGAGAAACGGATGCCCTGGAGGTTTTGTCTTGGTGGACATCTGCCTCCGAACAGCCGGCACTCGATGTGCTGCTTGACGGCTTCTCTGCTGAGCACGAAGGAGTCAACGTCACCAACTCCAGCGTTGCTGGAGGATCCGGATCCAATGCCCAAGTTGTTTTGACATCCCGCCTAGCCTCTGGCAACCCGCCGGATGTCTGGCAGACACTCTCTGGCGGAAATGTAGAGGCGTGGGTGCGTGCCGCGTCAATCGCGGACGTGTCCGCGCTATATACGCCTGAGGTCACCGACGCTCTCCCTGACGCTGTCGTGGATTCTATGAGTGTGGACGGCAAGCAGTACGGTGTCCCCACAGGTGCACACCGAGCAAACGTCTTGCTAGCAAACACGGCCGTCTTGGACGAGCTGGGTATCACCCTGCCTACCGACGACACGACTCTGGACGAGTTCCTAGCTGATATCGAGAAGGTCTCTGCCGCCGGGGCCACCCCAATGTGCCTTGGTGGAAAAGACTCGTTCACCGTGGCCGGCCTATTCGAATCCGTGTTGTTGGCGCACGTTGGCCAAGATGGTTGGGATCGGATCAGTAACGACCGCTTCAACTGGTCGGGAGATGACGTTCAGGCTGCCCTTGCCGATTTCGGGACAATCGTGGACACCGTCGATCCACAGTCTTGGTCCATGACGTGGGATCAGGCTGCCACCTCGCTAGCTGAGGGAGACTGCGCGTTCGAGCAAATGAACGATTCGGCATACGCGGAGCTACGCGCGGCGTACCCTGACGATGCTGAGGACATCATCGCCGTGGCCTTTCCCGGAACGTCAGACACGTTCCTAGCGGTCATCGACACATTCGTCCAAGCCAAGGGAACGGTGAACTCAGCGAATGCTACCGCCTTCCAAGAGGCAATACTCGATCCCACCGTCCAAAGCGATTTCTCCGTTGTCAAAGGCTCCATACCCGTCCGCTTGGACGCCGACGTATCAGAGTTGGACGACGAGCAACTCGAATCAGTAGATGCCTTCCGCGAACTACCGATTCTGCAATCAATCTCCTACGGAGAGCTAGTCTCCCCAGCGTTCCAGCAGGGATTCTTCGATGCGGTGGATTCATTCGTGAACAGCCGTGATGCTTCCTCCTTCGCAGAGATCCTGGTAGATCGGGTCACGGGCGACCGGCCCGGACCAGCGGGGTGAGCGTCCCCGTGAGCTAGCTCAGCGAGGGATTCTGACGCTGGATTAGTCGAGTAGGCGGGCCGGGTTTCTCGGCCCGCCTTTCGCATCAGCGATGAAGACAACTCCGTACAGCAAAAATCCCTCCGACCAAGCGAATTGTTCAGCCAGAGGGATCTTGAAATTGTGGAGCTGACGCGGCGCGTGTCGAACTCTGTGCGGTGGGCGACCATCTGTTACTCACGTTTATCGTTGCGTGGCCTGATTTGAAGAGCGAGGTGGGCAGACAGACCCCAAGCACCATCACGACCATAGAGCCAAAGCTGAAGCGAGAATCAGTGGAAGGGGTTAATTGTCGAAACCTCGGTGTCTCATTCCAATATGTTGATTCCTAGACCACGCGTGGATTTCATGAGACGGTGATCGTTGGTCCAAAATTCAGTACATCCTGCAATTTGTGCAGCTGCCACATGTATCGAATCCGGCGTTTTCATCTGTGAAGCGGCCCGTAATTCGGCGGCCCTCATGAATGTTTCAAGGCCGAGGTCCAGTTGTTTGAATTGCGAATAGACAGCGACGTAACGGTCGCGAAGCTCCCAATCTGTATCTCGCAGCGGTCCCACTAAACACTCATGAAGCACAAGTGGACTTGTTGCGATAACTTCATCCGTTTGTGCGAGCTTCGCACGGACCTTTTCTCCCGTTTTATCATCAGCTTCGACGGCATAGATCACAATGCAACTGTCTAAGTAGATCATTCCCACGAGTCCCGGTTCTCATGAATACGTGCCTCAAGTTCGTTCGCGGAAGAACGAAGCCGATCCGGCAAGGGGTGTGCGGCCAACCATTGAGCAAGATCCGAACCTGTCATTGCGGATTGGGAGTCTTCGTACGGTACAACACGTGCAACTGGCCTACCCCTGCGGGCAATCACTACTTCCCCACCCCGCTCAGATTCACTGATGAGATGCGATAGAGAATCACGTGCCTCGTAAACGTTGTAGACCGTCATAACAACATCCTAGCCAACTAGATGTACATGTTGAAGAGCCATTCCCTTATAAGCGTTACCCACGGCCGTTCTCGTATTACCGGGCTGGAGTTGCCGATTCCCCGGGCTATCCCACGCTAGGAAGGCTAGAAATCGAATACCGTCGCACTCATCAAGAACAACTGCACAACAACAAACCCCTCTGACCAGACGGGCGCCCAGTCAGAGGGGTTTGAGTTTGTGGAGATGGCGAGAATTGAACTCGCGTCCGACGATCAAAGTCAAAGCCTTCTACGGGTGTAGTTTGCTGACCGTTGTTTTTGGCTCCAGCGTTCTCGCAAACAAGCCGCTGACGAACCTAGCCGCGTAAGAGTCCCGAGCGCGCCCGTGGCATACCCGCTCAGCAGTGGCTTTCTTAACGTCGCCAGTTATTGAGGAGAAAGCACCCTCAGTCTGACGGATTTCGAAGCTCGCTTAGGCAGCGAGGGCGAAATCGGTGCGCTTTGAGTTGGCACCTATTGGTTTGCAGAGAGTCGTTAACGAGATGACTCTGCATCCTCGACCCGCTTCTCTTCGGCAAGTAATCGCCGTCGAAACCGATCATCCCCTTATTCAGTTGTTAACCCGGCTGATCCGGAAACATGCGCACTAAAGCGCCTACATATCTTACAACACCTAGGGCCCGGAATCTATTCCCACCTATTGCCATGCAGTCGTCGAGCTACACCGTGCATGAGTGTTCGGTTAGGACGCGAGAGTTAGGTTCCGAACGTAACTCTCGCGACGGCAAGCAACTCTCCCGGCAAGCCGAACTCTCGCGCCGCGCCCTAGCCGCGTGCGCGCTTCCTAGCCGCGGACATAGCGCGCTCCGCCTCACGATCGGCCTCACGCCGCCGCAACGTTTCGCGCTTGTCCCACTCCTGCTTGCCCTGAGCCAGCCCGATCAGAACCTTGGCTCGCCCGCGTAGGAAGTACAGCTCGAGCGGCACGATCGTGTGGCCCTTGGCCTGGACCTTATCGCCCAGCCTACGGATCTCGTCTCGATGCAGCAGCAGCTTCCGCTTGCGAGTGGGAGCATGATTGGTCCACGTACCCATGGCGTAGACGGGGATATTGATCCCGTGAATCCACGCCTCGTCGTCACGATCGATCTCCACCCAGCCATCGATGAGCGACGCGCGGCCCATGCGCAGCGCCTTCACCTCGGTCCCGGTGAGCGCCAGCCCGGCCTCGTACGTATCGAGGATGTTGTAGTCATGACGCGCTTTTTTGTTGCGCGCAATGACCTGCTTGGCATCCGCCTCCGCCTTGGCTTTCTCGGCCGCGGACAGCTTGCCCGGTTTCTTCGCCATCAGTACACCTCCAATCCGTACGAACTGAAGATTCTACGCGGATTCCGCTTCGTTTCAAAGTAGGGCAACGACGACGTATCCTCGCCTAGCTCACCACTACCGCTGCGTGAAGGCCGGGTAGCTCATCGGGTTGACAACCGACCCGTCCTTCCAGAGTTCGAAGTGAACGTGGCAACCGGTCACCTGACCAGTCTGCCCGGTATAGCCGATTACCTGCCCTTGCTTAACGGACTGGCCCGCGGACACATTGAAGCTGGAAAGATGGTTCGTCACGGCCACATAGGAGGAGCCTCCCACCACACCAAGGTTGATGAAGATCTGGTTGCCGTGGGTGGAGTTACCGGGTGCTGGAACGGTCTTTGCAATGACACCATCGGCGGGGGCCACCTGGGCCTCGCCACAGGAGGAGCGAAGGTCTACCCCGTTATGCATCCAGTAGCCACCAAACGGATACTCACGCATCCCGAACGGAGAGGTGACGTATAGCGGGGCTGGCACCGTTGGAATGAGCCAGTTGCCGCCGGAGTTAGTTGCCGGAGCAGCGTTGGACGATCCAGAAGATTTTGATTGAGACTGCTGCTGCTGTTGTTGCTGCTGTAGCTTAGCCTGCTCCTTCTTCTTCTTGTTCTCCGCGTCGATCTGGGCGATCTGAGCCGCCGTATCGTTGCGGTCAGTCTCAAGGCTCTCAAGGTTGGACTGGAAGGCATCCTTCTTGTTCTGAAGCTTGGCTTCCTTCTTCTCATAATCAGACTGAACTGCGAGAAGGTCCTCATGCTTGGACTCAGCAGCCTGCTGCTTCTCTTCCTTTTCAACAACTAGGGCATCCGCCTGCTCCTTGAGATCGGCGATCTGCTCCTCAACGTCAGTCTGGCGCGATTCACGCGTCGAATTCTGAGCCGTGGCTACCTCCGCGTCCGTCAGGCTGGTGCTCTGAGTGCGGGATAGTGCCTCCCATACCTGATAAGAATTCAGGAAGTCTTCGGAAGAGCTTGCCCCAACCAGTAGATCCATCGTGGACGGCATGGTGTCCCCGCGGTACTGAGCACGAGCGATCTCACCGAGGCTGTTCTGGCTGGACTCGATGTTCGCCTCGCCCTGTGTGATTTCTTCCTTAATGGAATCGAGTTCCCCTTGGGCTGCATCGAGCTGGCCGGCCACAATCTGCTGATCACGTTCGGCTTCGGCCAGCTGATCCTCAGCATCCTTGAGCTTCTGCTGCGCAACTGAAACCTTGGACTTGGTTTCCTCCAAATCCAGATAGACGGCCTGCAGATCGGTGTCTACCCCCTCAAGAGAGGACTTCGTGGACTCAATCTGCTTCTCTTGCTCCTTCTGCTTCTCCACGAGATCATCGCGATCACTGGCGTATGCAGCGGGCCCAACGGGCGTCACAACTCCTGCGAAGCCCGTCAGGGCTATCGCGAACGCTGCGATAGCTCCCAGATGCTTCTTCCGGTTCATTCCGAGTCCCTTCTGATTAGACCTTCGCGTAACGACGCAGCGTTATCCAAGAGGCAATACCGGCAACCACCATGGCACCCAGCACGAGGAACGGAGAAAGCCTCCACACGTCTCCGGTATTGATAATTTGCATCCACGACATCGAGGTTCCGAGCCAATCGGTGATGAAGTACTTCACCGTGACCCACAAGCCCCCTACTGCCAGAATTGAACCGGTCAGTGCGGCGATGATTCCCTCTAGGATGAACGGAAGCTCAATGAAGAAATTCGAGGCGCCAACGTAGCGCATGATCTCGGTTTCGTCCCTGCGGGACATGGCCGAAAGTCGAATTGTGGTGGGCATGAGCATCAGGGCGGTCACAATCATCACGCCAGCGAGCACGCCAGCGATAATTGTGAAGCGGTTGAGCATATCGAACAGTGGCTCTAGCTGAGCTCGCTGATCCTTCGCCTCCAGAACGCCGGGGCGCCCATCAAGGGACTCCGCTACGATCTGGTACTTCTCCGGATCGGACAGCTTGATTCGGAAGGAGGATTCCATCTGATCCTCGGATAGGGAATCAACCCATGCCGTTCCTTCCATCTGTTGCTTGAAGTTCTCTAGCGCCTCAGCCTTGGTTTCGAAATGGACGGTGTCAATGTACTGGGAAATCTCATCTGTTTCGAGGAATTCCTCAATATCGGCAACCTGTTCGTCCGTTGCCTCGCCGCTGGCGCACTGCGGGGCCGTTGAGTTCGACGGGCACATGAAGACTGAGACTTCTACCTTGTCATACCAATCACCCTTGAGATTGGAGACCTGAGTCTGTAGCAACGATGCAGCCCCGATGAAAAGGAGTGAAACAAACGTCACCAGCGTGACCGAGGCGGCCATGGCCTTATTGGTCCACAGTCCCCTGAACGTCTGAGAAAGGATAAACCGGAAACGCATTAGCGCTGATCACCTCCGTATACGCCACGAGATTGATCGCGGACGATAATCCCTTCCTTCAGCTCCACCACGCGCTTGCGCATCTGGTTCACGATCGACTGATCGTGAGTAGCCATCACAACGGTGGTTCCCGTGCGATTGATTCGATCGAGCAGCCTCATGATGGACAGGCCGGTTTCGCCGTCAAGGTTTCCCGTGGGCTCGTCCGCCAGAAGGATCTGCGGCCGGTTTACCATGGCGCGGGCAATGCCCACACGCTGGCGTTCACCACCGGATAGCTCCGTCATCTGGCGGCGTTCCTTGCCGTCTAGGCCCACCATCTTGAGAACCTCAGGCACCTCGGTCTTGATCTGATGGCGAGGGGCTCCAATAACCTGAAGCGCTAACGCGACGTTATCGTATACGTTCTTATCTGAAAGCAAGCGGAAATCTTGGAACACCGCGCCGATCTTCCGGCGCATGAGTGGCACGCGACGGGCCGAAACAGTGGACAGATCTTTCCCGAGCACGTGGACGTGCCCGGATGTGGGACGCTCCTGCGCCAAGATGAGCGAAAGCATCGTGGACTTACCGGACCCGGAGGGCCCTACCAAGAACACAAACTCGCCCCGATCTACCTCGAGGCTCACTTGATCGAGTGCGGGGTGAGCACCCTTCTGGTACACCTTGGTGACATCGTCGAATCGGATCATATGTTTCATAGCCAAACGTCGTGGGCACGGTCGCTCTGAGCATACGTGGTTGACCCATATGGTTCAGCGCGGCGCGCCGTGATCAAAACGTTATCTATTCGACTAATGAGATCCGAATGGCCCACTAACTAATCGTTGGAGTTGGCCTTCTCGCCCGTCGCGCGCCAGCGAATTCCGGCATCGATAAAGCCGTCAATCTCACCATCGAACACCGAGTCCGGGTTGCCCGCTTCGAAACCAGTTCGCAGATCCTTCACCATCTGGTACGGCTGAAGCACGTAGGAACGCATCTGATCGCCCCACGACGCCTTGATATCCCCCGCCAATTCTTTCTTCTCCTTCGCTTCCTCCTGCTGTTTGATGAGCAGAAGGCGCGATTGGAGCACTCGCATGGCGGCGGCACGGTTTTGAATCTGGGACTTCTCATCCTGCATGGACACTACGAGCCCCGTGGGGATGTGGGTGATTCGGACTGCGGAATCCGTGGTGTTCACAGACTGGCCGCCGGGTCCAGACGAACGATACACATCCACGCGTATATCGGCTTCCGGTACATCGATGTGATCAGTCTTCTCGATGAGAGGGATAACCTCTACCGCTGCAAACGATGTTTGGCGGCGGCCCTGGTTATCGAATGGGGAGATCCGGACTAGGCGATGCGTTCCGGCCTCCACTGACAAGGTTCCGTATGCGTATGGCGCGTGAATCTCCAGCGTTGTGGACTTGATACCGGCTTCTTCCGCGTAGGAGGTGTTGAGCACTTTTGTGGAATAACCCTGACGCTCGGCCCAGCGCACATACATGCGCTGGAGCATCTGGGCGAAGTCCGCGGCGTCCACGCCACCCGCCCCGGACCGTATGGTCATAACGGCATCGCGTTCGTCATACTTACCTGAAAGCAGCGTGCGAATCTGGAGATCGTCTAGATCTCGTGAGGTCCGTTCCATGTCCTTGTCCAGATCGGCATAGAGTTCGCCAGCGAGCTCGGGATCGGCTTCAGATTCCTCTTCCGCCATTTCCAACATCGCTTCCAGATCATCTAAGCGTCCCTCAAGAGCGAGAACGCGATCTAGTTCGGACTGAACATGGGAGAGCTCCGAGGTAACCTCCTGCGCCTTGTCGGGATCATCCCATAGATCGGGTGCCGATGATTGCTCTGTTAAGCGCGCAATTGTTGCCTTGAGACCTTCGGGATCAGTTACCATCCAAATCTGATGGAATGTTTTCCGTAGGGCGTCGATTTCTGCTCGGTATTCAGTGGCCACAGGCCTAGATTACCGCATAGGTTCTACCGTTCACGCAGGATCGCGTAGCTGGTGGATTCAATCCTGACATTCTTGAACGGCATACCCTCGGGCACAAAGGCCAACGGGACGCTTCGGGAGAGAGTCACCACAACCATTCCATTGCGCACACCTGTCGGATCCCCAATCCGAGTATCGCCGGACGTCAGCCTCTGGGCAGTGACCACCACGTCACGCCCGTCAGGAAGGTAGTGCTGGGCGCCCGCGTAATAGAGTTCATCATTCAGATCATCCGCTACCGTGAGCGCTATCGAATCAGCCTGTGCCACGAGTTCACGCCGTTCGAGGGCAACGATAGATAAGGCGACGCTGCCGGCAAGCAGCACGCACACAAACGCCCAAATCCCGATGCCCAGAATGAGCATGTTTCCCCGTTCGCCTTTCATTTCAGTCCCTGATTGCTCGGAATTCGTCCACGGGCATCGTCGCCTCACGGGACATCCGGATGGGTGAAAGATAGGGCACAGAGATATCTGCCTCCACCCTGACAGACACCGTAGCGCCCGGGCTTAGGCAGGGATCTTCCGAGCAGGAGATGGTGAGGAAAGCTCCCGAATCGATGCCACGGGATTCGAGTGCCTGATCCGCGAAGCTCTGCGCCCGAACCCACGCCTCAGCCACGGTGTCGGACCGAGCAAACGCCCTGGCAGAATCACGCGCCGCAGCCGTGAGCGCCGATTGGCCAAGGAGCAGCGCGGAGGCCACAACAAGTGCAATGACCGCCGGCACCACCAGTATCCCCATGACACCAACGAACTCGACGATGGCGTTACCTTCCTCGCCTTTCGCGACACCATTCGACTTGGCGTTGCTTGGCTCAGTGCTATTCGATCGGGGCATCGGCCGCCACCTCAATCGTGCCTGCCCACCCGACCATGGGTAGTGGCGCAGCGACCTCCACACGGATTACAGCCGCGCCGCCCGTCTCCACCTCGGTTGCTCGCACATCATCGGCGTATTCGGACGGAAGGGCTCCCACGATGAGCTCCCGGGTGCGCTCCTCCGCCAGCTGTGTGCCGGCGCCCGCGAGGGAACCCGCACGAGCACCCTCCGCAGCGCTATCGAGGAGGATCATGCGGGCGTGCAGACTCATGGCCAATCCCAACAGCGCCAGCATCACCAGCAGAACCAACGGCAACACCATGACAAAACCCACCAGCGCTTGGCCGAGTTCGTTGCGAGGGAGGCGGCTTCGTCGTCGTCGCCAATTCTCCAACAACGGGGTACTCAGATACTGGTAATTCTGCTAATTGCCGTGTTAAACACGTCAACGAGGGCAGGGCCCGCAACGGCCCAGATGGCGATCACGAGGCCGGCAGTCATGAGGGTGACCAGAACCCAACCGGGGACGTCGCCACGCTCGGAATCGCCCGGTGGGTCAGCCCGGTTCAGGAGGGACCGAAGGAGGGTGGATATCTTCATGGTGGTGTCCTTTCTTAGGTCATGAACGTCAGGGCGCGCAGGCCCGGGTAGAGCGTGAAGAGCACGGTTATGGGCAGGATGAGGAAAACCACGGGGATCATCATGGTGATTTCACGCTTTCCACCGATCTCTAGGAGTTCGCGGCGTGCCTGATCGCGGGCGTCTTGTACTTGGGAAGCCAGTACCTCTGAAATCGGTGTACCACGACGGCTCGCAGTAACCAGAGCATCGCAGAAGCGAGCAACTTGGCCCGATCCCGATCGCGCTCCCATAGCCGTCAGTGCGTCCTCCAGAGTGGCCCCGGCACGTACCTCACTGAGCATGCGATTGATCTCTTCCGCGAGTTCACCGCTGCCAATGACGCTAATGCGTTCTAGAGCTGAGCGCATGGGCTCGCCGGCCGAGACGGCCAACGCCATGAGTTCGGCAGCGTCTGGAAGCTGGGCGGTGAGCGCCTGCGAATGCCTGTTTGCTCGGCGGGTGAGCTGAGAATCGGCCGCCATTGCGCCCGCGAGGCCGCCACCGAACGCGAGTAGTGCCGCGAGAAGGAGATTTCCCGAACGCGTGAGCAGCGCAAAGGCGCAGAGGAGGCCCACCGCAAATCCCGCCCCCGCCCACTGCAACTGCGTGAGACGGAAAATGCGGAGGTTGCCCGCGCCCAGCGTGGCGATGCGCCGCTCGACTGACGCGGACGTTGACCCCACCCGCTCCAAGGCCGCCACCGCAAGCTTTTGGACCCGGGTCAGTGGGAGAAAGTGCGTGCGCTTCCACCCGTGCTGGCGGTATGGCATAACCCGTTGTTCCAAGCTTGGACGCGGAGAAACGAGCGCCGTCACGATAAGGACCACGCCGAATCCAGCAAGCAATCCGATGATCATTCAGCCCTCCCAACGAATACACGCGGCTCCTCGGGGAGCCTTCCAAGGCGCACCATGAGGGCGTAAGCAAGGAGAGTAAGTAGGAAGCCTCCCACGAGGATCGCCGTGCCCGTGGGCGTGGCGAATGCTTCAATGGTTCCTGGGCGAGATGCCAGCAGGACAAGGACAATCCATGGGGCAACAGCCGCCACTCGCGCGCCGTTAACGGACCAAGATTGGCGTGCTAGCAGCTCTCCCCGATCACGGTTTTCCGCTCGAAGGTTACGAGCGAGGGCTTGGAGCACGTTGGCCAGATCGTAGCCGCCGAGCGCGCTTGCCAGCCGCATGGCCTCGGCAACACGGTCCGCCACCGGATCCGCCAAGCTCTCTTTGAGCCCGTTCAAACTGGCGTCTAAACTCCCCGTGGCCTGCATCTGGACCGCGAATCCGGCGAATGCCGGGCGTAGGGCGAGCGGGCCGCGGCTACCGAGCGAACTCAGTGCCTCGGAGATTCCAAGGCCTGCGCGCAGTGCGGAGACCATATCGTCGAGCGCATCTGGCCACGCGGCGGCTCGCTCAGCTCGCAACTTACGCCTTCGGGACTGTTGCACCACGTTAGGCAGGCAGGCACTGGTTAATGCCACGCATGCCGCCAGCCAACCGTTGCGAAGAAGGAGGTATGCAAGTGCACCTCCGAGTGCGCCTGCGAGCAATGCGAGACCGAATTCTGAGCGGCGGGAGTTGAGACGGCGCGCCCACGATGGAGGCGCGGCCGCGCGTGGCTCTCCCGTTGTAGCCACCAGACACATAACGAACCCGAGGCCGCACATCGTTCCCAGGATCAGGCCCATGATGAACCCAGAAGCTGTTGGACATCAATGCCGGCCCGGACGAACCGGTCCCGCTGAGGAATATCGCCACCCGAGCGGGTGAGCTCGCCACCAGACCTAGTGGAGAAGATGGAGGCAACTTCCACGCGCGAGGCCTCGACCCTCCCGGTGACGCTAGCAATCTCGGTGACGCGGCGCTTGCCGTGGTGATCGCGCTCCACGTGCACCACCAGATCGATGGCGCTGGCAACGGTTGGAACCACAAATTGCGAGGTGACGTTTTCGCCCGCCAAGAGCGGCAGGGAACACAGCTTCATCACGGCCTCGCGGGCTGTGTTGGCGTGGATGGTGCAGGCGCCGGGGATCCCGGCGTTAAGTGCCACCAGCATGTCAAACGCCTCAGCTGCGCGTACCTCACCGATGATAATTCGCTCCGGTCGCATTCGCAGGGCTTCGCGGACTAGGCGGCGCAGTGTCACTTCGCCGCGGCCCTCGATGTTAGGAGGGCGCGTCTGCATAGCTACCACATCGCGGTGCTCAAGGTTGAGCTCAAAGACTTCCTCGGCGCTCACGATACGTTCAGTGGCAGGAACTGCGCCTAGGAGGGCACGTAGCAGAGTAGTCTTGCCCGCCTGCGTTGCTCCCGAGACGAGGATGTTCAACCCTACGCGGGTGGCGGCCTCAAGGAACGTGGCAGCCTGAGGTGGCATCATACCGGCACCCACCAGCTCGGCGAGCGTGCGGGCCCGCAGCACATACTTGCGAATGTTGACTGCCCAGTGCTTGCGCGTAATGTCAGGGATAACCACGTGCAGGCGCTCCCCTCCAGCCAACGCAGCATCGACAAACGGATGAGACAGATCGAGCCGACGGCCAGAGGACCTGAGCATCTTCTCCACGAGGTCCCGGATCTGGGCGTCGCTGAGAACGATGGTGGTGAGCTCGCTTCGTCCCGCCCGCGAGACGAATACCTTGGCCGGCTCATCCACCCAGATTTCTTCAACCGTTGGATCATCCAGCAACGGTTGAAGAGGGCCATACCCGCCGATCGCGTCACGAAGTTTGTGTTTGAGCGGTTCCACTGCGGTGATCGGTTCGGCCCGGCCCGCGACCGACTGGCCCTCATATTCCGTAATCGCCTGCCCAATCAGGCTCTCAAGCGCAGCTGCATCGGTTTGAGGGTCAATTCCTCGTTGGCGCACCAGATGCCGCACAACGCTTTCGATGCTCTCACGCGCTTGAGACTGTACCGCCATCGGAATGTCCTTCCCTCACGCACACCATAGAGAAGGTAGCCAATAGCTTGCAGAGCGCACCCACAGGCTGTGGATAACTCGGTCAAATTGAGACGTTCGGGCACGTACGCTCGCCAACACTGGGCTTGACCACGTATGTTGAGAGCGTGAAGATTTCGCCGCTATACCTCGCAGGACTCGCAGTAGATGCCATCGACGGCCTCAGCGCCGTGGGAGTTCGCCCGCCGTATGTTGAGACTGATGATTTCGTGACAGGCGGCGTGCTCGATTCCAAGGGACGTCATTGGATCGTCAAGGCTCCCATGAATACTACAGCTGCAACCTCCCTCGAAGCCGAGGCGGCGATCGCGCCTCTGCTGCTAGAAGCGCTGCGCCAAGGAGAGCTTCCGTTCGACATTATGCGGCCGGCAGGCTTCGCCAACGTGGCCGCCGGCGGCCGCGCAATCGTCTACCCTGAACCAATCGGGACGCCCGGGGACTTCGAGACCATGACGTCCACTGGGGCTCGCGAAGTTGGCCGGGCCATCGCCTCCATCCACATGCTTCCAACCGAAACGATCGATCACGCCGGGCTTCCCCACTATGCCGCTGAAGAGTTCCGGGTTCGCCAACTCGCCGAACTTCACGATGCTGATCAAACACGCGCCATCCCCTCTTTGCTCCGCAGACGTTGGGAGGACGCCCTAGAGGACACTGAGCTGTGGGAGTTTGAGCCCGCCGTGCTGCATGGCGATATCGATTCGGAGAACTTCCTGTGGTCGGGTGGCACAATCACAGCGGTACTTGGGTTTGGCGGGGCACACGTGGGCGATCCCGCCGTTGATTTCGCTCCGCTGCTCGCCCTTCCCGATCCGATTTTTGACGCAATCCTCGATTCCTATGAGAACACCCGAGGCGTCAGCGTGGATGAGAGCACTCAGACCCGGGCAATCCTTCTGTCCGAACTGAGTATCGCCAAGTGGCTGCTATACGGGATTCGTACGGAGAACGACGACG
This sequence comes from Ancrocorticia populi, assembly GCF_003123745.1. GTDB lineage: Bacteria > Actinomycetota > Actinomycetes > Actinomycetales > Actinomycetaceae > Ancrocorticia > Ancrocorticia populi. The sequence goes on along the minus strand of NZ_QETB01000001.1, from coordinate 945,578 downwards.
TCCAGCACGAGGCCCGCAACATGCTAACGGACCTCGCGGCCGATGTTGAATCGGACCCATCCTCCCAGCCCGAGCCAACGTGGGATGTTGACCCGAGCTAAGAGACACTAGTTCAGTGCCGCGGCGATCCGTTCCGTGATCTCCTCCTCGGTCAGTTCGCCGGCCTGAAGCTCGCGACGTGATTCAGGTTCGCCCAAATAGACGAAACAGGCACCGATCTGATCGAGCGGGACTTTGTGCGCCCGAGACCATGCCAGACGGTAGAGGGCCAGCTGCAGCTCACGTGACGGCAGGTCCTTGTTGCGCGGCCGACGGCCCGTTTTCCAATCCACGATGGTGATCGGATGGGCACCAGGCTTGGCCGAGGTATCCAAAACCGCATCGATGGTGCATCGGATGATTCGATCCGCCACCACGATCTCGAGCGACTGCTCAATAGCCAACGGCGCGCAACCCGCCCATGGGGAAGCGAGGAAGGCGTCATAGAGCTGGCCCTCGCGCGAGGAATCCATATCAAGGTCGCTTGCGGGCAACTCCATCAGAGAATCTATATCGAGAGTGGCGGGTTCCGTGAAGTGGTGCGCAATCTGCGCATGCATGTTGGTTCCCAGCCTGGCCGCACCTGAAGGCTTCGATGGAATTGGCCTGCGCTGATTGGCGAGGAACGCCTCGCTATCCTCGGACAAATGCACCATATCGGTAGCCGTGTAGTAGGGCCGGGCCAGCGTGGTGGCGCGAGTATCCCGGCGCTCGGCCAGCAGCACATCCGCTTGCCACTGCCACTCCTTCAGATCGGCGTCGGTTGCCAACGGAGTTAGGGAATCGAGCTTGCGCCGGATACTCTGTGGCCAGTGCAGCAGATCGGGCATTTCCGCGTAGTGCGGAACAGGCGCGAGCTTCGGCGGATAGACAGCATCTTCGCCCAAGCGCTCGACGAGCCAATCAACTTCCGCCTGCTCTCCAACTTGCTCGATGAGCTCAGAGGGCCAATCCGGGCCAGCGAGTTCGGCAAAGGGGGTCACATCCGTTTTTTTACGAATATCGGTGAGGTATGTGGACCTCTTGAGGAGCTGGACCGTCACGGGATCTTCACTCACCACGTTCTGGCCACGTCCCTTCGTCCGTGGTTCGGCCTTCTCCGGAGATTTCAGACCATATCCGGCCAGGAGCAGCTCCGCCCGGGGCCGCGTGAACGCCACGTATGCTAGGCGGCGTTGCTCTTGACTCTCGTATTCGGGCAGCGCAATCTTCTTGAACTCATATATCCCCTGAGCAGCTTCAGCCCTATCCTCGCACTGTGCCGGATCGAACTGCGGGAGGTACTTGTAGTCGGCCCGCAGAGGGTAGGGGAACGTTTCACTTTGAGTGGGCCACGACTTGACGCGGGATTCGATGTCCGAGAACTCCCCCTCTACCAGCTCCGGAATTGCAACGAGATCGCGCCATTCCAGCCCCTTGGCGGCATGGATCGTCATGATCTGGACAACCCCCGGGCGCACCTCGATATCCTCATCGAGTCGAGCACTCTCGATACCCGCCTCGTCCTCTCCCCCATGCTCCTTTTCGTCGCTCGTTTCCATCCACTCGAGGAAGTCCGCCAGCGAAGAACCCGGGTGCTCACGCTGGTACGAGCCACCGAGTGCAATGAAGGAGTTGATGGAAGTACGGACTCTCTGGCCGCCGCTAGCCCGTGTTGCCGCAGCTAAATCTAAACCCAACGCCTGAGAAACGAAGGCGATCAAATCGGACAAATCCGAGTGGATCGCACCGCGAATGGACTGAAGCACCCCGGATAGAAGCTCAAGCTGGGCCCTGCCCGCTTCGGAAAACGCCTCACCCCTGTAGCTTGTCCAATCTAGGCCCGGAAGATAGGTGAGCGCTTCGATAAGCGTTCCTTCTCCGCGTGGGTTGAGGGATGCTCCACTAGTTTCACCATCACCTCCGGCTTGACCAGTTCCATTCGATTCCTTTCCCGGGTGGATACTCCGCAACTGATGGGCGGCATACTCCTGAGCCCACGCGCTCAGCGCGCGCAGGTCCGAAGCACCGATACCCACGTAGGTCAGCAACCTCATGAGGCGATCGTTTCGGCCCGGAGTTGCAACTGCCGCAAGCGCTGCGCGGATCGTCAAGATTTCGGGGCGCTGCAGCAAGCTTTCGCCGCCAACGATCTCATAGGGAACGCCCACCTCGTTCAAGGCTTCTACTATCGTCTCGATGTACTTGCGCTTACGGCACAGCACGGCAATTTCTGCACCGCCGTCCTTGTCCGCCATGGCAGCCATGACGTCCTTGATGCGCCAGGCTATCGCACGGTAGGAATCCTCCCGCAGAACGGTCCGGATTTCGGTGACCTTTCCCGGCCCCGCTTTCTTACGGGCCTCCAGTTTCTTCACGGGCAAGGCGGTGTCCTCGATGCCCAGAGCAACGGCGTTGGCGGCGTCCAAGATCGCGCAATCGTTCCTGAAGGATGTGGAGAGCGTGAGCTCTTCCAGCCCGCCCATATGGCGCCGGAACTGAACGGCGAAATCTGCGAGTGCGCTCGCGCTTGCCCCGCGCCAGCCATAGATCGCTTGGTAGGGATCTCCCACTGCACAAACGGAGCGCCACGCGCCCATCTTGCTCCCAAGGGCCTTAACCAAGAGGTCCGCCTGATTGATCGAGGTGTCTTGGTATTCGTCAAGTAAAACTAGCCGGTAACGCCCGGCCAGCTCTTCGCCGAGTGCGGGATGCTCCCCCAAGACGGCGGCTGCAGTTGCCACCTGATCTGCAAACTCCACCACACCGAGCTGCTTCTTCCGCTCGAGGTACACGTCCACAATATCGAGCATTTGGCGGCGCCTTTGCAGAGCGGGCAGACCCTTCTTACGCAGAGTGTTCCACTCCGTGGTGAGGCTGACACCGTCTTGCTTGCCCAGCTTGACGCCCTTACCCTCTTCCTCCAGACGGTTCAGCGCATCAATCTCCCGAGCCAGGAATTCGCGGGCCTCATCCGTGGTCAGTTGATTATCGATCAGGGAAGAGGCGAGAGAAAGAGAGTAGGAGATGATGGTGGACTGCGCACTTTCTCGCAGCGCCTCATCCTCTTCACGAGTTGGCCAGGCCCCTACGATCTCCTCCATGAGCTGCCAGCGCTCCGCATCGGTAATGAGCCGGGCACCGGGATCCTTGCCAACGAGCATGCCGTAGCTCGCAGCAATATCGGCAGCAAACGAGTTGTATGTTGAGATGTTGGGCCGGTCCATTCGCTCGCGCAGCGCGGAGAGTCCCTCACCTTGGCTCGTGAGGAAACCACCCTTACTCAAACGCATAAGCGCCTGATCAACTCGCTGGGCGAGCTCACCCGCGGCCTTGCGAGTAAACGTGAGGCCGAGGACCTCACCCGGCCGAACCGTGCCTGTGCCTATCTGGTAGGCAATCCGGTTGGCCATCGTGGCGGTTTTTCCCGATCCAGCCCCAGCCACCACCAAGATCGCAGGCGAATTCGAAGTGATAACCTCGCGCTGCTCCGGCGTGGGAAGGAAATCCGGGTTCAGGCACGTCATGATCGATTCGTAGTTAGTCATGAGAACATCCTTCCCTCGGGCTTGGCTGGGCAAACTGATCGGAACGAGCACCTTTCGCATGGGCCCGTGTCCGTATTAGCGGCGAAGGCATCCGATCGGAGAATGGCCGCCGCCTCACGTATCCGTTCCTCGGCCCGCATGCTGCCTTCCTCTGTGAGCGGCTTTTGGCTGCGCACGGTGGGATCGCCCTTAGCCTTCGGCGCGCCAAGATAGACAAGTTCAGCTCCCTCGCTCTTGTTGTAGAGCCGGTTGAGGATGAATTGATAGAGCTGGAGCTGAATATTGTCCTCAGAATCCGCCTCTGACGGCACATTCTTGCCTGTCTTGAAATCGGCAACCTTCGCGCCGTCATCCGTAAAAGTGACCCGGTCCAGGGAAGCATTGAGCCGCGCAGTCTCATCCAACTCAACACGCTCGCGTCGCTCGGTTTTCACCGGTTCAGGATGGTCCTTGACATAGACAGCCAGAGTCTCCACCATCGTACGGGCGCGGTTGTAGCGTTGGAGGGCCGCAAAACTCTCCGTAGGGTCCTCAAATTCCGCCTGCCACCGAGAATCCATGAGCTCGATATACTCGCTGAGCGTTCCATGCGGCAGCTCTTCCGCTATCGCATGGATGAATGTGCCCAGGTTGGCGGCTTCATGCCCATCGGCACTATCCGCTCCAACTCCCTGTAAGAATCCCTGAAGGGGACACGCCAAGAGGCTCTCCACGCGCGAGGGCGAAACCGAACTGATCCCCGTGGCCTCTCCCCCAGTCCTCGCGGCCACCTGATCGAACCACATGCCCGGCTGAGCCTCGGCAACGCCACCTTCGCGGAGCTGAGAGAGGACATCCGCCGCACCTTCGGCCTCAGCCCCTCCCGCCGCGCGGCGAAGTTGGCCCACGAGCCCCGGCATATCCAAATCCGCGTGCTGAGCGCGTGGACCCAGCAGGAGGCGGGATGGCTCCTCTTCTGCACCGTCAGCGTCCTCCTCCTTAACGAATCCCATAGCATCGAAGAACCGCGACGGGACGGACTCATCGCTCTGAACACACGTGAGTATGAGGCGCCGCCGTGCACGGCCAAGGCAGTGGTAAAGCTGACGGAGCTCATCATCGAGGGTCTCCTCAACGTCTTGGAATCGTTGCTCGCTCTCTGAAAGCCCTGGAACAAGACGCCCGGTTGCGATCTGTGTGAGCCGAGCCGTGTGCGTGTAACTATCACGCACACGCATATTGGGCCACACTCCATCTTGAAGGCCGGCGATCACCACAACATCCCATTCGCGCCCCTGCGATGCGGACGGAGTAGTGAGCGTAACTGCCTCCTGCCCAGACCCAAGACGCGCAATCGAATCCTCTGGGAGCTGCTGGCTGGTCACTTCATCGATCAGTTCCCGAATCTGCACAGTGGGCTCGCGATCCGCCATGCGCTGAGCAACGCGGAACAACTGGATCACCGAGTCCAGCGCAACATCCGCCCAGTCCCCGGCAAGGCCACCGGCTAGAGCCTGCGCCCGCCACTGTTCGGCCTTCCCGCTGGCTTCCCAACCTGCCCACAGAACGTCTTCAGCCAGCCAGTTGTTTTTGCTAGCCGATTGGCGCACCGCATCAAAGATCTTGGCGGCCCGGATCAGCGCATCGGCTCCCGCAGGTGCGTGTTCTCTGACCGCTTCAGGCCCTTCCAGCACCAGCGACAGCAATTCATCCTCACTGCGCTCGCCTCCTCGCACCACTTCGTAACCACGCATCGCCCTGCTACTGCGCCGCAGTTCCAACGGATCGATCCCCACAACGCACGAGGTGAGAACGTCTGCCAAATCCTGCCCCTCCCCGATCTTGAGGCTGAGACGGATCACGTCGAGGAGGCTGGCAACGGCCGGATGCTCGTGGAGCGGCCTATCCGAACCAATTTGTTCCACGGGTATGGATTTGCGGATGAGCGAGCCACGCAGGGCTGCGTGATCCGCTCGCGAGCGCGTCACCACCGCCATCTGTGAGTACGGAACGCCCTCTTTAATATGGAAAAGCCGCAGATCTCTCGCGATTGCGGAGATCTCTTCCTCGCGGTGTACGTAGCGGCGCGCCGAGACGGCACCGTCCCCATCCGCGTCTTGGGGCAAGCGATGGCCCACCATCGATCCGCCCACTCGGATCCGCTGGACCAGCTGATCGCTGACGCGCCCGATGGCGCTTCCGCCTCGGTACCGCTGGTGCAAATAGACTGGCGTAGCGCCAAAACCGGCCGGATCCGTGATGTCCCCTGGCAGGCTAGCCACCCCGCCCCTGAATCCCTGAACGGCCGCATCGGGATCACCAGCCACCACGATCGAGGCTCCGTCCGCTGCGAGTTCCGCTAGCAGTGCCAAGATGGAGCGCGGCGCGTTCTCAATATCGTCTACAACCACCCAGTCCCAGCGGGGCCGCGGCGTGCCAAGCCCATCGTTGCCCGGCGAGGCGGCCACGTTGGCTTCCCAGCCAGCAATCATGCTGGCAGCCGTCCCAATAAGTTGGGCGTGATCAAGCAGATCCGAGGTATCCTCCGGGCCCCCGAAAGCCGAGCGCGCCTCCGTCAGATCCTCATATTTGGACATAATCTGCGCACCGGCGTGCCACATTGGTTCCTCGTAAGTGCGTGCCAGTTCGTCCAGATCCTTGGGCGAATATCCAAGTTCGGACGCCCTCGTGATCAAGTTGCGGATCTCCGAGCGAAAGCTCGGCATGTTGGCCACCTCGTCTGTCACGAAGGACGGAAATGCGATGTCCGGGGAGGCTGCGAGAATCTCCCCAAGAATCGAATCCTCGTCGGGCCCCGAGATGAGCTCCGGGTCCCCACGGCCCACCGCCTGAGCATAGGACTGGACCAGCGCGTAGCAAAAGGCCGTGAGGGTTTGAACTCGGACGGTTTCGGGCAGCCCGCCAAGTTGCCTCGAGATCTGATTGCGCAGCAACGTTGCCGAGCGCCGATCCTGAGTTAGAACCGCAATCTTGGGTGGGCGGCCCGCACGCTCCACTTCACGCTGGATGAGGTAGCTCAACACGAGTGTTTTTCCCGAGCCGGGAGCCCCAACAATGCTCAACCGGCACGGAGCAACGGCAGCCTCAAGCGCGTCAATTTGCGATTCGTCAAGTTCTATCGTGTCCACGATGAAACTCTATCGCGGGCCTCCACTACATTTCCGTACAACCGATCGCCGACCAACAGCTCACCAAGCAATTGCACGATGAGAGGCAGCGGCGGGATCGGACAAGAATTCGTCGTCGTCGCTAAAAACCCTTACAGCATTCGGCCATCAATGAACAGGTAAGGCTCCACTCAGTCTGGACTGGGTGCGGACGCTAAGCTAGGGGCAGTTACTTATCCCACGAGGGAGGATCTTATGGAAATCAACATCGGAGTTCGTCAGGCACCGCGCGAACTCAACCTCGATATCGATATCACCACTGAAGAGCTGGATAAGCTCGTAAATGCCGCCCTAGAAAACGGCTCGCCGCTGCGGCTCTCGGATTCTTCCGGGCGCTCGGTGGTTGTCCCAGCAGATGCGATCGGCTACGTCGAGGTAGCCTCTGCCCACACCCGCCGCGTGGGCTTTGGATTAGTCCCCGAATAAGCCGCCAGAGTGTGAGACCCAACGCCCCGCAAGCACCTTGTGGGGCATTGGTCTTAGTATGGAGATAAGAGCTGCCCGGTCGTCTCGATTCAAATTGGCATTTGCGATCGGCTGCGCCGCGCGTACCGTACGCGCCAAAAGAAAAGGATGACTGAATGAGCACTAGCTCCGGCATAGTCGATTCATCGGCTGCTGTAGTTCCCGAGGTTCGGGAAGTAAAAGCTGACATTACTGGCGATAGCGAAGGCCTTGACCAGAAGACGTTCGAGGATTTCGGCGTTTCCGCCCCCATTACAAAAGCCCTGACCGATAAGGGGATTATTCATCCCTTCCCAATTCAGGCCCTCACACTTCCCGTGGCGCTGCGCCGCCATGACATTATTGGCCAAGCCAAGACCGGAACGGGCAAGACCCTCGGGTTCGGTATCCCGATGCTTGAAGCCATCGCCGGGCCTGACGAAGAAGGTTGGGACGATATCCCCGAGGCTCAGCGTGGCAAGCCACAGGGGCTGATTGTGCTTCCCACACGCGAGCTGGCCAAGCAGGTAGCTGCCGAAATTACGATGGCCGCCAAGTACCGCAACGTCCGCATCATCGAAGTGTATGGCGGACGTGCCTACGAGCCGCAACAAGAGGCCCTCACCAAGGGTGCTGAAATCGTAGTGGGCACCCCTGGACGCCTCATCGATCTACAGCGCCACGGCTCCCTAGACCTTTCAGCCGTCCGCACTGTGGTGCTGGACGAGGCCGATGAGATGTTGGACCTCGGCTTCCTTGAGGATGTTGAGACCATCCTGTCCAAGACTCCGCCGCGCCGGCACACCATGCTGTTCTCCGCGACCATGCCCGGACCCGTGGTATCCATGGCACGCCGTTACATGTCCAAGCCCACTCATATCCGGGCGCAAGACCCTACTGATCAAGGCGCCACGGTTAAGAGCACACGTCAGGTTGTGTATCGCTGCCACGCCCTCAATAAGGTGGAAGTTGTCTCGCGTATTTTGCAGGCGCGCGGGCGTGGGCTCACCATTATCTTTACCCGTACGAAGCGCACTGCCGCCCGTCTTGCCGAGGATCTAGCTGAGCGCGGTTTCGCTGCCGGCGCCCTCCATGGAGATCTTGGGCAGGGTGCGCGCGAGCAGGCGTTGCGGGCCTTCCGCCATGGCAAGGTGGACGTACTGGTAGCAACCGACGTCGCTGCCCGTGGTATTGATGTTGACGACGTCACCCACGTCATCAACTACCAGTGCCCAGAAGACGACAAGACGTATATACATCGCATTGGGCGCACCGGGCGTGCCGGGCATTCTGGCACAGCCGTGACTTTCGTGGATTGGGACGATATCCCGCGCTGGGCCGTTATCAACAAGACCCTGAACCTCGGCTACCCCGAGCCTATCGAGACCTACCACACCTCCGATCACCTTTATACCGATCTTGATATTCCGAGTGATGTGACCGGAACACTTCCGGTGGAGAAGCGTGTACGCGCTGGCCTTGCTGCCGAAAAGCTCGAAGATCTGGGAGAGACTGGCAAGTCCGCCGGCAAGGGCCGCGAGCGGTCTCGGGGCGGACGTAGCGGACAACGCCGCGGGCGTTCTCAAGGAGGAAGCGGCAACCGGCGCCGCAACAACGATTCTCGGGGACGCGATGGCCGCGGGCATGGCGATTCGCATAAGTCTGAGGAGAACGCCAACCGTCAGGCTGCGCCTCGCCGCAATCGCAAGCGCCGCCGCGTTAACCGTAGTGAGGGCTCTGAGGGTTAGAGTTTTTTCGACGACGACGTTTACTTACGTACGCACCCACCTCAGCAAGTTATTTGCGGAGGTGGGTGCTTCGTCGTCGGTACCAAATTTCGGGCAAATCCCTATGTCGAATCCATCCCTACCTCAATCAGTCGGGGGTACCAGTTGGGTTGGCGTTAGCGCTTTGGGTTTAGGTTAGCGCTTTCAGTTGTCTCTATACTGGCAACCCCAAACGCCAGAGGCATCCCAAAGCACTAAAGGCATCCGTGAAGGCCTACATTCCCTCAATAATCGAGAGCACCGCATTCACCATGAGCTGCACGGCGATAGCCGCGAGCAGCATGCCCGAAATCCGGGTGAGGAAGATGGTACCGCCCTCGCCAAGGAGCCTATGGATTGGGTTAGCAAAGCGCATCGTCACATACTCGACCACATGCACAATCAACACGGCAACGATCGCCGCAACGATTGAGCCGACTCCGCCGTTGACGGCATCTTGAGCAGAGATCATGACGGCCACGATCGAGCCCGGCCCAGCGAGAAGCGGAACGCCGATCGGCACGAGCGCGACGTTTGCTGCACCGGGTTCGCCAGGGTTCTGCTCCGAGCCGGTCAGGAGCTGGAGAGCAACAAGCAGGAGTAGAAGGCCACCAGATAGCTGCATGGCCTCTACGCTGATGTGAAGGAACCCAAGGATGTACTTGCCGAAAACGCCAAAGATGGTGAGAACGGCAAGCGATGTCAACGTGGCCTGCCAAGCGGCCCGCTTGCGCTCCCTGGGCGTCATTCGTGACGTCAGAGCAAGGAAAACCGGAAGGTTCCCGAAGGGATCTGCGATAACAAAGAGCGTGGTGAAAGTAGACGCGAAGAGTACGCCATCAAATCCCGTCACGGATAGAGAACCTCCAACTGACAGCTCTGGATAAGAGCTTGAATGACCGCCGGGGACGTGGTGTTTTCGCCAAGGCGGTTAGGTTTGCCCAGACCATGGTAGTCGCTGGAACCAAATCGCGCGAGATCGAGCCGATCGGCAAGTGCCGCGAGTTCGGGGCGGGCAGCCTCGAGATTATCCCGGTGGTCAATTTCGATACCAAATAATCCGGCTTCCGCAAACTCCTCGAAAGCCTCCACGGGAACAACACGGTTACGGTGTGGCGCGGCCGGATGAGCGAACACGGCGCGCCCGCCCGCAGCATTGATCCACTCGATCGCCTCGGTTGCCTCCGCGGCCTTGTGCCATACGTAATAGGGAGACCTCGCCTTGAGTAGGTGGTCAAACGCCTGAGCACGGCTCTCCACCACGCCAGCCTCAACGAGGGCATCGGCGATGTGCGGGCGCCCCACGGTAGCGCCTGGTTCAAGGTGGCGAGTGACATCCTCCCAGGTTATTGGGAAGTCCCGTCCCAGCCGAGCAACCATTTCTCGGGCTCGCTCCACCCGCGACTCACGGACTTGGCGCGTATGCTCAGTGATGGCGGGCGCATCGGGATCAAACAGATATCCCAGCATGTGCAGCGTGATCCCGTGGTACATCGCCGAAATTTCCATCCCGCGAATGAGCGCCACGCCGCTGGTTTCCACGGTGTTGGCAGCTTCTTCCCAACCAGACACCGTATCGTGATCCGTCAGCCCGATCATATCGATACCCGCAACGGCAGCCTCGGCCATCAGCGCGCTCGGTGTTGAACGCCCATCGCTGCGGGTGGTGTGGGTGTGCGGATCAATTCTCATGCTCTACTAATAGCACGGCGATTCTAGAAATAGCACGCGAGCGGACCGCTTGGCCCATCGATCACGCTGACGGGGGTATCGAAGATGCGCGTCAACGTGTCCGGCTGCATGATTTCAGCAGGGCTTCCAAATTCAGCCACGGAGCCGTCCTTCATGGCGCAAATGTAATCGGCGTAGGAAGCGGCAAAATTGATGTCATGGAGCACGATGATAATGGTGCGCCCGGTGCTGACAGCAGCCGTCTTAAGGTGCTTCATCATCTCCACGGAGTGCTTCATATCTAGGTTATTGAGCGGCTCATCGAGTAGCACAAACTCCGTATCTTGGCATAAAACCATGGCAACATAGGCTCGTTGGCGCTGACCACCGGAAAGCTGATCGAGGTAGCGTCCTTCCAGCTCTGTGAGATCCAAGAAATCAATCGCCTCGCTGATGATCTCCTCGTCTTCTGTGGTCAGGCGCCCCTGAGAATAGGGAAACCGGCCGAAGCCCACGAGCTGGCGCACCGTCAGGCGTGTGACGAAGTGGTTTTCCTGGCGCAGAATAGACAGAATCTTGGCCAAATCGCGCGACTTAGTGGAAGCGATGTCGTAGCCCGCCACCTCGATCGCACCGGAGTCCATCCCCAGTAACCGCCCGACCATCGTCAGGAGCGCGGACTTGCCGGCACCATTGGGGCCCACAAGGGCAGTTATGCCTCCCTGCGGGATCTTCAGATCAACGGGGCCGATGGTGACCTTGGAGGAATAGACTTTGCGAACGTCGTTGAGCGTAATCACAGGCGTCCCTTTCGGAGCATGACGATGAGGAAGGTGACGCCTCCCACCATCTCGATGATGATGGAGACAACACCCTGAGCGTAGAAAATGTTCTTCATAACGAAGTAAGCACCGGAGAGCACAACAAATCCGGTAAGTACCGCGACGGGAAAAATCTTGCGATGATCGTAGGTATCCGCGAACTGGTAGGCCAGTGTGGCCACGAGGAACCCGAGGAACGTCATTGGCCCGATGAGTGCGGTGGAAACCGCCATCAGAATAGAGACGAAAAAGAGGGTTTGGAGCAGCTCACGCTTGTAGTTAAGTCCTAGGCCGATGGCAGTTTCTTTGCCTAGCGCCATGAGGTTGAGCTGCCGTGATTTGAACCAGAGTGCGCCGCCGGCGGCCAGGCACAAAGGGATTGCAATGGGGAGGTAATCCGCGTTCGCATTGGAAATTGAGCCGAACATTCTAGCGGCCAGAACATCGAATTCGCTGGGTGTGAGCAGCCTCTGCATGAAGCTGGAAACTGATCCAAGCCCTCCCCCAATGATGATGCCCACGAGAAGCATGACTTGAAGATTGCCGTATTTCCCGCGCAGCAGCCACCCATAGAGCATCATGGCCAGCGCAACCATGAGTAGCACCTGCCCCACAAACTGCACGCGCCCCTGAAGGGCTACCACGCCAGCAACTCCCAAGAAATACACTGAGCTCGTTTGGACCACCGTGTACAGGGATTCGAATCCCATGATGGACGGGGTGATAATCCGATTGTTGGTGATGGTTTGGAAGGAAACGGTAGCCATTGCCTGACAGAACGCCACAATCAGCATCACGGTGATATTCGTGGTGCGCATCTTAGCGATACGCCAAAAGCCATCCGACCCAACGGGCATGGGATTGCCAACGGCCAAGACGCCAAAAGCGAACCCGCCCGCCAGCACGCAAAGAATCGTCAGAACAACGGCATACCGGATTCGTGACTTGGCGGTAGGCAAAGCTGTGGAGCGCCGCTCATGACTACTGGCGCCGCGCCCACCAAGACTGCGTCCACCGGGCTGATCTTCCTGAGTATCCACTATCTGAGCCATATCCAACCTTTAGCTCATCCGGCGCCGCTGCCCGAGCAGCAACGCAACAAATACGGCCGCACCCAACACCCCGAGGATCAGGGATACGGGCACTTCGAACGGGGCAATGATTGTCCGGCTCACTAGGTCACATACGGTGACGATCGCGATACCAAGGAGGCACACCCAGGGCAGGTTTGATCGGAGATCATCGCCGCGGATCATAGAGACGATGTTCGGCACAATCAGGCCCAGAAACGGCAAATTCCCCACTACAACAGTCACAACTCCGGTGGCGATAGCCACCAGTACTGTCCCAAGCAAGATCACTCTGTCGTAGTTAAGCCCCACGTTGGTGGCCACTTCTTTACCTAACCCTGCCACTGTGAAGCGATCTGCCACTACGAACACTGCTACCACCACGAAGGCCACGATCCACAGAATCTCGTAGTTACCCCGCAGAACAGAGGTGAAGCTGCCGGCAAACCACACGCCGAGGTTTTGCAGGGCATTGGCCTGAAGCGCCACGAAGGTGGAAATGGATCCCACTACTGCCCCCAGCATGATCCCAATAATCGGCACGATCAGAGAAGACTTGAGCGATACGCGCCGTACGAACGCGAAGAACACCATTGTCCCAATAAATGCAAAAATCACGGCGCCCACCATGCGCATGGTGATGCTAGCGCCCGGGAAGAGCACCATGACGAAAAGGAGTCCCAGCCCGGCCCACTCGGTGGTGCCGGTGGTGGTGGGCTCGACGAAGCGGTTTTGGGTGAGCAGTTGCATGACGAGGCCGCACATGGCCATCGCCGCTCCGGCCAGCATGAGCGCCACGGTACGCGGAATGCGCGTCACGGCAAACATGGTGGATCCGTCTTCTGCACCGCGAACGTCATAAACACCTGTATACAGCGAGAGAACCAGTAGCCCGCCCACCGCAATAACCCCTAGCAGTAGCTTCCAATCCAGAAGCTTGTGCGAGGAAACCTTCTGCGATTTCTTAGCTACCGGTTTTTGGACTACAGGTTTGTCTGGTCCCGATTCCACGGGTGATGTCATCGATTCCTCCCCGACACGTCCCACATGTTCCACACGTCCTACGCGTTCCTCGGACTTTGCCACCTCGCCCGAGGAACATTTCCCGGTTAATCTCCGCGCCTCCCGGGCACCCCGGATACCCCAAGTCCCCCAGAGACATACCGGACCGACGGCGAGCCATTAAGGGGCAAGGCTCGCCGTCGGTGATCTGGGGAATTCTTAGTTTGCTGCCTCAAGGGCATCGGCAAAGGTGTTCAAGAATTCGGTGTAGGTCTGGATCCCTTCGTTGGTGTAGGTATCCGCTGGCATGTACACGATCTGGCCTTCCTGCACGGCCGTCACGTTGGCAAGTGCGTCCGAGTTCTCAAGGAGCTCGTTGGCGGGAGTGTACTCGGGATCATCGGCGCTCACGGCCGCATCGCGGTCCATGACCAAGATCCAATCAGGATTCGAGTCAGCGATAGCCTCCACGTTAATGTCATCGCCCTGGTGATCGTCAGTTGATCCCTCAACTTCCAGCGCTGGCGTCAGCCCAAGAACATCGTAGATGGGGCCGAGGGTGCGGCCAACTGACGGTGCGATGAAGCCAATTTCGCCACCTGAGGTATTAACGGCCATCACCGTCTCCTCGGAATCGTAGGCACCCGTGACGCGCTCTACCGCGGTATCAAGATCGGCGCCGAGAGCCTCGGCCTCGGTCTCCTTATCGAAGACTTGTCCGAGCGCCAGAACCTGACGCTTAAGCTCCTCATCGAAGGGCTCCCCATCGCGAGGATCAAGCTCAACGATCGCGGCATCCGGTGCCAACTCCGCGAAATCATCATGGTACTGGGTGAACCGCTGCCCGTTGATAATGACGTCCGGGTTCACCTCCACCACGGCCTCGAGGTTAGGCTCCATGTGCATGCCCAAATCCACGATTCCATCGTCTTCGGAATAATCGACCGTACTGGGCATAAGGCCAAGTGGCGCGGCGGCCAGTTCCACATCCCAATCATGGAGAGTCTCGAACGTGCGATTGTCCGTTGCCACAACAGAGGCGGGCGGAACTGAAATCTCGTGTGTTCCATTGTTGTCCTCAATCTCAATCGTTGAGGAATCCCCGGCGGGAGTGGTCTCATTCTGGTCAGCGGAGTCCGTATCGGACCCGCAGGCTGAAAGAATGAGCGCGCCACCTGCGAGGGTGGCGAGGAATGAGCGGCGCATGTGCGTCTCCTGTGTGTATTGCGTACAAGTCAGTAAGGCGTACCTTACTTCGATTAACGTACGGCTCACGTTACTTAATTAATTTCGCTAACCGCAATCTCAATTCGGCCAGGTGAGGAACTTGTCACAGCCAGTCAGGGTAACCTAACAAAGGGTTGGACTACCTAGTGGGGCGTTGGTCCTGGGTGCGGCTCCGTCGTCGTTCCCAATGTTTTTCCGACGACGACGAATTCCACCCGCCATTTCTTCACGGGCGAAGGAAGAGCGAATCTATGCAGTTGGTGGGAGAATGTGACTATGACAAAGGAAGAATTAGAAAGTCGCGGAAACAATCGGTCACAGCAGCCCACCAGCTCCGCATTCCGAGAATTCATCGGATCGGACTGGGGTCCGCGTGTCTCAAATGTGGAGCGAGGCGAAGCGGCGGACTATGTGCCGGCGCGGCACAAGCTGGTTTCGGAGAGGTTCCCGGGCGAACGCCTCGTGATTCCCGCGGGCGGTTACAAGACCCGCAATAACGATTGTGATTACCGGTTCCGTGCCCATTCAGCATTCGCTCACCTCACCGGCCTGGGAGGGGAGATGGAGCCAGATGCCGTGCTGGTTCTTAACCCGGTGGAAGGCGGCCACGAGGCCACCCTGTATTTCCATCCGTGCGCCCCGCGCAGCTCCGAGGAGTTCTACGCGGATTCTCGCTACGGAGAATTCTGGGTAGGCGCGCAGCCAACGCTCGAAGAGATGTCTACACTCACTGGTATTCGATGCGATTCGATCGACAATCTGTCCGATGCTCTGGCCAAGGATCTCGGGCAGGGTCAGGTCAGCCTTCGAGTGGTCCCCCAATCTGATGCGCGAATCGAATCTCAGGTTCAGGAGCTTCGCGAGCGCGCGGAGATCGCGCAGGAAGCCGAGGAAGCCGATGCCGAGCTTTCCGAAGCGCTGGCGGAGATTCGCCTCCGGAAGGACCCATGGGAGGCCGGCCAAATGCAGCATGCCGTGAACAGCACGCGAGAGGGCTTCGATAACATCATCGCGTCCTTCCCGCGCGCCCTCGGCCATCATCGCGGCGAGCGCGTTGTGGAAGGTGCCTTCGGGGCCAAGGCCCGCGAAGAGGGCAATGGGCTTGGATACGACACGATTGCCGCGGCCGGTAACCACGCGAACACGCTTCATTTTATTGACAATGACGGCCCTTTGAAGGAAGGCCAGCTGATTCTGGTGGACGCTGGCATTGAGGTTGATTCGCTGTACACCGCTGATATCACGCGTACCCTGCCCGTTTCGGGCACCTTCTCTGAGGCTCAGGCAGAGGTGTATCAGGCCGTTCTGGATGCCGCCGAGCGTGCACTTGCCGAGGCGCAAAAGCCCGGCTGCAAGTTCCGCGATGTACACGCAGTTGCCATGGAGGTGATTGCTGAGCGTCTCGAGCAGTGGGGAATCCTACCCGGGACCGCAGAAGAATCGCTGCTTCCGGATAACCAGTGGCATCGCCGTTGGATGCCCCACGGCACCTCCCACCATCTTGGGATCGATGTTCACGATTGTGCGCTCGCCCGCAAGGAAATGTACTTGGACGCCGTTCTGGAGCCGGGTATGTGCTTCACGATCGAACCTGGCCTGTACTTCCGTGAGGACGATCTGAAGGTTCCCGAGAAGTTCCGCGGCATCGGCGTTCGCATCGAGGATGACATTCTGGTAACCGAATCGGGTGCCATACGGTTGTCCGAGGACATCCCGCGCACTATTGCCGATGTTGAGGCGTGGATCGCGTCCATCAACAGCTGAGCCGCTTCCTGCGATTCACTAAGGGCGCTCCACCAGAAGCGCTTAATGAGAGGAACCCATGGCACACTCTGCGACTCGGCCTGCAGCTCGGAACATCGTCTATACCGCACGCCTCGTGGGTAGCCCCGTCTTTGACCCGATAGGCGACAAGGTGGGAACGGTGTATGACGTAGTTGTCCTGTTCAGATTCAAGGGCAATCCGCTAGCTGTGGGCTTGGTTGTGGAGGTTGCCGGGCGGCGGCGGGTGTTCCTGCCACTGACCCGGGTCACCTCGATTGATAAGGGGCAGGTCATCTCCACCGGTTTGGTCAACATGCGCCGTTTCGCCCAGCGCCCGGCCGAAACGCTTGTGTTGGCCCAGCTCCTAGAGCGCACGGTCACGCTCCGAGAAACCGGGGAGAAAGCGATTGTTCTAGACGCCGCCATGTCCAACGTGCGCGGGCGGGAGTGGCAACTGACCACGCTCTTTGTGCAGACCTCGAAGAAGGGCCGAAAGGCCGCCGAGACGTTCACGGTTCCCGTCAATGACGTAGTGGGCCTTGCGCATCCCGCCGCCAATCAGGGGGCTTCCTCAATCCTCTCCCAACTTGTAGGCCTCAAGCCCGCGGACGTTGCCGATGTGTTGCGCGATCTGCCACCTGAGCGCATGCAGGCAGTGGCGCACGAGCTTCCCGATGAACGCCTCGCCGACGTGATGGAGGAACTTGGCTCGGAAGATCAGGCCTTCATTCTCTCGGCCCTCGATATTGATCGTGCCGCCGACGTTCTAGACGCAATGCAGCCAGACGATGCCGCGGACCTCGTGGCCGAGCTGCCCACCGAGCAGGCCGCCAAGCTGCTCGAGGAGATGGAGCCGGAGGAGGCGCGCGATGTGCGCCGGCTCCTGACCTACGATGAACGTGCCGCGGGCGGGCTTATGACGTCCGACCCGATCATTCTGCCGCCAGACGCCACGATCGCCCAGGCACTTGCCATGGCGCGCCGGGCCGATACGCCCCCGGCGCTGGCCGCCATCATGTTCGTGTGCCGGCCCCCGCTGGAAACCCCCACCGGACGATTCCTCGGCGTGATTCACCTGCAGCGGGCCCTGCGCGAGCCACCTTCAACCATGATCGGATCCATCCTCGATACCGATGTGGATGCAGTCTCTCCCGGGGACGGGATCGGCACCATCACGAGGCTGCTCGCAACGTACAATCTGACCGCGGTCCCCGTGGTTGACGATGATTTACTCGTGGGAGCCGTCTCTGTAGACGACGTTCTTGATCACCTCCTGCCCGAGGATTGGAGAGAGGCTGACGAGGACACGACTGACGAAGCGTTGGAGGTGCACCATGGCTGAGCGGTACGTAGCCGGTTCATTTGATACGCCGCTGGACACGCGCAAGCGGCGCCGCAGGAAGCCCTCAGATCCAGATGCTTTCGGACGGTTCGCGGAATCCACCGCGCGGTTTATGGGCAGCCCACGGTTCATCTTGTACATGACCGTGTTCGTGGTGGTGTGGATTACGGCGAACGTGACGCTCGTAGCCTTCGCTCAGAAGTATGCGTGGGATCCCTATCCCTTCATCCTGTTGAACCTCGCGTTTTCCACGCAGGCATCCTATTCCGCCCCGCTCATCCTCCTTGCGCAGAACCGCCAAGACGATCGCGACCGCGTGATCGCCGAACAGGATCGCCAGAACGTAGAACGCAATCTGGCGGATACCGAATACTTGCTGCGCGAGATCGCCGGCCTGCGGCAGTCCCTCGGAGAAGTGGCCACCCGTGACTTTGTCCGCTCTGAGCTTCGCGATGCACTTCAAGACCTTGAGCGGGACAGCGAGGAACGAATTCGGGAGAGGGACGAGAGAATCGCGCAGTTGCAGGATGAACTTGACTCACTCCATTCCAGCAAGGGTGACTAAAGGCCCTGTGAGGCATCACGCGACGTTCGCCTAGCCTAACCCGAGGCGGGTAGCATGGAACCATGATTACAACCGATGAGATCCGAAAGAGTCTCGAGAACGTTATCGATCCCGAGCTCCGACGCCCCATCACCGAACTGGACATGGTCGAAGATGTTCATGTGAGTGATAAGGGCGTGGCATCGGTCCACATTCTGCTGACAACCGCAGGGTGCCCGCTTCGCGAAACGATTGAGTCCGATGTCAAGGACGTTGTGAGCAAGCTCGAGGGCATCACCGCCGTGAATGTCACGATGGGCTCGATGAACCAAGAACAACGCTCCGCGCTTCAATCCAAGCTCCGTGGCGGCGAACCTGAGCGAAAGGTCCCCTTCGCTGCGAAGGATTCGCTAACGAAGGTCTACGCGATCGCCTCCGGCAAGGGCGGCGTAGGCAAGTCCTCCGTCTCAGCCAACCTTGCTGCGGCACTGGCCGCCGAGGGGCTCAAGGTGGGCCTTGTTGACGCCGATATTTATGGCTTCTCTATCCCCCGCATGCTCGGAGTCGAGACTCCGCCTCAGGGAATCAATGATATGATCATCCCTCCCGTTGCTCACGGCGTGAAGGTCATCTCCATCGGCATGTTCGTGGAGAACAACTCCCCCGTGGTGTGGCGCGGCCCAATGCTTCACCGTGCACTCGAGCAGTTCTTTGCCGACGTGTACTGGGGCGATCTAGACGTGCTCCTCTTGGATCTGCCGCCAGGCACCGGCGATATTGCCCTGTCCGTTGCCCAGCTCATCCCGAACTCAGAGGTTCTGGTTGTGACCACACCTCAGGCCGCTGCGGCCGAGGTTGCTGAGCGCGCCGGACAGATCGCCAAGGCCACCGAGCAGAACGTGGTAGGCGTTATCGAGAACATGTCCTACATGACCATGCCGGATGGCTCCAAGAACGCCATCTTCGGTAGCGGTGGCGGGCACACGGTTGCCGCGCAGCTCTCGAGCTTGCTCGGCTACGAGGTTCCCGTGTTGGGCGAAGTCCCGTTGGAGACAGAGCTCCGTGAAGGCGGCGATTCCGGTATGCCGTGGGCTATCGACGAAGGATCTTCTCCCGCCCAGAATGAGCTCCGCAAGATCGCTCAGACCCTTGCTCACCGTTCCCGCAACCTAGCGGGCCGCGGACTCGGGGTTACACCGGTCTAGGTACTGAGAATCTGCTTGGAGGGCGCTGGAAAACCGGCGCCCTCCTTGTATTATTAGCTGGGGGCCATTTGAAGGGAGAGCCATGGCGGGCGAGCAGACTCAATCGTGGGCGTATGCCGAGGACATGTGTGAGGAAGACTCCGTCACCGCTCACGCTAGGGACGAAGCCCGCGAGTATGACATCGCCTCAATCTCCGCTGCAACAGGGTCTTTTCTTAGCCTCATAGGCGCCGCAACGAAGGCCCGCTCAGTCGTAGAGGTAGGAACCGGCACGGGAGTATCCGGCCTATATCTGCTTCGGGCGTCTTCCGATCTCATGCTCACCACCATTGACGTGGAGTCCGAGGCTCAGCACAGCGCCAAAGCCTACTTCACAAAGGCAGGCGTGCGGCCCGGTCGGGCGCGCATCATCAACGGGAAGAGCGCGGATATCCTTCCCCGCCTCGCCGATAACTCGTATGACATCGTGTTTCTTGACGGAGACCCTCTCGAAATGAGCGGTGACGTCAACGAAGCCTTGCGCATGCTCCGCCCCGGCGGCGTGCTCATCATCGCCCACGCGCTCATGCACGGGCGTGTAGCCGATCCCGCTCGCCGTGAAGACGAGGTTGTAGCGATTCGCGATCTGGGGCGTGAACTCATGGAGTCCGCCGATCTTCGGACCTCACTTATCCCCGTGGGAGACGGGCTCCTCCTCGCATCCTTGCGTTAACAAAGCACTCCGCCAGCGATGGCTGTCACACCAACCTTATAGATTTGACGCGAGATGTGGATGGTGAGGTCACCTTTAACCCGAGGTTTGACGCAAAATTGAGGACGACGACGGAGCCGAGACATAAGCGAGGGAGGGAAGCTACCTGGCTTCCCTCCCTCAGCATCAAGATATCTTACTTCTCGATCGATGCAAGAGCCTCTCTGAGTCCCGTCGCTTCGGCATCATTTAGTTCAAGAACTAACCTGCCACCGCCATCCACCGGGATACGAACAACGATGCCGCGTCCTTCACGCTCTACTTCGAGGGGACCGTCTCCTGTACGAGGCTTCATGGCTGCCATGTCTCATCCTTCCCGTCGCGGTGTTGAACCGACAACACATCTATCATACCGAGATCGCCGATCAATTGCCCGCAATGCTGGAGTCCCTATTTGGTTCTCTTCCCGAATCCACCGGCAGAAGGCTTCCCTGCGGCACCGTCCTTTGACGCGTGGTTGCGAGTATTCGCCGCGAGTTCATGGATCCCCTTAGCTACGGCATTGACAGCTTCTTCCGGCGTATCAACAAGGGTAATGAGTAGCTCATCGGCGGGAGACGCCATGCCCTGTCCTATGAGACTTTCGTGGACCCAATCCATCATTCCACCCCAGAAGGACGTGCCAACAAGCACGATTGGGAAGGACTTAACCTTACCGGTTTGCACTAGAGTGATAGCCTCAAAAAGCTCATCGAGTGTTCCGAATCCTCCAGGCATCACGATAAAGCCCAAAGAATACTTCACGAACATCATCTTGCGAACGAAGAAGTAGCGGAAGCTGATGCCTTGATTGACGTATTCGTTCATCCCCTGCTCGAACGGCAGCTCGATGCCCAACCCGACGGAGGTGCCGCCCGCTTCATGCGCACCTTTATTCGCGGCCTCCATAATTCCCGGCCCGCCGCCGGTGATCACGCCAAAACCGGCATCGCACAGGAGCTTACCCACCTCTACGCCCTTCGAGTACCATGGCGAATCAGGCTTTTCGCGGGCCGATCCAAACACCGAAATCGCCGGGCCAAGATCGGCAAGCGAACCGAAACCCTCCACGAACTCTGCTTGGATTCTCATCACGCGCCAAGGATCCTCCCGTGACCAAGCGGATCCCTGATCCGGAGCCAACAGCGAGGCATCGGCCGTGACCGAGGGGATCTTATCGCCTCTAAAGAGCATAGGACCGCGGCGGTAGGAATCGGAATGTGAACTCATGATGCCATCTTCTCACTGGCTTGTAGCCATTGGGTAAATATTTCGTGCATAGCGTCCATCTGCTCCACCGGACAAGCCTCATCGGCCCGGTGCGCGAGAAGCGGATCGCCCGGCCCGCAATTGATCGAGGGGACGCCCAGCGCGGAAAACCGTGCAACGTCCGTCCACCCCAGCTTGGCCACCGGATCGCCCGCACCGCGCTCAGACAGCAGCCCCGCAAGCCGGGCAAACTCGGGGTGATCCATACCCGGAGCTGCGGCCGCCGCTGAATCGGTCACCTCGATGGCAAGCGGCAGATCCGCGAACAGATCGCGCACGTATGCTTCGGCGGCAGCTTCGCTACGATCGGGGGCGAATCGAAAATTAACGATGAGGGTGGCCTCGTCAGGAACTGAGTTACGCGCTCCTCCACCTGAGATACCTACTGCCAGCAATGATTCAGTGAAGTCGAGCCCTCCAACCCTATGAACTTGCGGTTCCCACTCGGCAAGCCTCCTCAGCGGTTCGGCGAGCGCGTGCACCGCGTTCGTCCCCATCCACGGGCGGGCCGAATGTGCGGCCTGACCCGTAGCGGTAAGGTTCAATCGCATCGTGCCGTTGCATCCGCCTTCGATCCGGGCGTTGGTTGGCTCGCCCAGCACAGCAAGATCGCCGGTAAGCCACTCCGGGTGGTCCGCTGCCAGGCGCCCCAACCCTGACAGCTCGGCTGCAACCTCCTCGTGGTCGTAAAACACCCACGTGACATCGAGACGCGGATGTGTCAGCTCCTCGGCCAGTGCAAGGAACACGGCACACCCTGACTTCATGTCTACAGATCCGCGGCCGAAGAGGTGGGGATGTGATTCGTCGCTGTCAAAAAAGCTACTGGGGACGTTTCCAGCGATCGGAACGGTGTCAAGGTGACCGGCCAGAATCACGCGCGAGGCGGCCCCGAGGTGGGTGCGCGCAACAACCGCGTCCCCATCTCGAGTCACGTCCAGCGCCGGATTCGCGCGCAGGCGCGCCTCAACAAAGTCCGCGATTTCGCGCTCGTTGCCCGAAACGGAAGGAATATCTACGAGGCGCGCAGCCAACTCAGAAATCGTCATGGAACCATGCTACTAAGCAAGCTACCATTGCTCTATGACAACAACAGATTCTGAACAGCTCGCTCACGAGGCAGCTCAGGTAATCGCTCAACGAACAGGGGTTGAACACCACGACATTGCCCTTGTTCTTGGTTCTGGCTGGGGTGGGGCCGCGGAGCTCATTGGAGAACCCGTTGCTACAATTCCCGCACCTGAAATCCCCGGATTCTCTGTCTCGGGCGTTGCCGGGCATTCTGGTTCGCTCACGTCCATCAACCTGGCGAGCGGCCATCACGCGCTCGTGCTGGGCGCGCGGACCCACTACTACGAAGGCAAGGGCGTGGCCGCCGTAGCCCACGGCATCCGCACGGCCGCCGCCGCGGGTGCCAAGATCGCCGTGCTCACCAACGGATGCGGCAGCACCGTGGGCGAATGGGGCCCGGGTACGGCCGTGCTAATTCGCGATCACCTCAACCTCACCTTCACCTCACCGATCCAAGGCGCACACTTCGTGGATCTCACGGATGCCTACTCCCCGCGCCTGCGCAGCATCGCCCTAGAGGTAGATCCCGATCTACCTGAGGGCGTGTACGCACAGTTCCCCGGCCCGCACTATGAAACACCCGCCGAGGTCCAGATGGCACGGACTCTCGGAGCGGACCTCGTGGGCATGTCCACGGCGCTAGAGACCATCGCCGCCCGCGAGGCTGGCATGGAGGTTCTCGGGATTTCGTTGGTCACCAACCACGCCGCCGGGTTCGCCCCCGGGGAGCTCAATCACGCCGAAGTGCTTGAGGCCGGGCGGGCTGCGGGCCCGCGAATTTCCCGCCTACTTGCGGACGTCATTTCACGAATCGATCAGGAGAACGCATGAGTTACAACCTAACTGAGGTCCAGGACTGGATCGCAAACGATCCGTCAGAAGCCGATCGCGGTGAACTCACGGCACTGTTGGAGCGCGCAGAGAACGGCGATCCGGACGCCGCCGCCGAACTGTCAGATCGCTTCGCGGGTACGCTCCAGTTCGGTACCGCTGGGTTGCGCGGGGCGATGGCCGCAGGGCCGAACCGCATGAACCGCGCCGTGGTGCGCCGGGCCGCCGCCGGGCTGGTGAGGTACCTGCTGGAAAAGGTGGGGGACGATGCCCTGCTCGTGATTGGCAACGATGCGCGCTATCACTCCCGCGAGTTCGCTGAGGACACCGCCGCGATCGCAGCCGCCGCCGGTATCCGTGCCCTCATCATGCCGCGTGAGCTCCCCACCCCGCTGCTCGCCTACGCCGTGCAGCACTTGGGCGCGGACGCTGGTGTTATGGTGACCGCCTCCCATAACCCCGCACGCGACAACGGCTACAAAGTGTATCTGGGCGGGCGCTGCGCCGATCAGTTCGGTCAAGGCGTTCAGCTTGTGCCACCCGCCGATGCGGATATCGCGGCGCTGATTGCCGCCGCCCCTGCGGCCGGAGACATCCCGCTGGCGGACACGTACGGCGCCATCGGCGAGGATGTCATTGACTCCTACGTCAGCGAAACTGCCGCTCTGGTCCCGGCCATGTATTCACGCGACCTGAAGATCGTCTACACGGCCATGCACGGGGTTGGTACGCCGATCATGCGCCGAATCTTCAGCGAAGCAGGGTTCGAAAACGTCATCGAAGTGGCCGAACAGTGCACCCCAGATCCCGACTTCCCCACCGTGCCATTCCCTAACCCTGAGGAGTTGGGAGCGTTGGATTTGGCGAAGGAACTCGCCGCCTCCGTCGATGCGGATATTGTGATTGCCTCCGATCCAGACGCCGATCGCTGCTCTGCTGCCGTGCCCGAGCACGGGACGTGGCGCCAGCTTTCCGGAGATGAGATTGGCTCGCTTCTGGGAGAGTATCTGGCCGGGGGCGCAGTCTTGGAGCCGGGCACCCCTACTTTCGCTTCCTCAATCGTCTCCTCTCGGATGCTCGAGCAAATCGCCACAAGCCACGGGCTCGCCTATCAGGCCACACTCACCGGCTTTAAGTGGATCGCTCGCACGCCACACATCGCCTACGGGTACGAAGAGGCCATCGGCTTCTGCGTTAATCCCGGCGCCGTTCGCGATAAGGATGGCCTTTCCGCTGGAATTCTTTTGGCCGTGCTGGCCTCGAAGCTGCGCGATCAAGGGTCGGATCTTCTGGGAGAGCTGGACCGGCTCTACACCAAGCACGGAGTGTATCTGTCCGGTCCCGTGACCGTGCGCGTGGACGATCTCTCGATCATTCCCGCTACCATGGCAAAGGTCCGCACCACGCCGCCCACTACCCTTGCCGGTTCGCCGGTGGCGCGTGTATGGGATCTCAGCGAGGGCTCAGACGCACTGCCCGCCACTGACGGTATCGCTTGGTTCACCGATGCGCACGACCGCGTAATCATCCGCCCCTCCGGCACCGAACCCAAGGTCAAGTGCTACTTGGAGGTCTACCTACCCGCGGGCAGCGATCTGCAGGCCACCAAGGCCGAGGCCGCCGCGCGTTTGGAGCAGTTCAAGGAGGACGTTTCAGCCGCGCTGGTTCTCTAGGAATGGTTTTTAGGGCGAGTTGGATCGTTTCGTCGCAGTTATTCTTCCGACGACGACGAAACCTCCCCACCTGCCAACCACTCAAAACTAGAGATCTGACGCAAACCCGGGAAGGTGGGTCTACTCGGGCTTGACCGCAACCAGCCCTACCGCGCACAGGTACTCCTGATTGGCCTTGAAGGTTGCTCGCATCGCGAGAATCCTTTTGCGAGCCGCGGGGTTGCGAGCAACATTGGTGATAATCCTGAGGAAGCCTAGGATGCCCTCATCGGCAATGACTCGGCGGACTTCGAGGAGCGCCATCTTGTTGCTCGAGGTGTACTCCACCCGGAAACCCACGCTCTCCAACATGGCCGCCCAATTCGCGATCTTCAGTGGCTTGGCACCCACCTTGATCGTCTGTGAGAGATCCTTTTGCGCACCCGTTCCAGACTCCTCGGCTACCTGCGGTTTGAAGCCCATCTCGTGGATAGCGTATCGGCCGCCGGGTGCGAGGACGCGGTAGGCCTCGGCCATAATGGCGCGCTTGCCTTGATCCGTCTGCATCGTCAGCATGGCCTCACCAACAACGAGGGTGGCAGCGCCATCGGGTAGGCCCGTGTCCCGTGCGTCTGCTTGCACCAGCTCTGCCCCATCACGGCCAACGATCACTCGCTCCATGGGACTATCCGCGTTGTCCCGGACATCCACTCCCCAGTAACGCTCTGGCTGCGACGCTAGCAAGATTTCCGCCGTTTTTCCCACTCCCGGCCCAAATTCGACGATACGATCACCGGCTCCGGGCTTGGCGGCGTCAAGGATTCTGCGAGTCATCTCCATCCCACCGGGGCGCAGGACGCGCTTGCCCATCTTTGCCAGCAGCCAGTGGCCCTGTAGCCTCTGCTCTTCCGGGCCTGAACGCTGCCCGCGGACGGGCGGCACGACGTTCGCGGCGGGGGCAGGATTCTCGTGAGCCGTCACTGATCGCCCTCCCCATCCACATTGACCATCGTGAGGGCCAAATGAGAGGGCTCAATCGCCACCAAAGCGTGGCGATCACCAGGCGCCAAATATACGATATCTCCGGCCTCCAGAACCGCCGTTTCACCCGCGACCGTAAACTCGAGCTTGCCCGTCAACAGCTGCACAATCACGGCTTTCGGGCTGGCGTGCTCCGTCAGAAGCTGGCCGGCATCAAAGGAGAAGAGGACAAACCTCAAAACATCGTTGTTCACAACCACCCGGCTGGTGGTTGCCTCCTTGATGATGGGAAGGTCCGAGATCAGATCTGTGTGCACCTGTGACTGCGTTGATGGTGTTGCGGGCGTCGCCGCCATAATGCCTCCTTGTTAGGTATCCCTTACAGGAAGGCTACGGGCTGCGGCGTCCGTAGAGCAATTTAATCACGGTGTTCTACGTGTTAAATCTGAATATCCTTGAATGATGTGTGGGTCAAAGCGCACCTTTGTCCCACGGGATCCTACCCCAGAAAGGGTTTCACCCTTGGACGATGCGCTTGCCTCCATGAAGCAAAGCCCGTATCCAAGGGTGAAACAAACGAGTGAATCACTCACCCGTGCAGGTTATAGAGTGTCTAGCACCGCCTGCGAGGAGGAGAGCCCGAGACGAGTCGCGCCAGCATCCAGCAGCTCGGAAGCGAACTTGCCATCGCGAATACCACCCGAGGCCTTGACCTCGAGGGCATCTCCAACGGTCTGCTTCATGAGAGCAACCGCGTGTACCGAGGCACCGCCTGCTGGATGGAAGCCCGTTGACGTCTTAACGAAATCGGCTCCCGCTGCCTTGGCCGCCTCGCAAACCGCAACGATCTGTTCGTCCGTGAGCGCCGCGGACTCGATGATGACCTTGAGAACTGCACCGGGGATCGCGTCGCGAACTGCCTTGATATCCGTCTGAACGGCATCGAAGCGGTTCTGTACTGCGTCCGAGATGTTAATAACCATGTCTACTTCGTCCGCACCCTGTTCAACAGACAGAGCAGCCTCGCGAGCCTTGATCTCGCTGTGGTGGGCCCCAGACGGGAAGCCGCACACAACGGCGAGCTTGACCTCGCCAAGTTCCACGCCGTCAGGAAGCGGCAACTGGTTCGGCGAAATGCAGATCGAATATGTCCCGACACGCTTGGCCTCATCAACGAGGTCGCGGATCTGCTGCTCGGTGGCCTCTGGCTTGAGCAACGTGTGATCGATCAGGTGAGCCACCTGATCCTTCGTGTATGCCATGAGTTTCCTTTCTTTGCTGAGGAGCCTCGCTCCTCGATCCGTCATCCGATACGTTCGAGTACTACGGACCCGGGTGTGGAGGGCTGAGCGTTTGGATCGATCGTGAGAGTTCCCTCAAGCGATTCTTCCGCGCGCTCGAAGCGCTCCGGGGTTTCGGTGTGCAGAGTGAGCAGCTTTTGCCCCTTCTCCACCCTGTCCCCGGGCCGAGCGAACAACTCGATACCCGCTCCAGCCTGAACCGGGTCCTCCTTGCGTGCGCGGCCGGCTCCCAGTCGCCACGAGGCCACGCCCAGCTTGAGCGCATCCATATCAGTCAAAACGCCGCTGGCCTCAGCCACGACGTCCTTCTGGTGGTCTGCCACGGGTAGCGGAGCATCGGGATCGCCGCCCTGTTCGCGAACCATCTCACGCCACTTATCCATGGCGCGGCCGTCCTTCAGGGCCGCCTCGGGATCCGCGTCGGGCTGGCCAGCCGCCGCGAGCATCTCACGCGCGAGTGCAACAGTCAGCTCTACAACGTCTGCAGGGCCTCCGCCGGCCAGTACCTCCACGGATTCGCGGACCTCCAACGCATTGCCGATTGTCAGACCGAGTGGAACCGACATGTCAGACAACAGAGCCACTGTCTTCACGCCGGCATCCGTTCCCAGATCAACCATCGTGTGCGCGAGCTCCCTGGCATTGTCAATGTCCTTCATGAAAGCACCCGAACCAACCTTGACGTCCAACACAAGTGATCCCGTGCCTTCGGCGATCTTCTTGGACATGATCGAGGTGGCGATGAGGGGAATGCACTCAACCGTGGACGTGATGTCGCGCAGCGCGTAGAGCTTCTTATCCGCGGGCGCCAAACCCGATCCGGCGGCGCAGATAATGGCACCAGATCCGCTACCGAGTTGACGATACATCTGCTCGTTAGAGATATTCGCCTGCCAGCCGGGGATAGACTCCATCTTGTCCAGCGTTCCGCCGGTGTGCCCGAGTCCGCGGCCAGAAAGCTGCGGGACTGCCACGCCGAATGCGGCAACCAACGGGGCCAGTGGCAGCGTGATCTTGTCCCCCACTCCCCCGGTCGAGTGCTTATCGGCTGTGGGGCGCGGAAGCGAACTGAAGTCCATGCGCTCGCCCGATTCAATCATCGCGTTCGCCCATCGGGCTATCTCGTGACGATTCATCCCGTTGAGGAAAATCGCCATGGCAAGTGCAGCCATCTGTTCATCCGCCACGACGCCCCTTGTGTAGGCATCTATCACCCAATCGATCTGATCATCGGCGAGAACGCCGCGATCACGCTTGGTCCGGATGACATCTACGGCGTCAAATCGTTCAACCATTGTCCACTTCCTTGAATGTGGCCGTTGGTACCTCGGTGAGGTCCGCCGGGCCGAAACCATCGGGAAGAACTTCGCTCATTGGCATGATGCCCCGAGGCATCGCCACTTCAAGCGCGTTTCCTCCATGTTCGAAAAGTAGCTGACGGCAGCGCCCACACGGGACAACCGGCTCTTCGTTTCCGTTCACGGCGGCGAATGCCACCAGACGCTCGCCGCCTCCCCTCACGAAATCACTAATCATCCCGCACTCCGCACACAGCCCAACTCCATAGCTGGAGTTTTCTACGTTGCAGCCGGTGTAGATGGTTCCATCAGCGGCCAAGCCAGCGGCCCCAACGGGATAACCGGAGTAGGGCACGTAGGCGTGCTTCATCACGGCTACGGCTTCGGCATGAAGCTTTTCCCACTGGATCTCCATATCACGCCTTCACGTAGGGGGTGTTCTCCGAGGCCGGCGGCCGCGACCTACCCACGAATCCAGCCACGGCGAACACGGTCACCACGTACGGGATCATGTTGATGAGGTTGGACGGTGCGTTGAGGTTCAGGCTGGGCAGCAGGATTGCCACCGAGTTTGCGAAGCTGAACATGAGCGCGGCACCAACGGCACCGAGCGGATGCCACTTTCCGAGGATCATGGCGGCCAATGCGATGTACCCGTTACCGGCGGACATATTGTTGTTGAACGAGTGGCCGATACTTGCACCGATGGTGAAGTAGGCGCCACCCAGGCCCGCAAGCGCGCCGGAGAGCAGCGTGTTGAGCACCCGGGTCCGCCGAACATTGATGCCCACGGATGCGGCGGCATGAGGATGCTCGCCGCACGCACGCATGCGCAGGCCCCAGCGCGAGCGGAATAGGAAGATCGTCAGAACAATGATCACGAGGTACATGAAATACGTCAGCACGGTCTGATTGAAGAAAACCGGCCCAATGATCGGTATATCCGCAAGCAGCGGGATCTTGATGTTCTGAAGATTCATGCTTGAGGAATTCAGTTCTGGCTTATCGGAGAGCACCGATGAGAAGAAGAAGGTTGTCAGGCCCAGTGCGAACACGTTGAGCACAACACCGACGATGATCTGATCCACGTTGTATTGAACAGCGAATAGAGCAAGTAGTGCGCCCATGAGGGCGCCAGCGATCGGCGCAGCGATGAGACCAGCCCACACTGAGCCGGAAGCCGAAGCCACCACAACGCCGGCAAACGCACCGGTCAGGAGCTGACCTTCAATCGAGATGTTGACGATTCCTACGCGTTCGGCCACCACGCCCGAAAGCGATCCGAAGATCAGCGGGGTGGACAACGCCAGAGCCGATGCCAGCGTGGCGGTCACGGTAATGAAACCAGCGGATCCGCCGCCCTGCCAAGCAAGCAGTGCGAACACAACGGCAAGGCCGGCTACGACGGCTGGAATCACGCCGGACTTCTTGCGTGAAAGAGCCCGAACCAGTGAGTACACGAAGATCAGTGCGCAGATGGCGGTGGCCACCCAGCACAGCATGTTTGAATCCACGGTCCAATCCGGAAGCTGGAACCGATCTTTGCGGTTGAGGTTCCAACGGAAGACCGCTTCACCCTCGGCACGGAGCGCGAAGAAGAGAGAAATCAGCGTGGCAACCAAATATGTGATGGGCATCTTCCAGCTCATCTTGGCGGTCACATCGCTGTGCTCGGAGAGAGTCACACCCATTGCTGGAGTCTTGACGCTCATGCCGCCACCTCCTTCTCCGCTTGAAGAGTTAGGTACTTACGCATTGACACACGATCGCGCTTGGGCAATCGGAACAGCCACCTGACGAAAGGCGGTGCCGCGATGAGGAGCACAATCACAGACTGCAGAATCAGCACCATATCGATCGGAACGCCCGCCTGAACCTGCATAATGCGCCCGCCAGCCTTGAAGCCGCCGAACAGCAAACCAGCAAAGACGGTCCCAATGGGCGAATTGCGCCCGAGCAGCGCCACAGTAATCGCATCGAAGCCCAAAGATCCGGCCACGCCGGCATCCAAGTACTTCATGGTTCCCGTGAGCTGAACGCCACCGGCAAGGCCAGTTAGGGCTCCGGACAGAGCCATCGTCAGAGCGGTGACCTTCCCGATATTCATACCGGCAGTGCGCGCAGCATCCGGGTTGGCTCCCACCGCACGAAGCTCGAAGCCCCACGTGGAACGCTCCAGATACCACCAGACGAAAATGGCAGCCAAGATGGCGATGACGATGCCAAGGTTCAGCTGGAAGGGACGCGGAAGAAGCTCGGGGAGCTGGGCATTAGCGTCGATTGTCTTGGTACGCGGATTGGCGGACCCGGCCTGCTGGAAGGTAGGCAGGGTCAGAATGTGACGCAGGAACAGCAACGCGATGGAGTTAAGCATGATGGTCAAGATGACCTCGTTAGCTCCCGTACGCGCCTTGAGCACGCCGACGATTCCGGCGTAGATAGACCCTGCGAGGATCGCAGCCACAATGCACACCAGCATGTGGATCACGGGCGGCATCGAGAAGGCGAAACCGAAGTAAGCGGCGGCGATCGCCCCCATCATGACCTGGCCATTACCACCAATGTTAAAGAGCCCAGCCCGGAATCCGAGCGCCAGCCCAAGACCGGCAATAATCAGCGGAGATGCGGCGTGGATTGACGAAGTCAGCGGCGCCAGCATCCCGGCCAAGCTATCGGCCTCATAGTTGAAGATTGCTCCACGGAACATGGCGGCGTAGGCATCGCCCACACTTGCCCCGGCAATCAGAATCAGGATGGCCCCGATAATGAGCGCCACAACAACAGCTAGAACATAAACTAGCCAGTTCGAACGCACCCCAACGTGCCAAGCGGCCTTAACCCACTGGCCGAAGGACGCACGCGACGGCTTCTGAGAGGTATCCTCACTCATCCTTCAAAACCTCCTCGTGCTCCATAGACTTATCACTAGCCACAGCTTCTTCGTAGGGGACGCCGGCCATCATGAGGCCGAGCACCGCACGATCAGTATCCGCGGGAACAATGCCAATAATTCCTCCGCGATACATCACGGCGATCCGATCGGCCAATCCCACAACTTCATCGAGTTCCGAGGACACCACGATCACGGGCGCACCGGAATCGCGCGCCTCGACAATGCGCTGATGAATGAATTCCACCGATCCAACGTCAACACCACGGGTGGGCTGGTTGGCCATGAGCAGGCTCAGATCTTGCGACAGCTCGCGGGCAACAACTACCTTCTGCTGGTTTCCGCCGGAAAGCGTGGAGATAGGATCGCTAGCCTTGCCGATTCGGATATCGAATTCCTTGACACGCTCATCGGCATTCTTAGCCACGGCATCCGGACTCATTGCCGGACCCTTGGCGAAGGGGGCCTTCTTGTATTGGTCCAGCACCAGATTCTCGGCGATAGTGAACTTGGCAATCATGCCCTCGGTGGAGCGGTCCTCAGGAATAAACCCGATCCCCGAATCCAACCTACGGCGGACGTTCTCGTGCGTGAGGTCCTCGCCGTCCAGAATGACGCTACCGGAATTGGGCCGCGTAATGCCCAAAATAACATCGGCTAGCTCGGACTGGCCGTTGCCCTGAACACCGGCGATGGCAACGATCTCGCCCTTTTCCACTGTCAGGTCAAGGTGGTCGAGCACCATCGTCCCATTGGGTGCCAGCAGCGAGAGATTGTTCATCTCAAGGCCTGCACCCTGCGGATTAGCCGCTCCCTTATCCACACGCAACAACACGGGACGGCCCACCATCATCGTGGCCAACTCTTCCGGAGAAGACTGCGGGGATGCCTCTCCCACAACCTTTCCGCGGCGAATCACGGTGATCTTATCGGCCACCGCGCGTACCTCGCGAAGCTTATGCGTGATGAAGATGATGGATGTACCCTCTTCGGCCAATTGCCGCATGATGGTCATCAGTTCGTCAGTCTCTTGTGGGGTGAGCACAGCGGTGGGCTCATCGAGCACCAGAACAGAGGCGTCGCGTGAGAGCGCCTTAACGATCTCCACCTTCTGTTGAGTACCGACCGGCAGATCTTCGATGAGGGCATCGGGATCGATATCAAAGCCGAATCGCTCGGACACCTCGATCACGTGCTGACGTGCCCGCTTAACGTCGATCAGCCCAAGTTTCTTGGTTGGCTCATAGCCGAGCGCAACGGATTCCGCCACCGTGAAGACCGGCACCAGCATGAAGTGCTGATGCACCATGCCAATTCCCGCGGCCACGGCGTCTCCGGCGGAAGAGAACTTGACGGGTTTGCCGTCAAGCAGGATCTCGCCTTCATCGGCATCGTAAATGCCGTATAAGACGTTCATTAGTGTTGATTTACCAGCGCCATTCTCACCGAGTAGCGCCCGGATTTCCCCGGGTTCTACCACGAGATCAATATGATCGTTGGCAACGAGGGAACCAAATCTCTTGGTGATTCCCTGTAGCTCCAGCTGCACTACAGCCTGCCTTTCGTCGTGTTCCAGCCGCCGGGTAGGCCTCTGGAAACGCTGCCAATGTCAAGAAAGTCCGGGCAGCCTCCCCAAGGCGGCCGCCCGGACTATCTCAGTGCGTCTTACTCAACTTCGAAAGCTGCCTCAGACTCAACAACGATCGTGCCGTCGATGATGTCCTGCTCGAGCTGATCGAGCTCATCAGTCAGACCATCGGGAAGCTGATCCTCGAAGTCATGGAACGGAGCTAGACCAACGCCGCCATTCTCGAGAGTGCCAACGTAGTTCGTGCCATCCCAGTTGCCTTCGGCACCGGTCTGGATGGTGTCGAATACAGCGTTATTGATGTCCTTCTGGACGGACGTGATCACGATATCCTTGTAATCGGCTGCGGACTCGTACCAGTCCGAATCCACGCCGATGATGTAGGTGGAGCCATCAGACTGAGCAGCGGCTGCCGCACCCAAGCCAACCGGGCCGGCCACGGGCATGATGATATCTGCACCCTGCTGGATCAGCTGCTGAGCAACCTGGGTACCCTTTGTCTGATCATCGAAATCGTTGGTGAACTGGCCGGACTGCTTGTCCTTGTCCCAGCCAATAACCTCAACATCGCCGTCATTATCCTCGTTGTACTTGGCAACGCCATCCACGTAGCCATCCATGAAGATCGTGACGGACGGGATCGGCACGCCACCGAACGTTGCAACCTTGCCAGTTTCGGTCATGGCAGCGGCGGCATAGCCTGCGAGGTAAGCGGCCTCTTGGGTGTTGAACACAAGTGCGCGCTCATTGCCGGTGGGCTCTTCGAACGTCGCGTCAACAAGAGCGAAGTTCAGATCCTCATTGTCCGTTGCGGCGCCCTCAACAGATTCGGTAAGCATGAAGCCAACGCCAATGGTTAGGTCACAACCGGCTGTGACCATAGCCTGAACATTGTCCTCAAAGTCCGAGGAATCCTTGGACTCAGCTGTTTTGACCTGAACGCCAAGATCATTCTCAGCGCGATCGAGGCCTTCCTTGGCCGATTGGTTAAATGACTTATCATCCCAGCCGCCAGCATCGGAAACGATGCAGGCGAGGTAATCGATCTGCTCGGCAGGCGGGTTGGTGGAATCCGTCGCCCCGTCGGAACTATCGTCGCTCCCGCCACAGGCGGAGAGAGCCAGAGCTGCTACACCAATGGCAGCTGCGAACTTCGTGTACTTCACGCGTATCTCCTGTAAATGTAAGCCCTCAGTGCCGCTGATGCAGCACCAGACGCTCTAAGTCTAAAGCCCCACGAGCACTTTTTTAAGCCAAAAGGAAATCTCGCCCTAAGAAAAACAGTCTAGTCACTATAGCTTTAGTATTTAACGTGAATTCGCGGCTATAAGCCTAACCTATTGTAGGTAACCCAAGCCCGATTCCTCGAGAGTATCAACAGCCCCTTTTACCTGCTGTGATGCAGATTTCTGCGTCACTAAGATGACATCGTCCATCTCAACCACAACAGCATCTGGAACGCCCACCACTACAACAGGCTTAGTTGACGTATAAACTAGTGAATCAGGTGAGTCTAAGATCACTGTCGGCTGACTTACACCGCCGGGTGCCGCATGAGCACCGCCCGCCTCGGGAACGACGTCCCCCAACGAGGCATAATCGCCCACATCAGACCAACCCATTTCGCACGGAACCACGGCCACGCCACCCTCGGCAGCCAGCGGCTCAGCAACGGCCCTATCAATCACTTCTACTGGAAGAGGTTCCCAACACTGTTCGATGGTTCTCTCCCGATCTGGACCGTCCCAGCTTCGGCCAAGTTGCCGTAAGGGTTCGGCGATCTCTGGATGAAAGCGTTGCAGCGCGTCTAGCAAAACTGAGGCCTTGGCGATGAACATTCCCGCGTTCCAGAAATACTCACCGGTTGCCAGATAGCGCGCGGCTACCTCCGCCTGAGGCTTTTCCACGAATTCGGAGACGGAAAGGGCCGCGGCTCGAGTCGTCGTCGGTAAATCAGCCCCTCCGTGTATGTAGCCGTACGCGGTGGACGGACCATCCGGAGAAATCCCGATGGTCACCACATAACCGGCCTCCGCGGCCTCGATGGCACCGCGCACCGCCTCCCTGAAAGCACCCTCATCCGTAATGACGTGATCGGCAGCGAACGAACCCACGATTGCGTCCCCGTGCCGATGCTCGATTATCGCCGCCGCAAGTCCGATTGCGGCCATAGTTCCGCGCATTTTAGGTTCGACGACGACGTCAGCCTCCCCAGCCTGCTCCCTCACATCATCTGCATGTGAGGCGCCAGTGACGATCACCGGGCGGGAAGAGAGCGGTGCCAGACGATCTAAGGTGAGTTGGAGCAGGCTCTTCCCACTCCCGGTGAGATCCGTGAGGAACTTAGGCCTTGCCTTGCGGGATAGCGGCCACAGGCGCGAGCCGGCACCACCGGCGGGAATAATCGGGTAAAAATCCACTACTCTCCTTCACTCGTGCGGTCGGAATAATCGATCTTTGACACGCTGACTCCGTGATCGTTTGGTTCAGTGTGTTCAACGGGCTGAACCATCATGTCTCCCGTGACCGGGTTGAAGTTCCAGTTCAAAGTCTGCGGCTCGGTCAGGGTGATGTAGTTGGGCGTCTCCTTGAAGTGAAGCTCCTCGGGAGACTCGATCTTCTCAGGACGGGGCGGATTCGCCATGAAGGCTGACGCCATGAGCACCACGCGAGCGCAGAGGTTGAGCCAAAGGAGCAAGGTGGCGATAGCGGCCACCGAGGCCAACAGAGCGTTGTCTGCCACCGAGCCAACGGCCGATGTTCCCAGCAGCCGGATCACAGACATGGCCACGCCGCCAATCGCGCTGCCCACCCACAGATCACGGCGTGGGACGCGCACTCCGGACATGATGCGCACCAGGAATGCCAGAATCAGAGCATCCACGGCAACCGAGATCAACAGCGTTCCGACACGGATGAGGAACCGGGAGGCTGCTCCCTCGATACCAATCCAGTCCAGCACTGTGGAATTCAGGCTCCCGGCGCCAGTTGAGATGACCGAGGAGGAGGCGATCCCCACCGCCAAGACGACGAAACCGCCGAGATTGCGCAGGTTGAGCAAGACTGGATTTTCCTTGACCTTACGGATGCCGAACATCGCGCGGATCGAATTCGCGAAAGCACCCATCGTGGACATGGCCGTCCACAAGAGCACAACCGCAGCAATAATAGAGGCTAGGTTCACCGCCGAATCAAGCACGAGAGCGTCCGGATCGATGATGCCACCCGATCCATCACCTGTATCGATGATCCCGGGCAGCGCACTATCAATCGAATCGAGAACCTGATCCTTAAGCTCTTGATTGTTGCCCAACACCGACATAAAGACGGTCCAAGCAATTGTCAGGCCAGCGGCGATCGAAAACAGCGCCGAGTAGGCGATTCCGCCCGAGAGCAGGCCGCCTCTGGCGGCACCATAGCGCGAGAGCGATCGGACTATCCGCAGATCCTGGACGCGCTCAGCGAATGTCTTGGCCTTTGCTACAGCAGATTCCGTTTCCACGAGTTGTCCTCTCTATTGAGGGCGTACGGACGCCCTAGTCTTCGTAATCTACTATGAGCGGGGCGTGATCGGACCATCGCGCATCGTATGCGGCAGCGCGATCGATCTTGAAGCTTCGGGCCTTAGAAGCAACGGCTTCGCTAGCCATTTGATAATCGATTCTCCATCCCACGTTGTTATCGAAGGCCTTCCCACGCTGGGACCACCACGTGTAGGGGCCCTGTTCCTCACCCGTCAGGGAGCGCTGAACGTCAACGTACCCCAGTGATAGCCACCGATCCACGTAGGCGATCTCGGAATCCAGCACACCCGAGGTGCGGTTGTGATTGGACTTCCAGTTGGTGATGTCTAGCGGGGTATGGACGATGTTGAAATCGCCAGCTACCAGGACGTTCGAGGAAGCGAACTCTTCAAGACGTTTCGAAACTAGCTCAAGATGGGCATACTTGGCCGCCATCTTTTCCTCGTTCTTGGCGTCGCCAGAGTGGAGGTAGGCGGATACCACTGTCAGCTCCGGCAGGTCCACCTCCAGCCACCTGCCCGTATCCACGGGTGGCTCATCTACGGTATGAACAGCAACGCCATCGCGGACCTCGCCCACGTCGATGCCGTGGCGTACCGCCACGGTCACTCCCGCACGGCCCTTGATATCGCACGCGCGAGTAAAGACCTGATAGTCCGAGCCAATCAGTGATTCGGCGATATCCTCAGGGGCGCGGACCTCCTGTAGGAGAAGTACATCCGGTGAGGTGGCGGCGATCCATTCCCCCATACCCTTGCGGGCCGCAGCCCGGATACCGTTGACGTTGCAGGTGGCGATTCTCAAACCATCTCTCCTTGCTTGTTGCGCTGGGGTTGCGCTTCGTTGGATGCAATGCTTGCTCGGCTAGCCAGGTGAAGAGCACTGCTAGTTGCCTGCCTCGCGCTGTTAGCTAGGCGTTGCGGCCTGTTCGGCGGCCTTAACCACGTTGGCGAGCAGCATCGCGCGAGTCATCGGCCCCACTCCTCCCGGGTTGGGGGAAACCCACGAGGCCACTTCGCCCACGGCCGGATCAATATCTCCGGCGATGCGGTACTTGCCAGCGGCCTCGTCATATACACGGGACACGCCCACGTCTAGGACAATGGCGCCCGGCTTAACCCAATGGGCCTTAACCATATGAGTCTGACCGGTCGCGGCAATCACCACGTCCGCCGTCCGGACCTTCTCCGCTACGTCCTTCGTGCCGGTGTGGCAGAGGGTCACGGTTGCATTGATCGCGCGGCGGGTCAGGAGCAGCCCAATCGAACGGCCCACGGTGACCCCTCGGCCAAGCACGCAGATGTCCTTGCCGTGCAGGTCCAGCCCGTGGCGATCGATCAGCTCGATAATCCCGGCCGGAGTGCACGGAAGCGGGGAGGTGATCTCCTCGTTCACGCGCAGGACCAGCCGGCCGAGGTTCGTAGGATGCAGGCCGTCCGCATCCTTGGCCGGATCGATCAGTTCTAGCAGATCGTTCGTTGGCATTCCCTTAGGCAGCGGAAGCTGGACGATGTAACCTGTGCAAGCTGAATCTGCGTTGAGCTGCTCGATGGCAGCGCGAACGTCCGCTTCGCTAGCCGTTTCCGGCAGGTCCACGCGGATGGAGGCGATGCCCACCTGCGCACAGTCCCTGTGCTTTCCAGCAACGTAGGAGACAGATCCGGGATCCTCCCCCACAAGGATCGTGCCAAGCCCGGGGGTAACCCCGCGCGCCGCGAGCGCAGAAACACGTTCGGTCAGCTCCGTCCTAATCGCGCCAGCCGTTGCCTTCCCATCAAGAATCTGTGCCATTTAGGCCGCTCCCGTCTGATTCAGCCCCTCGTAGAGTGGGAACTTCTCAGTGAGTTTGTGGATTCGGGCGGCGAGCGCATCCACGTTCGCGTTCTTGCCGTCCACCAGCGCCGTAGCAATCACATCGGCTACCTCGGTGAATTCGGCCGCGCCGAAGCCTCGGGTGGCCAGTGCCGGAGTGCCGATGCGCAGGCCGGAGGTGACTGCGGCTGGGCGCGGATCCCACGGAACAGCGTTGCGGTTCACGGTGATTCCCACATCATGCAGGAGATCCTCGGCCTGCTGTCCGTCCATCGGCGAATCACGAAGATCCACGAGGACTAGATGAACGTCGGTTCCACCCGTCACGAGTGAGACGCCCGCATCGCGGACGTCCTGATTCGTCAAGCGCTCGGCGAGGATGTTCGCACCCTCGACCGTGCGGCGCTGACGATCCTTGAAACCTTCACCTGCGGCCAGCTTGAGGGCCACTGCCTTCGCCGCCACCACGTGCATGAGCGGGCCACCCTGCTGGCCGGGGAACACGGCCGAGTTGAGCTTGCGCCCGAAGGTTGCCGCGTCCCGAGAAAGCAGCATGCCCGAACGGGGGCCTCCAAGAGTCTTGTGGATCGTGGTAGACACGACGTCCGCATAAGGGACCGGGTTGGGGTGCAGGCCCGCTGCGGCCAGCCCGGCGAAGTGTGCCATGTCCGTCCAGAGGTAGGCACCCACCTCGTCCGCGATGTCGCGGAATGCTTGGAAGTCAAGGTGACGCGGGTAGGCGGACCAGCCGGCGATGATCATCTTGGGGCGGGTTTCTAGGGCCTTTTCACGGACGAGGTCCATGTTGATTCGGTAGGTCTCCGGGTCCAGCCCGTAAGCCACCATGTTGTAGTTCTTACCCGAAAAGTTGATCTTCATGCCGTGGGTGAGGTGGCCACCATGGGCCAACTCAAGACCCATCACGGTATCGCCCGGCTTGACGAGGGCGTGGTACACGGCTGCGTTGGCCTGCGCGCCGGAATGGGGCTGGACATTGGCGTAATCTGCATCAAAGAGGGACTTCGCGCGCTCGATGGCCAAAGCCTCCACCTTGTCCACTTCCTCGCAGCCGCCGTAGTAGCGGCGGCCCGGGTAACCCTCGGCGTACTTATTGGTGAGAACCGAACCTTGCGCCTCCAAGACCGCGCGGGGCACGAAATTCTCCGAGGCGATCATCTCAAGGTAATCGCGTTGGCGTTCCAGCTCTCCGTCAAGAACTGCCGCAACGTCGGGGTCAAGGCTGGCAATATGCTCGTTCAGCTCGGACATGCATCCTCCTGCAAGGGCGAAACTTTTCGCTGAAATTCATGGCTCAAGTAGGCCACGCCGCTTGTAGCGGCCTTTCTAGGCTAGCCTAGTGCCTAGGTCCCACGCCCGTTGAATCGAGTTGCGAGATGGGAGCCCACCAACATTCCCGACTAGCGTCCGTCGAGATTTCGACGAGGAGAACACGTGAACGGCAGAGTCCCGAGCAACAAGTGGCAGCTCTATGACGAGCTCATCGATCTCATCCCCCGCGACACTACGGTAACTTCAACGTCATTGGGTCACGTTGCCCTCGTGTGCAACAGCGCCGGTGGCGCTGGGATCGCCTCG
This sequence comes from Ancrocorticia populi, assembly GCF_003123745.1. Lineage (GTDB taxonomy): Bacteria > Actinomycetota > Actinomycetes > Actinomycetales > Actinomycetaceae > Ancrocorticia > Ancrocorticia populi. Next base: position 905,446 of record NZ_QETB01000001.1, on the reverse strand, counting down.
CATGACCGTGGCGGGCAGCGCGACGATTACTTGAATGCCCCGTCAGAACCTTGGGACCAGATCAGAGGGTGGCCACTGCGCGACGCCGCAGCACTCGTCAAATCGTGGGACTTTTCCAAAGCAAGTGTGGGCGTCGCTGCCCTCAACTCCTGGCTCAATTCTGCCGAACGCCTCGAATCCTCAGGCCTGCGGATCGATACATTCGACACGGACGTCTTCACCACCCGGGCTCCCGAGCTGGCGGGCAAGAAGGTGGCGATGATTGGACACTTCTCCCGTGGAATCACCGCACTGGACGCGGCCGAACTAACCATTCTTGAACGCGACCCACACCCCGGCGATCTACCCGATTCCGCCTGCGAATATGCCCTTCCCGGATCTGACGCCGTGTTCATCACTGGCATGACCGTTGCTAACAAGACGTTACCTCGGCTCCTCGAGCTGGCTGCTGGGGCGCGCATCATCCTGACGGGCGCCTCCGTCCCATTCGCGCCGGAAGTCTTCGCCAACCGCGGCGTCACCGAGCTGGCCACCGCCTATATATCTGATGCAGAGGCGGCCCGCGAGCTTATCGCATCGGACCAACACATGCCCAAGATGCGCAGTGCAACCCACCGCTTCACCGCCGTTCTCCCCGAAAGCCCGCAGCTATGAGCATCCCCGTCCCACCCCAAGACCTCGCCCGTGTTGCCGCGGGTTACGGCTCGGCAACCCTAATCACCCTGCCCGCCAGCGGATTTGCGAAGGTCCTCACCGTGGACCCTGACATCGCACCGGAAGGCACCATCACCATCGCGAATCCGTCTAAGTCAACCACCGCGAACCTCGCAGCAAACTCCCACGCCACCTTGGTCTGGCAGCCTCGCGAGCGCCACGGCTGGACCCTCATCGTGGATGGCCACGCCAGCCTCACTGAGGAAGGGAAAATCGTCGTCGTTCCAAAATCCGGGATGCTGCACAGACCTGCGGCTCACGCGGACGGGCCAAAACCACCAATCGAACCGTGAGACTCGCTCCACCCCAAGATCCTGCCGAACTTCCGGTACTTCATAAAGGGACAGCGGCGGGACTTCGCCTACTCGTAACGCTCCGCATGTTCTGTCCACCCAGATTCCTTCGGGATCTTACGCACACTGGGGCTGAAGAGCGCAATCGCTGCGGACGTCGCGCAGAGAGCCGCACACAGGAGGATCGTGCCCGTGCGGCCTATCCAAGCTAGCCCGAATCCCGCAACTAAGGGGGCGATAGGCATCGCGCCCATGGCGAGGACCCCGATGGCACTGGTTGCCCGCCCAAGCATTTCGGTCGGGACGGCCACCATGAAGTAGCCAAGCAACCCGGAGTTCAGGGCTGGGGTAAGCACGGTCGAGGCCGCCAATAGCACCGCGATGCCCGCGATGGAGTGGGCGACAGTCAAGCCACCGACTCCCACAGTGAGCAGTACCAGGCCACCAGCAACGAGGATGCCAGCTCCAACCCGCTGGACGAGGAAAGGCGCAATCAACGCTCCAATGAGCATGACGATACCCATCGTCGAGGACACCGTACCGATCTGCACAGGCGTATGCCCAGACTGCTGTAGCACATAGATAGCCGTAGTGATAGCGGCATTTTGCCCCAGGTTAATAATCGTGGCGATGAGCATGGCGTTGCGGAGGTCAGGACGGGAAAAGAGCCACGCAAAGGCCTCTTTCATTTCGCCAAATGCGCCCGTCTTGGCAGGCGTGGGAAGCGAGTCGCTAGCATGAGCATTAGAACTAGCCGAAGCATCGTCTGGATCCTGCGCCGTGCAGCCTACAATATGCTCACTGCTCTTTGCCGTAGGCGATTCAGTATTGTGCTGGAGCTTTGAGCTGGCCACCAAATCGCCCATTCGGCCGAGTACCCATGCGGTGGACGCGGCAATAAGGTGGGCAACACACATGGCAACACCAACCATCCACCCGCCGATTGCTAGCAGAAAGCCGCCAATCGGGTTGCCCGCGATCATAAGTGCCGCGTCGCGCCCCTGATTCGCGGCCTGCGCCCTTCCGAGGGCTTCAGCCGGAACGATGCTCTTAAGCTTGGCCTCCCCCGCTGAATTGAATATGCCGCCGCGGATGGCGAGGAGAACCTCGATCACTAGCAGCGTCGTAAAGGTCAGGTTCCCCAACCACGCGATCGCAGCGAATCCAGCAGAGATAATCGCGCCGCTCAACCCACCTAACACCATAAGACGGATTCGCGAGTGCCGGTCTGCCAGAACGCCGCCCGAGAGCGTGCACACAATCTGGACCGCCAGCCCCACTCCACCAATAATTCCCGCCTGTGCCGGATCGTTCGTCACCATGAGCGTCAGTAGCGGAATTGCAAAGTTGAGGAGCGTGCCAGCAAGGCCCTTGCTTGTGTCCGAGACCAGCCATGTCACATAGCGCTTGTTAGCCCACAAGCGCTCCTTCGGTGAAGGAAGCTCTGGCGTGGCGTCCGAAACTTGAGTCCCCGTGGGTTCGCCGCGTTGTGCGGTTTCAGTTGTCTCAGACATCAGTCACTCCAATCACTCACGCCCGCCGGCTCAGGACGGTTTCCACGAGCACTGGCTGAATGCGATGACTTCACAATACTTCCGCAACTTATTTTGCGCAACTATTATTGCGCAATGTTTATTGTTTAGTTGGTAGCATGCGGGTATGGCTCTCGAAGATTCCACGATGACAACGGCGATGCTGAAAGCAATGGCTAATCCACTGCGCCGCGAAATCCTCACGGCCCTGAACCGGTATGAGTACGCACGAGCCGCTGACCTCTCCAAAGATTTAGAGATTCCCGCCAATAAGCTCAGCTTTCACCTTCGCGTTTTGGCCGACGCCGGCCTCATTCACGAGGCTCCCGAATACGCTCGAGATCGTAGGGATAGGGTGTGGGCAGCCACGCGTGGATCGCAGTCCATTGGCAGCCCAACGGCCCCCGTTGCCGACGAAGCTCTGGGCCTGTCTGTTCTACAAAGCCTCGCCGAGGATCATCAGCAGGTGCTCAGCCGCCTAGTTGCGTGGGCCCCCGAATATGTCGCGGGCCGTGACGCCGAGGTTCACGGAACCTTCACGCGCATGTCTGTTCGCCTGACGCCCGCACAGTTCGAGGAGATCTTGAAAGACTTTAGTGACCGAGTCGATCAGGCACGCGAGACTGCCGATAAGTCTGATCCCGATAGCCGGCTCTGGCAGATCGATATCGTGGCCGCGGACGATCAAATCTAACGTTCGCCCTCCCGAATTTTGCGTCAAACCTGCAGAAGCAACAGCCAGTTTGCGTCAAGCCTGCGTAACTGAATGCGGAGGCGCGGCTTCGTCGTCGTCCTTCCCGAATTTTGCGTCAAGCCTGCGAACGCGGGAGCGCTCCTCCAAAACATGAATGTGGCCCGGGCCAGACAAGACAATAAGTCTCACCCGACCCGGGCCGCAACGCACCCGCTAGGCAGCACATACGCACTGCCTAGCGCGATCGCTACTTAGTACACGCCGCTCTCTCCTAGACGAGAATCCAGATCAAGAAGCATGGCGGCCTCTTGCTCGTGGGCGTCGCCATCGAACCGGCGCCCACCGGCCTCTTCGAATAGAGGCGCGTGCCCGATCATTCCCTTGGCCAACTGGCGGTGACCGCTGGCCAACCGTTCACTGGCCCGTGAGCGCCACTCACCGGCCGCTTCCTGCCCGGAGGCATTCGCTACGGCTTGTTCGAAAGCACCTGGGTGAACCAGCGCCACGATGGCGGAGACGTGCCCGAAGCCGAGCGAGGTCAACAACGCCGCCTTGACGGTGCCCACCTCGATTGGCTTGCGCGGCCACACGAGGAAGGAATCGCTGGCGAACTCGGGATCCAGGCAGTCAAGCGACTTGTTGCCGGGAACCGTGGAGTTGGCAAACACTTGGGTGAGCCCGGACATCTGGAACAGAGCCGCGCCACCCTTCGAGTGCCCGGTCAGGGTCTTCTGGGAGATGACATACAGCGGGTTACCCTCGGAGCGCCCGAGGGCGTTTGCCAGCCGCATGTGCAGCTCGGCCTCGTTCGGATCGTTCGCGTTGGTGGACGTATCGTGTTTGGACAGCACCTTGATATCGTCCGCCTCGACACCCATCGCCTGAAGGTTGCGCGCCAACCGCGAGTTCTTCCCGCCGCGTCCAGCGGCCAACGCCCCAAGCCCGGGAGCCGGAATCGAGGTGTGGATGCCGTCCGCGAAGGACTGCACGAATCCAACTACGCCAAGCACGGGCAGCCCCAGCTCTTGAGCCAGATCGCCGCGCGCCAGCAGGATAGTTCCGCCGCCCTGGCTCTCCACGAAGCCTCCACGGCGAATGTCGCCGGCCCGCGAGAAGAAACGCTCGGAGATCCCCTTGTCGCGCATCGCCTGCGAATTAGCGGTGGCGTTCATGTCCCCAAATCCGATGAGGGATTCGATCTGGAGATCGTCGATGGCGCCGGCCACCACGAAGGTCGCCTTGCCAGCGGTGATCTTATCAACGCCCTCTTCCACGGACACCGCGGCGGTGGCGCAGGCCCCTACCGGGTGAATCATGGAACCATAGCCGCCGATGTAGCTCTGCATCGTGTGTGCCGCCACCACGTTGGGCAGGGTCTCCTGCAGGATGTCCTGCGGGTAATCGTCGCCCTTGAAGCGGTCCACGTACAGGCGGTGCATGGAGGTCATGCCACCAAAACCGGTGCCCTGCGTGGAGGCCACCTCGGCCGGATGCAGGTTCGCCAGAAGCTCGCCCGGCGTGAAGCCGGAGGCCACGAACGCGTCCACCGCAGTGAGCAGGTTCCAAATGGCCATGCGGTCCATCGATTCGGTCATGGACGCCGGGATGCCCCAGTGCGACGGATCGAAATCGGTGGGGAACTGGCCGCCAACGGTACGCGAAAGAGTGGTGCGCCGCGGCACGTAGGTGAGCGATCCCGCTTTGCGGGTCACCTGCCACTCCTCGTCCACAAACGCGGCGGAGGTTCCTTCAGGATCGGCCTCAACGTGCGCCTTGGCGGCAGCCTCGTCCGCAACCGCGAAGGTCACATCGGACTCGAGCCGAACCGGAGCCACGTCAACAGTGCCAAGATCGGCAAGCACGCCGTCGTCCACGAAGGCGCGAACACCCGAACGTGCCACAACCTGATCGCGGAAACGCTCCCAGATCTCGGCCTCGTCCACGAACTTCTCGTCCTGGTCATACCAACCGGGCTGCGGGGTCTCGTGCCACTGCAGCAGGCCCATCATCCAGGCAAGCTCAAGGACGCCGGCGGCGGTTAGCTCCACATCGCCGTCATCCGTGATGCCCAGTTCGGCCTGTAGGCGGGTACGCGAGGAGCCCCACGGGCCAACCTCGCCCACGCCCACCATGACTACGAGATCCTCAGGCCGGGCGGTCACGCCACTCCAGTCGGCACTATCCGCACCAACCTGAGAAACAGTTTCTGGGGTGGGCAGTGCCTTGATGGCGGGCTCGGATTCATTTTCTACCGACGACGACGGAAGCGAGGCCTCCAGCGCCTTCAAATCCACCTTGTCCAAGCCGCCTGTGAGATCGGCTTCTACGGGGCCGTTCGCAGCTTCGGCACGGGTTTGCGCGGACGCGAGGCGAGCAAGCTGCTCTCCCATTTCCGCGGTGGACCAGGTGTGAACGCCAGCGGCCTCGACGGCTGAGACGAGAGGATCGTTGTGGCCCATGAGGCCCGTGCCCCGGACCCAGCCGATCTTCGCGTGCGCAATGGAGGTGTTGGCCCCCCACGGCTCGGAGCTCCACTTGTTGCAGATCGCATCGAATGCGGCCTTGACCTCGCCGTATGCGCCGTCCCCACCGAAGGTTCCACGATTCGGGGAGCCCGGGAGGATGGTGTGGAGGCGGTGATCAACGTTCGTTTCGCCGCCCACGGCGGAAAGTCCGCCGAGCAAGCGCTCAACGCCCCATAGGAGCACGCGGGCCTGATTCTCGGTTTCGTAGCCAGAATCCACGAGCGATCCGCGCACGCCGGGTGCGGCGAACGGCAGGAGGATATCGGGGGTCAGCGCAGGCTTGATCAGCTTGGACGTTGCTCCAACGGTTTCGCGCTGCTCGTTTCCGATCCACTCGATGAGCGAATCGATATCGCGGAAGCTCGCGAGGTTGGCGGGAACCAGCCACAGCTCGGCCGATCCGGTGGCGTTGGTGCGGTACAGCTCCTTTGCGAAGGAGAGCCGCGCCGTGTTGATGTGGGAGGCCGTCATGATGACGGTTGCTCCGCCCGCAAGGAACTGCCCGGCCGCGGCACCAGCGATCGAATTCGGGGTCACTCCGGTGATGACGGCAACCTGGCCCTCAAATTCGCCCGGGGTGGTATCACGAGCCGCGGCAGCGATCTCCGCAAAGCGCGGGTTGTTCTGGCGCGCGTTCTGCCATTCGGCCTGACGCGCCACCTCTTCACCCACACCGCGGAAGTTTGCCTCTACCGGGTAACCGGCGGCGATGCGCGCAACGTCCTCGCGGGCAGTTGCCCAGCGATCGCACAGGCGAACCGTGCGGCGAGCATCGAAGCCGGGTGTCACGAACTTCTCCCAGCCATTACCGAGTTCGGCTGTCATGGCCTCGCGAAGTGCGAGCTCAGCAGAATTGTCCTCTGATTCGGCGGCTTCTGGCTTCTTGCCCAGCTTGGCAAGGAGCTCGTAGGCCGTATCGGCTAATACGTCCGTGATCTCCTCGGAGAACGCGTCAAGCGCGGCCGAATCAACCACTGCCCCGCCGGCGCCTCCGGCGCTCGGGATGGAGACGGACACACCGAAGGCCGCAGCTACCTCTGCAACGGCCGCATCGATAACCGAATCGAGTTCGGCGCCGTTCTTCGGGGTGGCGAGCGTTGCGAGCTCACCGCCGCGCAGAGACTTGCCCTCGCGGGTTCCCAACACGACGGTGGCGCGTACGTAGGCTCCCCAACCCTCACCGAGCTGCCACACCGTGGAGACTCGATCGTTGATGCGGGCGGGCTTAGCGCCAGCCGCACCCGTGATGGCGCGAAGGCGTTCATTGAACACCTCGGACAGCACTGGACCGAACGGCGTGTAGCCGTGAGCCTGCGAGTTGATCGTGGGAACCAGCGTGGAGAGCGTTGCCTCAGCCGCACCGTCCAGTGCGGACAGCTCGAACTCGGCCGTCATGTCCATGAGGATTTGGTTCCGCTTGGAGGACACGCCGTTGGTCAGTGTCTCCACCGTATCGCCGTCCACGATCTGATCCACGCGAACCTTCGTCTGTTGAGCAAGCAGCATCCGAAGGGCGTCGCCAGCACGGAACGGAAGATCGGCAACGGGCCCCGAATTGCCGGCCGGAACAGCGGACTGTGCCGGTGGGCGTGCCGGGGATGTCATCGATTCCGCAGGAGCGGACTCTTCAACCGGTGCCGGTGCCGCCTCAGGGGCAGCAGTCTCAGGAGCTGCCACTTCAGGCGCGGCCACCTTGGCAACATCTTCGTGCAGGACGCGCTTGGCATCGCGCTGGACGTTGAACACCGTCACGTCGGCGCCGGCGTTCTCCGGGAGAGCCAGAGTCTTCGTCGCGAGGTTCGCGAGGGTTGGCGATGCCGCCAAGCCGATCTCCACAATCTCTTGGATACCGGCATCGAGGATCGCCTTCTGTGTCTCGATCCAGCGGACCGGTGAAGCGAACTGCCAAGCGAGCAACTCCACGAGGAGCTCGCGGGCTACCACACCAGGGTTGGCCATAACCTCATCGAAGTGATCACGCAGGTGTGCAACTGAATCCGAGGGCACAACCTCGAGGATCGCATCCATAAAATCGGTTGTGAGCTCGAACGGGCGCGCCACGAGGTTCGGGACGTAGTGACCCACGAGGGTGTCCAGCCGGACATCTTCGGGCAGCAGGCCCTTAAGGAGCTGGCGGAAGTCCGGCACGCCATCGCGTAGAACCGAAGAGTGGAAAGGAACATCGATACCAGGGATGAGCATGAACGGACGCTTGCCGCCGTAGGCTGCGGCGCGGCGAGCCGAATCGGCCCCGAGCGCCTTGAGCCCGGCGATGGTTCCAGCAACAGCGTACTGCTGACCCGCAAGGTTGAGGTTCACAACCTCAAGGAACTCGCCAGACGTCTTGGAGACCTCGGCGATGTAATCGAGCACGCCGGAATCGTCCACTCCAAACTGGTTCGGGCGCAAGGCTCCGAGCTGGTAGTTGGAGCGGCCCTCGCTATCGCGGGGAACCAGATGGTGCATAGTGGAACCGCGCTGGAACACGATCTCCAGCACGTTCTCCAGTGTGAAGATCTGGCCGTAGGCAGAGAGCGCCGTGTATTCGCCGAGCGAATGGCCAGCAAACGCAGCACCATCAACCAGCGCGCCCTGTTCCCGCAAGCGCTCAGTCTGAGCGATCGCAACGGTAGCAAGTGCTACCTGAGTGAACTGGGTGAGGTTCAAAATGCCCTCTGGATGGAAGTACGTGACACCCTTTGCCGTAACAGACTTCGGGTTATCCCGTACCACCGCGAGGATGGAGAAACCAAGGTTCTCACGGGTGTGGCTGTCCGCGCGCTCCCACACATCGCGGGCGGCGGGCGAATCGGCCCGCTCGTCCAGCGCCATGCCAGCCGCCTGAATGCCCTGACCGGGGTACACGTACGCGGTTGAGGACGCAGCGGCAGAGGCACTGGCCTGCGCCACAACCTCGCCCTCGATGCGGCAGGTGACCTCGAGTGCCAGCCCGCCACCGCGGATGCGTCCAACACGCTCCACCGTGATCTCCACGTCATCGGACAGGTTGACCATGCCGAACATACGGTAGGTCCAGCCCGTAAGCTCCAGATCCGGAACCGCGTGCTGGGCGGCGGCGCACAGCCACATGCCGTGTACAAGGGCTGCGTCCATACCGGACATCTTCGCGGCGCGAGTGGAGGTATGGATCGGGTTGAAATCTCCCGAGACAATGGCGAATGCCGTCATGTTCTCCGGTGCGGTCACCGTGATCTTATTGAGGGTAGAGCGAGGCGTATCAACAACCTCTCCCACGTGCCCACCACGGGCGGCCGGATCGGCCGGCAAATCGGTGGTGGTGACGCGGCCACGCATAGCGAAACGGTCCACGAATTCGATAACCACCGAATCGGCACTGGTCACACGGGTCTTGATAGTCACCACGCGGCCGGCCGAAGACTCCTCGATGCTCGCGCAGTGCGAGTGCGAGGTCAGTTCGCCCTCGCGCAGAATCTCTTCGATGGACTCGTGAAGGTTCTCCGAGTGATCAAGGTGGACTGCCGAGAGCAGGCCCTCAATGACGGGGTAATCGTTCGCCCAGCCAGAGCCGATAGCGGCGTAGATGGTTGGCCAGCACGATCCGAGGATCGAGGAGGGCGCCACTTTGGTAGAACCCGGTGCCGTTACACCTGCGTGCAGGGACCCGATCTCGGGAGAAACGGCGAAGGTAAAGTGTGCTTCCCCATCCACGAACTCGGGGAGGGATTCGATGGGAGTTCCACCGATCGTCGTGGTGCCTACACCGGCGGTGACTGCAAGCATCTTGCGCATGTCATCTGCCAAGCGGGCATCGTCCACCACCGGAAGCCCACCGTTGTGTACGGATTCGGGCAGGGTGATCGGGATAATCAACTCGCGCACCGCGTGCTGGACGGCATTGGTTCCGTCCCAGAAGGTATCGAGCGGAACGCGCAGCTCAAGGCCGGCCTCCAACTCGCGGATTTCCACTTCTTCCACGAGAGCGGCCGGGTTCTCGGCCAGCTGTCCGTGCCACATGACGTAGGGAACGGTCCGCAGGTACTCGTCGCGTTCGGCCGCCTGCCTCGAGAACAGCTCGGGCGCCGGTCCGTCGAGCAGCCCGACGGTGTAATCCTCGTAGCGCGCCAGAATGTCCGCAATCGGCTCGTCCACAGACGTAATGCCTGCAACCGAAGTGGGGCCGGGAATAATGCTGACCTCATCGGCGCTGTAGCGCGAATCATGGGACTGCCATAGTGAATCGCTACCCCAGCGCTGCAGTACATCCTTACCAATGTTCGAGACAAACGGAACGGGCTTCGGGAACTTCAGGCACAGCGAGAGGAACCAAGCTGCATCCACCGCGGTCACGAGAGTGGTCTCTGCGTTCGGGTAGGAAGCAACAAGAGCATCGATGGCTGCGTGAGGATCACGCACGGCCTCCTGATCGGCGAAGATCGTCGCGATCTCCCCGTGATCGGCCGGGCTGAGGCGAGCCTCAAACCTCTGGAGCATCTCAAAGAGGCGGGTGACCAGACCGTCGTCGGTCCACGGATAGGACAACTCGGTGTAGCGGCGCACAACCTGCGCGTACGTCATGGCCTCGAGATCGCCAAAGTAGGGCTTACTGGTTTTGTTGATCGCCTCGATGATTTCATCCCGGCGGGCGGCGATAGCTTCTTCATCGCCATCAACCTCAACCAACAAACGTCCGGCGGCCGAGGAGGAGTTCTCCACCTGGTAAATATCGGCGCGAAGCTGGGACAAACCGGAAGTGACTCCACCGCGAACGGCACCGCTGGCGATCCAGCCGCCCTTGTCCTCGGCAGCAACGCCCGGCGTGGCAACAAGAAGCTCCTTGACGTCGCGGTTGGTCTTGGCCTCCAAAGCCGTCATGCCAACGGTCCCGATGAACACGGCATCCACGGGCATGGGCGGGCGGCCCCACTGACGAGACCATTCACCCGTCAGGTAAGCGGCCGCGCGCTCGGGAACGCCCATGCCGCCACCGACGGTGAGGATCACGCCAGCCTCGCGGATCTCGCGGTAGGTGGCCAGAAGCATATCGTTGAGATCCACCCACGAGTGGTGGCCTCCGGCGTGGCCGTCCTCCACCTGAATAATGAGGGGCATCCCCTCAGTTACACGGGCGATCGCGAGGACCTGGCGGATTTGATCCACCGTGCCCGGCTTGAAGCCCAGATAAGGGAAGCCTTCGCCGCGCAGGCGCTCAATGAGCTCAACAGCCTCCTCGAGGTCCGGGATACCGGCGGAGATGGTCACGCCGTCAAGAGGGGCTCCAGCAGCGCGCTCGCGCGAAACCAGGCGGCGGGCACCGAACTGCAGATCCCACAGGTAGCGATCCAAGAACATCGCGTTGAACTGGGCAGTGCGTCCCGGCTCCAGCATCTTTCGTAGGTCAACGAGGTGCATGGACAGGACCTCTTCGGTTACCTGACCGCCACCGGCAAGCTCCACCCAGTGCCCGGCGTTGGCCGCGGCGGCCACGATCTCCGGGTCCACGGTTGTGGGGGTCATGCCACCCAGGATGATGGGCGAACGGCCCGTGAGGCGGGAGAACGCAGTTTGAAGCACCCGGTGGCCCGCCACTGTGGCGAGCTCGGGAGCGTAAACCGACCAGTCTTCGGCGCGCACCATGCGCGGCCCGCCGGAGATGAACTCGTCACGTGCTGCGGCGATTCCTGCGTCCACGTAGGTGATGCCGGTGCCAGCAAGGTTTTCGGTGGTCAGACGCTGGAGGTTACCCGGACCAAGATCCACCACGTAGCCGCGGCCGAAGTCCTCTACTGTTTCGGCAACTTCGCCTGCCCAATCGAGCGAATCGGTCAGGACGGCGCGTGCCAGCTTATCGGCATTCTCCACAGAGATGCCGCAGCGCTCTGCCCAATCGTCCACCATAGCCACAGCGGGCTCCAGCAGGTGGGAATGGAACGGGGCGTCCACGTCAAGGAACTCAGCAACGGGAGTGATCGGGGCGCCCCCGGTCTTCTTGGCGGCGCGGATTGCGGCGGACTCTTCGGCAACCGAATCCAGTTTGCCTGTCAGGCGCGCCAAATCAGCGGGCCGGCCCGAAACCACGAGCGAGTTGTAAGAGTTGACGATCGCGAGGTCCGCGTCTACTGACTGAGCGAGCTCTGCCAAAATATCGCGCGGGACGCCACGTACGGAGAGCATGGCGGAGTTTTCACCGCGCTCGGCGCCGGAGGCTCGGGTGGCCTTGGTAGCGGCCGCACCGATGAGGCGGGCAAGGGCCAGCACCGAGGCTGGCTGATCGGACTCGATCATGGCCGCGGCGAGCACTCCTTGGGAGTGACCGATCACGGCGTGCGGGGTTGCCGTCACTACTCGCGAAACGTCCAGCCAAGCCCCATACTGGGCCAAGAGAATACCGGGAACGGAGGCAAAAGCGCCCGTCGCGGTGGTTGCACCAGTTGCGGAGGCTTCGCTGGCGGGGCCCTCTGCGGTGGCCGGGTTATCTGTCAATCCGAGGCGGCCCGCGCTGATAACAGTCAGTTCGGGCAGGACGGGGGCAAGAAGCTCCTCAGCCTGACCATCAATCTGTACCAGCTGCTGGCGGATTTCTCCGGCTGCACCGGTCAATTCGCCGAGCTCGCGGCGCCAAGGTGAAGACTGGCCCGCAAATTGTACGATCCAGGGAGTCCCAGAGTTAATTTCGTGCGTAATCATTTCTCGTCTTTCTCCCTACATCGGCATGTTGCCGTGCCGGCGCGTGCCGGTATGGGACCTATCTTTCGTGCGCAGAATGCGCAGTGCAGAAACAATGTGTGTTCGGGTTGATTCGGGGGTGATGATGGCGTCCAGTTCACCGGAAGCCACCGCGAGGTAGGGATTCACGTTCTCTCGCGTGTAATCCTCAATAAGTTCTTGTTTGATCGCGGCAACGTCGCGGCCTTCAGCTTCTGCCGCCTTCAGCTCGCGGCGCCCGGTGATCGCCACCGCTCCATCGGCTCCCAGCACGGCGATCTCGGCACCTGGCCAAGCAAAGTTCATATCGCCACCGAGCGCCTTGGAGCCCATCACGATGTACGCACCGCCATAAGCTTTGCGCAGCACCACCGTCACGAGCGGAACCGTAGCGTTGGCGTAGGACCAAATGAGTTTAGCGCCACGGCGAATGATGCCGGCCTGCTCCTGCTCAGTGCCGGGCCGATAACCGGGCACGTCCACGAGCGTGATGACTGGGAGATTGAAGGCATCGCAGAACTGGACGAATCGCCCGGATTTCTCCGAGGCGTCTACATCCAGTGTGCCGGCCTCGTTCAGTGGCTGGTTCGCCACAATCCCCACGGATTCCCCGTTCAGGCAGGCGAACCCCACCACGATCGAGGGAGCAAAAAGCTCCTGGACCTGAACGAACTCCCCGTAATCAACAAGGTGGCGAATAACCTCCACCATGTCGTATGGCTGCTTGGATGATTCCGGGATCAACGAAGCGATAGCGGCCGCGCTGGCCGCGTCTTCCGGGCCTTCCTCGTAGTCCCAGCGCCGGGTGGGCCCATCACAGTTCGAAGGCAGATAGGTTAGGAGCGCCCGGGTATAGTCCAGCGCGTCATCTTCGTCCTCTGCCTGATAGTGAGCAACGCCGGATTGGAAGTTATGGATCGCGGCGCCGCCAAGGTCCTCAAAGGATACTTCCTCGCCCGTTGTAGCCTTCACAACGTCCGGCCCCGTCACGAACATATGCGCGTGATCTTTCGTCATGACGATGAAGTCCGTGAGCGCCGGGCAATAGACCGCCCCACCCGCACACGGCCCAAGGATCACAGAAATCTGCGGGATCACTCCGGAGGCCTCAACGGTCTTGCGGAAGATGCGCCCGTACTGGGAAAGCGCTAGCACACCTTCTTGGATGCGTGCGCCGCCCGAATCGAGCATTGCCACTATCGGGATGCGCAACTCCAGCGCCTTATCCATGAGAGCGATGATCTTATCGCCCTCGGTGCGGCCAAGAGTTCCACCGGAGATGGAGAAGTCCTGAGCGTACACGGCAACCGGACGCCCATCCACTTCACCAATACCCGTGACAACGGCGGCACCTAGGAAACCCTGTGCCATGTTTCCGCCCACGAACTGGCCGATCTCCGTGAAGTTATCCACGAACATATCGATGCGTTCGCGCGCCGTCTGCTTGGACTTCGGGTGCTGGCGGGAGCGGGCCTTGGATTCGGCCGTCTCTGAGAGCTCCTCCTGATAGGCCGCAAAATCCGCGCGATTGACTACCCGCGACGTCCTATCAATAGTCTGGGATTCATCCGGTAGTCCCCGGATGCCACGCTTGCTCACCATCAGTCTTCCTTCCGATCTACTCGGACGAGCGGCTGGAAGGCAGCAACGTTTTCGCCACCCTCAACCGCGATTTCCGTGACAGTTCCGTCATACGGGGCGTACACGTAGCTCTCCATCTTCATTGATTCGAGAACCACAAGAAGATCGCCCTGCTGAACCTCGGTGCCCTTTTCCACGCACACACGGACCACAATGGCCTGAATCTGCGAGTTCACCATGCCCTTCGAATCCACTTGCTCGCCACCAGCCGCAGTGGCCGCCCGGCGGACTCCCCCACGCAAGGGCTGGTGTCCGCGGCTATTTGTTCGTGGCCCGTTTGGCACCAGAACATCCCGTGGAATCGTCACGTTCATCCGTTGGCCGTTGAGTTCGGCCACGAAGGAGATCCGCTCTTCCGGCGTTGCTGGCATCGCGGCGTGAGATCCATTGGCCGTGCCTCCAGCGCCCGCAGCACCTTCCTCGGACACTTTCTCCGGCAACACCGAATCTTCGAACCAACGCGTAGAAATCGGAGCCCCGGCGAAATCATCCATGGAGATCACGTCTGAGTACAGGGCTGCCGGGGTGGCCAAGCCTTCCACCAACATCTCTTCGAGGGCCCGCCGCGAGCGCGCAATCGCCTGCTCGCGATCTGGGGCCGTCACAATCAGCTTGGCCAGCATTGGATCGAATCCGTTGGTCACCACATCGCCCTGGACAATGCCGGACTCGATGCGAACGCCATGGCCCAGTGGCCAGCGCAGCCGCGAAATCGTCCCGGTTGAAGGAATCATGCCGTTGGCGGGATCCTCGCAGGTGATGCGAAACTCGAAGGAGTGGGCCCGCGCGGCTGGCACCGGCGAAAGCACACCGCCCCCGGCAATCGTGATCTGCTCCCGAACTAGGTCCAGCCCCGTCACCTCTTCGGAGACAGTGTGCTCCACCTGGAGACGTGGGTTCACCTCGAGGAAGTTGACACGCCCATCGGGCTCCACGAGGAACTCACACGTGCCAAGGCCAACGTAGCCTACGGCGTCAAACAGCCGCTTGGACCAATCGCGAATCGTGGCATCCGAATCACCCGGAAGCTGAGGCGCCGGCGCCTCTTCGATCAGCTTCTGGTTCCTGCGCTGGACGGAGCAATCGCGCGTGGACACAACGGCGAAGTTCCCGGCAGAATCCCTCTCACACTGCGTCTCAACGTGGCGCGCGGTCCGAATAAACCGCTCCACGAAGAACTTGTCAGCCTCACCGCCATGCGCGGCGAAGAAATGGGCGATATCTGCATCCGAATCGATGACGGTGATGCCGCGTCCGCCTCCGCCGTCGGCCTTCTTCGTCACGATCGGGAAGCCGTGGCTAGCCACGAAGTCCTCAACAACCTCACGGCCAGAAACCGGATCAGAAATGCCTGGAACCGGCGATACCCCAACGGATTCAGCCAAACGCCGCGCCTGGATCTTGTCTCCCAGCCGTGCAAGCACGGTCGGATCCGGGCCAATCCACGCGATCCCCGCATCGATGATTGCCGCCGCGAACTCTTCGATCTCCGAGAGGAAGCCGTATCCGGGATGAACCGCGTCCACGCCCGCTTCTTTCGCGATGGTAACAATCCGATCGATATCCATGTAGTCACTGCCGAGTGCGTAAGCTTCATCCGCCTGCGCCACGAACTGTGCGTTGATATCGGAATCCGTGTAGATAGCCACGGATTCAATGCCCATATCGCGAGCCGTGCGGATCACGCGGAGCGCAATCTCGGAGCGGTTCGCCACGAGGATTCGTGAGATCATAGGTGCCTTCCTTAGTTGAAGAGTGAGACTTCGCCGGCGGTCACCGTGACGAGGCCGCTATCCGTGGCCACCTCCAGAGATCCGTCCGCAAGAACTGCGCGCCCGGTCCCGTACACGGGAGAATTGTCGGGACGTCCCACCATGATTCCGGGGCGCAGCGTGTCACAATGTCTGTTGATTTCGGCCAGTACGCCTGATGCTTCCGGATCGCCGTTTGCCGCTTCGAATGCGGCGATTCGCTCCCGTAGGCCCGCGATCCACGCGGCGGCAAGTTCGTCCCGGCTTGGGACGGGCAGCCCGGCCGAGGCAAGGGACGCCGCGGTCGGAGTTGGAAAATCCGTGATTGAAAGGTTGAGTCCCAGCCCGAGTACTGCGGTGAGAAGTGCGTCCGCTTCGCCGCAGTATTCGCCGATAACTCCACCGAGTTTTTTATTATCGACGACGACGTCATTTGGCCACTTCAAACCCACCCGCTCGCTGCCGATGGCGGCACGGGCGGCGGCCCCACCGATCAGCGTGAGCCAATGCAGGTGATCGCGCAGAGCTGCCGGAAGCGACACCAGCACGGAGACGAGGAGCGAGTTGTCAGGCTCCGAGTGCCAGAGGCGGCCAACGCGGCCCCGGCCCGCCGTTTGATCATCTGCAACGAGTACGGTGAAGGTTGGCGTCTGCTGCCACAGTGCAGCCAGATCGTCCTGTGTGGAGCCGGTGGACTCCGTGTGGAGGAACACCGCCGCCTGCGCGCTGGTGAGAGACCAGTCCATAACCACCTCTAAGTTACTCTCGCGTACCTTACTGCTCAGTAGGTTACCCTACCGTAAAGTAACTTGCAGGAGGTGTGTTGCTCCCCTCAGCGACGAACGTCCCTTCTCTCCCTCGACCGCTCCCCTCTCACCCCGGGTGTGCTTTGCATCAGCTGTTCAACATTCACCTTGTAGCTCAGCATGTTGGTTATATCCCTCGAGCGGAACGACAAGGTGAATGTTGAACGTCGTCGTCGGCAAAAATAGAAGAACCGGGCGCACCACCCAAGTGGCACACCCGGTTCTCTCAACTACAGAACTACTTAATCAGGCCGAGGGCGCGAACCGCATCCAGCTCTTCCTGGGCAGCCTTGATGTTGTGATCAATACCCGCCTGCGTTGCCGCGGAGATCTCGAGGCCGTCCACAACGTCCCATGAACCACCCTTGGAGGTGACGGGAAGGCCGAAGATGAGGCCCTCGGGAACACCGTAGTGGGAGCCATCGGAGTAGACGCCACCGGTGACCCAGTCGCCTTCGGTCGTTCCGTTGACCCAGTTGTATACGTGATCGATAGCGGACGAGGCGGCCGAGGCAGCCGAGGAGGCGCCACGAGCTTCGATGATGGCAGCACCGCGCTTGGCAACGGTGGGCACGAAGTAGGAATCGAGCCACTCGCTGTCCACAAGCTCGGGGGCAGGCTTGCCCGCAACCGTCGCGTAGGAGACGTCCGGGTACTGATCGGCGGAGTGGTTGCCCCACACGAGCATCTTCTTGATGTCCGCGACAGCAGAGCCAGTCTTTGCAGCGAGCTGGGCGATGGCGCGGTTGTGATCAAGACGCATCATGGCGTTGAAGCGATCGTTCGGTACATCGGGTGCGGACTGCATGGCGATCACGGCGTTGGTGTTGGCAGGGTTGCCTACAACCAGAACCTTGACGTCATCAGCAGCGTTATCGTTGATTGCCTTGCCCTGAGGTCCGAAGATCCCACCGTTTGCTTCGAGCAGATCGGCGCGCTCCATGCCCTTGGTGCGGGGACGGGCTCCGACGAGCAGGCCAACCGAGGTTCCGGCAAACGCCTTGTTCGCATCGTCGTACACGTTCACGGATTCGAGCAATGGGAATGCGGAATCGTTGAGTTCCATTGCGGTGCCCTCAGCGGCCTTAACTGCCTGAGGGATCTCCAGAAGGTTGAGGCGAACAGGAACGTCCTGTCCGAGCAGGCCACCAGAGGCGATGCGGAACAGAAGAGCGTAGCCGATGTTGCCGGCGGCTCCAGTGACAGTAACGGTTACAGGCGTCTTAGCCATGCGTTAGCTCCTTCGAGTCGAGGTTGAGCAACGTTGTGCCCACGGGTTACAGCTTAGTGGTGCAGAGCGCACCTGAGCAGGCCCATAGGGCCTAATTGTCTAGCGCCTATTAGCCCTGTAGTAGGCAATAAGGCCCTTTGTGGAGGGGTCCTGAGCCGCCAACGCGGCGGGATCGCCCGCGATCGCCGGCCCGAGATCATTAGCCATCTGCTTGCCGAGTTCCACGCCCCACTGATCGAACGAATCGATACCCCACACAATGCCCTGAACGAAAGTAATGTGTTCATAGAGGGCGATGAGCTGACCCAGCACCGATGGAGTCAGATCGGGTGCCATGATCGATGTGGTGGGCTTGTTACCTGCGAATACGCGCGCGGATACGATGGCCTCAGGCGTACCTTCGGCCCGAACCTCTTCCGCGGTCTTGCCCAGTGCTAGCGCCTTGGTCTGCGCGAAAAAGTTACCGAGGAAGAGCTCGTGCTGGTCCGTATCGCCATCAGTCAGAGGAAACTCCGGGTTAGCGAATGCTACGAAATCCGCGGGGATCAGCTGAGTGCCCTGATGAATGAGCTGATAGAAGGCGTGCTGGCCGTTGGTGCCTGGTTCGCCCCAGAATACTTCGCCCGTCTTCGTAGTGACGGGGCTACCGTCCCAGCGCACAGACTTGCCGTTGGATTCCATGGTGAGCTGCTGAAGGTAGGCGGGGAACCGGTGGAGGTACTGAGAGTACGGCAGCACTGCGTGCGAGCCAGCCCCGAAGAAGTTCACGTATAGAACGTTGAGCAGCCCCATGAGGAGCGGCACGTTCTCGCGCGCTGGAGCATCAAGGAAGTGCTGATCCATCGCGTGGAATCCTTCGAGGAACTCCGTGAAACGTTCCGGCCCGATTGCCAAGACGAGGGCCGTCCCTACGGCGGAATCCACCGAGTAACGTCCACCAACCCAATTCCAGAAACCGAAGGCGTTGTCCGGATCGATACCGAATTCGGCCACTTTCTCTAGGTTTGTGGAGACGGCGATGAAGTGCTTGGACACCGCGCCGTCGGCAGAAATGCCGCGATCCTCGAGGCCGTTCAGGAGCCAACTGCGGCATGCTTTCGCATTCGTCAGGGTTTCCAGCGTGGTGAAAGTCTTGGACGCCACGATAAACAGGACGGTTTCGGGATCCACTCCCTTGAGGGTTTCCCCCACATCCGTGGGATCGATGTTCGAGATGAATCGGGCCTCAAGATCCACGTAAGGCTTCAGCGCCTCATATGCCATGACGGGCCCTAGGTCCGAACCGCCAATGCCAATGTTCACAACAGTTTCGATCTTCTTGCCAGTGACACCGGTCCACTCACCCGAGCGGACCTTGTTCGCAAAAGCGTAGATGCGATCTAAAACCTCGTGGACGTCTTTGATGACATCTTGGCCGTCCACAACCAGCGTGTCAGTGGCTGGACGCCGCAGGGCCGTGTGCAGGACCGCCCGATCCTCGGTCACGTTGATGTGCTCGCCCGCGAACATCGCTGCGCGGCGCTCTGCCAGCCCCACTTCTTCGGAAAGCTGGACGAGCCAGTCCAAGATGTCCTCATCCACGAAGTTCTTCGAGAGGTCCACGTACAGATCCCCCGCGGATAGCGTATAGCGATCGGCCCGCTGCGGATCCTCCGCAAAACGCTTCCGAAAATCCGGCTCGAAATTCTCTGTAAGACCCTGCAGCTTGCTCCAAGCGGAGGTGCTTGTGGGATCAGTTGTCATGATTCCTCCATGTCAGCGAACAATCTGTGCACCATCTTACACTCTCCCACCTATCGTGACCGCCGCGCCCGCTAAGATGAACCCATGGACAACTCCGGCCTCACCAATGGCTCCAAGCACCCCAAGATTGCAGTACTAACGTCCGGCGGTGACGCTCAGGGAATGAACGCCGTGGTGCGCGCTGTTGTTCGCACTGCGATCCACGAAGGGGCCGTTCCCTACGGAGTTCACGAGGGATGGCGAGGCGCCGTTGAGGGCGGCGATCTCATCCGCGAGATGCACTGGTCCGACGTATCGGGAATCCTCAATCTGGGTGGAACTACGATTGGCACGGCCAGATGCGCGGAGTTCCGCGAGCGCTCGGGGCGCCGTCAGGCAGTCAAGAATCTTGTCCAGCTTGGGATCGATCGGATCATCGCCATCGGCGGGGACGGCACTCTCACGGGGGCAGACGCCCTTCGCGCCGAGTGGCCCACGCTGGTAGATGAGCTGCTAGAAGCCGGGGAGATCGATTCCGAAACGGCTGCCACCCACCACACTGCTCACCTAGCTGGCGTTGTGGGATCGATCGATAACGATCTGGTGGGATCCGATATGACGGTGGGCGCCGACAGCGCGCTCCACCGGATCCTCGAAGCCATCGATGCCATCTCCTCCACGGCCGCATCTCATCAACGCACGTTCGTCATGGAAGTGATGGGGCGGAACTGCGGCTACCTCGCGTTAATGAGCGCCATGGCCGGTGGCTGCGATGAGGTCTTTATCCCTGAGATGCCGCCTGACGATGGATGGCAGGATGCACTGTGCCAGAAGGTGCGTGCGGGCCGGGCGGCCGGGCGGCGTGACTCCATTATCGTGGTGGCCGAAGGCGCCAAGGATCGCCACGGCCAGGCGATCCACGCCACAGATATTCGCGATGTTCTAGCCGATACCCTGGGAGAAGACGTCCGGGTGACGGCCCTTGGGCACGTTCAACGAGGCGGCACACCATCGGCTTACGACAGGTGGATGTCTACACTCCTCGGCTATTCGGCCGCCCTAGACGTGCTGCGCGCCGATGAGACACACGAATCCCATATCCTCGCCACTAAGCACAACCGCGTCACGGCCATCCCCATGATGGAGGCTGTGGCAAACACGCGAGCCATCGCCTCCCATCTGGCGGACGGGAATTACGAACGGGCCGTGGCATCGCGCGGGGCCAGCTATAGCTCCATGATCAATTCCTTCGCAACGCTTTCCTCCCCTGTGCACCTACCGCAAACGCCAAGCCCCGCGCTCGGCCGTGCACCCCGCGTTGCCATACTCCACGCCGGCGGCCTCGCTCCGGGCATGAACACTGCAGCTCGCGCGGCGGTTCGCCTTGGGGAGGACCGGGGTTTCACAATGCTGGGCGTGGAAGGTGGCTTCCCCGGGTTGATCGAAGGAAACATCCGGACTCTCACATGGGCAGACGTTGACGATTGGGCAGGATCTGGCGGCGCCGAACTGGGCACCCGCCGCACTGCCCCTTCGATCGATCAGTACTACACCCTCAGCAAGGTGCTAGAAACCAATGAGATCGATGCCGTCCTAATCCTTGGCGGATTTGCAGGGTACGAAGCAGCGTGGAACATCGTCAAGGAACGCGGCCGCTACCCCGCGTTCAACATCCCGTTTATCTGCGTACCTGCGTCGATAGACAATAACCTGCCGGGCTCCGAGCTCTCGATAGGCGCGGACACGGCACTGAACAACATCACGGAAGTTCTGGATCGGATCAAGCAATCTGCATCGGCCTCACGCCGCTGTTTCGTGGCCGAGACGATGGGCAGGCGCTGCGGCTATCTCGCACTCATGGGCGGAATCTCCAGTGGCGCTGAGCAGGTGTACCTCAGCGAAACCGGTATCACGTTAGAGCAGCTCTCTGAGGAGGCCAAGCGTATGGTCTCCAGCTTCCAAGGGGGCCGCAACCTCTACCTTGTGGTGCGTAACGAAGAGGCCTCGCCGTATTACACCACTGACCTCATGACCAAAGTGTTCGCTGCCGAGGGGGACGGCATCTTTGACGTCCGCCCCGCGATCCTTGGCCACATGCAGCAGGGCGGGAATCCGTCACCATTCGATCGCACCCTCGCTCTCCAGCTCACAGCGGCGGCCATCGATGAGCTTGCCCGCCAATTCAGCACGGGCAAGGTGAAGAGTTCCTATGTGGGTATGGAAGAAGGCGAGACCCGTATCTATCCCATCACCCATATGGATGAGCAGATTGATATGGATACTCGCCTTCCCTACGATCCGTGGTGGGCCCAGCTCACCGAGGTCCTCTACACCGTGGCAGACCCCGGCTACGCCAAGCACCTCACGGACTTCACTCTCGAAAGCTAGCTAGCCACATTCGGCGCGACTGCCCGCACTGCCAGACCTAGCTTTGGCTCCCGGACTCGGCCTCAGCATTCCCAGCCTTAGCTGGCGAACCTCCAGCCCTGACCTCTTCGAGGTATGACTCCGGTTCAAACTCCTCGGCGTCTTGCCGGTGATTCTCCTCGAGTTCCTTCTTCGCAAAGCGATCAACGGCCAAAGCGATAGCGCCATCACCGGTCACATTGGTGGCGGTGCCGAAGGAATCCAGAGCAATATAAGTAGCAATCATCAGGGCCACATCCGCGTCCCCAAAGCCGAGCATGCTTTGGAGGAGGCCCACGGCCGCCATAATGGCACCGCCTGGAACACCCGGCGCCGCAATCATGATGATGCCCAGCATAAACATGAAGCCGATGAGCTGCGCGGTGCTCACGGGCAGGCTGTTCACCGTGATGATGGCCAAAGAGAACGCGGTGATCTTCGAGGCCGAACCCGAAAGGTGGATGGTGGCACACAGCGGCACAACAAAACTCGCAACGGGATGCGATACACCATTCTTCAGGGTTTGACGCAGCGTCACCGGAATTGTGGCCGCGGAGGATGAAGTTCCCAGTGCCGTCATGTAGGCGGGCAGCATTGTCCACAGTGCCTTGAAAGGATTGCGGCCAGCAACCGCTCCTGCAGCGCCGAACTGCAGAAGCAGAATGACAACTTCTAGGGCGATCACAAGGACAACAACCTTGAGCAGAACGGAGATGATCTCAACTACTTCGCCCGTCATCGTGAGATTCAGGAAGATTCCGAAGATGTGCAGCGGCAGCAGCGGGATGATGACCTTCTCGATCAAGCCGGTGATAATTTCCCGGAACTCGATGAAGCCCTTCCGCATGACACCCTTGGGAACCAAGGCGATCCCGATCCCCACAACAAAGGAAAGAATTAAGGCCGTCATCACATCGAAAACGGCCGGAATCTCTATGGTGAAGTACGGTTCCAACCCGTCCGATGCTTCTTCAACGTTGTCAAAAGCGCCAGCGTTGAGGATGTGAGGATAGAGGGCCTTGCACGTAAAGTACGTCAGGAACGCGCCGATAACCGTCGAGGTGTAAGCAATCCCAGCCGTGATGCCCAGCCACTTGCCCGCGCCGCGCCCTAGATCAGCGATCGCGGGAATAACCAGACCCACGATGATCAGTGGGATTGAGAAGTTGAGTAGCTGCGAGAAAACTGAATTAAAGGTGACGAAGATTTTCGCGATGGGATCGTTGAAGAACTGTCCGCACAGGATACCAAGAACAATCGCTAGGAGTACCCACGGTAGGATCCCAGCTCGTTTAAGCCACGACATTTGTGCCCTCTCAAAGGTGGTGAAAGACTCTGCACGGCAAGGCTACGGGACGAACTGGGATCCTCGTGGGCTTTTGGGACTATTTGAGACGAACGGACTTACTTGAGCCGAGCACTCAAGGATTCATCCAGCGTGTTCATGAACTCTTCGGTGGTCTGCCATCCCTGATCGGGACCAACCAGCAGTGCGAGATCCTTCGTCATCTTGCCGCCCTGAACGGTATCGATGATGGTTTCCTCAAGCGCATCTGCGAAGCCAACAACCTCCGGGGTGTTATCCAGAGTGCCGCGGTGGCGCAGGCCGCCAGTCCACGCAAAGATCGATGCGATCGGGTTCGTGGAGGTCGGGTTCCCAAGCTGGTGCTGGCGGTAGTGGCGTGTCACGGTCCCGTGCGCGGCCTCGGCCTCAACGGTCTTGCCGTCGGGTGACATAAGTACGGACTTCATGAGCCCGAGCGAACCGTATCCCTGAGCCACCGTATCGGACTGAACGTCACCGTCATAGTTCTTGCAGGCCCACACGTATCCGCCCTCCCACTTCAGGGAAGCCGCAACCATATCGTCAATGAGCCGGTGCTCGTAGGTAAGTCCGGCCTCCTCGAACCTCTCCTTGTACTCGTTATCAAATACCTCTTGGAACAGATCCTTGAACGCACCGTCGTATGCCTTAAGAATCGTGTTCTTAGTGGAAAGGTACACCGGGTAGTGGCGCATCAGCCCGTAGTTAAAGGAAGCCCGCGCGAAGTCACGAATGGACTCGTTGAAGTTGTACATACCCATAACAACGCCGCCGGCCTCGGGAATCTGACACACTTCCATTTCGATCGGCTCGGAGCCGTCCTCCGGCGTGTACGTGATGGTGACGGTACCCGCGCCGGGCGCCTTGAAGTCAGTGGCCTTGTACTGATCGCCGTGCGCGTGACGCCCGATGACGATCGGCTTGGTCCAGCCCGGCACCAAGCGCGGAATGTTGTTCATGATGATGGGCTCGCGGAACACCACACCACCCAGAATGTTGCGGATGGTCCCGTTCGGCGAACGCCACATCTTCTTCAGCCCGAACTCTTGCACCCGAGCCTCGTCCGGCGTAATCGTTGCACACTTCACACCCACGTTGTGTTCGTTGATCGCGTTCGCAGCGTCGATCGTTACCTGATCATCGGTCGCATCACGGTTCTGAATGGATAGATCGTAGTAGCGCAGGTCCACGTCCAGATAGGGAAGGATGAGCCTCTCCCGAATGTCCTGCCAGATGATACGGGTCATCTCATCGCCGTCGATCTCCACAACGGGGCCGTTCACCTTGATTTTCGCCATCGCGATCTCCTTGCTACTTACGTACGTTGACTCAAGCTACAGAGGAAAGATTACTCGACGTGAAGATATTTTGCGCGCACTTCCGCGAATTTAGTTCCCCGGATCAGTTTTTTCGACCGCGACGTCATCACCTTCCTCCGGGACATCCTCAACGCCAAGCCACTCGATCCGGCGCCCATTTAGGGACCGCACTGTGAACCGGAATCCGCCCCATTCCACGCTGTCGCCCAACTCGGGCATCCTCCCAAGAAGGTCAACAACGAACCCAGCCAGTGTGTCGAAGGGCCCGTCCGGCAGCTCCACCCCGAGGATCTTGACCACTTCGGCGCGCCCAGCTAGCCCGTCCACATCGCGGTGGTCCCCTCGCCTAATGAACTTGGGGGCTTCCTGATCGTATTCGTCACGGATTTCTCCAACGAATTCCTCCACGGCATCCTCGAGCGTGATAATGCCGTCGGTTCCGCCGTATTCGTCAACAATCACGGCCAGATGCTCGTGGGCACTCCGAAGCTCAGTGAGGGCTTCCAGCACCGGTTTACCGGTGGGAAAGAAGATGATGGGACGCACCAGATCGCCCACCCGCTTCACATCTGCGGCAGGCACCAGAAGGTCGCGGATGTGGATGAAGCCAATAACGTCGTCGTCCGAAATACCCTGCCGAACCGGATACCGGGAGTGTTCCAACTTCGCAATCTCGCGCTGGGCCTCCTCAATGGGAGTATCGGCGGAGAAGAATTCGACCTCCGTGCGCGGGGTCATGATCTCCTGAACGGACCGGTCTTGCGCGGAAAGAATATCCACCAGCATGGTCCGCTCTTGAGCCGCGATCGATTCTTGCCCGGCCACGAAGGCGCGCAATTCTGCCGCCCCCATTACCTCGTGCTTCTCCGCGGGGTCTCGCCCAAGAATCCGCAAAACTACATTCACGGACACACCGAGGAACCAAATAACAGGTCTCAACAGGAACGTGATGGCGGCAAGTGGATACACAACAAGGAGGGCAAGGCGTTCGGCGGACTGCATCGCGATGCGTTTGGGCACGAGCTCTCCGAAAACGATGGAGATGTAGGCGATCACAACGGTTACCAACACAAAGGCCGTGGTGGAGGCCGCCGATGCCGCCATCCCCAGCTCCTCAAACACCGGCGCCACGCCCGGCGCGATCTGGGCGGCTCCGAAGGACGCGGAGAAGAATCCAGCAACGGTCACGCCAATCTGCACCGCGGAAAGGAAGCGATTGGAATCCGCGGTGAGCCGCCCCACTGCCTCCCCTGCCCTGCTCTTCTTGGCCATCTCATCGATCTGGGATTCACGCAGGGAAACAAACGCCATTTCGGATGCGGCGAATATCCCGCCGATTAGCGTAAAGAGGAGGACAAAGAGGATGTTGATCGGGTCCACGCCGATATTGTACTAGAGCAGAACCTAGGGCGATTTAGCCCAGCTCACACCCGCAGCGCAACGTCCGCCCAATTGGAAAAGTAGGCCAACGCTAGTGCGAGAATCAGGTAGGTGGAAACATCGAACGCCTTCGAGCGAATCACTGGTACCTCACCCGAGGGCAGGAACGCCCGTAGCAAACCGAACACCACGAGGGAGCCGGCCAACACACGCATCGAAACCACCGCGGACATCGCGAACGTCAGGCCGGTGATGAAGAGGACCCAGACTGCTAGGCCAACATAGATTCCGTCGCGGGGTACTCGTTCCATAACCACCAAGCTAGCATGTAGGAGTGCAAACCATCGGAATCATTGGGATCGGACTGGCCGGGCTGCGCTGCGCGGCCGAACTGCGAGCCGGCGGATTTACCGGCCAAATCATTGGGTGGAGCGCCGAATCCGGCATCCCCTACGATCGTCCTCCGCTCTCCAAGGAACTTTTCGGAGACTACCTCCATCCTCTCGCCGATGACGGCCTCGGCGATCTCGACGAACTTGGGGTCGATCTGCGTGGGACCGCCGGGCAGGTTCGCCGGGACGGTTCGTGGTTTGTGGACGATGTGCCGGTCGATGCCGTGATCGTGGCTACTGGGGCGCGTCCCGTTCGCTCCATTCCCGGGGCACTGACGTTATATTTTGCCGACGATGCCGAAGCCCTCCGTACGTCCATCACTCCCGGAAGCACGGTGCACGTTGTTGGCGCTGGCTGGATCGGGATGGAGGTGGCTTCCGCGGCCAGTTCCATTGGTGCCAGCGTTGACGTGTGGGAGGCAAGCGAGCACTTCTTAAACCGGACGTTCCACGGGACTGTAGACGATATCTGGAACCAGTGGTGCGAAGAGGCCGGCGTTCGCGTTCATTTGGGCGAGCCGTATCCGGGCGGGCCCGCGGATGCAGTGGTCCAGGCTACCGGCGCGCTTCCCGATGTGGATTTCTTGGAGTGGGGCACCCGTTCGCGCAGGGGCGCCATCGTGGCGGACCAGTTCGGGCGGGCCTTGAACGTGTCCGGCGAGGTCATCGAGGGCCTATACGCGGCCGGAGACTGCGGGGAGTTGGACGGGCGCCCGGGCGGGCACTGGACTCAGGCGCTCAGTGATGCCAAGTGGGTTACCGCGGCGATCCTTGGCTTGGACGCCCCGAGGGTGGAGCCCTCCGAGGTGTTTTCCACCCAGTTCGGCCATGAGATCACGCTGATCGGCGAGGTCCCGGCCGGTGATCCGGGCGTGCGCGAAGGCCTGAGCATCCGTTGGGATACGGGTGCCTTCCTGGGCATCGACGCTCCTCGCGAAACGTCACGCGCCAGAAAGGCACTCCGTAAGGCGCTGAACGCCTAGAGCACTCCTTCAAGGAGCTTGGTGGGGTTTCCAAACCGGTGGTTGGTAGCCGAAACCGCCTGCTCGAACACGAATGGAAGGAGTTCCACGCGGCCGGAGGCCGTGAGCGGCTCACTGTAGATGGCCACGTCCACGCTTCCCTGGACGGCGTTCGCCAAGCTCGCGGCGTCGCCGCCAAGCAGGCGAACTCGCAGGCCATCGGCTGTGGTGCGATGCCCGCTCATGTACTGCTCAAAGGCCGCATCCGATTCGATCGTCACGGGAACGCTTCCCAAGAACTCCGCAACTTGGCGCGAAAGGGACACAGCGCTGGAGATCTGGGGCTGGCATCCAACCGAGAGCGCCCCGGCGGCAACGGCCAACAGATCGCCAAGGTTCCCATTTTCGCTCAAGCGAATGATGACGCCCGTGGCGGGCAGATAGCGGAAGCAGTTCTTCTCCACGCCCAGCTGGGAGGGATCGTGCACCTGAGAGAATTCAGCCTCGCGCGCCGCATCCATCCCGCGAATCACCCGGACGTAGCGGTCCTGATCGATGAAGGACATCGTCGAGGCAACGGAGCGGGACTTGCAGAGCACATCGCTGGCGATATGGACCTGCTTGGGCAGTTCACCACTGAAGTCCGGCTCAACGTGCCCCAGACCGATGAGGTAGTTCGGGCCGCCCGCCTTGGTTCCCGCACCCACGCTGGAACGCTTCCAGCCGCCGAACGGCTGGCGGCGAACGATCGCGCCGGTGATCGTGCGATTGATGTAGACGTTTCCGGCGTGAACGTTCTCCAGCCAGTATCCGATTTCATCAGTGTCGAGCGAGTGAATTCCAGCGGTTAGGCCGAATTCAACGGCGTTCTGCCATTCAACGGCCTCTTCCAGAGTGTCTGCCCGCATGATGCCGAGGATCGGCCCGAAGTACTCGGTGAGGTGATACTCGCTGCCGGGCTTCACACCGGTGCGAACACCGGGGCTCCAGAGCCGATCGCCCAAACGCTCCGGCTTGATGATCCAGCGTTCCCCTGCCCCAAGCTGGGTGAGGCCGGACAGCAGCTTCCCGCGCGGCTCCTCAACACACGGCCCCATCTGGGTAGAAAGATCCCACGGGTATCCCGGTTTCATCGAGCGGACGGCATCAACGAGCTGACGCTGGAAACGCTTGGAGAATCCCGCCGATCCTACAAGGATCACCAGTGAAGATGCCGAACACTTCTGCCCCGCGTGCCCAAAAGCGCTGGTCACTACGTCACGCACAGCCAGATCCATGTCTGCCTGAGGAGTCACGATGATGGCATTCTTACCCGAGGTCTCGGCGAAGAGCCGGAGATCGGGCCGCCACGAGCGGAAACGCTCGGCCGTCTCAATGCTTCCCGTGAGGATCACCTGATCAGCCTCACGGACTAGCTGCTCACCAAGCGAGCTGGAGTGAACGCGATCAAGATCGATCAGCGCGAGAAGATCCTTAGGCACTCCTGCTTCCCACATGATCTTGGCCAAAAGCGCACCAGTGCGCCGGGTCAGGTAGGCGGGCTTGAATAGAACACCGGAGCCAGCCGCGAGCGCCGCCAGCGCACCACCCGCTGGAATTGCCATCGGGAAGTTCCATGGCGGAGTCACGAGCGTTGTTTGGACGGGCTTGTACGTTGCCCCGTCAAGATCGTCGAGCTCCTCGGCCAAGCTCGCGTAGTAAAGCGCGAAATCGGTTGCCTCAGAAACCTCGACGTCTCCTTGATCGAACAGCTTGCCTGCCTCCGAGCCGGCCACCTCGATGAGTTCGCCCCGGTGGTTCTCAAAGCCCTGACCAATGGCGCGCAGAACGGCGGCGCGTTCCTTACCGGACTTCTTGGCCCACTTGACCTGGGCCTTCTTCACGCGATCTAGCACGTCCTCGATCTCTTCGGGTGTGGAGATCACGTCCACTACGTTCGTGCCGAGCGTGCTTTCCTTCATCCGCCCAGCGATCTCCTCAGCCCACGCGATGTTGGCCATGAGGGCGGGATCGGTATCTGGGGCATTGGCGAAACCCTCGGCGATCGTGGCCGGAGTGTGGCGGTCCTGAAGACGATTCGGACCGAAGTGTAGTTCGCCCGATTCCATAAGCTCGGCGGCGGCCTTGAAGCATTCGGCCTCGTGGCGCCGCACCTCGCTCTTGTCCAGATCGAAAACGTTGGACATGAAGTTCGCCGGAGCCGAATTCTCTTCGAGGCGGCGTACAAGATAGGCAACAGCCACATCGTATTCGGTGGGCCGCACCACGGGGACGTAGTACAGAAGCGGGCCAATCGAATCGCGTACGGCGCGAGATTGCGGCGTAGCCATCCCGGCCAGCATCTCCACGTCCACGCGCCCGTCCAACCCGATGCCGCGATCCTCCATGAGGGTAAGCGCGTAGGCCAGCGAATACAGGTTCATTCCGGCAACGCCAATGTTCACCGAATCCAGCCGTTCGGGAGTAAGTGCATCGGACAGCACTGCCATATAGTTCGCGTCTGTTGCCACCTTAGACGGCTCAACGGTCAGCTCCCACCCGTGGATCGCGGCGTCCACGAGCTCCATGGCAAGGTTAGCTCCCTTAACCAGACGCACCTTAATGGGCGCTCCGCCGCGCTCCCTGCGTTCCTGCGCCCACTCTGTCAGGTCCGCGAGGCGGCCCCGCGCGTCCGGCAGATATGCCTGGAGCACGATACCAGCGCGGTAGGTAAGGAATTCATCTCGATCCAAGATCGCGGTGAACACATCGATGGTGAGATCGAGATCCTTATACTCCTCCATATCCAGGTTGATGAAGGTCCCAGTCTCCGCCCCCAGCCGGAACACCGGCACAAGCTTTTCCACCGCATTCGCCACGGCTTCCCGATGGCCGTACGCGGCGTGCGGCCCGATCACCGCAGAGACCTTGAGCGAAACGTAATCGACATCGTCGCGCTCGATGAGCTCACGAGTGGCCGCCATGCGGCGATCTGCCTCGCGATCCCCCATTACGGCCTCACCCAACAGATTGATGTTGAGCCGCGAGCCGTCCTCTCGCAGATTACTGATCGCGCTCCCCAACTTCTCCGGGGTCGCGTCCACCACGAGGTCCCCCACAAGCGCGGAGAACACTTTCTGGGCAGCGTTAGCGGCAAGCTTGGGCGCGCCCGGCGCGATTGATCCGCCAAGCTTCGCGGGCGCAGCAAGCCACCCGGGAAGGAACGAGACGTCGCGCGTGGCCAGTTTCTTCAGGTTGTGAGAAGCCACCCCCGGATCCTCAGGCCGGATCACCCCATCCACAAAGGAGACCGTGTAGTCCAAGCCATCCTCGTGATGCAACACATCGGCAAGAAGGATTGCGGCACGGGAATTGGGATACGCCTGTGAGGCTTCGATCCAAGCATTTGCCTGCTCAATGGAGCGGTCGATCAAGGGTGACGTCATTGGGTGATCCTCTCTGTTTTCGCTACACCTACCCTAGCGGAGAACCACCACCAACAATGCCGAAAAAAGTCCCCGAAATCTCAGTGGAAGAAGTGGCGCGAACCCGTCAGGTACATCGTGATGCCAGCCGCCTGCGCGGCCTGAATAACCTCGGAGTCGCGGATTGACCCACCGGGTTGCACTACAGCGCGGATCCCGGCCTGCGCCAGCACCTCGAATCCATCAGCAAACGGGAAGAACGCGTCTGATGCGGCCACACTCCCCGGCGCCCGGTCCCCTGCCCTGTCCACGGCCAAGTGGCACGAATCCACCCGGTTCACTTGCCCCATACCAACGCCAACGGTTGCCCCGTCGTGGGCCAGCAGGATGGCGTTGGACTTCACGGCGCGCACGGTCCGCCACGCAAACTCAAGATCTGCGAGGGTGGCCTCATCGGCCGGCTCCCCAACCGCGAGCGTCCAGTTTGCCGGGTCATCGCCCGCGGCCTGCAACGTATCGCGTTCTTGGACCAGCATGCCGCCAGAAATCGGCTTGTAGTCAAAGGCCGCCTGCTGATTCTCCACCTGTAGGATACGCAGATTCTTCTTGGTCTGAAGGAGGGCGAGCGCCTCCGGATCGAAAGACGGTGCCGCGATCACCTCGGTGAAGATCGGCTTAACCTGCTGGGCAAGCTCAAGGCTCACCTCACGGTTCGTGGCGATAACACCGCCATATGCGGACACGGGATCGCACGCGTGAGCCTTGCGGTGGGCTTCGGCAATATCGCTCCCGATCGCCACGCCGCACGGATTGGCGTGTTTAATCACGGCCACGCAAGGATCCTCGTGATCCCACGCCGCGCGAATCGCCGCATCCGTGTCTTGATAATTGTTAAAGCTCATTTCCTTGCCGCCGAACTGCGTGGCGTTGGCCAAGCCCGCGCTCCCCGTGGAGTACACACCGGCACCCTGGTGGGGATTCTCGCCGTATCGCAGCGGTTCGCTCATCCAACCGGCCACCACCATGTCATACGCCGCGGTGTGCGCGAACGCCTTCGCGGCCAGCTCGCTTCGGAGTTCGTCCGTGAATCCAGACCCCGCTACCGCTTCCAGAATCTCAGGGTACTGATTTGGATTAACGACGACGGCAACACTCGCATGATTTTTCGCCGCCGCACGAACCATCGCCGGGCCGCCAATATCGATCTGCTCAATGCACTCGGCTCGCGATGCCCCCGAAGCCACCGTTTCTTCGAAAGGATAGAGGTTCACGATCACAAGATCGATGGGTTCAATCCCGAGTTCTGCCATCTGATCCGCGTGCTCGGCCCGCTTAGCGAGGATACCGCCGTGAATCTTGGGGTGAAGGGTCTTAACGCGGCCCTCGAAACACTCAGGGAAGCCGGTAACATCCTCAACTGGGGTCACAGGTACGCCCGCGGTGGAGATCGTCTTTGCCGTGGAGCCGGTGGAGATGATGTCCCATCCGGCGGAGTTCAGGCCAACAGCAAGTTCTTCTAGGCCGGTCTTGTCATATACGGAAACGAGTGCCTTTGGCATGATCTACCTTTCATGCCCAGGCGCGCGGCTTGCTCGTTATGCCGCTCCCCGATGGTATCCATCTTCTACGCCAGTTGCGGCCAGAGTCAGTCTAGCAAAGTCCAGCCCTGCGGCCATCCATCCACCAGCCCTGACGGGCCATGGCACCCACCACATCAACCAATTGATCGCGTTCCACAGATTTGATGCGGTCGAGAAGGCAGGCTTCGTCGTCGTCGTCCAAAACTGGGCACGTAACCTGCGCAAGAATCGCACCTGTATCTACTCCCGGATCCACGATAAACAGGGAGGCGCCGGTGATCTTCACGCCGTAAGCGAGGGCGTCCGCGGGGCCATGGATGCCGGGGAAGGAAGGGAGAAGGGCGTTATGGGTGTTAATGACGCGACCGGGGAACGCGCCAAGGAACTCTGGGCCCACCAACTTGAGAAAGCCAGCCAAGACAACCAGATCCGGAGAGAAGGTGGTGACGGCGGTGGTCAGCGCCCGGTCCCAAACCTCTCGGGTCGGGTAATCACCCAATTTCTCCACGAAGGTGGGGATTCCCGCCTCGCGAGCGATCTCTAGGCCGCGGGTGCCGTCCCGGTCCGCTCCAACGGCCACGATTTGGGCGCCGAAGGCGGGATCGCGCGAGGCATCAAGCAGTGCCTGCATATTCGAGCCAGCGCCCGAAACCATCACGACGATGCGGGCGGGATCCGAGGAGGAGAAGAGCTGCTTCACTCCGGCAGAGTATCATCGCTTCGGCGTGAGGCGCGGATCTTCTCAATCAAATGTGGGACGCCAAGGCCAATGAGGAGGCCGCCGCCCACTTCACCCGCAAGGGCAATCGCGAAGAGCGGCGGATTAATGCCTACCGTACTCATGCGCCCAGTTCCGATACCGCCGCTTGCTAGCGCACCCGCGAGCGCCGCCGCGATCAGGATGATACCGAAGGCAGGCAGACCGTGGAGGGCGATATCCTTGGGCGTTGGGGCCGAACGCCAAAGGCCCACCGCGATACCAAGGACGATCGGGACGGCGATAATCCACGGCATGCTTACGTTTGGATCGGGAAGCGTACCCAAGATCGGGACCGCTGGGAGCGGCGCCGATTCGATGCCAAACGGAGAAAACGCTGTGCCCTCACCGATCGCGAACCCTATGCCCGAGACGTAGGCAAGAGCCCATATGAGGACGTTCGGGAGATACAGCAGTTGAGCTAGCGCGAAGATCACCGTGGAGAAGCCGTTCAGGAGGTAATAGTTCTGAATCTCCTGGACGCGGCTCCAGCCAGTGACTAAGCCGACTACAAGAAGTACGGCGGCAAGGATCGCGAGCGCCGCGAGCGCCGGCCAGGCTATGCGCCAACCTTGACGAAGCCATGCGGGACGTTCGAAGGTGAGCAGCCCGCAGAACACCACAATCACCGCGGCACCGAGGCCGCCCAGCCACTGGATAGACCCCGGGAGCGCAAGCATCCCGATCAGCGACGTGACGGCGAAGGCGGCGAGTGCACCGGCAGCAATTGCCACCCACCCGGTCACCATATACCTGCGCATCGAGCGGTGAATGAACCAGATCAGGAGCGCAGTGACGCACAACGGCATGAGGCCGATCGTTGAGCCAGCAATACTCAGTGGGCCACCGAACGCAAGAATCCAGATCGAAGTACCTACCCGGGCCGCATCCTGCCAATGAACTTCGCTGAGTACGGGGGCCGATGCCGTGATCGTAAAGCAGAACACAGCAAGGATAACGGCTATGACCCAGCTGAAGACGATCGGCTGGATTACCGCGATGACGCTCATACCGGCTCGGCGCACATACTCATTTTCCATCGCTTCTAATGGTTCCCTGCATCTGGGTAGCGGCCGCCTATGTGGCGGCGGCGTGTCGCCCACTCGGCTTGTTGGTGTTACCTTGCCGCCTTTGGACGTATACAGCAGGGTCCGGTTCCTTAGAAAATCGGGATTGCGTCAAATCTCTGTTCCCGCGCTGGCGAGCGACGCCACATACCCCGTCAGTCCGCAGAATACTGCGTATTTCCCGTATAGTTGAGGGCGTTCACTACTCAGCGAAGAGAAGGTAAAGCATGGATATCGGCATCTTCCATACCAGTGACGAGGCTGCGAGGGCCGCGGCACAGATCGTCATTGAGAAGCCACACAGCACACTTGGCGTAGCAACAGGGTCAACGCCCCTTGGGTTATACGCAGAACTTCGCAAAGCGTGGCAGGATGGCCGATTCAGTGCCTCTTCGGCTTATGCGCTCGATGAGTATGTGGGCATTGATGCCGATCATCCGGAAGGCTATCGCAACGTTCTGCGGCGCGAGCTCTTGGGGCAAACCGGGCTAACCGGGGAAACGCTGCACACACCTGACGGGAATGCCGAAGATCCCGTTGCTGCTGCGGCGGCCTACGATTTTGCAATCGGGGCGGCCGGCGTTGACTTGCAGATTCTGGGCCTTGGTTCCGACGGCCATATTGGGTTTAATGAACCGGGCGGTTCGCTCGTCTCGCGGACGCACGTTGAGGTCTTGGCTTCGACCACTCGTCACGATAACGCGCGCTTCTTCGGGAATGATCCGGAGGCCGTGCCCGCCACCTGTATCACGCAAGGGCTTGGGACAATCATGGAGGCCAAGGTCCTTCTACTTCTCGCCTTCGGAGCCGGCAAGGCAGAAGCGGTGACACATCTGGTGGAAGGCGCAGTTAGTGCCGCATGGCCCTGCACTATCATGCAGATGCACCCGGAGGTATATGTGCTCACCGATGAGGAGGCCGCAGTCGGACTCGAGCACGCCGATCTGTACCGCGAACGCTGGTCAGCTCTACATAGTGAACGCCGGGCTTGACAAGCATGAAGCACTTCGAAGGCCGCGTGCTAGACGGACACGGCATGTATGTGGGCAGCGGCATCACACTGGACGATGAAGGGCAACTGGAGCGGATTGGAGTGGGCGGGGCCGGAAGCGCCGGTCCGCCTTACATCGTTCCTGGATTTGTAGACATCCACTGTCATGGAGGAGGAGGCGCCTCCTTCCCAGATGATCTGGAACCCGAATCGATTGAGCTAGCCATTGGCGCCCACCGTGCGCGCGGAACCACCGCAGTTATTGCCTCCCTCGTCTCCATGGCTGATCCACTGCCCGCGATTGAGGCGCTCGTTCCCTTTTGCGAGAACGGTGAGCTTGCCGGGATCCACATGGAGGGGCCCTTCGTCTCACCTCACAAGGCGGGGGCACAGAACCCCGCGGCCATCCGAGCCGGCGATTTAGAGGAACTCGCTGCATGGTTACGGGCTGGACGGGGCTGGATCCGGACCATGACAATTGCCCCGGAGATCCCCCGGGCTCACGAGGTCGCGGCCATGCTTCTGGCCCACGGCGCCAAGCCCTCCTGGGGGCATACGAACGCCACCGGCCCTGAGGCGGCCGCGGCAATCGAGTTCGTTCTGGGCCTTGCGGAGCCGGTCTCCGCAGGCTCCGACTCCCCAAGCTACAACTCCGCGGAGTCCCACACAGCGAAGCCCACCGCAAGCGCACTGCAGGCTGGTCTTTCGTCTGGACCTGTTCGCCTTCAAGGTATCCGCCAAACTGCCACTCACCTCTTCAATGCCATGCCTGCCCTTGGACACCGAGCTCCGGGCCCCGTGCGGGAGTACATTCAAGCCGCCCGGCGGGGTGAGATCGCCGTAGAGCTCATCGCCGATGGGGTGCATCTAGCGCCTGAACTCGTGGAGGACGTGGTTAGTTATGTAGGTTCGGCTGGCACGGCAGTGTTTGTAACGGATGCGATGGCTGCGGCCGGAATGCCCGAAGGCTCGTATCAGCTTGGCGGGCTATCCGTGCAAGTTCGGGACGGCGCAGCCCGGCTCTCGGGTTCGGATACTATCGCTGGTGGCTGCACCATGCTGGCGGATCAGGTTGAGCTGATGGCCGGGCGGGGGCTGCTGAGCCTCGGTCAAACCGTTGAGGCGTGCGTAGCTGGGCCCGCGCGTGCCGCTTCACTTCTGAGGGAAGGACGCGAAGCACGCGGAATCACGATCGATTACGAAATCGGCGCCAAGCCCAACTTTGTGGTGCTTGACGCCGATTATCGAGTCATTCAGGTTATCCGCGAAGGAGTAGTTCTCTAGCAATCTGCGCGGTCTGGGAAGGGGTACGTCCCACTTTCACACCCACCGCCTCAAGTGCCTCTTGCTTCGCGGCAGCCGTACCGGCCGAGCCGGAAACGATGGCACCGGCGTGACCCATTGTCTTGCCTTCCGGTGCGGTGAAACCAGCCACGTAGGCCACAACGGGCTTCGTCACGTGATCGGTGATGTAGGCGGCCGCGCGCTCTTCGGCATCGCCCCCGATCTCCCCGATCATGACAATGAGCTCGGTGTCTGGATCAGCTTCGAATGCCTCAAGCGCATCGATATGCGTGGTTCCAATAACCGGATCACCGCCGATACCGATGCAGGTGGTAAAGCCAATATCGGAGAGTTCGTGCATCATCTGATAGGTGAGCGTGCCGGACTTAGACACCAGACCGAGTCTGCCCGTTCCCGTAATGTCAGCGGGGGTAATACCCACGTTCGATTCCCCCGGAGTGATGATCCCGGGGCAGTTCGGGCCGATGAGGCGAACTCCCTTGGAAGCTGCGTAAGCATAGAACTCTGAGGAATCAGCTACTGGAATTCCCTCGGTAATGATCACCACGAGGTCAAGTGCGGCGTCCACAGCTTCAATGACGGCACCCTTAGCGTGAGCCGGCGGTACGAAGATTACTGAAACATTCGCTCCAGTTGCGTCCTTGGCCTCGGCAACGGTCCCGAAAACCGGAACGGACACAGTGCCGGCGGAGCGCTCCTTCGCTCCCGGTCCGATGGGCTCCACGTCAAAATCAACCGACGTGCCAGCCTTGCGGGGATTCACGCCGCCAACGATTGTGGTGCCAGAACCAAGCATCCTACGAGTGTGCTTTTGGCCTTCTGAGCCAGTCATACCCTGAACGATCACTCGTGACCGAGCGTTGAGAAAGATCGACATACTTATGCTCCCTTACCCGCAAGCCGTGCAGCTTCAGCGGCAGCTTCATCCATGGTGGCGATCACGCTGACCAGAGGATGCTGGGCTTGGCGAAGGATCGCCAGACCCTCCTCAACAGAGTTTCCATCTAGGCGTACCACGATGGGCTTCGTGGCTTCTTCTCCGAGTAGTTCAAGTGCTCCCACGATTCCACGGGCAACTTCATCACATGAGGTGATTCCGCCGAATACGTTGACGAGGACTGATCGCACCTCCTCATCCGAAAGAATAACGCTCAACCCGTTGGACATAACCTCGGCAGATGCGCCTCCTCCAATGTCAAGGAAGTTGGCCGGGCCAACGCCATACTGCTCGCCCGCATAGGCCACGACGTCCAGCGTGGACATCACGAGGCCCGCACCATTGCCGATTACACCAACCTCGCCGGAGAGTTTCACGTAGTTCAACCCAAGTTCGGCGGCACGCGCCTCGAGTGGATCTTCAGTGGCCTTATCCACGAATCCTGCATGATCGGGGTGACGGAAGGCAGCGTTGTTATCCAGCGTCACCTTGCCGTCCAACGCGATGATTGTGCCGTCTGCTGTTTTCACTAGCGGATTCACTTCCACCAGAGTGGCGTCTTCGCCCTTGTACACGTCCCACAACCGCTGGATCGCGGGAATCACGTGCTCTGCTACATCGGGACTAAACCCTGCCTGAGCGGTAATCTCACGTGCCTTCTCCTCATCAATCCCGACGAGCGGATTGACTGGGACGCGCGCCAGCGCCTCGGGCCGTTCAACAGCGAGCTGCTCGATCTCCATTCCGCCCTCTGTTGAGCACATCGCCAAATAGCGACGTTCAGAGCGGTCAAGCAAGATGGAGAAGTAATACTCCTCAGCAATATCGGCCCCAGACGCCACGAGAACGCGGTGAACGGTGTGCCCCTTAATATCCATGCCGAGAATAGCCTCGGCGGCCTGCTTGGCTTCCTCTGGGTTGTGGGCAAGCTTCACGCCGCCGGCTTTGCCACGCCCGCCTGTCTTCACTTGGGCTTTAACAACAACGAGGCCGCCTAGCTGTTCCGCTGCCTTGGCGGCCTCATCTGGTGTGCTCGCAACCATCCCGGCAAGCACGGGTACGCCGTGCTGCTCAAAGAGGTCACGCGCTTGGTACTCGTAGAGATCCACTCGCGGTGTCCTTTCCTCGGTCGGATTTCCCCTGCCAAAATCTCGACGTCAAGATAATTGGAGTGTACCCAATATCACCGCTGGGTACCCAACTTTCAGCCTATTCGATTTCACCCAGTTTCGTTGGATTCATTCAGTCTGGTCCGGAGCCGCGGGCGGGCTCGCAGAGCTTCACACTCCCCTCGCGCCTCGAAACGAATCTGGGACCAAGTACCGGATGGGCACGGGATGCGTACTACTTGCTGACGCCAGAACAGGTCTAGCGGCACAAGAGCGTGGTCACGCCGCGAGCAGCTTTGCATGGTGAGTGATACCCACAACCGATCCATCCCTCTCAGTGAACAGGAACCCTCCGGCGTGGTGCGCGATCGTGATCTGCTTTGCATGCACGTACCGGTGATGCGCAAAACACAGGAGAACCGCGTTGTCTATAACAGTGGCCCCACCCTTCTCCCACTCCTGTGCATGATGCACCTGCCCCAACTCGGGCCCACGGGAGCAACCCGGGAACCGACAGTGCATATCCCGAGCGATTACGGCCTTCGTCTGCCGTGCCCCATACAACCGCTGATTGCGCGAGACATCGATCGGCTCACCATAAGCCGTCATGACGATTCTTGCCAGATCGGAATCACACAGCATCTGAGCAAGCTGGGTTGGAGCAAGCGGTGAGCCATCCGACAGCCGTGCCGGCGCGAACCCATCCAGCATCGAGATATCGATTCCGGACCGAATCATTCCCAGCATTGTGCCGAGGTCATGCTCAAGCTCCTCCCGAGAATCGAGGCACACACCCCGCTGCCCCAATCCACCGCCGTCCGCCGGACAGTCGAGTCCAGCTTCCAAGGGATCCTGCCAGCGCGGTCGTGTCGGTCTAGCCGCTGCCGTCGAATTACGCGGCGGCATCCTACGCGGCGGCATCGCGTTGCTTGGTGGCCGTAGCCCCGCACGGGAACCGATGTCCTCGGGCGGGCCAGAATCCGCCAGCTCGTCTGGTCCCA
Organism: Ancrocorticia populi; assembly: GCF_003123745.1. GTDB lineage: Bacteria > Actinomycetota > Actinomycetes > Actinomycetales > Actinomycetaceae > Ancrocorticia > Ancrocorticia populi. The sequence goes on along the minus strand of NZ_QETB01000001.1, from coordinate 865,919 downwards.
CCGCCCAATCAGGCGGCGGCCCGCCGGTATCGAACAGGTCTGGTGCACGCGCTGGCCGCTGCCGCCCACTTCGAGATGAGAATCCCCTACCCTGAGGAGGTGCAGCATCAGAATCTAGACCAAAATCTCCAAACTCTGCCCGAGCACCACTCGAGTCCGCCCGAATACCGATGCTGTACGTGGGAGCAACACCCGAACCGGAAGGGTCACCGTTCCCATCCGCAGCGATATGCCCCTCGGGCCCTCCGCTAGCATCCCTAGCACGCTGACCGTTCGCCACCTCCGCAGAACCCTCATCGCCTACGCGGCCGCTAGAAATCACTCGACACCCAACCTCAATGGCTTCCTCAGTTCGGATGAGCGTTGATAGCGGAACGTGCACGAGCACCTGATGCCGCACCGAACTGCCGCTCTTCCGAAGCACGCCAGCACCCGCGCCGGACCCGTCCGCCGAACCACCTTCCAAACCACTGGTCTCTCTTGCGCCAGAACCACCGGCACTTCCGCCGCCAAGGCTGGGAGAATCACTAGCACCCTGCACAATATGGGCCATCTGAACAATGGCTTCAGCGTTGCGTTCGCCCTGATCGCGCCGGTCCCCTTGGGCTGGAACACCAACCTGCTGGCGGATCGCGTTCTTCAGCACCGCACCGTTTAACGCCGTAAACCAGCCATGCACGCGATACCCATTAGCATCGGGATACAGAGCGAGCTTCTCCCGGCGCTCAGCGGCCTGGACTTCCCGCTCTGCAACCGCGGGTGCATGCTTGAACAACAATGTACGAATAGAGGTCCGGAACTCGTCCACGCTCTGTTCCTCGGCGAGGGCCAGAATTCTCTCCTCGTCGGACTGAATAACCTCGGCCATCCCCGGCGATTTCGCCGCGCCCCGAAGGATATCGATATGATCCTCCGAAATCTTGCCTCGCCGCATCAGATCCACAAAACGCGGGAACGATTCATTTGCCGCTTGAGCGGCACGGACCTCATTGGCGGCACCACGCTTGGACTTCTTACCCGTCCGGGCCATAAGCTCCGACAAAGTCGCATCCCGCCCCGGCAATAGCGTTGCCTTCGATCCCGAGGCCGAGTCTCCTTCGGCTCCACCCTCTGATTCAGCGGCACGCTCGCGAGCCTTGACCTGCGCCGCGTCCACGTGCCCCATGAGAGCGATCACCAGACCATCCACGGCTAGGCGAAGCTCCTTCAACTCAGCTATCACCTCAACACATTCGGACACACCGGCACCCTCAAACTCCAGCGATCCGCACTGCCCGAACACCTGCTTCACCGCACCCCGGAACTGATCGAGAGAGTCCACGCCGCTCACCTCCTCGCGACAATCGGCCGGCCCTGAACTTCTTCTTCGTTACTCGAGCCTATCCACCCCCTCCCACACCTTTTTCCACCAGATCCCGAAAAGCCGCAAATTGCTAAAATATGATCTAACTCACACTTCAACTAAGGTAGGACATAGACCTAAGAGCCATAGAAAACCCGCGAAAGCCAGAGATCAGTTGCAACCTTTAAGAACGACGACGAAGCCTCACCCCCCGCACCTACGCACCAAGCTGAGCGCTCGCTGACGTGGGTGCGTGCGTGAGGGGAACGCGGTTCCCTCAAACTACAGAGAGTCGCGGGCGACTAAGCCTTCTCTAGCGGAGCGAAACGCAGCATGAGCCGCTTGGTGTTTCCGCCGCGGAAGTTCACCTTGGCCACCGTGGATTTACCGGAACCCTCAAAGGCCACAACCCTCCCGGTGCCGAAACTCTTGTGCCGCACAGTGTCCCCGACGGATAAGCCTCCGGTCTGCGTGCCTCCAACCGAGCCGCCCGCACCAGCTCCAGAAGCGCCCGAATCACCGGAACCCCCAGCGCCGCCACTAGTCGCCGTATCGCCAGCGTCACCCGAACCACTAGCGCCCGAACCTGCCCCAAGGCGTCCAGGAACAAAGGAAGTACGGGACCCGAATACGGGCCCGTCGTCGTCCACAAAATCATCGGAAAACCCGCCGCGTCGGCCAAACCGGCCCTGCCCGCCGTATCGGGACCGCACAACGTCTTGACTGGATTCTTCCCGCCGCCAATCCACCAACTCCCGCGGAATTTCCTCGAGGAAGCGCGAGGCGGGGAATTCTTGTGGGGCGCCCCATGCGGACCGGGTGGCCGCGCGCGTGAGGTACAGGCGCTGCCGTGCACGCGTGAGGGCAACGTAGGCGAGGCGGCGTTCTTCGGCGAGTTCCTTTGGGTCGGCGAGCGAGCGCATGTGAGGGAAGGTGCCGTCTTCGAGACCGGTCACGAACACCACGGGAAATTCCAGTCCCTTCGCGGTGTGGATAGTCATGAGGGTGACTTCGCCTTCGTTAGCGGCTTCGGCGGCCTCGTCGGGGAGCTGATCGGAATCGGCAACCAGCGAAACCTGATCCAGCCACTCTTCCAGCGTGCCCTCCGGGTTGATCGTCCGGAACTCAGAAGCCACAGAATGCAGTTCGGCTAGGTTTTCGAGGCGCGATTCGTCCTGCGGATCGGTCGATTCGCGAAGCATCGCGAGGTAGCCGGCGCCGTCCATAACCTCGTCCAAAACCTCGGCGGGCCCCGCCCCGGAAGCCGCAACTTCCCGTGCATTCTCCAGGATTTCCACGAACGAAACCATCGCCTTGCGCGCGCGGACGGTCAGCCCCTCTATCTCCTCGCGCCCGGAAACGCCCGGATGAGCCACATCAGCGAGCGCAGCCCCAAACGAAATTCCGTAACGCGCGGCCTGCTGCGCCACATGATCCTCGGCCTTCTGGCCAAGCCCGCGCTTGGGCATGTTGATGACGCGGCGAATTGACACCGTATCGTCCGGATTTGCGACGGCATGTAGGTAAGCCATCGCGTCCTTGATCTCGCGGCGCTCATAGAACCGCGTTCCGCCGACCACCCGATACGGAATGCCGGAGCGTACAAACATGTCCTCAACCGCACGCGACTGCGCATTCGTCCGATAAAACACAGCAATATCGCCGTATCGGTACCCTGAAGTCTCGCGCAGCCGATCGATCTCCTCCACCACGAAGTTCGATTCGTCAGCCTCGGAATCCGCGACGTATCCGACTAGCTTCTCGCCGCCGCCCTGATCAGTCCACAGCTTCTTTGGCCGCCTGCCCTGATTATTCGCAATCACGGCGTTCGCGGCCGAAAGGATGGATTGCGTGGAACGGTAATTCTGTTCCAGCAAGATACTGGTGGCGTTCGGAAAATCGTTCTCAAAATCCTCGATATTCCGGATTGTTGCGCCACGGAACGCGTAAATTGACTGGTCCGCGTCCCCAACAACCATGAGATCAGCTTGAGGTACTACCGCCGACGACGGATCCTCACCTTGATCACCACTACCGGTGAGCACCTTCACCAGTTGGTACTGGGCCGTGTTGGTGTCCTGATATTCGTCCACCAAAATATGACGGAAGCGCCGCCGGTAGTGCTCCGCAAGATCGGGGTGGTTTTCGAGTAGGAGAACCGCCTGCATAATTAGGTCATCGAAGTCCATGGCGTTGGCCTCATGGAGCCGCTTTTGGTAGGCCGTGTAGGCCTCAGCGAGTACCGTCGTGGCGCGGTCCTTTGCGCGGCGGGTGGCCTCGGTGGGTGTAACCATCTCATTCTTCAGATCCGAGACCTGACGCGAAAGCGTCTTGGGCGGGAATGCCCGCGAATCAACGTTGGACTCCCTACACACCATGTTCATGAGGCGCTGGGCGTCCGTCTGATCATAGATCGTGAAAGAGGATCGCATCCCGAGGGCCTCATGCTCCTTCCGAAGAATGCGTACGCAGGCCGAATGGAACGTAGAGATCCACATGGATCGGGCCAGCCCACCCAGATTCTGCTCCAACCGCTCCCGCATCTCTTTTGCGGCCTTGTTCGTGAACGTGATGGCGAGGATCTCGCTGGGACGGGCGCGGCCCGAGGCGATGAGGTAGGCGATGCGCGAGGTGAGGACGCGCGTCTTGCCCGAGCCGGCGCCGGCCACTACGAGGAGCGGACCGCCCTCGTGAACAACGGCTTTGCGCTGCTGCGGGTTCAGGCCGTCCACGATCCGTTCGATTTGGGCGGCGTTTGCGTTGGCTGGACGTTGCGCACTGGAATCTGTCCAAACAGACGCCTCGTGCGCGCCTTCGTGCTGGGAACGCTCGCGATCAACCGGGTCACCTTGTTCGGTGGCTTCGGCAATGCGCGCGCGCAGCCGCGCCATCGATGAAAGGTAGGCTTCACGGGATGCAGAATTCTGAATGGTCATAGCTCATTAAGCCTACTATGGCCCTCCACCATGTTTCCTGTGGCGTTAGCTAATCGATGAGCTCTCTTACTCTCTGCTCCATCGTGTCTGGTGAGAGTACGCCAACATCAATGCCCCGTAATGTCCCGTCTTCGCCGATAAAGTAATGCGACGGAACTCCTGCTACCCGATAGAGCGAACCGATTTTGTCGGAATCGTCCACTATCTGCTTGCCGGTTAGTCCAAGAGTGTTGACGTACGTGGCAACTGAGGTGGGCGAATCTTGGATGTACACGGACACTATGTCAATATCCTCACCCCACTCGTCAACAGCTTTCTGTATATCGGGCATTTCTGCCCGGCAGTTGCTGCACCAAGTGGCGTTAAAGGTGATCCAGACTGGCTTGTCTAGATCCGCGATGTCCACGGTTTCGCCTTCCAGCGTGCGCGCAGTGAACTCTGGAGCGGGCTGCCCGATCTCCGGGGCGGCGTCGTTGCTTTCAGATACCTCAACTTCAGACACCTGCCCGGCTTCTTCGGTGCTGGATGGATCTTCCGATGCACCCGCCGGCGAATCATCGGAGTCACGGCTAACCAACCACAACCCGCCCAGGATCAGCGCGGTAACGCACGCCAGAATGAGTAGGTTGCCCCACGTGGTTTGCTGGAGGCGCTTGAACTGGCTAAGCATACGAATGTAGGCCCCCGAAGAAGTGATTGCCGAAGTATGCAAACAGCACAGCCGCAAAGCCTAGAAGTAGGAGCCACGCGCTCCGCTTGCCCTGCCAACCTCGCGTAACGCGGGCGTGGAGATAGCCCGCATATATCAACCATGTCACCAGCGCGGCGGTCTCCTTGGGATCCCAATCCCAGTACCTGCCCCACGCAACATTGGCCCATACGGACCCGAGTGCAATCATGATCGTCAGCATCGGGAAGGTGACGGTCGCGGCCTTATAGCCAAGATCGTCAAACACCTCACGTGCCGGGAGCTTCTTTATCTTGATATGCGGATAGGCAAGATAGATCACCGCTGCCGCACATGAAACACACGCGGCTCCGTAGGCAATTATCGCGAAACCAACGTGCAGCGTTAGGAGCAGGTTGTTCTGGAGCGCCGGGATAAGTGGCTTAACAGACGTGTCCTGAGCCATCGCGTAAACCGTGAGCACCGCGGCAATCGGGAGCACGATCAGAGAGAGCGCACGAATCCCATAGGCATACTCCGCCACCAGATAGCAGAGCAAGATACCAAATACGAAGGACACCGCGAACTCGTGCTGATTGGCGAACGGGCCGTAGCCAGTCAGGTAGACCCTGATACCAAGGTAAATGAGCACCAGAACTGTGGCAACGATCGTGAACCACGTCCCGTATAGGCCGAGCCCTTGAGGCCGAGTGCCGCGCTTGCGAGGCGTTTTCCGCTTCGCCTCGGCGGACCCGTCCGGGCGGGCGCCGCTGGCGGCCAGCGCACTATCGCCGCCGGCAACATTTGCCGATGCCGAAACTGGAGCGCGTTTAGCCTTCGATGCGCTCGTGACCGTGGAACTCCGTCCAGTGATCACCACGATGTTGCAGATGAGGGCGATCACCGTGAAAATCAGCGCCGCCATCAGAACGTACTCGTTGAGTTCAAGCACCTTGTCCATGGTTTTCCTCCTCGGGTTGGCCGTCAGCTTCCTCGCTGGGGTCTAACTTCTCGCTTTCGATTACCACACCTGTTTCGGCGTTCTCGTGTTCCGCAACTTCCTGAATGATCTTCTCGAAAAGCCTCTGATACGACGTATCGAGGCGTGACACGGCTCCAAACCGAATACGCTGGTTATCCACGCGTACCCATAGCCGCCGGTAGGGAAACATGAATGTGGCAGACATTCCCAGAACAAGAAGCGTGAAGCCCACCCACATCAGCGGGGCTCCCGGATCGTGCCGAAGCTGGATGCCGGTATACTGCCGCTCCCGCTCGAAAGTAACGTTCAGGCCGCCAAGTTCCACAGATTCCCCTTGACGGGCGAGCCGGGTTTGGAGCGGCTCCCCCGTATCTGTATCGGCCGGATACAACTCAACCAGCGCGGTTCCCGGTGCGATACTCGAATCGGCGCGGCCAGACGCCGCGGTTACTACAACAATCTCGTACTCATCGAGCTCAAACATCCCTACGGCGTTCGCACCCTCTTCTGATGCCCACTTCATCGGCACCGATTCCTCGAATACCGTGGTTTCACCATCATTGACAGTCACATCCGCTGCCACACCAAATGACTGCTGGTGATAACGGAAGCCCTCATATTCGAGAGGGTTGTTCACCCGCACAGTCTGTTCAGCTACCGTCTCTCCATCACGGCGCAGCTCCAGCTCCGACACGTAATCGGCTGCTTGACCTTCCTCTGTGTAGCTATCCGTGAAGGATTTGGCGTACACCGTTAGCCCGGTATCGTGCCCAACGGCTACCTCTCCACCAACGGGAACCGCGAGATCTTCCGAGATCCCCCAGCGCGATGAAATGACAAATGCGAGAAGGATGATGATGAAGCTGATGTGAGCCACAACGGTGCCAATACCGCTCCACGCGTTGCGATCGGCGTAGATCGCGTTCTCCGGATCGCGATCATCGGGGAGGATGCGAAAGCGGTTCTGCTTGAGGACGGCCCGAGCCGATTCCAGGCTATCCGCTGGGGCGGAATCTGTTGCCACGGAGCCGCGGTAGCGCGCCTTCTCAAAGAACTTCGGTGAGACATGGACGCGGGGATGGAACCAACGCCGCCACAGCTCGGGGATCCGGTGGCTAGTACATGCGATGATGCTCAAGGCGAGCATAGCAACCACAATGTAAAAGCCCACGGACGTAAAGACGTGGAAAAAACCGAAGGCGTCGAGCACGCCGGTCCACGCCCCGTAATTCTCCCGAACCGATTCGAGGAAGCTCTCCCTTTGAGCTGGATCGCTGTATACGTTTGGGCCCGCCTGAGCCACCACAGAACCGATGACTGCATAGGCTGCCATTGCAAGGATCAGAACTAGCCCAACCGTCTTCGAATAGAAGAAGCGATACAGCCAGTGGAATAGCTCGGAGCCGGCAACATTTCTGTCACCGTCACTCCCCATTCCGCCTTCAACGTAAACGTCGGATTCAGCGATAGCTTGGTCAGCCACTGATCCTCCTCATTAGATCGTCACCCAGCTAGTACCGCTGAGTGGGGCGAGTAAATCTGCAATCAGAAGAAACCCCATGATGATCATAAGAATCCCGCCGATCACTTGAATTGTTTGGAAATGGTGGCTCAACCTGGTCAGGAGCCCCATGAGCCCGTCAATACCCAGCGCCACTAGCACGAATGCCGTCGTGATTCCGAGGCAGAACAGCAAAAGCAAGCCCAACCCCGCGAGAGCGGTCTCTCGCGTGAGCGCCATGCCAAGGATCAACCCCAGTACTGGACCGACGCAGGGAGACCACCCCGCGCCGAAGGCCAGCCCGAGAAGCACCGACTTCGCTACGGTCGGCTCCCCCGCGGGAACCTGCCGGAAGCTCCGGGCCCGATCTAAAGGCGGAAACTTGACGATCCGCGCCGCGAACAGCCCGAGAAGGATCAGGACGATTCCTCCCACGATGCGCATTGGTTCGCGCAGATCCGCGGCTACCCAGCCCACCGCAGAGATCACCGCCCACAACGCCACAAAGATCAGGGTGAATGCTCCGGAAAACGCGAGCGCATGGGTGAGTGCCCGCCGCCGCGTGGACCGGGCCGAAACAACGGTCCGGGGCAAAACAGAGGCCCCGTCTGAACCACTCGCCGCGGTCCCCGACCGAGTAGCGGGCACCGCCTGCCACCGATCCTGCGGAAGGGTGGAGACCTCTCCACCTTGAGCAACGAGCACGCCTTGAACCGCGGGCATTGGCTTCAGGCGTGTACTACCAGCCAAATAAGTGAGGAACACGGGGATGATCGGCAGGAAGCACGGTGACGCAAATGTCACGATGCCTGCCGCAAATGCGAGTGGGAGCGTTACAGAATCCACTGGTCACTCCTCCGGGCTCTCAACCGGATCGGTCAGCCCTTCCATGTGCATCTTGACGGTCTGCGCCTCTTGAGAATCGGGATCAATGTCAATCACACGCTCCCATGCCGCGTATGCCGCCTCTGTGTCCGCAGGTTCCTCCGAGAGGTAGCTAAATCCGAGGTTGTACCAAGCAGCAACTGCCTCAGGCTCAAGCTCCGTGACCTTCAGCCATTGCTCTTGCGCCTGTTCGATATCCCGATCATTGAAGTAGAGAACGCCCAGTTCAAGGCGTTCATCGATTGCCTCGGGGTTCTCTTCGATCGCGTCGGCTAGTTCAGCTTTACGCTGTGTTGAATCCTGACTATCGGAATTCATCGTGAGGGTACTTGCGCTAGGCGTCTCATCGCCACCTTGTCCGGCAACGTACACACCGCCAATCACACCCACTACCAGAACCAATGCCAGAAGAACCTTGCTTTTTCCACCCATGCCACCAGCAGATAGCTCCGGGTTATCCGCTTTTCCCCCGCGATTTCTCCGTTTCCCCATTCGATCGTGGACAAGGTCATCCTCGCCCTCCATATCGTTGTAGAAATCGTCGGATTCCTCGGTTTCTGAGCCGGCGGTTTCAGAGTCTTCAGGGCCAGCACTATCCGCGGCTCCCCCAGTATCCGCTTCCACCGAACCGTCCAGTTCCACCAAGCGCTCCCCAGCCCAGTCGCTTAGTTCCTCGGGTGCGCCCTCCAGATACTCACGAAGGAGTTCCATGCGATCGGGGGAAACGGGGACCTGACCGCCTTCTCCTTTGGGAAGGTCAGGTCCGTTGCCGTCGCCGCCATTAATCGGCATTCTTTGCCTCACTGTTGCTTACGGTGACGTCGGACGCCTCGAGGTCCTCAGCCGAAACACCCTTGAGGGCAAGCTGTCCCTTTCGGGCATCGTCTAGTGCGTCGGCAAGGATGGTCTGGGTGTAGTCCGGGGCGTGGAAGCCGTACGAGTTCTCCGAGTACACGTAATCGATGTAGAAGCTGGACTTGTTCTGGTAGTCCTGAGCCAGCTTGATCTGTTCTTCTGACACATCACCATCGTTCTGAGCGGCCTCAATGTCATCGATCAGCGCCACGAGTGCATCGAACGCGATGTCGCGGGATTGGATAAACCTGTCCTGAATTTGCGCTACCCGCTCTTCAAGCTTGCCGTCACCGGTGTTGTTGTGGCAGGTTCCGCATGAGGCGTTCACATCTTCCATGGGCGTGGTGATCTGATGGTTCGTCACCTTCGAGGCGCCGTTACGCTCATAGTTCATATGGCAATCAGCGCAGCTCACCCCGTTTTGTGCATGGACGCCCTGGGACCAAATATCGAACTCAGGATGCTGTGCCTTGACGATATCCGCACCGGTGGTAGCGTGCGTGAAATCGGTGTGCCCGGTGTCCTCGTAGTACTCCCAGATGTCATCGATCGCGAGTCCGTTATCCCATGGGAAGGTCAGAATCTTCTCGTCGCCAGCGAAGTAGTACTCCACGTGGCACTGGGCGCAAACATAGCTCCGCATCTCGTTGTGGGTGGCGTCGCGGTTCACGTCATAGTCCTCAACGCCTTCGTTGGCTTTGAGAGCTGCGATGCCATTCTCGAAGGCGGGACGCGTGATACGCAGCGCCATCGTCTCGGGATCGTGGCAATCGATACAGGAGACGGGATGGTCCGCCAGCTCGAGTGCATCGTCCAAGCTCATCGATCCCAGAGACTCGAAGCCCGCAGTAATATCGCCGTCACCTAGCTCGTCATAGATGGCGGGCATGGAAGCGTGGCAGTTTAGGCAGGTGCCCGGTTGGTCAAACTCTGTGTTTCGCTTGGTGTACTGCTGATCCAGCGTCATGTACTCGTGCCCACGAGCATGGCGGTAGTCCACAGCGAAGGCGTACCCGTCCCACATGGTGACGAGCCGCGGATCCTCTTCCAACTTGGACGAAGCAACCTCAGTGCGCGGGTCCCCTTCAACGTCGTGGGGCACCATCGTGCCCCCGTGCTCGGATTCGGTGAACTCGGCAGTCTGCTTGTAAGCCTCGTACTGAACTGGGAAGTTCTGCCCCCAGATCGCGGGATCTACGGTGGTCTCGTCAAGATCTACAACCTGAGTGAAGGAGTTGGTGGTCTCCTGCTGTTTGGAAAAAATGTCAGTGAGCAGCATGGCAATAACGAACGTAATAATGCCGGCCCCCAGTGCTATTAGCACCAGGAACCACGGCCGCCTATAGAGCCGCCGTTTCGGGATCGCTTCCTCGCTCATGGTCCCCTCCTTAGTCATCATGTCCTACGCCGCTGTGACACCTCACGCAGTCAAAGACTTCATCGTTATCCGCGTAGCCGAGGTGGCGAATATCTGACGTAATATCCGCGTGGCACTCGAGACAGGCGGTATTGGTGATTTCGAGGCTGGAATCCCGAGCCTCAATGTTTTCGGGATGCCAACCCGTGGTGAACTTCAGGCCGTGCAGGAAGCCGTCTTCCGCCTTCACATAAAACTTGTGAACTACGTTGTCATGGGGAAGATGACAGTCCGCGCATGTGGCAACATCCGAGTGAACTCCAGCCTGCCAGGCATCGTATTGATCCTCCATGATGTGGCAGTTGATACACGCTTCTGGATCCGAGGAAAGATAGGAAAAGCCCTTCGCGTACACAAAGGTGTAAGCGGCAAGGCCAATCATCATACCCACAGCGAATACAGCGATGAAGGCCAGAATGGACGCACCCGACCGCTTGCGCTTTGCACGGTGCCCTTCCATCGCGCTGATCCCCCTCAAGATCCGCCAACTGTTCTTCCGCAACATCACAGAAGTTTGGTTAGGTTGAGTCTATTTACCGCGATAGGCCGCTACCATCTATTTACACTGAAATACCCTTAATAAAAGCCATGCCTTACGTATTTCCATCCAGTTTCGGGACATTAGTCCCGATCATGCTCGCCAACATAGGAAAGCGCCGGCACATTGTGCCGGCGCTCCCCTAATTCAGATGCTAGTCAGCTACGCCTCGTGGACCCGGAACGCGTGCTCGTTCGTGAACAGCGTGAGCCCCCAAGCCGCTTCCTCGCGCCCGTAACCGGACCGGTTGATCCCACCGAACGGCCATTCCGGGCTGGATTCACGGTGTGCGTTGATGAGGGTCATCCCCGCGTTGACCTTGTGTGCGAACTGCTCGGCCTTCGCCATATCTTGGCTCCATACCGAGGATTGGAGTCCGTACTCGGTTGCGTTGGCTATCCGCAGGGCGTCGTCATCGTTATCGGCCTTATAAATAACAACCACGGGCCCAAACAACTCCTTACACGAAATGTCCTGCTCTAATCCCACATCGGTCAGAAGTGCGGGTTCCATGTAAGCGCCAGGGCGGTCAATCGGTTTTCCTCCGAAGCGAAGCGTAGCGCCGTCTCGGACCGCTTGGGCAACGCGCTCCACAACCTCGTCGCGTGCCTCGACCGAGGAAACCGGACCCATGTCCGTATCCTCCCCATCGAATGGACCAACCTTCATGCGCCCGATTGCATCGGCGGCGGCCTCAACAAACTCATCGTAAATATCTGCGTGCACAATTATTCGCTTCGGAGAGGTACACACCTGACCAGCGTTGAAGAGGCGCAGGCGCACGGCGTTTTCAGCCATGGCAGGCACGTCCGCGGCATCCAGAATGACCATCGGATCGTTGCCGCCCAGTTCTAGGACCGAGCGCTTCATGTTGGCACCCGCGATCGCAGCAACCGAGGAACCCGCCGCCTCCGAGCCAGTTATGGAGAATCCCTTGACACGAAAATCCGTGAGAACGGCCTCGACATCACCAGAATCAAGATAGATGTTGGTGTACACACCTTCGGGAAGCCCTGCTCGCTCCAACAGCTTCTGAAACTCGGCGGAGGACACCGGGCATATGGATGCCTGTTTCATAAGAATCGCGTTGCCCACCATGAGCTGCGGCAGTGCAAAGCGGGCGATCTGGTTATACGGGAAGTTCCACGGCATGATCCCGAGGATCACCCCGAGTGGGTCATGCTTAACGTAGGTCTTGACGCCATCGGAAGCATCAATCACGGTGTCTGCAAGGATCTCGGGCGCATGATCGGCAAACCACCAACCGTGTTTTGCCAAGGTGACAGTCTCAGCAAGCCCATCTTTAAGGGGCTTGCCCATCTCCCGCCCAATGATGCGGGCGAGACGATCAGCCTCCTCTTCAACCAGTTCCGCAAATCGCCGCAGCACCGCGGCTCGCTCCTCCATCGGGGTCTCGCGCCACTTGAGGAACCCCTCGTGTGCCCGGTCAATGACCGCTGGGACCTCTTCGGGCCTCAACGAGTCAAAACGCTCTTCGATTTCGCCGGTATTGGGATTGTGAACCGCATAGTTGCTCATATATCCATCATTATTCGGTTAACCGGACTTGTCTAGGGATGAACCAAATACCAAGGCATTTATAACTCGAAATAGCGAGGGCTGCGTGCTCAAATGCCTGAGAAGCCATAAAAACCGGAGTTATACGCGCACGCGCAAGGCCCGCCACAACCGGCCGACGCATGTCAACTCCAAAAACGCCCGAGAATCGGTCTTTTATACACTCAAACCCCGCTATACGGAGTTGAAATGACGCCGCGCGCTAAATAACGTTCAAGCCCTCGCTGCGGAAGATTTCGCGGCAGGCCTCAACGGCCTCGTTCGTGGGCGGCTTCGTGTCCTCGAGCTTGTAGGGCATCCCGAGGCTGGCCCACTTGTCCCGGCCCATCTGGTGGAACGGGAGCACCTCAACGCGGCTCACACTGGTCCAACGCCGAGCAATCTTCGCGGCCTTTCGGATGTTCTCCGGATCGTCAGTGAGACCGGGTACCAGCACAAACCGCACCCAGATCTCGATACGCTTTTCCGCGAGGCGATCCCCGAATCGAATCGTAGGCTCCAAGGCGCGCCCTGTGACCTCTTTATAGGTGTCGGGATCGCCGGACTTCACGTCCAACAGCACCAAATCCACATCGTCCAACATTTCATCCGAGGCGTGTGCCCCCAGAAAGCCCGACGTATCGAGGGCGGTGTGGACGCCCATCAGCTTGGCGCCACGCAGAATCTTCTGCGCAAATGCGGGCTGCATCAGCACCTCGCCACCGCTAAGGGTGATGCCGCCTCCGGTGGCTTTAAAGATGCGCCGGTAGCGCCTGATGCGCCGCAGCAACTCCTCCGCGCTTACGGGCTCGCCGTTGCGCATCTGGAGCGTGTCCGGGTTGTGACAATACTGGCAGGCCAGCGGGCACCCGGAAAAGAAGGTGGTCATGCGGGTGCCTGGCCCGTCCACAGCAGTCACTAGCTCCCACGAATGGATGGACCCCAGGTCCCCAGAACGCATGCGCTTTAAGCGATCTGCACGCTCTAGATCCGAGAGCTCTTCGAGGCCCGCAACGCCCGCACCATGCGGGCGGGCCGCTGGAGACAGGAAATCCTGATCGCCAGCGGCCCCCAGTACGACTGTTTCAGTCAATCGTGATCACTTACGCGCTCTGATGGAAGGTACGCGAGAGAACGTCCAGCTGCTGCTCCTTCGTGAGCTTCACGAAGTTCACCGCGTAGCCGGAAACGCGAACTGTCAGGTTCGGGTACTTCTCGGGGTGATCGATGGCATCCTCAAGGGTGGAACGATCCAGCACGTTGATGTTGGCGTGGTACAGGCCCTGTACACCGCCGTGATCCTCGCGAGCTGCCTTCATGGACGCAAGCCGCTCTTCATATGTCATAGCTGCCATGGTATGGCTTCCTTTCAAATATCCTTGTAACTCTAGAGATCTGCGTCTTCGGGAACGAATCCGGCGTCCAGAATGCCAACTAGGTTGGACACCTGCTCATCCTTATTCCGCCCCAAACCGGAAGGCGTGATCGTGTTGGTGAGCGAGATGCCGTCCAACGCGTCGTTGTAGTCCAGCTTACCCACGGAGAGCATCGAAGCTACCATGCCGTGCGAATCCAGCCCGTTCTCCGGGTTGGCGCCGGGAGCGAATGGCGTGCCAGCCTTGTGACCAGACGGGAAGGACCCCGTAGCCTTGCCGTACACCACATTCGAGGTAATCGTGAGCACCGATTGAGTTGCCACTGCATCGCGGTAGAGCGGAATGGACTTAATCTTGCTCATAATGGTGTGCACAACGGTTGCCGCGATCTCGTCCGCACGGTCGTCATCATTCCCATACGTGGGGAAGTCACCCTCGGTCTTGTAGTCCACGATCAAGCCGGTCTCATCACGTACCGGAGTGACCTTGGCGTACTTAATGGCGGAGAGCGAATCGGCAACGATCGAAAGCCCGGCAATGCCACAGCCCATGGTCCGGACGATGTCCGAATCATGCAGCGCCATCTCGACTGCCTCGTAAGCGTACTTATCGTGCGAGTAGTGAATGATGTTGAGCGCCTCCACGTACGTGCCGGTTACCCAGTCGAGCATGTCCTCGTACTTGGACCAGACCTCGTTGAAGTCCAGCGGGCCGTCGCCCGTGATGGGCTCGAAGCCGTTAACGATCTGCTTACCAGACATCTCGTCGCGGCCACCATTCATGGCGTACAGGAGCCCCTTGGCGGCATTCACGCGAGCGCCAAAGAACTGCATCTGCTTGCCCACGCGCATCGGGGAAACACAGCACGCGATCGCGGCATCGTCGCCCCAATGGCAGCGGATCTGCTCGTCAGATTCGTACTGAATCGAAGAGGTCTCGATCGAAATCGCGGCGCAGAAGGCCTTGTATCCCTCTGGCAGGTTCTCGCTCCAGAAGATGGTGATGTTCGGCTCGGGAGCCGGGCCAAGATTACGCAGAGTCTGCAGCAGACGGAACGACGTCTTGGTAACGAGCGTACGGCCGTCATCGCCGAAGCCGCCATCGGACCACGTTGCCCAGTACGGATCGCCGGAGAAGATCTGATCGTAATCGATCGTGCGCAGGAAGCGGACGATGCGGAGCTTCAGCACCAGCGCATCGATCATTTCCTGAGCGTCCTGCTCAGTGATGCGGCCAGCGGCAAGATCGCGCTCGAAGTACACATCGAAGAAGGCGGAGAGGCGGCCGAAGGACATTGCGGCGCCGTCCTGCGATTTCACCGAGGCAAGGTAGCCAAAGTACGTCCACTGAACAGCTTCCTGAGCCGTCTTGGCCGGGCCGGAAATATCGAAGCCATATGCAGCCGCCATATTCTTGAGCTTCTTCAGAGCCTTGATCTGCTCCGAATGCTCTTCGCGGTAACGCGCCCAGTTCTCAGAGAAGGGCTGGTCCTTAACGGCATCCTTGTCCTGCTGCTTGTCAGCGATCAGCTTGTCAATGCCGTACAGCGCCACGCGGCGGTAGTCACCGATGATGCGACCGCGGCCGTATGCGTCCGGCAGTCCCGTGACGATATGCGAGGAACGCGCCGCGCGAATGTTCGGGGTGTAGATATCGAAGACTGCGTCATTATGCGTCTTGCGGTACTTTGTGAAAATGTCCTTGACCTGGGGATCTGGTTCCTTGCCAGCTTCCTTGATCGCCGTCTCGACCATGCGCCATCCGCCGTTCGGCATCATCGCACGCTTGAGAGGAACATCGGTCTGTAGGCCAACAATGACATTATCGTCATCGCTGATGTAACCAGCCGGGAAAGCATCGACATCCGCGGGGATTTTCGTATCAACGTCGTAAACACGGCGCTCACGCTCAACGGACAGGTAGTCCTTTTCGAGCGTGTCCCACACCCGAAGAGTTTTCTCAGTAGCCCCGGACAGGAACTCGGCATCGCCAAGGTAAGGGGTGTAGTTCTTTTGGATAAAGTCCCGGACATCGATGTTCTCGGTCCAGTCTCCGGTGGTGAAGCCCTCCCACGCCTGTTGGGTCGTGGCCTCGGCTTCTGCGCTGGTACGCTCCATTGTTTGTCTCTCCTGGATGGGTAGTCCGTAATGGAATTAATTCCATTGTCCCCCACCGGCAGACCTTTGTCTGTAGTTCTAGGCTGGATCTCAAGTTATTCGGCCCACATTTCGCAGAAATTCACTGATTAAATAGGTGGTTTTACGCTGTGAGAAATTGGTCAGGCCGCCCGGGACCATAGTCCCTTTTGCCGACGACGACGGATTTTTCACGGTCCCGCGAAAAATCTGGAGCGCCAGCGCACTGCTGTAACAGCGAAATCTTTGGGTGTCATACGCCTGCTATAGTGGGCCGTCCGCTCAGTGCACGAGAGTTCTGCCGCGAAATTCGCGTGGAAGAGAACACCTCCCACGCGCTGCCCCAATCAGGAACGAGCACGCGGGAGGCTCCGCAGCGGGCCTAAGATCCGCTACTCACGATCTCTCGCCATCATGTTGTTCACTTGCTCATTGGCATTCGTCAACGTGGAAACATCAGCCTGCCCGTCAATCACGGCGGACATCGCTGGATTCATGATGGAGTCCAACTGCGCCCACCGATCCACCACGGGGGACGTCACACCGGTGCCATCCTCAAGGTGAATAGAGAATGCCTCGGCGTCAAATCCTAGTTCTCCAAACGCGGGGATCGCCTTTTCCGTTGAGGAGGAAATTGCCGGGAACACTACCGCCTCGCTGGCAATGATGTCCTGGCATTCGGTGCTGCCCATGTAGCTGACCCACTTCCACGCCTCATCCGGATGTTCGGTACCCACCCAGATAGAATCGGCAAGGCCATTCATCACGGAGGCGCGATCCCCCGATGGGCCGATCGGCGTGGGAGCAACGTCCACAGGAACAGCAGCCTTTGCAGCAACATTGCTCATGTTCCACGATCCCTCAATCAGGGTGGCGTAGGCGCCCGCACCGAACGATTCGAGTGTGCCAATGCCGGAGGAAGCAATCGAAAGCTTCGGCATGTATCCCTTATCGATGAGTGACTTCCACCAGGCGATGGCTTCTTGGAAGTTCTCGTCGTCGTAGTTAAAAACTCGGCCCCACGGATTCTGGTCCGCGTACTCCCAATCGTTAGACAATGCGTAAGGGGACCACTGGACCTGGCCGTAGCCGGAACCGGCCTCGTTGTAACCGATTCCGTAGGTGGCAACGTTGTTTTTATCGAAGCCCTCCTCGTTGCCGTGTACGCCGTTCTTATCGATCGTCATAGCGGCAAGGAACTCCTCGTAGGTGCCCCCATCCTCAGGATTCCACTCCAACTCCCACAGGTCCTCGGGGCTGTAACCGGCTTCCTTGATCATGTCCTCGTTGTAGAAGAGGCCAACAGTGTCCCAGTCCTTCGGGATCCCGAGCTGGGCGGTACCGGATTCGGACACCCATTGGTCCACCAGTCCGTCCTCAAACTGGTCAAGATCGTAGCCATCGGCTTCGATGTACCCAGAGACGTCAAGGATCTGGTCCAAGCTTCCGTACTTGCCGAAGCGCGACGTGTGGTTTGTGAACACGTCCGGGGCATTCTCCGCCACCATGGAGGCAGTCAGCTGGGTCCAGTAATCATCCCAACCGTACTGTTCCAAGGAAATGAAGATATCCGGGTTATCTTCTTGGAAGTTCTCCGCACACTGCCGGTAGCCGGGAAGCTGACTTGAATCCCAGAGCCAGTAGCGCAGGGTTACGTCTGCATCCGTGTGGGCGGGTGTATCGCTCGAGCAAGCTGCCAAACCAATGGCCATCGCGAGCGCCGCGGCCGATGCCGCAACCTTTTGTGCCTTTTTCATCGGGTGCCTCACTTAATACCCGTGAACCCAATGGAGTTCACGATGCGCTTGCCGAGTATGGAGAAGAGAATGATGATCGGGAGGGCGGCAACTAGGGTTGCTGCCATCATCGCGGACCAATCTGGGGAGCCCTGCGGGGTCTGCGAGCGGAAGATACCAAGCGCTACGGTGAGCACCCGGACGTTCTCGCTTTGGCCCACCAGCAACGGCCAAAAGTATTCGTTCCAGGAGTTGATAAACGTGAGCACGGACAGCGTGGTGATAGGCGCCGAAGCCATCGGCACGATCACTTTGAAGAACACTTTGAAGCGGCCCGCTCCGTCGATCATTGCCGCCTCGTCAATCTCCCTCGGGATCCCTAGGAAGAACTGCCGAAGGAAGAAGATCGCGAACGGCGTCATGAAAAAGGTAGGTAGCACAAGGCCCGCGAAGGTATTGAGCAGTCCAAGATCCTTAATCAGAACGAAGTTGGGGATAGCGGTGAAGATGGACGGGACCATGAGCGCCGCGATAAAGATCGAGAACACGAAATCGCGGTGGCGCCACCGCAACCGCGCGAACGCGTAGGCCGCCATTGCGGAGAACAACACCTGCCCCACTGTGATAACGGACGCCACGATGGCGGAGTTACGCAGGTACAGCCAGAAGTTGATGGACGCGCCCGCACCGCCCTGGGCGATCGATTCCTCGGGCGTGGTCAGCCCAAAAACTCTCCGATAGGCGTCAAGGGAGGTTTCCGAGGGCCAGATGGCCCCGGGATCGGTGATGAGCGCGGAGTTCGATGCGAACGAGGAGCGCAACATCCAGAAGAACGGAAATATCGTGACGAGGAGGATCAGGATGAAGCAAGCCCACGCCACGTAGTGACCGGCCCCGTGCTTCCTATGATGCAGATCCTTCTGGGTATTTCGGGACTTTGATCGAGTTAATGCCATGATGTTCTCCCTACAACTCGTCCGATTCATCGGCCCGCATGAGCTTCATTTGCACCAGCGAGACGAGCATCAAGATGACAAACAAGACGATGGCCACAGCGGACGCGTACCCGAAATCGAGCTGTCCGAAGGCCAAGTCCCAGATGTAGTAGTTGATCACTCTGGTTGCGTTGACCGGGCCTCCTTGCGTGGTGACCGAAATGGTGTCGAATATCTGGAATGATCCGATGACGGTCACAACCAAAACCATCGCCAGCACCGGACGCAGCAGCGGCAGCGTAATGTTGAAGAACTTGCGTCCCTCGCCCGCTCCGTCAATATCGGCGGCCTCGTACACAGACTTGTTGATGGTTTGCAGGCCCGCGAACACCAGAAGCGCGGTGTACCCCATGTGCCGCCACACGTTGATGAACGCAACCGTTGGAATGGCCCACGCCGATTCGCCGAAGAAGGCGACTCGATCTAGCCCGATCGCTTCAAACAGCACGTTCACGATGCCAATCTGGTAATCCATCATGAAGTACCACACCAGGGCAACCACCACGTTCGCGATGAAGTACGGCATCAGCGCCACACCCCGCAAGAACGTGGAGTTCGTCAGGCGCTGCATCAGTACCGCGATCCCGATCGCAAGCACGGTCTGGAAGCCGATGTTGAGGAGCACGTAATAGAGCGTGACCTTAAGGGCGTTCCAGAACAGCGGATCATCAATGAGGCGCTGGTAGTTATCAAGGCCCACCCATTCAGGGGGCGTCAGTACCTCGTAGGAGGTAAATGAATAGTACAGGCCCCGCAGGGCGGGCACTAGGTAGAACAGGACAAGACCAATGCCTGCCGGGACCAGAAACACGAGTGCGGATCGCGCTTCATTCCCCATTCGAAAGCGCCGCTTCACTGCGGGCGCCGGAGGAGAAACTGTGGACATAAGATTCCTCTTGTTGAGTGTGTGGCGCAGTTGCTACTTGTGTGCGGCGCGGCTATTTGCTCGCGACGCGGTTGAGCTCCAAAAGGATCGTTCTTTCTGGATCCAGATCTGGGAAGCGGAACCCTGCGTTGGCCAAAACTTCGCTGGGAAGTGTGATCGGCTTACCCCACCAGGGTGGGAGCACGTGGCTATTCATCCGAACATCGCTGGCTACGGATTCGGGGAGGATCTCCTGGATCTCGTATCGTGAGCCGGACGGAAGGCCTGGCAAGCACAGTGGTGGGGTGGGCCGCTGTGCCGAGGTGGTCAGGCGAGTCAGGGCAAATATCGCCCTGTCCCCGCTGTGCGACACCACACCGTGGATCCACCAACCACGGTCTGGATGATCTGCATGTACAACACGTCCTGTGTGCAGGAGGTGCCGTAGTTCTTTGTGAAGGGATACCCAGGCCGCCAGCTCGTCGCGTTCTTGCGCGGTGGCGCTCGTAAGGTCCCACTCTATTCCCATATGGGAGAACATGGCCGTCGATGCGCGCAGCGTCAGCCCGAGCGTCCGGCCGGTTGTATGTGACGTAGTTGAGGCAACATGGGAGCCCACCAGTTCGGGCGGCAACAGCAACGCCGTGCCCGCCTCAATCTGCTGGCGCTCGATCGGATCGATGCAGTCCGATCCCCATACCCGCACGGCCCTCTCCATAATCCCAAGGTCGATTCGGCCACCACCGCCGGCGCACGATTCGATCTCTAGACCTGGGTGAGCGGCAAGGATGGCGTCCATGAGGGCGTAGGTAGCAAGCGTTTGGGCGTGATAGGCCGGCAGGCCGGTTCGTGGGGAAATCGCCTCAGTCAGATCGCGATTGAAATCCCACTTGATGTAGTCCACACGGACGGTGCTGAGAACCTGCAGGATCGAAGATTTTATGTATTCGTAAGCCTCCGGATTCGTCAGATCAAGAACCTGCTGATTCCGGGATTCGCGCGGCCTGTGTGTGGCAGGGCTAAGGACCCAATCAGGGTGTGCCCGGGCCGTCTCCGAGTCCATATTGATCATCTCGGGTTCAAACCACAGCCCGAACTCCATCCCGCGCCCATGTACGGCATCGGCTAAAGGATTCAGGCCATTCGGCCATACATCTGGTGAAATTTGCCAGTCCCCTAGCCCCGAGGAATCGTCGCGGCGCGATCCGAACCAGCCGTCGTCCAAGACGAAGCGCTCAACGCCCACGCGCGCCGCCTCGTCCACTAGCTCCAGCAGGCGCGGGAGCGAATGATCGAAGTACACCGCTTCCCATGCATTGAGGGTGACCGGCCGGGCCTTCTCCGGGTAATGCGGCAGAGTCCGAAGATAATCATGGAACCGCGCGGAAGCCTCATCAAGTCCGTTACCCCACGTCGCGTATACCCACGGGGTTTCATACGATTCGTTCTGGGCCAGCTGAACCTCCCCGGGCATCAGCAACTCGCCGCCCATTAGACACTGCATGCCTTGATGAGTCCGCTCGGCGACCGTGCGCGTATTGCCTGACCATCCCACGTGAACGTAGTGCACCAGCCCGGATTGCCAGCCGGTGGCCGGTGCGCACGTGCCATGGACCGTTGAGGTTGTGTGCCCGCGCGCGATACGTAGAGCCCGCTCATGAACACCGATTGTGAACTCATGGGTTTGAATATCCCGCTCCCGGAGGTGATGGCCAGTCTGATCAATCACCTGAGACTCCACGGCTGGCGTGGGCAGCGCGAGTAGAAGCGAGTCCAGATCGTAGGGGTTATCCGCCCGGTTCGTGAGCCGCGCCCGCGTGCGTACAAGGCCGCTTTCCGTCAGCTGGAGCGTTACCTCCAGAACAAGATCTGCTTCCGGATCGTAAAGGTCTATTTTTGCCGACGACGCCGTACCATTCGGACCAGCGTGCTCCACCGAAACCGATTTTGTTTCAAACTGTGGAAACTGGTGGTGACCTCCGTGCGATCCGATAAGGCCCGGTGTGCCAATCCAGCCCTCACTTTGTTGGGGAACCAAAGAAAGAGAGGCAGGAATGTCTGAATCTGAGTTATAGGTGGCAAGTACCAATGCGCCGTTGGTAACCGCGCACTCACTCGCGGAGAGATCGCCGAGATCGGCGCCCCAGTATTCAACAGAAACACCAGTTGTTTCACCAATATGAAGAAGAACTGAGGTTCCGCCACGCCGGAGGTGAAGATCTTGCGACATGCCCGCCTTACCCTTCTTTTAGCCAAGTTGTGAGGACGCCTCTTTGTGCTCCATCACACGTTCTTTCTTGCTCTATGTAAGATAGTAGCTCAGGGAAAACGACGTAGCAACCTCGAATTTGGAGAAGTGTTCCACGACACTGGCTGAAAAGAGGTGAGTTCATTCGCCAACGAAAGATAGAATGCAGGCGGCGCATTTTGAGCTTGGAAGAGCGAGGGAATATGTTCCGTCTATTTGACGATTCCGCACTGGCCACAGCGGCACACGTGCTGACCGCGGGGCCTATCTCCCGCGCAGACGCGGCCAGAGAGCTTTCCCTATCGGGAGCCACTCTCACCCGCCTAGTCCGCCCCCTCGTAGATTCGGGCATGGTGACCGATTCCCAGATCGGTACACCCCAATCGGGGATTGGGCGGCCCACACAGCTCCTCGAGGTTCCATCTGACGCCCATCACTTCATCGGGATCAATTTGACAACAACCACAGCCTACGGCGTGGTGACGGATACACAGGCGAATCCGCTAGTGGCGCTATCGGAGCCCCTCCGGTCTCGCGATCCGCGCGATGGAGTTGCGCAGATAGGTGAACTCATCTCGCGGCTCACAGAGGCGGCCCCTAGCCCGCTCATCGAGCACATCGGAATATCCGCCGGGGGGCATATCGCCCACAACCGCGTGGTGGAAAGCCGATTCCTGGAGTGGCGCAACGTGGATATCGCTGCGATGCTTGAGGATGTCAGTGCGCAGGTGCACGTGTTCAACGATATTGTTGCGCTCACGATGCTGGAGCAGTGGTTTGGGCTTGGGCGGCAGGAATCCAACTTCATCATTGCAACGGTGGGCGCGGGAATCGGGCATGGGATTGTGCACAACCGCAGGGCCGTTGATTCACGATTTGAGGGATATAGCTCCACCAGCCACATTCCGCTTTTTGGGGCGAAAGGCGTATGCCAATATGGCCACGTCGGGTGTGCCAACGGCGTTTTGACCACACCCGCGGTCCTCGCCCGTGCGGCCGGGGCCCGTTCGATCGCCAACCTTGAACCGGGACCGAACTCGCTAGACGAACTGATCGAACTTGCCCAGGCCGGTGATCCCTCATGCCAGTTCGCGATCGCCGAATTCGGCACGAACCTCTCCACATACGTTCAGACAGTATGCGGGGCGGCGATGGTCACTGATGTGATCCTTGATGGCGAGGCCACCGCGCTCCTTGACACACCGTGGGCGCAAACATTCTCTGGCAGTATTACCCAATTTAAGAGCCCGAACCTGCCCGGGTTAACGGTGCACAAGCGCGACGGCAGCTTTGATCGCTGGGCGCAAGGTGCGGCTACCGGCGCGATCGTTTCTTGGCTCGAAAAGGTTGTGGAAAATGTCTAGACGCCCCGCCTGATCACCGAGACGGACTAATTTCCCGACAGCTGGGATTCAAACATACGGCGGAACTCTGTTCCGCCCGCAAGAAGTTCAGAGTATGTTCCCGATTCAACGATGTTGCCTTCTCGAAGGAGGAAGATCTGCTGCGCAGATCGTAGCGTGGAGACTCTGTGGCTGCTCAAGATGATGAGATGATTCTTGCTCTCTTCAGCAAGCCTGTCGAAAATCCTTTGTTCTGTTGGGGCATCAATCGCGCTAGTGGGCTCATCAAGGAACCAAACAGGAGCGTCACTGAGAAACGCCCTCGCAAGAGCCAACCGCTGCCACTGCCCACCGGAAACATCCACGCCTCCCCACTGGACTCCCAGCAAGGTTTCTAAGCCTTTGGGAAGATTTTCCACAAAGCCCGCTGCTTCCGCCTGCGTCAACGCACTCCACAGAGAATCGTCGGTGATGCGCTCGTGGTCTTGTCCCAGAACAAGAAGCTCACGGACCGAAATCTCGTACCGTCCATAATCTTGCTGCACAACCGCAAACGGATAGGAGACGTTGTTGTCTCGCCCCAGTCTTATTCGAGTCTGATCAAGATAAATGCTTCCATCAGCGTTATCTTGTACATTCATGATCGCCTTAATCAGAGAAGTCTTTCCCGATCCATTCTCGCCCACAAGAGCACAGACGCCCCCACGATACGCTGTCATCGATATGTTATTGACTGCGCATAGTGCATCGTAGTGGACGGAGAGGTCCACCACTCGAAGCGTCTCAACATTCTTCAGTCGAAGCCGCTCCTTATCACGATAACCCGAATTGATGAACTGTCTGAAATGGCTGTTGGCCGGGATCGACGTTACAAGCTCTCCAATTTGATACCCAATGCCGGCCATAGCTCCGATTCCGCTCATTAAGCCGATAATCCCGGCGAATACTGCGCCCGTTTCATGGACGGAATCTTGATACAGAAATATGAGCGCGCCGCAAAACAATAATATGGTCGCAAGTCCCGAGAGAACATCTGCCCATACGGCCATTCCCTCTAGGCGCTGCCTGATACCTAGATGCTTGCGGCGATGAGATCGTGAAAGCCTCGCAACCTCGACTGAAGCATCCAAACTGGCGAGTTCACTACCGGTTCGCTGATAGGCGATCTGATCCGTCAGATACGTTGCCCGCCGCATTTCTTCGCTGGCCAGGGGCCAGTAATGAGATTCCTTTCTGCCGTACCACGCGTATGCAATGACTGTTGGTACTGGAGCAAGAAGGCTTACCAGCGCAGCCTTTTCACTGAGATCCCACAGGGCGAAAGCTAGCGATGCCGCAGTAATGACGGCACAGATAATGTTAATAGAAGCCTGAAACTGGGAGGATACTTGGCCCTCGACTGTGCTCTGCCGGGCATTCCTAACCCGTCGCATGAAGCCAGAGGATGAATAGTCACGCGCATCGGTACGAGCTAACCGAGTATCAAAACACACACAAACGAAGTTCTCTAGTCGTATCGCATGTAAGCGTGACAGTGCATACGTTATTTGTTCCAGTGCCCCACCAGCACCGAACACGAGCCCTGCGAGCAGAATCAGTGGCAGAATGTTGCCATCGCCCGAGGTCAGTCTCTCGGCAAGCCCACGTACTAACAAGACATTGATTGCAGGGATTAATGCTAGCGTCATCATCAGCAGAGTCGAAAGACAAGCACTCCATGGGCTCGCATGAAACCCAACCCGAAGTGCCCAGAGCCAGATTGGGTAGTTCTCAAAGAGTCTCATTCTCACCCTCGATTGCCTTGATCGCTTCAAGAGCCAAACGCTGGTGCAGCGCGGCGCCGTCAGGGCTCCCATAGCCACAACGAACCCAGTGGTTGTGGCGATCTGAGGCGAAACTATTCTGAACGTCGCCTACCTCAAATCCAAGTTGTCCCGCACTATCCCAGCAGCTGTACAGTTTGCCGTCTGCAGTAACAACTAGCCCGCCAGGCACATCTGCGTTGCCACAAGTTCTACATAATCCACTATGACCTGGCAACGACACTAGAAATCCTTTCCCAGAGGTGTAAGATACTAGGTTCCGGTACTGAGAGAAGAACACATCGCCCTTCTGAGCGGGTTCAGAATAAAACTTAGTGTCGTCAATGAGTGTCAAACATACACCTACTTGCTCCGGAGACACGCACTGTGCCAAGTCATCAATTAGCTCTCCACAATCGAGGATATTAGCCGCTGACAGATTGATCCGAATCTCTAACTTCACATGAGAAGCCGCGAGATTGACCAAATTCTTCATGATGGCGTCGTATGTTCCGGTACCCGACTTAAAAGACCGAAAATGATCATGAAAAGCTCTTGAGCCATCAAAAGTAACTTGAGCGAACGATAGTCCAAGTGCCATCAACTCTGTTAGATTCTCTTCCTTCAACAATGTCCCATTGGTGACGAGCGAAATATCGGAGATATCTGTTTGGTCTCGGAGTGCACCTACGAACTCCCTTATCTGCCTGCGATACATCAGCGGCTCTCCGCCTAGCAAAGAAAGATTAACGTTAGAAACACGGTGTGCGGCGGCTACGCTGCTGACGAATTTGGCAATATCCTCATAGGATGGTCCGCCTTTTGAGAGTACTGGCTTGGCTGATCGGTGTGTTGGATCAGTCCTCTGATAGCAGTACTCGCAAGCGAGATTGCAGGCAAAACCCGGCATGAATGCTACAGGCAAGGATCGTTGCCTCCGCTGCTTCTCGAGGCGTGAAATGAGGTGAACAGTTGCCAACCCCAAATGACTGACCTGATTCTTCCTTGAAACCATCAATCTTGGAAGGTAATAAGTCCCCGACTCAGCAGAAACATACGCTTTTCGTTTTCCCCGGTATGCCGCGATCGACATCATTGTCGCTAGCTCCAATCATTCTGAGCTAAGTGCGCGCATCATTTCTGGAGAAGCCCGCACTTAGCTCAGACACTAAACAACTCGCTGAAAGACCTAACGTTGAATATATCTTGCGGGACACGTATCCCCCCCATTGGGGTGACTGATCCAAAGCCCAGCTTACGAAGCAGAATCAACAACATGACAACACCTCCCTTCGTGTCGCAATACAGTCTTATAACCTGTTTCACAACCAGTATGGGGACCATAGTCCCTTTAGTGGTATGCGACGCTTGTGTGCTCGTTTCCGATGCGCGAAATCGGGAGATCTACGCCCAATCCTGCAAAGCCAATATGGACAAGCGGTAGCGCGTGACCGCTGGGCACAAGGTGCGGCTACCGGCGCGATCGTCTTCTGGCTCGAACAGCAAGTGCTCGGAGAATAGCTCGGGTGACCGCGCTCACGCTAGACTAGTGGGATATCGAGAGAGGATCCCGTATGTCTACCCAGCCAAGTGAACGCCAACCGATCGTAATCACTCCGGACGTTGAGGATCGTGCCCGCGGGGTGCTGCTTGCCTCGGCCTGCGGAGACGCACTGGGTGTCCCCTATGAGTTCGCGAAGGCGCCAACTCATCCCGAGATGATCGGCGGGGGCCTCGGGCCCTATGATCCCGGCGAATGGTCTGACGATACCCAGATGGCCGCTTGTATTGCTCAAGGGATTTCGGGCGGCGCATCGCTCCTCAAGGATTCCACTCTAGACGTCATCGCAGAAAACTTCATGACGTGGCTACGCGAGGGAGCCACCGATGTTGGCACCCAAACCCGCGCGGTTCTGGGCGGATTCGATGACTACGCGGGAACGGCGTCCGCCAAGCTCAAGAAGTCAGCAAAGGCCTATTCCGCCCAGACGGACCGTGCCGCCGGTAACGGCGCTCTCATGCGAACTGCGCCCGTGGGGCTGGCTTACCTCGATTCACCAACTGCCACCGCGCAGGCCGCCGTGGCAGTCGCAGGCCTCACGCATGACGATCAGCTCGTGGATGAATCCTGCATCCTCTGGACCGAAGCCATACGCAATGCCGTAGTGACAGGAGAGATCGCCATCCGCCCTGGCATTGATCTTCTGCGACCCGAATCTCGCGACTACTGGACTAAGGCCATCGATGATGCCGAGGCCGGCAGTCTCAACACCCACCAGAACGGATTCACCGTGGGCGCTCTCCAGTGCTCGTGGAATGCGGTACATTCAGTCGCAAGCCTCACCGGAGTTGAGGCCGTCCAGCTGGGCATCGAAAACGCGGTCCGTCTTGGTGCGGACACAGACACGATCGCCGCCATTGCGGGCAGTCTTCTGGGTGCGGCATGGGGAGCAAGCTCCGTGCCCACCATCTGGAGCGAGGCAGTGCACGGCTGGCCGGGACTAACGGGCGATCAGTACGCCGATCTTGCCCTAACGATCATCCGCGGCGGGAACTAGACCAGATTCAAGCCCCGATAACGGTTGAGTGCCGCGCCCACATCGATTGGGCGCGGCATACTAACGTGGGCCGGCCACTGCCGTGCGCCATACTTCGTCAGCTCGTCAAGTCCCTCACTCTCTAACCGGCTTCCGATCTTGGAAGCTAGCGTTGCGAGGGAGGCGTCGTCGTCGTTCGCAAAACGTTCCAGCATCCCGCGAAGTGCCCACGCGATCGCCTCGTTCTGGCCAACTTCAACAATCTGCTCGAGGTCCGATACGTCGATCCGCTGCTTATCCAGCTGAATCGTTTCCGTGCCATACACCTTGGTCTTGGGGCGGTCACCCTTGCGTTGGATTGGCTTGATAACGCGCGGGGACGTCTCTGGGAAGGCCGGTTCGTCCATACGCTCGCGTGGCTGGGCGCCAACAACAGCCGCGGCTTGCTCCGTCACATCGAAGCAACGGTAGGTATCGAGCATGAGCACGTGATCGGCAACGTCCAGATAATCTCCCGAACCGCCCATCACCATGATCGTGGAGATTCCTCGATCCTTCGCCAGCGCGCCGATGCGATCCACCAGCGGGGTGATGGGCTCCTTCTCCGCGTGGACCAGCTCGCGCATGCGAGAGTCACGGATGAGGAGGTTGGTGGCCGAGGTGTCTTCGTCCAGAAGGAGAAGCTCGGAGCCCAGTTCGGCCGCCTCCATGATCGAGGCGGCCTGCGAGGTGGATCCCGAGGCGTTCTCAGTGGAAAAGCTTGTGGTATCCGCGCCCTGCGGTAGGTGGGCGATAAACGGTGACACGTCAACGCCGGTGACCGAACGGCCATCCGCGGCTCGTACCTTCATCGCCGTGCGTGCAGTGGCCACTAGCTCGCGACCATCTCCCGGGATGTGGGCGTACACGCCCCGCTGGATCGCGGAGAGCAGTGTGGACTTACCGTGGTAGCCGCCACCCACAATCACCGTAATGCCGGGGCGGAGAGCCATTCCGGAGACTGCGCCGGCGTTAGGGAGATCGATCGTTTCGCGCAGGGATTCCGGGGTTTCGAAGGCAACGGCCTCCCCCATCGGAAGCTCGGAGATGCCGGAACGGCGGGGCAGAACCGCGCCATCGGCCACGAACCCCACGAGGCTGCGCTCTTGGAGGGCGGATTGTAGGGCTTGATAATCCTCGTAAGTGGCCACGTGGGCACGCAGCCGTTCCAGGTGTTCCGCGGCCTCAGGAGGCGTAAAGTCCAGAGATTCCATGATGATATCCGGGACGTCTCGGTCAAAGATTGCCGCGGCCGTATGCCCCATGATGGTGCGCCCGCGGGCGGGGAGCTGGACCTGGAAGCGGATTTCGATCTGCTCGTCCGTCACGGTGGCGGCGGAGCGCACGAGGATTTCTTGACCGGGGCGCGTGATTGCCACAGTTCCGGGATGGCTGAACCGAGCCATGTTGGAATCAAAGGCGCGGTTGAGGAAATCGGCCACGGCCACGCGGCCGTCAACGGTGGCAAGAAGCTCGGGCGGAATCCCCATGGACTCCGGCGTGCTCGTGGCGCGGCAGTTCGAGGGCGGGGCGTAGGGATCGGCCTGCACGCGATCGATCGCGATGCTGAACGGGCCGTACTCCCAATCGCCAATCACGGACTTGTAGGAGCCGTAGTTTCGACCGTCGAGCCGATGCAGAGATTCGATAAGCTCCGCATCGGTTCCCTCGCGCCTGCGCGAGGCCTTGTTGGCGTAGGCGGGATCCTTACTGTTCGAACGATTAGACCGCGACTTATCAAAACTCATATCTCCAGCCTAAACGTGAGAGCCACAAACCTCCGCACTCTCACGCTGAACGGTGACGAATCTGGCGTGGGGTTTGGTGACGAGGCGAGTGGTAGCAGGAGCACGACCGGCACGCACAAAAAAGGGGACCAAGCGTTCCCGCCCGGTCCCCTTTCCGCAAGGATTCGCTACACGAGAGTCATAGACTGGCGCGCAATAGCCAGCTCCTCGTTGGTTGGGATCACGAGGATGCGTACAGCGGAGTTCGGCGTGGAAATATCGCGTGCTTCCTTGGAGCGCACGGAGTTCTTCTCATCGTTAATCTCTACGCCAAAGTATGCTAGGCGTTCCGCCACCTCAGCGCGGAGGCGGCTATCATTTTCGCCGGCACCCGCCGTGAAGGTGATGGCGTCTAGGCCACCCATGGTGGCGGCGTATGCGCCGATGTACTTGACGAGACGGTGCTCGTAAACGTCTAGGGCCTCGCGCGCGTTGGCATCGCCCGCGTCCGCTAGGTTCCACACCTCGCGCATATCGTTCTGGCCGGTAAGGCCCTTCAGGCCAGACTGGCGGTTGAACAGGTTATCAATCTCATCGATGCTCAGGTCCGAATTGCGGGCCAGATGGAACACAACGGCCGGATCAATATCGCCAGTGCGCCCGCCCATGACGAGGCCCTCAAGCGGTGTGAGGCCCATCGAGGTCTCGACGGCTCTGCCGTTCACAACGGCGGACGCCGAAGCACCGTTTCCGAGGTGCAGCACGATCTGCTTGAGATCATCGCGGCCCAGGAGCTTCGATGCCTGTCCGGACACGTAGTGGTGGGAGGTGCCGTGGGCGCCGTAGCGGCGGATCTCATACTTCTCGGCAACCTCGCGATCCAGCGCGTAGGTGGCCGCCTCATCCGGCAACTGCTGGAAGAAGGCGGTATCAAACACCGCGACGTGAGGAACGCTAGGCAGGAGCTTTCGTGCCACGCGGATGCCGGCAAGGTGGGCCGGGTTGTGCAGCGGGCCAAGCGGACTGAGCTTATCGATGCGATCTTCTACCGAATCGTCGATCAGCGCCGGGCCATCGAAGTACTTTCCGCCCTGAACTACACGGTGACCAACGGCAGCAATGCTGCCGTCCGTCAGGCTAGGGCCAACCTCCTCGAAGAGGTCAAGCACGCGCTCTAGGCCAACGCCGTGATCCGGAACCGGATCGTTCAGTTCCTTGGTGACCTCACCGTAGGTGTGCTCAATGTGGCCGGACGATTCGCCGATTCGCTCAACCAGACCGGACGCAATTGCCGCGCCGGATTCCGGATCCACGAGCTGATACTTGATGGACGAGGAACCAGAGTTGATAACAAGTACTGACAAGATATTTCCTTTTTCTAGGCCTGTGCCTGAATTGCTGTGATGGCTACGGTGTTCACGATGTCTTGGACAAGTGCCCCGCGGGAAAGGTCATTGACCGGCTTGTTGAGGCCCTGGAGCACGGGACCAACGGCCACGGCACCCGCAGAGCGTTGCACCGCCTTGTAGCCGATGTTGCCGGCGTTCAGGTTGGGGAACACGAATACCGTCGCCTTCCCGGCCACAGGCGAATTTGGCAGCTTGACCTTGGCCACGGCCTCATCCACTGCCGCGTCATACTGGATTGGTCCCTCAAGGAGCAGCTCAGGTGCCTTCTCGCGAGCCATCGCCGTGGCTTCCACAACCGAATCCACATCAGGGCCCTTGCCGGAAGTTCCGGTGGAGTAGGACAGCATGGCAACACGCGGCTCCACGCCAAACTGAACGGCTGTCTCCGCCGAGGACAGTGCAATCCCCGCCAGCTCCTCGGTAGACGGGTTGGTTGTCACGGCACAATCGCCGTACACATATACGCGGTCCTCCATGAGCATGAGGAAGCAGGAGGAAACGAGGGCCGCACCCGGCTTCGTCTTAATGATCTGGAAGGAAGGAACGATGGTGTGGGCCGTCGTGTGGGTGGCACCGGAGACCATGCCGTCCGCATCCCCCATGTGCACCATCATGGTGCCAAAGTAGGAGACGTCCTTGATCTTTTCACGAGCCTGCTCTACCGTGACGCCCTTCTTGGCGCGCAGCCGCGCAAACTCTTCTGCGTAGCGCGTGCACTTCTCAGGATCGTTCAGCGAGACGATTTCGGCACCCGCGATGTCCACACCCAGCTCCTCGGCGTGCGCCCGAACCTCGGCCTCCTCACCCAGCAGGGTAATCTGCGCAACTCCACGAGCCAGCAGTTCTTCCGTTGCCTTGAGAATCCGCGGGTCCTCGGATTCGGGCATGACGATTCGCTTGATATCGGAACGCGCCCGGGAAACCAAGGATGCTTGGAAATTCAGCGGCGTGATCACATCGGAGCCGTGCTCCATCGCGGCCTTGAGAACCTCCGCGTCGCGGTCCCTGACAACCGGCTCGGTACCTGCGTAATGAATGAGAACCGGCGCGTGAACCTCGAGGCCCTTGGCCGCGGCCTCCGCGCCCTCTTCGGCATTTCCGATGATGATGGCGGACAGCTCGGCGTGCTCTTCGGAGATCACGTCGGCCGAAAGAGACCCAACGGTCATGACCTGTGCGGGAGTCTTTCCCGTTCCCGGCACAACCAGAATCACCGAGGTGGCAAGGTTCGCGATCGCGCGGCCGTTGCGAGCCACCTGACCGGGATTGATGGGATCCCCGTCCATGACGCCCAAGATAAGGACCGCATCGAATCCATCAGCGTAATCGGTGTAGCGCTTGACCAGCTCGGTCATCGCAGAATCCTCGTCCGTTACGTAGGACTCGCGGGTGGTGCCCCACGCCAGATCGGCCTCGTCGCGCCGCCCCACAATATCGAGGAGCTCCAAGAATTGTTCGTCCTGTTCGATCGGACCATTGGCCCAGCCGCGGAAAACCGCGACGCGCTCGTATTGGGTCTTCAGGAATTCAAGATAAGCTTTTGCGACTGGCTGCGTGCCAGAGTTCGCCTGTGCAGCCGTAAAATAGACGCTGTATGCCACAGTGCAATCCTTCCGGTCCGGAATCCCGAACCAATCTGCTAGCGGGTCTTTCTCGCCTCCTAAATGTTCTCATAATCTGTGGGGCTTAGGTCCGCACTTTGGCGAATCACACTCACTCGTGAGCAAGCTCCCACAGCGCGAGCGTCCGCTGCGTCCGGGCCATCACATTTTCCCCAGTTATCGGGTCCACAAATTCGAGAGAATGAGCAAGTAGTTGGAGGGGAGTTTTTTTAGGACGACGACGATAGAGCTCATCCCCCACCAGAGGCATCCCAAGGTGAGCGAACACGGCCCGGATCTGATGCGTCTTTCCCGTGGTTGGCCAGACTCGGAATGCTCCGAGCTCTGCGCCTAAACGCTCGCATAAAATCTCCGTCACCGAATTCGGTTCACCCTGGACTGTGTGCGTAGTGAGGCTACCTTTGGGCTTGACGAGGCGTAGGGAAACCGTCATTCTCTCCCTTAGATGCTCGCGAGCCTGTGACCCCAGCGCGGACACGTCGGCAACCACAAGGTATTCCTTCGTCACGAGGCCACGCTCGAACAGCGTCTGATAGGGCCCTCTCCACTGCCTGGCCTTAGTCACAAGCACCACGCCAGCCGTCGCGGCATCTAAGCGGTGGGCAGCCACCAGCTCGTTGTTCTCGAGCTGCCTGCGTAGGGCCACCGTGAGCGTGCTGGCGACGTGGCTCCCGCGCGGCATTGTTGCCATATCGTGCGGCTTATCCACCACCAACCACCGTTCGTTTTCTTCCACGATGGGCAGCGTGATCGGCTCGGCTGGTTCGTCCATGACGCCTCCAAAGGCCCAAACGACTTGCCCCACGCGGACGGAAGAATCGGGTGTAAGTGGGGATCCGTCGTCGGCGATAATATCTCCCCGAAAAAACGCGGCGGGAAGTTCGGGCCTGAGCTTGGGCAACGTCGCTTGTACCTGATCCAGTGCTTTGCCCGCAGCATGGATGCGAATCGGGCGGGCGTTGATGCCGTCGCGGATCGGTGCGTGCATGGAGATATTCTACGCGGGCCCGCGGCATCGGCTATCCTCGTGGGGTGAGCTCAAATGGTGTTGTCCTTGTTGTTGATTTCGGTGCCCAGTACGCGCAGCTGATCGCGCGGCGAGTGCGTGAGGCCCGCGTTTATTCGGAGATCGTTCCTCATACGATGAGCGCGGAGACGATGCTGGCCAAGCAGCCAGCCGCCATCATCTTGTCCGGCGGGCCGGCCTCCGTGTATGCCGAGGCAGCGCCCTCCTTCGATTCGGCCGTGTTTGATGCCGGCGTTCCCGTCCTAGGAATCTGCTATGGGTTCCAGACCATGGCGGCGGCGCTCGGCGGCAAGGTGGGACATACCGGCACCCGCGAGTACGGACATACCAACGCTGAACTGACCGGGGAATCGTGCCTATTCGCGGGAACACCCGCCGATCAGGTGGTGTGGATGAGCCACGGTGATGCCGTGCAGGCCGCACCCGAAGGAT
Source organism: Ancrocorticia populi (assembly GCF_003123745.1). Taxonomy (GTDB): domain Bacteria; phylum Actinomycetota; class Actinomycetes; order Actinomycetales; family Actinomycetaceae; genus Ancrocorticia; species Ancrocorticia populi. The sequence continues at coordinate 831,946 of NZ_QETB01000001.1, read as the reverse complement.
TCGCGGTGACTGCCTCTACCAATGGCACGCCCGTGGCCGCATTCGAAAACCGCGAACGCAAACTATACGGGCTGCAGTGGCATCCCGAGGTCAAGCACTCCGATTTCGGGCAGAAGGCACTTGAGAACTTCCTGTACGACGCCGCTGGAATCGAGCCGAACTGGACCAGCGAATCGATTATCGATGCCGAAGTGGCCAAGATCCGCGAGCGGGTTGGCGACGCTCAGGTGATCTGCGCGCTGTCCGGCGGTGTGGATTCCTCCGTTGCTGCCGCGTTAGTACACAAGGCGATCGGGGATCAGCTCACCTGCTTCTTCATCGATCACGGGCTGCTTCGGGCTGGCGAGCGCGAGCAGGTGGAAAAGGATTACGCCGCAGGGATGGGCATCCGGATGGAAACCCACGATGAGTCCGGGCGCTTCTTGGAGGCGCTGGCCGGGGTGAGCGAACCCGAGGCCAAGAGGAAGATCATCGGCCGCGAGTTTATTCGCAGTTTCGAGGCGGCACAGAAGGCGCTCGTTGCCAAGCTCGGAAGCGAAGGCGGGGACGTCAAGTTCCTTGTACAGGGAACGCTTTACCCAGACGTGGTGGAGTCGGGCGGCGGCGAGGGTGCTGCAAACATCAAGAGCCATCACAATGTGGGCGGGCTTCCAGAAGACATGGAGTTTTCCCTTATCGAGCCGCTGCGCTCTCTGTTTAAGGACGAGGTTCGCGCCATCGGGCGTGAGCTGGGCGTTCCCGAGAAGATCGTGGCACGCCAGCCCTTCCCCGGGCCCGGCTTGGGGATCCGCATCATCGGCGAAGTCACGCGCGAGCGCTTGGACATTCTCCAGGCCGCGGACCTTATCGTGCGCGAGGAGCTAACGGCAGCGGGACTAGACCTAGAAATCTGGCAGTGCCCCGTTGTGCTGCTGGCCGATGTTCACTCCGTTGGCGTCCAGGGCGATGGGCGCACCTACGGCCACCCGATCGTGCTGCGGCCCGTCTCTTCCGAGGATGCCATGACGGCCGATTGGACGCGCATGCCATACGACGTACTGGCCCGGATCTCCACGCGCATCACCAATTCGGTGCCCGAGGTCAATCGCGTTGTACTGGACGTCACGAGTAAGCCACCGGCCACCATCGAGTGGGAATAACTGACAAAACCCGCAAAGCCTTGAAAACACTGGGGTCTTAAAGCGGAAACGGGGCATTTGATAGCAAATTGATAGCAGATACCAAAACCGGATTTACTTTGTTCACTCCCGTATAACGGGTGGCTTGCGGGTAAATCCTCCATATCCTAAGAAAAAGGTCTTGCTGACTTTCACCAGTCGGCAAGACCTTTTTTGTTATTTGTCTTTTCTCTGTTTCTTCAATCCTTTTATCAGAGCATCGCTTAATTCCTTCGAGGGGACTTTGGCCCACCGCTGGGTGGTGTCGTACTTCGGGTAGTTGTAGCGCCAGCGGTCATAGTCCTCCTTGGTGATCTCCCCGGCCTCCAACTTCGCCGCCTGTTCCCGCCACGCAATCAAGATTTTGTTCAGCTCACTGGCTTGACGGCCTCCCTGAAAAATATCTGCTTGCAGGCAGGCACGTCCATCCGCCTCTACCACTTTCAGACTGTAAACATCCTCCAAGGCGAACAGCGTATGGGCCAAACCTATGTAGTTGTCTATGTCCGGGACGCTCAACGCCTGGGGCGATACATCTAATGTATGCGCCAGGGCAGCGGTCAAGTCGGCCTTCGGCGTCCGGGTGCCTGTTTCGTACTGTGCCAGACGAACATCGGCGGAACGCTCTGGAAAGCCCACCGCCATACCAAGATACTTCTGTGTCATACCCCGGAGGGTGCGGAAAAAATGGATGCGCTCTCCTATTGCCATAAATGCCAACTCCTATCTGGTGGTTTCTGTCGAAAGTAGTATAACATATTCGCTTAGTAACAGTCAAGAGTATCTTAAACAAAAAAGTTAAAAATTATTCCGCAAGCCACTTGACAAAGCAAATTTGCTTAGTTATAATAGGTTAAGCATAAAGGCTTAGTTCTGGGGCCATGAAAGGAGGTGAGCGCACAATGGCAAGCACCATGTTCATGCGGGTGGACGAGGTAGCGGAGGAATTAGGGGTTTCTGTCCCCTATGCCTATAAGCTGATTCGTTCTATGAATGCGGAGTTGAAAAAGACGGGCTGTATTACCATTTCAGGCCGCATCGACCGCAAATTCTTCCACGAAAAATTTTATGGCACAAGAAGCCAGAGCGAAAGGAGTGATTAACCTATGGCGGCGTTTAAGAACAAGGCCAACGGCACTTGGTACGTCCAATTCCGCTATACGGACTGGAAAGGAGAGCGCCAGCAGAAGTTAAAGCGTGGCTTTGCCACCAAGAAAGAGGCCCAGGCGTGGGAACGGGAGTTTCTGATGCAAAAGCAGGCCGATGTGAACATGACCTTTGAGAGCTTCGCCCAGCTCTATGAGAAGGATATGAAGCCCAAGCTGAAACTGAACACCTGGCTGACAAAAGAAAGCATCATCCAGAAGAAAATCCTGCCGTATTTTGGAAAACGGAAATTGTCGGAAATCACCGCCAAGGACGTGATGGACTGGCAGAACGCGATCCGAGGGTTAACGGACGCCAAGGGAAAACCCTATTCCCCTACCTATCTCAAAACCGTCCACAATCAGTTAAGTGCCCTCTTTAACCATGCTGTCCGCTACTACGGCCTCCAGGTCAATCCTGCGGCCAAGGCCGGGAACATGGGGGTGGAGGAACGGCGTGAAATGCTGTTCTGGACGAAGGAAGAGTATCTGAAATTTGCCGACGCCATGATGGACAAGCCCCTCTCCTACTATGCCTTTGAAATGCTCTACTGGTGCGGTATCCGGGAGGGGGAACTGCTGGCCCTCACCCCAACAGACTTCGACTTTGAGGCGGGTACAGTGTCCATCAGCAAATCCTATCAGCGGCTCAAGGGCAAGGACGTGATTACCACTCCTAAGACGAAAAAGAGCAACCGTGTCATTAAGATGCCCAAATTCCTCTGTGGAGAGATGGAGGACTACTTAAAGATGTTTTACAGCACCGGGGCAAATGAACGGATTTTCCCTGTCAGCAAGCACTATCTCCACCATGAAATGGACAGAGGTGCGAAAGCGGCGGGAGTGAAGCGGATCAGAATTCACGACCTCCGACATTCACACATTTCCCTGCTGATTGATATGGGCTTCACCGCCCTGGCAATCGCTGACCGGGTGGGGCATGAGAGTATCGATATCACCTACCGCTACGCCCATCTGTTTCCTACAAGGCAGACGGAGATGGCGGACAAACTGGACTTTGAAAGGATGGGAACGTAACCATGTCACTGAAAAACCGAGACAACAAAAATCGCTGGAGGAACAAGACCGTGGCCTTCCGGGTGTCCCCGGAGGAAGATGAACAGATCGAGGCCGCTGTGCGGCTCTCCGGCCTGACAAAGCAGGACTACATCACAAGACGCCTCCTGTGCCGGGACGTAGTGGTACAGGGTAATCCCAAGGTCTACAAAGCCCTGCGTGACCAGCTTGCCGCCGTTCTGGACGAACTGCGGCGGGCCGAGGACGGGGCTGGCGTGGACGATGAACTGCTGGACACCATTCAGATGATCGCCGCTATCATGGGCGGCATGAAGGAGGATTGATAGATTGATGGATTCCAGAGAAACGAAAAGGACTGTCCCGGTTCCGTCTGTTGGCGCAGACGGGGAACAGCCCATTTCACAAACACCTACCGCAAGTATAACAGAGGAAACGACAGAAAACAATCCCCCTGAAAAAAATTATGCGGAACTGCTGCGGAAAATGCAGCGCATGAACGACCCGGCGTATCTCCCCACGATTTCCATGAACGAGTTGTACGAGAACGTCTATCAGAGCAGACCGCCCGTCATTGACGGTCTGCTCTATCCGGGGACGTACCTCTTTGCGGGAGCGCCCAAGGTAGGCAAGTCGTTTCTGATGGCCCAGCTTGCCTACCACGTCAGCATGGGCCTCCCCCTGTGGGACTATCCCGTTCACAAGGGGACTGTCCTCTATCTGGCGCTGGAGGACGATCACCGTCGCTTGCAGGAGCGGCTTTACCGGATGTTCGGCATGGACGGCACCAACGACCTCCTCTTTTCCATCTGCGCAAAGCAGGTCGGCAACGGGCTGGAGGAACAGCTAAAGCGATTCGTGCAGGAACACCCAGACACCAAACTGATTATCATTGACACCCTTCAGAAGATTCGGGAGGCTGGCGGGGATAAGTACAGCTACGCCAACGATTATGAGGTGGTAGGAAAGCTGAAACGCCTTGCTGACGCTTGCGGCGTCTGCCTCCTACTGGTACATCACACTCGGAAGCAGCAGGCCGACGACAAGTTTGATATGATCTCCGGCACCAACGGCCTGTCGGGGGCAGCAGACGGGGCCTTTCTTCTTCAGAAGGAGAAGCGGACGGACGGCACCGCCACCTTGGATGTGGTAGGACGTGACCAGCAAGACCAGCGGCTCTATCTCATTAAGGACAAGGAACACCTGACATGGACACTGGAGCGGATGGAAACGGAGTTGTGGGTAGAACCCCCCGACCCGGTGCTGGAGGCCGTAGCCGCCTTTATCACGGCGGAGAGGCCGTCCTGGGGCGGTACGGCCACGGAGTTGGCGGCAGCCCTGCAAGTGGATATGAAGCCCAATGCCCTGGCGATGCGGCTGAACGTCCGGGCCGGGAAACTGGCAACGGACTATCATATCCGCTATGAGAACACCCGCACCCACGCCGGGAGAAGTATCAGCCTGACCCTGGATCCTCCCCAAGCGTGACGACCGTGACGGCTGTGACGGCTTTTTTGAGAGCGGGGGCGGTGTCCAAAACATCGTCACGGTCGTCACGGCTGTCACGGGGAGCGGGGTCAAATGTCAAGGGGGCATACCTGTGGGTGGAGATTGCCGCAAGGCAATACAACCCGAACCCCTTGATATTTGGCCCACGGAGGACACTTGCCGGGTGGTGGAAAGGCTGTGCCTTTCCACCTGCCCAACGGCGAGTGGAAAAGTTTAGGCGGGGTGCAGGGCGCCCTTTTCAAAGGGCGGCCCTGCTGGGGGAGGCAACCGCAGTTGCCGGGGGCAAAGCCCCCGCACCCCCTCGGAGAGCCCACGGCACTTTCGCACCAACGGGGCGAAAGTGTCATAGTGGGTTATTACACTTCCCGCAGGAAGTGCCTTCCCCGAACCCCCGTCCATTTTCAACAACCAAACATCTGAAATGGGAGGATTTTTGCCTATGGCGAGAGGCGACGGCATTGACCGCACCAACGCAAGAAATATGAGGCTGACCGCTGCTAAAATCGGCAACACCCAGCAGCACAACGAACGCGAGAAGGATTCCTATGTCAACCAGGACATTGTACCAGAGCGGACGTCGCTCAATGTCCATTTCAAGGTCCCATCCGCAGGGTATCAGGAGATGTTCTCCCAAATGGAGGCCGATGGTGTGATCTCCACCCGTGGCATTAAGGCGGACGCATTTCGATACGGTGAGTTGGTCTTTGATGTGAACTCCGCCTACTTCTACAATCACGGCGGCTATGACTTCGCAAAACAATTTTACACCGACGCATACAAATCCGCAATCAAAATCGTAGGTGGAGAGCAGTATATTTTGTCGGCGGTCATGCACGCCGACGAACGCAACCGGGCTATGTCCGAGGCGCTGGGAGAGGACGTGTACCACTACCACCTCCATGTGGTCTATATCCCGGTGGTGGAGAAGGAGATACGATGGACAAAGCGGTGCAAGGACAAATCCCTGGTGGGCAAGGTCAAAGAAACCGTTATGCAGGTCAGCATGAGCAAAAAGTGGGCATCCCAGCCCGCAGTAGACGAGGCCACCGGGGAGCCATTACGAACAGCAAAGGGCAAGCCTGTGCTGAGAAAGTCGTACAGCGTCTTGCAGGATGATTTCTTTCAGCATATGCGCTCCGCTGGCTATGACAATGTAGAGCGCGGGGAGCGTGGCAGTTCCGAGGAACATCTGACTGTTATGCAGTTCAAGACGGAGCGTGAGCAGGAACGGCTTGCACAGCTTCAAGAGGCATCGGCGCTGGCCCAGGTTGAGGCCGACCAAAAGAATAAGGAGGCGGCAGCAGCCGAGAAGAAAGCGGCCCAGGCCAGGGCAAAGCTGGACGATGTAGCTCCCTTGCTCAAGGGCATGGAAAAGCTGGCGGCGGACTTCTCCGACGATTCAGAGCGGACGCTGCCGGAGGCGGGGCCGCTGGAATCGGCCAAGTCTTACCGAGAGAAGAAGGCCAAGCCCCTTTGGGAGAAAATCGTCAAAGTGCTGCGCTCCGTCTATCGGGCCTATTTCGACCTCAAAAGCAGGTTTGAGCGGTTGCAAAGCGCCTATGATCGGGAGGTCAGCAAGAACGGCTCTCTTTCCACCAGGATTTACGAGGTCTGCGCCGAGAGGGACGGCTTAAAAGGACAGGTCAGGGACTATGAGCGGGTCAGACGGGCCATTGGCCCAGAACAGGCGGACAAGATATTGGAGGCTGTTTACCAGCAGGAACAGGCTGAAAAGGAACGGAAACGGGCCGCAAGGCCCAAAATGAGAGTAGGCGCACGATAATCAAAAAAATGGAGGTAACATTATGGAAAAGTACATCTTCGACGAGAGCAACGGCCTGTGGTATGAGTTGCAGAGGAACTAACAATATCCGGGCGTGTGCGGCGGAAATCGTGGACACAGAAATTATTTGCGCATGAGGCCCCAAATCGAAGGGTGTCCCGGTGAATGCCCTCCTGATTTATTTGGGACAGCGGGTAAAAACTTCTTGCATTTTAGAGTGTACTATGCTATACTGCTGTCATCCTGATTTGAGGAGTCTATTCAACATGCGGCAAGGTATTCTTAAATAAAATTTGATAATGGGCACAAAAATAATTGCCCCTTGCAGGGGCTTGGTTTTTGTACCCAATTTAAGAATACTTTTGCCTTTTTAGTAAATATCGTGACGGACAGCGGCTCATGTAAGCCGTCATACTTCTGTTTGTCCGAAGTCATGATCCCCAGCGGTAAAAGTATTAGCCGCTGGGGATTTTTGCGCCCATTTGGGCCTTGTATGGAGGATAGACATGAACATTATCAATATCGGGATTCTTGCCCATGTAGACGCTGGAAAGACAACCTTGACGGAGAGCCTGCTGTATGCCAGCGGAACCATTTCAGAGCCGGGGAGCGTCGAAAAAGGGACAACGAGAACGGACACTATGTTTTTGGAGCGGCAGCGTGGAATTACCATTCAAACGGCAGTCACTTCTTTCCAGTGGCACAGTTGTAAAGTCAACATTGTGGATACTCCCGGCCACATGGATTTCTTGGCAGAGGTATACCGCTCTCTGGCCGTTTTGGACGGGGCCATCTTGGTGCTCTCCGCTAAAGATGGCGTGCAGGCCCAGACCCGAGTTCTGTTCCATGCCCTACGGAAATTGAACATCCCCACCATTATCTTTATCAACAAGATCGACCAGGTTGACATTGATTTGGAGGGCGTATATCAGTCTGTTCGGGATAAGCTCTCCGCCGATATTATCATCAAGCAGACGGTATCGCTGTCCCCGGAAATAGTTCTGGAGGAAAATACCGACATAGAAGCATGGGATGCGGTCATCGAAAATAACGATGGATTATTGGAAAAGTATATCGCAGGAGAGCCAATCAGCCGGGAAGAACTTGCGCGGGAGGAACAGCGGCGGGTTCAAGCCGCTTCCCTGTTCCCAGTCTATCATGGTAGCGCCAAAAACGGCCTTGGCATTCAACGGTTGATGGATGCGGTGATAGGGCTGTTCCAACCGACCAAGGAACAGGGGCGCACCGCCCTGTGCGGCAGCGTTTTCAAGGTGGAGTATACAGATTGCGGCCAGAGGCTTGTCTATCTGCGGCTATACAGCGGAACGCTGCGTCTGCGGGATACGGTGGCCCTGGCCGGGAGAGAAAAGCTGAAAATCACAGAGATGCGTATTCCATCCAAAGGGGAGATTGTTCGGACAGATACCGCCCATAAGGGCGAAATTGTCATCCTTCCCAGCGACAGTTTGAGATTAAACGATATATTGGGGGACAAAACCCAACTTCCTCGTGAAATGTGGAGTGATGCTCCCTTCTCTATGCTGCGGACAACGATTACGCCAAAAACGGCAGAGCAAAGAGATCGGTTGCTGGACGCTCTTACGCAAATTGCGGATACTGACCCGCTTTTGTGCTACGAGGTGGATTCCATCACCCATGAGATCATTCTTTCTTTTTTGGGCCGGGTGCAGTTGGAGGTTGTTTCCGCTTTGCTGGCGGAAAAGTATAAGATTGAAACAGCGGTGAAGGAACCCACCGTCATTTATTTAGAGCGGCCGCTCAAAGTGGCCAGCCACACCATCCATATCGAGGTGCCGCCCAACCCGTTTTGGGCATCCATCGGACTGTCTGTTACGCCGCTCCCGCTTGGCTCCGGTGTACAATACGAGAGCCGGGTTTCCCTGGGATACTTGAACCAGAGTTTTCAAAACGCTGTCATGGATGGTATCCGTTACGGTCTGGAGCAAGGCTTGTGTGGCTGGAACGTAACGGACTGTAAGATTTGCTTTGAATACGGGCTTTATTATAGCCCGGTCAGCACGCCGGCGGACTTTCGCTCATTGGCCCCGATTGTATTGGAACTGGCATTAAAGGAATCAGGGACACAGTTGCTGGAACCTTATCTCTCCTTCACCCTCTATGCGCCCCAGGAATACCTTTCCAGGGCTTATCATGATGCGCCGAAATATTGTGCCACCATCGAAACGGCCCAGATAAAAAAGGATGAAGTTGTCTTTACTGGCGAGATTCCCGCCCGTTGCATACAGGCATACCGTACTGATTTGGCCTTTTACACCAATGGGCGGAGCGTGTGCCTGACGGAACTGAAAGGGTATCAGGCCGCTGTCGGCCAGCCGGTCATCCAGCCCCGCCGTCCAAACAGCCGCCTGGACAAGGTGCGCCATATGTTCAGTAAGATCACTTGATACACCACAGCGAGGAAGGTTATTGCATTTCCCTGTCTTTCGTGGTAAAATGTAGTTGTAAACCACCAGAGAAACCAATCTAATTTTGCCGTTGATAGCCATTTCCTTGATAGCCAAATGATAGCAAAAGTTCGGCAAGCCCATAGGATAAGGATAATAGGTATCAGGAAAAATCAAATGATATCAAATCTCCCAAACAAAAGCGTTTAGAATTAAGTTTCATTTTGCGAGTGGGAGTAATCCGATGAAGATCGCTAAACGGCTCGGAGTTCTCCTCTTGGGCTTGATCCAAATGCTCCTGCCCGTAGGCGCCGCCAAGTACTTCGCGGAGAACACCGTCCCTAATTATGAGATGGGCGATGGATTTACCACCGGCCTACTCATTCAGGCGGGCATTGGGGCCGTATGGGCTCTAGTGTTTGTAGTGCTTCTGTTTGTGGCCCGTGGCCTGCGCGGAGCCGACCGCACATGGACTCTGTTGCTGACCATCGTGGTGGAGGCCGCGGGTGGCTGGGCACTGTGGCACTTCCAGCCCGAACTCATCTTCACGAATCCGCAGCTCATCATGGTGCTATGGGGTGCCACTATTGTGTCTCAGCTGGGCGCGCTAGTCGCGCTGCGGAAGTAGCGTTAGGGGCCGCAATGGCGGGTCTCTACCGGAAAAGTCTTTCCGGACAAGAGTTTCCCGGGTTCTCGTTTCCAGAGATCTGACGCAGAATTTCGGCATGTAGCGATTTCTGACGCGATCCCCGGGAAATGAGGGTTCACTTCGCGGCGCAATAGCAGCTATCCCTCGCGGAAGCCCTAAGCTGCCCGGCGCTCGAAGAACTCTTTCAGCGCGTCTCGCATAACCTGCGATGCCGTTTGACCATGCTCAGCAGCATAAGCGTCAAGCTCATCGTTAACCTCTTGGGGTAAGCGAACCTGCCGCCGCGGCGAACTCCCCTTGCCCTGAGCATGCTCGTGTCCGAGTGAAGGCCGGCCCGAACCATACTGCTCCAAGATCCGTCGGCCCGCTTCGCGCGCAGCCTCGCCAGAAAGCGTTTGACCGCTAGGAGCGCCAGCGAATGGCGCATCGCTTTCGGCCCAGTCCGCCATCTTGTCCCAATCAATCTTGTGGTTCATTTTGTCCTCCTCATCTTGCTGATAGTTTTTGGTCTAGCCTCCATCACATGGAATATCACGAGTGAATCTGGGAGCTGGATACCCGCAAATACCTCGATACTCTGGCCATCTACCGCGGGACCTATCCAAGCCATGACGTCGACGTTCAGATGATCTCTGCGATCGAATGACCGATTCTCAAATTCTGCATTTTCTATTGCATGTAGCGCGTTGTTCAGCGTGAATCCATGCCTCCTGGCACTCTTGCTGAATTCGATAGCCACGCGAATATTGTACGACGATATGTGTGGGGAACTCAATGGGTTTAATGAGCTACGGGATATTCATGGCTCAATCGCTCAAGACGTAGTCCCACACGGTCGTGGCACGATTCCGGGGAGCTGGAGAGAGCCTACCCCTCACGGAGGGATTAGCCCTCGCGGAAGCGGACGCCCATCGCGCCCTCGGGATAGTGCCAGATGAGCGATCCGGGAGCGGCCATCTGGAAGCACAGCCCGCACTCCAGACAGGCGGCGAACTCGACGGAGATGGTGCCGTCAGCCTCTTCCCGATACACGTGCGCCGGGCAAATCTTGGTGAGCATCCTACCGGTGCCGGTGGCCCGGGCGATCTCTTGATTTACCTCGATGTGGGTGTTGCCCTCGTCTACTTCGTAAGAGTTCTTCGCGAGCCGCGATTCAACGTTTCCGAGTTGCATTAGAGAGCCCTCACTGCCTGATAGGCGATCCTTGCTAGCCGTCCAAGCTTCATACCAGACCCCTTCACTGCATCCCACGCGGTGGGCAGAATGTGCTTGCGCGGGGTCAGATCAAGGTTATAGACGCCGTGGAACACGTCCGCGAGCATCTCGCCTAACTTCCCGTACATCTCCGGGCTCTCTAGGAACTCGGGGGCACGCGCGTACGTGGCCATGTCCGCGCCAACAAAAGTCTTCTCGTATTCTGCCACGTAGCTCTCCAGCCGGTCCTGAGAGAAGTCTCCAGCGTCCAGAGCCTCCCTGATCGCCGCAGCCGCCGCCTGCGCGGAACCCGCAGCCAGATCCATCCCGCGCACGGTAAAGCCAGTGTTCAGCGTGAACCCGGCCGCATCCCCGATCACCACGAGACCCGGCCGAACCAGATCGTGCTGCATCTTCGCCCCGCCCTCGGCGATCATGTGGCAGCCGTACTCAATGAGCTCGCCGCCCTCAAGGAACGGAGCAATGGCGGGATGCTCAAGGAAGTGATCGTGTACGTCCGTCACGACGTAATTCCCGTACTCGAGGGCCGGGACGTTCGCCACAATCCCGATCGAAACCGAATCCCGGTTCGTGTACATGAAGCCGCCGCCAGGCAGACCCTGCGTCGCATCCCCCACGATCGCGTACGCCGCGCCCTCATTTCCGCTCACGTTGAAGCGGTCCCGCACCTTTTCTTCTCCGATGCGGATCACGGACTTCACGCCGATCGCTAGATTCTCGTTGGGTTCCTTGGCGCGGATACCGGCTTCTTGAGAGATGAAGGAGTTGACGCCATCAGCGGCGACAACCACGTTAGCCCTCAGCTCATCCTCCCCCGACACCACACCGGTGACCTGATCGCCTTCGCGTAGAAGGCCATCCACCTTGAATCCGGGCATGAGGGTCACGCCCGCCTCCTCGCACTGTTCTGCGAGCCATGGATCGAACTTGGAGCGCAAAACGGTCACGGCGTTCACGGGGTCGGCGAGCCGCTGATCCCAGTAATCGATATTGACGAAGGATTCCTTGTTGAGGAAACTTAGACAGTTGCGGGTGATCACGCGCTCGTAGGGGGCTTCCTCGATGAAATTGGGGAAGATCTCCTCCATCACGCGCGAGTAGAAGACACCTCCGGACAGGTTCTTCGAGCCAGGTTCGTCTCCTCGCTCGATGAGCAAAACCTCGCGCTCCTGCTGAGCAAGTAGGTAGGCACAAGCGAGGCCGGCGACGCCACCGCCAATCACGATCACGTCAAAATCTACGTCACTCATGCCCTACCTTCGCTCCGGCGCTTCGGCTACTCGAGCGCCTCAATGATCTGCGGGATGATCTCGTAAAGATCGCCCACGATACCGTAATCGGAATCCTCAAACATCGTAGCGGTCTCATCGTTGTTAATTGCCACGATGGTCCCAGATTCGAGAATTCCCGCCGTGTGATGGACCTGACCGGAGATGCCGATGGCGAAGTACAGTTCGGGAGCAATCACCTGACCGGAAACGCCCACGTACTGGTCGCGCTGCATCCATCCCAAGCCCTCGGAGAGCGGCCGCGAGCACGCGACTTCTCCGTCAATGGCTTCGGCCAGATCGGCCGCAAGCTGCAGATCCTCCTTGGAGGAAAACCCGCGCCCAGCCGCCACCACGCGCTGAGCGGTGCCCAGGTTCACTGCCTCAACCTCGGCCTGCTCAATCGCGGACACAGTGACCACGTAGTCCTTGGCGCCGAAGGTGACTGCCTCCGGAACCTCGCCTGCTGGCTGAGCACCGCCATCAAGGATCGCCACAATCGGTCCCTCAAAGGCAACATCCTCTAGGCCGATCCCACCGGCCTTGGCCACCTGCGCATGACCCACAGCCAACGACTTGACGGATGTGAGCACTGGAGCGCCCAGCTTGGCAGCAACAGCGCCAGCCAGAACCCGCTCAGAAGGCCGATTGGCCGCAAGAACCACATCGCCGGGTTCAGCGGTGACGGCTCCAGCAACGCTCGGCGCCGCCGCCTCGACGGGCGCGCCTGCCGCAAGGTCAATGTCAATGATCGAATCCACGCCAGCGATCGGCAGGTTGCCAACGGTCACCGCGGTAACGGTTCCACCGAATTCACGGGCCTGATCCACGAGGTTCCCTACCCCAGTTTCGGCTGCAATAATCCACGTTGTCATGATTCCCTCACAGAGCTCCATCGGCGCGCAGCGCCTCGACCAGCTGAACTGCGGCATCCGAGCCATTCAGCAGCACATTCTTCCGGACCTTGGTTTCAGGCTTGGCTACACCGGTCACGGAGATCGGCGCCTCGGTTAGGTCAAGATCAGCTTCCTCTACCGTGTCAACCGGCTTCTTCGCCGCCGCCAGCATCTCCTTCATCGAAGGATTCTTAGCTACCACGGCCTCGGGCGTGGCCGCAACAACCACAGGCCCCGTCACGGAGATGGTGCGCGTACCGCCTGGAATGGACTGGGTAACCTCGTATCCCTCATCCGTCTTTTCCAGCCCGGTCACCTCTTGGAAACACGGCCAACCCAAGAACCCAGCCGCGAGCGCGGACGTCATCTTGGCTCCGTCGTCGATCGAAGAATCTCCTGTAACAAGAAGGTCGGCCCCGTCGATCTGGCCCACCATGCTCGCGAGGGCGGAGGCGACTTTGGTGGAGCTCCAGGTGGCCACGGTATCGTCGCCGAACAGGAGTGCGCGGTCAAGGCCCTTGGACAGCGCATTGCGCGTGGCCATCTTGTGTGCAACCGCGCTGGTTCCCACGCTAATGCCCACCAGCTCGGTGTCCTGCGCGTCCGCAACGTTGCGGCCCAACTGGATCGCCACCGGATCGTACTCGCTGATTTCCGGCTTGGCGCGGCTCCAATCGATGGTTCCGTCCGCACCCACCGAAGCGTCCTGGGGATTCGCCGCGTACTTATACGCAACAACAACGCTCATGTAATCCTCACTTTCAAACGTCTCCGCCCTCTATGGTAGGCAATTCGAGCGCGCGAAGCCCTATCAGTTTGCCAGTGATGAAATTAGGGCGGCGGGCGGTTCTCAGCACCGGCGGACTATGCGCCTTCATCAGTTGAGCAACCCGTTCGTATTCTTGCCGCCCGTCTAAGAGCCCTGCAAAAATACGAAAGGCCGGCAAAAGTCCAAGCCCGAAAAGGGCCACGTACATACTGACGCGAGAGATCGAGTTGCTCCGTCATAGGCGGAGCAAACATCTGTTGCACGTCAGTGTGTACATCGAACGCTCACGGCCCACCTCCGGACGCGTATCGTGGAAACCAACAGCTGCAACTCACCGCGGAGGCATACCGATGAATAGGAAGAACTACTTTTTCGGAGTAGGCATCTTCTTGCTCTTCTTAGCCGCGCAAGCGGCCCAAGTCTTAACCCAGCACGCTGGCTACAGCGACTCTCTAAATCCCATCCGCTTCCTCCCCAGTGCACTGTATATCCTCACCGCGCTGGCAATCGGCGCCTTCGCGCGAAACCAAGGAGCGACCACAGAATCTAAGCTGCCTCGTAATGACTTAACGCTCATGTGGACCACCGTGATCTTATGGGTCGCACTCTCGTTATTCGCTGACTACTCTCCCAGCATCACCCTAGAATTCTCTACCCTCGCTGCGGAGCTTGTTGCCCGGCTGCTTTACGCCGCCATTCCAGCCATTGTCTGCATGTACGTTGCCGGCAAGAGGCGAGCCGTCGAAACCGCCCTTCACGCCTAACTACTCCGCGTCTGGGCGCCCTCAACCACCTTTGTACAGCGTTCTTCTTTGGGCCGTGCAGGAGCAGACACACAGTGACGTTGTGATTAGGCGATGGGTTGTGTTTGAACTTGAGACGAGTAAACGCGATTAATCTGAATTTCCGAAGGTAGAAACACTAACGCTGCCAGGGGTTGATCAGTTCAACGCCAGTATCTCTAAAGTCATGAGTGTTTCGTGTCGCTACTGCAAACCCATGAGCGGCGGCAGTGGCGGCAAGGTAGCCGTCCGCTATCGGGAGCGGCCTTCCCGCCTTCCGCGCCGCAACAGCAATCGCAGCGTATCTGCGCGCGGCATCCGCATCAAAAGCTAGTACACGGCCAACAAACAAGTCCAGCAACCCATCAACTGCCCGTTCGAGACGCTGTTTGCGTGCGCCCTCCGGCAGAGCAGCTACGCCAAACCACATTTCCGCCAAAGTAATACTGGACAGATAGAGAGTCTCTGCAGATTGCGCATTGAGCCATTCCAACGCGCTCGCGTCTGGTTCCGGTCGCATAGTTTCAGAAACAACGTTGGTGTCCAGCACAATCAAGGTAAATCCATGGGCACAGCTGGAATACGGTTATCGTTCTGTTCGATCGCATCAACATCTTCGTCGGTGAGGTCCAGCTGCCTACCAAGGGCAGCGATTTGATCGCCCATATGCACACGTTCATCAGAGATGAGCGCGCGCTGAAGGATATCTCTGACCTCTGCTTCAGCACTACGACCATGTTCAGACGCGCGGGCTTTCAACGCCCGGTGAACCTGATCAGGAACATTTCGTACGGTTAAGACAGCCATTGGTCCGCCTCCCTCTTGATAGATGACAGCATTTTATCAATATGCTGTCATCATCAACAGGCATGGACTAGCCCAGCTAGGCGTCCGCCGTTCTTAAAACCCTATAAAGCGTCTGGCGCGCCCTCCACCACGTGCACCCCGTGCTCAATCTCGGGCGGGCGGGCCAGCAGCCACACCAAGAAGCCGGCCGCAGCCAGAAGCATCCCGATCCCGGTCCACAAATCGAGGTTGATCCCGGCTGCCTTCGCCAGATCTGCCTCGGTCACGAAAAAGGCGCCGTACACGGTAAGCATGAGGCCGAAAACCCCGAACATTGCCGCGGCCCACGAGCGCAGGTCCAACCACGTTTCAGCGGAGAGCCGCGAGTGGCGCCGGGGCAGCCGCGCCTTGAATTCCGTTGTCTCCATCGTTTCTGCCATCATCCCACCGTCACATTCAGAATAATCAGCACAACAATAACCGCCATGCCAAGAGGCCACGGATTGTCCTTCAGTGGCGGCTTAGGCTTCTCGCCAACGGCCACCGCCGCACGCTGCTGCTTCGCTTCCTTCACGGCAACGGCGTGCAGATCGGGCGCGGGTTGAGCGCCCTGAATCGGCATGTTGGTACGCCCCCACACGAGCCCATCCAACTCCTCTAGTGGCTTGGCCTCCCGACGCCACGTCACCAGTACGGACACGGCCACGTCAAACACGAACGCCATCCCGGATCCGGTAAAGCTGGCCGCCTGCTGTGAGTTGAATTCCAGCCAACCCATCATGTAACCGGCCTGAACGCCGGCCGCACCAGCGGCCCCGGCCACCAACCCCCAGAGCCCAGCCTCGGGTGCCATTCGCTTCCAGAACATGCCCAGAATGAAGGTGGCGAAGAGCGGCGCGGAGAAGATGGACTGAAGGAGCTGCAGATAATCCTGAATGTTGTTGAAGGTGGCCGCAATAAACGCCGCACCAATCGCAATCAACACACCCGCCACGGTGAGCTTCCGCCCGACCTTCAGGTAATACGTATCAACGCGCCCAGGGCGCACATAAGTCTGCCAAATGTCGTAGGTGACCACCGTGTTGAAGGCGGACACGTTCGCCGCCATACCCGCCATAAAGGCCGCGATAAGCGCCGCGAGCGCCAACCCCACAAGCCCGGTGGGCATAACCTCGCCGATCAATGCGGGAAGCGCCTCGTTATGGGCAAGCTCCCCGGTGGTCAGCTCGGGCACCAGCACGGCGGCGATCAAGCCGGGCGTAATGATGATCAGCGGCAGGAACATCTTGGGGATGGCCGCGATGATCGGGGTGCGCTGGGCGGCGGACATATCCTTGGCGGAAAGTGCGCGCTGAACCTCGGTGAAATTCGTGGTCCAGTACCCGAACGAGTTGACGAAGCCCATGCCCAGCAACAAGGCAATCCAGTTGCCGTACGGGTTCGTGGTGTTGCCCAGCCCGGTGCCGCCCCACACGGTGAGGCCGTCCTTGCCAAGCACTTGCGTCTCGTTCAGCGTGGCCAGCAAGCCGTCCACTCCCCCAACGCGTGCCAGCCCGCCCACGGTCAGTGGAATCAGGAAGGCAACGATGATGAAGAACTGGAGAACCTCGTTGTACATCGTGGCGGTAAGCCCGCCCATCGTGGTGTACAGCAGCACCACGCCGGCCGCAATGAGGATAGAAACCGGCAGCGGCAGGCCAATCAGCACGTTAATGATGAGCGCGAGGGCGAACAGGTTCACACCCGCAATGAGGATCGTGGCCACCGCGAAAATGATCGATTGGTACAGGTGCGTGGCGCGGTTGAAGCGCAGCCGCAGGTATTCGGGTACGGACCGCACGCGCGAGCCGTAGTAAAACGGCATCATCATGAGCCCCAAGAACACCATCGCTGGCACCGCGCCGATCCAGTAGTAGTGCACGGTGGGTAGGCCGTACTGGGAGCCGTTCGCCGCCATCCCCAGCAGCTCAGTGGCCCCGATATTCGCCGAAAGAAACGCGAGCGCGCAGATCCACGCCGGCAGCGAGCGCCCCGAAAGGAAGTAGTCCTCCGACGTCAACACCTTCCGCTTCGTGACCACCCCAATCGCGATCACAAAAAACAGATAGACAAAAACGAACGAGTAATCAAAGAACGTCGCGTTCAGCCGCAGGTCCACCTACGCCTCACTTCCGAAGTTTTTTGCCGACGACGGCACCTTCACCGGACCGTGCTCCCTTCGGGAGGCAGCACAGGCCTCGGCGATGAGGAGGGCGGCAACGGCATCCTCGATGCCAGCGGGGATCTCTCGTGTTCCTTGAACAACCTCTAGGAAGGCGCGCATTTCCGCCTCGTAGGCCGGATTGAAGCGGAGGATGAAATCCGTCCACGGATCAGCGGAGGGATAAGTGGCTCCGGGTTCCGCCGAGTGCATCGGGAGGTGCTCGTCCAAGCCAACCGTCTCAGTTCCCAGAGTGCCGTGCAGTTCCATGCGAACGTCGTACCCGGCGCCGTTGAAGCGCGAGGACTGGGCCGTGACGATGGTTCCATCGGCCATGGTGAGGAGTACAGCGGTCTCGGCTGGATCGTCAAAATCTCTGAAGTCGGGAAGGCCCAGATCCGTGCCGATCGCATACACCTCGGTAACCTCTTGGCCGGTAACCCAGCGCAGGGCGTCGAAATCGTGGATGAGGCAGTCGGTGTAGATGCCACCGGAGGCCGCGAGGAATTCGCGCGGCGCGGGCGCCTGATCCATCGTGCCCATGTGGACGCGGCGAAGATCGCCGATCGCGCCGGAGCGGAGGCTGTTTCGAGCAGCCGTGTATCCTGCATCGAAGTGGCGTTGGAACCCCATCTGGAGGCGGACGTTTTGTTCGCGGACAATCTCGGCAACGCGCAGCGTGGTGGCCAGATCCGTGGAGATGGGCTTCTCGCAGAACAGCGGGATATTCAGGGCGGCGGCGCGCTCAATAATGGCAGCGTGGGTGTCCGTTGGGGTGGTGATCACGAGGCCGCCGAGGTCTGGGCTGGAGAGCAGAGCGTCGGGTGTACGCACTTCGATATGAGCATCTGGGTGCGCGGTGGCGAAGGCTTGAGCACGCTCTGGAACAGAGTCCGCCACCACAAGCCGATCTACCGTCAGGGCCAAGATTTCAGCGTGCATCACGCCAATGCGCCCGAGCCCGATGAGGCCGATCGTTACCATCTGCTGTCTTCCTTCTCTGGCTGTCTGATATATCGGGACGATACTACACCGAGGAAATTGAGAGGTGACAAATGGCGCAGAGTGTGACAAGCGCGACGCAGGACTACGCCCGCACGAACTTGCTAGGTGAGTGATTGAGCGGTTCGTCGTGGTCGGAAAAAGGTGTCGGAGGTGAAAGTGCTGGACTACCGGACCACGGGTAAGGCACCAAAGAGGAACGGCCCCGCATAGAAGTTGGTCTTGACAGTCTCGCGGTTTGATGGTTAATTAGTCATGTAACTAACCGACGAACTAATGAGGTGACGCTGGAATGGACTTTTCAGATGACCGCCCGATCTACGTTCAGATCGCGGATGACATCCGAAGCCAGATCCTCACGGGGAACCTCAAGCCGGGAGACCAACTCATGTCTACTACCCAGTACGCCAACACGTACCGAATCAACCCAGCCACCGCGAACAAGGCGTTTGGCATGCTGGTGGATGAGGGAAGCGTGATCAAACGCCGCGGGATCGGGATGTTTGTGACTGACGAGGGCCCGGCAATTCTCCGTGACGCTGGCCAGAAATCATACGTACCCGATCATTTGGGGCCGGCGCTGGCCGAGGGGCTAGAACTTGGCCTATCCCCCGAAGAGATTCTCGACCTTGCCCGCATCTACCTCAAGGAGCAATCATGAGCGCCTCCATCGAATTTTCAGACGTCAGCTTCCACTACGGGTTCCGGCACAGCGATGCCCTAGAGAACGTGAGCTTTTCCGTCGGGGCCGGCTCCATCACGGGCCTGCTGGGCCGAAACGGATCGGGAAAATCCACTATCGCCATGCTGATGGCCGGACAGGCCTACGCGCAAGAAGGCGACGTTCTCATTGACGGCGTGCCCGTATTCGACAATCCCCAAGCGATGGCCAGCGTATGCAACGCCGCTGATTCCATGGCGATCTTTGGCGATGAGAAGATCAAGAACACGCTGAACCTCTGGCGCGATGTCCGGCCCAACTGGGACGAAGATTTCGCCGGTCAGCTCTTCGAAACCTTCAAGATTTCGATCAAGAAGAAGCCAGATAAGCTCTCGCGCGGGCAGCGATCCGCGCTCCATGCAATCCTCGGGCTCGCCTCGCGCTGCCCGGTGACCATCTTTGACGAGGTCCATCTTGGAATGGACGCCGTGGCCCGCGAGGTCTTTTACCGCACGGTCCTGGCCGATTACACCCAGAACCCTAGAACGATCATTATGTCCTCGCACCTCATTGAGGAAATTGAGGATTTGTTGGACCACGTGTTGTTCGTCCACGAAGGAAAGCTGATTGAGAGTGGGGATGCCGACGACGTTCGCGAGCGCCACGCTCGCGAAAACAAGGTGCCATCGCTCACCGACATCCTCGTGGAGATGACGATTGGAGACATATCATGACAAAACGCCTCATCAAAGAACACCTGATAAACAACGTGTGGACGGTTGGGACGATTGTAGGGTTTTCCCTGATCTTTCTTCTGCTTCGCGCAGTGTTGGGAGACCGGTTTATCCTTGATCTGGTTATCGCTGATCGGGACATCATCAAGGTCGCCGATTCTTCCGCATTCTTGACCTTCATCGGTATCTGCGCAGTTGTGCTGGTTACCCTCCTGTTCGTCTCATACGTGACGGGGATCGTCTATGCGGCCACTACCCGAACGTATCTGGGGGCAGGGGTTGCTCGGCGCTCTTATCTGAAGTCGCTGCTGGCGGCTTGGGGGACAAGCGCGGTGTCTGTGGCGTTGGGGTCCGTGCTGGTTGCAGTCATCGCTGGCATCTGGAAGTCGGACTTCTCGGGCACGCTAACGGTTGCGGATTACACCGTGCAAGGGCTTCTCTGGTACGTTCCGATCGCAGGGCTCGCGGCAGTGTTCCTTGCCAATGCCGTAGGGTTCCTCACCGGCTTGGTTTTCGTCCGGTTCCCTTGGTGGATTGGGGTTGGGGCGATACTGCTGTACGTCCTCATTGACAGTTGGACAAACGGTGGGCTATCAAGCTGGGGCGGATTCCTTGATTGGCACGTTGAGAATGGTGGCTCGCAGCTTTGGAAGCACGTCTTGGCGGGCGGTGTTCAATCCGTGGTGGTCATCGGTATCTCATGGGCTATGCTCCGCCGGGTTTCGATCAGACGGTAGGCTAGCGGGTATGGAATATTACTCCATCTATTCGCAGGGGCTAGCTCGCGTTGCGGCTTGCACACTCCCCGTTCACCCGGCCCAGCCGCTGGAGAATGCACGGGACACGGTTCAGGCGGCAGCCCAGTGCCACGATGATGGAGTAGCTCTAGCGGTTTTCCCCGAGCTATCGCTTACCGGTTACAACATCGATGATCTGCTCCTACAGGATGTTCTGCTGGACGAGGTCCTCGAAGCCATTGAAGTGCTGCGAGAAGCGTCCACCACACTCACTCCGGTGATTGTGGTGGGCGCTCCCCTGCGCTACCGCAACAGGATCTACAACTGCGCGGTGGTGATTCACAAGGGGCGGGTGCTCGGTGTGGCTCCCAAGTCCTATATCCCGAACTATCGCGAGTTCTACGAAAAGCGGCATTTCGCCAGTGGAGCGGGAACCCGTGGCGAACTTGAGATTCCCGGGGTGGGTAGCGTTCCCTTTGGCGCCGATCTCATCTTCGAGGCCGCCGACGTGCGCGGGCTGAGCTTCCATGTGGAGATCTGCGAAGATATGTGGGTGCCGGTGCCTCCCTCGGCAGAGGCAGCGCTTGCAGGTGCGACAATGCTGCTCAACATTTCAGGCTCACCGATTACTGTGGGGCGCGCCGCTGATCGCGAGGCCTTGGTAAAGGCCGCCTCCACCCGGTGTGCCGCTGCCTACGTCTACACAGCCGCCGGACAGGGAGAATCCTCTACTGACCTGTCATGGGACGGGCAGGCGATGGTCTATGAGCTGGGTAATAAGCTCGCCGAATCCGAACGCTTCGCGCAAGGACCCCAACTGACCATCACCGACATCGATCTGGACATACTTCGTCAGGAGCGTTCGCGTCAGGGAACATTCGATGACAACGCGCTGGGCGGCGGAGCCTTCCGTACTATTTCCTTCCGGCTCGAACCTCCCATGGAGGATATCGGGCTACGCCGCGAGGTGGCACGCTTCCCCTTCGTGCCCGCGAATGAGGCGCTCCTGAATCAGGACTGCTACGAGGCCTACAACATCCAGGTGTACGGCCTCACTCAGCGGCTGCGTGCGATCGGAAACCCAAAGATCGTCATCGGCGTATCGGGCGGACTCGATTCCACCCACGCTCTGATCGTGGCGGCGCGGGCTATGGACCTCCTAGAGCGCCCACGAACCGATATCCTCGCCTACACTCTTCCGGGCTTCGCCACATCCGATCATACGAAGAACAATGCCTATCGCTTAGCCGGAAGCCTCGGGGTTTCTTTCAAGGAAATCGATATTCGCCCGGCTGCCTCCCAGATGCTCGCCGATATGGGGCATCCTTTCGCGTCCGGTGAGGAAGTCTACGACGTCACGTTTGAGAACGTTCAGGCGGGCCTGCGTACGGATTTCCTCTTCCGGCTCGCCAACGAAAAGAGCGGAATCGTCCTTGGAACCGGAGACCTATCTGAGCTAGCCCTCGGATGGTGCACCTTCGGAGTAGGCGACCAGATGAGTCACTACAACGTAAATCCCGGCGTCCCCAAGACCCTCATGCAGCACTTGATCCGCTGGGTCATCGCCTCACATCAGTTCGAGAATCAAGTGGGCGAGGTCCTGCAGTCGATTCTGGACACCGAGATCTCCCCCGAACTAGTTCCCGCTAAGGACGGCGCCAACATTCAGTCCACTCAGCAGAAAATCGGGCCCTATGAGCTTCAAGACTTCACGCTGTACTATCTGCTGCGCTTCGGCCTCCGCCCCTCCAAGATTGCGTTCTACGCGTGGCACGCCTGGCATGATGTCAACCTCGGCCGCTTCCCCGCGGGGTTCCCAACCGATGAACGCAACGAGTACACGATGGAGGAGATAAAGAACTGGATGGAGCTCTTCTTGCGCAGATTCTTCGCCAATCAGTTCAAGCGCTCAACGCTGCCAAACGGGCCGAAGGTGGTAGCTGGCGGCACGCTCTCGCCACGCGGCGACTGGAGGATGCCATCGGATATCTCGGGGTCCGTTTGGCTCAAAGATCTGGAAAATATTGAGTTAGGCTAGAACACATGAGCATCGAACTGGTTACAGAATCAACGCCCGAACTCGTCACTGCTGTCAATAATCTGATTCCGCAGCTCTCCTCCTCTACGCCACCGCTTTCGGCGGCAACCGTGGAGTCCTTTGTGAATCAGGAGTCTGTGTACCTGTTCATCTATCGTCAGAATTCGGCAATTCTCGGCATGCTTACGCTCGCGACTTTCGATATCCCCACGGGTAAGCGTGCGTGGATCGAAGACGTTGTGGTTGATGACGCAGCCCGTGGTAACGGCGCCGGCCAAGCCCTCGTTGAGGCAGCCGTCAAGCATGCTCAGGCGATCGGCTCAAAGTCAGTAGATCTCACGTCTCGCCCCTCGCGTGAAGCCGCAAACAGGCTCTACCAGCGCGCTGGGTTCGGCCTTCGCGAAACGAATGTCTATCGCTATCAAGGCTAAGGTCACCGCTCCACTGGCCGCGGCACTGCTGGTTCTCGCTGGTTGTACGGCGGCCCAGCGTCCGGCTGCCGAAGTAGAACAGACACCCACATCTACCCCTACACCCACGGCCGAGCAGCTCACGGTCGAATCCGAACACATCTCGGTTTATGATCTTTCCGAGATCCCCGGATTCTGGGAAACCGAGACTACCCCAGAGGATTCAATTACGCTCACGGGCGTGCGAGCGCCTGAACAGCTCCAAGGCCCGGTGGAGAAATGGACGAAGAAGCAGGTAGATGCTTTCGCCCCTGAGGAAGATGCCACCCTCACTACAACTGCCGGCATCTGCGGCGCTTCAGGAACGATGCTCTGCTACGCGATCAGTGCGAATGGAATTCACTACCGTGCGTGGATCGCAGATTCGAAGGATGGTTCCGCGCTCAATAGCCTCAAGATCCTC
The DNA here is from genome assembly GCF_003123745.1 of Ancrocorticia populi. Taxonomy (GTDB): domain Bacteria; phylum Actinomycetota; class Actinomycetes; order Actinomycetales; family Actinomycetaceae; genus Ancrocorticia; species Ancrocorticia populi. Next base: position 808,281 of record NZ_QETB01000001.1, on the reverse strand, counting down.
TCTGATGCGGGAATTTCAGAACTGAAGAGCCGAGGAACCGCAGAACCAACAGCAGTGTTTCCTAATCCCGACGGCTCACTCACCGTGGTCGCAGACAGCAAGGGGTACCGCGTCTCTGGACCGGTAGAATCCCTGCTCTCGCCCAAAGGAGAGAAGATCCGCGGGCAGATGATGAAGGGCGAAGATCCCGAACCCATCCCCCGGCCAGAGCCGAACTGCGAAAAGAATCCCTGCATCGCCCTCACGTTTGACGATGGTCCCGGGCCATACACTGATCAGCTCCTCGACACGCTCAAGGAGAAGAACGCTAAGGCCACATTCTTCCTCATCGGCCGAAATGCCGCGAACAACCCGGATCTAGTAAAGCGGGAGGCGGATGAGGGCCACGAGGTTGGCAACCACACGTGGTCTCACCTTGACCTCTCGAAGCAAACACAGACAACCATAACGAATCAGATCGTGGCCACCGATCAAGCCATTCAATCTGCGGGCGCGCCAGCACCCCTGCTGGTGCGCCCGCCCTACGGCGCCACAAACGCAACGGTCCGATCAGTGATCGCCTCACGCGGTCAAACGCAGATTCTCTGGAGCCTAGACACGCTCGATTGGAAGAATCGGGACGTCAAAAAGGACATTGAGATAGCAACCGAGAAGGCGGAGCCCGGCGCAATCGTGCTGATGCACGATATTCACCCGGAAACGGTCAAGGCCGTACCAACCATCATTGACGAACTTCAATTGGCTGGATACGACCTTGTGACCGTCTCAGAGCTTTAAATAGGGTCAACTCCCGAGCGCGCGAGAGGGATGGCACCTAGCTCCTTGAGGGTGGCATAGGCGAGAGACTTCAGCGAGGACACCTCGTTTTGGCCCGGCAGTCCCGATGCGGCGTGGGCCAGTGGCAGCTCGGTACACGCGGTCAGGACGGGCACCTGCTGGCTGCCGGTCAGATCGTCATAAATGACGCGCCAACGCGCTCCAGCCTCATCCATCTCCCCGGCCTTGACCAGAGCGATGATCGCGGAAAACTCATCGAAGTATTTATCGTCGGGAACTAGCAGGTTCAGACCCCTAGCCTCCGCCGCCTCTTGGTAGAGCCCGGTCCTCATGGTGCCGCGCGTGCATGTGAGCCATGCCGTGGGCACAGCGTTCTGCTGCCGCGCCCGTGCGAGCGCCTGATCGGCGGTGGCATCGATGATGTCCACGATCGGAACGGACAGTTCGTCCTTAAACTGGCGCAAGAAGTAGTGCGCGGTGTTGCAGGGGCAGGCGATCGCGGATACGCCCCAGCCGATCAGCTTGTCGCAATCGGCACGCAGCTTGGTAAGTACCTCCTCGCCCGTACCTGCAAGGATCGCCTCGGTTCGATCGGGTACTGAGGTGTCCGAAAGCGAAATCGAAGGGTAGTGATCCTGATCCTTGTCCGCGGGGGTTTGGAGCGTGAATTCGCGCAGGAACTCGGCCGTCGCGGCTGGCCCCATTCCACCCAAGATTCCCAGTGTTGGTTTCATATTTGTCCTAAGAGACTAAAGAAAAAAGGGGTGGACCCGGGAGCCCACCCCTTCAATCTATGTGAACTTATACGATAATCGGCGCGAGCACGAAGCCCAAGCCAACCGCCACAACTACGCTCACCACGCCGGGGAGCAAGAAGGGGTGGTTGAACACGTATTTGCCGATTCTAGTTGATCCCGTATCGTCCATCTCGATCGCCGCCACCGTTGTTGGGTAGGTCGGAAGGAGGTACAGGCCGGTCACGGCTGGGAAGGACGCAACCATCACGGAGCCCGAAACACCCATGGCCTGAGCAACAGGCATCAGCGTTGCGGTCGTAGCACCCTGCGAGTACAGGAGCGCGGAGGCGAAGAACAGAACAACGGCAAGTAGCCATGGTGCACTGCCCAGCACGCTCTCTCCAACACTCTTGATATCGTCAAGGTGCCCGTTAACGAACGTGTTACCCAGCCAAGCCACACCCAGAATACAGGTGGCAGCGGACATGCCGCCCTTGAACGTGGCCTGCGAGGAAATCTCAGGAACGTTCGGCTTGCATGTGAACACCATAATGAGAGCCGCCGTCAACATGACAATCATGATGGCCGCGTTACGCGGATATGGCGGGTTCTCCATGATGGTGATGGAGTCCGAGGAGAGCGTCGCGTACACCATGACGATCAGGACGGCCACGAGGAAGATCCACACGGATGTCTTCGCACTCTTGGTAATCTCAACGCTTTCGATATCCCGCTTCTGGATCAGGCCAAGGCGCTTACGCTCCTGGTATACCGGATCCTCCTCGAGTGGCTTGCCCATGCGAGACGCTACGAGCGCACCCACCATACAGCCAATAAACGTGGTGGGGATACATACGACAAGCACCTTGATGTAATCAACGCCTGCCGGCTCCACTGCGGACGCCATTGCAATCGTTGCGGCTGAAATTGGCGACGCCGCAATTGCAACCTGCGATGCAACAACCGAAATCGTCAGTGGCCGCGACGGGCGAATCCCCTGTTCCTTGGCAACCTCGGAGATAACCGGCAGCGAAGAGAAGGCCACGTGGCCGGTTCCGCACAGCAGGGTCATCAGGTAGGTAACGATCGGCGCGTAGAAAGTAATCCGCTTAGGGTTCTTCCGGAGCAGCCGCTCGGTCACTTGGACGAGGTAATCAAGTCCGCCGCATGCCTGCATGGTGGCAACGCAAGCAATAACGGCCATGATAATTCCGAGAACATCCCAGGGGATGCCTCCTTCGGGATCAACGGGTAGGCCAAGTAGGCCCAACACGATGATTCCGGCGCCGCCGGCAAAACCGATGCCGATCGACCCAACGCGGGCTCCAATGAAGATAAAAAGGAGAACAACCGCGAACTGTATCCAAACCACGTTCTAACCTTCCTTTCAGGCTAGCTGACCGTATGTCTTACCCATGTAGGTTGGGTTCAGAAGGTTTTCCGTGGAGAGAGCTCGGTCTAGCTCTTCCTCTGTGACTAGGCCGCGTTCGAGCACAACTTCGCGCACGGACTTACCGGTCTTCGCACATTCCTTACCCACTAGGTCACCGTTGTGGTGGCCCATAATGTCGTTGAGGTAGGTGACGATGCCGATCGAGTTCATCACGTAATCGCGGCAGCGGTCCTCATTGACAGTGATTCCATCTACGCAACGCTCGCGCAGCGCCTTGCAGGCGTTGATCAGTAGCGTTGGCGATTCAAACAGGCACTGGGCGGTGCAGGGCTCCATGACGTTCAGCTGGAGTTGGCCTGCCTCAGCTGCCATCGTTACAGCCACATCGTTGCCCATCACCTTGAAGCACACCTGATTGACAACCTCGGGGATAACCGGGTTGACCTTCGCTGGCATGATCGAGGAACCGGCCTGAAGCTCAGGCAAGTTGATTTCCTTGAGTCCGGCGCGTGGACCGGAGGAAAGCAGACGAAGATCGTTGCAGATCTTTGAAAGGTTCATCGCAAGGCGCTTCATCGATCCGTGCACGGTGACGAACACGCCGTTATCGTAAGTGCCCTGAAGAAGATCCTTGTCACCCTGAATATCTAGCCCAGTTACCTCGGAAAGCCTCTTGACAACCAGATCTTGGAAGCCATCGGGCGTATTCAAGCCCGTGCCGATCGCGGTAGCACCGAGGTTCACCTCAAGGAGCTGCTCCATGGATTTGCGCAGGTCACGGACTTCATATTCGATAACATTTCCGAAGGCGTGGAATTCTTGGCCCACGGACATCGGTACAGCATCCTGAAGCTGGGTGCGCCCCATCTTTAGGACCTTTTTGTTCGATTCTCCAATCTTGTGGAAGGCGGCCGCCAGCTTCTCAGCTTCCTCGCAAAGCTGACCCGCCATGTCATACGCCGCCAGATGAAGCCCGGTGGGGTATGTATCGTTGGTTGACTGGGACTTATTGACGTCGTCGTTCGGATTTACGACGCTGTAATCTCCCTTTTCTTTTCCAAGAAGCTCAATTGCGATGTTCGCGATTACTTCGTTCGTGTTCATGTTGACCGATGTACCTGCTCCGCCTTGGAACAGATCCACTGGCCACTGGTCCATGCAACGGCCCTTCTCAAGAACCTCATCGCATGCACGAACAATCGCATCGGCAACCTTGGGATCAAGGACGCGCGCATCGTTGTTAGCAAGAGCTTCGGCCTTCTTGACCTTCACCATGCCACGCACGAACTCGGGAACATCACTCACAACTTTTCCAGAGATCTTGAAATTCTCGATTGCACGGACGGTGTGCACACCATAGTACGCATCCGACGGTACTTCGCGATCTCCAAGGAGGTCTGTTTCAGTACGAGTTGCAGACATTTCACTACACTTTCCTGCGGCCGAAGCCGCACATTGATCATTGGTCTGACCGGTAGTTCCACCCTAACGCCGCACAGTCGCGCTGCCCAGCCATTTCCGGGAAAAAGTGCAGATTTGTTAACGTTCACGAAACATAAACGCTGAAAATCGGGACATACGTCCCCGCATTAAAGCATGTCTTTTCGTAATCTATACAACGTACTGCGAGTCACACATAAGTTACTTAGCGGTAACTATTGCCTCAGTTCTTGGGCCCGATTGTGATGCGCACCATGGGCGCTTAATCAAGTTGTTCGTGATAACTCCCGCTAGCGCACCCAAACTTCAGTTTTTTAACGACGACGACGGCACATTGGTCAGACCAGTGACTCGCTCAGCGCGGGGAACTCAATGTAATGGGCCTCAACTGCCTTCACGGTTCGCTCGGTGTCGCGAGCGGCAATCACAATTGGACTAATAGCTCTGTAGCTCTGACTCGCATTTTACGATTGAAGAAGTATCCAACGCTGAAAGACCAGTGCGCTACCGTGGAGTGGCTCTAGGCCGCGACAAGCGCCGTCTAAGCTCCGGATTCACAGACATTCCGTCTTCGATTCAGAAGCCCAATACTCTTAAGCCTGCCTTCATGCCACACATGGCCATTCGACAAGAACCACCACCAACCGGTAGGTCGTTCGGGGCTACACGAAGCGGAAAATACCTCCTCGTTTGCTATCACCAGATAGCTAACGAGTTCTCGCCATCCTGTAAACCGTGAACTGGCCCAGCAACAAGATTCTCGCCACGGACAGCGGAGTGTCCTATTAGATCCTCACTCAAACCGACGGGGTGACCGTCCGGATCCTCGAACTCAGCATCGGTGAAGTAGGAACGCTCTAACTCCTCACCTACCACCGTCGGGGATGTCGCGTCCTGGAACCCCTCAGGCAGCGTGATCTCTAGCACTACCGGCGAATCTGGCCAGCCACGAACAGGCTCTGCTGACCCGGGGGCCTCCGCATCCCCCGCTACGACGTCAACAGAGACCGCTCCCTTCAGGACTGCTCCGCCTGCCTCCCTATCAAACGGGCGAGCACCGCCAGCGTACGTGTTACCGGCCACGTGAACCGGCAGACGCCGTCCAACGTACGTGTCGTGGTCATGACTACCATCGGCCCTGAGTACTGAGGACATGAATCCGTCGGTCGAATCAGGATAAGCCTCGTAGCAACTGAGCCCGCTGGATACTCCGCCTGGCGAATGAAAATCAGACCCATAGGCTTCCTCAACCGATCCGCCAACGAAGAGGTTCCCTGCCCATCGGTCGTCGCCTCCAGGTATCACAGAATATCCCGCCACCTGTGTGGAGTGCGGACGGTGGTAGGGCGTAGCACGGTCTAAGACTGGCTCAAGACGGACAGTACCGGCCACCAGATTATGAACGAAAGCTCCCCCATCGCTGACAACTTCCAGCGCTGCAGGAGAGGCCAAGACGTTGTGATCAACAATGTAAGGACCATGACTAACTTCAATGAACAAGTCACGTGAGTTCGCATGGAGGACATTACGAGAGATACGGGTCCCCTGCGTCTGCCAGTCGAGCCATATAGCCAAAGTGCACTTGTGAATGTGATTATGTCTAATAGCTACGTCGATCGCAGCGTGGAGCTTGATACCAGCTATCTCGTGACCGAAGAAGTCCCGCCGGGTCGCAATATCGAAGATATCATTATCCTCAATCACTGAAAACACGCACCCCAAATGTCCGACTATACCGGTCTGTCCACAGGCGAAGATTCTATTGCGCCGCACAATATGCGAGCCAATATGCTCCCCATCCCACCCGATCTGACGCGCAGCAAATACGCTCTCGAGCTGGTATAAATAGCCTGGTTTATCACGACGTTCGGCCGCAAAGTTTTCACCAGTAGAAGCCTCTTTGCCCAACGAGATCCCAGAGCAGCGTGAATCGCGGATAACGTTGTCCTCAATGATCCACCCCTTGGCCCAGTTCGGGGCGATAAGGCCCTCCTGTGCAGCGGTAGGCGGTGCCCATTGGGTGGCTGCCTGTGCGAGTTCAAACCCGCGGACCGTAATCCAATTAATGTGGGTGCGCACCGGTGCAAAGACGGCGGGACGCACGCTTACTTCCGTTAAATGTTCATTCGGATCAGTATCGGCCCCAAAATAGGCGTAAATATTCGTAGTGCCCTTGCCTCTATCGACGAGAGCAAACCATTGTCGCGTTGCCCAGTTTGCGTCTGGTGCCGGTACCTCACGCCGTGTCCAATCATCCAGCAAGGTCGTCGGACCCGGCTGGCCTAAGGACTCTAGGAAAGACCCCTCAGAAAGAGCACGGCCGTCTAGAAATACCTGCCCCAAATGCTGGTGTGAGGTCATCCGGTCTCTGGGATCGGGGCGCACAAGCCAGTCACCAGATAACTCGGTGGCAAAAGGATTGCGCACCCCCTGACCGGAAAAGAGTCTATTTGATAAGCAAATACTCCAGAGGCCCGGAGACTCTTCAATCCATCCGCTGACTACCTCTGCCCCGGTGATCACCGCATGTTCCTTCGGCGCAGCAGCGAACGTGATCCGACGCAGGTCCGAACGGCCGCCGCGTGGCGGACGGACCCACTCGCGATATGTACCTGCGTGGACCAGAACGGTATCGCCCGGTCTGGCAAGGTCTGCCGCATGCTGAATTGTACGCAGAGGAACCTGGGCGGTACCCGCAGCCGCGTCGTCGCCATTCGGTGATACATGGAAAATAGTCATAGTGTTTCCTTACTCTGAAAGGGATGCAGTGAGATATGGTGAACCGGAGTTCACTTAGTAAAGCCGGCGGTCATTCCAGCCACCATCTGTTTGCGGCCAAAGACATAGGCAACCAAAATCGGTAGTGCAGACATCGTCACTGCCGCCAAGATTGCTGGGATGTCGCTCGTGTATTGGCCCTGATAGTTCCACAGTGACAATGTGAGGACACGGACCTCAGAACTTTGGGTCAGAACCAGAGGGAACAGGAAGCCGTTCCAGACCTGAAGCGCCTGATAGATCCCAACCGTCATGATCGCGGGTTTGGACAGCGGCACCACCAGCCGCCAGAGCGTCTTCCAGTCGTTCGCACCGTCCACACTCATAGAATCGAAGAGTTCATCGGGGATATCGCGCATAAAATTAACAAGGATCATCACCGTCACTGGGATACCAAAGGCGATAGAAGGCAAAATCAAACCCAGTAAAGTGTCATATAGCCCTATCTGAATAACAAGGTAGTAGACGGGTATGATAACCGCTTGAAGGGGAATGCCCAGTCCAAGCAATATCGTGCTATAGGTGAGGTTCGACCACCTGTTGCGGCGCCGCACAATATAGAACGAGACCATCACGCACACGACGAGGATAACTGCGACGGCTGACACCGTGACAATCATCGTATTGAGAAAGTAATGCCAAAAGTCGTTCTGGAATACCGAAATATAAGCCCGCAACGATGGATTCTTTGTCGGAACCAGAGGGTTCTCCGAATAGAAGGAGGACTGCGACCGAAGGCTGGTAATTACAATATAATATATCGGTAAAACTACGATCAGAAGCCAAACCCATCCCAAGGCCCCCGAAAGGTAGTCGCCTAACGCACTGCGACGCCTCATAGTCCTTGCACCTGACTTTCCATCTTCGATGATCCCGAGAGCTTGTTGAGACCGAGTGACAACGCGAGCCCAGTGATCAGAAGAATCGTTCCAACCACGCTTGCGCGTCCCATGTCAAAGTTCTTGAAACCGAGCAGATACATGTGCAGTGGAAGTATCCGGGTGGCGTCCCCGGGCCCGCCACCCGTGAGCACATAGATAAGGTCAAAGTAGGTGAGCGCCCCCACCAGCTGAAGTGTCGAATCAGTGATGATCGTGTACTTCAGCTGTGGAATAGTAATGTGCCGTAGACGCTCCCACCAAGATGCCCCATCCAGTTCCGCTGCTTCATATAGGGATGCAGGAATCTGGCGAACTCCGCCTTGATAGATCAAGGAGTGGAAAGGCACGAACGTCCACGAGATCACAAAGACTACTACCGGCAAAGCCAGTGACGAGCTACCAAGCCAGTCTTGGCGAAGGAGCGGCAAATTAAGCGCCTGAGAGATACCGAAGTTGGGGTCAAGCAGGGCTTTGAATGTAATTCCCAAGGCCGCAGAGGAAAACAAGAGCGGCAAGAAGTAAAAGACTGACAGGACCTCTCGGTACCGCTTGTTCGATGCCATGAAGATACCCAAAGCAATCGAAAGCGGGGTCTGAACCAGCCAACTCACCACCATTAGTATCAACGTAAGCCGAATTGCGTTAACGGTCTGTGACGATGCCAGGGCCGACTGCCAGTTCGATATGCCCGCCCAGGTCGGTGTCGATAGACCATCCCAGTTCATGAAGCTTAGGACGATAACGCCCAAGAGCGGCACGATCGCAAAGAAAACAAAAAAGGCTAATGCCGGTACTGCAAAGAGTCCGCTGGGGCCAGTGCGTAGGGCCGGACGCCCATCGGTGACCCGGTCCGGATCTTCGGTCAGAACCGGGTCACGTGAAACTGCGGGTGAACTCATGAGTTATCTCCCATCACTTGATGGTTGCGTTCATTTCGTCGGCGAATTGCTCCGGTGAGATGTCAAGAGTGAACACCCTCTGGATATTGTCCAGAAGTGTCTGCGCCGTATCAGCAGGAAGCGCTTGATCCCAAGAAAGCTGGAAACTCGGCGAGTTCTGAACCAGATCGTAGCCCAATGTCAGGAACTCCTCTTGATCGGAACCCTCAATCAATTCCTCAGCTCCGACGGTAGGAGGAATAGCTCCCCCGTCTACCATCGCCTGAACGTACTCGTCATCGAAAAGTGTATTGAGGTACTCGGTCGCATCGGCTTGAGCATCCTCCGAATCTGCAGCGGACACTGACCAGAAGTTCGACTGGTTTCCAACAATGTTGGCGGGGTCCCCGGCACCGTCTTCGACATCAGGAAAGCCAGCTACACCGAGATTCCCATCGGCGACGAAGTCTGGTGCATCCGTCAAGAACGTGCCATAGGCCCAGCTCCCCTGAAGGAGCATCGCTGCCTTACCCGTGTGGACTAGCGCAACGTCTGCGTTTGCGTCGGCACTAACCGACCCGAACGCATCTCCAAAAGCGCCCGCCCTCACAAGATCTTGGGCGGCCTCAACTGCCTCGAGTACCGCAGGGTCAGACCACGCGTCTGGCTCGTTCGCCTCAATACTCTTAAAGACCTCAGGCCCTCCAATACGCTCAACGAGGTACTCGAGCCACATCATGTCTGTCCACTTAGAGGCACCAGCGAGAGAGATCGGCGTGATACCAGCTTCATTAAAGGTATCGACAGCCTCCAGAAGTTCATCCCACGTTGTCGGGACACTAAGGTCGACTTCCTCAAAAAGCTCTTGGTTGTAGAAGAAGAGCACCGGCTGAGTGCCCACATTCGGGATCCCAAAGACTTGGTCGTCTATGATCCCGCCCTCTGCGATGGAGGGAATAAGCTTGGAGACCACGTCCGCTGTCCCGTCGGTGATGTCTACGATCTTGTCTGCCTCGGCGTAGTCGCGCAACGTCGATCCGCCCCACCCGAATATTAGAGTCGGCGCATTGCCCGAACCGATTGCTGTGCGAACTTTCTCCTTATAGGCATCGTTTGCGAACCAATCAGTTTTTATCTCGCGGTCAGGGTTCTCCTCATTCCATCGCTCGAAGGAACCCTTCCAAATCTGCTCGTTCGTGCCACCGGTAAGGCCCCAAGCAGACGCACCTGGTCCTGCCGCCACGTCCTCTCCATCCGCCGAAGGCTGAGCTCCGCCTCCACATGCGGACAACACCAATGCCGCAGCAGCCGCAACTGCCACTCCGATTTTCATTCTTCGCTGCCTCATCGCTGCACCTCTTTCGGACGGTTCGGTCCGACCGCCAGTGGCCGAAACATTTCGCGAACTATCCGTGCACCATTTAGTTTACTGATGTGACAAACCATGTCAACCATATATCTGAACTCACATACGACGCCAACCAATTACGACCGCACTTTCTCCCTCGTTCCCTTGTTATTCGTCCAAATGGGACATTAGACTGACCCGCCGAATCCAAAGTAACTACGTTTCGATACAGAGTCCTTCACTCCTTCCTCGCAGAAAATGTGCGAAAATGTTTCGAGAGAAGAACGGCCCAATAAGGAGAAGCAATGGGTTCACCATCTGTCCGAGCCTCACGGACAACTCTGTCCGATCTCGCTGCAGACCTAGGCCTGTCTAGGGCGACTGTGTCAAAAGCGCTAAACAATCGTACAGACGTCTCTGAAGAGACACGTCATCGCGTACAAGCACGTGCATACGAACTTCACTATCAGCCAACCGTCTCCGCATCACGGTCGCCTAGTATTGCGGTGGTCGCTGATGGACTAATCGCGATGTATACGCTGCAGGTTTTGTCCGGGATCTCCGACGAATGCCAGATCCAAGATCTCACGATGACGCTGACCTCCACGACAAATGTGCCGGGGACGAAAACAGCACCGTTATCCAACCAATGGATGAGACGCATTGCCGCAAACGGCTTTCACGGCATTCTTCTCATCACGCATGAGGTGCCGGATTCGCTGATCAACATGACGGCCCAGCTTGGCCTCTCACTCGTCGTCATCGACCCCCTACAGTCTGTGAGCCCCGATGTCCTCACCATCGGGGCAACGAACTGGAACGGGGCCCTAGCAGCCACACAGCACCTTCTTGGACTCGGCCACAAACGTATCGCATATGTCCAGGGTCCAAGGGGATCTCTCCCCTCCGTCGAACGCTACGAAGGATATCTGTCAGCATTGCGTCAGGTCGGACTCAAGAAGGACGATAGCCAGATCATTGGCGATGACTTCACGTTTGAATGCGGCCTAGAGTCTGGACGTGAACTTCTATCGCGGCCAGCGGGACAACGACCCACCGCTGTCTTCTGTGGATCGGACGCCTCAGCACTGGGCATCATCGAGGCTACAAGGGAAGCTGGCCTACGAGTCCCCGAAGACCTCTCCGTGGTCGGCTTTGATAACACTTTCCTCGCCATCTCTTCGGCACCGCGCCTGACCACAGTCAGCCAGCCTATGCACGAGATGGGTGCAGCCGCCGTTCGCGCACTCGTGAGCCTGCACGCTGGCACAAGTCCATCAGGGCCCATGCGATTTGAAACGAGTCTAATGATACGGGATTCGACCGCAGCTCCTAGGGAGTTTTCCTGAATTGAGTCGCGTAGTAAACGAAGTAGGGCACCTAGCTATTGGCCCCCAAAGTGCGGCTAACTGCGCCAGCCGCAACCTCTTCTAAAAGAAGCTGCGACCCCGGGGCAATGCACACAAGCACAGCCCCGGGACGGCGAGTTATTCTCAGTGCGACCCCTTCCGAGAAGTGATGAACGTGCTGGCGACAGCCAGGATAACAACGAGGCCCTTGATGGCCTGCTGCCAAGCAGAGTCGACAGAGAGGATCGAGAGGCCCATGTTCAGGACGCCCATAATAAGAGCACCGATAATGGCGCCGCTGATTTTACCTATGCCGCCTGATACTGCGGTGCCGCCAATGAATGCAGCCGCAATCGCGTCCATCTCGTACATATTGCCAGCCGTCGCAACGGCAGCACCTGCTCTGGATGTGGTGACGATACCAGCAAGCGAAGCGAGCACTCCCATGTTCACGAAAGCGAAAAAATCAACACGTCGTGTGTTAACGCCCGACAGCTCTGCAGCGCGTAGGTTTCCACCCACCGCATAGATACGGCGGCCAAACTTCGTCTTCGCCATAACGAACGAGTACGCAACCACAAGAACACCAATAATTACAAGAACGATTGGAGTTCCTCCGGCGGACATCGACAAAAGATAAGTGACGTACGCGATGACAGCAGCAATAAGAACATTGCGGATGATAAAGGACATCATTGGCTCAACAAGGCCGCCCTCTTTCATGTCTGCACGGCGTCTACGCACCGCTGCCAAGATCACGCTGACAATTACCAGCGCGCCTAGGACAAGAGTGACGACGTCCATATAGCCAGCGAAACCTAGGAAGTTCGGTATTGAGCCATTGGCGATGCTGACGAAACCAGTCGGCAGCCCAGAGACCGTCTTCTCGACAAGCACGATAGCCAAACCTCGGAAGATCAGCATTCCACCGAGCGTCACAATGAAGGCGGGGATACCCACGTATGCGATCCAGAACCCCTGCCAGCATCCAATCAAAACCCCGACCAGAAGGCCGGCAAGGCATGCCACTAGCCAAGGAACCTGCATGTCGTACATCAACAGTGCCACTATCCCGCCAACAAAGGCGACCACAGAGCCCACTGACAGATCAATATGACGGGCGATAATGACCATCGTCATGCCGATTGTCAGCACCATGACGTAGGCATTCTGTTGAACAAGACTCGCCACGTTATTCGGCGCCAGCAGCTTGCCATTGGTCAGGATATTAAACAGGATCACGATAACGACCAACGCGATCAAAATCCCGTACTGTTTAAAATTAATATTGAGCCGCTTGCTCTTTTTCGTATCGCTCATCGTGTTTCCCTCACACGTTCCTTCGTCATGAGTTTCATGAGTACTTCTTGGGTTGCCTCTGAGCCCTTCTTTTCACCGGTAATTCGGCCTTGGCTCATCGTGTAAATTCGGTCGCAAATACCGAGGATTTCCGGTAATTCAGAGGAAATCATAAGAATCGCCCGGCCCTGGTCTGCCAACTGCTGGACGATCTGGTAAATCTCGTACTTCGCCCCCACATCGATACCACGCGTGGGCTCGTCCAAAATTAGGATTTCCGGTTCAGTGTAGATCCACTTGGCCAGAACAACTTTCTGCTGGTTTCCGCCTGACAAGGATGACACTGGCTCATCGATGGAGGAGGCTTTGATGCGCAGCTGCTTTCTAAACCCCTCAACGATCTTGGACTCTTTGCGCGATTGGATAACGTGACGGTTAACTACCTTGTCTAGTGCCGCGCTAGTGGTGTTGATCCGAATATCCTGAATCAGATTGAGCCCTGCGCTCTTACGGTCCTCGGGAACGTAAGCCAGTCCAGCACGGATGGCCGCCGCCACACTCGACGTGTCAACCAATTCGCCGTCCTTGTATACCTCGCCGCTAACCTCAGTACCGTATTTGCGCCCAAACACGCTCATCGCGAGTTCGGTACGGCCAGCTCCCATTAAGCCAGCTAAACCAACAATCTCGCCGCGGCGCAGGACGATGTTTGCTCCGTCCACGACCTTTCGGGTCGTGTCGATTGGGTGATGAACTACCCAGTCTCGTATCTCGAGGATCTCCGTTCCGATGTGTGTCTCATGGTCCGGGAACCTGTTTGATAAGGATCGGCCAACCATCAACGCAATGATCTGGTCCTCAGTGACGCCCTCGGGCCTATGCATATCGAAGTACCCGACTGTGCGCCCGTCGCGAATAACCGACGTCGAGTCCGCAATTTCGGCGATTTCACCCAGCTTATGGGAGATCATGATCATCGTAACGCCCTCAAGGCGCAATTGACGCATGAGCTCCAGCAAATGCTGTGAATCGTCATCATTGAGAGCGGCCGTCGGCTCATCCAAGATTAGAAGCTTAACGTCCTTGGAAAGCGCTTTAGCGATCTCTACGAGTTGCTGTTGGCCGACACCCAGATCCGATACCTTCGTATTCGGGTCCACATATAGGCCCACCTTTTCCAGAAGGACACGGGCCTGCTTACGCGTTTGCCGCCAGTCCACGATGCCGGCATTCCCTCGCTCGTTACCGAGAAAAATGTTCTCAGCAACTGAAAGAAAGGGAGAGAGGGCAAGCTCCTGATGGATGATAACGATTCCCGCCGCTTCGGAGTCTCGGATGGACCGAAAACGGCACTCTTCTCCGAGGAACTCAACGTTACCTTCGTAGGACCCGTGCCCATATACACCCGACAGCACATTCATCAACGTCGATTTACCGGCGCCATTCTCTCCACAAATTGCGTGGACCTCTCCGCAGGAGACCTCCAAAGTTACGTCATCAAGCGCGCGTACCCCTGAGAACTCCTTGACGATGTGCGTCATTCGCAGCACGACTTCATTCGTCAACATATGGGCTCACCACCCTCTCCCTTACTCTAAAGTTGACTCACAGACCGAGGTCTTCGGCCGAGTAGAACCCTGAATCCACCAGCTCGGACTCCACGTTGTCCTCTGTGATGACGATTGGTGTCAGGAGATAGGAAGGAACAACAATCTCACCGTTGTCATAGGACTCCGTGTCGTTAACCTCCACCTCGTCGCCCCTGATGATCTGGTCAACCATCTTCGCGACCTGATCACCAAGTGCACGGGTATCCTTCCACACTGTCATGGTCTGCTTGCCAGCGATGATGTTCTGCACGCTTGACTGATCTGCGTCCTGTCCCGTCAGAACCGGCCAGTCATCTTCCCCGTACCCGTCGGACTCCAACGCCTGAGAAATACCCAATGCGAGGGCATCGTTAGGCGCTAGGACTGCATCAACCTTCTTGTCCTGATAGAAGGAATTCAGACGCGTTTCCATTTCGGACTGAGCAGCGGGGGCCATCCAGGCTTGAATTCCGATGGACTGCCAGTCATCCACACTCTTGGGGTCCTTGCCTGAAGGCACCTCTAGCACACCACTTTCGATGTAGGGCTGAAGCACGTCCCAAGCCCCTTCGAAGAAGAATCGTGCATTGTTATCATCAGGCGAGCCGGAGAAAGGCTCGAAGTTGAAGGGCCCTTCTTCGCCTTCGTCCAGTCCGAGCGTGGACTCGATGTACTGTCCCTGCAACTGACCAACCTGATAGTTGTCGAACGTTGCATAGTAATCTACGGACTCAGTGTCGAGAATCAGACGATCATAGGCGAAAACCGTAATTCCCTGAGCCTTTGCCTGATCGAGTACTGGCCCCAGAGCAGACCCATCGATCGAAGCTACAACAAGAACGTCTGGATCCTCGTTGATCATGTTCTGGATCTGTGAGATCTGCTGCTCTACCTTGTTGTCCGCGTACTGTAGCGAAACGTTGTAGCCATCACTCTCCAGGTTCTCCTTCAAGTGCGCACCATCGCGGTTCCAACGCTCGAGTGACTTAGTCGGCATCGAGACACCAACCAGACCACCAGGGTTCGAACCTTCTTCTGATTTCCCCGAGGCGTCATCGTCTCCGCGAGTAGAAGAGCAAGCCGTTAGGCTTATACTCAATGTGGTAGCAGCAACAACTGCCATGATCTTCTTCATAACTTGCCGCATTTCTGGCTCCTTTGTAATTTGTCCTCGACACTGCAACCGTCGGAGAACTTCTCATATTTGATTGTTTGTTTTTCTATCCCGTGCGACGGACACCTAAGAGATCAGCCTCGAATGCCCCATTCGCCCGGTGTTAGCCTTTTAGGCGTGTGCGAGGGTTTGGATGAGGTAGTTGTTGAGTGTGGCTTTGACCGATTCGAGATGATCGGAATGGGTCGCGGCTAGCAAATCAGCTTGAGACACGTCCAAGGCGTGCTCTTCGAGGCTGGCCAGAGTCGCGGTCTTATCCTCGACACTGGCACCGATTCCCGAGTCAAATGAGCTGTAACGCTGGCTGACCAGATCCTCGAAATACTGGTCCTCATGAAGCTTAGCGGCAACCAAGAGACCGGCCGCGTATGAATCCATACCCACGATATGGGTGCGGAATAGATCTTCAGCGTCGAAAGACGTGCGCCGGGGCTTGGCATCAAAGTTCAAACCACCACAGCCCTGTGGACCGATCTTGCCCTCAGCCAGAATTTCCCACATGACTGCTGTGGTCTCATACAAATCCGAGGGAAACTCATCAATATCCCAGCCAATGAGCTTATCGCCCTGATTCGCATCCAAAGATCCCAACATCCCAGCAGCCCGCGCCACCCGGATCTCATGCTGGTAGGTATGTCCCGCCAAATTCGCGTGATTACCCTCAAGATTCAACTTGAAATGATCATCCAAACCATACGTCTGCAAGAACGCAATCGTCGTCGCCGCATCAAAATCATACTGATGATTTGTCGGCTCCTTCGGCTTAGGCTCCAACAAAAACTGAGCATCCAACCCGATCTCGCCCGCATAATCAACACATAGCTGGAAAAAACGAGCGATATGATCCTGCTCGCGCTTCAAATCTGTGTTCCAAATATTCTCGTAGCCTTCCCGGCCACCCCAGAACACATAATTCTCAGCACCCAAACGCTTAGCAATCTCCAAAGAATGCTTCACTTGACCAGCCGAATAAGCATAAATATCAGCAAACGGAGAAGTCGCACCACCAGAAACAAATCGAGGATTCGTAAACAAACTCGACGTGTTCCACAGCAGCTTCATACCTGAATCAGCCTGCAAATCAGCAATATGATCCACAACCCGATCAAGATTCGCATTCGTCTCCCTCAACGTGTCACCCTCAGGGGCAATATCACGATCATGGAAACAGAAATACTCCACACCCAACTTGCGATAAAACTCGAACGTGTAATCCACCTTCGCCAACGCCAAATCCATCGGATCACTCAACCCGTCATACGGCCGACGCGCAGTCCCATCCCCAAACGGATCAACCAAACGCTGATTAAACGTATGCCAGTAAGCCACCGCAAACCGCAGCCAATCCTTCATCGGCTTACCCGCAACAACCCGATCAGGCTGATAATAATGAAAACCCAAACCCTGCCGCGGATCCTCAGCCCCAACAAACGGTATCGATTCAACATCCCACAAATTACTCATATCCTGACACCTCCATGTGTCCACAGCATCACCGCTGCTCACTGTTTTGTAGCTTAACAAAACAATATGGGTAGAATCACCAACATGTCAACCAGATAACAAATTAGACGGTGGACCTATGAGCAGTGAAGCACAGCTAGTTTCGGTCAGGCCCCCGAGCTCAGGCCATGACGAATCTCCGACAGCCATTCCCAAAAATCGGTTCACCAATAGGAAGTCACTCAGAAAGTCAGTTTGGCCTGCGAGAGCGCGGAGACTGCGACAACGCAGACAGTCCGTGAAAATCGAGAGGGCGTCCTACGAGCGCTAACGCGTTTAACTTGACGGCCCGAGAGAACATCAACGCCGAGCGCAGTACCGACCCGATAAAGAACTACCAACCACCCATCCACAAAAGCCCTTGAACCCTGATATCCATGCACAAAAGTGGAATACCACAGGGTTACTACTTTAGGCCTCCCGTCAACCCTGTCGCGACTCAGGACAATACGAGGTTTCTCGCCCCTGACGCAGATAGACGGTACCGAAGAACGAAACTAGGCTTCACGCCCGCTCCTTATGTATGAGAGATCGTCCTCCCAAAAGACAGCCTGTAATTGACCGTGTTCACAAGAGAATGCGTAGTGCCCAATATGGTCCTCTACCTTGAGATTTACTCAATGTTTCGCAAGTTCATTCTTACGATGGTCACTATCCTCCCCCATCTAAAACTGATAAACCTCACTGATGCTCTCGTAGGTGCGTGGCTCTTCTGCATCTCATTGCTGCAGAAGAGCCACATTTAACGCGAGTCCCGACAACTGAGACCCGCGTTAAATATACTTTGATACTTCAAAGCGCTCGGGTCCTTTTGCTTCGTTAGCGCAGCCCTTCAGACACATATTGAGCCTGCTTTGCGGCGCCAAGTGCCACGTATTCTCCTGATACTGGCACGCCAACAGGCACACCCAGCACGGACGGGGCCAGTTCGCGCACTGCAGCAGACTTCGCACCCCCGCCAACCATGAGCACTCGGTCTATCGGAGCTCCACTGGCACGTACGGCATCAAGCGCACCGCGCATCAGGACAAGTAATCCCTCAACCCCCGCGCGAGCCACGTGAGCCCGGTCCGCGTTCGCTAGGGTCATCCCCGTCAAGCTTGCCGTAGCATCGGGCAGATTCGGCGTACGCTCGCCTTCAAAGTAAGGGGTGAGAACCAGCCCTCCCGCATCAGACACTGAGAGCGCCAATTCGTCAAACTCCTCGTATCGGGCCCCGATCACCTCCGCTATGGCATCGATAATCCGCGAGGCGTTCAATGTGCACGCCAGAGGCAGCCACTGTCCAGAGGCATCCGAGAATCCGGTCACCAACCCCGATGGGTCCTCGACTGAGTTCGCGGACACGGCCGCAACTACCCCTGATGTCCCAAGCGACAACATCGCCTGCCCGGTCGTCAGGCCAACACCCAGCGCAGCCCCAGCGTTATCGCCGCAGCCCGGGCCGAGCACAACATCGGCCCATCCACGTGCAGCATCGCCTTGGCCGGCTTGATCCCATGGTCCAAGAATCTTCGGCAAAATAATATCCTCGGCGCGGTCCTCAGAGATACGGAGTGCGCGGGCCAGAATATCGTACCGATAGACGTTGCCTTCACGCGCCATATACCCCGTTCCTGAGGCGTCGGACCTGTCCGTAACCAGATCCGCCAACTGGCCAGTGCCCGCTATTTTCCACGTCAACCAATCATGCGGCAGGCACACGGCAGCGATGCGAGCAGCATTTTCCGGCTCGTGATCGGCCAACCATCGCAGTTTTGTCACCGTAAGAGAAGCCACGGGAACCGACCCAGTCGCATCCGCCCACCACGCGCCACCTCGGGCGGTATCGCCATCTCCTGCCTCATCGACAAGCTCAGCTGCTGCGGCACCCGAACGCGTGTCATTCCACAGCAATGCAGGACGTATAACCTCTCCAGTCGCGTCTAGACATACCATGCCGTGCTGCTGCCCGCCAACTGACAAAGCCGCAACGTCATCGAGACCCTCAGCATCATCAACGGCTTGTAGAAATGCCTGCCACCAGAACTCTGGATCAATCTCCGTACCGTCGGGGTGTTCCGCCCGACCCGAGCGCACCACCGCACCCGAGTTTGGATCAACTATCAATACCTTGCATGACTGCGTCGATGAATCGATGCCTGCAACGTAGGGACGGGATATATTCATCTTTGATTCCTTCCTCCCTGTAGACAAAGTAGCTCGCGGTGTTAGCCTTTTAGGCGTGTGCGAGGGTTTGGATGAGGTAGTTGTTGAGTGTGGCTTTGACCGATTCGAGATGATCGGAATGGGTCGCGGCTAGCAAATCAGCTTGAGACACGTCCAAGGCGTGCTCTTCGAGGCTGGCCAGAGTCGCGGTCTTATCCTCGACACTGGCACCGATTCCCGAGTCAAATGAGCTGTAACGCTGGCTGACCAGATCCTCGAAATACTGGTCCTCATGAAGCTTAGCGGCAACCAAGAGACCGGCCGCGTATGAATCCATACCCACGATATGGGTGCGGAATAGATCTTCAGCGTCGAAAGACGTGCGCCGGGGCTTGGCATCAAAGTTCAAACCACCACAGCCCTGTGGACCGATCTTGCCCTCAGCCAGAATTTCCCACATGACTGCTGTGGTCTCATACAAATCCGAGGGAAACTCATCAATATCCCAGCCAATGAGCTTATCGCCCTGATTCGCATCCAAAGATCCCAACATCCCAGCAGCCCGCGCCACCCGGATCTCATGCTGGTAGGTATGTCCCGCCAAATTCGCGTGATTACCCTCAAGATTCAACTTGAAATGATCATCCAAACCATACGTCTGCAAGAACGCAATCGTCGTCGCCGCATCAAAATCATACTGATGATTTGTCGGCTCCTTCGGCTTAGGCTCCAACAAAAACTGAGCATCCAACCCGATCTCGCCCGCATAATCAACACATAGCTGGAAAAAACGAGCGATATGATCCTGCTCGCGCTTCAAATCTGTGTTCCAAATATTCTCGTAGCCTTCCCGGCCACCCCAGAACACATAATTCTCAGCACCCAAACGCTTAGCAATCTCCAAAGAATGCTTCACTTGACCAGCCGAATAAGCATAAATATCAGCAAACGGAGAAGTCGCACCACCAGAAACAAATCGAGGATTCGTAAACAAACTCGACGTGTTCCACAGCAGCTTCATACCTGAATCAGCCTGCAAATCAGCAATATGATCCACAACCCGATCAAGATTCGCATTCGTCTCCCTCAACGTGTCACCCTCAGGGGCAATATCACGATCATGGAAACAGAAATACTCCACACCCAACTTGCGATAAAACTCGAACGTGTAATCCACCTTCGCCAACGCCAAATCCATCGGATCACTCAACCCGTCATACGGCCGACGCGCAGTCCCATCCCCAAACGGATCAACCAAACGCTGATTAAACGTATGCCAGTAAGCCACCGCAAACCGCAGCCAATCCTTCATCGGCTTACCCGCAACAACCCGATCAGGCTGATAATAATGAAAACCCAAACCCTGCCGCGGATCCTCAGCCCCAACAAACGGTATCGATTCAACATCCCACAAATTACTCATATCCTGACACCTCCATGTGTCCACAGCATCACCGCTGCTCACTGTTTTGTAGCTTAACAAAACAATATGGGTAGAATCACCAACATGTCAACCCTTCCCGTAAACTCACCGTACAATCGACCTATGCGTTCAGGCCTACCTAATTCGTCAGCGCCCACTAGGAATGCGGGCATCGAGACTCGCAAACGTAAAGGGGTCACTAGCGAGTCCCTGCGAGCGACGAACCTTTCTCTCGTCTTGAGCCATATCTTAGCCAAGCCTGGCATGGTCTCGCGTGCTGATATAGCGGGATATACCGGAATCACACGCGCGACTGCATCCCGCCTTGTCGACGATCTGATGCATTCCGGCCTCGTGAGTGAGCTCTCCCCTGCCGCCCAGCCCACACGGGGACGCCCAGCCACTCGTCTTACCCCACAAGCTCGAACCGCATTCGCTATCGGACTTGAAGTCAACGTCTCTTACTTGGCGGCCAGAGCTGTCGATCTTACCGGCACAGTCCTCGCCGACACTCGCATTTCCGGCGATTTCGCCGGCTCGCATCCGAAGACGACGCTTACCCAACTGGCCAGTCTAGGACGGAGCGTACTATCGGAGGCCATTGCTAGCGGGCCTGTACACCCTCGATTAGTTGGGTCCGGCCTCGCCCTCCCAGGGCTTGTCTCTGGAGACGCACTCGCGGTCGCCCCGAATCTGGGGTGGCGCGATCTGTCCCGGGTGGATCTGATAACACCGCTGGCAGACCTACACCCCAGCCTCGTTGCCAACGAGGCAGATTTGGCCGCTTTTGCTGTCGCGAACCCACGCCCAGGCACGCCTGAAGGCCCCAGCTCCTTTGTCTATGTATCTGGCGAAGTGGGTATTGGCGCGGGCATCATAGTTGATTACCGTCCGTTATCCGGCGCACACGGCTGGTCGGGGGAAATCGGTCATATTTGTGTGGACCCAACCGGACCGATTTGCTCGTGCGGGGCCACGGGCTGCTTAGAGGCATACTTGGGATTACGCGCACTCGCCCGACGGGCTGGGTTAGGCGAGAATGCAACGCCATCCAACGTTGCTGCTGCTGCACGAGACGGTTCCCTCTCGGCGAGTCGTGCCATCAACGAGGCGGGTGCTGCTCTGGGGCGAGCACTTGCGGCCGTCATCAACACTGTGGACATCCCCGAGGTTCTGTTAGGAGGAGTAGTTGCTGAAATAGGACAAGAACTCATCCCAGCCGCAAGCGCAGAGCTACATAACCGCGTTCTGCAATCCGCTTGGTCCCAACCTGAGTTCCGAATTCCCAATCTCGATTCCTTGGCAGCATTGTCAGTCACCGGCGCCGCACACCAAGTACTCCAGCACGTAGTAGACAACCCTCTTGCTTGGATTGAAAGCATCTGAATCCGTACGCGTATAGCTACGCCATTAACGACGACGGCACATTGGTCAGACCAGTGACTCACTCAGGGCGGGGAACTCGATGTAATGGGCCTCTACGGCCTTCACGGTTCGCTCGGTGTCACGGGCCGCAATCGCGGATACCATCTCGCGGTGGAGCTGCATCGAATGCGCGGCGATCTCGGGGTTGTAGCTCTCGGCCAAGAGCCACTCCTCGTCGCGAGTCTGCTCCGTGAGTGCTCTGTGGACGGCACTAAGCCGCTTGGAGTGAGAGGCCTGACCGATGGCGAGGTGAAGATCGTAAGTGGCATCCAGATAGCCCTCGTAATCGTCATCTTCTAGGCATTCGGACATCGCCTCAACAACTGCCTGCATACGCATCACGTCGGACTTGCGGGCTCTCGCACAGGACAGAACCGCGGCCGAAATCTCAATGGCCATACGATATTCAAGCGCATCTGTGATATCTAGGCCCGCCTGCACCTTGATATCTGAATCCCCGATCTGGGCGGGCGCTTCGAGGATGTAGGTTCCATCCCCCGATCGGCTCTCGACCCGGCCGGCGATCTGAAGCGCCATAATCGCCTCGCGCACAGTGGCGCGCGAAACCCGCAGGTCCGCTGCCAGAGCGCGTTCGGAAGGCAGGCGCTGGCCGGGCGTCAGGCCATCACTGTCAATCATCTCGAGGATACGATCGATCGTCCCCGTTGTCTTGGAGCGTACGGGCTGTCCGTTTGCCATGATTTCCTAACTGTCTGTCACAACAAGTTCAGCCCGCTGGAACTCTTTAACATCCGAGTATCCATTAGCGGCCATGGCATGGCGAAGCGCCCCCATGAGGTTGGATAGTCCATTCGCCGAATGCGACGGTCCGAAAAGTATTTCTTCGAGCGTTCCCGCCCGATCCACGGCAACACGTTCGCCCCGGGGCAGGCGCGCATGCCGGGCTTCGGCGCCCCAGTGCCAGCCGCGCCCCGGTGCCTCTTCGGCGCGAGCGAGGGCGGTTCCGAGCATGACGGCATCGGCGCCGCAGGCAACTGCTTTGACCAGATCTCCCGAGGTGCTGATTGATCCATCAGCGATCACGTGGACGTAGCGTCCAGAGGACTCATCCAGATAATCGCGCCGTGCAGCGGCAATGTCGGCGATGGTGGTGGCCATTGGAGAGGTAATACCCACGGTGCGGCGGTTGGCAGAAGCCGCCCCTCCGCCGTAGCCAGCAAGTACTCCAGCGGCACCCGTACGCATAAGGTGCAGAGCCCCGTTATATGTCACGGACCCACCCACAATTACGGGAACGTCCAACTCGTAAATGAACCGCTTGAGGTTGAGTGGCTCGCGGTTAGCGGACACGTGTTCGGCGGAAACCGTGGTTCCGCGAATCACGAAGATATCCACGCCAGCATCCACGACGGTGCGCCACAGGGCCTGAGTGCGGCCCGGCGAAAGGGCGCCCGCCACAGTCACGTCGGCTTCCCGAATCTGGCGAAGCCGCTCGCGAAGGAGCTCAGGTTTGACCGGCTCCTGATAGATCTCCTGCATCCGCAAGGTAGCCTGAACATCATCTAGATGCGAGATTTCTTCCAATAGCGGTTCAGGATCCTCGTAGCGGGTCCATAGGCCCTCCAGGTCAAGCACGCCCACTCCCCCGAGTTTGCCGATCGCTATCGCGGAGGCAGGTGAGGTGACTGAGTCCATAGGTGCAGACAGGATGGGAACATCCAGATGATAGGCGTCGAATTGCCACGAGGTTGATACCTCGCGGACGTCCCGAGTACGGCGCGATGCCACCACCGCTACATCATCGAGCGTGTAGGCCCGCCGGGCCCTCTTACCTCGTCCAATCTCAACTTCACTCACGTCCAATAGCTTACATGTGGGAGGTGCCCGATAGGCTGGACAGCAGACGAGAGGATTCATCATGTGGACAGAACACCCCATCATTGGCTTCGATACAGAAACCACCGGCGTACGCCCAGATCAGGACCGGCTGGTCACCTGCTCTGTGGTTGAGGTACTTCCCAGCGGAGTAAACCGAACGTACTGGCTGGCCGATCCGGGCGTGGAGATTCCCGAGCGCGCCACGGCCGTGCACGGCATCACTACCGAGCAGGCGCGGGAGAACGGCCGTCCCATTACCGAGGTGCTGGAAGAAATCGCCGCGAAGCTCGCGGCCCACATGAGTCAAAGCTATCCCGTGGTGGCGTTCAACGCCTCCTACGATGTCACGCTCTTGGAGCATGAGCTGGAACGGCACGGGCTACAGACCCTCGCCTCCCGCCTTGGCGGAGAGATCTTCCCGGTTGTAGATCCTTACCTACTCGATAAGTCCGTGGATCGATACCGTAAGGGCAAGCGCCGCCTCGAAGACCTGGTGGGCCACTACCGAGTGGACGTAGATGGGGACTTCCACAATGCCGAAGCAGACGTTTTGGCAACCCTCAAAGTGCTAGCCGCCCTTGTGCGCAAGTTCCCCGAGCTCGCCAGTGAGCCACTCGAAGCCGTTCAAGCGCGCGAAAAGGCCACGCACAAGGATTTCATCAGCTTTCTCAATTCCAAGAACCGGAACGCCGGTGATCCCGATGCGTGGCCCGTTACCTGTTAGGCGCGCCCACCGTAGTTAGGCGCCTCAACGGTCATCTGCACATCGTGGGGATGAGATTCGCGCAGGCCCGCGGACGTCATCCGAACGAACCGACCGCGCTCCTTGAGCTCAGGGATCGTGGTGGCGCCGCTGTAGAACATTGTCTGGTGCAATCCACCCACAAGTTCGTAGAGCACCGAACCCAACACGCCACAGAATGGCACCTGGCCCTCGATGCCTTCGGGGATGATCTTGTCATCTGATGTCACGTCAGACTGGAAGTACCGATCCTTGGAGTAGGAGCGCTTGCCGCGCGAGGACATCGCACCCAGCGATCCCATACCGCGGTAATGCTTGTACTGCTTGCCGTTGACGAACACGAGATCGCCTGGCGTCTCATCGCAGCCAGCCAGAAGCGAGCCGAGCATCACGGTGTCCGCACCCGCTACAAGAGCCTTGCCAATATCTCCGGAGTACTGCAGACCGCCGTCCGCAATCAGGGGAACGCCCGCAGGCCCACATGCCTTTGACGCTTCGTAGATCGCCGTGATCTGAGGGACGCCAACGCCTGCAACCACGCGCGTGGTGCAGATAGAGCCCGGGCCAACGCCCACCTTAACGGCATCCGCGCCTGCATCGATCAGCGCCTGCGCTCCGGACTGGGTAGCCACGTTTCCGCCGATGATCTGCACGTCGTCAAATGCGGAATCGCCTCGCATGCGGCGGATCATGTCCAGTGCCAGCTTGGCCTCACCGTTGGCGGAGTCCACAACTAGAACATCGACGCCTGCATCTGCCAAGAGCAGCGCGCGGTCCCAAGACTCCGATAGGTAGCCAACCCCTGCGCCAACCAACAAGCGCCCGTGGGCATCCTTGGAAGCATTGGGGTATTGCTGGGTTTTGACGAAGTCTTTGACGGTGATCAGGCCGGAGAGGCGCCCGTCGTCGTCAATCAAAGGAAGCTTTTCAATCTTGTGCTTCGCGAGTAGGCGAGCAGCCTCGGGCTTACTCACGTTCGCCGGGGCGGTCACCAGCGGCATCGGCGTCATAGTCTCGCGCACCGTCTTGGTGGGAAACTCCTCTTCGGGGATGAAACGGAGATCGCGGTTGGTGATGATGCCCAGAAGCTTGCCGTCTTCAACAACGGGCAGGCCGGACACGCGATACTTGCCGCACAGTTCATCTAGCTGTGAAATCGTCGCCTCAGGTCCAACCGTCACCGGATCCTGAACCATGCCGGATTCGGAGCGCTTAACTTGGCGCACCTGCTGTGCCTGATCCTCGGGCGAGAGGTTGCGGTGAATGATGCCGATTCCGCCCTGGCGCGCCATCGCGATCGCCATGCGCGATTCAGTCACGGTGTCCATCGCGGCGGAGATTAGCGGTGTTCGAAGCGAGATCTTCCGGGTAAGCCTGCTTGAGGTGTCCACCTCGGAAGGGATGACGTTGGTTGCTTGGGGTAGAAGTAGAACGTCGTCGTAAGTTAGTCCGACCATTTCAAAGGGATTTGTGCTCACTCCCCCATGGTAACGGCCGAGGTTTTCTTCATGCACTATGGACCACGCCACGGGCACAAAGCAGGGCACCCAGCCATTCAGCCAGATGCCCTGCTTCAGTGAGAGTCTTACTTCTCTACAACTGCGAGAACGTCGCGAGCCGAGAGAATGATGTACTCATCCGCACCATACTTGACCTCGGTGCCGCCGTACTTTGAGTAAATGACAACGTCGCCTGCGGCAACGTCTACCGGAACGCGGTTGCCATTGTCATCAATGCGGCCGGGGCCAACTGCAACTACCTCGCCCTCTTGCGGCTTCTCGGTAGCGGTGTCCGGAAGGACAAGTCCCGATGCGGTTGTGGTTTCTGCTTCGAGCTGCTGGATCACGATGCGATCCTCAAGCGGCTTAATGGAGACCGACACTGCGGATCCCCCTTCTTCTATATAACTCGTGCTTTGGTTAGAAATGCCTAGCCGCGGGACCCGCCGTCGCGGGGGCCGGGCCCGAACCGGGCACAAGCCGTAGCCGAAGCTACGTCCACTAAGAAGGTTAGCACTCGGTTAGGGCGAGTGCCAGCTCAGTCCTCCCTCTTTCTTCTCGCGTTGAGCGTATAGACAAGGATCGCTACCACGCCAACCAGCACTACAGCGCCCACAATGATCCACACCGTATTGGTACTGCCACTATCTGTAACGGGGTATTGCGCTTCACTGTCCCACTGTGGGCTCAGATCAATTTCGTGTTCTACGAAGTCCAACCCAAGCGAATTTGATACCGCGAACGCTATATCGGTCTGATCAATCTGGCCCAGCAGATTGCGGGCGCCCGGCCCTTCTGCACCAACGCGCATCTGTGTGCCCGTGTGGTTCTGTCCGCCAAGGGCAACATCATGGTCATTCGATGCAGCAGTGGCGTAGTTAATCACCATGTCATCGCCATCGGCCGTGACAATTCTGCTCGTTAACCCCGAAGTGTTCTGATCAATCGTGGTGATCTGGGAGGTGTGCGCGTGATCCGTGGTCACAACCAACAACGTCGGTTCACCGCTTTCTTCCACCCAGTTTCTCACCGCCTGAACTGCTTGATCGTATTCTTCAAACTCTCCGGCCTGCCCACAGAAGTCCGCGTCATGGTTAGCCTTATCTACCGATGCAGCCTCAACTTGAAGCAAGAATCCCTCGTCATTTTGGAGCAGGTCCATCGCCGTTGTGGTCATATGATCCAAGGCGGGGATGGAATCCGGCCGCTCGGGGTTCGGAGAGCATTCGATTGCCTCACCTGTTGCCCCGTCGATTTCGGGAATCGACTGCTCGTAGTTGCGAGGGAAGTTGCCCTCCGAGAACAATCCTAGAACGGGTTCCTCAGTATTGGCCGCGGAGATGCCGTCTAGTTCGTCGGCAGTTGTGACCACTTGATATCCTTGGCTCTTGGCGTTATCTAGGACCGAATCGCCTTCCGTCCAGGTATTGCCTCCCCAGTTGCCGCCCGCTTGGACAATCTGATCGAATGCATCTGAACCTCCGCCAAGTGTCACATCTGCCCGCAGGTCTACGATCTGCTCGGATATAGAACCGAGGCCGCCATTCTCACGATACTGAGAGGCGAAATCCTCACCTTGGCAGGATTCATCGTTCTTCTCCTCCTCGGGTCCGTAACACTTGCGATCGAGCGCATGAGCGGCGAAGGAGGATGGAGTAGCGTCCTGAATCTCGGCCGTGCTGACGTTCCCAACCTTCATTCCGTCTTTGCGAGCTAGCTCCGCGAGTGTTGGAACAGGTTCGCCGTTGAGGTCAACAGCCACAGCACCGTCATACGTCTTCACACCTGTAGTCCACGCAGATGCAGATGCCGATGAATCGGTTACGAGGTCCGGCAGTCCATTCTCAGCTTCCAACGAGAAGGTGGTGGCCATGCCTGTGAACGGAAGCTCGTCTATGCCTTCAAGCCTGCCGTTCGCGCCGTGGAGATAGTTTCGGGCGGAGGTGATCTCAGAATCACCCGTGCCGTCAGCAATCACGATAACTACATTCTTTGCCTGTTCGTCATCGATCTGTTGGCCCTCCGTACCAAACTGGGCACAATCGCCTGCCCCCGGAGCAAGCGAGCCATCTTCATTCATCAGATAGCACGTCTCACGGGCATCAACGGGTTCCGCCGCTTTAGTCACGTCAACTTGCAGATCGGGATTGACCTCAGCCACCTCCCAATCACCCAATTCGAGCGCATTGGCAATCGTGTAATGGGTGTCAGTTTGGTCGGTCTGGCCAATCACGTTCTCAGCTCCGGGGCCGTATGCGGCGATCCTCAACTGGGCACCGCTGTGCTGAAGGGAAACGTCCGGATCATCCGTCACTTCCTCAGCTGGCATAGTGCCATAGCCGAGGGACTGGCCAACGCCGTCCTCCGTTGTGAGCCTTGTGGCAGGAGAAACGGTTTCCGTGTCATCTTCGAGAATCTGGGTGGAATGCGAGTGATCCGCCGTGACCATCACCAGCGTCTCACCATCTTCTTCAGCGAAGTCGAGGGCCGCGGTGATCGCTTCATCAATCCGGGCCACTTCCCCGATCATCCCGCACGAGTTCGCCTCATGACTCATTTTGTCAACGGACGCAGATTCAACCTGCAAGAAGAATCCATCTTCAGCTTCCGGATCATCCAGAAGCTCAATCGCCTTGGTGGTCATGTCCGCAAGCTCCGGTTCATCCCCGGTATCCTGCAATTCACACGTCACGGGCTCCTCTTGGGTACCTCCAACACTGGGCGTGCTGGGTTCAAAGCGGGTGGTCATATTCCCATCGTTGAACAGTCCAAGTAGAGGGCCATCCTGATTGGCCTCCGAAATGTCCGCTAGAGCATCCTTATCCGTCACCACCTGGAAGCCGTTATCTTCTGCGTTCTCCAGGACGGTGTCTCCCTCAGTCCATGTAGTAGATGAATCGACGAACGGGCTGCGAGCCTCGCCTCCTTCTACAACTGACTCGTTGAAAGCCGCGAGCCCGCCACCCAAAGTAACATCCGCTCGGGTATCAACGATCTGTTCCGAAATCGAGCCTAATCCACCATTCTCACGGTACTGCGAGGCAAACTCTTCACCTTGGCAATCCTCATGGTTGGATTCCTCGGGGCCATAACACTTGCGATGAAGAGCATGCGCACCCATTGCTCCGGGCGTGGCATCCTGAATCTCGGCAGTGGAAACATTGCCCGTTCTCATCCCGCCATTCTTGGCCATCTCTAGCAGATTCTGAACCGGCTCACCGGCCAGATCCACACCGATCGCGCCATCGTATGTTTTGGTACCCGTGGCCCACGCGGTGGCCGAGGATGCCGAATCGGTCCGGTATTGGAAGGAGCCATCCTTATTAACAGAATGGTGGGTATAGGTGCCAGCGGCAACGAAACTATCTAAGCCGTTGAACCTTCCTGCCGCACCTTCAAGATAGTTGCGGGCCGCAGTTATTTCCTGTTGGCCCATGCCGTCACCAATAATGAGGATGACATTTCGAGCCTTGGCATCTGTGCGTCCGGGCCCTTCCTTTCCGAACTGGGCACAGTCACCGGGTTCTAAGACTCTGACCGATCCATCAGCTTCCTTGGTAATGCATGTTTCAGGGCCGTTGGTTGATTCTTCTTCTTGCGTATCGGCAGCGGCAGCAAGTGGGGTAGTCACGAGCGCTAGAGCGGCTGCAATAATTCCTAATCGTTTGGGCAGAGGCATTTCTTTTTCTCCTCACACGGCCTACTTTGGCCGCGGGTTGGAAATGTCGCGTACTTTTTAATGGCTAGCAATTCCGATTACGGATGCTAGGCGCTCACTGGTGGGTTCCAGCGCTGGACTAAGAAATAGTGAGCTACATCTCAACCGTACCGGTCATGCCACGGAGTTGCAACGCGCCATATGAGAGGATCGGCGTGTGGGCACGATCAACCAACTCAAATCCGCGAGCGGCCAAGCACTCCTTGCCTCGCTTCCTCCCTACGACGAAGCCAACGCGTTTGCTTTAACCACGAGGCTTCGCGAACAGGGGTACACCGCTGACTTGGTTGCCGCCGCACTCACCCAGTCACGGCTGAGGCTCAAGGCTCACGAGAAGTTCGGAGATTTCGCAAATGGGATGATGTTCACCGCGGCCGGGCTGGAGCAGGCCACACGGCTTCAGATTGGCGGGCATCACGCGGCTCGCTTGCGGCGCGCCGGAGCGCGCCACGTGGTGGATCTCGGATGTGGAATCGGAGCAGATTCACTGACGTTTGCCGGGCTTGGACTGGGCGTTACGGCAATCGAGCGCGATCACGAGACGGCCGAGGCAGCCGCCTTCAACCTTCGTGCTTTTCCCGAGGCGCGTGTGATTGAGGCGGACGCTTTCGCACTGGATTTGTCCGAGCTTGGTGCGGACGCCCTGTGGCTCGATCCTGCGCGGCGCGCCAACGGCAAGCGCCTCACCGATCCCGAGGAGTGGCAACCTCGCTTCTCCGAGGCTATCGCGTTAGCCCGGAAATTCCCCGCGGCCGGCATCAAGGTAGCACCAGGTGTTGCCTACGAGTACCTCCCGGATGATGCCCACGTCCAGTGGATCAGCGCCGATCGGGAGCTAATCGAGGCCGTTGTATGGCTAGGGGTCGCCGCTCCAAAGCCCGGGCGCAGCGCGCTCATGCTGCGCGATTCAAAGACCCTGACGTTTGAGGCGGCCTCCGGATCTCCAGCCGAGCCAGTGGTGCCCGTTGCCGCCAGAGAGCTCGGCCCATACATCTACGAACCTGATCCAGCCGTCATTCGCGCTGGCGGCATAGAACGCCTTGCCGGTGAATTAGATCTTGCGCCCGTCTCTGAGGGCATTGCCTACCTGACTGGCGAACCGGTTGAAAGTGACCTGCTGGGCGCCTTCCGCGTGCGTGAGGTGCTCCCGATGAACCCCAAGGCCGTCAAGAAGGCCCTTCAGCGCGAGGGCATTGGCCAACTAGAAATCAAGAAGCGTGGAACAGACGTGACACCAGAAGAATTCCGGCGAAAGCTGAGCCTCAAGAAGGCGAAGGGTGCGAGAGCGGTCCTCATCCTCACGCCACTCCTTGGCCGGCACCGCGCCGTGCTGGCAACCCGCGAGCGCTGACGATGAGTTCGTCGTCGTTCTTAATCCGCGTACTCGATCACCACGGTAGCCGTGGCAAAGTCTCCATCGTGGGAAAGGGAAACGTGGGTGGCCACGGGGCCGAGGCTTTGGGCAACAGCGGTCAACACGTCACCGTAGAGGGAGATACATGGCCGATTCCATTTATCGGCCACAACCTCAATCAACGCCCACACGGACTCTTCACCAACCACAGGAGGACGGCCGTAAATACCCGCGCTCCACGCCTTAACGAAGGCCTCTTTGGCGGCCCACCTCGCGGCCAGATGAGGGGCAGCATCACCCGACGTTCCCGGCACGGCATGGTCCCGAGCCCGCTCGGCCGCCGCGCGCCGTTCCCGCCCGGTAAATACTCGATCGAACTGAGACCCGGGCTGGGCTAACTGCTCCCGAAAGGAACGAAGGTCCACGATGTCCGTGCCGATGCCGGCGATCATTACCGCATGACAATCTTGTTGAGGTCCATTCCAGTGTCCACCGTGATCCCAAGGCCGGACGGCTCGATGCCGTTACGGACCAGCTCGTATCCGAGGGAAGCCACCATGGCCCCGTTATCAGTGCAGTAGCGGATCGGTGGGATGCGTACGGTGATGCCGCGTTCGGCGGCACGCTCGGCAGCCAGCTCGCGCAGGCGGGAGTTCGCGGAGAAGCCGCCGCCCACTACAAGGGTGTCGTAGCCAAAAGTCTCGCAGGCGTTCAGCGCCTTCATGGTGAGCACATCGTTGATGGCCTCGCTGAATCCGGCGGCAACATCGGCGGTAGGGACTTCCTCGCCGCGGTCTTCTAGGCCCTCGACGTAGCGAGCCACGGCCGTTTTCAGACCCGAGAAGGAAAAATCGTACTGGTGGCGAACTTTGTCCTTGCCGGCGGTTAGGCCACGCGGGAACCGAATCGCGTCCCGATCGCCTTCCTTGGAGAGCCTGTCAATGTGGGGACCACCGGGATAGGGAAGGCCCAGAAGCCGCCCCACCTTATCGAAGGCCTCGCCGGCGGCGTCGTCCAGCGTGCCTCCCAGTTCTTCCACATCCGTGGCGATGTTGCCCACGCGCAGAATGGAGGAGTGCCCGCCGGAAACTACCAGCCCGATGAAGTGCTCGGGGAACGGCCCATCCACAAGCTCGTCCACGCACAGATGCCCAATGATGTGGTTGATGCCGTACAGGGGCTTGTCCAGCGCTAGTGCCAGCGCCTTTGCCGCAGAAACCCCCACCGTGAGCGATCCGATAAGCCCCGGCCCGGCCGTCACGGCGATGGCATCGATTTCGCTCAGCTCTACGCCTGCCTTCTCTAAGGCCGCGTCCAGCGTGGGAACCATCGTCTGAAGATGGGCACGCGAGGCGATCTCCGGGATGATGCCGCCATAGCGGGCGTATTCGTCCATGGAGGTAGCGGTAACGTCCGCCAAAAGCTCCCCATCGCGAACTACCGCGATTCCGGTCTCATCACACGAGGTTTCAATGCCGAGGATTGTAATGCTCACGATTCCCCAGTGTACTACGCATGATAAGGGCGTCCTCCCCGTGATAATAGTTCGGCCGCTCACCTACAATCTCGAAACCGCGAGTGCCATATAGGTGCCGTGCGGCCGCTCCGGCCTCCCCTGCGCGAACCTCCAAGAACACCTGCTCGGCGCCACCAGCCCACGCGATCTCCAGAAGTTCGTCCAGAAGCTCCCCGCCGATGCCCTGACCACGCGCCGCTTCTGCGACACCCAACGTCAATATCTCCGCGTCCACCCCGGCCGAAACGCCGCCAAGCGCCAAGATCTCTGGCAGCGCCGCAATCCCGCCGCCGCGCACGAGCACCCGATAGGAGGCAGCCGTAGAACCAAGCTCGTGCTCCCACACGGCTAAGGGCCAAGCCTCCGCCCCGAACACACGATCGTCGAAAGCCGCACATCGCCCGGCCCACGAGGGGCGCGGGATTACGAACCTACTACTCATTTGCCGGCTGGCGTCCCCTGAATGTCGGGGCGGCGCAAGTACTGAGGCTCGGTTCCCAGATCGATGTCCTCACCGGCCTGGCTGCGCGTCAGATGGGAGAGCGCAAGGGAGGCCATGACATCCGGCGCACACTGCGCCACTAGGGCGCCCTCCAGCCCCAAGCCGTCGCGGGCAACCACGAGCTGGCCCGGATCAGCCTCCAACATCTCCGGAAGATCTGCGGGCCTGACGATCCGGGGGCCATCCAGAATCTCCACGTCATCCCCGCTCATGGGCCGGGCGCGAAGCACAAACAGCTCCTTGCGGCGGGCATCAATCACAGAAACCACGTTGTTGTACCCGAGCCGGCTCCCAGCCAAGGCCAGCGCCTCGAGCGAAGAAACTCCGTACAGCGGCACGTCCCACGCCCGCGCGAGAGTGCGCGCGGTCACCAGCCCGGCGCGCAGCCCCGTGAAGGCCGCTGGTCCGGTTCCAGCCACCACGGCATCGGGGCGCACCCCGCCAAGCACGGCCTGAACCATCGGAGTCAGGGTTTCGGCGTGGTGTCGGGAATCCTCGGATACCTCACAGGCCACCGTGCGCACTTCGCCCTCGGCTTCGGCCAACCCGACCACCGAGAGGTCCGAGGTATCAATCGTCAGAATCTTCATTCGTTTTCTCTTCTCGTCTAAATCTACGCTGTGGACGCTCGAGCACTTTGACTTCATCTCCGGTAGGCGCAGCCACACGCTCGCGCCGCTTGACCCCGGCGTTATCGGAAAGATCGCGCCGTAGCCATACAAGCAGCCCCACGACGATCAGTAGCACCACCAGCACGATGATGACGGTGCGGACGATCGTGCCCGTGGATGAACCGCTATCCTCGGCCGCAGCGGTTTCCTCGGGAACGCCATCGGAGCTGATCAGATCCGAGCGGATTTCCTCAAAAAGTGTTTGGGACACCTCCCCGGCCAGGATTGATCGCGCCACCGAGTCCAGCGGACTGACTGTTTCCCCCACAAGGAACCAGCCGCCCAAATGCCCGTTGCTGCCAAACGCTGGCTCGATAACTACCTGTGAGTCCTCGGGAACGGCGGTGATCGCTTCGCCAAACGAAGTGTCCGCCGTAATCTCCACCTGTTCGGAGGAACCGGATACAAACCGCGATGCCACGGTCCCTACCACGGCATCGTCCACCGAAATTGGTGCTACCCATATGTTCGACTCCTCGTATTCGCCTTCCGTTCCGCTGAAGGTTGCGGCGCGCACCGGGTCGCCCACGGTCAGATTTGCCAGTTGATCCGTGGTCAGCTCCGGGAGCGATTCCGCCGCGTGGGAGCGCACCACGCTTACGGCCGAGTCTGCGAACCAGTCCTCTGCCTCCCCGGTTGCTGCGTTCGCCGGTGCTGCCCCCACCAGTAGAAGGAACAGGGCGGTGACGAGCCGCGCCAGTTTCACAAAGAGTCCCGGAGTTGTTCGGCTAATTGTTCGGACCTAGGACCCGTAGTTTTAACGACGACGGTCCGTGGCGCATCCACCGAAAGATCCTCAACTTCGTCGCCCTCATCTGAGCCCTCGGGGCGAATGATCGTCAAAATGAGCCGATCCTCGGTGAGAACCTCCACCTTGCCTTCGCCCCATTCCACCACCGTGGCGGATTCCTCAAGCGAGGCATCCAAGTCAAGGGCGTCCAGTTCGTCTAAGGATGCGAGGCGGTAGGCGTCCACGTGAACAAGATCGGGGCCGGACGTCCGTGGATGATGAACCTGCGCAATCACGAATGTTGGCGAGGCCACTCGGCCAGTCACATCCATTCCCTTGGCGATTCCTTGGGTCAGGGTAGTTTTGCCAGCACCCAGTGGGCCATCGAGCATCACGAGGTCTCCCCCGATCAGCTTCGTGCCCAACACCTCGCCAAGTTGGCGCATGTCATCAGCTTCGGCAACCGTTAGCTCCATACTTTCCTCCTGTTAGCCTTCGCCATGATAACGCCGCGGAACGCGCGCCCCAAGGCAAGTGACCACCTCGTAGCCAATTGTTCCCATTGCCTCAGCCCAATCGTCAGCCGTTGGGAGGCCCGCTCCAACATCTCCAAAGAGGTACGCACGGTCTCCCGCGGTGGCACCTTCGGGAAGCGTGACAACAAATTGGTCCATGCACACCCTGCCCATGATCTTCGTGGGCTGGCTATTAATTACCAGCGGAGCAACGTTGGAGGCCTTGCGGTCAATCCCGTCCGCATAACCGAGTGGGACAACCCCAAGCCGGGTGTCCTCTTCCGTGTGGGCCGTGTGGCCGTAGGAAACACCGGTACCAGCGGGAACCTCGCGGTCCACGATGAGGTCCGCGCTCAGCGTCATCGCTGCCTTCAAACCCATCTGGGCAGCGGTGCGGTGATTCGGGTTGGGCGATAGGCCGTACAAAACAATGCCCGGGCGGACCATGTCATAGCGAGCCCCTGGATGCCAGAGCGCCCCGCCCGAGGCCGCAAGATGGCAGAGCACCGGGTCTAGGCCTGCAGCCTTGACGGTTGACCGCGCCTCCTCGAAACGCTCAATCTGGATTTCGGTTAGCCCGCAGTCCACATCGTCGGCCCGCGCGAGGTGACTCCACAGGCCCTGGAGCTCGAACACTCCTTCCGCAACGAGTCCCCGAATTCGGTGCGCCGCCTCCGGCAAATCCTGCAGGTTGAAGCCGCCACGGGCCATCCCCGTGTCCGCCTTCAGGTGAATCCGCGCGGTAATGCCGGTAGAACGCGCGGCCACGGCAAGCTGGTCCAGTGCCCAGAAGGCCCCGACGGACAGCTCGATATCGGCGGCGAGCGCGGCCTCTAGGTCCGCTCCCGGCGCGTAGATCCACGCGAGGATTCGCGGGCCTGCCCCAACCTCTTCTCGCAGATTAAGGGCCTCGGCCACCTGAGCAACGCCCAGGTAGTCGGCGCCTGCCCCAAGCAGTGCTCGGGCACATTCGGCTCGCCCGTGCCCGTAGGCATCGGCCTTGACAACGCCCAAGAGCTTCTGGCCCTCTACCGCGTCTCGGACTACACCAAGGTTTGACGCGATCGCATCCAGATCAATATCTGCCCGCGCAGGAAACAAGTCACTCACCGGTGCTCGCCAGAGCCTCTCCAATAGCCTGCGGAATCGCGCCAGCAATCTCGCTGGCCACGATGGGCCTGCCAGTGCCGTACGCGATGGCCGCTGCCCGGCCATGAATATAACTTGCCGCAGCGGCTAGACGTGCGGGTATCCCATGTCCCTTGCCTAGATCGGCAAGCTCATCGCCCCACTGGGCCAAGATGGATCCGAGCAGGCCCGCCAGCACATCGCCGGCTCCTGCGGTGGCACGCCATCCGGCCGCTCCACCCTGAGCCCACAGTGGATCGTCCGGAGCGCAGGCCACATCCACCGATCCTTTAAGAAGTACGGTAGCCCCCGTTAATGTAGCGGCAAGGCGTGCGGCGCGAGACGGGGCCGCTGCGATTTCCTCGCGGCTCAACGGCTCCCCGCGGGCAGCTAGCAGCTCAGCTAGTTCGCCGGCGTGCGGGGTGATCACCACTGTTGAAGGGACATCGATGCTACCTAGAAGGGTGATGGCCCCGGCGTCAAGTACCACGGGAATGCCCGCAGTGATGGATTCCTGAAGACGGCGCGCCACCTCACTTGCTGCCTCGGGATCATCCATATTCACACCCGACCCGAGCACCCACGCCTGAACGCGTCCCATATCGGTCACAATCTCAGGGTGTTGGCTCACCACGAGGCGAGATGTCTCCCGCGGGCCGGCATAGCGCACCATGCCGGCTCCTCCCGCGAGGGCGGCGCTGGTAGAAAGCAGCGCCGCGCCTGGGTAGCGGAGCGATCCCGTCATGACTCCCACAACCCCACGGCTGTACTTATGCGAATCTGGACCGGGAACGTCCCACATGTCCGCGATGTCGCGAGCACCTACGGACAGCAGTGCGGGCTCGCTGGGCAGAAACTCTTCGAGACCTAACGGAACCTGAACGATCTCACCCGCGTATCTGCGCCCGGGATCCAGCACTAGGCCGGGTTTTGCGATCCCCATCGTCACAGTGACATTCGCGCGCAGGGCAAGGCCGGGGACCGTGCCGTCGTCGGCCCCAATTCCGGACGGAAGATCCGCAGCAATAACTAACGGCTCAACGGGCCTACCAACTCGCACTTCCTCTAACTCGCGCACAATTTCCAACGCCGGCTCACGCAGCGGGCCACGGGCGCCGATCCCAACTAGGCCGTCAATCCACACCTCGGCAGATTCGGCCAGACTGCGCAAGGTTCCAGCATCCGCGAAACGGACTCCCGCCCGGGAAGCGGCCGCGTATCCTGCGGCGTGTGGCGTTCCGGTCAAGATCGCCGAGGCGGACACACCACGCCGGGCCAAACGAGCCAGCGCGAACAGGACGTCGCCGCCGTTATTTCCGCTGCCAACCAGCCCGAGCACCTCAGTGCCCGGAACCCGGTTGCCGAGGGCGCGGACCCGCCGGATCACTTCAGTAGCAAGGGCCGCGGCCGCGCGATCCATCAGCGGCACACCACGTTCTAGGAGTGGAGCCTCGGCTTGGCGAACATCGTCACTTCTGTATGCACGTAACATGGCTACTCCACCGTGACCGACTTGGCGAGGTTTCGGGGCTTATCAACGTCATAGCCCTTGACTCGCGCCAGCTCGCTAGCAAAGATCTGCAGCGGCACTACCGTGACCAGCGGCATCATGAGGGTTGGCGTGGTGCGCGGAACCCAGAACACCTTCTCTGCATATGCTTCGGCCTCGGTATCCCCTTCTTCCGCGATGGCGATGGCGCGGGCACCCCGGGCGCGGACCTCCTGCAGGTTGGAGATTACCTTCGAGTGAAGGAGTGGGCGGCGTGGGGTCGGGACAATTACGAAAACGGGCAGATCCTGCTCGATGAGGGCGATCGGGCCGTGCTTGAGCTCGCCAGCCGCAAAGCCTTCCGCGTGTATGTAGGCGAGCTCCTTCAGCTTGAGCGCGCCCTCCATCGCTACCGGATATCCCACGTGGCGACCGAGGAACAGGACAGAGGTAGCGTCCGCGAGCGAACGGGCGAACTCCCGAATATCCTCTTCGGACTCCAGTACCTCTTCGATACGGCCGGGCATCTTCCCCAACTCGTCCAGGTACGTGGCCACCTCATCCTCGTACTTGTTGCCGCGCAGCTCCGCCAGATACAGGCCCAGCAGGTAGCACGCGGTGATCTGAGCGATGAACGCCTTCGTGGAGGCCACGGCCACCTCTGGGCCAGCGTGCGTGTAGAGCACCGCATCCGATTCGCGGGCGATCGTGGAACCGTGCGTGTTGACGATCGCGAGGACTTTCGAACCCTGCTCGCGGGCGTGGCGGATTCCCATGAGGGTATCCATTGTTTCACCGGACTGTGAGATGGCCACCACAAGGGTTTTCTCGTTCACTACCGGGTCGCGATAGCGGAATTCGTGGGCCAGCTCCACTTCCACAGGGATGCGGCACCAGTGCTCGATCGCGTACTTGGCCACGTGGCCGGCATACGCTGCCGTACCGCAGGCAACCACGATGATTTTGTCGATGCTCCGGAGTACGGATTCGCCGATCCGCATCTCGTCCAGCATCAGGCGGCCGCTGGGGGAAGTACGGCCGCGCAGCGTTTCGGCTACCGCCATGGGCTCTTCGTGGATTTCTTTATCCATGAAGGTGTCATAGCCGCCCTTAACTGCGGCGTTAACGTCCCAGTCCACCTCGAAGGGATGGCCCTCCTGAGGCTGGCCCTCGAAGTCCACCACATCTACGTTGTTGGAGCTGACCTTGACGATGCGGTCCTGACCAAGCTCAAGGGCGCGGCGGGTCTGCCCCACGAACGCCGCTACATCGGAGCCGAGGAAGTTCTCTCCGTCTCCCAGTCCCACCACAAGGGGCGAGTTACGGCGGGCTGCCACGATCGCCTCGGGGTTCTGGCCATCAAGAGCCACGAGGGTGAAGGAGCCTTCGAGGCGGCGGGCCAGCGTGCACATGGCGTCAAGCAGATCCGCACCATCCTCGAGCAGAAGAGCTAGGTGATGAGCCGCAATTTCCGTGTCCGTCTGGGAGGTGACAGAGACACCACGATCAGCGAGCTCTTCTGCCAACTCCCGGTAGTTCTCAATGATGCCGTTGTGGACCACGGCAACCCGGCCGTCGAAGCTGACATGTGGATGGGCGTTGTTATCGGTGGGTCCGCCGTGGGTGGCCCACCGCGTGTGGCCGATTGCCGTGGTTGCTGGAGGCGCCGAATGATCCGCGAGCTCTTGGCGCAGGTTATCCAAGCGTCCGGCGCGCTTGGCCACGTGCATGCCATCTTTTCCGGCTAGGGCAACGCCCGCCGAATCGTAGCCGCGGTATTCGAGCCTCGAAAGGCCCTCCAACACAACGTCAAGTGGTCTGTTTGAGGGGGCCTGCGGCCCTACATATCCAACAATTCCGCACATGCTCACATTCTAGCGGCCCGAACCCGTTAGTCGGCTAACACAGCAGATGGTTTTCCAAGCAAAGCCTCGCAGCACCCCGTAAAGTTACACGATATGGAGACGGCAAATCACGTGCTGAGTTTCTCTCACGAGCAGTGGAGCGCTCTGGCGCAATCCACCCCGCTACCACTGACCCATTCAGACATTCGGCGGCTCTCCGCGCTCGGTGACCCTATCGATCTGGCCGAGGCGGATGCGGTTTACCGCCCCCTTTCGGCACTCCTTCAGATGTACACGGCCGAGGTTGGGCGCCTCCACACCCGTACCTCCGAGTTCCTCAGGGTTCGCGAGCAGCGCACGCCTTTCGTCATCGCCGTGGCCGGCTCTGTGGCCGTAGGTAAGTCCACCACCTCACGGCTCTTGCGCGAGCTCCTGCGGCGCTGGCCCGCCACTCCCAAAGTGGACCTAGTGACTACCGATGGATTCCTCTTCCCCAACTCGGTTCTCGAAGAACGCGGCATCATGGACCGCAAGGGTTTCCCCGAATCTTACGATCGCGCTGCCCTCATGGCATTCCTCCAGCAGATCAAAGCCGGCGCGGCCCAAGTGAGTGCTCCGGTCTACGATCACGTCACCTATGACATCATCCCCGGCGCGCTTCAGACCGTCAATCACCCGGATATCCTCATCATCGAGGGACTCAACGTCCTTCAGCCCGCGCGCGTGACCTCCACTCGCGAGCTCTACGCCGTCTCCGATTTCTTTGATCTATCCATCTACGTGGACGCCACGGCCGAGGATATACAGCGTTGGTACCTCGAGCGCATCTTCAAGCTGCGCAAACTCGCCTTCACCAAGCCTGAGGCTTACTTCTACAAGTTCGCTTTTATGCCCGATGATGAATTGGCCGCCTACGCGCACAACGTCTGGAACACCGTGAATCTACCGAATCTTCTCGATAACATTGAGCCCACCCGCTCACGGGCCGATATTGTTCTGCGCAAGGGGAGCGACCACACGATTTCTGAGGTACTTCTCCGCAAGTTGTAAGCGCCCCGCCCTCGGTTTTGCGTCAAATCTACAGCGGGTTGTGTGAGGTTGCGTCAACCTGCGGGAAGCAACCACCACTACTCGGAGCCTGTCCGGCGCGAAAGCACCCGATCAAGCACCATACCAATGGCCGTGCCCGCCACAATCCCCACCACAACGGAAAGCAACGGCTGCCCGGAAAACAGGTGTCCCGCGCCCGCACCCATCGCGATCATGTACGCGGTCCACAACGCGGAGGTGGCGGCAGCCAGACCCATGAAACGAGAGCGGGGGAAGCCGGCAGCGCCCACGCTGATGTTCACAACTACGCGTACGCCGGGGATAAACCGAGCTGCGAGAATATAGGCGGAGCCGTGCGTGCGCAACCGATCACGAACCATCCGGACGCGCCGGTGCCCCGAGCCTTCGTTGAAGTACTTCATCCGGTCTATCGGGATCAGCGCGCCGATGCTATACGCGATGTTCTCCCCCACGAAGGCACCGAAAAATGCAACAGCGGCCAAACCCGCAAGAGGTACACCCTCTCCCTGGACTGCCAAAGACGCCAGCGAGATGAGGAATACCTCTGAGGGCACCGCTGGGATTACGCCATCGCCAACAACAAGAAGCCACAAAAGTGGAAGGGCCCACGGTGAACCCGCGGACTCAAGGAGCCATTCCTCCATTAACTGAGGGACAACCGGTCTTTCACTACCCCAGCGAGCGAGGAAGCCACTTCGTCCGCTTCGGCTTGGGTAGCGGCCTCCACCATCACGCGCACCAGCGGTTCCGTTCCCGAGGGGCGCAGCAGCACGCGTCCGGTACGGCCCAGCCGAACCTCTGCGGCTGCAACCGCGGCGGCCAGCTCGGTGTCTTTTGCGGCAGCCCGCTTGTCTACATTGGGGACGTTGATGAGGGTTTGCGGAAGGCGAGTCACCACTGAAGCCAGCTCGGCCAGCGG
Organism: Ancrocorticia populi; assembly: GCF_003123745.1. Taxonomy (GTDB): domain Bacteria; phylum Actinomycetota; class Actinomycetes; order Actinomycetales; family Actinomycetaceae; genus Ancrocorticia; species Ancrocorticia populi. Next base: position 766,602 of record NZ_QETB01000001.1, on the reverse strand, counting down.
CTTACCGGAGCGCACCACGCGTTCAGCCAAAAGCAGGGCAGTCAGAGTGCCATCGCCGGTGGTCGCGTGATCTAGCGCAATGATGTGACCGGACTGTTCGCCGCCCAGAACGAACCCGCCAGCTCGCATCGCCTCGAGCACGTAGCGATCGCCCACGCCAGTCTGCACGGTTTCGATGCCCGCGTCCTTCATAGCCAGAATGAGGCCCAGATTGGACATGACGGTGACAACCAGCGTGTTATTCGCCAGCTTTCCCTCATCCTTGAGGGCGATGGCCAGAAGGCCCATGATTTGGTCGCCGTCTACGAGCGTGCCGCTGGCGTCTACCGCGAGGCAACGATCAGCGTCGCCATCAAACGCCACTCCAAAATCGGCACCGTGCTCAACCACGGCCGTCTGAAGCTGTTCGGGATGGGTGGAGCCGCAGTGCAGATTGATGTTATAGCCATCCGGTTCAGCGTTGATCACAACTACTTCGGCGCCGGCGCGGCGCAAGGCCTCCGGGGCAACACGCGATGTGGCACCGTTTGCACAGTCCACAACAACCTTGAGGGATTCGAGAGACACCCCGATCGAGTCCACCAGATGTGTAATGTAGCGTTCATCGGCCGTCTCGGCGGCGCTCTCAATGCGTCCCACGCCCTCACCCACCGGCCGGGTCCACGTCTTGGCTAGCAACCCCTCAATCTCATCTTCGAGGGCGTCCTCCAGCTTGAAGCCTCCGCGTGCGAAGAACTTGATCCCGTTATCCTCCATCGGGTTGTGGGAGGCGGAGATCACGACCCCCAGATCCACATCCGCGCTAGCCGTCAGATAGGCGAGCCCTGGGGTTGGGAGAACATCCACGTGATCCACATCCACGCCCGCGGCAGCGAGCCCTGCGGCCACGGCCTGCGCGAGCATCGCCCCCGAAACCCGTGTATCCCGCGCGATCACCGCGTGCGGCCGGCGGCCCGGGGCTGTTTCCTTGGTCAGGACACGGGCGGCCGCGTCTCCAAGCGATAGTGCAAGATTCGCTGTGACCTCTTTATTGGCCAAGCCACGGACGCCATCGGTGCCGAACAAGCGGGGCATATATTCCTCCTCGGAAGCTGTTACCCCATGATTATGGCACTTGTGGGAGGCTCGGTGCCGCGACTTATGGGCAGCGTCGTAAATTCCGCCCTCTCCGGGATTGCGTCAGATCTCTACGAAACACTTTCTATTCCGCGGTTTTGCGCCAAATCTCTAGTTGTGAGTTTAACTGCGACGACGTTTACTCCCTCGATCATCCTCCTCGGTCAAGGAGAGCCCGCGTGGGTGTGGTTTCGGAGCCGACAAAAGCCACATATGACGCAATCCCGGGCGGGGATGAGCATACAAAATGAGGGGCTCCGAAGAGCCCCTCATTTTGAGAGCATAAACTCGCTTGCGCGAAATCGATCAGCGCTTGGAGAACTGCGAAGCCTTGCGGGCCTTCTTCAGTCCAGCCTTCTTGCGCTCGACTGCGCGAGCATCGCGGGTCAGGAAGCCGGCCTTCTTGAGAGCGGGGCGATTGTTATCGCGATCGATCTCGTTGAGGGCGCGGGCAATGCCCAAGCGAAGCGCGCCGGCCTGACCGGAAATTCCGCCACCGTTAATGCGAGCAATAACGTCGAAGCGGCCTTCCAGATCAAGAAGGGTGAAAGGATCGTTCACGAGCTGACGATGCAGCTTGTTCGGGAAGTAATCCTCCAAGGTGCGGCCGTTGATCTTCCACTCCCCTGTGCCGGGGACTAGACGAACGCGGGCAACAGCCTGCTTGCGGCGGCCAAGGGCCTGTCCTGGAGCGGTCAGGGATGCACCCTGACCGGTTTGGGCGGCCTCGGTCTCCGAGGTGTATGAGCCGGAGAATTCATCTTCCAGCTCGGTATCAATTGTGGTCTCAGCCATGTTTAAACGTCCTGTTCCGGGAAGGCTCACTGAGCAATCTTCTTGAGCGTGTAGGGCTCAGGCTGCTGGGCCTTGTGTGGATGCTCACTGCCGCGGTATACCTTCAGCTTGTCCAGCTGCTGGCGTCCGAGGGTGTTCTTCGGGAGCATTCCTGCCACTGCCTTCTCCACAGCCTTTTCAGGATTGGTGGCGAGCAGCTCGGTGTATGAGGTGGCCTTCAGACCGCCCGGGAAACCGGAGTGATGATACGCGAACTTCTGCTCGCGCTTGCTTCCGGTCAACGCAATTTTGTCTGCGTTCACGACGATGACGTAATCGCCACCGTCGGCGTGCGGTGCGAAGGTCGGCTTATGCTTCCCACGGAGCAGGGTGGCAACCTGAGCTGCCAGTCGGCCTAGGACAACATCGGTGGCATCAATGATGTACCACTTGGTATCGACGTCGCCTGGCTTCGGTGAATACGTGCGCACGGGCGTAGCCTTCGTTTCTCGTTGTAGGGACGCGAAAATGAAGCATTGCGTCCCAGAGGATAAGGGTCAATTGTTGGACTCTGCTCTGGCGAGTGGGAATACACCAAAGAAGCAGTGTGCACAACAACATTTAAGAATAGTTGCTATACCCGGTCCGGTCAAAAGGTACGGGGCATGGAATCGGCCACATAGTTAACAGCCACACGCCTCCTGGCCCCGCACGTTCCGCGTTTGGGCGGCGCGGGCCGCGAGCTGATCATTGTCCGGATAGTCGACGCTCTGAAGGGTGAGTGGATGTGGCGGGGCAACGATCACCTCGCCATTACGCAAGCGCTCGTCCAGCCGCCGCCGCGGCCATTCCTCGTCTCGGCTCCCGCTGCCCACCTTCAGGAGGGTGCCCACGAGCGTGCGCACCATCGAGTGACAAAAGGCATCGGCGGTTGCAGTGATCTCCAGAAGGTTATCGCGCCGCACCGCATCAAGACGCTGAAGTTCGCGAACCGTGGTGGCGCCCTCGCGCGGCTTGCAATAGGAAATGAAATCATGTTCGCCGAGCAGCCGCTCCGCTGCGCGGTTCATGGCGGGCACGTCCAGCCGCTCAGCTACCCACAGTACGTCCCGCCTACGGAGCGGATCCCAATACTCCGGTTCGTCGCATATCCGATACGTGTAGGTGCGCCGCAGCGCAGAAAAGCGTGCGTCAAACTCCCCTAATACCACGCGGGCACGATAGACCACCACGTCAGACGTCCCCTTTGGTTCGCCTGATTCGCGCGCCAGCAATGCGTTCAGGCGCCTTACAAGCGCCTCGCACGGCTCACGGTTCGAGCGGCCCGGCATCCCGGCCAGCATCTTAGAGTCCACATCCACATGAACCACCTGCCCGCGCGCGTGTACCCCGGCGTCCGTGCGCCCAGCCACGGTTACGGCCAGCGGCTCCCGGAACAGTGTCTCCAGCGCCTTCACCAGCACACCTTCCACGGTCCGCAGCCCGGGCTGGCCCGCCCATCCGTGAAATTGACTGCCGTCATATGCCAGATCGAGGCGAATGCGTTCCAAATGCGCTACGGTCAAACTCATGAACGCAGTGTCCCATACCGATGGCTCCACCCCAAAGCTCCGTACACTCTCCGTAGACTGCGGCGGTGGCGGCATCAAGACCAGCCTGCTTGATAGGGCCGGCTTCCAGATCGGAAAGGCCCAGCGGACGGCCCTGCGCTACCCGCTTCCGCCAGAGGACCTCATGGGTATCGTCAAGAAGCACGCGTCTCACGTGGACGGCTTCGAGCGCATCACTCTGGGTATGCCAGGCATGATCCGGCACGGCGTGGTGGTCTACACCCCGCACTACATCCGTAAGGCCGGCCCCCACACTAAGATCCTCCCCGAATTGGCCACCGCCTGGGAGGATTTGGACCTCTCGCGTTCCCTCGAGGCCACCTTTGGGGTTCCCTCCCTCGTTTTGAACGATGCCGAAGTGGCCGCCGCCGGCGTCGTTTCAGGCAACGGGATCGAGCTGATGGTAACTCTTGGCACGGGGTTGGGCACCGCTCTGCTCGATAACGGAAAGCTAGCGCCACATCTGGAGATCTCCCACGCACCGATGCGATGGGGCCTCACCTACGACGATGTGATTGGAGAGGCCGAGCGTATCCGCTTGGGAGACACCGCGTGGTCCCGCAGGGTCCTCAGAGCCATCGAATCGCTCTGGCCGGTGTTCCGCTGGGACAAGCTGTACCTAGGCGGCGGCAACTCAGCCCGCATCGTGCTCTCAGTGCGCGGCAAGCTGGGCGATAACGTGGTATTCGTACCCAACGCAGCCGGGATGAATGGCGGCGTGCGCGCTTGGGCGATGACAGATGCGCCTACCGGGGCCGTGGAGGCCGCCGAAAACGAGGCCTGGGACCTACCGGACTAAGGTTTCACTGGGCATACAGCAAGGGCCGGGACGCCATTACAGCGTCCCGGCCCTCCTTAGCTATTTGCCCTACTTAGCTTCCTCTTCGGAAGCTTTGTCTGCGGACTCAGCCGAAACCGCCGAAGCGGAGGAAGCTGACGATGCGGACGAAGCAGAGGATTCGGCGGAAGCCGGCTCCTCTGCAACAGCGGCGGCCTTCTTTGCGGCATTCTCTGCCTCAGAAACGGCTTCCTGCTTGGGCGAAACCTTCTCGGTCACCAGAGAGAGAACGGCCATCGGAGCGTTATCTCCGCGGCGCTCGCCGATCTTGGTGATGCGGGTGTAGCCACCCTCGCGCTCTGCAAACAGAGGAGCGAGTTCCTCGAAGAGGATGTAGGCGCTCTCGCGGTCCTTGAGGACGCGGAGGGCCTGACGGCGGTTGGCGGTATCGCCCTTCTTTGCCTTGGTGATCAGCTTTTCCATGTGGGGCTGAACAAGCTTGGCACGGGCTTCGGTTGTGGTAACCGACTTGTGCTCGATGAGCGCCTTGCACATGTTGGCAATAATGTGGCGCTGGTGGGCGGCGGAACCACCCAGTCGCGCGCCCTTCTTGGGCTTAGGCATGGTAATTGTCTCCTATGAAATGTGCGGGCCTCAGGCCTGCGAATCGTCGCTGAACTGCATCGAGTAGCTCTCATCGCCGTAGTTGGCGATGTAACCCGCTGGGGAATCCTTCAGGCGCAGGTCAAGCTTTTCAAGCTCGTCCTTGACGTCTTCGATCGACTTAGCGCCGAAGTTCCGGATATCAAGCAGGTCAGCTTCAGAGCGCTGGACCAGTTCACCAATGGTATGGATACCCTCGCGCTGCAGACAGTTCTTGGAACGGGCCGGAAGGTTCAGAATCTCGATGGGCCGGAGCAGATCGGAGGACTGGGTCTCCACCACAGGGGCGGGACCAATCTCGATGCCTTCGACCTCATTGTTGAGGTCCACGCATAGCCCGAACAGCTCAACAAGGGTCTTGCCGGCGGAGGCGAGAGCGTCACGCGCCGTGGTTGAAGGCTTGACCTCAACGTCCACAACAAGCCGATCGAAATCGGTGCGCTGCTCAACGCGAGTTGCCTCAACCTTGTACGAGACCTTGAGGACGGGCGAATAGATGGAATCGATCGGAATACGTCCGATTTCATCCTCGATGCCCTTGTTCTGAAGAGCGGATACGTAGCCACGGCCACGTTCCACAGTCAGATCAACCTCAATCTTGCCCTTCTCATTGAGAGTGGCAATGTGCAGATCTGGATTGTGGATCTCCACGCCGGCAGGCGGGGTGATATCCGCAGCTGTAACGTCGCAGGGTCCCTGCTTGCGCAGGTACATGAGGACGGGCTCATCTTGCTCAGAGGAGACAACAAGCTCCTTGAGATTCAGGATGATCTCGGCAACATCTTCCTTGACTCCAGCAATCGTGGAGAACTCGTGAAGAACGCCGTCGATACGCACGGAGGTCACTGCCGCGCCCGGGATGGACGAAAGCAGCGTGCGGCGCATCGAGTTACCGAGCGTGTAGCCAAAGCCTGGCTCCAGCGGCTCAAGAACGAACTTCGAGCGTGTATCAGATACCCGTTCCTCAGTGAGGACGGGGCGCTGTGCGATCAGCAAGATTCTTTTCCTTTCAGCGGGCACCCGCTATTTGATGCCCAACAGTTCCCATCAGCCGTCTTGACTGCGGGAGGGGTGCGGCCCGAAGGCCGCAAATGGTCACACGCGGCGGCGCTTTGGCGGGCGGCAGCCGTTGTGAGCCTGAGGAGTCACATCGGAGATCGAGGTAACTTCGAGGCCGGAAGCAGTGAGGGAACGGATGGCCGTTTCGCGGCCTGAACCGGGTCCCTTCACGAAAACATCAACCTTCTTCATACCGTGTTCGATCGCGGTACGAGCAGCGTTCTCAGCGGCAAGCTGAGCGGCGTATGGGGTTGACTTACGCGAGCCCTTGAAACCAACCTGGCCCGAGGAGCACTGAGCGATAACAGCGCCGGTGGGATCAGTGATGGAAACAATGGTGTTGTTGAAGGTCGACTTGATGTGGGCCTGGCCCACAGCAATGTTCCGACGCTCCTTACGGCGTGGACGACGGGCGCCTGAGGCAGCCTGACGAGTCTTTGCTGGCATGATCTACTTTCTCTTAAACTCTCGACTAGCCTTACTAGGCCTTCTTCTTACCAGCGACAGTGCGCTTCGGACCCTTGCGGGTACGAGCGTTCGTCTTGGTGCGCTGGCCATGAACGGGCAGTCCGCGGCGATGCCGGATGCCCTGGTAGCAACCGATCTCAATCTTGCGACGGATATCCGCCTGCACCTCGCGGCGAAGATCGCCTTCTACCTTGAAGTTCTCGTCAATGTGGTTCTTGAGCTTAACCAGATCATCTTCGGTGAGATCCTTGACGCGCACGTCCGGGCTAACGCCGGTTGCCGCCAAGGTTTCTGCCGCACGGGTGCGGCCGATGCCGTAAATATATGTAAGCGCAATCTCAACTCGCTTTTCGCGAGGGAGGTCAACGCCTGAGAGACGTGCCAATTTCTTAGCTCCTGTTGTAGGTCCGAAGGTGTGGAACACTGCTTACCCGGCCTCTCGCGCCGGGCCCCAGCCTTCGGACCGGGGGTACGTGTGCAGTGCTTGGTTGGCGGGCTTACCCGCCGCGTTACTTAACCCTGACGCTGCTTGTGCCGCGGATTATCGCAGATGACCATGACGCGGCCATGCCGGCGAATAACCTTGCAGCTATCGCAGATTCTCTTAACGCTGGGCTTGACTTTCATTGCTACTCTTCCTTGCCGCTAGGCGGGCGTTGCAATTAGGGCTCACTTATAGCGGTACACGATCCGGCCACGGCTGAGATCGTATGGCGTGAGCTCCACAACCACCCGATCTTCAGGCAGGATCTTAATGTAATGCTGACGCATTTTGCCAGAGATGTGGGCAAGCACAACGTGCCCATTCTCCAACTCAACACGGAACATCGCGTTCGGGAGCGCTTCAACAACGCTTCCCTCAACCTCGATGACGCCTTCCTTTTTCGCCATAACCCTCGCTCACAATGGGTAGCTTCCCACCGGGTTGTGAGAAGCCACATACGCCGTGCCGTGGGCATGGCGTACCGGGAATCAATAGTACCCGGCAAAACTCGCGCCGCAAAGGCGAAAACTGGTGGAACTGGTCACCCAAGCGGGACAGGTACAACTCCATATGGAGATAGCCCCTCGATCCCTCCGTCGGGTGCTGTGAGTACCCAGATCCCACGCTCGTGGATCGCGATCTCGTGTTCCCAGTGGCAGGCATCGCCGCCGTCAAGGGTTACAACCGTCCAATCGTCGCCCAACGTCACATTTTCGGGCGAACCGCTGGTCAGCATCGGCTCGATACACAGGGCCATGCCTGGCTTCAGCTTGTCCAAGTGCGAACGGGTCCGGTAGTTCGGAACGTCCGGTGCCATGTGCATTGCGGTTCCGATGCCGTGGCCCACGTACTCTTCGACGATCCCGGGTTCTTCTTGAAGGCCTACTACGAAGTCATCGATCGCCCGGCCAATATCACCCACATGGGAACCTGTGGCTGCAGCAGCAATGCCGCGCCACATACACTCTTCCGTCATATCGGAAAGCCGCTGCCTCCGCGCCGTCAACTCAGGATCGCCACCGGGAATCACCATCGAAATCGCGGCATCACCATGCCAACCATCCACAACAGCACCGCAATCAAACGAAACGAGATCACCCGGCTCCAGCACCCGATCTCCCGGGATTCCGTGAACAATCACCTCATTAACGGAGGTGCAGATATGCCCCGGATAGCCGTAATACCCAAGAAAGTTGGACTTCGATCCGGCCCGCTCCAAAACCTCGGCGGCAATCGCATCCGCGTCTGCGGTTGTCCTTCCCGCACGTACCTTCTCGCGCAGCGCTCGATGGATATCGGCAACCACAAGCCCAGCCTGCCTCATCTTGAGGAACTGCTCATGGCTCTTATATTGGATCTTTTCCTTGCGGGACATTACTTCGTCAGGAACGCTTTCAACTCGGATACAAGGTTTTGCGCAACCTCTTCAATGCCGCCCATGCCGTCAACCTCCACGAGAATTCCTCGCTCCCGGTACACCGAAATGAGAGGTTCCGTCTGGGCGTGATAGAGCTCGATGCGGTGGCGGATCACGTCTTCTGTATCATCAACGCGCCCCTGTTCGGCGGCACGGCCAAGAAGGCGCTGGACCACTTCGTCGTCGTCCGCAACTAACGAAAGCACCGCGTCAATACTGGACTCCCCCAGCATCGAATCCAACGCGGCAACTTGAGAGAGGTTGCGGGGATAGCCGTCCAGCAGGAAGCCATCGGCGGCATCCTGCTCAGCGAGCCGAGCAGCCACCATCTTGTTCGTGACCTCATCGGGTACGAGTTCGCCGCGCGAAGTGTAGGATTCCGCGAGCTGTCCTAGCTCATCGTGGGCCTTGGCATGGCGGCGGAAGATCTCACCGGTAGAAATTGCCGGGATACCGAGGGCTTCGCAAAGAAGCTCCGCTTGGGTACCTTTGCCCGCTCCTGGCGGGCCAACGAGGATAAGGCGAACAGACACGATGATTTCCTTCGCTACTTTGAACGCCCCTCCGGCTTATCGCAGGAAGCCGTCGTAGTGGCGTTGCTGGAGTTGAGAGTTGATATCCTTGACGGTCTGCAGTCCCACGCCCACCAGAATGATGATCGAGGTTCCACCGAACCCGCCACCCATGATACCCATCTGGGAGAACACAATCACTGGGACCATCGCGATGATCGTTAGGTAAGTTGCGCCTACCCACGTGAGGCGGCTAGAGACGTACTTCAGGTATTCAGCCGTCGGGCGGCCTGCGCGAATACCCGGGATGAAGCCGCCGTAACGCTTCATATTGTCCGCAACCTCTTCCGTGTTGAACGTGATTGAGGTGTAGAAGAACGCGAAAGCGAAGATCATGGCAGCAAAGAGCACGAAGTACAGCGGCGCACCCGAGTGCAGGTAGCGGTTAATCCACTGGACCCATCCGGACGCCGGATCGCCGAACGTAGAGATCATGGACGGCAGCATGAGAATCGAGGATGCGAAGATCACCGGGATCACGTTCGCCATATTGATGCGAATCGGCAGGTACGTGGTGGAACCGCCGTAGGTGCGCCGGCCAACCACACGCTTTGCATACTGCACCGGGATACGGCGCTGTGACTGCTCCACGAACACAACCACCACAACGATCGCAAGGATAAGCGCGAGCACCAGAAGCGCTGCTCCCCAACCGCCGTTGGACTGGGTGACCTGGATGAGCATGGTCGGGAAGGAGGCCGCGATACCAGTGAAGATCAGGATGGACATTCCCTGGCCCACGCCATTTTCCGTAACCAGCTCAGCCAGCCACATGATAAGGCCCGTGCCAGCCGTCATCGTCAGGATCGTCAGCGCATACTTCAGCGGGGTGGCGTCCGGGAAGGGATCCACGCTGCAACCTTGGAAGAGCTGAGTATTGGCAACTGAAACCACAACCGCACTTTGCAGAACAGCCAAGCCAATCGTCAGGTAACGCGTGTACTCGGTGAGCTTCGCGGTACCCGACTGGCCCTCCTTATGCAGCTCCTCGAACCGCGGGATCACCACGCGCATGAGCTGGATGATGATGGAAGACGTAATGTAAGGCATGATGCCCAACGAGAAGACGGACAGCTGCGTCATCGCGCCACCCGAGAACAGGTTGACCATCGAGAGGAAATCGCCGGTTCCGGACTGATCCATACAGGCCCGAACGTTGGTGATCGAAACGAATGGCGCCGGGATAAATGTGCCAAGGCGGTAAATCGCCATGATCGCCATCGTGAACAGCAGTTTGCGCCGGAGATCGGGAGTGCGGAATGCGGCCGCGAACGCCTGAATCAAGGTTCCTCCAACAGTTGCGGGCAGCCCCGCGTATGGTTAAAAAACAGGGCACACTTCGCCCATGCCCGCACAACTATACCCGCGGAGCGCGTGAGTGCGAAAACGCGGGCAGGAAATGGGTGCGCGTCACAACTTCCCTCCCCCTCTCGGGTTTGCGTCGGATCTTTGGAAGTGGGTGGGCCAGTAGGATTGAGAACCACGCCGGCTCCTCACGCAAGCACCCACCTCGGCAACTAGCTCCGGAGCCGGCGCTTCGTCGTGGTTCTCAAAGATCGCGTCAGACGCCTGAAGCAATGCCGGACGCCGCGCGGGCATAAAAATAGCGGCCCCCGCAGGAGCCGCCATCTTTATTGAACTAAATCAGGCCTCACGAGCGGTCACAGAACCGCCAGCGGCCTCGATCTTCGTCTTGGCCGAACCCGACCATGCATCCACGGTCAGATCAAGCTTGACACTGAGTTCGCCGGTGCCAAGAACCTTCACGAGGTTCTTGGGACGCACAGCGCCCTTAGCAACCAGATCCTCAACCGTGACCGTGCCGCCCTCAGGGAACAGCTGGGCCAAGGTATCCACGTTCACAACCTGATACTCGACGCGGTATGGATTCTTGAATCCACGCAACTTCGGCAGGCGCATGTGCAGTGGCATTTGGCCACCTTCGAAACGCGCGGGAACCTGGTAGCGAGCCTTCGTACCCTTGGTACCACGGCCAGCAGTCTTACCCTTGGAGGCTTCACCGCGGCCTACGCGGGTCTTGGCCTTCTTGGAACCTGGAGCCGGACGAAGATCGTGGATCTTCAGGACATTGGCCTCTTCATTTGCCTCTGCCATCAGTCAACCTCCTCCACGGTCACGAGGTGTGCAACGGTGCGAACCGCACCTACAACCTCTGGGCGATCTTCGCGCACAACGGACTGTCCGATCTTGCGGAGTCCGAGAGTACGCAGCGTATCCTTCTGGTTCTGGCGGCTACCAACGGTGCCTCGAACCTGAGTGATCTTGAGCTTAGCCATCATGCACCAACTCCAGCTGCGGCAGCCTCGTTCTCATTCTGAGCAGCGAGTGCTTCCTGATCAGCACGCTCCTTGGCGTCTGCTTCTGCACGCTGGCGGAGCATTGACTCGGGCGCCACATGCTCAAGCGGCAGGCCGCGACGGGCAGCAACAGCTTCGGGAAGCTCTAGCTGCTTGAGGGCGGCGATCGTCGCGTGAACGATGTTGATTGCGTTAGCCGATCCGAGCGACTTGGTCAGGATGTCATGGATGCCTGCGCACTCCATGATGGCGCGAACCGGGCCGCCGGCGATAACGCCGGTACCGGGGGAAGCCGGACGCAGCAGGACAACGCCCGCGGCATCCTCACCCTGAACCAGGTGTGGAATGGTCTTGCCAATGCGAGGAACGCGGAAGAAGTTCTTCTTTGCTTCCTCGGTTCCCTTGGCGATTGCCGCGGGAACTTCCTTGGCCTTGCCGTAGCCAACGCCAACGGTGCCGTTGCCGTCTCCCACCACAACCAGTGCGGTGAAGGACATGCGGCGGCCACCCTTAACGGTCTTGGCTACGCGGTTGATGGTGACAACGCGCTCAATGTAAGCGTTCTTGTCCTCGTTACGGCGCTCACGGCGCTCGCCACGGCGCTCGCCGCGACGGTTGTTGCCCCGCTCGCTCTTTTCCTCGGGGTTGTTATTGCCCCGACCTCGCTGCTGTGCAGCCATGCTTAAAACCTCTTCTCGCTCTCGCAGGCTTACAGGGTAAGCCCGGACTCGCGGGCGCCATCGGCTACAGCGGCCACACGGCCGTGGTACTTGTTACCGCCACGATCAAACACAACGGCCGAAACCCCGGCCTCCTGTGCGCGCTTACCAATGAGCTCGCCAACCTGACGGGCCTTCTCGGTCTTGGAACCATCGGCACTACGCAGCGACTCTTCGAGGGTCGAGGCAGAAGCCAATGTATGGCCAACGGTATCGTCGATAACCTGTGCAACCATATGTCGGTTCGAACGTGTAACCACCAGGCGCGGACGCTCCGGAGTACCAGAGACCTTCTTGCGGAGGCGGAAGTGGCGACGATCGCGGGAAACGAACTTGCCCTTACCCTTTGGAGTGACAGCCATCACTTACCAGCCTTTCCGGCCTTGCGGCGAACGTTCTCATCGGCGTAACGCACACCCTTGCCCTTGTATGGTTCAGGCTTGCGTAGCATCCGGATCTTCGCGGCGGTTTCTCCAACCAGCTGCTTATCGATACCAGTCACCGCGAACTTCGTTGGCGATTCGACGGTAAACGTAATACCTTCCGGCGCCTTGAAGAGGATGGTGTGCGAGTAACCCAAGGAAAACTCAAGATCAGTTCCCTTGGCAACCACACGGTATCCGGTTCCAACGATCTCCATGGGCTTGGAGTAGCCATTAGTTACGCCTACAACCAAGTTGTTAATCAGCGTGCGGGACAGGCCGTGGAGTGAACGAGACTCACGGCTGTCATCGGGACGGGTCACAACCACGGCGCCGTCTTCAACGGCGGCAGCGATTGGTTCGGCGATTGCGACGCCTAGCGTACCCTTCGGGCCCTTAACCGAAACCTGCTGGCCGTTAATGGAAATATCCACACCAGCGGGAATCGTGACGGGCAGCTTGCCAATACGTGACATTCTGTTCTTCCTTCCCCGTCACCAGACGTAGGCGAGAACTTCTCCGCCTACACCCTTGTCCTTGGCCTCGCGGTCCGTGAGCAGACCGGAAGATGTGGAAAGAATTGCCACACCGAGGCCGCCCAGTACCTGGGGCAGATTTGTTGACTTTGCGTATACGCGCAGACCAGGCTTCGACACACGGCGAATACCGGCAAGCGCACGCTCACGGTTGGAGCCGAACTTCAGCTGCAGGGTGAGCGTCTTGCCCACCTTGGCATCCTCGACCGTGTGGCCAGTGATGTAGCCCTCGCGCTCGAGAATCTCAGCGATGTTCGCCTTCAGTTTGGAGTACGGCATATCTACCGACTCGTGGAACGCCGAATTGGCGTTACGCAGACGCGTGAGCATATCTGCGATTGGGTCAGTCATTGACATTGGGCTTTTGCCCTTCCTCGTCGCGGTTTCCCTTGCGGACCTACGACGTAGTGTTTACCAGCTGGACTTCGTGACGCCTGGAAGCTCGCCTGCCAGTGCCATCTCGCGAAGGCAGATGCGGCAAAGGCCGAACTTACGGTACACGGAATGTGGGCGTCCGCAGCGGTTGCAACGGGTGTATGCACGCACGCCGTACTTGGGCTTACGCGCGGCCTTCTGCTTAAGAGCTGTCTTTGCCATGCTCAGTCCTCCTTGAACGGGAATCCGAGTTGGCGCAGAAGTGAGCGACCCTCGGAATCGTCCTTGGCCGTGGTGACCAGGGTGATGTCCATTCCGCGAACCCGATCAATCTTGTCCTGATCGATCTCGTGGAACACTGTCTGTTCGGTCAAGCCGAACGTGTAGTTTCCGTTGCCATCGAACTGCTTGGGGCTGAGGCCACGGAAGTCGCGGATACGAGGAAGCGCGGTGGCGAGAAGCCGATCCAGGAACTCCCACATGCGGTCACCGCGAAGGGTGACATGGCATCCAATCGGCTGGCCCTCGCGCAGCTTGAACTGTGCGATGGACTTCTTCGCCTTGGTGATCTGCGGCTTCTGGCCGGTGATCGCGGTAAGGTCCGCAACTGCACCGTCCAACACCTTGGAGTCACGAGCGGCTTCGCCCACGCCCATGTTCACAACGATCTTCTGCAAACCAGCAACGTTGTGAAGGTTGGCGTGATTGAACTCAGCCTCGAGAGCGGGGATGATTTCCCCGCGGTACTTGGTCTTTAGACGAGGAGTGCTCACAGCTCGATCTCCTTCCCACCGCGGCGGCCAATGCGCTCACGGACGATCTTCTTACGCCCGTCGCGCTCAACTTCTACCTCACGGTGGCCAACGCGGATCGGCTTCTTATCGGGGCCAACAAGGGCAACATTCGAGATGTGGATCGGGGCCTCAACGGTCTCGATTCCTCCCGTGGTTGCTCCGCGGCCGCTCTGGCCAACCTTGACGTGCTTCTTGACGCGCATAACGCCTTCAACAACAACGCGGTCGTTAGCAGAATCTACCGAGAGAACCCGGCCCTGCATTCCCTTGTCACGGCCAGCGATGACCTGGACGAGGTCGTCTTTCTTAATCTTCGCCATCAGATCACCTCCGGTGCGAGCGAAATGATTCGCATGAACTTCTTATCGCGCAGTTCGCGCCCAACGGGCCCGAAGATACGTGTGCCGCGAGGCTCGTTTTCGTTCTTGAGCAACACCGCAGCGTTCTCATCGAAGCGAATGTACGAACCGTCGGTACGGCGCGTTTCCTTCTTTGTGCGGACGATAACGGCCTTGACCACATCGCCCTTCTTAACGTTTCCGCCAGGGATTGCATCCTTGACGGTGGCGGCGATCGTGTCGCCAATTCCGGCGTAGCGCCGGCCCGAGCCACCGAGTACACGGATGCAAAGGATCTCCTTTGCACCGGTGTTATCAGCGACTGATAGCCGCGACTCTTGCTGGATCATGTGTTGTTTCTCCTGTCGTCGTGCCGGTTCTCGTTAACGAGCCTTGCCGAACGGATGGGGTTTCAAAGCGGCCCGAAAGGTCACTTAGCCTTTTCGACGATTTCAACCACGCGGTAGTGCTTAGTTGCGCTCAGCGGACGGGTCTCCATGATGCGGACCAGATCGCCAACGCCTACCTCGTTGTTCTCATCGTGGGCCTTCACACGGCGGGTGTGAGTGATGACCTTGCCGTAAACGGGATGCTTCCGGCGATCATCGACCTCGACGGTTACTGTCTTGTCCATCTTGTCGCTCACAACGTAACCCCGAAGAACCTTGCGGTGGTTACGCTCTGTAACTGTATTCTGCTCGCTCACTCTTGACCTCACTTCTCAGCTGCTGGAGCGGTGCGGATATCGAGCTCGCGCTCGCGCTTGATCGTGTAGATCCGGGCAATCTCCCGGCGGACTTCACGAAGGCGGCCGCTATCTTCGAGGCGGTGGGTTACCGCAGAGAAGCGTAGGTTAAACAGCTCCTCCTTGGACTCCTTCAGCTTCTCCATGAGTTCGGCATCCGTCATGACATCGAGTTCTTCAGTAGAAAGTCCCTTGGCCATTACTCTGCCTCCTCACGTGAAACGAAACGGGTCTTCATCGGTAGCTTGTGCATGGCACGGGACATGGCCTCTTGAGCCAGTTCCTCGTTGACGCCACCCATCTCGAACATGATGCGACCGGGCTTGACGTTGGCAACCCAGGTCTCAACCGGGCCCTTACCGGAACCCATACGAAGGCCAAGAGCCTTCTTGGTCAGCGGGCGATCCGGGAAGATGTTGATCCAGATCTTGCCGCCACGCTTGACGTGACGGGTCATGGCGATACGTGCGGCCTCAATCTGACGGTTCGTGACGTAGGCCGGCTCGAGAGCCTGAATACCAAAATCGCCGAACGCCAGCTCGGTGCCACCCTTAGCCATACCGGTACGGGTTGGACGGTGCTGTTTGCGCCACTTGGTGCGCCTTGGAATCAGCATTCTCAGGCCTCCGATCCTGCTGTGGTTGCTGGCTCCGAGGCGGTTTCGCTGTTCTTGGCAGCTGCTTGTGGTGCCTGACCCTGTGGGGCATTGCCGCGACCATGACGGTCTCCGCGACGTCCACGGCGGTCACCACCACGGCCACGGCCACCACGTGGGGCCTCAGCCAGGGAGCGGAAATACTCTGTATCGGTAACGTCGCCACGGTAGATCCACACCTTGACGCCAATGCGCCCGAAGGTGGTGCGGGCCTCGTGGAAGCCGTAATCGATGTTTGCGCGAAGGGTGTGCAGCGGCACGCGGCCTTCACGGTAGAACTCGGAACGTGACATTTCAGCGCCACCAAGACGGCCCGCGCACTGGACACGAATGCCCTTGGCGCCAGCGCGCTCTGCGGACTGCATTCCACGGCGCATGGCGCGGCGGAATGAGACGCGGGAGGCGAGCTGCTCTGCGATGCCCTGTGCAACAAGCTGAGCATCGGCTTCCGGGTTCTTCACCTCGAGGATATTGAGCTGAATGGACTTGCCGGTCAGCTTCTCAAGGTCAGCGCGGAGGCGATCGGCCTCTGCGCCGCGGCGTCCGATGACGATGCCGGGGCGGGCGGTGTGGATATCCACAACAACGCGCTCGGCGCGGCGCTCGATGTTCACGCGGGAAATACCTGCACGCTCAAGCGTCTTCTCGATCATCTTACGAATCTGAATGTCTTCTGCTACGAAATCGGCGTAGCGCTGGCCGGCCTTTGAGGAATCGGCGAACCACTTTGAACGGTGGTCCGTGGTAATTCCGAGGCGGAACCCGGTTGGGTTAACCTTCTGCCCCACTAGCGGTTCCTTCCCTTAGATCCAGCGGCAACCTTAGAGTCACCGACAACAACAGTAATGTGGCTCGTACGCTTCATCACGCGATCGGCCCGGCCCTGAGCACGGGGACGAATGCGCTTCATCGTGGGGCCTTCATCGGCGTAGATCGCCTGAATGTAAAGGTCCTCTTCGTTGAACCGCTCGCCCGCCTGATCAGCGGCGTACCGAGCATTAGCAATCGCGGACTCGACAACTTTGCGGACGGGCTCAGCCGCCCCCTGTGGTGCGTATGCGAGCACCTCTAGCGCCTCGACAGCACGCTTCCCGCGGACAACATCCACGATACGGCGAGCTTTCAGGGGCGTGACGCGCACGAATCGCGCCTGCGCCTTGGCTTCCATGTTTCTGCCTTACTCTCTCTGCTAGCTCGCGCCTTAGCGGCGGCGGCCCTTGCGGTCGTCCTTATCGTGCCCGCGGAAAGTGCGGGTCGGGGCGAACTCCCCGAGCTTGTGGCCAACCATGGACTCGGTGACGAATACCGGCACATGCTTGCGGCCATCGTGCACTGCGAAAGTGTGACCGAGGAAGTCGGGCGTAATCATCGACCGACGAGACCAAGTCTTGATGACATTCTTGCTGCCCTTTTCGTTCTGGTCATCAACCTTCTTCTGAAGGTGATCATCAACGAAGGGGCCCTTCTTCAAACTACGTGGCATCAGCTAACCTCTCTTACCGCTTGCTGCCGGTCTTGCGACGGCGCACAATGAGCTTGTCGCTGGCCTTGTTTGCATGGCGTGTACGGCCTTCAGGCTTGCCCCATGGGCTGACCGGATGACGGCCACCAGAGGTCTTGCCCTCGCCACCACCATGTGGATGGTCGATCGGGTTCATCACAACACCGCGGACGGTTGGGCGAACGCCCTTCCAACGATTGCGGCCTGCCTTGCCCCAGTTAATGTTGATCTGTTCGGCGTTACCTACTTCGCCGATGCAGGCGCGGCAGCCAGCTTCGACGTTGCGGATTTCCCCGGAAGGCATACGCAGCTGAGCGTACTTGCCTTCACGGGCAACCAGCTGAACAGAGGTGCCGGCCGAGCGAGCGATCTTCGCGCCACCGAGGGGGCGAAGCTCAACGCTGTGAACGGTGGTACCTACCGGAATGTTCTTCAGTGGCAGGTTGTTGCCGGGCTTGATGTCCGCGGCCGGACCGCTCTCAACTACGTCACCCTGATGAAGATTCTTCGGGGCGAGGATGTAGCGCTTGGCGCCATCAGCGTAGTGGAGCAGGGCGATGCGGGCCGTACGGTTCGGGTCATACTCAATGTGAGCGACCTTGGCGGGCACGCCGTCCTTATCCCAGCGGCGGAAGTCAATAACGCGGTATTGACGCTTGTGGCCGCCACCCTTGTGACGAGTGGAGATGCGGCCGGAATTATCGCGGCCACCGGTCTTCTTCAGCGGACGAACCAGCGACTTCTCGGGCGTCGATCGGGTGATCTCAGCGAAGTCGGCAACGCTCGCACCGCGGCGACCAGGGGTCGTCGGCTTGTACTTACGGATTCCCATGAGTTCAGATCCTCAAATCTCTTCGCGGCTCGGCGTCAGCTGATGACGTCGCCGTAGATGTCGATGGTGCCTTCACGCAGGGTGACGATGGCGCGCTTGACATCCTTGCGCTTGCCTAGGCCGGTACGCGTCCGCTGGACTTTGCCCTGGCGGTTCTGCGTATTGACGGACGCAACCTTGACCTTGAAGATGGCCTCAACGGCCTGCTTGATCTCGGTCTTGTTCGCACGCTTGTCAACGATGAAGGTGTACTTGCCTTCATCCTCCATACGTGCAGCCTTTTCGGTGGCTACCGGCTGAAGAATGACGTCTTGCGGGTGCTTATTCCAGAAGCCTGCTACTTCGCTCACTTCTCCTCCTTACCCTTCTTCTCAACGAAGCTGGCGAAGGCTGCCTCGGTGAAGACAACATCATCAGCAACCAGAACGTCGTAAGAATTGAGCTGATCTACGTGGAGCACGTGAGCTTCTGGTGCGTTGCGCAGTGAGAGGATCGAAAGATCATCATCGCGGGAAACAACAACCAGCGCGTTGCGCTCGGCAATTACCTTGCGCAGAAGCGCGAGGGCTTCCTTCGTGGAGGGCTTATCGCCTTCAACGAATTCGGTCACCACATGCACGCGGCCGTTACGGGCGCGATCCGAAAGAGACTGAAGCAGTGCTGCTGCAATCATCTTCTTGGGAGTGCGCTGAGCGTAGTTGCGCGGCTTGGGGCCGTGTACCACGCCACCGCCAGCGAAGTGTGGAGCGCGGATAGAACCCTGACGTGCGCGGCCAGTGCCCTTCTGCTTGTATGGCTTGCGTCCACCGCCGCGAACCTCGCCGCGGGTCTTGGTGGAGTGAGTGCCCTGACGTCCGGCGGCCAGCTGGGCCACAACAACCTGATGGATCAACGCAACGTTGGCATCCAGATCGAAGAGACCGGCAGGAAGTTCAACCTGCCCCTGTGCCTCGCCCTTGACATCAAGAACGTTTACCTTGAAGGATTCCGCCATGTTCAGGCTCCCTTCACAGCGGTACGGACCACGACTGTGGAACCCTTGGCGCCTGGCACGGGGCCCGCAACCAAGAGGATGCCCTTATCAGCATCAACAGCATGGATGGAAAGATTCTGTACGGTCACGCGATCCTGACCCATACGGCCAGCCATGCGCGTTCCGCGGAACACGCGGGAAGGCGTGGCGCAAGCGCCGATGGAACCGGGCTTGCGGTGGTTGCGGTGTGCACCGTGTGAGGCGGAAACGCCGGCAAAGCCGTGGCGCTTCATAACACCGGCAAATCCCTTACCCTTTGAAGTTCCGATGACGTCAACAACCTGACCGGATTCGAATACCTCTGCGGTCAGTTCCTGACCCAGCTCGTATTCACCCGCGTTGGACGTGCGGACCTCAGCGAGAGCCTTCCGAGGCTGAACGCCAGCCTTGTCGAAGTGTCCCTGCAGGGGCTTGGTGACATTCTTGGACTTCACATCGCCCGAACCGAGCTGGACGGCGGAGTAGCCGTCCTTCTCATCGGTGCGGACCTGAGTCACTACGTTGGTGCCCACGTGGACAACCGTGATCGGGACTAGGCGGCCTGCCTCATCCCACAGCTGGGTCATTCCCAGCTTTGAGCCCAGCAACGCCGTCACGGGCGCGCTAGCAACCTGCTGTTTGGAGTTCATGATGCGTTACCTCAGAGCTTGATTTCCACATTGACATCGGCCGGAAGATCGAGGCGCCGAAGCGTATCGATCGTCTTCAGAGTCGGATCAACGATGTCGATGAGCCGCTTGTGAGTGCGCATCTCGAAGTGATCGCGGCTGTCCTTGTACTTATGTGGGGAGCGAATGACGCAAAAGACATTCTTTTCCGTTGGCAACGGCACCGGGCCCACTACCGACGCGCCAGTGCGCGTCACTTCGTCGACGAGCTTCTTCGCCGCGCTATCAATGACCTCGTGGTCATATGACTTGAGCCGGATGCGGATTTTCTGTCCCGCCATGGCGTCGTCTACCTCTCTTTACCGCGGTGAACGCCGGTACCCGCACTCGGGCGTGTCGCGCGATTAGCACCACGTAATCAAGCCCTATTGCAGGTTTCGACGAACCCTTATTTAACGCTGAGGCTTGAGCCCCAACGAAGTCCTACACTCGGCGGACCGAGCAACTTGTCTAGTTTGTCAGCCCACGCCCCGTTTCCGCAAGTTTTTGGGGTTCTTAGTGGTGCGGTTCTCAGTACTGAGTTTTGGTGGGTTTTTCTGACGACGACGAACCCTTCACCCCACTGAACTTCCCGGTGCCACATAGACCTCCGCGAGCCGATCCTCCCCCGCCATCGATCCCAGTGATACGTCGAATCGAGACATGTCCCCACGATGGTGCGCGATGAACCGTTCGATCGGAATACCGTGGATATCGTAGAGCACACTCTTAATCCTCAGGAGCGGTGCGCCCTCATCAACGCCGAGGTAGTGGGCAATCTCTTCCGGTGCCGCGATCGCCTCAATCGAGCGCCGCGCCCTGCCAAACCGCATCCCGTAGCGGGTTCGGAGAAGCTCGTAGAGAGATCCGGTGCTGAAATCGTGTTCCTCAATCCCCGGGACGCGGGCGGAGGGGATCCACGAAGCCGTGTGAGACCAGGGCATACCTTCGACGCCGCGTACACGTTCCAGCATGAAGACTGGGCAGCCGGTGACTACTTCCAGTTCCGTGGAGACCGGTTCGGCCGCCGGTTCAACTGCCTGTTGCAGGACGTCACTGGTGAGCTCCAGCCCCAGACTTTGCGCTTGGGCGTACAACCCTTCGATGGAGATCGTTAGGCCATGGTCCATCTTCGCACCCGCGATGAACGTGCCACGTCCCCTCACCCGCTCAATAACGCCCTCGTTCTCCAGCTCGGCAAGCGTCTGCCGCACAACGGAGCGGGACACTCCATACGTCGCGCTGATCTGGGGTTCACTCCACAAGCGGTCACCCTCCACAAGGCCATCTCGTGAAATCTGCTCCAACAGAATCGTCTTCAATTGGCGATGGAAGGGAACCGTGGAATCGCGAACAATCATTGCGGGTCCGGAAGGCACTACCATGCCTAGATCCTAGCCTGCGAGCCATCCGGGTTTGAAACCGCGCCAGGCAACATACGGGCACGGTCCACGAGTGTTCACTTCCGTCATGAGCGTTACCTTCCGAACCTAACTCTCACGAGCTAAGTGAACTCTCGTTGGCTGGGCAAGCAAATAGCGCCTGATAGCAGTGAAGGCCATATCTGCCAGTTCTCGCCTCTTGTCCGGTTGTCCGTACAGGCCTTAGACTAGAAGGTGCCCGGGGCTCCTGCAGTTCTCACAGCAGGCCACAGACGATCGAAGGAGACGCAATGACTGTGACACCTGAACAACTCGCCGGAATGATCGACCACACTCAGCTCAAGGCCGATGCGACGAAAGAGCAATTCACCAAACTATGCGACGAGGCCCGCGAATACGGCTTCGCCATGGTCGCCATCAACCCCTACCCCGTCGCTCAGTGTAAGAAGCAGCTTGAGGGCAGCGGCGTGCACGTTGGGGCCGCCATCGGATTCCCTCTGGGGCAGGTCACCATCGAGGACAAGGTGGCCGAATCACAGCGAGC
This sequence comes from Ancrocorticia populi, assembly GCF_003123745.1. Lineage (GTDB taxonomy): Bacteria > Actinomycetota > Actinomycetes > Actinomycetales > Actinomycetaceae > Ancrocorticia > Ancrocorticia populi. The sequence continues at coordinate 744,820 of NZ_QETB01000001.1, read as the reverse complement.
AATCGCGAACGGTGCGGACGAAATCGACTACGTCATCAACATTACGGAACTCAAGGCCGGCAATCTCTCTTATCTCGAGGACGAGATGCGGCAGATCGTGGGTGTGTGCCGCGAGCAGGGCGCGCTCTCGAAGGTGATCTTCGAAAACTGTTACCTCACTGATGATGAGAAGCGTCAAGCGGCCACCATCGCCAAAAAGGTTCGGCCAGATTTCATCAAGACCTCTACGGGCTTCGGTTCCGGTGGTGCAACCCTTGAGGACGTGAAGCTCATGAAGAGCGTTGTTGGAGACGCTGTTCAGGTCAAGGCCGCCGGCGGCATCCGAGAGCTCGAGGACGCACTCGCCTTCATCGACGCCGGCGTAACTCGCCTTGGCACATCAGCTGGAGTGAAGCTGGTCGATGCCCTCAGAGCCCAGATTTAGGAGTTCGCAATGCTCATTGCACATGACCTAGGAACTACAGGAAACAAGGCCACGCTGGTATCCAACGATGGCAAGATGCTCGCCGCAAAAACGGTCAATTACGGCGCTGATTGGGGCACGGATGGCCGCGCCGAGCAGAATCCGCACGATTGGTGGGATGCGGTGTGCCGTGCTTCGCGCGAGCTGCTCGCGGAAACCAACACAGCTGGGACTGACATCGATGGGGTGTCATTCTCCGGTCAGATGATGGGTGTTGTGCCGTTGGACTCCCACGGCGAACCCGTGCGCCCCGCCATTATTTGGGCAGATACGCGCTCCACCAAGGAGACCAACACTTTGCTTGAGCGGGTATCCATGGAGGATTGCTACCGGATCACCGGACATCGTCTCAATCCTACGTATTCGCTGACGAAACTGATGTGGCTCCGTGAGAACGAACCGGACAATTTCGCTAAAACGGCAACGTTCTGCTTGGCCAAGGACTACACGGCCTTTAAACTCACAGGTGTTCTTGCCACCGATCCCTCAGACGCCTCCTCCACAAATGCCTATGACCAAGCAAGTGGAGATTGGGCGTGGGAGATCATTGACGCAGCTGGACTCCCCCGCAGCCTCTTCCCGAAGATTGTCCCCTCAACCCATGTGATCGGTACCGTCACAGCAGAGGCGGCCCGCGCCACCGGATTGGCCGAAGGCACGCCTGTTGTAATCGGTGGAGGCGACGGTCCAGTTGCGGCTCTGGGAGCCGGTGTGATTGACGAATCCTCGGGCGCCTACGCCTATCTGGGTTCTTCCTCCTGGGTATCGCTCTCCGCCTCGCGTCCGCTGTTGGATCCGAAGATGCGTTCCATGACCTTCAATCACGTGGTCCCGGGGCAATTCGTTCCTACTGCCACCATGCAGGCCGGCGGCGCATCCGTGAGCCGGGGCCAAGAGGTCCTCTCAGGCGGGAAGAGCTACGAGCAGTTTCTGGGGGCCGCCGGCAACGTAGAAGCAGCCACGCAGGGACTCTTCTTTCTCCCCTACCTCATCGGTGAGCGCTCGCCGTACTGGAATCCGCTGGCCCGCGGCGTATTCGCAGGACTACACATGGATCATCAGCAGCCTCATATGATGAGGGCCGTCCTAGAGGGCGTAGCCTTCAACCTCCGTACCGGATTGGAAGCATTCTCGGACGCGGGGTTGGACGTCAGCCATATCGACTGCATCGGCGGATTGGCGAAGTCCCCCGTAATGCTGCAGATTCTTGCGAACGTGTGGAACGTGCCTGTTGCGGCTCGCGACATCGTGGATGAGGCCAACTCGATCGGCGCAGCGGTACTCGCCGGGGTAGGGACCGGAGTGTTCGAGGACTTCTCGATCGCCACGCGCCTGTCCCAGCAGGATCCAGATACAGCGCCGGACCCTGCCGTGCACGAGGCCCTGGAACAGCCCTATCGGCTCTTCCTCGACGCCTACACCCGGCTCGAGCCTTGGTTTGCGGATATGCATCAGACGGTCAACGGCTAGCTTCCGCCGTCGTCGTTAAAAACAAAGAAGCGGGCCCCCAGCGCAATGCCGGGGGCCCGCAACTTCTATCGCTAATTACTCAACGATGGAAACAACCTTGCCGGAGCCAACGGTGCGGCCACCCTCGCGGATAGCGAAGCCGAGGCCCTCTTCCATAGCGATTGGCTGGATGAGCTCAACGTTCATCTCAGTGTTGTCGCCAGGCATAACCATTTCGGTGCCTTCGGGAAGGGTGATAACGCCGGTAACGTCCGTGGTACGGAAGTAGAACTGCGGGCGGTAGTTGGAGAAGAACGGGTTGTGACGGCCGCCCTCTTCCTTCTTCAGCACGTAGGCCTGACCAACGAACTTGGTGTGAGGCGTGATGGTACCCGGGCGGGCAACAACCTGGCCACGCTCAACATCTTCGCGCTTGGTACCGCGGAGAAGGAGGCCACAGTTCTCGCCTGCATCGGCGGTGTCCATCTGCTTGTGGAACATCTCGATACCGGTGACGGTGGTCTTCTGGGTGGGACGAAGGCCGATGATTGCGACTTCTTCGTTCAGCTTCAGCTGGCCACGCTCTGCACGGCCGGTCACGACTGTGCCGCGGCCGGTAATCGTGAAGACGTCCTCGATAGGCATGAGGAATTCCTTGTCCAGATCGCGAACCGGATCCGGGAAGTAATCGTCAACCGACTGCATGAGCTCCTTGATGGACTCAACCCACTTCGCGTCGCCTTCCAGCGCCTTATAAGCGGAAACCTGAATCACAGGTGCGTTGTCGCCATCGAAATCCTGCGAGGAGAGGAGGTCACGGACTTCCATCTCCACGAGCTCGAGAAGCTCCTCATCGTCCACCATGTCGCACTTGTTCAGTGCAACGATGATGTCCGGCACGCCTACCTGGCGGGCGAGCAGAACGTGCTCGCGCGTCTGAGCCATCGGGCCGTCGGTCGCTGCAACCACGAGGATCGCACCGTCCATCTGAGCGGCGCCGGTGATCATGTTCTTCACATAATCGGCGTGGCCAGGGGCGTCCACGTGAGCGTAGTGACGCTTAGGCGTCTGGTACTCCACGTGGGAAACATTGATGGTGATGCCGCGCTGACGCTCCTCGGGAGCGTTATCAACCTTGTCGAACGGGGTGAACTCGTTCAGCTCGGGGTATTCATCCGCAAGCACCTTGGTGATCGCAGCGGTCAGGGTTGTCTTACCATGATCGACGTGACCGATGGTGCCGATGTTCATATGCGGCTTTGACTTGTCGTACTTGGCCTTCGCCACTTGGGCCCTCCTGGGACTCTAGATTGACTTCGGGCTGAGAGAAATCAGCTCAAGTTCTTGTTTACGGTAACTGATTGTACAGGACTTGGGGGAAGTTACTCGCCCCGAGTTTTTGCGATGATTTCCTCAGCAACAGCCTTCGGAACCTCAGCGTAGGAATCGAACTGCATGGTGTAAACCGCGCGGCCCTGTGTCTTGGAACGTAGATCGCCCACGTAGCCGAACATTTCCGAAAGGGGAACGTTCGCGCGAACAATCTTCACTCCATGAGCATCCTCCATGGACTTGATCATGCCACGGCGGGAGTTCAAATCGCCGATAACATCGCCCATGTACTCCTCAGGAGTACGGACTTCAACATCCATAACCGGCTCTAGGAGTACAGGCTTGGCCTTGCGGGCCGCTTCCTTGAACACCATGTTTCCGGCGATCTTGAATGCCATTTCCGAAGAATCGACGTCGTGGAAGGCGCCGTCTTCGAGCGTTGCCTGGATGTCTACCATCGGGTAGCCAGCCAGAATACCGTTCTGCATTGCCTCTTGGATACCGGCATCAACAGACGGAATGTATTCGCGGGGAACGCGGCCACCAGTAACGGCATTCACGAAGTTGTAGTTGTCAGCTTCGGAATCCTCAGGCAACGGCTCAAGAGTAACCTGAACCTTTGCGAACTGGCCGGAACCACCGGTCTGCTTCTTATGGGTGTAGTCCATCTTCTCGACCTTCTTGCGGATGGTCTCGCGGTAGGCAACCATCGGGGAACCGATGTTTGCGTCCACGCGGAACTCGCGCTTCATGCGGTCTACCAGAATGTCGAGGTGAAGTTCGCCCATACCGCCAATAACGGTCTGGCCCGTCTCCGGATCCTGACGAACTGTGAAGGTGGGATCCTCCTCAGCGAGCTTCTGAATAGCGATCGAGAGCTTCTCCTGATCGTTCTTCGACTTCGGCTCGATAGCCACGTGGATCACGGGCTCGGGGAAGGTCATGGACTCCAGCACAACCGGATGGCCCATATCGGCCAGCGTATCGCCCGTACGGGTATCCTTCAGGCCCACGAAAGCATAGATGTGACCAGCGTGCGCAACATCCACCGGATTCTCGGTGTTTGAGTGCATCTGGAACATCTTGCCCAGACGTTCCTTCTTGCCGGTGGTCGTGTTGAGCACCTGCGTGCCCTGCGCAACCTTGCCGGAGTAGACGCGAACATAGATCAGCTTGCCGTAGAAGGGGTGAACCGCAATCTTGAAAGCAAGGGCGGAGAAGGGCTCCTTCTCATCAGCCTTACGGAATTCGGGCTCATCCTCATGATCGGGGCGGAAGCCTTCAACCGCTGGCAGATCCAACGGGGACGGCAGGAAGTTCACAACACCATCAAGCATGGGCTGGACGCCCTTGTTCTTGTAGGCGGAACCAGCGTAGACCGGGTAGATCTCCGAGTTGATGGTCCGGATGCGGATGCCTTCGATCATTTCCTCAGTGGTGAGTTCCCCATCTTCGAGGTACTTCTCCATGAGTTCATCGTTGGCTTCCGCAGCTTCTTCCATAGCTTCGACGCGGAGCGCTTCGGCCTTCTCTAGAAGTTCAGCTGGGATTTCTTCTTCAACGACGACGGCGCCACGAGTATCGACCCCGTCATCACCCTTCTCGGGGAAACGAATGGCCTTCATCTTCAGGACGTCCACAACGCCAGCGAAGTCATTCTCTGCACCGATCGGGAAGGTGACCACAACGGGAATCGCGTGAAGGCGATCGCGGATAGTCTGAACCGAGAAGTCAAAATCAGCGCCCAGCTTGTCCATCTTGTTGATGAAGCAGATGCGGGGAACCGAGTACTTATCGGCCTGGCGCCACACAGTCTCAGACTGGGGCTCCACGCCTTCCTTACCGTCGAACACCGCGACAGCACCGTCGAGGACGCGCAGAGCGCGCTCCACCTCAACCGTGAAGTCAACGTGCCCAGGGGTATCGATAACGTTGAACTGCGTGCCCTTCCAGAAGGCTGTCACAGCAGCGGACGTGATCGTGATGCCACGTTCCTTCTCCTGCTCCATCCAGTCAGTCGTGGAAGCGCCGTCGTGGGTTTCACCGATCTTGTAGTTGATACCGGTGTAAAACAGGATGCGCTCAGTGACGGTGGTCTTGCCAGCGTCAATGTGCGCCATAATTCCAATGTTGCGGACCTTCTTGAGGTCCGTAAGCACTTCAAGTGCCACGTGCAGGCTCTCTTCTTCGTAGGGGGTGAGCTCAAAGGCTCAGCCCATGGTTACCAACGGTAGTGAGCGAACGCCCGGTTGGACTCCGCCATACGATGTGTATCCTCGCGGCGCTTCACAGCGGCACCAAGGCCGTTGGAGGCATCAAGGATCTCGTTCATGAGGCGCTCGGTCATGCTGTTCTCGCGGCGCTGACGCGCGTAATCCACGAGCCAACGCAGAGCGAGGGTGGTGGAGCGGTTAGGCTTGACCTCAACCGGCACCTGATAGGTGGCGCCACCAACACGGCGGGAGCGAACCTCCAGGGACGGACGAATGTTATCCAGCGCGCGCTTGAGCACCGTCAGAGCGTCCTGATCAGACTTCTCTGCAACACCCTTGAGGGCATCATAAACAATGCGCTCTGCGGTGGACTTCTTGCCGTCACGAAGAATGCGATTAACCAGCTGGGTCACCACGGGTGAACCGTAAACTGGATCGTTAACGAGTGGGCGCTTGCGTACAGGTCCCTTACGTGGCATTACTTCTTCTCCTTCTTCGCACCGTAGCGGCTACGAGCCTGGCCACGGGACTTCACACCCTGGGTGTCGAGTGCGCCGCGAACGATCTTGTAGCGAACGCCGGGGAGATCGCGAACGCGCCCTCCACGGACCAGAACGATGGAGTGCTCCTGAAGGTTATGACCTTCACCCGGGATGTAAGCCGTGACCTCGATGCCGGATGAGAGGCGAACACGAGCAACCTTACGCAAAGCCGAATTCGGCTTCTTCGGGGTGGTCGTGAATACGCGGGTGCAAACTCCGCGGCGCTGAGGACTCCCCTTGAGGCCTGGCGTCGAAGCTGCACTCACCTTGCTGCTGCGTCCCTTACGGACCAACTGCTGAATAGTGGGCACTATTTCTCCTGAAATGTTCTATTGACACAAAGATGTTCGCCAGGACCGAATGCACACCGCTGCTTCACGTCTGCTTCGGAAGATTTGCCTCTGCAATCGTGTCGGACCCGCGAACGGGCAACCTACATAAGAGTAGCCGCATCTCTGGTATAGCGTCAAAGGATCAGGGCTAGGGGTGGTAGGAAACACAGCGATTGCGCGGTTCCGTGTTGGGGGCGGCCACCATCCCCGCAGAATTGACGCAACCCCGGGGTGCCTCCCCGCAGAATTGACGCAACCCCGGATGATGGAGTCCGCCGCCGGGATAGAAGGAGGGACGGACGGGGATTCCTCCCCGTCCGTCCCTCCCGAACTACCTATGGCTCTCGGACTAGTAAGCCCCGTAGCCAGCGGTCAGATCGAAATCTGGGTAATCGCCATAGCGATACACATCATCGAACGGCTCAAGATCCGAGTGGTTAAACCCGTTATTCTTCTCGAACTCGATGCGAGCATCGGCGGTGGGCTCAACCTCAACGTGGCGAAGCTCCTCAAGGCCAGTTCCGGCCGGGATGAGCTTACCGAGGATCACGTTCTCCTTAAGACCGGAGAGCGGATCGCCCTTGGCATTGAGCGCGGCTTCGGTGAGCACCTTGGTGGTCTCCTGGAAGGATGCGGCGGACAGCCACGAATCCGTTGCCAGAGAGGCCTTGGTGATACCCATGAGCTCCGGACGGCCGGAGGCGGGCTTGCCGCCCTCTGCCATCGCAGCGCGGTTCTCATCCTCAAACACGGAGACATCAACGAGTTCGCCCGGAAGCAGCTTCGTGGTGCCGGCCTCGAGAATGGTGATGCGGCGAAGCATCTGACGCACGATAACCTCGATGTGCTTATCGTGGATCTCCACGCCCTGGCTGCGGTACACATCCTGAACCTCGTTCACGATGTGCTGCTGAGCCGCCTTGCGGCCGTTGATTCGGAGCACCTTCTTGGGATCAACCGAACCCTCGACAAGCTGCTCGCCAACGCTCACATGACCGCCCTCTTCCACGCGCAGCTTGGCGCGCTTGGTGACCTGATAGGTGATGTCATCATCGCCGTCGTCCCTGATGATCGTGAGGCGGCGCAAACGCTCGCCATCCTCGATCTCGAGGCGTCCTGCAGCTTCCGCGATCGGAGCCTCGCCCTTCGGGGTACGTGCCTCGAAGAGCTCCTGGACACGGGGAAGACCCTGCGTAATGTCGTCTGCCGAAGCCGAACCACCGGTGTGGAATGTACGCATCGTCAACTGGGTGCCTGGCTCACCAATGGACTGGGCAGCCACGATACCTACGGCCTCGCCAATATCCACCAGCTTGCCGGTAGCCATCGAACGGCCGTAGCACTTCGCGCAGGTACCGATCCGGGACTCACAGGTCAGGACGGAGCGGACGCTAACTTCGGTCACGCCGGAAGAAATGAGCTTCTCGATCACAACGTCGCCAAGGTCTGTACCCGCGGCCGCGATGATGTTGCCATCGGCGTCGGAGATATCGCGGGCCAAGGTGCGTGCGTACACGGAGGTATCGAGCTTCTCGTCTGGAACCAAGTTGCCCTCGGCGTCCGGTGCCGCGATGGCCTTGGTTAGGCCGCGGCGCGTGCCACAGTCCAGCTCGCGCACGATAACGTCCTGCGATACATCCACGAGGCGACGGGTCAGGTAACCGGAATCGGCGGTACGAAGAGCCGTATCGGCCAGTCCCTTACGTGCACCGTGAGTGGCAATGAAGTACTCGAGAACCGAGAGGCCTTCACGGTAGTTGGACTGGATCGGGCGGGGAATGATGTTTCCACGAGGATCGGCCACCAGACCACGCATACCGGCGATCTGACGGACCTGCTCCCAGTTTCCACGAGCGCCCGAAGAGACCATGCGGTTCACCGTATTGGATGAATCGAAGTTCTCGCGCATCTTCTCCGCGATCTCGTCCGTCACGGAGGACCAAAGATCAACGAGGTCGCGGCGGCGATCCTCGTCCTCAATACGTCCAGTGAGGAACTGGTGCTCGATGCGAGCCGCGTCTTCCTCTGCCTTAGCAAGAATGGCTGGCTTGGATTCGGGAACCACAACGTCCGTCACGGCAATGGTCACGCCGGAACGGCCTGCCCAGTAGAAGCCGGTGGACTTGAGGGCGTCAAGCGAGGCGCCAACGGCAACCTTCTCGTAACGCTCCGCGAGCTCATTGACAATCGCACCCAAGAGCTTCTTGTCCACAACGTCGTTAACGTAGGGGAAGTCCGTTGGCAGCGTGTCGTTGAACAGCGCGCGCCCGAAGGTGGTCTCCAGAATGAGATCGTCACCCTCCTCAAAGCTTTCCGGTGCAACCCAGCCCCGTGGCGGCACAACATCGGCCTCAAAGCGGATGTGGCACGTGGCGTTCATATCCAGTTCACCAAGATCAAAGGCCATCTGGGCCTCGCTCACGGAAGAGAAGTAACGGCCTTCGCCCTTGACTCCCTCGCGCAATGAGGTCAGGTAGTACAGACCGATGATCATGTCCTGAGAAGGCATGGTGACCGGGCGGCCGTCCGATGGCTTCAAGATGTTGTTGGCCGAGAGCATGAGGATACGAGCCTCAGCCTGCGCCTCCACCGAGATGGGGAGGTGAACGGCCATCTGATCGCCGTCGAAGTCCGCGTTGAAGGCGCCACACACGAGCGGGTGCAGGCGGATCGCCTTGCCCTCGATCAGCTGCGGCTCAAACGCCTGAATACCGAGGCGGTGCAGCGTTGGTGCGCGGTTGAGCAGCACCGGGTGCTCCTGAATAACCTCTTCCAGAACGTCCCACACTTCGGAGCGCTGACGATCAATCAGGCGCTTCGCGGCCTTGATGTTCTTAGCGATCTCCAGATCAACGAGGCGCTTCTGTACGAACGGCTTGAACAGCTCGAGTGCCATGATCTTGGGCAGACCACACTGGTGCAGCTTGAGCGTTGGCCCAACAACGATAACCGAACGGCCCGAGTAGTCCACGCGCTTGCCCAGAAGGTTCTGGCGGAAGCGGCCCTGCTTGCCCTTGAGCATGTCAGAGAGGGACTTGAGCGGCCGGTTTCCGGCGCCCTGAACGGGACGGCCACGGCGGCCGTTATCGAACAGTGCGTCCACGGCTTCCTGAAGCATGCGCTTCTCGTTGTTCACCATGATCTCGGGGGCGCCAAGATCAAGCATGCGCTTCAGTCGGTTGTTGCGGTTGATGACGCGGCGGTACAGATCGTTGAGATCCGAAGTGGCGAAGCGGCCACCGTCCAGCTGCACCATGGGGCGCAGATCCGGTGGGATCACGGGCAGGGCGTCCAGCACCATGGCCTCGGGCTTGGTGCCCGAGTGCAAGAAGGCGTTAACCACCTTGACGCGCTTGAGGGCGCGTGCCTTGCGCTGTGCCGTGCCGGTCTCAATAACCTCGACCAGGTGATCGTGTTCGGCCTGCAGATCAAAGTTCTGGAGGCGCTTCTGGATAGCTTCGGCGCCGCGGGCGGCGGAGAAGTAATCAGAGTAGCGGGTCTCCATCTCACGGTAGAGATCCTCATCTCCCTCAAGGTCTCCGACCTTCAGCTTGGAGAAGCGCTCCCACACGCCATCGAGGCGCGCGATGTCCTGATCTGAACGCTTGCGGATCCGGCCCAGCTCGGTTTCGGCTGAACGCTTGATCTTGTTCTTGGCGTCAGACTTGGCGCCCTCGGATTCGGCGGCGGCAAGATCGGACTCGAGTGCCTGCTGGCGCTCTTCCAGATCAACGTCGCGTGCCTTCTCCAGAGCGGCCCGCTCAAGCTCATACTCGGACTGGAGGGTGGGCATGTCATCACGGCGTGCCTCGGCATCAACTTCGGTCACCATGTAGGCGGCGAAGTAGATGACCTTCTCCAAGTCCTTTGGAGCGATATCAAGCAGGTACCCAAGGCGAGAGGGAACTCCCTTGAAGTACCAAATATGGGTGACTGGGGCGGCCAGCTCAATGTGGCCCATGCGCTCACGGCGCACCTTTGAACGCGTGACTTCTACGCCACAGCGCTCACAAACAATCCCCTTGAAGCGCGGACGCTTGTACTTTCCGCACGCACACTCCCAGTCACGAGTTGGACCGAAAATACGCTCGCAGAAAAGGCCATCCTTTTCCGGCTTCAGGGTACGGTAATTGATGGTCTCCGGCTTCTTCACTTCGCCGTGGGACCATTCACGGACATCGTCCGAAGTTGCCAGCGCGATGTGGAGCTGGTCGAAACGATTGACGTCGAGCAAGATTCCTACTTCCTCAGGTTCTGCACCGTTACGTTCTTCATTGTGGAGCCGACTCGGGAGGGTGCCGGGTGGGCGCGGGACCCGGCCCCCTCCCCCGTGAGTCTTAGAATTCTGCTCCAGATGTCAGATCCTCAAGCCCGGTAGGCATTTCCACGGGCTCAGGGGTTTGGAACTGGTCTTCTTCATCGTCCTGCAGGTCAATTGCTTCACCCGCAGAATCGAGGGCTTCAACATTCAGGCACAGCGAACGCATTTCCTGAATGAGTACCTTGAAGGACTCGGGAATGCCTGGCTCTGGGATGTTATCGCCCTTGACGATGGCTTCGTAGACCTTGACGCGGCCAACGGTATCGTCGGACTTGATCGTCAGCATTTCCTGCAGGGTGTGCGATGCGCCGTACGCTTCAAGCGCCCACACCTCCATCTCACCGAAACGCTGTCCACCGAACTGAGCCTTACCACCGAGCGGCTGCTGGGTAACCATGGAGTATGGGCCCGTGGAGCGCGCGTGGATCTTATCGTCCACGAGGTGATGCAGCTTGAGCATGTACATGTAGCCAACGGAAATCGGCTCGGGGAACGGATCACCCGTACGCCCGTCCATCAACCGTGCCTTGCCATATTCGTTGACGAGTACGTCGCCATCGCGGTTAGGCCGGATGGACGTTAGCAGGCCGTTCAGCTCGTCGGCCAGCAGGCCGTCAAACACAGGCGTTGCCACGTGGGACTGGGGTTCGCCCGTCACCGTGTTTTCAGGTAGGCGAACTGCCCACTCTTCGCCGGCTTCGCGTGCCTTCGATGCATCCCACCCCTGGCTGGCAACCCAGCCCAGATGGAGTTCGTAAACCTGACCCAAGTTCATTCGGCCAGGAACACCAAGCGGGTTCAGGATGATGTCAACCGGAGTTCCATCTTCCATGAACGGCATGTCCTCGATCGGAAGGATCCGGGAGATGACGCCCTTGTTACCGTGGCGCCCAGCCATCTTGTCACCAATGGTGATCTTGCGGCGCTGAGCAATGTAAACACGCACGGTCTCATTCACGTCCGCAGCCAGCTCATCGTTGTTGTCCTTGGTGAACTGACGAACACCAATAACGATGCCGGACTGGCCGTGGGGCACACGCAGGGAGGTATCGCGAACTTCCTTGGCCTTCTCTCCGAAGATTGCGCGGAGCAGGCGCTCTTCTGAGGTTAGCTCCGTCTCTCCCTTCGGGGTGATCTTGCCAACCAGGATGTCCCCGGCCTGAACCTCTGCACCGATGCGGATAACGCCGTGCTCATCAAGATGAGACAGCATCTCCTCGGAGACGTTCGGGATGTCGCGAGTGACTTCCTCGGGGCCAAGCTTGGTGTCGCGGGCATCAACCTCGTGCTCCTCGATGTGAATCGAGGTCAACAGATCGTCCTTAACACAACGCTCGGAGAGGATGATCGCGTCCTCGTAGTTGTAGCCGTTCCATGACATGAAGGCCACCAGGAGGTTCTGGCCAAGCGCGAGCTCACCACCTTCGGTTGCCGGGCCGTCCGCAAGCAGCGTTCCGATCTCAACGCGATCGCCCTCGGATACAACAACCTTCTGGTTGGTGCAGTTACCCGGGTTCGAGCGATCGAACTTGATCGTCTTGTAAAGGGCACGCGTGCCGTCATCCTGCTCAACGTGGATCGCATCCGCGTCAACCTCGGTGACAACACCGGCTGCCTTAGCTACGGTGACATCGCCGGCGTCAACCGCCGCGCGCATCTCCATACCCGTTCCAACGAACGGAGCGGTTGGGCGCAGAAGCGGCACAGCCTGACGCTGCATGTTCGCTCCCATGAGGGCGCGGTTAGCATCATCGTGCTCCAAGAACGGGATCATGGCCGTACCAACCGAGCACATCTGGCGCGCGGACACGTCCATGTAATCGATCTCGTCCGGAGGAACTAGGCCGGGCTCTCCACCAGGCATACGGCACAGTGCCTCCTCCTGAAGGAATTTGCCTGAAGCATCCAGAGGAGCCTCGGCCTGAGCGATGACGGCTGCATCTTCGTCGTCGGCCTGAAGGTACTTAATCGTACTGGTAGCAACCCCGTCCGTAACCACGCGATACGGCGTCTCAATAAAGCCGTAGGGGTTAATACGGGCGAAGGACGCAAGTGATCCAATCAGACCAATGTTCGGGCCTTCAGGTGTCTCAATCGGGCACATGCGGCCGTAGTGGGACGGGTGGACGTCTCGAACTTCCATGCCGGCGCGATCGCGCGAGAGGCCGCCGGGGCCAAGCGCGGACAGGCGGCGCTTGTGCGTCAATCCCGCCAGCGGATTGTTCTGATCCATGAACTGGGAAAGCTGAGAGGTTCCGAAGAACTCCTTGATCGCGGCCACGATTGGGCGGATGTTGATCAGGGAGGACGGTGTGATCGCTTCGGCTTCCTGCGTGGTCATACGCTCACGTACCATGCGGTCCAAGCGGGCAAGGCCGGTGCGGACCTGATTCTGGATGAGTTCGCCAACGGCGCGGATGCGGCGGTTACCGAAGTGATCGATATCGTCGGTCTCGGTGGGAACCGGCTTGCCGTCCTCCGCGCACAGGACTTCGGACTGACCGGCATGGAGTGCCAGCATGTAGCGCAGAGCCGCCGTGATGTCCTCAATACCAAGCTGGCGCGCGCCAGAATCCTCGGGCAGCCCAAGCTTCTTGTTGATCTTGTAGCGGCCCACGTGGGCGGTATCGTAACGCTTCGTGTTGAAGTAGAAGTTGTTCAGCAGGGTGCGGCCGGCTTCTGCCGTGGGCGGCTCGCCCGGGCGCAGCTTGCGGTATAGGTCCTGCAGAGCCTCTTCCTGCGTGTGAACGGTGTCCTTTTCCAGCGTGTCAATCAGAGCCGGGAAATCGCCGAACGTCTCGCGGATCTCGCTCTCGGACAGGCCGAGTGCCTTGAGGAAGACCGTCACGGACTGCTTCCGCTTGCGATCCACGCGCACGCCCACGGCGTCACGCTTATCGATCTCAAACTCCAGCCAGGCTCCACGCGACGGAATGACGCGGGTGGAGAAGATGTCCTTATCGGAAGTCTTATCGGCTACACGCTCAAAGTACACGCCGGGCGAACGCACCAGCTGAGAAACAACAACACGCTCGGTACCGTTGATGATGAACGTACCGCGCTCGGTCATAAGCGGGAAGTCACCAATGAAAGTGGTCTGAGACTTAATTTCACCAGTCTCATAGTTCTGGAACTCTGCCGTGACATAGAGAGGTGCCGAGTACGTCAAGTCACGCTCACGGCATTCCAAGATCGAGTACTTGGGATCTTCCAAGTGTGGGGACGAGAGCACGAGGCCCATCGTTTGAGCCGCGTTCTCGATAGGTGAAATCTCTTCGAAGATTTCCTCCAGTCCGGATTGTTCACCCGGATGCTCGGCTGCCCACTTGAGTGAGCCGATGAGCCAGCCGAAACTATCTGTCTGCAGCCCCAGCAGGTCCGGGACCTGCAGCGGCTCAGTGATCTTTGCAAAGGAAGCCCGGTCTACAACCGGCTTACCATGAGCAGCGGAGAGCGAATAGGTGCGCGAAGCAGCCAAAGGGGGATCCTTCCCTGACGTTGGTAAGGCGTTGGCGCCAACGCCCCAGAATTCCAACGTTCCGGCCTCAGGACTTCCGTCCCCAGGTCCGGCAATTGGACACAACTGTAGGTATGCTGGCGCAAGTATCTAATGTACACCCGCCCAATGTCGCGGTCCACCCTCACGCACTGTGGAAGCCGTCACGGCTCCTCGCTGAGCCTCAGCAAACTGTTCCACACCTGCCGCCCATATGCAAACGTTCGCCCGGTGGGTCGGCGCGTTTCGTTGCCGTTGTTGATAGTACGTAGGTATCTTTACCCACGACGTCCCATCCCGCCACCTCCCTATCTCCTCCGTGAACCGGCCACGCAGGCAATCCCCAAAAAGAACGCAGGACCTCCGAAGAGATCCTGCGTTCCTGAGCTTTGTAGCAATCACGAGCGGCTAAGTGCCGCTTGCATTACTTGAGGGTGACGGATGCGCCAGCGGCCTCGAGCTGCTCCTTAGCCTTCTCGGCTGCGTCCTTAGCGGCGCCCTCGAGCACTGCCTTAGGAGCGGAGTCAACCAGATCCTTGGCTTCCTTCAGGCCGAGCGAGGTAAGTGCACGCACTTCCTTAATCACTGCAACCTTCTTGTCGCCAACGGAATCGAGGACAACATCGAAGGAATCCTTCTCTTCCTCGGCAGCCTCAGCAGCGCCGCCAGCGGCGGGGGCTGCAGCAGCAGCTACGGGAGCAGCGGCGGTAACGTCGAACTCCTCCTCGAATGCCTTAACGAACTCGGAAACCTCAACGAGGGTGAGCTCCTTGAATGCTGCGATGAGCTCTTCAGTCGTGAGCTTAGCCATGATGGCCTACCTTTCTTATCCTGCTACGCGAGCAGATGTTTCTGTTTGCTTGGGGCCGCGTTAGGCAGCCGCTTCTTCCTGCTTCGCGCGCAGGGCATCGACGGTGCGGACCGCCTTGCTTGCTGGCGCGTTGATAACGAATGCCGCCTGGTACATGACAGCCTTGAGCACACCTGCAGCCTTGGCGAGCAGAACCTCGCGAGACTCCAGATCAGCGAGCTTGAGGACGCCTTCAGGAGTGAGCACGTTGCCCTCCATAGCGCCGCCCTTGATCACTAGTGCGGGGTTGTCCTTGGCGAAATCGCGCACTGCCTTCGCTGCTTCCGAAACCTCACCGGTAACGAATGCGATGGCGGTTGGGCCAGCGAAAAGGTCATCGAGACCCTCAATGCCAGCTTCCTTAGCTGCGATCCGAGCCATTGTGTTCTTGGCGACCTTGTACTCCGCGCTGGCACCCATCGCGCGACGCAGCGATTGCAGCTGCGCAACGGTTAGCCCGCGGTATTCAGTGAGCAGCACGGCATTGGCGTTCTCAAAGGACTCCTTGAGCTCGGCAATCGCTGCAGACTTGTCGGTCCGTGCCATTGGGCCTCCTTCCGGTCGTGAATGCCGCAGGAAACCAAAAAAGCCCTGTGCAGGCGGCACAGGGCTAAGCTCTTCGAGCTAAACTCAGTTCTCACCTGCGCTGGCACTCTAAGGTTTATCCCCCGAAGGGAGACCTGCGGTCTTCGGCAAGCTTTAGATTACGGGCGCCGTGGCTGGACGGTCAAGCCAACCGGAGCCTTCGTGATGCAGTTCTCCCCAACCGGCCGCTCCACGATAGCCATCTCAAGCTCCTTCGGGCACCCGTTCCGTAATTGGCGCAGGCACCGTCCCAATCTGCCCCGCGATCCGGTGGATGAGCATGTCCAGCGCCACGAGGTTTCGCCCACCTTCGGGCACGATGATATCCGCGTTGTGTTTGGAGGGTTCAACGTAGAGCTCATGCATCGGCTTAACTGTTTCGAGGTACTGCTTTTCCACCGATTCCAGGGTGCGCCCGCGATCAATCACGTCGCGCTTGATGCGCCGAAGAATACGAACATCGGCATCGGTATCCACGAACAGCTTGATGTCTAGCAGCGAGCAGATGGTGGGATCGGCAAAGATGAGGATTCCCTCGACGATCACCACGTCGGCAGGTTCAATGTGTTCGGTCTGATCGGATGGGTTATAGATCGAATAGTCGTAGATAGGCGATTCAATGGCCTGCCCAGAAATCAGTTTGCGCAACTGTGCCGCCATCAGCGCCGTATCGAACACGTCCGGCGAATCCCAGTTGATCCGCTTCCGCTCCTCGTAGGTCAGATCTGGAAACGCCCGGTAGTAGTTGTCATGGTATATAACGCTGGTTTTGCCGGGAAACGCGTCCGTGAGCGCCCGGGTCAAAGTCGTTTTCCCACTCCCGGTGCCGCCCGCAATCCCGATTACCAGCGTATTCATGCTCAGCCCTTCTTTTCTGACGACGACGAATCCTCCGGCCCGATACTACTTGCTTCCGGGCAGTGCTTCCGAGCTTTCCTTCCGAGCTGCCACCCACCCTCCCTCACCAGATTGCGGCAAAACTGCCGTAGAAACACCGGGGTTGCGTCAAAACTGCAGTAGAAACACCGGGGTTGCGTCAAAACTGCAGTTGGGGCGTGGGCACCTTGGAGATTGAAAGCATCTCCTCCCCTAGCCTAGGAGGCATCCACACTTGTCAGGCTGCGAGTCTTTGAAACATCACGCGTCCCACCACGGCCGCAATGGATACCAGTGCCCCAACGAATCTTCGCCGGGACGCACTGCGAGGAACTGGTGGATCTGCAGGCTGTTCGTTTCAAAGGAGTATCGGGCACCAGACATGTACAAGCCCCAGAGCAGCGCCGTTTCACGCCCGGCCTCTTTCATGCACTCGTCCCAATTGGCCTCTAGGTTCTCGCACCAATGCTGGAGCGTGAGGGCGTAGTGCTGGCGCAGGGATTCCTCATGGATGATCTCTAGGCCGGCATCGCCCAGGTGTGTCATGACCACGCCGGGAGCAGCCAGCTCACCGTCTGGGAAAACATATCGATTGATGAACTTTCCCGCGTGCTGGCCCTGTTTCGAATCGCGCCGGGTGATCTGATGGTTGAGCAGGCGCCCACCCGGGCGTAGCAGAGAGTACATCTTGGCAAAGTACTCATCGTAGTGTGCTACTCCCACGTGTTCCATCATGCCTAGCGAAGCCACCCCATCGAAGTCCTTTTCTTTCACCTCGCGGTAGTCCATCACCCGTGCCTCGGCCAAGTCAGACAGCCCTTCACGAGCAATCCAATCGTTCGCCCATTCTGCCTGGGGTGGAGAAAGCGTCACGCCAATGGCGCGGATGCCGCGGTGAGCGGCCGCAACAAGTAGAGAGCCCCATCCGCAGCCGATATCTAACAGCCGGTCACCGGCCGCTAAATCGAGCTTGTCTAGGACAAGGCGCAGTTTGTTGACTTGAGCCTCCTCCAAGGTTGTTTCCGCTTCCGGGAAGCAGGCGCAGGTGTAAGTCATGGATGGGCCAAGCACCTTGGCGAAGAATTCGTTGGAGCGATCGTAGTGGGAGGTGACGGTTTCAGAGTCTCCCTCTTCTGAGTGGGGGATCACCCCGTGCAGGATTCTCTCCCACGCCGGCTGTTGCTCCGATTCTGGCGGCTTGGGAGGAAGGAACCCCTTGGCCCCGATGCTCTTGGTGATACGCAGAGCGTCCTGACGGCTCGGGGCATGGAAGGAATCGGACAAACTTGCCAGCGCTTCGAACGCCGGATAGGGGTTAGCCGGGTGGACGCCACTGGCCGTGAGCTCGCCGCTAACGTAGGCACGGGCGGCACCCAGATCATTCGGCGCAGAGGCTAGGTATCTCAAACCACGCGGACTCACCAGGTGAAGTGCGAATTCTGCATCCTCTGGGCCCGTAGCCGAGCCGTCGTACGCTATGATTCGAGCAGGCAGCGGCGGATGGGTCACGGCCTCAACAATCTGCGCAATGGTCATGGGCTTAGCCTCATTATCTGGCATACTGCTTCCTCCTTCAATGGATTCCGCCACCCACCCTGATCGCGGTTGGTTCCCGTTCCATAGTAGTACTTACGTATGTTCTTTCTAGGGCCTATCGCTTAGACGCCAGAATGAACGGAGCACCAGAATAGAAAGAAGGCCCACCCGAGTTACCCCGGGCGGGCCTTGCTTATCTTCCTAACCTAGGAGGCATCCTCACTGGTCAGGTTACGAGTCTTCGTGGTGTCCAGCGGGATACCGGGGCCCATCGTTGTGGAGATCGTGCCCTTCATGAGGTAACGGCCCTTCGAGGTGGCGGGCTTCAGGCGCAGGATCTCTTCCTGAGCCGCCGCGTAGTTCTCTACGAGCTGCTGAGCATCAAAGGAGGTCTTACCAATGATGAAGCCGAGGTTACCGTTCTTGTCCACGCGGAACTCCACGCGGCCACCCTTGATGTCATTGACAGCCTTGGTGACGTCCATGGTGACGGTGCCGGTCTTAGGGTTCGGCATGAGGCCACGAGGGCCAAGCACGCGGCCGAGACGGCCAACCTTGCCCATGAGATCGGGGGTTGCAACCGCAGCATCGAAATCGACGTAGCCACCGGCTACCTTCTCGATGAGTTCGTCGCCACCAACCTCGTCGGCACCGGCGTCAATGGCTTCCTGTGCACGCTGGCCAACGGCGAAGACGATGACCCTTGCGGTCTTGCCGGTGCCGTGCGGAAGATTGACGGTTCCACGGACCATCTGGTCCGCCTTGCGGGGATCCACACCGAGGCGGAACATAACCTCAACGGTGGAATCGAACTTCGTGATCGAAGTTTCCTTCGCGAGGCGCACTGCCTCGAGTGGGCTGTACTGCACGCCTTCGACGATCTTCGCCGCGGCATTGCGATAGCTCTTTGAGCGCTTAGCCATTCTGCTTTCTCCTTATTGAGCAGTTGTGGTTAACGGGCCTGCGCAGGCCCTTCCACAGGTTGCACCACGAGGGTGCGATGATCAGATAGCGTCTGTTGTCAGACCCATTGAACGCGCGGTGCCAGCAATGATGCGGGCGGCGTTATCGATATCGTTGGCATTGAGATCGGGCTGCTTGGTCTGAGCGATCTCGCGGAGCTGATCAGCCGTGACGTGACCAACCTTGTCCGTGTGAGGCGTACCAGAGCCCTTTGCAACGCCGGCGGCCTTCTTCAGGAGTTCAGCGGCAGGCGGGGTCTTGAGTTCGAAGGTGAACGAGCGATCCTCGTACACGGTGATCTCAACTGGAACAATGTTTCCACGCTGGGCTTCTGTTGCGGCGTTGTACGCCTTGCAGAACTCCATGATGTTGACGCCGTGCTGGCCCAGCGCGGGGCCAATCGGCGGAGCAGGAGTAGCTGCACCAGCTGGAATCTGGAGCTTAATGTAGCCCGAAACCTTCTTCTTCGGTGGCATGTAGGGTCCTTTTCTTCATACTTCACTGCCGCAATGGCATGAGCGGCAGGCGGCAGCGCGCCGGTGTGGCGCGGCAGCCAGCCTTCGAGCATACGCGCTTTGGTGGGAAAAGCCGAGTTCGGCTAATCCTCCTTGCGCACCTGGCTGAAGGCCAGTTCTACGGGGGTTTCCTGACCCACGAGGGTCATAAGCACGGTAAGCCGCTGATTAGCGGCATCCACGCTGGAAACCGTGGCGGGCATTCCAGCCCACGGTTCAGATGTAAGTGTGACGGATTCGCCAACCTCGTATGGCGAAATCGTTGCTGGTTCGGCGCCGGTAGGCGCACCAGCGGCCTTCGCTTCGGCTGCTGCTTCTGCTTCCACAACGGGGGTCAACATGGTGACAACCTCGTCATCCTTCAGGGCAACAGGCGTGCGTCCGTTACCAACAAAGCCGGTGACTCCGTTGGTGGACTGGACAACGCGCCACGCATCGTCCGACATCTCCATACGAATGATGACGTACCCGGGCATCCGCACGCGAGAGACCAGCTTGCGCTGGCCACGGCGAACCTCGAATACCTCTTCCATCGGCACTTCGATCTGGAAGATGAAATCCTCCATATTCATGGAGTGGATACGAACTTCAAGATCCTGCTTAACGCGCTTCTCGTAACCGGAGTAGGTATGGAGAACGTACCACTGGCCGTCTAAGCCCTTGAGCTTGGCACGAATGTCAGCTTCAGAGAGCACACCGGACTGTTCTGTCTCAGCGGCCGAGGCCCCCTGTTCGGTGGCTTCAGGTTCGGTGGCCTCGAACGTCTCCTCTTGGGCCTCGGGCTCGAGGATATCTTCAGGCACTCTATTCCTACTTTCCTATATCGAACGGGCAGGCAGTTGCCTACCCAAAGATCCAAAGTGACAGCTGGCTAAACGCTGCATCAAGCAGCCCCACGAAAACCATGACAACAGCCACAAAAAGAATCACAGTCAGGAACATCTGCCACAGCTCACTGCGGGAGGGACGCTGAACCTTCTTCAGTTCTCCGAAGATCTGGCGAATGTAGAGCGCAATACGCCCGAAGAAGCCCAGCTTGGCATCTGCCGGATTCTTCCTACTTGCAGCGTTCACATCGTTCCTTAACTTGGGTTCGTAGTTAAACAAAAGCGGCCCATGCAATCATGGGCCGCCTCAGCAGGGTAGGAGGGACTCGAACCCCCAACCGTCGGTTTTGGAGACCGATGCGCTACCAATTGCGCCACTACCCTTCGGCCATTGAGCACTTGAACATTATGCCCCATCACGGGGTCAATGGCCAATGTGCCCGGCACAACGAAGACGAGGTTACCCGTTTGAACGCCGCGAGGCGAGCCAGAGCGTGCCACTGTAGGATTCAACACACAAATTGGTAAACCAATCCGCCTCACCAACGCTCAAAACCAGCCAGACTCTGGGGCTTGAGCGCCTCCATCTAGGACTTTTGGTCCTGGTCTGGCCAGGTATGACCATGGCCCGCTACACGGCCCGCCCGCCGTCCCATTATTCTCACGTCACAATACTCACCCCGTCCCACATGTGAAGATAGGGCCGTGACTACATCTACCGAACCAGCTCGCCGCGTATCATCCCGGCTCGCAGCTATCCAAGAATCCGCAACTCTCGCAGTAGATGCCAAGGCCAAGGCACTGAAGGCAGCCGGCCGCCCCGTCATCGGTTTCGGTGCTGGCGAACCAGATTTCCCAACGGCACCCCACATCGTTGAGGCAGCCATCGAAGCCGCCAAGGACCCCAAGAATCACAAGTACTCCCCCGCGGCCGGCCTACCCGAGCTGCGCAAGGTGATCGCCGATAAGACGCTGGAAGATTCAGGCGTTCAAGTTGATCCGGCCAACATCCTCGTGACCAACGGCGGCAAGCAGGCCGTCTATCAGGCCTTTGCCGCCATCACGGACCGCGGTGACGAAATCATCCTCCCGGCCCCGTACTGGACCACCTATCCCGAAGCCATGCGCCTATGCGGTGGCGTCCCCGTCAAGGTATTCGCAGACGCTGCGGCCGATTACAAGGTCACACTTGAGCAGTTGGAAGAGGCCCGCACCCGCCGCACCAAGGCGATCCTCCTATGTTCGCCGTCCAACCCCACCGGCGCCGTCTACACCGCCGAGGAACTCACCGCAATTGGCGAGTGGGCACTGGAACACGGCCTGTGGGTTGTGACCGATGAGATCTACGAACACCTTACCTACGGCAAGCCTATGAACTACTTGCTTAGCTTGGTCCCGGACCTCGCGAACCAAACCATCGTCCTCAACGGCGTAGCCAAGACCTACTCGATGACCGGGTGGCGCGTGGGCTGGATGTACGGTCCGAAGGACATCATCAAGGCCGCAACCAACATGCAGTCTCACACCACCTCGAACGTGGCCAACGTGTCCCAGCGCGCCGCCATCGCCGCTCTCACGGGCCCGCAGGAGGCCGTGGCCGAACACCGCGCAGCCTTCCAGCGCCGGCGTGATCTCATGCTGGGCATGCTCCGCCAGATTGATGGCGTTGTGGTTCCCGAGGCAGAGGGCGCTTTCTACCTCTACCCCGACGTTTCGGCACTCCTCAACAAGGAGATCAACGGCCGCGAGGTGGATACCACCGCAGAACTAGCTGCTCTCATCCTTGAAGAGGCGGAGGTGGCCGTAGTTCCCGGCGAGGCATTCGGCCACTCTGGTTGCCTGCGCTTGTCCTACGCGCTTGCGGACGAAGACATCGTTGAGGGCCTGACGCGCCTGCAGAAGCTGCTCGGTTAGCTCGAAGGCTCCTAATACATAACCCCTCGATTGACGGCCCACGCCTCGGCGCGGTTCAACCACCTTTCAGCGGTGGCCACCCGCCCCAGTGCGTCGGGCCGCCATTCACGTCCGTCCACCCTTTTCGCCCCGGCCACCAGCGACAGTACAACGCCAGCCGCCCGCGCATTCAACGCAATCGGATCCACCAACTGTTCGCACGCGTTAGCCCACCGCGCAAGATCATCGTTGACGTGCGGATAGGATTGCGGCGCCAGATGCGGCAGAACGCTCACATGCCCGAGCAGGCACGCCAAATCGTCCACGCGGTGGCCCGGACCAATCGAATCTACATCGATGATCCCAGAAACCTGCGATCCCCCACGCACCATGAAGATGTTCGCCTCATAGAAGTCCCCGTGGACTGGCACAACCGGTCCCGGATCGCTCACCCGAAGCAGTGCGTTGACCCGCCGGGCAATATCCTGACAGCGCGCCCCGGCCTCCGGCAGCGCCGTGGCGGCCGCATGCCCGTAGTGTTCCGCGCGATCGGCCCATGCTGGCCTTTCCGGAAATGTCAGAGCGCTTTGCGGCAAGGCATCCAGAATCCCCACTAGGTCCCCGATCACCAACGGCGCCCGGTGCCCAAGACCTCGCGAGAGCAGATTGGCCAAAGGTTCGCCGGGGAGGTTGGAGGAGAGGACTAGGCCGTCGTCGTTAGAAAAAACAACGCGAGGCGCCGGTACGTTCGCTTCTTCCAAAACGCGGTGCCTCGCAACCAAATCCTGCGCGGATCCCGGGCGCAGAACCTTCCCAAACGTCTCCGCCCCGTTCGTGCGCGTCACCTTAACTACGGCGCGACGGGTGGGGCGGTAGCTCATCAGCTCGATGCCCACCGGCTCCCCCAGAAGCTCACTCATCAGCGAAGGCGAACAGGCCATCGGCAGCGCCGGTAGCTCTGGATCATTCGGGTAGAACCACACGCTCACCTTCGTCCCGCCCGCCTGCAGGTGGGTGAGCGCTGGGTGGTTGGGATTCTTCAGCTTGGCCGTGGAGGCGCACAAGTACGCTTGATCCCGTTCGGTTCTGCCGTCCTGTAGGTTTTTATCGACCACGACGTCGTAGCACACCGTCACCCCCGCCCCAGGCCTATGGTGCTGCGAATGCACGCGCCATGAGCGCACAATCGACCTCTCGCCAAGGGCCATAGCGAGCATTTCAGCGGCACCGTTTCCGGTGAGGAGAGCGAGGTCATGGCTCTCATGTTCGGACCGCGCGGGCAACGTCATAGGTCTTTTCTACAACATTCAGGCGTCAGATGCGCCACGCATCACCCATCGCGCCTCCGCTATCGCGGGGTTTATGTGGAAAGATAGCCACGTGCGTGACCTCAACAAACTTCCCAAGGCTCACTTACACCTGCACTTCACGGGTTCCCTCAGCGTGTCCAGCCTGACCTCCATGGCTCACGAGCAGGACCTACGCCTGCCCGATACCCTCACCGATAACGTGGCCCTGCAAGTTCCCGCCGATCAGCGCGGCTGGTTTCGGTTCCAGCGCGCCTATGATGCCGCCCGCGCCGTTGTGCGCTCCGAGGAGTCCATGCGGCGGATCGTTCGCGAGGCCGTTGCCGATGATGCCCGCGAAGGCTCCCGACGCCTCGAGATCCAGATCGATCCCACCTCCTATGCCCCCTTCGTTGGCGGCATCACCCCTGCCTTAGAGATTGTCCTAGACGAGGCCACTAATGCCAGCCGCGAATTCGGGATCGAGGTGGGCGTGATCGTTGCCGCCTCCCGCGTTCGGCATCCCCTCGAAGCCCGCACGCTGGCACGGCTAGCAGCCCAGTACGCCGGGGACGGGCCCGGGAGCGTCGTGGGCTTCGGATTGTCCAATGACGAACGCCGCGGCATCACCTCCGAGTGGGCGGCAGCGTTCAACATCGCCCGCCGCGCCGGTATCCCGTCTGTCCCTCACGGTGGGGAGCTGCTAGGCCCGGAGCACGTGCGCGACGTCATGGCGCATCTTAAGCCCGCCCGGCTCGGGCACGGCGTTCGCGCCACAGAGGACATGGACCTAGCGCGGCGCATCATCGATGCCGGCGTGGCCTTTGAGATCTGCCCCGAATCCAATGTGTCGCTGGGAGTGTACAAGGAAGAGGACCAAGTCCCCGTCCGTCAACTCATGGAAGCCGGCGCACAGATCGCACTTGGCGCCGACGATCCGCTGCTGTTCCTCTCCCGGCTCACCGATCAGTACGAGATTCTGAGAAGGTCCGGGTTTTCTGACCGCGAGCTCGCCCATCTGGCGCGAACCTCTGTTGAGGCGTCCTTTGCCTCGCGGGAATCGAAGGCGCGTTGGCGTGCGGAGATTGACGCTTGGCTGGCGGAGGATTAACCGCCTTCGCTCTCCTCAGCTTCCCTCCCCGCGAGATTGCGTCAAATCTCGGGCTGCACGGGCGCGGCCTAGAGGCCCCCGACCACCGTGGGCTCAGGGTGTAGCTCCACGCCGAAGCGTTCCCGCACCCCGTCACGGACGGTACGGGCAAGGTCGCGAAGGCCCTCACCGCTCGCCCCTCCGCGATTCGTCAGCGCGAGGCAGTGCTTCGTGGAAAGTGCGGCCGGGCCTGGCATGGCATATCCAGCCGGGAATCCGGCGTGATCAATGAGCCACGCGGCCGAGGTCTTGACCTGTCCCTCAATGGTTGGCGCGGCCGCGCCAAGCACCAATCGGCTTTCGTCCGTCACCGGGTAACGCGGTGCATCGTCGGGCAGTGCGGCCGCTTGCTCCTCAGTCAACACGGGATTCGTGAAGAACGAACCACAGGAGTATGAATCGCGGTCAGTATCATCGAGTACCATCCCCTTGGAACGGCGGAGCTCAAGCACCGCCGCACGCACGTCTGTGGCTGGAACGCGAGTGCCGCCCTCGACGCCCAGGATCTTGGAGAGCTGCCCGAACCGCACCGGGGCCGATAGCGAAGCAATACGCAACTGGAGATCCACGTGCAGCACGATATAGCGAGGACTCGGCCCCCACCCATCCGAAAACGTCTGCTTGAGTATGCTGGTGCGGTAACCAAAGCCAAGCTCGTTCATGGTGAACTCACGGCGACTCTGGGTCTTCCGATCCCATGTCTGGACACGAGCCACTGAGGAGGCAATCTCTTGGCCATACGCCCCGATGTTTTGAATGGGCGCCGCTCCAACTGTGCCGGGAATACCGGACAGTGCCTCAAGCCCCATCCACTCGTTCTGGATTGTGTGGACAACAAGTTCGTCCCACCCAGTGCCACCTAGCACACGGAGATTGGCACCCTCACAGCCGCCTTCTTGGACCAGCCTGATATCCGAGCGCAGATCGCGCACCACAACGCCCTCAAAGGCATCGTCACGGGCCAACACATTGGAACCGCCGCCAATCACGAGGAGCGGCTTTCCCTCATCATCTGCGGCTCGCACCGCCTCGATCAGGTCCGCCTCCTTCTCCGCCTCAACAAGCGTTGTGATCGGCCCACCAACGCCGATTGTGGTCAGATCTGCGAGAGTCTTAGCCCCAGGTACCGATCTCCCCGCAGGAAGCGGTGGCACGGTTTCGATGGGCTCTTCTGAATGCGCTGGAACGAAGCAAGTCACGGCCACAGCCTAGCATTGGTGCCCCGCCCCAGAATCCTGAGCACGTCCGCTGCACCCTGAGCACGCCCATACTTCCGGCCGTGCTCAGGGTCGAACACACGTGTTCACCAAAATGCGGCATGGGCGCGCCGGCGGAGGGAGGGGCGGCCGTCTGCCGTCGTCGTCGCCAAAAAAATAAAGCCCACAACTCGAAAGCTGTGGGCCTTAATCACCTAGCATTTAGCGGGTCTCGCGATGCAGGGTTGACTTGTTGCACCTTGAGCAATACTTCTTAATGCCCAAACGATCCGGCGTGTTACGGCGGTTCTTCTTGGTGATGTAGTTGCGCTCCTTGCACACCTCGCAGGCGAGGGTGATCTTGGGGCGAACATCCGACTTGCTAGCCACTGCTCTATCTCCTCACGGTCCAGGCGAAGCGAGGATTCGCTTCTTCATATTGTAGCGGGGGCGGGGTTTGAACCCGCGACCTCACGATTATGAGTCGTGCGCTCTGACCAACTGAGCTACCCCGCCTCATCTCGCATCCGGATGGAAGCGATGGAGCCCCGAAAGGGAATCGAACCCTTGACCTTCTCCTTACCATGGAGACGCTCTGCCGACTGAGCTATCGGGGCAACGCCGATAAGCGTACCGTTTTGCCCACACCTTTTCCATCGGAAGCAGTGAGAACTCAGTTACACCAATCACGTTAAACACGGCGTAAAACCGTGCCCTGTGGCGGGTGCAGGATTCGAACCTGCGAAGCATAACAGCGACTGATTTACAGTCAGTTCCCTTTGGCCGCTCGGGAAACCCGCCTTGCGTAGTTCAGCCTTAGCCGAACCGTGCCAGATGAGATTAGCAGCTTTCACCCGTAGACTGTCAAACTGATATAAGCCCTTGTGACATAGGTACCAGAACTAAGGAGAATCATGGCCGATTCGTCATTCGATGTGGTCTCGGAGTATGACCAACAAGAAGTAGACAACGCCGTCAACCAGACCGCCAAGGAGATCAGTCAGCGCTACGATTTCAAGGGAGTTGGAGCCTCGGTGACACTCTCTGGAGAAACCATCACCATGGTGGCGAACTCCCCCGAGCGCGTGCTCGCGATCTACGATGTCCTTCAGTCCAAGATGTTCCGCCGTGGTGTGCCGCTCAAATCGCTGGACGTTGGCGATGCCGAACCCAAACCCTCCGGCAAAGAGTTCCATCTAGTGGGCGCGCTCAAGAAAGGCCTCAGCCAGGAGAACGCGAAGAAGCTCTCAAAGATCGTGCGCGATGAGGGCCCCAAGGGTGTCAAGGTACAGATCCAAGGCGACGAACTCCGCGTCAGCTCCAAGAAGCGCGACTCCCTGCAAGAAGTCATCGCGTTGCTCAAGGATGCCGACGTTGACTGCGCCCTCCAGTTCACCAACTACCGCTAGGGTTGGTTGGTTTTTTCCGACGACGACGAAGCCCCACCCCCGCACTTAGTGCCAAGGTGGGGCCCACGGCTCCCCCAACCCGAGATTTGACGCAATCCCGGGTTTGGGGCGCTGCTAGTAGAGCTTGCCGTCGTGCGGTTCGTCCCTCGAAACCGCCGTCATGGTCTCGCGCTCCACAACCTTGACGCGCTCGCGCCCCTCCGCCTTACCAAGCGCCATCTCGTAGGCTTCTAGGAGCTCCCAGCCATGCCACGAGGTGTAGCGCACGCCGCGCTTTTCGAGCAGTGGGAGCAAGCCGTCGGCCCCGGTGCCGGGGCCGGTCGCTTCAAGGATGCCCGCCTCGGCGTCCTCTACTAGGTTGGCGATGGTCTCTTGGGCGTCCGACTTTGTGGATCCGATCAGCCCGATGGGTCCGCGTTTGATCCATCCGGTGGCGTACAGCCCATCTACAACCTTGCCGTCGCGCTGGACACGGCCGGCCTCGTTGGGGATGACGTGGCGGTTCTCATTGAAGGGCGCACCTTCAAGTGGCTGCGAAGCATAGCCAACCGCGCGATACACGGCTTGCACGGGATAATCGATGAACTCACCGGTTCCCCTGACGGAGCCGTCGCCTTGAAGCTCGGTACGCTCCATGCGGATACCTTCAACGTGCTCGCTCCCCAGAACCTCTGCGGGCTGCTGCAACATGTGGATGTGGATGCGCCGGGAAGCCGTGAGATCCTCGGGCTCTTGGAACACCCAGTTGGTCAGCTGCTCGGTCACCTGCTTGGTCATCTTGGAGGAGGCAATGGCGGCTTCGGATCCGTCGTCGTAGTCAAAATCTTCTGGATAAACAACAACGTCAACGTCCGGAACATGGCCGAGTTCACGCAGTTCCATCGGAGTGAACTTGACCTGTGCGGGGCCGCGGCGGCCGAAGATGTGGACGTCGGTCACGGGAGATTCACGCAAGCCGGCCTCGACGTTTGCCGGGATCTCCGTTGGGTGGAGATCGTCCGGGTGCTTGGCGAGCACGCGCGCCACATCCAGTGCCACATTACCCACGCCAATCACCGCGATCTCCTTGGCCTTTAGTGGCCAAGTCCGCGGATAATCCGGGTGTCCGTCGTACCAAGACACGAAGTCCGCGGCGCCATAGCATTCGGGCAGGTCAACACCCGGGATCTCCAATGGCGCATCGCGATCGGCGCCAGTGGAAATGATCACGGCATCGTAGTACTGATGTAGCTCCTGCAGCGTCACGTCAGTCCCGATGTTGACGTTCCCGTGAAGCTTGATGTCCCCGCGCTTCAGGATGTTGTACAAAGCGGTGATGATGGCCTTGATACGCGGATGGTCGGGTGCCACTCCGTAGCGGACGAGGCCGTAGGGAGCAGGTAATCGCTCGAACAAATCAATAGCCACATCGAGTTTCGATTTGGAGAGGATATCCGAGGCATAGATGCCAGCGGGGCCCGCGCCAATCACTGCTACGTTGAGCTGACGTTCTGTCACTGCATTCCCTTCTTCGCACACAAAGCCCCATGCTATCGGGCTTTAGATCGTGCCGCTATCGAGGTGGTCACGCGCACAGGCGTTGCCAGGAGCTTCGTCGGTATTAGCTAAAGCTTCACCCTTGCATAATGCTCGAGCCTCGATATATACGAGGCAACGTCGATATCCAAGGCTGAAACTCGCGGAAGAGCCCAAACCCTCCCCGCCCAGGCATGGCAAGAGGGGCAGCCACCTAAGTGGCTGCCCCTGCTGGTATATCTGAGATCGGTCTAACGGCTAGACCGGCGTAGCAACTAGCCGATCTGTGCATCCAACCGGATCACGCCGTAGGTCCACCCGTGACGGTGGTAGACGGCGCATGGCTGCTTGGTCTCATCATCGATGAAGAGGTAGAACGGATGTCCTACCAGTTCCATCTCATAAAGTGCCTGGTCTACGGACATCGGCGTTGCCTCGTAGAGCTTCTGGCGTACAACAACGGGAGAATCACCAAGCTGGGTCTCTACCGCCTCGCCCGGCGTAGTGGGGATACGGCGCTCATCATCGTCTGCAGGTGTTTCGGTTGGCACGTTGACATCCTCTGGGGTGAGTGTGAGTGGCGTTGCCACACGGGTCTTGACGGGATGCTCCTTCTTCCGATCGCGCGCCCGGCGCAACCGCTCAATGAGCTTGCCCATCGCAAGGTCAAGGGCGCCATAAGAATCGGATGCCGATGCCTCCGCGCGGATCACTGGACCCTTATCTCGGATCGTGATCTCTATCCTCTTGGACGTTTCGGCTTGAGCTGGGTTGGGCTCATGAGTGAGCTCAACATCTACCCGCTGCGCACGGGGCGCGAATTGCTCGATCTTCTGGAGCTTATCTTCAACGTGACCGCGGAACCGATCAGATACTTCAGTGTTCCGACCCTTAACAATGATCTCCACGATGCCCTCCTCAGGCGTAGGTAAAGTCTTTCTTGCATTGCTTCTCACGCATGCTTGAGACGATCACCCCCTATTTGGAGAGAAGTAAGCCGGAGCTTACGTCCTTTTTCTTTCTTTAATGTTAGTGCAATCACACCCCAAGTTCCGAATCTTCCGCCCGTAGCTTTGTCCGGGTTTTTACGCCAGCGACGAACCTCCGTCCCCAACGGCTCCCCTGCGCGGATCAGGCGCAGCAGCAAGAACGACTGCGGCAATAACTTCGCGGCCGCGTGCCTCAAGAGCTCGGGCACATCCGGCCAAGGTTGCTCCGGTGGTGAGCACATCGTCAACAAGGATCACTGTGGAGCTTCTAGGCGTCGCGTCGGCATAGATGCCCTGCGATTTGCTGCCGCGCCCAAGCAGCTTGCCCGTGGAACGGCGGCGCTGGACACGGAGTACATCATCGGCGTGTCCGCCGCACGCCTCGGCAACCGCATCGGCAATATGTCCGGCAACGAAGAGGCCCTTATGCTTGCGGCCACGCGAGGGTGCTGGCACAACGCTTGGCGGCGCCATACGTCCCATGCCTGATTCGATGACTTCGTCTGGACGGAAGTCCGTGAACTGCTGCTCTGAGAACTGCGCCGAAAGATCAGCGCGCCGGAGCTGCTCACGGATGATCCCCTGCAACTCGCGGGTAAGGCCGGCGTTCACGGCGTTCTTCCATGGGACGATCACCTTGCGAGCCGCCCCGCTGTACTCCCCCAATGCATAGACGGGGAACCAGCTGACTTCGTCGCCGGGTCTGATGAGGCCCTGTACCTCCGCATTTGCGGGCAGGACCAGCCGCAGATAGGGAGCTTGCTCATCCACGCGCTTGATACCGCCCTCGAAGGCGCTGGCACACTCCGGGCAAAGGAACTGATCCCATTCGCCACAACCGGAACACCAACGAGGGAAGGCTACATCGGCTAAGGTCTGCAAGAACTGACTCATACCCGCATGGTGGCAGGTTGCGAGGCTGCGGCGCGCGGAGCCTCCACAGGGATCGAGCTGGGGAAACGGCGGCACCAAGGCTTGAAGCACGCCCGACCCAACATCCCCAAATTTGACGCAATTCCGGGGCCACCCCGAGATTTGACGCTGTAAGTATGGGGTTGGCTGGGATTGTCGGCCGGGCGGCAACCTAGCCGGGCGGCAACTCGGCCGGGAGGCAACCTAGCCGGGTAGTGCCACCGCATCCGCCGAGGTCGTGATATTCCGCCACGCCCCACCAGACCTACCTAAGACGGTTCCCTGATCCGTCAGGATCACAACGGATTGCTCGCCACGGCCCGCAGTAAGCGCCACGCCGTCCGTACCTTGAATGGAAATGAGGCGGCTTGTGGGGCCACCTATCTTAATGGAGTAAAGGCTCATATCGCTGCCAGCAGATGTACGCCCCAGCGCGACAAGCTCACTCGGCCCAATCCACGCCACGTCAGATACGTTGGTGAGCCGCTGGCCGATGCGCACTGGATCGGAAAGGCTGATGGGCGCTCCATCGGCGTTGCGGACAACACCCGAGGCGAAGATGGCTGTTTTGCCACCCGTTTCGGCTACCACGATGGCTCGCGAGCCGTCCCGGGAAATAGACACCTCGCGCAGTGTCATCCCTTCCAGCCACGGAGCAGACGGACGCTCCTCCGCGACTCCACCGCCCTCAGCTATTGAGGGACTGTAGGCTAGGAGGCTGCCGGTGTTTTTTCTTTCTCCCGTCCACACATATCCCTGATGATCGAACGAGGGCTCTGCCAGATTCGATCCTTCGATGGCCGATTGCGTTTGTCCCGTGGCCGAGCTCATTGTGTAGAGAGTCTGGCCATCGTCCCCTAATGAGGCATACGTGGCCGCATCGGTGGAATAGTCCACCGCAAGGCCTTCAAGGTCAAGATCCTCGGTGTCCAATCCCGGGACGGGCACTGGATCCCCGTTCGATTCAGTGGCTGGCGCTCCCTCGCTCAGAAGTGAGATGCCATATGAGCCAAATGGGTAATCTGAGAGAGCCGATCCATCGCCCTCAACGATTGGGGAGCCCTGCGATGTCACCTCCGCAGATTGCACTGATTCTGTGGCCATGATGGTCTGAGTAATCTGCTGATTGATCTGATTCCTCTGCTCTTGGGGCAGAGACAAAACGTTGGAAGACAGTTCCACGCTAGCCACGGAATCTGTGACTGTGACAGTCTTCGTCATCTTTGTATCTTCGGGAAGGGCCGTGGTCACCCCCTCGCTCAACCAAGTAGAGGGCCCAGTTACGAGGGCATTCACGGCCCGCGAGGCGGCCTCATTACGCGGGAACCAACGCAGATCGGCCACCAGATACTCGTGATTTGCGGAAAGGAAATAGACTGGGGTTTCCGTGTAGAGCTGAGTGAAGAAGGTATGTTCGGAAAGGAACACGCCATCGTCTAGACTCGCGATCCTCCACTCTCCATCGCTATCGCGGGCGAGCGAGAAATCAGAGATGCTCACCGCTTCGTTGGCGGATTCGGTATATGAGCCATCGGAGGCAAGCGTCCCGAG
Organism: Ancrocorticia populi; assembly: GCF_003123745.1. Lineage (GTDB taxonomy): Bacteria > Actinomycetota > Actinomycetes > Actinomycetales > Actinomycetaceae > Ancrocorticia > Ancrocorticia populi. The sequence goes on along the minus strand of NZ_QETB01000001.1, from coordinate 712,619 downwards.
TGATCCCACTTTGGCCCGCACCGCCCCCGTAGCCGTCCGGCTGGTCTGGATGGACTGAGCATCGGGATACACGCGTACCTGCGCATAGGGATCCCATTCACCGGATGTTGTGGACAACAAGTACTGGCGCGCTACCGCGAAGTTGTCCTCAACGCCTGCCCGAGAAGCGGTCAGGAAGCCCAGAACAATCTCTTCGGGCGTGGCGCCCTCAGCTGGCGGCTGGCCGCGCAGTCCCACATTCGAATCCTCAACTCCGGAAGGATTCACGGCATGTACCCCGCCCGAGCGGGGGAGGCTAGAGCAACCACCTATCGCGAGCGCGATCGCGGCTAGCAGCGCGAATAAGCGGAACCTACGCATGCTCGTTGTCCTCCTTGCCTTCCTCGTCTTCCTCTTGGTCCGTTGTTACATCCGATCCTTCGCCCTGATCCATGGAGCCGGCTGTACGCATACCGTCCGCCGGGTCTGCGGCATCGGAAACACTCTCTGGCTCAACATTCTGTTCTTCGGCGTCCATCTCAGAATTGCCGTCCCCGCTAGCGGTGTCCTGCTCCGGATCGCCGAGTCCATCGGCGGCATCTAGCTCGGAATCCTCCAAGCTGTCCCAGTCCTCTTCGTCGGCGGCAACACGAAGTGTCACGGGCGAAGTGATCTTAACGCGCGGCTCGCGGGGCAACGTCAGAAGGAAGGTGGCGCCAACGCCCAGCTCCCCTGCACACTGGAGCCTGCCACCGTGCAACATCGCGTCCTCGCGCGCGATCGTCAAACCAAGGCCGGTCCCGCCAGACTTTCGGACCCGAGAGGTATCCGCACGCCAGAACCGGTCAAACACGTGGGATGCCTGTTCGGAGTTGAGTCCAACGCCATGATCGGAGACCTCGACGGCGACGGCGCTAGTTCCCCCGATCACTCTGATGAGCACCGGGCGGGATTCGGCGTGCTCCAGAGCATTGACCACAAGGTTGCGGATTATGCGTTCGATTCGGCGGGGTTCCACGCTAGCCGTGGTGTCCCCATCGGTCCGGATATGAACGGATACCCCGTTGGATTCGGCCAGAGGTTCTTGCGATTCCACCACAGTATGCACGATCTTCGCCAGATCGGCCCGCTCGGTGGCCAGCACCATCGCCCCGGCATCGAATCGGGAGATCTCCAGGAGATCGGAGAGCATGGTATCGAGGTTGATGAGTTGGCCATGCTGAAGCTCCGCACTGCGCCTTAGCGCTGGCGGCAGCTCTTCGCGCTTGTCGTAGATCAACTGCCCTGCCATCCGGATCGTGGTAACGGGCGAACGCAACTCGTGGGACACGGCTGAAACGAACTGCTGCTGCACTGCAGACATTCGTTCCAAACGCCCAACCTGATCGGAGATGGATTCAGCCATCTGGTTGAAGGATTCGGCAAGGTGGGCTAATTCGTCGTCGCCCCTAACAACCATGCGCGCATCAAAGGCGCCGTCGGCCAACCTCTGGGCGTTACGGGACGCTTCTTGGACCGGGCGCAAAACCATGCCCACAACCAGCCAGGTGATCAAAGCCAACAGGAGCACAAGAACAACGGCACCGGCGGTCAAAATCCCGGTGACAAGCCGAACCGTGCCCTCTTGCTGTTCGAAAGAGTAGGCAACGTAATACTCGTAGGTGCCGGCACCTTGAACGTTCACCGTGGCGCCCACAACGATGCCGGGGCTTGACGGACCGGAGGAGTTTGGAAGCGCAACGGACTGCCACTGGATGGAATCGGAGCCCCGCACAGCCTCGCGCATTTCGTCCGTGATGAGGGTGCGGATCTCCAATGGTGAATCTGTATATGGCTCCAAAATGGACAAGGAGGAATCTGCCTGATCGGGGGCGCGCAGCATCGTAGCGCCCATGACCGCACGGATCGGATCGTACTGGGCGCGCACGATTGTGTTGGCCTCGTCCTGAATCTGGGCGGCGGTGGGAGAAGCTAGTGAATCGAACGTAGCCTGCGCGTTGGAAAGCGAGGCATCAAACAGATCAACCGCGGTAGTGACCTCACGCTCGAATAGCTGGGTTCGCACCTGGGACACAATCACAGTCCCCGCCGCGAGCATGGCCACCACGCCCGCCGCCATAACAAGCGAAACCACGCGGACCGTCAGAGACGATCTCCACCACATCCCCAGCGATTCAAGCCGGTTGCGGAATTGCTCAACAACCCCGGACCGGCGGTGATACACATCCCCGGGGAGTTTCACTCTTGGATGGCTCCTGCGCGGTAGCCAACGCCGCGAATAGTCACCACAACTTCTGGATGATCGGGATCCTTCTCAACCTTGGAGCGCAGGCGCTGGATATGCACGTTAACCAGCCGCGTATCGGCGGAATTGTGGCGGTATCCCCACACCTGTTCCAGCAGCTCTTCACGCGAGAACACCTGCCACGGCTTACGCGCAAGCACTGCCAGCAGATCGAACTCAAGCGGGGTAAGCTTCAGATCTTCACCGCCTCGCAGCACCTGATGGCCCTTGAGATCCACGGTCAGATCCGCGATGCGCAGAGTCTCTGATTCGGGCTCCTGGCGGCGCAGGCGCGCCTTGACGCGGGCCAACAGAACTGAGTTCTCAAAAGGCTTCGTCACGTAATCATCCGCGCCCGCCTCAAGCCCCGCGATCACATCGAGCGAATCAGTACGCGCGCTCATCATGATGATCGGAACGTCGGACTCATCGCGGATCAGCTTGCATACGCTCACACCATCGAGCCCCGGAAGCATCACGTCCAGCAGCACTAGATCCGGCCGCTCCGCCCGGAACAACGCCATCACGCTGGACCCGTTAGCACACACAGTCACGTCATATCCCTCCGACTCAAGGAGGATTGCCACCATTTCGGAGATGCTTGGATCATCGTCCACAACGAGAATGCGAGTGCTCATGGTATCTATATTCTCACGCCGCGCGGCTAAATGCCGAGCTGTCCGGCAGTGTCGGGGTTATAGTTCAGCCTCTTCGAGGATAAACCTACCGTTCGCGGTGGTTACAGATGGCCTTCCTAGACGTTACAGATCGCCTTCCTCAGGGGAATTCGAAGAACTAGAGGCGCCAAGATCGATGTCCGCCGAACCTTCCTGCGGCACCATAGCTAGCTTCCCCCGGTGGTCCGGCACGTCCGAATCAGTGCGGAAAACGCTAGGGCTCACCCGGGTGGGTTCGGGGACGTCGCGTTTGGCAGCCTTACGGATCTCGCGCACAAGGGTCTGCAAATCTGCGTCTGATGGTGGGGCTGGTTCAAACTCGGTGATGAGGCGAACCATAGACCACCCGCGTGGCACTGTGACGGAGTGGGCGTGGGAGGCGCACAAATCGAGGGCACCGGGCTCCGCGGTTGGGGACAGTGGCCCAAGAACCGCCGTGGCGTCCTCGTAGCCGTACGTCATCGTGGCCACTGCCGCCTCATGGCAGTGCAGGCGGGAACACTCACGAACATGACTCACGGGGCCAACGCTACCATTGGCAGGGCTTCGCGTTAGGCTAGATCCATGTCCCAGTTGCTCCCGCTGCGCAGCAAGGCCCGGCGCCGTGATCGTCACGGGCGCGGTTTGCGTGGCCCCATCATTGACGGCCACCTGCCCGCTGCCCGCACGCGCGCCGATAAGTTTGACGATCTGATCGGCTACGATTTGGCCACTTTTCGGGCGCATCTGGGTTCCAAGATGAAGCATCTGGACTTCGGCGTGCTGGACGTTCCCGAAACCGATCCCGCTCCATGGGAACACGGGGTGCCGCTGGCTCGCTACCTTCCCTTCGAGCGTCCCGCTAAGATCACCGGGCGGATCGTGTTCTATCGCTTGCCTATTCTTCAGGCCGCCAAGCGCGCCCCTGATCCGCACCTGTTCATCCATGACATTGTCACCGAACAGCTCTCCTCCGCGCTGGGCCGGGACCCCGAGGAAATTGACTATCTCCGCAGGTCCTAGCTAGTTGCTCAGCGCGATTCGCTGAGAGTTCCGGGCCGATTCGAAGCCGGTGAGCGGCACCCAATCGATCGCGCGGCCTTCGGCAAGCTTCGGGGTGGCCGTCACCGCCCCAATCACCGGCTCCGCCGATTCAACCGTGAGCCCCACTGCCCCGTCCGGCACGTCGAACGTTGCGTACGCCCCGGCCTTCGCCGTCACGGTTTCCGGCTCCCCGAGCGTCCCGTCCTTCTCGATAGGCCGGATTGTCACTTTCACCGTTTTTTCGCCGACGACGCCGAACTTCGCCGGCACGTCCCCAAACATTACCGTTGAGCTGGTCATGGCCTCGGAGGGCGCTGCCCATGCGATGTCGCGCGCTCCGCTTTTCTCCTCGGTGGAGGTGAGCTGGATGCCCGCGGCAACGGGTTGATCAGATTCAACGGATACGGCGTAATCGCCACCGTCTACTCCATCGAGCGAGAGGTCCAGTACGGAACCAGCGGCCACGGTCACGTTTGAGCCGCCCGGTAGGTCATCACTACCATCTTCGCCAATCAGCGAGATGGAAGCGGTGGCCGCCTCCTCGCCGGGGTTAACGAGGCGCAGGCTGGAAGCAGAATCATCGGCCACGGCTACGCCTGGGATGGTGAGGTTCGTACCGGGTACCGAGCCGGTGACGTAGCTGACGCCCGCAGGCGTTGCCCCATCCAAGCTGTTTTGCTGTAGAGAGATTCCGACGGTCCCAGCGTCTGTAGTTGCGTGGAGCCCGATGCGTGAATCTCCGGGAATCACGCCGTCTAAGTCAACCCGCTCCGTGCTAGCGGCATCCACCGCGATCGTAGCGTTCGATCCGAGGTCTAGCTCGCCAGCCGAACCAAAGGCCGAAAGCTCCACCGTCACGGCCGTCTGGCCAGGATTGGTGATGACAAGCTGGTTGGAGGTACCCACGTCGCTAGTGGACCCCACCAGCCACGTATCCGAGGTTCGGGAAACGCATGGGCTCGCAGCCATACCGCGGGTATCGCCAGCCTGAGCTACGTGTACGTTGGCCCCGGCCATATGGATCTCGTCTGAATCCGGAGCCGTCAGTACCCCAACCAATGGCTCCGAGCCGCTCGCAAAGCCCGGCGAACCTTCCAGCTCGGTCGATTCGTCGCCACTTTCGATCGTTGCCCCGGACGCATCAGCAAAAGCCCAGGAGGAAACGGACACGCCTTCATCGACGTCCTCAACATTGATTCCCTCTTCGAGGGTCCGCTCGAACGCACCTCCGCAGAGTGCGGTTGCGGAAATCTGTGTGGACTGTACCGCTGGGGCGTCGCGGGCTTCGGGATCGCTTGGGGAAGACAGCACCACAGCGCCTCCAGCCGCCGCGCACAACGCGACCACACCAACGCCCGCTAGAAAGGTCTTCACGATTCATACCTCTTTCGCCGCAGTGGCAACGCCATGACGATAGCGATGCCCATAACGGCCACCTGCGCCACAGCCGACCAGATCGTGCCGTGCCTGATCACCAGATCGCCACCATCGGCAGGCAAGCGCCAGGCCTGACGCCAGCCATGTTCTACCGGCTTCAGGCTCTGCCCATTCAGTGTTGCATTCCACGAGGAATCCGCGCGCTCGGCAAGTACGAGGATGCGGCCGTCGCGGCCAGATTCAATCGCCACGTCCGCACCAATGGTTCCGGATGCCAAAGCAGTATCGCTGGTGTTGATCTCACCCGTTCCGGTTAGCCCACTGGGTTCACTGATGCGAAGCCGCGAGGTGGCAGCCGCTCCAGATTCCGTATCCGTGCGCACCCGCCAGAAAGCCCCGCTCTGGTTTTCCGTGACGTATTGCAAGCCACCCAAGCTACTGAGCTGGCCCACGAGAGCCGCGCGGTCAGTGCCGGTGTCTACTTGAGGAACTACCACCATGGAGATTGCTTGGACTCCGAAAATCGAGGCCGCCCGCTCCCCGCTCCCACTGACGTCTGCAATCGCCTCGGCAAGTTCTTCGCGGGCTGCATCGCTGGAGGGATCTGCGTTCAGGGCAGCTACACCCTCCACCTCGCTGACCATAGAGGTTTCGTGAAGCTGGATTCCGTTCCCTCGCAGCACCTTTGCCTCGATCCCGTCGGGGCCCGGAGTCAGCATGAGAACTCGCGAACGATCTGCGCTCTGTTGGTCAGTGACCGCGATGGCGGGAATGGTATTACCGGCGGCTTCGAGAGGTGCCTGCCGGGCATTGTTTGCCACCCAGATGCCTGCCGGGGCAACCATCCCATATGTCACAGCCAGCACGATGATTCCCGCACCCAGCTGGTGCAAACCAAAGGAGTATTGGCGCACGCGGGCACGCATCCCGTCTCCGGCGTTGACGAGCACAAGCCACAGGCCCAGCGCCGCCAGAGACAGTGCGATTCCAGCCCAAGCGTTCACGGGTGTGAGGGTGCCGTTGGCGGTGGAGATCGCCGTTGTAATGAAAGAATCCGCGAGGGCCCACAGGTAGCCGAGCGTGACAACCACCCAACCCCAACGGATCCACGCGGTGCGGTGGCGGCGCACCAGAGCGAGCACACCAACTAGCGCGATTGCGGCGATTCCGGTGGCGGCAAATAGGTTGAGATCGCTGGAAGCGACAGGGTTGAGCGTGAGGACATTCAGGCCGGAGGGCTGGCCGGCCACGGCTGCGCCCGGCACGGCGAACAGAACGCGCCAGTTGTCTGCCGCGATGAAGGTTGGCGCCATGAGCACGAGTGCCGGGACGGGGATCCAGAGCCAGCGCCATGCCCGGCGAATGACCGCCGCAGCGATTACGCCGATCACCAGCACGATCGTTAACGGGGCTGCCGCGGACATGACGGCAAGGACTAGAGAGGCCCGCGCCACCAGCGAGATCGAATTGCCGCGCCAGCAACGCACCAGGAGCGAGACGCCCAACGGTGCCAAAATGTGCCAAATGACGCCGGCAACTTGTCCGGCCTGAATCGAACCAAGCAGCGGTGGCGCGAACGCCCAGAGCAGCCCGGCAACAAACCGAAGCAGCGGGGAGAGGGTGAACGTGCCGGCCGCGCGGTAAGCGGCAAGCCCGGCCAGCGGCAGGGCAAGAAGAATAACGGCGGTGGCTACTGAACCGAGCGAGCCACCGAGTGGCTGGCTGATCGCAACCAGCGGGGAGAGAACTAGCCATAGGGCATCTACTTGGCCCGGCGATCCACTGCCGCTGGGGAGCCAACCGGAGGCCGCCATAGAGACCAAATCTCCGAAGCTCGAATCATCGGCCAAGAGCGCCCCGCCCGCAAGCACGCCGCGTCCAATCACACCGAGCATCCCGGCCACACCAACGATTGTGGTGACTAAGAACGTGGCGAACGCCCAAGACCGCGTGGAGCGCGTGTACTGGCGTTGTTCGGCCAGCGTGATGGGATCGGGCAACACGGCCATCTCGGCCGCATCCTTCTGGGCTTTACGGTCCGCGCGCTGGGCCGCCCGCACATCCTTTGGGGAATCTTCGAGCGTCCGCAGCACAGAGCCCGAGACGCTCGAGGCCGCCCGGAGGCGACGCCTGCCAGCCCACAGATCCCCGGTGCGGCCAATAACGGAGAACCCACCTTTGAGCTCGGGCCACGCCATCCCCGGCTCCTTCATCGCAAGGCGAATGAGGGCGCGGATAGGGGCGGCAAGGATGTAACCAATCCACATGAATGGCACAAAGATTAAGGGAGCGGCCAGCAGCGCGTTGTAGAGCTGGGCGGCGCGCCGATCCGCGAAGGTGGCACGAGCCGGGCGGCTCATCGATTCTTGGGCGTGGCGCACAACAGCGCGCGGCACCACTGTCACACGCCAACCGCCAGCCCACAGCCGGCGTGAGGTTTCGAGGCCGTCACCGAACGGACCGAGAGCCGGATCGAGCCCGCCGATCTGCTGTAGGGCGCTCGCCCGCACCAGCATCCCGGCACTGCCTACGCCCAGCACATCCTCGCGAGCATCAAGCTGGCCCTGATCGCGATCGCCCTTGCCAATCTCCGGCACGCGGCGGCCAGAGCGCGTGGCGCGAATACCAACCTCCAGCAGATCTGCGCGATTCTGCCAACTCACCTGCTTGGGACCCAACGCCCCGATCTTCGAGCTGGCCGATCCGCGGCGCACCAGCCACTCCAAGCAATCCGGATACGGGGCTACATCCCCGTGCAGGAGCCACAGCCATGTGCCAGTTTCTTGGCTCTCTTCGCCTTCTTGTTCCTGAGTCTCTTGTTGTTCCTGAGTCTCTTGGCCTTGTTGGGTGTGAAGCCCGTGTTTGCCACGTGGGAGGTTACTGCCCTCGTTCTGAGTATCCGGGTTCTGAGTATCCGGGTTCTGAGTATCCGGCCTGTCATCGTCCGAGTTCTCGCCATCTACCCGGCCACCGATGACCCGGCCACCGATGGCGCCCTGGACGGCCGCGGAAAACGTCTTCGCCTCCGAGGTCTCTACCGTAAACGGAATCTCGGCCTCGCCAAGATGGCGTTCGGCTAGATCGCGAGCGCGCTCAGTCTCCTCGCCAAGTACGACGATCTGAACGCGGGCCGGCTGTAAAGTCTGATCGGCCACTGCGCTCAGCACGCGCGAGAGCCGGGGATTGTCCGCTCCCGTTACAAGGACCGCATGGCAGTTCCGCTCCAGTGAGCTTGAGCCGGGTTTACTACCAAGAAGCGTTTCGGGTTCGGCGGGTTCGTCCGTTTCCCGAACCTCGCGCGTTTCCCCAGCCTCGCTCGCCTGCCGAACTACGCCCGTTTCGCGAACGACGCCGGCCCCCTGAAGCCCGTCTACTCCCTGTTCATCCCCTGCCAGCCTAGCCGTGCCTAAGCCGCGAGCATCGTCGAGTTGCCCAGCGGACACATCTGGCCCAGAGGATCCGTCAGAGGTAATGGGAAGCCAGTCGTCCTCCCCAAGCGGGGGTAGCGCCTTGTGCTCGTGGTTCAAGGAGCTAGGCGCCCAGTCCGCTCACGCGACGGCGTTCGCGGGAAAGCCTACGGCGATCGTTATCGGACATTCCGCCCCAGATGCCGTGGCGAATATCGTGGGAAAGCGCATACTCCAAGCATTCGGCCTGTACTAGGCACTGTGAGCATACGGAAGTCGCGGGGGTTGTGGATCCGCCCTTTTCCGGGAAGAAGATGTCTGGATCGGTTTCGGCACACAGAGCGAAATCCTGCCACGCCAGCTCCTCGCCGGACGCGGTGCCGTATCCTAAGTCAAAGACCCCCAGCATGAACTGCTGCGCTTCCTCACGGCTAAGATCGTGCGGCTCTTCGGAGGGGGGCCACTCAGGCAGTGTTCGCATTGCTCGTCTCCTCGCTCCTTCGGTGTGTATACCTAAGAATTACACGCGTGTCATTCACCGAAGTCAAGGCATAAGCGATAGATTTAGCCTTTTACTCAGATTTCTTTCAGGTCCGGCACTAAAGTATGGCTTCCCTGAGAATCCGCTCAACCCGCGCGATACCACCGGTTTCCAAGCCCACGCACGTCTCCACACTATCGCTCCATCAAGAAGTCTCCCAGAATCTGTCTCAATCTGTGGGCTAAGACACCCAGCCCTCCAGCTACTTCGTGGGACCATTGTTCTATGAGCACATCGATCAAGTTGGCTGATATTGCCGAAGGCGCCGCCCGCGCCGTCTCCTCCTACCTAGTCGAGGCGTTCGATCATCCCGGCAGTGTTGAATACAAGGCAGACTTCCACGATGTTGTGACCGTTCATGATAAGGCCTCGCAGGCGAAAATCGCCGAACACATCTTCCGCGAAGCACCCGATTCCCTCATCGTGGCCGAGGAATCCTCCCAGATGCTTACCGCTTCGGGCACCCCACGCGATCCCGGTCCGGATGACATTGTCTGGTACGTAGATCCCATTGACGGCACCTCTAACTTCGCGAGCGGCATCGATCACTGGTGCGTTTCCATCGCGGCCGGACGCGGGAATGAAATCATCGCCGCGGTGATCCACCAGCCCACTTCCGGCCTCACCTACCGGGCTGACGAAACGGGCGCCTATCGCAACGGCGTGCGCATGGCCGTCCAAACCGTTCCCGTCAAACGCGGAATCTTCGCCACCTCATATCCCTCGTCCCGGCTGGGCAGCGAGGCGGACGCCCTCGCCTTCCTCAAGTTGATCCAATCCGTCCGCTCCGTCCGCCGCCCCGGCTCCACCGCGCTCGAACTTGCAGAGGTAGCCGCCGGCCACCTTCTGGCCGCCTACAATCGCGGCACGAATCCGTGGGACGTTGCGGCCGGCTTGTTTTTAGTCCAACAGGCGGGTGGTCACTATATTGGGTTCGACGACGACGCCTCCCATCCCTCCCCCGCAACCCAACTCACCGATGGCACACATTTGTACACGGCCAATCTGGTTCATGCGCGCAACTACGTTGGGGCGGGCACCAAAGAGGCGGCGGCCTTCTGCATTGAGGTCATGGGCCGCCCAGACCTCGCCGCTCAAATTCCCGGGATTGCGTCAAGCCTCTGAGGAAGGGCCTCAATCACCAACAAGCACTTACAAACACCAACAAGGGAACCCCCTAATGAATGCCCTCGATGTATACACAGCGCTAGTTCACCGCGGCACGGCACCAGCCCTCACGTGGTACGGAGCCGATGGCCGCATGGAACTGTCGGGGAAAGTGGCCGCCAACCACATGGCGAAGATTGCCGGATACCTTGCGGACGAGGTGTGGCTGGATGAAGGCGCACGGCTCCTGCTCGATCTTCCCTCGCACTGGAAGACCTGCCTCTGGGGATTGGGCGGAATGCTCGCCGGGCTTGAAGTGGCCATAGGAACTACTGCTGATACCCCAGATGGCGTGATAACGAACCATCCGGAAACGGCCCCTGATGCGGACAACGTCATCGCCCTAGACCTCGGACCTCTCGCGCTCTCGTGGATGGGTGATCCACTGGCTTCAGGCGTTTTTGATGGCAGCGCCGAAGTGATGGGTTCCCCCGATCAGCTCATGGACACCGCCCGCCACGTATCTGGAAACTTTGCGAAATGGGAATCGCAAGGCACCTTGACACCCACTGGTGAACGCCTCCTGATCTCAGGTTCGATAGCCAACAACCCAGCCTCCACCCTCGCCGCGGTGGCGTGGCAGCTGACGCGAGGTTCCGTCGTCGTTCTCCAAAATGGATCTAACGTAGCCAAGGTGGCAGAAACAGAGGGCGCAACTCCCGCAAATATGTGACGGACATCCACCAGAAACGCGTATTCTCGCGCCAAACCGCGACGTAAGTTTAAGCTATTCTTATCCCACCAAAACAGCCTCCAAATCCTCTTCGGTCACCAAGACAGTGCCGAAGCTCAAGCTGAAGACCGCAAAGCCAAAGATCACGGGCACGGCGAAGGTGGGCAAGACTCTCACTGCTAAGAAGGGCAAGTGGACGTCTAGTACCTCTGTTTCCTACCAGTGGTACCGCAATGGCAAGAAGATCTCCGGGGCTACCAAGGCCACGTACAAGCTGAAGGCTGCGGATTCTGGCAAGAAGATCTCGGTCAAGGCCACAGGGAAGAAGACGGGCTACACCACCGCGTCGAAGACTTCCGGCAAGACCAAAGCCGTCGCGAAGGGCACGCTGAGCGCTGCAAAGCCCAAGATCTCGGGATCGGCGAAGGTGGGCAAGACCCTCAAGGTGAAAACCGGCAAGTGGTCTCCTTCTTCCACCAAGGTGTCTTACCAATGGAAGCGCAACGGTAAGAAGATCTCGGGCGCCAAAAAGTCGAGCTACAAGGTGAAGGCTGCGGACAAGGGCAAGCGCATTTCCGTGACCGTTACAGGCAAGGCCTCCGGATATAAAACGAAGAGCGTCACGTCCGGTTCAACCGCGGTAGTCAAGTACCCCAGCGCTATGTATCCCAGCGGGTGGAATTGCCCCTCGTGGGCACCCATCAAGGGCAATGCGAGCTCGATGATCTACCACGTCCCCGGCGGCGCATACTATTCACGGACTAATCCGGAGCAGTGCTTCGCCTCCGCTTCTGCGGCGAAGTCTGCTGGATACCGGGCGTCGAAGAGGTAGATTCTTTCTCTCCATCGCCGCGATATTTTCGCCGACGACGACAGTAGCTTCGTCCCCAGCCCTCCGCCAGCCCGAGTACGTTGATGGGCTGTTATTTGATTGGGTTGGGGCGAGGCTCCGCCATATCCGCCGGGTTTTATGGTGGAGGGCCACGGTAGGCTTTCTTCATGGGAGAGAAAGATCTGACTCTTGTTCACTATTCGCCGAAAACTTACGACTATCGAAGCTTTTATAGTGGCGAACCGGAGCTCGATGAGTGGCTTGCGAAGTATGCCGGTCAGAGCGAGAAACGCATGCAAACTCGGACACACCTGCTAATTGGCCCGGAACCAGAATCTAGGTATATCTACGGCTATATTGCCATTGCAAATTTCCGTCTTTTGCCAGAGGAAACTTCCCTATTCTTCGAGAAACCAGCTACTTACGATTTGTCAGCAACACGACTAGTCAAATTAGCAGTAGCAGAGGAATACCAAGGTCGAGGCCTCGGTGGAGCACTTCTGGTTCACGCTATGCAGGTGTCCCTTGAGGCCGCAAAGCTCAGCGGAAGCGCTGCGATGATTGTAGATGCGCTGAATGAGCATGTCCGTAGCTTTTACGAGAGATACGGCTTTGTACGGTTGGAAGATGACTCGTTGAGGCTTGCTATGTCTATGGCAACGATCGCCAAGGCCTTTTAGCACCAACGAGTATGGTGTACAGTCTGAAGTCAGACGTACAAAGTACGTACGTGGTACGTACACATAATCCCAATTAGGAAAGGCGTTGTGCACATCATGTCTGCATCGGCAAAGGACAGCCGGATTGCGCTTCGGACTAGCAATGAGACCAAAGCCCGACTCAAGGAAGCGGCACGTATAACGGATCAAGATCTTTCTTCTTTTATCTTGGATGCCGCAAACTCCCGGGCACGGCAGGTGCTCCTAGAGGAGCAGGTCATGAGATTATCCGATAGAGATTTCGAACTGATCGAGCAGCTGATCACTGATCCAGCTGAACCAAACGATGCCCTCCGCAAGTTGGTTCGCAAACATACACGAACACGGTGACCCGTAGCGCAACTATTGCCCCTCTCTCGCGAGCCGCAAGCTCAGGCATCCTCCACGCACATTCCGAGAATTCTCAGGAATGATGCCTAGCATTCTAGACCTTGCAATTTCAGGGATTGGACGCGCTCGGCCGTCGGCGGCAGTGTGACCGAGATCTGATAACCTCCACATATTATTATCAGTTCGTAAAGGTTATACCCGTATGATGAAGGGCGTGAGTAACAGAGTCCGCGCAGAAGCGCACCTTGTAGCAGGACCGAGACCCCGCCACATCGGCAGAACGGCCCTGCTTGTGGTGCTTGCATTGGTCCTCACTATGGGTTCTGCGATCGGTATTGGATACCACTCACTTCAAAGCAATATCAGCCAAACTGATGTGAACGACCTTCTGGGCGGGGACGAAACCGCACCTCCAATTGATCAGAATGAGGGCCGTGCGCTCAACATTCTTGTTCTCGGCTCAGATTCCCGCGATGGGATGGAAAGCAATGTGGAGGGTATGCGCGCGGACACCACGATGTTGTTCCACGTATCGGCCGACCGTTCGCGGGTTGACGTTACTTCAATCCCGCGAGATCTCCTCGTTGATATCCCGGCCTGTACGGTCCGCACCGGTGAAGACTTAGATGAGACGTTTGAGACGTCTCCGGCATCTAACCAGATGTTCAATTCCGCCTTCTCCTATGGCGGGCAGACTGGCGATGTCCCTTCCGGCGCAGCATGTGCGATGAAGACAGTCGAGAGCATGACGGACATCAAGCTGGACGGCTACGTGGTGGTCAACTTCAAATCGTTCCAGGAGATCGTGGACGCTATCGGTGGTGTCCCAATGTATTTCGAAGAGACGGTTGACGATCCGAAGGCGAACCTCAAGGTGTCAGCAGGATGTCGACTTCTGGACGGCAAGCAGGCCCTTGGCCTCGCCCGCGCGCGCAAGACGCTCGGCGATGGTTCAGATATCAGCCGCATCGGCCGCCAGCAAGAGCTTGTAACAGCCATGATGAACGAGGTTCTCAGCATGAACCTCCTTACCAACATGCCCTCGCTCTATAAGGTTCTTGATGCCGCGACGGCAAACCTTGATACCAGTAAGGGGCTCGGGGATATTCCCACCCTTGGTGGCTTGGCGAATTCGCTCCGTAACATCGAAATGAAGAACATCCAGTTCGTTACCACACCGTTCGCGTACGCGGGCAATCGCGTCACACCAACGGAAGATGCGGACGTCTTGTGGGACGCCCTCGCCAACGATAAGCCGTTCAAGTCTTCTGAGGATGAGTATGGGAACATCTCAATCGAGTTAATTAAGGATTCGGAGACTCAGAAGCCCACCGAATCTGCTACCACACCAGCAGCTACGCCTACAGAAGAGCCTTCTTCTGAGGCGACAACCGAACCTTCGGACGATCAATCAACAGGTGCACCGGTGTGCACGAAGGAAAACGCACAAGGGTAAAACATGTCCCCTCAGCCTCCCTCTTTTGACCCCACCAACAGACGTAAGCGCCCGTCCGCAAACGACGCGAAGAACGTAGGCCATGGCGGCGAAGTGCCCCGCGCGGAGCACACGCAGGTATTCAAGCCTGAGGACATTCCATCCTCCGAGCAGCAACGCCCAGTCGCCGCGGGTCAGGCGAGCGCACAAGTTCCACCGAGCTACGCACCGGCAGGCTCACGGCAGTCTGGAGAACAGTACCAGCAGGCCCCCCAACGCCCGTCGGAGCCACCGCGGGGCAATCAGCCCCCGGGACCTCCTCCTGCTGGCCGGCGCCCCCGCAAGAAGCGCCGCAAGTGGCCGATCGTTTTGATCGTAGTTCTGGCCCTAATTATCGGCTGGCCCGGGTTCCTTATCATTCATGGCAATAACAAGATGGAACACGTTGACGCCCTCTCCGACGCCGCAGATACGCCCGGTACTACCTATTTAATCGTTGGCTCCGATCAACGTGAGGAGGATGGGATAAACGACGGCGCAACAGATGGCCAACGCGCCGATTCCATCATGCTGTTGCAAGTCCCAGAATCTGGCAACGCGGCGCTTGTCTCACTACCTCGGGATTCCTATGTGGAGATTCCAGGGTACGGAGCGAGCAAGATCAACGCCTCCTATTCACTTGGCGGTCCCGAGCTTCTAGTTTCCACGGTGGAGAACCTCTCCGGTATGACGGTTGATCATTACGTGGAAGTGTCTATGTCCGGGGTCTCGTCGCTCGTGGATGCTGTAGGTGGTGTGAACCTCTGCCTCGATTATGACGTCTCCGATAAGAAGTCCAAGCTCGAATGGGAGGCCGGCTGCCACGACGCCGATGGCGATACCGCCCTCGCGTTCTCCCGCATGCGCTACTCGGATCCCAAAGGGGATATTGGACGTGCGGAACGCCAGCGCCAAGTCGTGTCCAAGGTGATCAAGAAGGCCGCTTCTCCCAGCACTCTGATCAACCCGGTCAAGCAGTACAAGCTAGTGGATTCAGCAGCGACTACGCTCACCATGAGCACCGGTAGCGGGCTCACCAACATGGCGGGTGCTGCTCTCGGCCTGCGCAGCGTTATGGGAGACGATGGCCTCATGGGAGCCCCGCCAATCAGCTCCCTTAATTACCGTACGCCATCTGGAGCCTCTGCCGTTCTCCTGGATCCAGATACGATTGATTCGTTCTTCGAGAAGATGAAGAACGGTGAACTCACTCAGGACGATTTCACGGACCTAGGCTAAGTTTTAGCAGATCCCGCCCACCTCGCCGACATTTCGTGTCAGGCCGGGAGGCGACATAGCTGGTGATCACCACCAGATAGTGACCGCAGCTTATCCGCGTTTCTTCACCCAGCTTTGGACATCATTGGTTCGCGGCCACCAGACGCTCACTCGGCGAGCTTGTCAAGAAGGTCAGACCGTTCGTTGGAGAGGAGATAGCAGAACACCTCCAATGGGACGGTCTGACGCTTCTAGCCGCCTTCAGACGATTTCCCAAAAATGGCAAACCCTCTTGAGACTAGGCGCCGATGCCCGTAGCGTCGAACGCATGTGAGCGACAGTTCGTCCAAGGACTCGGCGATCAATACAGTGGCCGCTGCGGTCAGCGATCCATACAGATCGGGTGCCGAGGATCCGGGCTCACCTAGCAGGCCCGCCACGCGTATGGAACAGACGACCCTAAATGTCGAAAGGTAAGAACCGATGAAAGATCAGCTAACCTTCCAAAATCCAGTGTCTAGATTCCCCGTCATTTCGCCCCCAAAACAATCCCAAGAGGAACCCGGTCTTGACGCCGAGCTCATTCCACAAACAGATCGTGGCGAACAGAGCTATCGTGGTACAGGGCGCCTTGAGGGGCGCAGAGCGCTCATCACGGGTTCCGATTCCGGTATTGGCGCCGCCGTGGCGATTGCATTTGCTCGGGAGGGCGCAGATGTGGCCATCTCCTACTTACCCGAAGAGCAAACTGACGCCGAGCATGTAGCGCAAGTAATCGAAGGCTCGGGCCGCCGCGCGTTCCTCATTCCAGGAGATATATCGGATCCAGAGTTCTGTACGCAGCTTGTGGACGAAGCAGCGTCACGGCTTGGTGGCCTTGACGCCCTCGTGAATAACGCTGGCCGCCAGATTGCCATTGAGAGCTTTGAGAAACTTACGGATGAGCAGGTCCAACACACATTCGACGTTAATATCCTGGCGCAGTTCCGAATCGTACGCGCTGCACTTAGGCATTTGCCCGAGGGCGCAACAATCGTCAACACCACCTCGATTCAGGCGTATAAGCCCTCCACCCATCTGCTCGATTACGCCTCCACTAAGGCGGCGATCAACAACTTCTCCAAAGGCTTGGCTCAACAGCTGGCACCCCGGGGAATTCGTGTCAATGCTGTAGCGCCAGGACCTATATGGACGCCGCTTCAGGTTTCCCAAGGGCAGCCAAAGGATGCCCTACCAGAGTTCGGCAAGCATGTTCCTCTGGGCCGCGCGGGACAGCCAACTGAGCTTGCGCCCGCTTATGTGTTTCTTACCTCTCCGGAGTCCAGCTACGTTATCGGGGAGACCCTCAACGTTAACGGCGGAACACCGAGCCCCTAGCAACCGCCCTGAGCAAGCAGGCTCTCCAGCAACCAGAACCTACAGCTCCTTAAGCCGCTTGCCCTTCTCCTGAGCCTGCGCCTTTAGGTCGGCTTGGAATGTCTCCATTGCTGCCTGCACGTCCGGATCTGCGCTGCCCACGATCCGGGCCGCCAACAGGCCAGCATTGCGCGCACCGCCGATGGACACGGTTGCCACGGGTACCCCGGCTGGCATCTGCACGATCGAGAGCAGCGAATCCATTCCGTCCAAGTACTTAAGCGGCACAGGTACACCGATCACGGGCAACGGCGTCACCGCCGCCAACATCCCCGGCAGGTGGGCCGCACCGCCAGCGCCCGCGATGATGACTCGAATACCGCGCCCCGCAGCCTCCCGGCCGTAGGCGATCATCTCATCCGGCATCCGGTGCGCTGAGACCACGTCCGCCTCGTAGCTGATCCCGAATTCGTCCAGCGCCTCGCCGGCCGCTTTCATCACGGGCCAATCCGAATCCGACCCCATCACGATTCCAACAGTTGCCATCGTTGCTCTCCTCTAGTGCTGCCTGCAGTTCATCAGTTTGTACTAGTGGGCGTGAGCGCCCGCCGCTAGCGCCTCAGACCTCGCCGCGCAGCATGGCCGCCGCCCCGTGTGATTGGGCCAGCGCCTCGTCCAGATCATCGCCCACCACGGTCACATGCCCGATCTTGCGCCGTGGCTTTACTTCTTTGCCGTACATGTGGATCTTCGCCCGTGGATACTTCTCCATGACTTGCTGGTAGGCCTCGCGCGGATCGTCCAGCTCGCTACCAAGCACGTTCACCATGACGCTCCAATCGCGCAGAGGCAGAGTGCTCCCGAGCGGCAGGTCCAGTACGGCCCGCAGATGTTGCTCAAACTGGCTGGTATCGGCGCCCTCAATCGTCCAATGCGCGGAATTGTGCGGCCTCATAGCCAGTTCGTTGACATAGGGCTGAAGGGCTGGTGCGCCGGAGGCGCTGGCCTCGCCCCCATTACTCCCCACAAACATCTCAACGGCCAAAATCCCCACAACGTCCAAGTCCTCCGCGATCTTCACCGCAATGTCTTGAATCTGGCCCTCCAGCTCCGGGCCAACGCCGGGAGCTGGCGCCACTACCTCGAAGCAGGCGCCCTGTTGTTGAACGGTGCGAACAACGGGCCAGCACGCCACCTCCCCGGAAGGGCGCCGCGCCAGTACCGCCGCCACCTCAAACTCGAACGGGATCATCTCTTCGAGCAACAAGGGCCCGCCGTCAGCCAGCCAGTCCCGGGCCTCGCTCGCCTCCGCAATGATCCGAACGCCCTTGCCGTCGTAGCCATCGCGAGGAGTCTTCAACACTCCCCGCCCGCCCAGCTCCGCGAGTCCCGCCTGGATCTCCTGCTCGGAATTAACGCGCCACCATCGCGGCACTGGCGCACCCAGCTCCTCCATCTTCTCGCGCATGAGCAGCTTGTCTTGGGCGTAGGCAAGTGCGTGGGAGCCGGGCCGCACAGGTGCCAACTCCCCCGCCGCAGCAAGGATCTCATCTGGCACGTGCTCGTGTTCCACGGTGAGGACGTCCACGCGCTCAGCCAGCGCGCATACAGCCGCAGAATCATCCGCATCCCCTACCTGCGAGTTGGGAATCACCTGGCCGGAAGCACCGTCCGCGGCCTCCACCAACGCATGGAGCTGGATCCCAAGCGGGATCGCCGCCTCCTGCATCATCCGCGCGAGCTGGCCACCTCCCACAACGCCAACTCGGGGTGCGGCCTCTTCCGCTCCGGTACCAACGACACGCTGAACATGGGCCTTAGCAGTCATAGCCCCAGCCTACTCACCATTAGACTGGTCAGGTGCCGACGTCTCGCAATCTCATCCAGCGCCTGTTGAAAGGCCAGTCTTTCCGCGAATGGTTCGTGGAGTTCCTGCGGTTTTGTACCGTGGGGCTGGGCTCCTACATCGTGGACGTTGGCCTCTTTAATCTGTTGGCACACACTGGCTGGGTCCATCTACCCGGTGATGCTTCGATGGTGGCCAAGACTATCTCTGTGTCCATCTCCGTCGTGTTCTCGTGGGCAGTGAACCGCGCCTGGACCTTCCGCGATAAGGGCACGTATGGACGCGGGCGGGAATTCGCCATGTTCGTTCTGGTGAACATCGGTGGGATGCTGATTGCTCTGGCGTGCCTTGCGGCGTCGCGGTACGGCTTGGGGTTACGCAGTCAGTTTGCGGACAACATCTCCGCCAACGTTGTGGGGCTAATCCTAGGTACGGCGTTCCGGTACGTGATGTACCGCTACGTAGTCTTCTCCCCGGGAGCAAGGCGGGTGGCCCAAGGCTCCGGAATTGCGTCCGAACACTAGTTGGATTGGCCTTTTACCGTCTGCGGCGCCGTGCTCCCACGCTAATAATCGAACCCGCCGGCAGAATCTTACTTGGATTTAGCGATTGCGGTACGGCATTCAGGGCTAGGGCAAAGGTTGGCGGACTGGCCTTGGACAATTCCAGACGTCCACCATCTGCTTCAGCCAAATTCTTAGCCAGCGGCAACCCAATCCCAGTGGATCCTCCGGTGGAGAATCCCTTGGTGAAGATCGAGTCAACGTTCTCCGGAGCAACGCCTGGCCCTCCGTCGGTCACGTGGATCATGACCCCGCGGCCAGACTTGGAGGCAACCACCGAAGTGGTTCCCTCCCCGTAACGCAACGAGTTCTCAATGAGCGTTGCGATGATCTGGGAGAGAGAGCCCGGGCGGCTGAGGACGGCCACCCCGGCGTTATCCTCGAATGTCAGCTCCCGTCCGACAGTCTCGTAGCTCCGCTGCCATTCCTCGCGTTGCTGTTCAAAAACTGGACCTAGTGGCACAGCCTCGTTCCCCCCGGCATTCTCGGACCGGGACACGGCTAGGAGGTCATTCACAACGCCAGCGAGGCGCTCCACCTGCTCGAGGCAGTTCGCGGCCTCTTCGCGAACGTCCTCATCGTTGGAAAGATACTCAATCTCTTCAAGCCGCATGGACAGCGCAGCCAGCGGGCTGCGTAGTTGGTGGGAGGCGTCCGCAGAAAACTGCCGTTCGGCGGAAATGCGCCCGGCCATGCGGTCCGCTGTGCGCACCAGCTCCTCGTATACAAGATCAATTTCCTCGATCCCGGACTTTTCCATCTGTGGCCTAGTCTGCCCAGAGCCCACTTGCTCCGCCGCAGCCGCCAGATAGATCAGCGGGGCGGAGAGTTTCCGGGACTGTTTGAGGGCCACCACCACGCCGGCCCCAAAGGACACCATGACCACCGCAACGCCCAGCCCTCCGGCCATCAACATGGTGATCATGACATCGTCACGGGAGATCGCCACCTTCACGGAGGCGTTGGGGGAAGTGACCGTGTGGCTGATCGTACTGTCATCGCCCAAATCAGCGCCCGCCACCAACTCGCCCTCGTCGCTCACAAGCGTGATCCGCGCTGGGAAGAACCCCTCGCGATCGGCATATCTTTCGAGAAACACCTGGGAAACCGCGTCCCCTTCTTCAACCCGTTGCTCCACAAACGTGGAGATTTCGGATGCGCGGGATTCCACGGACGCACTTGCGTTGCGCCAGATGAGCGTGACGCCAAGGCCAACGCCCGGGACACCAAGGAGCAGAACGGCAACCAGCACAGCCAGAGTTGTCATTCTGATAGCGCGCCTGCGCACGAGGCATTACCCCTTTTCGAACCGGAAACCCATCCCGCGAACGGTGGAGATGTACCGCGGGTGAGAAACATCCTCGCCTAGCTTCCTCCGGAGCCAGGAGATGTGCATGTCCAGCTTCTTGGTGGAGTCATCGTTGTTCATGGACCATACCTCTTGCATGAGTTCGTCACGGGAGACCACGTTGCCCGCGTGCGTAATGAGGATGGTCAGTAGATCAAATTCCTTGCCAGTGAGCTGGAGCTCGTTGTTATCAACGAAGGCACGATGGGCGGCCCTGTCCACCGAAATGTTCTGGACGGTGACTAGGTCTGAGGCTTCCACAGGCTCAGCCCGCCGCAGCAACGCCCGCACACGCGCCATCAGTTCCGCCAGCCGGAAGGGTTTAGTCACGTAATCATCAGCACCGGCATCCAGCCCCACAACCATGTCCACCTCTTCGGTGCGTGCGGTGAGGATGAGAATAGGGAAAGTCCAGCCGCGCGAGCGAGCTTGGCGCGCTACGTCCAGCCCGTCCATATCCGGTAGGCCCAGATCGAGGATCACAAAGTCTGTGCCACGCTCCATGCTGGTGAGTGCGTCGCGGCCCAGTTCGGCAAGCGTAACGTTGTAGCCCTCGCGCGAGAGTGCCCGCACGAGTGGCCCGGAGATAGCGGTATCGTCTTCAACAAGTAGTAGATCGGTCACACTTGAATCGTAGGCCAATAGTCAAGCCTTCGTCGAGGCTTTAGCCAAAGTGTCAGGATCTCCCCCAGAATTTCCCCGGGTAGTAGCTCACCCGGAGGGCATCCGTCGGAGCTCGACGGCCTCAATCTTCCCCAGTCCTTTCAGATCCGGGGATCCGGCGGGAACAAGGGTGTACCGGCCAAGCTTTAGTTGCCGCAAGATTTCGGCCGTTCGCTTGTCTGTCAGCACAGATCCACTTGCGGAAATATCAACAAGTCGCGACGCAAGGTTGACGGTTGGCCCGAAAACATCACCAAATCGTGACACAACTCCGCCCCACACCATCGATGCACGCACGGGGAGCATCCCTCGCTGCCCGCGAAGCCGCTCCACGATCTCCGTAGCGGTATCGGCTCCGGTCACAAGATCGTCCGCAATGAACAGGAAGGCGTCCCCGATGGTCTTGACCACGCGCGCCCCGTTGGCGGAGATAACATCACGGCAGGTGTGTTCGAACAGCTCAATGAGCTCCACCAGCTCCGCGCTGCCGATCTCATTCGAACGGTTGGTGAAGGCCACCATGTCCACGAAACCCACTGCACGCTGGAGCTGATCGCCCGAATCACGCCGCTTGTCCATCTCCGTTACTTCGGCCTCGGAGCGGCGCAACAAAGATGCCAAGTGCCGCCGCCACGAATATTGCATCTGCTCCTGCAGATACGGATGGAAATCCTCAAAATGGTCCAACACCCAGTAGCGCGCACTGATCGGATCAAGCCCGAGGGTTCGTTCGGCGTGTTCCACCAGCGATTCGTGCTGCCACAAGACCAGACGATCGGACATGTGCGATTCCGCCCGAATCAGCGAGTTCAAGGAATCGGCAGAGATGAGGCCCTGATTGAGGATTACTTGGTGCCGGGTCATCGCGGCTACATCATCGTCAGTAAAAACCCTATCCGTAACCTCGTCCGCGATCGTTGGGAAACCCATAGAAAGCCAATAGCGCCGGGCCGTATCCTCATCCATACCCGCCTTGGAAGCAGCTTCAACTAGGGTGTAACGCTCCGAGCCGCCGAGGAGCCGGCCTACATATCGTTCTACAGTTGATGGCGGCATGGCCGCCTCTGAGCCACCACTGTTTGCTGGCACGCCTCATCCTCCATAGAACCAATGTGGGTTTGATCACATGCCAGTGTACTACCTCACACCCGCTTCGTCATCCACCGGCCACAAGATGCTACACCTCCGAGTGCGACTTAGCTAACAGAACGGCCCAATCCCCCGAGCGTGAGAATGGGAGCACCGCGCTCACTGAGCCTGAGAAACCTCTCACCAGCCGCACGGGCATCTCCCCATGCATCACCGCAAGTACAAACCCAGACGCGCCCCGCCCTACTCGGCGTAGGTAGACTAGAACAATGACCACTGCGATCGATGAGCTCTCAAATTCCTACTTCTACTCGTTGCTCAAAATGTTTCCCGATCTGGCAACATCCGTGGGAATCGAGGGTGGCGATGAGGGCGCGTTTCCTGATTACTCCCCGGCCGGCACCGCGGCGTACAAGGCGCTGATCGAAGAAACCCTCACCGCCCTAGCGCCCCTTACCCCCGAAAGCCCCCAAGACGAAGTGGGAGCCGCTGCCCTGCGCGAACGCCTCACCTGCGAGCTGGACCTCATCAACGCGGGCGAAGTCACGGGCCAGCTCAACGTAATTGAGTGCCCCCTCACGGGCGTACGGGACATCTTCGATCTCATGCCCACGGACACCGAGCCTCAGTGGGAGACCATCGCCCGCCGCCTGCGTGCAGTGGAGCCGGCCTTCGCGGGATACAAGGAATCGCTCTTTACCCGCCTTAAGGAAGGCCCGGCGTTCCCGGCCCGCCAAGTGGCCCGCTGCGCCGAACAGTGCGATTCCCAAGCGGACCCGGATACCTCCAACTTCACAAAGCTGGCCGCCGCGGGCGCCGAAGCGTTCCCCGCCCTAACCGAGGAACTCGAAGAGGCCGCCGCGATCGCCCGCACGAGCTTTGAGGCCCTGGCTACCTTCCTGCGCGAAAAGATCGCTCCTTCAGCCATCGAACAAGACGGCGTGGGCCGCGAGCGCTACGAGCGCTTCTCACGCGGCTTCCTCGGCGCCACTGTGGATCTTGACGAAACCTACGAGTGGGGCAAGGCCGAACTGGCCCGGATCATCGCCGAACAAGAGGAGATTGCCACTCAGCTATATGGCCCTGGCACCACGGTGGCCGAGGCAATGGAGCGCCTGAACAACGATCCGGACCGCCAGCTTCACTCCACCACCGAACTCCGGACGTGGATGCAGGAAACGGCGGACGGCGCAATGGAAGCCATCTCCGGCACCTACTTCGATGTCCCGGACGCGATGAAGACCATGGAGTGCATGGTCCTTGAGGACGGCACGGGCGGCATCTACTACACGGCCCCCACGGACGATTTCTCGCGCCCTGGCCGCATGTGGTGGTCCGTTCCTGCGGGCGTCACGGATTTTGCCACGTGGCAGGAGAAGACCACGGTGTTCCACGAGGGCGTGCCCGGCCATCACCTGCAGCTGGGGCTGGCCACCTTCATGCGCGATGAGCTCAACCTGTGGCGCCGCCACTGCTGCTGGACCTCCGGACACGGCGAGGGCTGGGCCCTCTACGCCGAACAGCTCATGGCCGAATTGGGCTTCCAACACGATCCGGGCGATCGGATGGGCGTGCTCGATTCGATGCGCCTGCGCGCTGCCCGAGTGGTGGTGGATCTGGGCGTTCACTTGGGTAAGGATGCGGGCGATTACGGGAACGGCCCGTGGGATCACGATTCCGCGTGGAAGTTCCTGCGCGAAAACGTGGCGATGGAGGAAAACTTCCTGTCCTTCGAACTGGATCGCTACCTTGGCTGGCCCGGGCAGGCCCCCTCCTACAAGATCGGCCAGCGCATCTGGAATGAGCTGCGCGAGGAGGCCAAGACCCGTGCCGAGGAAGCTGGCGAAGAGTTCGATATGAAGGCATGGCACATGAAGGCGCTGCGTTTGGGCGGGCTTGGTTTGGACACATTGGCCGAGGCGCTTCGTTGAAACACCTCCCCCTGATTCTGGCCAGTAAGTCCCCGGCCCGGCTGGCCACATTGCGCGCCGCCGGTATCGAACCGGAAGTCCGCGTGTCCCACGTGGATGAGCCCGCCGTACTTTCCCAAGTCCGCGGAGGGCCCGGCCAGCAGGTGCTCGCGTTGGCTACGGCGAAGGCCCGGGCCGTTTTGGATTCCGAGGATTTTTTGCCGACGACGGAAACTCCCTCCCTCATCCTCGGTTGCGATTCCATGTTCGAATTCGATGGGCAGGTCTTTGGCAAGCCACATACCCCTGAGGTGGCCAAGGAACGTCTCACGGCCATGGCCGGGCGCTCGGGCGTGCTTCACAGCGGGCATTGCCTGCTGCAAGGTATCTCCGGGGAGGGGCTTTCCGCCCTCTCCCACGCCCGGGTGCACGTGGCACCGATGAGCCAGGCGGAGATCGATGCCTACATCGCCTCCACCGAGCCTCTTTGGGTGGCCGGATCCTTCACCGTGGACGGCCTAGGCGGGCCCTTCATCGAGCATGTGGAAGGCGATTACCACGGGGTGGTAGGCCTCAGCCTGCCGCGCCTACGCGAGATGCTCGCCGCGCGAGGGCTTTCGATTACCCAACTGTGGACCGAGGCCGAACCTGCGGACGGTCCCGAGACCGCCGTGGGTGCCGGATTCCTTTCACGGACCCGGCCGTTCCGGCCGCGTCATAGCGCCGATGGTTTCATCCTGTGTTCGTGCGGAAGGCGCCATTGGGGCCTCGCGGGTGCCGCGGGAGTGTGCGCATACCGGGACCACGAGGGCCGGCGCGAGGTGTTAATGCAGTTGCGAGCACCGTGGTCTCACGGCGGCGGCACGTGGTCCATCCCCGGAGGCGCGATCGAGTGGTACGAGGATGCACGAACGGGCGGCCTGCGCGAGTTCGCCGAGGAGACTGGCATCACCGATCTTTCCATCAAGGACTGCCACACCGCCGATCACGGGGATTGGAGATTCGATACGTTCGTTGCCCGTTGCCATGATGGCATTGCTCCGGTTGTTGATCCCGAATCCACTGAGCTGCGATGGGTTCCAATTGATGAATTATCTGACAATCTCCACCCAGCCTTTGCCCAATCATGGCCCACCGTTAAGGCTTTCGTCCTAGCGGCTGACTAATCCATTACTCCTTCAGGGGAGGTTTGACACATTTGTCCTGTGACCTATGTACACGTTACGGCCATGTAACGCGCACATGAGTAAGCTGATATCCATGTCGGAAAATACAGCTTGGGGCTTCGGCCTAGCCACGTCACGTCCTGATGGAAAGATCTTGGATGTGTGGTACCCGCACCCGCAAATCGGCACTCCCAGCGAGGATGCCCAGCCTGATGAGACGCTACAGTCTTTGGAACGCGACGATGATCTGCGCCGCGTTCACCTTCGTATCGTTAAGACTGTCATCAATCTAGATGATGAACCTGATTCCGCGGCCTCGGCCTACCTCCGCCTCCACCTACTTTCCTGGCGCTTCGTCAAGCCCAATGAGATCAATCTAGACGGCATCTTCTCCGTCCTAGAGAACGTGGCATGGACCAGCAAGGGGCCCTGCTTCCTCGAAGACTTTGAGGAAACTCGCATGCGCGTGCGCGCCGCAACCAACACCCCGGTCCGCATCTTCTCCGTAGATAAGTTCCCACGCATGGTCGATTACGTGATCCCCTCCGGCGTGCGCATTGCAGACGGCAACAACGTGCGTCTAGGTGGATACCTGTCCGAAGGCACTACCGTGATGCACGCCGGCTTCGTCAACTACAACGCCGGTTCACTGGGCCGGGCGATGATTGAAGGCCGCGTATCTCAGGGCGTGGTGGTAGATGACGGCGCGGATATCGGAGGCGGCGCCTCCACCATGGGCACACTCTCCGGCGGCGGACG
Organism: Ancrocorticia populi; assembly: GCF_003123745.1. Taxonomy (GTDB): domain Bacteria; phylum Actinomycetota; class Actinomycetes; order Actinomycetales; family Actinomycetaceae; genus Ancrocorticia; species Ancrocorticia populi. The sequence continues at coordinate 686,218 of NZ_QETB01000001.1, read as the reverse complement.
CCAGCGCGTACGCGTGGGCAAGCGTTCCCTACTGGGCGCTAACTCGGGCCTAGGGATCCCCGTGGGCGACGATTGCATGGTCGAATCCGGACTCTACGTCACGGCAGGCACCAAGGTGACCCTGCTGCCCTCGGGCGGCGTATCGCCTAACCGCGAGGGCTACATCCAAGAACCAGACGTGGTGCCAGCACACTTACTCGGTGGCCGCGACAACATCATGTACCGCCGCAACTCCACCTCTGGCGCAGTCGAAGCGCTCCCCCGCCCCGGCTCAAAGGGCGTGGAGCTCAACGATTTCCTGCATAAGAACTAGTAATTATTTAATCGGTAACGGCGGCCTCTCGGTACTACTGGTCCTTCCAGGAGTTCCAACGTTCCTTGAGGCCGCCGTTTGCCATCTGTGCCATCTTTGAGCAGGGACTGTATCAATCTCCCTACGTAGCGAAATCAATCGTCGCTTCCTTCCTCGCGGGCAACCTCGAGCCTGTAGTGGAGATCGAGCTTAGTGCCCCATCTGCTCGTCCCAATCCGACTGTTTTGAGCGTATTGGGCGCAATCCTATTGATTGCGTCGTGTTGCTCCACGAAGTCTTGGATCAGGAATCGCATACCGCGTGCCTCACGCATGACATCCCGCGCTGTCACTGATTCACCATGCATGACGAATTCTTTGTCAGGAGTCTTCTCGAAACTGAAGAACCTTTTGCCCATCGTGCCACGGGATGGCTTCACGGCATATTTGCCGGCTGGCAGCGCTCGTAACGCTCCGATCGATGTCTTCTTCTCAAGCATGGGGAAGAACAATCGGTTTCCCACTAGGACCATACGAACAGTTGGAGTGTAGCCCGGGAGCATCTTCTCTAGGTAGGAATAGAACTGGACCTTGTCCAGCACCAGATTCTTATGGTTCTTTGGGTTGATGCTCCCGTGGTGAATTGAGTTTCGGTCCCGCTTGACTGCCCATCGCTCAACATAATCATCTTGGTTGCGGAAGTCTTTAACATCCAGCCCGTATTCGTTATAGCACTCGTTAACGAATCCCCACTCTTTCCACCACCTCACATTGTCCGCAACACGCTCACGCCGCGACTTGCGAGGCATATCGGGATAGTAGCTTGAGCGGTCCACAACTCTCATCATGTTCTCGTAGGCGCCCAAACTCATCTTGACTGGACGCTTAGGGCTCAACAGGCTGCCGAGGTTCACGGGACGACCCACCGTTCCTTGTGCTCGCGATGACGGAAATAGCCCGTCACCTTCCCTTCTCAAGTCACCGTGTCAGCCAAAGCTTAAGAAACGCTGACAACCGTATGAACCAAGAAGCTGCTAGGCCGATCTTGATGCGCGGGACTCGGCACATTTGAGAGTTACAGGCGCATCCGATTGATCCACATGCTTTCACAAGCTACCCGGATAAATGCCGTGTAAAATGCTAGCCAGTGGCGAATCTAGACACCAGATCTAGACTTACGAAGAGAGACGATATGCCTCCCAAGAAGCAGATTCTGTTGTTGACCACCGCGACTCGGACAATGTCGGCGACCAGATTATTGAACGCTGCGTCATAAGCATCCTCCATGCAGTGATGGATAACCTTGGCTTTACGCGGGACGATTATCAGATCAACAGCAGAGCAGCTGGCATCATTACGCAGAAGTTTTTGAAGTCGGGAAACAGAGCCGATATTGCGTCCGCTGAGAAGTCCATTTCAGAAGCTGACCTGATCGTCTTTGGCGGAGCACCCTTGTTCAATTACAGGTATCAGAACTTCTACCGAAAGACCATCACAACCCTTGAGCTTGCGGAACAGTACAACGTACCCGTGATCTTCTCCAGCATAGGAGTCGAGGATTTTGATGGAGAGAATCCTAAGTGCGTTCAGCTCAAAACGGCTCTCAACCTACCTTGCGTTCGGCAAATTGCCACCCGAGATAACTATGAAGCCGTCCGCAAATACGTTGAAGGCACCGACATCACGGCTGCACAGGTTGCAGATCCTGCTGTGTTCGCGGATATCGTCTTTCGAAAGCCTGATTTACCTATCAAGCCTGAATCGCTGAGCAAGCAAAATGGAAAGGCGAGCAGGGGGCGCAGGACTCGCCGTCGCTTGCGTAAGATCCTTGGCCAGCTGATACACACCCGCCCTGCAACTCAGTCTCCTTCACAGGCACTGGCTCCAGATTCCCCCGCAGTGGTGACGCAGACCGGACGTCAATCCGACATAGAGCAGGGTCAAAGGTGCATCGGTTTGGTCGTTACCCGCAGGGGCATATTCAAGGACAACAAGATTCCGTTTACTGCTGCGAAGCAACATGCCCTCTGGCTTGATGTGATTGCCAAGCTAACCGAGAAAGGATACAAGTATCGGCTGCTAACTACGGGCCATTACGCCGATGAAGTCTTCCTAAGCGATTTCGTTCGAAAGAACAACATTGATCTGAGTAAGGTACGGTTGCCGATAAACCAGCCCGAAGATCTCGTATCCGAATTAAGAAGATGCGATGGAATCATTGCGTATCGCCTGCATGCGAGCATCACCTCATATGCTCTGGGCATCCCGAGCATAGGACTCACGTGGAATTTCAAAGTTCCAGCATTCTATGAGTCGATTGGGTACAGCGGCCGAGCATTATCAGTTGAAGATTGGACAGCGGCTGCTCTTCTTGAAGCAGTCGAGAATGCCATGGACGAGGGTGTGAACCGGGATACCGATTTCGCGATGAGCGTCTATAGCACTCTCTTTAGCGGAGTTCGGGAGATCCTCCGACCTGATGAGAGCAATCTAGTGCCGTTCAGTTTTGAGGAACTCCAGTCTAAGCTTCCGTCCGATCCAGGAACATCATTCGCACTATATAGGGAACGCGTGAACCGAAAGATGCGCCGAACCTATGAGAACTTCATCAAGGGATAGTTGCCGCCCTAAGCCCCGCCTGAAAGACCTTAGATCGACGACGAAATATGGGCCGACTCTCGAATATCTTCAACAATCTTAGCGATCAGTACTGAGTCTTCGCTCCGGAGCTTATATGCAGTGCGCCCATTGCCCCGAATCCGAGTAGATAGCTCGGCAAGTTCATACCTGTACTCGTCACCTTCAAGGCGCTCGTAGAATGCTTCGTTCTCATTGGCGTCATCAAATCGGGTCTCATAATGCTGGCTGTGCCACCAAGGTGCGGGCACATACAGCGTGCCCTCTGTACCAGCTACCTCTAGATCGTTTTCTGCCCGCACACCAAGTCCAACCTTGACCGAGGCAAAGGCGGTGGGATACTCGATGTCGATTCGTGCCAGCAGGCTTGGGTGCTCTGGACCCGATTCGAGAATGTGGCACCGCAGGTCAGTGTAATCTCCGCCCAAAAGCTTGAGCACCGTGAAAACAGGATATACAGCGAGTTCCGCGGCAGCATTCCGTGGCTCTTCAGTGCTGTGTATCGTGGAGCTTGCTGGATGTGTAAGCGTTGCCTCCACAGACCTAATCTGCCCGATGGAACCGCTCCGTGCATATGCGATCATCCGTTGGAAACCTGGAGTGTAGGCTGTCCGGATTCCTTCGACCAATACTAAGTGCCGCTCTCTTGCCAACTTCGTCAGCTGCTCAGTCTCATGTTTGGTCAGCGTGAGCGGTGGTTCGCTCAACACATGTACCCCACACTCCAAGGCTTGACGAATCATGTGTGCTCGTTGGTCCGCAGGTGTTGAGACGTATACGGCATCCACATTGTTCAAGAGCTCGCTATAGTCCTCGTATGCCCAGCCCAACTCCATATCAGAGGCGAGCTGTCGCGCAAGGGCCGCATCAGAATCCCACACCGCCTCAATACTGATACCAGAGACGTAACGCGCCTCCTCAACAAGATCTTCGGCGAGTGATCCCGCACCAACTAATCCGATCTTGTGGATGCCTAAGCTCTCATTGCGAATCTTTGTACTTGAGACTCCCCGAGTTCGATCCAAGTAGACGACGTCGCAATAGTCTTTCAGATAGTCGAACTTCCCCACCCAGTCCGAACCGATCGCGAAAACATCGACGCCCCACTCCTGAATGTCGAGGATCTTCTGCCCAGCATATTCTTCTAGCAGCACCTGATCGGCGAGCCCAGTCTTGCGAACGTTCTCAATACGCTCCAAGGCGCTCTGCCGTACGTTGAGCTTGCCGCGGCTCAGATCGTACGTGTCGCTGGTTACGCCTACGATCAACCAATCACCCAATGCTCGGGCGCGCTCCAAGAGTCGCCGATGGCCCTCATGAAACATGTCATACGTGCCGTAGGTGATGACTGTTCGCATCGTATCGCCTCTCAAAGATCCTAGGTTCTTACGTCAGAACCATCTATATCCCGCGCTAGACTATGCCCGCACAAGCTAGCTATCAATCAATGGTGAAGAAATAAGCATCGTTCCGTTGTGGTTATCGATGAACTCATCGATAGGAGTAGCCGCCATCAATCACTATGGTTTCTCCGGTGATATACGAGTTATTCACTAACATGATGTACGGATCAGTAACCTCATCCGGCGTAGCGAACCTTCCCAACGAAATCTTCGAATTGATGCTATCACGCACATGCGTAGGCTTTGCCAGTTGCCATTCCGTATCAATAAACCCCGGTGCAACAGCATTCACACGAATACCGCGAGGACCCAAGAACTTCACCAGATTCTTTACTAAAGAACTCACCGCTGATTTGGATACGCCGTATGCCAGCGACATTGAATGTGGTTGGAAGCCCATGAGAGAGCCTGTGAATACGATGGACCCACCAGCCGCGAATCGGTCCATCAGCCGCTGAATCGTGAATAAGGGTATGTCCACGTTCGCGCGGAACACTCGATCCCACGTATCTAGATCTAGCTCCTCAAGGCTCCCGCGAGCGGTAAGGCCCGCATTCAAGATGAGAGCGTCCAATCTCCGATCATGGTTCTCAATATATCCTGCAATCACATCAATTGAGCTTGTCGAAGTAGCATCGGCTTGGGCTACAGCGATCTCCGACTTCCGATAGACATCGCGCAATTCGGCTTCTACCTGCCGAGCTCGCTCTTGGTCAGCTCCGAATGTCAACAGAACATCAAAACCTTCTGAAAGCAAACGCTCGGCAATCGCCTGGCCGAGTCCCTTGGTTCCGCCAGTGATTACGGCGAATCTGTTCATTACCCGCGCTCCCTACTTGAATCGTCCGGTGCCCTCAGAATCAATGATCAAGGTCCGTGCTGTCTTCTTCTGCTTACCTTGCCGATCCGCCCAGAGGGCATAGGTACCCTCCGGCAAATCGATGCTGCCTTGCAGCCTACACTCTCCACCATCATTGACTACCTGAAGATCAAGCGGGCACAGCGAGGCTAGCGACTGAACGTTCAACGCTTGAGCGGAGAGCTTTGCGTCCATCGCACCATTTCCAAACCCAGACGCGTTTGGAAGCAGAACGTTGACATCCGCAACATTGAATTCCCCAAGTTCGCCGCTCATAGAATCAGTGGCGAAAGTGCGTAAAGCTCCAGAGTTATCCATAGCCAGCGCACCTTTGTCCGTTGAATAAGCGACGCCAAACGCTTCGTTTGCCACAAATGGAACCGCGCCCTTGGGGTATGGAATCGCAAAGGCACGCACGAAGCCAAACAGGTTGCCTCTTGCCTTCAGGTCCCACACACCGTCTTCTATCTGTGCTCCGTAGGCTGTTGTATTAGGGTCGATTGTGAACTCTATGGAAGCGCGCAGAACTTGCGCGTCAATGGTGGTCCTAAAGATCTCGAGTGGTGCCTGGTGCTGGCTGGGCACCCATGTAGCAAGCGAGCTTCTTTCTCTCATCGCGACCTTGAGAGTTGGCAGTTCCAGCTCATGCGATACATCGAGGATTTCCGGGGGAAGATACTTATGGATTGCGGGTGGCAGTTCAAGAGAATAACCTCCAGCGCACTCACGAATAATGTCTCTGTCGCCAACTTCTCGCGCCCAATCTGCGACAAGCCGCCCTTGAAGTCCGCCTCTACCAGCTTGAACGCTCTCAATACGCTGATACGGACGTATCGACTTCGCATATTTCTCGAATACTGCAAGCTCACGCAATCGTCCCTGTTTGATCAGAATTGCGAGTACTCGGTGACGAACAGATAGTAATGCAAGCACGTCCTCAGTCAAATACTTCTTCAGTAGTGCGCGCGCTTTCAGCGCTGCCTGCCAGGCACGCCAATTGCGAGAATCCCATTTCTTCACGAACTTATCGATTACCCTTGTGCGGATGTGCGCCGCCATGGCACTTGCTCGCGCTTGAGCGAGTTCGGGTCCTTGCAGAGTGCTCTGTGTGTAGTCCATCAGGTCTTCAAGACGGTCCCAATACTCTCGCAACAGCGGGTCATAGGCCTGCCCAGTACGCGAATCTGTGCCACGCCACTGGTAATAGGGCACGTCAGCAGCCACCGCGATCTTCGAGGCATAACGATACGCGGCAATATTGACGTATTGGTCCTCCCACAACGCGTTCGGCTCGTCTGGGAACTCGATGCCGTTCTCCAGAAGAAGCGTTCGCCGATACAGCTTATGGGGAACCATCGGAATCATCCGAGAGAAGCCACCCGCCGATTCAATATCGTCCACATTCCCGCAATCTAACGAGGAAAGGAAGGTCCACATATCCTTCACCTTTTCCTCATGCGGGATCAGGATGTCCGCATCCGCTTCTCGGGCGCGAGTAAGCGCGTTATACAAACCATTCGGAAACACCTTGCCGTCTTGTTCTAAGAAGGTCACGTAGACTCCACGAGCGCGTTCTAGTCCCACATTCCGCGGCCGCGAAAGCCAACCAGAGTCTTCAATCCGTTGAACAGAATAATTCTGGCGTCCTCCGGTGAGCCGCTGTAGCCTGGTGAAAGTGTCATCGGATGACCCGTTATCAACGAAGATGACTTCGAATTGCTCTTGGGGCAGGCTCTGCGCATCGAGTGAAGCAACGAGCTTATCCAGAGTATTATTCGAGTTGTACGTGGCAATCACAACGCTCACAAGTGGTGTCAAGGTGACCTCTCCTTTAGCTCCTGTTGCGGGCGTGTCATTAGCCCACCGGCAACGTCACGCAGTAGTCTATGTCAAGCCGTAGAGATCGAGGTGCCCGCAAATGACCACTCCTAAGAGTCTCATCAGAGAGGCCGAGAGCGATTCGCGAAATCGTGGCCCGATTGCGGTCTCTGATTTCTGGACGAAGCCGGTTGGCGGAACTATCAAGACGAATCAAGTTTACGCGCATTTCTGCGAAACCCTTACGGTGGTTCCACAAATCGTGTTCTACGAGACGATGTCGGGTGCCAGAATGGGGGACAACCCGTTCGCAATCTTCGACTACTTGCAGACCCATAGAAAGTATCAAAACTTACTTCACGTTTGGTCCGTAAATGATCGAGAGAACGTCCCGGAAGAATACCGCAACTCTCCAAATGTCGTCTTCGCTCACCGGCATTCGCGCGCCTACGCCTATTTTCTTGCGCGGGCGGGATACGTAATTGGGAATGCTAACCTCCCCGAATACTTCGTCCGGCGCAGCGAGCAACGGTATCTGAATACTTGGCACGGCATCCCGTATAAGGCGCTTGGGCGCGATTCGCCAAAAGCACGTTTCGGGTCTTGGCAGGGCACAGCTTCATTCTTAAAAGCAACACACGTCGTAACTCCGTGCAGGTTCATGACCGACGCGGTCCTTTCGGCATACTCAATGGCGGGGACGTCGCAGGCGCTCATTGCAGAGACTGGTTATCCGCGTGTCGATATGACAGTGAATCCGTCCAATGATCGCGTGTCAGCGATCTGTGACATTCTTGGAATTACTGGATCATCAGTGTCCGCAGCGCCTCACAAGCCTGTGGTGTTATATGCACCGACATGGAGATCTGATGGAAAGCAAGACACTGTTGATTCGGAGCAGCTACTCGATGATCTCTCTGCGCTGGCTCAACTAGATATCAACTTGCTGTATCGCGGCCACCACCGTATGGACAAGATGGTGGGTGATCGAATGGTGGGAGACGAGCTCGCAAATATCACGATTCCGCCTCATGACATCAGCTCCAACGAACTATTGTCAGTTGTGGATATTCTTATCACTGACTACTCCAGTATCTTCTTCGATTTCTTACCCACGGGCCGTCCGATTATTCATTATGTTTACGATCTGGATGAGTACGCCCCAACCCGTGGCCTCAACCTAACAACGGACGAACTGCCGGGAACTGTTGCGAAATCAAGAGAAGACCTTGTACGGGGGGTTAACGAGGCTGCTAAGGCTCTCGCTCAAGCTCCAAGCGATGCTGACTTGGCCGCAAACCCTCTACAAGGCGCTCGATATGCAGCAGCACAGCGTCGCTTCTGCCCGTATGAGGACGGACAGGCCACCGAACGTGTCGTAAAGTTCTTTTTCCAAGACGATGCGGGGTCGAGTCCCGTAACCTACCCTCGGGATGAGCGGCCAACAGTCGTATACTGGGCTGGCTCTCCAGGCAAAACAGCGGTTGCCACGGAGTTTCTCGCTGAGGTTATCCGTTCGGGAGAATTAGCGACCGAGCAGACAACCGGCGTGTTTGAAAGGTCCGCATCAATGAAAGCGGACTTCCTCAAGTCGATTAAGTCCTTGAAACATGACCTCTCAACAGTTGCGTACGTTAGAGATACTCCGATGCTCTTGTCTTCCGAACAACAAACGTATTCTAAGTTCGAGGAACTTGAGAGTCCCAGTATTACTGAGGTGGAGAAGCTGTTAGACGATGATCCAGCCCTCAGAAAGATCTTCTCCCGCGAATACCGCCGTCGTCTCGATAACGCCCACTTCGACAAGCTCGTACTCGGACCGAACCTATCGAACTTCGAACTTGGCGTAGCGAGCTTTGCGTGCCGACCGGAGGCGCTTGCGAGCGACGTTGTAACGCCCCACGAGTTCTCTGCGCAGCGCCGTTTCAACCGCGTGAAGAGAGTTCTGATTCCGTGTGGCTCCAAACGACGCCGCGTAGCGGTAGCCGCATATCGGCGAGTCAAAGCCCCTCTGAAGAAACTAGCCAAGCGCTAGCCCTAGTTTTGGTGGACAAGCATCGGTATCTACCGACCAGACCCGTGGTTCCTCCACTAGTGCCTACCACGGTTGACAGATAACCTGGCCAAGCGCGATGAAGGCAATATGCCTCGCACGGACTCACAGGTAAACTAACCATCTCTAGTAGTTCAAGAAGACTCTGACCATTCGACAAGGAGTGACTGCCCCTTATGGTGACCATTAAGACGCTTGAGCCATATGAAGACGAGCAGGGAAATCGTATCGAGTACGACGGCCCGCCCATCTCAGAAAAGATCCGCATAGAGTTCCTAGGTTCCAACAATGTTTTGAAGGTTGGCGCCCGGGCCAACATTCCCCAATTGTCAGTGAAGTTCGCTGCTGACAGCAGCGTCGTGGATATCGCCGCGGCCACTAAGAATCGAACGGGATTGCGTTTCGGGCTCGTTTTGGGCCAACAATCCCGAATCACTATCGGTAAGAACGTCGGGTCGGCCTCGAAAACATTTGTTCGCGCCTCAGAGGGGGCCTCGGTTACCATCGGAGATGAATGCATGCTGGCATCATCTATAGAGATCAGAACTGATGACACACATGCAATTTACGATCTGGAGACTGGCCTGCGAACCAATCGAGCCAAGGACATCACTATCGGTGAGCACGTCTGGATTGGAAAGTATGCCGCAATTCTTGGTGGTGTCACCGTCGGGTCTGGTTCCGTGATCGGATTCCGAAGCATTGTGACGAGAGACGTGCCCAATAACGCCATCGTTGCTGGCATACCTGCACGCGTCGTCCGGAAAAACATTGCATGGGAGCGACCGGACTTAAATAAGAACGAGCCAGGTACCCGAGAGCTACCAGCCGATCAACGTCGGAGCGAGCGCTATTGGAACCCGACCAAAGAAGACAAACCCAAGGTGATAACGCAGCCTCGGCCCAATAAACTCGTGCGGGCTAAGCGACGTCTCGGACGCTTTCTCGCACGGTAAGAGGTGTACGCCGCACTGGCTCGGTGATTCGTGTGGATCTGGATCACTGAGCCACCGAGTTGAGTTCTTCAAGGTGCCGCAGCCAGCGGTCAACACCAGCAGCCAGTGTTACTTGGGGCTTCCAACCAAGACCCTCTAGTTTGGTGCCTGACAGGCCTTGGAAGGCGACCTTGTTCGTAGCGAACGCATCGCTTTCGGTTTCAAATCGTAGCTCTAGGTGCCTCTCCGGGCGCGCAGCCAGGAACGTTTCGGCAAGCTCACGGATGGACACTAATCCAGTATTGTCCGAAACGTTGTAGGCACCGGCCTCGCCCTTCAGGATGGCGGCAAGCATGCCTGCAACGGCGTCACCAATATACGTGTAAGAGCGCTGTGCTAGACCTGCTGACTTCATGATGATGTCCTGCCCCTCGAACATGTCTCGAGCGAAGTCCGCCTGAACACGGCCGTCATCTAGAGCAATTCCCGGGCCGTAGATATGCCCGAAGCGCGCAACAGTGTTCTTAATGCCAAACTGGTAGTTGTAAACGGCACTGAAAGTCTCAGAAGCGCGCTTGCCCTCTGTGTAGCACGCACGGGGGTTGAGGATATCCACGCCGCCGTACTGGTCCTCCTCAATGAGATGGACCTCGCCGGGAACATTGCCGTAGATCTCGGCTGAAGACATCATGGTGAATGATTTAGCGCCAACCTCGCGGCAGAACTCAAGGAGGTTGTGCGTACCCAGAACATTTGCGGCAATTGTGCCAGCTGGGTCTTTAGCATGATTCTTTGGCTGGGCCGCACTGGCACCATGAATCACATGTGTAATCCCCGAGAGTCCCTCGATCGGAGTCACAACGTCCTGTTGGATGAAAACGAGATCCTCACGTTCCAGCAAGTCCCCGTACAGTCTGGTCATCTTCTCTGCGTTGCGGGCAAGAGCGTAGACAACGATCCCTAGACCATGTGCGTCATTGGCAGCGAGCAAGCTGAGGACGGTGTATGAAGGGATCATCCCGGAGGCGCCAGTGACGAGTATCCTCGCGTCGCGAAGTTGCTCCCACGGGAGATCTAGCTCTGTTATACGGTTGACGTCATCTTGGATAATTGAGCTGACTTGAGACAATCTATTCTCCGCTCGGCATACCGTAGAGTTTCTGGTTCTCGATAATGCTGAAGTAGGTTCGCGCCACGTGAAGATCATCCGCAGTGGTGATCTTGATATTCGTTTTCGGCCCAGTGATCCGATTGATCTCTTCGCCATACTTGTACATCAGCGAACACGAATCGATCGAATCATTCTCTCCCTCGCTCACCGCACGATCGTAGAGAGCGAGGATTTCACCTAGCCTGAAGCTCTGGGGAGCCTGGGCGGCGTACAGATGGTCGCGAGGAATCACATTCATAATCTTGTGATCGCGGGACTCAACGATCGTCTCCGTGACCTTTGAGCACGTGATCGCATTCCCCTTGCGCTTCACGAGGTCGATGTTGTCCGAGATGATCTTTGCGTCAATGAGCGGGCGGACTCCATCGTGAACCAGAACTACCGCATCCTCAGGGCAATCGGCCGCGATAGCCTTCAGGGCGTTGTGGCGTGATTCTTGGCCAGTGGAACCGCCGTTAACGACCCACCGGACTTTTTCGATATCGAATCGGCGGATTAGCTTCTCTAGCTCTGCACGCGCAGAGGGCAGAATAGCCACCGCGATGGCGTCGATCTCCGGGTGTTGCTCGAAAAGTTCGAGCGTGTGGACAATCACCGGCTTGCCGTGAATCTCAAGGAACTGCTTAGGCACGGTTCCCGCCTTCATGCGTGAACCGACTCCTCCGGCAAACAGTACGGCAATGTTCATGTTCTACTCCTGAGGTTGTTTCCCTAAGATCAGCCAATCAATGAACCGATCAGAAGAATGGGTATCGATCCGGTCAAAGTTCTCTTCGCGGAATTGTGCGGCCTTCTCCAATTCGTAGTCCTCATTCTTCAGAGCGTTGAGAAGATCATCGAACGTGAGACAAACCTTGCCAGGCGCTGCTTCATCATAGTCACGATGGAACCCGCGTGTTGCGGAATAGAGATCCCTGTCGTATGCAAAGAACAGCATAGGGCGATCTAGCAGAGAGTACTCATAGATAATCGATGAATAGTCCGAGATCAGGACATCCGCTGAATGCAGGAGCCCAAGCCCGTCATGGTAATGCGTGAGATCGATGAATCGATCCTTATGCTCCGGCTTGATCGGCACGGGTTCGGTGACAAAGTGGTGCATCCGGAATCCGAACACAGTGTCCTCACCACAGAACTCGTATAGCGCGTCAAAATCGATTCGCGAGTAATCGTAGTAGGCATCCTTCATCCCGCGCCCGCGGAACGTTGGGCCAAACAGAATCAGACGCTTGCCTTCAACCTGAGGATAGGCCGCCTTGAACTCTCTAAGCGCTTTGGACTTGCCCTCCTCGGAGAGGAAGTGATCGATACGAGGTAGACCCGTGGGAACAATTGCGGATTCTTCGATACCGAATACATCCGCATACACGGGAATCAGGTTCTTTGAACCCACAATCGCGTGATCGTAGTAGCGGTGCGGGTTCTTCAGAACTGGCGAGCCATAGTTCCCGAAGCGGGCATACCCAACTGACTTAAAGCCAACCCCAGCGTGCCATGCCTGAATAATCTCCGTCTTCGGGTCAATATCCAGAACTCCTAGAGACGCGAAATAATCATCCACGATCAGGATATCGGCGTTGGCGATCATCTGGACTTGACGGATGCGCTCTTGGATCGAGCGCGTAGTCGAGAGCATGCAATTTTCAGTGATTGTGAACTCTCTGTCTAGGCCTCGCTCCAGCAACCTATCCCGGATGGCTTCCAGATTTCCGCCCAGCGACGTTCTAGCCTCAGAAGCTAGCAAAATCACGGGCTTATCCGGCCTTCTACTGGCACGGGTGCTGCGATAGATACCGTTGAGTACCTTAATTCGGTTATCTTTGCCGAGTAGCTTCCTTTTCACGCGGCCTGCATACCCTACTTTGGGCTTGCCACGCCCGCGGGCGAACGCATAAGTCAATGTGTGCAGGTCTGGCCTCAGATCATCCTCGCTGAGCCTGAACGTTACCGTATATGCCGAGAAGTTCTGGTTGTATACGTAGTTGCGGGATTGTTCGGGCAACCTGTCCGCATACTCAAGATGGATTCGAGCTGGAACGCCGAATGAGTTATCAAGGACGGGGACGATCATCCATGAACCGTTGGGAACAGCTTTCCGGTCCCAGAAATTTGTCACGTTGATCTCGAGGGAATACAGACCGTCTCCCAGCGGAACGGCATCATAGAAGTAGCCTGAATGTCCACCCATCACCATGAAACGTAAGCCAGTTAGGTCGGCCCCCGGCGCTACAGGATTCCACTGCATCGACCGGTGTTCCGGAGCTACATTTTCCCCTACCTTAGTTGCATCAGCCCCCCTATCACGGGCTTGCGCCTTCTCGAGCGCATTGCTCGCCTCTGAAAAGAACTCCTCATAATGGGAGGCTGGCATTGCTGGCTGGTCAGGTGAATCTGCTGTCAATCGCCCCGACAGTTCCAAGATGAACCTGAGATGGATATTCTCGTGCCACTCGATGGAAGTAACCACCGCGTCGAAGTCCAACAGGGTTCCCTGCGCCGCCGGAGCCACAACTCCAGATGCTCCATTTGTATCTTCTAAGGGCACGCTTCCTCCGATTCGCACTATCTACTTCGCCGTTTATTCTATTCAGGTCCGTATGTCCATGTGCTAGGTAGTGGTAGTGAGGACATACTCAACTTCCAATTGCTACTTGGCCGCGCGGAACTCTTTGTACGCGTTCACTACTTCCTTGGGATTGCCGTCTGCCATCATGTCCCCCTTATTGAGCCACAAGACACGCGTGCAGTTGTTGTGGATATCCTTCATCGAATGGCTGACCAAGAACACTGTTCCAGCAGCCTCTTTGAGTTCCTGAATACGCTCAGCACTCTTGGTCCGGAAATCGGCATCGCCAACGGCGAGCGCCTCATCAATGATCAAGATTTCACGCGGGACGGCGGTGGTGATTGAGAAGCGTAGGCGAGCAGACATGCCCGAAGAATAGGTTCGCATGGGAAGCTCAATCGAATCTCCCAAGCCGGAGAACTCCACGATTTGTGGGTGAACCGCGCGAGCTTCCTCAAGGCTCATGCCCATCGCCAGACAACCGAGCAATATGTTCTTGGAGCCTGACAGATCTCTGATCAATGACGCACCGATCGCCAACAGAACTGGCTTATCAGTCGCATACACGCTGCCTGAGGTAGGCATTTCGAGTCCCGCGACAGCTCGCATCAGGGTGGACTTCCCGGAGCCATTTGTTCCAATCAGCCCTATAACTTCGCCGCGTTCAGCGGTGAAGCTGACCTTCTTCACGGCCTCAATCACACGAGTTTCTTGCTTCGAGAACCCGAACAGGTTCGTCTTCTGCTCTTTCGACTTCACGCCAATCTTGAAGTTGATGCTTACATCGTCTACAAGTACTGAGGTGTTCGGCGAAACGGATTGAGAGAGTACCTTACTCGGAGCGGCCATAGATCTGCTCTCCCCTCCAGAAGTAGACAACACCAACGGGCAGAACAATTGCCGTTGCTACCAATATAACGATCCAATCTTGGGTCAACACAGGATATTCGGTGAGGAACGCTCCTCTAGCCAATGCAAGGAAGGAATGGACTGGATTGAGCCTCAGGATATCAAGCGCGGTCTGATACTCACTCAGCAAGTTCTCGAGCGCGAAAATTACTCCCGAGCCGTACATCATCAAACGTTGGATGAATGGCAAGAAGCTCGTGAAATCACGGAAATGGACCGTGAGCCGGGCACAGAAACTTGCTATCCCAAAACAGAACAGGATGTACACCGCCATGATCGGAATGATCAGGAACCACGACGGTGTGACGGTGTTTGCAAGCTGCCAGTGCCCTTCATGCCTTACCGGCATTAATACAAGCAGCACAATCAGCACCAGCAGAACGAAGGCTATGTTGATGAACTCTCGAATGACGGTTGAAAGCGGCAGAGCAAGCCGGGGAAATGAGATCGTCTTGATGAGCGATTCGTTGTGAATCACAGCGACAGCCCCACCCTTGAGGGTGGAAGCAAAAAACTCAAAGAGAAAGACACCTGTGATCAGGAAGGAGATGTAGTTCTCTGGCCGGCTATTACCAAGCAAGAGCCCGAAGATGATCCCGTAAACGCCTGCGTTCAAGAGAGGCCGAAGAACTACCCACCCTAGGCCCACCTTGGTGCGAGCGTTGGCGGTAAACACTTGATACCACGCAAGATATGCTGCGAAGGGAAGGCGCTGCCATGTTTGAGCCAAGTACTTAAAGAAAGGTGGCTTAGCTTGAATTGCCTTAAATTCAGGCGATGATTCACCCTCACTCATCCAGTCAATTCTCCTCAAGTCATGCCGCTGAACTCTTGCGGGTACCATAATGCCCCTGTTCAGCCAGCCATTACAAAATGCGGTGCGTCAAGCCACAGCTAATACTCCAAAACTGGCGAGCGCTCATTCTCCTTACGTGTATCTAACCGATGCTTGAAAGCAAGCACGATCCTACCGCAGTATTCCCGAGAGTTCGCGTGGTGTTGGCGATACCTAGCCGCCGATGAATGCGCGGACTACCTGTTTTGTTGTGTCAGGGCTGTCCCATGATTCGAACTCACCTGTTGGAAGCTCCACATCTTTGCTGGCGGAAAGTGCGGAATTTACTTCCTGAATGAGGCCAGCCTCTTCGAGTACTACGGGCCCGGGAAGATCGTCAAGATCCATGTAGAAACCTCGCAGATGATCACGATAGTTCACGAGGTCCTTCATGAAGAAGACCACCGGACGCTTGAGCGCTGCGTAATCGAAAAACACCGAGGAGTAGTCAGTGATGAGAACATCGGCAACGGCATACAGATCGTTAATGTCCGCCACGTTACTGGCATCGATGATCTGGCCAGCGAACTCATCAAAATCTGGCCGTTCGGTGATCATGTAGTGCGCACGAAAGAGCATCACTGCATCTTGGCCAAATCCCTGTGCGAGTTGGTGGTAATCAACCGGCTCCTTGAAGACGTATCCGTTTGCACTATCAAGCGAATCGTCACGCCACGTGGGGGCGTATAGGATCACCTTCTTGCCAACCGGGATGCCTAGGATCTCGCGGATACGCTGGATTTCGCCCTCGTTATATTCAAACAACCTCGTATTGCGCGGAAGCCCGTATCGCAGGTGCTTAACGTGCTTTCCAAGCCGCTCCAGCTCGAAGGCACCGGAGAGCGTACGCTCCCCAAACTCGGACTGGAAGGTGAAGGCATCAAAACGGGGAACATCCAAGCGGTTCTTACGGCGATAGTCACGGGCGCCGTTGATCGCGGTGTTGGTTCCCAGCACGTCAGCACGCAAGCGCTTCAAGGAAGTGCCGTGCCAGCACTGCAGCATCTTCTGCCCCTGCCGCTTACGAACTGTTGCGGGCAGCATCGCATTCGTTATCCAATACTGAGCCGTTCCATATACACGGAAGTACTCATCAGTCCCGTATCCCACAATCCGCGTTTGTGGATCCTCAACCAACTCCGCCGGTGCGCTTGACGGATGGATCAGACACCATACGAACTTCCAGTCGCTAAACTCCGGATTCGACACCATGTACTCGTAGATGGCACGCGGCGAGCAGGAATAGCTTCGGCCGGCGTAGCTCTCGAATACGACAGTTTTGGGCACTATCGGTCCGCGCCGATCTGGCCAGTGAAGCACAAGCCCATCCAGCCAGAGCAGATAATCCCTCGCCGCACGAGCAACCGGCATTCCCCGGAACGTTCTCAGCAACCTACGAATGTTCACGTGCCACTGTTCCCTTCAACGGCAGGCCAAGCGTCTTTGCCAGCCTCCGGCAGTTCTGATCATCCCGCGTCTCGATATAGGTATCCATGAAGCGAGCAAAACCATCGCTGTGTGCTGATGCTTGCTCGTCAAGCAATGTAATTGCCTCCGACGGCGACTTTGTGATCAGGTCCGCGAGCTCTGACTCAAAATCGAACGTGAAGCCCGGAGAACGCCGATAATCCTCGATATCGTAGGCCCAGAAGGCGACCGGAACTCCCAAGATACCTGCCTCATAGACAGCACCGGAATAGTCAGTGATCATGCCGTCGGCCCCCGCCAGAAGTCTCAAGAGTTCGGGCTCCCTGCTGACGATGAGGCCAGGTACCGTGCCAACAGTTTGGGCGTCCCGTGGGTGGATCTGCAGCATGAGCTGAGCGTTCGAGTCTTGCAAGGGCTCAACAAGCTCTGCAACGGGAACAGTGGCATGGTCACGGAATGTTGGCGCATAGAGATAGATTGGGCGCTCTGGATCAAGGTTGTACTTCTGCACCAACTCTTGACGAGCCCACGCTCTATCAACGTTCACCAGATAATCGATCCGGGGCGATCCGATCACTTCCACGATTTCACGAGGTACACCGAACCCCTTCGCAAATACCTCAGCTGTAGCCGATGAGGGTGCCGCAACCACGCTGTAGTTTTCATGCATCTTCATCAAGTTGGCAACCTCCTCGCTGCTCCCCGCCTCGAGACCGACTGTGAGCCTACCGAATTGCTTGATAGCCCCCAGCGAATGCCACACCTGAGCAACTCGGACTCCACGTCGCAATGGGAACAAGCTGATGGATATCTGGTAACTATCCGTCACCGCCCACTTGGAAGTTGCCAGATAGTACAGCTCCTGTACAAGGGTAAAGAGGTAACGAACCTTATTACCCATTGGGTGGTACATGACCACCACTTCAACTCCGGGGCATTCCCTCGCTACGTATTCCTCGATCAGCTCGAAGTCCAACGAGGAAGTAACGTTCCGTCGCGTCATCAAAACAAGGCGATTGTGCATGGGCAGAAGCTTAAGCAGCGAGTAAAACGCTTCGGCAAAGATACGAAGAACCGGTACGAGCTTCATCGCAAGAGGTTTAACAAGGCTTGACGAATTAACCATAGTTCTCCTGAAGTTACGCGCACGTTACAGAGCCTTACCCTCAAGCGAGAGGCAGCCCGCACCAAACTGGGGGTCAGTGTATACCTTTGCTCCAGCGCTAGCTGGGTGTGAGATCACGCTGCCGAACGGCCCCGAGACGGTGGCCATCGTAGTTACGGAACCTGAAGTTCACCTGAAACGGGTCAGATGCTCGGGGCAACGTTCCGAAAGATGCGATCCCAAAGCTAGGTTCAATGCGAATTTCGCTGATGCGACTGTCAAGTTTTCCGCAGAGCTTCTCAATCTAGAAACCGCGTACGCCTTATCAGCTAGGCTCAGACGATCTTGCCGAACAATGGGTAGATAGTTTGTTCCTTCAGATGAACGCGCGTTCCACCTTTGAAAAGTACTATGTCACCAGGATTCATTAGCTCGACGAGCGCCCGGTTCATCTCGTGGCGGCCCTCAAAGTACTCAGCTTCCATGCCTTCGCGCTTAGCTGCTTCAACCAGATATCGAGAATCTTCACCACAGCACAAGAGGTGATCAACAGGCATTCTGCCAATAGTCTGACCTACGTCTAAATGATCTTGTTCCGACTTTGCACCCAAATCCGGGATATCTCCCACTACAGCAATCCTGCGAGTATTGTCTCCCGCGGGTAAATTACACAGAGTTTCAACAGCAGAGATTACCGAAAGCGGCGTTGAGCTATAGGTGTCAATCAACAGCCTGTACCCGCCAACCTCACAGAAATTCTGTCTGACAGAGTCGGGTACATAGCGCGACAAGCCTGCAGTGATCTTGTACGGTGGTATGCCGGCAAGTCTAGCGACAGCAAATACTGCAACAGCGTTACTGACATTATGCAGACCTTGGAAGTTCAGCAAAGCGTCAAAGACTCCATCAGGAGAGACAATCTGGAACTCTATACGCTCACCGTCGTCGACAATGTTTTTTGCATGATAGGGACAATCAGGGTTACTCATGCTGTAACGAATCGTCCGAACGGGGGGATCCTGTACGTGAAGATATTCGTTATCATCGTTGATCACTAGAGTGCCATCAGAGCGCATACCATCGATAATCTGCATCTTGCCCTTGATAACGTTCTCGATCGTACCCATCTGTCCGAGATGCCCATCGCCTATATTCGTGATGAGGCAAATGTCCGGCTTGATGATGCTCGATACATCATGAGCAGAGCCAACACTCCCGCCGTGGACTTCCTGGATATAAGCTTCATCTTCATCAGTGAGCTTTTGCAGAACAACGCCTGTTGTGAATGCGGTATTGTTATTGCCTTCGATATGTAACGTTCGGTAGTGCCTATCGAATACCGCACTCATCAGTTCCTTGGTCGTTGTCTTGCCCACGGTTCCAGTTACTGCAACGGTGATAGGATCGTATCGGTCACGAATGACGGCTAAGACCTTACGGAAGGCGATTCCTGGTCTTTTGACTACCAGAGTTGGAATCTTGCTGGATGGGGTCTTATCGATAACGCAAACTGCCCCGGCTTTGACTGCGTCATCAACCGTGAAGTTGTCTTGGTCACGACGGTAACTTACGTGCTCAACTAAGACCGCAACACATCCCTTGGTCAAGTCGTCCTTGCGGGTAACCACACGTGCAATTTTCTCTCGCTCCTTGTCCCCGAGTTTCTTTCGGTCCTGCTCCGAGAATCGGACGCCGAGCACCTCCTGGATTTCGAGAAGAGACAGCTGGGAATGGTTGTGCGTTGACATTCGAACTTTGCGAGTTTGGTCCAACGCTAATGCTTCCCCTAACCGCTTGCCGAGAGTAGTACGAACTTGCTTGAAGTCCTGAAGCGAGTAGCTTGCATTGTATTGGCGTACCGCTGGAGCAACGGTCAGCGATGACGTGCCGTAGTGTTCAAACCGCTTCAACGGGACGTATGAGTCCTCGATCTCGAGCGTCATGTCCTCCCTCAAACGGATCACAATACGGATGGCAGCGGATAGATCATCCGTCTGACCAATTCGCCCGGAAATGAACGTCCCAAGAGAACTAGCGATTGGCACAATTCGTCCATCACTGGCGTGGTACTTCGTGTACTTCGAGACAACGGACGGAAGTGTGCAGATTACATAATCAACGCCCAGTTCAGCCATTTGTTTCGCTGCTTCAAAACGATCTTGATATCGGTATTTCTGATCAAATGAGCGGCAATCAAGGTAACCAATGACGAATTGAACTCCGGACTTACGCAGCTCCTTGACTTGCTCCCTAACCCGCTCCGGCTCAAACGTATTGAGAAGGGTTTTAGCTCCCTCGCCCGTGATCATCGTCCGTGTCTTATACGAGTCCAGCGTGTAGGAGACAGGTGCGATTCGGATGCCGTTCACATCGAAGATCGGGAACTTTCGTTCACCTAGACCACTGGGAACGATCCCGCTTTCTCTTACATGTTGCTCGGTAGAAATCAGCCCACGGACTCCCATATCCAGATTGTAAGGGTGTGCGAGCGCCAGGCAGTCAAATCCTGCGTACTCTAATCCATCTAGATACTCTGCTTTCGCATTCGTGTAATGGCTGCCAGCCAATGCCGGTGTCATCGTGCTGATTGAAGGGTATTCAGGAGCCACAAGTGATCCGAAGCTTCCGAGAGAAAGGTCAGCACTGCGGAGTAGCCGCCTCACACTCTTGAAGCGCGATCGGAACTCACTGTGTTCTCCAACGGACCCTGCTGTTTCCATGGGAACGTCATACAGGATCGACCCAGCACAGATAATCGACGCTTCGCCTTGGGCAGATTTTCTTGGCTGCTGCCACAGCCCGTTCTCTGCGTCGAACCTGTAAGAGTCTGCGGAGCTATCAACACCGTTACCAAGTCTCACCATAAGTGGCTCCCGCAAGGAGTGCCGAGACACGACATCAGTATGATCGCTGCCGTCGTATGCTTCCCGATTGACGACACTCTCCGCCGCCAACTGCTGATATTGGTTCCCCATCGTTTCAGCGATACGGCGGCGATCCTCATCTGAAACCGCTTCGTCTGAACCTTCTTCGTACGCGATCACACGCACAGCGCCAGGCTTGCCACGCGGCGCCACGATACGGCATGGGATATATCCATCGCGGACGATCACAACATCTCCCTGCTCATCCCGGCCAAGGACGAGCGAGCCAATGACACTATCCTGCGTATATGGCTTTCTAATTCCTAAATCGGAAATAAAATTGCCTCCGGAATAGACAACCGGAACACGTCGTCCATCTGCCGATTCGAGAATCGTATACTGCTGTGGGCAATGTGAATGTGATCCAAAGACATAATCCGCACCTGAATCGACGAGCATCTGAGCAAACCGCTCTTGACGAGCCGTTATGTTCTCCGTGTACTCTCTTCCCCAGTGGCCACATGCCAATATGAATTCTGCCCCAGCAGCCCTAGCATCGGAAATATCCTTACGGACTCTCTCACCTTCGAAATGACTTGCCAAGGTATTCAGGCCAAGTTCGGAGAAGTACGACTGCTTCATCTTCTGACGAGCTCCATCCAGATAGGCGACTAGACCGATCCGGATCCCGTTTAGCTCGACCAGCACAAAGCGCCGATCTTCGGGATGAATATACATTCCAGCATGGATTAGCTGTGCCTTGTTTAGGGCGCTTAGCGTTTCAGCGACTCCCTTAACGCCCGTGTCGTACATGTGGTTCTGTGCGTTCAAAACAACGTCAAAACCAGCGTTACGCACCGCAGCGAGGAAGGGGTAGGGGGCATTAAGGTGCGGGCGATCATCAACGTATTGCTTCTCATGCATGTACGGAAACGATTCAGCGACCATTGTCTCCATGTTTCCGATCGTTAGGTCAGCAGACTGCAGCACCGGTTGAACGCTCTCAAATCCTGCTGAGAAATCATACGTGCTGTCCTTGAGCCCATGTCTTTGTTGGAACACGCGACACATTAAGTCGCCTGTGAAAGCGATGGTTACATCGTCCGTCTCGGCCCGGGTGCCGCTTGTTTTATAGACGCCATCGACTAGCGTAAAACGAGAAGGGCAAACCTCGGGAGTATGCTCGTCGCTGTCGTGATGAGCCTCATCCACAGCGGGTCTGATCTGATAAGCGTTGACAAGTTGCGCCAATTTGGCGTCGTCCTTCAACAAGTCGTCAACATCAAACCCCTGATCCTGTCCCATCATGGATGAGACCGGTGCCGCTTCAGCGGTCGTGACAACTTGTCTCGTGTGTTCTCCGACAATGGAATGCACCGGAGATTCTTCTTCACAAAGCACTGTCGTATTCGCGGGAAAGCAATCCTCGCCCAAAGCTGCCACGGAACTTGGCACGCGTATGTTAAGGAGCGATGTGCAACCGGCAAAAACGCCATCCGCGAGCTCTTGCAAATTAGAATGGAGCCATATCGAACTGAGATTAATGCAACCACGGAATACGCCCGAACTCAGCTTGGTTACCTTATAAGGAACCACAATACGATTCAATCCAACACAATCCGCAAATGCTTCTGAACCTATGTATTCGAGCCCGGTCGGAAGGTTCTCCTCGGTAAGACTGCGATCCACACGCATGGTGGCGCTAATACCTGTCTTAACGAAATGCGGCAAGCGCTGAAGACTCCGGCAATTCTTAAAACTACGCTTGCAGAGCCTCCGAAGTTCATATGGAAGCATCACAACTCGAAGTGACTTGCAGTTTTCAAAGCACGCCGCGTTGATGACGGTCAGCTCACTCGAAAGCTCCACATACTCAAGGCTGGAGCAATTTCTGAACGCTCGAGACCCAATTGAAATCACCTCAGAGGGCATCACGACGCTGACTATAGATGAAGCACCTTGAAACGCCGATCTCCGAATCTCCGTTACTGGGAGCGTAGAAACCTTGGACGGAATAACGACGTCACGGAGATCTGGCTCAACCCCGATCACGCTGGCATGATCGTCAAAGGTTTCAAGATGGACACCGTCAACAGTAACCTGTCCGGTTGAACGATTAGCCTTCACGTGCCCGTCACCCCGAGATGATCCTGATGATCTCTTCCCCGAAGCACGCACTGACGACGTTGTACGACCTATTAAATGACGCAGCCTGTCCTTAACCATGAGTCCTTTGTACTCCATTCCAAAAGTTAGTCATTTTCGTGCCTAGAAAGGCAATCTAGTAAAGATATTCGAGCCTCGGCCTGCACTCATCCCAGCTTTGATTAAGCCTGAAAATTCTGTGCATAGACCATCTCGGATAGGTAGGTTTTCATCGGTCAAGCTTCGCCCACCCGGGCCTAGGCTCACCCAACACAGCCATGTCCACCTCTTCATCTGTCACCGATTGGCTATGGGTCCGCCGGCTCAGGTAGAAAGCTAGGCCAACCATGATCCAGACCCCCAAGGCGATGAACGACGGTACCGAAAGCTGAGCGGGCGAACCGGGTGCTAGGAGCAGGATCATGAAGATCACGGCAACGATTACGCCAAAACCGGCTAGCAGCTTGCGGGTAGTGGATGCGGACTCAGCAACGTCTTCTTCTTGCCCAGACCACCGGAACATCTTGTAGGCGCATAGGCAGGTGTAGGTAAAGGCAAACGTGAACCCGATCGATGCCATATCCACAATCCAGTTCAGTGCATTACGCCCGAACCAAGGAGCGATGAGGCAAATCGCCAGAACGAACCAGATACCGACACTTGGGGTTCCATGCTTCTTGTTAATTCGCGCGAAGGCGGGAGGGATCATTTGGGCACGGCCCATCGCTAGCAGAACTCTCGAACTAGACATATAGAACCCGTTCAGGCCTGTCGCGATCCCCATGAAGGCGGCAACGCACAGCAGGATGAGTCCGATCGGCCCAAGAGCCCCAGAGATGACGTCAGCAGTCATCCATACAGACTTCTTCTCTAGCTCTTCCTGCCAAGGCGCTCCGGCCGCGGTGGCTAGAATCATCGCCACATATACGACCGTGGCCGCAATCAATGACCACACGATGAGTTTTGAGGCTTTAGACGCAGAGAAGTTGAATTCCTCTGCGGTTTGAGGAATGTTATCGAATCCGATAAACGCCCAAGGCGCGATCGCCACAATGGAGAGAATCCCAGCGATAGGCACTGTATCGGGGTTGAATGCGAGTTCTAGATTCTCAAGCGAGCCCTCGGAGGAACTCAGCACTCCAATGAGGATGATCGCGACTGCGCCAATCATCAGTACACACATGTAGAACTGGAGCCGGGCCGAGTTGCCTCCGCCACGCACGTTGAGCACAGCGAAGATAAGCAGTGCGGCGGTTGCCACTAGGATCTCCCCGAGGTACACGTCCCAGCCAGCGATCGTATACAGATACCCCTGCTCGGCTACCTGCGGCACAACACGCTTTGCTAACAGGCCCAAGGCGGAGGCGTTGAGCGCCACGATCGAGGCATAGCCGAGGGTCATGAACCACGCGCAGATGTATGCGTGGCGGCGCCCGAAGCCGACGAGGGTATACGCGAACGCGCCTCCCGAAACGGGGAAGATTCGAGCGAGGAACCCGTAGCTCATGCCAACGATGATCATCAGGGCGCCGCCGATCGCTAAACCTAGCATCGCGCCCACGGGCCCCGCGGTGTCCATCCAGTCGGATGGAAGCACGAATGCTCCCCAACCAACCGCGGAGCCCAAGGCAATTGCCCAGACCCAGTGTGGCTTGAGGTTCTTGCTCAACCGGTCGGTGCTCGCATCGCTAGCATCACTGCTTGACATGTGGTTACTCCTCGTCGGCCTTTCGTGTCTCTTCAAATTCACGGAGGTCAGCCGGATAGTTGAAATCGCCAGTTCCATCAGCAATACGAACTAGCTTTTCCTCCGGAAACTTGGATTGCCCAAGCGGTACGCCTAGGTAGGACCAGTACAGTTGCCAGCCCTTGCACTCTGCGATTTGGCCTGAAAGATAGGCACTCCGCACGTTGTCAAGGTTGTGCTTCATGGTGCCGGCGTCGTTTGCCCGAACCGCAATAATGCTGCGTTCTGTGGCGTAGAAGGTCATCGGCTCACTGGTGGGGGCCATAATTCTCTCGATGGCCGCATCGGTATAGAACGTATCGCCGTAGAGGAAAGTTACATCATCTTGGATAAGCTCAAGGACGAAGCGATCAAGCTCAAGAGCTTTAGATTCGGGGGTATGCCGAATGGCTCCGGGCGTCTCGTACTTCGGGTTATCTGAGGAAATATAGATCTCGGCCGAAGGGTCCCTAGTGCTCACCTGACGGACAACCCGAGCAAGGAGGGTCTCTCCCTCGATCGTTATCAGATGCTTGGGGATCCCGCGGTAGCAATTCCAACGCATTCCCAGCCCATTAGCCATAATCACATATCGTGACGTCACCGAATCACTCCGTAAGCGCGGTAGAAATCACCAAGTTCGTTCTGACGCTGTGGTCCCCAAACTTGGATGATGTTCACCCCGGAGGAGGTGTTGGCCTCGATGATGTAAGGACCATCTTCTGCCAGAAGAATGTCCCAGGCTACAAACTGGAGGTAGGGGAACTGTTCCGCCAGTTCGATCATCTTGTCTTTGAGCGCATCCCACTGAGGGATACGTTCACCCTGAATCGGCGCCTGAGAGTTCGGATGTACGGGATGGACTGATAGCGACCAAAGTGACTTGGCCTCGCTCAACTCACCGGTCTCGAGGTCAATCTTGGATACGAGCCCTCCAACGCTTCCGTTATCAATCGGGATCGTCTTTGCCGTGCCTAGCCTCAGCACAGCAAAGAACACCTTGAACCGCCCGCTCGCGGGATCGCGCATTGTGATGAGCCGGATCGTGTTGGAAGTCTTGTCATAGATCTTGGCCAGGCCCGAATGCTGATCGATACAACGGCAGAAGAACCAGCCATCTTGTTTGCGCAACAGCACCTCAAGGTCTGTCTGAGACACGGGAGATTCGTCAATCAGGAACTTGCCGTCGGTGTAGTCAAGACGATGAACGCCTTTGCCCTTGCCGGCGCCGATCGGCTTCATGAATACTGACCCGGCCTCAACCACGGTGTCGATTGCCCCTTGAACGTTCGAGAGGTTCTTCCGATCGGAGTACCGCATGAACCGGCCCTTGTTCTTGACGAACAACGTTTCCGGCACCTGTGCATAATCCTTCAGGACCTCGGCGCACACAACCTTATTGTTCAGCATGGGGTTGAACGGATCATTGATGAATCGTGAGCGGTACCAGTCGAACTCGGAGAGATACGCGGACTTTGGGCGGTGCCGCAAATCGTAGAGCACGTCCTGATCTGGCACAAAGCCTCCCGCAAATGCCAGATAGAGCCGGCGCCACATTGGCACATTAAAGTGGTTCGGAGCGAACAAGATCCTTACCACCCATAAGTAGGACAGCTTCAGAAACTTCACTGTCTTCTTTACAGCGACTGGCATAGCCGTCCCTTCTCTTCAAGAGCAGCCACAAGATCGGCGGTGGAATGCCCTGGGTCTTCAAATATGTACTTGCTCCGATACCGCTCAAGCGCACTTGTTGGGTATGGCGAGTGGATCATCGTTTGGAGTTCGTTCTGCGTGCGCGCAACTAGCTCCGGGAATTCGCTCGGCAGATCTAGGTTCAGACCGTTTTGCTGGGTGTACTGAGCGTAGTCATACAGGTAGTAGAGCGTCTTAATATTCAGCAACGCCCCTTCAATGGCAATTGCTGAGTAGTCCGTGATGAGGAGGTCCGCGATAGTTAAGAGTTCCATTCCGCTGAATTCGCGGCAATCTACGATTTTTGACGACGATGACGCCAAAGGCTGGTTCGCATGACCCTTCACCACGAGGTGGCAGGAATCAAGATCAAGGCTTCTAGCCACGCCATCAACGCCCTCTCTGGTGGTGTGATGGCGCCTGAACGTGGGCGCATACAAAACTATCGGGAGGCCATCATCTAGCTCTGGGTAACTATCTAGGATTGTTCGGCGCGAGCTCTCCCTGTCGTGGAGTAAATGATCAGCACGCGGTAGCCCGATGTTGAGGATCTGGTTCTCTTCAATTCCGAATGATGCGCAATAGGCGGGGTTCCAAGCCTTGGCACCAGCAACCACGTAATCGTATCCGCTGTGCATCCGAAGCTCTCCGGCCACTTTCGGGGACCAACCTTGCGCCTTGCCGACTGTCTGAAGCCCGGACTTCTTAATCTTCCCCAGAGAATGCCATAGCTGGATCACAGTGAGATCTTCCTTGTGGTTCACAGCAGACACCGCTGGCCAATACGATTCAAGAATGGCAACGCGCGACGTTGCAAGATGATAAAGGCTGATGAATTGTGCCCGCATGAATGAGATCTTTGATCGAACAGATTTCCCCATACGCCTTGTGATCACAACAGTCTTTGCGCGCGGATAGGTGTTACGGATCTGCCCACGCGTCAATTGCAGATCTATCGATGGATCATTTGACTGCCTGCTGAGAACAACCACCTTGCATGGATCAGTCTTGCAGAACCACTTCATTGGAGCATACAAGGCCACCATGAGGGTCCGTACGATATGAGTGAGTACATTCATGATGTCACCGCTTGGTGCTCCTAGGTGGAAGATCGATGAGTGCCCGGCGCCGATGGTGGTATCCGGTTTCCTTCTTCTTTTGCTCCACCTTGTAGAGCAAGTACTCGATGGTTTCTGGCGTCAGTTTCTGAATCCGAGGGTAATCAGGGAAGCGGTTGATCTCCGGCAATTTGATTCCATCAGGGGTAATGGCTAGGTCGAATCCCAGATACTCAAGCTGCTGCATGGAAGCCGCAATGCCCAGAACTGTTGACTTCACGTAGTCCCAGTTGGGGATAACGCCTTCGATCAATACGCCGCTGTCTGGATGAACCGGGCAGGGCTGGACATAGCCGTCCTTGAGCACCTGTGCATTCCCAAATTCCCCGGAGTCGATATCAATTTGGGCAAGCATGCCACCCTGTGCCGTGTTGTCCACGAAGCCGGAAGCCTCAGTCCCGATACGGAAGTATGCGGTTCCAATCTGTGGGGTAACCCCGTCCCGCTTGAATACGATCATCCGGATGGTGTTGACAGCCTTCGGGTAGATCTCCGCAAGATCGGGATGGGTCTGAATGAACTCCGTGATGAGGTATTGGTTAGTGGGATCGGCGAGGATCCCCTTCACCTCATCGGCCGTGGCAGGCTCACCATTGAGGGTATATCCTCCATCCACATAGTCCAGACGGTAGAACCCATCGCCATGGGAGCCCTCATCCGGTTTCAGTGCGAGAACTCCCTTCTCGCGAGCCAAGCGCAGTATCTCATCGAAGTCCGCACCAAAGCTCTCTGGGCAGTCCATCATTGGAATGACTTTGTTTTCCCCATCGTGCAAACTCGTGAAGTAATAGTAGCCCGGGAAGCATTCGTTGAATTGGGATGCAACGTACTTGATCGAAATCTTGTCTTCGAGCCAGTACTTGTACTTCTTGTTGATATGGCGCAACCACCGGTATTCGAGATCAGAGATGAAGTCCTCACGGTTCTCTTTTGTGATCCCGTATTGGGTGATGCGGTAGGACAGCAGGCCATTACGGTAAGCCCACAGCTTCTTACGCACAGAGATACCGTTCGGCTCTCTAAAATCACGGACCACATCGCCGATCCAACGCACAGACTGATACGGAACGAGCCCCTTTGGGTACACAGCTTGCCCGAAGCTCTTGCGAATTCGCAGCTTCGCATTGTGAAGCCAGCGCCGCGCACGCTTGGAGGCGTTGCGCATATCGGCCTTCTTCATCGCTACACGGCCCTTTAAGAACGCGACCGTCTTAGGAGAGAACGGATAGACGTAGCCATAACTCGGCATTGCGGAGACGTGGGTGATCTTAAATGCATCAGCATTGGGAGCCAGAGTGAACTCCACAAACTCCAGCTGGGGCGCGAACCGGCACATTTCGGTCAACCGCTCAACAATCGTTGGCCATTGCCCGATCAACCCTTGGAACGGCTGGCCGCCCACAGGGTCTGACTCAAACGTGTAGAGCCTCTGGTCCACAATTGCGCGAGCGTCCTTGTATTCACCCGACAGTGGGTCAATGCGACTGAGAAAGTGGACCTTTCGTTCGTCGGTTTCACCTACCTCTGGTTGCGCCTCTGGTTCAATCTCTGACCAGTCATCCGCAGTTGGCCCCGAAATCTCATCCGCATCGTCAACGTCTTGTTGTAGCGCAAGTTGAGCTTCTATTTCACTCTCTGCTTCTTGTAGGTGAGCACCCTCTTCTACCTCAATGGAGGCTCTGACAAGCGTGTCCACATCAACTGCCTGGCGAACATCAACAAAGGCCTCGGCAACCTGAGGAGTAGCTCCATCGGGGTTCATCATGATGACCTTGATACTGCTCACGGCGTCAGGGAACTGAGCGCTTAGCTCACGATCTGCCTCCGCCGGATCTATAAGGACGAAGGAACGGCGGCGTACCCGGCGGCGAAGTAGCATATGGAATTCATCGTGGGTATAGGGCGTGCCATTCACCACGAAGCGGCTGCCGGTATACGAGACTGCAAGCCGCACGCCTCCTGTATACGCTGAGGGGACAAGTGCAACTTCGTAATTGGTGCCGAGCTCGTTGATTAGGAACTGTGCTAGTCCCGATACCGTTCCGGCATAGTTTTGAGCTCGCGGTGATAACGGCAGGATTTGAATATCGCCATCTCGCCACAGGAACTGGTAGTGAGTATCCTCGAAAAGGCCAATGAACGGCTTAAAGATCTCGAGCGCCGAGGCCCGATCTCTTACCCATTTGGCGTACTTTCCGTTAAGCGGATGAATATAGCTATAGTCGCGCTCTGAGATGAAATCCTCTGCATTGCGCTCTGAGATTCCAAGACGAGCGGCCGTTGCTGGCATGTAGCCCAGCCGGTGCGCAGCCTTCCGATGGGCTGCAGAAAACTGATCATCCTGCCGTTTGTCGTCCTCCACGCGATTGACCCAGTTCCGAGCCATTCGCCCAGTGAAGCCAATTGACCGAAGCTGGAAGGCCTCGATCCTCCGGCGATAACGTTCCGCCTTCTCCCCTGCCTTTCCCGCAGCTCGCGCACCTATATGCGGCTGTTCAGATAGCTTCTGGATTCGCTCCTGCAAGAGCCCAAGGAGAAGAGCGTTCGCTTCATCGGAGAACTGCGAAGCACGGGGGTATTCCGGTGAACGCGCAATGTCTTCGATTAGATAGCCTTCGCCAGTCAGTGAAACGTCAACCGAGATGAAACGGAAACCGAGGCAGTCTTCGGAGAATACGCTTTCAATTTCAGCCTTCAACTGTGAAAAATTAGGGATAACTGCGGAATCTTGTAGTGCGCCACTGGACTGATCGATGCGAATCTCCTGAGCAAACCGATCACCAGCCGTCAAAGGCGTGGAATGGGAACCGGAATCTACTTCGAGGAAGCTGTCAACTACCTTCGCCAGGCCTGATGAGTCCTTTGCGATGTAGAGCCGGATCACAGCGTCTGCGTAGCCCAACGCCTCACCGGTTGTTCGCATGGCGTCTTCGCCACTAGCCAGAATCATCGATTGTCCGGCTGACGCCTGGTGGAGATGCTCGAGCAGACCATCTGGACTCTTGATCTCACCATCTATGGCATACGTTTGACCATCGAAGCTCAGCCAGCTTCCTACCCCATGAGACCATGATGCTGGAAGCAATCGAACGATTCCCTCACGCCGAATCAGCGCTAACAAACCGGCCTCGCTTGCATCTAACTGATCAGAATCAGAACCAATACGAGTGACGGTCAGATCATCGTTCCACTTGAACAAACAATAGAAGGTAGGCATTGCCAGTCTGAGGCTTTCGGAGGTTCTCCGTGCCACAGCACGATTGTGGAGCCACCGGAGATTGTTATTGGGCGAGCCTAAGAGATGGAAGTCCTGGCGCGAGATCGCAGAAGGCACCGAAGATGCCCGCGAGCGCCCAAGAGGCGAATGAAATGCCCCCAACTGGATGATGCTCTCCTGACTCTGGTTCGCGCCAGAGTCACCGTTGTGCCAGTCACGATAGAGCTTCTCCGCACTCCGGCGTGCAACCTTCCTGCCGAATCCCTGGCGCACCAGATCCGCGGTGATTGCGCTTATCGCTATGCTCTGTGCAAGTTCTTGAGCCTTCTTGGCCATCATGATCTGTTAGAGGCTCGAACCCCCAACATCCCTCCCTGAAACGAGTTCAATTTCCACAGGTACATATGTAGAAACACGCTTTTCGATTACCGCGGCGGCCTTCTCAGGTAGCCCCTTAGCTTGCCGATTGGCCCAGACGCGGTAATCCTTCAGAATCTCTTTTGTTTTGCCATCGGCGATGATCTTGCCCTGATGCATCCAGATTGAACGCTCGCACATGCGTTCCACGTTCTTGAGGAAATGTGAAACCATGATGACGGTCCCCGCGTTATCCCGTATCTCCCCCATGGCCTTCTCTGCTCTAGCCGTAAAAGTGGCATCCCCGGTGCCTAGAGCTTCGTCTATCAAGAGGATCTCCGGGCGGGACGCAGCGTTGATCGAGAACAAGAGCCGCGCCCTCATGCCGGCAGAGTAGGTATTCATCGGCCGGTAGATAGCATCTCCAATACCCGCCAAGTTCCGCACATATTTAGTTGCCTCAGGTATGTCTTCCGGATCCATTCCCATCGCAAGGCACCCAATCCGAATGTTCTGCAACCCTGATAGGAGCGGAATCATAGCTGCCCCCACGCCTTGCAACTGTGGCTGCGAAGATACGAGGATCTGGCCGGACGTTGGATGCTCAACACCAGCAATCGTGCGTAGCAGAGTAGATTTACCGGCTCCATTGGAGCCAACAAAGGCAACAGATTCTCCGGTTCTGATGATCGTACTAACGTCCGCTACAGCATTGACTACCTGCTTGTGGGATCCCGGAAGGTACCGCTTCAGCCCGCCTTTACCCTTTTGGTCCCCGTTGATCAGAGAGTTCTTGACGGCAGTCTCGTACGTTACTGACACATGACTGAGTACAACCGAGGGGCTCCCCGGCATCGAACCACTGCTGAGACTCCCTTCGAGAGCCTCATCAGCCTCCGGCTTATCGGTTACGGCCATAGGTCTCCTCCCTTGACCAGAAGAGAAGGAAGCCGATCAGCGTGAGGAGAACTGCCCAGCCAATCATATAAACCCAGGTTCCCAGCGAGGGCACCGTCTGGTAGATCAGGAGGTCTCTGTTCATACTGAGGAACACGTATCCCGGGTTGATCTGCATCACGGTGGTAACCAGCGGCATGGACTCGAACATGTTGAGGCTGAAGAAGACTCCAGAAACATAGAACCAAAAGCGTCCAATGAGCGGCCAGATAAACTTCATATCCGGGAATGCCATCGTGATAACACTCGTAAAAAGAGTGAGCCCAAATACGAACACAAAGCCAATGAAGATCACTGGGATGACGATCAGCCAGTGCCAGTTAGGCATGGCATGTGGCGGTATCAGGACAATGAACAGCAGCGTTGCCAAAAGCACTGGGAGAAACTCACGGAACTGCCTGATTGTCCACGAAACCACGATGAGGGCGCGAGGAAACGCGAAGGCGCTCATCAAGTTCTGCGAGTTCCGTACCATCATCACGCCTGATCCGGAGTTCAAGGCGGTACGCATAATGGTGAAGAAGTTCAACCCAACCACAAGGTAAGCCGGGAAGTTCTCTACGCCGCGGCTAGTTTGCAATAGCATCCCGAACACCAGAAAGTAGATCAGTGCATTGAGGAACGGATTGATCACAAGCCAAGCGATTCCCAAAGCAGTGCCATGCGAGCGCTGATACGCGTGTGCTTTGGCATCAGCTATTGCAAAATGGCGACGATCCCATAACCGATGGATATACGCCAAGAGTCCCGGACGCTTCGAAACCTCGTCTAGATCGTCAACCGCAACTCGGACTACTGCAGTCCCAGCAGAGGACAAGGACTCAGCTCCAATAGACGCGCTATCGCCCGGCCTACTGGGCAACGTAGAAGTCAATACGATCGCTCCCGACACGTCATCATGTGCAATTAGCTAACATTAACCATTCCAACAACTCGTCGTGTTCGAATTAATCCGGTCAGTGCCAAGTTAACACGCCGAACTTGAAGACAATTCAAACATACGAACGCTGGAGTATGTACAGAAGATTACACCAATCTAACGGTTTGATAACAATAAACGGATGAGCTTATGAGCAAGCTCTCCGCGGGCGCTTGGCTATTACAAGAAATTCTTGAAACGCCAGTCAGTATCGGCCTTATCAGGTGGTTTCTTCACCCACCGGATCACGTCGGATTGAGGACGTTTGCAATCCGGCAAGGTAACGTAGGTGCGGTGAAACATGACAAGGTCGTTTTGCCCATATCCGTTGCACTTCTTTTTGTCCTGCTCCTAGCCCTCATTGGCTGGCGGACCGAATCGGTACTGGCTCATTCTCACTGGGAAGACCTTGTTGGCTCATCACGTGACCAGATTGCTTCCGCGCAGGAGGCAATCGATGATGCTAATGATGCACTCACTGCCGCCCATGATCAACAGGGAACTGGCTCTGATCTGAGCGCCCAGATCAGCAAGATAGAGCAGCAGGCCAAGACAGTTGACTCATTGGTCAATGACCTCCAGCCGGTTACCTCGTTTATCGATATCAAGGAAGAGGATGAACAAGTCTCAAGCGGAGTTCCCGATCCGCTTGGGCGCTCTGATAATGCAGATGAACATTATGAGATCCTCACTCCGGACAACTTCCGCGACGAATACTCCAAGTACTCAGGAGTCAGCGAGTCACTGACAATCGAAAGAAAGAAGCTCACGTCCCTCACGAAAGCACTGGATGAGGAGCTTGGACGCTAGTTCCTCGAAGACGAAGGTGTGGGCTGCCGATTGGCAGCCCACACCTTTCTATCTATCCAGCTGCTCAGCAGCCCTTTTGACTAGAGGCGCTTTGTATCCAATGCCTGCGAGATCTCAACCATATCGCGCTTGGTGCGCTCGATGCGAGGCACCCACTGGCGCTCATCATGGCCCGTGTAGACCTGGCGAGGGCGGCCAATCTTCTGGGCAGGATCCGCCACGAGTTCACGGTACTGGGCGATCCAGCCCGGCAGGCGGCCGAGCGCGAACAGCGGCGTGAACATCTGGCTCGGGAAACCCATCGCGCTGTACATAATGCCCGTGTAGAAATCCACGTTCGGGTACAGCTTGCGCTCCACGAAGTAATCATCGGAGAGAGCCGTATCCGCGAGTTCCTGAGCGATATCGAAGAGCTGGTTGTCTCCACCAAGGCGTTCCAAGATGTCGTCCGCCAAGCCCTTAACCACTTGTGCGCGCGGATCAAAGTTCTTGTACACGCGGTGGCCGAAGCCCATGAGCTTCACGGAGTTCTTCTTGTCCTTGACCTGACTGACGTATTCCTGTACGGAAACGCCCGAATCACGAATCTGGCCCAGCATGGCAAGCACGGCCTCATTCGCACCACCGTGCAGCGGGCCGGAGAGGGCACCTACGCCTGAAGAAACCGCAGCGTAGACGTTTGCCTGTGACGAGCCAACTAGGCGCACTGTGGACGTGGAGCAGTTCTGCTCATGATCTGCATGCAGGATAAAGAGCTTATCCAGTGCGTTGACGATCGTGGGATCGATCTCCTGCATCTGGTAGGGCAACCCGAACGTCATCCGGATGAAGTCCTCGGTGTAGGAACGCGAGGCGTCCGGGTAAAGAAGTGGCAGGCCGGTCGCGCGCTTTGCGATGTACGCGATCATCGTGGGCACCTTGGACATGAGGAGCGTGGTTGCCAAATCAAGCTGGGCCGGATCCTGAGGATCAAGCGTGTGATCGTAGTAGGTGGCCATTCCAGCAATGCCGGACTGCAGGATGGACATCGGGTGGCCACCAGCCGGGAACGAGGTGAAGAAGGACTTGAAGTCCTCGTGCAGCAGCGTGTGCCGCTTGATCCGGCGTGTGAACAGTGCGAGAGACTCGGGGTCCGGGAGCTCGCCGTAGATCAGGAGGTAGGCAACCTCGAGGAAGGAACAGTTAGCAGCCAGCTGTTCGATCGGGTAACCGCGGTATCGCAAAATACCGGCGTCACCATCGATATATGTGATCTCAGATTCACACGAGGCTGTGTTGGTGAATCCTGGATCCAGCGTCACAGTACCCGTGGATCCCAACATCTTGTTGATCTGGAAGCCATCCATCCCGTTTGTCGCTTTGACGCGGGGAAGCTCTAGTACCTGACCGTCAACTCGGAGCTCAGCGGCTCCATCCTTACCGTTCTCAGTCACTGAAACCTCTTTCTACAGGTTTGTGGCCCTAGGGCCGCATATGGGTGCCTTATGGGCAGTAAGTCCTGTGACCAAACATACGCCCGCAATCGAGCCTGTGCTAGTTACGCTCACGTAGGTAACTGTTAACCCAGCGAGAAGCAATGGTAGACAACGCCCCCTAGTCCCGTCTTAAAGTAACTGAGTCGCTGCAAATGTAAAGATAACTCCAGACCTACTCTCGAAGCTCCACGAGCTCAATATCCTGACAAAATTCAACATTCCAGCACCTACCGACGGTACCTACGGGTGGCTCAAAGCAGGCGCGGAAGTAGCCTTTCGGCAGCCAGTTGCGATCGAAGAAAACGTTGGTATCTACAAAGGGCCTTACAAGCCATTTCCGGGAGGCCGAAAAAGCCACGGCTTCGCATCACTCGGCGCGTTTACCTACAGCTTCTCGCCACTCCCCGAGGGTTTTACCGCGGGACGGTACTGCTCCATCTCCAGTGGCCTGCGTTTCCTTGACTCCTCGCACCCACTCGACACACTCACCACCTCAGCGGCCATGTTCAGGCCGAACAACCACCTGTTCGATCGGGCACAAACTGAAGAGCTGAAGCAGTTCGCGGACTACTTCGAAGTTGCCCCAGATGACTACCCCACTATCGGACACGATGTATGGATCGGCGCAAACGTGACGTTGTCTGCACAGGTCAAGGTAGGTACGGGGGCAGTAATCGCCTCGGGCGCATTGGTCACCAAAGATGTCCCGCCATACGCGATCGTGGGTGGCAACCCCGCCAACGTTATCCGGTACCGGTTCCCTGACGAACTGATCGTCCGTCTCTTGAATTCGGAGTGGTGGAACTATGACCCGCAAGAATTGTTCAGCGAGGATCCCCATGAGATCACGGAAATCCTGAACCGCATCGAGTCGGGCGAGGTTGAACTCTATCAACCGCAGCAGATCATCCTTGGCTCAGAACCGTCAGGTCAGACGAATCAGAATGATAAGCCTGACTCGGGAGGTCGCCTGAAATGGCGCTCACGTCTCCGCGGGCATGGAATTCGTCGTCGTCGGTAAAAACCACCTCACCTAACCCAAGAATTGACGCAAACCCGGTATTAAAACGGCCCCAGTAAACCCAAACAATTCGTTGAAATCGCGCCGGAAAACCCTTGTACTCAAACGCGCGTTCGGGTAGAATGAGGTATGGCAACACGAACGGATTGGGCAACAGTCTCCGAGGAGATCGGGGAACTGTCAGGCCAAGTCGCACAGTTGCACGGCCAGATAATTTCTCTAGCTGCCCGGGTGATCGAAGATGACACCTGGAAGGGTGGGGGAATCCGTTCGGTCGAACATTTCCTAACGCTAAAAACAGGTCTTGACCGGCACACTGTAGGCAAGATGGTGAAGGTCGCTCGCCGCACAGGCGAACTTCCCGAGCTCATGACATCCCTGAGTGAAGGCCGGGTGACGTTGGATCAAGCCGCGATTGTGGCCGCACATGCCCCGGCCTCGTATTCAGCGGACGCCACCGAGATCGCGCAGTATGCAACCTGTACACAACTCCGCCGCGCGCTATCCACATACTTCCGTGGCGATCACAGCACTCCTGACACGGGCCGGGATACGTCTTCGCTGACGATGGGTGTGATTGATGACCAGTTCCGGTTATCGTTCACCACCACTGATCTAGTGGCCGGGAGCCAGGTACAACAGGCGATCCGGGAAGCCAAAGATGCCCTCTTCACCGCGGGAAACACGGAGGCCAGCCTTGCCGATGGCCTAGTAGACGTTGCCGCCCGCTCTCTTGAAACCGTCACCGAACCCTCCAGGCGGAACCGCTATCAGGTCCTCATACACTTGGATACTGATGGGAAGTCGTGGCTTCACAAGGCCGGGGCGCTCCCACACCACCTGACTGAGCGTTACACCTGTGAAGGACAGTTGATCCCGGTATGGGAGACTGAGGGAAAGCCTGTTGCGGTGGGACGAACTCAGCGGATCGTCCCCGGCCGGACGCGGCGGCTTGTTGAAGATCGTGACAAGGGCTGCCGATTCCCTGACTGTGGCTCCACGGCTTATCTCGAGGTCCATCACAAGACCCACTGGCGTGATGGTGGCTCAACCGATCCGTCAAACCTGCTCTGCTTGTGTAGTTTCCACCATGATGAGCACCATAGGGGCTCCTTCACGATCAGCGGTGACCCCGAGCGTC
The DNA here is from genome assembly GCF_003123745.1 of Ancrocorticia populi. Taxonomy (GTDB): domain Bacteria; phylum Actinomycetota; class Actinomycetes; order Actinomycetales; family Actinomycetaceae; genus Ancrocorticia; species Ancrocorticia populi. The sequence goes on along the minus strand of NZ_QETB01000001.1, from coordinate 648,766 downwards.
CAGACGGACTCACTTTCCGGAGTCACCACGGCGAGAAGATCACTCCTCGGCCGCCTGACCCGCCACCAGAACCCGATTTGCCGCCACATCTGTGGGAAGACAATCTGGGCGAACACTTAGATATGAGATGGGTGCACTTCAACCCCAATCATCAAAGGGTCCCTATCTAGAACTGCGTAGCAGCGGAGAACTGTGTAATGATGCTGCCTCGCGGCTACTCTTTAGCCAGCTAGGATCGCGGGCAGGCGCGGCATCCGCTCGGCCGCCTCGGCCACACGCTCATCCGTTGCGGTCAGAGAGATCCGGACGCGCCCACTCCCAGCCACCCCATAGAAATCTCCGGGCGCCACGATAATGCCCAGCTCCGCAAAGGCACGAACCAGCCCCCAGCCGTCCACGCGCCCGCTCGGATCGCCTACCCAGAGGTACAGGCCCGCCACGGTATCGGCATCGGAATCCAGCCCGGCGGAAGCCACGGCCTCCTGCAGGATCACGCGCCGCTTCCGGTAGATCTCTTTCTGGGCGGCCACATGCGCCTCGTTGCCCAGGGCAACCGCCATCGCATGCTGCACGGGCGCTGGCATGAGGAAACCGCCGTGCTTGCGCACCTCGCTGAGGGCCGCAATACGCTCGGGATCGCCCGCGATAAACGCTGCGCGATACCCAGCAAGGTTCGATTGTTTGGACAGCGAGTACAAAGAGAACAGTCCGCTGTAGTCCCCGCCGCACACGCGCTGATCGAGGATTGAAGGTGCTTCCGCCACGTCCCAGGCAAGTTCGCCGTAGCATTCATCGCTGGCCACTATCACGTTGTTGGCACGCGCCCACTGGGCAATCCGGCGCAGTTGCTCCACGGAGAGTACGTGCCCATTAGGATTGCCCGGGGAGTTCAGCCAGAGCATCGTGATGCCCGTGGGCCATGCCTCCGGATCGGCACCTGTATCGATCGGCAGCGGAACCGCACCTGCCAGCCGCGCTCCCACGTCATAGGTTGGATAGGCAACCTCGGGAAAGGCCACAACGTCACCGGCCCCGAGGCCCAGAAGCGCTGGCAGCAGAGCCACCATTTCCTTCGAACCCAAGGTTGGCAAAACCCCGGGCGTACCGGCAGGCGCAACTCCACGCCGCCGTACCAACCACTCCTCGATAGCCGAACGCAGCTCGGGAGTGCCGATCGTTGGCGGATAGCCGGGCGCATCGCTCGCCTCGCACAGGGCTTCTTGGATCAGCGCCGGAACAGGATCCACCGGGGTTCCGATCGTGAGGTCTACAGCGCCACCCGGATACTCGGCGGCGCGCTCACGCACGGGGACAAGGGAATCCCAGGGGAAATCGGGAAGCTCAGTGGAAAAAAGCGGCACCGCCCAAGCCCTCCCCTACTTACTCGTCCGCGTTTTGCGGAGGCAGGGCGGCAACGAACGGATGATCCCCACTTATGGGACCAACTGCCGCGGCACCGCCGGGCGAACCGAGATCCTTGAAGAAGTCCACGTTCACATCGTAGTAATTGGCCCATTCTTCGGGGACATCATCCTCGTAGTAGATGGCCTCCACCGGGCACACGGGCTCGCATGCCCCGCAATCCACGCACTCATCGGGATGAATGTAAAGCGAGCGCTCGCCCTCATAGATGCAATCAACCGGGCACTCATCCACACACGCGCGGTCTTTTACGTCCACGCACGGCTGAGCGATGATGTAGGTCATTGATTCCTCTCCAATGCAGTCTAGTTACACGTCACGGCATCAACCGGGCTGTACGTCCAGCTGTATGAGCCGCTCAGATCGTCATTCGTGGTGCCATCGTGGGACACCGTTCTGCTCACGTCCACTGTAAACCCGGCGCCACCCGCACCCGAGGGCACACAGTCCGCTGCGGTGTTGTTTTTCGTTGTGGGCTGACGGTAGTTATACGGATCCGAAGTGGACGCCTTAACGTCCCAGTACTTCGTGGACCACAGCTGGCTGTGCACGTAACCATCGGCCACCCAAGTATCGATCACCACGCCGTAGGGCGAAGTGTTCTTCCACTTCATATCGATCGTACCCTCCCACAGGGTGGCCTCCCGGCCCATCGGGTAACGATCGAAGTACTTGGAGTGGGGCTTGTGCTCCACGTCCTCCATACCGCCCAAGTAGCCGATATTAAACGTGTTCGTGGACAGCTGGGATAGTCCGCCACCCATCGCCGTCGAATTAAACCCGTTTGCCACCACACCGGAGGATACGAAGCCATTTTCCGCCGTAATCGGGCCGAGCGCCTCCTCTAGCGAGAACGTCTCATCCGGCTTGACCAGCGTGTTCGTGATCTTCTTCGTGCCCACCAGCAAGTTCTTGGTGCGCACCGAATCGTCCGTGAGCGGCGTCTTGATCTCCGAGATTACTTCCTTGATGCCCAGCTCCTCGGCATCCTCCGTGGTAAAGTCCGCGGGTACTTCAGTTGGCTCCAGAGCGATAGTCCGGTCCGTATCGTCCTTATTTAGGCCGACGACGGCCTCCGCCAACTCATCCGCGCCAATCCCTAGGCCATCCTCTGATTCAGTGATCTTGGGCGTGGAGTGATCCACGATCTTAATCGTGGCGTCCTTGCCCGGGGTGAGCGTATCTGGGAGGGCCTCCGTGACGGCGTCCGCCAGCTCCTCACCATCAACGTTCAGTGCCAGCTTGCCATCCGATTCCTTGAACGAGGCTGCTTCGGCCAACTGCCCCGGGGTCAGATCCGTTGTTTGGTCCTTCACCGAAACCGTGATGTTCGAAGCAACTAGCGGCTCTGCCACATCCGAGAGGACCTCGTTAGCGGCGTCCGTGGTGATATCCGGTTCGGCTTCCTCCGCAGCTAGGGTGATCGGGGAAGGCTGCGTCAGGAGTTCTTCGGACAGGACAGTACTGGTGGCGTCCTTATCCAGCGCGAGGCCCACCTTGGCCTCTGTGAGTACAGGCTCGGTGCCATCAAAGGCGATGGAGGCGTTCTCCGGCTCACGATCCGTCTGCTCGGCGATCGAATCCACCGTTGTTGCGAGCTGGTCCTCGTCATAGCTGTAAACCGGGTCCACGTTCGATCCGCCCGCCAAGTGCGCCCACATACGCGCCGGGCTCAGCGAGAAGCCCACCACCGAATCCACCGTGGCGTTTTCATCCACAGCAAGCGAATAGTCCGATGGGTTGATCGTGATCGGGTCCAGATCATCTGCGCCCTCAACCGCAAGTTCCACCGGCTGGCTCAACTGATCTACCACGTCCGCCTTGAGCTTGGCGGCTGCAGCGTCGCGGTCCAGACCGCCCATCTTGATCCCGGCAACCTCGGTGCCCTTGGGCACGCGGTCGGCGTAGTAGAACGCTCCGCCAACATAGGCCGCCGCAACCACTACCACGGCCGCAGCCGTGATCCACGGCCAGCGCCTGCGCTTCTTCTTCGTGGGATCACTGCCTTCGTCGCTCGGCGGGATATCGTCGCTCGCTGCCGATGATGCCTCTACCGGCGGCACAACGGGCGGGATCGCCGCAGTCGCCTCAGTTCCCGCGGTTGCCTCAGTCTCAGCCGGTTCCTCGGGCGTTGGGCTGGCCTCAGGGATATCCGTATGTTCGGTGGGAGGCGTTTCGTCGCCGTCGCGTCCAAACACGGCCTCGCCGAGGGTCCGGTCCTCGTTCTCCCTCGAATCATCTTCGTTCACGGGTCTGCCTTCCATCGGTACTATCCCCCATGATTGTAGCTTTAGCAGGCAGTGTGCGGCGGCGCGAGTTGGTCACATGGAGCGGGAGCTGCGTGGGGTACGGACCATGAAGGCCGGCACTAGGGCGGACAGCGGGGCCAGAATCAGCCATGCGTCCGATGCCCAGGTGTAAACGGAGAGCACCGTGTCCGTGGCCGGCGGAGCAATCAGGAGCCAGAAAGTCGCCACCGTGACCCCAATCGCGTAGCCGATCCACGCCGTGCGCTTGCCCCACTCCAAGAGAAACCAAGCGCCCGCCGCCACCAAAACGATCGCAACCAACAGGCCGAGCACCGGCATATCGAGAGGACCCGGGTACGTAACCGCACCGAGCGCTCCCACCAGCAAGCCGCCGATCAGGCCGAGGAACCCTTGAAGCAAACGCATGGGGTCTACTCTACTTCTTCGCCTTCGCGCGGTTTGCCTTGTAGCGGTCCTGAGCGTTCAGGATGAGCTTGCGGATGCGGACGGATTCCGGAGTAACTTCAATGCATTCGTCTTCCGAGGCGAACTCCATCGATTCCTCGAGGGTCAGCCGGCGTGGCGCCTTGAGCTGCTCGAACACGTCAGCCGTAGCCGACCGCATATTCGTCATTTCCTTGGCACGAACCACGTTGACGTCCATATCCTCGTCGCGCGGATTCTCACCAACAATCTGGCCCTCGTAGACCTCTGCGCCGGGCTCCACGAAGAACGTTCCGCGATCCTCCAAGCGCTGCAGAGCGAATGCCGTGACCTGACCGGAGCGATCCGAAACCAGCGAGCCAGTGGCGCGCGAGGAGATCTCCCCCTGCCACGGGGCGTAGCCTTCACCGATCGAGGCAGCGATGCCCGTGCCTCGCGTTTGGGTGAGGAAGGTGGAGCGGAACCCGATCATTCCGCGTGCGGGCACCACAAACTCCATGCGGACCCAGCCCGAACCATGATTGGCCATCGTTTCCATACGGCCCTTGCGGGAAGCCATGAGCTGCGTGACCGCGCCCAAAAACTCCTCGGGGACGTCAATCGTGGTGCGCTGCATCGGCTCCTCGCGCTTGCCGTTCACCTCGCGCGTGACCACCTGTGGCTTACCCACCGTCAGTTCAAATCCTTCGCGGCGCATCTGCTCCACGAGGATGGCCAGCGCCAGTTCACCGCGGTCCTGAACCTCCCACTGATCGGGGCGGTCCGTGGGCAGCACGCGGATTGAGACGTTTCCTACCAACTCCTGATCAAGGCGATCCTTGACCTGACGGGCAGTGAGCTTATGCCCCTTCTCCTTACCTGCCAGCGGCGAGGTGTTGATGCCGATCGTCATGGAGATCGCGGGGTCATCCACGTGAATGGCGGGGCGGGGGCGGGAATCCTCCGGGTCCACCAGCGAATCGCCGATGGTGATGTCATCGATGCCCGCAACGGCCACGATGTCTCCGGCGTGGGCCGAGGCCGTAGAGGTCCGCTCTAGGCCCTTAGTTTCGAGCAGCTCCGAAACGTGCACCTTCGTGACCGTGCCATCGTTGCGGTGCCAGCCCACCCAGGCGCCCTTCTTCAGCTCGCCCGAGTAAACGCGGGTCAGTGCGAGGCGTCCGAGGAACGGGGACGCGTCAAGGTTAGTCACCTGAGCCACCAGCGGGGCGTCCTCATCGTACGTTGGTGCCGGGATGTAGTGGAGGATCGCCTCAAACAGTGGCTCTAGATCGTGGTTGGCGGGTACTTCACCGTCTTCGGGGCGGATCGTGTCCGCATAACCGGCCTTCGCCGCGCAGTAAATCACGGGAATCTCGAGGAGTTTGTCCAGAACGGCATCGTCTGGATCCTCTAGGTCCGAGAAGAGGGAAAGCAGGAGATCCTGAGCTTCGTTCACTACCTCGTCAATCCGGGCGTCCGGGCGGTCCACCTTGTTGACCACGGTGATCACCGGGAGCGAGGCTTCCAGCGCCTTGCGCAGCACGAAGCGAGTTTGCGGCAGCGGGCCCTCGGAGGCATCCACCAGCAGCACCACGCCGTCTACCATCGAGAGGCCGCGTTCTACCTCGCCGCCAAAGTCCGCGTGGCCCGGGGTGTCAATCACATTGATCGTCACGCCCTCAGGCGCGCCAAACTTCTCCGCGGAGGGCCCGGCATAGCGAATCGACGTATTCTTCGCCAGAATCGTAATACCCTTTTCGCGCTCCAGATCGCCCGAATCCATCACGCGCTCGCCCGTCTTCTCCACGGTTGCGCGGGCGTCGAATGCGCCGGCCTGCCACATCATCGCATCAACAAGAGTTGTCTTGCCGTGATCAACGTGTGCCACAATCGCAACGTTTCGAAGGTCTTTACGGGTGCTCCGGGTGCTCATCTAATTCCTTGAATCATGCACCCCGGCTCTCGCGGAGCGCGTCTTTGCACGGCGCTTATGCGCCAACGGTTTACTCTACGCCCGCAGATGGGCAGTGGCATAGGCGAATGTGAGCTGGTGGGGACGGTTTTTCGTCACATCCGGGTGGTTTAGCCCATTGAGCCCTCGGTGCCGATCAGTTCACGAGCTCAAGATCCGTATGGGAGAAATCTTCACCAACAAACAAGAGCGGCTCGTTCAGAGCTTTTGCAGCAGCGTAGGTGAGGCAATCGCCAAAGTTGAGCTTGGCTGGAGATCCAGATCCGCGGCCGAATTGTGCAAAGGCATGCCGCGCCCATTGCAGTTGCTCAAGATCCACCGGAAGCACCTGAACTCCTAGCTTCTTGATAAAGAGATCAACTAGTTCCGGGTCCGTCCTTCCTATCACCATTGTCAGTTCTAACACCGAACATGCGGACATCCGAAGCACACCAGCAGCCTCAATGTGTCTTTGTAAATCATCCGCTGTAGGTTCGTTACGGAGGATGGCCACGGCGGCAGACGCATCAATGATCACTTGGGGAGCCCCACCTCATCATAAAGGCTAGCTTCATCTATCCATTCGCCCATAGTCTTGCTAGCCCTCTCCTGCAACTCTCCTACTGCATCTGCCAGCCGCGCGCCTTCGCGCCGTTCCCGCCCGAGCGTTTCCTCTAGGGCCTGCCGAACAGCCGCCGTTGCACTGGAACCGCGAATCGCGGCCAGTTCACGCGCCAGCTCATGGACTCGGGGATCTTTGATATTCATCGTGGTCATGCAGTAATTCTACCTTACGGTAGAACCGTTTTGCTATGCCGAGATATCGATGATTGTCAGAGATTTGTCGCCATCTCCGCCGTGGCGGGCCTCTGGCGTTGTGACAGTGACCTTTCAGTTCTCGCAGTCCGTCTTTGGGCGTGACCGTACCGGCTATGACCTCTCGCACGGGTCACCCTCACACTCGACGGGGCACTCTCACACTCGACGGGGCACCCTCACGGTGGGAGGGGAGCACCCTCACCCAAAAGAGAAGCCGATCCCCACCAAGAGCAGGGCAACGCCCACCACCAAGCTGGCCGCGGACATAACTTCTACCGATTTCGTGCGCTGCCGAGGAAATGCACCGTCGGCCGGGTCATCAAAGTTGGGTTCGGTAGCCGCACGCGTTCCGGGGGCCGGCTGATGCTTCTTGGACCGCTTGTCCTTCAGGTAATCGTGGGTGTACACGCTCTCGACTAGGCCAATCGCCTGATTCATGTCCGCCCAGTGCTTCACCGTTCCTTCGGTGTGCAGGGGCAAGCTGGCGGATTTGGGGGTAGACCTTCCAAGGCGATGCTTCTCCCCCAGCTCTTCGCGGCCTTTCGAGATTCCGCCGCTGCCCGGGTAGGATGCCACAACATCCTTGGTATCGGTGCTCACGAGGTACATCCCGAACTTAGTCTCCAGCTCGCGATAATGATTCCAAGGAACCGCCACCCGAAACATCCAGTTTCGGGTCTCAATGCCCGCCGGGGTCACCACCACCCGTGGAAGGATAAAGACTGAACTGGCAATGCCCACCAGCCCGAGCGCCGCAAGCCCTGGCGGCAGATAGCTCGCCTCCACCGGATCGAATGCCGTGACCACAACCAGCACCGCCCCAAAGATGATGAGCAAGATACCCTTGAGTACTTGGGAGCGGTTGCGGAGTACGTAGGTTGGGCCCTGATTCATGACTCATATTCTTTCATACCGCGTGCATGCCTATTCCGTCGTCGTCGTTAAAAAGGAACTGGCCCGCCGCATACGCGACGGGCCAGCCCCAAACTACAAACCTAGAACTTCAACTCGGAAACCTCGTAGCCGTAGGAGCGGAGCAGCTCGTGACGGGCATCGCGGCGGCGGCGCTGCTCATTCGGTTCGGGAACCGGAGCGGCAGCGATCAGGCGCTGGGTGTACTCCTCCTTGGAGTTGTGGAGTACGTCTTCACGCAGGCCAGATTCAACAGCCTTGCCATGCTGGAGAACCACCACGCGGTTAGCCAACATGTCCACAACCGCCAGATCGTGCGAGATGAAGAGGCAGGCAAAGCCCATATCCTCCTGCAACTCGGACAGCATGGCGAGCACCTGAGCCTGAACCGAAACGTCCAGTGCGGATGTGGGCTCGTCCGCGATAAGCAGGTGGGGGCGAAGTGCCAAAGCGCGGGCAATACACACGCGCTGGCGCTGGCCACCGGAGAGCTCATGCGGGTAGCGGTTGAAGGTGGAGCGCGGGAGGGAAACGGCGTCTAGCAGCTCGTGCACACGAGCCGTCTGAGACTTCTTGTTGCCTTCCTTGTGCACCACGAGGGGTTCGGCGATACAGTCGCCGATCGGGAAGCGCGGGTTGAGCGAGGCCGCGGGATCCTGGAATACCACGCCCACATTCTTGCGCCATGCGCGCGCCTCCTTCGGCTTCATGCCCACCATGTTCTGGCCGAACATCGTCACCTCACCGGAAGCCGCGGGGAGCAGCCCGAGGATGCACTTGCCGATCGTGGACTTTCCGGAGCCGGATTCGCCCACAAGCCCAACGAACTCACGCTCGGCGATGTCCAGCGAAACGCCGTCTACCGCACGGAACGGAGCCTTACCGTTGCGCTGGTACTCGATCACCAGATCCTTGGCCTCAAGCACCTTCTTGGACAGATCGATGGGGGCCTGCTCGGCTACGTCGATGCCCTTCTGATCGCGGCCGCGTCCGAGGTGGGGCACCGCGTCCAGCAGGCGCTTCGTGTACGGGTGAGTCGGGTGATTGAGCACCTGATCCACGGATCCAGATTCCACGATGTTGCCCTTGAACATCACGTGCACCTGATCGGCCATGTCCGCCACAACGCCCATCGAGTGGGTGATGAGGAGAATGCCGGTGTTCAGCTTGTCCTTGAGGGAGCGCAGAAGGTCCAGAATGTCGGCCTGTACGGTCACGTCAAGCGCCGTGGTGGGCTCATCGGCGATGATCACCTTGGGGTTACACGAGATCGCGATGGCGATCACCACACGCTGGCGTTGGCCGCCGGAGAGCTCGTGGGGGTAGTGGCTCATGCGCTCTTCGGCGTTGTCCAGCCCCACCATCTTGAGCAGCTCGACGGCGCGCGCCTCCGCGTCCTTGCCGTATGCAAGGTCGTGGATTTCCAGCGCCTCGGTCATCTGCCGCCCGATCGTCAGCACAGGGTTCAGAGCCGTCATGGGCTCCTGGAACACCATGGACACTTCCTTGCCGCGCAGCTCCCGCATCCCACGCGAACCAAGCGTGCGGATCACATGATCGGACACCTTGATCGCGCCGTCAATGGAGGCATTGCCCGGCAGAAGCCCCAGCGCCGTCATGGAGGTAACAGACTTTCCGGAACCGGATTCGCCCACGAGCGCTACAACTTCGCCCGGGTGAACATCGATCGAAACCCCGCGGACCGCGTGGACGCGGCCGAATTCGGTTTTGAACTGAACGTCTAGATCTTCGAAGGAAAGCACTGGTTTCCCAGAGTCTTCGTGGATAACAACAACATCCTCTGCCTCCACGGATTCTCCCTCATGATCGGGAGATGTGGGCTCGTTCTTGTTGAAGAAGCTAGCCATTACTTCACCTTGCCCTTCTGACGAGGATCAAACGCGTCTCGTAGGCCGTCTCCAATGAAGTTCACGGTCAGAGCGATCGCGAGGATCATGAAGGCCGGCACGAAGAACAGCCACGGGCGCGTGGAGAACGTTGTCTGGTAGTCGGAAATGAGGAGGCCCAGAGAGGTATCCGGTGGGCGCACGCCAAATCCGAGGTAGGACAGGGAGGTCTCCAGCAAGATCGCTGCTGCAATGGACAGAGTCGCGTTCACGATGATGGTGCCAAGGCAGTTCGGGAGGATGTGGCGAACGATGATCCGCCAAGAGCTGGCGCCCAGTGCATCGGCCGCCGCCACGAACTCGCGTTCGCGCAGGGACATCACTTCGCCGCGAACCATTCGGGCCAGGCCCGTCCATGAGAGTAGGCCGAGCATGAGGGCCAAGAAGAGCGGGCCCATCGAACCAGTCATTTGGCCGATGATGGCCGCGAGGATGAGGAGCGGGATCACGATGAACATGTCCGTGATGCGCATGAGCAGGGATTCAACCCAACCGCGGAAGTATCCGGCGAGTGCTCCAACAAGAGTGCCGATCAACGTGGACACAATGCCCACAACCAGAGCGATCATGATGGAGATCTGCGTGCCGCGCATGGCCAACGCGAAGTAGTCCTTACCCACGTTATCTTGGCCGAAGGGATGGTTGCCCCACGAGAACAAACCGATGGTTGGACGGCCGCCGTTTTCTACAGGCATTGGCGTCTTGTACCCGTGCGGCCACCAGCCGGGGAACGGGCCAAAGCCGATGGATGTGAAGGCTACGATCACCACAATGAGGAATACGACCATTGAGACCATGGCACCACGGTGATGCAGGAAGCGGTTCAGAACGATGCGTCCCTGAGAAAGCGACTTATCCGTTGTTGCGTCTAGAACTTCGTCATCAAGCTCAACGGCGGAAAACGATCCGCCACCAACTGGCCTGTTATCAGGTGTTTTAGTCATACCGGCCTCACCTCCTAATCCGTGGATCGATATACGCGTATGTAATATCGGCCAACATGTTCATGAGGATGGCCGCACCTCCAGTTACTAGGAAGAAGGCCATCACTGGTGCCGGGTCAACTTGGTCCAAGGCAACCTTGAACATGTTGCCCATTCCCTTCCAGCCGAACACCGTCTCGGTGATGACCGCGCCGCCGATAAGGCCGGCGAAATCGAAAGCGATAATCGTGGTAATCGGGATCATCGCGTTTCGGAAGGCGTGACGGGTAATCACAGTGTGCTCGGGCAGCCCCTTCGCACGGGCCGTACGCACGTAATCCTGATTGAGAACTTCCAGCATGGCCGAACGCGTGTATCGCGTGTAGGAGGCGATGGACATGAGAGTCAGCGAAAGCGTGGGTAGCAAGAGATGCGTTGCCACGTCAGTGAACTGGAGCCAGAACACATCGCCACCGCGGAAGTTAGGCGTCTCAGAGCCGATCGTTGAGATCGGGCGGCCCGAGGAAAGTGACGTGTAATCGGACCAGTAACGCATCATGAAGTCCATGAGGCATGCCATCCACACTGAGCACACGGTCCAGACATTCGCCCAGATGACGCTGCGGCGGGCGTATCCGCCCGTGAAGTATCCGAGTGCCACAGCGATCGCAACGAACCCGACCAGCAGGATAAAGAGGAAGCCCCACGTGGGCTCCCAGAGCTGGCCCTCAAAGATCTGAAGCAGAAGCACTGCAATCACGGCGGAACCAAGCGTGTTGTACAAGGTTCGCTTATTAGACGTTCCAGTGAACAGAGACGTGAAGAGAATAGCTGCTACTACTCCAACACCCAGCGGTAGCCAAATGCCGATCGTCGGATCGTTCATGAACCCGGTTGCCGACATGAATTGGAGGACCGCAATAAGAACAGCGAACGTGACACCGAAGGAGATAAGCCTGCGCTTCTTGTTCCCGGCGAGCATTGCCTGAATAAAGAGGGCGAATAAGGCTGCGATGATCAAAGAGGTGACCAGCGATATCGTTGGGTCTCGAAGCCAGTTATTGAATCTGATGGCGCCGTATTCCTTCAGCAGCACCGCAAACACGAATGCCGGCAGTGAATAGAACACAAAGGCAGCGAATGTCACGGTGTAATCGAAACCGGAGTACTGGCGGATCGCTGTCATCATTCCGAAGAAGATGCCCAGCACGATGGCAAGAACCGTGGCAAGAACGACCAGGCGCATTGTCGAACTGACTGCCAAGCCCAACATGTGGTTGACGCTCTGTCCGCTGCGGTTAATGCCAAGATCGCACTGGCCCTTGAAACAGCCACCTACACCGGTGAGCCAATCCCAGTAGCGGGTATACCAAGGCTGATCCAGACCCATCCACTGGGTGCGTTGCGCGATGAGGTTATCGCGATTGGGATCGGTGCTCTCACGAAGATCTTTCAGGGGATCACCCGAATTAATCGTGAGGATGTACATGATCGCCGAGGAAATCAGCATGATCACTGCCGAGATTCCCAAACGTTTTGCTATAAATTTGAACACTAGGAGAACTTCTTTCAGACGGGGCGCAAGTGGCCCTTGACCGTCCGCGATAAGGCGTTGGTCTGTTCTCTTGACGAGAAGATACCTCAGCCTATAACTCTCACACCACTGTGGTCATATCAAGTGCCGCAGATTACAGAAACTTGCAGCCACGGTGTTCGGTGGTGCCGGACTTATCTCAGAAGGGCGAGGCAGAAATTCTTCTGCCTCGCCCTTGAGCCGTTAAACGGTTATGGTCAATGGTTGCGTGTTAGGCCAAGTGGCCTATCACCAGGTCCACTGCTCGGCGTTCCAAGAAACACCAGTCTGAACCACGGTTTGCTCCACGTTCTGCAGGCCATCGGTGTAAGCGATGATTCCTGGATGAGCGAAGAGCGGGATACCGTACAGATCGTCCCACAGTTCCTTCTCAATGATCTTCTTGGAGCTCAGCCATACCTCGGGATCGAGGGACTGGTTCACCTTCTGCCACTCTTCGTCAACAGTATCGTTGGCGTAGGAGAGCATGTTCTGGTTTCCATTGGAGGCGTAGATGTTCTGGCCGGAAACGATCTGGCCAGAGCCGGACCATGCGAACAGAGCAACATCGAAATCGCCGTTGGACCAGTTGCCGCCATCGGCCATGAACTCGGCGGAGCCGACGTCCTCAATGGTGATGCCAGCATCTGCACAGGAGGCCTGAATAAGGGAGACCTGATCAGTACGGCGCTGGTTCGGGCCGGAGTATCCAATGCGGATGGTCGGATTATCGATACCGGACTCTTCCACCTTCTCCTTGGCCTTATCGATATCAACTTCGTCGTAACGGCCATCGTAGGAGGCCTCAACAACATCGGCGTAATCTTCGTCAGTCGGGAAGTACTCGCGAGCATTCATGACTTCGGCATCGGGGTTCAGTGGCTTGATCAGCTTATCCACGATGTCCTGACGCGGCACGCAGTAGGCAAATGCCTCGCGCAGTGCCAGCCCGCCTTCATCCTCAGCGAAGATGGAGCTGCCGCCCTGGTTCATATCGAGGTGCTCCCAAATGAGGGTAGAACCTTCGGAAGTAACTACGCCGTCCATGGCCTCGAGCTGATCGAGGGTGTCCTGCGTGGCCTGAGGCTCAATAACGTTAACGTCCTCATTGTTCAGAGCCTGAAGCATGGCCTCCGGGGAGATCTGCTTGACAACAAGCTCCGTGGTTCCAGCTGGCTCGCCCCACCAGTCAGGGTTGGGCTCGAGGGTAACGTATTCGCCAGCCTTCCAGCCGCCTTCCTTCAGGGTGTAGGGACCCCAAGAAGGAGCCTCATCGGGTGAAGGAACTTCGCCAGCTTCGCTAGTCCATCCGTTCCAAGCCTCCGCAGCCTCTTGGGCTACGTCGAAGTCCTCATCCTTGAACGCTTGGAAGAGCTCTTCCTTGGTCATATCAAGCTTATCGGCAATAACGTGAGACGGCAGAACGCCAGTAACAACCAGCTCCCAATCGGGGTTCGGAGCGTTGTACTCAATGGTGAATTCCTTATCGCCAGCCTCGCACTGCGGGCCCTCGGGAACTGCGTTGGCGTAGGTCTCGGGACCCGATACGTGATCGAACAGAGACGCGGAATCGCTGCCCGACTCCTCCAGACCGTCACGGATCCACTCTGGGTTCTGGGCAACCCAGTCCATGTAGAAGTCTTCGCAGGTGATCGGTGTGCCACCCTGGTAAACGGCGTCATCGCTGATCGTGTACTTGATGGTGAGTGGATCTTCAGAGATCTCCTCATAATCACCAAGATCGGTGCCGTGCTGCCACACGCCTTCGGTATCAAACCAGCCGAAGCCCGGCATCATGCGATCGGTAATGGCGGTGTTCCACGTGGAATACGTTGACGCCTTAAATGTGTTGTAACCGTCGAACTCATCCTGAGCCACGGTGAAGCTGATGGGGCGGTCCGAGGTTTCAGTAACCTCGGTCTTCCCGCTGCTATTGTCGCTTGAGCTACAAGCGCTGAGCACCAGCGTTGCTGCTGCTCCGACTGCCACTAAAGAATAGACCTTCTTCATGGAGTCCCCTCCCTTTTTAGTCATGCTCTGTTTATGGTCCAACGGAGAAATGCGTGACAGCCGATGAGGTGTGGCCATCGCTCCATTGGATCAGGGCCGAACATATTCACCCTGAATGGTTGCGTAGATCATACACTGAGCTAATGGCTGAGTTTCAATCCGTGTCGCCATCCGGCCCGCCGTTTCCTTTCGTCAAGATGACATCCGCATTTCTGTCATGTTTCCGCGCCACACCGGCAATTACATAAATCCCGTTATCTGCACCAGTCGCCAATCACAACCTCATCGCTGCGAGAGCACATACGTGATGTCGGTTACATTCTAAGACAGGTCAACAGTTTTTTGTCAGTTTTCACATGTCCCATTCAGCATGCGGTGCGATATTGAGCCAGCTGACGTTGCCGCCGCTAACGACTCTGTCCCCACGTAAAAACGTTCCACACTGCGTACGCGGTTCGAGCTCGAGCCGTAATTGGCCTAGGCTCGAAGCGTGCAGCTTTACAGTTTGTTGGGCGAAGGTCCTATCGATTACATGGCAGTAGATGCTATTCAGCGCAGCCTGCACGATCGCGTAGCGGCACTAGACGCCGCCGATACGCTGCTGGCCTGGGAAGCGAAGGACACCTACACGGCCGGCCGGCGCACCAAGCCGCAGGACATTCCCGATCACTCAATCCCCGTGATTCCCATGGACCGCGGCGGATCCGTTACCTACCACGGCCCCGGACAGCTCGTCATCTACCCCATCGTCAAGGTTCGGCCGCCGAAAGACGTTGTCGCGTTCGTGCGCGCCACCGAGGCCGCCATCATCCGCGTACTGGATACGAGCTTTGGGCTGCGCGCGTGTGCTGTCGAGGGCCGGTCCGGGGTGTGGTTCCGTGATGGAGGCCTAGACAAGAAGGTGTGCGCGATTGGTATGAAATTTGCCGACGACGCCACCATGCACGGCCTCGCCTTGAACGTCTCCACCGATTTGGCCAAGTTTGGGACGATCGTTCCTTGCGGGCTGGCGGACGCCGGGGTTACGTCCATGGCCGAGCAGGGCGTGGAGGCCTCCCTTGACGAAGTGGCCCGCGCTCTAGCCCCCGAACTTTCCCGCCAATACCGTCAATTCCAACGCCCGGAAAGAGTGGAGAACTATGGCTCTGCAGCCTGAGGGACGCAAGCTCCTACGCGTCGAGGCCCGCAATGCCCAGACGCCCATCGAAAAGAAACCCGAGTGGATCAAGACCACCGCAATCGTTGGCAAGGAATACACGGACATGCGTTCGATGGTGCACGGGTCTTCCCTGCACACCGTGTGCGAAGAGGCCGGCTGCCCCAACATCTACGAATGCTGGGAAGATCGCGAGGCCACATTCCTCGTGGGCGGCGACGCCTGCACCCGGCGGTGTGATTTCTGCCAGATCGCCACCGGCCGGCCCGTGGGATTGGACCGGGACGAGCCCCGGCGCGTGGCCGAATCCGTTGCTCAGTTGGGGTTGCGCTATGCCACGGTAACCGGCGTTGCGCGCGATGACCTTCCTGACGGCGCCTCCTGGATCTACGCCGAAACCTGCCGGCAGATCCACGCCATGTGCCCCGGGACCGGAGTAGAACTACTGGTTGACGATTTCAAGGGCGATACGGATGCCCTCCGCCAAGTTTTCGATTCCCGTCCCGAAGTCTTTGCCCACAACCTCGAGACCGTTCCGCGCATCTTCAAGAAGATCCGGCCGGCCTTCCGCTACGAGCGCTCACTGGACATCATCGCGATGGCGAGCGAGGAAGGCCTAGTCACTAAGTCCAACCTCATCCTCGGCATGGGCGAGACCTCCGAAGAAATCGAGCAGGCCATGGCTGATCTACGTGACAACTCCTGCGATCTCCTCACCATCACTCAATACCTGCGGCCCTCATCCCTCCATCACCCGATCGATCGCTGGGTCAAACCCAACGAGTTCGTGCAGCTCAAGGAACTCGGGGAAAAGATGGGGTTCGCCGGGGTTCTTGCGGGACCGCTCGTTCGCTCCTCGTACCGCGCTGGCCGCCTGTACGGCATGGCAATGGCCGCCAAGGATTGGGAGATCCCCAATAACCTCAAGCATCTGGCGGCTCCCACCACCATGCGCCAGGAGGCCAGCGCGCTGATCGCGAAGAATCCGAGTTTTGCCGCAGTCTAGGTGCGGCCCCGCCTAGATTGCGTCAACTCCCGAGGAAACGGCTGTACCCCTTCCCCAGGTTTGCGTCAAGCCTCTGCTAGCCCTTGCGAGATTGCGTCAACTCCCGACGCTGTGGACACGTCCACGCCGAGTTTGCGTCAAGCCTCGGAGGAACCAGATTTTTCGTTGATTTTGCGCCAGATCTATCATCCAGCTTAAACCGTCGGCACCTACCCATGGCACCATCGGAAGATTCAAGGCCTCCCCTCTACCCTGGCCTGTTGATAACTCCTGCACGTGCGCGATGCCTGCTCTATCTTCGACGCATGAAACGACACCCCCAGTTAGAGTTCCCAAACGGTAAGAACGTCGCGACGGTTTCGCAGCTCAAAGAGTTTGGCGTTAAGCCCGCGCGCTTGTATGCCGAGGATATGCTCCATCCAATCCACGGCGTCGTCGCGCGCAGATATGACAACCTCCCTCCTCTTGAGTTACAAATTGACGCACTCCGTCGCCGCGGAATCCTGAGCCATCAGATTAAACCGAAGGTACTCAAGAAGATCCCACAAGCACCCGACTGGCTCCCGGCACCAGAGGACGTATGGTCACTTCTCGGTGCAACCGCGAGCGTGCCAGAACTGGTTCAGGCTGGCGACTTCCTCGTTTCGGGCCCCTCCCGACAGGATCCCCCGCTCTGCTCGATCGCCGATCTCCAAGAAGCCATCAACCGTTTCACTCGATGCCGCGGAACATCCAAACTCAGAGACGCACTCCCGTTAGTCCGCACCGGTGTCGAGTCCCCCGCCGAATCCAAGGCGCGGTTGACCATCCTCGACGGAGGTTTCGAGGAGCCCATAACCTGTTGTCCTGTGGACGTTTTCGGTATCACGTTGCACTCTGACCTTGGTTATCCTGAACTCAAGATCGCTATCGAGTACGACGGCAATTACCACTTCTCCAGCGGCCCCGATCAGATCCGTTCCGACGAACAACGCCGTGCCGCCATGCGAGCCGCTGGCTGGGAGGTCCTGACCATGACGGTGGAGGATTTGCGGGATCCGACGTTGTTCTATGCAAAGCTCCGGATTACCATCCATAGTGCTCTATCGCCGACGACGGATCCCCACCCCCGCACCAACGTTACGTAGTTGGGAGCGGCTAGGTCATGGGTACGGGACCGGGGGAGGTTGCGGACCGGAAGTTCGTGCGGGCCGGAGGGAAGCATGCCGCCGTCGTCGTCGCCAAAACTCCAACAGAATTGACGCAAACCCGGCCGCGCCCGCCGGGAATTGACGCAAACCCGGGTTTTTGGAGGGAGCTATTGCGGGCGAAGATCCTCGGTTGTCACGCCCTGCTGCGCCATGAGCGCCTCGATAATGGTCTGGGCACCCGAGCGATCGATCTTGTCATTGGCCGTGAGCGGGATGTGTTCAAACACCGCCACGAAGCGTGGCAGCTTGAAGCGCGCCAGCACCTTCTGCGCAGACTGCTCAATGTCTGAGAAGCTGGGTTCGGCCACGCCTGCTTCGAGTTCGAGGCCGGCAACAATGAGTTCGCCCCAAACCTCATCTGGAACACCACACACCACAACGTCGCGGATGCCGGGATACTGGCGCAGGACGTTCTCAACTTCATCGGGCAGCACCCCTTCGCCTCCTGTCATGATGCGATCAAGCTTGCGGCCCATGATGGAGAGGAATCCACCGGAATCTACCTGCGCGAGATCACCGGTTCGCAGCCAATCGCCATTATAAGAGCCCTCCGTATAGGCCTCACCGTGCCAGTACCCGGTGCTGACTGACGGCCCGCGCACAAGGAGTTCACCGACTTCCCCAACACCCATGCTCTTACTATTCTCGGGATCGCAGATGCGCGCCTCAACGTAGGGGAAGGGCCGCCCGATGGATCCGGGATGATTGGGACAGTGCTCGAAGGGAAGATAGGCGCCGGAAGCAGCAGTCTCCGTCATACCCCACACGTTGATGGGCCGCAGCCCGCGCGCAGCAAGCCGCCCGAGTAGCGGGGCCGGTACCTGAGCTCCCCCCACCAGTGGCAAGCGCCAAGAGGAAAGGTCCCGCGTGGAGAAGTCCGGGTGGTTGATGAGCGCAATGTACATGGTGGGAGCGGCAAACATGATGTTGACGTGGTGCTGCTCAATGAGGCGGAGGGTCTCACCGGCATCGAAGTGGCGCTCGATCACTACGTGCCCGCCGCCAGAGAAGATGTCCAGCGTGGTGCCATTGAAACCGCCAACGTGAGAAAGTGGCGTCGCTGCAAGCACAGTTTCGTCAGTGCGGTACTCAAAGCCATCGCGGAAGTTGCGCGATCCCCACCAGAGGTTAGCGTGCGTGAGCGCAACGGCCTTGGGGCTTCCGACGCTCCCAGAGGTCAGCAGAAGAACGGCCAACCCATCGGGATACCCCTGCTGGTTCAGCCCCTCAACCCCGGCGTTGGCGGTATCGGAGATCATCTGCCCGTTGTGGCTGGCCATAGCCGCGCCTAAGGCTAGGTACCCATGAGCAAAGCTGGCGGAGAGGGGGCCGGCTTGTACGTCGTCGTCAATAACAAACTGAAGAAGCGTACCGGTGGAGGCGAAGGAGCCTCGCGCCGCTATCTCTGGCTCACAAATGATCGCACGCGGGGCCGCGAAGTCAACGAGTTCTTGGAGCTCGATTTGGGTGAGCCGGAAGGAGACGGGGACGAAAACCGCGCCCAACCGCGCACACGCAATGTGAGTGAGCAGGTGGTACGGCGAATTGTGCGAGGCGAGCATCACGCGATCTCCGCGAGTAACGCCCGCCTGCGCCAACAGTTGCGCGAGCTGGCGGGTGGCTGCTGCGGCTTCGGAGACCGTCAGCACCTCATCGCCATACGTGATCGAGGTACGGGCCGGGTGGGCGAATGCCGCCTGATCAAGCGCGTGCGCCGCGTTGTAAATCGGGGGTTTATGCAAGGTTCCAGTAACCCTTCATGATGTTGGACAGCGCGTGGACGTCATGGACTGAGGACAGCTCCCGGACCGAATGCATAGACAGGAGCGGGACACCCACATCCACCGTGTCGATTCCGAGCCGCGTGGCGGTAAGCGGCCCGATCGTGGTCCCGCAACTCACGGCGTTATTGGACACGAACTCCTGCGTGGCCTCCCCCGCCTCGCCACACGCGCGCAGCCACAGCGCCTGCCCACGCGCATCCGAGGCATACCGCTGATCCGAGTTGATCTTGATCATTGGGCCGTGCCCCATCACCGGATACTGGTCAGGATCGTGGAACTCCGCATAATTCGGATTGATCGAATGTCCCGCGTCCGAACTCACGCAGCTCGAACGCGCAAGCATCTGGTAGGTCTGGTCCTGGCTGCGGCCCAAGGCGATGGCAATCCGCGCCAGCACCGTCTCCAGCAGTGGCCCCGAGGCACCCGCGGCCGTCCCTGACCCCACCTCTTCATGATCAAACGCCGCCATTACGGCAATTTCCGGGCATTCCGCGGCAATCAGCGCATTAACGGATGCGTGCACGGATACAAGATTGTCCTGCCGTCCCGCCGCGAGGAACGTCCCACCCACGATTTCTGGGGGTTGAGTATCGTAGGCGAAAAGGTCCGCCCCGGCGATTTGTTCCGGGTTTATTTTGGACCGCGACGAAAGCTCGTCATACAGAGATGCGTCTGGGGCGGTGTCGGTCAGGGTCCAGATCGGGTGAAGGTGCTTCTGGGGATTGAGCGTCAGCTTCTCGCGGACCGAGCGGTCAAGGTGCGGAGCAAGCTGCGGGATCACCATGAGAGGGTCAGTCTTGACGAGGTGCACCGAGCCATCCAGACACACAATACGACCGGCTAGGCCCAGCTCGCGATTGAGCCACGAGTTGGCAAGAAGGCCGCCATATGTTTCCACGTTGATCTGGGAAAAACCAAAGTGGTTCGAGGTGGCAGATGGCTTCACCTTAAACCCCGGCGAATCGGTGTGTGATCCGACAATCCGGAACGATTGCGGCTTGCCGCGCGGGACACGCCAAGCAATCACAGCGCCATCGCGCACAACATAATGACCGCCTTCAGAGCCGTCCCATGGTTCGGACTCTAGCTGGTGCGTGAATCCAGCGGCATCGAGCCTACGCGCCACCTCGCGGGCGGCGTGAAAACTAGTGGGACTAGCTGAGATGAAGGCAGCAAGATCTTCCGAGTACTCAATCTCCGGTGAGACGCCAGAAATGCTCTGCTTCCTGTTTCGCATAATGTTCCATTGTAGACGCATAAGTTGCTGATGCGGTTTCATACCCATATGGCTCACAGCAAAACTTGACCGAGCCGTTACTTGAAGGTCTCCTTATTCCTCACTTGAAGGTCTCCTTATTCCTCCTGTCTCAGACCTGCTACCCTCCCAGGGCGCCACATGCCCACCTCCGGGGCCTTGATCGGCGACGGAATAATCCCAAGAGGTTGGAATCCCTTACGCTCATAAAGCTTTTGCGAGCCCTCTGTGGTGGACTCCAGATAGATTGGAGTGTCCCCCGCCCGGGCAAGCCCATGGTCGAGGAGCTTTCCGCCAATCCCCTGCCCTTGCGCGGACGGATCCACCGCCACAGTGTAGAGGTACCAGTGAGGGAACTTTGGGGCTGCCTGCGAATCGAATCGGTCAAGGTGCAGGTATTGGAAGACGTGACGGCCAAGCGCGCGGGCCAAGTGTACCGTGAGGATCGCCTCATCAATCTTCTTCATGGAGACGTTGGGTTTGGCCCATAACGCCGTACCCACCACGCCCCTCTCAGTGCGCACCACATCAACCACACCCAGTGGCAAATAGAAACGTTCTAACTCCAGCGTGAATACGCGGAGCATCGCTTGGTGGCGCTTGCCAGCGTGAGAGAAAAACTGATGCATGACGGGGTCATCCGCGAAGCTTGCCGTCATGAGCTCAGCGATCGCAGGGATATCCGCCTGTGTGGCCCGAGAGATTTCCATGCCGTTGATGCTACCTGTACCGGCGGGTGATGCGGCTAACCTCCATGGATTCGGCGCGAACCCGAGGCACATAGCGGCTAGGCTGGGAGCATGGTTGCATATTTGCCCGAAGGTATCACTCCCGACATCCAGCGAGCGTTCGATAACGCCTGGCCCAATATCGGAGCGGCGCTAGATGACCGCGCCGATCGATTCCCCAGCCAAGTGGGCTGGATGTTTCCCGACCATTCAGGGAACTGGAAGGAAGCCTCGTGGGGTGAATTCCGGGACTGGACTCACGAAATCTCGGCCGGGCTTATCAGCCTAGACTTCCAACTGGGCGACGTAGCGGGTATCTGCGCCGGAACCTCGATCCGATGGATCATGGCAGATCTTGCACTCGGAACGATCGGCGGAGTCACGTGCACGCTCTACCCCAATACCCGCCAGAGCGATATCGGCCTGATCCTCGAGGATGCCGGGTGCTCGTGGTTATTCGTACAGGATCAGAAGCTGCTGGAGAAGGTGCTCAACACTGGAGGGCCCGCCGAGGCTCTCAAGCATATTGTGGTGATGGAGGGCGAGGTCACCATAGACGATCCACGCGTTCTAACATGGGAGGAGTTGAGCAGGCTCGGCGCCGAGTGCCTCAATGATTTCCCTCGGTGCGTCGCGCAGGCCCAAGACCAGACCGATCAGGATACCCTCGCCACCATTATTTATACGTCGGGAACAACAGGCCGGCCGAAGGGCGTCGAGCTAACACACGGCAACTGGATCTATGAGGGCGTCGGATGGGGCGCGAACGATGCTATCCAGGACCGGCAGATTCACTTCCTCTGGCTGCCGCTCGCTCACGGCTTCGGCAAGTGCATTCTCCTGATTGACATGTACGTGGGCGCCATCACCGCAGTTGACGGGCGAATCGATCAAATCGTGCCAAACCTCGGTGCGCTGAAACCAGACTTCATGTGCGGTGTTCCGCGCATCTTCGAGAAGGTCCGGGCGGCTGCTCTTTCGGCGGCACCTGCGGATTCACCCAAGGGCAAGATCATTTCGTGGGCCATGCAGGTTGGGGAGAAATCCTTCCCTTATAGGTCAGCAGGCCTCAAGATGCCACGCGGGCTCGCCACTCAATACGCAATTGCCGAACGGCTCGTGTTCAGCACCATTCGGGCGCAGCTTGGCGGCCGCCTCCAATTCGTCATCTCCGGTTCGGCCAAGCTCAACCCCGAACTCCAGAGGTGGTTCTTCAACATTGGTGTCCCGCTACTCGAAGGCTACGGAGTAACCGAGACCGGCGCGGTCACCTATTTCAACCGGCCGAAGGAGCCGCAGTTCGGTTCCGTCGGCAAGGTGATTCCCGGATCTACAACACGGATAGACCCAGACACCGGCGAAATCCTCATCAAGGGCCCATGCGTCATGCGCGGCTATCACAACGATCCAGAGCTCACCGCAAAAGAGATCCAGAATGGCTGGTTCCACACCGGGGATATCGGCCACCTTGATAAGGATCGCTTCCTCTATATCACCGACCGCATGAAGGACGTCATCAAGACATCAAACGGCAAGTTCGTCTCCCCTTCAGAGGTGGAATCGGCAATCACCGCGTCTTCACATGCGATCTCGCAAGCCGTTGTTGTGGGCGAGGGACACAAGTTCTGCGCCGCGCTTGTCTCGCTAGATCCCGAGTGGGTGTCCCAATGGTGCACCGACAATGATTTGGCCGATATCGATTACTCCACGGCCATCAAACTGCCGCAGATCCACACGATCGTGGAGCGTGACATCGAGGCAGCCAACAAGACGCTCGATCACTGGGAGACCATCAAGCGCTTCGAGATCCTACCGGCCGAAATGACGGTTGATGACGGCACTGCTACTCCGACCCTGAAAGTTAGGCGGTCCCAGGCAATCGAGCACTTCGAATACCTCATTGAGAGGATCTATCAAGACGAGCAAACCGCTCACAAGTAACGCTAGATCCCGGCCCGATCGAAGGCCTCGCCAGCCATTTCACGGCCGAGTTCTATGAGTTCGTTGGCTCGGTGGAAATCCAATGTGCCACCCGAGGTGTAGGGAATAGTGATTCTTACCTGAGCAGGGTTGGCGGCAGCGCGGTAGCGCTCAATCATGGCTTGCATAGTGCCGATGGCCTGCTGCGCCAACTCGGTCGTGGAGATATCTGACCTACCGCGCTGGATCAGGTCCGCGCTGCCGGGTAGATCTGTAATAGTTGGCGCGGCCGGCGAGGAAACATCGCTACCAGCTGTCCCGTCTACAGGGCTAGCCCCATCCGCGGGAGCTGTGTGCGCGCCGTGCCCATGCCCTTGGCCGCGAGCGATCCGCGCCTGCAAGGACCGCACCGTTTCTGACTGCATCAGTTCCTCGAACCCGCGCGATACCCAAGACGCGATAGTTCCTTCCGTCTGCACCTCGTCTGAATTCGCAAGCGCCCAGCGCGGCTCAACCACGGGTGTGCCACCGGCTAAGGAGACCGCGACTGTCGCATCGGACGGGACGGAAAGCGTAGGTTCCATGGGTACGGGGTTGCACACTCCGCCGTCGACCAAAAGATGGCCCTGCATGCGAACCGGAGTAATGACCCCGGGGATTGCGATCGAGGCGCGGATGGCATTGGCGAGCAGCCCTTCTTGGAACCACACTTCGCGGCGGGCGGTGATGTCGCTGGCCACGGCGGTGAAGGGGATGGCCAAGTCCTCGATGCGGGCGCCGCGGCAGAAGCCGTTGACTTCCTCGATCACGCGGTCTGCTTTGACGAAGCCCGCCTCTCCTAGCGTGAAATCGAGCATTCTCAACACTTGAAGCTGGGTGAGTTTCTTCGCCCAATCGGTGAAATCGTCCAAGCCGCCGGCGGCCTCAAGCCCGCCAACCAGCGCCCCGATCGAGCAACCGGAAATCGCCACGATCTCGTGACCACGTGCCTTAAGCTCCTCGATCACGCCAATATGCGCGTATCCGCGAGCGCCGCCCGAACCCAGTACAAGTGATAGCCGCATGAATGCCCCTCCCGATCTGCCCATCAGCACCTTCCATTCAACCCGGGATGCCGGTTCGGGGCAACATTCGTTGCCGCGCCCGGCCTAAAGCGCTATGCTCTCCTGCATGTGGAATTTCCGTTGATTAGTCCGAGCGCGGGCAAGCACGCTCATCGCTGAGCCGCCCGCGCACCGAATCGACGCGAGGAGTCCCCATGCCCGCCACATTGACACTTTCACATCTTGCCGTCTCGTTCGGCGCACACCACTTGTTCCACGGTCTCACCCAGACGATCGGCCCGGGCACCACGCTCGGTATTGTGGGCCGCAACGGCGCCGGCAAGTCCACACTTTTGCGCGCGATCGCTGGGCAAATTCCGCCGGAATCCGGTTCGATCGCGTTCTCCCCTCCAACGGCAACGGTCGGTTTCCTCCCCCAAGAAGCACCCCGTACGGCCGAAACCTTGCGCGAGTTTGTTCGCCGCCGCACCGGTATTGGGCCGGCCGAGTTGGCGATGGAACGCGCCGCCGAATCTTTCTCTGACGACGACGGCGCCTCCTACACCCTCGCCCTCGACCAGTGGCTCAGCCTCGGAGGCGGCGAATTGGATAGCAAGCTACCGGCGGTGTGTGCACGGCTCGGGCTTGATGTGGACTTGGATCGCCCGCTTGGCTCGCTTTCGGGTGGGCAGGCCGCTCGGGCGTGCTTGGCCTCCATTCTGTGTTCGCACTTCGATGTATTGCTGTTGGACGAGCCCACCAACAATCTCGATGCCGCCGGGCTTACCTTCATGAGCGAGTTTATTCAAAGTCAGGATTCGCCGGTGCTGATCGCTTCACACGATCGGGCATTGCTGGACGAGGTGGCAACCGAGATTTTGGAGCTGGACATCGTTCAGCAGAAGGTCACGCGGTACGCCGGCGGGTGGAGCGACTATGTGGAGGCAAAGGCCCTGGCGCGCTCCCACGAATGGGAAGCCTACGAGGAGTATCAGGAGAAGAAGGGCGCGCTTGAGGCAGAGGCAGCCGCACGGAAGGAATGGTCAGGCAAGGCGCTGAGATCTGACAAGATCCGCAAGGAACCTAGCCGGGCATTGCAGTTCGCCTACACCCAGCGGGCCGAAAAGCAGGCCGGGAAGGGTGCGCGGGCACGGGCTGCCGCCGAGAGGCTTGAGGTGGTAGAGGCTCCTCGCAAGGAGTGGCAGCTTCAGTATTCAATTGAGGAGGCGGGGCCTTCTGCGTCCGTCGTAGCAACGCTCAGCGAGGCCGTGGTGCGGCGCGGCGATTTCGTGCTGGGGCCGGTGAGCTTGGCAGTGGATGCAGGCGATCGCATTGCTCTGAGTGGGCCGAATGGCTCCGGAAAATCCACGTTGCTCGGGGCTCTGCTTGGGTGGCTGCCGCTTGACGCAGGGCGGCGGAGCATGGGAACGCGTGTACACGTTGGTGTAATCGATCAGGGACGCAGTGTCATTTCCGGCGGTGAACCACTCATTGACCTCGTGGTGCGGGAGCTGTCTGAAGATGCCGCCGAGGCTCGCACGCTCCTCGCCAAGTTCCAGCTGGGTACCGAACATATCGGGCGGCCCTGCGATTCCCTCTCGATGGGTGAACGCACCCGAGCGGCCCTAGCGATCATGCAGGCGCGGCCAACCAACGTGCTGGTACTTGACGAGCCCACCAATCACCTCGATGTGGAAGCCATCGAGCAACTGGAGCAGGCACTTACCAGTTACACCGGAACTCTCATCCTCGTAACCCATGATCGCCAACTCCTTGAGAGCGTTGAGCTCACTCAGCATTGGACGATGTCCCAAGAAGAGCGCGATCTCAATGACAGCCTTATACATGCTCACCTAGACATCGAGGGATCGGCATGAATTCGGAACAAACCATCGGAATGACGAGCAGCTCAAATGGGACCATGGTCAGTGAAGAGCCTTACGCTTGCGCCACTACTCCCCACTAAACCCCGTGATAATGCCGCAAAGTAAGGATTCTCACGCCCTTGAGTAAGGTAATTCGCGGCCGATGCTGCAAGAATCCCAGTATGGCCACAGTAACCATTCTGCAACCGGACCCCGCCCATACGATTGATCGATTTGGCGACTGGCTGTCCGAGTGCGGCATCACTATGGACACTGTGCTCTTGTGGGAGGATCCAGTGCCCACCATTGACCAGCTCGGAGATGGCGTGATCCTCCTCGGCGGCTTCATGAGTGCCCACGATGGCATCGACCATCCGTGGATCGAGCCCGTAGGTTGGCTCCTCAAGGAGGCAACGGCTCGGAGCATCCCGATGCTCGCTTTTGGGCTCGGGCATCAGATTCTGGCGCAGGCCTTTGGCGGGCACGTTGCCGTTCCCGGACCAACCGGCCTCGAAGAGGGCGCGGTAGAGCTGACCCTCACTCAGGCGGCCCTGACAGATCCCGTGATCTCCAGCGTTTCCAAAGGCAACGTCCTCATGGGCTTTCTTTCCCACGGTGATGCGGTTGAACGCCTTCCCGCCGATGCCTACCTATTGGCTAGTTCCACCGCGTACAACTATCAGGCGTTCCGCATCGGTTCCAGCTTGGCCATCCAGTTCCACCCGGAGGCTAGCCCGGCCCAGGTTGCGCGCTGGCATGTTGCCAATGGCGGCGAGCAAGAGCCACTGCTCAGTGCACTTCAGGCCGTGGACGGCAGGGTGGCCTATAACGGCCAGCGCATTGCGTACGCGTTCGCGAGGCAACTGGGCGTCCAGGCCCCAGAGATCTAGAGCGTATAATCACGCCATGTCTGTCACGCTTGTTCCATTTCAACCGGAGGATCCAGCCGATCGCGAGGCGTTCGTCGATTTCATGACCTCCAATTACTTCCCTTTCCATGTCCTGTCACGCCCCAGCGCTGATTTCGTGGAAAAGCGCATCACCGAGGGCGCCTACACGGATGATGATCACGCCACCTATTGGCTGGAAAAGAAGTGGAAGGGCCGGCTTGGCCTCGTAATTTTTGAGGATTTGAACGAGGACGCCCCACTGTTCGACGTGCGACTATCCGAGGCAGTGCGCGGGCAAGGGCTGGGCGTCGAATGCTTGAAGGCGATCGCCGATTTCGCATTCTCTACTATGCCGGAGATTTCGCGCCTTGAGGGCCAGACCCGCGAGGACAATGTGCCCATGCGGCGCGTGTTTGAGAGCGCCCGTTGGGTTCAAGAGGCCTACTATCGCGAAGCTTGGCCCGTGGAGGGTGGGGATCCCGTCGCCTCGGTGGCCTATGCAATCCTTCGCCGCGATTGGGAGCATGGCACCGTCACGCCGCTGAATTGGCGCTAGATCCGACACACATCACCAGCGGAAAGACTAGGCTGGAGATATGCGTATTGCTTTCTTAGGAACTGGCCGAATGGGAACGGAGCTTGCGCTCCGACTGATCGAACACGGCGGGCACGATCTGACCGTTTGGAACCGAACGCCGGGCAAGACCAAGCGCCTGGTTGACGCGGGAGCCGCGAGCGCAGGCTCTCCAGAAGAGGCGATCGAGGGTGCAGACGTAGTTGTCACGTGCCTTTTCGGCCCGGACACTGTGCGCGAAGTTGTTACCAACACTGATCTTCTATCCGAAGGTACGATCTGGGCGGACGTCACCACCGTCTCCCCGGAAGACGCCCGGGAGTTGGCCGCCTACGCCGGCAGCCGTGAAGTCAAGTACGTGCACACGCCTGTTGTGGGCACTCTGGCCCCGGCCAAGGCCGGCAAACTCGGTGTGTATGTGGGAGGAACCGACGCCGCCGCGCGCGAGACGGTTGGCGAAGTTGTGACCGCTTACGCCGATCCCGATAGGCTCAAGCTCCTCGATTCAGCCCCAGAGGCTGCAACAGCCAAGTTGCTGGCCAACCTCGCCCTTGCCACCACGGCGCAGGGCGTTGCCGAGGCAATCCGGCTGGGCGGATCCGAAGGGTTCAGCGCGGAGCGCGTGCTAGATCTGCTCAAGGGCACAAGCCTAGGCTGGATGGCCGATTTCAAGCGGGACTTCACACTGGGACGCGATACCTCGGAGGCTCAGTTCTCCGCGGACGCGATCGCTAAGGATGCCCGTCTGATGATCCACACGGCGAACGATCCTCTGCCAGCCACCGCCGCCGCCCTCGAATCGCTGCTAAGGGCTCAACGCGCTGGCCTTGGAGACCACGATTTCTCTGCGATTCTCCAAGAAGAAGCCGAGCGCCAAGCTAACTAGCAAAGGAGCATCATGTCCTTCAATTTCGCCACGGCCGGCCGCATCGCGTTCGGCGATGGAACATCCGAGCAATTGCTTGAGGAGGTAAAAGCCTTTGGTGATCGCGCCTTCGTCATCACCGGCAATCACACGGACGCCGACGAATCGCCCCTCGCAACGCTCAAGGAGCTGCCCGGTCTAGAGATCTGGCGGACCACGGGTGAACCCTCGGTTGAGGGCGTCCGCGCCGCTACCGCTGCCGCGCGCGAAGCGAACCCGGACGTGATCGTGGCACTGGGCGGAGGATCCGTGATTGACACCGCCAAATCGGTAGGCATCCTGCTGCGCAATGACGGCGATCTCATGGATTACCTCGAAGTTGTGGGGCGCGGGCAGAAGCTGGCCGCGAGGACGGTGCCCGTCGTCGCCCTTCCTACTACTTCCGGAACCGGAGCCGAAGTTACAGCGAACGCGCCAATCTACTCCCCCGAGCATAAGCTCAAGGCGAGCCTGCGATCGCCCGCGATGATTCCGGCGGTGGCGATTGTGGACCCGAATCTGACGCTTTCATGCCCGCCGGCGGTTACCGCTTCGTCCGGGCTGGACGCGCTGACTCAGTGCATCGAGCCGTTCACATCGGGTCAGGCAAATGCGTTCACGGATATCCTCAGCCAAGAGGGCTTGCGCCGCACCGCGACCGGCCTGCGCGCCGCCTATGCCGACGGCTCCAACCGCGCCGCGCGCGAAGACATGGCGTTCGCCTCGCTGCTGGGCGGGCTCTCGCTTGCCAACGCGAAGCTCGGGGCAGCTCACGGCATCGCGGCCCCGGTAGGTGGATTAACCGGTGCACCCCACGGGAATGTGTGCGCCGCCGTGCTGGCCCAGTGCTGCGAGACCAATATCAAGGCGATGAAGGAGCGCGACCCCGAGAACCCGGCAATTGCTCGGTACGATACGGTTGGCCAGCTCCTGACCGGCAACCCCGAAGCCACGGCGGAGGACGGCACCGCGTGGATCCGCGAGACCGTCGCGATGCTGGGCGTGGGCGGGCTTGCCAGCCTCGGACTCACCGAGGCCCGGTTAGACGCCGCCACCAAGGGCGCCATGAACGCCAGCTCGATGAAGGGCAATCCCATCGTCCTCACCTACGAGGAGGTCCACGCTATCCTCACCGCGTCCCTGTGAGTTTCGCGCTGGAAGTCCGCGAGGCCCGGCTCGGCTACGGTGGGCGCGACGTGATTTCCGGGCTGGAAGTCTTGGCGCGGTGTCATGGGCTAATCCACCGGTAGGTGCGCTGCTACTGGCAGGGTGGTGCGCATTCCTTGCGCCGTCGTTTCGTCAAGAGTTTTCCCGTGTTAAACCACACGCGAACACACTCTAGAAGTGCCCCACCTAGGACATTAGTCTTAGAAACATGCAGGAGAAAGCACGGGCCGGAAAGCGCCCACACGTTGTGGTTATTGGTGGCGGCTTCGCCGGACTGACTGCGGTCCGCAAACTCAAGGATGCCGATGTGGACATCACCCTCATCGATCGGCATACCTACAACACCTTCCAGCCGCTCCTTTATCAGGTGGCAACTGCCGCGCTCAATCCCGGCGACATTACGTGGTTCCTCCGCGCCATCCGTGCCAAGCAGGATAACGTCCGCTTCGTTCGCGGAACGGTCCTGTACATGAATCACGATCAGCGTGAAATCGTATTGGACGGCAACGTCGTGGTGATGTACGACTACCTCATCATCGCCACCGGAGTCACCGCCAACTTCTTCGGGATCTCTGGGGCACGCGAGCACTCCATGCCTCTGTACCGCCGCTCTCAGGCACTCAAGCTGCGCGATAAGATCTTCGCCGAATTCGAGGATTCGGCAATGAACGATCATGATCGTGACCTGAGGATCGTGGTTGTGGGCGCCGGACCAACGGGAGTTGAAACCGCCGGAGCACTCGCTGAGATGCGCAACAATGACTTGCCCGTTACCTATCCCGAACTTGATTCCTCCCGCATTGAGATCACACTTGTGGAAATGGGTCCGGCCGTGCTCGGGCCGTTCGATGAGTCTCTGC
Source organism: Ancrocorticia populi (assembly GCF_003123745.1). Taxonomy (GTDB): domain Bacteria; phylum Actinomycetota; class Actinomycetes; order Actinomycetales; family Actinomycetaceae; genus Ancrocorticia; species Ancrocorticia populi. The sequence continues at coordinate 618,232 of NZ_QETB01000001.1, read as the reverse complement.
GCGAATACTCCGCCGAAGCTCTCCGCGAGCGCGGTGTGAACCTACGGCTCGGGACCGCCGTCAAGGAGGTTACCGAAAAGGGCGTAGTAGTTGAGCACGAGGGTGAGCAGACCTTCCTTGAAACTCCCATCGTCATTTGGGCTTCAGGGGTGACAGCGCATTCGTCGATCTCCAAGTGGGGCCTTCCCCAAGGGCGCGGCGGCAGGATTGAAGTGGACGGCCATCAGCGCGTCCGCGGCCTTCCCAACGTGTTCGCTGTTGGAGACGTCTCGATCAACCCGGACGCGGCCCTCCCCCAGTTGGCTCAGCCAGCGATCCAGGGCGGTCAGCATGTGGCCGCAGTGATTTCCGCAGCCGTCTCTGGCCAGCCAGCCCCCAAGCCGTTCTCCTACACGGATAAGGGCACGATGGCCACGATCGGCCGTGCCGCTGCGATCGCAGAGATTAAGGGGCTGCCCACAAAGAATCCGATTCGCGTCAAGGGACTACCCGCTTGGGTGATCTGGGTTGTTGTGCACATCCAGCAGCTGCTCTCAAACCGTAACCGGTTCGCCACGATGACGAACCTGAGCCTGAAATACCTGCTGTGGCATAGCCACAATGCGATCGTCGGAGAAACACCCTACATCGCTGCCCGGCGGCCAAAGATCATCGATCCGAACCCGGACTAAGCCGCAGACCACCCGCCATCCGATGGCAAAACCGCGCCCGTCACGTTTGCCGAATCATCGGAAAGCAGGAACGTGATGGCGGCGGCTATCTCCTCTGGCGCGGCGGGTGGCGGCACAACCACCTGCATGCGCGGCCCAACCCGAGCCAGCGCCAGATGCGAAGCGAAATCGCCGCCGATGTTGGTCCGGACGGCTCCCGGCGCCACGGCATTCACACGAATGTTGTTCGGCGCGTACATGAACGATGTGTTTTTCGTGATCCCAACAACGGCGAATTTGGAGGCTGGGTAGGCGGCCCCGGCGGCGCCTCCCACGATGCCGCCCATCGATGCGGTGTTGCAGATTGACCCATGCCCTGCCCCGAGCATCAACGGGATGACGGCGCGCGTCATCTTCATTGTCCCTAGAACGTTCACGTGGAAGACCTTCTCCCACATCTCATCGGATACTTCGCCAATCGGGACGAACTTATCCATGATCCCCGCGTTGTTAGTGAGCCCGTCGCATTGCCCGTTGCATGCCTCGATTACACGCGCAACGTCCTCATTCTCCCCAATATCGGCCGTAACGGTCACGATGTCCCGGTTCGCGTGCTCCTCCTTTAGAGCCGCAAGCCCTTCCTCATTAAGATCCACGGCAATTACGCGGCCGCCCTCCCGCGCAATCCGTAGCGTTGTCGCTAATCCAATGCCTGAGGCAGCACCGGTCACAATCACTGTTTTGCCTTCAAACCTGCCCGTGAGGATCTCTTCCTCGTAAGGCTTGGCCGCTGGCGCGTTGTCATGACATCACCTTTCTTTACCCCACCACTTCATGTGGTTTACGCAGGTCCGTGTGACCTACGTCTCCAGATTAGCTTTGCGGTCACCCTGCCTCTATACCCCAAATATGGCGGCAGGCCCCCAATCCCCGAAGGAAAGGAGGCCCGCTGCACAGTTAGGACATTAGTCCTTAATGACGAGTGGTTGCCGTTGGCTTTTTTGTTTCGACGACGAAGTTGCTTGCGTCCTCATCTTTCTCAAGATTCGCATCGCGCACTTCCTGATAGGCAGGCAGGTGCGAGTAGATTTCGTCGCTCAACGGGTTGCGCTTGCGCGTCCTGATGGTGTGGATCTGGTAAACCAACACAGCCACATTTGCGGCAAGCGCCAGAGCCGAGACGGTGAAAAGGGCGGCGGGCTTGCCGGAGGCGGCAACCGCGTAGTCCGAGTCCGTGACGAAGGACGGCACGGCCATCGTGAACATCATCCATAGGGCCAGTGTGGAGGCGCGGTGCTGGAGCCAGGCGCCCTTCTTGATGAAGAAAGCCGGAATGGTACAGGAGATAAGAAGTGCAGCACCGGCGTAGAACGAGTGGTCACCCACGCAGTTGTACACGTAAGCAAAGTTCCACAGGTCGTAAGCGATGATCCAGAACCAGAGCATATCCGGCCAGATCATGTCCTTCGACTTATCGCGGCTAACAAAGATTCCGAACCAGCCGCAGATCGTGATGAGGTTGATGAGGCCAGCTATGCCGTTCATCCAGTTCCATGAACCAGAGAGCATGTAGACGCCGTCAATGACGCCGTCTGCTCCCATGGCACCCACCTGGAAGTCACGGATGCACGCCTCGGTGATATTGATGGCAAGGATGGCCGCAGGGAAAATGAGAACCCACTTATTTGCCGCAACCTTCTTGTGGTAGCGGATCAGCATGAAGCCGAGCACTCCAGCTAGAGCCGAGTACACCTTGACCCAGTGGAACCAGGTTCCAGTGGATGAATCGGCCCCGGCCGTTGTTGGCCATACAAAAATGGTGAGCACGATCGGGAGAACGATGAACATCGCCCACGCGGCGGCGCGATACCGGCGGGTGAGTTCGTTGAAGCCAATGAGCGCGGCAAGTACCACCAGCCAGGCCACCCATGATTGCCACGGAATTGATTCGAACAGGAACATTTTCTTCACTTTCTCAACGCTGAGGAGGTTATGGCGAGGCGCCCTTCACGCCTCTGTTTTCACTTCTCATGCTAGGATTTTCGCGAAAGCGGAGACGACGGACAGTCTGCCGATAGTGTAAAAAAATAGCCGGTTCACTCCGTTCATCGGTCGGCGAAAATCTGCCTTTCGGGACATTCGTCCCACAGTTATGTATAGAGGGATCGAATGACCACCACGGCTCCCAGCACCAAAGAGGCGCTCGGGCTTGCCCTCAAGCAACAGTTGGAGGGACGGCCACTCGATAAGGTGACGGTATCTTCGCTCGCGAATCAGATCGGGATCACGCGGCAGGCTTTCTACTATCACTTCGCCGACGTATACGAACTAGCCGTGTGGGTGTTCGAGACCGAAGTAGCCAATCACATCATGGCTCACGCCAGCTATGGCGAGTGGTCGGATGGTTTCAAGGCAATGCTGCTATACATGCAAAGGCACCGCGATCAGGTCTACGCCGTAGTGAACTCGCTAAGCCATCGCAAGCTCGAACGGTTCTTTTACAAGACATTGCAGGCCATGATGGAGGCGATCGTAACCGAGCTCGAAGCAGATCGTCGACTCGATTCCGCGGACCGCGCCTTCATCATTGATCACTACACGCTGTCCGTACTAGGCCATCTCCTTCACTGGCTCGCGGACGGAATGAGAGTAGATCCAACGAAACTGGTGGACAAGCTGGCCATCATCATGCGAGGCCACGTGCGCGAATCGCTCGATCGGTTCTCCGGACTGGGCTAGTCTCAGGCTCGTAGGATGGAAGCATGAGTGAGCTCAGCGAGATCCTAGATACAAGCAAACGAATCGTCTTCTTGGGAGGCGCGGGCGTTTCCACAGAGAGCGGCATCCCGGATTTCCGCTCGGGCAGCGGCCTGTACAGCCAGTCAAGCGGCACCTCTGTTCCTCCCGAGGAAGTACTCAGCCATGAGTTCTTCATGGATCACCCGGATGAGTTCTTCGAGTTCTACCGCACCAAGATCCTCCACCCCAACGCCCAGCCCAATGCTGCGCACCGGGCGTTGGCGCGTCTAGAGGCCGAAGGCAAGCTCACCGCCATCATCACGCAGAACATCGACGGCTTACATCAGGTGGCAGGATCGCGACACGTGCTTGAGTTGCACGGCTCGGTTCTGTCCAACACATGCATGGACTGCGGCAGGCACTACACGCTTGATCAGATCCTCGAAACCTCGGGCGTGCCGGTGTGTTCGTGCGGGGGAATCATCAAGCCGGACGTAGTTCTGTACGGGGAAGCACTCAGTGAGAAGATGCTGCGCGAGGCATGCACCCAGCTCGCTGCGGCGGACACGCTGATCGTGGGCGGCACCTCGCTTACCGTGTATCCGGCCGCTGGCCTCATCCATTATTTCGAGGGTGACAACCTGATCCTCATCAATAAGCAGGCCACGCCCGCCGATCAGATCGCCACTCTCGTGCTGCACGATTCGATCGGGGCCGTACTCGGCAGCGAACTTTCATAAGTTCTACACAGGAGCGCCGAATCTCCGGCACATCTGCGGTTCCTAAATTGGAGGCATTCCAAGAGGAGGAACCATGGAACAGAAACTTCCAGAACCGGCATGGCAGAACGAACTCAAGCCCACAGCAACGTACCACCGCGGGCAGAAGATCATCGGCGTTGGCGCCGCAGGGCTTCTGATTCTCAGCCTTGGCGCCTGCGGCGCATCCAGCACGGCTACGGATACGTCACAAACAGTATCCACAGCAACAGAAGTCGCGGCAACCAACACCGAGCTGAGCGCTGGATCCGTCACGGTGACCGTTGGAGACACAGAGGTCACGTACAACGCCGCATACCTTGTGGACGATATTGATGCCACGATCTCGGGCGGGACATATGAGGCGGCGGAGGCGGATGAAGCGGTTTTCGTCGTCGTTAATGGAGGAAGCCTCGCCGTCTCGGACGCAACCATCACGAAATCGGGGGACGCGGCTTCCAACGATTCCGAGAGTTCAGACGACGTTTCGGACGAATACAACTTCTACGGTGCCAATTCGGCAATCGTGGTGGTGGGCGAAGGCAGCTCTGCCACCGTGGATGGGTCAACGATCACCTCGGATTCGTCCGGCTCGAACGCGGTGGTAGCCGTCGATTCGGGCGAGGCCACCGTCTCAAACACAACCATCGAGACCAGCGGCAATTCCTCGCGCGGTCTGCACGCCACCTACGGCGGTGCGATCACCGCGTCCGACATGACCATCACAACCCAAGACGCACACTCCGCGGCCGTGGCGACGGACCGTGGAGGCGGGTCCGTGGACGTGACCGGGACCAACGTGTTCAACACGAACGGCGATGACAGCCCGCTCATCTACTCCACCGGCGCGATCACCGTAGACGGACTTTCCGGCACATCGGCCCAATCTCAGGTGATCGTTGTGGAGGGCAGGAACTCAGCGACCCTCTCTAACGCAGATGTCACTTCAGGCGGCGGCAACGCCCTAATGATCTACCAGTCAATGTCCGGGGACGCGGCCGATGAGGACGCCGCCGATAGCCTCGGTTCGGCCGCCATCTGGGATTCCTCGATCGCCTACACCGGCGACGGCCCGGTCTTCTACTTCACGAACACTACGGCTGACCTAGATCTGAGCAACGTGACGGTCGATTCGTCTTCCGGAGCGCTGGCGATAGCCGACGAGGGTCGGTGGGGCACCGAAGGATCTAACGGCGCGGACGTCACGTGGAGCGTGGCGGGCTCTGAGCTTTCGGGTTCGGTCACGGCGGGTGACAGCTCGGCCATTGAGGTGGCTTTGGGCAGCGACGGGGCCATCGATGGAGAGACAAGCGGAGACGTCAGCATTGGCTAGAAATCTCTTCCAGACCGCCGCCCGGATTGCTACGGTGAGACATATGAAGATCCAACACCTTGACCATTCGTGTCTACTCGTTGATATCTCCGGCGCACGGATTCTGATCGATCCGGGGAACTTCAGCGCCAGCAAGGTCCGAGAGATCGCCCCAACTGGCCTAGACGCTGTGATTATCACTCATCAGCACGCTGATCATTGCGATACAGATCTGCTGAGCGAAATCTTGGCCGCTAATCCTCGCGCCGCCGTATTGGCCGAGCCCGAGGCGGCGGCCCAGATCGTTGGACAGGCCGATGGCCCCGCTGCCGGACCGGGCCAGGCACCCGCGCGTGGCAAAGAAGTGGTACCGCTTCCTGCCGGAAGTAGCTATCAGGTGGGACAGGTGAAGGTGAGCGCGATTGGCGGCCTGCACGCCGTGATCCACCCCGATATCCCCCGCGTGGGCAACTCTGGCCTAGTGATTGAAGCTCCAGATGAGAAGCGGCTGGGCGTCACGGGCGATTCGCTCGTGCCCGAGCCCGAGTTTCAGGACATTGACGTGCTCGCCTTTGCGGTGGTGGCACCCTGGTCAAAGATGAGCGAAACGATCGATTTCCTGCGGAACACCCGCCCGCGTATCGCGCTGCCCGTCCACGAGGGCATTGTCAATCAAAATGGGCGCCCGATCTTCCTCACTCAGGCCACGAATCTCGCGCCGGACGCCACTCAGGTACGCGATTGGCCGGAGGACGGAATCGTCATCATCTGAGCAACTCAATATACTTATCAGATGGACAGCCTCCCCTCATCGCCCTCCCTGCCGAACCTGCGCGAGCTGGGCGGTTGGACAGTTGCCGGTGGCAAGACGTTCGCAAGCGGCATCCTCTTCCGCTCGGCCGCACCCATTGATCCGCGAGTTCGTACCGATCCCGCCGTGACAAACCTCGGCTTGGAGTTCGTTGTAGACCTACGCACGGCGTCCGAAGCAGAAGGCAAACCTGACATCCTGCCACCGAACGCGCACCTTCGCAGCATCGACATTCTGGGCGGAGCTCCCGGATCTGCCGCAGCGATCCCCGGCCAGCCCACCGAGGAGATGGCGAAGATGATCGCCTCTCTCACGCTGGATGCCGCCCACGAGAAGATGATGGAGACGTATCGGGACCTCGTCTCCAACGATGTTGCAGCGGCAGGATACGCGAGCCTGATCCGCATCGTCCTTGAGGCCGAAGGCGCTCCAGTGCTCTACCACTGCACTGCCGGCAAAGACCGCACGGGATGGGCCACCGCGATCCTCATGTCCGCGGCAGGAGTGCCTTACGATTCCGTCCTTGCGGAGTATCTGAGCGTGAACCCCGCAGTCCGCGCCCTCTTCGAACCCTTAGCCGCACGCTTCCTGTCCGCCGGCCTTTCTCCTGAGATCGCCGACGAACTGATCAGCGTCCAGAAATCCTACCTTGACACGGCCTTCGCGGAAGTAGATGCGCACTTCGGCGGCTTCGAGGGTTATCTGCGCGACGGCCTTGGGCTAGATGCCAGCGAACTAGCTGACCTTCGCAACCTCCTGACCCGCTAGCTCAACTATCCAACTACCGGATTCGTCAGCGCACCAACTCCGGCCACTGCCACCTCCACGGAATCGCCGCCGTGAAGCTGGCTCACCCCCGCTGGCGTCCCGGTCAGAATGACGTCCCCGGGCAGCAGCGTGAACACACCCGAAGCAAAGGCAATCAGCTCCGCAACCGGATGCAGCATCGCCGCCGTGGAAGAGGTCTGCTTCACCGCACCGTTGACCCGCCCAGTTACCAGCAGATCCGTGGGATCTAGCGCCTCATCGATCGTGATCCACGGTCCGAGCGGGCAGGCGGTATCGAAGCCCTTCGCGCGCGTCCACTGCCCATCGCGCTTTTGCATATCGCGCGCCGAAACATCGTTGCCCACCGTGAAACCCAGTACGTAGTCCAAGGCTTCATCCTGAGTCACGTTCTTTGCAGTTTTGCCAACCACGACGGCCAACTCCGCCTCATGATCCACCTTCTGCGACCATCCGGGCAAAATGATGGGATCACCCGGGCCAATCAGCGCCGTACTGGGCTTGAGGAACAGCAGCGGATCCTCGGGCGTTTGGCTATCGAACTCCTTGATGTGGTCAGCGTAGTTCTTGCCCACACCAACGATCTTCGATGGTTTCTCCACCGGCGCGAGCAGGCGCACATCCTCTAGGTCAAAGCGGCGCCCCGTTCGCTCCAATTCACGCACCGCTGTCTTTACCCCGGCGCTGGATATAGAGCCCGGTCGCTGCAGGAACGCCGCGGTCTCTGTGAAGGGATCTAAGGAGGAGAGTTCGGTGATGAGGGTTTCGCCCTCGTCAATAAATCCGAAAGCGGGCTGCCCACTGACAATAAACCGTAAGAGTCGCATGGTTCTATTCTGCTCCTTGGGGATGGACTAGGGGCGCACGTACTTCTCAAATTCCGCCCGCCGCACCTCCTGTGCCCGCGGGTCCGGCACCGGCAACGAGGCGATCAACCGCTTCGTGTACTCGTGCTGAGGACGCGAGAGCACATCGGTTCCCATGCCGGATTCGATCATCTCGCCCTGATAGAGCACGCCAATTCGGTGCGCCACCATGTCCACAACCGCGAGATCATGCGTGATAAACAGGCAGGCGAACTCGAACTCCTCCTGAAGCTCCTTGAATAGCTTGAGGACCTTGGCTTGAACGGAGACGTCTAGGGCGGAGGTCGGCTCGTCCGCGATGATCAGCTTGGGCTGCAAGACCAAGGCACGCGCGAGCGAGATTCGCTGGCGCTGGCCACCCGAAAGCTCATGTGGGAAGCGCGAGGCGTAAGAAGTAGGAAGCTGGACCGCATCGAGCAGTTCCTCCACGCGGGCCTTCCGGTCCGCCGCGGACATCAACTTGTTATGCACCTTGAGCGGCTCAGTGATGGCATCGCCAACCGTGCGCTGCGGATCGAAGCTTGTGGCGGGATCCTGGAACACAAACCCGATGTCCTTGCGGTACTTGCGGAAATCGCGCTCCTTGAAGCCGCGCATCTGGCAGCCGAGGACCTCCAGCGAGCCGCCCGTCACCGCTTCAAGGCCGGCCATTGCTCGCCCGATAGTGGTTTTGCCCGATCCGGATTCGCCCACTAAGCCGAAGACCTCGCCGTGGTGAATCGTGAGATCCACTCCTCGCACCGCCTTGAACTCGGGGCTGCCCACGCGTCCCGGATAGGTCACCTCCATCGCCTTGGCCTGAACAACCACCTCGCCCCCAAGCAATTCCTTGCGCGCATCCTCGTCCATCACGGCCGATGCCGATTGCCGCCCCAAATGCGGGACCGACGCTAGGAGAGCCTTCGTGTAGGGCCGCTGCGGATCGTAAAACAGCTCCTCGGCGGGGGCACGCTCGATAATCCTGCCCTCATACATGACCGCCACGGAATCCGCCAGATCTGCCACCACGCCCATGTTGTGCGTAATTAGGAGAATCGAGGTGTTGTACTCATCGCGGATGCTTCGGAGCAGCGCCAGAATCTCGGCCTGAACCGTCACGTCCAGCGCCGTGGTTGGCTCATCAGCGATGATCAGATCAGCCCCCATCGCGAGCGCCATGGCGATCATGATGCGCTGCTTCTGCCCGCCCGAGAATTCATGCGGATAGTAGTCGATTCGCTTCTCAGGGTCCGGTATGCCCACCGTCTTCAGCGCAGTAACGGCGCGCTCGCGGATCTCCTTTTTCTTCAGCTTCTTGTTGTGCGCCTTCAGGCCCTCGCCCACCTGCCACCAGATGGGATAGACGGGATTGAGTGATCCGGATGGTTCCTGAAAAACCATGGATGCCCTCTCCCCGCGCAGCTGCCGCAGCTTAGCCCCGTGCAACCCCACAACATCAGTACCCTCGATGAGGATGGTGCCGGTAGCGCTCGCGGTCTCTGGGAGGAGTCCCAGCACGGAGCGCGCGGTCACCGATTTCCCAGATCCCGATTCCCCCACGAGCGCCAAGACTTCACCCGGATCGAGGTAAAGCGAGACGCCGTCAACGGCCCGCACAACCCCGTGGTCCGTCGCAAAATCAACGCCGAGGTTCACGATCTTCAGGCGTCGCGGCTGCTCTAGTTCCGCCTCGAACTCCTCACGGGTGTAGGGCGCGCCGTCAAACCCAGTTGATTCAGATGCACTCATGATTGCGCTCCTTGTGTGCTGGCGTCGGTTGCGCTGCTGGCGTCGTCGTCGTTCTTAACCCCAGCCTTCTTTTTCGTACGCTTGCGGGTACGTAGCCGGGGATCGTTCAAATCGTTCATGGACTCGCCGACGAGCGTGATGCCGAGGACGGCCAGGACGATCGCGAGGCCGGGGAACACGGCGGTCCACCAGTTTCCGGCGGCAACGTCTGCTACGGCGCGGTTGAGGTCATAGCCCCATTCGGCCGCGGCGGTCTGCTCGATGCCGAAGCCGAGGAAGCCCAGGCCGGCGAGCGTCAGGATCGCCTCGGAGCAGTTGAGCGTGAGGATCAGTGGCAGGGTGCGCGTGGAATTGCGCAGCACGTGACCGAACATGATGCTCCGCCGCGGCGCCCCGATCACTTGCGCGGCCTCCACGAACGGTTCGGCCTTGAGGCGTACTGCCTCGGCTCGGATCACGCGGAAGTACTGCGGGATGAACACGACGGTGATCGATAGGGCCGCCGATAATATTCCGCCCCATGCGCTGGATTTACCGCCCGAGATGACGATCGAGAGCACGATGGCCAGCAGCAGCGACGGGAACGCGTACACGGCATCGCAGATCATGACTAGGACCTTGTCCAGCCAGCCCCCGATGTAGCCGGAGATCAAACCAAGGATCACGCCGATGATGGCCGATGCCAGCACCGCCAGCAGAATAACCAACACCGCCGTGCGTGCGCCCCACACCACGCGGGAGAACACGTCGAAGCCACCCACGGTGGTGCCCCAAATGTTGATGTCATTCGGCGGCAGTTGGGCGCCGAACGCGCCGTTATCATCGCCAGTCTGCGCCCACTTGTACGGCGCGATTAGCGGCGCGAAGATGGCCGTGAGAATGAGCAGTGCCGTCAGCAGAAGGCCAGCAACGAGCATTCCCCGCTGCAGCCCATGGGAACGGCGCAGGTCCGTAATGATAGGCAGGCGGTAGAACCAGTGCTCGCGCTTGGGAAGGATGCGCGGCTCTTCTGGGGTTTCTTGAGTATCTGAGATGATGGGAACGCGCATCAGTACCTCACTCTGGGATCGATCAACGCGGCGATGATGTCCACGATGAAGTTCACGGCGGCCACAATCACGGCCATCATCATGACGATTCCCTGAACCGCCACGTAATCACGTGCCTGCATGTATTGGGAGAGCTGGTATCCCAGCCCGCCCCATTCGAAGGTTGTTTCCGTGAGCACGGCGCCGCCAAGGCTCATGGCGATCTGCATGCCCATCACGGTAATGACGGGGATCAGGGCCGGCCGAAGCGCGTGCTTGCGCGCCAGCCGGTTCTCGCCCACCCCGCGCGAGCGTGCCGATTCGATATATGGCTGCTCAAGGGTGCCGATTAGGTTGGTGCGGACCAGCCGGAGGAACACGCCGCCCGTCAGCAGGCCCAGCGCGATGGCGGGCAGGACGGCGTGCTGGAGCACGTCGGAGAGGAGAGCGGTGTCCCCGAGGCGGAGGGCATCAAGGAAATACAGGCCCGACGGGTTGGTGATCTTGGACATTGTGAGCTCGCCTTGGGAGGAAACTCTGCCGGAAGTGGGAAGGATCCCCAGATTCACCGAGAAGATGAGCTTGAGAATCAGACCCAGGAAGAACACCGGCGTGGCGTATGCCAGAATCGCGAAGATGCGCAGAACGGCGTCTGGCCAGCGATCACGGTAGCGTGCGGCGAGCATGCCCAGCGGGATGCCAATCGCGAACGCAACGATCAGCGAGAACAGGACAAGTTCGAGGGTGCCTGCCCCGTAGAGCTTCAGAATGTCCAGCACCGGGCGGTGATCCGTGAAAGTCGTGCCGAAATCTCCGTGCAGCACGCCCCACAGGTAATCACCGTATTGCACAATGAGTGGGCGATCGTAGCCCGCCTCAGCGATGCGCTCCTGCAGCTGGGATGGCGTGAGCCGACCGCCGAGCGCCGCGGTGATCGGATCGCCCGTTGCCCTCATAAGGAAGAACACGAGCGTCACGAGAATGAAAATCGTGGGAAAGATCAGAAGGAATCGAATCAGGATGTAGCGGGAAAGTCCGCCTCCCTTTCGCTTCTTCTCTTTTGGTTTATTTTCGACGACGACGGATTCCCCGCCCTCGTCACCCCCGCCAGCTTCCTTGCTCTCAGTGGTCACATAGTCTGATTCGGCGTCCATAGATTATGCCTCAGTTTCTAGAGAAGATCTCAACAACCCAGTGAGGGAACCAGCTGGGGCCCGAGCGAACGTTGAACGCTCGGGCCCCAGCTGCGTTGGTTACTTGGAGAGCGTTGAAACCCGGAGCTTGAACGAAGCGTCAAGCTCAAGACCATCAACATCTGTCCCAACTACGGCGATCTGCTTGCCCTGAAGCAGAGGCAGTGTAGAGATATCGTCCGATACCTTGTCCTGAATCTGCTCGAGGATACCGAGGCGGGCATCGTGATCCGGCTCTGCAACCTGATCGTTGATCAGATCGATAACCTCATCGTTTTCATAGTGGTTACCGAGGAAGTTGTTCTCCGTGAAGAACGGGGTCAGGAAGTTATCCGGATCCGAGTAATCGGGGAACCAGCCGAGCTGGTATGCCGGGTAAACGTCCGCAACACGATCCTTGGAGTACTGGACCCATTCGGTGGACTGGAGGTCAACCGTGAAGAGACCGCCTTCTTCAAGCTGGTTCTTCACCGCGGCGTATTCGTCACCTGAGGAAGGACCGTAGTGCTCCGGGCTGTACTGAAGCGCCAGGTTCACTGGGGTTTCCACGCCTGCATCTTCGAGGATCGTGGTGGCTTCGTCGAGGCTTGGGCCGCCTTCGCCGTCACCGTACTTCTCCTTGAAATCGTCAGTGGCTCCGTCCAGACCCTCGGGAATGTAGGAGTACAGCGGCGAATAGGTGTCCTTGTACACGTTGGTAGCAATCGCATCGCGATCCACCAAGCTCGCGACCGCCTCGCGGACCGCCTGTGACTTGGCCGGATCGGCATCATCCGTATCCGCACCGTAAGGCATCGTGTTGAAGTTGAAGACGATGTAGCGGATTTCGCCGCCTGGTCCCTCAACCACATCCACGTTGTCCGATCCGGACAGATCTTCGATGTCCGTTGCGGAAAGCGAACGGTAGGCCACATCAATAGCGTTCTTCTGGATGTCCAACTTCATGTTGTTGGAATCCTTGTAGTACTTCAGAGTGACGCCGCTATTTGCAACCTCGCCGAGCGAGCCGTTGTAATCATCGAACGGAGCGAAGGCAGTGAGCTCATTCAGCTTGTAATCCGTGATGGTGTATTGTCCGGCGAAAGGCTCGCCCTTGACGATCTCCTCATCGGAGAGAATCTCATCCGCCGGGAACACGTCCTCGTCAACAATCGGACCCACCGGGCTGGTCAGTACCTGCGGAAAAGTCTGGTCATTTGCTGCCTTCAGGTGGAATACCACCGTCAGATCGTCAGGGGTCTCGATCGAATCGAGCGAACCTAAGAGGCTGGCGGGACCGTTGGGATCGTTGATGGCGATCTGACGGTCAAAAGTGAACTTGACGTCCGATGAGGTCAACTCGTTACCATTGGCGAAAGTGAGGCCTTCCTTGAGCTTGACCGTGTATTCGGTTGGCTCGGTGAAATCGGCCGATTCTGCTATATCCGGCGTTGGAGTCATGTCCTCCGCGCCCGGTACCGTGTTCAGCAGGAACGGATACACCTGATTCATCACTACGAACGAGCCATTGTCATATGAACCAGCCGGATCGAGGCTCGAAACCTTGTCCGTTGTGCCCACTGCGATGGCGGAAGAATCATCGCCGCCCGAGGTGTTATCTCCGGAATCACCGGAATCGCTGGTTTGGGCGCAGGCGGCCGTCAATGCCATGACTGCTGCGGCTGCCGCTCCCACCTTGAAGAAGTTTCGAGACATTCAGTCTCCCTTCGCTCCACGAGGCCAAGATGCGCGAAGGCCCCGTTCGGAATGCCTGCCATTCCAATGGAGTAATACTTGCGCTTTCAATGTTTCCGCGAGATGAATATCTCATATTGTGAGATCACAATTTGGACACAATTTGTGATGGGCACTTGCCGAGGTACCGGCCTTTCGCTTAGATTTGCGGGCTTAACCCACGGAAAGCTGCCGGTCCATGATCCCGCGCGCGGCCAGCGTGATCTTCTCCCAGCGTGGATCGATCGTGCCGGATTCAATGGCCGCGGCGAATGTCAGAAGCTCGTGGTGCATCTGGTCCGATTGATGCGCTGGCGGCGCTTGAATGAACTGTCCTGAAACACCGGGCCGCTTCAGCTCACCAGAAGAATCTGCACTGGCTAGATCTAAAAGCACCTCGGTCCTGTCCCGCCGGTGGAGCTCGATTCGTGAAGGCTCGCCGATGTAGTTGACCGTGAGGGTACCGTCTTCGCCGTGAATCGCCGTTGGGTTCACGCCTTGGACGATCTTCGAGTATGAGACATCGGCGATCATCGAATCGTAGGTGAACTGAATGGTGCCCGATCCCTCGAACCCGTTGGAAAGGAACACGCCAGCGCCCGTGAATGATTCCGGCTCCCCGAACAGATCCAACGCAAACTCTAGGGAGTACACGCCAATATCTACGATGGCCGCATTGCCGAGCTCTGGGCGGAACGCGTTAAGGATCTCCCCTTCCCTGAACTTGTCATACCTACCCGAATACTGCAGCATCTGAACCTGGGCGTATCGGATCGCGCCGATCTTGGTGAGGGCATCCCTGATGATCTGCTGGTGGGGTGTATGCAGGTGGCGCATTGCCTCCATCGCGATGAGGCCGCGGGACTTCGCCGCCTGAAAGATCTCCTGCTCCTCGGCCAAAGACGCGCCCATCGTCTTTTCGACCAGAACGTGCTTGCCACTCTCAATCGCTTGGAGGGCCTGGAGGCGGTGCGCACTCGTAGGGCTCGCGATATAGACGGCATCCACCGCTTCAATCATCTGGCCATAATCGCTGAAAGCTAGCGGAATATCCTGCTGCTGGGCGAATTCATCGGCTCGCTCCTGCGTCCTCGAATAGACGGCAACAGGATCAACCTTTCCGCCGGTCCTCTTCCTGGCGGCAAGAAACCACTCGCTGATGTAATTCGTACCTACAATGCCAATCCGTACCATACTGGGAGGTTACACGGTGCAGGTCCCTAGCGACACAGGATTACGGGGCCGCGTTGGTTCAAGCGGTGGAGCTCTAGCGCCCGATCGCTACCACTGTGCGGCCTCGGACCAAGCCGTCGAGGATCTCGGCCGCCCGCTGGGGCACATCATCCAGCCCTATCTCCGTAGTCATCGAATCGAGCAGAGATAGATCCAGATCCGTCGCCAGCCGATTCCATACAATCTCACGAATGCTCCGCGAGGTGTACACGGAGCTGACGCCCGCTACCGTCACTCCCCGCAAGATGAACGGCATAACGGTTGCTGGCAGGTCCGATCCCGCGGTGAGACCGCAGGTTGTCACGGCCCCGCCATCCCGGGTCTGAGCAAGAACATTCGCTAAGACGGTAGATCCAACGGTGTCGAGCCCGCCGCCCCATCGCCGCTTCTGGAGCGGTGGTCCGGGCTGATCCATGTCGCTCCGATCAATCACATTGGCCGCCCCGAGTTTCCGGAGGTAATCGCCCTGAGAATCCGCGCGGCCGCTGAGCGCGGTCACCTCATAGCCAAGCTTTGCCAGCACCGCCACGGCAATCGAGCCAACGCCACCCGCAGCGCCCGTCACGACCACCGGGCCATCGGCGGGCGTCACGCCTTCACGTTCAAGAGTTAATACTGAGAGCATCGCGGTGAAGCCCGCAGTCCCAATCGCAGCCGCCTGCCGCGCCGTAATACCGCCGGGAACGAGGATCAGATACTCACTCGAAACCCGAGCACGCTCGGCCAATCCCCCGTTGAGCGATTCTCCAATGCCTCCGCCAGTCAACACCACTAGATCCCCCGGCGAGAACCACGGATCGGCAGATTCTCGCACCCGCCCCACGAGATCAATGCCCGGAATGATCGGGCTTGTCCGCAGCACGCCAGGCCGCCCTCCCACCGCGAGTCCGTCCTTATAGTTCACTCCAGAAAACAGCACATCTACAGTCATAGCTGGCACCGCCGCATCAGCCGCTGGCGCCGCCGCGCCGTCCAAAACGTCCTCGGGAAGGTTACGGACCTCCGCGTGATGGTTGAGAATCTGGCCCTTAGTCACCTCTTGCTCGATCAGGATTGCTTTCATTTGGCTCCTTCGTGAACATTTCAGTACATGCTGAGTCTACGGCCCGGTGAGTCGGCAGCACCACGCCCAGCGCTCCACTCACACCAAGAACGAAAGCAATTTTTAGCTAGATTCCTCGTGTTACGAAGAAGAATTCGAGTGCCGCAATGAGCGGCCGATTACGATGACATACATCGCCGTGCTGGCCGCCGCTAGGGCTCCAGCTATCGCCCATGAATCCCATAAGGTCTCAAGTGGATTAACTATCGCCATGGTGAGAGATATGAAGATGCACGCGATGGCGATGTAGTCTGCCCGCCGGAAAAAGGCAACAGCAAGGCTAATAAAATGAAGTGCAACAGAGCCCAAAAGCAGCACCCCGAAAGGCCACCAGTTGCCAGTTACAAACCCGACAATGAGTCCAACGATCGCGGCGATTGATTCGCCAAACGCCGTCAACCCGACGCATTTCTCTGCGCGAGATGTGGGAATGCGACGGGACGGAGTTCCAGTCAATGCAATGGCCGAACCTACGATGAGGACGGCCAGAAAGATGCCAATCGCAAGAAGCCTCATTCGCATTGAGCTGGCAAGCCCGATCGGTACAAGATAGACAATTGTGAACATGCACAGCATGATGACGTTTTGTCTGATCCTCGCCCGAATTTGTGCTCCGGTTGGAGCGTCCTTTCTGGCTGCAGATTCCTGAGGCAAGCGAGACTCCTCAGGAGAAGGGATGCGGAATGTTTCTGGGCTGTGCGCCTGATCCATGATACCTCTCGACAATAGCGGCCAGTCGGTCTGAGTGAAGTGCCCTTTGCTGCGCCCACCCGAAATCGATCGGCAGTAGACTTGGGGCGATTGTCATGACCGTTTCGAGTCCGAGCAAATGCTCAACACCTGATGTCTGCGTATGGAACCATACGTCAATTCCGTTGGCACGCAGTCTCTCAACAATATGCTCAAGCAACTGCTCGGGTGAACGGTTCACCCACGGGAACCAAGCGGGGTTCTCATCGATAGATCGCTCCTCACCCGTACCGCTCACATTCAAATACGCCTGCTCATGCGGATAAATGGCGAGCATTGGATGATCATCAATTGCATCAGCCATCCGCGGGTTCGCCCGTAACGCCACTACCCGATCATGCATTGCTCGTGCCGCTCTTACGCGTTCGTCAATGTAGGTCCACGCCTCGTTGATCGCTGCCCCAATTGCCGATTCGATGCTCGGATGACACGCAGCTCCGATCGAAAGAACGATGCCGTCAGGTTCTGCGACCTCTGCGGATGCAACCACGGTGGGAATGCCAATGATTGAGGGAAGCAAGCCACAACGAATTCTAATTCCTAGGAGCGCAGCGCGAGCAAGCACGGAACGATAACGCGCATAACCTGATATCCGGATCGGAGTGGCATCAATTCCGGCATACCAGCTGGCAACAAATGAATCACGTTCGATGAGTTCAAGAATGCCGAACAGCCGCGCTTCGGCAATCGAAGAGCCAGTGGCACAACCTGATGATGTTCCTAAGGCCCAGAGATGATGTGTCATCTGTTCACCGTAATAAACATACTCGCGGGGTATCCACGTATGGTCACCAGAAAGGTTTTCGGCATCTACCCATTCGTGGGGATCATCAGGGTCAAACTGTGCCCCCAGATGTCCATAGAATTCTTCTGGGTAGGGAGGGAAATCATGTGGGGTAATCGTCCGTCCGGTCAGTTCGTTCGCCGTGCTTATCACCGACCGCGGACAGTCTTCCAATGCACCTGCCCTGCGCTCAATACCCTCCAAGAGTGCCGCCGTGTGGCTCTCTCGAAAGCTGTTACCGTGACCAGACCACGTCAACCTCCGCACCTCCTTGCCATTCCAATTTGGCGTGGAACCTGTGACGGGAGCAGAGGTGAGCCAGCCCACTTCAAGATTACTTGGCTTACCAAGATAGGAGGCAACGTGATTGGTAAGGAACCCCTCGGGTAGCTTAATTTCGGTAATCTCTAAGGCACGCAAACCCGTAGCCACTCCCTCCTGGGTGGAACCCACCGTGGTGCCGTAGTCGGAGGGCAGGAGTGGATGGCCACGACGAATGTGCCCGTGAGGAAATTGAAACTCCCATACCTCCAAGCCGGCACTGCCAAGTTCCGGGATGACCGGGTTCACGTCCTCGCCGTCAAGCTCGCCACTCATACTTTCCAAACACATGCGGATTCCAGCAAACTCTCGGCCTTCAGGAAAAACACGTTTCGCCGTTGGGTTCTCTAGGATCTCAATGACGTTACGCTCGCGCGTCCGTAGCCAGTTCTCACGAAGATCGCTAATTGGCAGAGTGGCGGCCACGTTCGACGAGATGATGAGACAACCATCTGGGATGGGAACACGGCGGCCATCGAGGGTAAACACGATCTACTTGAACCTCATGGTTCGCTGGGCGAGTAAGCCACACACTGCACCGACACCTATTAGGTAGCCAAGGCCGATGCCAGCATCGTGCCACGTGCCCTCACCAATGAGAGTCATCGAGATAGCTTCGCGCATGTGATACACGGGCGTAAACGGCCCGATCGTCTGCACCCAATCTGGCATGAGCTCCATCGGCATCATTGCGCCTCCGATCATCCCCAGTGGGATGATGATGACGGTAGCTGCCATTGAAACACCCGCCATCGATGGCACCACGATCCCAAGAAGAACGCCAAGGAAGAAAAAGAGGAGATATCCAAGTATGACCGGAACGAGTGCGAGCGGTGCCGTAGCCACCGGGCGGGTTCCCATCACAATCGCGATGACAAACAGAAGGAGTGCTTGAACAAGGAGCAGAACAGTGCCTGCAGTTGCCTGTGCCCCGAGGACGGTATTGGAGGACAGCGGGAAGTTGCGCAGCACATTAAACATGCCGTTCTCCCGCCAGAGCGCCAGATGCGTCGCACCGGCATAGATCCCCACAAAAGCAGCACCAAAGGCAATAACATTTGCGCTGATCGGTCCGGTTAGATTCATGCCGTCGTAGGCATCACCAAGTGTCAAAACAAGGATGATGAGCAGTGCGGCGGGGAAAATGAAAGTAAAGATAAGGGTTGACCAGTCACGCAAGTCAAACTTAAGAAGGTTACGCGACAGCGAACGATATGCGCTCATGCGACAAAGTCCTTTCCAGTCTGGGCGAGGTAGACATCCTCGAGCCGGCCGTCGCGCACTTGGGCGCTACCAGTATCGATATTCAACCGATCGAGATCCACAAAAAGTTTCGCAGTATCCTGAGCGCGCACTTCAACACCATCGCGCGTCACACGCACCAGCTCCGTTCCAAAATGCTCGGCGAGGATATCAGCCTGATGCAGAGCACGAGGAAGAATAATGGTCGAACCAAGTGCTGCCTCAGCAATAAGGCGACGAGGACTCTGCGTCACGATTATCTTGCCCTCATCAAGAATCGAAACCACATCGCACAGTTGCTCGGCCTCATCGAGGAAGTGAGTAGTATAGAGGGTGGTCATCCCATCAAGGTCCGCGCCCTGCAATAGAGAGACGAGATTGCGCCGAGATTCTGGATCAAGACCTGCTGTGGGCTCATCGAGGAAGAGCACCTTGGGCTGATGAACAATCGCCGTTGCTACGGCGAGGCGCTGCCGCTCGCCACCGGAGAGCTGCTCAACCTTCGTGTCAGCCGCATGGCCAAGATCGAGTTCATCGATCAGGTGATCCACTCGCTTGCGCGAGGTGCCGAGAATATCGGCGACGACGCTCAGATGCTCCTTGAGCGTCGTTTTCGGGAAGAACGAGGAACGCTGCGGTTGAATACCGATGACCCGGAGGAGGTCAATATTGCGCGGATAAGGGTTCTGCCCAAGGAGCTGTACGTCGCCATAAGACGGCGGACGAAACCCTTGAATTGTGGTGAACAGCGTCGTCTTCCCCGCGCCGTTTGGACCAATTATCCCGTGAAAAGACCCTTCCTCAATCGTGAGATTGAGGTTGTCAAGAATAGTCTTCTTCTTGATTTTGACAGTCATGTCCTGGATGTCGACTACCGTTCCTGGCATCTAGAACCCCTTTCAGTGTTCACGGCGGGAGGCTGAGGTTACCGGCCCCCCGCCGTGGTTTAGACCCAACGGGCCAGATTGATATAGAAGCGCACTCTGCCTCGACTTAGGCCGTCACCACCCAGCTGTTGAAGATATCGATGCTGGGTGATCATCGCTTTTAGCAGTGATACTAAAATCTTGAGTGCGCGGGCACTATACTGCTACCTACGCGGTTGCACAGGAGGATGTCGATGAGCAGCACGAGCTGCACGTCGACGAACACGAGGAGGATGAAGAGGACGAGCAGGTCGACCCGAAGGCCATATCTGCAAAGTCCACATAATCCTTCACCTCAAACGTCTCAGCAGTAAACGTGTCGAGCTCCGTTGCTAGATTCTGAAGATTCATGATTCTTCACTTTCGGACGGTAAGCAATTACGCGGTTGCGCAAGAGGATGTGGACGTACAGCATGACGTGCACGTCGACGAACACGAGGAGGATGAAGAGGACGAGCAGGTTGACCCGAAGGCCATATCTGCAAAGTCCACATAATCCTTCACCTCAAACGTCTCAGCAGTGAACGCATCAAGCTCCGTTGCTAAATTCTGAAGATTCATAATCTTTCCCTTTCAATGTGCCCGTATCCGGGCATTAGTTCAGTATGAGCCAGGCGGCCCACACTATTACTGCTAACGAGATTGCAATCGCGGAAAGCAGTAAGACTGGGTAAACACGTATCGCGATACGTGTTTTCACAGGCAGAGCCTTGGGGAGCGTGTACCTGCGAGAGAGCGTTCGGAACGCGACTGCTTGGATCTGATCAACCGCGGCAATCGTCTCTAGTACGCGGGTAGCATCTGTATTTGGAAAGAACATGATTCCTAGAGCAATCACTACGGCATCAACAACGATGCAAACGGCGGTGATCGCGTGAATGGCAGGATTGTCCGTGAGTAGGAACAACGCAACTGGGACGGCGGAAAAAACCATCGAAATGAGTGGGCCCGTTACTATCGTTGCAACCTTGGAACGGGTATCCATCAGAGAGAACCCCGGCATGTGAGTATTGGGCATAAGGATGATCCCGAACCTTGTGAGGGCAAGGTACGGCTCCCGTCCAGTATGCACATTAAATAATGCTGCATGGCCGTTCTCATGGACTAGCGTGACTAGCACCGACCACAAGATCGCGACACCCACACCGATCACTAGATGCACTACAGTCGCATCCGCAAGAGTGCCTACTGCATTCGGGAACGTGAACCCAAGGAGAACTCCAGACCCAATACCGACGACGGCCAGTACGGCGAGCACCGCCGGATTAGCGAGCCACTTGAACCTCCTCCACAGGGTCAGAATGCCACGAGAGCTTTGAGCCGCTGTGAGCTGGTCCAAACGCGTATTCGGAGCCAAGGTGGCCAAGGCATCAACACCACGGGTACCCTGATCAATCGCAAAAGGTCGCTTGATAGCCCCATAAAAGGCAAACTTGTTGAGGATAGCGAGGATCTTCCTCTCGTCAAAATTCACCCCATCAGCGACAAGCGAATTGTGGATCTCATCTACCGAATGAACACCGTCCACCTTGTCAAGGACAAGTCTCTCGGCGAGGCCAATCTCAATCAAGCGCCTGTCGCCCTCGGTACTGATATCACTGATGATCGCCGTGCCCGTCCACCGCGACGGGCCAACAATGAGCAGATCTTCTTTGCTGGGCGTCCAGCTACTGATGTCACTCGTCATCGGTCTTGGCCTTTCTCATGGCTTCAACAATCTGGTAGGCAAGGAATGCCTCGTCGGCTACCGATACCATGATTCGGTTATTGGTCATATGGATATAGGAATGACAGAGAGACCAGGATGCCTGATCGGGATCGGTGACAGTGCGAACGCCGTCTTCGTAACTAAATTGCAAACCAGCATCGGTGCACGCATCCTCAATTTGGGTGCGTACCCGCGTGCACACCTCAACCCAATCGCGCAGGAAAACCGGTAAATCCTTGACATCTTCGGAGAGGATCTCTTTCGCCAGCGGCACGATCTTCTTGCGGATGTTGTTGACGGTGGCAGTGTGCTGGCGGCGTCCCTCTTCGGTGCCGTAAGCAGGATTCGAGTCATAGCCATCGGACCAACGGCGGTGATAGGCTACGAAAAAGTCCTCGATGAGGTCCATGTCGCGCAACATGCATACCGCCGTGATGAAGGTAATCTGCGTAGCGATGCCCAGCAGGATCGTTCTCACCCGCATGTTACCCAGATCCGCTAGCTTCACCATGAGTTGAGTGGATTCAATGAACTGGCGCTCGGAGATAAGCATTCCGACCGAACCGCCATAGCGGAGGTACTCGGGTTCGTATTCGCGGATCTCGATCGAGTTATTGGCAGCAAAGCGGGGATTGCCCGCGGCATCGAAGTACTTTGGCCGATCAGCCTCACTAAACTCACCCTGATAAAGGCGCTCGTAGAAGTTGTTGTCCGCTAACTCAGCCATGGGATGGTACGAGGGCGATTCAGCCAAATACTTCGTTACTCGAGCGACGATCTCAACATCCACCGCATCGGCATTGCACGGATCAACGCGCACGCGCAGCCGCACATGAGAACCCTCCAACCAGTAGTTGATGAAGAAAAAATCGATGATCTCGCCGCGATCTTGCATTTCTTGGGCTAGCGGAAGAATGCACTCTTTCAAGACAGTGAGCGGAGTTCCGCCATAAAAGATGTGATAGGCCCTCCACTCGTACATGCGGTGGAGCCTAAATTCGGACTCGATTGAAGCGGGGACGTGCGTTAGGACTGACATGCGGACTCCTTTATCCAGCTCATTCCGATCATCTGTTCTGTGACGCGTTCGGTCTCCTCGTATCGGTAAGACGACGATTCCGGCAGTACCTCAGAAAGTTCCAAGAAGGCCTCGCCCTCCGCATTACACAGGTCGTTGTATAGGGTCGAGCAAGATAGGATCTGGCGGATATCGAAGAAATAGGGTTTGTGAGATGTAGAGGCATCGTCGTGAACCTTCACGAACGACGTCATTGGCAGACCCGCACTCACCCAGAGACGTAACCACGCGCGATAGCCTTCATCAGTGAGGGGACTATCAGTGGGAAGGTCTCTGGCATTAATCAGCACCAAAGTTCGAACGATGACGAGGTTATCAAGCATCATCCGCGGGAAGACGGTGATGGAGCCGGGCTTGGGAGACTTGGAAATTATCTCTGCGACTTTGCGGCTCATCTGAGCCGAAGGTGAGAATAAGCTGAGTACCTGATTGCGACGCGGTGTTGCGGCAGGAACGAGATATCCCGAATACACCGGGTGAATGAGGGAACCATTCCGGAGAAGAACGAGGCGCTTCTCCTCTTGCGAATAGGAAACAGCCAGATCGTCAAGAGAAATGGTCTCAATACCCTTCTCGTTCACACCGTTGATTTCTGGCTCTCCTGGAAGAACAAGTGCTGTGGGGAGTATTGGATCGTGGAGATTGAGGTTGGAGAAAGTCGCGCCACCGGAAAGTTCGGCAAGCGTGACCCCATGTTCCTGCGCGAGGTCGTTAATATCCTCGGTGTAGCACCGGGCCTCGTGTCTAACAAGATGCGTAAAACGAGAGACCTGGAAGCCAATGCCACCAAAAGCATCGTTAATGATCCACTCGGAACCCTCACCTTTCTGCGCCAAAATATTGGCGTGCCGATAGGTCGGATCGCTCAGTGTGATACCCGCGAGCGCGTGATCAAGAGCCTCCGTAATATCTAAAGGCTCCAGCGCAAAAAGCGGGCCAGATGTGGTTCCTAATTCTACTTGTGCGGCATGAGCCTCGAGTTCAGCAGTAAGCGTTCGGCGAGCAACCACCCACCTCCATGCCTCGCCCCAACGAAGCCATGGATCACTCTCGAGGTTTGCGTCAGCGATAGATGTTAGCTCGTAAGCCTCGAAGGAATCGAATAGTTCGTCGATAAAGCCAAGGAGGAAGTCACCAGCGCCCATCGTATCTTTGTGTTGATTCTCGAAGTAACCCACCATGAGTGCGTGTTTAACGTTGGAATCGTCGAGCAAATCAAGAAGCGCAAGGAGCTTGTTTGCCGTGGCGTCAGAGATGTCCTCAGCAAAATCCTCGTCTGGCCTAGCGGCATTTACCAGAACGTCCTCGTATACAACAGAACGCGGGAGCCTACCGATCACGCCGGCTTTGGAATACATCTGCTCAACGAGCTTGCGCAATTTCGAGATCTGTGTGATCCGCTCCTGCTCGCTCGTAATCTGCGCGAACTGTTCCGCGCTCGTGACGTAATCCGCGATGATTTCACCGAGCTCCGTATCCATGTCTTTTATCTCCGCGATCACAGTAGGAAGATCCGCATCGTAAGGATGGAACGAGAGAGTGGGTATATCAAGAAAACCGAGGCGAAGAAGATCTCCAAGCAAATCGTAGACAGCTTCTATCCCCAGACCAGAACCCTCGCTCAAGGAGCGGGCAAGTTCATCCAGCGTGCTGGTGCCCTCACCGAGAATCGAAATAACAGCGTCAGTTAGCGGCTTTTGCTTGATAAAAACTATGTCCTCCGTGGACACGGCAAAATCCGTCTGCGAGTTATTGTCCTTGAACTCCCATGCAACCCGATCCACGTCAACGGAGCTATCTGTGATCCGCGCGTTTGGGGAGATCCGCACGTTGAGATTGGCCAACCGGCGCGGCTCGGCAAGTAGGTTGTTGAGTGCTCGCGCAATTGGATAGAGAGAAGGCCTAGAGATGTGGCACGCGGAGCCTCCGTCTAACTGCTCCGAAACAATGGAAACGGGACCAAGGCTGGAAAAGGGACTCGTCTTTGTAGCTGCTCGCACGATATAGGAGTGGAGCGAGCGTTCGGCCTTCTTGTCCTTCCTATCGATCGCATTGCGGGCGATGTTGAGAGATAAGCGCTCAATTGCTGGCACAAGTGAGGGTGCAGAAATTGACACACCTGCCATGAACTGTGAGTTGCTAGCGAAGCCTGAAATGACATGTCGTTCATGGGCAAGGGCCTTGTCAAATGACACTGAGATCTCAGCAAGCCGGGTACCGAGCGTTTGTATAAGAGAAAGCGCGTCCTCTGCGTACTGGTCGAGTAGATCGCGAGTTTCAGTATCAAGATCGGAAAGGGCCGTGGCGGCCTCAGCAAGGTTGAGCTTGTAAATCTTGCGGCGCAGCGCTATGACGGGCCGTCGTCGATCGGCATCAAGCTGACTAATCGCGTCGTGGAGCTGATCGCTAATGACGTTACGGTTAGCAGAGAGCTTTGCTTTCGCATCTGCAACGAAGTCGATGTTATGCGCGAAAGTGGCCTCCTGCAAGCTGTTCGCCGTCTCATGTGGGAGTCCGCCAAGCCTGAGCTGTGAGTACTGATCGAGAACTCTCACCGTGCACTCCTGACAAGGGATGCATCCGTGTGAAACTCCCCCGCGAGCGGATGATCTACTCCGGTCATGATCATGAGCATCGGGGTCATGACGTCCTTGTCGAGTTCAGCGCGCTGGGCGTGAGCGTCGCCGTCGAACCCAAGGGCCGTACCCGTCCCGATCCCTTGGCGTACGGCTTCCACCGAGATGGCTTGACAGGCCGCCCCAATGACGGCGTTAACGAGGCGATAACCACGGACTCCCCACTCGTGAGAGCATTCGAAAACGTTCCCGCAGGGAATGATAGTGGCGGCCGCCTTTCGGCCATCATAATTCTTGAGGAAGTATGTGCTAGCTAGAAAATCGTCCTGCGGCTCAGCTGAGAAGAGCTTGAGCTCATGACTTGCTGGGCAATAGATATACAGCCCCGGTACTAAGCCGTCAATATTAGTGACATAGACGAGGTATTGCCAACGCAGGTCCTGTGTTTCATTGCCGACAAGCTGGTAGCAGGCAGCATCGGCTGAGTGAAGGAGAGCGAGAAGAGACTCAAGCGAATAGCTTTCGCCCGTGAACCGACCGAAGCTTGACTGCCGAGCATGAAGCGAGTTCCACCACGCAGCGTCGACGCCCTCGGTTAGCTCGTTACTGACTAAGGCATGGGTGAATGAATCTGGACGTTGAGGGAACCTGCGCATGTCGGCCTGCAAGGCCGTCGTCGTCGTAAAATCAACTATCTTAGGAAACAGCGAACCGACCTTCTCCGGAAAATGGGACTGTGTGGCGCTATCAGGGATGTTGACCGGTAGCCGAGTGGAACTACCCCAGCTCTGGACTACATACACGCCGTTACGCAAGGGATCTAAGTGAAGGATGCGCGCAAGTTCCGTTTCGTTGACCCACATGTCCCAGGTGCGAGCTGTGCGCGAACCGACAGCTTCAGCAACCGAACCAATGATCGTGCCGATGTCCATCGCCGTGGCCTGATAGCAGAAATCGTTGTACTTGAATCCGCTCCGCCAGTAATCGATAGTCATAATGACATAGCGGTCACATGATTCTGCATATCTCTGCGCATGGGCAACGTCTAGAGTGGCATCGCCAGATGTCAGCGTCTCCCACACATGGCGCAGTGGTGAGTAGTGGTAGATACCAGCGGGCAGCGAACCGTGATCGCCACGGCCGGACTCAACAAGGTAAAAGTCAGCACAGTACCGCCCGCCCCCCGATGCCGTGTGCCGACCGAACTTGGTGGCATTAGCGTAAAGATAGACCGCCGGTTTGTCATTCCGATTGATCACAAGCCGAAATCCGGTGAAACCATAAACTGAATAGAGGAGCGCTCCAATGGTGTCCGGTGATGAGGAGAACGAGCCGGACAGTGGATTGCACGTAGCGGTAGGGAGCGGAATGGAGTGGACGTCCGGTGTTTCATAATATGCGTGGGTCAGCGGTTGGTGGTCCCAATCAACTTCCCAGTCATTAATGAGCATCCCGTCGCGGACGCGGTAATGGATGAGGCGCGCGTATTGTTCTGCTGCCTGGTCTAGTGCACACCAATCGTACATTGCTGAACTCCTACGGAAATGGATGAGGAATAGTAACGGGGTGAAACTCATCGGTCGCGCGAATGTCGCCATGTTCTCGTGCCACATTTTCGAGGCGGCTCATGGCAAGGACACGCTGATAATTCCCGAAATCAATGGGGATCAGGCCTGGGATGACAACCTTCCATACCTGCGCACCAATCGTCCGGGCAAGGCCCTCAGTTAGATCAAAGGCAATGGGCGCAAAGCCTGCGGATTCGCATTGACCGATGGAGAAGCGGAGATCGGCGGCAAGTGAGGTGTCGAGTCCAGTTACAGGGGGCACTGCGCGCGCCGCACTGTGACCAAGTGAAGCGAGCGCGACAGGCGATTTTCCCGGTCTGCGCCACCTGCGGATAAGTGGCCGAGCCCCGGGGTGGGCAAACATGTCTGCGTGGTCTTCCATGACACGAACGCGGGAGAAATCAGCCAACATATGAGCGAGATCAGCTCCACGCTGCTCGCGATGGAGAGCGACAACCTGAAAATCAGAGGCGACCTCCACGAGTGCGGAAAGTAAGGCTCGCTCTGGATCGGGATGGCTCCCAGCTCCAACGCATGTCGATCCGCCGGGCTCTTCGCAGACAGCAATGACAGTGGGAATATCGACACCGATAGTGGCATCAAGGAAGACAACCTCGACTCCAGACAGAGCGAGCCTAGACATGTAACTCCGAGACTCATCACTGATGATCGAATCTGGATCAATAGGGGCAAGGGAAAGGCCTCCGTACCACGCCGCAAGGAAAGCATCGCGTTCAACCGCTTCAAGCAGCCCGAAGAGGATCGCCTCCTCGGCCGAACCGCCGATCGCGCAGCCATTGGACGAATCTTGGACCCAAGGCGTCGTATCGATCGTAGGGCTAAAAAATACGAGGCGTTCAGGTACGGCAGCGTATTCGCCCAGCAGGGCGCCGTTACTGTGGAGCGCTTGGCCAATTGCCCACGCTCCAACCTCCGGCCTTGCAATCCTCCAGTCGCCACGGTCAAGTCCGAAGCCATCCAGCCCAATCACGGTGATACCACCGGGTATCTCGCGGCGAACATCCGTAATGGTTGCATGTTCGCATGCAGAACGTTCGATGCCTTCAAGGATGCCGAGCCGGGTGGCGTCAGTGAAGTTTCCGCAATGGCCACCCCATGGCTTCGTGTACGAGTCCGTGCCGCGGTACTCGATCAAGAATCCCGAGGACTTAGCTGTAGCTAGGCCGTTAAGGTCGTAATCAATCGAGATACCGATGGAGGCATGAACCGGACTGACAAAATCTTCCTCAGCGACATCCCGAAAAAAATAGTCAAGCGGATGAGTACGGTAAGAGCGACCAGAGCCAGTGCCTGATATGCTCGGCGCGCTGGCCACACTCTTCGGCTCGATTGGTTTCTCGTGTCGACAAACTGAGCGGGCACTTCGAGTTTGCAACGTTGCCAAATCAAGAGAAATCCCGTCGGGAAAATTGCATTCTCGTGCGGCAGCTACGGTCAAGGGGTAGAACGGATTCATTCTGTCCGAGCGCACGGCAGTCAGTGGCGCGCCAGTGCGCAAAACAAAGCTATCAGCAACATTGATTTGTTCCTGCAAACATGCACGACAAGCGTGCAAGCCGGGAAGGACAGTATGCCGTAGACCTTCAATCGCAGACATAGAGTTAGTTACTCTCTCCCGCGCGCACGATGGCCAAATACCAGTTGTCAGAAAGATCAACAATACTAATTGTCGGTGCGACGGTGAGAACGTTAGCGAAGGCAGAGCTGAGATCAATGTGCGAAGAGCCTTCCACATCTTCTGCTTCTTCCACGCCCGCTTGCGCATTGCCGAGCAGATGAAGGGCGGCACGCGCCCGCGCCTCAGCGGCTGAAAGTCCGGCACCGATCCACGTTCTGCCGTCGTAGCTAGCACGAACTATGTAGAATCCAGCCGTCTTGCCCAAATCTGCCCAGATGATGGAGCTATCGGAGATCTCGGCTATGAACGTGCCTAGACGGCCCGGTATCTCAGGTGTGCATGAGGCCGTGTCATCGGCGTGCCAGCGCATTGATCTCGCGGGAGACGTCTCATTAAACACCACCTCGAGGGCCACACGTACGGCTTCCTCACGGCTTCGCTCGGCCGCAAGCACAACACTTGCTGACTCACCGCCGGGACGAGCATGGGCGGTCAGCGCGAGACTATAGGCAGTGGCAATAGCATCAATCCGAGCATCCGCGGTGGTCCAAGCACTCGCGGCACGCACGGGTCCCCACGAAGTCTGGACCGCCGAAATCTTGATTGGCACTTGAGGGAGCGCCAGATCGAGGAAGTCGGTTGCCGGGGCCGTGACAGGATCTACAAGTCTAGACCAAACTGCGTCGTATTCATCGGCACGAGAATCTTCGGATGAAAAACTCACCAGAGATTGACCATTAGGAGGGCTCCATGGTCGTGCAACATAAGATGAAGTGGCGAGTTCAGGGGGCATCACGAAGGCAGAATCAGCAAAAATTGGAGTGACACGGTGAACGCGAGTTTCACCCGTTAGGCAATTTATGCCAAAGATCGCGTGGCCTGTCTCAGGGGCAATTGCACCACTCAAACCTTTGAATACTTCATACGAGAGCAGCGCTCCAAAGAGTCGCTGAACTGCTTCGGAACTGGTTGCATAATCCCAAACCGGAGCGCCGTCCTGAGCTGCAGTGAAGGACCTCTCCCACTCGTCAGCATACATCCCCCGGCTTATCGAGTTATTCCCGTCTTGCCAGGAACAAGCACCTTTCTCCCAACGGACTGGTAATGCCCAAAGATGGCGAGCGGCTGGGCAAATGACGAGTGTTGGAACGGTTATTTCACTCACCTCGTTGAGAGTGGAAAGGCCCGTCGGGCCAATAATGACGAGATCCGCATTGACGACCTGCGCTACATGTTCTACCTGAAGTACGTTGGCGGCACCGTTATCCTCGAGATTGTTGGCTAGCGAATCGAGGATCGGATCATTCTCGCCAGTAATGGCGATCTTAGCATCATGAAATCGCTTGAATGCCGCATGAGGGTTGTCCGTGTATTGGGCAAGGAAAGCGATCTGATCTGGGTAGCTTTCACGCACGTCGGTCGGGACCAAATCAACATCACCAGCGGGAATCCAGCGTAAAAAGCCCTGCTTAACC
This sequence comes from Ancrocorticia populi, assembly GCF_003123745.1. Classification (GTDB taxonomy): domain Bacteria; phylum Actinomycetota; class Actinomycetes; order Actinomycetales; family Actinomycetaceae; genus Ancrocorticia; species Ancrocorticia populi. Next base: position 588,246 of record NZ_QETB01000001.1, on the reverse strand, counting down.
AGAGGATCAATAATGTGTTGGATGATGTTCCAGGTGTTTTCGGGGACGGCATGGCGAATTTCTCCGACCGTGACCTGACCATCAAAGAGCGGGGCCACCTTTTGGAACAGGGCATAGGCACTCTTTCCCGCGATCTCGAATCCGGTGCTCGCATTAGAGATCAGTAGCCCGTCGGGGACCGAAGCATAGATTGTATCCTTACGTAGCCACGGTCGATCAGTATCAAGCATGTGGCACTCCTTCGAGCCAAATTAGAAGACATGGGTGAGTTCTTCAATGTGTAGACGTTATCACGACTCACCGATTCATGTTGGCCATCTCAGATTAGGTTTAGGCCGCGACTGCATAGCATGACCTCGACCGGAGTATTGACGAAACTTGCCACCAGCTTTTGCAGGGAAACTATACGAATTACGAAATCTAGAATCCACTTCAGAGGTCGTGAACTCAAAGCGTTTCGGCAACCTCGTCTTCTATGTGCAGTGAATTAACCAACATGTCGGCACGTAGCCGTTATCCTCGTACCATGGCAATCCTTCCCATCCGCATCTGGGGCGATCCGGTACTGCACTCACCCGCCGAACCGGTCACCGCGATTACCGATGACATCCGTGCTCTGGTAGCCAACATGTTCGAGACCATGGATGCCGCACCCGGGGTCGGCTTAGCTGCGCCACAAGTTGGCGTCCCCTTGCGTATTTACACGTTCACCTATTTTGACGACGACGCCGAACCCTGGCGCGGCTGCCTCATCAACCCCGAACTCTGGATGGAGCCGATGGCCCCTGGCGAACCCGACCCAGACACGGAATCAGAGGGCTGCCTCTCTTTCCCCGAGCATAAGTTCCCGCTGCGACGCGCCGATCATGTGCGTGTCGCGGGAACCGACCTAAAGGGCGAGGAAATCACGATCGACGTTTATGGTTGGCGTGCACGCATCATGCAGCACGAGTTCGATCACCTGAATGGCGTGGTATACATTCAACGCCTCATCGAGCCATATGCCGCCCAAACCCGCTCCATCATTGAGGAATCTGGTTGGGGCGTGCCGGGGCTGAGCTGGACACCTGAGCAAAAGTAGCAGACCTCACATACTGCTCGCGGGCCAGTTCCATAGACCGCATTTCGGAGGTCAAAGATAGCGCCGCCACCACGCCACATCATCGTCGAATATGGGGGTATGCCAGCGGTCTTTGGCGGGCCGGGGTTGGATACTGCGCGGGTACATCTTAGGAGTCGCGCACGCTGCTATCCCAAGATTTACACATTAGGTAATGCCAACCTAATCGCGCACGGTTGCCATGGCGCAATCTTGCCACATTCGATAATTATGTTCTCCAAACGAGGAGCCGCCCAATGCGATCCCCCATCAAGAAGATCGTTGCGCTTGCAACCATTGGTCTTACATCCCTGTCACTTGCCGCATGCGGTAACTCAGAACCCGCCAGTGAGTCCACGGATTCCACGGCAGCGGCGTCCACCGACGAAGGTTGGCCCCGCACTATCGACCATGAAATGGGCGAGCTGGAGCTTGAAGCAAAGCCCGAGCGGATTGTCTCAACGTCCGTGTCCGTGACCGGCACCCTGCTGGCCATCGACGCACCGGTTGTTGCCAGTGCGGCAACGGGGGTCTCTCCTATCACCGACGATAAGGGATTCTTCGCTCAGTGGTCAGACGTTGCAGATGAACGCGGAGTTGACGTTCTCTATGACAACCTAGAGTTCAACATGGAGGCGCTTATCGCCGCCGATCCAGATCTCGTGATCGTCTCCACCTCCGGAGCCGATACCGTGGCCGATGAATACGATCAGATTGCCGAACAATTCCCAACAATCGCCGTAGATTACTCCAAGCAGACGTGGCAGGAACTCGCCACTGAGCTTGGCGCAGATACAGGCAACGAGGAAGGCGCTCAGGCGGCAATCGACGATTTCGATGACTACGCCGCGGACGCAGCGTCCAAGATTACCGTGCCGGAAGGCGGTGCCTCGATCGTCTCTTACAACGGCCCCAGTCAGGAGCAGGCAATCGGCAAGCAGACCGGCCCTCATGCCCAGCTCATGAGCGCCCTCGGTTTTGATGTAATCGAGGGACCGGACGAACTGGACACCACCGATCAGGAACGCGATGATTTCATCTTCATCACCTACGAGAATCTCACGAAGGGAATCGAGGGAGAGAGCGTCTTCTTGCTGACTGGCACGGAAGATACCGTGGATTCCTTCCTCTCAGATTCAACTCTCGCGAACCTACCCGCCGTTCAGTCCGAGCAGGTGTACCCACTGGGCATCAATTCCTTCCGGATCGATTACTACTCCGGCAAGGAGCTCGTCGATTCCGTGGTTGATTCGCTCAGCTAACTATGGCAGTTGAAACCAACGCGGGAGGTAAGACGAAGCGAAAGCTTCGCCGTGCCTCCCGCGGCCCCATTCTCCTAGCACTACTACTATTGCTAGTGCCGATTTCGGCCGCGTCCTTAGCGCTGGGATCGCGCGTGATACCGCTGGAAGAGACATTTCAGGCGCTCACCGCATACAATCCCACACTGGATTCCCACCTGATCGTCCACGAACTGAGAATTCCACGGACGATTCTGGCGATGCTCGCCGGAGCGAGTCTGGGCCTTGCCGGCGCGCTTATGCAGTCACTCACGCGGAATGCGCTGGCCGAACCTGGAACACTGGGCGTCAACGCGGGTGCCGCCGCAGGCGTCGTGATCGGACTAGCCTTCACGGGCAGCGGGAAGATCATCGTATATATCTGGTTCGCTTTCGCCGGTGCAGCAATTGCTTCCGTCCTAGTCCACCGGCTCGGGCGAGCGGGCGAATCAGGTGTCAATCCGGTCCGTCTGGTTCTGGCGGGCGCCGGGCTTTCTATCACCCTGTCATCCCTCACCATGATGGTCACTCTCTCGAGCTCCCAACAGGTTTTCGATTCTTTCCGAAACTGGGCCACGGGTTCTCTGCAAGGCCGCGGATGGGAGGTCCTACCCATCCTCGCGGTATGCCTAGCCATCGGCGCCCTCATCGCAGTGGTACTCACTGGCTCACTCAATGCGATCTCGCTCGGACGCGACATGGCTCAGGGGTTGGGAGTCAACATCACTCGCACATGGGCCCTCACCAACCTTGCGATCCTCATTCTTGCTGGCGCGGCCACTGCTGCGGTGGGGCCAGTTTCGTTCATTGGACTGGCCGCGCCACATGTCGCGAGATCGTTAGTTGGCCCAAATCATCGATGGCTACTCCCCTATTCGGCAGTCATCGCAGCCATCATCCTGTTGACCGCTGATGTGGTTGGCCGGGTCATCATTCTCCCGGGGGAAATCGGAGCGGGAATCATGAGTGCGCTCATCGGAGCTCCCTTCTTCATCGCCCTCGTCCGCCGCGGAAGAGTGGAGGGCATATGAGCAAACAACTGCGCGTTGCGGTGGGCCCGATACATGAGCGGGTGGAGAGGCGAACCGTCGTCGTCGCCCTTATCCTTCTTTTCACGATCGTGACGTTTTCAGTACTCTCCCTTATGTCCGGGCCAATGGACTTGGGAGTCGCGGACGTTCTGAACGCCGTTGCCGGGGCGGGGGAAGCAACCACCGAGAAGGTTGTTCAAACCGTCCGCCTGCCACGGGCCATCACAGCCGTTGCCGTAGGGATGGCGCTCGGCGCCTCAGGCTGCATCTTCCAATCGATATCCCGCAACGCGCTAGGTTCGCCAGATATCATCGGCTTCACCACGGGAGGTGCCACGGGAGCTGTTATCCAAATCGTCTACTTCAACGCGGGCGGGCCCGCTACCTCAGCGGCGGCGGTGTGCGCGGGTGTGATCACGGCGGCCGTTGTCTACTGGCTTGCACGCGCAGATGGGCAGACCGGCGGTTACCGCCTCGTACTTGTTGGCATTGGGGTCTCCGCCTTTGTGGGCGCCCTCAACACGTTGGTATTGGCACGAGGCAATATCGATCTGGCGGTTAAGGCGCGGATCTGGCTGTCCGGTTCACTCAACGCGCGCACATGGGACGATGCCTACCTCTCCGCACTCGCCGTCATCATCATCATTCCCATCCTCATCGCCTGCGCGCGCTCTCTGGACGTCGTGGAGATGGGCGACGAACAGGCAACCCAACTGGGCGCGCGGCCCGAGCGGATCCGTCAGATCGCCATGTTTGCCTCGGTGATCCTCACGTCCGCCGCAGTTGCTACCGCGGGGCCAATTGCCTTCGTTGCCTTGGCGTCACCACAGCTGGCCGCGCGCCTCACGCGAGGCTCGCGAGTGCAGGTTGTGTGCTCCGCGTTGACGGGGGCAGCCCTTTTGCTCGCATCCGATCTTGTTTCAGTCAACCTCCCAGTCACTATCGCCATGCCGGTTGGCCTTACGACCGGGCTCTTGGGCGGCATCTACCTGCTATGGCTGCTCACCCGAACCAAAGGTGTGTAAACCTTGAAACTTGCTACTCAGAAAGGCAGTGCTTCATGACGCCGATCTCTTCACTTCAGGGCGTGGACCTCACGCTCGGTTATGGCGGCGAACCTGTCTCCCGCCATCTGGACGTCGAGGTACCGGATGGCTCATTCACCGTGATCATTGGCCCGAACGCATGCGGCAAATCCACTCTGCTCCGGGCTCTTGCTCGCCTGTTGCCTCCAGATACCGGCAGCGTCATTCTGGACGGCCGCGACATCCGCGAGATCGATTCGAAGGTGATCGCCAGGCGTCTTGGCCTACTCCCGCAAACATCCACGAGTCCTTCCGGCATCACCGTCCAAGATCTGGTTGCGCGAGGCCGTTTCCCACACCAGACTCTGTTTCGCCAATGGTCTTCAGCCGACGACGACGCCGTCACCAACGCCCTCGCCGCCACCGGTGTTTCTGACCTCGCCTCAAGGCGGGTCGAAGAGCTGTCCGGTGGCCAGCGGCAACGCGTGTGGCTCTCCCTTGTTCTGGCACAAGAGACTCCCCTCCTGCTGCTGGATGAGCCAACAACATTCCTAGACATTACGCATCAGCTTGAGGTCTTGAGACTGTGCAGAAAACTCCACCGGGACGGATACACGCTGGTGGCGGTGCTCCACGATCTCAACCTTGCGTTCCGATTCGCTACACACTTGGTTGTGATGGCGGATGGCAAGGTGGTGGCTCACGGCGCTCCAGAAGATATCGTGACCGCCGAACTTATCGGCGAAGTCTATGGAATCAGCTGTATGTGCTTCCCGGATCCCGCCACCGGCCGGCCCATGATTGTCCCTACCGATGATGATGGGCTCTCCTCCAATCCCAATATCACAGAGGACTTCCTCGAAGTACCGGTCTCGAAGATTTCATAGGACAACCCGTTCCAAAAGGAGAAAACGTGTCCCATCACATTCACTTGGACCCAGATCTTCCTACGGTCATCACCGTCCAAAGCCTGAGCGATATTGCTCCTCGGATGCGGCGAGTGCGCTTCGCCGGGCCCGGCGTTGTCACCTACCTATCAAAGCCCCGTATTCCGAACATCAAGCTGTTCTTCCCAGAGTCCGAAGGCGAGCTGTCTCTTCAATCAATCATGGCGGCTGCTCAGTCCGGCCCCGAAGCACTTGCCAAAGTGTTTCCCAAGTTGAAGCCCCGCGTTCGCACATACACCGTGCGTAACTACAACACTGAAGAGGGGTGGATGGACATTGATTTCGTCCGCCACGGCAGCGATGGACTCGCATCCTCATGGGTGGAAGACGCCCAAGCTGGCAGCATGCTCGCAGTGCCCGGCGGTGGCGGCAGGCTCCCAGCGGCGAGCCCGTGGATTGCACTCGTAGCCGATGACACCGGTTTGCCAGCCACGCTCCAGATTCTTGAGGACCTTCCTGCCAACCAGCGCGGAGTTGCGCTGATCGAGGTGGCGGGAGAAGAAGACCAGCTGCCAGTGACCGCACCCGCTGGAGTCGAGGTGCGCTGGATTCACCGCGGCGACGTACCACCCGGGCGATCCACCCTGCTGCTTGATGAGGCCCTTAAGCTCGAGATTCCGACGCCTTATGAAGATGTATTCATTTGGGCTGGCGCCGAGGCGCGGGTAGTGCGCGATCTCCGGAAGCGGGTCCGCAGCCTTGGCGTTCCGCGCCGAAATCTTCTCATTATCGGATACTGGCATCAAGGCGCCACTGAAACGGCGTATGCCGATAGCTCCAATCACGATCGCGTGAGTGACGAATCGATGGTCATGCTAGATTCACACGCCCCACTCGCGAAAGATTCTGTTCGCTCACTACTTGCACGAGGGTGACACCCACGTATCAACTCGGAGGCCGTAGCCCTAAAGTCTGGACCGATTGCTACGGGAATGAACACTTAGAACGCGTAGCTAACGTGCCCGATCACGACGGAGCCGTACCGCGCGTGCAAGGCGCGCTTGAGGTGCGGTGGGCGCGCGCCGGGGCCAGCGCACGTGCCGCAATCACGGCTGCACTCCTCGCCCAGCAAAACCCAATCGTGGCTGGCGCTGGTGCCGGTACTGATCCGGCCCGCTCCCATGCTGACAGCCTCCGTGACTACACGTGGGTCGTGGAAACCCCGGAGGCGTCCGCGGTGTTGCTCTGGGCCAACGGCCTGTTCAACCATCATGATCCATCGCCGAATGAGATGACTCATTTGGAAGGCTCAGACCTGTGGACATTGACGTGGCGGCTTCCTGCCTCATGGAGAGCTTCATACCGTATCTCCATTTGGTCACCGCCTCAGAGCGGTGGGGATACTCCCCCGTGGCGAGCCTCCGGGGATCGTTTCGCTGCGCGCAGGGCGGCAATGGCTGGGGAGCTCGATGCTCGGTGTAAGAAGAGGATCGGCGGGGCAAACGGCGAAAGCTCGCTCGCGGAAGGGCCGCTGGCGGCTCTAGGACACTTCGCGGCCCCAGAACTCCCCTCTTCCTCGAAGATTAGGGAACTCACCTATCCGGCGAGCGATCGGTGGCTTGGCCAACGTGTGTGGCTCTACTGCCCTGACTCTGTGCCAGCAACGCCCACGCCACTACTTGTTCTGTTCGACGGTCAAACATGGCTCAATAACATGGATCTGCCAGCCACTCTGGACTCGATGATTCTCTCGGGCCAGCTCCCGCCACTCCATGTGGCGATGATAGATTCACGAGATACCGACTCCCGTTGGGAACAACTTGGTGTTCCGGCTGGCCAAGCCGAGTTCGTTGCACGCCACCTCGTCACAGATCTACGGGAAAGACTGCCTAGTATCTCTAAACTTCCCGCTGACACCGTGGTGTCAGGTCAAAGCCTTGGCGGAATAGGAGCGCTGTGGGCGGCCGCTCTAGCGGAGGGAAGGATCGGGCGCGTAATCGCTCAGTCTCCTTCCCTGTGGAGGTTCGATGTGTCGGAGCCGCTGCTTGCTTCTAGCGCCCTAGATATCGTCCTACAAGCAGGTCACTTCGAGGGCCAGATGCTCAGCGGTGCCGAATCGCTTGCCAGAACGCTCCAAGCGCATTCGGGCTCTCACATTCGAGTTGATGATGTATGGGGAGGCCACGATTGGGCATGGTGGCGGGCCAGCCTGATCGAAACCCTCGGTGAAATGCTGGCGTCCAACTCTTAGGAGGGCCCTCTCTACCGCGTTAGTAGAGAGGACCCTCAGCCAGAGCCTTGACTTAGCTGGAGGAGGGCGCGAAGCTCTCCACGATTACTCGTTCCTCGGGGAGCCCAGCTTGCTCCACGATTTTCTTGGTGGCGGAAACCATTCCTGGCGGCCCACACACGTAGATGTCCGGTGGTGCGGGCGATTCAGCCAGCTCTGTGGCCAAACGGTCCAGCGGAGTTCCCACTGCACCAGTCCAGCCCTTAGTAGGCTCACCCACAAATACTTCGTACCTGAACCCGGGCATGCTCGCGGCGATGTCCTCCATGACGTCCGTCCCGAAGATTTCCTCCTCGGTTTGAACACCAAACCAGAGCTCGGCAGGATGTGATTCGCCCCAGTCCGCCATGTGCCGCAACATCGACAGTAGTGGAGAAAGCCCCGTGCCACCCGCGATGAACCACCGCGGCCGAATCCCTGTATCACGAATACCGAAAGCTCCCTGAGGGCCTCGCACATCAATCTCTTGCCCGGCGCTCACGCCGCCCAAGAACTCGGAAAACTCGCCGCCCTCACGCAGCTTAATGAACAGTTCGGCCGTGCCGTCCCAATTCGGGCAGTTAGCTAGCGAATAGGACCGCCTAGTCGCGGTTCCAGGAATCGTCAGTTCAAGGAACTGGCCGGGATCGAACTCGCATCCGAGCGCACCGTCCTCACCCGGCCCCAGTTCGAGCGCCAAATGAATGGTGTCCTCGGCGGTCTCCTCGCACATTTTGACAGTGGCACGCCGCTCGGGAATCTTGCCAGAAATGATCCGGCCCTGCTCGTAGGGCAGCCTGATGTTGAGGGGGCCTTCGGGATAAGTCCGGCACAGCAGCACGTCGCCAGCCACCTCTGCCTCATCGTCAAGAACTGTCTTCGCATGATCGCCCAGCCGATATTGTCCTTCGGCATGGGCGTGGCACGCTCCGCAATTTCCAGCCCGACAGGAGGAGGGCAGGAGCATTCCGGCCTCCTCGGCAGCTTCAATAATGGAAGATTCTGGTCCGCCCTGCAATGTCAGGTGAGTGCCGTCGGACGTGGTGAGGGAATGGGTATAGCTAGTGCTCATGAGGCAGCTCCCGCCATGGCATTGTTCAGGTCAGAGAGCGGGTCATCACCAATGAGATGCAACCCAAAGCGCTCCACAACGATGTCAATCGCGGCCGGAGTGAGGAATGCGGGCAGCGTGGGGCCAAGGTTGATATTCCGAATCCCCAGCGCAAGCAGAGTCAACAGGACCGCAACGGCCTTCTGCTCGAACCAGCTGAGCACCATGGTCAACGGTAGATCGTTGACCTCGCATCCCAGAGCGTCCGCAAGGGCCATGGCAATCCGGACCGCAGAGTACGAATCGTTGCACTGCCCCACATCAAGAAGTCTCGGAACATCAACATTCCCCGAAAGGTTCAGCTCCCCAAAGTTCAGATCATTGAAGCGATACTTGGCGCATCCCATGGTCAAGATGAGTGCTTCATCCGGGACTGCCTCGGCGTAGTCGCGGAAATAATTCCGCCCTGGCGAGGCACCATCGCAGCCACCCATGACAAAGATCCGCTTGAGGCGGCCGGAATGAACGGCGTCTAGGACCTCGTCTGACAACTGAAGAACGGCGTCGTGGCCGAAGCCTACGGGAATCTCCTTCGCCTCCTCTGTGCTGACATAGCCAGGAAGCGCGAGCGCCGCCCGAATAACCTCGGAAAAATCGTGATCGGCGATATGGCGAACGCCTGGCCACCCCACAGGTCCGTTCGTGTAGATGTGGTGCTTATAGGCTTGGCGAGGTTCAATCATGCAGTTGCTCGTCATAATGATCGGACCCGGGAAATTGGCGAAGTCCGTCTGCTGGTCCTGCCATGCTCCCCCGTAGTTACCCACGAGGTGCGGGTACTTGCGAAGTTCGGGATAGCCGTGAGCTGGCAGCATCTCGCCGTGGGTGTAAACGTTAATCCCAGTGCCCTCGGTCTGTTCCAGCAGCGCCTTGAGTCCGGGGAAATCGTGGCCCGAGATGAGGACCGCGTGGCCCTTAACGGGCGTGGTTCGCACGGTGGTGGGCGACGGAGTCCCGAACGACCCGCTATTCGCCCGATTGAGCATGTCCAGCACGGCCAGATTGGTGCGTCCTAGGCCCAGCGCGTGTTCGAGAAGATCCTCAATATCGGACGGATCGGTCCCGAGGTACACAAGGGCATCCTCTAGGTCCTTATAGATGCCGGAGTCCGTATAACCCATGACTTCAGCATGGTGAATGTAGGCGCAGATTCCCTTCAAGCCATATAGGTTCAGAGCGCGCAAGCCAATTACGTCCGGCCCAACTTCGTCGATCCCGGCGAGGATTCCCAAAGATGCGGCTTGTTCTTCGAGTCCCTCGGTAGTTGCAGCGGGTGTGAACTCGGCTGGCCCGCTGAGCACTTCGGGTTTAGATCCGCTCTTCAAGGCGGCCTCTTCGTAGCTCTCCTTAAGTCGGGTCTTGTACTGATCGGCCTGACGAATGAATTCGACAAACCTCGTCTGGCTGAAGTTCACGTTGGTCAGGGTGGTGAACATGGCAAACGCCAGAAATCCAGCCGCCTCATCATCCCCCGCCCCAACTGAACGGGCGTGTGCAGCATAATCAGCAACGCCCTTGAGCTGATAGATAAGTAGATCTTGCAGAGCGGACGTGGTTTCGTCCTTTCCGCAGGTTCCCCGGATCAGTGAGCATCCGGGGATCGGGCCAGAACGGTCCGCCTGTTCGCATTGGTAACAGAACACGTTTTTCCTTTCTCCAGCATCGCCGGAGCACAACCATCGACTTTGCTGGTATTTAACACGGTCTTTCTCGTGCTAATAGAAAGGAGTCTACCTTCGAGCAGGATTTATGATAAATCGCGAGAGAGGGAAGAGGCCCCGTCGTCGTCGCCAAATTATTACCGACGACGACGCTTCCCACCCACGCAACCCACCAACCGATTACTAGCCAAATCCCGTTGCCACATTGGGTTTTCGCTGGGCGTCCCGCTCGGGTTCTACCCAAAGTACTGGTCTTCGTATTGGCGTTGTATCGCGGAAGCTCACTGGCCCGGCTGAAGAGCGCCGATTGTTCTTCAAGACGCGCCGAAGAATCCTCACTAGTGATCGCGCGTTGCGCTCTCCGTGCCCCCATAGATCTACAACTGAGCTACCAGTATGATGCTCGCCCGCGCCGCGCGTGGTGCCAGAAAGACCTTGCTCCTCGACCACCACTCGGGATTCCTGCCTCAGAGCTCTGATAACCACACTGCCAGATTCGCCGGTGAGCCAGCCCGAAACCTTATATCCGTCATCCTCGGGATACAGCCGCAGGCTCTCGCGCCTGCCTCGGCCTCCTGCTTCACGCGCCTTGCGCGCAGCTTTGAAGCCGTTCTCCCGCTCCCATCGCTTGATGCTCCGACGGAACTCCTTCACGTCTTGAGTCTGCGTCCACTCAAGCAACATCTCCTCATTGTCTTGCGCTAGCTCGGTAAGTGCTTGAGTGCGCCCGACCATGCCAAGTACCTCGATGTACGCCGCCGAGATCTTTCCCTGACGCATTCCCTCAAGAAACATCGGGAAACAGCCCGCAGCGAACTTCGAAAGCCGAATCTCCTTGGCCGCGGCTCTGTAAGACTGCCGCCCGGTGCGCTCCACGAGCTTAAGCAAGGTCCGATCTTTGCCCAAACTTCCGTGGCAGCCGGGGTCGCTTCCACGGTGGTGCGGATCATCACCGTCCGGAGCGCAGCCATTCTGAACTTCAGCAGCATCTTTACACTGAAGTTCGATCACGCGGCCGATAAGTGCTGCTCCAAGACCGTCCATTGCAATTCCGGCAGTCTTGAGCCGCTCAAGCAACTCGGCGCAATCCGTAATATTGCCTTCGTCCATGGCTAGTGTTCGACACTCACCACCCAGCTCTTCGAGCAGGACACCAACCCGAGAGAAGTCCTCACCCGACATCACAACCACCTCCCGCCTTTACCGTGACGACTAGAACGTTGTGATCAGCGTATAAGGGGGCTCCGACATGTTTTGCCGCGCATGGGAGTACAGGCAGGCATCGGCATTGCCCTCTACCGACACCCACGATTCCGCTAGCTAATATTTGGTCATGGCTAAGTATGCAATCAACGAAGGTTTAACCGTTCCCGGCACTTACAGTGACACCATAGAAGCTGCGAAGTACCGCCAAGAAGGAGAGTACTTCGTGTTCTATGCGGACGGCTCGTTCACTAAGAAGGTGTTGACCGTGGACGCTGCATTGATCAAGACAATCCGCACCGTAGACCGGTAAACTCACTCGCGTTGAACGCCGGTTCAGCCGCTCGCGTTATGAGAGGGCGGCGGCCAGAGGGGTGTCGCCGTCGTAAAAATTAACCGTCTGACGCGTGGCAGCGCCGTTCGCGATCACGTAGGCGATTGTTGCGGCCACGTTTGCACGCGAAGTCGCGTTGTTCTGCGTGGGCCAAGCACCGTCAACCTTGCCGGCGGCGTCGGCGATCGTCACCTTTTCCGTCGCGGGTTCGAGCGTCAGCATTCCGGGCCCAAGGATCGTGTAATCCAGACCGCTCGCGCGCAGGTGAGCGTCGGCATCATGCTTAGCGCGCACGTAGGGATAGAACGAATCGCTCGGGTCCACCCGATCCAAATCGGCGTTAACCGTGGCATAGGAAACCATCACGAACTTGTTGACGCCCGCCTCACCCGCTGCATCAATTGCGCGGGAGGCAGCCTCATAATCCACTGCGTTAGTTCTCTCAGGATTGCCGCCACCCGCACCGGCAGAGAAGACAACCGCATAAGCACCTTCAAACAGCCGGGCGAACTCCTCGGTACTGGCCTGTTCCATGTCAAGTACAACAGGGTTACCCCCGGTTTCCGCCACATCGCTGCTGTGTTCGGGATTGCGTATCACTGCGTCAACCGAGAAACCCGCGTCTACAAGCCTCGGAGCAGCCAGCAGGGCAACTTTGCCGTGACCACCAAGAATAACTACACGCTTTTCAGAACCCATGAATAACTCCTCTGTAGCTTAATTTTTCTGACGAGACTCGATGTTTCGCCACTATGGTTGAAACCACCTATCACTGCTGGATATTCCAATGGGTACATCAGCGCCGCCACCACTGTGGATGCTTAGAGCTCTAAAACCACGTTCTTGCTACTCTGAGTGGCGATCAGAGGAGACCCAAATGACTAGCCGCCAGAACCTTCTGGGGATCGCCGCCATCACACTCACTTCTATCCTGTGGGGTACAACTGGTACGGCGGCAACCTTCGCCCCCGATGCTGGCCCCCTCGCCATTGGTTCCGCAGCATTGGGAATTGGTGGATTGCTGCAGGCTCTCATTGCGATTCCCTCGATTAGGCAAGCTCTGCCCGCGCTCCGCGCGAACGCCAACTCGGTTATCCTCGGCGCGTTTGCCGTAGCTATCTACCCGCTCGCTTTCTACAGTTCCATGCACTATGCGGGTGTAGCCATCGGTTCAGTGGTGTCGCTTGCCTCAGCCCCACTAGCCTCTGGCTTGCTCGAACGATATTTGGAGAAGCGTCGGCTTAGCTTGTGGTGGATGCTCTCGGCATCGCTGGGAGCCCTAGGCTCAGCAATGCTGTGTGTTTCGAGGATGGGAGACACGGAAGGTAGCGCGGAAACAACCGCGCTGGGTGTGGGACTCGGCCTGATCGCCGGATTCACCTACGCGAGCTATTCGTGGGTAGCGCACCACCTCATGGAGCTCAGGATCCCCCGAGCCGCCTCAATGGGAGCAGTTTTCGGCTGCGGTGGCCTCCTGCTCATGCCGGTGCTCCTTGTAACGGGCGCTCCACTCATCGCAACGCGTGAGGCCTTCCTTGTTGCCACCTACATGGCGCTCATCCCCATGTTTCTTGGCTATGTGCTCTTCGGGTTCGGATTGGCGCGCGTTCCAGCCAGTACGGCAACAACCATTACGCTCACAGAACCCGCGGTCGCGGCCATACTCGCGGTTGCCATTGTAGGCGAGACGCTCACGCCTCTTGGCTGGGTTGGTCTTGCAACTATTGGCACCACACTTATCATTCTGGCCCTCGCCCCTACGAATAATCGGGCGCAAGGACTACCAAGTTAAGCCTGCACATCGGTTCGCGCTTGACGATCAATCCGATCCAGTTCAGCGATATCAAGCAGAACAATCTCCTGCCCGCTTACCTCGATCATGCCTGATTCCGATAACCGCGCTAAGCCCCGACTCAAAGTTTCCGGGCTCGTCCCAAGATACGAGGCAACTTCGCGCTTTGACATAGGAAGGCGGACAACATCCCTCCCATTGCGTGACTCCGCTGGCTGATCTAGGAGATATCCGGCGATGCGTGCGGCCACGTCACTTGTGGTTAGAGAAGCCAGCCGGCTCTCCATCGAAGTCAGCCGATCAGAAAGCGACCGAAGCATACGCATTCCAATGCCCGGATATTCGCGAATCAGCGCAGCTAGATCCTTATGTTCCAAGACGCACATACGGCTGTCCGCCACCGCCATCACAAGATCTTCTTGACGTTCCCCAGTGAGGAACGCGCGCTCACCTACAACATCGCCAGGACCAACTATCCGAAGCACTTGTTCTTTGCCATTCGCCGCCAGACGGCTGACTTTGAGCTGGCCACTGTGCATCACGAGGAGGCGAGGAACCGATTGTTCGGGAGAACTCACGGTCTCTCCCCTGCTGAAGGAAGCTGGACGGATAAAGCTCGCCACATGTTCCTGTTGTTGCCGTGAGAGTCCCTGAAAAATCGGCACCTTTGTTACACACAAGTCGGCCATACACAGAATCTACCACTCGGTCGGGCCACTTGATCTATGTCAAGGAATCAATCCTGCAACCCGCATAACTTAAAGACGTTCGATAAGAGAAAGGAACTCCAATGCTCACTACCACTACCCTCCGTGCCGAAGGATTCTCCTGCCCTTCATGCGTTGCCAAGATCGAAAAAGGACTAGGCAAGATGAATGGCGTAGATTCCGCAACCGTTCACTTCGCATCAGGCCGGATCGAGGTTTCCCACGATCCCGAGCAAGCCTCTGTGGACGATCTGATTTCTGCAGTTGAAAAGGCTGGATACAAGTCCGCTCCTGCAGCGTTCTGATTGGTTCACGCGGGCCCCGGGCCGCCCTAGTTCTACAACCGGCGAGCCCCCGGCCCGCATTCCAGCTACACGAGAAAGAACACCATGAAACATCTATCCGCTTGGCTTCGGGGAAACTGGGCCATCCCCACATTCGCAGCCGTCCTCATCATCACATCATTCGCGATCGAAAGACTAGCTAACGTCACATTGGTCTCCCCGCTATGGCTAGGCTCATTCACGCTAGCTGACCTTGCAATGCTCACAGCCGCGATCCTGACGTCTTATGGAATCGTGGTCAAGGCGGTTCGAGCGTTGACCTCCCGCGTCATCAGTATCGATCTGCTCGTCTCAATCGCAGCAATCGGGGCTGCTCTCATCGGAAACTACTGGGAGGCCGCCGCAGTCACACTCCTCTTTACCATCGGGCACGCGCTAGAGGCCGCGACCCTCGATAAAACAAGGTCCGCGCTCACGGAGCTCGTGGCAACGGCGCCGGATACCGCCATCGTGATGAGGAATGGAGAACAAGTCAAAGTTCATGCCACTGATGTGCACAGGGGAGAAAACGTTCTGGTGAAAAACGGAGCGAAAGTCCCAGTAGACGGTATCGTTATCTCGGGAAACGCCCCGATCGACGAAGCGTCTATTACGGGCGAATCAATCCCCGTTGAAAAGTCAGCTGATGATCAGGTCTACGCAGGCACAATATCGCGAGGCGGGCTTCTCACCGTCGAGGCAACGGGGGTTGGGGCTGACACTACGCTCGCCCAGATTATCCACCGTGTGGAAGAAGCGCAGGATGCGAAGGCTCCTGCCCAAACATTCATCGATCGCTTCTCACGCTGGTATACACCAGCCGTTATCGCTCTTGCGCTCGTTACCGGCCTCGTCACCCAAGACATCGTGCTGGCACTAACTCTTTTGGTAATCGCCTGCCCGGGTGCGCTCGTTATCTCGATCCCTGTGGCAATCGTCGCCGGCATTGGCCAGGCAGCACGAAATGGCATCCTCATCAAAGGTGGAGAGTACCTTGAGACGTCCGCCAAGATCTCCGTCGTCGCCTTAGATAAAACCGGTACTCTGACGGAGGGGCGCCCCCAACTCACAGATATCATAACTCTAGAACCATCACTCACGGAGAACGATGTACTCCGTTGGGCCGCGGCGGCGGAAGCCGGATCAGAGCACCCGCTAGCCCAGCCGGTGCTTACGGCAGCGGGTCCTGCGTCTCCAGACAGGGTTCCGGAGAACGTGAAGCCAATCCCTGGCAAGGGTATCTGCTCTGAGGTATCCGGCACTCGCGTCTTAATGGGAACTCCTGCACTCCTCGCGGAGCACGGGATCCCAACTGTCCAAGCAGAGCACGCCCTCGCGGGGCTCGCTCCAAACAAGACCGCAATGATCGTGGCGATTGATGACACCGCAATCGGAATCATCGCTGTCGCAGATCGTATCCGCGAAGACGCACCAGCGATGGTTGAAAGCCTTCATAAGGCGGGTATCCACGACGTTGTCATGCTCACCGGAGATACACCGGCGGTGGCAGAAACCGTCGCGGCCCAAACGGGTATCGATCAGGTTCACGCCAGCCTCCTACCCGAGGATAAGCTCGATGCCATCGCAGCCCTGCAACGCGAGGGCGGCACCGTGGCCATGGTGGGAGATGGCGTAAACGACGCCCCTGCCTTGGCCACCGCAAATATTGGTATCGCAATGGGTGCCGCAGGCTCAGCAGTAGCCATCGAGACCGCCGATATCGCCCTGATCAGCGATAATCTACTCAAACTCCCAGATGCCATCTTGCTCGCAAAACGCACAGTCTCAGTGATTCGGCAAAACGTCGCAATATCCGTTATTACCGTGGCCCTTCTGGTGGCCGGAGTATTCGCGGGTGGCGTTACCATGTCTCTCGGGATGCTTGTTCACGAAATGTCGGTCCTCATCGTCATCCTGAACGCCATGCGGTTGCTCGCTAAGGGTAGTGTTGGCCTCCGTGAATGAACTACGGGAGGCCCGCCCGGGCGAAGAACAAGGAATCCTCGCCTGGATCCAAGTCCTAGCGGAATACGATCGCGAGCCGGACACCGTGGAGAATACCGCGGAGGCGATCCACGCAACGCTCTTTGGCGCAAGTCCGAAGGCGTTCTGCTACGTGGTGGAAGCGGATGGTCGCATCGTGGCTATCCGCGCCTCGAGTGGACGGTGCTGGATTGGAACGCGCCGTCAATCGCGTTCTACCGCAAGTTGGGCGCCGAGCCGATGGACGAGTGGACCACCCAGCGGGTCTCCGGTCCCGAACTTCAACATCTCGCTAGGGTGATCTCGTGAAGATCGAGTATCAACGCGACGCTATACCGTCCAAGCGCGAGCTCGTTGAGCTATATGACTCGGTGGGCTGGACGTCATACACCCGCGACCCCGCCTTGCTCGCGGGCGCCATTCAGGCATCTCTGACCGTCGTAACCGCGCGGGCTGAGGGTGAACTCATCGGCCTAGCGCGCGCCGTGGGCGACGGCCTCACGATCGTCTACCTCCAAGACATTCTGGTCAGCCCCAGCTATCATCGGCACGGGATTGGACGCGAACTCTTCGAGAGAGTTTTCGCCCCGTACGGCAGCGTCCGCCAAAAAGTCCTTTTGACCGACGACGAACCAGCCCAGCACCTCTTCTACCGTGCCATGGGGTTCACCGAGACATGGGACATGTCCCCTGCGGTCCACGCCTTCGCAAAGTTCTAGAGGATCTCGATCGGGGCGCCAGCCGGTGGCTCGGGGAAAGCGGCGGTTAGTTCCGCGAAGTCCTCTTCCGTGAGCGAGATATCCGCGGCAGACGCGTTTTCGCGCACATGTGCCTCGCTGGAGGCCTTCGGGATCGCGATCACGCCGGGATGCGAGATTACCCAGGCGAGGGCGGCCTGCGCGGGGGTGGCTCCGTGCCGAGCCGCCACATTCTCTAGCGCCAAACTTCCCTCAGTCAGCACGCCCTGCTCAATCGGTGAGTACGCCATCATTGGGATTCCGGCGGCCTGCATGTCCTGAAGAAGGCCGGCCTCGGGCCACCTGCGCTGGAGGTTGAAGAGCACTTGGTTGGTGGAGATAGACTGTGCAGCTAGCTCCTGAGCTTCCGCGAGTTCCACTCGATCGAAGTTGGAGACTCCCCACGCCCCGATCTTGCCCTGCTCGCGCAGTTCCTCAAAGGCCGCAAACGTATCAGACAAAGGATAGGAGCCTTCCCAGTGCAGCAGGTAGAGGTCCAGCCGGTCGGTGCCGAGCCGCCTCAGGCTCGCCTCGCATGCCTGAACTGTCCCAGTGCGGCTCGCATTGTTCGGCAGTACCTTGGAAACGAGAAATACCTCGTCGCGCCGCCCGCGAATGGCCTCACCTACGAGCTCTTCGGAGCGTCCCGAACCGTACATTTCGGCCGTGTCAATGAGGTTCATCCCCACATCAATCCCAGTCCGGAGGGCCCGAACCTCCTCTTCGCGCCGCGCCGGACCATCACCCATGTACCACGTGCCCTGACCGAGTACTGGCACATTCTGACCAGCCAATGAAATCATCCTCATAATCCACTAACCTAGTCCCGTGCTGAACATTACATATGACATTGTTGGTTCCTTCCTGCGCCCCAAAGAGATTAAGGATGCGCGGGCCCAATACAATTCTGGTGAGATAAGCCTCCCCGACCTCCGCACGGTTGAGGATGCAGCCATCGCGGATTTGGTTGCGAAACAGGTTCAGCACGGCCTAAGCATGGTGACTGACGGCGAGTTTCGCCGCCGCTGGTGGCACCTCGACTGGCTCAAGGAGTTCGACGGCTTCACCACCCAACACCTCGATAAAGCGGGTAACCACATCGAACTCGGCTACATCGACGGCAAGATCAGCTACGATCCCGGCCGCCACCACCCGGAGATCGAGGCCTACGATTTCCTCGCCTCCGAAGCCTCAAAATACCCGGGCGTGACCGCGAAGAAGTGTATCTCCGGCCCCAACATGATCCTCGTGGATAACTACCTTCAGCTCGGCAAACAGGATCTGCCCGATTACAACATCGATCTCCTCATCGATGACATCGCCGCCGCCTACCAAGCGGCCATCAAGGATCTATACGCCCACGGTTGCCGCTACCTTCAGATCGACGACACCTCGTGGACCTACATGATCGATTCCAACTTCCTCGCCAAGATCGAGTCCATGGGATTCGACAAGACCACGGTGCTCGAATGGTTCCGGGTGGTCTCCACCAAGGCGCTCGAAGGCCGGCCAGCTGACATGACGATCGCCACCCACTTCTGCAAGGGCAACTTCAAAGGACATCACCTATTCGAGGGCTTCTACGATTCCGTAGCCCCCGTTATTGCGCAGGTCCCGTACGACGGTTTTTATGTGGAGTACGATGACGAACGCTCCGGCTCCTTCGAACCCTGGGCAGCTCTGCGAGGCACCGATGCGACCTTCGTTGCTGGCCTCATTTCCACGAAAAACAGCGAAATGGAAACTGTAGCTGACATTCAGCGCAGGTTTGATGAGGTCCGCTCCATCGTAGGGGACAACATCGCACTGTCCCCGCAGTGTGGCTTTGCCTCAGTGGAAGAGGGCAACTCAATCGATGAAGCCACCCAGTGGAACAAGATCGATCTGCTGGTTGAAGCCGCCAATGCTCTGAGCTAGGAACGGCACGCCGCGAGCGCCTGCGTCCGAGATAAGCATCAGACAAATCTCCCTGCATGATCGCTCGCCTATATCGCGGGTAATCCGCCAAAGCGCGTGCTTACTTGAGCTTTCGAGAGGTCTCGGCCTCCGATTGCATACCCGTGGCAGTATGCGTATTTACAAGGGTCCGCTCCTTGCCGGGCAGCGGAAATGGGGACGTCACCGCGCACGAGTGTAATGGAGATAGACCGTACCGTCTTGGAAAACTCGCTGTCCCACAAGATCCATGCCAAGCCGGGCATCGCCGGGCAACGCGCGCAGCCCGCCGCCCACGGCCTTGGGCATGATGAACAGCCGAAAGTGGTCCACTAGGCCAGCCCTGATCGCCTCGCTTGCGACGGTTGGCCCGAAAATCTCAACTTCGCCCGCAGCTTCGCCCACGATTCGCTCAACGTCAGCCAACCCGAGGTGAGGGACTAGAACATCAGCATCGGCGACCTTTTCACGTGTCAGAGTGGACGAGGCAACCACAATGTCCAGACTCTGCCAGCGCCGCGCAAACTCGTGTTCGGCCGCGGACCACGTCTCTCCGGCCGGCTCGGCCTCCCAGTATCGCATCAGTTCATAGGTGCGCCGCCCCAGTATTTCGGCTGAGACGTCCGCCATGCGCTCCACATGAAAATCAAAAACATCGTCGCCGGGCGCCGACCATTGAAAATCACCATCTGCATCCGCCGCGTATCCATCAATCGAGATCGTAGCCGTGTAACCGAGAGTTCCCATGCCACATCATGCCCCGCTCGCAGTCGCGATCACAAGGCTCAAAATGGCACACTAGGGCGATGGACGATTTGCATGTCCCGCCGGGCCCCGGCGCCCCCGACGGGTTGAGGATCCCCGCTGGCGAGTTGACCGAGCGCTTCTCGCATTCGTCCGGCCCTGGCGGGCAGGCGGTGAATACGTCCGATTCGCGGGTCCAGTTGAGTTTAGATATTTCGACGACGACGTCACTCACCCCCACCCAACGTACCCGCGTCCTTCAGGCGTTGGCCTCAAAACTCTCGGGAGGCGTGCTGACGGTCAGTTCCTCCGAGCATCGCTCGCAGTTCCGCAACCGGGCGGCGGCCCGCGAGCGCCTCGCTCAATTACTGCGTGAGGCCATTGTTCCACCCGTGCCGCGGCGGAAAACGAAGCCGAGTAGGGCGTCACGCCGTCGTCGTCTTGAAAACAAAAAACACCGGTCGGAACTCAAACGAAACCGGCGCCGGCCAGAACGGGACTAAGGCGTATCACCCCACGGGTCAACGATCGCAACGCCTAGTCCGCTAAAGTCTCGAACGTTTCGCGTAACAACCGTAAGGCCGTTAACGGCTGCGGTTGCGGCAATCAACGCATCACGCTCCGGTCTTGGATCGGGGACGTGCAGCCGCGCGGCGAATCGCACTACGGAGACATCTACAGGCAGAATACGGCGGGCGAAAACGTCGAGGAGTTCGTTATCCAGCCACGCCTGCAAACGCTCGGAATGGTCCGCATCACGTCTCGCAACTCTGGCTATGCCAAGCTCAATCTCCAACACTGTGATGGCCGAGAGGTACAGGTCAGAAGGTACGCGGGCTGCGACCCACGAACGGACACGCGGATTCGCTCTCGCTTCTGATTTGCGAAGCTCGCTGACAACGTTGGTATCCAGTAAGTAGCTCACAGATCGGGAACCTCGAGCTCTAGACAAACTGGATCAAATTCAATCTCGGGTTCGTCATCCATACTCAGGCGATCAACGAGCGAAGGCGCTTTGTCGCCCATACGTCGATAATCATCAATCGACAGCAAGACGTATGCCGGTTCGCCACGATCAGTAATCACGACCGGTCCGTCATTAGCCTCACGTTTCGCGGCGCTAACGTCACGATTAAACTCACGTGCACTCATCGTAGTCATAGCAGCCTCCTCCGCCTGTAGGTACGTGCCTACATTGTAATGCGGTAGGCATCGGGGCGACAGAGTCTAAAGCGGCACGTCCCGCTCAGGCAGACCTCTCCAACCTGAGCAAGCTGCGGCAGCTCCTCGCGGAACACGTCGGGACGTCGCGCCGAACCTCCGAGATGATCAAGGATGCGCGGGGCCGATGGTAAAGCTGACGTATCTGGACACCTCGGCGGCGATGAAACTACTGGTCCCTGAAGTGGAGTCACAGGCGCTGCTCCACGAGTTGGCTCAGGGCGGCAGGCGGCTGGTCGCATCGTGGCTTTTACATACCGAACTCCACTGTGCCGCCGGGCGAAATCCTGCGGACGTGCCACTCGAAGCTGTGACGGAGGTACTGGATCTTGTGATACTCGCCGATCCAACGCGCGGAGATCTACTGAATGCAGGGACTTACACTCCCCTACGCTCGAACGATGCCATTCATCTTGCAACGGCGCTGCGAGTGGGAGCCGACGAATTCATGACCTACCATCAAGAGCTTGCCCGCGCGGCTTCTGCGGCTGGACTTCACGTAGCTGCGCCCGGAAGCGAGCTTCCGTCATAAGGCGCTGCTAGCATCTCGCGACCGGAACCCAGTTACAGCCGCCTCATAATCTCTGCCGTTGCCGCGCCGAACCTAGCCTTGGGCATGACCGTGCCTTCGCGCCGCATGCCCTCATCGGTGATTCGGAGTAATCGCTCGGGGTTGAGGAAACTCTCGCGGCCCTTGGAATCCCACGCACCGCTACCCACTGAGATGTAGCCATCGTGGTGCTTGGTGGAGAGATAGCAGCCTGCGGTAGATCCGTCCGTCAACCTCGAAATGATGAGGACTGGCCGATCCTTGCCCCGGCCGTCGTTCTCCACATAAGGGACCCAGGTCCAGATCACTTCTCCGGGATCGGGATCGCCGTCCGCGCTTGGCGAGTAGCTCGGGGAAATCTGTGCGCTTTCTGCCCGAGTGAGGTCACGCGTGGCCCCGGGTCCGTACTGCCCTGGGCTGGCGTCGTGTCCATTGGAACCCATGCGCGATGCGCCCGCCGCAGAAGGTTTCGTGCGCGTGGCACTGGCCGGTTTCTTGCCCGCGCCCGCTGGCTTCAAAATGGCCCTAACCAAGTCGAGCGCGGCGCGCCCCAGCCGATCATTCCGTGCCAAGACAATCTCCGTTCGTTAGGTCCTCACTGCAGCGTCACCAGCTCGGCTTCGGTCAGGATGGATGCGTCCACCCTACCTAACAAACGCCCGAAGATGCTCCGAACAAGGTCGCCACGGGTGATCACGCCAACCAGGGTTTCGCCAGACATGACGGGCGCTTTGTTGATGGAGCGCTCGCCCAAAATCGCGGCAACATCCTCCACGGACGAATCGACGTCTACAGTCACCACAGACTTAGATGCCAGTTCCATAACTCCCTGCTGCATCACCTCGATAACGCGATCGCGTAGGTTGGCGTCATCCCGGTAAACCTGCAACCCAAACGCAAGATCTATCGCGGATTCTGACCGCCCAGACACGGCGCGAAGGATCTCGCCATCGGTAATGTAGCCGCATACGCCGCCCTGATCGTCGATCACCGGAAGCCCCGCGGTTCGGGAGGAGACGAACTGAGTAACAACCTCACCAACGGTTGCCGTGGCTGGCACGGAAAACACTTCAGTCCGCATCAGGGAGGCGATTGTTGGTTCTGACGCAGACTGGTCCTGCGCGGCCTGAACACCCTCGGGGCCCTCGGCACCCTCAACCGACGCAGACTTCCGCTCCCCAGCCAGCATCCGCGTGTAGAAGAACGCCACCGCGGCGCCCACCAAGGCGATGATCGCGGCAACCAGGATAGCCCGGGTGAACCCGTCTGCATTCGCTTGGGCGGCACTGGCTCCGGCACTTTCACTTGAGGCGGCCTGCGAGGAGAGGATCCCGATCAAGAGCGAGGGCCCGATCGCAGCTGCCATTTGAATGAACGTGTTGAGGATTGCCACGCCGTGGGGATGATCGGGCTTCGAGAGCGTGGCGAGGCCCGCGGTCTGAGACGGCGAAAGTACCAGCCCCACGCCGCCGAAGGACAACACCGAGGCGCCTAGGACGCCGATCCAGCTAAGTTGAGGCGCCACAAACACGATGAGAATCTGTCCCAATACGATCACGCCGAAGCCAGTGATCAGCAGCGGCCATGCACCGCGCGCGTCCATAATCTTCCCGCCCATTACCGCGGTGGCGGCGTTCACGAGAATCGGCGCCAGCAAGAGGGCACCGGCGGCAAGCGCGCTCATCCCGAACGAGCGCTGGAAGTACAGGGGAAGTAGCACGGAAAGCGAGAAGGTGGTCATCATCGCAACAACCACGAGGATTGCGGCGGGCCAGAACCGGATGGAGGCCATCGGCCGCAGGTTCAGCACCGGGTTGTCCACCTTGAACTGGCGGCGCACGAAGATCGCGAGGAATACGAGCCCAGCGGCCGCACTTCCCGCGGCTACGCCCGGGCGAACCGTGATTTCGGAGAGCCCGTACACGAAGGCCACCAACCCCACGGCGATCAAGATGACCGAGAGTACGTCCAACTTCACCGCTTCGGTTTCCCCGACATTTTTAACGACGACGACGCCACACGCCCCCAGCACCACAATCACCACGAGCACTGGTACAAAGATGGTATTCCAACCAAAAGCCGTCACCATGAGGCCCGAAATCACGGGGCCGAAGGCCGGACCGAATGTGATCATCATGCCGCCGATGGACAGGTAGAACCCGATCTTCTTGCGAGGCGCAACCATCAGCACGGTGCTCATCATCGTTGGGATGAAGATGCCGGTGCCGACCGCTTGGACCAAGCGACACAGAACCAGCAGCGGGAACGTGGGCGCGAATATCGCGCAAAGGGATCCCAGCGAGAGCAGGGTTGCCCCAATGAAGAAGAGCTTGCGTAGCCCGAGGCGGCGATACAGGAAGGCCGAAATTGCCACAACCACGGTGGTCACCATCATGTAGCCAGTCACGAGTCACTGGGCAGTGGCTGCCGAGATCCCAAATTCGGCCATAATGTCCACGAGGGCCACGTTGATGATGTTCTCATTAAAGCCGGCAACGAATGCGGCGATATAGAGGATGGGAAGCACAGATGAAGAGCGATCAGATCGCATGGAGCAGAGTTACCTCTCGGCGGTAGGGCGTGAAAAGGCGCCCGTCGGGAGGCGAGCAGCCTGCAACTGGACTTATGATCCACGCGAAGGCGGACTGCTCATTGCAGCTGTGAGTGTAGCAATCAGAAAATTTCTTCGTAAGCCAGGTCCTAGGATGAAGAGGGGTGGTATCCGCCTCAGTTTGTTCTTATAGCTACTCGATGAAAGACAAAGAGTCGAAGTATGAAGACGATTCCAACGTCTATGGCATCTGTATTACTGACCGGACATGGTGGTCCAGAAAAGCTGGAGTACCGAACCGATGTGCCGGTGCCACAGCCACAAGCGGATGAGGTTCTCATTCAGGTGGAGGCTGCCGGGGTCAATAACACGGATATCAACACACGCCTAGGTTGGTACTCCAAGGCCGTCACAACCGATACGGAAACCGCGTCTACCAACGGTGGTCAAGACACTGCGGGCGAAGATGCTTCCTGGTCCGGCATTCCGCTGACGTTCCCACGCATTCAGGGAGGCGACGTATACGGCCGCATCGTGGCGGTAGGAGAGGGCGTCAGTGCCCAACGGATCAACGATCAAGTTATCGTACGCAATCTCATGCGACACTATGTCAACTACCGCCCGTACGAATGTTGGACCTACGGCAGCGAATGCGACGGTGGTTTTGCCCAGTTTGCGGTTGCTCCATCCAACGAGTCGTATTCAGTACACTCACCATTGTCTGCGCCAGAGCTCGGTGCGATATCGATCGCTTATTCAACTGCTGAGGGCATGCTTTACCGGGCTGGCGTCGGGGCAGAACGGGTTGTTATCACAGGCGCATCGGGTGGGGTTGGTTTGGCGGCAGTCCAGCTTGCCAAACTGCGCGGCGCGCACGTAACTGCGATTTGCTCGCAGGAGAAGGCTGACCCTGTTATCAAGGCAGGTGCGGATCGGGTGATAGACCGCCGCGCCGATCTCAGCGCCGAGCTTGATACAAAATCTATCGATGTGGCGGTGGACGTTGTTGGTGGTGGCGGCGTAAACAAGCTCCTAGCGGCGCTGAGGCGCGGGGGAAGGTACGCGATTGCAGGCGCAATCGCCGGCCCAATTGCCGAGATTGACCTACGCACCGTCTACCTGAACGATCTGTCCCTCTTTGGCTGCACCTTCCAAGAGGACGAGGTTTTTGAGAACGTTATTCGCTACGTAAACAATGGAGAGGTCAAGCCACTGGTTTCGAAGACGTATCCACTAAGCGATATCCGCACTGCCCAGCAAGATTTCATTTCGAAGAAGTACCCGGGCAAGCTTGTGCTGATCCCGCCAACCCTCGGATCGGACGCTTAGCATCAGCTATTAGAGCTCGACCACTCCGGCGATTACTGTATTGGTTCTGCCGCCAACCCAGATAACCCCGTCAGCATCAGTTGTGATTGATACCCGGCCAGATCGATTCATCGCAGTTCCCTGAGCTACCACATAGTTTGCAGGCAGCACTGTCCCAGAAAGCCACTGGGCAAGGCCAGCATTCAATGAGCCTGTCACAGGATCCTCGGGGACCGCATCTAGCGGACAGAATGCGCGAACTTCCGCGTCCACCCCCGCCTCTCCCGGGTCAGGATATGTAGCAATCAGACCAACATTCGCGCTCAGCGCCCCAAAATCCGGCCGTACCTCGAGCACTCGTTTTGGATCATCAAGAAGGAGGCCCAACCATCCGGGTCCGTTATCCACCCACTCCGCATCCATAACGTGCGTGCGCTCGAGTTTCAATGCGCGAAGAACAGGCTCCAAATCATCCGGCTCAACTGGTCCCGAACGAAGCAGGTCGGGCGCGGCGAACGCGAGCTGCCCGTCGTCGTACCGAAGCTTCACAAGACCAGCCGCGCACTCCTGAACAACGGTTGACGGGCCACGCGGTACCCCGCCTGCTTCTAACCACGCATGCGCTGAACCTAGTGTGGGATGCCCGGCGAACGGCAATTCCTCGGTTGAAGTAAAGATTCGCAGCCGGTAATCCGCGTTGGAAGTAGTGGGGCGAAGCAAAAAAGTAGTCTCAGATAGATTGGTCCACCGCGCGAACGCCGCCATCGTCTCATCGTCAAGATCATCTGCGCCGCGCACTACGGCAACCGGATTCCCGTTTATGGGACCCGATGAAAAGACATCAACCTGCCGAAACTCGAACCGCGCCATTCACTACCTCCACGTGCTAACAGGGAACTAGTTGGTATCATACGAGTATCGATGCAGCGGGGCATCAGGGCCCCGAAAGTCCAGATCTCGTGGGGGAGCTGTGATGTGGTATCGGCGAATCGTCAGGGCGCTGACAGCGGCGATTTTCATCGCTGGCGGGATCGCCCACTTCATTCTCGGACGGTCTGAACCGGAAGGCTACGCAGTCTTTGGCGATACGGCGCTCTTCCCTTGGTTAAGCGATTTATGGGCGTCCTTCGTTATGCCAAATATCGGCTGGCTTACGATAGCTCTCGGGATCTACGAGATCGCGTGCGGCATTGGTATCCTATGGAAGCGCACGGCCGTAGTCGCAGTGTGGGGCATGATCTTATTCCTATGCTTCATCACAGTTGTGGGTTACGGCTTTCCCACCACAACACTGGGCGAAGACCTACTCAAGAACCGTTCGGTCACCACGGTCATGATCGTGTTATTACTGCCGCTGCTTAAGGCTTCACCGCCGAAATCCGAAACCGACGTTGACTCACGCGAGCATGCACGCCTCGCGGCCCAAGCGCGTCACGCGCAACCGCAAGATTCGGCTCCCAGCCCTCCGTAGCTTCAACTGCCGGGCTGTCGTTGTTTAGCTCGTCGAGCAGAGCCAGTAGACGCTCGCCGCCGCCCGTCCCCAAGTCGAGAACCCGCCTTGCTCCGGCCATCTCACGGATACAGTCAGCTTCAAAATCCCACCAAGGATCATCGGCCGTCACGCGCCCATCAAGTATCGAAAAGTCCCATCCCACCATCGACGTGCGATCATAGGCTTGCCGCAGGTCCTCCATGATGTCAGCATCCATACGAGTTAGCCAAAGTGAATAACCATGTAGGCGTTCAAAATACGCGAAAATTTGGGCTGTCCACCCAATAAACTAGCAAAGGTCTTCGAAACTGTCCTTGCCCGGCCGCCACAGCATCCACGCGCCGTCGCTCCATCCAGCGATCATGGCAATTTCTACGCGGGCTTCCTCAGCGGTTGGATGTATGGTCAGGGCGCCAGTGCCCAGCTCGATTCTTATCCCGCGACCGGTCTGTTCGGAAGTAGCGATCACAAGGCTAGGGGCGAGCTGGCGAAGTGCATCGGCGTATCCAAGATCGCCCTCCCGCCACGTTCGCGTCTCAATTTCCACCACAGGCCACGCGTATACGCTCAGGGTCACCGGCGTTCTCGCGTCCGGAGCGCCATCGAACTTGAACTGCACATAGTCGTTCAGAACAAACTCAACCGAGTACATCCGGTCACCCAAAAGCCGCGAGAGCAATCCGTTCGGTACATACGCCGCAACCATCGCCCACCTAACTGTGCCGGAACGTCAGAACAGTGCCATCCTAATCTGCCCACGGCTCGACAAATGACCCCGCGGCAGTCAGTCTAGGTGTACCGCTATGGATTATCGACGGGCATCGGGACCCATCCCAACACCACTCACAAGCTTGGCACTTGACCCGCACACTTTAGCGTCCGCTATTCTCAGGCCATGGGAACTTAGCGGTACGTTGTCAGCTTTGACATACATGAGAAAGTGGCGAGCCCGCAAAACTAGTGCCCGTTGAAGAGCTGCTCACCGAACTGACGCCCGACAACACATCCCCACTTCTTCCGCCCGACTGGACTGTTCCCGCCGAACTCAGCACCTCTGTACAAGGATTACCCAAGATCGTCTGCATCTGCGGATCAGCCCGATTCCGTCACGAGATGGCCGAGGCCAACCGCAAGCTCACACTCGCAGGCTGCATTGTCGTGGCACCGGCTGTGTTCCAGCACCGAGGCGACGCAATCACTAGCCAAACCGGTTTTTCGGCTGTCAGCATTGGCAGGACTCTAGGCTTATCCCCGCCCGGGATTGTTTTAGTGTTTTAGCTTTTTCGACGACGTCGGATCTTAGCCCCGCGAACAAGTGCTAACTCCGCAATGCCACTCGCTTAAACGCGAAACTGAGGTTCAACCACGCTTTGGCTTCCTCAGTGAAGTCCCACGGGCGACGATCTAGAGCGAACGATGGTTCATGCGCTGGCCTTCCACGGATCAACCAGTTCAACGCCGGTGTGAGCGAAGTCCTTCACGTTACGTGTGGCGCAAACCGCCCGATGAGCCAGGCAGATCGCTGCGATCTGCGCGTCGGCTGTGCTAATGGGCGCTCCCGCATTCTTCCGAGCCACAAGCACATCAGCATACCGATCAGCCGCCACGTCATCGAACGGTAGCACAGCGCTACTGCCCCGATACGGCTCAAGCGCCGCATCAATGCTTCTAGCAAGTGCTTCCTTGCGCCGACCATCAGAAAGCTGCCGAACGCCTGCCAACAGCTCGGCGAGCGTCACGGACGTTATCGCGACATCATCCGCCAGTGCACTTAGCCAATCCACCACGCGCGGCTCCGGCGACGGCCGGAAAATCTCCGAGATGACATTCGTGTCGAGGACGATCACTCGAACTCCACCGCCCTCGCGACGTCATCGCGCGCCGGGACAGGCAGGCCGTCGATACCGCCGACGTCCTGCGCCGCAGCCAGCAGCGCAACCCCGATGTGCGGTCTCCGCGCGGCCTTGGTAAGGATCGCGCGAACCTCGGCCTCCATTGACCTGCCGTGCTCCTTCGCCTGCGCGGCGATCTCCTGTTTGACGGCGTCATCGAGACCGCGAACCACGATGGATGACATAGGCGATCACCCCCTTTGCTATCAACTATGATAGCGCCCTACATGCAACCCCACTAGAGGTGATCGGATTCCCCTTACGTGGCGCTTTTTCAGCCACCTAACCCCAATGTCGCTGGCGAGTCACGGCTTAAACATTGGGAGCGTTAAACGTTAAAGCGGAACTCCACCGTATTCCGTGCAGCACGAACCTCTCGGCAATCATGTCCCCAGTGGTTGATAGATCTTCGTAATCAGCTCGTCTTCTGACACTTCCCCCATCTCGGTTACGTAAATGTTGAAGGCGTGGCCGTCGATTGAACTGGACTCGGGAAGCCTCAGATCATCTTCGACGATCTTGTCGGCGATCAGGTCGTGGGCCAGAGAGAACTGATTGTAGGCCCCACGGACTGTGGCAACAGCGCATTCTCGTTCAGGAAGGTTCAGTATCTCAAGTGGGTCTTCAGCTGTGGTTCCTTGTTGCACGGGTATGAAGATCGAGAGGTCTACGTCTGACTCCCGGTACTCATCGTTGTGCTCGATAACCCCACACGGCCCGACGGGGCTGATTCCCAGTGCGGCGGCAGCTGGCATCATTTGTCCCCAGAGAATTCGCTCGTCTTCGTATGAGGGCACAACACCTCGCAGAACTACGACGTTCATTGCGGGAACAGTTTCCTTAGTGATGGTGATGGACCCGATTTCGCTCGGGGGGCTCAAGAGGCGGTTGACTAGCTCAAGTCGTCGCTCGTTGGCGCGGGCTTCCTCGATCAGTGCCCGCCGTTGAGCTTCAAGAGCTTCGTCCCAAGAGGGCGTCCCGCGTCCATCAAGTAGCTCACCAATCGTGGATACTCCAAAGCCCGCATCACGCAGATCCCTGATAACCGTTGCATCAGCTAATTGACTAGGAGCGTAGCGACGATACCCGGTCCAAGGATCGATCTCAGCAGGTGCCAAGATGCCATTCGCGTCGTAATGGCGCAGCATCCTTATCGATAGTCGGCTCAGTGTGCTGAACTGGCCTATCGATAGCAGGTCTTGTGAATTGGTCATTGCTTCCTTGGTTGGGAGTCTTGATTCTCAGACTAGCTTGCGAAGGGTGTCAACGATGTCATCATGCAGTGCTACAACACCTGCCATTTGCTGCTGGAACAAGTTCCAGTCGGCATCAATCACGCTAATTTGGGCCGCACCAATAATTGCTGCTTGACGACTCAATCGGTCCGCAAGTTCTGGGAAAGAGCCCATCATGTCCGAGGTATCGGCGCGTCGGCGCGCACCAAGACGGATTGCGAAATCACGCAACACCGCCACAGTGACCTCCGAGATCGTCCCAGCAGCGGCCTGCTCACGCAGCTCGTTTAGTCCTTCAACGTTACCCGCAGGGAAACCACGAATTGCCTCGTTTCCCTCTGCCCAATTCAACGCGAAGGGAAGTGACGCAGCCGCCCACTCCGCCATAGTGCCAACCGGTTCAGTAAACCCGGTTCGCAGGGGATAACTACCCTCTGCATAGCCGATGGTGTCTGATCCCCAAGCCGTCATGAAGTCCTCGGTCGCAAGCGAGGCATACGGGTGACCATGTGGGTCATGCATGATTACGCGAACGTCATTAACATCTAGAACGGCAACAAAGTGATCGGCACCTGTTGAACGGTCAGAGCCTTTCTGGTATCGAAGCAGCCCCATTTCAAGGGGACCCACGAACACGGGACCATTCTCTGCGAGGCTACGAAGAGTCCCCAGCGCTTCTGTCGGATCTTCGAATGTCAGCCTCTGACCCTCCACCCCCATGATTAAGAGCGCTTGATCGATACCCTGATCTGGATCCCAACCCGGCGGATCAAAGAGAGGAAGAGGCCCGATGCGCTGATACCCAAATGCTGAACCGGAGATCGCGTCAATGGTCTGTACACTCACGGGATACCCCAAAGTCATCGCGAGGGTATTCGAGTAACAGGAAGGGCTGTTGCCCAAGTAGGTAGCTGGTTTGATATCGCCTTCTGGCCGAAGCATCTTGTCCCCCCAAAGATTGTCGATGGGTTCAGCATCAAGCCTGACACGATGTAAGAGTCAAGCGCTAGGCACTAGCGGCACAGCCGAGAGCCATTCCATCATGTCACCACTATCTTTATGAGGCCTTTGTCAGGTGTTGGGGGCTCAAAGTGGTCGAAGTAGGTCGCAACGGTCTTGGAGCGGCCACGGCAGAGCGATCGCTACAAGTTAAACCGAAACTCGACCGAGTCACATTGCAGAACAACTTTTGCAGAGGAACACTCTCGGAGGCCGGTTGCTCCGTTACGGAACATGTCTTTGCATCCCAGCCGAACAGCCAATCGATTTGGGAGATAGCTATGGTTCAAAGGCCCAGTGAACTCAACGCCACCACTTGAACCCCATCCGGCCTCAAGTACGAAGGTCCAGTCGGCACAACCACAACCATCGCCCTCATTTCTCCGCTTGCCTTCTGGTCCACCACATCGCGAAGTTTCTTGAGGTTAGGCACCGCTCTGTCAATGAGACCGGAACCCAACTTGATCTCTATGGCAATCCAGTCACCATCCCCATTCTGAACAATCGCATCGCATTCCAGACCTGACTTATCCCGGTAGTGCATTACCTCGGCGTCCACAAACGGCGCGTATGCCCGCAGCTGCTGAACCACAAACGACTCGAAGATCAGACCTAGAGTTTCGGGCTCAGCAAAGAGCCTGTCTGGAGAACCGATACGTAGCGCAGCTAAAGTCAAAGAAGAGTCAGTCAAATGACGCTTAGGAGATTCACGCAATGGGGTTCGTGTCCGAATACGTGGACCCCAGGCTTCCTGCAACTCGACTATGAAGATACGCTGCAACGCTTCCAAATAACGCGATGTTGTGTCTGCATGCAATGGCCCATCAGCACCCCCGGCATCTGTGGCCAGAGTCCGGACAGAGACCTCCGTAGCAGCGTTCCGTGCGAGAGAGCGAAGCAAACGCGACACCTTCACAGAGTCATATTTTGGACCATCCAAAGTAGAAACATCTACCTTCGCAGTCTGGTCCAAATAGTTTTTTGCATACTTCGTGGACTCCTTCAACGGAAAGCCCTGGCTCATGGGCCACCCGCCACTAATCATTCTTTCGATTAGTTCATCAAACCTGAGACCCGGATCACTGACATTGACGCCCTCCCCTCTCAAGAGTTGGCGCAAAGACACCTCACCTATCGAATGACCAGTTTCAATCAGCGTAAGCGGCTGCATTCGCAACCAGGAGAAGCGCCCAGTCCCCGTGTGACGGGTTTGATCGTCACTAGGAGAAGATGACCCTGCAAGGACGAACTGACCAGGCTTCTTGCGCCGATCAACTTCATGTCGGACCGCGTTCCACAGATTCGGCACCGTCTGCCACTCATCAAATAAACGCGGAGCAGCCCCACCAAGCACAAGTACTGGATCAGCCAAAGCTAAACCACGGGATGCCAAGTCCGTATCCAAGAAAACTTGACTGTTAGTTAAGCGCGTGGCGGTCTCAGTCTTACCAACTGCTTTTGGACCATCAATGACGACAGCAGCTGACCAGCCAAGCTGGGAGGCTATCTCGGCGTCAAGGTGTCGGGGCAGGTATTGATTCATGGACCAATTATACCGAACATTAGGTTATTTGGCGTTATATTATTAGGTGTTTTAGCATTATTTTATTGGGTTATTTGGCGTTTAGTCCCGTCTTAGCTCATGCAACTTGCAACGGCGCGATCGACGCAACCTCGTCGGCCACGCGTTCCTGAGCGACCTCTAGGTCATACCGGGTTTGGAGATTGAGCCAGAACTGCACGCCAGAACCTGCGTAAGCTAACTGGATCGCCCGGACATAGTCTTCCCTACCTCGTAGGACACGACCGCCGACTGTCCACTCAACATCAGCATGAAGGAACTCTACGTAGCGATCCCAGTCCCGTCGATTCTCAGCATCAAAAAGAGCGGATAGTACCTCGCGCGTAGACGTCACTTCTTCCCTCCAGACGTTAGACGTTAAAGCGGAACTCGACCGCATCCCCGTCAGAATCACCTCGGAGGAGGAGTAGTCCGCTGGTAACCGCTGGGCTGTCCTCTACTCTGATGCCGAGATGACGAAGGTGCCCTGGGATCTGACTAGTTGTTAACTCGGCGCTGTCGTTGCATGCCCCACGATGCGCCAAACAGAGGTTCGCTACTCCGTCCAACCAATCAGGCGATAGGCCCCAGTCGACCACACCAAGTTTGAACGGAACTCGGTGAGCAAGTTCGATAGGACGCCCAACGTCTTCACTTGTCGCCCCGCAAATCGAACATGATTCGCCATCGCGGGCAACGACCTGAGGTCGCAACTTCTGCGGGTATCGAACAGCAACCCGCCGACGGTAGGTTTCCCACTCGGCTTCCGTAAGCCACACGCGATTTCCAAAACCTTCTCTGACGACAAGCGAGGCCCGCTGACTCATCTGACCACACCCGAGGCTGGCCCACAACAACTAGGCGATCTCATCTACGAAGCACCCGCCTCGGTGATTGGCCAGGAACCAGGCTTGGACTTAACGGCGTAACGTCCGCCCTCCAGAAGTGCGATCATCACTTCCACGCAATTCCCGCTACTATCCACTAGCAAAAACGGCTGATCCAGTCCGTAGTCCCAGGTCTCCGGTCCTCCGGCGATACTGTCGCCGGTTGCTTTCGCGTATTCACCGTTGGCGGTCTGGGCGGTGAAGTAGGTACGGCCGCCTTCCTCGTTGTCACGACGAGGGTTGATTTGGCCGAACCCGGCGAGCGGAATCCACCCTGTCCCTTGTTCAACCTGCCATTCGTCTGCCATCAATCCTCCTCGTTAAAAATGGTGCGCCGGTCTGAGACCTCACAGATTACTTCTTCCCTCCTCCAGAGGGTATTCCGCTACGGAACTCCACCACGTCCCCGTCTTCCATGACGTAGTCCTTGCCCTCCATGCGCATCTTCCCGTGGGCGCGGGCTTCAGCCAGAGATCCAAGCTCCACCAGATCCTCGTAGGACACGATTTCAGCCTTGATGAAGCCCCGCTCGAAATCGGTGTGGATCACTCCCGCAGCCTTGGGAGCGGTGTCTCCCTTGTGGATGGTCCAGGCCCGCGATTCCTTCTCACCAGCGGTGAGGAACGTCTGCAGCCCCAAGGTATCGAAGCCGACGCGCGCCAGCTGATCCAGCCCGGACTCTTCCTGGCCGGTGGATTCGAGCATCTCAGCGGCCTCATCGGCCTCAAGCTCCACCAGCTCCGATTCGAACTTCGCGTCGAGGAAGATCGCCTCGGCCGGAGCCACGGAGGCTCGCAGCTTTGCTTGCATGTCGGCATCGGCAAGGCCGTCGTCGTCGGTATTAAAAACGTAAATAAACGCCTTGGTGGTCATCAACTGGAACTCGCGAAGAATATCGGGATCCAGATCCCCGCCGTGCGCGGACAGGGTCTTGCCTTCCTCAAGAATCGCGAGCGCCGCCTCAGCCGTAGTGACAACGTCCTTGGAGATCTTCTTGCCGGTGACTTCCTTTTGAAGGCGCGGCAACTGCTTCTCTAGGGTCTGGATGTCCGCAAGGATCAACTCCGTGGTGACGGTCTCGATATCGTCGAGGGGATCCACTCGCCCGTCCACGTGCACCACATTCGGGTCGGAGAATGCGCGCGTAACCATGCAGATCGCGTCCGCCTCGCGGATGTTCGCGAGGAACTGGTTGCCGAGCCCCTCACCCTCGGAGGCACCGCGCACGATCCCCGCGATGTCCACGAAGGACACGGTGGCCGGCACGGTCTTGGCCGAATGGAACATGTCCGTCAGCACGTCCAGCCGCGGGTCAGGTAGCGGCACGATCCCGATGTTCGGCTCAATCGTGGCGAACGGATAGTTCTCCGCCAGCACGGTCGCGCGCGTGAGCGCATTGAACAGGGTTGACTTGCCTACGTTGGGCAGCCCGGCGATTCCAATAGTCAAAGACACGGGTTCAAGTCTAGCCTTGGTCCGATACTTTTTCGCCTCGGCGTTGTGTTATTTATGTCGACGACGACGCCTCCCCTGCTCATCCAACGCGCTTTACAGCCCCATCAAGAAAGATGTGGGAGCGGCGTGATGGACTAGAGCCATGAATATATCTGTATCGGTTTTCGTTTTCGCACTGGTTCTTTGTCTGGTGTTGGGCGGGCTACTCGGCTACTTTTTTGCACAATCTCGGGCACTCCGCAGCCCTGCCCGTAACGCACAGGAGTTGGCGGCAGTTCAGTCAACGGCCGCCGCCGCAACGGCACGTGCCGAGCGCCTCACTGAGGAGAACAACTCCCTGATTGATCGCGCCAAGTCGGATCAGGATATTCTCCGGGCGCTCGCTCCGCTTGCCCAGCAACTCGATTCCATGAACCGACGGGTTCAGGGCATGCAGGAGACGCAGGCGGCCCAGCGCTCCCAACTTCACGAGCAATTGGACAGCGCCGCCATCACCCAGCGTGAGCTCGCGAAGGAGACCCACTCGCTGCGAACGGCGCTCACCTCGAACTCGGCACGAGGCACATGGGGAGAGGTGGAACTTCGGCGCATCGTCGAGGCTGCAGGGATGCTCCCCCACGTCGATTTCTCCGAGCAGCAGGCCACCTCGCAGGTCTCCACGGCCGGATCAGCTTCCCGGCCAGATGTGACGGTTCATTTGCCCGGCGGGTTCCATCTCGCGATTGACGCGAAGGTCCCACTCAGTGCGCTGCTGCGTGCTCAGGACATCACCGGCGAGGATTCGGCGGCACGGGCGGCGCGGGACGGGCTGCTCAAGGAACACGCGAAGGCAGTTCGCTCGCATATCAACGAGCTCGCCAAGCGCAACTACCCCGCGGACTTCCCCGGATCCCCGTACCTGACCGTCATGTTTATGCCAGCAGAGTCTTTGCTCTCGGAAGCGCTCAAGGCAGATCCCGCACTCCTCGAAGATGCGCTCGCCGCCGGCATTGCTCCCACATCACCCAGCTCCTTGCTCGCCCTTCTACGATCAGTTGCCACCGTGTGGTCCTCGGCCAAGGTGACCGAGGAGGCCCAAGAGATCATGATGCTTGGGCGCACCCTCGTCTCGCGGCTGAACACAGTGGCCGGGCACCTCGATTCTCTTGGAACCTCGCTTCAGCGCTCGGTTGCCGCCTACAACAAGACGGTGGCATCAATCGAATCCCGCCTCTTAGTGACGGCGCGCTCCTTCGAATCGATCGATGCCCCGCTGGCCACCCCACAGGAGCTTTCCTCCGAAAAGGCGCAGGTCCGCCAATTCACGGCCGGAGGGCTCGCTGTAGGAGGCAGCTCTGAGTCAGCTGACCGCTCAGAGTGACGCCCTTGCTGACGTTACGATCTCCCGGACGGTTCAACCGGCAGCCAGAGTTCACAGGTCGCGTGGGTCTCAGTCAGCTCGATATACCGGAGAATGGACGGTCCTGGGCGTAGATGCCACGGGTTCGAGGGGAACCACTCAGTGGCGGTGGCGGCCCATATCTGCTGCAGCGCCTCTGGGAACGGTCCTTCCGAATAGAACACCGCCCATTTTCCGGCATCCATATCCATAGTGTCGAGATCACCGGGAACCTCCCCGTCAGGCGAGACCGCGACGCCGTGCATGTACGTGAGTATCGTGCCCTCTGGCGCGTCCGGGCTTGGTGACCATGTGACAGCAAGGATTCCTTCGGGCTGGGTGTTTCCTAGTGTCTTGAGCCGCGAATTCTGTTCGTTGCTGATTGACGCAACATGTTCTTGAATGTGCGGATTGACTCCTTCATAGATCAGCGGAACCTCCGCCGAGTATCCCGCGATCCGGAAGTCCGGCTGTTCCTTGATAGTGATGTCCATCGTTGTGCTCCCTTCAACTCTCAGGTGAAACCTGATCGTCGGTTGAGTGTTGATAGGACCGCCATGATCACGCACTTCTGCCGGGCTATGCCCATGCACTGCTCGGAACGCCCGCCCGAACGCCTCCGTTGATCCGTATCCGTATTTCACGGCGACATCAAGCAGGTTAGTGGCACCCAAAATGAGTTCCGCTGCGGCAAGAG
Source organism: Ancrocorticia populi (assembly GCF_003123745.1). GTDB lineage: Bacteria > Actinomycetota > Actinomycetes > Actinomycetales > Actinomycetaceae > Ancrocorticia > Ancrocorticia populi. Next base: position 550,899 of record NZ_QETB01000001.1, on the reverse strand, counting down.
TCATCCTGCGGCGCCGAATGTATTCGGACACGGGCATTCCTGCAAGCGAAACAAACATCCTCCTGAGGTGATACTCGGTGGTGCCATGGTCACTGGCAAGCGCCGCGATGTCTACATCGCTACTCAGATCCTGCTCAACAGCGTCTACTAAAGCGTTCAGCGTGCCGATCATGAGGTCCTCCTTTCAGACACCATCATCCTCAACTAATTCGCTCCGGGCCCGACAAGTGCGGTCAGAAATGATCAGGTCAGCTCACGCCAGATATTTGGTTGCTTCCCGGACAGAGAGGGCAGCGAGCCCGCCCCGATGCTCGGTGATGAAACGCTGGACCCATACCGGGTCAGTCTTCGAATAGTCTCGGAGGGCCCAGCCGATGGCCTTGTTGATAAAGAATTTGTCCGAGCCGAGATTCGCTACAAGTATCGTCTCCAGTGACGCGGTGTCCGTGGCGTGCTTCCGCCCTAGCTGGTGGAGAATGGCAAGGCGACGGATCCAGAAATCCTCATCTCTTGCCCAACCCAACACCTGCTCGAGCGCCGTTCCCCCTTCACGCTCGCTCGCGACGATTGATCCAACGGTCTTGGTCAGCGAATCGATCGTGTCCCACCATTGCTTGGAGGACGCGAGTGCTTTGATCCGCGGCAAATCGTCAACGCTGAGGTTCCGGCGTACGGCGAAGAGGAAATCGCAGGCAGCGTATTGAAACTCCCGGTGAGGCAACGCCCAACATTGCGCCACAAATCCCCAATCAACATGCGGATCTTCGCGTGCCACGGCAAAGTAGGGCCGCTGAATCGGCTGGCGAACGCTCGCGGGCACGCCGAGAAACGGGAACTGATCGCGCATGTACTTGGCCATAGGCACGGATTTCTCCGCGTTGGCTGCGGCCGATATTTCTCCGATAAGCCCTGCGCCGTCCATCGCAGTGTCAAAAGGATCGGCCACCGCTCCGCCTGTCTACCCGCGCCCGCGGGCTTGCCGCACCTTATGCGGCCGATCGGGCTGAGCTCCGGTTGCTTTGAGATCTGCCCGGAGGTTCTTGGGGAGAGAGAAGTGGACGTCTTCGTTCGTCGTCGTCACTAATTCAACTTCGGGATAACCCAACTCCCGCAAGGATTCAACAACTTCGCGGACCAGAATCTCGGGCACTGACGCCCCAGAGGTCAAACCAACGGTGGTGACGCCCTCCAGCCACTCTGGCTGAACCTCGGCCGCGGTATCCACGCGATAAGCGGCAGCAGCCCCGTATTCGAGGGCAACCTCAACCAACCGCACGGAATTCGAGGAGTTCGCCGATCCCACCACGATCACGAGGTCGCATTCGGGGGCCATAGCTTTGACGGCGCCTTGGCGGTTCTGGGTGGCATAGCAAATGTCATCGGAGGGGGGATCGATCATCTGCGGGAAGCGCGCCCGGAGAAGCTCCACGGTCTTCATCGTTTCGTCAACGGACAGAGTGGTTTGGGAGAGCCATACGACCTTGCTAGGGTCGCGCACCTCAACCTGATCCACATCCTCGGGACCGTTGACCACTTGGATGTCATCTGGGGCCTCGCCTTGGGTGCCCTCAACCTCCTCGTGGCCGGTGTGCCCGATCAGGAGAATGTCGTAATCGCTATCCGCGAAACGCACAGCCTGCTTGTGGACCTTCGTAACGAGGGGGCAGGTGGCGTCGATGGTTTGGAGCTGACGGGCGGCGGCCTCGGCATGGACCTGAGGCGAAACTCCGTGCGCGGAAAAGACAACGCGGGCACCCTCGGGAACCTCGTCTGTCTCGGATACGAATATGGCCCCACGCCGGGTCAACGTCTCCACCACATACTTGTTATGCACTATCTCCTTGCGCACGTATACGGGCGCGCCATACAGCTCCAAGGCCTTTTCCACGGCGTCTACGGCACGGTCAACTCCGGCGCAATACCCTCGTGGGGTCGCCAGTAGAATCCGCCTGCCATCGGGAGAAGGCGTGGACGGCACAGAGGATGGGAACGCCGATGCGCCTGCTAAGGAAACGGCGGCGCCATTGCTGGCTTGTTCGGAAGTCACCCTTTCAGGGTACTGGGCAACCTCACACAAAACCATGGCCCGCGTGGGACGCAGGGCACACAATTGTCCACTTACATGGTGCCAAACTAGATATATGGCATCGAGAATACCCGTGCCGGCTGAACTCCCTCAGCAGGCAGCACTCACCTCGCCGGACCATCCGTGGCCCCTGAGGCTTCTCTCTGCCAAAATCAAGGAGTACATCTCCGCGATGTCGCGCCTGTGGGTTGAGGGTGAGGTCATCACCCTTCAACGCCGGCCCGGTGCCAAGGTTCAGTTTCTGACACTGCGGGATCTGGACGCGAACAATTCGATCACGGTCAAGATCCTCTCGTTCCTGCTGCCCGATTCCGTGCAGCCCGGAAGCCGCGTGGTGGTGTGCGCCAAACCTGATTTTTACGAAGGTAACGGCTCTCTCTCGCTCTGGGCGGATGAGATTCGGCCGGTGGGGCTTGGCGATATACTCGCGCGCCTCGAGATGCTCAAGAAGCAGTTGGCTGCCGAGGGCCTATTTGATCCTCGCCACAAGCAGCCCCTTCCCTTCCTTCCTCAGAAGATCGGCTTGATCTGCGGCCGTAACACGAAGGCCAAGGAGGACGTCGAGGTCAACGCCCGCCTGCGGTGGCCATCAGTGGCTTTCGATACCCGCGAGGTGCAAGTCCAAGGAAATGGCGCAGTAGACGCGATGCTCGAGGCGCTCGCGGCGCTTGACGCCAGGCCTGAAGTGGACGTCATCGTGCTGGCTCGCGGCGGTGGAAGCGTTGAAGATCTCCTGCCATTTTCAGACGAACGGCTGGTCCGGGCTGCGGCTAGCGCGCACACGCCGGTGGTTTCGGCGATCGGCCACGAGGGCGATAGCCCGATTCTGGACCTGGCCGCCGATGTTCGCGCCTCCACGCCAACGGACGCTGCAAAACTCTTAGTGCCAGACGTCTCCGAAGAGTACGCGGGCATCGCAGAGGCACGGGTTCGCATGCGCAATACTATCAGTGCCCGCCTCACACAGGCCGGACGGGAACTTGAGGCCATCCTGGCCCGCCCGCCTTTCGCACGGCCTCAAACCATGATCGACATGCGCGAGTCCGATCTATCGTCACTGCGCCTGTGGCTGCGTAACCACATTCGGCGAACCCTTGATTCGTCGGCCGCCGAACAGAGTAACCTTCTGTCTCGGCTGCGGGCGCTGTCCCCTCAGGCAACGCTGGATCGGGGCTATTCGATCCTTCGTGATAATGCCGGAATCGTCACGGATGCGCAGAACGTTTCCGTTGGACAGAACCTCCATGCCATACTTTCTTCCGGCTCGCTGGAGCTAGGAGTAACAACCGTTCACGAAGGCGAGCGCCATGGCTAGCACCTCACCATCATCACAGGGCGCCCCGAACGTCAGCGAACTCTCCTACGAGGATGCGCGATCGCAGCTGGTGGAGATAGTGGCCCAATTAGAGCAGGGTTCACTTCCGCTTGAGGATTCGCTCGCGCTATGGGAGCGCGGAGAAGCGCTGGCCCGCCGCTGCCAAGAGTGGCTGGATGGCGCGCGTACCCGCTTGGCGCAGGCAGAGGCGGCAGAGCAGGAAGAGCCATCCGGGGCCCCTGCTGAGGAGGATCAATGAGCTCCCTTGTTATTGGCGAAGCGCTTGTAGACATCATCACGGGAGCCGACGGCAAGGCCACACGCCATCCGGGTGGCTCAATGCTCAACGTCGCGATCGGACTCCGCAGGCTCGGGCGGACAGTCCGGCTTGTAACAGACTTCGGCCATGATGCTAACGGCCATCTCCTTGCCGAATACGCCGCATCTAACGGTCTAGAGCTTTGGCTCAGGGAAGATGCCTACCGCACCAATCCCACGTCAACGGCCTCGGTTACCGTGGCCGAGGAAGGTGACGTCTCCTACGATTTCGACTTCACGTGGGATATTCAAGACACACCACTGTCCGCCGCCTGCCAGCTTGATCTGGAAATCCTCGATCCGCGCACTGTGGCCTTCGGGTCCTTCTCTACTCGGGTGGCACCCGGCTCCGAAAAGGTTCTCAACTGGATCCGGCTTGTCCGCAAGAGGGCCACCGTGTTCTACGATCCCAACGTCCGGCTCGGGCTCATCGACGATATCAATCGCGCCCGCTCGCTCGTTCAGGAATCAGTTGCGCTCTCAGACGTTGTCAAGGCATCCAAGGCCGATCTTAAAGTGCTCTATGGGCCAGAAGTGGACTGCGAAGCGGTGGCACGGACATGGCTGAGCCAGGGCCCGGCCATCGTCATCATCACACGCGGCTCCGAAGGAGCAGACGCATACTGCGCCGACGGCTCCAATATGCACCAGCCGGCACCTTCAGTTTCGGTTGTGGATACCGTGGGCGCCGGCGCGTCCTTCTTCGCGGCACTCATTGATGGGCTCACCCGCATTTCGCTGGATGGCGCGGAATACCGCGAGGACCTGCGGTCCATCTCCCCCGCCAACCTGCGCACGCTTGTGGCCTACGCTGCAACCTCGGCCGCGATCACCGTGTCGCGCTCTGGTGCTTCGCTGCCCACGCGCGATGAGCTAGTGGACCAGCATGAGCTCTACCAAACGAGCGGCATGACGGGCGTCCCGCTCTCCTAAGACCGGCCTATTTGCCCAGCCGCCGCTCACGTTGTGTGAAATCACGCAATGCACGCAAGAAGTCAGTTCGCCGGAAATCGGGCCAGTACACCTCGCAGAAGTACATCTCCGTGTGAACGGACTGCCAGAGCATGAATCCGCTCATGCGCTGTTCGCCGGAGGTGCGGATCACTAGGTCCGGATCGGGCTGCCCCTTGGTATAGAGGTGCGCTGTGATGTCATCAAGGGTGAGCGAGGATGCCACCTCTTCGAGAGTCCGCCCCTCCGCGGCTTCGTCGCGGAGGAACTCGCGCACAGCGTCCGCGATCTCCTGGCGTCCCCCGTACCCCACCGCGATGTTGACGTATACGCCTTCCACGGCGGATGTTTGCGCTTCCGCATCGCGTAGGCGCTTGCGGCTGAACTCGGGGAGCATGTCCAGATTGCCCACCATGGCAAGCTTCCACCGCCCGGTCTGGGCCAGAGCCTCTACAGCATCACAGATGATACCCATGAGCTCGTGTAGCTCTTTCTCCTCCCGATTCAGGTTATCGGTGGAGAGCAGCCACAAGGTCACGATCTTGATATCGACTTCCTCGCACCATTCGAGGAACTCCGTCATCCGATCCGCGCCTTTGCGGTGACCGTATGCGGCTGGCTGGCCGAGTTCGCGTGCCCAACGCCGGTTCCCGTCCAGAATCACTGAGACGTGACGAGGCAGCTCCCGCCCGGGCAGCTCGGCCATCAAGCGACGCTCATACAACCGATACAAAAACGAAGGCGCGCGCACCATGTCCCCTTTCATCACGACACTGAACAGATTATCGTCTGGTGCTCCACTTTCACTCACCTACGGCCATCTCCCTCATTAATCGAACGAAAATCTTGCGTTAATCACCCACCCAGCACCCGATATCCGAGACAGGGACGGACCTCACCTGCCGGTCCGCTACGAACGGCCCTAGAATGGGTGATGTTGAACGATTGAATGGAGGAATTCATGAGCGTTTCGGACCAACACAAGCTGGCCTCAGCCGAGCCCAAGGCCACCTCAAAGATTGCCGCCCGGAAACAACGCCTTGACGCCCTCCCCAAGCCGGCAGCTCGCGGCTGGATCCACGCGATCACGGCCCCGCTGGCCTTAGCGAACTCGATCGTTCTCGTGGTTCTGGCCCCCACAGCTGACGTTCGGGCTGCGTGCGTGGTGTTCGGCCTTTCGGCGGTGTTCCTGTTCGGCAATTCGGCCGTGTATCACTTGGGCCGGTGGTCAGTGAAGGTTCACTCCGTCCTCCGCCGGATCGATCACTCGAACATCTTCCTGCTTATCGCGGGTACGTACACGCCTCTCTCCGTGGCGCTTCTGCCACCCAAGACTGCCGCACTGGTTCTGGGAATCGTTTGGGCCGGAGCAACTGGCGGAATATTGTTGTCCGTTTTCAAGCCCACGGCCCCACGCTGGCTCTACACCCCACTGTATGTAGCGCTGGGATGGGTTGCTGTGTGGTTCCTCCCGGACTTCTGGCAAGCAGGCGGCCCAGCCGTAGTATGGCTGCTAATCGCGGGCGGACTCTCCTACACCGCTGGCGCTCTCTGCTACGGCCTGCGCTGGCCGAATCCGTGGCCGAATGTGTGGGGATTCCATGAGTTCTTCCATACCGGGACTTTGTTCGGATACGTCTGCCATGCTGTGACGGTATGGTTGGCCGTGATGGCGTAGCGAGTTGATTTAATCCCCAGCGCTGGTATCGTAGCCAGCAGTGAGACATGCCCGTGGCAGCGGGCATGATTTTTTTTATAGCCGCGATCGCGGCGGCACCTACCTCCAAAGGAGCACACGATGGCTGAACAGAGTCAAGGCACGTGGCTTTCACCGGCCACCTACGAGCGGCTACAGGCGGAGCTCGAAGAAATGACCACGGTAAGGCGCGCAGAGATCGCCCAGAAGATTGAAGCCGCGCGTTCTGAGGGCGACCTCCGAGAGAACGGTGGGTATCAGGCGGCCCGCGAGGAGCAGTCGAAGATGGAGGGCCGGATCATCGAACTCACCCATCTCCTCGAAAACGCTCACGTGTCCGAGCCGCCCAGCACTGACGTTGTAGCCCCCGGAAACGTCATCACGGCCACGATCGCCGGCGAAGAAGAGCGCTTCCTCATTGGCTCGCGCGAGCAGGCCGATCTGGTCAACGTTGAGGTGTACCCGGAGAACGCGCCGCTCGGTCAGGCAATCATGGGCTTGAAGGTTGGGGACAAGACGAAGTTCCAGGCCCCCAATGGCCGCAAGATCCCGGTGGAGATCGTGAAGATCGAGAGCCTGGATCACTGATTTCGCCCAGCGCATGCCTCCCTGTTCTCAAGCGTCACAACGCGCGAGAATAGGGAGGCATTACATTTTGAGGGAGTTGCCATGTTTGTATGGGATGACGCTAATAAGACAAAGATGGTCTCGGTAGAGGATTCGCTCCCCGGCCGTGACACCCCGGTTCTACCAGATCCGAAGCCGCACACGGTTTTGGGTACGGATCTGCTTGCCGAACCCGGCGAGGGTCAGGAGATCATCTATCTAGCCTCTGGCTGCTTCTGGGGAGCCGAAAAGCTCGCGTGGGAACTTGGTGCAGATTCAACCGCCGTGGGTTACATGGGGGGATTCACGCCGAATCCCACCTACGAGGAGGTATGCACCGGCCTCACCGGCCATGCCGAAACCGTCCGCGTGCTCTACACCCCCGAAAAGCTACCCACCGCCAAGCTCCTTCAGGCCTTCTTCGAGTCCCATGACCCCACTAGCCTCAACAAGCAGGGTGGAGATATCGGCACCCAGTACCGCTCCGCGATCTTCACAACCACGCAGGAGCAAGAGGACACGGCCCACCAGATGATCCGCGCCTATCAGGACAAGCTCACCCAGGCCGGGCACTCCGCGATTGTCACCGAGGTAACTTCCGTGCTCGAATCCGGCCCGTTCTTCCCCGCAGAGGACGAACATCAGCAGTACCTCCAGAAGAACCCGGGCGGCTACGAGTGCCATGCACGCACAGGTATCGCCTGCCCGCTCCCCTCCTCTGGTCCCCTCGCCAAGTAACTAGCCCAAGTACCGGGCCAGATACTCCCCGGTCACCGTATCGCGCCCGACGGCTAGATCCCGCGGCGTTCCCTCGAACACTACAGTTCCGCCACCACGCCCGGCCCCGGGGCCAAGATCGATCACCCAATCGGCGTGGGCCACCACTGCCTGATGATGTTCGATCACGATCACGGTTTTGCCGCTGTCCACCAGCCGATCCAGCAGCTCCAGAAGTTGTTCAACGTCCGCCAGATGGAGGCCGGAGGTCGGCTCATCCAGAATGTAGACCCCGCCCTTCTCGCTCATGTGCGTGGCCAGCTTGAGCCGCTGGCGCTCGCCGCCCGAGAGCGTGGTGAGTGGCTGGCCCAACGGCACGTACCCAAGCCCTACGTCCACGAGGTTGCGCAGGACCTTGACCGCAGCGGGGACTTTGGCCGCGCTGAATAGCTCCAGAGCTTGATCAACAGGCATCTCAAACACTTCGCTGATGTTTTTGCCACCGAACGTATACTCCAGCACGGACGGTTCGAAGCGCTTGCCCTCGCACGCCTCGCAAACGGACGTCACGCCCGCCATCATCCCGAGGTCCGTGTAGATAACGCCCGCACCCTTACAGTTTTCGCATGCACCCTCCGAATTCGGTGAGAACAGCGCGGGCTTGACGCCGTTCGCCTTCGCAAACGCCTTCCGAATGGGGTCTAGAACGCCCGTGTAGGTGGCCGGGTTCGAGCGGCGTGAGGACTTAATAGGGCCCTGATCAATAACGACGACGTTTTCCCCCGCCGAATCATGCATCAACGAACTCTTGCCCGAGCCAGCCACACCGGTCACGGCGGTGAGAACGCCGAGCGGCACATCAACGCTCACATCTTTCAGGTTGTTGGCGTTGGCATTACGGATAGGAAGCTGGCCATTTGGCTGGCGAACTGTCTCCTTGAGACCCACCACGTCGGATAGGTGTTTACCGGTCAAGGTGTCAGAGGCGGCAAGCTCATCCACGCTTCCCGTAAAGCACACCTCTCCCCCTTGGCTTCCGGCGCGCGGCCCAAGATCAATCACGTGATCAGCGATTCTAATGACGTCCGGCTTGTGCTCAACAACCAGAACGGTATTGCCCTTATCCCGGAGCTTCTCCAGAAGTTCCAACATGTGCTCGATATCGTGGGGATGCAGGCCGATGGTTGGCTCATCAAACACGTAGGTTACGTCCGTCAGCGCACTGCCGAGGTGGCGAATCATCTTGGTGCGTTGGGCCTCGCCCCCGGAGAGCGTCCCCGCGCTGCGTGAAAGGGACAGGTAGCCGAGCCCCATATCCACGAAGGAATCAAGGATCTCGCTAAGTGCAGCGACAAGTGGGGCAACCGATCGGTCGGATACGGTCTTGACCCAGGCGCTCGCCTCATCGATCTGCATCTCGCTCACGTCCGCGATGGATACGCCATCGATCAGGGATGCCCGTGCGCCTTCGCACAGCCGGCTACCCTCGCAATCGGGACAGGTTTTGAACACCACAGCCCTATCAACGAACTGGCGGGCTTGCGCCTGCAGGGAATCCCGATCCTTGTGCAGCATGGACTTCTCAAGGCGCGGGATGAGCCCCTCATACGTCATGTTCATGTCCGCGAAGCGGATCTTCTGGCTCTCGGCATAAAGAAGGTTGTGTAGCTCGCGCTTGGAGAAGTCCGCGATCTTCTTATTGGGGTTCACCAGTCCGGACTGAGCGTAGATCTTCCAGTTCCAGCCATCCATCTTGTAGCCGGGGATCTTGAACGGATCCTCGTTCAGCGACTTACTGGAATCGAATACCTCGTCCAGATCAATATCGTTGATCCGCCCCAGTCCCTCGCACCGGGCGCACATGCCGCCAAGCGCCGTGAATGTCTTCTTTACTGGCTGTACTGATCCGCCCTTCTGGACCTTCATTGCACCAGTGCCCGTTACTGTTGGAACGTTAAAAGAGAACGCCTGTGGTGGCCCCCAGTAGGGCCTGCCCAACCGCGAGAAGAGGATGCGAAGCTGGGCCCCCACATCAGTTGCTGTTCCCACTGTGGATCTCGGATTGGCCCCCATGCGCTCCTGATCCACGGTGATGGCGGTGGTGATGCCTTCCAGTTCGTCAACGTCAGGGCGGTCTAGGGTTGGCATGAACCCCTGGACGAACGCCGGGTACGTTTCATTAATCAGGCGGCGCGATTCGGCCGCCACCGTGTCGAATACCAGCGAGCTTTTGCCGGATCCCGATACCCCCGTAAATACGGTCAGCTGCCGCTTAGGAATATCAACATTCACACTCTTCAGGTTGTTCTCGCAAGCGCCGCGCACTCGGATCACACCAGCACCGTGTTCTTCCAACAAGTCATCTCCCCAGGTTGTCGAGCGGCTTACGTTACGACATCTGCGGGCCCCAAACAAGAGCAAATGTGGAATGAGCGTTAAACTGGCACGAGGCAAACCCGTTGAAAGGAACATGATGCCCGCACAACTACCCGAAGTGTCCAGCAGTTTTGGTGAGATTCCGGAGATCACCTTCCCGGACACTCCAGCACCCAAGGGCCTGCATATTAAGGTACTTGAAAAGGGAACCGGCCCAACTGTCACGGCAGGCCGCGAGCTTCAGGCCAACTATCACGGCATGATCTGGGGCGGGAACGTTTTCGATTCCTCCTTCCAGCGCGGCACGCCCGCTACTTTCCCCATCGGTGTGGGCGCTGTTATTGCAGGCTGGGATCAGGGCATCGTAGGAAAGAACGTGGGATCGCGCCTTCTTATCTCCATCCCGCCAGAGAAGGGATACGGTCCGAATGGCCAGCCGGCCGCCGGTATCGGTGGCACTGACACACTCGTGTTCGTGGTGGATTTGGTAGGGGTGCGGTAGGCCGTCGTCGTCCCAAAAAACCAAAGAAAATGCCGGGGACAAGCCCCGGCATTTTTCATGACTGGCCTACTACCTATCGGAAGCGAAGATCATCGCGATGCGAAGGATCTCCACGTAAATCCATAGGATGGTCATGACAATCCCGAAGGCGCATGTCCACGCGAACTCGCGCGGGGCACCCTTCTGGACGGCTAGCTTAACCGTCTCGAGATCGCCAATCAGCATGTAGCCGGCGATCGCGATAATAACGAGGCCGAGGAGAATTCCGATGGTTCCCGAGCGCATGCCAAAGCCGTCTAGAACACCCGTCCAAACGAGGATCAGGTTCATGACGCCGAAGATGATGTAGGAAATAAGCACCACCGATACGACCCGGCGGCCCTTCGGTGTGGTGCGTACTGTGCCGCTCACGTGCAGGAATACGGACACTCCCACTACGATCACGGTGCCCAGCACCGCCTGAAGGCCGACGCCTGGATAGAACTGATCAACAGCTCCTGTGAGCGCCCCTAGGGCAACACCCTCGAGGAGTGCGTAGCCGATAGCCATCCACGGCTTGACCATCTTCTGGAATGCCGCGATCATGCCAACCACGAAAGCCGCGAGCGACGTTCCGATGGCGAGCATGAGGATGTTGTTCGAACCGATCGTGGGAGTGAACCCCATCGTGACGGCACCGGACACAACGGCAACGGCAAGAAGAATGAGCGTCTTAACCATGGCATCGTCGTACGTCATGGCACCCGGACGTGCCTGCTGATCAGCAAAGGCACCTGCGTACTGGGCCTGAGGATTGTACTGGTCGTACTGTGTTTGACCGTACTGGTTCTGTGTGTACTGGCCTTGATTCGGAGTGGCGTAGTACGTGTTTGGTGTTGTCGCTTGCCCTTGGAAGTAAGGGTTGCGATTCATAACCGGATTGTTGCTCAATGGTCCTCCTTAAGCGGATGAGCATTCATGAGCACTGCAGAGCAATGACCACGTCCATACTAATAGATAGGACTTAAGTAATGCAGCCCCAGCTCCGCGCGTAGCGCAAAAAGACACCATTTTGAGACAGGACTTTCAGGGATCGTTCAGGGTTATACCCGATATTGGACGGCAGTTTATGCCTGTAAGGTTCCATGTAGTGTTAGGTTCCTCAGCGAAGCCCCTTGAAAGGATCCGCGTGATTACCGTTGAAAACCTTGTGAAGCGTTACAGCCACACAACGGCTGTAAACAACCTGAGCTTCTCGCTTGCGCCCGGGAAAGTCACCGGCTTTTTAGGGCCCAATGGCTCCGGAAAATCCACCACGATGCGGTGCATCGTTGGGCTGGATCGGCCCACTTCCGGACGTTGCACGATCGGCGGCGTGGAGTACGGTCAGCTCAAATCCCCTCTCACTTCGGTCGGGGCGCTGCTGGACGGCAAGGCGTTCCATCCAAAGCGGACGGCACGCCAACAGCTCCGGGTAGTGGCACGAACACACGGGATCCCCAATAAGCGGGTGGACGATGTTCTTGAACTGACGGGCATCAGCCAGGTGGCGGATAAGAGGCTCAAGGGTTTTTCCTTGGGAATGGGGCAGCGCCTCGGTATCGCTACCGCGCTGCTCGGGGATCCCGAGGTTCTGCTCTTCGACGAACCCGTGAACGGTCTTGATCCCGATGGCGTTCGGTGGGTGCGCGACCTCATGCGGAACCTTGCAGCCCAAGGCCGCACAGTTCTAGTTTCATCACACCTCATGAGTGAGATGGCCGTAACGGCCGATGATCTCGTGGTAATCGGGCGCGGGTCACTCATCGCCTCCGGCCCCATTAAGAACTTCACGGAATCCGCCGCACACACGGTAGTCCACGTGGCCGGCCCCGATATTGAGGCAATGGCCCGTGTTCTCGGGGAGGCTGGTTTCTCCGGGATGCGGCGCGATCCTAGCCCCGATTACCCATACGGAGTCTTGGACATTCAGGCGGCGGACCGTTCCAAGATTGGCCACGCACTTCATCTGGCAAACCTCGAAGTCCACGAGCTATCCGATAGTCATTCTTCTTTGGAGGACGTATTTATGGAGCTCACCCAATCCTCTGTGGAATACGGGATTGGGGCGCCCGTCCCGGGACTCGGTTGGAACGATCAAGGAGGCGCCCGATGAACGCCCGCAACATCGTGTTGGAGCCGCGCCTTTACCACGCATCGTTCCTCAACTCTTTTCTCTCCGAGATCCGCAAGATCGCCTATCTGCGATCTTTCTGGATCCAGACGGCCGTGCTGGTGGTGCTCTATAGCGCGATAATGTTCGCTATCGGGGTGTCCCAGAAGGAGTATGGCGGTGGCTCGATGCTGGACGCTCAGGTTGTTACTACCGGCGTCAGTTTCCTCGTTATCTTCTCCTTCGCACTGGGCGCCTCTGCGGTGACCAACGAATACTCCTCCAACACGATGCGAACCACCGCCCTAGCAGATCCTTCGCGGCTGCGCTCCTACTCCGCCAAGCACCTCGCAGTGTTTGTCATGGTAGGAGCGATCAATCTTGTTCTGACTCTCCTTGCCGCTCTGGTGTACGGAATTTCGGCAGGTGGATCGTGGGATCTTGGGAACGGTAACTTCCGGGCGCTTGCCGTCTTCTGGGTGATACTCACAACCGCAGCGACGATGGCCACCTCGATCGGTTACATCCTCCGGTCCACCGCCGGCACCATCACGCTAGCCATGGCGCTCGTGTACGTGTCCAATGCCGTTGCCCTCGTCAACATCGATTGGATCCGCGACACCCTCTACCACTACCTACCACTTCAGATAATTCAGGACGCCACCGCCACCGAACTTGGCTCCAGCCTCATGGGTGAGGGCCTTTCGTGGACTACCGCCACCATCGCGTGGCTCTGCTACGCACTGGTTTTCTGGGTCCTCGGATTGGTGCGTTACCAGCGTTCGGACATTTAGAGATTTTAGGACAACGACGGTTACAACCGGTGGTAGAAAACTACCGGCCGTTGTCGTATTGTTACTTAAGTACCGAACTTACAGAGCGTTTGGTATCTACCCACCCTCAAGTGGGCAGACAACAGTAACAAAGGAGTGCAGCTGTGTCTGTTTTTCTCGCAGTATTCGCATTGCTGACCACACTCGGAGCAGGGTACTTACTCATTAAGGGCCAGAAGCCAGTGATCGTGCTGCTGCTTTCGGGCTTCCTACTCATCGCGGTGTCCACAGCCGTTCAACCTGACTTCGCGATCCTCGAAGAGGACGCGTCAACGGGTTCGCGATGGCTTGACGTTATCGGCATGTTCGAAGACGTTGCCGGTAGCCAGCTCACGGGCGTTGGCCTCATCATCATGGCTGCGGGTGGTTTCTCCACCTACATGAACAAAATCGGAGCCTCCCGAGCTCTTGTTGAGATCCTCTCTGCCCCGATCGCGAAGATCAAGCATCCCTATATGCTCTTGATCTTCACGTATCTTCTGGGTGCCGTCCTGTTTATGTTCATCCCGAGTGCGGCTGGACTTGCGATCCTTCTGCTCGTCTTGCTGGTTCCAGTGCTTACGGCGGCTGGTATCACGCCCGCTGCCTCTGCCGCGGTAATCGCAACTGCATCTGCCATGCCCATGGGGCCGGCTTCCGGAACCTCGGTTCTTGCTGCAGGAACGGTTGACCTTTCACCAGTGGTCTACTTCGTGCAAAACCAGCTGATCGTTGCTATCCCAACCTTCATCGCCATCTCTATTACGCATTACTTTGTCCAGCGTCACTACGACAAGAAGGGCCTAGAGACCTACAAACCCACAGAGATGCAGGAAGCAGACACGTCCGAAGGCGGACCACGTTGGTACGCGCTCTTTCTCGTCATTCCTATCGTTTTACTTATCATCTTCAGCCCGCTCGTCAATGATTCGATCGAACTGACCACAGTCGCGGCATTCGTGATGGTATGGCTATTCGCGATGATCTGCGAAATGATTCGCCATCGTTCCTTCAAGATTGCAGCGGATGCCTCAACTGTGTTCTTTACCGGTATGGGCAAGATGTTCGGTGGCGTGGTTGCACTCATCATCGCGGCTCAGATCTTCGCTGAAGGCCTGACGGCAACGGGTGCGATTGACATGTTGATTGACGGTGGCGAGAAGCTCGGTGCTGGAATGGCGATCATGACGATCGTCTTCACGCTCATCGTTGGTCTGGTTACGTTCTTGACCGGCTCGGGTGTAGGAGCCTTCTCGGCATTCTCCGGGCTGGTACCCAATATCGCCAACGGCCTCGGCGGGTCTGCGGTTGCTCTCATCACGCCGATGGAGTTCGCCTCCGGTCTGTTCCGCTCGATGTCACCCATATCAGGTGTGGTGATTGCGGTTGCAGGCGGCGTTGGCATCAGCCCCATGGACGTTGTGCGCCGAACAGTCCTACCGATGGCCGTAGGAGTCATCGTTATGACGACCTTCAGCCTGATCCTGCTATAAATATCTAAGGAGAGTAATGGGTATTGGAGCCTTAAATTCAGCCATCTACAAGCGTGGGTACACCACTCCACGCATGGAGGAGGTGTGGTCCGAGCGGGCTCTAGTAGGCGCCATCTTCGATGTAGAGGCAGGGCTCGCCGAGGCACAGGCCACCTTAGGGATCGTCCCTGAACAAGCAGCGCAGGCAATCCGCGAGGCTGCGCAACCCAGCGATGAACTGATCGAAGATGTTTCCCGTGGCAAGGTGGGAAATCCATTGGTTGCCGTCTTGGATGCCCTACGCGCGCGCGTTTCTGACGATGCCCGCGGGTGGATCCACTTCGGTGCAACAACTCAGGATATTCTGGACACCGCGAGAGCACTCCAGATCTCGAGATCCACGGACATTTTGTTGGACGAATTGGACCAGCTGATCGGTGTCTTGGCCAATCTCGCAGAGGAACACGCGACCACACCCATGGTAGCGCGGACCAATGGGCAACACGCCCTCCCCACCACGCTTGGTATGCGGTTCGTCCGATGGCTTGCCGAACTTCGCAGGAATCGTGAGCGTCTCACACAGATGAGGCCGCGGGTCGAGATCATCCAGTTCTCAGGTGCGGCAGGCACCTACGCGTCCTTGGGTGAAGACGGGCCCCGCACTGCACGCGCACTCGCGGAATCCCTTAACCTCGGATACGAGCCATACCCTTGGCACGCGGCCGGGGACGTTATGGCGGAAATCGCCTGCACCACAGCCATCTATGCGCAAACCCTCGGCAAGATTGCAGAGGACCTCTTCACGATGCAGCGTACGGATATGGCTGAGGCTCACGAGACCATGGACGCCCACTCCTCTGGCTCATCTACGATGCCTCAGAAGCTCAACCCGTTTACCACCATGAAGGCCTCTGTGAGTGCGCGGTTGGTAGCCGGTATGGCTTCTACGATACTCACCCAGCCCCCGGCGGCTGATGAGAGGGATCATCGGCAATCTGAAGTCCAGCGTGACCTCATTCCTCAGATTTTCGTGGCAACCGAGGGAGCAGCATCCAAACTCACCGCACTGTTTGGACGGCTTCGCTTTAACACGGAGAGCCTCCGCGCAAACCTGAACCATGAGGGTGTGCTTCTCATGAGCGAAGGAATCATGATGGCTCTAGCTCCGCGTCTGGGACAGGAAGGCGCTCACGATCTGCTACAGGAGTTTGCGTCCGAGGCACGCGAGAACGGCAAATCCCTTCAGGATTTCCTTGCTGAGCGTCCCGAGGTAGCCGAGAAGATCAACGGAATCGATATCTCTGAACTAACTCAGCCAGAGAACTACACTGGTCTGTCTCGTGAGCTATCGATGGAGGCTGCTCAACCCAACAAGTAGCCGGAATACCTCTACTGATCGGGCCAGATGAACATGTTCAACTGGTCCGATCCTTCTTCTACCAGCTTGGTCCGCGAAAGGGTGCGTTCGGGAGCGCGGTTTTCCATCGCGGCTAACAGGGACTCAAGCATAAGGAGCATTGTTGCCCGGCTCTTGAAGCGCGGAGTGGAATCCGTCTGAACCAAGAGAACATGATCCGAATAGATCCGTAGAGGGCTCGTGGCTCTGTTGGTTACGAGAATCGTGGTTGCTCCTCGCGAGCGCGCCAACTTCAGTGTGGCTTCCACCGGCATGGGATGCCGGTCAAACGCTGTCGCGAACACCACGGAATCAGGCGTGAGATCCACGAGTTCGTGGGAGTTCATATCGATTCCGGAAAGCATATGTACGTTGCCGCGATGGTACTTGCACAGGAGATAAAAGTAGTGGAGTAGCGTCCGGCCGGTTGCAACCGAAACAAGGAACAGTGGGCGAGATTCGTCGGCAAGAAGATCAGCGACCTCATCGAACTGTTCAGCCGAAAATGTATCGAGGGTTTGCTCGATTTCAGTTCGAGCACGCGAGAAATGCTGAATCATCTCCGTACCAGGGCCCGAACTAACAGACTCGCGGCCACGCTGGAGCGGCCTATCGAAGTTGGCCTTTACTTCGTCTTTGACTGAGGCCGAGAAGTCTCTGAAATCGGAGTAGCCCAACCGCCGGACAAAGCGAGTCACTGAGGTTGCACTTACGCCAGAGCCTTGCACCACGGTTTCGAGGTTCTGAAACGCCAACTTTGGATACGAGTTTTCAAAGTACCGCGCAAGCGTTTGCTCACCATCCGTCAAGCGGTCGAGTTGGGCGAGGCGTTCAAAGAGGCTAGAGGTCACGCTCCCATCTTCCCACAAGCGCTCTACTTTGGATCTCGTGTCTGAGTCACAGGGATATGTGCCCCAACTGTGGGCACAAGCTCGCCTGCTTCCTCAGTTGAACACTGAGCTATGCCATCTGGGACTGCTTAGTTGCCCGAATGAGCTGATCAAGCATCGTCTGCGCGTCCTGCCCGCGATGGGCCTCTGGAGTGACGTTGCCGTCCGCATCGAACTCGGTGAAGTTAGACAGCTCAACCTGCCCGCGCACGTCGATCATCTGGAAGTTGCTGACGATCTGGCGCCAGTGCTCCACGGCGCGGATCCCGTTTGAGGCGCCGTAGGACACGAAGGCCACAGCTTTCCCTATCCATTCGGGTCCGATTGAATCAACGGCATTCTTGAAGGCACCAGGAACCGAGTGGTTGTATTCGGGAGTTACAAAGATAAACCCATCGTAGGTATCAATCGTCGCGCCCCAACGCCGGACATTCTCGGATTCGTATTGGCGATTGGCGGCGCCGGGAACCACTGGAGAATCGAGTAACGGAACGCCAAATTCCATGAGATCGATGATCGAGTACTCGGCGTCTCCTCTCGCCTGAGCCTGGTCGAGGACCCACTTTGCTACAGCTTCACCCTTTCGTCCCTGACGAATAGACCCGATGATGATTCCAATTTTCACAGGAAAGTTCCCTTCCGATCACTACGTATTAGGACATTCAACAGTCAATCACACGGATGATCAAGATCGAGGCAAAAGAGTGCGGATTTGACTGCTTTTTGCTCGAAGACTACGAGGCTGGTTTAGTTTCAAGTTCTGGCGACGACGGCGCCAGCTAGCCCTTCGCCGCATTAGGACAGATCTATCACGATCTTTCCTTGAACATGGCGCGCTCCCACTTCAGCCAGAGCCTCGGGCGCTTCTTCCAGCGTGGCAACCCGGTTGATCATGGGATTGAGCTTTCCTTCGGCCACCAGACCCGCGAGCACCTCAAGCTCGGAAGCCAGATACTTCCGGGCCACGGAATCCCCGTGATCGTAGGCGGCTCCCAAGGCCAGCTCATGGATCGAGGGCGCCGTGCTAAAGGGTGGAACCGTCTCCAGATCGGGCCGTCCGGAAGCAAAAGCTAAGCTGCCTGTGTGAACCAGAAGCTTGAGGTTTTCGGTAGCGGATTCGCTGCTCACCACATCCAGAACGGCGTCGACGCCACGCCCGTCAGTCAACTCGAGAACACGGTCGCTCACGTTCTCGCTGCGGTAGCTAATGACATCGCTAGCTCCCAAACTGCGCACAAACTCGTGATTGACAGATGAAGCGGTACCGATAACCCTTGCACCGGCCAACCGCGCGAGCTGGACGGCGAAGCCACCCACGCCTCCGGCCGCGGCCGTGACCAACACCGTTTGCCCCACCTGAACATGCATACGGCGGACGATCGCCTGATAAGCCGTTAGCCCAGCACACGGCAGAGCAGCAGCAGCGAGAGCCGAGACGCCATCGGGAATATGCGCCAAAGTCTCGGCAGTCGCGATTCGATATTCGGCCAGCGATCCCTCCGCACTAATCGCTCCGTGGTTCGCCACCCGATCGCCTACGGCAAAGCCCTCAACGCCCTCGCCCACGGCGTCAACAGTCCCGGCCGAATCCTGCGCGGGCACGTGCGGCCACTGCCAGTCCGGGTGCCCACTCGGGCTCTGAATGAAGGAGACGTCCACGGGATTAAGGCCAGCCGCCTCCACTTTGATTCTAACTTCACCGGGGCCCGGCTCGGGCACAGGGAGCTCTCCAACCTGAAGATTCCCGATAGATCCTGGAGCAGTCAAATACAATGCACGCACGATTTTCGCCTACTTTCACATTCAATTAACCGAGAACACAATCAAACGCCTCCCACTCCAGCCACGCAAGCACTTTTGCTTGGAGCCAGATGCTGTTGTTGTTGGCGACAACGGCAACTAGCCCCTCTGTAGTCTCTCTGCGGACACCGCTCTCATTTCCTCCGGGGTGATATCAATACGACGGTCACGCCAGTAGTACTCAGCATCGTGCTCACCAATTTCCCGGAGCACACGGCACGGCGTTCCCATCGCAACAACATTCTCGGGAATGTCGCGGGTGACAACGCTACCGGCACCTATCACCGAGTTGTCACCGATGGAGACTCCAAGCATGATCACCGAACCCGCTCCAACCCACACATTGTTACCGATCCTGACCGGCACGTTGAACTGCGCACCGTGAACACGGAGCTCGGGTAACACGGGGTGCCCCGCAGTAGCGATGGTGGCGTTGGGACCAAACATCGTATGGTCGCCAATGTAGATCGGAGCGTCATCTACCAGTGTGAGGCCAAAGTTCGCATAAACACCTGCCCCGAGGTGGACATTCTGACCGCCCCAGTTGGCATAGAACGGCGGCTCCAAGTGGCAGCCCGGCCCAGCTTGGGCAAACATCAATTGGATGAGCTCTTCACGCCGTGCAACCTGCGATGGCCGGGTCGCGTTGTAGTCATACATCAACTCCAACGCCGCTGTCTGCTGAGTCTGAAGGTCCTCCCGATTGGGATCGTAGATGCGCCCGTCCTGCATGCGTTTGAGATTGTCCACGCATGCCATTCTATAAGCCATATTCCAGCGAGGCGTCTGTCTAGCCCTTCACGGCCCCATCGGTCATACCGGCGATGAACTGCTTCTGAAGGAGCAAGTAGAGGATCACCATCGGCAGCGCCACCAGCACGGCACCAGCGGCAAGCAGTGTCGTGCCGGAGGTGTACTGCCCTTGGAAGAAGGCCAGGCCCAGCGGCGCCGTCCGCATCTTCCCGGCGGGAGACATAACTAGCGGAATGAGGAAATCGTTCCATGTCCACATGAACGTGAGCACCACTTGTGTCACCACGGCCGGCCGAGCAATCGGCAACAGCACGGACCACAGGGTGCGGATGTGCCCTGCCCCGTCCAGCTGGGCGGCCTCGATGAGGGAAGGATCCACCCCGCGGAAGAAGGCGCGCATCCAGAACGTGCCGAACGCCAGTGATTGTGCGATCTGTGGGAGGGCAACCGCCCAGATCGTATCCGTGAGGCCTTATGCCCGCAGATCGAAGAACAGCGGCAGCACAATTGCCTCGGAGGGCACCATGATGCCCAACAAGAACAGATAGAACAGGAACTGCGAACCGCGTGGGCGCAGGATCCCCAGCACGTAGCCGCTCATGAGAGACAGCACCAACGCCGTCGTGACAACGATGGCCGCGATAACAACCGAGTTCTTCATATACTCGGAGAACTTGCCAATCTCCCATGCGGCGGCGAAGTTCTCCGGGTGGAACCACGAGCTATCCCCGATCCTCTCCGAACTGAGCGCAAGCCACAGAACATAGAGGATCGGGATGAGCGCCTGTGCGGCGAACAGAATAAGGATCACGTAGTTGACGATCCGTTCGGTCCGGGTAATCCTCACTTCTTCTCACGCTCCCCCAGCAGATTCAGCGTCAGATTAATGGCGAAGATGACAAGCGTGAGGATCACGGCCAACGAGGACGCGGTTCCCACGGATCCCAATCGGAACGCCTGGTTGTATACCTCGTAGGAAGGCACTGTGGTTGAGGTGCCCGGCCCACCCGAGGTAGTCATGTACACCAGATCGAACGTCTTGAGCGCCGCGATGATCGTCAAAGTCAGCGATACGAGGATCTCCGCTCGCACACCGGGAATGGTGATGTACCAGAACTGCCGGAACCATCCGGCCCCGTCCAGCATCGCAGCCTCATACTGATCCCGCGGAATACCGGCGATCCCGGACATGAGCAAAACCGTCACGAGGCCGGTACTTACCCAAGTTCCGATCAGGCCCACCGCCACGAGCGCGGTCGAATAGTTCCCGAGCCACGCCGTGTTGACATCACCGGGAACAAACCACGATAAGAAGGAATTCAACAGCCCGTTCGGCCGGTAGATCTGCCGCCACGTGATCGCCAGAACCACCATCGCAATCACCTGCGGCATGAACACGACGGTCCGGAAGAATCCGATACCACGAACCTTGGAACGTGCCAGCAGTGATGCCAACACCAGTCCGATAGCCAACGGAATCACGGCGTAGAAGATGATGAGCACAAGGGCATGCCCAAAGGCCCCGACAAGCCGCGGATCGCTGAAAGTGGCCCGATAGTTGTCCAGCCCGGCCCACGTGCCCGTGCCCAGCCCGTCCCATTCGTAGAAGCTGAGCACGATGGCCCGCCCGATCGGGTACAGCATAAACAGGCCGTACACGAGCAGGGGTAGGGCCATCAGTGCGATAGCAGCTACAGTTCGTCCGCGTTTTTGTGACTGCGACGAAACCTTCTCAGCTACTCTACTCACTGGTTAACGAAGTCCGTATATGCCCCTTCGAGCGTCTCGAGGAACTCGTCAGGGTCCACCTTTTGGTCGAGCAGGCTCTGCACGGCGTCACCGGCATCCTGATCGAAGGTTGGCGTCGCGTAATCGAGGTACGGTAGGACGTTTCCTTCCGTGGAGATCGCCTCGAACGCGGTCATAACGTCCGCGACCACGCCTTCCTGATCGGCAGCGTACGTGGCCGTGTCGTTCACAGGAACGTTGCCCTTGTCCGCCAGAATCCCCATGGCCTCATCACTCGTAATGAAGTCGATGTAGGCGGCAGCAACATCGGGTTCCTCAGAGGCCGAGGTGATCGCGAACGGCAGGGATGTTCCGCCGATAGTCTGCGCTGCATCCTGACCGCTGGGCGTGGGCGGCAGGATGAATCCGGCGTCGTCGCCCATAGCATCAAGTAAATCGGGAGCCAACCACGAACCGGCAATCAAATAGACTCCCTCACCCTCGGCGAAATCCTCCCAAACGGCATCGTAATCAACCCCATTAAAACCGCTGTTGAAGTAGCCTTCCGAGGCCCAGTCTTGGATCTCCGTGGCCGCGGCCATGTTCTCCTCGCTTACCCACGAGGAACCGGCGTTGCCGAACCCGAGGGTACGGACGGTCTCGGCATCGGTGTGTTGGCCGAGCACCACGCCGAAGTCCTGAAGCCCCGGCCACTTCTCCACGTTGCCGAGCACCAGCGGAGTCTCGCCAGCGTCCTTGATCTCGGGGAGCTGATCGTTGAACTCCTCCCACGAGCTGGGAAGCTCTAGGTTCAGCTCATCGAGCTTGGACTGCGAGTAGAAGATGCCCACAACCTCACCCATCTGCGGCAGGCCGTACAGGCATCCCTCACCGAATTCTGTGGCATCGTCGGAGTAGGAGGAGTACTGCAGGATGGAATCGGAGTAGCGATCCGTCCAGGCGTACGCCTCGCTCCAGGAATCGAGGCAGATGAGCTGGTCCGCCGCCACAAATTGGCCCATCATGTTGCGGCCGTTGTTGGCCTGGACAACGTCTGGGGCATCGTCACCCGTGAGTGCGAGGCGCAGAGTCGTCTGAAGATCGTCGAATGATTGGGACACCCGATCGATCGTGACGTTCGGATACTTGTCCTCAAACGCAGCGTTGAGCTGCTCCATCTGTGCGTTCTGGCCGCCGCGAACCTCTTGGTCCCAAACGGTCAGCGTGTAGTCTTCGACGTCCGTAATATCGGTGGATACCTCGGCGGTATCGGTAGCGTCCGAATCCGATCCGCCACCGGCAGTTGGCGCGCAGGCCGCCAGCATAAGACTGGAGGCTACAGCCGCCAAGCCCAAGGCGCGGACGCGTGTTCTAGTAGTCATGATTCCCCTCATTCAAGCAACGGTGCTGAGTGCTATGACTTAGCTTACGAGAATCTTAGCGCTCGCGCTCAGAACCGAGGCTGATGAGGTACTAGCTAGCCAGATCGCGCCGCCGGAATCCCGCGAAACCAATGGCCGTGTGCCAGTGAGCGCGCTCATCAAGAGACTCCCTATCCCTGACTGTCGGACTCGTACAGGCGGAGGAACAGGGATTCAAGCGACGGCGGTTCCACTGTCAGTGTGGTCATTTCAAACGGAGCAAGCGCAGCCATCGCCTCGCCAACCTTTGATGAGTCCACGCTGGCAGATAGCCGCGAGCCGTCAATATGAACGTCGCCTAGTAGCTCGAGCGCCTGGTCGCTAGGCTGCCGCCCGAAATCCGCGCGAATCTGCGAGCGCGTGCCATTCTGCAGCTCGGCGAACGTTCCAGTTTGAACGATCTTCCCGTCGCGAATGATGGACATCCGATCGGCCAGCGATTCAGCTTCGGAGAGGATGTGGCTGCTGAGCAGGACCGAGGAGCCCTCGGCCTTGGCCTCGCCAATCACCTCTTGGAAAACGTTCTCCATGAGGGGATCGAGTCCACTGGTGGGCTCATCGAGGATGAGCAGCTCAACATTGGAGGCTAGTGCGGCGATGATCGCGACCTTTTGACGGTTGCCCTTCGAGTACTGGCGGCCGCGCTTCGTTGGATCCAGCTCGAAGCGCTCAATCAGCTCAGCACGCCGGTTCTCGTCCAGCCCGCCGCGCAGAGAACCGAGCAGATCGATTGCCTCACCTCCGGTCATTCCAGGCCACAGGGAAACATCGCCGGGCACGTAGGCCAGCCTGCGATGAAGGCTCACCACGTCTTTCCACGGGTCCTGCCCTAGCAGCTCGATCGCGCCGCCGTCTGCCTTGAGCAGGCCCAGCAGCACGCGAATTGTCGTGGACTTTCCCGCACCGTTGGGACCAAGGAAGCCAAGAACCTCGCCCTTGTGAACGTTCAAATTCAGGCCTTTGAGAGCTTGGAATCGGCCAAATGACTTGGTAAGGCCCTCAACCTTGATCACATCTTCACTCATGTCCATCTCCCATGTCCTTCGGCGGGTGCCGGCCAACATCTATTTCTTCAGGAGCGACTCTACAGTTGAGGGCCAGATTACCGATACCTCCCTCAATCGTTTGTGCCCCCAGTGGGACTCGAACCCACACTGGACCGATTTTAAGTCGGTTGCCTCTGCCGATTGGGCTATGGGGGCCCGCGCATCATTCTAGGGGAATCGGGTCCTGCGCACGTAATCGTCCCTATCACCGGTCCGATCGGAGGAAAGGCCCGCTGAGCATGTAGACTATTTTGGTAGCCATCTAAGCGTCAGTGGGAGTATCGATGTCCGCCAGCATGAATCCGCTCGTGCGTTACAGGCACGCATTACGGAATGAGTCAGTCGGGGGTTTGGTCCTCGTGGCTGGCGCGATCATTGCCCTGATTTGGGCTAACTCACCAGTGCGGGAAAGCTATTTCACGATCTCCGAGGCCGTGATCGGGCCCCACGCCCTCCACCTTGACCTGACGATTGCTGAGTGGGCGGCCGATGGGCTTCTGACCGTATTCTTCTTCGTGGTTGGGCTTGAACTCAAGCAAGAGTTCTCCACCGGGTCGCTCCACGACCCCAAAAAGGCGGCAGTACCAATCCTCGCTGCCGTGTGCGGCATGGCTGGACCCATCGGCGTCTATTGTCTTATTCAGGTTGTCACAGGGTCGAGTGAATACGGCGGCTGGGCAATCCCCGTGGCAACCGATATCGCGTTCGCACTTGCGATCCTTGCCATTTTCGGGAAGGGGCTTCCCGCCGCAGCACGAACCTTCCTCATGACCCTTGCCGTTGCCGATGACCTCGGCGGAATCATCGTGATTGCTATTTTCTTCTCGTCTGGAATCAACTTCCTTTGGCTGGCCCTCGCCGTCGTGGCGATCGCTCTCTTTGGATTCCTTGCTAAGAAGCGCATCATCCACTGGTGGATCCTCTGGCCCATCGCGATACTGGCTTGGTACTTCATGCACAGCTCGGGAATCCACGCAACAATTGCGGGCGTGGCTCTTGGGATGGTGGTAGCAGCGCGGCCAGCCGAGGGCGAAGTACACGGCCTAACACACACCTTCACCAAGAAATTCGAGTTCGCAAGTTCTGGCTTCGTGGTGCCGATCTTCGCATTCTTCGCAGCTGGCGTGAATATCACCGAAGCCGGGGGACTTGGTGAATTACTCGCAGATCCAGTATCTGTTGGAATCTATCTTGGACTACCGCTGGGTAAATGCATTGGTATCACTGGTGGAGTCTGGATCATGCTCAGATTCTTCAAACTCAGCTTGGGCGAAGGCATCAAACTTGGAGACATCGTACCGATTTCCTTCGTTACCGGAGTTGGATTCACCGTCTCCCTGCTGATCGCGCAGCTCTCATTCCCAGCAAACCACCCGCATGAGGCACACGCGAAAGTTGCCGTTATCCTCGGGTCACTTCTGGCGATCATCTTGGGCGCGATCGCACTTAAGATCCGCGAGTATCAACGCCTGAGCGAGATTTAGCGCGGCGGCTGCGGCTCCTTCGCAGCCCACAGCGCCATGCCATCAAGGATGTCGTGTTCGGACGTCACAACGGCCCCAAGTGGATGCCCACTCTCCTCCATGCGTGCCGCCACGCGCTTGACCACTTCTTCCCACACGAGGGCACCGGCAGCCATCACGTCTGAGCGCCCCGGATGCATGTAACCCAGCGCGTCGCGCTCGGCCTTCGAGGAGTGGATGAACCACTCGCACACCTCGACAACTTGGTCCACGGTCAGCTCAGTTCCATGGATCCGCGAAGCATCGTATTGCTCTAGCCCCAGAGCCCGCGCCGTCAACGTTGTCACGGTCCCGGCCAGCCCAACGAGCCCGCGAGCGCTTGAGAAATCGACATCCTGTTCCGCCGCGTCCAAAGCAGCGTTCACATCCGCTCGTGCCGCCGCGATCTCCTCGGCCGTCGCCGGATCGGAAGCCATGTGGCGTTCGTGCATCCGCACGCAGCCAACGTTCATCGAATGATCGGCCACTGCTCCCTCGCCGAGTTCGCCCAAGACAACCTCGGTGGAGCCACCGCCCAGATCAACCACGATCACGGGAGTGGGCCCATCCACGCCCATCACTGAGGCCGCACCGTCGAAGCTGGTCCCGGCCTCCTGATCACCTGTCAGCACCTGGACGGGCACGCCAAGCCTCTCACGAACACCGCTGAGGAATTCGTCCCGGTTCGAGGCATCACGCGTGGCGGAAGTAGCGGCGAAACGGATGGATTCCACCCCGTGCTCGCGGCACAGATCGGCGTACTCCCCCACTTTGGTGAGGGTGCGCTCTAGGGCAACGGGATCGAACTGCCCAGTCCTGTCCACTCCCTGCCCCAGCCGAACAACGTCCATCAGCCGCACTACATCGTCCAGCGGCCCGCGTTCGCCGGGCACATCGGCGATCAACAGCCGGATGGAGTTGGTGCCACAATCGATTCCTGCAACCCTCACGCGAGTTTCTCCTTCGAATCGTCATCACAATGGCATACGCTGCCGTCCCAGCCCACGGCATCAAGCGCCATGTCCCCGATGGGACACACCCCGGATCCAACCGCCAGCGCATACCCCGCCAGCGCATGAAGGCACTTGACTCGGTTGGGCATGCCCCCAGCGGAAACACCGGAAATCTCGGGCACATCCCCAAGCACGGAGCGGCGCTCCACGTAGGAGCGATGCGCACGCGCGTGTGCCTCCGCAAGCTCTGGATCTTCCGCGAGAGCCTCGTTGTATTCGGCCATCTTGCCATCGGCCTCAAGCCGTGAGATCTGATACACGAGGTACGGCAGGCTGAGATAAAAGAGTGTCGGGAACGGGCTGCCGTCCGGCAAACGTGGAGAGGTGACAGTTACGGCGGGCCGTCCGCACGCGCACCGCGCGCCCACAGCCACCAGTCCCCGAGGCTCCCGGCCCAGCTGCGCCGAAAACTCTTCGCGATCTCCTTCGCGTAGTTCGGTTACGTTCGCGCCAATATCACTCAGATTCACTAATTTTCCGTATCCTCATCGGCCGTTGGCTCGGGTGAGTTGAGCACCGGCACATCGTTCGGGTTGTCAAATTCTGCTTCGGTCTGGCCGGCAACGCTCACCGAATCCCACATCGTCACGTACCACGGGGTGGCCGCCCGCCGGTTGCGGTTAACCTCCGCGATACGCTCGTCGCGCTGATCCTGCGCGGTTCCCGCGCCGGGATCCTTGACCACATATAGGGTCTGCCCGGGCATCACGTAGCCGAGCCTCTCGCGCGCTTGGGAACGAACAAAATCGTCGTCGTTCCACAAATCAAGCTCAGTTTGTAGTTCCTCGATGTGTTCCTCTGTTGTGGTTAATTCCGCCCGAGCAGCAGCAAGTTCGCGTTGGGAGGAGTAATACCGGGCAACCGTTGGCCACACGATCACGATGGCCACCACGAACGTGAGTACCACGGCTACCAGCCGCAGCGAGTATTTCCTGCTTCCCCGACCATCGGCGACGACGACGGAGTGCTTCTGCCGCATACGCTGATCATTCGGACCCCGTGAGCGATCAGGCCGCCGAGGTCCGCGGGAAGGATTATTCATGCCAGCTATTCTACGTCCGACAAAATGAAAGTGGGCCACCCGGAGGTGACCCACTCACATTCAGCTAGCTAATTAAGCCTTGAAGCGCGGGAAGGCGCTTGCGCCAGCGTACACGGCATCATCGGAGAGTTCATCCTCGATGCGCAGAAGCTGGTTGTACTTATTGACGCGCTCACCACGAGCGGGTGCGCCGGTCTTGATCTGGCCAGAGTTGGTGGCAACCGCGAGGTCCGCGATGGTCGTATCCTCGGTCTCGCCTGAACGGTGGGAGGTCATGGACTTGAAGCCTGCACGGTGTGCGCTCTCCACTGCCTCGAGGGTCTCCGTGAGCGAACCAATCTGGTTCACCTTGACGAGGAGGGCATTACCGGCCTTCTCATCAATGCCGCGCTGGAGACGCTCGGGGTTGGTCACGAACAGATCGTCGCCAACCAGCTGAACCTTGTCACCGATTTCTGCGGTGAGGGCGGTCCATGCTTCCCACTGATCCTCGTCCAGCGGATCCTCGATGGAGACCAGCGGGTACTTGGCAACAAGCTCCTTGTAGTAGTTGACCATGTACTCGGTGTCCTTCGGGCCACCTTCGAACTGGTAAGCGCCATCGGAGAAGAACTCGGAGGAGGCAACGTCAAGTGCGAGTGCCACGTCCTTGCCCGGGGTGTAGCCGGCCTTCTCGATTGCCTCGCAGATGAGGTCAAGAGCTTCAGCATTCGAGTCAAGGTTGGGGGCGAAGCCGCCCTCATCGCCAAGACCCGTGTTCAGACCGCGCTCCTTGAGCACGGACTTCAGTGTGTGGTAAACTTCTGCCCCCCAGCGCAGCGCTTCCTTGAAGGAAGGCGCACCGATCGGGGCGATCATGAACTCCTGAATGTCAACGTTGGAATCGGCGTGCGATCCACCGTTGAGGATGTTCATCATCGGAACGGGCAGCACGTGCGCGTTCGGGCCACCGATGTACTTGTAGAGCGGAAGGCCGGCGGACTCTGCCGCTGCCTTGGCAACTGCAAGGGAAACACCAAGAATGGCGTTTGCGCCGATCTTGCCCTTGTTGGGGGTGCCGTCAAGATCCAGAAGGGTCTGGTCGAGGAAACGCTGATCCTCAGCCTCCATGCCCACGATCTCAGGCTCGATGATCTCAGATACGGCTGCGACGGCGTCCGCAACGCCCTTGCCGCTGTAACGATCCTTATCGCCATCACGGCGTTCTACCGCCTCAAAGGCGCCAGTCGATGCGCCGGAGGGAACGCCAGCGCGGGCGAAGGTGCCATCGTCAAGCAAAACCTCGACCTCAACGGTCGGGTTGCCACGTGAATCCAGAATTTCGCGGGAAGCTACAGCTTCAATGCTGGCCACAGGTACTCCTTTTGTTGAACTACATAGCCGCGGCGCGACTATGTTCTATTGTTGCGCATATTCGCGCCATGCGTTAGCCCAGACCGCTTTTGGACTAACACGTTCGCCGCAAGCGTTCTTGCTGACGCAGCTTTCCGGGACTAGTTACCTAATTCCCCAGACATATCTGGTGAGATATCCGCCAACGATCGATCTTGGTCCGTCAAGAATGCCGGAAGCTCGCCGGTGGCAAGTGTGTAGCGTGGACTGAACTCCACCTCGGGTTCGGCCGTGACCTCACCGAGCGCAGCGTTGAACTCCGGAGAGGCCTGACTCAGGGACACGGCAAGGCACACGTCCTGAATCTCCTGCGACGAATCCGCGGTTACCTCGCCAATTCCCATCGATTGGGAGCACATTGCGAACGCGTTCTCCTCGAAATCAGGCGTGATCTGATCGCTGTAATCATCGAGGATGGGGCCCACAAGCGCCGAGTTCATCCCGATTTGGAGAAGCTGGATCCGCTGATCCTGCGTGGTGGCACCCAGATCGGCCGCCATCGCATCGATACTCTTTTCGGACACCTCTTGTCCGTTAACGATTGCTGCCGCGCCGGGATGAGATGAGCATCCCGATAAAAGACCTGCGGCGATCAGTGCAACACCCATGACGGCGCGCTTCTTGGTCATGACTCCTCAATTCTCCCCATCACTGGATGGGACCCCGCACAATCTTACATCCTCGCATTACATTGAGGCCAAGAACACCGAGTTGATTACCTGCTCCACCCATTCGATCAGCTTCTCGCCCTCCATTTGCTGAGCCTCGCCCATGCGAGCACTGCCCGCCGGCGTGGGGATCATCAGCACCCGGATTGCGGGCTTTAGGAGCGATTTCGGGTAGAGCCGCTTCAGGCGCGCCTGCCGCGAATCCGCCAGAGACACGGGCGCGAACCGCACGTTGCGCCCGGCCATCGTCACCTCGTTGATACCTGCCTTACGGCACACCTCCCGCAAATGCGAGATGAGGAAGAGCCGTTCGGCCTCGATGGGAACGGGCCCGTAGCGGTCAATGAGCTCCGCGCGGACCGCCGCGCGGTCGTCGTCGTTCGAACTCGCTGCAATCTTCCCGTAAATCTCGAGGCGCAAACGCTCGGAAGAAACGTAGTTTTCCGGGAGGAAGGCGTCAATCGGGAGCTCAACGCGAACGTCCGTGGCTGCTTCTTCCTCGGCCTCCGGGGTTTGCCCGCGCATCCGGGCCACGGCATCGGAAACCATACGGACGTACAGGTCAAAACCAACCCCGGCGATCTGGCCGGACTGCTCGCCACCCAGCATGTTGCCGGCGCCGCGGATCTCCAAGTCCTTCATGGCCACCTGGATTCCGGCGCCAAGATCAGAGTTCGACGCGATCGTGCGCAGGCGTTCTAGGGCGTTCTCCGTCATAGTGCGATCGGGTTCGTAGAGGAAGTAGGCGTAGGCGCGTTCCCGCCCACGGCCCACTCTCCCGCGCAGCTGGTGCAACTGGGACAACCCGAACTTATCGGCGTTCTCCACGATGAGTGTGTTGGCGTTGGAGATGTCTAGGCCAGTCTCCACGATCGTGGTACACACGAGTACATCGACTTCTTTCTGCCAGAAATCGTCGATCACCTGCTCTAGTTGACTCTCGCTCATCTTCCCGTTGGCCATCGCGATGCGGGCCTCGGGAACCAGCTCCTGAAGATGGGCCGTCACGCGCGGCATATCGTGCACCCGGTTATGAACAAAGAAGATCTGGCCATCGCGCAAGAGCTCGCGCCGAATCGCCGCCACAATCTGCTTGTCCTCGCGGGCCCCCACATAGGTGAGGACGGGGTGGCGCTCCTCGGGCGGGGTGGCAAGCGTGGACATCTCGCGTACGCCCGTCACGGCCATCTCAAGCGTTCGCGGAATTGGGGTGGCGGACATCGAGAGCACATCCACGGTGGGATAAAGCTGCTTCAGCGTCTCTTTATGCTCCACACCGAACCGCTGTTCCTCATCAATGATGACGAGGCCAAGATCCTTGAAGCGCACGTTGCCCGTGAGAAGGCGGTGAGTGCCAATCACTACATCCACCTCACCACTGGCAAGGCCGGCAATCGTCTCATCCGATTCGCGATCGGACTGGAAGCGGGACAGAGCGGCCAAGCGCACCGGGAACCCCTGATAGCGCTCAGTGAAGGTCTCGAGGTGCTGCTGGACCAACAGGGTAGTGGGCACGAGGATCGCCACCTGCTTGGAATCCTGCACCGCCTTAAAGGCGGCGCGTACAGCGATCTCCGTCTTGCCGTACCCAACATCGCCGGAGATGAGGCGGTCCATCGGGACCGGCTTCTCCATATCCGCCTTAACCTCTTCGATCGTATGGAGCTGATCGGATGTTTCTACATAGGCGAAGGCGTCTTCGAGTTCGTGCTGCCACGGGGAATCCGGGGAAAACGCGAAACCCTTGGTGGCCTGGCGTTGGGCGTACAACCTCACCAGTTCGCCCGCAATTTCGCGGGTGGCGGCCTTGGCCTTCGCCTTGGTTTTGGACCAGTCCGCTCCACCCATCTTGTTGAGGGTGGGGGCCTCTCCGCCCGAGTATTTGGAGATCTGATCGAGCGAATCAGTGGGCACCCACAGCTGATCGGGTGGGACGCCGCGGCGCGTGGAAGCATACTCCACCACGATGTACTCGCGCTGAGTCTCCCGGTTCGATCCGATGGCACGCTTGGCCATCTTGACGAAGCGGCCCACGCCGTGCTGCTCGTGGACAATGTAATCGCCCGGCTTGAGCGCCAGCGGGTCTACCGTGGCCTTGCGGCGGGCGGGCATCTTGCGCATGTCGCGGGTGGAAGATCCACCGCGCCCCATGATGTCCGATGCCGCGAACACCGCAAGGCGTTGCTCCACCATGACGAAGCCAGAGGCGATCGGAGCGGCTGTCACGTAACAGATCGACGGTTGGAGTTCAGCGGGGAGATCCTGCACGTAGAGCGAGGGAACGCCGGCCTCTTCAAGCTGATCGCGCAGGCGGCGGCCTAGGCCAGCACCCTCAACGGCCAGCACCATTCGCCACGATTCGCGGGAAAACCCACCGATGGCCTTGATGGCCTCATCCACCTTGCCGAGGAAGCGCTGGGGTTCACGGGCGCTCACGTTGGCGGAGCTTACGGCAGAGGTTGTAGCCGCCGCAAAGCCTCCAACCGTCAGCCACTCGTGCCCCCGCTCCAGCGCCTGATCACGAGTATCGTCTAGCGTGGCAAATGAGGCAGCGTCCACGTTAATCGGGACGTTTCCGCCGGCTGCGGCGGCACTCCACGCTGCAGAGAGGAATTCTTCCGTGGTGGCGATCAGCGATTCGGCGCGCTGGGCAACGCGTTCGGGCTCCACCACACTGATCTTGGCACCACTCGGGAGCGTTGCCACCACAGGGATCATCTTGTCCACTAAGGCCGGCGCTAGGGATTCCATTCCCTCTGGCGCGATGCCATCGGCAATTTGAGCCAGCATGTCTTGAGCGCCCGGGAGGGTGAGCATCAGGTCGCGGGCGTGCTGCCGTACCTGATCCGTCAGCAGAATCTCCCTGCATGGCGTGGCAAAAAGTTCCTCAGCATCTTCCATCGAGCGCTGATCGGCCACGGAGAACGTCCGGATCTCATCCACTTCATCGCCGAACAGCTCCAAGCGCAGCGGGTGTGATTGGGTGGGAGGGAATACGTCAATGATGCCGCCACGAACGGCAAATTCACCGCGGCGCTCCACCATGTCCACCCGAACATAGGCAGCATTCACCAGATCGTTTTCTAGCTGCTCCACATCGATCTGATCGCCCACGCCTACGCGCACGGGAGTCAGCTCCCCCAGCCCCGCCGCGATCGGCTGAAGCAACGCCCGCACGGGCATGACAAGAACGCGTAGCGGATCGAACTCTTCGGGGTGTGCGAGGCGGCGCTGGACCAACAGGCGCTGGGCCACGGTATCGGACCGGGGCGATAGCCGCTCGTGCGGCAGCGTCTCCCACGATGGAAACACTTCCAGCACGGAATCTGGCAGGTACGCGCGCAGGGCACCGTGAAGCTCCTCGGCCCCGCGCCCGGTGGCGGTCACAGCAACGATAAGAGGCTTGACCTTGCCCTCAAAGTGAGCGAGGACCGGCGGAACCATACCGCGCGGCATGGAGATGTTCGCCGCCTGAGGCACCGCGAGCGCAGGATCGTGCGCGATGAGTGGCAGAAGCGGGCGTAAATCCATGTGTTCCTCTCAGAGGGAGTGGAGGCGTGTGGTGGCCTTATCTAGGCCGATGGCAATAACATCCTCTATCGCGTCCGCCCCGCGTTCAAGAAGCGTGGGAAGATCCGCGCGCTCGGCGGAAGAGAAGGGGCGCAGCACGTAATCGGCGGCGTCTTGCCGGCCGGGCGGGCGTCCGATCCCGAGTCGGAGGCGAATGTAGTTCTTGGTTCCCGTAGTGGAGGAGATCGATTTCAGGCCGTTGTGTCCACCTTCGCCGCCACCACGCTTGAGCTTAACGGTGCCGAACGGCAGATCTAGATCGTCATGGATCACAATGAGGTTTTCTGGGGCAACCTTGTAATAGTCGAGCAGTTTCTTCACGGGGCCGCCGGAAGTATTCATGTAGGAATCGCAGGTTGCCAGAATGACCCGCTCCTCGCCCATCCGCGCACCAAGTGCGTGGGTACCCGAGGCACGGTGAGCCTTGAGCGATCCCCCGGCACGTTCGGCCATCACGTCAATGAGCATGTGCCCGGCATTGTGACGAGTTCGGGCGTACTTCTCCCCCGGGTTACCCAGACCAATTACCGCGTACATGTTCTCCTTACAGATGGTTGTGGCGCCCCGAAGGGCGCCACAACCTAACCTTAATCAGCCTTACTCGGCGTCTTCCTTGGCTTCGGCATCCGATGCAGCGGAAGCAGCTTCGGCGGCGGCCTCATCAGCGGCCTCGAGCTCCAGATCAACCTCAGGCGTGGTCACAACAACCACGATGGTATCGGACTCGAGCTCGCACTCAACACCGGCCGGGAAGTCAATGTCCCCAACAGTGATGTGCTCGCCATCGGCGCGGCCCGTGACGTCCACCGTGATGTAATCCGGGATGTCCGTTGCCGGAGCAAGAATGGGCAGAGCCATGTACTCAACCGTATGGATCGTGCCAGGTGCTGGCTCGCCGATGACCTCAACGGGAACCTCAACCTGAACCTTCTCGCCACGCTTCACGCGGAGCAGATCTGCGTGCAGGTAATCGCGGGAAATCGGGTGACGCTGGATATCCTTAACCAAAACCAGCATCTTCTCGCCGTCCAGCTCAACGTCCAGAAGGGCGTTAGCCTGGCCCTTGATCGCAAGGAACAGCTCGTGCGCATCAACGGACATATGCACCGGATCGGTGCCGTGGCCGTAAGCAACCGCAGGAACGCGCCCCGCGCGGCGGAGCTGACGGGATGAACCCTTACCAAAAGAATTACGAGCTTCAGCGATGAGCTTTGTGCGTTCTGCCATCGTGGGTACTCCTTTCATTGTGCGTAACCACCCTTTTGGGCGGCCAATGTTGGCCTCGTGGGCCGTAGGCACAAGAACTACCCACCGCGTCGATAACGGAGCTGAACTCCCTCGCCGAGGCAACCATGCCATTTTAGCCGCGCGAACGGCCCGGTTCCAGTACGAGTTCGCCCCGGAGGTTGGGGACTTGCTCACAGCCGTTTTTACCGACGACGACGAAACTCACCTCAACAACAACCACACCGTCAGTATCAGCCCACCGAGGACCACCAGAATCCGCATGATTCTTTCGGGGATCACCCGCTGGATGACGGGGCCGAGGTACCCGCCGATAAATGCTCCGATTCCCAGCCGCGAACAAAAGCGCATACTCCCACACGTTTTCACCCTACGGCGGCTCTCGCTGTGCCGGTCACTATAATCCACCGTATGACAGCTGAGTTTGATCGCGATGAAGATGTGTTCATGCTGGAGACCGAGAGGATCCTTCTGCGCGGGTGGCATGAGGACGATCTCCATGATTGGATCACCATGAACGCCGACCCCGCAGTCCGGGAGTACTTCCCCTCCGTCCAGTCGCCGGAAAAGTCCGTTGAACAGGCGCTCGAGTTCCAGGATGAGCTCGTAACCAATGGCTTTGGACTCTGGGCGGCCGAAACAAAGGACGCCGTGGCCTACATTGACGATCGCGGCAAGCCCGCCATCCTACCTCCCGCCACTTTCATAGGCTTCATCGGTTTGCACCCGCTCCCGGCTGAGGTTCCCACAGACATAAGCTATGAAATCGGCTGGCGGCTCACCAAGGAAGTATGGAATCAGGGGCTCGCAACCGAAGGGGCGCGAGCTGCCCGCGATTATGCGTTTGGGATCGAGCGCCTAGGCCACCTTGGCTCCTACACCACCGCGGACAACGCACCCAGCCGTCGCGTGATGGAAAAGATCGGTATGCACCTCGAACGCGAGTTCACGCACCCAACCCTGCCCGACGCCCAGAAGGATTGCGTGCTCTACGCGATGGACCGCCACCAGTGGGAGCTAACGAATCAGGGCGTCTAGCCTCCTATTTTTCTGGGTAACGCAAGGAAGTCCCTCAGCCAGCCGTCCACCTCACGCATGGTGGCTGTATCCACGACGCCGATACTACGGCCAAGCCGATCCCGAGTTATGGTTCGGGGCTGCTCCGTCATGGCAAAGGTGGGCTCCTCAAGACCAACATGCGGACCCCGCAACCGAACGTGGTTAGGCCATCCTCGGTCTACCGTGGTTACGGGTATAACGATCGCTAACGTGTCGGCCTGCTCCAGATACAGCTCGCTGGCAACAACGAGAACCGGACGCCGTCCTGCCTGCTCGCGCCCTCGGACTGGATCCAGCTCGGCCCACACGAGTTCGCCGCGATGGAGGTTACTCATCGGAAGATCCGTCGCCTAACGCCACATCCCAGTCATGGAACTCATCCCAATAGGCCTGATCAGCGCCGCGGATTGCTGCGCCAAAAGCTTCCATCCGCTGACGGCGTACATAATCGTCCAACATTAGCTCGATCAAGCTGGCTGCTGTGGTTCCCCTAGCTTGTGCCTCGCGGTTGATTCTGTCACGGAGCTCAGTCGAAACCTTCACTGTTGTTGAAGTCATCACTCAAGGCTACCACTTGGCATACATAGTAGGCTACCCCTCGTGTGTGCTAGACGGTCCCTAGGCACTCACTATTGAACTCTTGTGTTTTGTACATACTAGTAGTTACACTCTAGACATGAAGACTTCGGGAAATACCTCACGCGAGCGCCTTGTCAACGCGATGGCGCTGCTTCTGTGGGAGAAGGGATATGCGGCAACCAGCCCGCGCGATGTTATGGCTGCTGCGGAGGTAGGTCAGGGCTCCTTCTACCATCATTTTTCAGGCAAGCACGAGCTTGCAGTTGCCGCATTGAGCCAGAACATATCCGAGCTGTTGGATCAGGACGCCGGCACAGTTCGCTCCTCGCCACTCGAAGAATTGAAGGCCCACCTTCTCCGTCCACGTCCCGGACTCAAAGGATGCCGTATAGGCCGCATGACTCAAGATCCCAAAGTACTTGAGGATCCGGAGCTTCTCAGTATGGTCGAAGATGCCTTCCGCGCCACTGAACAGAGTTGGATAAAAATGATCGACGCGGCGATTAAGGCTAAAGAGCTCCCCGAGAGCCTCGATTCGCAGCAGCTCGCCCGCACCCTCACAGCCGTACTTCAAGGCGGATACGTGCTTTCGCGAGCTTACGGCTCTCAGCAGCCGATGGACGATGCCGTGCACGGAATGGCGTCCATGCTTGATTCACTCGCTCAATCCCACCAGGTCGCTGGGAACAGCACCGCCTAATACCCATCGCACGGACCACACGTCCTGCGAACAACTGACCACCGATATATTAAGGAGAAATCATGACCACACGAGTTGGAATTAACGGTTTTGGACGCATCGGCCGCAGCTACCTGCGCGCCGTACTGGCCAGCAATGCAGATATAGATGTAGTTGCGATCAACGACATTACGAATGTAGAAACTCTTGCAAGCCTGCTCGAATGGGATTCCATTTCGGGCCATCTGGACGGCGTTTCCGCTTCCGCCAACGAAATCACGGTTCAGGGCCACACCATCAAAGTTTTCTCTCAGAGGGATCCAGCACAGATCCCATGGGGTGAAGTGGGAGCAGATATTGTTATTGAATCCACGGGTCTCTTCACCAATGCCGATGCCGCCAGCGCACATCTGAAAGGAGGCGCGAAGAAAGTCATCATCTCGGCACCGGCAAAGGGTGATGTACCGGCTATCGTACTGGGCGTGAACACCGATACCATTGACGTGAACAGCTCAGACGTGTTCTCCAACGGCTCGTGCACCACAAATTGCCTTGCTCCTATGGCCAAAGTGCTCAACGATACCTTCGGTATTGAAACCGGATTCATGAACACGGTACACGCCTACACCAGTGACCAGCGCCTTCACGATGCCCCGCACAGCGATCTCCGCAGGGCACGGGCGGCGGCACTTTCCACCATTCCAACGTCATCGGGAGCTGCAAGCACGATCGGGAAGATTATCCCCGAGCTGGCTGGAAAGCTAACAGGCTTCGCGCTGCGAGTGCCGGTCCCGGTTGGTTCAATTACGGACTTTACGGCAGTCCTGAACCGCGAAACAACCACAGAAGAGGTTAATGCGGCATTCCGGGAGGCCGCGGCTTCATCCGAGATGTCCCGTTACCTCGCCTACTCGGAAGCGCCAATTGTTTCTTCGGACATCGTTGGAAATCCGCACTCCGTTATCTTTGACGCTCCCCTCACCCAAGTGATCGGCAACCACGTCAAGGTGCTGGGCTGGTATGACAATGAGTGGGGTTTCTCCAATCGCCTTGTGGAGCTCTCGGAACTAATCAGCCGCAGAATCTGAGCTAATTACTAACAAGGAAAGGGTGGGGCAGTTCATGAACTGCCCCACCCTTGATAAATAGATTAAACAAATCTATTTCGTGTCGTGAGATCGGCTTGTCGGCCTACCTCCCAGATGAGTCCGCGCAACACCAATAAGGAGAAGAGCGATCCCCACAACCGCAAGAATGAGCCCAGCGCGGACCGAACCATTTATCGACTGTGTTACGCCAGAAAGTACCGCATAGGTCAGGCCAGCGGCGAAGACAATTCCCCCTGCCAACGAGAAAAACCCGTGGCCGAAGAGATCGTTGATTCTCTTAAACATTACTTCCCCATTGCCGCGCAGGACTTCTTGAATATTTTGTATCCAACAGGCTTGTAGCCAACTCGAACCTTGACCTCAGCGCATTGATTACCCTTTGGGCCAGTCTTGTCAGAAAGCTTCCACCCGATTGCGCCACCTACTGTACTACAAGAGACACCGCCAATCAGTCCGCCACCAACAAGGGTGCAAAGGCCACCCCCGGCACCGGCCCAACCGACGCTCGTCACAAAATTCCAATCTCTCGGCGTCAAATACAGGTATATATACCAACCGACACCAACACTAAACTGAGGACCTACCACACCTTCTGGAGATTCTACATCTTCTTTCACGAGGGTCCAACTGACACCGTTCGTCTCGCCAGAAATCCCATCGACAAGATCCTCGCTGTCAGAGTCTTTAATCGCTCCAGCAGCTGTCAATGCGATACCAGACTGCTCAAGTTGCGTCATCTCGACCATATCAGTCGAGTTATCATCGGCTGTCGCCGCATTCGCTCCAGAGAAAAGGAGGGCCAGCGTTAAAAGCGCCCCCCTGCTCGTCTTATACCCTTCAACATGTTTTATCCTTATCGCCATTGGTAAGTGTGCTTCAAGTCATACACCAATTGTCCACTATTCGGGAAAACTGGAATATGTCAAGATTAGTATTATTGCCTTGGCCGTGAATCACCATCACCTTAATGCTCCAGCGCAACTCTCAATGCACCATAATCAGCTAGGCAGTGTCAG
Organism: Ancrocorticia populi; assembly: GCF_003123745.1. GTDB lineage: Bacteria > Actinomycetota > Actinomycetes > Actinomycetales > Actinomycetaceae > Ancrocorticia > Ancrocorticia populi. The sequence goes on along the minus strand of NZ_QETB01000001.1, from coordinate 512,009 downwards.
CTCAGCTGCGTAAGTCTTTTGTTTGCGCCATCCATTTATGCAACGATCTTTGACACTCCCCTCACCCAAGTGATCGGCAACCACGTCAAGGTACTGAGCTAGTATGACAACGAGTGAGGCTTCTCCAACCGCCTTGTGGAGCTCTCGGAACTGATCGGCCGTAGATAATCGTCCAGCAACATAGTTCTCGAAGTCATAGCTTACGCTCATAGTCTCATCCTTGGATACGTGCGTATCCAAGGATGAGTTTCCCGTAACCGATGAAAAGATCTAATCTGCGTCTCGAGATCAGCCAGTCGATACCCCGCCACGATGAGTTCTCGCAATAGCAATCAGCGGAGGGATCAGACCCACACGACTACGCGGCGGAGGAGTGTCGGAAAGCTCGGCTCTAGCCAGCATCCCCGTCGAAGATCTTCGCTACGGAATCGTCCTCGAACACGGCGTCGATGGCCTTGGCCAAGACGGGCGCGATGGGGAGGATGGTGAGTTCGGGGAAGCGCTTGGATTCTTCGATGGGCAGCGTGTCAGCGACAACCAGCTCGCGCAGCCCGGATGCGTGCAGCCGCTCAACGGCGGGATCGGACAGAACGCCGTGGGTTGCCGCAACGATCACGTCCTTGGCGCCGGCCTCAAGCACAACCCGCACGGCGCCGCAGATGGTCCCGGCGGTATCGATGAGATCGTCCACAATCACCGCGGTACGCCCGGCAACGTCGCCAACCACGCGGTTGGAGGTTGCCTGATTCGGGCGGGTGATGTCGCGGGTCTTGTGGACGAAGGCTAGAGGAACGCCGCCGAGGCGATTGCCCCACTGCTCGGCCACCTTGATGCGGCCGGCGTCCGGTGAGACCACCACGGTGTTGTCCGGGTCAACCTTCGTGCGCACGTATTCCACCAGCGTGGGCATGGCCCACAAGTGATCCACGGGGCCATCGAAGAAGCCCTGCGCCTGAGCGGCGTGCAGATCAACGCTCATGATGCGATCGGCGCCCGCGGTCTTGAACAGATCGGCCACGAGGCGCGCAGAAATCGGCTCACGCCCTTGGTGCTTCTTATCCTGACGCGCGTATGGGTAGTAGGGGGCAACGGCGGTGATGCGCTTGGCGGAGGCCCGCTTGGCGGCATCGATCATGATCAGTTGCTCCATGAGCCACTTGTTGATTGGCGCCGGATGCGACTGGAGGATGAACACGTCCGCGCCGCGGATGGATTCCTCAAACCGCACGTAGATCTCCGAGTTCGCGAAATCATAGGCGGAAACGGGCAGCAGATCGATGCCTAGCTCGGATGCCACCTGCTCTGCGAGTTCAGGATGGGCGCGCCCACTTACCAGCTTAAGTCGCTTATCGTTGGATACTTGCATCCCGGTCATGGAAGCTCCCTACTTCTACCTTCTACCGCGTCGCGATCGAATAAGGCGGGAGAGTACTTCCCGCTGGAACATGTGCCCCGGTTGCCACCACATGGCTGGCAACCGCTCCTTCTTCTACCGTTGTATCAGTCAATTCCCCCGGACCCACAATCGCACCAGATGCTAGACGCGTGTGGCCGTGTAGCGCAGTTCCGGGAAGTATCTTGCAATCGGGCTCAATCTCCACATCCACATCGATGTAGGTTGTGGCCGGATCGATAACGCTCACGCCGCTCACCATCCAGTCATGGACGATGCGCCGGTTCATTTCGCCGCGAAGAGTTGCCAGCTGCGCCAGATCGTTGCAACCCTCTACCAGCCACGAATCCTCCAGCACCAGATCTCCGACGCCGGCACCCGAGGCCGAGGCGAGCTCTACGATGTCCGTCAGGTACATCTCCCCTTGCGCGTTGGCTGCGCCAAGCTTCCCCAAATTCTCCCGGAGGAAGGCCGCATCGAAGGCGTAGGTGGACGTGTTAATTTCGCGAATCTCGCGCTGGGCATCGCTGGCGTCCGCGTGCTCTACCACGCCGCAGATCGCCCCGGCCTCATCCCTCAAAATGCGCCCGTAGCCGGTAGCGTCCGGGACGTTCGTGGTGAGCACGGTGACCGCATTCTCGCCAAGATTGTCCACTAGGCCGGCCAGAGTCTCCGTGTTCAACAGCGGCGTATCGCCCGCCATCACAACGATCGGCCCCTCGAGATCCGCGGGAAGCGCCTCCAGCCCACACCAGACGGCACGCCCGGTTCCCTTGATTTCGTCCTGATCGGCGATGATAAGCCCGTCATCTACTTCTAGGGCGTGCGCAGCTACGCGGTCCCTTTGATGTCTAACCACAACGGAAACGTGCTCCGGATTTAACCCCCGAGCAGCGTGGATCGCATGGCCTAGCAGGCTGCGTCCACACATTTCATGAAGCACTTTAGGGGTTGCTGACTTCATCCGGGTACCGGCGCCAGCGGCTAAGACGATCACTGCGGCTGGGCTATGCGCCACGGTAGACCCCTCTCTCTCCTGAGATTATCCCACCGAGATCCAGCTCCGCCTCCAGGACTCGAACCTGGACTAAAGGTTCCAAAGACCTCTGTGCTGCCATTACACCAAGGCGGATTGCGAACGGAACGATTCTAACGGGCGAACGGTCCCCTGCATAATCTTCGCTCAACGTGTGGGCGGTCCCACCTCCTGTCATAATGGCTTTATGAATACATCATCAGGCGAAGTATCCCCTAAGCGAGTGAGGATGTCGCGTGCTCAGCGCCGCGAGCAACTCATTGGTATTGCACGCGAGCTTTTCGGTGCGCGAGGATATGACGCGGTTTCAATCGAGGAGATTGCATCGGCCGCCGAGGTATCCAAGCCCGTGGTGTATGAACACTTTGGGGGCAAGGAGGGCCTCTATCAGGTGATCGTTGATCGCGAGGTCACCCAGCTCTCCGAGATGCTCTCCAGCCAGATGCGGCCGGGCCTGCACCCGCGGGACATGCTGGAGCGCATCGTCCTGTCCCTCCTCGATTACATCGAATCCAACGCGGACGGATTCCGCCTGCTGTCCCACCAGTCCCCCACGGCCGTATCGGGTGGCACTTTCACCACGGTGATCGCGGACGTGGCCGAGCAAGTGACGGATCTTCTGGCACCCGTATTGGAGGAACAGGGCCTCAATCCCAAGACCGCCCCGATCTACGGCCAGCTGCTGGCCGGCGCCATCGGCCGCATCGGCCAGTGGTGGGTGGATGTGCGCGAACCCTCCAAGGAGGAAACCGCCGCGCACGTTGTGAACCTCCTCTGGTTGGGCCTTCGCTCGATGGAGAGAGATCCGAAGCTGACGGCGCGTCCGTCGTCGTTATAAAAAAACCGTTTCTATAATTTCTGGTAGGTTGTGAGCCCAACAGGTAGGGGACCTATGCTGGAAATAGACCAACTAAACAAGACTTTTGGAAGCCTTAAAGCCCTCGATAACCTGAGCTTCCACGTGAATCCGGGAGAGATCTTTGGATTCGTGGGATCGAACGGGGCCGGAAAAACCACGGCGATGCGCATCATGATGGGCGTCATGGCCGCCGATTCCGGGACTGTAGCGTGGAACGGGGCAGATCTGGATTTCGCTGCACGGCGGCGGATCGGCTACATGCCGTCAGAGCGCGGCCTATACCCGCGGATGCAGGTTGGCCCGCAACTTGAGTATCTCGCGAGGCTGCATGGGCTGAACAAGGCTCAGGCGCACAGCAACACGGAGGAATGGACCGAACGGCTCGGCATCGCGTGGCGGCGTGATGACAACGTTCAGAAACTCTCGCTCGGTAACCAACAGCGCGTTCAGTTGGCCGCGGCGCTGGTACACGATCCCGAGCTCCTTATTTTGGACGAGCCTTTCTCTGGGCTGGATCCCACGGCTGTGGAGGTCATGAGCAAGGTTCTTCAGGAAAAGGCCGCCACCGGCGCGCCGGTGATTTTCTCCTCGCATCAGTTGGATCTGGTGGAGCGGCTGAGCGATCGCGTGGGCATTATTTCGATGGGCACGATGGTGGCCGAAGGCACCGTGGACGAACTGCGCGCCACGGGCACCGAGCAGCTGGCAGTGGCCGCCGGGGCATCGCGTGATGCCATTCAGGGGGTGCTTGCCCCGTTCGGCATCGTCCCGGCAGACGATCCGCTGGCCGGTACGTCCGAGGCCCCAGACCGCGAGGGCACTAACCGTTTTGTGTTTGCTCCGCGGGCTGACGTGGACGATCAGGACGTTCTGCGGGCACTCATGGAGATTGGCCCGGTGCACGAGTTCGCACCGCGCCGCCCGCACCTGTCCGAACTCTTCAACAACGTGGTGGTAACGCCCGAGGATCAGCCTGAGGAGAAGCCCGCTAAACGCGGATGGTTCTCGCGGAAGAAGGGAGCGTAACGATGCTTGGACTTGTTATTAAGCGCGAGTTCACGACGCTGCTCGGCTCCAAGGCCATGCGAATCTCCACGGCCGTGTTGGTAGCCCTGTTTTTGATCGCCGGAATTGTTGGGCGTTTCCTTTTGAACGACGACGATTCCTCCGCCCCCGAAACCAACACCGTGACGGTCGGAATCACTGAGGAGGCCAGCCCGCTGGCTCCGTTCCTTTCGGAGAGCGGGGTGGAGACCGAGGATATTGGCGATATCGATCCGAAGGCTGCCTACAACGACGATTCAAATGATTTCGAGGCCGTTATTTCAGGCGACCCTGCCCAGCCGGTTATCTCAGCCGGCGATACGGGTGGAGAGATCGAGCGGCTGGTCATTATTGCCTCGGCCAAGTATCTGGCGGATCAGGACGGGGTGCTGACACCCGAATTGTCATCCGCACTAACGTCGCTCCTGAGTATTCACACGGTTGACGTCTCCGAGAATGCCATCGCTGAGAATCCCATCGGATACGCGGTGGGCATGGCGGCCATCATGATCCTCATGTTGATCACGATCATGGGAGTATCCGTGCTTTCCGCTGGCGTGGTTGAGGAGAAATCCAGCCGGGTGGTAGAGATCCTGCTGACCACCGTGAAGCCACGAACATTATTGCTCGGCAAGATTCTCGGTATCGGCTCGGGAATGCTCGTCATATTCTTGGTCTATTTGGCGGGCCTTCTGGGAGGGCTCGGGCTTGCCGGGCTGCTCAGCAATATCGGAGATGTGTTTGACGCCTTCGGTGTTCTTGGCATCTGGGGATACATCCCGATGGTGCTCGTGTGGATCATTCTGGGGTACTTCACCTTCGCCTCGATCACCGGCGGGTTGTCCGCCACGGTATCGCGGCAGGAGGATCTGGGGGCCGTCCAGACTCCCATTATCTTCCTTCAGCTCATTCCGCTATATGTGGCCATGTACCTGGTTCCAGCTCAGCCGGATGCGACGGTCACCGAGGTGTTGTCCTATATCCCGGTGCTAGCTCCATACCTCATGCCGATGCGGGCAGCCGTGGGCGGAGTTGCCGCGTGGGAGCAGGGGTTGGCAATCGGGCTCACACTCATCACGATCCCACTCTTGGGGGCGCTTGCTGGAAAGATCTACGAGCGGTCCATCCTTCACGTAGGCGAACGCATGAAGATCTCAACGATCTTCAAGAAGGCCGCGTAGGCCTAGCGTTCGAAGTGAGCAAGGAGCTGGCGGAGCAAAACCGCCAGCTCCTTTTGCTCTGCGATCGGCATATCCTCTAGCTCGTGCTGTTCCGCGGTCAGCAGATCCTCCATCGCTGCATCCACCACGCGCACGCCGGCTTCGGTGGCTTGGACGTGAACAACCCGACGATCTTTAGGATCCGGATGGCGCTCGGCGTATCCGTGAGCCACCATTCGATCGATCCTGTTGGTGACGGTCCCAGAAGATACGAGGGTTTCTTGGACCAGCCGGCCAGCGGTGAGCCGATACGGCTTTCCTTGGCGCCTCAGAGCCGCCAGCATCTCGAATTCCCAAGACTCGATGCCGTGCTTCGCGAACGTCTGACGCCGCATCTTATCGATGTGGCGATCAAGGCGAAGCAGGCGGGAAAACACCGAAAGCGGCTCGGGGTTGAAATCCGTACGCTCGCGGCCCCACGCCGCGACGATGCCATCAACCTCATCGCGGAGTTCCTCGGAATTATGCATGCCCCAAGATTACTTGATGTGAAGATATTTTTTTCTGGTTACTATATGTGAGCAGCCAATCAAGGAGTCCGGGCCATTGTCCATACATCGGGAAAGTTTCCCTTCGCTTATCGTTGACGTTCAGCCGTTCGGCGGTGCGCCGTCGAATCTCCTTGATCTCGCGCCTTCTAGCTCCGGACTCTTGGCTTGGCTTGGCTCGGATATTGAGATCGTAGGATGGGGCGAGGCTGCGCGTATCGATGCCGATGGAGAACACGCCATGCGGGAGGCCTCGCGGCAGTGGGCGGCGGGGGCTGCACAAGCCAGCGTCACTAATAATTCTGGCTACGAGTGGGCCAATAGCGCGCCGTTCGCCATCGCCTCCTTCGGGTTCGCCGAACAGACCCCAGGATTCGTTGCCGTGCCGGAGATTGCGGTTGTGCGCCGGGGCCGCGAAACCGTGAAGGTGAAGGTTCGTCGCGAGGGTTCGCATTCGTCGTCGCCAAAAACTCCCGAACCACTTACGCGGCCGGCCAATCTGCACACGGCGCCGGGGCGGATGACACAGGGACGATGGCGCGCATCTCTGGATGAACTACTTCGGGCCCTGCGGGCTGGGGCCGCGTCTAAAGTGGTGCTGTCGCGCGACATTCTGGTCACGTCAGAATCGCAGATCGACGAACGCCTCCTCGCGTCGAACCTGCACGATCGCTATCCATCCACGTGGGTTTTCGCCGCAGGTGGGCTCATTGGCGCTACTCCCGAAATGCTGGCCAGTGTGCAGAACGGCACCGTGCGCTCCCGCGTTCTGGCCGGCACCGCCTCACCTGGAGCCGGGCGCGAACTCCTAGAGTCCGTGAAGAACCGGAACGAACACCACTTCGCGGTCGAGTCCGTTGCCCGCGCTCTCGCACCGCTTGCCGAGGAGCTTTACGTCCCCGCCGATCCCTTCCTCCTCGAACTACCCAACGTGGTCCATCTGGCCACGGACGTCACCGCGCAGATCTCCGGAGCCAGTGCCCTCGACATCGCGGGCGCGCTCCACCCCACGGCCGCCGTGTGTGGAACCCCCACCGCCCTCGCCTTCGATCTGCTCAGGCGCCTCGAAGGCACCGAACGCGGGCGTTACTCCGGGCCCGTCGGCTGGATTGACCGCACCGGCTCCGGCGAATTTGGGATCGCGTTGCGCTGCGGCCAGCTCGAACAGGACCGCCGCGCCATCCGCCTCTTCGCAGGAGGCGGCATCATGCCCGATTCCATCCCCAGCGTGGAACTAGCCGAAACCAGCGCCAAAATGCGGCCCATGCTCGAGGCGCTTGGGGTCGAGGACTCGCGCGCTGCCGATCTTTCTGGGGCCGAGCTTTAGCTATTTCTTAGGGCTGCTTTTGGTGGTGTTCTACCGTTTTATAACGACGACGGTTTCTTATCTCCCAATCATCTTTAATAACGTTTGGGTGTGTTTAGGTGTTGTGTTTCGAATGGTCGTTCGGTAAACTAGGGGTAGAACAATCATTCGGACATGTGACGGTTTCTTGGTAGGTACGAGGGGGTGGGTGTGGTGACAGCGGTTGAGGATACGGCCTGTGAATCGGATGCGTGGGTCCCTGAAGCGTGGGCCGAGCACCACCCCGCACCGCCCTCCGAAGAAGATTACGCAGCACACGATATCGACTGGGTAGGCGAATCAGCCGCCGTGCTCACCACGACTGTTTCCCAAGACGCCGACGGGGCCGTGCGGGTCCTGCAGATCGTCCGGATTTGCTGCGCGGGCAGCTGGTTGGCGGTAGCGAGGCGGCCTGTATTGATCAGATCCGCCTCCTGGAGGACATTAAAAGCGCCGCCGCCGCAGCACAGGTGGTGGCGACCGAGGAGTTTCGCCATCGTCGTGACCAGGCCGAGGCAGATGCTGGTATCAAGCTGGAACAGCGAGCCCGAGGCATCGGCAGCGAGATCGGACTGGCCCGAAAGGTTTCACCCCAGCAAGGATCCGCAGCGGTACGCACCGCCCACACTCTCACCACCGACATGCCCCACGCGTTAGCTGCCCTTTCGGACGGGCGACTGTCGGAGTACACGGTGGGGCTGGTGGTCAAAGAAACCAGTCACCTGGACCCGGCAGGCAAAACCGCGATCGATCGGCATATGGCACCCCGCTACGGAAAGACCGGTTCCCGCCGTCTGGCCGGTGAGGTCCGGGCCCTAGCCCAGCAGGCCGACCCAGTGGCTTATATGAAAGCCCACGCCCTGGCTAAGTCTGCTCGGGCGGTGAGCATACGTCCGGCACCGTCGGGGATGGCCTACCTGACCGCCCTACTACCGTTAGGGCAGGCTTTTGCTTGTAAGAAAGCCCTCCACGAGGCGGCCACCGCCATGGCCTTCAGCAACGAGACCGTGCAGGCTGGCCCGGCCCAGCTCGAAGCCGACCTGCTCGTCCAACGCCTGACGGGGCAAGCCCATGCCGAGGCAGTCAACATCGAAGTCCAGTTGGTCATGACCGACGAAACATTGCTCGGCACCACCAGCACAGTTCAGACTCCGGGGCATACTGTTTCCGTCTCTCCGGTCATTGATAATACGGGCCGGCACGCCGAGGATGTGTTTACTGCCGCGTGGATGCCCGGCTATGGTCCCATCCCTGCAGCACTCGCGCGGGACATGCTTGACCCGGTCCATGATCACCAGAGCCCAGCCAGGGTGTTTCTCCGGCGAGTGTTGACCGACCCGGTCACCGGAGACATCACAAAAATCGACACCCGGAAACGCGAATTCACCGGCGCACTACGTCGGGCGTTGGTTCTGCGTGATCAGCAGTGCCGGACCCCGTGGTGTAACGCACCCATCGCCCATTTAGACCACGCCCACCCGTTCGCCAAAGGCGGCCACACAAGCGCTGGCAACGGGACCGGGCTCTGCGCCCGCTGTAACTACACCAAAGAAAACCCCGGCTGGCACCACACCCCAACCAACACCAGCACCCGAAACATCACCACACCCACAGGCCACACCTACAACTCAACCCCGCCCCCAATAACGCCAAGTCTCAACAGGCGCGTATAAAAGCAATCTCGGCAGCGGGCCATGGAATCTTCACATGCAATACCGAGCGGCCTCGCACGGGCGCGGTTAATTCACGCTCAAGATCCTCAAGTGACTCGACTGAACGGGCCCGCCATCCGGCAGCCTCGGCCGCTGCGCACACATCTAGTTGAGGCTTCGCCGCAAAGAAACGTTCATAGAGTTCCGGCGAGGCGTTGCCATGTTCTAGGGAAGCAAAGATGGAGCCGCCGCCGTCGTCGAGCACAATGACTTGGATGTCTGGTTCTTGCCCTTCGGCTTCTACCTTTTCGGGACGTTGTGCCAGCGATGTCAGATCATAGGCAAACGTCATATCGCCCATGACTGCACGCACTGGCGTTCTGGCGGCCATGGCAAAGCCAAGCGCCGAGGCAATGGTGCCATCGATACCGGCGAGCCCCCGGTTGGCAAACACGCCTGAACGGCCGGGCGCATTGGCCACCAGATCGAAGCCACGGATCGTATTGGAGGCACCCAACCACAATTGCGAATCGCCTTCAGCATGCCAGACGGCATGGCACGCTGACAGAAGTGAGAGGCCAGAAAGATCCAATTTGGACTCGACGAGTGCAGCGGCGCTGCGCCATGCATTGAGCCACTCGTCGGAATAGCCATGTGGGGAGTCGGACAAGCCCTCAACCACTATTTCTGCAGTGCCAGCTACGTCAGTCCACTCGCGGTGCGAGGCCACTACGATCTTGCGGACATCTTGTCGGCCTAATAATGCGGCGATCGGGCGGGACAGAGTGGGCCTACCAGTCACAATGATCTGCTCGATCTGATCGCCTAAATGGCCCACAACCTGCTGCTCGTAGGGAATCCACGCCTCGCAGTCAGTGGCCCCAGAAGTCGGTTCGGCAAGAACGGGGATCGCGCGAGCGTTGGCCATGGCGGCAATCGCAGGTTCTGCGCCGTCGCCAGCAACCACGACGGTGCGAAGGTCCTCATTTACTACCCAGCTCCATGCCGGGAAAACCCTCTCGGCTGGTACGGTCTTCGTGTGTTTGTCCGTGAATCTGAAGGTGGCATCATCGGGGACCAGTGGATCCCTAAAACCCACATTGAGATGAGCCGGGCCCGCTTGGCCCATGAACCCGCGGGCGGCACCTATCAGACGGCTTACTCGGCTGCGGATGCTCTTGGCTTGCGCTTCCGATGGGGAGTCGATGGCAGGAAGAGATTCCTGCGCAACAACGCTGGTCCCATAGATTCCTTCTTGGTGAGTGGTTTGCGAAGCACCCACCCTCCTCATCTCGTGAGGGCGGTCCGCGGTAATGGCAATAACCGGTAGGCCCTGGAAGTACGCCTCCTCGAGCGCGGGATGAAGCTCGGCGGCTGCGGTGCCCGAGGTAGTGACAACGGCGACCGTCTCTCCAGCCTTCGCCGCCCCCACCGCCCAAAAACCTGCACCGCGCTCCTCGCTGAAGACGGCAACTTCGATAAGCCCTTGGCGCTCGGCCGCCTCCAGCGTGTATGCAAAGGGCGCGTCCCGCGATCCGGGACAATACGCCACGTGCTGCACGCCAGCAGAGATGAGGCCTGCGACAATCTCAGTCGCAAGGGAGATCGAACCTCTCACGCCAGGTTCTCAATCATCGATTCCACACGTTCGATCCAACCACTATCGCGAAGTTCTTTCCGCGCCTCCGAATCAACATCAGACTCGCGCAGCGCATCTGACTGAAGGATGGCACGTGCGCTATCCAGCGCCAAGACTCCCTGCGAGGACCGCAGCGGTTCATCCACAACGTCAGCGCCGAGGAGCGTTCCTGTGTCCAAACCGCATGCGTAGGGAAGATCAGGCAGCGAGGCAGCGAGGACCACCCCGGCGGACAACCCGATCGACGTATCAAGTGCCGAAGACACGACCACCGGGATCTCCAATCTCTGGGCAAGCTCCAGTGCCATGCGCACTCCCCCAAGGGGTGCAACCTTAATGACCGCGAGATCTGCGGCCTCGGCTTGGACCACTCGGAAAGGATCATCGGAGCGGCGAATAGATTCGTCCGCAGCGATCGGCACATCAACCTGCCTGCGTACCCACGCAAGATCGTCAACGCTCTGGCACGGCTGCTCCGCGTATTCTAGGCCACCAACGGCCCCGGCCGCTTGATTCAGCCGGGTGATCGCAGCGACGGCCTGGTCCCGGTCCCACGCCCCGTTGGCGTCGATTCGGACCCTCGCAGCGTCGCCGTGTTCGGCCGCGAGCGCGTCTGCGACTGAACGCACGCGAGCTTCGTCGCTCTCAAGCGAAGAATTCTGATCGGCCACCTTGACTTTTGCAGTGCGGCAACGTGATGAGGATGCACGGGAAGCCGCAGCCTCGGGATCGATCACTGGAATCGTGACGTTCACAGGGATCTCGGCTCGCACAGCAGGAATGTTGAGTCCGCTGGTGGCGGCGTCGGCGGCGCTGCGCAGCCACAGGCATGCCTCGTCTGGACCGTACTCCTCGAATGGGGCGCATTCGCCCCAACCGCCCTGGCCATGCAGGAGAATGCCGCGCCGCCTCGTCACCCCGCGAAACCGGGTGACCATAGGAACGTCGAAAAGAACAGTGTCATCAATCTTCTGGTTGGCTAGCCATCTCTGCACGCTGCGAGACCAGCGTTCCGGCGCAACCGTGTACAAAATCGGCTCTGGGGTTGTAGTCACACAGCCAGTCTAGTGGAGGGCCGGATGCCCAGCACCACAAAACCTAGGAAATTTCCCGGACGGCTTCTGGGAAAACGTGCGCGCCCAACTTTCACAGTTTTCTTGTGGAATCTAACAGAGTAATTAATAATTTAGGAGTCAGCGTAACCGCGTTGGCGTGTCATTTCACTGACGAAAAGAGACACCATGACCGAGAAAATTCAAACACCAGCCCCCGGGCCTCTTGTTGTTGCCGTCGATTCATCAACTACGTCAACCAAGGCAATCGTTGTGGATACCGCCGGCGAAGTCCTTGTGACCGCCAAGCGGAACATCCAGCTCCACACCCCAGCCATGGACTTCTATGAGCACCATCCAGCGCGCTGGTGGGAAACCACCCACGAGACCATTACTGAGGCACTAGCCTCCCTCACACCAGAGCTTCGCAAGCGCGTGAAGGCTATCGGCATCACGCACCAGCGCGAATCATTCGCGCCGTTCCTCGACGATGGGACGCCCGTTGGCCCCGGAATCCTCTGGCTGGACGGCCGCGCCACCGAGCAGATCCGCAAGTACGGCAACGATCACATCCATGAGCTTTCAGGTAAGCCCGCCGGCGTCACGCCCGCGATCTACAAGATGGCTTGGGTCAAGGAGAACAACCCGGAGTACTTTGAGGAGGCAGATAAGATCGTTGACGTTGCTTGCGCCATTACCTTCAACCTGACTGGACGTTGGGTTTCCTCAACTGCCTGTGCCGATTCGCTGGGACTCTTCGATATCGAAAAGCGCGAGTGGGCCGATGAGCTGCTGGACATCGCCGGTGTACGGCGTGATCAGATGCCAGAACTGGTTCCGCCCGCGACAATCGTTGACACGGTCAAGCCTGAACTTGCTGCCGAATGGGATATTTCTCCAGAGGTATCCGTGGTATCGGGACTCGGTGACGGCCAAGCAGCCGGCGTGGGTGCAGCGGCAGTGGAGGCAAACGTTGCCTACCTGAACCTCGGCACCGCAGTCAATGCCGGCGTGGACGCAGCAAACTACATTTACGATCCGATCTTCCGCACGCTTGATTCGGGCATCCCTGGCCACTACGTGTTCGAGGTCCTTCAATCATCGGGCTCCTACCTTGCCGGTTGGTTCCGCGAAACGCTGGGCGATCCGAAGCTCCTGGGCGAACCGGATCCGGCCCTCGATGAGGCAGCCTCACAAATCCCACCGGGATCCGAAGGCCTCATTACCCTGCCTTACTGGAACGCCGTACAGTCTCCTTACTGGGATTCCGTGGCACGCGGCGCAGTAGTGGGCTGGCGCGGAACTCATTCACGTGCGCACATGTACCGTTCAATCTTGGAGTCGATCGGCTTCGAGATGCGCAATAACCTCGATGCCATTGAGCGCGGCACAGGCGTGAAGATTACGTCACTACGAGCAATGGGGGGCGGCACGCGCTCCATGCTATGGCGCCAGATCATGGCCGATACCACCGGCATCGAAATCACGGTGTGCGCTGAAGATGAGATCTCCGCTCTGGGTGCCTCAGTGCTCGCAATGGCCGCCATCGGCGCACACGAGCCGGTAGTGGACGGGGAGCCGAACGTGGCAGCCTCCGCCAAGGCAATGGCCCGCTTCGGTGACGTCATCACGCCCAACATGGAAATGCACGATCGCTACCGGCAAGTAGCCGCGGTTCAGCAGAAGCTCTACCCCCAGCTCAAGGACACCTTCGAGGAGCTGCACCAGATCGCGGAGCGCTACCCATCAACCAAGCCAGAATCACCGAAGGCCGAAATCTAAGAAGAGGAACATCTTATGCAGAGAATTACAGTTCTAGGCGCCGGAGCAATGGGCGCAGGCCTCACGCGCCCACTCGTGGACGCAGGCCTAGACGTGCACCTGTGGGGCACATGGCTGGACGATCACCTGATCGACGCTATTGAGGCGGGCCAGCCCCACCCGCGAATCAACGTGGTGATCTCCGATAAAGTCACCACCTATCGCTCCGATCAGCTGGCCGAAGCCATCGAAGGCTCGGACGTGGTGGTCATGTCCGTGTCCTCCGAAGGCGTTCCCGGCGTGGCAAAACTAGCGCTCCCACTCCTAGGCGATGCAGAGGCAATCTGGATGACGTCCAAGGGATTCTGCCCGGATCCTGACGGCAACATCCAGCTCCTCCCGGACGCGCTCCGTCGCATTGCCGGAGAACTCGGCGTCACGATCCCCCCGATCGTGGCGATCGCCGGGCCGGTCAAGGCCAACGAGTGCGCGGACGCCAAGCCCACGGCCACGATGTACGGATGCCGCGACATCGAGGTGGCTAAGACGGCCGCCCGCGCCGCACGCACACCCAACTATGCGATTGCCGCGTCTGGCGACGAAGTTGGCGTGGAGATCTGTGCTCCCATGAAGAACGTGTACGCGATCTCGCTGGGCATCGCCGATGGTCTTGAGGAGGCAACTGGGGTCCCCCATCACAACCTCAAGGCGGCTGCGTTTGCTCAGGCCATCCGTGAGATGTCGCTTCTGGGCCAGAAGCTTGGCGCAAGGCCGGAGACGGCCTACGACCTCCCGGGTGTGGGCGATCTTGAAGTGACCGGCTTGTCCGGCCGCAACAAGGTCTACGGCGTTCGGCTCGGCAGGGGCGAGAAGCCTGACGAGGCGCTGGCCGAGATGACGCGTCTGGAGCAGACTGTGGAGGGCGTGCCCGCCACCGGCCTAGCTATGACTCTGGTATCCCAGCGCGCCAGTGACATCGCAGGTCAGCTCCCGCTGCTCTTCGCGATCAATGACATCCTTCAGGGGAAGGTCAGCGACGTTCTGGCGGCTGTCACACAGGCCGTTCTTCCTGTACGTCCGTAGGTAGATTCACCTAAAGTAGGTGGGGACGCTACAAACTGGTGTCCCCACCTTACTCGAGGAGCTCACCTTGACCAGCGGCAGCATGCAGGCGGGAGCAGCCAAGCGCATTCCCCAAACTCGGAAAGCTCGCCTCCGCAAGATCGTCTCCCTCGTGATTCACGAGGGCGTCACAACGGTTGATTGGCTGGCCGATAACCTCGGCGTATCCACCATGACCGTCTACCGCGACATCTCGGAACTGGTTGATCAAGGTATGTTGACGCGGTCATACGGCGAGGTGAGTGCGCCGTCGTCGTCCCTTGTAGAAATTTCCTCAAAACTCCGTCTCGGCCAAAACAACACCCTCAAGGACCTCATCGCGGCCGCGGCCCTCACGTACGTGGGACCAGGTGACGCCGTGATACTCGACGATTCCACCACCAGTGCCCACATGCTGCCGGGGCTGCGCGAACTGGCACCTGTCACTGTGGCAACAAATGCCCGGTTCATTGAGGAGGGCCTGATTGGGGACCCGCACATCAGCCTCATTCACCTGGGTGG
Source organism: Ancrocorticia populi (assembly GCF_003123745.1). Classification (GTDB taxonomy): domain Bacteria; phylum Actinomycetota; class Actinomycetes; order Actinomycetales; family Actinomycetaceae; genus Ancrocorticia; species Ancrocorticia populi. Next base: position 496,897 of record NZ_QETB01000001.1, on the reverse strand, counting down.
CGATTACTATAACTGGGCGGATGCGTATTTTGGGCCGATGACGGTACGCAACATCGAGAGTCTGGGCATCGACGTGTGCCTCATGTCCGTGACCGCAATTTCCGGGGGCTACTGCTTCCATCCCGATCCCGTGGTGGCCGAGACTAAGCGGGCAATGGTGGATTCTGCCACCCGCAACGTCCTGATGGTGGACCACACGAAATTCACGCGCACTGGCCTCCACAAGATCGTGCCCGTCAGCAAGTTTTCCGCCGTGATCACGGATTCCGAGACTCCGCAGGAGGAGCTGGAAAAGCTTCGCGAGGCCGGCGTTGAGGTTGTTCTCGCGGACTAGGAAAACGGCCCGGTTTTGCCCTCACGCGAATCCGTGACCTTCTCCGAAGGCGCCGCCGCGATGAGCGTCTCACGCACCTGCTTGCGCTCCGGCTTACCGATCATCGAATGCGGAATCTCGCCCACTAGGTGAAGTTGGCGCGGCAGCGCGTAGTGCGGCAACTCCTTTTCCAGCGTGGCGCGAAGACGCTTCAAGTCCGGGTTCCGCCACGGCGCCTTGACCACCGCAGCCACTTCTTCGCCAGTTGCGGAGTTGTCTATTCCAACGACGACGACGTCCTGCGCACTAGTCAACCTCTTAATCGCACCCTCAACCTGTGAGGGGAAGATATTGAAGCCTGAGGTAATGATGAGATCCTTGGAGCGATCAACGAGGTAGAGGAAGCCGTCATCGTTGCGCGCAATATCCCCGGTACGGAACCACCCGTCGTAGAAGGCGGCCTCGTTCTCCTCCGGGGCGTCAAGGTAGCCCGAAAACACCTGTGGACCTTTGACGAGAAGTTCGCCGGGCTTGCCATCCTCTACGTCCTTGGATGGATCCTCCTGATCGGCCAGCCGGACGTCCATGTTCGGGAACGGGAGGCCCAAGCACCCGGGACGGCGCTCAGCAGAGAGCGGGGAGCCACACAGCGTTGGGGAGGTCTCGGACATTCCATAGCCCTCAATGATGTAGGCACCCGTGCGGGCCTCCCATGCCTCCGCGATCTCCGAGGCGAGCGACATGCCGCCGGATACGGAGTATCGGATCGTGGAGATGTCCACATCGTCTTCGATAGAACGCTTGCAGATGCGATCGAACATTGGCGGGACGCCGAGGAAGAAGCTGACGGGGCGGCGCTTGTGCGCTTCGAGGGCTAGTCCGGGATCAAACGTTGGCAGAATAATCTGGCAGGCGCCGATTGCCACACCGCATCCCAGCAGGAAGGTCATGCCGAAGGCGTGGAAATAGGGCAGGAGCGAGAAGAAGCACTCCGCGCCACGATCTAGCTCGAATACCCAGAAGAGGTTCTGGTTCACGTTTACGCGAATGTTGCCGTGAGTGAGAGGAACAGACTTAGGCACACCGTTGGTGCCCGAGGAATGGAGAATCACCGCGGTGTCGGTGGCCGTGATGTCGGGATCTGGACCAGCGTATGGCGTTGCGGCATCCACCTTCTTGTCCCAAGAGAGCGAACCGCGCGGCGTGGAGCTCTTCATCTGCTTACGGGTCTTGCGCGCCTTGGGTACCGGTAGGCGCAGCGCGGCACGCATCTTGGCCGGAAGTGGATGGCTGATATCAACCGTCAGGATGTTCTTGGGTTTCACTCCTGCGTTCACGAGCGTGCCGGCCGCCTTTTGCCAAGCCACGCACAGAGTGCCCCCGTGCCGCTCAATCTGCTCCCGCATTTGGTTTGCGGGTGCCAGCGGATTGAGCTCGGCAACGATCGCACCAAGGCGCATCGCGCCGTAGAAGGCGATAAGATGCTGCGGGCAGTTCGGCATCGCGAAGGAAACAACGTCGCCCTTCTTGATGCCAGCATCCGCTAGGACTCGAGCGGCCTTGAGGGATTCTTCCATGAGGTCGCGGTAGCTCCACTCGCGGGCGAAGTAATCGATCGCCGGCGCACTGGGCCACGCCTTGGCGCTGTGCGCGAGCAGCTCGAACACCGAGCCATCAGGGCACGGAACCTCAAATGGAACACCCGGTTCATAGTGAGTATGAGCTTGGTTGATGATGCGTGAAAAGCTGGTGTTACTCACTGGGTCTATTCCTTTGAGGTTGTCCTTATCCCCTTCATATTAGGCACACGCGGACGGGGTTCCCAAAACGCTTAGCAGGTGTGATGGCGTCCAAGTGGCAGCATCAGCGGGCGGCCCGAAGTGGGATCCTCGATGATTCGGCTCTCCATACCGAACACTTCGCGCACCAGCTCCTCGGTGAACACATCATTGGGATCTCCCGCGCAGCACACGGCGCCACCGGCCATCGCCACGAGGCAATCGGCGTAGCGCGCGGCCAGATTGAGATCGTGAAGCACCATAACGATCGTGGTGCCGCGGGATTCGTTCAAGTCCGTCAAGAGATCGAGCACTTCCACCTGATGGCTGACGTCTAGGAACGTGGTGGGCTCGTCTAGCAGCAGCAGGTCCGTGTCCTGGGCAAGAGCCATAGCGATCCACACGCGCTGGCGCTGGCCGCCAGAGAGCTCATCGATGGGGCGATCCGCGAGCTCGAGGGTGCGAGTAACTTCGAGGGCGTTGGCCACGGCCTCATCATCGGCCGTGCTCCAGCGCGAAAACATGCCTTGATGTGGGTTGCGTCCGCGTCCAACAAGATCGGTTACGGTGATGCCCTCAGGCGCGATTGGGGATTGTGGAAGCAGGCCCAGCGTGCGAGCCAGCTCCTTCGCGGGCATCTTATGGACTTCACGGCCGTCCAACAGTACCTGACCCGAGCGCGGGGAGAGCAGGCGGGACATGGAGCGCAGCAGTGTGGACTTGCCGCAGGCATTTGCCCCCACGATGGCGGTGATCTTGCCGGACGCAACGGACAGCTGCAGACCCTCGATCACCGTTCGATCGCCGTATCCAAGCGTGAGCTCGGTAGCGTCGAGCGTGTGAGTGCCGGCCGGCGGCGCTTGAGTAATTGTCACAATGATCCTCCTGCGCGATTTGTGCGAATGATGAGGTATACGAGGTAGGGGGCACCGAGGGCTCCGGTCACCACGCCAACGGGATAGCGGGAGCCGAAGGCAAACTGCCCCACGAGGTCTGCCACGAGAACCAAAAGCGCGCCCACGAGGGCGGCTGGAATGAGCGGCGAGCCATGCGGGCCCACGATGCGCGCGGCGATTGGCCCGGAAAGGAAGGCAACGAATGCGATTGGACCAGAAGCGGCCGTGGCAAAGGAGATGAGGCCAACGGCGGCAACAATGAGGATGATGCGGGTGCGCTCGGTTCGCACGCCTAGGGCGGCAGCAGTATCGTCCCCAAGCTGGAGCATCGAGAGGTTCTTTGCCTGACTCAGCAGAATGGGCCCAAGAATCAAGAAGACGATGAGCACCGGACGGACAGCACCCCAATCCGTGCCGTTGAGACTGCCTGTCAGCCACCTCATGGCCTCCTGTAGCTCCCACTGGGGTGCTTTGGCCAGAACATAGGACGTGACCGAATCCAGCATCGCTGCGATCCCGATTCCGATAAGAATCAGGCGCGTGCCGGAAACCCCGCCTCGGAATGACAGTAGGTAGATGGCGATCGCCACCCCAAGGCCTGCCACAATCGCGAACACGGACACTCGCGTTCCGCTCCAGCCCAGCATGACGATTGAGAAGGCGGCTGCCGCGCTTGCGCCCGAGCTGATTCCCACAATGTCCGGGCTTGCGAGCGGGTTTCGCAGCATGGTCTGGAAGGTGACCCCTCCCATTCCAAAGCACAGCCCCGCAAGAACGGCCAGAACCGCCCGTGGCAAACGAAGCCGCCCCACTGTGAACGTGGCGCCCGGAACGTCGTGGCCCAAGATAACCCCCAGTATCTCGCTGGGGGTGTAGAACGTGTTACCTACCATCAGCGACACCGCGAACACCGCCACGATGAGAACTGCAAGGATTCCGATCACGGCATGGCGCCTACGGCCGCGCGAACGCCGGGCCTCACGCACACGTACGGCCGGTGGGAGCTCTGCGAGTACTGCCATCACAGCTCCTTCACTTTCTGGCGGCGCACAATGGCGATGAAGAATGGGGCGCCAACAAGCGCCGTCACAATACCAACGTCTAGTTCATCCGGACGGGCGATGATGCGCCCCAGAATGTCGGCGGCAGTGAGCAGGATGGCTCCACTGAGCGCCGAAAACGGGATGAGCCAGCGGTGGTCCACCCCGATAAGCAACCGACACAGGTGGGGAACCACGAGCCCCACGAATCCGATGGGCCCGGCAACGGCGGTTGCCGCCCCGCACAGCAGCACGGCACCGAGCGCCGAAAACGCCCGCACCAGCATGACATTTTCGCCTAGGCCCGCTGCGAGCTCATCGCCAAGGGCAAGCGCGTTCAAACTCCGCGCGCTCGCCCAGCAGATGAGGAAGCCCACCACGAGGAAGGGCAGCACCTGAGAGATCGCGGCGGGACTCGCGCCGCCAACGCCGCCGATCTGCCAGGAACGGACGTTCCCTGCGATGTCCCCGCGCGGAAGCACGACGGCGCTAATGAACGATGAGGCGGCAGCGGAAACCGCTGCGCCAGACAGCGCCAGCTTCAGAGGCGTTGATCCACCACGACCAAGAGAGCCAATAATGTAGACGAATACGGCGGTGATTCCCGCCCCGATGATCGCAGTCCAAATAAAACCGGTGTACGTCCACAACCCAAAGTAGGCTATGCCCACCACGACGGCCAGTGAGGCACCCATGTTGACGCCTAGGATTCCGGGATCAGCCAGCGGATTGCGCGTCACGCCCTGCATCACGGCCCCCGAGACCCCGAGGGCGGCACCCAGCAGCATCGCGAGAGCGGTTCGCGTGATCCGCTTGGTCACAGCCGCCTGCCCCAACCCGTCGGCCGAACCTCCAAGCGCTCCCACGATTTCGGACCAGGAAACGCTACGCGAGCCGATTGCAATTGATGCGCCGGCCAGCGCCACCAAAACTGCAAGCAGTACCAGCAGCCAAAGGGGCTTCAGCCCCTTGTTCACTCGCCCACAGCTTCAGAGAGCTCCTTAACGTAATCGTCAAGAACCCATGAAATAGACAGAGGAGTCGGGTTGGCGGCGGTGCCCATCGGGCCCGATCCGTCAAGGAACACGATGGAATCATTGGCGATTGCTGGCATCTGGCCAAGGAGTGGATCAGCCTTGAGCACGTCCACGAGCTCCTGATCGCCGTAGGTGACGATAAGGTCCACATCATCGAACTGATCAACCTGCTCGGCGGACACGCTTCCAGAGAACTCACCGGATGCCGAGGCCTCTTCAACAGCCTTCGGCGTGGTGAGGCCCAGATCCTCGAAGAAGGCGGCGCGCGTATCGTTCGCGGTGTAGAAGTTCACCGTGGAAAGATCCGTGGTGTCCACGTGCGTCACGAACATCGTGGCCTTGCCTTCGAGGTTCGGGTATTCGGCAACAGTATCGGAGATCTCAGAATCGAGATCGGCCACGAGCTGCTCGCCCTCGGCCTCCATACCCATGCCCTTAGAGTTATAAAGAATGACGTCGCGCCAAGAAGTGGCCCACGCGGCTTCCGGGAAGGCAACCACGGGAGCGATCTCGCTCAGGGTGTCATAGTCTTCCTGCGTCAGGCCGGAGTATGCAGCGAGGATGACGTCAGGATCAGTATCAGCCACCGCTTCGAAATCGATGCCGTCAGTTTCATCGAAGAGCACTGGTGTTTCAGCACCGAGTTCATCCAACTTTTCGTCGACCCAGGGAAGGACGCCATCGCCGTCGTCGTCCCCAAAATTAGCCGCAGCCATACCAACAGGAACCACCCCAAGTGCGAGGGGAACCTCGTGGTTGGCCCAGTTAACGGAGGCGACGCGCTCTGGCTTGGATTCGATCGTGGTGGTACCGAAGGCGTGCTCAATCTCAATCGGGAAGTCGCCCTCGGAGGCGGCCGCGCCGGACGATGCGGATTCGCCCGCAGAATTATCATCCGATGAGCAGGCTGTGAGCGTGAGCGCAAGCACTCCGGCCGAAAGTGCCGCGAGGAGGCGTTTCATTCTGGCTCGCTTTCAGGTCATATCTGGAAACGGTCCAGATTAATTAGGTTACCCTTACCTGAGTATCATAGAGTGATTTCACCACCCCTACAACGCTCAGCGCGAACAAATCGAGGCGGGAAGTCACACATCCAGAATGTTGGGCTCCAACTCCACCGTGGACAGGGAAATAGCTGGCCAAAGGCGCTCCGCGAGCCTAGACGCCCAGCCCTCCGGTAGCTCCCCATGCATCGCATTGCCCGCCAAAAATGCACCTAACACCACGTCAATCATCATTCCGTCGTTAGACTCCGGGCGCAGCAGCCCCTCATTCACGCCTCGCTCGAAGAAATCACGCAGAACATCCGTGCGCGGCCCAATGAAGCGCTCGCGCCAAGCGGCCAAGAACTCCTCATCAGCGCTCAGCACATGCGTCATGAGCTGACCAATACCGCGCGTACTGAAGGCGATCTGAAAGGCCTCTAAGACGCGCCTAAATCCTTCCAGATCAATCTCCAATTCACGTGGAAGTGGCGGCACAATCTCTTCAGCGACCCCCTGAAGCAATTCGAACTTGTTGCGATACCGCCGATAGAGAGTTGTGCGCGCCACGCCCGACACCTCGCTCACCCTTTCGATCGTGACCGCCTGCGGACCGTCTGTTGTGATGATTTCGCGAACTGCCGCCTCAATCTTCCTGTCCGTTATGGCGCGCGGACGCGATCGCCCATCTCGAGGTGCCGAGTTCTTAGCAGACACGATAAAACCGCCCTTCCTATCGATCTAAATTAGTGCTACATTCTGTAGCCGTACATAGTGTACTGCTACATGGGCTTGACAGCCCACTCTAGAAAGGAGTCTAGAACATGGCTACTGCACGATTAATGACACGACCTGAGGACTACGCGAAGCTCGGTATCAAGGAGGGAATGGTCGAGCCTTGGGAAGACGGACGGCGCGATACGCCCACGCCCGGCCACAACGAGGTCTGGTACTTCGACGGCACCATGGAGGACGGCACGAAAACCGTGGTTGGCTTCCGACCCGTTGATCCCGCCACCGCCGGTGACGGCACTGATAGCCCAAACCTCAACGTCAACATCACAACGCCGGACGGGCAAAAATTCGTGTCCATGCTCCGCGTGCCAGCCGAGGAATCGAGCGTGGGCACCGACCAATGCGATGTACAGTTTGGACCGCACTACGCCACAGGCGATCTGAAGAACTACGACGTTCACGTTGAACCCGTTGAAGGCGTTGGCGTAGACCTCCACTACGAAGCACTGGTGGACCCCTACCGAGCGGGCGGCACCTCCCACATGGCACTAGGAGACAACGACGAGTACTACTACACAGATCAGTCGATCCCGCGTTGCCGCGTCACGGGCTCTGGGGCCGCTTCTACACCCCCAACTACACCGTGGTGATCTACGATTTCGTCGCCTCAGAGAAGTTCGGATTCGCCCGGGTCCCGATCTTTGGCGTCATGGACAAGACCGGCAAAGTCATCTTCGATAGCCGTGGAGAGACCGAGGTTGAGACCACCACGTATTACGACGAGCAGACGAAGAAGGAATACCCGAAGTCCAGTACGTATGTTTTTCACGACGACGACGCGACGGTCAAGTTCAACGTCACGTGGACCGACATCATCGAGGTCCGCGACATGTATGGTGCCACAGCCGATCAGGTCCACTACGGGATGGCCGGCGAACAGCAGCGCAAGGCTTACGACGCTATGGGCATCAAGCCGGCCTACATGCGCTACTACGCGAACGGCACGCTAACCATGACGAACAGTGAGGGCACCGTAGAAGAGTCCGGAGACATGATCTACGAGTTCAACTACCCGGGCGTTCCGGATCCTCGCGCTCACCTAGGCTAACGTCGGAACAACATGAGGCGGGCCCTAGCAGAAATTGCTTGGGCCCGCCTCATTAGAAACTCAGATCAGGAGATCGTGCCGGAGCCTTCTCCCTCAATCTTGTCATCATGAAGGAGGTCTCCGTTTTCATCAACCGGAGTGATGGTGACATCGAAGGTGATGCCCGTGTCAGCCTCATACTTGAAATTTTCGCCGTAGCTGAAGTGTTCATCAGTGCCGAAGGTATAGACGGTTGGGTCCGCCATTTCAGCAACACCACTGCTTTGGACGCCCATCTCCTCGGATAGTGCATTATCGGTGATACCGCCCATGCCCTGCATCCACTCCCAATCATCATATTCGGCTTCAACGCTCACTAAGCTGGAGCCTAAATCAATGGGATCGCCATTATTGGTGATGACGTAATTTACGAACACGATGTCATCGCCCTCCTGAATGAGCGGCTCATTGGTATCGGGGTCTACCCAGTTACCATCCTTCGGGGCCGGTGCAGTTCCCATTTGGAAAACCTCGACGGTCACGTCTCCGGCTTCCACCGTGGCGATTAGATCTCCACCCTCGGTCGGTTCCTTAGCCCAGCTAGGAACACCTCCCTCTGCGGACGCGGAAGTTTCTTCCTCTTCGTCGGCTGCAGCATCTTCGTCCGGAGCCTCAGTTTCTTCTGTTGTAACGTCTTCTGCCTCTACAGCATTGGTCTCTGCTGCTTCGGCATCATCATCTGCGCTGGAGCAAGCTGCCAGGCCGGCTGTCGCAATTAGTGCGGCAGACACAATTCCTGTGAGTCGATGGCGGCGCATGGAATCCCTTTCGTGCGTGGACTAGGACTTTTAGCCTATACGGACGGTTAATGTGAGCGCAAGCACATTAACTTAATTTTATCTTTCCGTAGTTACTCGGTTTTTTCGTGCCACTAGTCGTAATTCCGCCCGAATGCCGCAAGCAGTGCCAAGACGGACTGATCGAATTGATCTAACGCCTCCTCGGGCCTATTTCTCGCAAGTGCGATCAAAGCGAGGCCCACGAGCGACCCCACGAGTGCATCTGCGGTGGACGAAGAAATCCCCTCATCAGTCAAGGTCTTTATGGGAAAGGCGAGCAGGCCGTCAACATCGGAACGCAAGTCAGGATCGTGGAGCGCTTCAACCAAGAGGGAGAAGAGCGTGATAAACGATTCGCGGTGAGTCATGCCGAGGTCGCGCCACCTTCTGGCAAGATCCTCGATGATCGCCGCATGGTCCCCGTCGCATTCGAAAGACGCTGCAAACGCCGGCCCAATCTCATCGGCCGCGAAGGCGAGGGTTGCCCGGCGGAGATCGTCACTGCTGGGGAAATGGTATGTAACCGAAGCCAGCGAGATGCCGGCCTCCGTGGCTGCGGCCCGATGAGTAAGCGCACCAGCACCACCCCGTGCTACGACGGTCACCGCCGCCCGCAAGATGAGACCGCGACGTTCGACTCCACGAGCATTCCTCTTCGTCATTAGATCCCCTTTCGTCGTGAGTACATCACAGTCTGTTGACTTATCAGTACAAATGTACTGATACTTGTTTTTGCGAGCAAGAAGGAGGCAAACATGCCACCCATGCCATATTCGGTGCGGGCCCGGACTCGGCCGCTCCGTCGCTGAGAAGTTTGGGCGCGAGGGCTACACAGTTGCACTCGTCGCACGGAATAAAGACAAGCTTGAGAAGCTAGCCAAGGAGTTGCGGCGAGAGGGAATCACCGCGCATGCGATTCCAGGGGATCTCATGGCATCAGCCGAGATCGGTAAGCTTGCTACCCACATTCGCCAAACCGCGGGAGATCCGGATGTCATCTATTACGCACCCACATCCCCGGATATGACATTTGTGCCTGCCGCTGAACTCACGCCCGAAGCGATCGAAGCAAACACCACGCTGCTGCTGACCACGTTCGCGGCCTTAGTCTCCGAATTCTTGCCTCACATGGTGGCCCAGAAGAGCGGTGCGATCCTCACCGCTCAAGGCACCACGGCGTTACAGGGCACCCCGCGCATGAGCGGCCCCGGCCCGGCCATGGCGGCGCAGTGAAACTATCTGCAGGCCCTCCAGAAGGAGCTTGCTCCCTCCAACGTTTTTGTTGGACGTCTTTACATCTGCGCACTCATCGAGAACAGCGCAATCCACCAGAGCCTCCAAGCAGCGGGCAAGAGCGTCCCAAGCATCGGGCTCGTCAATCCGGACAAACTTGCCGACAAATTGTGGGCCATGCAGGAAAAGGGCCGGCCACACGAGGCCGCTGCACCCGCGGCGGGCAAAGTTCTTGCCCGGCTCATGGCCACTACCCCCGTCCAAAAGCTCATGACTAAGTTCACTTCCTAATATTTCAGAAAGGCCAGAACATCATGTCACCCAAATCATTCCTAGCCGATCGCCCCAAAGATTATGAGCGTTTCGGCATTGCACCTGACCACATCGAGGTCCGAGAAGACGGCATGCGTGCCGATTCCACCAAGCAGGGCTTCTACGAGTGGTGGTACTTCGATGCTCACCTAGATAACGGTGCGAAAATCGTGGTCACCTTCTTCACGAAGGATGCGGCCTCCCCCAACACCGGGCTTCAACCCCGGATCGAGTTTGATCTTGACCTGCCGGATGGGCGCTCACTACACAAGCAAGCAACCTTCTCTGCAGATCAGTTCACGGCTGCCACGGACCGTTGCGAAGTGAAGATCGCAAATAACACCTTCAGTGGTGATCTGCACAAGTACACGATCACGGCCTCAATCGAGGATATTTCCTTTACTGCCCATCTATCTGGGCAAACGGAACCGTGGCGTTCCGCCGCGGGAAGCATCTTTTATGGCGCAGACGAAAAGGACTACTTCTCTTGGCTTCCCTCTGTCCCCTACGGAGATGTTGAGCTCACCTACACAGTAGGCAACGAGCCAGAAGTAACCACATCTGGCAACGGATACCACGATCACAACTGGGGCAATGCTCCGATGACCTCTATCATCAACAACTGGTACTGGGGCCGCGGTGCCGCGGGACCATACACCTTTATCACGGCGGATATCGTTTCTGAGAAGAAGTACGATTATGACAGGGTCACCGTGTTTATGCTGGCAAAAGATGGCAAGGTCATCGCGGATGACGGCAATAAGGTCACCTTCAAGAAGTCGGATATCCACGAAGACCCAGTCACGGGCAAGCCGGTGGGGAACATTCACTCCTACACCTACCGCGACGGCGATGAAGAGTACGAGCTTTCATACAGCCGCGAGAAGACGATCCTGCAAAACAAGTTCATCGATACCGTTACAGGCTTCAAGAAGCTTGCTGCCAAGCTGATCGGATTCGACGGTTCCTACCTGCGCCTTACCGGCCCCGTCACGGTGACCCACCGGGTAGCCGGTGAAGTAGTCGAATCAGTGACTGAGCCAGCCATCTGGGAGCAGATGTATCCCGGCAAGACTCGAGCAGAGGATTGCGCGTAACGCGCAATAAACCACTAACACAGGAAAGCTTTACACATCATGACTATTGCACTTTGGATTATCAACGTTATTCTGGCCCTTGTCTTCCTCGGCGCGGGCGGCATGCATGCCTTCCAATCTCAGGAAAAGCTTGTCGCCTCCGGCATGGGCTGGGCCGCCGATTGCTCCCCCGCGCTCATTAAGACCATCGGCTGGCTCGAGATTCTTGGAGCAATCGGCCTAATCGTCCCTATGGCTACAGACATCGCACCGATTCTCACACCGCTTGCCGCCATTGGTCTTGCTGTGGTCATGTCGGGAGCTGTTGTCACACACGCACGCCGCAAAGAGTCGGTAACCACGGAGGCCATTCTGGTTGTCCTGGCCATCGCGAGCGCAGTGATCGGCTTTATCGCGATCTAACGTCGCCGTTCCTAACCTTGAAGTTCTTCTGCGGCCTCGGCCGCCTCTAGCCACGATTCCTCTAAATCATCAATCTGATCTTTGAGAGTGGACGCCTCCCGGGAGGTTTGAGCAAGCGCCTCGAAATCCCCCGACTCGGATTCTTTGGCCTGACGCGCGTGCAGCTTTTCAAGCTGCGTACGCACTTTGCCGAGCTTGCGCTCAATTCGAGACGCCTCCTTTTGTGCCTCGCGCGCCTGAGCGGAACGGGACGGGCCCGAATCCTCTGGGGTCGCCGCCGTTCGCGGGGTCTGGGTGCCGGCTAGCTCGCGAAGCTGCACGTACTGGTCCACTCCCCCAGGAAGATCGCGCAAACCCTGATCCAGCACGGCCATCTGGCGGTCCGTTAGCCGTTCCAAGAGGTAACGATCGTGCGAGACCACCACAAGCGTGCCAGGCCAGGAATCCAAGAGGTCTTCAACGGCGGCGAGAGTATCCGTGTCCAGATCGTTCGTGGGCTCATCAAGAAGCAGTACGTTGGGTTCCGCCATCAGGAGGCGCATGAGCTGGAGGCGGCGCCGCTCACCACCGGAAATCTCGGCAACACGTGTCCATGCCCGCTCACGCGTGAAGCCCATACGCTCCACGAGCTGGGTTGCTGTCAGCTCCTTCTTACCTACGCTCACACGCAGCGCGATTTCAGAGACGGCTTCCACCACACGTAAGTCCGCCACTTTCTCAAGCTCGCGAGTGTTCTGGTCTAGGACCGCGAGTTTGACGGTCTTGCCACGCTTGACCTGACCGGTTTGGGGCGTAAGTTCGCCGGAGATGACGCCGAGGAGGGAGGACTTTCCCGCACCGTTCGGCCCCATAACGCCAAGGCGCTCGCCCGGCGCCAGCCTCAGGGTGAGATCACGCAGCACGGGCTCTGGCGCTCCAGGGTATGTGAAAGTGATGTCCTCAAGGTCAATCACCTTCTTGCCCAGCCGGGAGGTGGCCATCTTGGTCAGCTCCATCGTGTCACGAGGTGCCGGTTCATCCGCGATCAGGGCTTCTGCTGCATCGATCCGGAAACGCGGCTTGGAGGTACGGGCGGGGGCGCCGCGGCGGAGCCATGCGAGCTCCTTCCGCAGCATGTTATTGCGCTTCTCTGCCGCCACGGCGGCCTGCCGTTCACGCTCTGTGCGCTGCAGTATGTAGGCGGCATAACCGCCCTCGTAGGTTTCTACGTGGCCAGGTTGGGGATCCCGCCCTCCCGGACCATCGTTGCCGGGCACCACTTCCCATAGGCGTGTGCACACGGCGTCCAAGAACCAGCGGTCGTGCGTCACTATCACGAGGGCGCCCTCGGGCCGCGCGCCGCCAAACCTCTCGCTGAGGTATCCCGCAAGGAAGGTAATGCCATCAATGTCTAGGTGGTTCGTGGGCTCATCGAGGATCACTATGTTCGCGTCCTCGCACAGAGTTGCCGCGAGCGCCACGCGCCGACGCTGCCCACCGGACAGCTCACCAATCTTCCCGTCCAGATCAATATCTGGCAGTAGTCCCGCATGCAGCCGGCGTATGTGGGCATCGCCCGCCCAGACGTGGGTGGCATCCGAACCGTGGATCGCGTCCCTGACGGTCTGGCCATCGGGGAAAGTATCGGCCTGGGCAAGCTCAGCAATCTTGACGTCGCGCTGGCGCGTGACGATGCCGGTATCTGGGGAGACCGCGCCCGTCATAAGGCGGAGCAGGGTTGTCTTGCCGCCGCCGTTGGGGCCAACAACCCCAATACGGACGCCGTCTTCTAGATCAACCGAAATATCACCAAGAATCGGGCGGCTGCCCAAGGTGATACCTACCTGTTGCAGCCCGAGTAAGTGCGCCACTCAGATAACCTCCGTGACACGGGCACCGGCCACCGGACCATTCGCACGGAAAATACCCGCATCCGGATGCTCAGTAGCAAGTTCCTTGGCCAGTTGGTCCGCGGCGCCCTTCGATTCGGCCAGCACCGCAACGGTGGGGCCCGAACCGGAGAGAATGGCGGCCATTCCGCGCGATTTCACGGCCTTATAAAGGGCGCGAAGGCCCGGACGCAGCGAGAAGGCCGGCTCCTCCAAGTCATTGATCAGGAGGGATGCGATCTCCGAAGCGTTGCCCGCGGCCAGTGCACGCTGGAGATCCCTAGTATCGGGCACAAGCGCCTCGGGAACTGGCCGGTACCCCATGATCTGATCGAACTCGCCGAACACCGCTGGCGTGGAGAGCCCATCTGCCGCAGTGATCATCACCCAGTAATGGTGAACATCCGCGTTGATCGGTACCAGACGCTCGCCGCGGCCCACACCGTGAGCCAGCCCGCCCATCAAAGCAAACGGCACATCGGAGCCGATACTCGCCGCAATCTCGAGAAGCTCATCAGCGCTAGCTTCCAGCTCCCAGAGCTCATTACATGCCACGAGAGTTGCGGCAGCATCAGCGGATCCGCCAGCCATGCCTCCCGCCACCGGGATACGCTTGTCAATCTCAAGATGCACGCCATCGCTTCCCCCGAAGCTCGCGCGAAGAGCCATCGCTGCCTTGACCGCTAGATTCTGTTCATCCGTGGGGAGGTCTTGCCCTTTTCCCGACATCGTCACAGAGATTTCGCTGCGATCAAATGTGGCCGAAACAGATTCGTAAACGTCCACCGCCTCAAACACAGTATCGAGCGGATGGAAGCTGTCGGTTCGAGGCGGGCCAACTCGCAACGCGAGATTTACCTTACCGGGAGCGGTAGCAAAGACTTTGTGCACAGGTCGAGTGTAATAGGAAGTGCACCCAGAGTCGCTTCACGCGCCTCGATTCACCTAAAGAATGGGCGGAAACTCCTCCAGCCCAAACACGGATTCCACCGGAACCCCGAAGTACTGGGCGATGCGCAGCGCCAAATGCAGAGAGGGCGCATACTCACCGCGCTCAAGGTACCCCATGGTCTGGTAATGAATACCCAGAGCCTCGGCGAGCTCGCGCCGCGTGATGCCGCGGCTGGCCCGCAGTACCGCGAGCCGATTATGGACAGGTTCTTCGTGCCGCGGGCTCACGCGTACCCCTTGGTTGCAACCCGTTCACGCGAGGCCATCAGGCTGCCCATAGTCTCTCGGCTCATTCCGCTCCGTAGAACGCGCGGTACTAGAGCAAAGCCCACTATCGCCCACACTGCCAGCACTATCACCCCTATGCCAGGATTGAATGATCCAGCTAATTCTCCTACCCCCGCCTCGGAGGGCAAGAAAACCCAGCGTCCAAGGTGCGCCGTCCAGTAGATCGGCGTCACTCCGACCACCCATTGTAACCACTCCGGGTACAGGCTCAGCGGTATCACGGTCCCGGATCCGGCATACAGCACCATGAAGATGCCCATGCTCACGATAAAACCCCACGTGGAGCGCACGAGCGCCCCCACGATAACCCCGAAAGGAAAGAACACGATGAACGATGCAATCAGCAAGCCAATGGCCAAGATAAAAGTTGAGACGGAGTCCGGGCGAAGGCCCGGGATCACGAGCATGGCCGCCACCACGATAAGCCCACCCGTAAAGATCAAGTAGATGAACGAGTCCACTAGCTTTCCGATCACCCATGATGACGTCCCATAAGGCAGCATCCGGAGCCGGAGCAGTGTTCCCGCGGTACGTTCAGTCTGCATCTCGCTCATCACGTTGAATGCAGCAATGGCCCCTACAGCTCCGATCAGCCCCGCGATGGAGAATGCCGCCGCATCATGTATCGCCGCGTCGAATTCCACACCGTCCAAGAAGTAGTTCACCGCTAGAACCATGACAATCGGCGAAATGACTGTTGCTAAGAACGATGGTGTTAAGAATGTAATTCGTGCTTCGGCCCGCGCCTGTCGTAATCCTGCTCGAATTGCCTGTGCATCCATTAGTTCGCTCCGTTCTTTATCAACGCGAGGTAGGCATCTTCCAACGTGCTTCGCCGCACCTCGAGATCACTGACACCGTCTTCAAGGAGGAGACCATGGACGAACTCTTCAGGTTCGGTAGTCACATGAACGTGGTTGGCACCATCTTGATGCCACGTCACTTCCGCGTTTCCCCGCACCTGAGCGCGCAACCCGTTTGGGGAACCCTCGGCCACGATTCCGCCGTCGTTCAAAATAAGGATCCGATCCGCGATGCGGTCGGCTTCCGCGAGGTCGTGAGTTGCCAGAAGTAGGGAGGTCCCGTTGTCTATTTGATCGACGACGACGTCATGCACCGCCCTCTTCACCTCCGGATCCAAACCCGTCGTGGGCTCATCAAGGATGAGCAGCTCGGGGCGATTGATCACGGCCGCCGCTAGGTCGAGGCGGCGGCGCAGTCCGCCGGACAGGTCCATCAGGGCTTTATTCATGTGTTCTTCGAGTCCGAATGTTGCCGCAAGCTCATCAACACCGCGGAGCTTCGTGGATTCCTCGTAGTGGGCTCGCGCCCACCGCAGGAATTCATACACGCGCCACTTCGGGTGATCCTGTCCTCCCTGAATCGCCACCCCGATTCGGGCTCTCCAGTGTTCATCGCGCACGCGAGCCGGATCCTCGCCCAGCACATCCACTGTTCCGGCATCACGCCGCACAAAACCAAGAAGGATCTCGAGGGTGGTTGTCTTGCCAGCCCCATTAGGACCGAGCAGGGCCACCGCCTCTCCCGGCTGGAGCTGGAGATCTAGCCCCTCAAGTACCTGATGGCTGCCGTATGCCTTTCTCAGGCCCGTGGCGGAAACGACTGTCATGCTACTTTCCTCGCATATATGGGAGTTCGGTCAATGTAGTAGTTATACTACATCCGAAACGATAGCATAACTACTACATCTCGTACACCTCCTGCGATAATCACAGCCCGCACCCCCGGAATCGCGGCAACTCTCTGAGAAGCACGGATGGGGAATGTGGCGTGTGAAATGAAGAGTAGTATTCATAGCTACATAGCGATACCATCGCCATATGGCGATTATTCAGCAGGTGGAACAGCCGATCGACATCCCTTCTACGAAGGCCTACGCTCACCTCTTTCACACACTTGGCGATCCCACTCGCCTTGCGATCGTCCAGCACCTAGCTTCTGGTGAGCACCGCGTCCGCGACCTGCGCCAACACATGGGACTCGCCCAGTCCACCGTGAGCAAGCACGTGAGCTATCTGGTGGAGTGCGGGCTGCTGACCGCCCGCATCGAGGGGCGATCCACTTGGTATTCGTTAGCCGATCCGGCCTTGCTTCGAACGCTAATATCGGCAACGGAGAAGGTGCTAGAAGCAACCGGCAAGCCCGCACGGCTTGGCCCACACCTGCACAAGAGTGGTGTTCTGCCATCCACCTCGGAAAGCAGCGCTGCGGCAACTCATCTGGGAGGGAAGTAATGGCACACGATCACTCTCACGTCTCAGACGGCCAGCCTGGCGACCACCGTAAGCAGCTGTGGATCGCGCTCTCGGTAAGCCTAACGATCGCCATCGCACAGGCGATCGGCGCAATCACCACGGGCAGCCTCGCCCTGCTCACAGATACCGGTCATGCGATTGTGGATGCCTCCGGCCTCGTCATGGCCCTGATCGCGGCCACCCTTATGCTCAAGCCCGCGAACGCAAAGCGCACCTGGGGCTTCCGACGTATCGAAGTGATCGCGGCACTCGCCCAAGCGTTGGTGTTGCTGGCCGTGGGAACCTACGCCGCTGTCGAGGGCATCCAGCGTCTGTTTTCTCCCCCAGAGATCCCGTCTGGTCAGATGCTCTTGTTCGGCATAATCGGCCTCACCGCGAACGTTATCGGGATCTTGGTTCTGGCGGGAACGCGTGGCGCCAACCTCAACATGCGAGCCGCGTTTCTTGAAGTTCTCAACGATGCGCTCGGCTCGCTCGGCGTGATTGTAGCCGCCGTAGTCATCAGGACAACGGGATTCCAGCGGGCCGATGCCATCGCTGCCCTCTTGATCGCCGCCCTCATCATCCCCCGCGCCATCAAGCTGATCCGCGAGAGCTTTGCGATCCTCATGGACTTCACGCCTCGCGGCCTCGATTTAGACGACGTCAAACAGCACATTCTCCGGCTTAATCATGTGGAGGATGTACACGATCTCCACGCCTCAACGATCGCGACTGGACTGCCAACCCTCACGGCGCACGTGGTGATCTCCCAAGAGTGCTTCACTGACGGCCACGCGCAAGAGGTGATAGCCAACGTCAAGAACTGCGTTGCACACCATTTTGATGTGCCGATCCAGCATTCCACCATCCAGATTGAGACGGCTCAAACGGCCAGCGAAGAGCCTGAGGGCTCGAAGCACTGATCACCAGCCGGCGATACGCCCGGCCACCTGTTCCTCGATCGCGTTGATGCAACCCTCGGAATCGTTTGCCCACGGAATATAGTGGAACTCCTGACCGCCAGCATCCATGAAGGTCTCGCGGTTCAAGATGTTGATCTCCTCGAGTGTTTCCAAGCAGTCGGCCATGAACCCAGGGCAAATCACGTCCACTCGGCGAGTTCCACCCTTGCCCAGCTCCTCCACCATGTCGATTGTGGCGGGCTTGAGCCATTCGGACGGCCCGAATACAGACTGGAAGGTAACCACCAACTGGCCTTCATCCAAGCCCAGACGCTTCCGCAACAGATCTGCGGTGGCCTCGCACTCGTACCGGTATGGGTCCCCGCCTTCGTGCATCGCCTTGGGAATCCCGTGGAAACTGGTGATCAGCTTGTCTCCCCCAGCAAAATCTGGGCGGCCGTTTTCCTGCCACGAGGATTCGATAGCACCCACTAAAGCATCAATGTAGGCCGGCGCCTCAGGAAAGGATCGAACGGTCCGGATCTCCAACTGATCCCGGGCGCCCAGAATCCAGCGAGCTACTTCGTCAACAACCGTTCCTGCGGAGGATGCCGCATACTGCGGATAGAGCGGGACCACGAGCACCTTCCGGTAGCCGTCCGCGTGCAGGCGGCTTAGCTCGCTTTGAACGCTGGGCTTGCCGTAACGCATAGCCAGCCGCACTTCCGCACTGTCCCCTAGGCGCTCGATCAGCGCATCACGCTGGCGAACCGTCCAGTGCATGAGGGGAGATCCCTCGGGATACCAAATGGAAGCATACTTTTCGGCCGATGCCTTGGGCCGAACGCGCAGAATGATCCCATCAAGAATCGGCCGCCACACCGCCGGGTGCATCTCTACGACCCTGCGATCACTAAGGAACTCCCGAAGATAGGGACGCACCTTCTTCGCTGTGGGTGCTTCGGGCGTACCTAGGTTGACGATCAGGACGGCAGGTTTCATGAATCCAACCTTAACGCCCGCCTTGCCCAAATGAGAAAACGGGCGATCTTAGCGACACCCTATCGGCTAGCGCCGCCGCGCATCCGATACAAGAAGAGGACCGTGCACACGCTGAGCACCCCGGCCACAACCCCGTGTACGGGCGTACCAGCATAGCCAACGGCACCGAGCACAAGGATAACCACCGTAGACAGCACGATCGCCCCGGCTAGCCACTTCTGACGGGCATCAATTACTAGTGCATCCTCAACAATTTCCACATCCACATCATCAAACTCGGGTTCGGCCACCCCGTGCTGGGAGGAGATGGAGGGGACGTGGCGGTCGTCGTCGTTAATCAAAAGACTCCGCCCAGAAAACGCGCGGCCCAACCACGCAATCCAAAACCCAGCGGCCGTGACTGCTATCAGCATGATGAGGATGCCAACGATCACGTAGACGAAGCTGGTCATCGTAGGAGAGTTGACGGCAGCCGCGATGGCATCACTGTTAAACATGAGGGTAATGGCACACAGGACGGCACCCAGTGGCACTAGCCAACCCACCGCAACGATCACGCGAAGCTGGGCCTTGGCACTGACCGGGAGCATGAGCGCACCCACGCCCAACGCCACGCCCAGCGCAAGAAGTGCGATTCCGCGGACGTAGCCGGCTTCTTCGGGGTAGCCAAGCGCTCCTAGCCGTAGTGCGGCGAACACCGCCAATCCCAGCATTGCCACCGCAATCACACCCAGCATCAGGTAGTGGATGCGGCGCAGCCGTGCCTGGAGCAGATCCGGGCTAGCGGGCGCAACTAAGGTGGTGCGCCAACGCGCCAGCTCCTCTTGGTCGCGGTCCTCGATAGCCCGCACAACGCGAAGGGACGAACCGAAAAGCCCGATGAAGATGACAGCGATGGGAATAACCACCACGACCGCGAGGGAAAAGCGAGGCGTCCAAGTGGTGTTGGTGAGCAGGACGGACATGGGGATCAGCAGAACCCACAGGGCGCAGGCCGCGAGCCCGCCAAGGGATATATCGATCCGGCGCTCAGCAACCAACCAGTGGTTGTGCATCGCCTGATCCATGTGACCTCTCTTCGTCGTGAGCATAGTACACAACTCAAGATTAGTCTGGCGCAGGCGATCTCTAGGTGAAGCTTTGTGCCGCGTCCGCGATGGCGATGAAATCCTCGACTGTAAGTTGCTCCCCACGGGCCTTGGGAGAAATTCCCGCGCGCAGGAGGATCGCTTCGGCCTCCACGCCCGAGCCGGCCCAGTTGCCCAGCGCGGCGCGCAGAGTCTTGCGGCGCTGGGAGAAAGCTGCATCGATCACGGCGAAGACCTTCTCACGCGGAGTATCCGTGAGCCTCGGGTGGCGAACCAGCGAAACCAGCGCTGAATCCACGTTCGGCACTGGCCAGAAAACAGTTCGCGCCACCTTTGATCCGCGCTCCACGTCCGCGTACCACGCAGCCTTGAGCGACGGCACACCGTACGTGCGCGATCCTGGCCCCGCCGCCAGCCGATCGGCTACCTCTGCCTGTACCATGACGAGCGCCTCATCTAGGCTTGGCAGCGCCTCCAGCAGCGTCAGGAGGATGGGAACGGCAACGTTGTAGGGTAGGTTGGCTACGAGTTTGTTGGGGACAAAGGGTTTTTTGGACGACGACGGCGAAGCCAAATCCCCCACGCCCGCCACCTGCATCGCGTCCATCAGTTGCACGGCGAAACGGGAGGAGGCATCGGGCATGTGGGCATCAACGGTAGCCGGTAGTGCGGCGGCCAAGACGGGATCGATCTCCACGGCGGACACCGTGGCACCCGTTTCAAGCAGCGCAAGCGTCAGAGAACCAAGCCCGGGACCAATCTCTAGGACGGCATCTTCTGGACCAATTCCCGCTTCGCGCACAATTCGGCGCACTGTTCCGGCATCGTGAACAAAGTTCTGGCCGAGCGTTTTCGTGGGACGCTTATTGAGTTCGTTGGCTAATGCGCGGATATCGGTCAGGCTCAATAAGCCCGATCGCTCATCCTCCATTAGTACCAGCCGACTGACTCAGAGTGGCCCCATGCATTACAGGGGTTGCCGTAGCGTCCCTCAATGTAGCCGAGTCCCCACTTGATCTGAGTAGCTGGGTTGGTCTGCCAATCTGAACCGGCGGATGCCATCTTGGACCCAGGCAGGGCCTGAGGGATACCGTAGGCGCCTGAAGAAGCATTCGAAGCACTAGCGTTCCAGCCAGATTCGCGCTGCCACAGGGAGACGAGGCAGGTGAACTGATCATCGCCCCAGCCGTAGCTGGCCATCATCGAATGAGCGATGGACTGAGCATCACCGGATGGAACAGCCGTGGTGCCGGATGAAGAAGACGAAGAATCTGATGAGTCAGAATCAGAATCAGAATCGGAGGAAGACTCCGTTTCCGCGGCGGCCTCGCCGGTGCCCACGCGGACCACTTCGGTCACTGGCTCGCTCTGAACCACGTGCATGGTTTCAACGCGAGAGGTTTCCTCACCATCCTTGGATGTGACGTCGAAGGTCTTGTAGGCAACACCGTTCACGCCTTCGGTCTCAACAACCTCTTCACCCTTCTCAAGGGAGGCGTCTTCAACTTCTTCAGTATCGTACTTCTCCGTGACCTTTTCGGTCACAGATTCGGTGTTCACTCGCGCGATCGTGATGGTGTCACCATCGGCAATCGGATCGGACATAGAGGCCGAAACCTCGTCATCTGAGTTCACGTGGATACCAGCTTCAGAAAGGGCATCGTGCACTGTGGTGGTGGACGTGGTGAGAGTCTGGGATTCTCCGTCAACCTTCACCGTGAGGGTGACGGGTTGATCGGTCTTGGCAAGGGCCGCAGTGTTCACTCCGGGAGTGTCGGCTGAATCTGAGTCATTACTCGCAAACAGCGTGTCCGCGTTAACCGCTCCAGTTGCACCGAACAGTGAGACGGTGGCAATCATGGCCGCTGCACCAAAGCCCGCGTTCTTCTTGGTACCGGAGCGCTTCGCCTCAACAGTGATGTCGGAGACCGGGGCCGGTACGAACGCTGATCCCTCAAGGGCCTCAATGTTTGTAACGGCTTCGCGCTCAGCCTGAAGTGCTGCGCGGCGCGGTCCGATGTGCTCCACGTTCTCCAGATCAATGATCGATTCTGAAGTGGCAGGTCCGCTATGTCGCCCCACTCGGTTCCTCCAATAAGTAACGTAGTAGGCCTTGGAGACCCACCCTTTATAACAAAACTATATCGAGTGTAACCGGATCGTGATAATTCGACTAGTGCCTATAAGTGTGAAGGTGCTTTCACCTAGCTTCCATCGGCGATTTTGTTGATTTAGTTCAAATAATGGGACTTAGGTCCATGCACTGATAGTGTCAATGGCATGAGCACAAATACACCACCCAATGGCTTCCCCCAAGGCCAGCAGCCCGGAGTACCTCAGTATCAGGGCGGTCCCTATCAGCCTGGCCCGTTCAACGCGCCGCAGCCGGCCGCCCAGAAGCAGCAAAAGGACCGCATCGTCAACCTTGCGATGTGCGGTGTCCCTCTGCTTATCGCCTTCATCGGGCTCTTCCTCCCGTACTTCTCAGCTGATTACGGTGGTGGCTTCACAGAGTCAGTTAGCTGGGCTCAGGGAGAACCGGATGGCCCCTTCATCATCAGCCTGATCTTCATTCTCTTGGCCATCATCCCACTCGTGATGCAGTTCTTCTCCAAGGTGAACCCCAAGCAGATGGTCTCATCCTCAAGCCTCGTGACCGTTGCCGGCGTTGTTGTGATTGGCAACGTCGCTATCAATTGGAATCTCGAAGATGCCGATCGGCTCGAAGCCTATGGAGCCGAAATCAGCCGTAGCATCGGCTTCTGGATTCTCCTCATCGCAGGCGTGGCTCTAGTTGGCACAGGCATCTACTTCACCATCTGGGCAAATAAGCAGGCGAAGCTTGCGGCCCTACAGGCCCCGAACCAGCCTTATCCCGGCCAGCCATACCCTGGCCCGCAGGCACCAGGACCTCAGGGCCCAGGACAGCCCTTCGGCGGACCTGTTCCCCCGCAGCAGCAACAGCAATTCGGAGGCCCCGCCCAACAGCAGCCGGGCGCTCCACAACAGCCGTACGCTAGCCCACAGTCTCCTCAGACTCCGCCGCCTCCGGCCGCACCAGATGACAACCCGTCGCAGGGTTCGGCCATCTAGCTGAATCTCGAAAGAAACTGGGGTGTGACCGCAAGGCCGCACCCCGGTTTTGTGTTCGCAGAGATCTTAGACGCCGTATACCTCGCGCGTATTTGCATCGATCTGGCAGCACCACTCTTCTAGACCAATCCCGAGCAGCTCAGCCTGATACCGCACGGTGTATGCCACGGCGTAGGGCGCATTTGGATGCCCGCGCCAAGGTGCCGGCGTTAGATAGGGGGCGTCGGTTTCCGCAAGAATCAGTTCGGGAGGCAAAGCTTGAAATGCATCCCGCAAGTCACCGTTAGCCGGATACGTCATGGTGCCACCAAAGCTGGCATACCAGCCGTGCTCTGCGCAGATTTCGGCGAGTTCACGATCCCCGCTGAAGCAGTGGAAAACGGTTCGTTCGGGCGCTCCCATTTCCTGCAGGATCCGCACGCAGTCCTCGTGAGCCTCGCGGTCATGAATCTGCATCGGAAGGTCTAGATCCTTGGCCAGCTCAATGTGCATGCGGAAAGATTCCTCTTGAGCCGCCTTGCCGGCATCTGCCGTGCGGAAGTAGTCCAAGCCGGTCTCGCCGATAGCCACAACTAAGTTGCTCCTAGCAAGATCTCCCACTAGCGCCACGGCTTCCTCGAGCGAGTACTCGCGGTGCCATGGGTCTAGGCCGTGCGTCATGCCATCTGGCGATTCCTCGGTAATCCCGCGGTGCAACGGTGCATCATTCGGATGGATACCGATCGCGGCGGAAAGCTGATCCGGGAACCGTTCTGCCAGCTCTATCGTGGGCTGCAGGGTTGGGACCTCACATCCACACGTGATGGCCCGCCTCACGCCGGCGCCCTCCATCCGGCTCAGCTGTCCGGCGATCGTTAGAGGAATCCCTTTGCCCTCCTGCCGCTCCGAGTCCGCTGAATCGGGGGCTGTTGCTAGCTGAGCTTCTTCGCTTGCAAACGAATCTCCCCGTACAGGCAGGTGCGTGTGGTTATCCACAACTGGATACGGAAGTACCTCGGGGACGTCAGGATAAACGTGGCGCTTCTTCTTGTTCTTCCCCAACGGGCGTCTACTCCCCGGCCTTCTCGCGGAGGCGATCAAGCTCTTCTTCCACCACGGCATCGTCCAGCTTCTGGAAAACCGGCTTCGGCTTGGAGATCGGGGTTCCCGGTTGGACGGCAACGCGCTCCCACGGCCGAAGATCCGAGTACTCGCCGGTGATGATCGGGTAGGGATCTCCCCCGTCCAGATCCTCAACCTCTTCGAGTTGCGGCATCGGAGCAATATCCCCAGTCCCACCCAGAACCTTGTCGATCGCGTTGGAGGAGTGAGGCAAGAACACGCTCATCATGGTGTTGAGATCAGAAACCACCTGCACCAGTGTATGGAGGACTGTACCCAGGCGCTCGCGCTGCTCGGGGGCCTTGAGCTTGAAGGGCTCCGTACGGGTCACGTAGGCATTTGCCTCCCCCACCAGTTTCATAGCCTCGGTGAGGGCTGAGCGCTGGTGATGATGGGCGATCAATTCGCCCACTGTCTCGAAGCCGGACTCCACGGTGTCAAGGAGCTCACGATCAATGTCCTCAAGTTCGCCCGCCGCGGGGATCTCCCCGAAATTCTTGGCGATCATCGCAGCCGTGCGGTTCACAAGGTTGCCCCAACCGGCCACCAACTCGGAGTTGTTGCGACGAACAAATTCGGCCCACGTGAAGTCCGAATCGGAGGTTTCCGGGCCAGCGATAGAGATGAAGTAGCGCAGAGCATCGGGCTGATAACGCGAGAGCACATCGCGCACGTAGATCACGACGCCCTTGGAGGAGCTGAACTTCTTGCCCTCCATCGTCAGGAACTCCGAGGCCACGACCTGCGTGGGGAGATTGAGTTTGCCGAGCGGGCCGAGCTCTCCACCTTTGGCTCCCTCACCGTTATTGGCGAGCAGCTCCGCCGGCCAAATCTGGGAGTGGAAAACGATGTTGTCCTTGCCCATGAAGTAATAGGAGAGGGCCTCGGGGTTGTTCCACCACTCGCGCCAATCCTCGGCGGATCCCTTACCTGCAGCCTCGCGCCTACGCGCCCATTCCACCGAGGCCGAAAGATAACCAATCACCGCATCGAACCACACGTAAAGGCGCTTACTCGGCTGATCCTCCCAGCCCGGAACTGGGATGCCCCACGAAATATCGCGGCTCATCGCACGCGGCCGGACGTCCTCTAGGAGATGCTGCGAGAACGAGATGACGTTCTGGCGCCACTCGCCGGTTTCCTCTACCTTGTTCAGCCAGACAGCCAGTGCCTCGGCCAGCGCAGGAAGATCGAGGAAGTAATGCTGAGTCACCTTGAACTCTGGTGTTTGCCCGGACACCTTGGAGATCGGATCGATAAGATCGCGCGGATCTAGCTGATTTCCACAGTTATCGCACTGATCACCGCGGGCTCCCTCAGCCCCACAAATTGGGCAAGTACCTTCGATGTACCGGTCAGGGAGCGTGTTACCAGAGATCGGATCGATGGCGACGTCCGTATCTTCGATGATCATGTAGCCGTTATCGCGGCAGGTCTCAAACATCTGCTGCACAACCTTCTCGTGATTCACGGTGGTTGTGCGGGTGAACAGGTCATAGGACAGCCCGAGGGCAACCAGATCTTCAACGATCACGCGGTTGTTTTTATCGGCCAGCGCCTTGGGGGTTACGCCTTCTTCTTCTGCGGCCACGAGGATGGGCGTGCCGTGTTCGTCAGTGCCGGACACCATGAGCACATCTTCGCCGCGCATTCGCATATACCGGGAGAAAACATCCGAAGGAACACCGAATCCGGCAACATGACCGATGTGCCGGGGGCCATTGGCGTATGGCCAAGCAACTGCAGAGAGAATATGCGACATAGTCACAGAATACTTGCCCGGGCCACTTCAAGCATATTCGCCCAGACACAAGGTGTTTTAGGCGTCAAGGTCCCGTTCGATCAGATCAGCGATCGCGGCCACCGCTTCGCCGCTATCGGAGGTAACCGTCACCTGCGCACCCTTCTCTGCGCCCAGTGCCATCACCGCCATGAGCGAGGATGCGTCCACCGCAGCTTCGCCATCAAGGCTGAGGAAAATGTCCGTATCGAACTCAGCCGCTCTGTTGGCAACAAGGGAGGCTGGCCGGGCGTGCAGACCAACTGCAGAACCAACAATCGCCATACGCGTAGCCATGAACGCTCCTCTTACGGTTATCTGAATGTCGTGCGATCCTATGCTACTGGTTGTGATCGTGCCAGACGAAGGAACGGCTCCACCTGATTCGGGTGCGGGGTCGTGGTACCCGGAAGCGAGACCGCCGCGGAACCGTATGCAACCGCTAGCGCCA
Source organism: Ancrocorticia populi (assembly GCF_003123745.1). GTDB lineage: Bacteria > Actinomycetota > Actinomycetes > Actinomycetales > Actinomycetaceae > Ancrocorticia > Ancrocorticia populi. The sequence goes on along the minus strand of NZ_QETB01000001.1, from coordinate 470,363 downwards.
GACGTTCGGGGCCTGCCATCCCCTGCGCGCGCCCGATCAAGTAACCGGCAGTGGAGCAATCTCCGGCCCCCACGGTGGAAATCACGGGAGCATCCGGCGCCTGACAGAACCACACGCCCTCGGCCGTTGCCAGCATCGCACCGGCCCCGCCCAGCGTCACCAACACGTCGCTTACGCCGCGCTTCTGCAAATCCAGTGCCGCTTCACGGAGTCCTGCGAAGTCGCCGCGCCCGGCCGCAGCTTCTAGGTCGCGGCCATCGCGGCCCGTGAGTTGACCCAACTCCTCGGCGTTGGGTTTGAGGAAGTTGGGGGCGGCGGCCTCATCCTCCCTAAGCTCACGCGCCAGAGCCAGCAGCGGCGCCTCGGACGTATCAACACCCACCCACGCCCCGACGTGACGAATCTTGCGCACTAGCTTTGCGTATTCGCGCACCTCAAACCCCGGTGCGAGCGAACCCGAGAGCATCACCGTGTCACCCGGCCCAACGGCATTGAGCAGTGCGGCCTCCACGCCGGCAATCTCGACTACGCTCAGCTTTTCGCCAGGCTCGTTGATCTTCGTGGTGGCGTTGCTATCCAGCAGCGTGATATTTGTTCGTACTCGCCCACGGATAGGACTGGTGCGAACCGGAAGCCCTACCTCCGCAAGCAGATCCAAGAGAGGATCGCCCTGCGCGGCCTGAAAGATCGCCAGAGTATCCAGACCCGCACGCTGCAGCCCGAAAGCTACATTGATGCCTTTGCCACCGGGCTGTATCTGATCTATCTCGATTCTGTGCACCCCGCCAGGCGCGAGGGGTGCGTTCAAAGTGACGGTGCGATCGAGCGAAGGGTTCGGCGTGAACGTGATGATCATAGAGCTATCGTTGCCTGTCCCGAGTCTCTCTTCAAGCGATATCTCATCGCACTAACACCACTCTCATCGCTTAGGATGGAATCCACGAACCTCCCCAGACGAAGGAGCTCATCATGGACGAAAATCGCGCACTTATCATCGTTGACGTTCAACCAACGTTCTGCGAGGGCGGAGCTCTGGCCGTTGAGGGCGGCAATGCCGTGGCCGAAAAGATCGCGGACTTCGTCTCCGACAATCTGGACGAGTATTCGTTCATCGCCACCACGCAGGATTGGCACGTTGATCCGGGCTCCCATTTCTCCGATAACCCCGATTTTGTGGACACATGGCCGCCTCACGGTGTTGCTGGCACCGCAGAGGCCGAACTCCACGAGGCGATCACCTCGCTCCCGATCGATGTTGAGGTCAAGAAGGGCGAATACGAAGCCGCCTACTCCGGATTCGAGGGAGTGGACGGCGACGGTGAGGGACTGGAGGACATCCTCCGCGCCGCGAACGTTGAGGAGATTGACGTTGTGGGCATCGCCGAATCGCACTGCGTGAAGGAGACCGCCCTAGACGCCCTCAAGGCTGGCTGGCCCGTACGCGTGCTCTCGGATTTGACGGTCCCCGTGAGTGAGGAATTGGGCGAAGCCGCACGTCGGGAGATGGACGAAGCGGGTATCGAGCAGGTCACCTCCGCCGAGGCATTCGGCTTCTACGATGAGGGTGAGGACACGGAGATCCCCGGAGACGACGAGGCAGAACCCGTTGATCAGTTTGCCGAGGCTCTGGCGCAAGACGATACCGAGCCAAGTCTCGAGGACGATTACGACGACGGCGATTTCACCCTCGATCAGGACGGCCCAAGCAACGCTGATGAAGATGAGTTCGATCTAGCCGGGCGCATTCAGGCGGGCCTGTTCGGGGCGGGGGCATCCACGGAGGCGCTCGGGGACTACGCAAGTGCCGATGAAGATGCCGGTGCCATTGCTCAGGACAATGCGGAGGAGGATTACGATCTCAGCGATTTCGACGATGTAGATCTGGATGACGAATCGATCGATTTCTCCGAAGACGCCTCAGAGGACGATTTCGACTTCTCGGATATCGATCAGGAGCCCCGCCTGAAGTAGCCGCTTAGCCGCGGCGGGCGATCGCGGCTTCGTATACGTCCTTTTTACGCAGCCCAACGCGCCCGGCCACGTGAGCGGCCGCGTCCTTCAAGCGCAACCCTGCCGCCTCCAAGGCCAGAGACTCCTCAACCGCCACCCCAAGGTCCGCCGCCAGCGGATCTGCACCGGCCACAACAACGGCGATCTCTCCCAGAACGTCCGCTCTGAATCGGCCAGCGAGCTCACCGAGGCTAGCGCGCACAACCTCCTCGTGCGTCTTGGTAAGTTCGCGGCATACGCACGCCTCGCGATCGGCCCCGAAGGCCTCTACCATCGCCGCTAAGGTTTCGGGAAGCCGCCGCGGGGACTCGAAGAACACCATGGTGCGCGGCTCGCCGGCAAGTGCACCGAGGAATCGATCGCGCTCTCCGCCCTTGCGCGGGGCAAAGCCTTCGAAACTGAAGCGATCGGTAGCAAGCCCGGACGTCGCGAGCGCCGTGAGCACGGCGGAAGGACCGGGCACCACGGTCACGGGGACGCCGGCCCCGCGGGCCCGTGCAACCAGCCGGTAGCCAGGATCGGACACGGAAGGCATGCCGGCGTCCGTCACAACAAGAACGCGCTGGGTTCGGGCAAGTTCTAGAAGGTATGGTCCGCGATCTGCCTCATTGTGCTCGTAATAGGACAGGATGCGCCCAGAGGGCTCAACACCGAGGCGCCCGGCAAGGGTCAAGAACCGCCGCGTGTCCTCGGCAGCAATCACATCGGCCCGCTCGATTTCCTGCTTCAATCGCGGGGAGGCATCGCCATCATTCCCGATTGGTGTGGCTGCGAGAACAATTGATGGCTCCATGCCCCTACTTTCCCACACGTAGGTAGAATTCGCGACGTGAGTATCGAACAGGTTGCAAAGCCCATCGTCACGCTTTCGCCAGCACGCGCGGATGCGTGGGAGAAGGAGCTTCGCGCTAGGTTAGGCGTTGTGGGCCGCCTGCCCCACACGCTGATGGTCCAGGGCTGGATCGCGGCCGCCATCGCGGGCTTCGTCGCCTTCGTTACCCGATTCTGGAATCTCAATCATCCTCATACCGTCGTGTTTGATGAGACCTATTACGTCAAGGGAGCTACGTCGCTCCTCACCCAAGGATTCGAAGGGGTTTGGGACGGCGACGATGCTAACGATCTCTTCCTCCAAGGCGACTATTCGGCGCTTTCTGCCATCGAGGGCGATTACGTGGTCCACCCTCCACTGGGTAAGTGGCTGATGGCGTTTGGGCAGTTCCTCTTTGGTGAGAACACGGGTGTGGGCTGGCGCTTCACCACGGCCTTCCTTGGGGTCCTAGCCGTTATGCTCATCGTTTATATCGCGATGCGTTTGTTCCGCTCTCCATTCCTCGCGGGGTTCGCGGGCCTCGCGATGGCTCTGGACGGCATGGGCATCGCGCTCTCGCGCACAGGCATTCTCGATAACATCCTCGCGTTCTTCACGCTGGCTGGATTCGCCACTCTGGTGTTGGACCGTGATGACTCCCGAGCCAAGCTGGCCCACCGCACGGCGCATGGCCCGCTCCACCCTGACGGAACGCCCAAGGACACGTGGGGGCCACGATTGTGGTCCCGTCCCTGGATGCTCGCGACCGGCCTGCTTCTGGGCATGGCCTGCGGCGTCAAGTGGTCAGGTATTTACGCGGTCGCGGTGTTTGGCCTCACCGCATTCAGCTGGGGGGCAGGCGCCCGGAGAATCGTGGAGACAAAGCTATGGTTCGGTGCAGGTGTCTTCCGTGAGGGTATACCGGCCTTCATTAGCCTTGTGCCAATCGCCCTCCTCACCTACATCGCCGCTTGGATCCCATGGTTCGTCAACCCCAATGGATACGGCAGGCAGTGGGCGGCAACAACAGGCTCTGACAAGATTCCCCTCTCATGGGCGCCGGACGCGATTAGCTCGCTCATTCACTATCACGGCTCCATGTGGGAGTTCCATAACGGGCTCAGTTCCCCGCACGATTACCAGTCTCAGGCGTGGCAATGGTTATTCCAGGCCCGGCCGGTCTCCTTCTTCTGGCGCGGAACCAAGGAGCTCCCGAACGAATGCGGCGACAGTGGCTGCGTCCAAGCCATCACCTCGATAGGTAACCCTGCGGTGTGGTGGCTTGCGCTGCTCGGACTTGCCGTCGTGATCTGGTGCGCGATCGGCAAGCGGGACTGGCGCGCGTGGTCCATCCTCGCTGGATATGCGGGCCTCTGGCTGCCCTGGTTCGCCTATATGGGCCGCACCATCTTCCAGTTCTACGCGATCGCCGTGCTCCCCTTCGTGGTGCTCGCGCTCACCTACGGCCTCGCCTACTTCACCGGCGCGCTCGGCGCACCGCACGCACGACGCCTTGAGTGGCGTGCGTTGGAGGAGGTGGAGGGATCCGTCGTCGTCGTCGAAAAAGAAATTAATAACCACGACGACCCTGTCTTCTCACGCTTCTCCCCCGCCAACGAAGAACCCGAGCCCGAGACCGAATGGTGGTGTCCGCCAAAATTTACGCGGAGGGCTTACGGCGCAATCGGCGCGGTAACGGGCCTTATCGTTATTGCGGCGGTGTTCTGGATGCCGCTGTGGTGGGGTAGCACGGTTTCTCACTCATTCTGGGGACTGCACATGTGGTTCTCCTCGTGGATCTGATACGTGAATCGGACGTTCGTCCCAAAAGGATGTATTCTCTAGGAAGGTCGAATCTGTGACCCATATCTATTTAACGAAGGAGGCAGCATGACTGACGTTGTGTTCCATATTGACGAAGATGCCCGCTGGGACCAGCTCCTCAGCAACCTCGAGTACTACTCCGAGAACTTCGGTGATCACTCCAAGATTGAGGTAGTGATCAACGGATCGGCAGTGCGTTCGTTCAACGGTTTCGATATCAACCCCGAACACGGCAAGCGCATGCGTACCCTTGCAAACGATGGCGTACGTTTTACGATCTGCGGTAACTCCCTCAAGAACCGTCAGATCGGCGAGGATAACATCCCCGAGGATCTCGTTGAGATCGTCCCACAGGGTATTTCTGAGCTGGTTGCCAAGCAGGGCGAGGGCTTCGCCTACATCAAGCCGTAGGCGAACGTAGCGCGTTTACACGGTTCTTTCGCGTCTCGCTCGCCACATTTCAGCTCGTTCCCAGAAAACTCCCCGGATTCACCACACGAGAAGGAGTTTGATCGAGGATAGAAAGTAAGACAGCCTTGCTGTTAGAGGAGCCACGAATGAACACTGACAACACCGATCCACGCGAAGGATTTGGCGCCGCGCCCGAGAACCCTGATGCCTCGAACTCATACGCGGGGCAGTTCCAGCACAGCGCTCCACAACCGATGCCGACCACCGCCCAGCCTCCTTACGGGGGCGTGGGCAATGACGGTTCTTACGGCGGCGGTTCCTATGGTGGAGGTGCTTACGGTGGCGGCGGAATGTACGGCCCTCCCGTTCCTCCGTACTTTGCGCCGGAGCCACCCAAGCCGAAGCGGCGTTGGTCCACAGCTCTTCTGGTGCTGACCGCCGCGTTCTCACTGGTCCTTGGTGGCGCGATTGGGACGCAGTTGGACAAGGTGATGCAGGAGAGTCCCACTGCTGATTCCACGAACTCACAGCTGGAGCAGCAGCAACAAGAACAGCAGGAACAGCAGCAGAACCCGTTCCAGAGCCCGCAGGCCAACGATCCGAACGGGGAAAGCGGCACCGAGCTTGACGCAGGCGAGAAGGTTGATTCAGCGCCAGGCGTGGTACTCATCAACACCCTTCTGTTTAACGGTGCAGGCGCCGGAACGGGCATGATTCTAGATTCTGACGGGCTGATTCTCACCAACTATCACGTGGTGACGGGTTCTGAAACCGTCTCCGTGACAGTTTCGGACACCGGCGAAGAATACGAGGCTGAAGTACTGGGCCACGATGCGGTTCGTGACGTTGCGGTTCTTCAAATCACTGATGGTTCCGGCTTCGACACCGTTCAGACCGATACGGCGGACCTGAGTGAAGGAGATGCCGTCTCTGCCATCGGCAACGGCTCCGGACAGGGCTACCTCACCGAGCTTCAGGGGTCGGTCACCGGACTGGACCAAACCATTACCGCGATGGATGAAATGTCCGCATCCTCGGACGGCGAGGTCCTCACAGGCCTCATTTCAACCGATGCTGACGTTGTGCCTGGATACTCCGGCGGACCTCTCGTCAACGAATCGGGCGCCGTCGTGGGCATGACTACCGCGGCCTCTCAGGGAACCACATCCGAGCAGGTGTCCGGATATGCCGTCCCAATCTCCACGGCGTTAGACATTGCCGATCAGATCTCTAGCGGAAACATCACAAGCGACACGATCGTCATGGGCAAGAGCGCCGCACTTGGCGTCACGGTGGCCGGTGGGAATACGCCAGGTGCCCAAATCGTCGAAGTCCTTGAGGGATCTGCCGCAGCCGATGCCGGCTTGACCGAAGGTGACACGATCACGGCTCTGGACGGGAACTCGGTGAATAACGCCAGCGTCCTTTCCTCTCTGGTCAAGGAATACGAGATCGGTGATACGGTCACGTTGGACGTGACCACTCAGGATGGCAGCCAGAAGCAAGTGGACGTCAAGCTGGGCGAATCTACGGTGAACTAGCCGGCTACCTTCCCGTACCGAATCAAAACGGTTGAATCCGCCAGCTCCTCGGCATCCACCGGATCGTGCGTTACAAGCACGGCGGTGGCGCCGGAGCTGGCGAGTCGGCGTCTGAGGAGTGCGCGGACCTGATCGGCGCTAGATTCATCCAACCCGGCCATCGGTTCATCCAACAAAACAACATCGGGCGTCACGGCCATCGCGCGGGCGATCGCAACGCGCTGGGCCTGACCTCCAGAGAGCTGATCGGGGCGGCGGTCAGCGAAGTCCCGGCAGCCGACCTCCGCAAGTTCGGCCAGAGCGCGTTGGGCTGCTACACCCCGGTGAACCCCGGCCGCACGCAGCCCAAATGTCACGTTCTTGAGGGCATTCATATGTGGGAAGAGCAGCGGCTTTTGCTGGAGAATGACGATCCGGGGAGTCTTTTCACCAAAGTCTGAGAACGTGACGCCGCCGCGGTCAGGTTCGATCGTGCCCGCGATCAGACCGAGGAGGGTTGACTTGCCCGCGCCGTTTGGCCCCATAACTGCGGTGAGATTGCCGGCCGGGAGCCGTACTTTCAGGTGAACGTCCCGCACGTCCACACTGGCGTCCACGTTGATCTGCGGGCCTAGCCCGAGCGCCCGGTTCTTCTTTGGGACGGTGGGCAGGGAGGATGGCAATGGCTCTTCGGCGGCGGGTTCGCGGAAGTGGTTGGCCTGGTCGTTGGCTTTTTCTAGGTTGCCACCGGGTAGGCGGGCGGCCAGTGTGTTGGCGGCCAACATCACGAGGATGGCCAGAACAATCAGAACTACCGCAAGCGCGAGGGCTTCTTCGGTTCTCGATTCGCGCTGCAGATAGATCGCCAGCGGCATGGTGCGCGTGACGCCTTGGAGAGATCCCGCAAAAGTAATCGTGGCACCGAATTCTCCCAGAGCCCGGGAGAAGGACATGGCGATCCCCGAGACCAGGGCGGGGAGCATCATCGGCAGGCTCACCTGAAAGAAGATGCGTGTTTTCGAGGCGCCAAGCGCGGCGGCGGCACGCTCGTAGGCGTATCCGCGTGAGCGGATGGCACCTTCCAGAGATGTCACGAGGAAGGGCATCGCAACGAAGCTCTGGGCCATGATGACCGCCAAAGTGGTGAACCCAATTTCGATGCCCATGATGGAAAGGCTGTGGCCGATCATCCCGTTGCGCCCCCACGTCATGAGTAAGGCTAGGCCCGCCACCACAGGCGGAAGCATCATGGGCAGGGTAAAGAGCGTACGGATAGCTCGCGCCCACCACGTGTTGGGCATGTGCCCCAGCACCACCGCGAGAGGCGTGCCGATCACCGCGCACACGACGGTGGTGATCAGGCACGTCTCCAGCGATAGCTTGAGGGCATCCCTACTCTCGGGGGTGCTGATGAGCTCCCAAAAGTGCGGCCACGGCGTACGAACCAGAATTGTTACCAGAGGCAACAACAGGAACAGTGCGCCGATGGCCGCCGGCAGGTATAGCCACCGAGGATAAGCTTGTTTCACTAGCTGAGAGGGGCGCCGAAGCCGAAGTCCTGCAGTACCTTCTGGCCTTCATCGGACAGGATGAGATCCATGAAGGTTTCACCACCAGTTGCGTTTTCAGCATCCTTCACAACGGCGATGCGATAATCGTTGACGATTTCATCGGCGCCAGGCACCTCGATGGTTTCCACAGCGTCTCCCGCACCTTCAGCATCGGTGGTGTAAACGAGTCCGGCATCGGCCTCACCAGAGGTCACCTTGCCAAGCACGTCCGTCACAGACTGTTCCTCTGATACCGGGGAGAGCTCAAGATCGTTAACCTCTTCGAGCTGCACGGTGGCCGAACCACACGGCACCTCTTCGGCGCACACAACGAGCTTCTTGCCGTCAAGTGAACCGTCGTCTAACCCGGTCACCTCTCCGGGGTTACCGGAGGGAACTACCATGACGAGGGTGTTCGATGTGAAGGACTGAGAGGCCTCAACGAGGTCCTGATCCTCGGCGTCCGTCATTGTCTTGGCATTGGCAGTAAGCAGCAGATCTGCCCGAGCTCCGCCAGCCAGCTGATCCACGAGGCCGGAGGAGCCATCGAAGTTGTAGTTGACTTCAGTTTCCGGGTACTCCTCCGAAAGCTGGTGATCGATCTGCGGCAGAACGTCTACGAGCGAAGCGGCAGCAAATACCGTGATGGTTCCTAGCGATTCACTGCCGGAACCCGATGCTGCACTGGCCGCGTCATCGGAGCTGTCCCCGCCGCACGCAGCGAGGAGGAGGCTGGCAGATAGTACGAGGGCGCCCGCGGCTGCCTTCTTAATGTTCCTCATTTGTGTTCCTTAGGTGTTGAGGGTCTCAGCGCTTTTGAGGCACCACGATGGAGACGTTGGTGGCTTTAATCTGAGCAGAGGCAAGAGTTCCCGGCACTATGCCGAGTTCGTGAACCGCCTCAGTTGAGATCAGGCTAACTACGCGGTACGGCCCGCATTGCAGTACCACCTGGCTCATCACTTTGTCGCTGACTACGTCAAGGACTAGGCCCTCTAGGAGGTTTCGTGTTGAAACGCTCTCCTCGCGGACATGCGGGTTTGCCGCCATCACAAACTGCGCAAGGGAGGCCCCATCAACCTCCCGAGGGCTGGTACCCGCAACGGCCTCAAGTCTGCCGCTCTCTATCCAGCGCCGCACGGTATCGTCGGATACGCCGAGCACACGGGACACTTCTGAAATACGATAGCTCACCACAGGGAAGAGAATACCGCATATGCTGGCTATTTCAAGAATTTATTCCGCGTATGCGGGTTAATGGTCCGCTCCAGTCAGAGTGACCACGCAGGGCCGCTCAGGAAGGTTCACCTCAAGGTCCGCAGTGACCTTATGATCCGAGAGGCCGGTCAGCAAAGAACTAATCATGCCTTTGTGCATCGCGCAGGTGAGGCGGTTTGGCCCGGCCCCGTCGCGCGCAAATGGGCACAGGGTAAGATCAATGCGCTCTTCTTCGCCGGCAACTGCACCGAAACCAAGGCTAGAGAAAAGAATCCGCAGCCGGGCCAGCGGATGCTCCGCTTCTTCGTCATCGGATCCCTGCAGATCCTCTCCGGCATCTACGAACACCCGTTGTCCCCAAAGCTCACCGATGTGCTCTGCCTCTGCGGTTGCGGGGGTACCGGACATCTCGAGGTAGGAACACACGGCATCAACAAACCCGGAGAACTCGCTGACGATCACCGAGAGATCCGCTGGCACCGAGGTCTCGTATTCCCACGCGGGGCGCCCCCGCGATTCTGAAGGAACCCGCGTGCGGCAAACAAGCCCGGAATCCACGAGAACAGAAAGAGTTTCGCGCACGGAATTGGCGTGCAGCCCCGTTATCTTCGTCAAGACGTTGATGGTGGCTGGCTCACCAAGGTCAGATAACACCAAAAGCATGGACCGTTGCTTGGGCGTGAGGGACGCCATGCCCACAGTCATGGCGGAAAACGAGTCCTCGTTGCGCTCTTTCACCGTCACTCCCTCGCTCTCAATTTACGTTTCCACTTCAGGATACTCGCCCTACTGTGTCACGACGTGGGACCGAAGTGCAGTTATTCAAGCAACATCTTCAGATCTTCGGACGTCAGGCGCGCGCCGCCAACGCCACTCTGGCCCCCGGCTTCACCCTCGCCCTCACTACCGAGCACACCAGAGACCAACTGACGCTTGCTGTCCTGAAGCGCCAACACCTTCTCCTCGATCGTATTCTGGGAGACGAGCCGATAAACGTGCACGTTGCGGGTTTGCCCAATGCGGTGGGTTCGGTCCACCGCTTGCTCCTCGACAGCCGGGTTCCACCACGGATCGGTAAGCACCACGTAATCAGCCATGGTGAGGTTGAGTCCAACTCCGCCTGCCTTCAGGCTGATCAAGAATACGGGATCGGTCCCGTTCGCAAAGCCATCAATCACCTTGGCACGCCGCGGAGTGGTGCCGTCAAGGTAGGAGTAGGAGATTCCTTCAACGTCCAACCGTTCGGCAATCATGCGCAAGTACCGGGTGAACTGGCTGAACACTAGCGTGCGGTGGCCCTCCCCGCTGGCTTCTTGCAGCAGAGGAAGTAGCGCGTCCAACTTGGAGGACGGCGCCTTGGAATCCTCGATTACTAGCTTGGGATCGATGGAAAGCTGGCGCAAGCGTGTCAGGGCGCTCAGCACCTCTACCCGGTTATGGTCCATATCATCCGCCAGATGCAATACGCGCTGGCGTTCGCGCTGGAGCTGGCGATCGTACATGCGGCGGTGGGCCGGCTCCAGCTCCACCTCCATGACCTGTTCCTGCTTTTCCGGCAGTTCCGAGGCAACCAGCTTCTTCGTACGCCGAAGCAAGAACGGCGCGATCCGCCTGCGCAGGAGTGCCATGTGATCGGCCACCTGATCGCCGCCCTTTTCGATGGGCTTTTGCACCTGCTCGCGGAACTGCTTGGCCGAACCGAGCAGCCCGGGGGAAACCAGCGCGAACATGGCCCAGAGCTCGGTCAGATTATTCTCCATCGGCGTTCCGGTGATCGCGAACGTAACGGGAGCCCCCACCTTGAGCAGGCTGGTGAACGTTTTTGAGGCAGGATTCTTTGCCTGTTGGGCCTCATCCAAGATCATGCCAGCAGGGTTGAGCGCTGCGTAGTCCTCATATTCGAGGCGCAAGAGCGTATATGAAGTGATGAGCACATCAACATTACGCGCCTTCTCAGCCAACGAACTGTCCCGCCGCCTCCTCGTGGCCTCCACGGTGGATATCCGCAGGCCCGGCGTGAATTTGCGCGCCTCGGATGCCCAGTTGGCCACAACGGAAGTTGGTGCCACAACTATCCACGGTCCCTGTTCCGCGCTGTCGCGCCCCTGACGCTCGTCTAGGATCATCGCGAGGGTCTGGACCGTCTTACCCAAGCCCATATCGTCGGCCAGTACGCCACCCAGCCCGGCCCGTCGCAGATTCGCGAGCCACTGGAACCCGGTTTTCTGATAGGGACGCAGCGTTGCCGTGAGCCCGCTGGGGATGTGTGCGGAAGCGGGCGGATTGGTCACCGCATCGTGAATGGCCCGCAGCCAGTTACTCTGGGATTCCTCCACTACATCAAGGGAAAGCAGTTCCTCCCACCACGTGGTGCGCACCTTCGGAACCCGCAACCCGCTGCGCCGCTGATCGGTGAGCCCGCGAGCTTCAGCCACCAGCTCGCGCAGCCTGCCAAGCTCCGGAGTATCGAGAGAAACGTACTCCCCGGAGGGCAGGAAGATAACATCATCGCCCTGAGTAAGGGCCTGAATTAGCTCTGTCATGGGGACCTCGTGCTCCCCCACCTTCATGACGATGCTGAGGTCTAGCCAATCGCGCTTATCAGTTTCGCCAACGCCCACGGAAACCTGGGCATCCTCTGCCCGGCGGAACTCCTTTTGTTCGCCAACCTCATCGATCACCACGTCCAGCTGGTCCAGCTTCGGGCGCACTTGCTCGGTAAATGTCACCACATCGATGCCCCGAATCCGGCACTCCTGCATGGGCTCCACGCCCTTGACTGTCGAGGGCAGCACGCTGAGTACCTCGGCCACCTCCGCCAAGAGGGCGCTCTCTTTAGCGGCGTCCCTACGCGGATTATTCGGGTCTGGAGTGAGCCGGGCACTGCGCCGCCTCCGGGCCTCCTGTTTCCGCGAATCCTCTATCGCGCGGATCATTGGGGCCAGTTCCTCACCCAAATCGCCGAAGCCCTTCATATCTGGAAGCGACCCAACGCGCCCGGACTCCATCGCCTTAATGGCCTGACTATCCTTACCCCAAGACCAGTGAAGCACCATCTCGGGCTGGCTGCCCACACTGTTGGTCAGCAAAGCTAGGTGAAGCTCGGGATCCTCCGGCGGCTTCGGAGTATACGTGCCACCGGGAGAGGTCCATCCAACCCGGGAGATGAGTGGCAGGAGCTCGCTCTCAAACGTTTCGCGCTCATCACCCGGTACTCGCACGCCGTCCTTCTGGATGGCGAGCCTCTGCCACTGCTGGGCCGCAGGCTCCTCCAGCCCAGCCAAGTGGATCACGCCGTCCTTCGTCCACGCCAACCCCGTGAGGGGCTGGCCGATGCGAACGGTCGGATCGGACTCCTCAAGCTCCGGGTGTGAAACCTCGGCACGAATGGTTAGGGAGCCGTTGCCGCGTGCGTCGTCGTCGGCCTCCAACAAATCCACCCCGGTAGAATCCTCGCGAATCGTAACCAGCGCACGGGCGGGCTCGCGCTCCAAAACAACCGGGTCCCAGCTGCCCTGCTCAATGAACTGGACCCCGGAATCGGCGATCGTGTGAAGGGTGGGCCACAGCGCCGCCGAATTGATGTAGGACAGGCTCATCCACTGTGGAACGGTGTATCCCACGGAAAGCTGGTACATCTCGCGCAACTGATCCAACGCGGCAATCTGGCGCGGATCCGCGTCAAACATGGAACGAGACCCGATCTGGTTCCACGTCACCCCTGTGGTTACCCAAGGCTGGCGCTTCCCCTCGCGAACAGGGCGAACCTTCACCATTCCGGCGTTTCCCAGGTTCGTCATCCCGTAGGGGGATCGCCGGCCACCCCGATCGCGGACCTCGCGCGGGGCCTCGAAATCCACCGCGAGCGCGATGGTGATTTCCTCATCCGGCATCTGAAAAATGTTGTCCAGAGTGCGGTGCCACGTGCTCGCAGCCGTAGGGGGTGCTGGCGAACTCGCTTCCTCGGCGTTCAAGCGGGTAATGAGCAGCGCCACGCAATGCTTGCAGTCCACTCCCACTGGGCAGGAACACCACCCAGACATCCACGTAACAACGCCGCTACGGGACAGAAAATAATCGACGCTCATCTGGTACACGTTGGAACCGGAGCCCGCGCTCTTGCCCTCGACGTGGCCCTTACCGCGCTCGGAGGCGGGCTTATCCTCGCCGTACGGAGGATCGTCATCGGTGATCGAGGCGCGGCCGTCCTGTGCATATTTTAGGCCCCGGCTATAGGTAGCTGGACCCACTAGTCCCACAAGTTCTACCGGTCCGCGCATGAAGGCCATCATACGTGGGCCGGCGTAGCTCCTCGAACCTTTTCACGTATGGCGTGATGTCCCTAGTGATGGCGCGTGGTTCAGGGCAGAATGGTTAGGGAACAAAGGAGAGAGTCATGGCTAACAACGAGGGCACGGACGGCGGCAAGCACGAAGGCCGCTGGAGCGAGAAAATCGAGATCGGTTCCGAACAGGTTCTAGACGCAATCAAGAATCTCATCAAGGAAACGAACATCCGCAAGATCACGATCAAGAATTCGAGCGGCAAGCGGCTCCTGACCGTTCCTGCAACCGCGGGCGCTGCGGTGGGCGGCGTAGCGGTTCTCGCGGCGCCAATGATCTCCGCAATCCTCGCGATCACCGCGTTGCTCACCAACGTCACGCTGGAAATTGAGCGCGTGGAAACCGTAGATGGCGAGGTCACGGAGGACGATGAGACCGATGAGGAGGGCCTCGGCCTATCATAGGGGCGTGAGCGTTCCCAAGATCCTTCTGTATTACCTGTTCTCCCCGGTGAGCGATCCCGAGGCGGTGCGCCTCTGGCAGCGCGAGCTGTGCGATTCGCTGGGGCTTCGCGGGCGCATCATCATCTCCGCCCACGGCATCAACGGCACCGTGGGTGGCGAGCTTGAGGCGTGCAAACAATACGTCAAGCGCACAAAAGAGTACAGCCCGTTTTCCCGGCTTGGTGATTTCGTCAAGTGGAGCGAGGGCACCGGCTTCGTTACAGAAGAATTAACGACGACGACGTATGGCGCCAACCGCTCAGCCCCGTGGCGGCGGATCGCCGATTTCCCAAGGCTCTCGGTCAAGGTGCGGGACGAACTCGTGGCATTCGGGGCGCCGGATGAAGTGAAGGTGGGACCAGACGGTGTAATTGGGGGCGGCGTACACCTCTCCCCCGAGCAGGTGAACGAGCTGGTGGAAAGCCGCGACGATGTGGTGTTCTTCGATGGCCGCAACGCCTATGAGGCAGCCATCGGCAAGTTCAAGGGAGCAATCGTGCCCGATATTTCCACCACGCACGGGTTCATCGATGCACTAGAATCCGGGGCTTATGACGCCATCAAGGACAAGCCCGTGATCACCTACTGCACCGGCGGGGTGCGATGCGAAATCCTCTCGGCCCTTATGAAAAACCGCGGGTTTTCCGACGTATACCAAATTGACGGCGGGATCGTGAAGTACGGGGAGGCTTACGGTAACAGCGGCCTATGGGACGGGTCCCTAGCCGTTTTTGACGGGCGCGAAACCGTGGAGTTTGCGGAGGGCGCCGAGGTAATCGGGCGCTGCGCGGTGTGCGGAACTCCCTCGTCACATCTGGTGAACTGCGCCGATCCGAGTTGCCGGGCGCGGTTCGTTGCGTGTGCGGAGCATGCGGGCGAAAAGTGCATCGCCCACGGCGGAGTGGTGAGCGTTAGCTAGCGGCGCGGGCGTTCGCCACAAACTCGCGGATAAGGGCGTGGCTCTTCACGCCGCGAGCCGATTCGACGCCGCTGGACACGTCTACTCCCCACGGGCGGGCCGTTTCGATTGCGCTGGCAACGTTTCTTGGGTCTAGGCCGCCCGCAAGGAGCCATTGGCCGGTGGGGCGTCGGTTTTCTAGGGCGGAGGTGTCCCAACGTTCGCCGGAACCGGCACGCGGTGCGTCCAAGAGGAGCCGCTCTTCGCCGTATGCACCCACCTCGACGTTTGTGCCCGGTCTGAGGGCCGTTGCCCGCCACACGCGTGGGAAGAGCTGGGCGGCAAGTTGCACATCCTCGGGGGTGTAGCGCCCGTGAAGCTGGAGAACGGAGGCGCCAATCGCGGTGGCAAACTCTACGGCTTCGCGGACGGGAGTGGTTGCCACAACCAGCGCGGTATCCACGGCACCCGAGGCCGAGGCGATGGCGTTGCGCGCGGCACTTTCATCGAGGTTACGGGGGCTGCCTTCGGCATGGATCACGCCGATCGCATCTGCTCCGGCGCCGATAGCCACAGCAACGTCCTCCGGAGTTTTCAGTCCGCATATCTTGATGTACATGCCTCTAGGCTACAGCTCGCGCATCAGCCGCATCGTGTTCACTTCTATCTGGAACGGGCGGGCGGATTTCACCCCGCTGTGCGATTCGGATCCGTAGATGCGTCCGCGTTCGCCTTCGCGCCACGAGGGGAAGCTCGGGGTGCCGCTGGAGATAAAACGTACCCAGTCCGTCTGGATGGCGGCGGCCAGCGCCCGAGGCGGATTATCCGTGCCGAATACCTTCGTCACATGTTCGTCTCTCAGGCAGTTGAACACAAACGGGACCTCCACACAGTGATCGGCCAGGCCCGTAGAGGGTTTCTGCCAAGCGAACTCATACACCCATGTCCCCGCCTTAATCGCGGGTGCCGTCACGCCCGTCTCAATATCGCACACTGCGGCAACCCGGGCCGAGGCGCGTGCCTGGACGATATTGATCATGGGAAGGTGGAAGGCAGCAGCCGTCAGAAGCTGGCCCAGAACCTTCGATGTGTCAACGGCCAATTCTGGAAACTCGCGGAGCATCGCCCAGGCAACCAGCTTTGGGAAACCCGCCTTTGCGAGCACTGCCCGGGGCTCATACTTCCGATTCCACTCAGACGCCATCGGGGCGGTCAGCCCCGTGTACTCGTGCCGCGTGCATCCGATCAGAAGCGGAACGTTATAGCCCGCCCCACCGTATGTTGCCGCCATGACTGAATCAGGAAGAAACGGATCGCTGCGGTCAAAAACCGGGCCAAAGGGCATCGCGGAGGCCCAGCGATCTCGCGGGAACACTGCACCGTCCAGCACACTATCCGCGAACGTTACGGGATCATCTGGGAGCGCGAACTCTTGGCCCAATCCCTCGGAGGCATCAAGGATCTGTTCCTCACTCGCCGATCGCCATCCCTCTAGGGCGGCCGTGATGCCCAGACGATGTGAGAGCTTTGCAGCGATCATCCGGGCCTGCGCGAGCGGGCGATCCCCGGTTGCAGGGCTTTGCGCGATGGCGCGGGAGAATAGGCCCTCGGACAAGGGGCTGGCCAGATGGCACAGGACGGATCCGGCGCCAGCGCTCTGTCCGGCAATGGTGACGCGGCGCGGATCTCCCCCGAACTCCGCAATGTTCTCGTGGACCCACCGCAGGGCCAAATTTTGGTCCAGTAGGCCTCTATTGACTGGGGCGTCGGATCCCTCCACATAGCCGAACCCATCGAAGCCCAAGCGGTAACTGATAGTCACTACGATGACGTTACGTTCATTGAAGGATTGACCGTCATACCAAGAACCTGAAGGAGATCCGCCCTCGTAACCGCCGCCGTGAATCCACACCAAGACGGGCAGGCTCGCGCGGGCATTTCCCGGGGCCGGGGTAAAGACGTTCAGGACCAACGTGCCATCACCCGGATAGGTGGGCTCAGGAATCCAAGGGTCTGGGCCAACCAGCCTGCGCTGCGGAGTGGGGCCGTATTCCGTAGCGTCTAACACGCCCTCCCACCCGGCGGCGGCAACGGGAGCCATGAACCGCAGTTCACCAACCGGCGGCTCCGCGAAAGGGATACCAAGATAAGCATATGATCCAGAAGCCCGGCACACGCCGCGCACTGATCCAGCGCGCGTCTGAACAACTTCCCGAGTTGCCTGGTGCATCATTGCCCCTTTAGTAATTCCAACTTCCCGTAATGATAGACATCATATACTGGGCGGCAGCTTCCCGGAGAATCAACCGCAGTGCAAACATACCCGTCAATCGGCATGAGAGTGAGGATTACACGCGAGAAGCCCCCGTCCTTGCCTGTGAGGCGGAGGACAGGGGCTCCACTAATACTTGCTGAAGGCTACTTCACTCCGGCCATCAGCTTGAGGATCGGCTTGCGCGCCGCGAACAGGACGATTCCCACAGCGATCGAGGCTAGGCCAACGATCAGGAAGTAGGTGATCTCGGCCCCCTGTGAGTAGTCCTCGCCCGTCGGATAGAAGGAGGAGAGGGATCCCGCGGCCGAGGAGCCGAGCGATACGGAGAGGAAGTACAGTGCGACCATCTGCGAATGGAACGCGTGCGGGGATAGCTTGGTTGCGAGCGATTGGCCCACAGGGGACAAGCAGAGTTCAGCCATCGTGAACAGGAACAACACCAGCACGATCGCGAGGAACGGCACGGAGTTGGCCTCTCCGCCGCTGAACGGGATGAATGCCAAGAATGCAAGTCCCATGATGATCGTACCCAGCGAGAACTTCACTGGCGTGGAAGGCTGGCGGTCACCTAGCTTCGTCCACATAGCTGCAAACACGCCGGCGAACACGATGATGAACACCGGGTTGATGGAGGTTACGACGCTCGGCGGAACCTCAAAGCCCAAAATATTGCGGTTCAACCGCTCATCCGAGTAGATCGCCACCACGGTGAACTGCTGCTGGAACAGAGACCAGAAAACAACCGACGCGAAGAAGAGCGGGATGAAGGAGTAGACGCGCGAGCGCTCGATATCCGTGATGTTCTTGCTCATGATAATCGTGCCAAACAAGAACACTGCGGCAATGAGCGTCAGCACTACAACGATGTTGGCAAGGCTCTCTGCGGCAACCCAGCCCTGAAGCACGATGATGGCGATAACGAGAGCCACAACGATCAGGCCAATGGCCCAGGTCCGCTTCTCCTTCTTGGTCAGCGGATTAGTAGGCCGAGAACTCTCGTGAGTCAGCGTGTGATGGCGCATGGCCAGATACTGAATAACGCCGGCAGCCATACCAACTGCGGCCAGCCCGAATCCGTAGTGGAAGCCCTGCCAGCCCCAGAGGGCGCTTGTGGCCAGCGGCCCAATGAGGCCTCCAATATTAACGCCCATGTAGTAGATGGAGAAGGCGGCGTCGCGGCGGTTATCGCCTTCCTCGTACAAATCACCGAGCGTGGTAGAAGTGGTGGTCTTCAGCGAACCAGCGCCAACTGCAACGCAGATCAAGCCAACAGCCAACCCGGAAACTCCTGGAAGAACGGCGAGCGCAATGTGCCCGATCATCACGAGGATCGCGGACGTCAACAACGTCTTTTCCGCACCCAAAACGCGATCGGCAATCCAGCCGCCAATAACGGAGGAGAAATAGACGAGTCCGCCGTATGCACCCACGATCGAGGTTGCGGCAGCCTGTGAGAGGCCGAGGCCCCCATCGGTCACAGAATAGTAAATGTAATATGCAAGGAGTCCCTGCATACCGTAGAAGCTGAAGCGCTCCCACATTTCCACACCCGCGAGGTTTGCAAGACCCCAAGGATGGCCGAAGAAGCCGCCGTGGCCCTTCGGTGTAGTTTCTAGCTCGGTGGTCTGCCCGGACACACGCAACATTCCCTTCACGGTGGGAACCGCGTTGGGCGGCCCCTAGACAATTCGTAGACCTTACCACCCGTGAAAAATCACTAAAAGTACACAAGTCCCATGCTCATCGCAACAAAACCGTTTCAGAGAATCTCACGATATGGAATAAACCCCATGTTCGCGGGGTTTATAGAAATCCACTACGATGCATATTTGCACACGGAGTGGAAAACCACACATTTGCCTGTGGACGCCTACTTTTCCGGGAGAGTCAATCTACGAATGCCGAGAAATAGAAGTCCCGAAGCGCCTACCACCACGGCGCCCATCCCAAGATCGCGACGGTCGATGCCGCCACCTTCTAGGCCATTGCCGCCAGATGCGTTGTGGGAAGGCACGGAAATTGCGGTAGACGTTGGTTCAGGAGAACTTGATTGCGGCTGTGTTGTGGTTTGAGTTGGGTTTTCTGAGGCCGACGACGTTGGCGGATCAGACGTCACCCCGCCAGTCGGGCTTGATGACGTGGGCTGGTCAGTTGGCTCGTCTGTTGGCCGGTCTGTTTCCGGCGAGCTCGATGGGCTCGATGAGCTGGGTTCTGGCTCCGGAGACGGCGCCACCACGATCAGACTGACAGTGGCCGCAGATGACTCCGCTTTTCCATCTGATACGAGATAGGTGAAGGAGACCGAACCCGCGTAATCCGACGCAGCGGTGAACGTTACCTTGCCGTCCTTGGTGACTTCGGCCTTGCCTTGGCTCTTCGACGGCGCCTTCACGAGCTGATAGGTCAGAGGATCACCATCGGGGTCTTCGCCAAACAGATTGAAGGTGTGGCTTTCTCCCTGTTTAACAGTTCCCCCAGAAACGGGTTCCGCGGTGGGCGCCTGATTCCCCGCCGGGCCCTTCTTCACAGACACTGAAACCGTGGCCCAATCTGACTTATCCCCGGCGGTATCGGTGGCCTGATATTTGAACGTTGCCGTCCCAGTCTTGGACGAGGACGCCTCAAATGTGACCGTATCCCCCTTGCGGCTGATCTTTCCCATATCCGACGGATTCAGGTTTGAGATCTCATAGGTGAGTTCATCCTTGTCATCGTCAGAACCCTGAAGCTTAATGGTGACGGTTTCGCCCTGATACACCGTTTCGCTCATATCCTTGACGGTCGGAGGCGTATTTGCTGACGTCTCGCCGTCACTCGGGCCTGGTGAAGGTGAGTCTTCTTCATCTGATGGGGCAGTGGTGGAATCCTCTGTAGTAACCACGGGCGTTGGCTCGGCCGTGGCAGTCTCACTGTCCGAAGGCGCACCGAACGCTGGTCCCGCAGAGAAAGCTGCGAGCCCAACTATCAAGATGAACGCTAGGGATCGACTTCGCATAGATGATTCCAGATTGATGGACAGAATCCACTTGGAGTCTATCAGCAATTGTAATCATTTCGTTATATTGCGTTCGCCACCGTCGCCCAAAGACGCTGCCGGGCCAAGAATGGTCATATGCCCCGTATACTTTGGACTAGTTCGCCTTATCCCACACGAATCCGGAGTTTGGGGATGCCCATAAACGTTACGCAAGCAAGTATCGAAACACCCGCCCACGCACTATCCGGCACAGAGGTGCTCACCGCGTTCAATTCACGCGAATCCGGGCTCTCACCCCATGAAGCCAACGCTGCGAGAGAGCGGTTCGGACCAAATAAGATTCCAGCCGCCAAGCGCAAGCCGGCGGTTATTCGCTTCCTCGCCCACTTCAACAATGTCTTGATCTACATCCTCTTGGTGGCGGGCATGCTGAAGGCCGTGAACCGGGACTGGGTCGATTTCTGGGTGATCATTGCCGTGGCCGTGGTGAACGCGGCAATTGGGTACATTCAGGAGGGCCAGGCGGAAAAAGCCATCTCTGGTATCCGAGATATGCTCTCACTCCACGCCACGGTGCTTCATGACGGCTTGTGGCAGGAGATAGACGCCGAATACCTAGTTCCCGGGGACGTTGTCCGCTTCGGCCCCGGGGACAAGATTCCCGCGGACATCAGGATTCTGACCGCCCAGCGGCTAAAAATCGACGAATCAATGCTGACTGGCGAATCGGAGCCGGCCGAGAAGAACACAGATAATGTCGGGGCGAATGCCGGTATCGGCGACCGTACGAACATCGCGCATTCTGGCACCGTGGTCACTCAAGGCAACGGCACCGGCGTTGTGTACGCCACCGGTGCCAACACAGAGATCGGACATATTCAAGATCTCGTGGATTCCACCGATGATCTCAAGACCCCGCTCACCGCCCAGCTGGATAACCTAGGTACACGCTTCGCTCAGGCAATCTTGGGCGTCAGCTTGATCCTCCTCTTCTTGGGACGCGTCATTCATGACATGGCCCCGAGTTCGCTGCTCTCCAACATCCTGAGCTTCGCTGTGGCAACCGTTCCTGAGGGACTTCCCGCGCTCGTGACTATTACATTGGCACTCGGCGTTCAACAGATGGCCACACACAATGCCATCACCCGAAAGATGGGGGCCGTAGAGACCTTAGGCGCCGTCACCACTATTTGCTCGGATAAGACGGGAACGCTCACCCGCAACGAGATGACTGCGCTCGCCGCCATAACTCCGTCGGCACGCTATGAAATCTCAGGAACTGGATTCGGCCGGGCGGGCGATGTAACTCCCGCGGGGCCTACCACCGATCCAGAGGGAGTAGCCGAACTTGCCCGCATCATCTCCCTATGTAACGATGCCGTTCTCCGGGAGAACGGGGAGATGTGGAGCGTGGTGGGCGAACCTACCGAGGCAGCCCTTGCCATCTTCTCCGATAAGCAGGGATTCGATTCCTCTGGAATCGAACGTACTGCGTCTATCCCTTTCGATTCGGCTCATAAGTTCATGGCGGTTCGCGTTGCCAACCCTGGCGGCGGGACCGATGACGTGCTCCTCAAGGGAGCCCCAGATGTGCTCTTTAGCCGGTGTACAACCCAGCGAGCAGCAGATGGCGAAGGCAAAGTATCTTTCGATCTGGCATTCTGGGAGAGCCAAGTTGATTCACTGGCTTCTCAGGGAATGCGTGTTCTTGCTGCGGCCCGCTGCCCAGCTTCCAGCTTCCACACAAACATCGAATTCGAAGACGTAGCCAACTCTCTTGAGCTGGTTGGACTTATCGGCTTGATTGATCCACCCCGAGCGGAAGCTATCGAAGCTATCGCCATCTGCCACGAGGCTGGGATTGCCGTCAAGATGATTACTGGCGATCACGTTGAGACGGCCAAGGCCATCAGCCGCCAGCTCAACCTGCGGCCGGACGGCGAGCCCGTGGCCGTGACTGGCGCGGAGATCGAAAAAATGAGCCGCTCTCAGCTGGCTGAGCACGTGGTGGATATCGATGTGTTCGCGCGGACCAGCCCCGAGCACAAGATCCGCATCGTTGATGCCTTGCAATCCCACGACCAAGTGGTGGCAATGACGGGCGACGGCGCGAATGATGCCCCGGCACTCACCCGTGCAGACGTTGGTATCGCCATGGGCATCAAGGGCACTGAGGCGACAAAGGAAGCCGCCGATATGGTTCTGGCCGATGACAATTTCGCCACGATTGAGAAGGCTGTGGCCGAGGGAAGGCGGATCTACGACAACATCATTAAGTCTGTTGTTTTCATGCTCCCCACCTCCATCGGACAGGGACTCATCGTATTGTTCGCAATGATCTTCGGTTGGGATGCACCTCTGGCACCCACACAGATTCTCTGGGTCAACCTCATCACCGCCGTCACCCTTTCGGTTGCGCTTGCGTTCGAGCCCGCCGAAGAGGGGATCATGAATAGAAACCCGCGTGGGCGCAAGGCACGCCTACTCGCCCCTTGGCTTTGGATCCGAATTATGTGGATCTCCGTGCTCATTGCTGCGGCCACCATGGGTGCCTACTACGCCTTGAACCATGCCGGAGTTGATACGGTTATCGCCCGTACCACAGCGGTCACGGTTCTGGTGGTTGCTCAGATGTTCGTGTTGATCAACTCGCGATTCCTCTATCACTCCAGCTTGAACTTGCACGCCCTGACAGGCAACAACGTTCTGTGGATTTCTTCAGGATCGCTCCTGACACTTCACCTGCTGTTCGTATACGCCCCGTTCATGAACACGCTCTTCGATTCAACTGGCCTCGGTTTCGCCGAATGGGGAATTGCTGTGGGAGCTGCTCTTGTCATCTTCCTCATCGTGGAAGTGATCAAGGCGAGCCAGAATCGGTTCTATGCCAATAAGCACCGCTAGGCGTTGATATCCCGGCGGCGGTAGCCGATGAACGATACCGCCAGAAGGAGAATGTCCACCGCGCTCAGAATGATGAGCCCCGTCCAAGTGGGATCTGCTCCCGTAACGGACGGAACATGGTGGAATGGGCTCCACGAAAGCACCCAGTCCGAAAGCTGGAGCATAGGGCCAAGCACGGTCAGAAGGAAGGACGCCATGATCGCGGCCCACGTGATCGCCCTGCCACGCGGCCACACGCCCACAAAGAAAGCCGCGAGCGCAACAAAGAACCAGACGGCCGGTAACGTGGCCGCGGTCTGAGCGATCACGTCCCGCATCCCCATGTCCGTTCCGGACGCCCGGGACACAAGGGAAATGAGGACTCCCGCCAACCCAAGATGCAGGGCAGTTGAAAACATTGCCAGAGCCAGGCTCGAGGAGAACAGACGAAGCCGCGACAGGCCGGTGGCTAGCACCGGCTCAATACGATAGGCGGTCTCCTCCAAACGGAGCTTGAAGAGCATTTGGGCACCCGGGATGGCCGCAACCACGCCAAGAATCGTCAACTCGGTGACAAGGACCTGAGTATTGAAATCGTCTTGCGAGGCTGTGCCCGAGGCTAGGAGTTGCTGCACTGCGGGGTTTTTACCGAGAGTATCTGCGGCATCCGCGGTGAAGTAGCCGAACATCACTCCCAGAACAACCAACACGCCAATCCATGTGATGACGTTGGAGCGGTTCAGGCGCCACGTCAAAGCACCCACTCCGCGAATCTTCCCGTGGTTTGGGCCTGGTTTTGGTGCCAGCGCACCAGCCCCGAAGTCCCTCCGCGACTGCAAAAAGAGAGCAATCCCCACCAGCAGCGACGCAAATGCAACACCCAACAGCAGCGGCCACCAGATATTGTCGGTCACGGGTTCTGTCTGCCCCATCCAGCCGAGCGGATTGGCCCAGATGGTCCATTCGGGCAGATCCAACGAATAACAGAATCCCCGAAGAACATAGAGCGCACTCAGAACTCCGAGGGCAAGCGTGTTCGCCGTTTGCTTCTCGGATCCGAGCTGAGCAGCCACAGCCGCGAAGGCCGTTGCAATCCACCCCGTCACCGTCACGATGGCTCCCACAAGAAGCTGAGTCTCAACCGTGCCGCCACTGACGGTGGCAACGATCGCCGTCAGCAGGCCGGCGGCGAGCGATCCACCCGTACCGATAACAATGGCGGAGGTGAGCCGCGCTCCACGCCCCATCACGCCGGAGGCGAATAGTTCGGCCTGCCCATCGTCTTCTTGACCGCGCGAGGACCGCACGGTCAAGAGCGCCATACCAATTCCTACGAAGAAGGCTCCCAACCCTACTGTGAGCCACGCTCCCAAACCATCGGTGGAGCTGAGATCACCCACCGGCCCCATCACCAGGGTTAGCGCGGGATTTGTGTCCACTGCCCCCTGCATCGATTCCACATCGGACGGATTGGGGAACAAGACGTCATAAAAACCAACGCCGAGGAGCGAAAGAAGCATCACCACGGAAGCCCATGAAAGGACTGTTGACCTGCTGTGCTTCCACGAGGCGCGCACTAGCGGCCATGTACCAACGAACATTTGCTACCTTCTGCCAGATTCTCGCCTAAATCTACGGAGTTGCTGGCATCAGTTGCAAGGTGGGAAAGAAATCCGTCGTCGGCTAAAAGGAATGCTGCTCGTGATACAGGAGGTAGCCTACGAGCCCACCCCCAAGCACTAGAAGGGCAGCCAACCACCCAACCAGCCCGCCCCAGCTGAAGGCATGCATAACGTGCCCGGAAGCGTACCCAACAAGGGAGGAGCCAAGGTAGTAGCAGGCCAGATACATACCGGAGGCCTCGCCACGGCTCTCCGGCGCCAGCGCGCCCACCCAGCCGGAGGCCACGGAATGGACAGTGAAGAAGCCATAGGTGAAGACTCCAACGCCGATCAGGACCAACCATAGATTGCTCGTGAGCACGAGGAGAAGGCCCGCGAGCGCGAGGGCGGAGCCAAGCAACATGGTCCGGCCGCGCCCAAGCTTCATGACCTTGTGACCCGAGCGGGCCGAAGCCAGCGTGCCAAAAAGATAGAGCAGGAAGATCGCGCCCACGGCCGAATCGGGTAACCCAAACACGGAGGTGAGGCGGTACCCGAGGAAATTGTAGAGGGAAACAAACACCCCCATAAAGACGAAGGCCACAAGGAAAAGCGCAGCTAGGCGCGGGCTCCTCCACTGGCGGCCCATGGTGGTGATTTCACTGCGAAGGCGCAGCTTTTTCGGGCGGAAGTTGCGTTCTTTGGGAAGAAGGACCGTCGTCACAACAGCGCACACGAAAGCGAAGATCATGTTGACACCGAGGGCCACCCGCCAATCAGCGAACTGCAGAACCCCGGCAGGAATGAGCCTGCCGAGCAGTCCACCAACCGTATTGCCCGCCACGTAGAGCCCCATCGCGTGCGGAAGATGATCAGAGCGAACTTCCTGAGACAGCCAAGCCATACCAGTTGCGGGCACACCCGCGATGGCAAGGCCCTGAAGTGCGCGCCCAGCAATGAGCCAGCTCAGCCCCGGAGCGAACGGAAGGAGGAGGCCGATGAGAGTGGCCGAGAGTACGGATGCGAGTATCACCCGGCCGCGCCCAAACCGTTCAGAAAGAACCGAAACTGGAAGGATTGCCACGGCCATCACGCCCGTTGTTGCGCTTACCGTGAGCGCGGCATCGGCCGGCGTCACCAGCAGATCCTCCGTGAGCACGGGCATAAGGGCCTGTGTACAGTACATCGCGTTGAAGGATGCGAGCGCGGCCAGGAGAAGCGCCCCCGTCGCACGGCGATATGACCGGGTGCCTTGCCTGAGGCCTTCGGCGGCAAGGGTACCCCCAGGGGGTGGTGCGGTGTGTTTGGCGTGATTCTCAGGTTTATCGGTCACACTCCAAGCATGCTCGGTTTCGGCTGAAAAGGATAATGCATGAGATGCTGGCAATTCATATTAGATTTGCATTAGCGTGGAGATGTGCTGTCCGATGATCTTTCGTGGTATCTAGTTCTGGCCGAAACCGAGCATATGGGGGCGGCTGCGGCGGAGCTCCGGCTGCCCCAGCCCACTCTGTCGAGGCGGCTGGCACGGCTAGAGCGGGAGGTGGGCGCAACTCTCTTTGACCGGCGTGGGCGTTCTCTCGCTCTGAATTCCCGCGGCCGGGCACTCCAAGCACGGATCCGGGCGGCCGTCAATCAACTAGACCTCGGACAGGCCGAGGTGAGCAAGCTGCTGGATCCGGAGACGGGGTTGGTCCGGTTCGATTTCCTGCATTCGCTCGGCGCATGGATGGCACCGCAGATCATTAGGTCCTTCGTTGCGAACCATCCTCGGGCCGAAATCCAGCTGCATCAAGGCGGCGGCCCCGAACTCACCCAGCGGCTCCTGGCGGATGAAACGGACATCGCGTTAAGTTCTCCGCGGCCAGCAGATCCCGAATTGGTGTGGCGCGAGCTGTATCGCCAGCCGGTCGGCCTGTGCCTTCCTTCCGATCACCGCCTCGCTGGGAGGAAGCGCGTTTCTTTAGACGAAGTAGGCGAGGAGGCCTTCATCTCCACACCTGCCGCCTACGGGTCTCGCGCAATTCTCAACGACATCGCTGCGGAAGCCGGGGTGGAGCCACGCATTACCTACGTTTCCAACGAGCTCTCCACCGTTGCCGGGCTAGTGGTAGCGGGCGTGGGGATCGCCGTTCTGCCCAGCGATGACCCTCACATCCAGCTCCCCGGTACCGTGTTTGTGCCACTAAAGACCGAGATTGTGCGGGAGATCGGGCTGATTTGGCGTTCGGGCCAAGGGCTAGATTCAACGCCCGGTTTCTTCCTTGCCGATGCCGCGGATCTTCTGGGAGCGCGCTAGAGCCAGTCAGTGATCGTAGAGGCGGCGGCCACGCCGGGGTTTGGGTATGGTTGAGCAGAGTGGCACGGGTGAAGCTGCTGGCCCCGTCCAACTACTCGTCTTACTTCCCCTCCACCCGATCATCCGCCCGAAAGGAGCCTCGTGGCCACCTTCAGTCCCCAAATTCAGGCAGTCCTGTGCGATATGGACGGAACTCTCAGCGATACCGAGGTTTTCTGGCAACAGGCTGAACGGCGAATCATCGCCGAATACGGAGACCCTACACTTCGCCCCGAGGCCACGGACCAGAGCATCGGGATTTCCATGGAAGCGAGCGCTGCGCTCCTTCGGGACCAATACGGAGTAACACTCGAGATCGGACAGCTCATGCAGTTGGCCGTGGATTACGCCCTCGAAGCAATGTCCGGGGAGATCACGTGGATGCCCGGCATTCTGTCGCTCCTGGACGAGGCAGAGACGGCCGGGATCCCGCGCGCCCTAGTCACGTCCTCACCCGGAAGAGTTGCGCGAGCCATCGTGGCCGAGTTACCCGGCCAGACTTTCGATGTGATTATTTCTGGCGACGACGTCTCATCCCACAAACCCGAACCTGCCCCTTACCTGCACGCTGCGCAGGCCCTCGGAGCGGACCCGCGGCACTGCGTAGCCTTTGAGGACTCCGTGCCAGGCGTGCTCTCGGCGCTGGCAGCAGGCTGCCTCGTGGTGGGGGCTTCCTCGATCGGTGCGGCGTTCGAGGCACACGAGCGGCTGATTGTGCGGCCTTCCCTGGAGGGCCTTTCCCTTCGGGATATCGCGGACGCGGCGCGGACCGCAGGCGACTAGAGGACCGCGCGGAAGCAGTGGGTTGTGTGCGGGAGATCGATCACGGTCTCTGTATCCCATCCCATCTGGCCGAAAAGCTCCTCGGTTTCGCGAAGGATGCGATCCTTCTCCGGTCGTGGGGCAGTGAGGAAATGGCTCCGGGATTGGGCTAGAGCGAGCAATCCGGCACAGGTTGTTGGCGCGGCCCACCTGAATTCCGTGCGGTCCGTCGTAAGGAAAGGCGGATAGATGCGGATAGCATCGTTGGCGATGGCTCGTTCCGCATCGGAGTCGCGCTGAATCTCCATATAGCGGGCTACCCACGGCACCGTAGTATCGCGGATGTTCCACAGCAGGCCCAGTACGCCTCCGGGACGAAGTACCCGGGCAGCTTCACGAGAGGCCAGCTCCTGATCAGTCCAGTGCCATGCCTGTCCGTAGAAGATGGCATCTTGGGAGTGATCGGGCAATGGGAGGGACTCTCCCCTACCCTCGTGAGCCGCGATGTCTGAGATGACGGTTCGCAGGTGGGCAAGCATGCCGGGGTCCGGCTCCACGGCTACGACGCCGGCGGTTACCTCGCACAGCAAACGTGTCAGCTTTCCCGTTCCGGCGCCAACATCGGCGATCCGGAGCTCGCGGCGATCCCGCACCGGTTCCAGCGCCCAATCGATCGCCGGGCGTGGGTAGGTGGGCCGGGCGGCTTCGTACTTAGCTGCCTGAGCACCAAACGAAAGAGCGCGAATCGCGGATTGATCCATGGGCATGCTCATTTACTCCGCAAGCCGTGCCTCAATGAGGCGTTTGCATAACTCTTCGGGCAGTGCCTGAATGTAGTGGATCTTGAGGAATCCCGCGCCGTACTCGTAGCCCGCGGCGGCCACCTCGTCCTGAAATGGAATGAAAAACTCAGGCGTGAAGCGTAGGGAGCAGTGGTTCGTGAACGGCTGAAGCATCCACATCATCTGGCCGTCTCGCGTGTATGCCGGCAGGTTCCACTTCAGCTCCTCGTGGACCTGCGGAACATATGACAGGCTGATACGCCGCAACTCTTCGAGGTGCGGGCGCTGGACAGCGTTGAGATGTCCAAAGAGATCATCCGGGTCCTGGCGCTTCGGGAAAGGCATGCACTCAGTGTAGTGAGCAGTAATGCCTAACACCATAGAAAGCTCCCGCGGCGCGTGGTAGCCTAATCCCGTTCATTTTTCCTGAGTGAGGATTCTTTTGATGCTGATCTACGACCTTCTGGACGCGCCCACCGCGCGCTGACGTCGCAGATCGCCCACGCTTAGGGCTCCGTTGTCAGCGCACCCACTGACAACATCTAGGAGCCTCATGCTATCCACTCAGAAGCCAGCCGTGACGCTGGTGAACCTCTCTTTTACGTGGCCAGATGGCACCGCTGTGTTTCGCGACCTTTCGGCCACCTTCCCCATCGGCCGCACCGGCCTGATCGGCACTAATGGCACAGGAAAAACCACCCTGCTGCGCGTCATTGCGGGCGAGCTCACTGGCACTGACGGGAGTGCAAGCGTTATTGGACAGGTTGGCTACCTCCCCCAACACCTGACACTGGATGTTGGGGCAACGGTCGCGGATCTGCTCGGAGTGGCCGGGCGTTTGGCGGCTCTGAGGGCGATCGAATCCGGCGATGCCAGTGCCGCACACTTCGAGGCATTGGCCGACGATTGGGACGTCGAAGCACGCAGCCTCGCCGCTCTGGACCGAATCGGACTCCCGGCGATCAGCTTGGACCGGCCAGTGGGTGCCTTGTCCGGAGGCGAGGTCGTACTGACTGCTCTGACCGGTCTGCAGTTGGGCGGACACGAGGTGGTGCTACTCGACGAACCCACGAACAACCTAGATCACGTGTCGCGGCAGTTGCTCTACGAAGCGATCAACGCTTGGAAGGGATCGCTAATCATCGTCAGTCACGATGTCGCATTGCTAGACCTCATGGACTCCACGGCGGAACTGCGCGACGGCACGCTCTCTGTATTCGGCGGACCCTATAGCGCTTATCAGGAGTATCTTGCTGCTGAACAGGCCGCTGCGGAGCAAGCGTTGCGATCGGCCGAACAGCGCCTGAAGACCGAGCAGCGCCAGCGCATAGATGCCCAGACAAAGTTGGCGCGCCGCCAGCGCTACGCCCGGACTGACTTCGAGAACAAGCGCAAGCCGAAGATGATCATGAATAACCGGAAGCAGGAGGCGCAGGTATCGGCTGGGAAGCTGCGAGGAAGGCTCGACGCCTCGGTGGAGGACGCGAAGCAGGCCGTCACTGAGAAGGAGGCACGGGTTCGCCGGGATGCGACCATCTCGATCACGCTCCCAAATCCAGACGTTCCGGCCGGGCGTCGGCTCGCCGAACTCCGGGACGCGCATGGTCACGGAATCATTATTCAGGGACCGGAGCGTGTTGCC
Source organism: Ancrocorticia populi (assembly GCF_003123745.1). Lineage (GTDB taxonomy): Bacteria > Actinomycetota > Actinomycetes > Actinomycetales > Actinomycetaceae > Ancrocorticia > Ancrocorticia populi. The sequence goes on along the minus strand of NZ_QETB01000001.1, from coordinate 440,075 downwards.
CTGACCGGACGGAATGGCATCGGCAAGACCCAGCTCGTTAGTACTCTGGTGAGTCCCGGCCCCAGCTCGTGGCGCGGATTTCAGGCCGAGAGTTTTATAGAGCGCATCGGCTATCTTCCCCAGCGGCTTGATCATTTAGACGACGACGAAACACTCCTCACCACCGTGCGCGCAGCCGCACCGGGACTCACGGACGGGCAACTACGCGCGGGGCTGGCAAAGTTCCTCTTTCGGGGAGACGTTGTGGGCCGGAAGGTTGGCGACCTATCCGGCGGAGAGCGCTTTCGCATTGCTCTAGCCACGTTGCTGCTTGCAGACCCTCCCAACCAGCTGCTGGTGCTGGACGAGCCAACCAACAACCTCGATCTGCACAGCGTTGACGAGTTGGTCAATGCCCTCGGTGCCTACCGAGGAGGGCTAATCGTGGTAAGCCACGATCATCACTTCCTGTCCCGCCTCGGCATCACGACGTGGATCACGATGGATGAAGCCGGGCTGCACTACTCGTGACGCTCAAAAACCAAGCTAGGCGGTCACTGATGGGCTTGCCAGGCTATTGGGATGCGGGCGTACACACCTTGCGTAGGCTGGACGCATCACACAAAGTATGAGGAAGGGCGGATGGACGAGGCGATCCAGCGGTAGGCGCCAGAGAAAGACCGATCTGAGCGTGACAGGTAGGCACCGCGACGCCGTTAAGGGAGGAGTAAAGCGATGAGTCAGGATACGCTACCGCTGTTCGAGCCGGACGATGCTGGGCGCCCGCTGGCCGATCGGTTGCGTCCCAGAAGCCTCGAAGAGGTGGTGGGGCAGGAGCATCTGCTGGGCCCAGATGGGCCGATTGGTCGCATGGTCGCCGAGCAGCACCTAGTGTCGATGATCCTTTGGGGGCCGCCCGGCTGCGGCAAGACCACGATCGCCCGGCTACTCGCTGAGAGCACGAATCTCGTATTCGAGTCTGTGTCAGCTACGTTCTCCGGGGTCGCTGAGTTACGCAAAGTATTTGGTGCCGCGCAGAAGCGGCGCGAGGTCGGTCAGGAAACCCTTCTGTTCGTGGATGAGGTTCACCGATTCAACCGCGCCCAGCAGGACTCCTTCCTGCCCTACGTCGAGGATGGGACGATCGTCCTCGTAGGGGCGACGACGGAGAACCCGAGCTTCGAGCTCAATGGTGCGCTCCTCTCACGCTGTCAGGTGTTCGTCCTCAAACGCCTCGACGAAGCCGCACTCGACACTTTGATCGACCGAGCCGAAGCCACCACTGGTCACCCTCTGCCGCTCGCCCCAGAAGCCAGACAGGCGCTGGTGGCAATGGCCGATGGCGATGGCCGATACCTGCTCAATCTCGCCGAGCAGTTGCAGACCGTGGATGAGAAGCTTGACGTGGCAGGGCTCGCCCAACTGGTGCAGCAACGGGCTCCTCTCTACGACAAGTCCCAGGAGGGCCACTACAATCTCATCTCAGCGCTGCATAAATCAATGAGGGGTTCCGATCCCGATGCCGCCCTTTACTGGCTGGCTCGGATGCTCGATGGCGGTGAGGACCCGCTCTATATTGCTCGCCGTCTCGTCCGATTCGCCAACGAGGACATCGCGATCGCGGACCCACAAGCGGTACATCAGGCGCTGGCCGCATGGGATGTATACGAGCGACTGGGCTCCCCGGAAGGGGAACTCGCGATCGCGCAGGCCGTGGTCTACCTCGCGACCGCACCGAAATCAATCAGCGTGTACCGGGGCTTCGGGGCAGCGCGAAGGCTCGCGAAACAGACCGGTTCTCTCATGCCCCCACCCCACATCTTGAACGCGCCAACAAAGCTGATGAAGGACCTCGGCTATGGGAAGGGCTACCAGTACGATCCTGACACCGAGGAAGGGTTCTCCGGAGCCAACTACTTCCCGGAAGCCATGCAACCAGAACGCCTCTATCGGCCCACTGACAACGGGTATGAACAGGTCATCTACAAACGAATACAGGAATGGGAACGGCTTCGTGCCGAAAGGCAGCAGCAAGACCACAACTCTCATCCAGACCCTGGAGAAGACACGCCACGTTGAGACCGCCTCACATAGCACTGGCTGAGCCCTCACAGGTTCCCACCAGTACCTAAAATCAAAATTGGCCCGGCCGAAGCCGAGCCAATTTCAATTTGTATTCGGCCACCCCGTGGCCTTTTGCAACTTCGTCAGCTTCAAGAATGAAAGCTAGCTTTCATTCCGTTCAGCTTTCCTCGTTGTGGAGCATGGGGGATTCCGCGTCTGCTCCGCAGCCGCACCGCTCGCTGTCGCTCGCCCTCAGGCAGTTCGCAAGCTCCGCTTGCTCTACCGCTGCCTGAGCCCTCATGGGTTCGAATCCTTCAGCACCTAGAATCAAAATTGGCCCGGCCGAAGCCGAGCCAATTTCAATTTGTGGAGCATGGGGGATTCGAACCCCCGACCTTTTCATTGCGAACGAAACGCGCTACCAACTGCGCCAATGCCCCAAGGACTCGACTAGCTTAGCACTGGCCCGAGTCTTGCGCACTTCAGCTCGGCTGAACGTGCGCGGGACCACCAAATTAGGCGCGGCGGCGGTCCAGGAGCGCATCGAGCGCGGAGCCACCGGAGAGTCCCTGAACTTCTTCCGGTGATGATGCGGCGATCGGCTTCTCATCCTCGAAGCGCTCGTCAAGATCCTTCGGGCGATACGGAACCGACGCGGTTACCTCTTCGGGAGGCTCGTATGGTGTGACGAGCTGACGCTTGATGGGTTCTTCTTTGGCGCGAGCAGTACCGCGCGCCACTGAAGCCGCTGCAGGCGCTGCCACCCCAGCTGCATCAACGGCCCGAGCCGGTGATTCGGCAGCCTTGGGCGCTGACTGAACGGAGTCCGCGCTCTCGGACTTGCTAGCATTCTTAGAATTAGCGATGCTCTTGGAGGAATCGGAACTCTTCGCGGAAGTTGATTGATCGTCTACTAGTGCTGGATCGGGAGCGATCGTATCCTCCACAATCTCGGCCTCGGTGGTGATCGAGATCTGCGAGGGAGCCTCAACGTGAGCGGCGGTATCGGCGCTTGCCGCAACCTCCTCGGTTTCGGCAGCGTTTTCGCCCGATGCAATGCTTTCAGACTCGGCGGCGCTACGTACGGATTCGCTCTCAGCCGCGCTACGTGCAGACTTTGCCGAGGGGCGTCGCCGCACCTGCGGCCGGCGCGATCCGGCAACGTGAGCCGAGCCCTTGAGGGTACGCAGCTTCGCGTTGAGCTTCTCGATAGCCTCCTCATCGGCCACCGTGGCCTCTGCCATTGCGTTGACGATAACGCCAAATCCGCCGCCATACACCAGAGTCAGTAGGGTGAGGACAGCCGGAACCGCAATCGCAAGGCCGGTGGTTGCCATGAGAACCCACGCAACTACGGTGACGATCCCGATCACAGCACCGCCTAGAATCCCGCGCTGCTTGTTAACGTTACGCTGCGAAATCCGTGCGCGCCTGCGCGCGCGTTCCTTGGCGATCACGCGGACATCGTCAGTACCGCGGGCCCGCGAAGGTGCCTGCTCGCTCTTCTTCATGATGACCTCCGGCTGACGAAAGAAAACCGTTCCATGTGGGCCCCCCGTGTGAGTGCTCGCTCCCCCGCTACGCGAGGCATTGACATCGAGCATCCGCAGGTCTTCGGCGTACCGTTCCTCAATCCGAGCTTCCGCCAAGACGGACCGGCGCCGAAACACGTGCGGAATAACGTAAAACATCAGCAACGCAGTGATTGCGATGAGCACGTATCCCGAAAAGTCCACAAAACCAACGTTAGTTGGAATCTTGACTAGTTCCATGAACAGACCGCGCGTGTTGCACAAATGGGTTGACGACGACGAATTCCTCGCCCCCGCACCCATCGCCCGTGCGAGGCTTACCCGTTCAGGATGATGCACTCCATCGGATCGCCTTCACGAACCTTGGTTACGTCCTCGGGGACGATGGCAAGCCCGTTAGCGTCAGCAAATCCAGCAAGTAATGAGCTTTGACCGCCTTCAGTGGGCTTGAAACGGTAACCTTTTGCTGTGTTGCCGGAAACGTGAACACGTACATAGTCCCGTTCTCCTTCGCCAGAGAAGAACGTCTCTGAGGAGGCAGCCCGGATGGAGCGGTTCCCCAGCGATGCGTAACCGGCCATCTTTCGCAGAGCGGGCCGCACAAAGATCTCGAAGCTGACAAGTGCCGCCACCGGGTTACCCGGCAGGCAAAAGATAACTGTTCCGTCTTCTAACGTGCCTACCCCAAGTTGACGCCCCGGGTTCATTGCCACGTTATCGAACCGCACGGTTCCAAGAGGTGAAAGGACCTCCTTGACGGTATCTCCGCCGCCATAGGACAAGCCGCCAGTGGTGATAATGACATCGGCCCGTAAGAGCTGATCCTCGAGCACTTCGCGAAGCACACTCTTTTCGTCCGATACTCCGCCCACGCGGTAGGCGACCCCTCCGGCACTTCTCACGGCTGCGGCCAACGCATGGGAGTTAGCATCATAGGTTGTGCCCCGGCTAGCGCCTCGGCCGGGCGCCACAAGCTCGCTTCCCACGCTGATTATCACAACTCGGGGAGCGGGGCGAACGGGAACCAGAGACCTTCCGGCGCTGGCTAGCAGCGCAATATGCCGGGAGGCGATGCGCGTTCCCTCTTTCAGGGCTACGCCACCCACGCTCAGGTCCGATCCCTGCGTGCGAACATAATCGCCGGCGCGAACGCTCTGGTAAAACGTCACTTCCACAGTTCCCTGATCGGTGGATTCAAGCGGTACCACACAATCAGCGCCGCTCGGAAGGCGAGCTCCTGAGGCCACCTTCATCGCGGTTCCTTCGAACACCGTAGAAGAATCCCTAGAATCCGCGAAAACCTCTCCGAGCACGCGCAGCCGAACTGGATGATCGCCAGATGCCCCGATGGTGTCAGAGCCCAGCACCGCATAGCCATCCAACGAGGCAATGTTGGCGGACGGTACATCGATAAGGGAAAGAACGTCTTCGGCCAAAATGCAGCCGAGTGAGTCAGATAACTCCGCCTCATAGCGCTCCATGGGGACGGCAAGCTCAAGACAGTCCTGCAGATGAACATCCACGCTCTTCATAATCTCTCCTAGCCTGAGGACCCAACCACCCCAGAATACAGTGACCGCAACGATGCCACGGTACGCCTCCCGTCGTCACTTCTCGTTTGGCGGAATAACGCCTTTCAACTGGGATTGTGATCTAGACCATGAAACAATGACGGCATGGGAAAGAATGAGGTGGCTCTGCCTGATGTCACTGGTCTGGATGTCGAAGATGCCAAACAGGCCCTCCGCTCTGTTGCCCGTGATGTCAGGAAACGGCGATCCGCGGCAGCTCGGGAGGAACTTGGGGCACAGTGGGTATCAACAGCGCTCGATTTTATAGGCGAGGCTCGCACGGTCGCGTGCTACGTGGCGGTCAACAATGAGCCGCCCACGCTGAAGCTGTGCGAGGCGATCGCAAATAAGGGATGCGATCTACTCTTGCCCAAACTCGGCCCGGGCCTTTCCCGGGAATGGGCGTGGTATCAGGGCGCGGAGGATATGAAAGTCAACGCCCCAGGTCGGCCACCCGAGCCATCCGGTGAGGCTCTGAGCTCGGAAATACTCTCCACTGTGGACGTCCTCATCATCCCCGCAACACTCGTGGACCGCGAAGGCAGGCGAATTGGTCAAGGCGGCGGATGGTACGATCGCGTGCTCAAGCAAGTCAGTTCCAACACCCGAGTGGGCGCGATGGTATATCCCGAGGAATACGTGGATATTGAGCTACCCCAGGATCCCATGGACCGATCGGTAGCGTTCGTGATTCTGCCGGACCGCTGGGGAGCCTGCGGCGGCACATAGTGTGATTCTTGCGGCGGGACCTAGCTTCGGGTGGAATGCTCGGCGTAAAGTTGGCACTCGGAATCTTTGAGTGCTTGGAAAGGACGAAACGTGCCAACGTATTCGTACCGCTGCACAGTGTGCGGCAATGAGTTTGACGTACGGCAGTCTTTCACGGACGATGCGCTGACCGTATGCGAGAACTGCGGTGGCACGCTGCGCAAGCTCTTTAATTCGGTTGGTATCGTCTTCAAGGGCTCGGGCTTTTATCACAACGATTCGAAGTCTCATGCCAGCTTGAATGCGTCATCTTCAACGCCTTCCTCGTCCACGGATTCTTCGTCAGGCGATTCCGCGCCCACCGATTCGAAGCCGGCCGATTCTTCCAGCACCTCCAAAACCAAGGCCGCAATGGCCGCACCCGGACGTACCGCATAGCACCTCGCGGTTCCCCCGAATCGCTTCGGGTAGTTTCTCTCCACAGGATGCGTGACAGCACAGCCGTCCTGGTTCCATTCTCCTAACGTGGAGCTATGTTTCAACGTTTTCGGGGAATCCTTTGGCGTATCCGCCATATCCTCATCGCACTGACCGCGATCGCATGCCTTCTCGCGGTTGTTCAGGCTGCCAGCGGCCTCGCGCCACCTACCCGCCAGGTGGTAGTTTCCTCCCAGCAACTAGCCGCCGGGAGTGCATTGAAGGAGGCAGACCTAAGAGTCGCGGACGTCCCCATTGATATGGTTCCTGATGGCGCATTGACCTCCATTGACCACGCCGCCGGAGAAATCCTTGTGAGCGGTTTACCCAAGGGAATGCCCCTACCTGATTCCCTGCTGCTCACCTCCGAATTCTTGGATTCGGCACCTGAAGGATACGCCGTCATGCCGGTCACGATCGTTGCAGACGGGACAGAGGACCTAGCAACTCCCGGCACGAGTGTGGCTCTTTACGCGCCTCCACCCGAGTTCGATGAATCCGCCGAAGCAGTGATCGTGGCAGAGCACGCGATTGTTGTAGGGCACGGGAAACTCCCCGATAGTGACGGCTTTCTCAGTGATTCGGAGAATACTCGGACGATATTTCTGGCAATTCCTCAAGATGCCGTTAATCTTGTGCTTGGGTACGGTACAAGGACGGCCATGCGCATTGTCCTTAATGCCGCATGAGGTGGTCCGCATGTCAGTTATTTAGCGAAAGGACACCCAATGCTCAAGGGCTTCCGCGATTTTATTACGCGCGGCAACGTTATCGATCTTGCCGTCGGCATCATCATCGGCGCAGCTTTCACCCCGATTATCGAAGCGATCAGCGATCTCCTCATGACAATCATCGCGGGTCTTGTTGGCGAGCCTGATTTTGATAATGTCTGGACTCTTTCCGTCGGTAGTGCTCAAGCTACTCCCGGCACGATCCTCACCGCACTCGTCAACTTCCTACTGATCGCCGCGGCGTTGTACTTCTTCGTTGTTCTGCCCATGAACAAGTGGCACGAGCGTCAGGAAGCGCGCAAGGAAGAAGAGCCTGCGGAGGCGGACACCAACGAGCTTCTTGGCCAAATTCGCGATCTGCTGGCCGCAAATGCACCCGGCACTGGTGGCACCGGCAAGCACAGCGAAAACTAGCCGCTGCGGCTCAAAAGGCTAAATCTTGCCAAAGTGAGGCGGGAGATCTTCGAGGAGCTGACGCTCCCGAGCATCTCTCGCCTCCACTTTTTCGTCACTGCTGGGTCCGTCGCCAGTCTCTTCCGTGAGGGCCTCGTGAAGCGCCTCGGCCTCTGAGCCAAGCTCACCACGGCTAATGCGCTCGCTATCCACACGCGAGAGCCTCACGGCCCGGTGGCTAGGCTTCGTCATCGGGCCTCACCGCAGTGATATCACCCAAGGTGGCTGGCCCCTCGCCTGCTCCAAACTCATCCTCTTGGCCAGCCCGCGAACGGCTCACAACGTTTCGAAGCACAGCATCTGTCTGGCTCCCCCGGCGGTGAATATCGAGCTCCTCCCGGATTGCCGCGACAAGCTCGTCCTCAGTACGGGGCACACCGTCAGAGGAAATCCACGTCACGATGTCATCCAACTGATCGTCGCTGTAGGCCGCCAGCGGCAAACCGGGCGTTAACTGCGGACGCGTTCCACGCGGCTTTGCACGAACCTCGGCAGGTTGTGGCGCTGGCGCGGGCAGAGGTGCGGGGGTCGAGACGCTCCAAGAATCATTGGTGAGGCTAGGCGCTGGTTCCACTGGGAGCACCGCTGCACCAAGCTCAGAGCGCTTGGTCTTTTCCAAGATGTCAATAACAGCCTGAGCCTGGCCCTTCGGATCCACGAACAGCGATGTGGAGAACGTGCGGAACACACTCCAGCCTCGGGAGGTAAGCCTCTCGACCCAGTAACGATCACGCCGCCGAAGGGATTGTTCGGCAACGTATTCGTCGTCGTCAATCAAAATGGCAACCCTCCACGTACCGCGGAACCGTGAGTGGCCGGCCACCAACGGAATCCGAACACCATCCTCGTAGCCGAAGTGGGCAGCGGTCTGCCATCCGGCGCGCTCGAGGCGGGCGGAAAGCTCCGCAAGCAGCGGAGCAACCGGCGCACCGGACTCCGTGGGATCCAACTGGACCACGGCCCCGCCAGCCCGATCGATCAGCTTGCCCAGCAGTCGCGGGCCGGGAGCGGTAATGTTCTCCACGCCGATCTCTCCGGGTCCGAGCGCTGAGATAATCGTGAGCTCACCGCGCGCAGCCTCAACGGCATCAACCAGCCCGGCCACACCGCGGGGCGTGGCAAGCGAGCCGAAGGAATGAAGGACGCGGCCGTGAACAGTCTTTCCGTAACCTACGGAGAGGATAACGGAATCGCGGCGCAGTCCGGAGCACTTGGTAATGTCCAAAATGACGAACGGCTCGTGGGTATCGCGTTCCGTGAGCGAGCCGAGAACTGTGGACTTTGCGATGGTCTGGCGCATTGCCTCGCGAACGCGGGCGGCGTGGTGTTCGGACACGCATACCACGGCCAGAGACTTCTCCGGCTGAGTTAGGGTGTGCTCAACCACCATGTCCACCACGGCATCCACTTCGGCCTGCGTGCCTTCCACGGTGCCGGTGGCGGGGCTGGGGACGCCACGGCCGTTCACCGTCACCAAGCGGGCCCGATCAGTGCGTGGTAGGGCAGGGACCATTTGGAGGAGATCTCCATATCCCTGCTCGCGAAGCGTTTGAGTGGCAAGCTCATCGTACTTTGCGCGGATGGTGGGCAGCGGGCAGACTGGAAGCACATCGGCTAGAGCCTTGATTGCCGAATCAGCCGTAGCGCGGCGCATATCCCCCATCACTACGATCTGGCGCCCGCGCATGAGCATGGAGATTGAGCTGTGGAGCTTTGCGGCGTCCATCTCGTCCATAATCACAAGGTCCACCCATGGCATCGCGGGAATGAACTCCGCCGCCATCATCGAAGGCATCACCCACACGGGACGCGCCACTTGGACGATCCGCGTGTAGCTGGTGATTGCATCGCGGAGCCCGCCCGAATCGTAGCGGGCCAGGTGCTCATCGAGTGCAACGGTCTCCTCGCGGCGCTTGGAGATGGTCTCACGCATCAGGCGGACTACTGCACGATGAACCGGGCCAGCAAGGGTAGCGGTGTGTTCCTTATCGAGGTACCTGAATTCCTCGGTTAGGCGCGTCAGTTCACCAGGGCCCATTCCCGACAGCAGCGGGGACCGCACCACAAGGCGCTCAAACACGGAGTTCGTATAGATCAGCTCGATTTCGCCTCGGACCTTATCTGCCGCAACGTGGCGGCTGGCCAGTTCATCATAGATATCCCCGAGTGCTGCATCTTGAAGATCGTCAATAAGGGCGTTCCGGCGCGGGAGCGTTGCCATTGCATCCTGCCCGGACGCTAGTTGGCGCAGGTAGACCAGCAGGTCTTCGAACGGCATACCGGATAGATCGGTGCCGGGGGCAAGCACGGCTTCGAGGGCTTCGACCTCGTTGTACACCTCAGAGGCAATGATCTTGATTTGGTTCATCCCGTCCGGAAGCGTCGGCCAACCTCCTTCCGAGCTGTATCGGCGCCAAACATCGCGGAGATCCTGAACCTTGACGAGCTCAGCATGCAGATCTGTGGCGGTAGCACCGGGCCGCACGAGGTCACGTGCCTGCCGGGTCAGATGCCGCCGCTCGGAGCGCTTCATAGAATGCCCATGCTGCTCACGCCACTCATTCGAGCCGGTGGCGATCACCATCTGCTCCGCGCTCCGCTCGTAAACCTGAGGAAGGAACACATCCAGAGTATCCGCGATGCCCGAGAGCATCTTGATTTGTTCAACCCACTCATCTAGAGACGCTGCTCTAGTAATGCTTGCCTCGCCAGCACCACGCTGGGCCTGCGCGATCACAACTGGCAGGGACTCCTGCGAAAGCCGTGTTGCGCGCTCCAGAGCCTTCGTGGCTTCATCCACCGTATTGATCCGCGAACCAGTCCACGCCGATGCAGCGCCGTGCGGCGAGAACGTACCGAGCCGAGCAAGTTCGGTAAACTGATCAATCACTTCCTCGCGCGATTCGTGCAGGGTTTTCAGCGCATCGTCTTGGACTCGGATCCTGCTGGTGGGCCCATCCTCCGTGGCCGTGAGCTCAGCCAGACGCTCCAGAAGCGAGTAAACGGATTCGCCCCACTCCTCGTCCACACTATGAAGAGCATCAAAGTATGAGGTCAACTCCTTACGCACGCTCACAAGTTGCGAGCGATTTGCGGAGATCTGCACCGATGGGGCGTCCTTGTGGCGGAGCCTCATTCCGGTGCGCAGGCGCATCGCAACACTTTCTACGTCAGAGAAGTCCAGGGCGATATCGCCCAGATCAAGGTTCTCAAGCTCATCGATCAGAGCGCGGCCCGCGGTGGCACCGCCGGGAATGTATAGCACCGAGCGGCCAGAGGCTGCCGCATCCGCCACGATGCCGGCAAGAGTGCCTACCTTCTCGGAGCCTGGAGGAGTGTTGATGACAACTGAACGGCCCGAGGCAACAGCCTCGATTGCCGCGAGTTCTTCGACGTCCCGATCGCCCGCGCCACGTTCGGCCTCAGGAGATCGGTCGCTCAGTTCCGGCGGCGGTAGCGGTGCTGATGAAAGGCCACGGGTTTGCTTATCCCCCGCAAGCGCCGCCATGACACCGGAAGATTCGATGTAGGGATGCATCGCTTCCAGATCCGCCAACAGGACGGCACCTGGATGCGTGAAGTTGCCGAGCAGAACCTTCGGCTCATATCCATAATCATCCAGATAGCGCCGGCACAGATCCCGCAGCTCTGTCAGGCCGGCCTCTTCCTCGGTCGGATCTGCCACAAGCTTGTGAATCTCTTTAAGATCGTCGGGATTCGCTCCAGCCGCGATCAGTTCCTTCTCCAGTGCCGGATTAACCTTGCACTTCGCGGTGAGAGTGATATATGCGTCCGCGTCACCATGTGCCGTCAAGCGAACCTCGCGATAGAGGGCTGCCTCGGTACGCTCCTCGGGTTCCGCCGCCTCCACCACGCGCGCCTCAGATTGTGAGGGCGATTCGGCTTGTGCGGGTGATTCGGCCTGTGTTGATGTCTCAGCCGGTTCGACCATCTCGTTTTCAGCGGCCGCCTCGGGCTGTGCTGGTGACTCGGTCTGTGCCGGTGGCTCGGCTTCCTCAGCAGGGTCCTTCGCCCACTCCGGAACCTCTGACTCGTTCTCTTCCTCGCCAAAACCCTCGAAATCGAGCTCTAAGCCATCGGAATCATCATCGATGGAAGAAGCTGGCTCCGCAGATGCTGACACCGGAGATGTTGACGCAGCAGGCTCAGGGGACACAGGGCTTGAATCCTCGGGGCTCGGGGCCGCAGAGCGCGCAGCGTCACCACTTGAAGTGCCCTCGACATCAGCACCAGCTAGCTCCGAATCGGGATCGTCGCTGTCGGTTGGCTCCGAAATTGGACTGCTCTGGGCCTGGGACCGCCACGAGATCTCCCCAATGGCGAAGGAGACCGGTGCGTAGCCGTAGGTTTCGTTCAGCAGAGAGAGCTGGTGCTGGAGGCTGGCTAGCCGCCCGCGCGCTACCTGCAGGGCACCTTCCTCACGGATGAGAGAGCTCAGGAGCGTGGGCATGCCAGAGGCGAGCTGAGCTCCGCCAGTGGGATGCTGACTGGACAGATCCACCACGGATGGGTCGAGGGAGCTCAGCGGCTTAACAGCAGCACCAGATTCCTCAGCCAACTGACGGCGCCACTTGTAGAAGGCACGATCCACCATTTCGTGGGCTGACGGGCCCTCGGGGCGAGGATCCTCGTCTGCCTCAGGGGCCGGAGAGCTCGAAGTGACAACATCACCTTGAGCTTCGGTGCCCGGATCGTTATCTAGGGTTACCGAAGTTTCCGGGGACGTAGGTACCTCGGGTACCTCGCCGCGGTCACGCTTGCGCTTAAAGAAAGGAGTCACAATACCACGGTAACCGCACGCACGCGTGTTTGGCGCGGAGCACGCCGAGTTGTTCCGAATTTGTCCCCTAGTTCGCTGACTTCTTGACGCGGAAACCGAGCAGGATCTCGGAAACACCGTCAACGATCGCAAAGATACCAATAGTCCAGACGAGTCCCAGCAGGGTTGCCCCTGGGACTGCCGCCATCACAACGGCAACGCCCACGGCTACAATGCCAGCAATGAGAATAGCCCACCAGTACCGCGCACCCAGTTTCTTGAACTGGAATGAGGAGGTGATGTAGCCGAAGCCCATCGCGAAACCCCACGCGATCACGACGACTGTGATGGCAAAGGCCGCGGTCCCGGGCTGGATCATCGCGACGATACCAGCCAACAGGGACATAATCGAGGAGAACAAACCCCAGCCGCTTCGCAGGTCCTTATCGCGTGTAAAGTGCGCAATAATCCCAGTAAACCCAGTCACGGCAAGCCAGGCTCCGAAGAAGATCGCGATCACAAACGCGGATTTAATTGGAGCCGCTAGGAACACGATTCCTACGATCAAGCTCAAAGCGCCTTGCACAAAGAGCCACACGCGGGACACGTCTTTCATCTCTTCAAAGGGATGCACTTGTCCACTGCGATACTCATTCGGCTGCGTACTGCTCATTATGGCTCCTCACATTCGGCTCTCTAGCAACACTATCACCGGCGATTGACCGTATCACAGCACCTATCGCACAACCATCGTCGTGAGCTTCCAAGACGCGGCTCACCGTTGCATCGGTGCCAAGATATCCCAGTTGAACTAGGCACTTGGCCACCCGTAGGATAACGCCCATGTCAGCTTCTTGCTCCGCCGCCTGTGCGGCAGTGACTGAGGTGTCCCGCTAGCGGCGGGACAACAGTCATTTATCTTCTGGTTTCTCCCGTCGCTTCGTGACCATTTCGAAGCGGCGCTAAGTTGCGTTGCTCGGACACATCACTAGCAACGGAGTTTCCTTGCAGTTCCCAAATATCCCTTCCTCACGAAGGAACCCTTCGTCAACACGCGCGTGGCTGCTGTTGTTGGCAATGTCTTGCCTGCAATTCTTCATCGCCGTTGACGTTACAGTCGTCAACATCGCTCTGCCGTCCATCGGCGAGGCATTCCACGTGAGTGGTGGTGCGCTCACGTGGGTCATGGTCGGCTATACCATCACCGCAGGTGGCCTTCTTATGCTGGGCGGCCGCCTTGTGGACCTGTTCGGCAGGCGTCGCATGCTCTTAACTGGAACCGTCGTGTTTGGTGGTGCCTCGTTAGTGGCGGGCCTTGCTCCCACTTTTGAGTTACTTGTTGCGGCACGTCTGGTACAAGGCGTTGGTGAGGCGGTTGCGCTGCCTGCCGCCATGGCAACCATCATCCTGTTGTTTCCTGAGGGTCCGGCGCGATCAAAAGCTCTAGGAATATGGGCGGCGGTGGCTAGCGGCGGACTCGTCGTGGGCTTTGCCCTGTCCGGAATAATCACCGCGTTTCTTGGGTGGCGGTGGATCTTCCTGATCTGTCTGCCGTTCGTGCTCGTGGTCATCATTGCCACCTTGGCCCTACTGGAGCCCGACCGTCCCCATTCTGATCGTCCGGTCCCGTTAGACGTGCCCGGTACGATCCTATTGACAGCCTGCCCACTATTGTTTGCCTCCGGCGTTGTCACGGCGGGCGAATCCAATACAAGCTGGCCAATCGCAGTGATCGCGATCAGCGGTTCGATCGTTACAGCGGTGATGTTCGTTCGTGTAGAGCGGCGCGCCGCCAACCCTCTCATTCCGCTTGGCTTCTTCTCTCATACGGGGCGGGTACATGCGAATCTGGGCACCATCTTGCTGTCTGCCGCCCTGTCTTCATCCTTTCTGCTCTTCACCTTCTACTTGCAGGACAACCTTGGTGTTGGTCCACTGGAATCAGGATTGGTCATGTTGCCGCTAGCCATTGCCCTCGTAGCCGCCGCGTTGGTGGCACCGCGGTTCATGACACGGTGGGGTGCCTACACCTGCGTGGCGATCGGACTGGCATCCACTGCGGGAGCTATGGTTGCCATCGCTGTGGTGACTACGGTCGGCGCCGGACCCGGCTGGCTGCTTCCAGCGATGATATTGGTTGCGGCAGGCATGGGATTCGGCATCATCGGCCTGCAATATCAGGCAGTCAGCGATACCACCGAATACGACGCCGGAACGGCTTCGGGAGTACAACGAGCAGCTGACCAACTCGGTGGAGCAACGGGCACTACCCTCTACATTGGAATCGGATTCGCCCCCGCGCTCCACGCAGATAACCCATTCCTTGCCAGCTGCCTGCTTGCCATCCTTGGGCTTGCTGCCGCTGCGTTCATCGCCATCAAGGCACCCAAGGAATCTCCCAGAAAGTAGACGCGTCATGCAGCGTGATCCGTGAGCGGGCTCGACGAATTCTGGCCCCCAGAGACAAAGATAGCCCGCCGTCTCGTTTTGTTGAGATGGCGGGCGTTTCTCTGAGTGCCCCCGAAAGGATTCGAACCTTCGACCTACCGCTTAGGAGGCGGTCGCTCTTCCCCTGAGCTACGAGGGCGGACCCCACTAGTGTAGCCAGATTTCAGGGCGGACACCGACTTGATCGCTGGTGCATGAGCAACCTAACTAAGGCTTGCGGCTCCACGGAACCGCAGGCCCGCCAAGATCCTCGTTGTGACGGGTACGCCGCGGCACAACCACAACCGGGCAGGCAGCATGCTGAATAATCGACTGGCTCGTTGACCCGAGTAGCAGGCCCGCGAACCCTCCCCGGCCGCGCGAGCCGACCACGAGAAGATCAACCGCGGTGGAAAACTCCGTCATGAGTGCGGCGGGGTTACCCTCAATCGCATGGCACCGAACGTCTAGGTCGTATCCCTGACGAGCACCCTCGACGGCCTCCTTTAGGCCAGCACGAACATCGTCTAGAACCTCTTGATGGTAGCCGCCCCCGGGCAGCCATGCCGACCCAGCGAAGCTAACTGCGCCCACGCACGAGAGGCGGGCGCCCCAACGCACCGCTTCGCGCACCGCGAGATTCAGGGCCACGATGGATGACTCAGAGCCGTCCACACCGCACACGATGTGCTTGACGGGAAGAACTTCGTTTACTGGACCAGAAGGAATGATAACCACGGAGCAATATGACCTAGAGGAAACCGCAGTTGCCACGGACCCTAGGAGACGATCGGCAAAGCCGCCAGAGCCGCCCCGCGCGCCCAGCACAATCCGTGCCGCGGATTTTGAACGCTCGAGGAGTTCGCTGGTGGGATCCTCGGGTGACAGGTGCGTTGCATAATCGAGTACAACGTCCTTGACCTGTTCCGCAGCCTTTTCGAGGATCTTCTGAGCGCCAGCCTCAAGCAGATGCCCCGACGGCTGAGCATCGCCAGGCGAGTACCCCGGCCGCTCGTAACAGCAGATGACATCGAGGTGTGCGCCTCGAACCTTTGCTTCTTGTGCCGCCCATTCCAGAGCGTTAAACGAAGCTTCGGATCCGTCGATACCGCAAACCACAAGGTTTTCGTGACGATACGCCATGCTTGCCACCTCCACAGGATAACTGCCGTGTACTCCAATTCTGGCACGTCGGAAGCGTTTACGCCCGGTTCAAGGCAAACTATCTCGGCTGACCGTGAGCAAGTGGCGCAAGGCAAGAAAAAAGAGGCTAGCAGATGCTAGCCTCTTTTTTCTTAAGTTAGATTAGCCAACCCGGATAACCGTTGGGGTGCCGCCCACATAGGAATCAGGTCCAACTGTGGTGCCCATACCGGGGTTCCAAGCGGCAACGTTCTGGCCGTTACCAAGGCTGATCGCCACGTGGCCGGGCCAGTACAGGATATCGCCAGGCTGAGCCTGTGAGTAAGGAACAGTGGTGCCTGCGGAGAGAACCGAGGTCGTGTACCCACCGATCGAAACGCCGTGCTGGGCGAAGACGTAGCGGACGAAGCCGATGCAGTCCCAACCGGAAGGAGTGGTGCCGCCGTGAACGTAGGGCGAGCCAGTGTAGGACATCGCGGTGTTCACGATGGCGGAAGACGAAACCGAGGAGCTAACCGAGGCAGTCTCGGTAGCGCTGGACTGGCTGGAAGAAGCGGCCGTGGTATCGGCTGCAGCCGCTGTGGTCTCCGTGTCTGCTGCAGCGGTCTCTGTAGCTTCAGTCTCCGCTACAGGCTCTTCTTCAACAGCGGGCTCGGGCTCTTCTTCGATCTCAACCTGCGCGGCAGCGTCGATCGAGCTGCTTTCCTTGCCAGAGTCGTTGTCTAGGCTGGTTGACCACTCAACGTCATCCTGAGTGGTAACCGCCGATGTCTTCTCAGCAGCATCTGCGTCAGCCGCATCGGACTTGACGGTGAGTACCGCAGCGTCATTCAGCTCTGTAGTGCCTTCGGCGGCGTTTGCAGCCGGCATCGTGACACCAAAAGCGGTTCCCACGGCCATAGCGGCGATGAGGCCACGGCCAGCGGGCGTGTTAACGGAATTGAGAGCAGCCTCGCGTGTAATCGCATGGCGTCCGGTCATCGCGTTGTCTCCTTGTTACATCAGTTGTTCGCGCGGCAAAACCACTACGAACTTTGTCTGTGTAAAACACTAACGGTTATCTAACGCAATGTCACGTTTATATAACGGTGTATGACGCAGGTCATATTTCTATTTTTTTGGCGCTATTCCGTGGCTTTCAGAACCTGCACCTACTGATTTAGCGTGCTAGATCACGAAGAATATAACGAAATGTGACGCAGTTCAGCCTATTTTCGTGACCTAACTGTCACACGTAACGTTGGCCGTTATGAAGCATCCTCAACAAGCAGATGGCCTTGAGTCCATGGACTTAACGCGATGGTTGCACCACTCGGGAAGTGCATGCTCCACGACTTCTCGTTGCTCCGCGTAATATCCACCTCAACACCAGAGGTAAAGCCAGCGTCTTGGAACTGCTTGAGGAGCCCAGCATCGGTTTGAAGGACCTCTCCAATGCGACGGAGGTGTACTGTCCCGCCGTCGTCGTTCTCACTCAAAAAATCAACCACCCGTATTAGGCCGGACGGCTCGGCGGCCTGGATACCGGGCCCATCCACGCCTAGGCCAGGAATGGAGTTGCCGAACGGATCCTCGAGATCGTCCGAAAGCAGTTCGGCGATCTTCTCCTCTACGCCGTCGGAAATGACGTGCTCCCAGCGGCACGCCTCATCGTGAATATCCACCCAATCAACGTTCAGAACGTCCAGAAGCAGACGTTCGGCCAGACGGTGCTTGCGCATCACGTTCGTGGCTTGGCGGCGCCCCTCCGGGGATAGCTCAATGGTCCGCGAACCAACGATGGAAAGCAGCCCATCGCGTTCCAAGCGAGCCACCGTCTCTGACACCGTGGGCTTGGATTGGCCAAGACGCTCAACCAGACGCGCGCGCAGCGGCGGGACGCCCTCTTCCTCAAGCTCATAAATCGCCTTGAGATACATCTCCGTGGTGTCCACGAGATCGCCACTCATTGATTGCTCCTTGCCGGGTCTAACAGCCGTTTGGCCACTACTGTATGTGAGCCTATGTATCCTCTCACGGAATAGTCGAGCCTCAAGCGTTTATACGCACTTTTCCTCACCAAATTGGGCAGAACGCAGCAAGGGGGCAAAATGGTCTCATGACACTCGAGATTCCTGCCCACCTGCTCCCCCGCGATGGCCGATTCGGCTCCGGCCCATCGAAGCTCCGTAGTCAGCAGATCGCGCGGCTCGCTGCCCCAGACAGCCCGCTTGGTACCTCGCACCGGCAAAAGCCCGTACGCGGCCTCGTGGCGAGTATCCGAGGGCAGGTGGCCGATCTCTTCAACATCCCCAGCGGCTACGAGGTAATCCTCGGCAACGGCGGCGCCTCCCTGCTATGGGACGCAATCACGTTCTGCCTTGTGGAATCGCGCCCGCAGGCGGCCGTATTCGGCGAGTTCTCTGGGAAGGTTGTCAAAGCCATCTCCCGCGCACCATGGATCGACAGTGTGGACATCCGCCGCAGCACCCCGGGCGGCGTCGCGCTGTGTGAAACCGCGCCGGGAATCGACACCTATCTGTACGCACACAATGAGACCTCCACTGGCGCCCTTTCTCCCGTGGCCAGGTTCGGGGGCGGCGAGGCCCTCACGATCGTTGATGCCACTTCGGCTGCGGGCGGGGTGAGCGTGGATATTGGACAGACTGACCTGTACTACTTCTCTCCCCAGAAGAATTTTGGGGCCGACGGCGGACTGTGGCTCGCCATCGCTTCACCTGCGGTTTTGGAGCGGATCCAGAAGCTGACGAGTGAGCGCTGGGTCCCGGACATCCTGAACCTCCAGTTGGCAGTGAACAATTCCCTCAAAGACCAGACGCTGAACACCCCGGCTATCGCCACCCTCTTGATGATTGACGAGCAGCTTCAGTGGATGCTTGAGCAGGGTGGGTTGGACGCCATGGCGGCACGGACCGAGCGTTCCTCGGCGGCCATCTACGACTGGGCGCTCAAGCGCGAGGACGCCACACCCTTTGTTGCTCAAGCCGAATACCGGTCACCCGTAGTGGCAACCGTGGACTTTGACGAGACCGTGGATACAGCGGGCGTGAGCAAAACCCTGAGGCACCATGGTGTTGTGGACATCGATCCCTACCGATCACTCGGCCGCAACCAGCTCCGCATTGGAACGTTCCCCAACGTTGATCCTGAGGACGTGGAGGCGCTCCTCGCCTGCCTCGATTGGGTCATCGACTCCAAGCGGTAGGGCGGAGCTGGAACAGAGGGTCTTAGCGGGCGTGGTCTCCCGGGGTTTTGTCGCCCTGAGATTGCGCGATTTCGCGGTTGATTTGGTCTTGAGCGGTCTCAACGGCCGCGTCCCGCTCGTGCTCAAGCGGCCCCCGGATATCGAAGTGGGGGCGCGAACGAAGGTGGTAGCGCACCTGAACATCCCACGTGCGCCGGCCCCAGATATAGGCGCCAGCCACCACTAGGAATGCGGAGATTGCCCCAATACCTACACCCCAGCGCGGGCTGAGTGCTTCCGAAATCCACCCCACCAGAAGGGCACCGATAGGTGTAGACCCCTGCATCACCGTCTGATACAGGGCCATCACACGCCCCCGCATCCTCGGGTCGGTGGACATTTGGACGGCCGTATTTGCGCTCGTCAGGAGCGTGAGCATCGTGAGCCCAACTAGGACCAGCGAAACCGCGTACAACGGGAAGGTAGGCATGAGGGCGTTCAGGGACGCAGCGATGGCGAATGCAAAGGCCGCCATAACCACCACTCGTACCCGTGGCTGGGTCTGGCGCCGAGCTGCGAAGAGCGCGCCGGTGAGCGAGCCGATCGCTAGGATCGATCCGAGGAACCCATAGCCATCTGCCTCTAGGCCAAACACCACACGGGCCATGGACGCCGATGTGAGCTGGAAGTTCATGCCAAGGCAAGAAACAACGCCAGTCACGATGAAGATGACGCGTAGATCCGAGCGAGCGAGCACATACTTCAGGCCCTCGCGGACTTGCCCCTTGGGGCGCTTCGACTTTTCGGCGGGTTGGGCCGGCGAATCTGATGTGTCTTGCTGAGCGTCCGCTGCCTTATCGCTTGCACGGTAATACTCACTTGGGCGCATGATCGAAAGCGCAAAGAGGGTGAACACGAACGAGAAGCCGTTGATGATGAACACCCAACCAATGCCTACCCACGCGATCAGAACGCCGGAAAGGGCGGGCCCGATGAGGCGCGCGATGTTGAAGCTGGTGGAGTTGAGCCCAACCGCGTTCGGAAGGGACCGCGGCGGGACCAGCTCGGAGATGAACACGAGGCGCGGCGGGCCGTCGAAGGCGCCAACCGTGCCCAGTGCAAAGGCGAAGAGGCACACGTGCCACACACTTGCCGCATCCAGTAAGACCATGGCGCCCAGTCCGAACGCCAACAGGCCCTGAAGGGACTGGGTACAGTAAAGGATCTTGCGCTTATCGAATCGGTCAGCAACCGCGCCAGCAAACG
This sequence comes from Ancrocorticia populi, assembly GCF_003123745.1. Lineage (GTDB taxonomy): Bacteria > Actinomycetota > Actinomycetes > Actinomycetales > Actinomycetaceae > Ancrocorticia > Ancrocorticia populi. The sequence continues at coordinate 419,760 of NZ_QETB01000001.1, read as the reverse complement.
GCATAAAGAACAGCATGGGCACGAATTGAAGGGCCGTCACCAACCCCACTGCGAACGAGCTATCTTCCGTGAGGACGGCGAGCACCAGCCAGTCTTGGGCAACGCGCTGCATCCAAGTGCCGGTGTTGGCCACGAGTGCGCAGAAAAACCACACACGATAGTTGTAATACTTCAGGCTCGCGAAGGTGCGTCCCAATGCGCGGCATCCTTTCAAAGAACAGGTGAGAATATGCAGAAAACTGGCGGAGCTATAATTCTAGCCCCGCCAGTTTTCTCTTACCATGATGCACCTGACAATTTGTGCATCAACTGCAAGTTCTTGGCGTCACCTATGCGAGCGCCGATTGAATCGGTCCCATAAGGAAGTAAAGAACAAAGAGGATCGCAACCAGCCACAGAAGCGGGTGGACCTTCTTCGCATTACCCGTGGCAACCTGAAGAACAACGTGGGCGATGAAGCCAACGCCAATACCAACTGTCAGCGAATACCCGAACGGCATCATGACGATCGTCAAGAATGCCGGGATGCCCGTTGAGAGCTTGTTCCAATTAATATCGGGCACCTGCTGCATCATGAGGAAGCCAACGGCAACCAATGCGGGAGCCGCCGCTTCGTTCGGGACAAGTGCCACGATCGGCGAAAGGAAGGTGGCAAGGAGGAAAGCAATGCCCGTGACGATGGAGGTTAGGCCGGTACGTCCGCCATCCGCCACTCCGGTAGAAGACTCTACGAAGGCGGTGTTGGATGAAACGCCACCCATACCGCCGGCGATGGCTCCAACGGAATCCACCAGCAGAATGCGGCTGGTGCCCTCGGGGTTCCCGTCCTCATCGAGGAGGTCACCCTCGGTTGCCACGGCAACCATCGTGCCCATAGTGTCGAAGAAATCTGCAAGCAGCACGGAGAAGGTCAATACCACAACCGCGATCACGCCAAGCTTCTGGAACGGGCCGGTGATGGAGAATTCGCCAAGAGTTGCGAAGGAAGGAAGCTGGATAGGCGAACCCGAAATGGAGGGCACGGATAGGTTCCAGCCACCAGGGTTGTCCTCACCAACCACACCCAACTTGCCCACGGCCTCGGCGATCACTGCTAGGACGGTCGAGCTGACGATGCCGATGAGGATAGCGCCCTTGACCTTGCGCACCATGAGAATAGCGGTCACAAAGAGGCCAATTACGAAGACGGCCATCGGGATCGTGGAGACGGAGCCCTCTACGCCGAAGGTGAGCGGCGTGCCACCGCCGGTGCGCACCATCCCCGCGTTGACTAGGCCAACCAACGTGATGAACATGCCAATGCCCACCGAAATTGCCGTACGTAGATACATCGGTACGGCGCGGAAGATCGCTTCGCGCAGTCCGGTCACCACGAGGAGCACAATCACGATGCCTTCGAGCACGATGATGCCCATGCCATCGGCCCACGTCATACCGGGGAGTTGCACGATGGTGAACGCAACCATGGAGTTCAATCCGAGGCCCGCCGCAAGGCCGATCGGGAAGTTGGCTACCGCTCCCATAAGAATCGTCATGATTCCGGCAACCAGTGCCGTACCTGCCGAAATTGCGGCGAGGTTTGGCTCATCGCCACCGCCAAGGTAGGCGCCAGTGGAATCCGGACCCGACAGGATGATCGGGTTGAGAATCAGGATGTAAGCCATCGCGAAGAAGGTAACGAGCCCTCCGCGAATCTCGCGGCCAAGCGTGGAGCCACGCTCGGTCAGGTGGAAATATTTGTCCAGCAGGCCAGCCTTTTCGGTTTCAGGCGGCGTCTTCGTGTCTATCACTTGATTGAGTCTCACGCTACGGACGAAAGAGATCAAGGGAGCTTCCACATATTGGACACCCTAATTCTCGAAAAACGGGACTCCGCCCGATCCGGCAGCCCGGCCTCCATGGCCAACATTCCCTGAGTTTTCCCGGATTTCGCGTGGATCTGCCGCTGCCTTTCCAACTCGCGGACCGGGCGTCCGGCTCCAATTCGTGAGCTGGCTCCTAGCACTGAGACCTCGAGCACGTGCGGCCCTATGGAACCGCGGCAATCACAACTTTCCCAAAGCCGCGCAGCCACAACCGGCCCTCGTCAGCACCTACAAAGGCTGCCTGCCCCTGATTCACAACCATCGTCTGGCCGCCTGCCTGTATGCGAACGGCTCCCTCCAAGCACACCACAGTCCGAGGCCCCTCACTGCGCTGGGAATCCCATACGTTGGCGTCCGCCAAATTCACGATGGAGAGCTCGAAATCCTCCACGGGCGCATAAAACACCGAAGTGGAAGGAGAAACTCGCTCTGGAGCAATTCTCATTGGCGGTGCCGCATCGGCGCGAACAATCTTCAGGAGTTCGGGCACGTCAATATGCTTCTCGGTAAGGCCGGCGCGCAGCACATTATCCGAAGAGGCCATGATCTCAACGGCCACACCTCGCCGGTAGGCGTGAACAGTCCCATCCGGGATATAGAGCGCCTCCCCCGGCCGAAGCGAAACCGGGTTCATAAGCAGTGATGCCAGCACCGTCGGATCTTCGGGATAGGTATCCGCAAGAGAGACAACGGCAGCATCAGCCCTGCGAGAGGGGGACTTTTCCGGGTCACGTTCAGCACACGCTTCCACCAGTTTCACCACCCGGTCTGAGCTTGGGGCGGTCTCGGGAGAAACAAGGTAGGAGAACGCTGCCTGCACTCCCTCTCGTAGGACCATGCGCCGCAGCTTCTCCGCAAGCGGCGTGCGCAGCCCCTTGATAACCTCGGCAATACGCCGGGGTGTCCTGAACCCTACCAGCGCCTCGAATGAAGATAGGGCGTACACGAGTTCTGGTTTTGCGTTGCGGTCCCGGTAGTTTCGGGTGGAAGCACTGCGCGAAATCCCGGCCGCTTCCTCGGCATCGAAGCCCTCCTGAGCTTGAGCCTTTGAAGGATGGACCTGAAGCGAAAGCGGCTGCGTGGGAGCAATGAGTTTGATGAGATAGGGAAGCGTGGAACCGTACCCCTCAAGGATGTCCTCACCCAGTGCTCTCAACGGATCCGACGCGATAAAATCTTCGAGGGTCTGTTCGTGGACGGCCGCGCCTTCCCCAATCCCATAGAGCTGAGCCGGATCAAAAAGCGGTTCTGAGCTGGCAACCCCAACCCGCGCTGAATCATCCGGATGGGCACCCAACCACACCTCGGCCACCGGACCGCGCGCAGGAGGATACCCAAATAACCCCGGGATAGCCTCCGGGCCACCCCAAGCATAGTCCCGGGCCCTACCTTGCAGCCGTTCCATCTACTCAGCCGCTAGGACGTCAAGATCCATTTCGTCGATCACCGGGGACGTTTGGTCCCATAAGAGCTTCTGGCCGGGCACGTCCGTTTGCGAATGCGATCCGCATCCGTGGTCCAGCGAAACTACCTTTCCATCGAATGGAGACCATTCGTTTGCACACACGCCAAAAACAGTGCGCGCCGAACCATCCATTCGCATGAGGAACCCACAGGTGGAACACGAGGCCGAAGCCGAACGCGTGGCCTGATTGTCAGGCCCGTGTTCGCCGCTATACCAGCGTGCGAAGGCCTCATCACGCCCCTTAGGGGACAGGACACGCTCCCGGCCGATCCCGAGCTCAAAATCCTCGAGCTGATCGGCGTCCTCCCCCGTCTCCTCGAAGCCGGCCTGCAGGCGATCGTCGGATTCAACGTAGGGAAGCCGATCTGTTGACTGCACATCAGAAGGCTTGAGGCGATCGGCCCACGCAACCCAATCGGGCGCCAAGTGCGCGTCTGGCCCGGGCCTAAGCGACATCTCGTTGATCGTGGGGCGCTTGGACCGCGGGATGCGAGCAAGAGTCACAGTCCAGAACCAGCCCGGGTATCCGGGCAGGAGGCACGCAAAGCAGTGCGTCAGGACGCGATCGCCCTCAACAACAACTCCCACATGTTCGCCCACACTCTCCGGGCGCGTCAGTTCATCGAGAGCCCCGCGTGCAAAATCCACCGCTTCCGCGAGGATATGCTCTTTGCCGGGCCCTTTCGAGAGCTCAATTCGTTCAGGCATCAAAATCATCCGCTAGTTTTCGTAGGGCCTCGGCGATCCGGCGGCCGCCTTCCGGGTAGCGCCCCCGCCGCAACTGCCCAGAGGCATGGTCAAGGATCTTGATAAGATCCTCAACAATCCCCACCATATCCTCTGGCGAGCGCCGGTTCTTCCGCGCCAGTGACTCCACCTTTTTCACAGGAGAAACAGAGAGGGCTTGTGGGCCGCGCCGCGTTTCAGCTACGCCATATTCGACACGAGTACCGGGACGCAGCTTGGCGCCAATCGACACTGCGGAGGAGGGAAGATAGACTTCCTCTCCGTCGTCGCCGGCAATAAAGCCGAACCCCTTCTTCTCATCGAAGAATTTAACCTTACCCGTAGGCACGGCAACTCACTTTCATCATACGGAACACATACTGTCCCTTAGTCTAGCCTCTCTATCACCGGACGTTAGAGGGACTATGGCGATACTCGCATACTCTCCGCCCAGAGAGTATCTAGCGTTTCGCTCTTTCGCCCTACGCGCCGATACGCCATGATCTAAGGGTGAGATCTGAGCATCGAGTATTTTCTGCCTTCTTCGCCCTGCTCGCGGCCCTGACCGCGAGCCTTCTCGCGCTGCCTGCTGCTAGCGCGGAGGAGCCATTCGCCGTGACGAACTTGGTCACCGATGAATCCGGCGCCGTTGGCGATACAGAGAGCATCGAGTCAGCCCTCGAGGATCTTCAGGACTCCGCCGGAAACAGCCTACGTGTGGTGTTCGTCAACACCTTTGAATCAGCCAGCTCCGATGAATGGGCGCGCGATACATTCCGCGAATCTGGATTCGGCAGCCGCGATGCACTCTTGGCCGTTGCCACCGATACCCGCCAGATTTCCGTGTGGGCCGGTGGCGAGGGTTTCACATCTAACGAACTCAGCGATGCCATTACCGATGACGTCCGCGAACAGTGGCGCAACAGCAACTGGGAGGAAGGAACAATCCTCGTGGCCGATTCACTAGCAAGCTCTGGGAGTGTGAGCTGGGCACCGATCCTCATCGGCGCCCTCATCATTGTTATTGCGGCCCTCGCCTACTGGATTTGGACCCGGAGGCGCGAAGCCGCAAAGGGCCGCGAATCTGCCGCCGAGTTGGATCGATTGGAAAAGCAGGCTTCGGGTAGCCTTCTTTCTGCCGACGACGGCGTGCGCTCCGCTTCTGCGGAACTCGAGTTCGCACGGGCAGAGTTCGGCTCGGAAGCCACTTCCGCCTTCTCTGAGGCTCTAGTTGAAGCCCAAGACGCTGTGCAGCAGGCCTTCGAAATTCAAAAGCTGTTGGATGATGATATTCCCGAGACTCCTGCCCAACAGGTGTCAATGAATCGTCAGATCATCGATCTGACAGCGCGCGCCGAACAGGCCATCGCCGCCCAAGAGGCCGAATTCCAGAAGCTCCGCAACCTTGGAGCTACGGTAGGTCAACACCTCGATGATCTGGATGCCCGGACCAAGGAGATCGCCGAGCAGATCTCTACCGCGAACGCCCAGCTCGATTCACTCGCCCTCACGTACCCCGAGTCCGCGCTGGAGACCTTGCGCTCGTATCCGTCACAGATACTTAACCTACTCGGGTCCGTGGCCGAAACCGTCGCCGAAGGCCGCAAGCTTGTTGCGGATCAGGAGCAGAACAAGGCGGTCGTGTACGCCCGAGTTGGCGAGGACACTCTTCGTCAGGCCCGCGCACTCGCACAGAAGCTCACGAACGCTCGCTCGTCGCTAGAACAAGCGAGCGCGCAGATGCGCGAGAACCTCACATCTATCAGCCAAGACGTTGCCGATGCCAAGAGGCTCGGCGGGGGCGATCCAGTGATCGCGACCCGTGCTGCCGCCGCCCAGAAGGCCATTGACTACGCCACCGGCAACACGGTTGACCCCGTCAAGGCAGTGGCCGATTTAACCGAGGCAGAAACTGCCCTTGATGCCGCACTCGAACAGGCACGGAACGCCGATGAGAACAGACAGCGCGCACAAGCTCTGATCCAGCGAAATCGGACTCTTGCCCAGGCAGCGATTTCTGATGCGGATTCCTACATTGATCAGTACTCTCGATACGTCCCGGCGCAGGCACGCACGGAACTTGCCGCGGCCCGAAAATCATTCAATGAGGCGTCAGACAGCACAGATGGCCCCGCCAAGGCGCAAACCTTCGAGCGTTCGCGAGCGCAGGCAGATAATGCCAGACGGATCGCCGAGCGCGCCGTTTCCGATGAACAGAGCCGCCAGAATCAGGGAGGGAACTCCGATTGGGGTTCTATTGTGGGCGGAATGATCATCGGGTCACTTCTGTCCGGAGGCCGCGGCCGTGGCGGCTACTCCGGCGGCTCCTTCGGCGGACGGCCCGGCGGCTCCTTCGGCGGACGGCCCGGCGGCTTTGGTGGTGGGCGTCCTCCCGGCGGCTTCGGAGGCGGCCGCCCTGGCGGAGGCGGTGGCTTCGGAGGTGGCAAGGGATTTGGCGATTCCTTCTAAATAATTCGCTACAGTTTCAATCAACGGTTTCAAACCCAACGAAAGGCAAGCCATGTCAGAAAAGCAAACAATTCTTGGGCGTATCAGTCAGCTCGCCAAGGCAAACGTGAATGCACTTCTTGACCGGGCAGAGGATCCGCAGAAGATGCTCGATCAGATGGTGCGCGATTACACGAACTCGATTGCTGAGGCTCAAGACGCCGTGGCCGTGACAGTGGGCAACCTGCGCCTCGCACAGGCCGATTACAACGAGGACGTGGAAACCGCAAAGCAGTGGGGCCAGAAGGCACTCGCAGCCTCCACCCGTGCGGACTCGTTGAGGACGGCTGGTAATGAGTCCGAGGCCGCCCGCTTCGATAACCTCGCTAAAGTGGCCATCACGAACCAGCTCGCCTCCGAAAAAGAAGCCAAGGATGCCGAGCCCATGATCAAGTCCCAAGAAGAGGTTGTTGAGAAGCTCAAGACCGGCTTGGAGCAGATGAAGGGCAAGCTCAACGAGCTGAAGTCCAAGCGCGATCAGCTGGTAGCCCGGGAGAAAACTGCAGATGCCCAGAATCAGGTTCAGGACGCCATCTCCTCGATCAACGTGCTTGATCCCACCTCGGAGCTGGGCCGTTACGAGGAGCGCGTACGCCGCCAAGAGGCGCTCGCCATGGGCAAAGCCGAAATCGCAACGTCATCTCTGGAGGATCAGTTCGCTGAGCTAGAGGATCACTCCAACGATTTTGAGATCGAGGCGCGGCTTGCGGCGCTCAAGGCCGATGCACAGGATCCGGGCGAGGAAAAGCCACAGATCGAGGGCGGGGACTTCACCTCCTACTGAGAGACGTTTCCCCATTTTCCCGGGTTTGCGTCAGATCCCTAGAAACGGGCTCACGGCATTTTGTCCTGTGGGCCCGTTTTTTCTGCGGGTCCATCATTGTCACAAATAACCAGATCCAAACTTCTCAAAGGAAACTCCCAGCTAACCGGCCTTAAATGGATCTATGAGTACTGCTGACCAGACACCTGAAGCGACCCTGCTCGTAGTTGATGACGAGCCCTCGATCCGCGAGCTGCTCTCTGCTTCTCTTCGTTTCGCGGGCTTCTCCGTGCTGACCGCGGCGGATGGGCACGAGGCTCTCCATCATCAATCTGGTAGTCAGATCGATCTTGTAGTTCTGGACATCATGCTGCCGGATATGGATGGCTTCGAGGTTTTGCGCCGTCTGCGCGAGCGCGATCCCGAGCTCCCGGTACTGTTCCTAACTGCCCGTGACGATATCAAGGATAAGATTCAGGGCCTCACTGTTGGCGGAGATGACTACATCACCAAGCCCTTCTCTCTGGAAGAGGTTGTTGCGCGGATCCGCGCCGTCCTGAGGCGAACTCACCCTGCTGAGGGCGAGGCGCCAATACTTCAATACGCGGATCTCCAGCTCAACGAGGATTCGTACGAGGTTCATCGAGCCGGGCGGTCCGTGGAGCTATCTCCCACAGAATTCAAGCTGCTTCGTTACCTGATGATCAATGCCGAACGCGTTGTATCCAAGATGCAGATCCTCGATCACGTGTGGGATTACAACTGGGATGGCGAGATTTCGATCGTCGAATCCTATATATCTTACCTACGCCGCAAGGTTGATTCCCCCGAGAATCTGGGAATCACCGATCCAGACGAAGCCCGTGCTCTCACTCCACTGATCCACACCAAACGCGGTATCGGATACGTTCTACGCGCGGGGAAGTAACCCCTTGCACGCCACTGACCGGCCGAAAATCACCAACACCCTGAGTTTTCGGCTACTCTTCACCTTTGTATCGCTCATAGTGGTTGCGATCATCGTGGTCAGTACGATCACGGTAACTCTGCTAGAGCGGTACCTCGTCCGGAATCTCGATGACGGCCTGCGATCATCTGGGAAGCTTGTTGCCGTCCAGATCATCGACGATATGAGGGCCACAGACGCCGGCAATGGAAGTAACCTCAACCTCTCCGATTTCTATCTCAAGGCGATGATCTACGATCAGCGTGAGGGCGACTTCGTTACGTCTACACGGATCTCTTCGCAGACCCTCGCTTACTATGGCACCCCGGTTGATGCCACGGAGCTGCTCAGCAGTGCCGGTGATTCGCCCCAAACCGTCGAGAGCACCAAGTCCGGGGAGAAGTGGCGAGTAATTGTCCTTCCAGTTACATCCACAAGTCTGACGGATCAAGCTCAGCCTGTGGGCGCCGTTCTGGTGGCACGGCCATTGGCACAGGTGAACAATACAGTGGCTTTGGTGACGCGGCTCCTCGTGTTGGTGGGGTTGTGCGTGTTGGCTGTTGGAACTGTAGTCGCTTCGTGGCTGGTGCGCAGACACCTACGATCGCTGCACGGCATCGAAAAGTCCACTCATGCGATTGCAGCTGGTGACCTTTCTCAGCGAGTGCCCGAGGAGAATCCGGGGTCCGAAGTTGGCATGCTGGCCAGCTCCATCAACGTGATGTTGTCACAAATCGAGTTTGCATTCGCCGATAAGGAACGCTCTGAACGCCACATGCGGCAGTTCGTTTCGGACGCCTCCCACGAACTCCGCACTCCTCTTGCCACCGTGCGCGGATACGCCGAACTGTATCGGCTGGGGGGCGTGCCCGATGATCAGATAACGCCCACCATGGAGCGCATCGAATCGGAATCTAAGCGCATGAGCCGTCTAGTGGAGGATTTGCTCCAACTCGCAAGACTGGACGAAGGCCGCCCACTCGATCCTTCTCTCGTCAACATCACCCATTCATGTGCAAACGCCATCTCCGATATGCACGCCAGAGATTCTTCCCGCCATCCTCGACTGATCGGTTTGGACGGGGAAAGCGTGCCCGAGGTCAATATCATCGGGGACAAGGACAAGATCACTCAGGTGATCACAAACATTCTCGGTAACGTGTTGACGCATACACCGCCCGGTACTCCCACAGAGCTAGCGGTTGGTCGGATCTCTCCCACACACGCGGTTATCGAAGTACGTGACCACGGGCCCGGAGTCTCGCCAGAGGATGCTGATCATCTCTTTGAGCGCTTCTACCGAACCGATTCCTCCAGGTCGCGTGAATCCGGGGGATCCGGGCTTGGCATGGCCATCGTTTCCTCCATCATGGCTGCCCACGAGGGCACCGCAGAGGTTCTCCCAACACCCGGTGGTGGACTCACGGTCCGGCTCACCTTCCCCATCGGCTTCGTCGAGGAAAGCGCCGAGACACCCGATTCAGAAGACTCCGAAGCACAAGAAGAAAAGGGCAACGAGAAGGAAAAGGGGGCACGAAGCCGAGGAATGCGCGGGCGATCGAAACCCAAGAATGGTGGGAAGCGTGGCGAATAACGCCTAGCTCCCTATCCTCAGGATTTTTCAGGTGCGTTGCTAAACGTCGGGTTCCCGCTCAATTCCGTGCGTTGGGCTATATCCCAGATTCTCAGCATCCTCATCGGCGCTGGCGCCCTCCTTCACCCGCTCCCACACGGAGACCCTGTGAGGCGCAGACGAATCCGGCGAGTTCGCTGAAGCAGCAGTAGTCGCGGATTTGGCAGTTTCCGCCGAAGCTGGGCTGTTCGGTGGCTCGGCCTCAATTCTGCTCATTCGCATCGTATCCGCGGCCTGATGGCGTTGTTCGATACGTTGGCGCATCTCCTCCGCGATCTGATCGCGCCGAGCCTTCCGTGCGGCCTCGGGAGTGCTAGGAGCCACCGGCCTAGAGCCAGGTTCCACACTCTCCGCGCATGATTCGAGACTTGAGAGAGTATCGGACGATTCAGCCGATGGTGCGGGCCCCGCCGGTAATGGTTCCTCGCGGTGCGGAGCTTCCGGTGCCGGCTCTTCTTCCTCGGATGCCATAAGGATCGAATCGAATGTGCCGGTGGGCACTGGATCATCGGCCTCGGGTGTTGGGACTTCTTCCAGCGTGCTGGCTTGGCTCAGATCCTCCTGATCTTCGTCACCAACAGTCACCGAACTATCTGTCCCTGAGCTCGATACTCCTGAAGTTTCGGGCACCGAGGTTTCGGGCGCTGCGGCTCCGGGGCTTTCCAGATCTTCTTCCGAAGGCGTCGGATTCTCTCGGGTTACGGCCTCCGATGGATTGACAGCCGAGAGCTCGGCTTGCTCCAGAGAGTTGTTTAGGCGTTCTAGTTCCGCCGCGAGATTCTCCCGCGCCGGCTCATCCCATTGGCGGGCGAGCGGGGTTAGAAAGAGCTGCTTACGCGACAAGAGGCGCGAGACAATCTGGCGCCGCGCCAGAAGAAAGTCGCGGCGAGGTATATGTGCATACTCTTCCGCAACCCGAGCCACATAGTTCTTATAGCGCTGTGGCTCCACTGCGAGAGTTCCTAGATGAGCATCGCGCAGCGTTTGTTCATCCAGATCAAAAGCATGAGTATTTTCCAGAGTTTGCGTACTGCTACTGACTTGAGGTCCCAGCGCCCGAATCAGCGTTCCGATCCGTTCGGTTTTCTCCGGGGCCACCCCGAGACTGGCTAGTTCGGCCTCCGCGACCTTCGCGGACTCGGCCTCGTTCTCGCCCCCGTTGTGCGTGTAGGCGTCCTCTTCAGCGGTGGAGAAACATGCACCGTGGTACCATGCGGCCAGTCTCACCAGATCGGGCTCGCGCGCCTCCGGCAACAGTGTTTCTAACCGTGTGAGAACGTAAATGAGGTGGGTCACGCCGTGATAGGAACGATCAGATGTAGTCCACCGCCCGATGAGCGAACGGCATACAGAGGCAATCTCTTCTTTAGATTCCGCCGATCCAGCCGCCTGCACAGAGCGGACAAACGCCTGCACGAGCCACTGAGGCACCTCCGTTGACATGTGACCTCCTCACATCAGTCAAGAAACCATCGAAATTTCAGACCACGCGATTCTAGCCCCATCGTAGATTCTTGCAACAAGCCAGTACCACACCTCACCCAAAAGACGCATAAACTTCCCTTCGTGAACTACCGTAGTAACGTGCGACTAACTGGAAATTCAGCTTCACCTCTGCGAGGAAGGGCCCTAGTCACTGGTGGAACCTCAGGAATAGGTCTCGCTTTCGCCCGAGAACTAGCCAAGCGCGGCTGCGAACTTGTTCTACTGGGCCGGTCACTATCGCGGCTCGAGGAACAAGCCCGTAGCTTTGAGGAGCAAGGTATCACCTGCGAGATCCTCCAAGCCGATCTCCAGACCGATGAGGGCATTGAGAAGGCGTGCGATCGCCTCAATAGCGAGGACTCACCGATCGAGATCCTCGTGAACAACGCCGGATTTGGACTACACCACAAGTTGGCCACCCTCGATCATGAGCCACTGACTCAGGCAATCGATGTCATGGCCACAGCTACCGTTCGCGTCGGAGGCGCCGCGGGATATGCCATGGCTAAGCGCGGCCATGGCGTGATCATCAACACGGCATCCGTGTCAGGCCTAGTTCCGATGGGACTGTATTCGGGGATAAAAGCGCTGGTTCGCCAATGGTCGCGCTCTCTCGCCATCGAGCTGAAGCCACACGGTGTGCAGGTCATGACATTTATGCCTGGGTGGGTACGCACCGAACTGCACGAACGTTCCGGGATTAGCACGTCAAACCTACCAAACGCCATCTGGCTCAGCGCCGAGCGAGTGGCACGAGACTGCCTGCACGACGTTGAACGCGGCAAGACATATTCGGTACCCTCGAAGCGGTTCAAAGTCATCGCGGCCTTAGCCGAGCACGCTCCGCGTCCGGCAGTGGAAGCCGTGACTTCGCATATCAACAAGGGTCGTGATTAAGTTACATGCCAGAGAACTTGGAGCCTCTCGAGCCTTACCTAAACGGCGGCCGTCAACGCCGCCGCCACTGGGTACGGCACCTCGTCACGCGCCCAGTGATATCCACTGTTGTGAGGCCCACCGTTCTTGGGGAAGAAAACGTTCGGGATCTCGAAGGCGCTTTCATCATTACTCCAAACCATTCCTCCCACCTCGATGCCCCGATGGTCTTTTCTCTGCTGCCCGAGACGCTCACCGAGCGGCTGGCAACGGGCGCGGCCGCCGATTACTTTTACCGGCGGCGATTCATCTCCGGTCTCACATCACTCTTTTTCAACAGTTACCCCATCGAGCGCAAAGGCAAAAACACGCAGGGCGGCAGAGCCGCTGGGATGACTGGGCGGCTCTTGCGGGCCGGCGTTCCCATCCTCGTTTTTCCCGAAGGCACCCGTTCGCGGGATGGGCAAATGGGCACGCCCAAAGCAGGGGCCGCGGCCCTCGCCATCCAGAACAGCATTCCTCTTGTACCCGTCGCCATGGCTGGCGGACACGAAGCCATGCCCGTTGGCGCGCCGTTCCCGAAGGTGGGCAACGAAGTCTTCCTGTTTATCGGCAAACCCATGTACGGCATGCCGGATGAGACGCCCGACGAGCTCATGGCACGGACCTTCGTTGCCATTCAGGCGATGCTCGATCAAGGCACTCCTCACCCAGAAATAGATGGACGTTCGCCCTTCGATCCGCCGTCAGACTGCGGAGATACTGCTGCGTAGGTCGCTGGCGGATTTAACGTCGTCGTCCCAAAACCTACCCAACTAATCTCAACCCACAGGCTTGGCGCAAACTCGGGAGCGGGCGCCTGAAGCGGAACACCACCGAACAAAAGAGGGCCCCGAAGCCGAAACTGCGGAGCCCTCCAAGCAGCTACTGCTGCGAAATGGTGTGGTTTAGTACATGCCGCCCATGTCGCCCATACCTGCGTCGCCACCAGCCGGAGCCGGGGGCTCAGGCTTATCGGCAACAACGGCTTCGGTGGTCAGGAACAGACCAGCGATCGAGGCCGCGTTCTGAAGAGCAGAACGGGTCACCTTGACCGGATCGGTGATGCCTGCAGCAACCAGATCAACGTACTCACCGGATGCGGCGTTCAGGCCGAAGCCCTTATCAAGGCCACGGACCTTCTCCACGATGACGCCGCCTTCGAGGCCAGCGTTCACAGCAATCTGCTTGAGCGGTGCAACGATTGCGGAACGGACGATCTGTGCGCCAGTTTCCTCGTCACCTTCCAGGTTGAGGCCCTCGAAGGCCTCCTCGGCAGCCTGAATAAGGGCTACGCCGCCACCGGCAACGATTCCCTCTTCAACGGCGGCCTTGGCGTTACGCACTGCATCCTCGATACGGTGCTTGCGCTCCTTGAGCTCAACTTCGGTTGCGGCGCCAGCCTTGATCACAGCAACGCCACCGGCCAGCTTGGCCAAGCGCTCCTGCAGCTTCTCCGTGTCGTACTCAGACGTGGAGTTCTCGATCTGACCCTTGATCTGGGCAACGCGGCCCTCGATCTGGTCGGCGGTGCCGGCACCCTCAACAATGGTGGTCTCATCCTTGGTGAGCACAACCTTGCGTGCCTTACCAAGGAGGTCAATATCAGCGTTCTCCAGCTTGAGGCCAACGGTCTCGGAGATAACCTGACCGCCCGTGAGGATAGCCATGTCCTGCAGCATCTCCTTGCGGCGATCGCCGAAGCCTGGGGCCTTAACGGCGGCAGACTTGAAGGTGCCACGGATCTTGTTCACCACGAGGGTGGCAAGCGCTTCGCCCTCAACATCTTCGGAGATGATGAGCAGCGGCTTGTTGGTCTGCATAACCTTCTCAAGGAGAGGCAGCAGTTCCTTCACGTTGGAGATCTTCGAATCAACGAGGAGGATGTAGGCATCCTCGAGGACTGCTTCCTGACGCTCGGCGTCAGTCACAAAGTACGGGGAAAGGAAGCCCTTATCGAAGGACATGCCCTCGGTAAGCTCCAGCTCAAGGCCGAAGGTGTTGGACTCTTCAACCGTGATGACGCCTTCCTTGCCGGCCTTGGTCATCGCCTGGGCAATGACTTCGCCGATTTCAGGATCGCCAGCAGAAATGGAGGCGGTGGCAGCGATCTGCTCTTCGGTCTCAATTTCCTTCGCATCAGCCAGCAGACGCGCGGTGATTGCGTTAACCGCGGACTCGATGCCCTTCTTCAGAGCGATCGGGTTGGATCCGGCGGCCACGTTGCGCAGGCCCTCATGCACGAATGCCTGAGCCAGAACGGTAGCGGTTGTGGTTCCGTCTCCGGCCACATCGTCCGTCTTCTTTGCAACTTCCTTGACCAGTTCGGCGCCGATGCGCTCGTAGGGATCCTCAAGATCGATCTCTTTGGCGATGGACACACCATCGTTCGTGATCGTGGGGGCGCCCCACTTCTTGTCAAGAACAACGTTGCGGCCGCGTGGGCCGAGCGTCACCTTCACCGTATCGGCGAGAAGGTTCAGCCCGTTCTCCATGTTGCGACGAGCTTCCTCGTTGAACGCAATGGTCTTTACCATAGCTTCTAGTTCCTCCCATTGGGACGGTTAGATCTGCCAGCCGGTGCCCGCGACGGACGGAACCTCGCGAGCCGGTCACGTCCCGGCACGCTCAGCCCCTCACCAACTGTGAGACTTTGTCACTCTCACTGCGAGAGTGCTAACTAGATTTTGGCACTCTCAGCCCTCGAGTGCAAGATGAGCCAAAACTATGAGCGACCGATCATACTGTCGGCGAACAGTTACCCGAGATCACCGGCCAGCACAACGATGACCGTGCCAGTCCCCTCAGTCCCTTCGCCTTCAATCACATGTTCCTCATCGGCGGGAATTCCCAGAGCTTCAGCAACCGCGAGCGCGGTGCCCTCAAAGGATTCGTCCGGATAGAACACCTGAGAGACTGCGGGGCTGGTGTTCGGATAGTTGTTTGCTTCAACTGCGGTGAAACCGGCTTCCGCGAGTGTCTGCTGCATAGCGGCGGCATGCCCGGCAACCATGGAGGCGTTCCTTATCTGAACAGGAGTTGCCAGATCGGCCTCAGGGGCCGGTTCTTCGGTTTCAGTGGGTTCAGCTGCCGGTTCGGTCGTTTCTTCATCACCCTCGGGTGCCGTAGTTGACTCTTCCGCAGGTGTGGCAGTTGCCTCCGCCGTGACTGAAGTGGTCGGTTCGTCTCCCGTGCTGTCGGACCTATGTCCAGCCCACTGGACGATGCCCCAGCCCAGCAGCGGCGCGCACACAACGATAGCTATGAGCGCGATCCACCACTTGCGGTTCGATTCTTGACGGCGATGCGCCCCGCGCACCTTACGATCTGATGCAAGACGATCGAATTCATCAACTGGAAATTCTTTGTCAGCCACGGCGTAAGCCTATCTTGTCCCGCCCATCAGCGCCTACCGTACCGTTCGGATTCACGCACGGACCGCATCGCCTTGAGCCGCCGAACCAGTTCAGGGTTCTCTAGCTCGGCGATCGGCTTGGCGATCGCGCTATTTAGCACAACGTAGTAGTGGGAAACCGTCATACCCATTTCCGCAATCGCGGCGTTCTTGCGCCGCCCGCGTTCCATCCACGTCCGCTCGAACTCCAGAACGCGCGCCTCTTCGTCCGTTAATTCCTCGCCCCTATTCACTGTCCTTACCCTACCCGCCGCCTCCACCATGCCCATCTACGTCCACCACATCCCGGCATCTCGTCCCTCGCCAGAGCTCATGCTTGGTAATTCGGCGTACACACTGACGCGCCACAAAGCGTTGCTTCGTATATAGGGCACCAAGCATCTGTGGCACGGCGGCCTGTACATGACCACGCGCGGCCACGCCCAAGACAAAGCTCCCAAGGTAGCTAGACTTACCGTCATGGAGCCTCTGGATCAGATCATCGATAAACAATGGGCCGCGGCCCTAGCGCCGGTGGAACCAAGAATCCACGAGATGGGCGCATTCTTACGGGACGAACTGGAGGCACGGCGCGGTTACCTTCCCGCCGGACGGAACGTATTACGGGCATTCACCTACCCGATGGACCAAGTCAAAGTACTCATCGTGGGGCAAGATCCCTATCCAACCCCCGGGCATCCGGTGGGCCTCAGCTTCTCCGCCGAACCAAACGTGCGCCCGTTTCCACGATCACTCGTCAACATCTTCAAGGAGATGCATGACGATCTGGGCACGCCCATGCCGTCCACTCCCGATCTCTCGCCATGGTGTGATCGTGGCGTCATGCTGCTCAACAGGGTGCTCACAGTCCAGCCCGGCAAGGCCGCATCTCACCGCGGCAAGGGCTGGGAGCAAGTAACAGATCACGCGATCCGGGCACTTGCCGGAAGTGATCAGCCTCTTGTAGCGATCCTTTGGGGACGCCCCGCCCAGGAGTTGCGCCCACTTCTAGGTGATACTCCCGTGGTCATGTCCCCTCACCCTTCGCCGCTGTCCGCGAGCCGAGGATTCTTTGGCTCGCACCCATTCTCGCGCGCTAACCAGCTCCTCATCGAGCAGGGGGCCGAGCCGATCGATTGGCAGCTGCCCTAGCGAGTGAGCCACCCGCGAATTTGCTATTCAACTTGCGCAAGTTCTGCCGCTGCCGTGATTCGGACAACCTCTGGATCAACTGACATATAGCCGTGGACGATCCGATTTCTCATTCCCCTCGTGGGCGCCTCGCGGCGACCCCGCCTCACATTGCTATCATGCTCACCATGTCTGATGAGTTGATTTTGAAGTTGAGCTGCCCCGACCGTTCCGGGATTGTGCGCGCCGTCAGTGGCGCAATCACCGAGCTGGGCGGCAACATCGTTGAATCCCAGCAGTTTGGCGATACCTCATCGGGCAACTTCCACATGCGCGTGGAGACGGAGCACATTGCCGATCCCGAGGGTTTTCGCCATCGGATGCAGACGTTGGGCGGCGCCCTCGAAATGAATTGGGAGATCAACCGCAAGGATCGCAAGATTCGCACGGTGATCATGGCGTCCAAGGAGGCTCACTGCCTCTCGGATCTGCTCTATCACACGAAGGAAGGGAAGATCCCGATCGAGGTATCGGCAGTGGTGTCGAATCACGAGATCCTCCGGCCCCTCGCTGATTTCTACGGCATTCCCTTCATCTACATCCCCGTTACCAAGGAGACGAAGCCCGAGGCGGAGGCTGCTCTCCTTGAGGTGATCAAGGATGCCGATGCCGAACTGGTTGTCTTGGCCCGCTACATGCAGGTCCTTTCTGACCGCGTATGTGAGGCAATGGCCGGCCGCATCATCAACATCCACCACTCGTTCCTCCCGTCCTTCAAGGGAGCCCGCCCCTACGCACAGGCCCACGCCCGCGGCGTCAAGCTGATCGGCGCCACCGCCCACTACGTCACGCCGGACCTAGACGAAGGGCCGATCATCGAGCAGGACGTGGTGCGCGTGAAGCACTCCGATTCCGTCGAAGAGCTCATGTCCCAGGGCGAAGATGTGGAACGCCGTGTACTTACCCGCGCCGTCCGCTGGCACGCCGAACACCGAGTTCTCCTCAACGGCAGCTCCACGGTGGTGTTTGACTAGCTTCCGGTTTTTGCTAAGAGGCTAGTCGGATTCGTCGTCGTTAAGAAAATAACGACGACGAAACCTCCCGCAATCAAAACTCACCCAACCACGTACTCTCTGGGTCCATGCGCGACCGAGCCGGTCATCAAAGCAGCTCTTGAAGTCCTCTGACCTCTTAGGTATATTCGAGACGTAGGTCACTGGCGCTTTTTGGTTAAAGCAGAATTCGCGCCGCCAGTATTTACTCGAAGGAGAGAATATGTTCATTCATCTTGCGCATCCGGTTGACCCTGATGGGTTTGCGTGGCCCGGTGAGCCAATTGCTGACGTCCAGGCAGATAGCGTGATCGGCACGAGCGGCAAGCCATTCAACTCGTATGTCACAACGCCCCCGAACCATTTCGCAACCCACATGGATGGCCCGCATCACTTCAACACCGTGGGCGATTCATTCAATGATCTCCCTGTGGAGCGGTTTGGATTCGAGGGTCCGGACGTCTTGGTAGCCGACATTCCCCAGTGCTGTACGCGTGCCGCACTAGTCAAGAAGGAAGATCTAGAACCTTTTGCCGATCAACTGAAGGGCAAGCGCTTCTTGCTTCTTCGCACCGGCTTTGAGAAGTATCGCGACAGCGACCCGACCTTCTACCAGATGGAAGGTCCGAGCCTACATCCTGATCTATGCCAATGGTTGAACGAGGAGTTCCCTGAGCTCGACTGCGTCGCGATGGACTGGCTTTCCGTAGCCTCCCCCACGAATGACTACGGCGAGGAGGCTCATCACTGGCTCCTCGGCAACTACACGGATCACATCATCACAGCCATCGAGGACATGCCCATGGCGGAGTTGGGTGACAAGACGATCAAGGTCATCACGCTTGGGCCGCTGCGCGTCAAGGGCGTCGATTCGTCTCAGGTTTGCGCGATGGCATGGGTAGAGGACTAGGCGCTCAGCTTTCAGGCTGGTCCGGCTGGTCTGTCAAGAATGCGTCAATATCACTGCGAGTTTGCGTCATGTGGTCACGCATCGCATCCTTGGCACCGTTCTGGTCCCCCACTTTAATGGCTTCAAAAATAGCCCAGTGGTGGGAGCGGGCACGGTTTCGAATCGATGGATTTGCACTGGTGTGGCGACGGGAAGATTCAAGCGCCTCCTGAAGAGGCTGCATGATGGGAGGCAGGAAGGGATTGCCTGAAGCACGAAGAATTGCATTGTGGAATGCCACATCGGCGTTGGCAACCTTCTCAATGTCCTTGTTTCCCGCCGCCGCATCGAACGCCTCGAGTGCTCGCACCATAGCGGCTAGGTCATCCTCGGTTCGGTTCTCAGCTGCTAAGCCGCAACTCCCCACTTCGATCATCCTGCGGACTTCGATCAGCAGCATGCCGACGCGATGCGGAGACGCCGTGGCGGTCAAAAACCGAGCGACCATGGCCAAATCTGACCACTGGGAGATTGGGTTGATGAACGTCCCACGGCCATGGACAACGTTTAGGACGCCGCGTGCCGAGAGGTCTCGAACGGCTTCACGCATAGTAGAACGGGAAACATCGAGGAACTGCATTAATTCAATCTCGGGCGGAAGTGGCGAATCCGGTGCGAAAGCTCCTGAGGCAATAGCATCGAGAATCTGATCGATTGCCTGTGATACTCGCGTATCGGTCATCTGCTCCCCTATCAATTTGACCCGCATCAGCAAAAACCGGATCGATTAACCTCCGGACGGGTTTTACGAGCGTGACGGGAGGCCTACACAAGGAATGATAGTTATGAGTCAAACATTAGTAGAAATTGAACAAGGAATTGCCGCGGGCGCTCCAATCAGCGCGGAAGATGTGCGGGCCGCTCAGGCTCGCCGCTCCCAGCAGGACATACTGGTGGTGTTGGATGATGATCCGACGGGCACTCAGTCCGTTGCCGATCTGCCAATTCTCACCTCCTGGGAAGTGGATGACTTTCTCTGGGCTCTCCAAGACAACCCTGCGGCCATCTACGTTCTAACCAACTCTCGATCACTGGCCCCAGATAACGCCGCCAAGATCAATCGCGAAGTCATTGCCGCCGCCAACAGCGCCAGCGAGACGGCGGGGGTGAAGCCGCGCTTCGTCTCACGTTCAGATTCCACACTGCGCGGCCATTTCCCGTTGGAAACTGACACGATTGTCGAGGAGCTATCGCAGCTGGATGTCCAGGTCAACGGCGTGGTGTTGGTGCCCGCGTTCAGTCAGGCCGGGCGAATCACCGTCAATGGGGTCCACTACGCCGGGTCAGATGAAGAGGGATATGTGCCCGTTGCCCAGACGGAGTTCTCGCAGGACGCCACCTTTGGCTACCACAACTCGTTCCTTCCTTCGTGGGTCGAAGAAAAGACGGGTGGAAAGGTGACCGCAGAATCCGTACTGGTCATTGATCTACAGGCCTTGCGGACGGACCGCTCGGGCGTCGTATCTGAACTTCTCGCCTCAAGCGATCGCCGCGCCATCGTCTGCGACTGCACGTGCGAAAACGATCTACGCCACCTCGCCCTAGCCTTAATAGAAGCGGAAGAACAAGGCGCTCGCTTCATCTATCGAGTTGGCCCGCCTTTTGTTCGGGCAATGATCGGGCAAGAGGTCCGTGAGCCGCTCACGCCGCAGGAGATCCCCACGCCTACTCCAAGTCAGGAAGTCGCGCATGGTGGCCTCGTTGTGGTGGGCTCCCACGTCTCACTTACCACCAAGCAGGTCACCAAGCTCAAGGAAGATGTCTCAGCGCAGTCCGTAGAGATTGACGTTGAGAAAGCGATCTCCCGTGATCTACGCAATGAGTATCTGGATTCTATTGTGACTTCGGTGGTCAACGGCCTTCGCAACGGCACAACTATTCTGGCAACGTCGCGGACCCTCGTTCGCGGAATTGACGAGACCGATTCACTGCGAATCGCCCGCGACGTCTCATCGTTCGTGACCGACGTAGTACAACGCGTCACAGCAATCGTTCGGCCGATCTTCGTCATTGCCAAAGGCGGCATCACCTCATCGGACGTTGCCACGAAAGGCCTCGCCATCTCCCGCGCCACCGTTATCGGACCGATGCTTCCGGGCATCGTCTCCCTGTGGAGGCCCGAAGAGGGGCCTGCCGCTGGCATTCCCTTCATCGTCTTCGCAGGCAATGTTGGTAACGAAGACTCCATGGTTCAGGTAGTGCAGAAACTCATTGCAGCAGCACATGATTCCTGATCGCGCTTCGTACAGCGGACACTACTCATGACCGACACTTCGTTTACCCCGCGCTTCACGTAAGCGAACCGCCTGTTAACACGGCACTTCATTTCGCACTCATCCAACAATTCATCTCGAGGAGAATCACAATGACTATTTCAGTATTAGGTCTCGGCGCTATGGGACTGCCCATGGCCACCAACCTCGCCACAAGCTTTTCCGTCCAAGCCTTCGATGTTTCAGCCGAACGCACTGCTGCAGCCGCCGAGGCCGGCCTGAGAACAGCCGCGAGCGCTCAGGAGTGTGCTTCAGAGGCAGACGTTGTTCTCATCGCCGTGCGAAACGAAGCACAGCTCCGGTCGCTCCTGTACGGCGAGTCGGGCATCGCGGGCGCTATGGGCGAAGGAACCCTCATTATCCTGACATCCACGGTTGGCATCGAAGCCGTCACGGCCGTTGGCGCCGAACTGGCGGAGCTGGACATCAGCCTCATCGATGCCCCTGTTTCAGGTGGCCCAGTCCGCGCGGGAAGTGGAGACCTTCTCGTTGTCGTGGGCGCTGAACCGAATGCCTACCGCAAGGCACTTCCGATTCTGGAGAAGATGTCCTCCACCCTGGTCAACGTGGGCGACGAGCCCGGCAAAGGCCAAGCCATGAAGACGGTCAACCAGTTGCTGTGCGGCGTACACATCGCCGCGGCCGGTGAAGCCCTAGCCCTCGCCGATTCTCTAGGCCTGAACCTCGAGCAGGCTCTAGAAGCACTGATGTCCGGTGCTGCGGCCTCCTTCATGCTGGGCGATCGCGGCCCGCGCATGATCCAGACGATGCAGGGGGACACGCCTGAGGTCAAGTCTCGGCTGGACATCTTCACGAAGGACATGAACATCGTGACGTCCGCCGCGAAGCACGCCTCCATCCCCACGCCGGTGGCGGCTGCGGCCGAGCAGGCGTACCTTCTGGGCGCCAACCACGAGCTGAATACCTCTGACGATTCCCAAATTGTCACGGTCTTCCAGCCTCATGCCCAGGATTAGGAGAAGAATCAGAAGCTGACGGCATACTCATCTCCTCGGTGGAGGTAGAGCACTTCACTTTGTTGTGTCTCCTCGGGTTTACAGCTCCGGCAGACCGCATCGGAGCCGTAAGAAGCTCGAAACCAATCGGCGGTCACCTCATCTGAGGTACAAGCGCGCCCGGTCCACCGGGATTGGGAGCGTGTAGAAGATTTGAGGGGCACCTACTGCGCCGCCGCCGTCTTCCTTAACCACAACGGAGTCCTCCCGCGCCTCCGCAATCCTCACGTTGAGGCGCGTTCCGTCTTCGCGGAGGAACTCATAGCGCTCGGCAAGGTAGCTGAGGCCGAGTTCGTCTAGCGCGCTCTCCACCTCGAACCAATCGGTGACGTCTGAGCGCGCGTATCCAAACCGGTCGATGGCCACGAAGCCATCACCGCGCTCCTCGATCCACCCGAGCAGTTCCCCGTCCTCACGCCGGTGATGCTCGAACCTCTCAGCACTCATGAAGCATAGGCTAACCGCTCAGCACTCATTCAGCGCGGTGAGAGCACCCCTCACACCCTCACAGCACCCCAAAGAAGAGTCACCCTCACGGTAGGCAGGGTGCGCTCACGCACTCGACTGGGCAACGCACCAACAAGGTGCCGCAAGTCATTATGAAATTACCGTGTACACCCGGTATTGTAGCTAGCTATGCGGGGTATACCCGGTAGCGTCTGGAAGTACTTCAACGAGTGAAGTAGATTCCTTCGTTGCTTTTTCCAACCGTCGCGTGAAGTGGGGGCCGCAAGGTGTTTGACTTTGGAAGAGCTAATGAGGCCCAGAAACGTGCCATCGCAGCGGTGGACGGGCCGGTGCTTATTACTGCTGGACCGGGAACAGGAAAAACCTTCACGTTGGTTCAGCGCGCCATCTACCTAATCGAAGAAGAAGACGTAAGACCCGAAGAAATCATGATCGCTACCTTCACCGAGAAGGCGGCGAAGGAACTCATCACTCGCATCACTAACGAGCTCGATGAACGTGGGATCACTGCCAATATCAACGATATGTATGTGGGGACTTTCCATTCGCTGTGCCTGCGCATACTCAAGGAAAACCTCGAATACACAAGGCTGAAGAACGGTTTTCGTATCCTTGACAGCTTCGATCAAAGCTACTTGATCTTCCAGAACTTCCACCGGTTCAGCAACCTTGAGAACAGCGAGCTCGTCTTTCCTAATGTAGGCATGTGGAAGAAGTCGCTCCAAATCTGCTCATGGGCTAACACGATCGCCGAAGAGATGGTGAGTGTTTCAAGTCTAGAGACGTCTCAAGACGCGGAAATGAGCGTTCTCGGCAAGATCTGCGGAACCTATCAAGATCTACTTGCCGAAGAAAATTTGCTTGATTTCTCCTCGATCCAAACCGAGGCATATCGGGTGTTGAGCGAAAATCCAGCAGTGCTGGGCAAATACGCTGAGGCACTTCGGTACATCATGATCGACGAGTATCAAGACACGAATTACATCCAGGAACAGCTCGTCTTCTTACTCGGTGAGAACCACCAAAATATCTGTGTGGTGGGAGACGATGACCAAGGTCTCTATCGTTTTCGTGGTGCAACAATCCGCAACATTCTCGAGTTCCCAAGCAAGTTCGAGGGCCGGTCCTGCCAAGTCATCCCGCTTGTGGACAACTACCGGTCAACGCAAGAGATCGTTATCTTCTACAACAACTGGATGGAGACGACGTCTGGAGCTCGCTTCAAGTTTGAGTGGAACGGTTATCGATATTCCAAAACTATCAAGGCCGCGGGCGGCGTAGAGCCAGAGACCCCAACTGTCATCAAAGTGTCCAGTCAAGACAATACCGACGAGTGGTATCGCGAGATACTCTCGTTCATTCGCTCCCTAGAGAAATCAGGCACACTCACCGATTACAACCAGTTGGCCTTCCTCTTCAACTCTGTTAAACACAGAAACGCCGTCGGATTAGCCAAGTATCTAGAACAGAACGGGATCAACGTCTACTCTCCACGTTCAGCTCTCTTCTTTGAGCGTGCGGAGATCAAGCTCGCGATTGGCATTCTGCTAATACTCTTCCCCAACTATGTGCAGTCCTTTGAGAAGGACGAGTTCGAATGGCTGAAGGATGATTACCGCGCATATCTGACCTCATGTCTTGCTGAGGCAACCGAGCACTTAAAGAGGCCGGAGAACCTGAAGTTTCTTAAATGGGTACAGCATTATGGGTCATCGCACTTCCAGCTGAAACAGCCAACCGATTACGCATACTCGGGGCTCTTCTATATGATGCTCCAGTTCGAGCCGTTCAGCGGGATACTCGAACGGCCGATGGACTCAGGTGTGGTGGATCTTCGCCCGAGCCGCAACCTAGCTCAGCTCAGCCACATCATAGGAAAATTCGAGTACCTCCATGGGATCAACCTTCTCTCCCCCACGCTCGTGCACGGGAAACGCCGCATAGATCAATCCACAGAGAAGTTCTTCAACCTATATCTGCGTTTGTTATACGAGGGCGGCATAGCCGAATACGAAGACGATTCAGAGTATGCGCCAAGTGGCTGCGTCTCGTTTCTGACAATCCACCAGTCCAAGGGAATGGAGTTCCCGGTTGTCATTGTTGATTCGTTGCACAGCGTGCCCCGAAAGCAGAGCAACTCACTGATCGACAAGGTGTCCGAACAATACTTCCACCGTTCCGCATTTGAGCCGAAAGACCAGATCAAGTTCTTTGACTTCTGGCGTCAGTATTACACCGCGTTCTCAAGGGCACAGAACCTTCTGGTCCTAACCTGCGATGAAAACTCCCGTACCCCCAGCAAGTACTTCAAAGAGGTATATCGAACCCTGCCCGATATCCATGGCGGTGAATTCGACCCAGCCAAGCTAACCCTAGAAAGCGTCAAGGACGTCAATATCAAGGAGGCGTTCTCCTTCACCTCCCATATCACGGTGTATGAGACGTGCTCGCTCCAATACAAGTTCTATCGAGACTTAGCATTCATGCCGATACGAGTCAACGCCATGCTCTTCGGCCGATTAGTCCACCAAACTATTGAGGACATCCACCGAGCCGCACTTCGCGGCGAACAACAACTCATCACTCCCAGCAACATCGCTCAGTGGTTCGAGATGAACTATGTATATCTCTCTAGAGCTGAGCACACCTATCTGGCTGAAGCGCAACGCAACACTGCACTCGCTCAAGTGAATCGGTACGTCTCAAACCAGCGCAGCAATTGGGACGCCATCAAGGAGGCCGAGGTCAACGTCAGCCTAGTAAAACGTGACTACATCATCGACGGCACCATCGATCTCATCCGTGGCAGTGATAACACAGTTGAGATCGTCGATTTCAAGACCTCCAAGAAGCCCGATATTCACAGCGAGAGCGAACTCCTTGAGCGATATCGCAGGCAACTCCACGTGTACGCGCACCTCGTAGAACAACGCACTGGCGAGAAGGTCTCGAAGATGCACCTCTACTACACGGGCGAAGAGGATGGCGTCCCGACCATCACGTTCCCTTATACCAAGACTTCCGTAGACGCGACCATTGACGTTTTCGACGACGTCGTCCACCGAATCCTCCACAAGCAATACAACACTCGCGCAAAGAAGCAGAAGACATGTGACGAGTGCGATTTCCATTTCTACTGCGGTATGGCCCGTAACTAACCCGGAAAGAATTATGCAGGAACAACAGTCATTCGAATTCGATGTCCGCCCACCTATTAAAGGCTACCCGCAGCTGCAATGGACCGGAAAACGCCCCTATCGTGGAACGGTCTATTACCCCGCTCAGCTTCGTGAGCGCTACGGCACTGAGACTGACGGCTGGATCAACAAGCTCTTCTGGGGCGACAACCTGCAGGTGATGAGCCACCTTCTGCACGAATACCGCGGCCAAGTTGACCTCATTTATATCGATCCACCTTTCGATTCCAAAGCGGACTATAAGAAGAAGATCAAGCTGAAGGACTCCACTGTTGCCAACGATTCTTCATCCTTCGAAGATAAGCAGTACGGCGACATTTGGACGAATGATCAGTATTTGCAGTTCATGTACGAGCGGCTAACCCTCTGCCGGGAGCTACTCTCAGACACGGGCAGCATCTATCTCCACTGTGACTGGCACAAGAGTCACCATCTGCGGATGCTCATGGATGAAGTTTTCGGACCAAAACTATTTCAAAACGAAATAGTATGGCAGTACTCTGGGTGGAATCGCAAAAACTCAAGCTATTTCAATCGCCGTCACGACACCATTCTCTTCTACACGAAGACAAATTCTCCATATTTTGAACCATTTAAACTCGCATGGTCGTCACCCGAGGAATATGCAAAAGCCCGAAAGCAAAAAGTTCTGATTGAGGAAGAATCAGGTCGCAAGTACGTACTCTCTGACGGCGGAGCTGGCAAGAGGGTGAAACGCTACCTCGACGAAGCCATAGCTGACGGGAGGCATATTGACGACGTTTGGACGATTGACAAGCTTAACAATTCAGATAAAGAAGGCTTGGCATATCCCACCCAGAAACCCGAGCGTCTACTGGAGCGGATAGTTTCGTCATCCTGTTCACCTGAGGGCATCGTCTTCGACTGCTTCATGGGTTCCGGGACAACGCAGGCTGTCGCGATGAAACTCGGGCGTCGGTTCATCGGTGCAGACATCAATTTGGGAGCAATCCAAACCACCACGAAAAGGCTCCTCTCAGTCGCGACCAGCCTCGGAGAACAACAGGAATCTCTGGATGTCGATGGTTCAGATCCCGATACCTTCTACACCGGCTTTGAGGTTTACAACGTCAACAACTATGACCTGTTCCGCAATCCCGTCCAAGCGCGGGACCTCCTCATGGAAGCGTTGGAGATTCAGCCCTATGAACAGAGCAATTTGTGGGACGGCACCCTTGATGGCCGCATGGTCAAGATCATGCCCGTCAATCGAATAGCCACCAAGGCCGACCTGAAAGTAATCACAGATAATCTACCGTATAAGACCTATGAGAAGCGCAAGGCCGATAATCCCTCTCAGCCAGTAGAACAGGTAACCCTCGTGTGCATGGGACACGAACCCGATCTTAAGGCATCCCTTGAATCTGAGTTGTCGGAGTACAAGGTTGACGTCGCCGTCGTCGATATCCTTAAAGACAAAAAGGAACTGGAGTTCAAACGAGAAGCCGAGGCGGAAGTAGTCCTCGAAGGTAATCGGCTCGTCATCCGTTCGTTCTACCCACTCAATCTCATGCAGAAGCTCTCCCTACAGCGCGAATACATTGAGGACTGGCGTCAGTTGGTTGAGTCAATAGTGATCGATTGGAACTATGACGGCGTTGTGATGGAACCTTCTGTTACCGATATACCGGACAAGAAGACCTTCGTGAAGGGCTACTACGAGGTACCCGATACTGCAGGAACCATCAAAGTGAAGATCACTGATCTGCTCTCGGAATCGCTGGAGGTCGAGGTTCAGGCATGAGGGTCAATCTCAACGAGGACTTCGCATTCTACGAGCAGTTAAAGCACTTCTACGCCCGCAACCAACGCAAGATCCGCTCACACTACAACGATCTGACCCGGAACTTCCTCGCATATAACGACGCCTCAGAAAATCCTGACGCGTTTCTTCGTGGTCCTCAGTTCGAAGCACTCGAGATCTACGTGTTCATCAAGGAATTCATGAACAACGCTCAGGTTGCGGATATGTTTGATTCTTGGCGTAATCGTGAGGACGAATTCTCGGAGGCCTCCTACTACGCAGTCAATGATCAGGCCACATTGTTTGATGACCCGACCGAGTTCCGAACGGACAAACTGTTCAAGCAAATGGAGAGGTACCGGGAGTCTTATCCGAACTATATCTACGCACTCACCATGGGCTTGGGAAAAACCATCCTCATGGCCACGTGCATCTTCTATGAGTTCCTCCTTGCAAGAAAGTACCCGAAAGACAAGCGGTTCTGCCACAATGCGTTGGTGTTCGCCCCTGATAAGACGGTGCTGGAATCGCTACGCGAGATCGTCACCTTCGATAAGACTAAGGTGGTCCCGCCTGAGTACGCCGCGGTGCTGGATCAAAACATCAAGATACACTTCCTCGATGATTCCGGGACAACTCTGCACGTGCTCGACGATTCAGACTTCAACATCGTCATTTCAAACACTCAGAAGATCGTCGTCAAGAAGAAGCGCAAAGAAGACACTCCCGGGGAGAAGCTCTTTAGCGGAAGCTCTATTCTTGCGGATATCTATGGCGATATGAGTGACGACGTTGCCGATGAAGCCGCGCTCATAGAGAACCAGCGCTTCCAGAAGCTGGGTCGGCTCTCGCAACTCGGAGTTTATGTTGATGAAGCCCACCATCTCTTCGGGGCTAACCTCGAAAAACAGCTGAGGTCTAAGAGTGCGGCAAGAACCAGCCTCAGGGACACTATCAACCTTCTGGCCGAGAATACCTCCATCGTCGCCTGTTATAACTACACCGGCACTCCGTACGTGAACAAGCAGCCACTCCCGGAGGTGGTTTACGCCTATGGACTGAGCGAGTCCATACAGAAGGGCTATCTGAAAGAGGCTTTCCTCCAAGCATTTGAAAATGTAAAGAGCGAAGAGTTTCTGAGAGCGATTGTCCAGGACTTCTGGGGCAAATATGGCGGAGAGACCTACGAGGGACTCACCCCGAAACTCGCGATCTTCGCTTCGACAATTGCAGAAGCACAGGACGAAGTTCGTCCTGCAGTGGAACGAATCCTTGCCGATTTGGATGTTGATGCGTCAAAGGTGCTAGTAAACGTTGGCGATCAAAAGCTGACAAAGGATGAAGACATCCGCAACTTCAACAATCTCGACGTTGCGGGGAGTGTAGGTAACGAAAAGCAATTCCTTATCCTTGTGGGCAAGGGGCGAGAAGGGTGGAACTGCCGTTCCCTCTTCGGCGTGGCCATGTATCGCAGTCCAAAGTCCAAGATATTCATCCTTCAAGCCACGATGCGGTGCCTGCGCCAGATCACCGAAGAACAGCAAACAGCTAGCGTGTATCTATCCAAGCCGAACTTTGACATTCTCGATGATGAGTTAGAGAAGAACTTCAACATGGATGTGGATGGGCTGACAAACGACAAAAAGTCCCAGACCGTTTCGCGCGAAGTTCGCGTGGTTCCACCTCCCCGAACGATCAAGCTCAAAAAGATCTCGCGCTCTTACGAGCTAATCGAGAACGGTTACCAAGCTCCGATCAACTTCGGGCTTGGGGATCTCGATATGGACAAGTACGCCGCTGTTCTTTACGAAAAGAGCAGGCTGACGAGCAATACTGCAGTCAAGACAAGAAACGCTGACGAATACCGGGAACAAGTTACCTACAGCTTGTTCTCGCTATGCGGCGAAGTTGCACGCTATCTGAACATCTCGCCGGTACTTGTTGATCGAATCGTCCGCGAGTCCGTGGACGGGCCTGTGGCCGTAATGGAGTACATCAATCGGTACAATGAAATTCTTGACGATGTAATCATTCCCCGTATCTTTCATGAGCTCTACGAAGTGAGGTCTGAGCTCCGCACGGAGGACACCTCAATGACTCTCCTGCGGGAACCGAAGGATCGTGGGTATTACATCTTCCATACAAAACCAGATCTAATTCTTGACAACAAAGATAAGGGTCTCAAGCCCGATCAAGTTGCGAAGAGCTTCCACGCCGATACCTACTGTTTCGACTCGAAGCCTGAACGTGAACTTTTCTGGCAGTACATCGAGGATAGCAAAGTCCAAGAGATTTACTTCACGGGCATGTTCACTTCGAATCAAGGCGACCTTTCAATCCAGTACTATGACGCAGATTCACAGCGAATACGTCATTATTACCCTGACTTCGTAGCCCGCATGAGCGACGGAGTTTTGCGCCTCATTGAGGTGAAGGGAGACAACAAGATTGACGATGCTCTGGTGAAAGCAAAAGCCGCCGCGGCTGAGGAACTCGCGAGCGCCAGCGGTGTCGAATACATCATGTACCCATCCTCAGAAATCATGAAGTCAAACGTGCTGCACGAAACTCATAGTTCCCAGATGCAACTCGACACCTGACAATGATCTGCTAGATGTCTCGCCCCGGAAACCTGCAGAGGTGATCCGGTCAGCTGAGTCAAGATCAGGGTTCGAAGTTCGCTGTCGTATTGAAGCTAGTAGCTTACTGTTACTGAACAGCGACGAGGCTCAGTGCAATTCAGTACATCTCTCAGTGTCAGTGCAACTCACTGCACCGCACTGAGAGTACGTGTGCGAAAAGTGTGAATAATCCGCCCCATCAGTCCTTCATCCTAGATCTACGTTAGCCTTACTCGACCCGCCGCAAATAGGCGATCGAATCGCGCCGCTCGATACGTGCCCAGAACTCTTCAGAAGTCATCTGATCTTGCGGGTGAATATCAGCATCCTTTGCTCGCTCTCGCACCGTGGAAAGCACGTCTTCTGGGGGTTCGCGCTTTGAATGATCTATGGAGTCCCATAGCACGGAGATCATCTCCATCTTCTCAGCGTCACCTAGGTGTTGCGCCGCATTCAAAAGTCCCGAGTCCGCCATGTCACTACTCTGGGGCAGCATCGGTGCTTCCAATAGATTACAGCAACATTAGCTTGAGCCGAGGTTGGCACGAGGAGGGTCCCATTTCACCCTTGGGGAACTCCATAGAAGAGTCACGCTCACGGTAGGAGGGGCACGCCCAAGGCGAGAGGACCGCCCACGCGATCTGATACCACGTTCAAATCGAGCCTTGTGTCAAGCTTACTTGACTTGTAAAGTGAGCTTGACACGCCCGACATGAACAGATGTAGTAGGACCGACGCATGAACCCGGAAACTAGCACAAACCACGGTGATCAACCGGCTCAGCCCTACCGATTCGGGCACGCCCGCTTTGGGAGCAAGAGGCATTCCGCACTCACGTTCGCCGCGCTACCAGGCATTGCCGTCGCGGTGCTCGCCGGCGTACTCGTGGCCCTTACCGGCAGCTTCGAGATGGCTTCCGTCTGGGTGTTCGCGATCTACACCGTCTGCCTTGCACCGGGATGTGTGGCGCTGGTGTGGATCGTCGTCGTCGATAGAAATAGTATCCCGGGCGCGATCCGAACGCCGGAATACAGCGTTGAAACCACGTGGCTGGACAAGGCCTCCCAGACAACTTGCCTGATCACTTTCCCTGCCGTAGGGATCGGAGCCGCGCTCACCTCTAACGTCCCCGAAGTCTCTCTCACCCTTATCGCGGTGTGTGGGCTGATGGTGCTCACGTTCGTGGCGGCCTACCTGTGGGAGAAGCGGCGCTCATGAGGAACCGGCTATCGGAGCTGCGTGCGGTCAACGGCTGGTCCCAGCAGAGGCTCGCCGATGAGCTCGGAGTCAGCCGCCAGACGGTCATATCGATCGAAAAGGGCCGATTCGATCCCTCACTCCCACTTGCCTTCCGAATCGCCGCAACGTTCAGTTGCGCGATCGAAGATGTGTTCCTCCCCGAGCTAGGCACGGAATAGGCCGCGCCCTCCCCCTTGCGACCTCTCTTTCATTCAGGAAGAAGCGCTTTGAGCCGAGCCGCAAACTTGGGTGTACCTGCGTTCGCCATTGCATTGGCCAGCTCAATGGGCGACATCGGCGGACTCAACTTACGATTTGCAGTGCGCGTAATCGACTCTATGACAGACCGACGCCTATGACTAAGTCGACCGCGAAGAAACTCATCCGAAGACATCACTTGCACTCCAGCCTCTCCAATGGCCGGTGCCGCAAAATCTCTATGATTCCGAGTTAGGAGTACATCTACATCTCCATAGACGCACGCAGCTGCATGAAGGCGATCATCCGGGTCCGGTGAGAGATTTGGGGTCGCTCGACCGCGATAGAGTATCGGATCGATTCGATACTCATTGAAATGCGCACGAACAGCGTCGGATACGGAGCGGGCTGATTCGACAGACCTGAGACCCTCTCGAACGATTACCTTCTCCCACTCTTCAAGCACCTCGTCGGTCCAGACCCAACTGAAGATGAAGTCTTCCGACAGAGTGAGTAACGCATCCATAATCGTGAATGGGAAAAGCTCACTGGTGTCAATGAAAATCCGTTGTAACCGAGCCACAGCATCAAGCGCCAAGCGCCGCCCGGATGGCATCGCCACCGGTTCGGCGCCGCTCTCGCTCGGTGGCCACGTCTACTACGTCTTGAACCCGGATACGCCGGTGTCGGCTTTCAGGTAGCCTCCGAAACGGGAGGACCTCATCCTCACAAAGACGATCTACATATTGGCGCGTGACGCCAAGTAACTCGGCTGCCTGAGAAGGTGTCACTTCATCTTCGACGCGCAGTATAACCACCCGCGAGCCGCCGGCCACGTCATTCAGCATCGACCGCAGAGCAGCCTCAACCGGCGAACC
This sequence comes from Ancrocorticia populi, assembly GCF_003123745.1. Classification (GTDB taxonomy): domain Bacteria; phylum Actinomycetota; class Actinomycetes; order Actinomycetales; family Actinomycetaceae; genus Ancrocorticia; species Ancrocorticia populi. Next base: position 387,273 of record NZ_QETB01000001.1, on the reverse strand, counting down.
TCCATCCAGCCTGCTAGCGAGGCGCTCAGCATCGGAACGAACATCGGGATCACGAGGGTCGATAGTTGATGCATGCAACTGTGTTGTCATGCATCAACTCTAACTTATCTGCAATAACGACAACTAGAGGTAAGTAACACCGAACCGTAGGATCCTACCCGCGCCAGGTACCCGTAGCCGCGTAATACATGCCGTCCGGCCCTAGCTTCTGCGTGCCGACGTCCGCGTAACCAGCAGCAGCCAAGCGATCTTCCAGTTCCTTCGGAGTGGGCAGCCGCGAGGCACCCTCAGTCATGGCACCCCACAGGTCCAGTGCCACCGATCCCGAGCCGCTGTCTCGCACCACGGTGGTAACAAGCAGCTTGCCGCCCGGGGCAAGATACGTTCCCAGATGACGCAGAACCGCGGACTGTTCCTCGACTGGGAAGTAGTAGATGTTTTGATGCAACGTCACAAGATCGGCCGTGCCATCGCCCTCGCGGTCTAGGACGTCACGCACCTCGATCTCCACCCGATCACTAAGCCCCCATTCGGCCATATTCGTGCGTGCCTGCGCGGCGGCCGACTCCTGTAGCTCGATCCCCTGAGCCGTTAAGCGCGGGTTTATCTCCGCGGCTGTCTTGATATGGGCGCCGGATCCGCAGCCCACTTCCACCAACCGGAAAGCACCCTCTGCCGGCACCACCTCCCCGATGGCGCTGGCCAGCCACGGCTCACCAGCCCGCGAGGTCCGCGCCACGGTATCCGGGTCCGCATCGGCCAGCGTGAACCATTCCCCACGCTTCAGCCGCTCGGGAGTCTCCATAACCAGCCGATGGTTCAAGTTGGTGAATTCCTCGAAGAACGCCGCGATCGGATCGTTCTCAGGCTTGAGCAGCGTCTTTACTCGGCGCCCCCGAAGCGAGTACCGGCCACGCGCTAGGCGAAGCTCGCCGATCTGGACACCAACCCCAAGCCAGGATTCGAGTCCCTCGATCATCGGCATGTCATACCCGAAGTGTTGTGCCACTTGCTTCGACGTGGCCGAACCCTGATTGAGATATTGAAGGATCCCGGACTGCAGCCCTGCACTGATGAAGTCAACTCGAAGATATCCCGGCAACCACCTAGCCATAATGCCCAGCGGCTTCACCCATCCGCGACGGAGAACTGTTTTCAGGATTGACGCCATGGCCCAACTATAGCCCGACCCACCGAAACTAGGTCCAAATTCCCATTTACCCCGTATGTAACTTTCTTATACTTGCGGTGGACTTGACTAATCAATTGTTTGACCCAACCCCAACCGGAGGCAACCCCATGAAGATCCGCAAAGCAACGTCCCTTGGCACCGCGCTCCTCGTCGCAGCGTTGGGGTTGGCGGGCTGTTCGTCGTCGGAAGAAGAAACGTCCACACCGGCACCCACCACGAACGAACTCACCGAAGTACTTGCCTCCCACGGCCTAGAGGATCTGGACGCTGCGGAAATCGTGGACGCGTTGGATCAGGCCCCGGTGGCTGAGCGGCCGGAGGATCTCCTTGCCTCGGTACGCCCGAGCGAAGTCGTGTTCACCACCGCGTCGGGCGAAGAGACCCCGATGGCGCTGCCAGAGGATCAGTTCTACCTCTCCTTCGCCCCCTATGTTGATCAGACCCACGATTGTTACTTCCACAGCCTCACCACCTGCATGGGCGAGCTGAGCAACGAGGAGTTTGACGTTCAGATCGTGGATGCGGACACCGGCGAGACGATCGTGGACGAGACCCTTTCCAGCTTCGATAACGGCTTTGTTGGCGTTTGGCTCCCGAAGGGAATCGAAGCTGAGTTGAACGTTGAGCACGAGGGCAAGTCCGGTTCCGTGGATATTTCGACGATTGAGGACGACGACGCCACCTGCCTCACAACCCTCCAGCTCTCATAGTTCCCAGCTCCGAAGCGGCTACGCGATTAGGCTAGGAGCATGACTTCAGCGCAGACGCTCCGGCTCATCTGGCCACAATGGCAGGGCGCTGGCTCCGAGAACTATCCCTTACCCTTCAACGAGCTGCCCTCTGATCAGGCACGGCTCGGCTACGCCGTTGGAACTAAAGTCATTGAGGCGACGCTCCCACCTCACTCCGGGCCAACCGAAACGGTTCCAGTGCCGATGAACATTCCGGACGATGAAGGGTCCGGCGGAATCGAGAATCGCGAGATCTTGCTTGAGCAGCTTCAAGCCGCCAACGCGCTGCTCAAGCGCCACGACCCCGAGCGGATCTTTACCGTGGGCGGAGATTGCTCCGTCAGCGTCGCGCCCTTCTCGTGGTTGGCAGGCCGGTACGGCAGCGATCTCGCGATGGTCTGGATCGATTCACACCCGGACGTGGGAACGCCTGAAAGTGATTACCCTGGCTACCACGCAATGGCAGTTTCGGCTCTCTTGGGCAAGGTAGATGCCGCCTTCACAGACGCACTACCGGCGCTGCTGGACCCAAGCAAGATTGCGCTTGCGGGCCTTCATTCTTGGACCGCAGACGACTTCCCGAACATCGCCTCATGGGGACTTTCCTCTTTCTCTCCAGAGGACCTTCGCGATACCTCCGATATTCTGTTGAATTGGTTGGCCGGCACCGGCGCATCGAAGGTAGCCATTCACTTTGACGTGGACACGGTGGATGCCAATCAGGTCCAACTCGGGCTTGGTTTTGATGAGGGAGGGCTCTTGGCGGAGCAGGCCCGCCGGGTGATTGACGATATTGCTGCGGCTTACGATGTGGTTGGGCTGACAGTTGCCGAATTCATCCCCCGCAATGTCATGTTCCTTCAGAACCTGCTGGGCAGCGCCCCTCTGACGAACTAAGTGGAGCCACCTATCGGACTCGAACCGATGACCTGCTGTTTACAAGACAGCTGCTCTACCAACTGAGCTAAGGTGGCGCAGACACTGCGAACTCGCAGCGCCCTATATCTTGCCAGAATCGCCCCTGTAGGGCCAACTTGGCAAGTTGCGAGAAAGCTTACTCGGCAGCCGCCTCCGCCGCGTACTTGGTCAGCTTGCCTTCGGTCCAATCAGCCAACTGGCGATCATTGATGATCACGCCAGGGGTGCCGGTTTGGCCGTTGGCGGTCCACTGCTCGTAGGCGCTTTCGATCGTGGCGTCGTAAGTACCATCGTTGATAGCGGTTTCAAGATCAGCCACGGTTGCATCCGGCACGCCCACTTCCTCTGCCACCTCAAGGATGTCATCGATGGTCGGGAGGGTCTGGTCAGAATTCTCATCCAAGAAGAGAGGATTAGTCTTCTCCTCGAACAAAGTGTTGTGGAAATCTAGGAAGTACTCTGGGGCATTCTCAGCCATGAAGAAATCGGCCGCTGCTCCCTGTGTGGAGAAGTCCTCTCCCATGATGGCAACGGGCATGTACACCAAGGTGATCTCCCCATCTTTGGCCATCTGGGCGAGATCCTCCGAGTACTCATTCTCGAGGCGGTTACACCATGAGCACAAGAAATCGAAGTAAATGTCTACCTCCGGAGCACCCTCGTTAACAGTTCCAGCCTCAAGGCTGGAACCCACGGTGATACCACCCTGATCAGTCACGTTCTCCGGTGTGCTCTCCGCCGTGAAAACTGAATCCGCACGCGTGAAATCAGCCCAGTCTTCTGAAGATTCCGTGCCTTCACCGGTCGAGTTATCCGAGGAACCCGAACGCACGATGAGCACAACTGCCAGCGCAATCACGGCCACAAGAGCTATGGCGCCAACGATCGCAAGAATCTTGTTCCGCTTCGCGCGCTTTTCTTCTTGTTCCTGCAGCTTCCGCGCTGCCTCGCGCGCCTGCTCGCGGCGCTCTTGCTTGGTGAGGTTCTGCCCAGACGTGCCGGGAGTGTTTCGAGATGCCATAGCTGAATTCTAAACTAGTTCCTTGAGAAGTACTGAAGACCGAAAACTTCGGCTCAATCACCTTACCGTGTAAGACGCTGCACTGACGATGGACTACGCCACGTCATAGAAGAATGGGCTGGACATCGGGTACCAATCGGGCGCACCACTCCCGTTCGCCACAACAACTGCTATGAACACCAGGGCAAGCCACACGACCACCCAGAGCGCCCGATAACCGCCAGACGGCGCAACGGCCTTCACAATCCTTCGAGCACCTTCCCGGCCAAGACGATTGGTTGCCATAAACCACGAGGTGCAGATAGCGATCGCAGCACCGATACCAACGTTGAGCCGGGGATCGAGTATATCCACCATCGATAACAGCCAGATCGCGAGTATGCCGAACAAAGCTCCTAGGAAGAAGCCGAAGAGCTGCGAGAACAGTGCCTTAAAACAGAACCACGGCATGCGGAGAGCCACCCAGCCGCCCTCGCCAGAGAACCGCCCACCCTTCTCTAAGCGCCGGCGATTCAAGCTCTCGAAACTCACGCCTACCACGGCCGCCACGATGCTAAGCCCACAGAAAATGAGGAGAAACACCACGGGCAACGCGGTAGAAAACAGCGTGAGTGCAACGCCGATAAGGCAAACAATGAGCCGCGCGCGCTCGGGTGGCCGCATCCAAGCCGGGACCTCGGGAGGATATTGCTGAGACCCGGGCTGTCCATAATAGGGCTGCGGTTGCTGCTGATACGGCTGAGGTTGTACTTGCTGGTAAGGCTCTTGATACGGCTGCGATACAGGTTGCTGGAAGACCTGAGTTCGGGCGCCATCGCTGGCCTCGGGAATCGCCCGATCGGACAGCACCTCAGTGGCGCCCGCAGGCCGAGCGTCAGCGCCACCGGCCACAACCTCTGTAGCCCCAGCAGGTTGGCTAGCACCGGTCTGTTCCGCGGCGGTCTGCTGCCCATCAATCACCTCTGTGGCGCCTGCCGGTTGGCCGGGCATCACTGCGCCAGGAACGACTGCGGGAGAGGACTCGTCGTCGGAAACGTCGCCCTCGGCAATCTCAGTACCCTCAACTAGCTGATCAAACGTAATACGGGAAGCGAGATCGGGCGAAAGGGCTCTCTCGAACGTGCGGCGTAACCCGGGAGAGAGCCCCGGCAGGTTCATCTCCCCCTTCAGTACGCGGTTCGTGATGGCGATGGTGCCGTCGGAGCCAAATGGCGGGTAACCGGTGGCGGCGTATGCCAGAACAGCGGCGAGCGACCACCAATCTGCACTCTCGGACGGTTCGGCCCCTCGCAAAACCTGAGGATCGGTGTAGCCCGGGGACTGCGCGATCGAACCCTGTTGGGTGATCCGCGGATCATCGCCAAGCTGGGCGATCCCGAAATCGATCAGAACCGGCTTGCCGCGCTTCATCATCACGTTGGACGGCTTGATATCCCGGTGCAAAACGCCGGCGCCGTGAATCGACGTCACAGCGTTGCGGAGGTTCTGAGCCAGGGTAGTCAGATCGCCTTCGGTGTAGATGCCGCCGGTAGCAACATCGTCCTCGAGGGTAGGGCCATCGATGAGTTGGGTAACGATGAAGGCATCCTCATCGTCCGTCTCAATATCCAGCACCTCGGCCACGTACGGGCCCTTAACCTTGCGGAGCATGCGGAACTCGCGGCGCATGCGCTCGCGCCCATTGTTTGAATCGGCAACGTGCGGATGGAGGAGTTTGAGGGCAACACGATGCCCCTCGGCGTCGCTTGCCTCGTATACCGTAGACATGCCGCCGTACCCGATCCTGCGGACAATTTCATAGCCGCCAATCTCTGCGCGTCGCTCACTCACCCTTCAACCGTACCGTGAGCCTCCCACCTTGGCTCGTGGGTGTGGCGCGAATATCGCATTAGAGCCCAAGGTGCGCACAGCCAAAGCTGGCGGGATAACTGGTATTGGGATGACGGGAACGGCCAGAGAGTTGACACAATCCCGGGCTCAGGCAGCGTGATATCCGACACTAAGTTGGCACTTTACTTCAGGACGTGACAAAATAATCTCGGTTCATTAAAAATGATGGACCGTGTCAGAGCGGACACACCGTACTCGGCACCTTTCACTCGGATCGTCCGGCACGTACCTGCCGGTGAAGGGACCATGAATCATGGCTACCGTAACGTTTGAACAAGCAACCCGTGTTTACCCGGGTTCAGATACCCCAGCTGTTGATGATTTCTCATTGGAAATCAAAGATGGTGAATTCCTCGTACTCGTTGGCCCGTCCGGCTGCGGAAAGTCCACATCGCTGCGTATGCTCGCCGGTCTTGAGGAAGTGAATTCCGGACGCATCTTCATCGGCGATCGGGATGTCACCGACGTTTCGCCGAAGGATCGCGACATCGCGATGGTGTTCCAGAACTACGCTCTGTACCCCCACATGACCGTGGCGGACAACATGGGCTTCGCCCTCAAGATCGCTGGCGAACCCAAGGATGAGATCCGCCGCCGCGTTGAAGAGGCCGCCAAGATCCTAGATCTGGAGCCCTACCTAGACCGCAAGCCCAAGGCTCTCTCCGGTGGTCAGCGTCAGCGCGTTGCCATGGGCCGCGCTATTGTTCGTGAGCCGCAGGTGTTCCTTATGGACGAGCCGCTCTCCAACCTCGATGCCAAGCTCCGTGTTCAGACCCGCACCCAGATCGCCTCTCTGCAGCGCCGCCTCGGCATCACCACCGTGTACGTGACGCACGATCAGACCGAGGCTCTGACCATGGGCGATCGCATCGCAGTTCTCAAGGACGGCCTCCTGCAGCAGGTTGGCACCCCTGACGAAATGTACAAGTCCCCGGCCAACTCCTTCGTTGCCGGCTTCATCGGCTCCCCGGCCATGAACCTCGGCAAGTGGAAGGTATCGGGCAACACCGCTACCTTCGGTGAAGCAAAGCTGGTTCTCCCCGATGACGTTGCCAAGCAGATCACTGCTGAGGACAACGGCCAGATCATGGTGGGCTTCCGCCCCGAGGCCCTCGAGTGGGCATCGGCCGCAGGCGCCTCCAACATTCCACTCAAGGTGGACTTCGTGGAGCACCTCGGATCTGACGCCTACGTGTACGGCCGCGTTGACGGCTCCGATGAGGAAACCGAGACCTTCGGTTCCGGCGATGGCGCATCCGATTGCACCGTCCGCATCGAGCCCCACGTTGTGCCGCAGCCGGGCGATGTCATCAACCTGACCCCTGACAACGGAACTGTTCACTACTTCTCCGCCGCCACCGGCGAGCGCCTGAACAGCTAGTCAGACCTAACGATGGGTGGCGGGAGGAGGAATCCTCTCGCCACCTTTTTCGTGTTTCCACGGCCCTCATAGACACCGCTAGAATGTACGAGGCCACAGGGCGTGCGCCCAAGGGATGGTTGGAAGGGTGCGTTGGAGCCATTCGCCGTGGCCCCTCAATCCCAAACCGTGCTCACTCCCTAAGCTGGCCCTAAAGAAGTCCGCGTACTGAAAAGAAAGGCGCCACATGAATCCGTCTCTCCAAATCATGGCAGCACAGGTGGATCCTGGCCTATTCGATCTGCCGTGGGATACGCCGATTGCGGAGTGGCCAGAGGACATCATTGCCGCGCTTCCCCGCGGCATATCCCGCCATACGGTGCGTTTCGTGTATCTGGGTGAACGCATCATCGCGGTTAAGGAAATCGGCGAGCGTGTGGCGTACAGGGAATACGAGATGCTGCGCGACCTCGGGCGTCACGACGCCCCGGCCGTTGAGCCAGTTGCGGTAGTGACGGGACGCAGCACGGCGGATGGCGAACCGCTGAGTGATGCGTTGGTGACCGAACATCTGGTCTTCTCACTCCCCTACCGCGCGATCTTCGGCCAGCATCAGCGTCAGGACTCCGTGCGGCGGCTCATCGATGCACTCTCGGTGCTGATGGTGCGCCTACACCTGCTCGGCTTCTACTGGGGCGATGTTTCGCTATCCAACACTCTTTTCCGCCGGGATGCCGGCGAATTCGCGGCCTATCTTGTGGACGCGGAGACCGGCGAACTCTATCCGAGCCTGACAACTGGCAAGCGAGAATACGATATCGATGTGGCGCGCACGAACATCATTGGCGAGCTCATGGACCTTCAGGCCGGGGAAATTCTCCAGATGGATGTGGATGCCATTGAAGTTGGCGATACCTTCGTTCAGCGGTACAACGAACTCTGGGCAGACCTGACGCAAACCACCACATATTCTGCCAACGAGACGTGGAAGATCGCCGAGCGCATACGCCGCCTCAACGATCTAGGCTTTGAGGTAGGTGAACTCTCGATGTCTCGGGATAAGGGCGGCACTCAGGTTTCGATCCAGCCCAAGGTGGTGGATGCGGGCCACTTCTCCCGCAAGATCATGCGGCTTACAGGCATGGACGTTGAGGAGAATCAGGCGCGGCGCATGATGAACGATATCGAACAGTATCGCGCCACGCACTTCAAATCCAGCACGCCTCAGTCCATCGCCGCGCACGAGTGGATGACCCACGTGTACCAGCCCGCGATCAACGCGATTCCCCGCGAGCTTCGAGGGAAGCTAGAGCCAGCTGAGATCTTCCATCAGCTTCTGGAGCACCGCTGGTACATGGCCGAAAACGCGGGCTACGACATTCCGAGTGATCAGGTGATTGCGTCCTTCATCGAAAACGTCCTGCGCAATAAGCCCGATGAGCAGTCTTTCATCGGAAAAGCCGCGGAGGAAGTTCTGGGCCCAGACACTTCCGATATGTCCGGAATGGCGGGCTACTTTGTATAGTTTTTAGGACGACGACGAAGGGCCCCAGTTCATTCAGAATGAACTGGGGCCCTTACTCATCTAGCAATAGATCAGGCAGTAATTTCCTCAATCACAAGTTCGGCCAGCTGAATGGCGTTCAGAGCGGCGCCCTTGCGGAGGTTATCGCCCACCACAAACATGGCGAGGCCGCGACCATCGTCAACGGACTGGTCTTGGCGGATGCGGCCCACGAAAGAGGGGTCCTTGCCGGCTGCTGCCAGCGGAGTGGGGACATCCGTCACTTCAACGCCAGGGGCCGACCCAAGGAGAGCTGTGGCTTCCTCGGGAGTGACCGGGGTGGAAAACTCAGCGTTAACCGCTAAGCCGTGTGCCGTGAAGACGGGAACGCGCACGCAGGTCCCAGACACTTTGAGATCGGGGACGTTCAGGATACGGCGGGATTCGTTGCGGAGCTTCTGCTCCTCATCGGTTTCGTCCGAGCCATCGTCCACAATCTTGCCGGCTAGGGCCACAACATCGAAGGCAATTGGGGCCACGTACACGCTTGGATCGGGAAGCTCAACGGCCTCTCCATCCGTAGCGAGCGCCGTGAGGTCTTGAGTGACTCCGGCTCGAATCTGGCCGTCCAGCTCTTTGACACCAGCCAGTCCTGAGCCGGACACGGCTTGGTACGAGGAAACAATGAGGCGAGTCAGGCCGTACTTCTTGTGGAGCGGGCCCAGCACCGGCATCGCGGCCATCGTGGTGCAATTCGGGTTGGCAATAATACCCTTCGGGCGGTTCGGGATATCGCCCGGATTAACCTCAGAAACCACGAGGGGAACGTCGGGGTCCTTGCGCCACGCCGAAGAGTTATCTACTACCACAGCGCCGGCGGCTGCGAACTTCGGTGCATACTCGCGCGAGGCCGTTGCACCAGCAGAGAAGACGGCAACATCAACACCGGAGAAGTCTGCCGTAGCAACGTCTTCCACCGTGATGTCCTGCCCGCGGAACGGGAGTACCGTGCCCGCCGAGCGGGCTGAGGAAAAGAAGCGCACCCTATCTGCAGGGACGTCTCGCTCTTCCAAAAGGGTGCGCATAACGCGGCCAACCTGACCGGTAGCGCCTACAACTGCGAGGGTAATACTCATCGTCCTGTACCTCCGTAGACGATTGCATCGGATTCCTGATCGAGTCCGAAAGCGGTATGGACTGCGCGGGCGGCGGATTCCAGCACGTCCGGCGCAACAACAACGGAGATTCGAATCTCCGATGTGGAAATCATGTCAATGTTGGCCCCTAGTTCAGCCAACGCCGTGAAGAGTTTGGCGGAAACGCCCGAATGCGAACGCATACCCGCACCCACGATCGAAAGGATACCAATCTCCTCAGTCACCTGAATTTCTTTGATACCCAGATCCGAACGGTCTGCCCGCAGCTTCTCCACAACGGTATCAAGCTGGACCCGCGGAACAGTGAAGGAGATATTTGACTGGCCTGGCGTTGATAGCGCGGTGTTCTGGACAATCATGTCGATGTTTCCATCAGCGCGGCCTACAGCTGCGAAGATTTTTGAGGCCGCTCCCGGTACGTCCGGCACCCCAACAATCGAAATCTTGCTCTGCGACCGGTCGTGAGCAACACCCGTGATAACCGGGGCTTCCATGGCTTTTTGCTGGCTGAGATTTTCGCTCACGATCCAAGTACCTTCCTTGTTTGAGAATGAAGAGCGCACATGAAGTGGGACATTGAACTTTCGAGCAAACTCAACTGCCCGTAGATGCAATACTTTAGCGCCGTGTGCCGCAAGTTCAAGAGTCTCTTCATACGTCATGAGGGCCACGTGGCCCGCTGCCGGGACTACTCGCGGATCAGCCGAGAATACGCCGTCCACGTCGGTATAGATTTCGCAGGAATCCGCGTGGAGAGCCGCCGCGAATGCAACGGCCGTTGTGTCGGATCCGCCGCGCCCGAGCGTTGTCACGTCGTTTTGCGAGTTCACTCCCTGGAACCCGGCCACGATGGCCACCGCTCCGTCCTTGATTGTCCGAAGAATACGCTCAGGGATAATTCCGAGGATGGATGCCTGCCCATACTTATCGTCCGTGAGCAGACCGGCCTGCTGGCCCGTGTAGGCGTGGGCTTCGATTCCCTCTTCCGTCACCGCCATCGCGAGCAGAGCCATGGAGATGCGCTCACCCGCGGTGAGCAGGATGTCCATCTCGCGCGAAGGCGGCTTCGTTGTTACCTCTTCGGCAAGGTCAATCAGTTCATCCGTAGTGTCACCCATAGCTGAAACGACGACGACGACGTCGTTACCCATTCGCTTCGTCTCGGCGATCCGCTTAGCCACGCGCTTGATGCTCGCGGCGTCTGCTACAGATGATCCACCAAATTTCTGGACGACGAGTGCCATAGGTTGCTCCTTTTAATCGACTCGCCTATCGTAACCGCCGCAATTGCTCACGCTTTGGGACGTATCGCAGCGTGGACATGAGACAGCAGGCCTAATTTGCGGCTGTCGCAGTATGAACGCGTTGCCGTCCCTCGAACGCCCTCGAGAGTGTGATTTCGTCCGCATACTCCAGGTCGCCACCCACGGGCAGGCCGGAAGCCAATCGGGAGACAGAGACACCGATCGGAATGAGGAGACGGATAAGATAGGCGGCAGTTGCCTCCCCCTCAATGTTCGGATCGGTTGCCAGAATAACTTCGGTGACCTTGCCATCCTGCAAACGGGTCAGGAGCTCGCGGATACGCAGATCGTCCGGGCCAACTCCCTGAATCGGGTTAATTGAACCGCCCAATACGTGGTAGCGGCCGCGGTATTCGCGGGTACGCTCGATCGCCACGATATCTTTAGCCTCCTCCACCACGCAGATCACAGAATCGAGGCGGCGGGCATCGCTACAGATCGAGCACACGTTGGATTCCGTCACGTTTCCGCAGATCTCACAGAAGTGAACCCGTTGCTTCACATGTTGGATCGCACCCACGAGGGCATCAACCTCTGACGAATCTTGCTCGAGCAGATGGAAGGCAATTCGCTGGGCGCCCTTGGGGCCGATGCCGGGGAGCCTACCCAGTTCGTCAATGAGTTCTTGAACGGCTCCATCGTAAACGCCCGCCATTAACTACTCTCCATTTCTGGTCTGTTCATCGATCACTGTTCCCTTGAACGTGCTCAGAACAACCTCAATTCCCACCACGTTGGATTGTGCGATCGTTGGATCGTCCGGGGAGACTCCCTCATCGTACGGATCTTCATCATATTCTGGAGGCGGGGGCGGTTCAGCGGGGCTCTGTGCGCTGCCGCCGTGCATCCTTCTAATCCGATCACCGATCGAAGGCGTTGCCTTCTCCTCAGCGCTGGGCTGAGGCCGAGATCGCTGAGGAATCGAGAAGCTGGGAGTTGCCGGCGTCTCCGGGCCAATATCCTCGGGCCTTCGCGGCGTAGGCATCTGTTGAGCATAGAACGGTACCTCGTCAGATTCGGCCGAGGTAACGGATGCTGGTCCGTCCAGAGCCGGCTCAGCCACTGGCGGTTCATCCAGAGGCGGTTCGTCCAGATACGGTTCGTCCAGCGGAGGCTCATCCTGCGGGAACGGAGGCTCATCGCCCGATGGCACATTCGGGGAAACTGCTTGAAGGACTGGCCCATCGAGCAGCGGTGCAAGTACACCTGCCGGATCCAAGTCCGCTGCAGGGGCTTGTTCTGGTTCCGGAGCGGGATCCGGCACGGATGAAAGCCTTCGCGGGAGCGCCGGTTCCTGCGCTTGGACAGGATCGGGCGCCGAATCAGGTGAGGGTCCGGAATCTCGGGATGTTCCGGGCTCGTCGTATGTATCAGGCGTTGGTACCGGCTTGTGCGACGGTACTGGGTCCGGTGCCTGATTGCTGGGGCTGGCCGCCGGAACGGCCTGCGCTTTTGGGCCTTTCCCATCGCCCCCTACCGAGGCTTCCACCGTGGCGTCCACGCCCAAGACCTCATGAAGGGCGGCCTGAACCCGCGGCCCATGCCCGCGGTTGTTAAAGGTTGTTGCAAGACCCTGGGTCTGGAAGAGCAGGGTGAGCACGCCGTTCTCAAGGCCTCCCACCTGTGCATTCGTCTGGATGAGGGCGGCGGTGGACTTCGACGTTGCCTGTACGTCAGCAACTATTTCCTTCCAGCGCTGCCTGATCATGCTGACGTCCCCGGAGCTTGGCTCGGGTGCAGCTGGTGGCTCTGACGCGGTGGGCGTGGGCACCTTAGGTGTCGCCGGCTTCTCAGCTTCAGCCGCGGCCTCACCCCGGGTTTGCGTCAAATCTCTGTCGGGCGTCTTCTCTCCACCGGAAGCGGGCGAAACAGGGGCGGCCCACTGCGCGTTGATCTGACGGCCGGGCACACTCGGGTTGTTTGGCTGCTTGGGTGCCGGTGCGTCCGGGCGCGTGGCAGAGGACGGCCTAGCCGGGCGTTCTGTAGCCCTAGAGGGTTTGGGCCTCTGGGGCCCGTCTCCACTTGCCCCACCTGCCGCAGTGGCTGTACGGGGCTGACTAGAATCGGCCTGCGCGGTGGGCGGCAGAAGCAGGCGCGCACAGAGGAGTTCCAACTGGAGCCTCGGGGAGGTAGCCCCGGCCATCTGAGTGAGCGCGTCGTTCACCAGATCGGCGCTGTGAGAAGCTCGGGCCGCTCCCAGATTGTTGGCTTGCTGAACCATCCGCTCGTACTGATCGTCGGGTACGGAAACCAGCACATCATGCGCGGATTCCCCAGCAAGAGAAATCACAACGATGTCCCGCAATCTCTGGAGGAGATCCTCCACGAACCGGCGTGGATCGTGACCGGACTGAATCACGCGGTCCACCACCGCGAAGAGCGTGGCACCATCGCGCGCGGCGAGGGCACCGATTGAGTCATCAAGCAAGGAGCCATCAGTGAATCCAAGCAGTGCAATCGCAGATTCGTACGTGAGGCTATTGGCTTCCGAACCGCCAATGAGCTGATCCAGCACGGAGAGCGAGTCACGTACGGACCCACCACCGGCGCGGACCACGAGCGGCAGAACGCCAGCGCCCGCATCTACGCCTTCCTCGGCACAGATTTGCCCGAGGTAACCTTCCAGTTCGTCCGGAGGAACGAGCCGGAACGGGTAGTGATGGGTACGGGACCGAATGGTGCCGATAACCTTTTCGGGCTCCGTGGTGGCAAAGATGAACTTAATATGGTCCGGAGGTTCCTCCACCAATTTGAGGAGCGCATTAAAACCCTGATTCGAGACCATGTGGGCCTCGTCAATGATGAAGATCTTGTAGCGGTCACGCGCAGGCGCGAACGATGCCCGCTCAATGAGATCGCGAGCATCATCCACTCCACCATGGCTGGCGGCGTCCATCTCCACCACATCGAGTGAACCCGAGCCCTCAGCCGCAAGCTCGCGGCACGATTCACATACCCCACATGGGGTATCCGTAGGAGCCTCCACACAGTTCAGACAGCGCGCAAGAATGCGAGCAGATGTTGTCTTTCCACACCCACGCGGACCTGAAAAGAGATAGGCGTGAGCAGTTTTTCCAGCCCGCAGGGCAGCCATCAGGGGCTTAGTGACTTGCTCTTGGCCAATCACATCTTGAAACTTCTGGGGCCGGTAACGCCGATACAGTGCCATACTCACAGGCACAGTCTACGTGCCAAGTCCACCGAGTGCGTTCGGCTGTGCACAGCCCCTTACCCTCTTGTCCACGCTTTCCCAGAGATTGCGTCAAAACTGCGGATCTTAGGTCTTTCGGTGGAACGACGTCTCCTAACGTAAACCCCACCTCGGCAAGCGGGTGCGGACGGGAGAAATCCGTCGTCGTCCCAAGAAATCGTGTTAAGACTCCGGGTGATCAACGTCCAGCATGGGATGATCAACAGGCCGCCCAAATTCGTCGAGTAGCTGGACCGAACCCTCGGGGTGGGCACGCAGGTAGAGGCCGGAGGCGATCATGCCACCCCAAATAACAACCATGGCAACCAACATCATGGCAATGGCGGCTCCGCTCATCGCAGTTCCTCCTTATCGGTTGAGGCTGGTGTGGACGAGGATGCGGCTACCGCCCGCTCATCCAGATCGGGAAGTATGTAGCCGGCAATAGTTGGATCTGCCTTGACCTGCCCGAAACGTCCTTGATCCACGAGGCGATCCAAGATAGGCGGCGGTATGAGGTCCCCATCCGAATCGAGGACATGAACATTTGAACGCTCACCCCACGGAATCGATGTCAGCAAGAAGGCCATGACCACCAGGGCGATCACCATGCCCCATCCGAATACGTTCACGAACCAGCCGGGCATGCCGCCGTATCCTTCGGCGACAGTTCGCTGGATCTCGTTGATGAGGATGTAGCCCAGAACGATCGGGGCCACTCCACCCACGAACATCTGCCAGATGCGCCCTACCTTGAAGGAGCTGGAGCGGTTCAGGTGGTTCCGCAAGGTGGGCAAGGCGCCAAAGCCGGCCGAGAGCGTCACGGTCGCAACCAGCGCAACCGCGACGATCCCAAAGTTGTTAACGAAGGCATCGGTTATGTCAAGGAGATTCATGCCCGTTGTGGTGGGGAAAAGCAACAGGGAAACCACTGCCATCGGGACACCCACTACGAGGGTCGCGGGGACACGATTAAGGCCCAACTTGTCTTGGATCGCGGCGATGATTACTTCGATGATCGAAATCATCGAAGTAAACCCAGCAAACACAAGCGAACCGAAGAAGAGCACACCGATCAGGGCTCCCACAGGCGCCTGATTGATGATCGTGGGGAAGGCGATGAAAGCTAGTCCGATGCCACCGCCGGCCACTTCATCGATTGGCTGGCCGGTGGACTGTGCCATGAATCCGAGCGCCGCGAATACGCCGATTCCAGCAAGGATCTCGAAGCTGGAGTTGGAGAAGCCAACGAGGAGGCCCGAGCCGGTAAGATCCTCATCCTTCTTGAGGTAAGAGGAATACGTCAGCATGATGCCGAACGCCACGGACAGTGAGAAGAAGATCTGCCCATAGGCCGCCACCCACACACTCGAATCGGTAAGCGCTCCCCAGTCTGGTGTGAAGAGTGCATCTAGACCTGCGCCCGAACCAGGCAAGGTCAGTGCCACGATAACGAGGATCACGAACATGACCACAAGGATGGGCATGAAGATACCCGAGAATCTCGCGATCCCTTTCTGAACGCCCATAATAAGTACGCCAATCACGCCTACCCAGACGAGTATCAATGGGATAGCCACACCCGGCACGAAATCTAGACCGAAAGTAGCTTCTTCGGCCGGCACCGAATGAGTAAACGTCTCCGTGAAGAATGTGGCCGGATCATCACCCCACTCCTTGGTAAAGGAGAACAGGAAGTAGCGGATGGCCCACGCCAGAATGAGCGCGTAGTAGATACCAATAATGAAGCAGATCATCACTTGCCACCAACCGAGGGGCTCGGTCATGCGATGTAGACGCCGGAAGGACAGCGGAGCCGAACCGCGATAGCGATGCCCAATCGCGTAGTCCAAGAAGAGCAGTGGTATACCAGCTGTGACAAGCGCAATGATGTACGGCAGGATGAACGAACCGCCACCGTTCGAGTAGGCCACATAGGGGAAACGCCAAATGTTCCCTAATCCAACGGCGGAACCAATCGCCGCGAAGATGAAGGCGTTGCGGCCGGAGAACGCACCTCGGTTCGCTTTTCGTGATCCCTCTGCGCCTTTTGGCGATACTGTGCTCATAGACTCCCTTTCCAGTAATCAACCCATTTTTGGGCCATTCACCGATAAACGCAAGAAGTCTCGCCATGTAGACGGTTCTGGATCCGCCACTCGCACGGATCAGCAGCGCGCTACCATTAGCTTCATCACAGTCGCGGCTCCACTTTACCCGCGAGCGAGTATCCTAAACATATAAACTCCGATAACCTACCCACTTAGTAGGTTTACACACGCCCCGGATCCTGAGATGATTTATCTCGGATTACAGATACTCGCTTCAATGACTGAGAGGGAAGCCATGACAGAGGACAGGACTTCAGTTCCACCGCTTCTTGACCACATTGTTGTTGCCACGCCAACGCTCGAGGACACTGTGGCCGAATTCGAGCGAGCCACTGGCGTCAGCCCCGATAAGGGCGGATCACACGAGAGCCTAGGGACTCGAAACTATCTAGTCACTTTCGGCGGCGGCCACTATCTAGAGATCGTGGGCGCTGATGAATCACTCCCACACCCCGATGGCCCATATCCATTCGATTTGGACACCATCACCACCGCCACGGTAGCTACTTGGGCTATTCATCCCGACGATGCCGACGCAACGGTGACCCGCGCCAACACCGCCGGGATCCCCATTTCCCCGCTCGAAGCACTGTCCCGCCGCACTCCTGATGGCGCGCTGCTCTCTTGGCGCCTCACCCAGCCCACGGCGGGGCCACTACCATTCATCATTGACTGGCAGGATTCGGTTTCGCCCGCCGCCTCTACGCAGGCCCGGGCAGAACTGCGCCGTTTTACCCTTTGTGTACCGCAGTCCGAAGGCAGGTCCGAAAACGCCGAGGCCTCCGCATCAGAGCTCCGAATGCAGCTGGCGGCTCTTGGAACCGCTATCGAAACTGAAACCTGCGCCTGCACCTCGGATCAGCCCCGCCTCTGTCTCGAAGTTTCGGGACCGGCCGGCATCTGGACAGTGTAAAGCGCCCCAACGTTCACATCCGCGTGCTTAGGCCCGAGCGAGCCTGAACACGATGGAGCGTGAGCCCGTGCAAACCCGAACTCGCGCCGCATAAATCGCAACCTTAAGAAACAGGAGTCATCCGTGCAGACGATGAAGGCCGTGGTCCTGCGAAACCATGGATCAGTTGAAAACTTGACGATCGAAACTGACTACCCACGCCCCGAGGCCACCTCCGGCAAAGTGGTGCTGAAGGTTCGGGCGTCATCATTGAACTATCACGATATCTTCACCGTACGCGGCATGCCGGGCATCAAGATCCCAATGCCGGTAGTGCCGGGCCTAGACCTTGCCGGAGAAATCGTGGAGGTTGGCCCGGATACGTCTGGCGTCAAGGCTGGCGATCGCGTTCTAGTCAATCCGCTTGATTCCAACTTCAACCTTATGGGAGAGGTACAGGACGGCGGGCTCGCAGAGTATGCGGTGGCGGAAGCCTCGCAGATAATTCCCCTTCCGGATTCCGTCAGCTTCGTAGAGGCAGCGGCCATGCCTGTGGCCTATGGGACGGCGCACCGCATGGTAGTTGGTAAGGGCGCGGTCAAGGCCGGAGATAAGGTGCTGGTTCTCGGGGCTTCTGGCGGCGTGGGTACCGCTGCGGTTCTCTTGGCCAAGCAGCTGGGCGCCTACGTTGTAGCCGCGGTTGGCTCAAAGGAAAAGGGGGAACGCCTGCTGGCCATCGGTGCGGACGATTACTTCAACTATCGCGAGGTCCGGATCGATCAATGGACCCGCGAGAACCTTGGTAAGCCTTCGCGCAACTCCACCGAGACCGGGTTTGACGTGGTGATCAACAATACGGGCGGGGACACGTGGCACCCCACGCTCAAGTCCACAAAACTCGGCGGCACAATCCTCGTTGCCGGAGCTACGGCGGGCTTCGATCCGGCCGAGGATCTCCGCTATATCTGGAGCTTCGAGCTAAAGATTCAGGGGTCCAACGGTTTCGGACGTGAGGATATCGAGGCGCTCGTGGAGCTGGTAGACACCCGTGATTTCCGCCCGGTCATTGACTCAGTGCTCTCACTTGACGAGGCTCCGGCCGCGATCCAGCGCCTTGAAGAGCGCGGCGTGACTGGCAAGGTAATCATCGCCCCGTGGGGTCAGGAGGCATAATGCCATCGGCTACCCGGACGCTTCCCTCACTTGCCGCAGTTCAGCGCACCCTTGAGGGCGGCACCTTCAACAACTGGCTCGGACTGAAAGTCACTGCCATCACGGCTGACTCCATCACTCTAGAAGCCGCCTCGCGCCCCGAATGGACGAACGCCCAAGACGGGAGCGTTATCCACGGCGGCATCCTCTCCGCCCTTCTGGACACCGCAGCCTGCTTCGCGCTTACCGGCACGATCGGCGGCCCGGCCCCTACTATCGACCTCCAGACTCAGTTTCTCCGCCCGGCACGCCCCGGCAGGCTCATCGTCACCGGCCGCCTAGTCAAGCCTGGCCGTGGCGTCGCTTTCGCTCAGGCCGAGGTTCACACCGAGGGGCAGAAGGTGGCTGCCACGGCGCAGGGTACATTCGCCGCGTCAGCATCCGCGCCCATCGAGGAGACGTTTTCCCCCGGTGTGAGGGAAGCGCTCGCCATCGGCAACATCGGGGCGGCCATCAACGCCGCCCATCCCGATCGCCCGGCGATTACCCTGACCGGTGACAACCCCGAGACCGTCACGTATGGTGAATTCCTCGCCAGAGTCCGGGCGGCCCAAGAGTGGCTCGCCGCCCACGGGGTAGGCCGAGGCACCGCGGTTGCGATCGTGGGGATCAACTCGATCGAGTACCTCGTGGCATTCTTCGCCATCATGCGCGCCGGCGGCGTTGCCGTTCCCCTCAGCTACAAGTTTCCTGCCGCCGTACTGGAATACGCGGTGGCCAACTCCGGTTCATCCTTCGTCTTGGCCGATCGTCCACTTTTTGAGGGCGACGACGTTCCCTTCCCCGTTTATCTCCTCTCCTCCATTTCCGCTGCATCGGACCAGGGCGCGGAGCCGGTGGAGGTCTCGGGAGAGGATCCTTCGATGATCCTCTACACCTCGGGTTCCACGGGCAAACCCAAGGGTGTTGTTCGCTCTCACTCCTCTCATGAATGGATCATGGAAACGGGTGAGAAGTATTCGGATGGCAGGGATCGTGTGTTCCTGGTGTCCGCCCCGCTTTATCACATGAATGCCTTGGCAACTAGCCAGGGGGCTCTGCTGCACGGCGATCACGTGGTGCTTCAGCCGGTGTTCGAGCCGAAGGGCTTTCTGCAGGCGATTGCCGATCACAGCGCCACACGTATCACCGGGGTTCCCCCGATGATGTCTCTGGCCCTGCGCGATCGCGACCCCCAGATCGATCTGTCCAGCGTGAATGAGCTCTGGCTAGGTTCGGCGCCCATGTCCGATGAGCTGATCGAGGAGAGTAGCCGGGTTTTTCCCGGCGCTGCCTTCTCCTTGGGGTTCGGCACCACCGAATCGGGGCCCGTGGCCTTTGCTCCTCATCCGATCCTGCCAACCCCGCGCGGTTCGGTAGGTATCGCTCATCCCGAAGTAGCCGTGGAGCTTCGCGACCCGGACGGCAAGGTACTGGCATCGGACACCGGCTCGGTCAGCGGTGAACTCTGCGTCGAATCCCCTGCAACAATGCTCGGCTACAAGGACCGCCCAGATGTGCCCAGCCCGGTCGATGATCGCGGCTTCTACCTCACTGGCGATCTGTTCGAGCGCAATCAGCGGGGCTTTTACTTCTTCCGCGGGAGAGTAGATGACATGTTCACGTCCGGTGGGGAGAACGTGTATCCGGCCGCTGTAGAGAAAGTGCTGGAAAACCACCCGGACGTTCAGGAAGCGGCAGTAGTTCCTATTCCTGATCCCCTCAAAGGCGCCAAGCCTGTGGCTTTCGTTGTGCCCGTTCCCGGCTCCAATCCAAGCGAGCAGGAGCTGCGCACGTGGACTCTGGAGCATCTGGAGCCGTACGCTCATCCACGTCGCATCTTCTTCGAGGAGAGCTTCCCACTGTCCGGAACCAACAAGGTGGATAAGAAGCTGCTCTCCCAACGCGCCGAAGCGAAGGTGCGATGAGACTGAATTACCATAGCCGCACCGTCCGCCTGCTCATCCCCACGATCACAGTCCTCCTGATCTTTGCCGTCTGGCAACTGGCCTCGATCGTTGATCTGCTCCCCAGCCGATTTGCCCCGGCTCCCACCCAGATTCTGGGTGAACTGGGAAGCCTGCTCGGCGGATCCGGGCTCTGGACCGCGATTGGTGCCACGCTCTCCGCGTGGATTCAGGCCCTCGCGATAGCGGTAGTGATTGGTACCACGGTTGGCCTCATCCTTGGGTCCTCTCGCTACCTTTCAGCGTTCTTCCGGCCGGTGATCGAGTTCCTCAAGCCGATCCCCTCGATCGCGATGATTCCCCTCGTGATCCTGACGATGGGTTCGGGCAAATCGTCCGAGATCTTCCTCGCTACCTATGCTGCCGTCTTCCAGATGCTCATGTCCGCAATCTCGGCGGTACGCGACGTGGATCCAGTGGCGCGCGAGACCGCAGCGGCCTACTCGATGCCGTTATGGGCACGGGTGCGATTCCTCATCGTCCCGTCCATGCTTCCGCAGTTACTCACGGGCATTCGCATCGCCTCCAACACCGCCCTCGTCTTGTGCATCACCTCCGAGCTGTTGGTTGGTATGAGCGGGCTGGGAAACCAGCTCGGCCAAGCTCGATCAGTGGGCAACCTGCCCGTCATGTACGCCTACATTTTCGTGATTGGAATCGTGGGTTTCGGCCTCAACACCCTACTTCTCTCGCTCCAGAAGCGCCTCTTGGGATGGCACGAGTCCTATAGGAATGAGGCCCAATGAAACGCCTAACCTCCTTGCTGGGCATGCTCGG
Organism: Ancrocorticia populi; assembly: GCF_003123745.1. Taxonomy (GTDB): domain Bacteria; phylum Actinomycetota; class Actinomycetes; order Actinomycetales; family Actinomycetaceae; genus Ancrocorticia; species Ancrocorticia populi. The sequence goes on along the minus strand of NZ_QETB01000001.1, from coordinate 366,068 downwards.
CGCCCTCAGTGCCATCGCCATCTGGTGGTTTGCCTCGTCGAGCTCCAACCAGATCTACTTTCCGCCGCTACCCGACGTCTCAACATCCGTCTGGGAGTACTGGCTGGCCGGTGAAGGCCGATCGAACCTCACATCCAGCTTGACCAACTTAGCCATTGGGCTGGGATGCGGGATTGTAGCTGGCATCGTCGTCGGCCTTATCATCGGACAAATCCGGCTCGTACGTACCGGCCTTACCCCGCCCTTCGAATTCATTCGGGCCATCCCAGCAACCGCACTTATCCCGTTCGCGATGGTGATTTTCGGGCTGGGCGACTCGATGAAGATCTTCATCATTGCGCTGGGGACGTTCTTCCCGGTGCTGCTCAACGTGATCGACGGGGCGCGCTCAATTCCGCGCGAATCCCACGATACAGCGCGAAGTTTCGGGATCACGGGGCTGACGAAACAACTCAACGTGGTGCTGCCCGCGGTCACGCCGCGGGCCGTGGCCGGGATTACCGTGGCCATCCCGCTCTCTCTAGTTCTGGTGGTTACCAGCGAGATGACGGGTTCTTCGGAAGGCATCGGCTACTTTCTCGTCACCGCGCAGAACTCTTTTAATCAGACGGCCGTGTGGGGCGTCATCATCATCTTGGGCTTGCTCGGGACGGTCCTCACAAGCATCTTTGGCCTCATCGAGCGGCGCCTGTTGGCGTGGGATCGGGGCCTGAACGGAAGGGATCAACTATGACGGATATTCGTCTGACGATCGAGGACCTACATAAAACCTATCCGCCCCGCGGGCGCAAGGATCCGGGCACCGAGGTACTCCGCGGCGTCAACCTAGAGGTCCACGACGGCGAATTTCTCTCCATCGTTGGCCCCTCCGGCGCTGGCAAGACCACTCTGCTCCGCTGCATCTCCGGGCTGCTCGCCCCCACCTCCGGGCGGGTGCTGCTGGATAATCAGGAGATCACGGCGCCTCCCCGCGAGATCGCGCTCGTATTTCAGGATTACTCGCGTTCCCTCTACCCGTGGATGAACGTGGGGAAGAACATCGCTCTGCCGCTGCGCGCTCAGGGGCTCGATAAGGGCGAAATCGCCAAGCGCGTGGAGAGCTGTTTGGCCAGCGTTGGGTTGGAGGGGGCTGCGGGGCGCTACCCGTGGCAGCTCTCCGGCGGAATGCAACAGCGCGTGGCCATCGCTCGGGCCATCGCCTACCAACCCGAGGTGATGGTGTTGGATGAGCCTTTCGCTTCCGTGGACGCCCAAACTCGCAACGATCTGGAGGATCTGCTGCTGCAGGTCCGCCAAGAGACCGGGGCAACCTTCGTGTTCGTGACGCACGATGTGGATGAGTCCGTGTATCTATCCGATCGCGTGGCCATTCTGTCCCAGACCCCCAGCCATATCGAAGAGATCGTTCCAATCGGGCTGCCTGCTGATCGCAACCAACTCGAGACCCGCGCCCTTCCCGAATTCTCCGAACTTCGGGCACATATCTTTGGCACTATCCGCAATCTTGTGGTGCCTACCAACACACCTCCCGAATACACCATCTAAAGGAAACCCCATGAAGAGATCAATGAAACTCGCTGCCTTGGCGGCGTCCTCGATGCTCGCTCTGGCCGCGTGCGGCTCCGACGATGGCCTTGAAGAAGGCGAAGACGGCCTCACTAAACTCACGGTTTACCAGATCACCACCACCGATTCCACGCCGCTCTATCTGGGGATCCAAGAAGGATTCTTCGAGGAAGAGGGCTTGGACGTTGAGGTAAAGATCGCCGAATCCGGCTCAGCCATCATTCCCTCTGTGGTGAACGGCGAAAGCCCGATCGGATACGCCAACGTGGTTTCGGATCTCGCGGCCATCGATCAGGGACTCGACATCAAGTTCGTGAGCTCCTGCTGCGGCGTTGGCTCCGATCCCGACGAATCCACCTCGCAGGTGTTCGTGGAAGAGGATTCCGATATTCAGGGCCCGGAGGACCTCCCGGGCAAGAAAATCGCGGTGAACTCCACCAAGAATCTAGGCGACGTCACCATTCCCGTGGCGCTCGAAAACAATGGGATCGATCCCTCAGGCATCGAGTACGTTCCCATGAACTACTCGGATATGTCCGGAGCTCTAGAGCGCGGAGATGTTGACGCCATCTGGATGGTTGAGCCCTTCCGCACCATCGCGCTGGACAACGGCTACCGGCCCGTTCTGTCCAACTTCGTTGAGGCCTTCCCCGACGCGACGCTGGGCTACTACATCACCTCGGGCGATTTCGCTGAAAACAACCCGGAGATCGTGGAATCCTTCCAAAAGGCCATGGACAAGTCCAACGAATACGCCACTGAGAACACGGATAAGCTCCGTGAGCTGGCCGTCTCCGAAGTTGGGTTGGATCAGGATGTTGCTGATCGCATCTTGTTCGGGGTGTACCCCACGGGCCTGGATACCGAATCCATCAAGCTATACGGCGAGGCTGCCCTTGACCAGGGCGTCATCTCCGAGGAGCCCGATTACGATTCTTTGGTGATCGAGCCAGTGGAGTAGACCTCACACGCCGCCTTCCTCGCCCGGGTTTGATGCTTCTATGTGTGTCAAGTCTGGGCGGGTTGGGTTTGGTTGAGTGTCCGGTAGGCGTGGCGGGCGAGGTAGCGTTTGAGGCAGCGGCGGATTTCACGGTCGGTTTTACCCTCAAGGCGGCGGCGAGCGACATAGGCTTCGGTTTCCTCGTCCTGCCTCATTCTCGTCAGCGCGATCGTGTGCAGGGCACGATTAAGCTGCCTATCTCCGCGCCTGTTCAGGCGGTGACGGACGGTGTTGCCGGAAGAAGCCGGGACCGGGTTAACCCCGGCCAAGGCGGCAAACTTAGCCTCAGAATCGATCCGGCCAACATGGGAGAAAGACACGAAGATCTGGGCCACCGAGATCGGACCATACCCCTTCTCTTTGAGCAACACCCCGGCTTCGCACTGGCGAACCAACGCCAGAATCTCCGCCCGGTTGGTAGCTGCATTTTTCTCCAACTGAAGAACCGTCTGCGCTAGGTCGATCGCCTCCCTTATCGCGTAGAACACGGCAATATCCCCAGTATCGCGAGCCTGCCAGGTAGCGATCGTCTTGACCTGTTTCATGCTCACGGCCTTGCGTACATCGATACCCAAATCGTGGAAACGCATCAGCGCGGTCAACTGGTTTTTCGCACTGGTCTTGGCCTTTTGCATCTGGTTCCGAGACGCCAGCAAAATGGCGAGGGCCCCGCGGATCCCGTCCGCGCGCGGATCCCTCAACTGGTCGATCTGACAGGCCAAGGTCGCTCGTGCGATCTTGCCGGCATCAATCTCATCGCTCTTACCCTTGGCGGACGTGGCTGTCCACGGGGCCTCGACTCGCTTGTAGCCAGCCCGGCCAACATGCCGAGACAGGTTGGCCCCATAGGTGCGGGTTCCCTCAATCGCGAACAATGCCGACATGTCCCCACCGGTGTGTTTGCCGACCCACGAGATGGCCCGACCCATCCCCGCCCTTGTGGTCGGGAACTGGCGAGTGGCTAGAATGTCGCCCCTAGCGGCGGCGATACTATAGACATGGTTTCTGGCGTGGCAGTCCACGCCTATGACAAACCCGTGATGATCTGCAACGATAGACATTGCGGTGATCCTTTCACTATCAACTGATAAAGAATGACCGTAGGCCGTTACCAGTCCGGGAAAGTTTCACGGCGGGATAATGCTGTAAAAAGTCACACCCCACGGGGCGGACAAGCTTCTAATCAAATCACCATCGTGGACCGGGCAGGTAGCGGCCACCCCCGAGTACTAGACGGACATATCAATCCCCAGACACCACCAAGAGTGGGTACAGCGTCAACTAGAGTCACGCCCAGCCCCAAGAACAGCCACCACCAACCCTGCCAGCCAGTCCCAGACCAGCCAACCCCATACTTACAGCGTCAATTCTCGGGTTTGAAACCCCAGTGTGCGTCAGAAATGCGGGTAAGGGCCCACGGGATTCACCGCCTCGTGGGCCCCTACCGGTTTGGAGTGACCGTTATTTGTTCGACGACGACGTCAGATGGCGCCTCAAGCGCCATCTGAATTGCCCATGCAACAGATGCCGGGGACATCGCCGTGGCCGGATCGAACTCCCGCGACTGCTTGGCGGCCATATCGCGTTGCATATCCGTATCGATTCGCCCGGGAGTAACTGTGCTGACCCGCAAAGTTCGTTCTTCGGCCCGAAGCACGCTGGCCGCCTTTTCTAGGGCCGCCTTGCTCGTGGAGTAGGGCAGCCATCCGGGGAAGGTGAGCTGGGCGGCGGTCGAGCCCACGAAAACAACTGTTCCGCGGGACTCCCTGAGGTATGGCAACAGCGCGTTGGTCAGCATCACCGGAGAGAGCACGTTGATCGCGTAAATCCTCTCTAGCGCACCCGCCTCAAGGCTCTCAAGCGCTGTGGCCCCCTCTACGCCCGCGCAGCTTACAAATGCATCGATGGTGGCGCCCGAATTCTCTAGCGATCGGGCCACGGACGCGGCAGCGGCCTTCGGATCAGAGAGATCCGTGATCACCGTACGGCATCCTGGATAGCGGCCTTCAAGCTCAGAAGCGCGTTCTTCGTTGCGCGCCAACATGATGAGGTTCCATGAGTTCGCAAGGCGATCCGCGAGCGCACCACCTACGCCACGGCTGCCACCAGTCAGAAAGAGAGTTTTCATACCTCGAGTATGGCCGTTCATCCGGACCAGCGCACGTAGGCCAAGCGGGAAGACTAAGCTGAGCATCGAAAACCAATAACCCACCGGAACCGGTCTATGTCTGATCAGAACACCTCCGAGAACTCCGAGCCCTTCAACGCAATGACGGCTCGCATCTCTCATCTCTTTGGATCGCGGCGCTGGCGCGTGGCCCGAAATGGCATTCTTGCGGGACTTCTCGCTGGCACCATCACATGCGGCTACCGGTTCATGATCGGAAAGGCTACCGAGTTCGCACGCTGGGCATACGCGTTCATCGGCGATCACGCGATTGCCATTGCACTGTTCTTCGTGGCTGCGCTCGCGGCGTCCGCCCTCATCTGGGCCGCAATCCGCTTCTCCCCCGATGCCTCGGGCTCGGGAATCCCTCAGGTCAAGGGGCTACTACAGGGCGATCCCCCGATGCGCCCGCTACGGGTTCTAGCAGCACGATTCACCGGGGCTGGGGCCGCCGCGCTCTTTGGACTCTCGCTCGGAAGGGAAGGCCCTTCCATTCACATTGGAGCGGCTTCCGCCGAGCTTCTCAAGCGCCCACTGCGCGCCACGTCGGAGGAGGAACGCCACCTGATGACAAGCGGTGCGGCCGCGGGGCTCTCCGCAGCGTTCAACGCACCTGTGTCTGGATTGATGTTCGGGATTGAGGGGCTTCACCGAAGCTTCTCGCCGCTCGTCATCGCCTCTGCCGCCACCGGAGCACTTGCCGCTGACGTGATCGCAGGACTGGCCTTCGGCTCGGAGCCGGTCCTCCAGTTCGGTACCGTTGAGACGATCCCGATCAGTTTGTTGTGGGCGGTGGTCCCGCTCGGCATCATTGCCGGTCTGGTGGGTGCCCTCTTTAATCAGATCCTTCTCGGATCTCAGATGCTCCAGCATCTGCCGGGACCCGCTCCCCTGTTCGTTGCTCTGGCGCTTGCGCTGCCGTGCGGCCTGTTCTTTCCTTTGGCGCTTGGTGGCGGCGAAAAGGCAATCGACTGGGCAGAATTCGGCGCTACGAGCATTGGGGCCGTCCTCATAATCCTGCTCGTGAAAGTAGTCTTCACGGCCGTCAGCTTCGGATCGGGCGTTCCTGGTGGAATCTTCATGCCAATCCTAGCCATTGGCACACTCACGGGCTCCGCCTACGCTCTGGCCCTACAAAATCTGGGCCTGCCCGAAGGCTACCAAGCAGCTTTGGCCGTGTGCGGGATGGCTGGACTACTCGCAGCAACCGTCCGCACTCCTCTGACCTCGATCCTCCTCACCGCCGAGATGACCGGTAGCCTCAGTCACCTGCTGCCCATTGCCACCGCGGTTATCATCGCCATCTTCGTAGCGGACGCTTTACGCGTTCCGCCTATTTACGACGCCTTGTTGGAGCGCAGGCGCCAACGCTAGGTAGGGTTGCATTTATGTCTGAGAACGGGATGCCGGAAAAGAATTCGTCGTCGCAATTAATCGAACCTGAAGACGCCCTACTGGAGGCCTTCTGGACGCGCGCGAAAAACGTAGCCAAAATCAATCCCCTCGAGGTGATCGTTGGCCTAGATAGCGTCTCGGCGCTCCGGCCCTCCGCCTACTCGCTCGGGGACTCGTCCGAAGAGGCCGATCGCCTCTGCAAACTGGTCATGGACGGCACGAAGCGCGCAACCTCCTCTTGGGTTGCTTCCTACCAAGCAGAGGATGCACCCCTTCCTGAAGTTGGCGAGCTTTCCATCATCTGCGACGGCTCTGGCACACCTCACGTGCTGGCCCGCACCAGGAAAGTCACTACGGTGGCCTTCCAAGAAGCTGGCCCAGAGATCGCGATGGCGGAGGGCGAAGGCACCTTCGCGCAGTGGAAGGCGGAGCACGATGCGTTCTTCCGCCGGGAATGCGAGGAGCTGGGCATCGCATTTGATCCCGACGGTCAGGTGCTCACCGAGTACTTCGAGGTGCTCTATTCACACTAGGCGCCTCGTGCTAGTTGCCGGTGGGGTCCGCGCTCGAATCTTGATCTGGGGACAGAATGTCGAGTCCTAGGCCGTGACCTCCCAGTAGCTGAAGGACACCGCCGCGCTGCTCAAATCCGCCCGCCGGAAGATCCGAGGTGAACCACTCCGGTGCATCCAGATCAATCATCGTGACCGCGGGATGGGCTATAGCAAGTTGAGCCGCCGCGGAGATCGAGATACGAGGCTCCATCATCGAGCCGACCATACATTCAAGACCCGCTGCTTCAGCAATGTTGGCGATGCGTAGTGCCTCGAGGAGGCCGCCCGTCTTCGCGAGCTTGATGTTGAGGAGATCTGCTCCTTCAAGGTCGATAATCCGCTGCGCATCGGCGGCCGACCAGATGGATTCGTCCGCCATGATCGGCGTTGAGACATTCCGCCGCACCTCGGCCAGCCCGGCTATATCAGCGGCTGCCACCGGCTGTTCCACGAGGTCCACGGGGAGGCCAGCCGATTCCAGACCCTGGATCATCGAAACGGCTCCGGCCACGTCCCAGCCCTGATTCGCGTCCAAGCGCAAGCGAGCATGCGGAACGGCATCGAGCACGGCCTCTAGCCTGCGCCGGTCCTCATCGATATCCCGGCCCAGCTTGATCTTCAGGATGTGATAGCCAGCTTCCGCTGCCTCGCGCGCATGGATCGCCATGGTTTTCGGGGATTCTAGTGACACAGTCATGTCATTGACCATCGAGCCGAGTTCCCCAGCCGCGCCACTCCCACCGCCCAGCAGGCTCACGAGGGGCTCTCCCGTGCTGCGTCCCAGTGCATCAAACAGGGCCACATCAACCGCAGACTTGGCGCTGGTGGCACCCTCAAGTGCACCCGAAATCCTTGCCGAAAGCTCCTCCAGCGTTCCCGAAGCTCCTTCGAGCACCTCGCGCAGGGGCCCAGAAATCGATTCACGGATGGTTGCGGCGGATTCACCCGTCACGGCGACTGTCTCGGCAGCGGATCCTTGGCCCACCACGCCGTCGGCTAGCTCCACCTCGGCCACCACGTACTCGACAGCCACCGTGCGGCGGGCTGCCGTCACGAACGGCCGGAGCAGCGGCGCCTGATGCGTGTGGCACCGAACCTGTTTGATTCTTAATGTGTGTGTTGGAGTCTCCGCCATCGTATTCTCCGTTCTCCTACCTTCTAATACTCCCGACGTGATTCTGCCTCAAGGGGCCGATGATCCCGCACGAAATGGTGGTACGGCTAGAAGGCACCCATCACTTGTGCACCGGCCAACCCAACGAATGTGCCTAGGAACGAACCGAGCAGAGCGAAAAGAACACCTACTGGGATGAGCTGCTGGCTAAATGACCCGGCAACGGCCGGAGCAGAGGCCAAGCCACCCACGTTCGATGCGGACGCCACCGCGATCGTAAACAGGTCCGTCTTGGTGAGCTTGGCATAGCCAATCATGATCAACGCGTGGAAGAGTAACACTAGGCCGCCAACCAACAGATAGAGCGGGGCTTGTGTAATGGCCGAGAAATCGGAACCAGATGCGATGTTACCAATCACCATGTAGAGCATCAGCGATCCGACTTGCCGGGCACCCGCGGTCCTGCTCAACGGCGTGACCGCTACGACAAGGCCAAGCACAGAGACGATGAGGATGGTCCACGTGGTGGCATTGACAACATCGCCGAGTTCCGGGAGGTGGTCGCCTACCCACTTGGCCACAATCGCAACGAAGAGCGAGCCAAACACGGTCACGGCAAGGGAACTAGCAGTGATGGGGCGTTCGTCATCCTCCTCGATGACATCGGTGAGGTCAAGGTGCGAGGTATCAGCTTTTGTGAAGCGATTGAACCGCGAGGCCAAGCCGACGGAAGAGAAGAGAACCATGAGCCACAGCGAGTACATCGTGGTATCCGTGATAAGGGCATAACCGAAGATGTTATCTGGCGCTTCGAGAATACCTTGGACGGCAACCATGTTCGCGCTTCCGCCAGTCCAAGAAGCCAGTAGCGAGCTCAGGGCCTTCCACGACTCATCTTGCAGCACGGACTGGAACAGGAAGTAGACAAGCACCATGCCGGTGAATATCGAAACCACGGTCACAGCGAATGTCATCAACAATTTGGGACCAAGCCGCCAAATCTTGCGAAGATCGCATTCGAAAAGGAAAAGGAAGATCATAGCTGGCAACAAAACTTTGGACAGGTCCGAGGCCGGCGCGCGAACCGCCTCATCGTTTCCAAATACCCCGATTGTATTCAGCAGCGCGCAACCGAGGTACATAAAGACCATGCCGGGCACATACTTGAAGACTTTCCAGCCGCTGTTCTTTTCAAGGACTATGAGCAGGCAAGCCAACGCCATTAGCACGCCAAGCAACATCAAGCCGTCAGTTATCACAAGTTCTCCTCAAGGGCTAGGTCACTCGGGGCAACGAGGCCACAGTGAACGAGATTCAGTTGGGCGGCAAAGCATTCAAAAAAGGGCAATCTCATCAATGAAGCAGCCGGTGGATATTTGAGTTTGTTGTTTGGCGGTCACAAGCGTGGCGCCTCGGGGTCTGATGGTACAGGTTCAGAATTCGATCGGTAAAATCTCTCCATATTTTTAGGGAATGGCGGCGAATCCTCACCTGCGCACCAGCTTGCGGTGGTAAGCACGTAGGTAAGCAGACGTCGTCGTCGGAAAACTAGCCACCACCCTTGGAACAAAATTGGGGAAGGAAAAACCCCGCAACCATGGCAGTTACGGGGCTTCCTCGGGAGACCGGGTTACTCGACTAAGTCGAGTACTTCATCGGGGGCCTTGGTCATGGGCTGAGCCTGAACTGTTCCCATCTGTCCAGTTCCGTCGGAGTCCCAGACTGCAGAAAGTACCTCAACACCGGTGTAAGCCTCAGATAAGTCTGGCTGATCCGCAATGAGCCAGTATGTGCCCTGCTCTCCGGCAGGGACTGTCCCTTGGGCTGTATTCGGCTCAGGCAGTTGCTCTAGGGATTCCGTCAAAGCCTCGTCGGCATCCGCATGTTCGGGGTTATCGAGGTCCAGATGCTCGCGTGCCCCTTCCGAGTAGTAACCGGCACTATGCAATAACAGATCGTAGAATGCCTCCTCGTCATTGTCGTATGCCGTGACGCCCTCGGTAACGAAATCCTCATCGCCGTCGCGGTTATCAACGGTGATCCGCATCACCGGAGCAGAAGGATCAAGCTGCTCCGTGTACCCGGATAGCTCTTGCACTTCCTGCACGTTCTTGATCACTTCTGCGGCTTCGCCCTCTGGTTCGGCATCAAATTCGATGACGCCCACTGCCCCATCTTCTGTCTCGAACCAGGCTTTCTCGGCTGTATCAATATCGACTTGCTCAGTCGAGGTAGTATCGCCGGTTGTTGATGAGTCCGTAGTCTCCGCAGCTTGCTGACTGTCAGATTCCGATGAATCCGCCTGACTATCTGTACAGCCGCTGAGACCGAAAATGAGTGCTGCCGCACCCGCCAAACTGACTATCTTCTTCATGGCATTACCTCTTCCATGACCTCGCTAGGGTCATTGCATGACCCTAGCGAGATCCGCCACCGATTTGTTGGCTATATAAGCAATCGATACTGGATTGTTATACGGCCGGCCGAGGTACTTAACCTCAGAATATACAGCCAAAACACTATGGTTCTACCAACACCCTCATCCGCGCTTTCTTGCGTTATAGCAACGAAATCTCTGTATTGGTTTCCTGAATAAAACAAGCATTTTCCCGGTATTCGATGCGATCTTTGGGGACGACGACGAGTCCCCCTCCGCACCAACTTGCGGTGGTGGGTACGGGCTTAACACGGCTCATGGGATCTTGGTGGGGTTATGGGATGGTGATGGAGTCGAGGGTGCGCCAGTGTGGTTTGCCGGCGTAGAGCAGGACTCGGGTTCTGTAGTTGTTGAAGTTGCGGAACCCGTAGCCGACGCGTTTGACTCGTTTGATGAGGTTGTTCATTGCTTCGGTGATTCCGTTGGAGTGATGAGCGTGGTGGTAGGCCAGGATCTGGGGGTGCCAGGTTTTCAGTGTTGCCCCGAGTTTTTGCACTTCGGCAGGCATGGAGGCTTTCCGGCAGGTGGTGATGAGTTCGTCTAAGAGTTCTCTCGCGCTTTCCATGTTGGTTTGATCGTAGAACTCGCGTAGGCGTTCTTTGATGCGGTAGGTGATTGCTACTTCCCCGTTGGGATCTCCTAGCGTGAGCAGGCAGGTGAGTCGCTCACTGGTTTTCTCCGATAGTTTGTCTTGACCGACCAGTAGGGTCCGGCGGATCTTGAACAACGGATCGTTTTTGCGTCCTCGGTGGTGGAGTTGGTCTTGTTGGACTCTGCGCCTGACCTGATCCAACGTGTTGTTGGCGAGTTTGATGACGTGGAAATGATCAACGACTTGGGTGACCTTGGGCAGGATCACGTTGAACACTGCCCGGTAGGTAGGCGACATGTCTAGGGTCCCAAACTCGATACGCTCTTTCCATTGCTTGGGTTGATCGGTCAGGAAGTGTGCGACATCGATATAGTTACGGCTTGGCACAATATCGATGATCTGATGATTCTCGACATCACACACGGTGGTGACGAAGCTGGTGTGATGACGTTTCAATCTGACGAAGCTGGTCTCATCCAGTCCGATCGCACATGTGCGATTGACACGTTGACGATCCGCTTTCAATAAAGCGGCCCCGTATCTGGTGACGGTATCGTTGATGGTGTGCCAGTCACAGCCCAGCTCGTGGGCTACTTCCTTGACAGTGCGACCGGTCCCGACTTGTTTTGTTGCCCATTTCGCGGCTCTGGTTGTCAGATATCCCTTCACTGGCGCGATTCTGGGATCCGTGTTCATCCACGTGGTGGCCGCACAGGCCGGGTTGGGGCATGTCAACCGGTGCTTACGCCAGATCAGGCGCATTGATTTACCGTAAACCGGTAAATCGATATACGAGACTTCTGGGCGGTCTTTGACCCATGCCCGGGTCCTGCATGTGGGACAGGACGGGCCTTTCAGGACCTGTTCAACTCGGAGCCACACATTCTGGCGGTCCCTGTAATAATCAAGCACACGAACATCTTTCAAGCTCACCAGAGCCTGAAGAATCAAAGTAGGATCAGTAACGGTGAAGGTGTTTCTATTCTTTTCTTGGATCACACCTAAAAGTATGAGACACCTTCACCACCCCACCAAGATCCCATGAGCCCTTAACACTCCGTCGCGGGCGGAAAACGCTTGAAGCGCGGCGAAAATGAAAAACCCCGCAACCACAAGGGTTACGGGGAGATGGCGGAGGATGGGGGATTCGAACCCCCGAGGGCTTGCACCCAACACGCTTTCCAAGCGTGCGCCATAGGCCACTAGGCGAATCCTCCTTGCGCTAACGCGCCCACCTAGCTTAACCGATGCCCTAATGGGTTCGCGAATTCTCCGGGTGAGACGCCCAGCACGTTAGATTTCGGTAGCCAAGCCCTCCACAACCTCAGCGCCTGGGAGCGCCGCGAGGAGCGCGCCGGGCACTGCAAGCTTCGAGCTGCGAAGCCCCGAACCGATCACACAGAAGCCTTCGGACACACGGCTATCAAGGTACAGGTGCCAATCATCAGGCACGCCAACCGGGGTAATGCCACCGTATTCCATACCGGAGGCCTCCACTGCCCGATCCTGTGGCCAGAACGAGGCTTTCCGAACATCGAGCAGCTTCTTGATGGCGTGGTTGACATCGGCATGCGTGGTGGCACGAACAACCGCCGCCGCAATTCGTTCCTCGCCTGCCCGCTTGCCAGCTACCAGCACGCAGTTACAGGAGAGCGAGAGATCCATCTGGTAGTGATTGGTCATGGCCTGTGTATCCGCGAATTCCGGATCGATTGCGGCAACAACTGCCTGATTAGCCAGCTCTGGCGCCACCTCACTCATTGTGGAGAGTGCCGCCGCCACTGGCTCAGCCAGCAAGTCCAAATTATCTAGTGCTTTGACCCACTGGGCCGTTCCCATTCCTTGTACTGCCATACATCCACCCTAATGATCGTCTCTCGCATTGCCACACGATGCGCGAATAGCGGACAGTACCCGGCACAGAAATCCACGAGTTGGCGAATCTGTCCCAGCGTGCCGTAGACTAGCACTCGGCTCCCCACGTGGCGCCATCTTTCAAAACTCCCCCAGGGCCGGAAGGCAGCAAGGGTATGAGAGCTCTGGCGGGTGCGTGGGGAGTCCCTTATTGGCAGCGATTTTGGCACGGGCCATGCAGAATTGCTCGCTCTCGGCTACGGTTTATCCTGTGAGTAATGGCAACGTAACAGCACGCGAGGAATATCGCCGGCGTATTCAGCAACGGCAAACGGTTGTGTTTGGGACCGTTTCGGCGATAATGGCGGTGTTGTTGCTGCTCGCGATGCTTGTTTGGTCCGGAGTCATTCCCTTCCCATTCAAGCGCGACTTTTCCGAAGCCCCGGATCCCAACGAAATCATCACTCCGTGCCTCCCGGAAGGCGCCACGGACCCAGTTGACCTTGCCAAGATCAACGTGAACATCTATAACTCAACTACTCGTACAGGCCTCGCTGGCGAGGTGGCTGGCTCCCTCGAGAAGCTCGACATCGTTGTGAGTAACACCGATAACTGGGGCGGGGAGTCTCTACAAGAACCTGCCCGAATCCGTACAGGTTCCGCTGGCGTTGAGGCGGCCTACACACTCGCTCAGTTCATTCCTGATGCCGTGATCCAGTTCAGTCCGGATCAGACAACCGAAACACTCGACGTTGTGATCGGAGCAGACTGGGACGGGCGCCTGACCACAAAGCAGGTCGCGAAGGAATACCCTGAGGGCAAGCTCGAGAACGTTCCTGAGTGCACGCCGCTTGAAGAGGCCGCGGATAATTAACGGCTGCCTCCTCTAGGGCCACGCTTCTTTCATTGTTCATGGAATGTGTCGGTCAAACCACATCCACACAGTGCTGCCCCCTCACCGTCAGGCAAGGGGGCAGCTGGTCTATATGAAGATTTCGAAGATTGAGCCCTACTTGGTTGGCGTGCCTTCTGCAGGCGCTTCCGCCGTCGGCTCGCTATCAGTTCCGTTGAGTTTGCGCCCAACGCGCTTCCACCAGCCGTAGGTGTGCTCACGGGAAAGGGAATGCTCTTCGATTTCGGTACCCGCGGGCGCAGAGGCCGGCGATGCCGATTCGAGCGAGGTACCACGCCACCGCGATACTGTGCGCATGAAGTGGTACAGGATGATGGCGCCAAAAGAGCCGAGCGCGATGCCCTCGAACACCATGTCGCCCCAGTGCCAGGTGTAGTTCGCAATAGCGATTACCATGGCAATGGCTGCCGTGTTGAGGTTAACCGGATCGGAGAAGTCCACGCGGTTCTGTACCCAGATGCGCACCCCTAGCATGCCGATCATGCCGTACAGGATAGTTGCCGCACCGCCCAAAACTCCCGGGGGAATGGTGGCGATGATCTGGCCGAACTTCGGGAACATGGATAGGCCGAGCGCACAGATGGCCGCAACGATATAGGCCGCGGTGGAGTACACCTTGGTTGCCGCCATCACGCCGATGTTCTCAGCGTAGGTGGTGGTACCCGAACCGCCGCCGCTTCCAGCGAACATCGTGGAGAGGCCATCGGCGAAGAGTGCCCGCCCGGTGAGATCATCGAGTTCACGCCCCGTCATGGCTGAAACAGACTTCACGTGCCCCACGTTCTCCGCAATCAGAACCAGCACCACGGGGATGAACAGGCCCAGCAGCGTGGGATCGAAGGCGAGGCCGTGGAATTCAGGAACGCCAACCCAGCCAGCGTTCGAGATCGCACTAAAATCAACTTCGCCGCGCACAACTGCCACGCCGTAACCAAAGAGCACACCGAACAGAATGGAAAGCCGCCCGATAATTCCCTTGAATAGGACGGTCACCAGCAGTACTCCCGCGATGGTAGCAATGGCCGTGACCGGTGCCGCCTTGACGTTATTCCACGCGGCCGGCGCTAGGTTGAAGCCGATGAGCGCCACGATCGTTCCAGTCACCACCGGTGGCATGAGTTTATCGATCCACTTCGATCCGGCGAAATGAACGATCACGCCCACGATCGCCAGCGCAAGTCCGGCGGAAACGATGCCGCCCTGAGCCAAGGACATCTTGTGCGAATCGATCGGCACACCGGAATCCATCGTGTATCCGGTCACGGCACCGATTGGTGCGATCAGTGCGAAGGACGATCCGAGGTAGCTGGGTAGCCGGCCGGAGGTGATCCCAATAAATAGCAGCGTTCCGATACCCGTAAAAAACAGTGTGGTGGAGGGATTGAATCCCGTCAGCAGCGGCACCAGGAACGTGGCGCCAAACATTGCAACCACATGCTGCGCTCCGATGCCAATTGTTGCGGGCCACGCGAGGCGTTCGTCCGGTTGGACAACCTCCCCCGGTGCGATATGCTTTCCGTCTCCGTGTAGTTTCCATGCCATGACCGAAGTGCCTCCCGGTGTATGCCTTGGTCACCCGGTCCGCCGAGCGCCCGGCCTATCCTAGGAATTGGGCGACATTGTTTACGCTCTAGGTTCACTACGTGGACGCTACTGGTCCAGCATTCGGTTATTTTCCGACGACGACGAACTACCGCCGCAACCACTTTTCCCTTGCCGCAGCCAGTTATTGCCGATCAGCGGCTAGCTCTCTATCAAGGCTGAGTGTGGGGAGAGTGACGAATCCGTCGTCGTTAAAAACTACTCGGCCGTATCGGCAGAAAGCGGGTTTCGGGGCCGCAAGCCTTCGTACTCTAGGGCGGCTTGGACCCACAGGGTAGTGAAGATACGCGTACCAGCGTCCAGAATGAGGGCCCCGCCAATTCCAGCGAGGATCTTCCCGCGCGGCTTAGACCAATTCTTCACGGCTGCGGCAACGGCCACCGATCCGGCGCCAGCCTGGACGGAAGCGACGATCTCCATGATGTGGGGATGATCCAGGTAGAGCTTGCGGAACACACTCCAGAACTCTGGGGTGGCGCGGCCCTTGCCGGACACTTCGTAGGCAACCGAGGTCTGGAAGCGCTCGGAAAACGGCTTCGGCTCGAATACAACGGAACCGGGGACAAGGCGGGCATCTAGCAGGCCCTCCAAGCAATCGGCCACCTCTTCGGGCAGGGAGATTGCGCGGATCAGAGCACGCGGCGCTTCCTCGGCGTTACCGGTGAGCGCGGCGCGCACGGCCGCTTCATCCACATCGTGGAGATCCTGCGCGAAGCGGAGAACGAACGCGCCCGCGCCCAGTTGCTGGTGGGCGAAATTCGTTGCGATCTCATTGCCACCAACCCACGGCATATCGGTGAAGGAATAGTCCCACTCCCAGACGAACCTCTGATTGTCCTGACGAATTACCAGCACCGGGGATTCTAAGCCACTGGGATCGGTGGACAGCAAGATGACGAACTTGGGCGAATCCAGCGCTCCGCGGCCCGGGATGCGCGAATCGGCAAGCACCGCCTTGGTCTCTCCAGATTCGAACGCCGCGATTGGAGTGCCCACTGCTGCGGCGTATCTGGGGAGTTCGGCGAAGGAAAGGTCCGAGAGAAGGAGCATCGGGCCCTCGGGCAGATCGGGGAAGGCACCTTCAACCCCTTCTTCGTCCGCGCCAGGAGCCAGCTCGGTTTCGGCAGGGAGAGCAGTGGGTGGAGTATCCGCTGATTCGGGCTCGGGGCTGGGAGTTGAGAGGTCCCAAGACACGTCCACTTCACCCAGATCAATGTTGCCCCAGGCCACTTCCCCGGCGATATCTATCTGTACCTTGCGCAGGGTCTTATCCATCAACTCCACGAGATCGGGAACCGATGGGCCGGGAACCACCACCTCGCCAGCTTCGTCCAGCGTGGCCACACGACGGCGCCGGCCCGTCACGGCCAACTCGACTTCATAGGTATCCCCCGCGTCAATGCCACGGGCGATGATCCGGTTATCGGCGAAGAACTTCTCGATGCTCTCCACGCTGGCAAGCGTGTGATCGAAGCGAATGATCTCGCCGCGGACTGGACGCCATGAAGCCATGATGTTTCCTATTCCGCTGCCTTACGCAGCATATCGATCTGGTAGAGCGCGATCCCCGTGGCAACCGCCGCATTCAGCGATTCGAGATCACGGGCGATGGGTATGGAGGCAACTACGTCACAGGTTTCGCGTGTGAGGCGGGCCAGGCCCTTACCTTCCGATCCGGTGACCAGCACCAGCGGCATATCCGCGACAGTTAGGTTACCGATTTCCGTGTCGCCTCCGCCATCTAGGCCCACCACGAAATAGCCGGCCTTCTTCAGATGCTGGAGGGAGCGGACAAGATTTGTCTCGCGTGCAACCGGGACGCGGGCCGCCGCGCCAGCGGACACCTTCCACGCCGTCACATTCACACCGGCCGAGCGGCGTTCGGGGATGAGGATGCCGTCCGCGGAAAAGGCGCTGGCCGAACGCATGACGGCGCCAAGATTATGAGGGTCCGTCACCGAATCGAGCGCGACGATCAGGCCAGGGGCTTCCTTCTGATTGCCTCGGACGATGAGATCGTCGATCGTGGCGTACTCATGAGGCGGCACTTCGATGGCGACGCCTTGATGGACGGCGTCATCCGTCATCCGGTCTAGCTCCGAGCGAGAGACCTCAAGGAGTGGGGCGCCCAGCGCGGTTGCCGTGCGGACTACCTCGCCTACGCGTTCATCGGATACTGCCGACCCGATCATGAACACTCGGGTCAGCGGGATTCCCGAGCGGACTGCCTCAATTACTGGGTTTCGGCCAGCGATGAGTTCGTGGCCTTCGGGGAGTTGGAGGCCCGGACGAAGCGCGCGGCTGGTGGCGCGGGCTTCTGCCTTGCGCCTTGCCGCATCCGCTTCCTGCTTCTTCTTGTAAGCGGGGTGGTATGTACGGTCCTCGGCCTTAGGTGTAGGGCCCTTACCCTCGAGGCGGCGCCTATTCTTGCCGCCCGAACCCTTTGACGGCCCCTTTTTCCCCTTGGGGCGGCTCGTGTGATTGTCAGCCATCAGCGTGCCTCCAAATGCCAATGTGCGCCTTCTGCGGAGTCTTCCACGGCAATTCCTGCCGCTTGGAGGGAATCGCGCAGCGCATCAGCACGGGCCCAGTCCTTGTCTGCTCTTGCAGCGGCGCGGTCATTCAACACGTGGGTGACCAGTGCGTCGAGCGCCTCATGGGTCTTGTCTGACCCGCCGGTGCCGCGCCATGGAGCCGCCAGTGGATCGAGGCCCAGAACATCGAGCATCGCCCGGACATTGCGCTGGGCATCTGCGGCGGCGATATCGTCATGGGCGGCGAGGGCATTATTTCCCTCCGTCACGGTCTCATGGATTACCGCGAGCGCGGCGGAAACGTTGAGATCGTCATCCATGGCCGCCACGAAGGCCTCCGGCAGATCGGCCGAAGTGAGGGCAGCTATTTCTTCCGCAGGCACCTCCCCTGTGGCGGCGACTGCGCGATCCACGAATCCTGAGAGGCGCTCCCATACAGCCGTGGCCTCAGTTAGGGTTTCGGGCGAATAGGCCACCGTGGAGCGGTACTGCACCGTTCCGAGCGCTAGGCGGAGAACTACGGGATCCACGTTCTTCACGATGTTCTCTACTGTGAGGGAGTTTCCGAGCGATTTACTCATCTTCTCGCCCTCGATCGTGACCCATGCGTTGTGCATCCAGTAGCGGGCGAAGCCGCGGCCGGCGGCATGGGATTGTGCCTGCTCATTCTCATGATGCGGGAAGCGGAGATCGATGCCACCGCCGTGAATATCGAAGGTTTCGCCGAGGTATCGGCCGGACATTGCGGAGCACTCAATGTGCCAGCCCGGGCGGCCCTTGCCCCATGGGGAATCCCATCCGGCCGTCTCCGGTTCGCCCGGCTTGGGAGCCTTCCACAAAGCAAAATCGTGGGGGCTACGCTTATCCGCCTCCATATCCGTCTCATCCACCACCATGTTGGATACCTTCTGGTGGGTGAGCGAGCCGTAATCGTCCAGCGAGGTCACGTCAAAGTACACGTTGCCAGGGTTGCCCACATAGGCGTGGCCAGCATCGATGATCTCTTGGATCAGTTCGATCATCTGCGGAATGTGGCCCGTGGCGCGAGGTTCGTACGTGGGCGGAATCAGGCCGAGCGTACGGTACGCCTTGGCGAACTCCTGCTCATACGTGTAGGCCCATGCCCACCACGGCTGGCCGGCATCGGCGGACTTATCAAGGATCTTATCGTCAATATCCGTCACGTTGCGGACCATCGTGACCTCATAGCCCGAGCGGCGCAGCCACCGTACGAGGACATCGAATGCAACCGCCGATCGGATATGCCCGATGTGTGGTGCGCCTTGCACCGTGGCGCCACACAGGTACACGCCAACCTTCCCCGGTGTTAAGGGAACGAATTCTCGTTGAGTCCGAGTGGCAGAATCATAAATCGTGAGGCTCACGGTCATAGCCTATCGCCTGAGGACCGGCGCAGCATTATTACCCGCTAAGCTGTGGGTCATGAGTGCAGACACATCCACCGATCAGCCCAAAAAGCAGGGCTTTCTCTCTCCTGCCGTGTGGCGATGGGCCATGTGGGACTGGGGATCTGCTGCGTTTAACTCGGTAGTCACCACCTTCGTCTTTGCCGCCTATTTGACGAACAAGGATCTCTTTGGGCCGGACGCGAACTCCTACCTCGGGTGGGTACTTGCGGCCGCGGGTATCGTTGTTGCCATCATTGCTCCTGCCTTGGGTCAGTGGACCGACCGGACAGGTAGGCGAAACAGCACTCTGACATGGGCAACGCTGGGCGTAGTTGTGATCATGGCCTTCCTGTTCTTCGTTAAGCCGGACGGGGGCGGAACTTACATGTGGCTTGGCCTCATCTTGGTTGCGCTCGGCAACATCATCTTTGAAACCGGATCGGTGGTTTACAACTCCACCGTCTCAGACATCTCAACGAAGGAGACCGTTGGCCGTGTCTCCGGCTTTGGATGGGGTATGGGATACGTTGGCGGCATTGTGCTGCTGGCAATCCTCTACGTTGGATTCATTGCGCCAGACGTTGGCTGGTTTGGTGTTACCAGCGAAGATGGAACGAACATCCGAGTTTCCATGGTGATCTCCGCGGCGTGGTTCCTCCTCTCTGCCCTCCCCCTCATGATCAAGGGCAAAGATCGCGAACCCTCTGGAAGCCAAACGCACGGGATTATCGAGGCCTACCGTCAGGTATTCCGATCCATCGCCCAGTTCTGGCGGACGGACCGATCCGTTGTCTGGTTCCTCATTTCGTCCGCTATCTACCGTGATGGGCTAGCCGGAGTCTTCTCCTTTGGTGGCGTGCTGGCGGCCGCGGCCTTCGGCTTTGAGGCGGACGAAGTGCTCATCTTCGGCATCGCCGCCAACGTAGTAGCAGGCATTGCCACGATCGTGTTCGGGCGGCTAGATGATCGGAGCGGTTCGCGGGCCGTCATCCTTTTGTCCCTGACCACCATGGTGGTTGTTGCCTTCATCATCTTCTTCGCGCATGCGGGGATCGATCTCGGGCCAATTCAGCTCACGCCAACAGCTATGTTCTGGATCTTTGGTCTGATTCTGTGTGTCTTTGTGGGGCCAACCCAATCCGCCTCGCGAACCTATCTAGCGCGAATCGCGCCCCACGGCGAGGAGGGCGAACTCTTCGGGCTCTACGCCACCACTGGCCGTGCAGTGTCCTTCCTTGCACCATTCATGTACTCCACCTGCATCACCATTGCAGCGAACGTCATGGGGACCTCGCGGGCAGACGCCGCATACTTCGGCATCCTCGGCATCGTGCTGGTTCTGTTGGTTGGCCTGTTGGCGTTCATCCCGGTGAAGCCCCAGCGCGCCCCTTAACCCGAGATTGCGTCAACCCTCCAAAAAACACACCGGGTCTGCGTCAAATCTCGGGAAATAAAACCGGGAGTGCATCAATTCCCGGGGAGGGTTTGTCTCTGGGAGGGGTTGTTAACCGCGGGTGACGAGCGCCGTCGCGATCGCCGCCAAGCCCTCACCTCGACCCGTGAAACCGAGGTGATCGGTGGTTGTAGCACTCACGCCCACTGGCGCGCCAACCACGGCGGACATGGCTGCCTCGGCTTCTGCCTTACGGGGAAGGAACCGGGGGCGCTGGCCAATAATCTGGATGGAGATATTCGAGATGCTCCAGCCGGCCTCGCGTGTCAGCCTCGCGGCCTCACCAAGCAGCTGCTCCCCAGACGCTCCGGCCCACTCTGGCCGATCCGTGCCGAACACCGTACCCAGATCACCCACACCGCTGGCGATCAGCACGGCGTCACAGGCCGCATGGGTAGCCACATCGGCGTCTGAATGCCCGTCAAGACCCCGCTCCCCGGGCCACTGCAGGCACGCGAGTGCGAGCGTCCGATCAGGATCATCACTGTAGCCATGCACGTCAACGCCCGTGCCCACTCGAATGTCCATGGTTACCCTTCGTTTGCCGCTAGAAGCTCAGCGATCCGCAGGTCAAGGGGACGAGTGATCTTCAGAGCCAATTCGCTTCCTTCAACGAGGGCAACGGGATAGCCCACCGCCTCAACAAGGAAGGCATCATCGGGGGCCGAACTAGCTTCCTCGGCCGCGTCCGCCGCGAACCGTACATGAGCTTCCCGCACGGCCGCCATATCAAAGCCTTGCGGGGTCTGCATACCCCGCAAGCTGGTTCGGTCTAAAGTTTCAAGGACGGGTTCCGTCCCGTCCGTAGCACGCTCGCCCACCAGCTTGATCGTATCCACCACAGGTAGCGCGGGCACAACGGCCGCATGGCCGGCCTCTAAGGCTTCCACCACCCTGCGAATGAGACCGGGCGGAGTGAGCGCGCGGGCCGCGTCATGGATCAGGACAAAATTGGCCGTACCGGCAGCATCCAGCCCCGCAGCCACAGATGCCTGACGCGTTGTTCCCCCAGCAACCACTGTCGCTTCAAAACCAGCCCGCTCGAGAGTCTCTTCGAAAAGCTGGACGCTTTCAGTGGGGGCAGTCACGACGCAACGGTCCACAACGCCCGATTCGGCCATGGATCGCACGGCGTGGACAATAAGTGGCTCGCCGGCAAGTTTGATGAGGGCCTTCGGCCCATCTAAACCAAGGCGGGTGCCGTTTCCGGCACCCGCTATCACTGCTGCAACGCTCATGGCGTTAGCTTACTCAGTTTCGGTTGTTTCCACTTCAGGAGCGGACTCTTGGAGGATCTCATCGAGGAACTCTAGCGCCCTTTCCTCATCAACGTCGCGTGCCAGAGCAACTTCGGACCCAAGAATCTGACGGGCCTGCGATAACATCCGCTTTTCTCCAGCGGAGAGGTGACGGCCGGTATCGCGCCGCGTGAGATCACGGACTACCTCGGCAACCTTGATAACATCGCCGGAGGTGAGCTTTTCGCTATTAGCCTTAAAGCGCCGTGACCAATTCGAGGGTTCCTCAATGTGATCAGCGCGCAGCACCTCAAAGACATTCTCAAGCTGCTGATCATTGGAGACGTCCCGAACGCCTACGTCCTCCACCTTATCGGCCGGAACCTGAATCACGAGGTCGCCTTGCATAACCCGGAGGGTGAGATAGAGCTTTTCTTCACCACGAATCTTCTTCGTTGAAATATCCTCGATGTAGGCAGCTCCGTGATGCGGGTAGACGACTGTCTCGCCGATTTTGAAAGCCATTCGGTTGAGGCTCCTTCGTTGCGAATGAGTGTTCAGATAGACATTCTACCACGGCAGGTATAGGCTCAGAACTTTCCCGCTGCAACGGAGATGGCGTTCGGCCCCGGGGCCCGCACCCTGAACCGCCGCTATTCGTCCGAGGAAACGAGCTTGTAGCCAAGCCCTCGCACAGTCACGAGAGTAGACGGATTGCTCGGATCTGACTCAATCTTTGCGCGGATCCTCTTGACATGGACGTCAAGCGTTTTTGTATCCCCGATGTAATTCAGTCCCCATATGCGATCAAGAATTTGAGTACGAGTGAGCACACGATCAGGGTTATTCATGAAAAGCTCAAGTAGCTCGAACTCACGCAACGGCATCTGGACATCTTGGCCATCCACGCTCACTTCGTGCGCTCCCGTATTCATTACGATGTGACCAACGCTCAGAGTATCGCCCGCCTCTTCCTCCGCCTGATCGGCGGAGGATCGCCGCAGGACCGCCCGAATCCGCGCAACAAGTTCCCGGTATGAATACGGCTTCGTCAAGTAATCGTCTGCCCCAACCTCAAGGCCAACAACCTTATCGATTTCATCGTCCTTGGCCGTCACCATAATGATCGGGACATTGGAGTATGCACGGACCTGCTTGCACACCTCGATCCCAGAGATGCCAGGGAGCATGAGGTCAAGTAACACCAGATCCGGATGGGATGCTAATGCTATCTCCACCGCAGCCAGTCCGTCAGCAGCTGTGATAACTTCGTATCCGTCTCGATTGAGATTAAATGCCAAGGTGTCACGAAAAACCAACTCGTCATCCACCACAAGAATCTTGGCCATTCGTCTATCCTTACTCGTTGGTCTCAGGTTCCTCAGTGACGGCTTCTTGTTCGAGAGCCTCGGCTTGCGGACGATTTGCCTCGGGCAACAAGATGGTAAAGGTTGATCCCTGCCCTGGCGTGCTCCACAAACTCATCCGCCCACCATGATCCGCAACCACATGCTTCACAATGGATAAGCCTAGCCCGCTTCCGCCCGTCTCGCGCGAGCGTGCCTTATCTCCCCGATAGAAGCGTTCGAATACTCGATCCTTCTGATCAGGGGCAATGCCTTCTCCCTGATCAACTACAGCGATCGAAACCAGCCCGTCATGCGTGGAAATCCCCATTGAAACACGTCCATGAAGATGCGAGTAGCGCACCGCGTTATCGATGAGATTACGTACAGCAGTGGTGAGCATCGCCTGATCCCCATATACATATAAGCCTTGGGTTCCTCCGGTCACCAACGTCACGTCCCTCGTATCTGCCTCCACAGACACGCGGTCCATAGCCTCTGCAACAACATCATCGATGCTCACTAGCTCTGAGGTGCGGAACGCATCCCCCTCTTGAAGCCGAGACAGCTGGATCAACTCTTGAACCAGCACCCCAAGCCTGCGCGATTCCGTCATGAGCTGGCTAGAAAAGTGCCGGACAGCGTCCGGATCATCCGCGCTATCAGCGATCGTTTCCGACAGAAGAGAAATGGACCCAATAGGGCTCTTCAGCTCATGCGACACATTTGCCGTGAAATCCCTCCTGGCCTCTTCAAGCCTCAACCTCGTTGTGCTGTCCTCGAACAGCACCAGCACACGCCCTCCGTTCATCGGTGCCGACCGTACAATCAATCGGGATTCCACATCCTCAGTGAGCGTGGAACGCTTCATCCGGATCTCTTGGCCATGGATGAGCCCGTCGGAATGAGCAGCGTTGATGAGGCGGGTGAATTCGGCGCGGATAACTTCGTCATCGTTCACAATCCCGTAAGAATAAGCCCGTGTGGATGCCCTCGAAACCTTGCCACTTTTCTCAATGATGATGTAATCCTGCGGAAGCGAATCCAGAATCGGGCTGGCTGTTACCTGATCATCGGTCAGGGGCGGAAGAACAACGTCGCGCTCACGCTTTCGCTCATAATTGAAGAATGCGGCGGTGGCCCATGCGCCCACGAGCAAGCCGAGCCCGGCCGCAAGTAACAGAATCACTCCATTAGGCATGAACCCAGTTTACGGTCCCGAGCGCGCGCTCCCACTCGTAGAAGCCAAACTTTTCCGAGTGTTCACCGAAGTCAAAGCGCCCGTTCACCTGCTTGGGTTAACGTAGGAGAGCAGCTTGGGCACATCCGCCTTCACTTTGTGCCCACCGAGGTTAAGGAGCCCCATGCGTCACGAATTCCGCAAGGAGATGTCCCTCCTAGAGGACACCCTCGCCATGCTCGCCAAACAGGCAGCAACCGCGATGGAACGCGCGGCGGCCTCACTGAAAGACGCCAACCTTGCTCTAGCCGAATCCGTGATTGACGCCGATCATCAGATCGATTTCCTCGAGCAGAACGTTGACGAGATGGCGGTATCGCTGCTGGCTAGGCAGGCTCCTGTAGCCGGCGATCTTCGCACCGTCGTGTCCGCAATGCGCCTTGCGGCAACCCTAGAGCGCATGGGGGATCTGGCCCGGCACGTCGCCTACATTGCCCGAGGACGGTTCCCGCAAACCGCCGCCGAGGGCCCCACCTACGAACTCCTCATCTCCATGGCCGATGAGGCCGCTTCTGTGGGGAAGATGGTGGCAAAGCTAGTCGAGACTCAGGACCTCAGTTTGGCCCGAGAAATCGAGGAGAACGATGAGATTCTGGATAACTTCCATCGCCGCTCCTTCGAGATTGTCCTTGATGAGAACCACCCGCTCACCCGCCAGGAAGTGGTAGACGTTGTGCTGCTCGGGCGCTTCTTGGAGCGATACGGGGACCACGCAGTCTCCGTTGCCCGGCGCATGGTGTTCCTCGTAACCGGGCTCAACACTGAACACGAGTCCGTGCCCGGAACCGAGGAGGAGATGCTCGGGTAGCATGCCTCCCTCAACCCGTGAGAGTGCCCTTTCAGTGCTGACAGCGACCTCTAGAACCGGGCGTAGACCTCACCGTCACACCCGGAGTGTCACCGTCACACCCGAAACGTCACCGTCACAAAACCCGAGCCACCGCCTGACACCCAACATGATCTAGGGTCTCAACCTTGACCCCAAATCCTAATCCCCATCCCGAGCCGCGAGCCCAAATCCGAATCTCGACCGGGCCAATACGCCCAATACGCATGAACACGTACGAAGGGGAGGCAGGACACCAAGTCCCGCCTCCCCTTTCTTCGCTTTTCTAGCTTCGCAGCCTACTTGCCCTGGTTGGCAACGGCGGCGATCTTCGCCTCAGCCTCGGGATCGAGGTACTTGCCACCCTTCTTGATGGGCTTCAAGGTTTCCTCGTCCAGCTCGTAGACGAGCGGAATTCCGGTAGGGATGTTGACGCCGGCGATTTCATCATCGGAAATGTCATCAAGGTACTTGACGATCGCGCGCAGGGAGTTACCGTGTGCGGCAATCATAATCGTCTTGCCAGTCTTGATGTCCGGAACAATCACGTCGTTCCAGTAGGGCATCAGGCGCTCAAGAACATCCTTGAGGCACTCGGTCATGGGGATGGGCTCGCCTGCGTAGCGGGGATCGGTATCCTGCGAGTACTCGGAGCCAGCCTCGATGGCGGGCGGCGGCACATCATAGGAGCGGCGCCATGCCATGAACTGCTCTTCGCCGTACTTGTCGCGGGTCTCCTTCTTGTTGAGACCTTGCAGGGCGCCGTAATGGCGCTCGTTCAGGCGCCAGTTGCGCTCCACTGGGATCCAGTGGCGATCGGCCGCGTCCAGCGAGAGGTTGGCCGTCATGATCGCGCGGCGCAGCATCGAGGTGTACAGCTTGTCGGGTAGCACGCCAGCTTCCTTGAGAAGCTCACCTCCGTGGGAGGCTTCCGCGCGGCCCTTTTCGGAGAGCGGCACATCAACCCAGCCCGTGAAGAGGTTCTTCGCGTTCCATTCGCTCTCGCCGTGGCGGAGCAGTACGAGGGTGTAAGTCATGGCCCCTATTCTCCCACGCCCGCCGGGTCCCGTGCCACTGAAGTTGGTCCTATGAGAACGGGTATTTTTACCGACGACGAGACTACGACAAGACGACGACGAGACAACGAACGCGACGCCGCTGCCGCGCTACTGAAGCAGATCCTTATCGCTCAGTTCGGCCCCACGGTGCTTCTCGAACTCGGCGAGGAGATCGGGCACTGTCATCGATGCCTTCTCAATACCATCAACGTCGAGGATGATTTCGCCTTGATGCATCATGATGAGGCGATTGCCCATGGCGAGGGCCTGCTCCATATTGTGGGTGACCATGAGGGTGGTTAGCCCTTGAGCTTCCACCAGTTCCGCGGTGATCTTCGTGACCGAGGCGGCGCGCTGGGGATCGAGGGCGGCCGTGTGCTCGTCCAGTAGGAGGATCTGCGGGTTGGTGAAGGTGGCCATGAGGAGGGAAAGGGACTGGCGCTGGCCGCCCGAAAGTAGACCGACCCAATCATCGAGCCGGTCCTCCAGGCCCTGCTCCAGAGTTGCCAGATCGTCCCGAAACTCCTGCCGCAATGACTTCTTCACGGACCATCCGAGCCCGCGGCGCTTGCCGCGCTTCTTGGCCATCGCAAGGTTCTCCTCGATGGTCATGTGCGGCGCGGTGCCTGCCGAGGGGTTCTGGAAGACCCTGCCAATATAGGCGGCGCGCTGGTAATCGGTTAGCTTTGTGACGTTCTTGCCGCCGATCACAACGGTTCCGCTATCACTACGGATCGAACCGGACACGACGTTGAGGAGGGTGGACTTGCCGGCGCCATTGGAGCCGATCACGGTGACGAAATCGCCCTCGCGCAGGTTGAGATCAACGTTGACGAGTGCCTTGCGCTCATTGACCGTTCCGGGGAAGAAGGTCTTGGTGATACCAGTTAGTTCGAGCATCAGGCTTCCTCTCCTTCGGCGGGCTCTACCCCTTCGGCGGGGACTACCTCGGACTTTCCCGTCCGCCAGGCGGGTGTGAAGCGATGAGGCACTTTCTTCACGATCTTCATCTGGGGAACCACGAGTGCGATCACCACAAGGATTGCGGAGATCAGCTTCATATCGTTCGGGTTCAGCCCCGCCATGAGGGCGAGCTGAATAACAACGCGGTAGAGCACCGCGCCAAATACCGCCGCGGTAGCGGCACGCACGATAGTCAGGCGCCCGAAGATCGCCTGACCAATGATGACCGAAGCGAGGCCCGCAACGATGATGCCGATTCCCATCGAAACATCAGCAAATCCCTGATATTGGGCCACGAGTGCACCCGAGAGCGCAACGAGCCCGTTGGAGAGTGATAGCCCGAGAATCTTCTGGGCGTCGGTTGACACTCCGAAGGAGCGGATCATTTCGGAGTTATCGCCGGTGGCTCGCATCGCCAACCCAAGATTGGTGTTGAGGAACCAAATCATGAGGAGGAGAACTACGAGTGCCACGGGCGCCAAGTAGGCGGTGCCAAGCCAAGATCCGCCGCCTAGGTTACCGTCCGCACGCAGTCCCGAAAACAAGGTGTCATTACGCAGCAGTGAAACGTTGGCCGCCCCCATGATCCGCAGGTTGACCGAATACAGGCCAATCTGCGTGAGAATACCGGCCAGTAGCCCATCGATATTCGCCTTGGTGTGCAGAATACCGGTGATCACACCAGCCCCGAGCCCAGCAACGAAGGCTGCAGCAGTTGCAAGGAAGGGATTCACGCCATTCACTATGGAAATGGCGGCAACTGCGGCTCCCGTAGTAAAACTGCCGTCAACCGTTAGATCCGCAAATTCGAGAATGCGGAACGTCAGATAGACGCCTAGCGCCATGATGGCGTAGAGCAATCCCAGTTCAACGGCAGTTATCATGTGTGGTCCTAAGTGCTGGGCCAGGGCGGCGTTTTGACGGAGGCCTTTGTGGACATCCGTCAAACCCTAGCTATTCGGTGATGTTGGCTTCGTCGGCCTGGTCAATAACCTCTTGAGGCAGCTCAACGCCCATGCGTTCAGCTGCGCCAAGGTTCAGGTAAATGACGGGCTCTTTCTGGGTCTCTACCGCCATGCTGGCAGGATCGGCGCCGTTAACGAGGATCTCGATGGCCATCTCGCCCGTCTGGTAGCCCAGATCGAAGTAGTTAAGACCGTAGGTGGCAAGCCCGCCCTTGGCAACAGAATCGCCCTCGGCCGGGAACACAGGAATCGACTTGGATTCGCCCACCT
This sequence comes from Ancrocorticia populi, assembly GCF_003123745.1. Taxonomy (GTDB): domain Bacteria; phylum Actinomycetota; class Actinomycetes; order Actinomycetales; family Actinomycetaceae; genus Ancrocorticia; species Ancrocorticia populi. The sequence continues at coordinate 337,572 of NZ_QETB01000001.1, read as the reverse complement.
GGATCACGGAATCGAAGGCGGAAATCACGGTGTTATCGGTGGGGACGTAAATGGCATCCACATCGAGCGAATTGGCAGCCTGCTGCACCTCGGAGGTGTTGGAGAGCGTCGCTTCCTTTACCTCAATGTCCTGATCGGCAGCAGCGTCCTTCAGCCACTGCACCTGCACGGCGGAGTTGGCCTCACCAGAGTTGTAGATAACCCCCACGGTCTCCACATCTGGGACGATCTGCTTGATGAGTTCCAGCTGTTCAACAACAGGGTTCGCATCGGTTGTTCCAGTGACGTTTGCTCCAGGTGCCTCAAGGGAATCCACCAGCCCGGCGTCCACCGGATCGGTCACCGCAGTGAACAGGATCGGCTTGTCCGCGATGGACTGCGCTAGTCCCTGAGCCATTGGCGTGCCCACACCGAGTGCCAGATCGGTATCGCTCGAGGCGATCGTCCCTGAGATCGAAGCAACAACCGTCTGGTCATTGTTGGCGTTCTGATCGTCGTATGTGACATCGAGGCCCTCATCTTCGAGTGCCTGCTTGAATCCCTCGATCGACTGATCGAGTGAATCGTGCGTGACAATCTGTGTCACCGCGATGTTGTAAGACTCATCGCTTGAGCCATTGCTTGTGTCGGCATCGTCAGACGATCCGCATGCGGTCAGCACGAGAGCTGCGCAGGCGAGCGTCGCTGCCAAAGAACGTGTCCTCTTCACGGGTACATCCCTTCCATTCATGGGAGGCGTGTGTGTTGTCCCCTCCCCCGCGCTTGGGCGCGTAACCAGATAATACGAGTTATCCCAGTACGTGGGATGCCAATTTCAAACCTTGGACCCTTCCGCTAATCCAAAACCCGGGTTTGCGTGAAAAATGTGGTTGAGGAGTTTTTCCGACGACGACGTGCCCTCACATGAAGGAGCGCACCAACTCCTCGCATACCTGCAAGCGCTTCGCGTCATCCGCCTCATCGACAACATGCAGGTTAACCCCATAATGCCGGTACACTTCTTGGAGGGAGTTAGAGGTGGATTGGCGTTCGTCGTCGTTATACCTAAATCTGGAGCCGTCATCAGCGAGAGGGTTCCGGGGCTCTAGAAAAATCCACTCGTCGATTTTCTCGGCGTTCGCTCGGACCAGGGCGTCAAGCGCGGGATGCATCCACCCAAAATCCTTCAGATGATAAAACTGGGTATATATCAAGTCCGTATCCACGCACAGAATCCGGTTACCTACAGCCCGCTCAAGGGAATGGAGCTGGCCGGAAGCGGTGTTCAAGGCGTCCTGACTTTCGGCGATGTCCTCGTAGCCACCCAATTGCTCGTAGTATTCGCGGCCGTACTCGGGGACACAGGTGGTGGCGAGCACGCGGGCGATGTGTTCGGCGGTGAAAGACTTTCCGGAGCTTTCCCAGCCGCAAAACGCGACCCGTTTCGTGTAATGAAGCTGGACCGGCCGGGGCAGGGCTTCCCAGTGAGCACTGGTGCCTTCGCGGCGGATCGTAGCGGCGTCCGGGGTATTGGGAGGCAGCGTGACGCGTGCGGTACCGGGCAGGGCGGTCTCCATCTCGGCTGCAGTTTCATCGTCTTGGACGAACACCTCGTCGATGTGGTGACAGCGGAGCGCCAGTTCGTGGAAGCTCGCCGTGTGATCGGAGCCAACAGGAGCGGTGAGCACCCGAATATTCGGGCGTGCGGCGAAAAGCTCGGAGAGCCATCGTTCGCGGAGCCGGGGGCTCAACTGGGCGAACTCGGTTCCTGCGATCAGTGACTGCTCGTGGGGATCGTTCGCAAAAACGGCCACAAACAACACGTCAACGCGCGTGGCGGCCTCATCAATCTGGGTGAGGTGGCCGCGATGGAGCGGATAGAAGTAGTCACCGAATAGCCCCACTCGCTTGCCCTCATAAGTGGAAACATCGGGCCCAAAATCCATCACGGACCTCCTTGAAACTCGCGAATCGTGCTGCCTAGATAGTAGCGGGTGAGGCGCTATTCCGTATCATGGGCGTGCACACGTGCCCCTTTGGGGAGAACTGGCAGTATCCTAAGGTCACGTCTAACACCACCACGAAGGAGTGCTTCGATGAGCACACAAACTCAGGGCGGCTCGGGTATCGAGCTCACCGGCATTGAAATCGTGAGCGAGGCTGAACGCACGGCCCAGCCACGCAACCTCTTCCTACCGTGGTTCGCCTCGAATATCTCCGTGTTCGGAATGGCTTACGGCGCGTGGGTTCTCGGCTTCGGAATCTCGTTCTGGCAGGCAACCGTTGTGGCCGTGATTGGGGTGATCCTCTCCTTCGCCATCTGTGGCGTGATCGCGCTGGGCGGCAAGCGCGGGTCTGTTCCCACCATGGTCATGTCGCGATCAGCGTTCGGCGTGCAAGGCGCGAAGATTCCTGGCGTGGTTTCGTGGCTGACGTCGATCGGTTGGGAGACCTCGCTGGCCATCACCGCGGTGCTTGCCACCGCGACCGTTTTTGAGCGGCTCGGTTGGGTTGGTAGCGATCACACCATGGTGAACATCGCGGCGGCCGTGGTAGTTGCCGCCCTCATTATTCTGGGGGCCGTGGCCGGCTACCACATCATCATGAAGATGCAGGCTGTCCTCACGTGGCTCACCGGTATTACCACGATCATCTACGTGTTCCTTGTGGTTCCGAGCATCGACTGGGACGTGCTGCTGGCAATCCCGAACGGTTCCGTGCCAGCCATGATCGGTGGCATGACAATGGTGATGACGGGGATGGGACTCGGCTGGGTGAACATCGCGGCGGACTGGTCGCGCTACCAGTCGCGGGACGCCAAGGGCAGTTCAATCATCTTCTGGAACACACTGGGCGGATCGCTCGGGCCGGTCGTTCTCATTACGTTCGGACTGACGCTGGCGGGCTCTTCGGCCGATCTCTCCACGGAGATCGGAAACGATCCGGTGGGTGCGCTCGCCTCGCTGCTACCCACGTGGTTCCTCATTCCCTTCCTCCTGACCGCGATTCTTTCTCTGCTCTCCGGCGCCATCAACGGCATCTACTCCTCGGGCTTGACCTTGCTGACCCTCGGAATCAAGATCCCGCGCCCGGTCGCCTCGCTCATTGACGGCGTGATCCTTACTGCCGGAACCATCTACGTGGTGTTCTTCTCCCCCACGTTCATCGGGCCATTCCAGTCATTCCTCGTGACGCTGGGCGTGCCACTGGCCTCGTGGGCAGGCATCATGATGGCCGACATCGCGCTGCGCCGCCGCAGCTACGACGAATTCGCACTGTTCAACTCCTCCGGACGCTACGGTGCCTTCAACTGGGTATCACTGGTGCTGATGGCCGTCAGCTGCGCGATCGGCTGGGGCCTTGTTATCAACGGCTACTCCGATGCCTCCTGGAATGATTGGCAGGGTTACCTGCTCGGGCTCATCGGAGGCAAGGACGGCGTGTGGGCGGCCGGCAACATCGGCGTGATTGTTGCGATGGCCACCAGTTTCGTTGGGTACTACGCGGGTTGCGCGCGGCGGGTACGCCAGCAAGAAGAGGTTTAATCCTTTTTTAGAACGACGACGGAGCCCCACCTCAGCATGAGATTTGCCGCGGTGGGGCTTGCGTCAGAAACGTCGTTGTCCCCAGAACGAATTTCTGATGCGAAATCTGGGTTAACGGGCTAACGCGCCCCCACGAATTCGGCCGCGGTGGCGTAGGAGCTCTGTGTCCCAAGTTTGGTGACCGAATCGGCGGCATACTTGCTGGCCATCGCCATCGCCTTCTCCACGTCGCCGCTCTTGACGAGGTAGTGACTGAAGCATCCGATGAAGGCGTCCCCCGCCCCAGTCGTGTCCTTCGCTTCCACACGCACGGCCGGAATTTCCTTCGTGAAAGTCGAATTCACCCAGAGGGCCCCGCGCGATCCCATCGTCACAATCACGTCCTTGACGCCTTGATCAACCAGCCCTTGGGCAGCCTCGCGGATCTGTTCGATCGTATCCACGGGCTTGCTCGTTAACAGCGCAAGCTCAGTTTCGTTCGGCATGAAGTACGTGCAGCTCTTGACCCGCTCGATATCGAGGTCTGGATGGGCGGGCGCTGGATTCAGCAGCACGGGAATATCGTGGGCGTTGCCGAATTCGATCGCGGCGTACACCGTTTCCAGCGGCACCTCCAGCTGTAGCACGATGAGCTTGCAGGCGGCGATTTCATCCGCGGCGGCGTCAATATCGGCTGGCGAGAGCTTCTCATTCGCGCCGAGCACGATGATGATGGAATTGTTCGAATCCTTATCCACGAAGATGGGAGCCACGCCGGAAGTCGATTCGGTCTCCAGAACAAACCGCGTGTCAATGCCGTTCTTCGCGAAATTATCGATCGTATTCTTCGCGAAAATATCGTTGCCCACGCGCGTCACCATCAGCACGTCCGAGCCAAGCCGCGACGCCGCAACCGCTTGGTTGGCGCCCTTGCCGCCACAGCCCATTTGGAAATCGGGAGCCGCCAGCGTTTCGCCCTGTTCGGGCATGCGGTCCACGTATGAGATCAGATCCACCATATTCGAACCAATTACTGCGATATCCACTTCAGTTCCTCTCGGATAGGTTTTTTGACGACGACGGCGCTCCCCACACAACACCGTGGCGCAGGCCACTATTCTATCGGCTGGCCCGCGCCACGTGTTGATGTCATCGGTAGTTACTACTCCCGGGCTCCGATGTGCCGCGAGGTTTGGGCCGCGATTGGCTCAAGGGCGCGGTAGATCTCAAGGTAGCGATGGAAGTAGAAATCGTATTCTTCGTATGCGCCTGGCCGCGGCTCGATGGTATGAGCAATGCTCATCATGTTCTGCGCGGCCTCCTGAATGTTCTCGTAGAGGCCGGCACCCACTGCCGCCAAGATGGCGCAGCCAACCAGAGGACCCTCCGTGTTGTTGGGAAGGGACATCGGCACACCAGTCACATCCGCATGCATCTGCATCCAGAACTCAGACTTGGTTGGGCCTCCCGAAACCATGACGGTCGTGGGATCAAGTCCCTTTTCGCGCATCGTGTCAAAGATGGTGCGTGTACCGAAGCAAACACTCTCGAGGACCGCACGGTACAGGTGATTCTCTGTGTGGCTCAGCGTGAGTCCGGTAAATGCACCGCGGGAGTATGCATTCGAGAACGGCGAGCGGTTGCCTTGGAAATGGTCCAAAGCAATCACACCGTCAGACCCGATCGGGACATCCTTCGCCTTCTCATCGAGGATCTGGTAGATGTCGCGGCCGGTTGCTGACTCTTCTAGGTGCGCCTGCAACGTGAAATTCTTCGCGAACCAGTTGTTGACGGATCCGGAGGAGATCTGCCCGGCCTCTACCGTGTATTGCCCGGGAACAATAGCGTCAAAGTAGGCGCCCCAGAGCCCCTTCGAATAGATGGCCTGATCGGTTTGCCCGAGCATGACGTGCGAAGAGCCGGTAATGAGGGCGAGCGATCCTGGAACCACAACGCCCAGTCCAACTGCACCCACGTGGGCGTCAATGCCGCCCATTGCTACCGGAATACCGGTAGGCAGCCCAAGTTCGGCCGCGGCGGCGGAGCCGAGGGTCCCGACTTTCTCGCCCATCTTCAGTACCCTAGACGGGATCTTGCCCAAGGCATCGCTAATGCCTGCGTGGGAGTATAGGTTCGTTGGCCAACCCGACCAGTTGGAATCGTAGAAGTACTTGCACGTGGCCGTGCAGATAGACATGGTCCATTCGCCCGTAAGCCGGAAGTTCATCCAGTCCACGCAATCGGCGAACACTTCCGCGTTCGCGTAGGTTTCGGGTTCGTGGCGGCTGAGCCACATGAGCTTGGGAACACCCCATTCGGCCGAAACCGTCTCTTGGCCAGCGTACTTGAGGGCGGGATCTCCGGTGTTCGTCAGGTCATCGGCCTCTTGGGCCGCTCGCACATCCATCCACAGGAGCGCTGGGCGCAGCGGAACGCCATCCTGATTACAGGCGATCAGAGTGGAGGCAGTTCCATCCACGCAGATTCCCGCAATACGCGAGGTGTCGATTCCCTCGAGCGCTTTGGGGAGCGCAGCCTTCAGACCTTCCCACCAATCCTCTGGCCTCTGCTCCGCCCATGCAGGGCGAGGCGTGGCGGTTTCCACCGGAACCGATGCCGTTGCCTCAAGGTTTCCGTGAGGATCGAGGAGCGCTACCCGCACCCCACCCGTTCCCACGTCTACCGCTAGTAATAATTGTTCAGCCATGTTCTTTCCTTACGTCTTTGTAAAACTACTTATTCCGCTAACTCGGATCTCTTTCCCGCAAGACCTCGCGGGCCGTGGATTGGCTAGTGATGAGGATGTTCGAGTAGCCACCGATCAGGGCGGCCCGCGTGATCGCGCTCTTTTGCAAGCCAACTGCTACGGCAATAGACGTATCTACCTGCTTGAGCTCATCCGCGGGAAGCCCGATCGTGCGGGCCTCCCAGCCTTTGTCCACAATGTCCCCTACACCGTTAATAAAATGACCCAACACATCGCCAACACCGCCTTGGCCGCGCAGCCATGTGACATCGGCGCGGGTTAGGCACCCGGATTCCACGAGTACCGAATCGGCACGCAACGCCCCCAGCGAGAAGAGGGCAACGCTAGCCCTGCGCCCCTGCGCAAGCACGCTGGCAACCGAAGAGTCCTGACCAAGCGCGGACGCCAACTCCGCTGACCCCACGATTGCCGGGCACGGCAACACGAGGGCTTCTCCTCTCGCGCGTTTCGCAACGTTGACGATGGTCTGCGCCGCGGACGGAACGCGTCCCAGCGTGGCCACGCCCCCATTAAGCTGAACCACCGTAGGGCTGTCAGCCCAGCCATCGGGTAACTGGGCGGCAACCTCCGCCATGGTGTTGCCCCACGAAACGCCTACAACCTCGGGAGTGGGCCGGATCTGCGCCATGAGCTGGGCAGCATGGGCGCACACCTCCCGGATGGTCTGCGATAGAGTCCTCCGATCGCGGACCACCACGGCCTCTTCGAGCGAATACCGCCGGAGTAGCTCAGCCTCTAATTCGCCATCGCGAGAGTACGGATCTTGCACCCGAAACTGCACGAATCCCTCGGTGCGGCCTACCTCTAAGAGGCGGCTCACCTTCCACCGCGAGAAGCCGATTTCCTCCGAGATCTGCTGATGATTCAGCCCGCGCACATAGAAGAGCTGGCACACCTTCATCACCGCTTCGCGGCGCTCGGTATCGTCAGGCTTCATTACACCACCTCGGACTACTGGTTCTCGCTCGCTTCAGTGTTGCCTCAGAGCTGCGTCTTCTCCGGCATGAAGATGACCTTCGAGGAGTGGATGGTCCGCTCTTTCATGTTCTTGATCGTCTCGGCCACGGCGTCCAACCCAAGCTCATGGGTAATCATGAATTCCCACTTGAGATCGCCGGAAGCCAGCTTCTCCACCGTGGTGGTCCACTCCGTTCCTGGGAATGGAGCGGAGAAGGAGTTCCACGAGCCGAGGATCTGGGTCTCCAAGCGCATCATCCGCGCCCAGCTCTTATCCGAGATCGTGATATCCGCGTTTGGAATTCCGATAAGAACTACCTGCCCGTGCCGAGCCGTCATAGCTACTGCCTGATCCGGCACGGCCTTCGCCCCGGAGGTATCAATAATCACGTCGAAGCCATCACCCACAACGGCGGCCAGCTCATCGGCTCCAATCGGCGCGGCCGTGGCGCCAGCTTCAAGGGCCAGAGCCACCTTTTCCTTCGACACGTCAATCGAGACAACCTCGCTCGCCCCCATGAGCTTTGCCCACTGGATCGCGAAAAGGCCGATTGGTCCGCCCCCGCCCGTTACGGCAACACGAGAGCCGATCGTCAGCTTAGTCTTCAAGATCGCGTGGAGAGCGATCGCGGCAGGATCCACCATGGCCGCTGCCCTCAGGTCTAGACTGTCCGGGACCTTAAGAAGCAGATCCGCCGGGCCCGCCACGTAATCGGCGTAGGCGCCGTGACGCCGTGAACCGTAGTAATCGTAGTCCTCGCATAGCGAGTAGTGCCCCTGCTCGCACGGGCCGCACTTAAAGCAGGGCAGCATCGGCGGCACCGTCACATGATCACCGGGGGCCACGCTTGTCACGCCCTCGCCAACAGCCTCGATGACACCAGAAAACTCGTGTCCGCAAATCAGAGGGAGCTTGTGCGGCCCCTTCTTGTACATCCGGTCCATATCCGAGCCACATACGCCACACGCGGCCACCTTGATCAATGCCTCGCCGGGCCCGGGCTCCGGCTTCTCCACCTGCTCAAGCCGAATGTCTCCAACGCCGTACATCATCACAGCATTCATCTGCACCATTGGTTTACCTCCCTGTATCCAATTTCTCGACGTTTCTACACTAAGTGCGCCTTCACGTCCTGCAGGAAAACCGATGCAAAACTGCACATATGTAGCAACATGGAATTCGCCTAAGGCTCCACAGTCACCTTAATATCCTGCCCGCTGGCAAGAGCATCGAAGATTCCCTCCGCCTCCGCAAGCGGAACATGCTTGGTAATCAGGTCGGCCACCGGGAGCTGGCCGGTGGCTATGTATTCCATTGCCTTTCGATGCTGCGCTGGCGCCGAAGCGTTCGCGCCATGAATATGCAGCTGGCGGTAGTGCACCAGATTCGAATCCAAAGTGATGGTTGGCGAATCCTTCGGCAGCCCACCGAAGAACGAAATCCTGCCATTGCGCGCGGCCATCGCGACCGCCTGCTCCTGATTCTTTCCCGATGGGGTGGCCGTAATGATCACGTCCGCTCCTCTTCCGCCGGTTAGTGCCATCACCTCAGCCACTACATCTGTCGCCGATGAATCGATGGTGACGTCTGGCTTCACGAGGTCCGCCGCGATCGCCATGCGATCCGGATTGCGGTTCACCATGATGACCTTGCCGGCACCATACACACCGCGAGCAATCCGAACGTGCATGCAACCGATGGGGCCAGCACCGAACACTACAACAACGTCGCCCTCCTCAATGCCTAGCTGTTCCTGAGCGTTGAGCGCACATGCGAGCGGTTCAGCGGCGCTCGCCTCCGCGAACGCAACTCCGTCAGGGATGCGATTGAGCCCGTCTGCGTCAAGCACTGCCGCGGGGATGATCATGTATTCGGCGAATCCGCCGTCGTACCAAAAACCCATTAGCTTCTGGTTCTGGCACAACGAGGGCCAATTCTTTGCACATTCGTAGCAATCTCCGCATGGAACCGCTGCGATGGACTGGACCCGGTCACCAACCTTCCAATTGCCAACAACGTCCCGGCCGATCTCAACAATCTCCCCGGCGATCTCGTGCCCCATCGTAGTCACGGGCGTCATCTCGCGATGTCCGTTGCGGAATGTCTTGAGATCGGTACCGCACGCCGAACAGTTCTTCACGCGGATCTTGATCTCGCCCTCTCCACATGCTGGCTCAGGAATGTCCTCCAAGCGGGCATCATGTGGGGCGTAAAAGCGTAATGCCTCCATTCTGGGTTCTCCTGACCGTCGGCTCTCCAGTTGGGCGGGACCAGCCGCGCTGCTGACCCCGCACTTACGGTAGCACCGAGTGTCCTAGGCCACAACGGGGCCTCCAGTTTCGCACAAATGCGCATGTTGGGGCGCAGATACGACGATTAGACGGGGAATTGGCACCGTCGATGCGCTCGCAGCGGCGCAACTAGACTATTTGGCGCGAGTGTGGCACGTTCAGATCATGAAGCTTGTGCTGGCAGATGACGTTGCCCTCCTCCGCGATGGGCTCGCGGCACTCCTGCAGGGAGCCGGGCACAGCATCGTGGGGACGGCGTCGGATGCAGATGAGCTACGAACCGTTGTGCGCTCACTCATGGGAACGCCCGATTCGCCGGACGTGGTAATCACAGATATCCGGATGCCACCCAACAACACGAACGATGGGCTGGTTGCTGCCGTTGATCTTCGCGGCAAGTATCCCGGCCTACCCGTTGTGGTGCTGTCCGCCTACGTAGCCGGCCCATATGTGGATCAGCTCCTCGCCGATTCCGAGGGCGGCACCGGCTACCTCCTCAAGGAACGCGTCGGCCGCATCGAGGATTTCCTCCACACGCTTGAAGTGGTTGTGGCCGGCGGAGTTGTGGTTGATCCCGAGGTTGTCTCCCACCTCATGAGCGGTTCGTCCCGCGCGCTGGCCCGCCTGACCGATCGCGAGCGCGCCGTGCTCTCCCTCATGGCCGAGGGCCTCTCCAACTCCCAAATTGGCGATCGCCTCGTCCTCTCCCGCACGGCCGTCTCCAAGCACGTGGCGAACATCTTCATGAAGCTCGATCTGCCACCCGGCGAGGAAAACCGCCGAGTCCGCGCCGTCCTGACGTGGCTGCGCGCAGAAAAGCCGTAGCTACTCCGGCTCGGCCGGCGCACATATGCGCACCGCGGTCCCGCCACTTTCCGGAGATTCGATCCGAACCGTTCCTCCCACGACGGCCAGCCGCTCCACAATTCCGGCGAGTCCCTGACCTTCCAGTGTTGCCCCACCGGTTCCCTGATCTTGGACGACGACGAAAACTCCCGTAGCCCCCAGCTCCATTTCAAGGGTGGCCGAGTCCGTACCCGAGTGCTTAGCCACGTTCGTCAACGCCTCGGACACCGCGAAATACACGGCGGTGGCAACGGGTAGCGAGGGCTCCTGATCGCCTCGCACTTTGATGGCAACGTCTAGGCCCGATCGTGAACAGAGATCTTCTAGGGCGGCCCGCAGCCCTAGGTCCGTGAGCACCGCCGGGTGAATACCGTGAACCACCTCGCGCAGGTGGCTCAGCGAGGATTCGGCCTGGGCTTGGGCATCGTCAATCAGCGTGAGCACCCGATCACGCGCCTCTGGGTCTCTGGCCACCATGCGCGCTTGCGCAAGTTTGAGGGTGAGCGCCACAAGCTCCTGTTGGGTCCCATCGTGCAGATCCCGCTCAATCCGCGAGCGCTCCGCCTCGAAAGCATCCACGAGTGTAACCCGACCGCGCCGCAGCCCGCTGACCTGCCCCTCCAGCTCCGCAGCGCGTTCATCTTCCAGTGTTCTGCTGAGGGAGCCAACAATCCGCAGGCGGATCTTGCCAAGGAGCCACATGATCCATAAGACAAGAATCAGCATCGTCAGGCCTAGGAGCATCAGCCACCACAGGTCCTTGAACGTACCCGCAACCTCCCATTCTCCAATGAGGAGAACAGGTTCGGTTGGCGGGGATATGAACGGCGAAACGATAAGAGTGACGCCGACAATTAGTCCAAAGAATGCTACCGCAAACGTAACGGTTGAGAGCAGGAGAGTGGAAAGGACCAGAGGAAGATCTTTGCGCCAAAACTCCGCAGCAGTCACCCTGCTGTATAGCCACTTACCCAAGCGTTGATCAACTCGTCCGCTTGGGGCGCGGCCACCCACCATCCGCACTCCCCACCGTTCGGCTTCCGCCAACAGCGGCACCGTCAGGTGTGCGATGAGAACCAGAATCACGATCCCGATCAGCTCGAATAGCCAAAAGACTGCATGAGCCAGCTCACTCAGGATAATGGCAGCCGGATGTGGTGCGCGGTTTCCGTCGTCGTTCTTCACAAATCCGACAATACGGGCCCGCCCCAACGAACCCAAGGTAGCCGAGTACCCGGAAAGTGTGGAGTAAAGTCCACCGCCGGCCGGTACCGGCCGCCAGTGTCTCGCGACGGCGCAGGGGCTGCAATAGTGACATGACGGAAAAACTAGCGGTACATGTTGAGCAACTCGCCAGAGAATTCAAGATCCCCGGCAGACGTGAACGGGTGCGGGCGGTGGACGAGGCAAGCCTCTCTTTGGCGCGTGGATCATTCACCGCGATCGTGGGTGCATCTGGCTCCGGTAAGTCCACGCTGATGCTGTGCGTAGCGGGGCTGGATCAGCCAACCTCCGGGACCGTCCAGATACTCGGGAAGGAGACGAGCGCTATGGGGCGGTCTCAGCGCGCCACATTCCGCGCCGCAAACGTGGGATTCATCTTCCAGGATGGCAACTTAGTCAGTTCGCTGACCGCGCGGGAGAACGTCGCGCTACCAGGGAAGCTGCGCCACAGGGCGTTGAAACGGGAAGCGGTGGACGAGGCACTGGAGCGAGTTGGGCTGACGGGTCAGGCTCGGCGGCGGCCCTCAGCACTATCCGGCGGCGAACGCCAACGGGTTGCCGTGGCTCGCGTGCTGGCGTCGCAACCGGCTGTAATCTTTGCGGATGAGCCCACGGCGGCTCTTGATCTTGCTTCGGGGCACAAAGTGCTCGGGTGGCTGCGCGAGGCTGCCGACTCCGGAAGCGCCGTCTTGATGGTCACGCATGATGCGCAAGCAGCAGCGCGGGCCGATCGGGTGCTCGTGATGGATTCCGGACGGATTGCGAGCGAACTGGCTGGCGGAGATTCGGAAGCCGTGTCACGGGCGGTGTTGGACGAGCGGACTGGCCACGATGCACTGGCGGCATCAGATAAATCTTGTGAAGGAGCACTCCGATGATTCGTCTACTCTTTGCCGATCTGCGACAAAACGCCCGGATCTGGACATGGACCTTTGTTGTGGCCACTGTGTGTGGCGCCGCCGTTTCCTCACAGTTTGCCTTGCTTGAGGGAGGGAGGCACGCCGCGCTAGCTTTGGACGATCAGGACATGGCTGATGCAGCCATGAGCGTTTCTGTGACTGTCATTGTGTTCGTGGCGCTGAGCGCGCTGGCAGTACTCAGCTCCACCACACGGTTGGCGATCGAAGGCAGGCGCCCCGACATCGGGCTATGGCGTGCACTCGGCATGAAGCCGCGGACGGCCGGCGGCATTATCGTGGGTGAACTGTGCGTGATCGGGACGCTGGCAGGAATTGTGGGAAGCGTACTTGCCGTGCCGTGCGCGAAAGCTCTCCTTCCCTTGCTGAAGTCCGAGCAGGTCATGCTTCCCACTGCACGTCCCACCTTGGCGGGATCGAGCGCGGTATGGTGTGCAGTCATCGTTGCTGGGACCTGTGCGGTGAGCGGCTGGTTCGCGGTTCGTGGAGCTATGCGGACACCTGAGGCAAGGCTCATGCGGGGTAATAACAGTGTTTCCGTGGTGCGGCGTATTGCAGGTGGGCTCGTACGTGCGGCCCTTGCCAGTGGCGCAGCGGCCGGACTCATCGCCACGCTGGTTGTTAATCCTCAGGAGGTGGAGGACATCTTCAGCATTGTGACCGGATCTGGATTCGCCGTGCTGGCTCTAGTTATTTTGCTGACGCCATGGGTCTCTCCCTTAGTCGAGCGTGCGCTGGGTGTACTCGGCTCCAAGTCCGTTAGCTGGTACGTGGCCACCCGTACTTGCGCCGCGGAATCGGGCCGTTCCAGCGCGACCGTCCTTCCCTTCACGATAGCCATCGGGCTCACCGGTTTGTTCTTTGGGTGGAAGGCGCTCGGAGCTTCGGGGGTTACACCGGCGGGAATGTTCGCACTCTTCGGGCCCGCCCTGATCGTCGCGTGGGTTGGTGGCGTTGCGGTGATCGCAATGAGCGCCGGGCAGCGGCGGCGCGACGGCGTCCTGCTAGTTGCGGCCGGCGCTCAGGAACGCCAACTCACGGGCATAGACATATGCGAGGGCGTTGTTCACGCACTGACTGCCGTGGTTGCCGGTTTGGCCATCACGTTTGGCTCCCTGTTGGCAGGGGCGCACATTTTCCAAGTGGATAACTCTCAGGTATTGAGCGAAGGGCCATGGATTGAAGTGGGAGTTATTGCGTTAGCCACTTTGATCACCACGTGCGTGGCGGTGGCGGCCTCCCGGGCGCTAGCACCAACGTCCGCCACGCTGGCCGTCCTGCGTGCCGCGGAATAGGTGGCGCCTATGCGACTGCAGCCCCTAGATGCGCTCCGATTGTCTCCACGCCCGGTCCACAGAAATACTAATACCGCTAAAGGTTCTTGTTCCGTCAGGAACGTGCTTCCCTCTCGGCATCGGCACGATGATCACTTGCCAGCTCTTCAGCGAGGCTGCTCCCCTTGAGTTGGTCCCTCAATACTCTGAGTGCCTGTTCCTGACTCACAAGAATCACCTCGTTCTCCATCTCAACCAAGAGGAGGTTGGCTCCCTGCTTCCAATCTTGACTGAGCCGTAGATCCTGTGGAACTACGAGCTGTCCACAATTACCCATCGAAACTGCGTATGTGGTATTCACGATCACAGGCTACTACTCACCAGCAATCGTGCGAACAGGGTTCGGGCAGTCTTACCATGCTCTCACGACTTCCACAGAGAGGTGCCCGCGCCATTTCTAGCGCGGGCACCTGCTTCTTGTTGTTTACGGCTTATATTGCTATGCCCAAGACCAGTGGGCCCATGACCATCACGTTGATCGTGATAAGTACCAGCCCAATGATATTGAGGACTATGCCAGCCTTGACCATATCGCCAATCTTTAGGTAGCCCGAGCCGAACGCGATGGCGTTTGGAGGCGTTGCCACCGGCAACATGAAGGCGAATGTTGCCACGAGCGCCACGGGGATTACGAGTAGCGTAACGTCCACGCCGATTCCGCCGGCCACGCCGCCCATGATGGGTAGGAAGGCCGCAGCGGTTGCCGTGTTCGAGGTCATCTCCGTCAGGCCGAGGATAATGGCGGCCACAACGAGAACAATAAGCACTACTGGCAAGCCACCGATCCCGGAGGAAAGCTCACCAATCCACTGGCTAAGACCATTGTTTGTGAACGCCGCCGAGAGCGAGAGGCCACCTCCGAACAGAAGGAGGACGTCCCACGGGATATCTTTGGCTGTCTTCCAATCGAGTAGGGCGACACCCTTCGTCGGATGAACCGGGAGAAGGAACAGGACGAGGCCGATGCACATGGCGATAAGCTCGTCCGAGATCCCGGAATCGGGGAAGATAGTTGGTAAGAACACCCACGAAAGTGCGGCGAGGATGAAGACGATACCCACCATCTTCTCACCGCGAGACATCGGACCCATCTCGTCTAGCTCGTTATTGATTAGCTCCTTACCACCCGGGATCTCATCAATCTCGGGCTTGAAAATAACGTTGACCAGAAGCCACCAACCAATGAAGAGGAATATCCACGCCATTGGTGCCGCAAACAGCATCCACTGGCCAAAGCCCAAGATGATGTCGTGGTTATCCGCGAGATAGGCTCGCAGCAGCGTGTTTGGCGGGGTACCGATCAGCGTGGAGACTGACGCCATCGAGGACGAGTATGCGATACCGAGCATCAACGATTTGCCAAAATTGGACTTGAGCAGGTTCATACCCTCGTTCTGATCACTGACCAGCTTGAGAACGGAGAGGCCAATCGGAAGCATCATCACGGCCGTTGCAGTGTTGGACACCCACATCGTCAGGAATCCCGTGGCAATCATAAAGCCGAGGACGATTCGCTTGGGTTGCGTTCCAACAAGTTTGACCGTGACTAGGGCGATCCGCCGATGAAGGTTCCATCGCTGGATGGCAAGCGCCAAGAAGAAGCCTCCCATGAAGAGGAAGATGGTTCCGGAGGCGTATGGCGAGGCAGTATCAGAGAATTCTTGGGTTTGCGACAGCGGGAAAACCACAAGCGGAACGAGCGCCGTTGCCGCCAAGGGAATTGCTTCGGTGATCCACCAAGCTCCCATGAGGATCGCGGTTGCCGCGGTTATTTTGAGGCCGTTGGCGGTGAACATCGGCTCACCGTCGTCACCTGTCATTGACGCGAGCGAATCGGGGAGCTCATTTGGCATAAGGAAATATACGGCTACGGCCAGCACTATTCCGATAATGATGCCGAACACTCTCTTGTGAAGGCGATTCTTCGGAACCGGCTGTGCCGATTCGCCCTCTGCTTTTGAACTACTTGGATGGATGGTTGGGGTACTCATTCGGTTTCCTTTGCTGACGATTGATCAGAGACCGGTTGAGATATCTTGAATCGGGTTAGCCGCAGGTGGTTGGCATTATCTCGACATCAAGATAAACACTGACACTGTGAACATATCGGATAGTGACTCACAGGACTATTGACCTAATCCAACTGTTACCAAATTGTTATATTTCTGCATCAGTATAGAGGCATTAACACGGCATCGTGCGGATAAGTACCAGAAAATAGTTTCCCGATTGAGAGCTTTTAGAACCTTGAAGCAGCGCGAGAAGCTTCGCCGCTACACTCACAAAGCCAGAACATGTGAAAGCTCTTACACACAATTATCACGGACCAAATGTGTGCCGACGAGGAGGTGTTCCCGTTGAACCTCTCGATTCATCGGAGTTGCTGTGGCACCGGGTGCCACAGCATTCACTCGAATTCCCTGATCCGCCAGTTCGACGGCGAGTGCGCGGGTCATGGCCTCTAGGGCTCCCTTAGCCATCTGATACACAACATCGCCAGCAAACCCGCGCTGACCTCGAATCGAAGAGACAGTGACAACGGATCCGCTCCCCGCTAGCAACGGGGAGAACTGTTGGATGAGGAATAGCGGTGCACGCATATTGACGGCGGTGAGGCGATCGAACATATCGAGGGTCACGTCAGCAAGTTCGCATTTGTGCGAACTTGCAGCATTATTGACCAAGAGATCAAGCTCTGGTGGCTGCCCGGTGGTTTCGTGCCCTTCTCCAAGCCGCTCTGTCGCCCACGCCCCGATCGCGCAGACAGCTTCAGGTTCCCCCAGATCCGCCCGAAAATGGTCCTGACCACGTGCGGCCGGGCGCCTGGCAACAGTGAGTACCCGATATCCGGCGTGCTCGAGGGCCTCAGTGGTCGCCAAACCGATACCGCTTCCGCCTCCAGTTACCAGCGCGGTTTTCACGCGTTCCATCCGCTCACTGTTATCGCTGCGGTAGGGCCAGCGCCTGGGTTTGGGCGATCTGTCGCGATAGTTGATACCTCGGCGGTTGGCCTCACATGAACCTTGAGCGTCCTCTTTCGGTGAGGCGGGATCCAGAAACCGCTATCGGACGGAAGCACCATCCATCTTGAGTCACGGCTCTCGATCTGCACGAACACAGCTGGAACATCGCTCGTGTTCTCACAAGTGAGCGTGACTCGTCTCCCGAGTGGCTCGCTGACCCCATCGCTCTCTGCTATCCATACCACCCGAGCACAATGATCCTCTATGGCTCGGCGCAAGGAACCTTCCATGAAATGGCTCGTAGGGCGAGGCTTTGCCCTATATTCGGTTAGCACGGCGGAATCCGCCAAAGTGCGTGCAACTCGGATGATTCGCACATGCTGCACGGCGGGGTCCGCTACATCGGTTGCAACGATGATCGCGGAATCCGCCGCACCGCTCGGCAACTCCGTCACCACGCTTTCGAAGCCTTTAGGGCCAGGAGCTATATCGAGCCGGAGTCGCTCCACTTCTCTCAGCCGGTCGTTATAAACGAGGACCTCGAGAGTGCGTTGCGTGCTCTGCGCGGCGAGACCTACGCTGAACCTCAATGGTTCTCCCGGGGCTAGAGCCTCAGTTTCAGGACGCAACACGATTGCATCGCTACAATACGCACGGCGGATCGCGAAGTAGCCGAGCGTTGGGCGGCCTGAGTGATCAACAACCTGCATGCCCACGCTGGGCCAAGGGCGGTTGTATACCCACGGCATGAGAAGTTGGCAGAATGTGTCGCCCGCGGAGAAATCACTGATGACTGTCTGGTAGAGCTCAGCGGCGCCGAGCCCGTTGGCCTCGATCCCCTGCTCAAACGAGGTCAACGGTGAACTCAGATCGTCATAGATACGCGCACGTCCGAGCATTCGGGGAATCCGATCAGGCTTAAACTCTGACCAGTGATGACGCAGCACTGGATGGGTGTGAGCAAAGGCGTCCGGTTCTTGACTGAGGAGGGAGGTCAAGGGGCGCTCGCGTTCTTCTTTGGGAAGGATCTCCGCACAGGATGCGGCGGTGGGCAGTGTGTGGCCGCCCCACTCCGAGAGCGCCGGAGCCTCGCGATACATAGGGAGATACCAAGTCGTATCACATTCGAGATAGGGATGGACGTCCCCCGGATCGCTACAAGATCGCACGAAGGGGCGAGTTCCATCGAGATCGTGCAGCGTCCGCTCCAAGATTCCGATAGCCGCGGCATTTTCCGGGGCGTAGGGATCGAACTCGTTGCCACCACACCATATTGCTAAGCTTGCTCGGTTGCGCAGCCGCTCGGCGGTCCACGTCACCTGCTGCTCCCAGACGTCCAGCGGAATCCCCGAACAGTCATACATGGTGTTAATCGGGAAATCCTGCCATACCAGAAGGCCCAGCTCATCGCAGGCGTCGTAGAAATCCTCAGTCTCCAGCAGCCCACCACCCCACACTCGTACCAGCTGAACCCCAGCATCACGCATGAGCGTGAGGAAGTGGCGGGTACGCGTTCGGTCCTGACGCAGGAGATCTGAGGGCATCCAGTTCATACCGCGAACAGGGCCAGCCGCGCTCCTCCCGTTGACACGTAGCTTCCAATTGAACCAGTGATCCGCTGTTCGCGGGCCCGAGGTCTGCTCCCATTCAATCTGACGCAGACCTGTTCGAACCTCTAGGTGGTCGATCGCCTCAAGGTCAATCGAAACCGTGTATAAAGCGGGGTTAGAGCCGTCCGGCCCCATTCCATTTGGCCACCACAGCTCTGGCTCAGGGATCACAAGAGAAACCCTTGCCCACACACGTCCCGGTGTTGGATCAACGGCCGTAGTTACCGTCGCAACCTGCTCTCCGGCTGGGCCAGTAATGGTAACGAACACGTTGAGCGGTCCATGGCTCGCGGGCGCAGCTGGATCCGGGATACCCTCCGCCAGCCGCGGAGTCTGCGGCTCAAAAAACCGGTTGTCCCAA
This sequence comes from Ancrocorticia populi, assembly GCF_003123745.1. Classification (GTDB taxonomy): domain Bacteria; phylum Actinomycetota; class Actinomycetes; order Actinomycetales; family Actinomycetaceae; genus Ancrocorticia; species Ancrocorticia populi. The sequence continues at coordinate 318,798 of NZ_QETB01000001.1, read as the reverse complement.
TTTGGTGGAATCCCGCCGTGCCGCTGGACCCAATTGAGGTCAGGCTGAACTGAGGCGCGAAGAACCTCAACCTCCACTTCCACCAACGCTGAGCCGTCATCTAGCAGCCTCGTAACAACGCGAGGACGTTCCAGGCGATGATGACCGGTCTGGACCAGACGAACGGGCTGCCAAATCCCGGCCGTCATAAGATCAGGGTTGTTGATCCAGCGGCAGAAAGTTTCCGGTTTGATCAAGCGCCCTTTTGTTCCCGGACGAATCTCCTTACCTTGCCCGGAGCCAACAGGATTTAGAGCCAGAAGAACCTCGTGGCTGCCCTGATGAGATTCCGGCGGAGGTTCGTTGGACAACCACTCCGTGCAGTCCACGACAGGGCCGCCGAACATGCCGTGATGGTCCTGCACCAACTGTCCGTCAATCCATACCCACACGTCGTGATCAACACCGTCAAACACGAGCTGTGCGAACCTAGCTGTTTGATGAAGTACATCGGCTGGAATGAATGTGCGCATCCACCAGGTCACGTCAGCCGTCCAGCGATAGCCTTTGGAGTTGGTTCCCACATAGGGATGCCCCGGAACAGGCTGTCCGGGAGCGCCAACCCCGGCCAGATAACATTCCCACTGGACCATATCCGGGAAGTCCCGAACCGTGTGCCACCGTACCTGGCGGGTAGCTTCTAGTGAGGGCGAGCCGTCCTCCGACGTATCATCCTTAGGCGAGAATGCGAACTCCCACGTATCGATATTCAGCTGGTGCGCTGGGCCCCGCTGCCACACGTAGCGCGCAAAACTAATGCCACTCACTCCCCTTCTCTGGCAGCACCCACTCGCCGTTGTTGTGCGCTCTGTCCAGATCCTCTAGGTACGGCATACGAGCTATGTTCGCTCGGAACGACGGCTTGGACCGCCTTGCCAATCTCTCGTTCCCACAAACTCTACTCCAGTAGAATCTGTGCTGCAACGCACATAGTGTTGCTTGTGGAACTACTTCCCTGGTGGCAGTGCAACCGGTTCCTGCTGGCTAATCGGAGACGAACTGCCCTGCGGCGCCCGGCTCCATAACAGTTTTCGGAGAACTTACCGGAGCCGCAACAGCGTTGATTCCGGAGCACCTGCAAAAATCAAGGGCTCCCCACCTTTTTGTTGGTAGGGAGCCCTTTTCTGAGCCACCTGAGAGAATCGAACTCTCGACCTATTCATTACGAGTTCATCTGGCTTATATCGAGGCTCATCTATAGCGCCATCCAAATCTGGCCGCAAGCCTTGCCAGCAACTACGTCAACGCCCGCAGCTACAACCCTCATACCCAGCAAGGAATGTCTTAATAAGCGAGATTATTCGGACCTAAAATGGGAGTTGGATCACAGTTGATACATGTTTACAGAAAAACCTTCAGTATCTCACCGTCTGACTGTTCTTCTCGCGGACTGGGAGTTGACCATGCGCAGTCAATCCCTTAGCGCCCGAACAATCGAGGAACGGATTCGTGCCGTTGTTTCCGTGAGTTCTTACTCCGATGTAGACGCGGATTTACTTGGTCCGCGCCAGATCGAACAGTGGCTAGCATCAAAACCTACGGCAGGCACCCGATGGACCTATTTCACTCATCTGCGTGCCTTCTTCCGCTGGCTCGAAGTCACAAAGCAACGCGTAGAGAATCCCTTGCTCGAGCTAATTCCCCCAAAACGGCCTAAATATAATCCGCGGCCAATCGCCGAGATCCACATCAAAAACACACTAGCCCAGAAACTCAGGCCTTCCACCCGATTACAGATTCAACTTGCAGTTGTTGCAGGGCTCCGAGTGTCCGAAATCGCCAGTATCACCGGAAGCAACTACGATCCGGCGGCAGGAGTACTCACTGTCGAGAGCAAGGGTGGACAACTCAAAGCCATCCCGCTCCACTCCGAACTACGCGATGCCATTAACGAGATGCATTTGCCTAGTCGAGGTTATTGGTTCCCTTCACCGAAGGGCGGGCATATCAGCGGTAAGTCAGTTAGCCAGAATATCAGGGAAGCATTCAGCCGCGCAGGAGTGACGATTCAAGCTCACCAGCTTCGACATTCCTTCGGGACTCAACTACTCGGCAACGGCGCAGACATCCGTGTTGTTCAAACCCTCATGCGTCATGAATCTATCCAAAGTACTGCAATTTACACACAAGTTTCGGAGCCACAGCAGTCCGATGCTCTTGAACTACTGACATACCACAACGAGAGGACTGAATGATGATCACATTCACAGACGAATTCGAACTAGTCCAGGCTCTAGCAATAGTCTTGCGCCACCTCGAAAAGGATCCCACGCGGACATATGAAACGTCCCTGGTAGCGGTCACTCTTCAGCAAGTCACCACGTCCCTGACGAGGGAATACGTCGATGGACGCGACGTGCTCGCCCCACCCATCGGGATAAACGATCAGATCATGATCTCCGGTGAACTCGAACAGATCCTTACCCAGCACGCAGGCCACTAACCGAAAGGTACACCAGTGATTTCAGCAATCGTGAATCAGAAAGGTGGCGTCGGCAAGACCGCGCTAACCACCAACCTCGCTCATGTCCTCGCCACAGTAGAGAACTCATCTGTCCTCGTCGTCGATGCGGATCCACAGGCCAATGCAACAAGCATCTTCGGCCTAGAACTCTCCCCAACCAGCTTCACCCTCAACGACGTCCTGGCAGACGTCGCGAACGGCGGAACCGGCGCCGCCCAGGAAGCGATCGTTCCCGCCACCCAAGAGTGGCGAGGCAACAACACTCTCGACATCTTGCCCGCCGAGCGGGCCCTCGCCAGCCGGGAAACCGACATCACAATAGGCCGGGAAGCACGCCTCCGCCGCTCCCTAGCTCCAGTCAGAAAATCCTACGACCACATTCTCATCGACTGCCCACCCTCACTGGGTATGCTCACAACAAACGCTCTCGTCGCGGCCGACCAAGCCCTCATTGTCACCGCGCCGCGCTCTGAGGCCGCCGATGGCGTTGCAGGTATTTGGGACACCATCAGTGCCGTGCGGGATGCTTACAACCCAACTCTTGTGGTTGCAGGGATTGCAATCAATGCCCACCGCCCTGACCGTACCGACCGCAAAGCGTGGGTCGATGCGCTCCACGAAATCTACGGTTCCTTCGTTCTCGACCATGCGATTCCAGACCGAGAAATTGTCTCCGTCGCACGAACGAACCATGCACCTATCCCAGCGAGTAGTGCCACAAGTGACCTCTATCAGGCCCTTACGTCCGTTGCACGCGTCCTCGAAGGAAAGAACTAGTGAAATCACAACCAAAGCCAAAAAGGCCATCAAATCTTGACGTTGGCACCATGAGCACACCTGCACTCAAAAAGGCAGACGTCAACGATCCCATAGTTGCTGGCAGCGCCAGCACCGCACGCCCGGCCAGCAACGCTGGCAACCAGAAGAAATTCACTATCCGGCTCGACCAGGAACTTCTCGGGCGCATCCGCGCCGCCTATCTCGCAGATGCCGCCAATGGAAGCGGCCTAAACACATTGTCAAAGTGGGCAGCCCACCAACTTGAGAAAGCCGTGGAAGAAAGCGAACAACGAACCAACGACGGCCAGCCGAGACCACCACTAGACCCCGGAATCATCCCAACAGGGCCCTTGGGCTAGCTGAAACGAGCGAAGAAGATTATGGCTTTAACTGAAGAACAACATCAGACTATCCAGCGGGCACTCGAGCGGACCCAGACAGTGGCAATCGCAATCAATGAGCCAGAACGGGTTCCCGAAATTGCCAAGCTAAAAAATGACTTGACTGACTCGGTGAATCAGCAGTCCCAGCTATCCCCTGAACAAGTCCGTGAGATCGGTTTTAGTCTCGAAGCTTGGAGTGAAGAACTTCAACGAGCGACGCGATGGAGGGCACCGAATGATTTCAGCCCCACATCAGCCACCTTCGATGCGGCACTGCGCGATCTCGAAGCTGTCCGCAGTGCAGGCTCTGAATTCAGCCTCACCTATCTCTATAAACATCCTGACCATCGCGTTGACAGGATTCAGGACAACCAAGAGTCCGGCGTTCCTGGACTCAGCGCAAACGGTGAGCGTCTCGTCTGTGAGGCGCTCACCGACTACAGCGAACTCCGCAGAATCAACGCATCTGACTCGTACCGCGAGATTCAACGGGCACGCGAAGAGGGGAAGGCCGCCAGACCTTACGCCCTTGATATCGTAGCCACCGCAGACCAGGCCATACAGGCAGCAAATGCCGCTGTCGGCCTCATTCGAAATGGTGAACCACTCACAGAGGACATGGTCTCCGTTATCGCGGTCGCAGTCCAATCCAAGGGTGAGCACCTCTATCAGGACGCCTATGATTCGAAGGATCTAAAAGTGGGCAAAGCCCTGATCCAAATGAACGACGCACTGGCAGAAGCAGAAACCCAACTTGTCACGGCACTGCGCGAGAAGGAGCCGGAACGGGTCTCCTCTCGCAGGCCAAAGATCTATAACCCTATCGCGAACCCCCTGACTGAGTTTGTCGAAGAACAACGAGATTTTGCGCGCCTTTCGACAGGTGATGAAGCAACTGAGCGAGCGCAAGATGCTGAGGAAGCAACAGAAACGCTTGCACACGTCATGACATTTGAGCCACTGAATTCCTCTGATCTTTGGCTTATCTCAGACGCTGTGGAAATGAAGAAAGCCACTCTTACTCATGAACTTGAAGCCGAGGACAGTCCCTTTACACCAGGTGAAAAGACAGAGATTCGGGAGGAAATCAAAGCCCTCGACAATGCCCATCTGAACCTCCAGAAACTCCATACACAGACCCTTGATAGTCAGTACCTCCCAATCCAGAACACGGCCCACAAGAAAGGAATCGCACGATGAACAAGGAACAACCAGCCAATATGGACGAGGGACTCATCGTCTTTAAGAAGATCGACGACGGCACCTTCGGAATCCAAGGCGTCGGCCTCACCGAAGGTGAAGTGGTCACGGTCTCCACAAAGAGTGGAGCTGACCGAGAAGTCATTGTCAAAGACATAGTGGACGACTCACACGGCATCCAGACCGCACTCTACGAGTGGGCGCCAGATGTTGATTTCGTTCCTGGTCTCGCTATCTTCAAGAAACTTGATGACGGCACCTTCGGAATCCAAGGACTAGACCTCACACCCGGCGAATCCGTCACCGTTACAAAGAAGGACGGTTCAACGCGGGAGGTTGTCGTGGACGACATCACTGACCTAGACGAGAATCTCGCCACAGCCACCTACGTCCACGACGGCACTGAATTCGGGGATGATGGCACTATCAGCTTCCGCAGGCTCGACGACGGCACGTGGGGAATCAAAGGCTCCAACCTCGAGGAAGGAAAGACAGTCACGATCAGCAAAAAAAGTGGTGATACGACCCAAGCCCGAGTAGTTCAAATCCTCTCCGATAACAACGGGACCCAAACCGCTAGCGTCCAGCCGGTGCCCGAGAAGTAACAACTAATACGACGATAACTCGCGCTGAATTGTCCGCCGGGAAACCCCGAAAACACGGGCAATAGAAGCAATTGTCCGGCCCTCATTCCTCAATTGCCTCACGGTGGCCGCCTGCTCCTGGCTAAGGGCAGGCGGCCTTCCTATGCGCGCGCCACGTGACTGAGCAGCGACGAGCCCTTCTCGGGTGCGGTCACGGATCAAAGAGCGCTCATACTCTCCAAAGGCTCCAACGATCTGGAACATCATTCGCCCCGCTGGAGTGTATCTGGCAGTGTTGGGGCAGGCCGTTGTGAGGGGGTTTTTAGGCCGTGTTGCTGGCTGGTTTTAGGCCGTGTTGCAGTTAGAAATCCTGCCACTTGTTGTGGTGGGTGGCTGGCTTGTGTGTTCTTCGTGTGTGGGAGGCATGGGCCCGTCGTTTTGCTCCCTTGTTATATGTTTCTTTCGGGCTTGTCGTTTCGTAGTCGATGCCCTGAAAGGAACGGAAAGTTATGACGGTACCCATGCCTCTTATTGAAGATATCAGGTCGTTAGACCGTGATGGAACTAGTGGACGCGAGATCGCTCGCCGGCTCGGTGTTTCTCGTGACACGGTCGCTAAATATGTGGCGATAGACGACTTTTCCCCACAGGTCCCGGTGAAAGCCTGCCGGACCCGGCGATGGTCACCCTCGCCGGGTCAAGCGCTTGGATGATGCCACGCACCGTGGCGTAGCTGGGTGGTTTCACCGATAGTTGCTGTGCTCGGGAGTTCACCAGGCGGTGCAGGGCGGCCATCGATGGCCGTGGCCTGGTGAGCCCGAGGTGTTCTATGTAGGCGACCAGTTCCGCGGATATGCGATGTGCCCCGGCATCGGATCGTGTGGTGGTGCGCAGACCGTGGATTCCGTCGGCCCGGTAGCGGGCAGCCCACCGGGATAGAGTGCGGGTGCTGATGCCGGTGGACCGTGCCAGGTCGGTCAGGGTGATGCCGTCTTCGATGTGCAGGCGAAGGATCTCCCAGCGCTGCATCTCGTCCATCACCATCACCTCACGACCTGGTCATTGTGCCCGCATCAGGCGGGCAGTGCTGACTGTCGTCGTTTAGCACCCTGCAGATGCCGGTACAGTGTTGCCCTCGACCAGCCGACCATGCTCGCGGCGTCTTCGGCACTACGGCCTTTGGCTCTCTCCTCGGCGACGATAGCGAGCTTGCGGTCGACCACCTCTGGATCCACAGGTGGTCGGCCGAAGCGGGTGCCCTGGGCTTTCGCTGCGGCGATGCCGGCGTTGACGCGTTCGGTGATCAGTTCTCGTTCGTACTCAGCCAGAGTCCCCAGCATCCCGAGCATCAGCCGACCCGAGGACGTCTCCGGGTCGATGCCGTCAGAGACCGACTTAATCTTCACCTCTCGTTCGCGCAGCAGGTTCACCGTGTTGAGTACGTCGAGCAGGGATCGGCCCAGCCGGTCGATGCGCCACACCACCACCGTGTCACCGGGTTGGGCATAGGCGAGAAGTTTCTTCATTCCGGGACGCTCGATCGCATTCTTCGCCCCGGAGGTGACATCGCTGAAGACATCACGGTTCTGGACCCCGGCGGTGACCAAGGCGTCGTGTTGAAGTGTCGGATCCTGACCGACGGTGGATACCCGGGTGTAGCCCAACAGTCTCATACCCACCATCATGCCTCACTAAATCCCAGCATGGAAGAAGGCGGGACACTTTTCGGTGAGACAGGTTGGTAAGACATTTTTCGTGTTGGTTTCCGCAGGAGCCGCGGATTTTGAGATGCTCGTTGTGCGTGTCTTGTAAACCTTTAGTTTTACGAGGCGACTTCACTTCGAGTCAGGAACATACACCGTTTATATATTTATCCCATGAAGGAAGATGTATAGGGGTCGCCATCCAAGGATCTTGATGATCTCCTCGGCAATGTCGTCGGGCTCTAGGGTGTCGGTGGTGATCCGGTGAACGGCAATTGGAGATCGGGCGTCGAGGAAACGGGCCGCCCGGGCGCTCCTGTCGACATGTTCGCTCAGGCTGTCGCCTTGCTCGCGGCGCCCTAGCCTCTCTTCCGTTGTCTTGTCTGATGCTTGCAGCAACACGGATGGTTACTTCGGCATCTTCCCCCAGTGCCCGAGCTAGCTTGTCTACTTCCAGAACACTGACTGTGTTGGTGTAGATCAGTCGGCGATACCCGTCGGCGGCGTAGTTGTTCCACATGGCCCTGAGGTTTCGCTCTGCCATCTACTGCTCCCACGGTACCGGGTACGCGAGATCGAGCACATCGCCCTCGATGACGGCGTGATGGACGCCGTGTGCTGACAGTAGGGCATGGAGGGCGAAGGCGACGGTAGATTTTCCTACACCGGAGCTCCCTCCGATCAGAAGCATATGCGCGCTGTTCATGGCCTCATGATGACATGCCCGGGGCTTGATTGATGACCAACGGCATTCCCTGCAACGCGATGGACGATGAGCACACCGCGGAGCGGCAGTTTCAAAGCGGCTACCTTAGAGTTCGTCGAGTGCTTCTATGACCAGACCGGCGGGCCGGACGGCGTTGCCGGCTCCGGCACGATCTCGGCGGTCCCCGAGCTCGCCGCTTCCAATCCGGCGGTCCTGGGCCCTACCGAGACACACCTCCTACAGGAATGGCTGCGGAAACTGAAGAGCTCAAAGCCCTGACGCCACCAACCGGTTGGCGATGATGGCGCGCAGCGGCCAAGAATCCACGCCGTGGTGCTGTTGCAAAGTTGGGGATGGCACTGCGAGGGCCCTGCTGCCACAATAACGATTGTGCACAATTGAAATGTGTGCAATAGTTGTCGACATGGGAGCCACCGACCGCATGCTGTGCTTCGCCCTCTATTCCGCAAGCCGCAAGACCATACGCACCTACCGGGAGTTTCTCGACCCCTGGAACCTGACGTACCCCCAGTACCTGGTGCTCTACGTCCTCTGGAACCAGGGGCCGCAGACCGTCCGCAAACTCGGTGAGGAGATGGAGCTTGACTCTGGCACCCTCTCCCCGCTGGTGAAGCGACTGGAGCAGGCCGGCTACATCAGCCGGCATCGCACCCCGGAAGACGAGCGGGTGGTCAACATCAGGCTCACAGAAGCCGGTGAGCAGCTGCGGGAACCACTGTCCCGGATCCCCCGGGACGTCGCAGCCGCGATGGGAGTCACCGATGACGCCACCGCCAGCGGGCTCATCCGGAGCCTGCGGCAAATCGGCCATCAAGGCCCCGCCTCCACATCACACACCCCCACCCGAAAGGACTGACATGCCCCCGCTCTACACCGCAGAGGCACTAGCCACAGGCGCCGGCCGCAACGGACACGTCGCAACATCCGACGGACGCCTGGACCTGGATCTCGCCATCCCCACCGAAATGGGAGGCAGCGGCGACGGCGCCAACCCCGAGCTCCTCTTCGCTGCCGGTTACGCGGCCTGTTTCCATTCCGCTCTCCAGACGGTCGCCCGAACAAAGAAGGTCTCCGTGGCCGACAGCACGGTGGGCGCCCGGGTCGGCATCGGTTCCAACGGCAACGGCGGATTCGAGCTCAGCGTGCACCTCGAAGTCATGATTCCCGACATGCCGACCGAGGAGGCTCAGGCCCTCGCCGATGCCGCCCACCAGGTCTGCCCCTACTCCAACGCCACCCGCGGGAACATTCAGGCGACGGTCTCCGTCGTCGACGACTGACCACTCCCGCGGCCACCAACCGGACCAGTATCCCCCAACCACACACGAAGAGACACCAATGCGCAGCCTCATTCACGACAGCTTCGGAGAACCCGAGGATGTCCTACACCTCACCGAGGAAAACATACCCGAGCCCTCGGAGGGGCAAGTCAGGATCCGGGTGACCCTGTCACCCATCCACAACCACGATATCTGGACGATCCGGGGAACCTACGGCTTCGTGCCCGATCTCCCCGCACACGCCGGCACGGAAGTCCTAGGCACCGTTGATGCTCTCGGCCCCGGCATCTCCGGCCTCGTCGCCGGGCAGCGGGTGGTCAGCGGAACCTCCTTCGGAACCTGGTCAGAATACGCGCTGATCGATGCCGCAGGGGCGATCCCGGTTCCCGACCAGTTGACCGACGACAGTGCATCACAGCTGGTATCGATGCCCTTCAGCGCCATCAGCCTGCTGGACTTCCTAGACCTGAACGAGGGTGACTGGCTGATCCAGAACTCCGCCAACGGCGCCGTCGGCAGAATCCTTGCCCAGCTCGCCAAGGCACGTGGCATCCACGTCATCGGCCTGGTCCGACGCGACGAGGCTATCGCCCAACTGGCGTCAGAGGGCATCACCGATGTCCTGTCGACCGAGGACCCGACCTGGCGTGACACGCTCCTCGACCTCACTGGTGGCGCACCCATCTCGACAGGTCTGGACTCGGTCGGCGGCACGTCGACCGCAGATCTCGTCTCGGTGCTCGGCAAAGGCGCCACCCTAGTGTGCTTCGGCGCGATGGGTGGCCCGACGATGACGGTCCCCTCCGGCCCGGTGATCTTCAAAGACATCACCGTCCGGGGATTCTGGGGCAGCAAGATCAGCCAGGAGATGGAGCCCGAGAAGAAGTCCGGACTCTTCGCCGAACTGATCTCACGGATCTCGGACGGTAGTGTCACCCTTCCGGTCGCCCGCGTCTTCGACGTCTCCGACTTCAGCGAAGCGATGCTCGCCAGCAAGTCCTCCGGGCGTACCGGCAAGGTCCTACTCCGGTTCTGACCGGTCGACACCAAACCCAGACCACAGGCAAAGAAAACAGAGGCCGACCAGCAATGCTCATCACAGGTTCGATCCTGGCAATCACAGCCGCTCTACTTCACGTGCTCATCTTCTACCTCGAATCCATGGCCTGGACGAGTGAACGGACCCGCGCCGTCTTCGGCCTCACAGCCAAGGAAGCTGACAACACCAGAGAAATGGCATTCAACCAGGGCTTCTACAATTTGTTCCTGGCCATCGAGGTCATCTTCGGCGTGGTGCTTCTCACGGCAGGTGCCTCCGACGGAGCCGGACTGGCACTGGTCCTGGCCGGCACCGTGAGCATGTCAGGCGCCGCCGCGGTGCTCTGGCTGACGTCTCGAGACAAACGCGGCGCAGCCCTGAAGCAGGGGGCGCTCCCCCTGCTGGCCACCGTGGTGTTGGCAGTCGCCGCGATTATGTAGCCGCAGCCGTGCTCTGCCCGTGAGGACGAGCAGCTCGACACCGAACACATGATCCTGCCCGACGCACGCTCCGTCGTGACTGCTGACCGTCGTACCGGAGCCGTGTCTCACGAGGAGGCACTCCGAGACGCCACACAGCGTTCAAGAATCCACGCCATGTAGCGAACAAATTCACAGATCAAGCCGCACCACTACGAGGCAGTCTCCTGACTGGAGGCTTTGCCTGCATGCCACCCACTCAGGGCGCACTAGATCTTTGCCTGACGCATGGTCCACATAGATTCTTTGACAGCCAGCGGCCCTGAGCATTGCGATCTGCCCAGTTTCGTCTTGATCATTGGTCGATACCCGCGCGTATCCGATGTTCATGCGCTAAACGTAGCAGTCGACTTATGTCGCACTGCGACTTTCGCGCAGGGGTTTTGGCACGGCGTGTCACGGCGTGCCACTAGGGAGCGAAGGAGTGGGCGAAACCGATCCATAATGCTCAGGTAGAGGATTCTTCCCGGCTGGCCACCTGCTAGTCAGGTCCCGAAACAGTTTGTATGATGAGTCCAGTTGCAACTATTCGTCATGAGTACCAAGGGTGGTCAGTTTCAAACGGTACTGTCAAGGACATGACCAAAACCTTCACCACAGACTGAAAGCCCAGACATGTATGAGGGCGCGTGCGCATATCAGAGAGCATGAGAGAGCCCCAATGTGGTTCTCGATCTCAACCTGGGTGAAATCCTCGCCACTTACACGATCTACTCAAGTGCGGCTATCCTATGGACACTCTGATGTCCGAGTCACTGGACAAAATTCTGGATTGTAGGGCGGTAGTGGATCGTTACGCTCCAGCCACCAGCGGGTGCGGTCATAATTTGGTTCGAGAAGTCTAGCCAGAGGCACAATAGTAACGACTCCCGCGCCATGCTGTCGGACCGCAACTGCTAGTGATAAAGCACTTGCACCTGCAACCCATGTGTCTTCAAGAACCACAACATGATCAGTGCTCCTGAACTGGGGCAGCTCGAAGATGCTAGGCGCTATTACAGACTGTCTACCTTTAGTCCGAGCCGGAACCGTCCGATGCGCTTCGACCTGGATCAGACTCTCTCCAAAGTACGGCAGCAGCTCAGTGCTGAGTGGATGGTTGGCTCGTCCCCTACCAGATGGAACTGCAACTACATGGGTCACCATGGAGTTGACCGCCGACGATAGGCACTTCAAATGGTACTTGACGAATAAGTAGGTCACAGCCTGCATTCGCTCAAGTGCACGATTCACGCCTCCAAGTGGTTTCTTGTAGGTATATATATCTGTACCTGATTGTCTGCCCTCAATTGCGTAAAACAGTGGTGCGCAAATGTCAGGCCCGAGGGTCCCGTAGTCGCCCCTCATAAAGTTATTGCAGCTAAAGCAATACTTGTATCCAGCTGTGGGCGCGCCACAAAGGACACACAACGAATATTCTGCAGAGAACAGGCTATTTTGGTTGGACGTGATTCCTTGTTCACGGCAAGCGTTGTTGAAGACCTGCGCAATCAACTTTAAGGCCGGAACATCCGCTGCGCTAATCGCCGTCACCTCTTGATCTCCATCACTCCTGGAACAGTGCGTCGATCAAATACGCCAAATGCGAGCTCTACCGCTTCTTCCGCGTCTCTTGCGATATATGCATCGATTAAAGCTCCTTCCGCCGTAAGCTCGTGCCCCCAAGTCGTTCCTCTGGCAACCTGTTCGAGCAGAATAAGCGGTCTGCCGTGGCGCACTGCCTGCCGAGCTTGGTGCCGAGTACCAGACTTCTCTGACGCCTCGACGATAATTGAAGCTTGCCCATACGCTGACATTGTAGCGTTTCGCATAGGAAACGAGTATCGCGTTGGTGGCGAGCCAGGGACGAACTGCGACAATACCATTCCGTCGCCCTGTTCCATTCGCTCTTGAATGCCACGAGATGAGGCCGGATAGTAACGGTCGATTCCCGTCCCAATTACCCCAACTGTTCGTGCATCGTGTTTCAGCGCGGTGCGGTGAACCTCTTGATCAATGCCCTCAGCAAGACCAGCTATCGCAGTAATTCCTTCCGAAACCAACTGACTTGTTATCTGTCGTGTGAGTGCAACAGACTCAGCGCTTGGCCGTCTAGACCCCACGATGCATATCCCAAGATCCTCATTGCCTGACTTCAAAGGATCTTCATCGCCTTTAATGAAGACAAAAGGAGGGAAGTCCCAGACCGTACGGAGCTGATCTGGATATCCGTCATCGAGGTAACAGTAAAAGGACGCACCGTTAGAACGCGCCTGCCACTCTTCGATTCGATCATAACCTTGCTCAAACATCGTTGGGTCGAAATTACGTTGGCTCTCTAAAAGCTCAGAGGGCAATGTTTCTCCGCCACTAAGCTGATCACGGAACTCGGCCCAGCGTAGCTTATCCCCACTGGTAATAAGACTGATGAGTGCTGCTCGTTCGCGTGAGAGCTCTGAGGTTGAAATACTAGCCATCGTGCACCACCAGCTCCTTCCGAAAGAGCGCTCAACATTCGGTATTCGGTTTACCGTATGCCCTGCGCCTGTGTATTGCCTGATTCGAGCATAACAAGCGCCGTTCAGACAATAGGACAGTCGTTGACGTCAGGCTAGCATCGATTTGAGCTATCTTTAATGCTCGCTAGAAGCTTTGCGCAAATACTCTCGCTGGCTCCTTACGGATTCCAAGTCTTGATTACCAATGCCGTGTTCTATACGACTTAATCAGTATGTAGTCGAGAAACGGTCGTACATATACGCAGCGTCAGATTCATTCAATATCCCTTCGCGGGTGTGAGGTATCTTGAAATCGATAACACGAAGCGTTCCATTAATTCGCGATACAGCTTCGATTCGATGAAAACTGTCACCATAGGCCTCTGCGAAGCGGGCCATGCCATGTAGCTTCCATGAAGCGTCGGGTAGCCAATATCCGTGCGGATCGACGATAGTCGCACGTGCCTCAGCCTGAGTGCCACTGAAGAACAGAAAATCTGGCCTCAGCGTTCGCCAATCTCCATGCCGGTCTTGGAAGGCGATGCTGAGTGAGTCGCGGCCTGCAGTCGGATTACGGTACCAAGCGAGTGCTTCAGCCCGTGCCATTTCAGTGTCTAGAACTTCGAGTTCGTCGGGGTTGAGCTTTCCAACCGGGAACAGACCTTGCTTATCAGCGAGCAAGTGCATCATTCGCTGCTCAAGAGCTTCCTCAGATGTACCCAGCATGCGGGTTACCTCCTCCTGCCGGTTTTTTGGAAGAGCTAGAGGAATTCGCTGTGGTTCGGTACTCATAGAGGTGATCTCTGCATACAGACTCTGTCGAGCCTCCGAAAGATCCTTAATTGCTACGCGGTACTCTGTTAACCATTGCTCTGCAATACGGTCAGCCTCTAAATCGAGCGCAGGACGTGTCTGAGGTAGTCGGGCTAGGGCAGCTACCCGAATGTGGGCGTCGCGATAGGCCTGCTCGTCGTTGGCATCAGCCGCAAGGTACTCGACGTATGTTCGAGCGACATCAGGGGTGATTACCCGAGCACCATTGCGGTAAGCGTCCTGAATAGCTCGGTCATCAGCTTGTTCACTCCAAAATTCATCTTGGCGCAATCCGTGACGGGCGTGGCCCCTAACTGTCCCGCCTGCAACGGTGAGGACATCATGCTCAGCGGTATCCCTTTCCCGTGCATATTGTGCAGAAAGGCCATTGAGCACGCCATGAAGCTTTGCGTGTGCGAGTTTCCCAGCGTCGGGTAGCAGTCGGTCTGCTGCAAGAGCATGAGCCAGCGAGGTTGTTCTCTTGATCGGATTAGCATGCTTTCTAGGCAACGATTCGGATGGCAGAGATTGGTACAAGTCCCAGACTGTTTGAGGGACCGCTGGATTCGTGACCATGAGCTGGGGATCAACCAATATGCGTTGATCGGTTGCACCTACTGTGAGCTGATCACTCCCCATAATCTTCTCGAGTACGAGACTTGCCGTATTTTTGCTGAACTTCGGAAGGATGCACTCGACGCTATTGAGTAAGCTATTGCCTTCGATACGGCGCGCCAATGGACTGCGAATCATACGACCGAGCAATTGGGTGATGTGCGTTTCGTCTTTAGCAGGGCGGAAGGAAACCATAACTTCGGCTCGGGGGCAATCCCACCCGGTGCTAATCGCATCCTTTGCGAGAAGGATGCGGATATATGTGGCGTCTTGAACGCGCTCAGGGGAGATATATGGCACTCTATAAGGTCCGAAGGACTGTGGGGAGTGGTCGCCGAATACGTGCGCGAACGCGTTTGAATCAAGTCCGGGCCATTCGTCACGAATTACGTCGATTGCCGAAGCGATCTCTGTCGGCGAAGGCTTGTTCGGCACTTGTAGAACCATCAATGGTCTGATTGGCTCATCATTCTGTGCTTCCGCGTAGTCTTCCCAGGCTTCGGACATAACCTTTACCTTACGAACACCTCGACGGAGCAGTACAGTGTTAAAATCACCAGTCTCGGTGGGAAAATCGAGAACGATGTCGTCCTTCAATAGTCCTGACTCTTGGATACGAACTGGATCGACTTGCACTGTTGCAAGATGTACACGATTTGATTGGACGTCTGCTTCGCTCATAGCGGCTTCAAAACGTTGTACTGTCGCAGAGATTCCCCAGACAACTGGAACAGGGGGAACACCCTGATGTCCGTTAATAAGGCGCCTAACTATGGTAGGCGTATCAGTAGGCCGCTTACCCATGCCACGGTGAGCCTCATCAAGCACCATATATAGAGTGAGAGCCTTATCATCGATCGTGTTACGGAGGGTGTCCCAGAAGGTGAACGGAGTCGTATCCGGGTGTGCATCGATGCCAGGCAGGGTGTCTTCGCTGCTGTGTCCTCGGACTAGCAAACTGTTTTTTGACAGTTTCGAAGTGTTTAAGAAATATACTTTGCCCGGCTGTAGTTTTCGGTAGCGAAAGGGATGTTCTACTGTTACGAGCCGATTACGCAGCCGGTCTGATGCTTGGTCAAGTCGGTGTCGCGTTTGTTGATTTAGAGCTGGATCGTCGCTGAACCAAAGTACCACTGCCCCTGGATCAGGAACTGTATCAAAATCCTCACTACCCCAGAACAGAGACTCTATTACCGCGGCAGCCATAACAGTCTTCCCAGCACCTGTTGTTGCCGTAAGGGCTACGGAGGAGACACGTTCACTGGCGCTTTTGTAAAAATCGCGGGCGGAGGTCAACTCGCGAAGAATATCCCCCACCGCATCTGCCTGATAATCCTTAAGAGTGAACCTCATTCGAAATCACCCGTAATCTCGCAATTGCGCAAATATTCCTCATATAACCGAACTGTCTCTATCTCTGGGATTTCATCCGAGACTTGCTGGTAACGGCCCTCGTCATCGGTAACAATGAACGCGACTTGGAGGTTCTCCTGTTCGCGCAGCTTAGAAATAAAGTCGGCGCTCATGTCGAGATCTCGGAGAACCCCATATGACTCGGTTACAGCGAAGCCCTCAGTTAGTGAGTCGATGCGTTCGCCGATCGCTCCGGCACGCAACCAAAGCATCGGAGCGATTGACGCGAAGGCCTTGTCGTTACCTATCATCCATGGTGATTCGTATGTGAGAGTGAAGAACGCGGCATTCTCTTCGAAGCCGTCCTCCATGGGGAACTCATCGACAAACTTGTAACTTCCTTCGACCTTGCTGCCCTCAGGTGTGCGGCCCGTGATAGCAGCTCGGATGCGTGGCTTGGTCACGTAGTCGCAGATACCCCATTGGTCCCACTCGCGGTCACCTGGACGAAAACCGGATTGCTGGAGTTGTGTCTGCTCTGCTGCTGAAACTTCATTATTGGTGACGAGGATACACTGCCGACGTCCGCCATCTTGTTTGTTCAATCGCATCACCGCATGGGCAGTGGTGCCAGAACCAGCGAAGAAGTCAAGTATTAGTGCGTTTGGTTTGTCCTTCACGAAGAACCTTAGAGTATCTTCAACTGCATATAAGGACTTTGGGAAAGGAAAGCGTCGCCGAGGTAGAAACTTTGAAAGGAGATTCGTGCCATACGTTGAAGCATCGTGCGAGTCTCTTACCCATATCGTTCCTGGCTCGGAACTCACTTGCGCGCCGAGAGGGTATTCGAACTGGCCAGCACCTTGTTCGTCGGTACCTGTTCGAACCAAGACGCCAGCTCTAAGATCGTCCAGTTGTTGCCGCTTCAGGTAGTTGACAGCGTAGGAAGACGTCTTCGAGTTGAATCGCCCCAATCGCACTGTCCCGTTGTTTAGCATGTCACGCAGTTTTACTGCGCTAACTTGCCATCGGCCTTCGCTGCCATTGCTCCGAATTGGCCATGCTGGTCTTAAACTTGGGTCAGGAGGCGGAACCGCCTTCCGATCAGTGCCAAGTGGTATTGGATCTCCAATCTGTACTACTTTGCCCGCTGCGTGGTCGATCCATAAGGGAAAGAAGAGGTTAGGGCTCTCTTGCCGACTTGATCCATCAGCGCCTCGCCTCAATAGGCTATTCCAGATCGTCTTCGGTTTACCTCTATTATTCGGGGAGATCATATCGTCACCGCTCGCGCGCACGCATGCGTCACCGAAAGTGAGAACAAAGAGATACTCGTCGCGCCGACAAAAGGCTCCATTGCGTGTTGAGCCCTTTTTGTTGGTCATTGTGGTGACCATCTGGATATTGGCTTCTGGGAATGTCTGCTCAAGCAGCAATCCGAGCCGAAGCTGCTCTTTCTCGTCTATAGTCACGATTAGCGCTGAGTCTTCAGTCTTGAGTAGACGGCGCGCAAGCTTTAAGCGTCGCTCCATAAACGCAAGCCATTTTGAGTGTCTGTAAAGATCGTCGCTATCAACATAGTCGTTGTTATATTTCCAGTCGCGATCACGCGAGTTATATGGCGGATCAATGAAGATAACATCTACGGCATGTTCATGCGTGAAAGTGAGCTGTTCGAGGACGTGAAAATTCTCCCCGTTAATCACAGTGTGGAACGGCTTTTTGTCCCCATTTTCTATGACACCATCTGGTCTGAGGCCCGGATAAATCCGGTCACGAAACTCGGCAACCAAAACCAAGTCGCTGAGAGCAACTTGGAGCGTGTGATCCTGTTCGCTGTTCGGAATCGCGATGTCGGCTGTTTGATCATGGATGTCTCTCACAAGCCAAACACGTTGATCCTTTTCCTGGTTTGTTCGGCGGGAAGGTAACACCCGGACCTTACTGCCACGCCGAATTGGATGGCCTGCGAGCTCGACAGCTTCCGGTGCGTGCCTCTCAAAGTTGAGTCCAAATGGGAGCCGTTGTTGGAGAGGCTTAATCTCTTCTTCAAGATCGTGACGCAGTTCAGGATCGAGTTCTTCAACAACGCGGAGTAGGTCCGACAACCGTGACATCTTCCTCCTCAAGCGTAAAAGAGGGAGTCGTCGACTGACAAAGTGTCAGACAAACAGCTCCCCTGAGAACTTTACCAGCACAGTGTCGCTCTTCGCCATTTCGTTCTGGCACCGCCCCTTAATTATATGTTGCGGTCCGTGGTTACGAATTGATGGGTGGTGGTGATGGCCGAGCGTCGACACCTACTGTAGTATTCTCGGTTTAAGAATCAACCTGGCGTTTGAGCGGGAGCAGCGACTTCTCCTTAACGAAACCTGAAAAATGGATCGCCGAGTGTCTGTGCGCCGTGGAACGGGCAAATGAAGATAACGCACAAGTAGTGGTCAACCTCAAGGGGCTCGGGAGGGCAATCACCTTGGCATTCTGAACAAGTTCTATAACTCTCGTCTGGGCCGAAAGCGTTTCCGAAAGACACCATTGTTTTCTCCTAGTCTATTTAGGTGACGAAGCGATGAAACGGGGGATTTGAGGGCGCCTAACATTGCACACATGAGCACTTATACTTGGACGAGCGCACCGCGTACCGCCGTTCTGTGGGCTTCGTCGTCGGTCATTGTGTA
Organism: Ancrocorticia populi; assembly: GCF_003123745.1. GTDB lineage: Bacteria > Actinomycetota > Actinomycetes > Actinomycetales > Actinomycetaceae > Ancrocorticia > Ancrocorticia populi. The sequence goes on along the minus strand of NZ_QETB01000001.1, from coordinate 300,184 downwards.
CCTCCTAGTCGTTGCAAGGCTCGCGTGGCCGAGCATTTCTTGGACCGCGATGATGTCCTTACCGCCGTTGCTGAACGAACGTGTCGCGAACCTGTGCCTGAGCGTGTGCAAGGTCCATGGTGACGGGAGGACTTGTGAAGCGACAACAGAGACCCATCGAGGCGAGAGATGACCGTCAATACTGCCGGGAAACAAGAATCCACCATTCGTGCTTGAAACGGCAAGAATCCTGTTGCCGAGCCAGAGATCTTCCACTGGGATTGATCGTTCTTTGCCGCCCTTGCCTCTTACCGTCAGGCACATCCCGAGAAGGTCGTAGGTGAGATCATTCCGATGGACCTTTGCGATCTCGAAGGCCCGGAGACCACACTGCCCCGCCAAGAGAAGAATGAGCTCAGTTCGATCATCTGCGGTGTTGAGGGCTTGAATAAGAACGTCTTCTGGAGTTGGGTGAGGTATACCGCCAGTTCGACGAACTGTCGGGAGTATTTTGGCTGGATTGTCGTCGTCTCCATACAGGTGTTTGAAGAAGAGACGTAGAGATGTGTAATGGGCATGCCGCGTTTCTGCCATCCATTGCTGTGTCCCACACCAAGTCAGGAGCTGGTCTGAGGATACTGCTCGCGGATCAGGGACCCGGAGGCCGCGGGCGATTCGACGTATATGCCGCAATCGGGTTTCAATAGTCCGGGCGGTGTATCCGGACGCGCGGAGCTGGAGTTCCCAGCTCTCGATGGGTGCTTTCCAGAGATCTGGGACTGGCTTCAACAGGGGATGAGGCAGTTCCATGTCACTTACTATGACTCTTTGCTATGAAACCTGCTGGCGTTAAGCACACCTGTGGAGAAGTTTTTTGGTGCTGTTTGGTGATCAATTATAGTGTTTGGGTTAGATGGACTGATCTACCAGGCAGGCGCGTACACCTTGTCAGCTGTGTTCCGCGGAGCACGCAGAAACTCTGATTCTTCAAAATTGAGTATTGAAATAGCTTTGGCAAGGAGCACTAATAAAAGGTTGCTTGGTAAACTCCATAACCCGGAGATCGTTGATCCAAACAGCTCGGAACGGTCGCACACCTCACGATACAAATCACTGACCATCTAGAGAGATTGCCACCGCCCAGCTTTGACATTGCACTTTCACCCGTTCCTTGCCCAGTTGATCATTCCGAACGTCATAATTGTGAGCGTGAGCTGTAGAAGGCCGATCACGATGGTGAAGAGGACGCGCAGTGCCCACCAGATGATGACGGCGATGATCTGGATGAGTGTCCAAAGCACGATCCAGATGCCGTAGAGGATGCTCTTCATTTGGTTTTCCTCCTCTCGCTCTCAGGCTATAGGTTGGCTCCGACACATTTGAGAGTTGCCAGCAGCGCTGGCACACCCGGCACGGCCAGCACCACTAGCAATGACCTCCATATGGTTATTTCTCCATTTGTCTGGAATTATGGTGGTATGAATGATGGTCAGAGTCCTACGCGGGACGTACACTTTAATTGTCCAGTCGATTTGTATCGCGAGGCGCGCATCTTTTCGGTTCGTTCCGATGTCACGTTCACAAACGTGTTGGTGAGTGCGCTGACGGAGTATTTGGCGAGAAACTCCCCTGACGATGGACGCTAGTTCGTTCCTCGCGTGCTGACAGTTCCGTGAAGCACGCAGGTCCTTGACGGCGGCAGGCACACAGTGTTGTGCCTGCCGCTCTCAATCTGGAAGGACCAGCCCATGATCACCGTCTACACCAAATCTGCGTGCCCCCAATGCATGGCGACGAAGCGTGCCCTGGCAAAGCAGAATGCCGACTACACTGAGGTGAGCCTAGAATCCCACCCTGACGCCTTACAACAGGTCAAAGACTGGGGCTTCCAACAAGCCCCAGTTATCAAGATTGACGGCGAACTGTACTCGGATATGTGGTCTGGTTTTCGGCCTGACAAGATCAAAGAGGCCGCAGCGGCGCTGGCTCAGGAATCTAGCCCAGCACTTCCACCCACGGAAGCTGATTTCGCACAAGCTGCTCGAATTGGCGCCGAACATGCCTACGAGTCTGAGGAAGCCTCCCTCGATGCGCTGAGCCAAGCCACGCGTGAACATGTGGATCCGTCATGGGTCAATCCAATCCGAGTTGCCCACGATCAAGCTCGCGAAACTGAACGGGCGCGAGAAGCAAGTCCGAGAATCGCAAAAATGGAAACCGCAGCAAATAACGAACGTATCCATATGGATATATCGCCAGATCGTGGGTATGCTATCAATAAGAAGGATCGGGCCAAGCAGGCACAAGGCCAATTAGCCTTTGACTTCGATGCTTTGTTTGCCGATATGGCAGGAAAGAAGGATGATAATGACCGAGTCGAATTTAGCCCGCAAAGCCGCAGCGGCAATGAATCCGAGCGCATGGATCGACCCAGCGAAAGGTCAGGACCGCGCGGAGGCAACGCGGGCCGTGACGGAGTTGCTGGCACCGCCAGCTTCGCCAGCAGCGCCAGCGAATCAGATGGTCGATCAGGTTCAGGACGACGTGAAAGCGCAGACGTTGATTCGAGAAACGGCGCTCGCCGATCTGAACGAGATGATTCAGAACGACGCGGCGGAGAACGCCTTCGAGTTTTGGATGACGTTCACAGCGGCTCACCCGCAAGCATTCCCACTCCTGACGACGGTGTTTCAGCAGTGGACGCACCTGTTCCCGGCCTCGATGGACAGGTATCTGCCCGGGGGCAGGGGGATCAGCCCGCAGTGGGAGCGTCTGCCGCTGGAGTGGGAGGAGTGGCTTCCCGAGCTTCCAGTGGACGAGGAAACACTGAACGCGTGGCAAGCCGATCCGAGTCTGGTGGTTCCGGCCCTTCAGTGGGAGGGGAGGCACATGACGTTGAGGATCACCGAGCTTCTACAAGAGGCAGCAACGACAATAATCCTCAATCGGATGGCCCGGCTTCACACGGGGGCGGACGATCTGTGGCCGCGACGTCTGGATTATCAGCTCGCGAAAGCGGACGTGACGCTTCAGGAGTTGACGGTGGAGCCGACCACACACGAGGCGCCGTTGGCGCACCTGGCGTGGACGGTAGCCACACAGGATCCCGATTGGCTGGATCAGACGATGATGGACCTGATCGACGCGATGCCACAGGAGTGGCCGGTGGGCGAACTTCCAGCACCGCAGTGGATGATTCAGTGGTGCCAGGAGCATCAGGAACAGACGAACCGGTTCAGTTTGAACAACGAGATCGAGACTCTCAACAGCGAGTACCGACTCGCACACTAACTCGCCTGCCAGAGAGGACAGGTGTCCGGTCGCGAGCAGATCGCAATCTGGCAGCGCTACAGGTGCTCCGGGAGATCAACGGTGGACAAGCGACGGCAGCTCAACGCGAGGTGCTGGCAGGCTGGTCCGGCTGGGGCGGTCTCGACGACGTGTTTGATGAGCGTAAGGCTACTTATGCCCAGATGCGCACTGACCTGCGGGAGTTGATGACTGAGAGTGAGTTCGCGGCCGCTCGGCGAAGTGTGCTGAACGCTCACTACACGGCCCCGGCTTATTCCGAGGCCATCTGGAGTGTTTTGAAAGAGGCTGGGGTAACGGCAGGAACCGGGCTTGAGCCTGGCTGTGGTTCTGGCTCGTTTATTTCACAGGCCCCTGACGGTGTGGCCATGACCGGGGTGGAGTTAGACCCCACGACCGGCGCGATCGCCCAGCACCTTAATCCTGATGATGAGATCAGGGTTGAGGGCTTTGAAAAGACTCAACTGCCTGCCTTGTTCGATGTGGCCGTGGGCAATGTGCCCTTTGATGATGTTCGCCTGTACGATCCGGCGCACAATCCCGGCAATCATTCGCTCCATAACCATTTCATTATTAAGTCTCTTGATCTCGTTAAACCGGGCGGCTACGTCGCTCTGGTGACGTCGTCTTGGACCATGGATGCTCAAAATCCTGCCGCACGGCGAGATATGTACGATCGGGCTGATCTGGTGGCAGCAATGAGATTGCCAACCAGTGCCCACCGTGCGGCGGCAGGCACCGAAGTTGTCACCGATGTGCTCGTGTTCCGTAAACGCGCTGAGGGTGAAAACCCGCAGCGTTTTGACTGGGAGTTTTCCACACCAACCCCACTACTGGATCGCGATGGCGTCGAGATCGATCATCGGATTAACACTATTTTCCAGACCTACCCTAAACGGGTATTGGGTGATATGTCGGTCGATCACGGAATGTATGGCAGTACCACGTTGCAGGTAGCCGGGCCAGCAGGACAGGAGCTTGCAACCCGCCTGCACGACACCCTTGGCAACATCGTACGGTCTAGTACCCATCTGCCCTATGCCCCACAGACTCCTGAAATAGAGCCGGTTCAGTTGGCTGATCTAGAACAGCCAGTCGGCTCGCTACGAGCTACCGAGGATGGAGCCGAGCGCCTGACTGCAACCGGGGCGTGGGAGAGCGCGAAAGTGGCGAAGTCCCATGTCCAGGAAGTCCACACTCTGCTGGAGCTGATGGATTCAGCCAAGGTTCTGATCGCTACCGAGTCCGCAGAGAAAACGGATTCGCCAGGGCTGGAATCCCTACGGGACTCCACCCGTGACGCGTATCAGGCTTACGTGGATTCCTATGGACCAATTAACCGCAATACGAAGACCGCGCGGGTGACGCGAACAACGGATAAAGAGACTGGCCAGGTGAGCGAGACTGAGACGATCCGCGTCACATATCCACCTGCGGTCAAGCTTCTCCGATCGGATCCACGGGCGGCGTTCGTGACAGGAATTGAACGCTACGACGATGAGACCGGGCGGGCCAAGCCCGCTGATATTCTCACCTCGCGCCAGATTTATGCTAAATATGTGCCTGCCGGGGCGGAGAATCTGGAGGACGCTTTAGCAATTTGTTTGGAGCATCGCGGCCAAATTGATAACGCATATATTGCCTATCTGCTGGGCACCGATGATGATATTCCCGCGATGCTCATGAGCCAGCGGCTCGCCTTTACCGACCTTGACGGAACGCTGGTACCGGCCGAGGAATACCTTTCCGGCAATGTGCGCAAGAAGCTGGCAGGGGTGGAAGCCGTACTGGATGAACGCCCCGAATTGGCTGGCAGTGCCGATGCGTTGCGCACCGTTATCCCTGACGATATTCCCATCGCCGATATTTCCGCTGAGGTAGGCGCTAACTGGATTCCTGCCAGTGATTACGAATCTTTCATTAATCACCTGCTCCATGACTCACGTATCCGGGTTCAGCAGTCTGGCCCGGTCGATTGGAGTGTCACGCTCAACGGTGCGCCGAGTTTCGGAGCATGGCAGTTATCGACGTGGGGAACTGAGTCGATGAGGGCCAGCGATATTTTCCGGAAAATGCTCAAAGGCCAGCCACCGCTCGTGTGGATTGAGGATATTGATGGCAACAAGGTCGTCGATAAGGTAGCCAGTGAGGCCGCCCAAGCAAAAGCAGCCGAGATTCAGAACCAGTTTCAGATGTGGGTCTGGTCTGACCCTTCCCGGGCCGCGCGTCTCTCGAAGGTGTACCAGGAGCGCTTTAACGGCCTTGTGGGCCGGGATTATGTGGCCGCTGGCGAGCGGCTCCGCTTGCCAGGACTTGCATCGTCTTTCAAGCTGTATGACCACCAGAGGGCGGCAATCGCTCGGATGATCGCCGAGCCAACAACCGGGCTCTTTCACGAGGTAGGCGCCGGGAAAACCCTTGAAATGGTGTGCGGTGTGATGGAGCAAAAGCGGCTAGGACTGGTCAATAAGCCTCTGGCAGTTGTCCCGAATCATCTGGTGGGCCAGTTCGAGAATGAGTGGCTGCAAGCCTACCCGGCAGCCAACATTTTGGCGATTGACTCCAGCGACATCACGACCGCAGAGAAACGGGCCGAGTTCTACGCTCAGGCCACCACGTCGGACTGGGATTGCATCATTACCTCGCAGTCCGCGTTCGAGAAGATACCGGTCTCGATTGAGACCGCCGAGACCTATCAGAACCGTGAGCTAGAACAATTTGATCGAGCCTTAGATTTCCTGCAAGACCAAGAGATTGTGGACTCTATGTCCGTCCGCCAGCTTGAAGGAAAGCGTAGTAAGCGCGAAGAGGCACTAAATAAGAAGCTTGACAAGCTCCGGGAGCGGCAGGACGAGAACGCACTGACGTTTGAGCAACTGGGCGTGGACTATCTGGTCGTTGATGAGGCTCATCATTTCAAGAATCTGGCGATCGGGTCATCGACGGCCGCCGATCTAACCTCGCGGGGTTCAGGACGGGCCACCGATCTGGATATGAAGATTGACTGGCTTCGAGAACAAAATGAACGGTGCTTAACGTTGGCCACAGCTACCCCTATCGCAAATTCGATGGGTGAGATGTGGACGATGACGCACTATCTTCGCCCTGACCTGTTAGAAGATGCAGGCGTGGATGTTTTCGATGCGTGGGCACACCAGTTCGCGGTCAAGGATTCCGCTGTGGAGGTCAAACCCACCGGCAAACTCGCAGAGGTACAGCGTTTCGCACGGTTCCAGAACGTTCCCGAGCTGCTAATGATGTGGCAGACCTTTGCGGACGTGAAGCTCGCTGAGGACCTTGACCTTCAGGTTCCAACGATTAGGCAACGTCCTGATGGTGAACGTCGCTCCGATGTGATCGAAGTGGACTACGGGGCGCCTATGCAACAGTTTCTTGACCGGCTGGATGATCGCGCCAATCTGATCACCCTGCGGGCCGTGAGTCAGAGGGAGGATAACTGGCTGAGTCTGACCAATGATTCTAAGACGTTCTCCATGGACCCGAGATTGTTCTCTGAGAAACGCCAGTCAGCCCTCGATGGCGTGGACGTGGAAGATATTGTCGAGACCAAGGTTGATGCAGCGGCCCGGAAGATCGCCCAGATTTATGGGGAAACCAAGAATGACCGCTATGTTGACGAGGACGGGCAGACCGAAGATCAGCCCGGTTCTCTCCAAATTGTGTTCTGTGATCAAGGCACACCAGGCACAGACAAAGACTGGAACGTCTATGACGAACTGAAAGCCCAGCTCGTGGAGCGGGGCGTGCCGGCCGAGAAAATCGCGTTCATCCATGACGCTAAGAACACGGTCGAAAAGACTCAGATGTTCGTCAAGGCGCGCACCGGCGCGATCGCCGTCTTGGTCGGATCGACCGGGAAAATGGGGACCGGGGCAAATATGCAGACCCGCGCGACAGCTTTGCATCACCTCGATGCACCGTGGCGGCCAGCCGATGTGACCCAGCGTGATGGAAGGATTATCCGTCAAGGCAACCAGAATCATGAGGTCTCGATGTTCAGATACGTGACCGAAAAGAGCCTCGATGCTTACATGTGGCAGACCCTTGAACGTAAATCCCGCTTCATTAACCAAGTGATGCGCGGCAAGCTCAAAGGCCGCGAGGTAGAAGATATTTCTGATCAGGAACTCGACTATGCCGAGGTCAAAGCAATCTCAACCGGGGACCCGCTCATGCTCCGCAAAGTTGAGCTGACCAACCAGGTTGGACGTATGTCTCGTCAGGAAGCAGCTTTCCTATCGAATGAACGTTATCTGGAGGGCCGCCAGCTCCAGTTGGACCAGCAAGTGCGCGAAACCGACAAGTTTGAAAAAGTCGTGAACCGCGTTATGGCGCCATGGGACGGGGGCGAATCTTTCTCCTTCACGATCAATCAGGTACCGGCACAAGATCGCAAAGGCGCCGCTGAAATGCTCCAGTCGGCAGCGAAAGCTCTGAATCAGCCTGATGCTATTCCGCGCTGGGCGGCGCCCCAAGTGTTCTACGGTCACGTCCTAGATCTGCCTTACCGGATCAACGGAGTTGAGGTGACTTGTGCGATCTTACCGGGGCGCAAGGGCAACAAACATGCCGTTGCTTTCCTTCCCAAACAGATGGTTGATTATGCGTATCGCGTGGATATACGCACGGATAGATCCGAGTGGAATCAAACTGTTGTTCTCTCAGTTGATGAGCTGGCCCATGCCGATATTGGGACAGTTCGTAAATTGGAAAACCTTGTGAATCGCCTTCCTGTGCGGGCACAGAAGCTCTACGATAAACGCGCCGACAATGTCGAAGAGCGTGACGCCATTCGGCTCCGTCCCGACTCAACGTTCCCACAGAAAGACGCACTATCTTCGCTCAAAAGTGAACTGCGCCAGGTCAACCGAGAGTTGAACATGCGTGACGATCCACGACGCTCAACTCACCAACAATCTTTGAGTATTTAGATCAGTGTGGGGAATTTGCCAACGGCAAATTCCCCACACTTTTATTCATATGCTGACTCATTATCTAAGCCATCATGTTCTTCTTCTGAAGATAGTTCCTGATTGTATTTTCCTTCACTGAGGGAATCTTCCTTATCTGATTGGGTACCGACTTCTGCGGCCCACTCTTCTCGTTTAAGCCGCAGAATCCTTCGGTTAATGTTGACCGCGTCGAGTTTGCGAACTATCTCCATACGTGACATTCCAGCCGCTTCCAGCCGGTCGCGTGCTGTCAAAATCTCGTCTATCACCGCATCGACCTTCGTCAAGAGTCCGGCAATTTCATCCAGCCCTCGCGCCTTGAGTTCAAGCCTTTCGCGTTCCTCAGCAAGTGCTACGTCAGAGATACGTTGCTTACGTTTTGCACTCATACTTAGTGCCTTTCACCAATAAATGGTGACGATTCTCGTACCGAATTCTACATCCTTTTGATTCCTTTTTGTTCATAGATTGTGTGGTTAGAGTCGCCGTATTTTTTCCAGAAAGTTCGCGCTTATGTTCTCCCTGCCGTGCGCTCTGCGCACACGGAGCCGCTTGACGGCTCCGTTTTTTGCCACACGTGAGCGTGTGGCAAATTATTGGTTGGGCGCCCGGTAGTGCGCCGCAATTATCTTCAAATTCCGCCCCTCTTCCGGGGGCTTACCACCATAGGTGGGGAGGAGAGCAAGCGTAGCAAACTTGTACACACCGGCTCTGCCGCCGGGTGACCAGTTTGCTGTAGTATGGGAGGACCCAAACCCCTTTAGGAGGTCCCGTGGAGACACGGAAACCTGCGAGGAGGAAGCGGACTATCCAGAAGCATCTCTGGTTCTCCGCTGTGGAGTGGGAGCAGGTCGCGCGCCGAATGCGTGCATACGGGCTGACGAGTTTTTCTCGTTACGCCCGCGAACTTTTGCTCAACGGTCAGATCACCATCATGGAGCCGACAACCAATATGTCGGACCTCCGTAGCAGCATCGACCGGATCGGGAACAACGTGAATCAGATCGCCAAGCAGGCGAATACTGACCACATGGCCACCTATCAGCAGGTGGTGGCGGTGCGCCGCCTTCTGACAGAAGTTCGGGAACTCGTTCGCGACGACTCTGGGAGCCACGATGGCCATTATCAAGATCAACGTCATTCGACAGACCCTGAATAAAGCCATCGCCTACATCTCCGATTGGGGCAAGACCCGCAACGGAATGCAGATTTCCACGAACTGCTCGGCCACACCGTGGGACCCCAAGAACGTTGCTGAGGACATGCAGATCAACCTTGATGCTGCTGAAAGTCATCGCAATAATGGTCGGCCAGGTGAGGTCCTGGCCTATCACGTTATCCAGTCGTTTGCACCCGGTGAAGTTCAACCGTTTGTTGCCCATGACATCGGAGTCGAGTTCGTTGAACGCATCACGGGAGGCGAATATGACTACGTCATCGCCACCCATGAGGACCGCGACCACATCCACAACCACATTATTTTTTCCTCCGTCAATCGCACCACATGGAAACGTTACCGATCCCAGAAACGTCGCGTATGGGAGTACCGCGAAATCTCGGACGAACTGTGCCGCAAGCACGGTCTATCCGTCATTGAGAATCCGTCAAGGAAGCGCCAGTCTCTTGGTGAGCTGTATGCCGGGGCTGACGGTCGCTCAACCAAGCAGATGTTGATGAACGAGATCGACAAGGCGGTAGCTGGCTCGTTCTCGTGGAAGGCCATGACTGACTCACTCAAGGCCGTGGGCATCGACACCTTCGTGAAAGGAAACAATGTCCTGTTCCTCAATCCCCAGACCATGGGCAAGTCCATCCGGGGGAAAACCCTCGGCCCCTCCTTCACCGAAGCGGCGCTGCAAGCCCGGCTCGGACGTCAAGCCGTCACAGAACTCGTCGTCCAAAAGCAAGGCGTGTCACTTCTCGATACCGAGCGGGCACGCGTCAAGGTTCCGTGGAAACGCGGCCACACGATCACGATTCCACGTGATTACCTCACGGATCATGGCGCCACGTGGCGCGTCTTTTTGCCAGAGACCATGACGGTCACGATGCTCGATGGTAAAGGCAACCTTGCTGGCCAGTATGAGCCGCAACAGCTTTACCAGTTCTATTCCCGCCCCGATGTTTTGCGGGACATGACCGTCCGTACCGATGCGACGCGGCGCGGAAAAACTGCCGCCCAGGAACGCTACTTCAAGCACATCGACAAGGAAGTGGAGGCACTGCGCGATGAAGGCACCATCATCAATCTCATGGCCGACTATCACGCCTTGGATACCGATGCCCAGCAACCATTTGTGGACGCGTTAGCGGCACGGATCGATCACGAGGCCGGGCAATTACAGCGCCTTCAAGTGGGCCATCAACAAGCTCTCGATTCAGGCAGACCGGGCAAATCAGACGAATTGGCCCGGCAGGCCCGGCACGTCCGCAACCTCCAAGCCGCCTACAACAAGATCACCAAAGAACGCACACTCCACGAGAGGAGAACACGATGAGTATTACAGGTGGAGAACAACTGACCGAGCAGGTCATCATGTCCTCGAGCAAAGCAGGGATGGAGGTCACCGGGAAAGTCGCCCGACTCACCGCCGCAGGCTTGAAGCTCCTCATGCGTCTGAGCGCGGCCGGTCTCAAGAAACTCCCGACGACAGCAGGCAGGCGCGAGCACGGCAAGATGACGATCAAGAATCTGCAACGCCGCGCCGGAGGTGACCTTCATGCCCAACAGGTCTCAACCGAACTTTTGAGGTCGGTTCAGCATGACCTGAAACGACGGGGAGTTGATTTCTCGGTTGAGAAAGGCGCCGACGCCCTGTACTACGTCCATTTCAAAGGCGCCGACGTGGACACTGTTCGACATGCCCTCACCCAGGCTGAAGCCAAGATCAAGCCGGAAGATGAAACACAACAAGCAACCCCCGACAACCGCAACCAGAAGGAAGCTCCAGAGTTACCTGCCGGTGATCTACTTGTCGATCACGGACGGGCGCCTTACGAGCATGAGGAAGGGGCCAGTCCCAGCTATTTTGTGACCACTGAAAATGCACTCGGTGAGACAAAAACTGTCTGGGGTGTCGATCTGGAGCGGGCCATTGAACAAGCCGGAGCCACACCTGGTGATCGGATCGAACTGGAACAACTTGGTTCAGTTCCGGTAACGCTTCCTGGCGGGGTCCAGACCCACCGCAACGAGTGGCGCGTTGCGGTCAAAAGTTCCGAAGCCCCAGAAGTTGCGACGCCCAGTGTCCAGACCGGCAGGATCGAGAAGATTGGCGCCGACGAAGCCAGTCATGTAGCCGCTCCTCACGGAACAACCATTCTTGCCGCGATCGGCGCTCAGGATAAGAAGCAGTCCTTAAAGCCGCAGAGTCAGGCAGATGTGATGACCACGATCAAAGCGAAAGCCTTCGAGAAGGCTTCCGTGCCAAAACCGGCCGCACCGAAGCCGAGCCGGACCCGGAGTCAGAGCCGATGAGCAGTACTCCGATCGCACTCGCAGGACGCTTTGAGACAGACCCTCTGATCACCCCCACTGCGTTCATGGCCGAGATAACGCTGGAATCCGGTGGCCTCCTCTCGGTTAAAGCAACGGGAGATCTCGCGGACTTTCTCGCCGATTCCAACATTAAACGGGGCCAGCATCTTCTGGCTCTCGGGCAATTGCGTGAGAAAACCATTGAGACAGACGGGCTTGAGGAAACAACCGTGTGGGTGGACCTGACCCACACCGCGATCAACCATTTCCCCGATTGGTTGCTGATGCGATGATTACGCGACTAGAGCCCGCGGGGAATCTGCGGTTTTTTGACCTCATGGGTTTACCACACGCCCCGGTGCATCTCCTGGCCGAACCGGGCCTTCTCGTGGCCGCAGGCGACGCCCAACTCCACCTCTTAACCGAGGTGACCCACCAATCCGAGCCAAAAGATCAAGAGACGGACACTAAACCGGAAACGACTAACAGAAAGCCGCAGGATCGACACGATTTGACCGTTCGGTTAACCGAGTTGATCAGTGCACGACTGACACGGAGGACATCATGACAACAACGCGACAAAAGGCCGGCCTCGTCTTTACCGGGCTGCTGGCAGGCGCCGGATTCTGGGCTGGAAACAAGATCGCGTGGCAAGTGCGCACGGACATGGACGCAGGCCATGATCTCTCCAGCATGTTGGACCGGTTCTGGCTCGACCTGAGCGAGAACCCTACTCATATCTCTACCAATCAGACCGATCTCTTGATCGGTCTGGCCGTCGTGGTGCTCATCGGGCTAATTTGGGCCTTCAACAGCTTAGGAAAGCGTCCCACCCGGCCCGGTGAAGAACATGGGTCAGCTCGCTGGGCCACCACCAAAGATATGAAACCGTTCCGGGACAAAGATCCACGCAACACGCTCACTTTCACCCAGACGGAAGCTCTCAGCCTCGATTCGCGTAAAACCCAGCGCAATCTCAACGCGCTGGTCATCGGCGGCTCTGGGTCGGGCAAATCCCGCTACTTCGTCCTTCCCAACCTCACTCAAGCCAACACGAGCTTTGCCGTCACTGACCCGAAGGGAGAACTGCTTTCCCAAACCGGGGATTACCTGACTGAGCAGGGATACCGGATCAAATCGCTCAACGTTGTGGACTTCGCCCGTTCTGACCGGTTCAACCCGCTCCATTACTTCAACCCGGATCAGGCCGAAGTTGATGTCCAGATCCTTGTGCAGAACTTCATGGCCAACACCTCCGGGCGCCAGCCGCAAGGTGGTAGTGCGGACTTTTTCGAGAAAGCCGAGAGGGCACTCCTTGGTGCGCTGACCGCCTACGTGTACTTCACGCGCGGTCCGTCCGGTACTTTGATCGACGTCGTCGATCTTGTCGGCAAGATGCAGGCCAGCGAGGAGGATGAGTCGCAACGCTCCGAGGTTGACTTGATTTTCGAATCCGTGAACGAGCTGATCGCTGAACACGATGCCGAACCCGAAGGCTGGGGACAGGCCGCCGTGTCCGCGCTCGACGGTCTGCGGTTCGCGGCCGCCCAATACAACACCTACACCCAAGGTGCCGGTGAAACGAAGAAGTCGGTGATCATTTCCCTTGGCGTGCGGATGGCGCCCTTGCACATGTCGCAAATGCGCACCCTACTTTCCGAAGATACGGTAGCTCTCGATACCATCGGCAGTGAGAAAACCGCCTTGTTCCTGGTCATTCCTGACACCCACGCCGCATTCAACTTCATCGTGGCAATCTTCTACGAGCAGCTCTTTGAAACCAACATCTACATCGCTGACCACAACGAATCCCACCAGCTAGACATCCCGGTCCAGTGCTTCATGGACGAGTTCGCCAACATCGGCAAAATGCCCTCCTTCGAGCGCAAAATCGCCGTCATGCGCTCTCGTGGGATCTCCGTTTCCGTCGTTATGCAGAACTTCGCCCAAGGCAAAGCCCTCTATAAAGACGACTGGGAGACCATCGTCGGCAACTGTGACAGTTTCCTATTCCTGGGCGGCTCAGAAAAGTCCACCACCGAGTATGTCTCCAAACTCCTGGGTAAACAGACCATTACTTCGTTTGATACCAGCGAATCCAAGGGCCGTAACGCCTCCATGTCGAAACAGAACAGAACCCTTGGACGTGACTTGATGACTCCCGACGAGATCGCCAGCCTGCCCGGCAGTGAGGCCCTCTACGTGTTACGTGGTGTTCGCCCCTTCCACTCCAAGAAGCTCAAAGCCCCCGACCTGTCCGGCAACTACATCTACGATCCCGACGCGTTGGAGACAGCTCTCTTAGAAGGAACCGATATCCACTGGGAGCCAGAAACACGCCTCTCAGAGGCCGCCGCCCAGCTTAGTGAGGCTACTGCCTAACCCAGACAGAGTAATCCCCCTGAACAGCCCTCACAGGCCATTCAGGGGGATTACTTTACCCTTCACCTACCAGTGCTTTCGCCATTCGCGAGGAACTGAACAGCAGGAACAGGAAGAACAGTGGGGCGATGAGCAACTGTCCGATGTTGCCTGTGATCGTCGGGATGATGTTGTCCCCCGTCACGCCAGACAAATCCACTGAGGCCACGTTGAAGAAGTTGTAGATTGCGATGATCAAGAAGATCACGAATCCTTGCAAGATCACCGTTCCGTACCTCTTCAGATAGCCAATCGCGATGCCCTTAGTCTCGGTGTGGCCCAGAAAGGACAACGGTAGCGTCACCGCAGCTGAGAGGATATACACCTCGGCAAACCTGACGAACACAATGATCTTCAACGCGATAGATGCCGCGATACCGAGTAGCCAAGGCAAGAACAAAACAAGCAAGAGGCCCGCTTGTTCCACCGTACCTAGATCATTGACAGCAGATTTCACCGCGTCACTGACCCCTGAACCAGTATCGGCATCAACATCCGCGACTCCGCCGATGAGTTTCTCGCCGACCTCATTGATGGCCCGCAAAATCAGATCAGCATTCTGGATCGCAATAACCACCAATGTCGCCTTAATCAAGACCGAGGCCACCATCTGGACCCCCAGTTGATGGTCACCCTCAACACGACTGGAGAGCTTGGCTAGCTCTAGTGTCAAGATGATCGCCACGATGACGGCCGCAACCGGCTTCACCACTGTGGAATTGACAGTATTAGCGAAAGTGAACACGTCAGCGTTGTATTCGGCGACAGAGTTGCGCAGCCCATCCGCCCCAGAGGCAAACGAACCTCCAAAGATGGCTTCGAGCATCGAAATAATAATGTCACCCATCAGGCTGCCAACCTCACTGCTTGCGGAAGAATAATGTCCGAATTGCGATAGAAGGACAGCGGGCGAATCCCGACCCCACCTCCCGGGATGGAGTCGATCATCTGACCATTACCCACGTAGATCCCCACGTGCGTAATGTTGTCGTACAACGCCGAGACCGAGGTCGATTGGAAGAAAAGAATATCTCCCGACTTCAGATTGTCCGTCGTCGCGGAAACATAGGTTCCCGCGCTCGACATTCCCACCTCATACATGGCATATTCACATTTTGCCATCGAAGCTGGATTACCCGGAGAACTCATCGGAAGAGTGATTCCCCGGCCATTCTTGTAGGCGTTATAGACCAGCCAACAACAATCCACTGACCCGTTACCCTGACCTCGGCCATACGGTAAACCGAGCATGCCTTTGGCGGCCGCGACAGCTTGATTCGCATCCCCTGACGGGGCAACCGAATCATCGACCTCACCAGCCAGAATGGCATCAGCACGGTCCTGGAGGGCAGGATTGCGTTTGATCACGATATCGTTGCTGGCCATGTAGTCTTTGGCCGTCTGCTCCGGTATCTTCTCGACGTAGTACTGGGCCGCCCCATAGTTCTCGGTCGTAATCTCGCCATCTGTCACCGAGGCGACGTAAGCGACATGACCGGCTGGATGATTGTGGCCGAACACTCCCGACTCGAACGAGATGATATCTCCCGGTTGAGCATCATCTGGCGATGAAATGGTCTCCCAACCCGGGAGCTTGCCTTCCTTGCCCCACAGGCGGCCATCGCCACCATTGGGAGTCAGGTCATCATGGCTGTAGACCCAGTTCCCTGGACCACCACCCATATCCCGATTGACGCGCCAATACACGAAGTCGGTGCAGTTCCCGTAGTAATAGTTCGTCTCCGGGTTCGGCGTGTTAAATACATCGGTCGCGTTGCCGGAGCCATCACGGACCTTATCCGCCCACGGATAGTCATCTCCCATCGCGAACGAAATAGGCGAAATCTCCTCATCTAGGAAGAAATTCGTGATCCACGAGGGAATGAACGACAAAATGGCCAACACGATGACTGCGATGACGACGATCGGCAAAGCGAACGCCGTTCCCACAGTGCCCAGCTTGACCGTCACCATGGCCACGGCGCGGGCAACGGTTTGAGTCGCAACCCGAGCGGCGACATGCCCAACTCGGCGGGCACCTTGCGCGGCCACACGACCGACTGGCTTGGCCGCTTTCTTCCCGACTTTGACCGTGGCTTTCCCAGTCGTCTTTCCCGTTTGTTGGGCTGTCAGGCGTGCCAGACCGCCGACCTTTTCTTGGAGATCGCCCTCGCCAGCGACCTCCCCCACCACAGCGTCCTGAGCGGCTACCCCGGCAGTTGCGGCTTTGCCGACCGGCCGGACAACTTTCTTGACATGCTGTCCAGCTTCGCCCGCTCTGCTGGCGGTGCTGGCACCGCCAGCAATCCCGGCAGCGCCAGCGGGCCGGGATGTTTTTCCCGTTCTTCGAGTTGCGGACCGATACCCTTTCTTTCCTAGTTTTCGCGCTTTGCGAGTGGCCACGGTTGCACCTTTTGTGGCCGTTTTGGCTGTCCAGGCAGTCGCTTTGCGGGTTTGGATCAGCGATGTAGTTGGCGCTTGCGTCTCGTCCGCTTGGACCGTTTCACCCGCCGTTCTCACGGCCCGCACTGAGCCGCCCATCGCTGATTTAGCGCGACTATGGGGCTTGACGTAGTTCACCTTGGTTGTATCGCGGAATCGGTTACTCATTGGTACCGACCTCGCTCACTGGCAGGATCGTTGCGTCGTTCTCACTGATCCTGCCCTCATCATTCGATCCCCAGCACAGCAGTGTTTCGAGATCAGTCGATACGCAGGCACCGAACCGGCTGGATGTCACTGTGAGTGCCTTGGCATCTTCTGGCAGGGCAACATCAACGGGACTGGAGGCCGCCGCACCTTTCTTTCCGGTTCCAAGCTGGCCGGAATAGTCCGATCCCCAGCAGGTCACCGTTCCCTCAGTGGTGGCGCAGGCATGGATCTCCCCCGCTGACAAAGAATCAATCTTCTTGCCTTCCAGGGCAGGGACGGCCGTGGGAGGCAAGGACTCTTTCGATGAGTCTCCGGCCTGTTTCCACCGGTTGTCACCCCAACAGGTGACCCCGGTACCATCCGATGCGCAGGCAAAATCTTTGCCCGCGCTCAACATGGTCACGCCCGCCATATTGATAATTTCCTCGTGGCTTGTCATTCCGGCGCCTGCACCAAGCTGGCCCCGGTTGTTTTGTCCCCAACACCTGATCTGGTCACCTGTTGCAGTGCAGGTGAACCCGTCTCCAGCCGCTGTCAAACCATCCATCACGTCCACAATCTCCGGCGTGGGGCTTGAGACGGCCTGACTGGACGTTGCTGGCTCAGCGACGGGCTGCTCGGGCTGGCTGGCGGCATATGCGCCGCCAGCCCCGAGGAGGGCTACTGCACCAGCCACAGCGAACGCCCACTTTGGAAGCTGGTGTTTTCTGGTGGGCAGAGGAGCCACTTCAGCTTCTTCTGGCATCACAAACTCACTCAGCGGGGTGATCTCATCGTTGGCGATGCACTGGTGTGCCCACGCGGTCAGCTCTGGCCATGCAGCTCGATGCTCTGCGAGATCTTCGAGTGTGTCCGTCGTCAGAACGTTCGTGTTTGCTGCGATCGCTTCCAGGTTTTCTTCGGTCAGCTCTGGATCAAGCATGGCTGACCTCCGGCACTGTCTCAAACTTGGTGGAGAACACCTTGAAGATGTGCGAGTTAGGATCCATCGTGTTATCGAACGGGATCACCACGCGCCCCATCCGCATGAGGCCACAGCCGGGATTCACGTTTGTGAAATACCCGCGCTGTTGGCCGGACAGCTTCAACAACTCAGTCAGAGCATCGGCATCTGTAGACTGCTGATTCAACAAGAACAGTCCATCCGAGTTCGACAGCATGAGGCGTGCCCGTTCATTAGCAAGCAACTCTTCAATGTTCTGTGTGATGCCGGTGGCTGATGCGCCCCACTTCCTGACCCGCTTGAAAATGCTTTGGCAGTATTCTGCGGCCCAGTCGTTCGCAAACAACAGATGGAATTCGTCAATGTAGAGCCAGGTGCGCACTCCTCTGGCACGATTCCGTGCGATTCGTGCCCACACCTCTTCGAGGATCACCATCATGCCGAATGTCTGCAAGTCACTGCCGAGATCGGCAATGTCGTAGACCGTGACACGATTCGTGTTATCCACGTTTGTTTGCCGCGCAAACCCTGCCGCAGACCCGCGCGCATATAGCTCTAGACCAGTCGCGACCTCATGGGCTTCATCTTCCGGCTCGTCTGCAAGCACTTCGTAGAGTGTGGCCAGCGTCGGCGGCAGAGCCGTCTGTGATGCCCAGTAGGAGCGGTACATCTTCTGGGCGGCCCGGTCAATGATTGACCGTTTCGACGCGGAGAGTCCTTCACTCCCACCCAGGAGCACTTCACACAGTGACAACACATAGGTGCATTTGTCACTGATCGGATCACCATCGGACGTTTTCACGTCCTTATCGAGCGCTAGCGCGTTCAGGCAATCGGTCGATCCCGGAGAAATCACCACGCGGGCAGCGCCCAGCTCGTCCGCTAACGGGACGTATTCGCGCTCAGGGTCAATAACTAAGACTTCATCATTGACCTGGCGCAGCACCGTTTGGGTGATCTGGTCTTTAGCTGACTGGGACTTGCCTGACCCTGTCGTGCCCAGAATGAAGGCGTTCGAGTTCATTCCGAGGGTACGGTCAGCCACGATGAGATTCTTCGATAGTGCGTTCACACCGTAGAACAATCCTCCCGGCTGGAGCAGTTCTTGAGTCGTGAACGGGATCATGACGGCCGCAACTGCGGTTGTTAACGTGCGGAAGATTGGCAAATCGTTCCTACCCAATGGCAAGAGTGCGTTCAGCCCGTCGATCTGCATGTACTTCAGATTCTCCAGCACGCAGGAATGCTTGCCACAGACGCGGCGGACCCGCTTGACCGCTTCAGCCAGCTCAGCTTCGTCAGCGGCGGACACGCCCACCACAATCGTCGTCTTGAAAAGCTTCTCGTTAGATTGTTCTAACTGATCCCGCAACTCGGCGGCCTCAGCGTGAGATGCTTGCAGCTCATGGGGAAGGAAATCCTCGCCCAACTGTTGTTTTGCGAGCTTCTTCATCTCGGTTGAGCGTTGCATATCCATCGAGGCAATCTGTCGCTTGACCAGACCGAGGCCCTCAGCCTGGTCTAACGGGTCTAAGTGGAGAGAGACCGTTAAATCGAACGGGATCTCAGCCAGCTCTTTCAGGACTCGATCATTCATCCACGGC
The DNA here is from genome assembly GCF_003123745.1 of Ancrocorticia populi. GTDB lineage: Bacteria > Actinomycetota > Actinomycetes > Actinomycetales > Actinomycetaceae > Ancrocorticia > Ancrocorticia populi. The sequence goes on along the minus strand of NZ_QETB01000001.1, from coordinate 280,825 downwards.
GGCAGCTTGCGCAGCACCAAGGTCTGCCACAACCGTTCCTCCCCCGAGGATAAGGTCAGCCGGTCGTGGTTCGACACGTCAATTGAAAATGGGGAAACGAAGTCTTTCGTTGTGGCTGCTTGGCCAACGAGTTCGTTGTACTCGAAGTCTGAGGCCACTCCTGGGCGGAGCATGTGCTGGAGCAAGCGGGCCCTTTCCTGACCGTCGATCTGTTCGGCTACACAGCCCCCGACCTCACGCAATGTTGACGCATCCTCAGCGACCATACGCGAGAGCATGATCTTGGCTTCTTCAACCGTTTCCGCCTCAATCGCTAGCGTTACATACTTCTCCGACAGAGTGTTATTGCGCCCCGTTTCGAGCCGCTGGGCAATCAGTCCGTTGTACTCTCCGCGTGTGGCGTCAAACTTATCTCCGCGATAGCCGAGCTGGACATCGCGCATCAACTGACGCTTGTCCAACACCCGGTTCAGTAGCGTGATTTGGACGTGCTGACCGGCCAGATGACCATTCAAGAAGCGTGCATACTTCTCGATAATGTCCTCTTGGCTAGAGGCGGGAGCCAACTGGTAGTCAATATCAGACAACTTCAAAGTCACCGAGTACCGGTTGCCACCCAGCCAGCACAGCCCCGATTCAGCTAATGCCTCATAGTGGATCTGTGCTTGGGTTGATGTCTTAATCTTCGGCTCAGTTGGTTGCTTCGAAGGCGCCGTAGCGTCGTCGCGCTTTGCGTGACGTGCGGGCAAGAGCTTCATGTGTCCCTTCCTTTCGTTGAGCAAACGGATCACGCTGATAGAAAGTGAACCGCTTATGGCCTTTCCGCGCTTCCACGGCATATCTCGCGTATTGCTCGAAGGGCACACCCATAGGGCGCACCCATCCGACCGCGATAAATGGGATGGCGAGAACGAACGTCAAGACAACGCCCAAGTTCTCCTGGCCCAGCATGTAACATGCCGCGAAAACCACTCCCACCACGGGGATACCGATCGCGGCGATCCCGAATTGTCTCCATGACAACCCGAACATGACTTTCGCTTGATATGCCGTGACTTCGCGGTAAACCTTTACCTCGAATGCCATGGCTACAACGCCACCGCACCAAACAAGGCCCCAGCGGCGATGATCATGCCGCCGCCGACAACCTGCCACAGACCTGACTTAATATCCGGGCCGTTCGAGTCTTTCAGACCGATACCTGCCACGATGGCGCCCCACGCGAGCCAAAGGGCACCCCCGATGACGACAAACTTCTGGAAGAGATCTAGGACTTGCTCCAACATGTTTATGCTCCTTCACTAATGCGGTGGTGCTTTCCACGGCGGACCAAGAGTCCGCCCGCACCGACCAGTCCGGCTGCTGTCGCACCCAATATGGCCACTGATGCGCCCGTATTCGGCAGTTCAGCTGACGTTGTTTGTGCTGTCTCAGACTGCGCTGTTGTAGCGGTGGCCTGTTGGGCAGCCGCACGCTCACTGGCCGTGGCTGGAACCTTTTCATTCCGTTGTTCAGTGGGCAGAGGAATATCTGCCGTGGCCACTGGTGCCACCGGCTTTGTTGAAGGAGTCAGTGACGTCGATGTTGATGGCGTCACGGGACTCGGTGTTGCTGGTGTAGGGTCAGGGGTGACCGGCGTCGGTTCTGGAGTTGGGTCCGGCTCAGGATCAACTGGCTCCACGGGATCAGGCGACGGTTCTGGATCCGGAATCTCCGGGTCAGGATCAGGTTCAGGAACCGGATCAACTGGCTCAGGATCAGGATCCGGGTCCGGTAGTGGCGGCTCTTCGCCGCCACCGGGATCAGGCGTAGGGGGATCATTTTCATCCCCCTCGTCTGGCACCGGAGGCTCCTGTTCATCCAGTGTCGCAACTTCCGAGGCTTCGGACTCGACCGCGATGGTCTCCTCAGCCCCCTCATGTGAATCTTCAGCAGCAAGCGCCACACCCGCAGGTGCAAACGCCAGCGCCACTGTTATCGTCCCGGCAGAGACGAACTTTCGTGCTTTCATCAGTATTTTCTTTCTCTCGTTTCCGGTTCCTGTAGCTCAAATGCGAATGGTTATGTCGCAGGGCCTCATTCAGTCGTGTAAATCAATATCCCCGGACTCATTTAGCCCGGCAGCATCTTCAAGGGAGGCGATGGAGTTTTTGATGTCCTCACGCATTCCAGACAAAGCCGTCTGATAGTCGATCCCTTCGGTGATCGTGATGTCCTCCCAACGATCATTGATCTCATCAATCAGTTTTTGTAGAGCCTCGGCCTTCTGTTCCAACGATGTGGCTAGCCCGCCATCGGCTAGCTCAGCCGACACGGCGTCAAGGGCTTCGACGGCGGCATCGACATCTTGTTGTGCCCACCTCACCGGATCTTTCAACTCGAAGTTCACCCAGTTCGTGCCCTCTAACGCCACCTCGGAGGAAGCGTTCGCATTCTCAGCTTGAACGTCACTCAAGGCCGCCTGTCCTTGAACCGTGGCATCAGTTAGTTCAGTGGTTGCCGACTCAATTTCCTCGGTGGAAGCCTTCGACACGTCTAACCGGTCAACACTGGGAACAGTGCCAGCGGTCTCTACCGCGTCCGACAGACGGTCACACACCGGATGGTTCTTCGTGTCAGTCGGGCAATCCGGCAGCATTGCCTCCCCTATCGCGACCTCTGATTCAACCTCGGTCTGTGTGTTCTGGTAGCTCTCCCAAGCTGTCGCATAGTCTTCACGAGCCGCTTGGGAGGCGTTTTGGTTGACCTGCACTACCACGAAGGCAGCCACGATAATCGCCAAAGCTGCAAGCCCTACGGTGAGCATGATCCACTTGTTCCTGGTCATCGCCTGCTCCTCACGTTTGGATGGCGGTTCAGCGACGGATATTGGCGTCGCAACTCTTCGAAAAATTCAGGAGACGGTGTGGTTCTTAGTCTGGTTTCCTGTCCCGGCCCCGGTTGAGAATCGCCACCACGAGATGGACTCGGAGCTGGGACAGGAAGCTTCTTCTTCGGCGGGTTCGTATCCCGGATCGCTTCAACCCGGTGAATCACCAAACCCGCCGCAAACTTCTCCGGCAACGGATTATTGTTCAGCCGGTTATAGACCTCGCGCTCACTCCAGCCATCCGCCACACACTGTTGGAGAGCTGTCGCAATCCGTCGAGCACTCGACCCGTCAAGCACGTGACGCATCGGGGTCGGGACCATCCGGTCCACCAGTCCCTGCTCGGCCTCGTCCAAGCGGCGCACCGAAGGTGCCGCCTCTTGTGACGGGCGGGCTATATTCCCGACCAACCCCTGATCTGGAACGTCAGGCGCGGCAGTCTCGTCTGGTTGGTTGGTTATTGATACTTCTGAACGTAGTGAAGAAGTATTGGAATCCCTATGGGATTGCGCCGTGGTCTGCCGTGCCTCGGAAACCTCGGCCTGAATATTCAGGCAAAGGTCCTCACCACCCCTTTGCCTGAAATTCCGGGCAAAGTCTTTTTCCGCATTCTGGCGCGGTTCTTGCGCTGGAGTTTTGAAATCAGGATGAGACGAACAGCTCGCGATTTTTGCACCAACCAAACCACGATCCTCAATCCGCTCCACAACGTCCTGATAGGCATCTTCTGGAGCAATCGGAGAATCGGAGCTGACAACCCAATCACGCCACTTACCCTCGTGGCGCACCCTGAAACGGAAACGGAAACCCTTCTCTTCCAACTCACGTAATGCCTTGCGCGTTGCCGACTCGCCAAGCCCCCGGCCCTGCAACGCCCGATACCCCATTGGAGCGTCCGGCTTCATCGCCAACGACTTGATCAGCAGCGCCATCGCCACATAACTCAAATCCTCGTTATGTACCACAGCATTCGGTACAGCAATCCCACCCCGCCGAGTACTCGAGAACATCGCCTTCTGACTCATTGGTTCACATCCAAACTTCTGGGCAGCAACGGTTCGAGCACACCCGCTGGATCAGGCCCGACTCCATCCCATGGGGCAAACTCATCCACATATCCGGTGGGCGGATCCGGCGGCGGCCAATGTGATTCTTCCTCGACGCTCATCGATCAAACTCCTCGAGTCCTGGTAACGGCTCCCCGTACTCCTCAGACATTTCCTGAGAAGCGATCTCCGCATCCTCCTCAGAAACAGCTTCTTCAGCCGACTTCGTCGTCGGTACCAAGAGTGCTTCAATGTCCTCGCGGCGGAACCTAACCTGGCCATTTGGGAGGTGAATCGCGGGGATTTTGCCTGCTTTGGCCCATCGAATAAACGTGCGGTCGGATGCCAAACCGGTCCAATCAGCTGCTTGACGAGCCGTAATGATATTTGTCTCTAGTGACGATTTTCGTTCCCGCATGACTTCACGCTAGCATCTGTCTATCTCGAACGCCAGTTGCTCCTATTGACGATATTCGTCACTAGTGGTTCAATTGGCTTATGAGCATCACGGTTGAACACAAGTACTCGGTACCAGAGTGCATTGGCCTCACTGTCAATCAGTACCTATTCGACGCCAAGATTCAGAAAAACGAACTCGCAGCGATACTGGGTGTAGCCAAAACCAATGTCTCACGTCGTATCCGAGGACTAGCTGATTGGTCCGCGGAAGACCTAATGCTCACAGCTGAGCTATTAGGTGTTGAGGTGTCAGATCTACTCCCCGCACGAAATACCGATGGCGACTGGACACCCGCTCCGTTTATTCCAGGTAAAGCGAAAGCCCCGGTTCCGTTGGAAACCGGGGCTGATCGGAGCCACCTGAGAGAATCGAACTCTCGACCTATTCATTACGAGTGAATCGCTCTGCCGACTGAGCTAAGGTGGCGCACCGCGTTTGCAGCGCTCGCAATACTACCCAAGCGGATGGAGCGCTGCAAATTGGCGGTTACTTCTCACATGTGAGGCCATCCTCAGGGACGGTTCCCTGCAGAAGATAGGCGTTCAGCGGATCGTTAATACACGAATCGGCGCGGGAGTATGCGGTGTGGCCATCGCCTTCCCAAGTCACCAGAACCGAGTTATCGAGCGAGGAGTTCATCGCCTCGGCCCACTGGTACGGAGTCGCCGGATCGTAGACGGTCCCCACAACAACGATCGGATCCGAACCGGAGGCAGTTAGCGCCCCAGGCGTTTCATCAGGTTGGTAAGCCCACTCAGAGCAGAGATCCTCACCCTCGGTCATATAGCTTCCGAAGATCGGCGCCTCGTCCTCGAGCTTCTCAGAGAGTTCCTTGGCCTCATCGGAGGAGCCCGGACCGTAATCGGCGCAGTTGATCGCCCAGTTGGCTTCGGTCCCGTTGGTTTCGAACGTGCCGTCGTCGTTGCGCTCGTTGCTCATGTCATTGAACATCTGGAACGTATCGCCGTTGCCGTCCTCGATTACCTCGTTGAACGCCTGAGTGAGCTGGGGCCACAACATATCCTCATACATGGGCAGGATCATGCCTCCGAACAGCTGCGCCTGCGTGAGGGGCCTATCCGGATCACTGGTTTCGATCGGGTTCTCCAAAGAGTCCTCGAAGATCTCGTGAATCTGGGCAAGCCCATCGTCAACGTCTCCCTCGAAGGGGCACGAGGACGTGTTTGCTTGACAGTCCTCCACATAGCGCTCAAAGGACTTCTCGAAAGCGAGCGTTTGATCGTAGGCCATACGAGCACTGCCGATGGTGTTGTCAACAGCACCATCAAGGACGAGCCGGCCCACGTTATCTGGGAACTGCTCAGCGTACTCTGCACCAAGGAAGGTCCCGTAGGAGAAGCCGGTGTAGTACAGCTTGGGATCGCCCACCAATTGACGCATCACGTCAATGTCCTGAGCCGCGGAGTAAGTGCCTACAAAGTCCAGAAGGTCGCCAGAATTCTCCGCGCATCCATCGGCAATGGTGTTGAGATCCTTCTCGTATTCCTTTGTTCCCTTGTCCGTATCCGGGTACGACACATCGAGAAGGCGATCTAATGTTTCGTCATCCACGCACTCGATTGGGGAGGAATCCCCGACCCCGCGAGGATCGAATCCGATGATGTCAAAGCTGGCCCGAATGTCCCCATCGAAGTAGTACTCCGCACTCTCGGCCACATCCTTGCCTGAGCCACCGGGGCCACCGGGATTGACGAAGAGGCTCCCGATCGCATCGCCATCTGCCGGGCGCTTGAGCATGGCAATAGTGATGGTCTCCCCGTCAGGATCGTCGTAATTGAGCGGCACAGTAACGTCCGCACACTGGAAGCCACCGCAATCCTGCCAGTCAACGTCCTGAGTGTAGAACTCCTCCAGACCAGCGGGAGGGGTAGGCATCTGCGCATCGATCGCTACTGGACCATCACCCGCCGGACCATTTGTGGGCGCCGGCTCAGTGGGTGACGTGGTAGGTGCCGGTGTCACAGCCCCAAGTTCGGGGGTATTGAGCGCGCATGCACCAAGCAAGAGTGCGGATGCTGAAAGCGTGGCTAAGAGTTTCTTCTGTGGCTTCACCCCTACACCGTATAGGTCCGCGCCACCCCGCGCACGCTTCGTTCGCAAACCTGTGGAGAAAAGGCCCGGCGGGCGTTTTGGGGGAACGGCGAGAGTTTAAGCCTTCGCGAAGCCCTAGGCCTGCGGGCGGAAGGCCATCATCATGGCTTCCACCGCGAGAAGCGGATCAACGTTTCCGGCCAGCCGCTTGCGCGCAAGGGCGATCGCATCCATCCGCTCAACAGATTGCTCAGGCGTAGATGCCTCGGCGAGCGCCTCAATTCCCCGTGAAAAATCTGCATTCACAAGCGCAATATCGGCACCCAACTGAACGGTGAGGACGTCGCGAAATATGGACAGAATATCCACCATCGCGCGGTCCAGTTCATCCCTCTTCGCACGGGTGGCGCGGCGCTTGTGCTCTTCCTCAACTTCACGAATCTGGGCGCGGACCGCCGGCGGTACCCGCGCACCATCCTCAATACCAAGCGACCGCTTCAGCTCCGCGATATCCTCATCCTTCGAGGTACCGGCCTTGGACCCCGCAACGTCAACGGCCACGTTCATGATCCGCTGCGCGCCAATGATAGCGTCCGCGGCGCCACGCACGGACAGGGCAGCGCGCAGGGTAGCCTGCCTCTGCTCACCAGCCTGAGGGTCAAGTGCCAGGGCCCGCGCACGCCCGATATGCGACTGTGCGGCCCTCGCCGCAACAATCGCCACGGCGGGATCCACGCCGTCGCGCCGCACTAGCAGATCCGCCACATCTTCGGCGGCCGGAACAACCAGATTGACGCCACGGCAGCGCGAACGGATCGTTTGCATCACATCCTCGGGCGAAGGCGTGCACAGAATCCAGATCGTTGTGGGTGGGGGTTCCTCGATCGCTTTGAGCAGCACGTTCGTTGTACGCTCGGCCATGCGGTCCGCGTCCTCTACGATGATTACTCGCCACCGCCCAACGCCTGGGGCCATGTACGAGCCACCTACGAGAGAACGCGTCTGATCCACGGTGATGGTGACGCCGTGAGTTGCCACAATCTCCACGTCCGGGTGGTTCCCGGCCATGACGTTGCGGCACGCCGAGCATTCCCCGCACCCAGGCACCGGCCCCGTACATTCGAGCGAGGCGGCCAACGCTCGGGCGGCGTTCGACCTACCGGATCCGGGAGGCCCGGTAAACAGCCACGCCTGCGTCATGGAGGAATCAGCGCGGTCCAATCGCGACGCCGCGGCAGCGCGCTCTAACTGCTCCCTAGCCGCGGCCTGACCGGCCAACTCATCAAAGACGCTCACAGTTACCCTCGATCAAAAAGATCCAGAACGGCAGCGCGAACACTCGCCGCCACCGTCTCCACGTCCGGCGTGGCATCCACAATCCGCCACCGCTCGGGTTCCTTTTCGGCTAGCAGACGAAACTCGCGGCGCACCGATTCGTGGAACTCGCGTCCAGCGGCCTCAATCCGGTCCTGGCTCTTTCCCACACGCGCACTTCCCACCTCAACGGGAACATCCAGCAAAATGGTCCGATCCGGCATCAGCCCATCCGTGGCCCACAAGCTAAGCTGGCGAACCTCTTCAAGCCCAAGATCGCGCGCCACACCCTGGTATGCAACCGAAGAGTCAAGGTACCGATCCGCAATCACGACGGTTCCACGTACGAGGGCGGGCCGCACCACGGTGGCGATGTGATGGGCGCGATCCGCGGCATACAGCAGAGCCTCCGCCTTGGGTGCAACGTCCCCGCCGTGCAGGATCAGCTCACGAATTGATCTGCCGAGCTCTGTTCCACCCGGCTCGCGCGTGGTCACCACGTCGTAGCCGGCCTCTCCAAGCCACTGCGCGAGCAAGCGCAGGTGAGTAGTTTTGCCCGCGCCGTCCCCGCCCTCAAACGTGATAAACACTTACTTCGCCTTTTTTTTGGACGACGACGTCTTACCCTTCGCTGCCTTACGCTTCAGCTTCTTTGCAGGTCCCTTGGCCCTGCGTTCGGCCAGCAATTCGTAGGCGCGCTCATTAGTGATCATGTTGGGATCGTCATCGCGTTTGAGCGAGGCATTAACTGTGCCGTCGGTGACGTAGGGACCGAAACGTCCATCCTTGAGCAGGACGGTCTTCTCACTTACCGGATCCACACCCAGCTCCTTGAGGGGCTCCTTGGTAGTTGCTCCGCGCCGCTGCTTAGGCTGATCGAAGAGCGCTTTAGCCTCTTCCACTGTGATCGAGAAGATCTGCTCCTCGCTGGTGAGCGATCGCGAGTCCGATCCCTTCTTGAGGTAGGGACCATAGCGGCCGTTGGCTGCCAAGACGTCTTCGCCATCCAACTGGCCAACGGTGCGAGGAAGCGAAAGCAAAGATAGCGCCTGCTCCAGAGTGACCGTTTCGGGATCCATGGTTGAGAAGAGCGAGGCAGTGCGAGGCTTCGGCTTACGCTTGGATGGCCTGCCGGTTGGTGTCAAGGCAACCTCGCCGTCGGGAATCTCCTCGGTGATGTAGGGGCCGAAGCGCCCAACCTTGGCTAGAATCACGTGATTGGTTTCGGGATCCACGCCCAACTCGCGGCCTTGGGCCGATCCCTTTTCGAGGATCTCTTTGGCCTTATCTACGGTGAGTTCGTCTGGGGCAACGCCTTCGGGTACGGAGGCGCGGCGAAGCTCCTCGCCGTCGGGTCCGGTCTCCTGAAGGTAAGGACCGTATCGTCCCACGCGCAGCGTGATACCTCCGCCCAGCGCAATAGAGTTCACCGCGCGGGCATCGATATCTCCGAGGCTCTCCACCTGCCCTTCAAGGCCAGGCGTGCTATCGTTCCCACGCCAGAAGCGTTCGAGGTATACCGGGCCCTCCTCGTTCCCGGCCGCAATGGAATCCAGCTCGTTTTCCATGTGAGCCGTGAAGTCGTAATCCACGAGGTGAGGAAGATTCTCTTCCAAGAGGCGCGTCACGGAGAACGCCACCCATGTGGGTACGAGCGCCTGACCGCGGTGCTCCACATACCCGCGGTCCGAGATCGTAGAGATCGTTGCCGCATAGGTTGAGGGCCGTCCGATTCCAAGGTCCTCCATGGTCTTGACAAGCGAGGCCTCCGTATACCTCGGAGGCGGCTGCGTCTCGTGGCCTTCAGCTGAGGCTTCAGCCACAGAGAGAACCTCACCCTCGGAGAGATCTGGGAGGCGATTCTGTCCCTCTTTCTCGGAGCTGCCATAGCGCTTAGCATCTTGGGATTCCTCGTAAGCCGCGAGGAATCCTGGGAAGGTAATGACCGTTCCCGAGGCCGAGAATTCTCCAGCTTGGCTCGAAGCCACCCCCGCGAGCGGGACAGATAGCTTCACCGTGGCAGTCTTACCCACTGCATCGGCCATCTGGCAGGCAATGGTCCGCTTCCAGATAAGCTCGTACAGTTTGAATTGTGCGCCGTTGAGCTGACCCCGGACCTGACTCGGCGTGCGGAAGTGATCGCCGGCCGGCCGGATCGCCTCGTGGGCTTCCTGAGCACCCTTGGACTTCGTGGCGTAATGGCGGGGTTTGTCCGTAAGTGAGGCAGCCCCGTACAGCTCCTTGATCTGGGTGCGCGCCGCAGCGACAGCCTGCTCAGATAAGTTGACCGAATCGGTACGCATGTATGTGATAAAGCCGTTCTCATACAGTCCTTGAGCCGTGCGCATCGTGTCACGGGCGCTCATGCGCAGCTTTCGAGAAGCCTCCTGCTGCAGAGTCGAGGTAGTAAATGGCGGAGCGGGACGGCGCTTATACGGCTTCGTTTCAACGGAAGTCACCGTGGCCTGATTGCTGGCAGCTACCTCCTCGATGGCGTGGGCATCCGCCTCATTCAGCGTGCGGATCCCGGCCTTGACCGCCTTCGTCTTGAGTTGGCCCTTATCGTCAAAATCGCGGCCCGTGGCGATGCGCGCACCGTCGAGGCCCACGAGCTTCGCAGAGAATGTCTCTGAGGCCTTAACCATGAGCGCGGTGACGTCCCAGTAGGAAGCGGCAACGAAGGCCATACGCTCGCGCTCGCGATCCACCACGAGGCGGGTTGCCACCGACTGTACGCGGCCAGCGGATAGCCCCGGAGCAATCTTCCGCCACAGGAGCGGAGAAACCTCGTACCCGACCAACCGGTCGAGGATTCTCCGCGATTCCTGCGCGTCAACAAGCTGGGTATCAAGCTCACGCGGATTGTCCAGTGCCCGAGAGATCGCCTCTTGGGTGATCTCATGAAACACCATGCGTTTCACCGGAACCTTGGGCTTGAGCACCTCGTACAGATGCCACGCGATAGCCTCGCCTTCGCGATCCTCATCAGTTGCCAGAAGAAGTTCGTCGGCCTCTTTGAGCTTCTTGCGAAGCTCAGCCACTTTCTTCTTTTTTTCTGGCGCAACCACATAATAGGGATCGAAACCATTATCAACGTCTACGGCGAAGCGGCCGTAGGGCCCCTTCTTCATATCTGCTGGCAACTCGGAGGGCTGCGGCAGGTCTCGAATGTGGCCTACCGAGGCTTCAACATCGTAATCGCCGCCCAAGTACCCACTAATGGTCCTGCCCTTGGCTGGAGACTCGACAATGACGAGTTTGGTCACGTTGCTTCCTTCTGACACTCGGGGTTTTACCCACAGATTCAACGGTGGTTCTCCCGGGACTATAACACCGCTGCGAGTCCTTTCGCTGAGTCGGCTTCCTGTTTACCTCCTCCTGACCACGAGAAATGCGATCGAACCGATGCAGATCAATGCGAGTGAAATGGGGATAAGACTCTTGGCATCAAAGCCGGTATTGGGTAGCTCGGCCGGAGTACTGGGAGACGCACTCGGGGTTAGATCAACCGGCGCGATTGGCGCTGACGTGGCTGGTGGCAGTGGCGTAGCGGGTGCCGTAGTGGGCGGCGGCGTCGCGGCCGGAGGAGCTACTACTTGGATCGTCTCGGATTCCGCGCCACATTCTCCCGTTGAGATCGGATTGCCGTTTTGGTCATACGTGCGCTCAACGAATCCGTATACCGCAACCTCGCTATCTGAGACCGTGTACTCATCCGTGTGGTATTCGCCTGCCTCATTCCCGTGCTCAATCCGCTCGGCAGTCCAGATGGCTTCCTCGCATACAGGCTCGCCTCCTGCTTCCCATGTGTACAGGTCAACGTCTGTGTAGGCACCCTTGGGGAAGGCACCTTCAAGGATCACGGTGTCCCGAATTGTCCCCTCGGGAGTCAGAGTATCGGCACCCACCACCTGAGCCTCGGTGCGCACGGTTCCGAACTCCGGCTTAGCCTGTTCGCTCGGCTCAATATCCGAGGTTTTGAGTGAGACCACGCGGGCGTCCCCCGCGAACTCGGAAACCACCTGATAGGTTCCCACCCCGAGGTCCAGATCCATCGGAAATTGATCGGCCTCGATCACATATTCTCCGTTTGCTGCGGGGGTCTCCACGGTGGCGAGTGCCTCAAGATCCTCGGTCACACCTTCAGTGTGCTCGGTTCCAGCCGGCACGAAGTACAGGGAATGGACGATCACCTGATGATCTGCCTCCCAGTCGCTCACTCCACCGAAGTCCCCGTGGTCTTCCGGCATCCCAGAAACGGTGATGACGTCACGAATACCCACACCTCCATCATCTAAAGCCTTCGCCGTGGCCTCTGAAACGATCGATGGTTGCCACTGGACCACGCTGGTCTCGCTCGCCTCGAAGAAAGGAGAGGTGAAGGCTGTTATCTTCTCGGATAGTTTGCCTTGATCCTTGGGATCAACGCGGGCCTGGAAGAAGTAGAACCCTTCCTCAGGAGCGGTTATCGCGCCATCGGTTTGGTAACTACCTTCACCATTGACGTCTACGCTGTACGTTCCGATAAGTGACTGAGCAAACTCTGCTCCGTCCTTTACCTCAGCCCGTGGGCTCGAAAACGGCCCGTACACGTCAACCTTCGCCCGAATTGTGATGGGTTCGCCCGTCTTCTTCACGAATGGCCAAGTTCCGCTCTTGCTCGTCACGTTCAGGACATCCACTAGCGGATCGCCTTTGCCCACCTGCTTGTCCTTCACTTCGGTAGCAATCTGAGGCTCGAACATGGGAGAGGTGGATTGTGCTTTTGCCTGTGCAGAAATCTCCGTCTTCTTCCCCAAGACGATGAGGTTCTGGGCACGGCCTCGATCTGAAGTGCCCTTAGAGATCCAAGGACGCGAATCGGCCACATCCTTGATCACGAGCGTCGCCGTCACCTTACCGTCCCCGGTTGTGCGGATATCGATCTTCTGGGTGCTCGAAGCAGTCTTGTCCTTGATGGAAGTGGTGCCGTCTACGAACGTCGCTGGCCCCGAAAGCTTGAGCTCGAAGGGGTGGCCCGGCACGTTCTTTCCCGAGGCAGATGTCAGCCCGATTCGTCTAATTGTCCCCTCCGAGGAGTTCTCAGGTAGATCAATCTTGAGGGTTGCCTTATACGGACCCGCATACTTCTTGGCCTGGGCGTATAGCTCCCCGGAACGCACCACCGCTGGTTTGAGAGCCTTGCCTGTCTTCAATTTGCCCTGGGCGGCCTTCTCCCAGATAGAGCCGGAGTAAACACCACCAACCCTTGCAATGGCGGCCTCCGTTGCCGCCGCGTCCACGTCACTTGGCTTCCCAGCAAGCGACGCAATATAGGCCATCTGCCCTAGCTTCTTCTTATCCTTGACCGTTCCCTTCTTTGGGGTGGCACCGGCTGGAACGTTGCCCACAACCTTCAGGCTGTTCACTTGTTTGGGGGCCTTCATGCTTCCGTTGCTCACCAAGGAGGAGGCAAGAGAATACACACCTCCGTCCGCCGCGCACGTGTACTTGGTGCCCTTGGAATCGCGAACAACTCCTGAGAAGTTCTTTGTTCCAAACGATATGCCCTCCCCGAAGCTCCATCCAGGAGCCGCCTGCGGAATGCTAATTGAGTGGGTGGGGGCTGGTTCTGCTTGAACTGGTGGCACCATCAAGGTGCTCACCGCCACAGCAGCCGCGATGAGTGATGCAAACGTCGCTTTCACCATCTCGTCCTTTCGGTCCGATATCGCCGGACCGAATGGCCCAGCAGGTATCGAGACGCTATCGGAGAGATAAAAAGCCACGCGGGTACATCACGCACCCTGTGGAGAAACACTGCACGAAGGGGTTCTGGGGAAACGGCGAGCACTGGAATCCGCCGTCGTCGTTAAAAAACTACCGGACCACCACGTTCGCAAACCCGGCAGAACGGGCCCCATCGGCCATCTCATCCCAGCGGGCGCGCCAAGCGGGCATGTCCCAGCGCTCGGCCATGGCTTGGAACACCTCGTCGGTCCCCTGCGAACGAGCCTCCTGAAGCGCGAAGTTCTCCACGCCCGCCTCGCGCAACGCCCCCAGAAACTCAGTGAAGTGACGATCGGCCGGCGCTCCGGGGAATACGGTGAGACGAACCTCGTAATCGAGCCGATCCCCCTCCTCAAGGACAAGCCGCAGTGACTCCCACGCCTTGTCCCCGCCGTTGAACCCGGCGGCCTCGCGGTAATCCCCGGCAAGCGCCTTGATGTCCAGTCCCACCCAATCGATGAGGGGAAGGGCTTCGGCCAGACGCCTCGGGTAGGCTCCGGCGGTGTGCAGGCCGATTTGCAGCCCGCGCCCGCGAACTTCTTCCATGGCAGGGATCAAGGCGGGCTGGCGCATCGCCTCGCCGCCCGTGAACACCACTCCATCAAGGAGCCCGGCGCGCCGATCCAGAAGGGACGTGACCTCGGGCCACGGGACGATCCCTGGAGTCCGGGTGTCCAAGATCGCAGAGTTTTGGCAGTACGGGCAGCGCCACGGGCACCCCTGACAGAACACGGTGGCCACCAGATGGTCCGGCCAGTCCACGCTGGAGAGCGGGACTAGGCCGGCCACCGCGAGATCGTCGGCTGAGACCATGCTAGGCATTCATCTTCTGGAATTCTTCGTAGGAATCGGCCAGAGCGCTCTTGACGGAGCTTCCCAGAGCCTTCTCCTTGAAGGTGACGCGCTCGTGGTATTCGCCCTTCTTGCCAATGTTGAATGATTGAACGGGACGGAAATAACCCATCACGCGGGTCCACACCTCGCAGGGCTGCGGTTCGGCGGACGGATCTAGCTCCGCGCACTGCTCGCACGTGAGGTGCTCTCCGGCCAAGTACCCGTGGACCGGGCAGATGGAGAACGTGGGCGTGATAGTGATGTAAGGCAAATGGAAGTTGGTGAGGGCTCTGCGTACCAGCTTCTTGCACGCCTGGGCGGACGTCATCTGCTCGTTCATGTACAGGTGCAGCACAGTGCCGCCCGTGTACATGGACTGCAGATCAGCCTGCTGCTCCAAGGCTTCGAAGGCATCTTCCGTGTAGCCAACCGGGAGTTGCGAGGAGTTCGTATAGTAGGGCTCCGCGTCCGTTCCGGCTTGGAGAATATCGGCGAAACGCTTGCGATCCTCCTTGGCGAACCGGTACGTGGTTCCTTCGGCGGGCGTTGCCTCCAAGTTGTACATGTTGCCGGTTTCCTCTTGGAAATCCACGAGGCGGGCGCGCACGTGATCAAGGATGCGCACGGTCATCTCGTGTCCCTCGGGATCCGTAAGATCGTAGCGATCGTCCGTGAAGTTACGGACCATCTCGTTCATCCCGTTCACACCGATAGTGGAGAAGTGGTTGTTCAGGTGGCCGAGGTAGCGCTTGGAGTAGGGGTAGAGGCCCTGCTCCATGAGCTCGCTGACTTTCGCGCGCTTCTTCTCCAACGTGGACTTAGCCAGATCCATAAGGTAATCCACGCGGGCAAGCATGCCCTCTTCATCGCCCTTGTACAGGTAGCCCAGGCGGGCCATGTTCAAGGTGACCACGCCAATCGAGCCCGTGAGCTCGGCCGATCCGAAGAGGCCGTTGCCCCGCTTGAGAAGTTCGCGTAGGTCTAGCTGGAGGCGGCAGCACATCGAGCGGATCATGCCCGGATCCAGCTCCGAATTGATGAAGTTCTGGAAGTAGGGCAGGCCGTACTTGGCCGTCATGGCGAACAGAAGATCAGCGTTGGGGCTATCCCAATCGAAATCCTTCGTCATGTTGTAGGTGGGGATCGGGAAGGTGAACACACGCCCGTCCGCATCACCCTCCATCATCACTTCCATGTAGGCGCGGTTCACCATGTCCATCTCCGCCTGAAGATCGCCGTAGGTAAAATCGCACACTTCCTCGCCGATCAGCGGGACGTTATCCGCGATGTCCGCGGGGCATGTCCAGTCAAACGTCAGGTTAGTGAACGGGCACTGGCTGCCCCAACGCGAAGGGACGTTGAGGTTGTAGATGAGCTCCTGAATCTGCTGCTTAACCTGATCGAAGGTCATATTGTCCAGCCGAATGAAGGGCGCCATATAGGTATCAAAGGAGCTGAATGCCTGAGCGCCGGCCCACTCGTTCTGGAGGGTGCCAAGGAAGTTGACAATCTGACCGCAGGCGGAGCTGAAGTGCTTGGGTGGGGCAGAGCTAATGGCGCCCGATACCCCGTTGAACCCCTCCTCGATGAGGCGGCGCAGGGACCAACCAGCACAGTATCCGGCCAACATATCCAGATCGTGAATGTGATAATCGCCCTCGCGGTGGGCTCGGCCCTCATCTTCGGAGTAAACGCTGGAGAGCCAGTAGTTCGCGATCGTCTTGCCTGATGAATTGAGGATCAAGCCCCCGAGTGAATAATCCTGATTCGCATTGGCGTTTACACGCCAATCGGAGCGGTCAAGATACTCGTTGACCGTTGAAAGAGCATCGATCGTTACGCGCTGTGAGTCCTTGTCCATATCCTCTTCCTTTTCTTCTACTGGTGGCTGAAGAAGGCCCGATTACTGTCCCAATTCAGTTCGTTTGGCGGGTACCGCCGCGGCGCCGCGCAAGATCTAAACTATTACGGCAACACCAGATCTTGTGGTTACGACACGCCCCACACACAAGATGTAGTGCCCACTCGCACCTTCTGCCTACACTCCCAAGACCGAAAACCGTGGGCCCAACGTCCCGGTTGCCTAATTTGCGTAGGGAAGATGGTGCACACTAGGTGTGTGACCGATCTACTCTCCGCGCTGACCCGCCGCGCCCTCCCGGACCAGATTGCCGGGATCATCGAGCGTCCGGCGCGCGAGAGCCGCACGCAGCCGTGGCCGTCTTGGGTAGATCCGCGGTTGGTCGAGGCTCTGGCTGGCGCCGGGGCTTCGAAGGCATGGATCCACCAAGCGCGGGCCGCCGAGGCCGTGCATGAAGGCCGGCACGTCGTGTTGGCAACGGGAACCGGATCGGGCAAGTCCTTTGCCGCGTGGGTTCCGATATTGAGTGAGCTACTGGGCTTTAGTAGCCAGCGCGTCAGCCTCGCCTCCCTCACTCACCGCCCCACCGCCCTGTACTTGGCCCCCACTAAGGCGCTCGCGGCGGACCAGATGGCCGCGCTCGACGCGCTGATTGCGGCCGCCGAAGCGGGAGCGCGCGTGGGAGTTGCCACCGCGGACGGCGATTCGGACCTGTCCGAACGAACCTACGCTAGGGACAACGCGGATATAGTCCTGACCAATCCCGATTTCGCTCATCACGTGATGCTCTCAGGACAGGCGCGTTGGGCGCGGCTATGGCGCGGTTTACGGCTGGTGGTTGTGGACGAATTCCACAATTACAAGGGCCTGTTCGGAGCGCATGTTGCCCACGTTGTTCGCCGAATCCTGCGCATCGCCAACCACTACGGCGCCCATCCATCCGTCGTTTTCCTTTCGGCTACTAGCGGGGACCCGGCCGCTACCGCCCAGCGTTTTCTCGGAGACTCCTTCGGCCCGGTCCAAGCCGTAACCGAAGACGGTTCGCCGCGGGCCGGTAGCCAGATTGTCCTATGGAGGCCAGCTCCCGTTGATTCTGCGCCACCGGATTCTGGGCCGCCTTCGGATTTTGAGACGACGACGAAGCTCGCCACCGATCACGACCCTGATGAGCTGCCCAGTGAGGATGCGCCTCGCAGGGCTGCCAACAGCGAGGCCGGTGATCTCACAGCCTTCCTCGTTTCTCAAGGGGCACGGCTCCTGACCTTCGTTCGCTCACGTCCCGGAACTGAGCGCGTGGCCGAGATTGCTCGCGAGCGCCTAGAGCAGAGCAGTAGCCACCTGGCTGGTACTGTTGCCGCCTATCGGGGCGGATACCTTCCCGAGGAAAGGCGCGAGCTCGAAGGGCGGCTGCGGGTGGGAGACGTTCGGGCTTTGGCCACCACAAGTGCTCTGGAGCTAGGCATCGACATCTCGGGGCTGGACGCCGTGGTTGTCACGGGATGGCCCGGTACACACGCATCGTTCAGCCAGCAGATCGGCAGGGCCGGCCGCGCAGGACGCCCCGGGCTGGCCGTGTTCATTGGCCGGGATAACCCGCTGGATCAGTACCTCCTCGATCATCCGGACGTCATCGCCGATACGCCAAGCGAATCCAACGTTTTCGATCCCTCCAACCCCGGCGTGCTCATACCGCAGGTGTGCGCGGCGGCCGCCGAGTTACCGCTGCAGGAAAGCGACGCCACCGTGTTCGGATTGGAAGGCACAGAGCTCTTTGACGAGCTGGCGCGCGAGGGCCTTCTGCGCAAGCGCCCCACGGGATGGTTCTGGAATACAACTCTGGGCATTGGCGCACACGAAACCGTGAGCCTGCGCGGCGAAGGCTCCACCATTTCAATTGTTGATTCGGGGGACGGCGCCGTCCTGGGCACTGTTGATTCTGCCCGGGCGGACACCACCGTGTTTCCGGGCGCCGTCTATCTTCATCAAGGCGTTCCCTACGAAGTAGAGGAACTCGGATCCGAGGTGGCACTGGTGCACCGCCACCGAGACGAGGAGCTGCGTACCTTCGCTCGCGAAGAAACCTCCGTGGAGATCTTGAACACCGATGAGTCCATCGAGCTGAGCACGGGCGTGTGGGCGCTCGGCACCGTCGTGGTGTCCTCCCGGGTTGTGGGATATGACATTCGCCGGGCCCGGGATGGGATGTATCTGGGTTTAGTTCCTCTTTCCATGCCCGTGCGTGAGTTACACACGAGCGCGACGTGGTGGACGATGAATGCTGGCGCGGTCAAGGAGGCGGGGGTTTCTGCCGCTGACCTACCGGGCGCCCTCCACGGCGCCGAACATGCCTCCATCGGCATTCTTCCGCTCTTTGCCACGTGCGACCGGTGGGACTTGGGTGGACTATCAACCGCGGCTCACCTCGATACCGGGAAGGCTACCGTGATCGTGCACGATGCGGTGGAGGGCGGCTCGGGATGCGCGCAGCGTGGCTTCGATGCAGGGCTCGCTTGGATCGAAGCCACGCTGGAGGCAATTACCACATGCTCGTGCACGGCCGGCTGCCCACGCTGCGTCCAGTCTCCCAAATGTGGCAACAACAATTCGCCGCTATCCAAGCATGGCGCCCAAGACCTTCTCACGGTGCTTGTCCGCTCGATGCGGGACGATCGTCCGAAGGGCCAGCTCTAGCGCTGGACGTCAGCGCCATTGGGATAGCCTTCGCGCGGCCTTGAACTGTGATAATCACATGAGAGCCTTCGGCTCGACATTCCTTCATCTCTAGGCCATGGCTTCCGATCAAATCGGAGGCTGCCGCGCACGCTTCCTTCTGTCCCGATACCCGCAGTTCCTCGGCACCAGCCAGAGAAGCGAGATCTGCGATGTCTTGAGTACGGTCTTTCGCCACTACAGCCTCCGCGAGTGCGAACATTCCAAGCAGAGATATCACCATCGCCATCACGATTCCCAGCGCGAGCACCGTTCCGGCACCCGATTCGCGTTGATCCTTCACGGAAGCTCCACCCCCGGCTCCGGCCGGGCCATGACCGTCTGGGATACTCCCATATCGAACGGGGATAAGACCCCGTTCGGTTCAACCGTCACGGTTACCACCAGGTACTCGCCACGCGTCCCCACATCCACGTTAGAGCCGGGATACTCCTGCTCGTAATGGCTAACCATCGCCCCTATGGGCTTGCCAATCACGGCAGTTCGCGCGAGGGCTCGCGCAATCTCCTGAGCGTTCAGAGCGGCAGTGCCCAGGGCGATCGCCGTCATTAACAGTACGAACGCTCCCATGATGGGAATCAACCCCATGGCAATCTCGGCCGTCACCATTCCGGATTCGGATCGTCTCTTCACGTCACTCACCTCCTGTTGGGGAGGTTGTGGTGGGGTCGCGCCCCCACCACAACCTCAACGTGTCACATCTTGAAGATGTTCTTAAAGATGCTTTCGATCGCCTCCTTTACCCACGGTTGCTGTACGAGCCAGAGAATGATTCCTGCAAACGAGGAGGCCGCCATTGTTCCCACGGCGTACTCCGCGGTGGCCATTCCTGACTCGGAACTCTGATCCTCGAACGCTTCGATATTCGTGTACATGTTCTTGTCCTTTCGTTGATCGCCCACGATTGCGAGCTAGATCAACTTTCTCGGATTGCAAACCCCACTACGCTTCTCGTCCCCGCTCCTGTGCACAAACCTTGCACGAACGGCACCTGTGGAAACGTCCGCGCTCAGCCGAAGATGCTGAGGCCCGCCGAGGCAATCACAGGAACGATTCCCATCACAACGAATGCAGGAAGGAAGCACAGCCCTAGAGGCATCACGAGCTGCGTCCCCAGCTTCGCCGCCGCCTCACGCGCCTTTCGTTCCCGGCTCTGCCGGATCGTCTCAGCACACCGCGTCAAGAGCGGCAAGGGAGCGGCCCCATCACTCCACGCTGGCTCAAGGGCATTCCGCACGGGTTGAAGGTGACCGGGCACGCCCTCCCACGCCTCGGCCCACGTTCCTCCCGTCAAAAGGATCTGGGCGGCCCGATCAAGGCCGTTTTCTCCCTCTTCCTCCAACGCGGTGCCCAGCGCAGTGAGCGCACCCGGAATAGAGGTACCTGCCCTCATCGCGGCCCCCAGCAGGTCCGCCGCCATTGCCCCGTCCACGTGGTCGAGCGGCAGATCTACTTCCTTTCCCCGGCGTTCTCCCCGACCGATCGGAACATAGGCCGCCGCCACAAGAAGGATCCCCGTAATAGCCAGTATCATGCCGCATTCTCCGCCCGGCGAGTCAGACGGCGCACCCACATCACGCCGGCCACCTCGAGGCCCACCCCAATCACCAAGCACATATTCCCCAACCATTCCCCGGTAAGGAATACGAGGGGCCGGGCGCCAATGATCGTCCCAAACCCGATTCCCATAAGCGGTAGCCATGCCAGCATGCGTGCGCTCGCCTTAGGTCCGGCCAGTGCAACGTCCCGCGCAGCCTTGGCCTCCCCCGCCTCGCTTATCCCCTGAGCGCAGGAATCGAGAATGTCCGCGGTGGGAGCGCCGGTCAGCCAGCTCATCCGGCACACGGCTATCGCGGCGGGCACGCCAGTGCGTAGCGTCCCCGGGCGCCGGAACACCCCGCGCCCACCATTCCAGATTCGCCGCACAGCCAGCGGAACGCCAGATTCGTCTAGGCGCCCAATCATCCCGAATCGATCGAAAGTCTTTACCCACGCCGCCTCGGTTCCAGCCCCTGACCGCAGGCGTGTGGCAACCTCGGAAACAATTAAGCCGAGGTCCTCGGGGGCCTCTGGCTTTTCGGTTGAACCTCGCTGATCACTTTTCAATTTGTTCCTCCGCCCATCTGCCCCGAACACACCTCCCTTCCGCCTCTTCCCCTCCAATCGCGGCGGAACGCCCCGCCCCGCCCAAATCGTCACAAGGATGAGGGCTACGGCAATCCCCGTCATGCTCCCTCGCCCCCAAGCTGCAGACGGAATGCCAGCTTCTCCCAGCCTGGCCCGAAAGTTAGACCAGCATCGCGCCTTTCCACAGCGGCTAGCGCGCGAAGTTCCCCACGCCGGCGCTCCAGCACTGCGATCTGGGCGATCCGCCTTATCCCACCGCTCCTCTCCACATGAATGACGGCGTCAAGGGCAGCGGAAGCCTGCGCCGCCACCACTGCCTCGTTCATGCCCGCGAGCGCCCCAAGCGCAATCAGACGGGAGGGCACATCTACCGCGGAATTGGCGTGAATTGTGGCCCATCCGCCCTCGTGCCCGGTGTTCAAGGCGGAAAGGACATCGCGGACCTCCCTTCCGCGGCATTCCCCGAGCACGATCCGGTCCGGGCGCATCCTCATCGCTGCCCGCACGAGTTCGCTCATGCTGACGGCACCGGCGCCCTGCACGTTCTCCCGACGCTCTTGAAGGTGAACAACGTGGGGGTGGCGCGGCCGAAGCTCGCTGGATTCCTCAATCACTAGGATCCGCTCGTCTCCCGGAACCGTCCCCAGCAGCGCCGCCAGCAGAGTCGTCTTCCCCGACCCCGTAGATCCCGAAATCATCACGTTGGCCCGCTTCGCCACCATCGCGGCGAGGATATCCCCCATATCCGCGAGCATGCCCAGTTCCTCCAAATCGCTCAGTGAGAAGGACACGGGGCGGTGGGTTCTCAGCGAGATCAGTGTTCCCTCGGCAGCCAAGGGCGGCAGCACTGCGTGAAGGCGCGTCCCACCCGAAAAGGTCCCGTCCACCACCGGGCTGGAATCGTCTAGACGCTGACCGCATGCCGCCGCCAGCCGTACGGCCAGCTCGCGCACCTGAGCTTGGCTGTACACGTTGTCTAGTTCGCCCACGCGCTCCAACCCGCTTCCGCGATCAATCCAGATTCCGTCTGCCCCGTTGACCAGTACATCGGTCACTCGCGGATTGTCGAGTAGCGGCTGGAGATGCGGTCCGGCTCCCGCGAGCGCATTGCGAATCTGCCCGCCAATTTCCAGAACGTCGCGGATCCCCACAAACTCTTTCGAAATCGCCTCGGGCAGGCCACCACCCGTGGCAATGGCGGAGCGCGCCACATCCACCTGCTCCCGGCTCAGCCGCGCCATCACGTATTCTCCTGGCACGCGAGGGCGATTTTGGAGATGTCACGCGCGGTCACGGACCTGCTCCGATCCCCCAGCCGAATACCGTGAGCGAGGTCCTGTTCGAGGTTCCGAAGCCGATGCACGGGTAACACCGTTTGGTCACCCAACTCTAGCGCTAGAGCGGCCACCTCCCCGGCGCTTCCCGCCCGATTGACGGCCACGATTCCCCTCCCGTGCGAAGGCAGGTTTGAGAGGATTTGCTGAGTGTGTTTAAGCCCGTGGGTGGTGGGATGAGTTATGACGACGACGGTATCGCACCATTCGAGCCACTCCCTCGAATGAGAATCGGCGGCCCCCGCATCTCTGGGTAGATCCAAAACCGTGTGGGCGTGAACCTGTGAAAGCGCCGAAATGGCACGTGCACCGCTCTCACCGCTGGGCGGAACCGCTCCGCGATCATCCGCACTCAACACCCGGAGATCCCCCAGATGCGGAAGTGCGGCGCTCAACCGGCCCGGAACGAGCGCCCCGGCATCCTCATTTAGATCGGCCCACCGCAACCCCGGGCTTGACTGGAGGCCCACACCATCCGCCAGCCCGAGGGAAAGCGGGTCTAGATCGATGAGTCCAGTGCCGTCGTCGTCGCTCAAAATCCGCGCCAACCAAGACGCAAGCAGGGACGCTCCTGCCCCGCCGTGGGACCCTACTACTCCGGTGATGGCTCCGCGCCTCGTGGACCCGGCCGCAAGCAACAGCTCTAGGAGGTCCTCGGCCTGCTCCGGGAGCGTGATAACCACGCTTCCCGAGGCGAAGTAGGAAGCGTATGCCGGGTGAAACCGTGCCCGGACCGCCAAATGGGATCCCGGCTCCTCGGTCATCTGCAGCACTGCTCTTGGTGCTGCACCTGGCTTGACCCGAACAACATCTATTCCCGCCAGCACAGCGAGCCGATTGACTTCCCGGATCACGGCGTCAGTGTGAGCCTCAAGCGTGGCAACGGCATCTTCGCGGTACGTTAAGCTATCTTTTCTTCTATTAGTCATGCGATTACTTTCACGCAATCGCGCGCTAGCTGCGCGGCCCGAGTCCTGAACTGTGGATAACTCGCGCACTCCCGATTCTGTGGATACATCCGCACATTTCGAGGGCACGCCGTCAAGTTCTCCTCTTCGGCGGGCGATCTGACGTAGCGTCGTTCTAGAACTGTTCTAGGAGGGAATTATGCCTACCCCGACCGATCCATACTCCTCGGCCGCTCGTCGGCCGTTCGATGAGGACGAAATTCTGGCGCCCATTTCTCCGGAGGCACCTAGCTCACCCGCATCTGGATATTCGAGCATCTCCGCGGCCTCGGCAGAAGAATCTCCTAGAGGCAGCGATCCCGCCTTCGATACCAATCCTCAGGCAAGCCCTGAGGAAGCAGGGCCTTCGTCGCTCGCAGACGCCCTCGCACACCAGAGCGGCCCCGAGGCAGAAACTCCGGACAAGCCTGAACCGGAACCTGCGCCCGATCTTTTCGCTGAGCCGCCAGTAGTGGAAACCGCTACTCCCGCGATTCCTACGGAACCCGAGATCCCAGATGCTCCGGCCGGACGCGGCTGGACTCATACCGGAGTTCTTATTGCCACGCTACTGCTTGTACCGATGGCTTGGTACCTTCTATCCGACGCTAGCGTGAGACTTTCCTCCGTTGCCAATAGCCCATGGGAGACGGGCGTGCTGAACTGGGCCGCGGTGGCGGAGATGGCCGGAGGTCTCGCGATCGCGTGCCTCATCTGGTTGCTGGCCCGCCGCTCTTCCCTTGGCGCTCAGGTGATCGGGATAATCACGGCCGCCATCGGCATCGTTCCAATCGTTGCCCCGGTTTTCGTCAGAGACACGGTGCTTCCAGCGATCGATGATGCGATCGGCGGGTACAACGATTTCACCGCTAACGTGGTGGATCACATCACGTACGATCTTGCCTCCGGCCGTATCCTCATCTTCGGGGCATTGCTGCTATTTACTGGCTTTGTTGCGCATTCCGCGCGGCGGCGGGGCGAACGCGTGGGGGATGCTGCCGCACGGCGGTCCATTGCGCTCAGCGCAATGGCGAACTAGCCTCTTCTCTGCTCAGTCTCCTCATCGATAGGATCCTCCATGGCCACACCAGCCGATAACTCGTGTGTGTTCATTCCAGGGCCGTGGGCCCATCGCCTCATTCAGGCAAACGGATGCCAATTTCATCTTGCCCACATGGGCTCCCACCACGATGATCGTCCCCTAGTTCTCCTCGTACATGGGCATCCGGAATATTGGTGGGCGTGGAGGCACCAGATTGAACCCATCGCCCGGGCTGGCTACGAGGTTGCCGCGATCGATCAGCGGGGGCTCGGGGGATCGGATAAGACCCCCGAGGGAACCGACGCGCTCACTCTCACGCGTGACCTCAGTGGGATAGCCCGCACACTTGGCGCTTCCAAGGTGGCCGTTGTTGGACTCGGGCGTGGCGGGACGCTGGCGTGGGCACTTCCCGCCATGTTCCCCGAGCTGACGGCCGGCGTCCTCACCTTCTCAGCTCCTCATACCCGCACTCTCCAACGTGCTGGTACTCACCTGACACTGGCAACATGGCGCCGGGTGGCACAGACCTTCGTGAGCCCGCTCGCCCGGAATGCTCTACGGAGCGATTCCTACATCAAGAAGCTGCTCGAGGAATGGTCCGCCCCCGCAAATACTGGCGCTTCTGGCGAGGCCACTAACTATGCGGCAGCCATGAGGCTCCCCGAGGCCGCGGACACCGCCGTTGCTCAGCTCCGGTGGTCCTACACCTCCCCTCAGCGTCCCGATGGTCGCAAATTTTTCGAGATCACCAAACGCGATATCGAGGTCCCCGTATGGACCGTTCGCGGAGATCTAGATCCATTGCTCCCCGAACGCGCCTGGCAGCGGGACAGCGAATTCGTGACGAACACATACCGTCACATCACCATTCCTGGGGTGGGGCACTTCGTAAACGAGGAAGCCCCGGAAGAATCTACGAGGATCATTCTGGAGTTCTTGGACTCCCTCCCCTAGTCCCCCGAGACTGCGTCAAGCCCCGAGTTTCAACTTCGGGTTTGCGTCAGATCTCGGGATGTGGGGGTTCTGGGAGTTGTGCCTCGGGATCAGAGACGGCCGGCATGCCCACATAGATCTCGTAGGACGGGCATACGTACTTCAACCCGCACTCCAAACAAGCCGGCTTGCGCGAATGGCATACCTGCCGCCCGTGGTAGATGATTTGATGGCACCGAAGTGTCCACGTCTCCTCGGGTAAAAGCTGCGCGATATCCGCCTCCACCTTCACTGGATCCTCGTTCCGAGTCCATCCCCACCGGCGCGCCAACCGCCCCACATGCGTATCAACCGTGATGCCGGGGATATCGAACGCGTTGCCAAGCACCACGTTGGCGGTCTTGCGGCCAACCCCCGGCAGGGAAACGAGATCGGGAAGATTTCCCGGGACCTCCCCGCCGAAAGAGCTGCACAGGGCGGCCGACAGTCCTATGCAGGATTTTGCCTTGGATCGGAAGAACCCGAGTGGTCTTAAGATCGCTTCGACCTGCTCGCGGTTTGCCCCAGCCATCGATTCGGGATCGGGGTAGCGAGAAAACAGTTCTGGTGTCACCGAATTTACCCGTACATCGGTGGTTTGCGCAGAGAGAACTGTGGCAATAAGTAGCTCAAATGGATTCGAGAAGTCGAGCGCGCAGCGGGCGTCTGGATACAGAATCGCAAGCTCATCGGTGATTGCCGCAGCACGTTCACGGCGCTCTTTGACAGACCGTGCTCTGTAGGGAAGTCGAACTCGTGGGGACATGCTTCTAGCTTATTAGTGCGAATGCACCCTAGAAGATGGCAAGATGTGATGTGTATAGCATATTCAAAGAAAGGGAAGAAATGGACACCACCGTTCTGAAGGGGGTTCCCCTCTTCAAGGATCTCGATGCTGAGGACCTCGAGAGTCTCGGTGAGCTTATGAGCGATACCAGCCTCAAGCGCGGGGATGCACTCTTCCGCGAAGGGGACGAGGGCGATCGCCTTTATGTCCTCACTGAGGGCAAGGTTAAGCTGAGCCACTCGTCTGATGACGGCCGCGAGAATCTCATCGCCGTGCTTGGCCCCGGTGAGATCATTGGGGAGCTCTCACTGTTTGATCTTGGAGCACGCTCCTCCACGGTGACAGCCATCGCCCCAACTAAGATGCTCTCCTTGTCACACAAGGACATGATGGTATTTCTGACTGCTCACCCGGAGCTTTCGCAGTCCATGCTCCGCGAGCTGGCCCGGCGCCTGCGCCATACCAACGAGCAGATGGCCGATCTGGTGTTCTCCGATGTTCCTGGCCGCGTTGCCAAGGCACTGCTTGACCTCGCCAACCGCTTCGGCGAGCGCACTCCTGAAGGCATCTATGTACCTCACGATCTGACTCAAGAGGAACTGGCTCACCTGGTAGGAGCATCGCGCGAGACCGTCAACAAGTCCCTTGCTGATTTCGTCTCCCGTAACTGGATCCGTCTGGAAGGCCGCGCAGTCCTTCTGATCGAAGTGGGCCGCCTCCAGCGCCGCGCACACTAAACCGAGTCGATAAGAAAAAGGTGTGGACCGTCTGGTCCACACCTTTTTTGGGTTGAGCGTGGTTATTCGTTATCGGCCAAACAAACGAGCTCAACTTCCACGGGAGAATCCAAGGGAAGTACGGCCACGCCAACTGCGGAACGCGTGTGCGCACCAGCCGGGCCGAAAATCTCCGCGAGGAGATCGGAAGCGCCGTTCGCCACTTGGGGCTGGGCTGTGAAATCGGGAGCGGACGCCACGAAAACGGTCACGTGCGTAATAGTCAGGCTCTCTCCACCAACCGATGCGGCGGCGGCCAAAGCGTTCAGGGCAGCAATCCGGGCCTGATCGTAGGCCAGTTCTGCGCTGACTTCTGCGCCAACCTTACCCGTAACTTCTAGCTTCCCCGCCACGAAAGGAAGTTGGCCTGAAGTACGGATCTCCGGACCCGTCCGCTTGGCCGGAATATAGGCGGCCACAGGGGCAGCCACTTCAGGTAGAACAATGCCCAGCTCGGCGAGCCTCTCAGCGAAGTGCGGCATCTCAGGCCTTCGGGCGCTTTAGGTAGGCCACGAGGTTCGAGCTATCTGGCCCAGGGATCACCTGAACCAGTTCCCATCCTTCTTCTCCCCACGTGTCGAGGATGGCCTTCGTATTGTGAATCAAGAGCGGTATTGTTGCGTATTCCCATGTTTGCATAAGCCAATCCTAGCTATGAGGCGCGGCCGAGGCGTGGCAGTTTCCCGTTGCGGAGTGCCTCAGCGAGTTCATCGGTGCCGGACGCCAGACGTTCGGTCCAGTCCTCTTCATCCGGGCATTGCCGCATAATGGCCCGCCGTTCACGTTCCGTGAGCCCACCCCACACCCCGAAGGTGATCTTGGAGTCTAGGGCGTCCGAAAGGCATTGAACGCGTACAGGGCACGAAAAGCAGACTTGTCGCACCTCCCGCTGGGCAGCCCCCTTGACAAATAACGCATCGGGATCGGTATGCGCGCACGCAGCATAAACGGCCCACGTCTGATCAGCTTCGGCCACTGACATTGCCTACTCCTTTCCAACAGAACAACGCTGTCCACCAAGGCGTAGTGACTCTCATCACCTCGTATGTCTCCATAGTAAGCACCTCATCCAGATAAACCCAATTTGACGTCTTAGAATTCGCGCCGTGAGACGGCCATGGCCACTTTTTGGTAAGGCTGCGCGACGGTCGGGCAGGCTGCCCAACCTGGCCAACCATGGCCGACCGTGGGCAATAACCCATCACCTTGCTCGGGACATCTGAGCATCGAGCACGTATTCTTGTGGCTATGTCGAGTTCTCGCCAGCAAGGTGCCACTGCGCGCCAGATCATGACACAGACGTTTGCTTTGCTCTCCGCAATCATCCTCGGAGGGGCACTCATCGCGGGCATGGTGATGCCTGTGGTGACGGCCGCGGGCACAACGGTCAACGCCGGAACAGCTCTATTCGAGGGTGTTCCTGAGGATCTTGGCTTCACCGAGCCTTCGGAACAGTCAGTGATTCTCGCGTCGGATGGATCCGTGCTGGCGCGGTTCTATGCGGAGAATCGCATCGTCGTGGCATCCGACCAGATCTCTGACCACATGAAGAACGCCGCCGTATCTATCGAGGACCGCAGGTTCTATGAGCACCACGGTGTGGACGTTCAGGGTATTCTGGGCGCGCTGGTCTCCAACATAACGGGTTCCACGCTTTCTGGTGGATCCTCCATTACCCAGCAGTACGTGCGTAACGCACTGATCGAGCAGGGACGCGTTTCGGGTGACGATTCAGAGATCAATGAGGCCACCGAAAAGAGCATCGGCCGAAAGATCAACGAAGCCCGATACGCAGTCAGTATCGAAAAGACGATGAGCAAGGACGAGATCCTCACCGGTTACCTCAACCTTGCCCAGTTCGGACGGTCCGAATACGGCGTTGAAGCCGCCGCCCAGCGCTACTTTTCCAAGAACGCCGCCGATCTCTCCATCACCGAGGCGGCCACGCTGGCAGGCATCACCCAGTCCCCCGCCCGCTGGGATCCTATCCGGCACCCAGAGGACGCTCAGAAGCGTCGCAACACCGTGCTTGGCACGATGCTAGAAAACGACTACATCACCCAAGAGGAGTACGACAAGGCGATCGATACGCCCCTCGAGGACACCCTGAAGGTGTCCGATCCTCAGAACGGCTGCGAATCCGCCGGAAACTCCGCCTACTTCTGCGAGTACGTTGTTCAAGACATTCTGCAGGACGATTCGTGGGGAGAAGACAGGGATGATCGGGTTTCCCAGCTTTACCGTGGTGGCCTGACTATTCACTCGACAATGGATCCAAGTGCTCAAAAAGCCGCCTACAATTCGATCGTTGAGGAGATCCCGGTAGGCGATGGTTCGGGAACCAAGATGGCGCTCTCCAGCGTTGAGCCGAACACCGGCCACATCAAAGCGATGGCTCAGAACACCACATACGGTAACGATGCTGAAGATCCTTATGCCACCACCGTCAACCTCAACGCGGGTGTTGACATGAAGGGCGGCTCTGGGCGCCAGTCTGGATCAACCTTCAAGGTGTTCACGCTGATCGAATGGCTCCGCCAAGGCCACACTGCCTACGAGACCATCAATTCCAACTCCGGTACCATTCCGCGCAGCCAGTTCTACAGTTCGTGCGCACCCGAGCAGTTGGCCGATTACAAGTTCACCAACCTTGAGGGTAAGGGCGGCGGCAACATGACCGTGCTCGAATCAGCAAGGCAGTCTGTAAACGGTAGCTTCGTGCACATGGCTTCCAAGCTCGACATGTGCAATATCGGCAACATTGCTCAGGACCTCGGCGTCCAGCGAGGCGACGGGGAGGACTGGGCGTACGTGCCAGCTCAGGTGCTCGGCGCCAACAACATTTCCCCTCTCTCTCTTTCAGTAGCTGCAGCTTCAATCGCTGCCGAGGGCAATGCGTGTAAGCCGATGTCCTTCACCAGCATTGAGGACGATGATGAGGAGATCGTGAAGAAGGAACCCGATTGCGAGCAGGTGCTGGATAAGGAAGTGGCCCGCGAAACCACCTCGGTCCTCAAGCAGGTTGTCTCCAACGGCGCCACCGGCGAATCCGCTCAGGTGCCGGGCCGCGAGGTGGCTGGCAAGACCGGCACCTCGAATAACGATTATGACGCGTGGTTCATGGGCTACACACCGCAGCTCGCAACCGCGATCTGGCACGGGCACACCGAAGGCCAGACATCGATGATTGGGTCCACGATCAACGGCCGATACTACTATGAGGTCTACGGCGGCCTGTTCCCCGCTCAGGTTTTCTCCGCCTATCTCCCGCAGGCACTCGAAGGACAGTCCAACGAGAGCTTCACCGCGCCTTCTCGGAACGTCACCAAGGGCCCGTCCACCTCTAGGCCTTCTAACAGTTCGTCGAATTCTTCGAACGACGGCGGCGGCAGCTCCGACAGTGGAGACAACGGCGGCGGATCTGACGATGATGGCGGCGATTCGGAAGACGACGACGATTAAGCCGTGGCTACCTCAACATTAGGCCGCTGGACGGCGGGAACATTCGCGGCAGGCGCGGGTGCGGCGATCTGGGGACTAACCGAAGCCCACGCCTATACAGTGCGTTACCGGACCATTCTGATGGACCGAAACAGGCTTCCTCAGGGTTCGGAGCGCTCGGAAAGGCTGCGGGTTCTCCACCTTTCTGACATTCACCTCATGCCATATCAGCGCAAGAGGCTTCGCTGGCTGGCATCTCTTGCTTCAACCCAGCCAGACCTCGTGGTGTTCACCGGGGATCAGGTGGCATCGGAGAAATCACTGCCGCTGCTCATGGAGGCGCTCGCGCCCCTAGCCGGCACCCCCGGCGCATTCGTGTATGGCTCTAACGATTATTACAAGCCACACGCGAAGAACCCCTTCGTGTACTTCAAGCAGAAGTCTCCTGCCAGCCATATCAAGAAGCGCGAACGCGAGCTGCCTTGGAAAGAGATGACGAAGGATCTCGAATCCTTCGGCTGGGTCAACATGAACAATGCGCGCTCGCAGATCACAGCATCCGGTTGGCCGATCGAGCTCGTTGGTGTAGACGATCCCCATATCGAGTTGGACGATTATCCGGTGGAGACGTCGTCGTCGGCCCAAAATGGGATCCTTAAACTCGGCCTAACCCACGCGCCGTATACCCACATACTGGATCAGATGGCGCGCGAGGGCTGCGCGGCCGTGTTCGCCGGGCATACGCACGGCGGTCAAGTGTGCGTGCCGGGCTACGGGGCGCTAGTGACCAACTGCGATCTGGATCCGAAGCATGCCTCCGGGCTTTTCCAGTGGCCACCGGCCGGCGAAGGCGTGATGCACGGGGATGGAATCGTTCCTTCTGGGACCGAGCCCCGGCCTACCTCTTGGGTAAACGTGTCCGCCGGAATCGGCACGTCACCCACCGCTCCCGTACGGGTCGCCTGCAGGCCCGAGGCCATAGTGCTGGACTTCCAGCTAGTCTGAGAACTGTCGCACGATTCACCCTTCTTCTGGCGGTGCCAGTTTCCTTTTGCCGAGGGTACTCGGCTAAGATAATCTGGTTGCCGCTGGTAATACGGGGTGTGGCGCAGCTTGGTAGCGCGCTTCGTTCGGGACGAAGAGGCCGTGGGTTCAAATCCCGCCACCCCGACCGAAATCCGAGTGAAGAGAGCATTGATGTTCTCTTCCGAGGATGAGTAGGGAGTAAAAGCCACCAAAGGTGGCGAATACCCCGACCGATGAGGGGGCCCAACGATTTATCGTTGAGGCATCCGAAGAGTGAGGGGCAATAGCTGCCGGAGGCGGCGAATACCCCGACCGACGAAAACTTCCGAAAGCTTGCTTTCGAGACGTTTGAGGACCGAGAGATTTCTATTCTGCGTCAAATCTCGAGGTTAGAGGCCCCGCAGGTAGTCGGCCAGAACTAGCGCGTGGTTTTCCTTTTTGTCCTTGGATGCGTAGAGAAGAACGACGACGGATGCGCCCGCCTCCTTTGTCCGGGCAAGAAGTTTCTGCCCTGCGTCCGATCCTTCAAGTTCGTCCGTGTACCGCCCAGAGAACTCCTCGAATCCGAGGGCACCAGAGTGGAAATCTTTGCGGAGATCAGCGCTGGGCGCGATGTCCTTGTCCCATTGCACCCCGGCCAGCCGCTCCTTCTTGACGCCGCGAGGCCATAGCCGATCCACGAGAACCGGGAAAGTACCGTCCTCTGGCGTCCAGTCGTACACACGCTCACATCGAATATCCATGGTTAAAAGCCTAGTTCCCATTCAACGATCCCTCTAGAATAAGAGTGATACCCGCCACAACGGCTGTGGCTTAGCATCGGGGGTGAACAAAGGTGCACCGGCCCGCGTTCTTCAATAACGTCGCTCGGCTCAAGCGCTACAAGAGCGGCGCTGGAGTGGTTGTTGGACTCGGGCTTGCGTTGCTAGTGTATGCGGCGATGCCGGATCAGGCTCCGGGCGATTACTCAGCACATAGACTCAAGCTCACCGCAGCAGTTGCCTCGCTGATGGCCACCTGGTGGATCACCGAGGCGATCCCGCTCTTTGCGACGTCCCTGCTACCCCTCATCCTTTTCCCACTCTTCCACGATCAAAGCTTCTCCGAGACTGCTGCACCTTATGCCTCGGGCACGATCTTCCTCTTTATGGGTGGCTTCTTCTTAGCCGCATCTATTCAGAAGTGGAACCTTCATAAACGGATCGCGCTGGTTGTGGTCAAGCTGGTGGGAGCAAAACCCAAGATGATCGTGCTGGGTTTCATGATCGCGACGGGACTCGTCACGATGTGGGTTTCTAATACCGCAACGGCCATCATGATGCTCCCGATCGGCCTATCGGTGCTGCGGCTGGTCGCTGGGGAGAAGGCCTCACTCAACTCCAACTTCGGTAAAGCATTGATGCTCGGGATCGCCTACTCCGCCTCTACTATTGCGACGTCCAGCCTGATCTCCACGCCGCCAAATGCACTGCTTCGCGCCTATCTCGCGGATAATTTCGACATCACGCTGACCTTCGGCAAATGGCTCCTCTTCGCCTCTCCCATGGCTTGGGCATTCCTGTTCATCATCTGGTTTGTGCTGGTCACTTTCCTGTTCCCACCCGAGGTTGAGGAGATTCCCGGGGGACAGGAGCTCATCGCTAGGGAACTCGAAGATCTCGGTCCGATGTCTCAAGGTGAACGGCGCGTTGGTGGTGTTTTCATTGTTGCCGCACTCTCGTGGCTATTCCTGCCCACCTTCTTTGAAGAGTATGGAGTAACAGATGAGCTCGTGGCCATAGTGGTAGCCACCCTGCTATTCCTGATACCTGTCAAGGGCGAAGGGCGTCTTCTAGATGGAGAAACTGCCACCACCATCCCGTGGGATATTCTGCTGCTCTTTGGCGGGGGCCTCGCGCTCTCTCACGCCTTCACTCGCAATGGTTTAAGCGCATGGATAGGCAATCTTTCCACGGGAATCGGCACTCTGCCTGTCATTCTCGTGGTTCTCGTGGTGACAACCCTCGTCATGGCTCTAACCGAAATGACGTCCAACACGGCAACCGCCGCAACCTTCCTTCCCTTCATGGGAGGGGTTGCTGCAGGAATCGGTCACGATGTCATGCTGCTGGTAGTCCCGGTGGCACTCGCCTCAACATGCTCCTTCATGTTGCCCCACGCTACCCCACCAAACGCGGTGGCCTACAGCACCGGGTATCTCAAGATGGGCGATATGATCAAGGCCGGACTCATATTCAACATCATCGGAATCGTCCTGATAACCGCCACTACGCTCGTGATGGGGCCGCTTGTTCTAGGCGTCTCGCTTAGCTAGCGCTCTGCTCCTCCAAGAACTGACGAATCAGCTCGGCGTCCACCGGCCGCGCATAAGCGCCATCCTCGAACACCATCAAGTCCCCTATCCCCTTCTGGAACACGAAGCGGATCACTCCGCCCACGCCCTTCTTGTCGTGTCCCATCGCCGCCATAATGGCATCCACACTCACGCTCGCAGGGAGCCGGAAAGGCAACCCGATTGCGCCCGCGAGCGCCTCGAAGCGCTCCACGTCCGATTCGCTGCAGTAGCCAAAGCTCCACCCCAGCCGCATCTGCAGCGCCGTCCCCACGGCCACGCACTCCCCGTGGCTCATGGTGTAACCCATGGCAGCCTCTAAGGCGCGCCCGATGGTGTGCCCAAGGTTAAGACCCATGCGCCGATTACCTTCGAACACATCGGAGGTAACGAAGTCCCTCTTGATTTCGCAGTTGCGTTGCGCGGTGAGTTGGGCGAGGCCGTCGTCGTTAACAAACTTCGCCGGACTCAAACCCCGCCGCACGAAAGCATCCTCTAGCACCCCAAAAAACTCGGAATCGGCAAGGCAGCCGTGCTTGATGGTCTCGCCAAGGCCATCACGAATCTGGGCATCGCTCAGAGTGAGCCAGCGATCTAGATCGATCAGGACGGCGCGGGGTTGGTGGAAGGCACCGATCAGGTTGGTGGCGGCAGGTGTGTCAACGGCGGTTTTGCCTCCCACGGAGGCGTCAGCGGCGGCCAGCAGCGTGGTGACATATGAAATGTAGGGGACCCCGCGCGTGAAGGTGGCGGCAACGAACCCCACCAAATCGGTGACTACTCCCCCGCCTGCGGCGATGATCAGCGTATCGCGGCCAAACCCGCGCGCGATCAACTCGTCCTCGATGGCCTCTTTCGTGGCGCGCGTCTTGTTGATCTCCCCGGCAGGAAACTCGATCACGCCCACAGTGCGCCCCGCCGCAGCGAACTCCGCCACGATGCGATCAGCAACGAGCTCACGCACGTTCGAATCCGTAATGAGCGCGATCCGCCGGCCGGCCAACTCGCCGCGCCCAGCCACGTCCACGAGGTTTGATTCCAGCCCCCGCCCCACAACAATCGGGTAAGACTCATCCACCTGGCGAACCAGCTCAACTGTGAACTCTGTTGCTTTCATCGCGCACACTCCTTCTGCTAAAACCAGCCTAGCAACTGGGAAAAGCCGGGTGCGGGTTGTCCATGCGCCGCCCCGCAGCCACGGCCGTCCCGCTAAGTCCCCTGAATTGCAGCACTGACATCATTAGCATGGAGGGGTATCTGCGAAAGTGAGTACTCGTGAGCCAAAATACCCCCGCCGAACGCCGCTGGCTGGCCATCATTCTGATTGGCTTAGCAACGGGATACCTATCAGGCATATTCGCCGTGGGCGGCGGAGTGATTATGGTTCCCGCTCTGGTTGCCTTCGCCAAGTTTGACCAGAAGCTAGCATCTGGCACCTCTCTGGCCGCCATGGTGTTTCCAGCCAGCGTTGGTGTGATCACGTATGTTGTGCACGATTCGGTGGACTGGGCGGCGGTGGGGCTGCTGATCATCGGCTCAATCACCGGAGCTCAAATCGGCTCTTACCTTTTGAGCCGGCTTTCCTCCCGTACGGCTCAGTGGGCTTTTGTGGGCTTCTTGGCGATCTCGATAATCTCGATGGTCATAGTGATACCAGAGCGCGGCTCCTCGATTGATATCACGGTGCTCACGGCCATTGCCCTCGTGGGCGTAGGGCTTCTAACTGGCACGCTCGCCGGGCTTGTTGGTGTTGGCGGCGGCGTGATCCTAGTCCCCGCAATGATCGTTGGATTCGGTGCGAGCGATCTCATCGCAAAGGGTACCTCACTGGCGGTGATCATCCCCACCTCCCTCTCGGGCACAATCGGGAACCTCCGTAGGAAGAACGTGGATCTGAAGGCAGCGCTGGTGCTTGGGGTTGCCGCCTGCCTGACCTCGCCGCTCGGCGTAATGTCCGCCGTTGCGATCCCGCCTCAAACTAGCAACTACCTCTTTGCTGCCTTTCAGGCGTTCGTGGGCGGGCGCATGGCCCTTCAGCTCATCCGCACCCGGGGGCAAGCTCGCTAAAGACTCACTTCCCCGAGCGAGGAAACACCCATCATCTGGGCCTGACGCTTGGGAACGGCCACCTTCCCGAATGGGAAGCAGGTGACGGGAATGAGCTTGAGATTGGCTAGAGCCAGAGGAATCCCGATGATAGTGATGGCCATTGCCGCTGCCGTAACGATATGACCGATGGCCAGCCACACCCCGGCAATAAGGAACCACACGATGTTCATCGCAGCGGATCCGGCCCCGGCGCCCGGCTGGCGCACGACGGTCCGCCCAAACGGCCACAGAACGTACCCGGCTATCCGGAAACAGGCGACTGACGCGGGAATGGTGACGATCGGGATGATCGCCAGTAAACCAACCAGCAGATATTCAAGGAATAGCCAGAATCCCCCGAACACAACCCAGATGATATTCAACAAAAGCCCCATAGCTAGACCCCTTCCAATACCGCAACACTATTCCACCCCTCCCACACTTTTATCGAATGTTCATATTGGGCTGCTAACGTCTTATTCATGCCACTACACATGAGCGATTCCGGACTCACCGCCGATGAGGTGGAGGAGCGCCGGGCTGCCGGGCAAGGAAATGAATTGCCGCCCCGCTCGGGACGCACAGTAGCCCAAATCGTCCGCGCAAACGTGTTCACACGGATTAACGCTCTCCTCGGATTCCTCTTCCTGTGTGTCATGGCAACGGGTTCGTGGATCAACGGCGCATTCGGCATGCTCATCATCGCGAACTCGATCATCGGTATCATTCAGGAACTGCGCGCCAAGCGCACTCTCGATTCACTGGCCGTGATTGGAGAAGCCCGCCCAACTGCGTTGCGCGACGGCCACGAAGTAGAGATCGCCCAAGACGAGATCGTGCTGGGCGATATTCTGATGGCCACGCCAGGCGATCAGATCATCGTGGACGGCGAAGTCGTGTCCGCCTCCTACCTTGAGATGGATGAGTCGCTGCTTACTGGGGAGTCCGAACCCGTCCCCAAAGAGTCCGGCCACCCCGTCTACTCTGGAAGCCACGTCGCATCCGGCACAGGCGCCTACCGCGCCACGAAGGTTGGCAAGGATTCCTACGCCGCGCGCCTGACGGAAGAAGCCTCCCGGTTCTCCCTTGTTCACTCTGATCTACAGGCCGGCATTAACTCGATCCTCAAGGTCATCACATGGATCCTCATCCCCGTTGGCATCCTTACCGTCATTGGGCAAATCAACGTGGGCCAGTCGGGCTGGCACGCCATCGTCTTATCCGTCACGGGCGCCCTCGTCCCCATGATTCCGGAGGGTCTGGTTCTGATCACGTCCACGGCCTTCGCCCTCGGAGTGATCCGGCTGGGCCGCCGCAAGTGTCTGGTGAACGAGCTCCCCGCCATCGAGGGCCTTGCCCGCGTGGACGTAGTGTGCGCGGATAAGACGGGCACACTCACGGAGAACCGGATGGTGTTCACGGAGCTACGCACTTTCGGCGAATCCGAGGAAACCGCACGGGAGGCCCTTCGCCAATTGGCCACGGCGGATCCGTCTCCTAATTCATCGATGGCCGCAATCGTTGAGGAAACCGGGACCGCGAACCGGCCCTGGCCGGTCCTTTCAGCCCAGCCCTTCACCTCCGCACACAAGTGGAGCGGAACGAGCTTCGAAAATGGCCAGAACTGGGTGCTGGGTGCCCCCGATGTACTCGCTCAGCCCGGGAGCGACGCGGAAGAAATGGCCAGCGAGCTCTCCTCTCAGGGTTTACGGGTATTGCTTCTTGGCCGCGCAGAATCCGACGTCACGGCCGATAACGCCCCAGGCTCAGTAGAGCCAATCGCCCTCGTTATCCTCGAACAGCGCGTGCGCCCCGATGCGCGCGCCACCCTCGAATACTTCGCCAGCCAAGACGTCGAGGTCAAGGTCATTTCCGGCGATAACGCCGCCTCCGTTGACGCGGTTGCTTCCTCGCTTGGTATGGATGCGGGCGATCCCGTTGACGCGAGGTTTATTGACGACGACGAATTCTCCCGTACCATCAACAGCTCTCGTATTTTCGGACGGGTGACGCCCCAGCAAAAACGCGCCATGGTGGCGTCCCTTCAGGAAGCAGGGCGCACCGTTGCGATGACTGGTGATGGAGTCAACGACGTTCTTGCCCTCAAGGATGCGGATCTGGGTGTAGCGATGGGATCGGGAACCTCTGCTACTCGGTCCGCAGCGAAAATTGTGTTGCTTGATGACAAATTCGCGACTCTGCCATATGTGGTGGCTGAAGGGCGCCGAGTTCTCAGCAACATCGAGCGGGTTGCCAAGCTCTTCCTCACCAAGACGGTGTATTCGTCCGTTCTGGCGATCCTCGTTCTGCTCTTCTCCGTACCGTTCCCGTTCCAGCCCATTCACGTGACGATCACCGGCTGGTTCACCATCGGCATCCCCGCCTTCCTGCTCTCACTTCCACCCAACAATGACAAGGCAAAGCCGCATTTCGTCAGGCGGGTAATGACGTTCGGGCTTCCAGCCGGAGTGGTGGTTGCCGCCGCCTCCTTCATCACCTACATGATCACCAGGACTCCGGGAGCGGAGAACGTTCAGGCCTCAACTGCGGCGTTGCTTGCCCTCATCATTGGTTCCTCATGGGTGCTATCGGTTGTTGCGCGGCCATACGAATGGTGGAAGGTGCTTCTGGTTCTCCTGCCGCTCCTCGGATACGGGCTGATCTTTAAGCTGCCTTTCACCCAACGGATCTTTATGTTGGATTCGTCCAACCTAGGCGCGATGCTCATTGGCACGGCGGCTGGTATCGTTGCCGCGTTGTTGATCGAGGCCCTCTGGTGGGTGCTCGGATATCGCTATGGTGGAAAGCCTGCATTGTGGATTCCGAAAGAGGAGCGGGAGGCCACGGCAAAACAGCGAAATCTGGAGCGCCATCAGAATATGGCCGAGGCTACCCGGTAACTACCGGTTCTCTAACCTCTGCTCGAAATTTGCGGCATCGTCCCACGTATCGATGTCCATCCCAAGGTGATCTGGATCCGGCACTGTGGCAAGCCTCAGCTGCCCGAACACCGAGCGGACCGACGTATCACGAACATCGCCGGCAAGGAGCTGCTCTAGGGCCGCGGCCCGGTAAACCCCATGAAGATACTGAGCCTTCTGATCCTCTCCTGTATCCAACACGGGTATGGCGCCGCCCACGAGCTGGCCACCGTCCGCCGCCGGCGCGGCCGCCGCAGCTTGGAGCGCTGGATAGAGGCGCGGGGCTAGCGGTGCATCGCACGTGAGCACAGCCATAAAGCTCTCTGGGCTGTACCCCGGGAGCGCGCGCAGGGCCGCAAAGCCCGCGGACACGCCAGCGAGCGGTCCACCTAGCGGCGGATCCTCCAGAACGCGGATCACACCGGGCGGGACTGTCACATTATCGGGTGCAACCACCACGATCTGCGCACCGGGTGCAGCGGCCGCAACTTCCGTAATCGCCCGATCAAGGAGGCGTTGGCCGCCTACCAGAACATCGGGCTTAGAGGCGCCACCAAGCCGCTTGGCAGTACCGCCCGCTAGGATGATGACGCCCATGATCAGGGACTGGTTGGGTGAATTGCTCTGCCACGCAGGCGTCCGAGCTGTCTCCATAGCACCGGCCTGCTTCTTTGCTGGCCGCAGCCGCCTGCCGTAAAGCTTGTACCTCTCGCGGATCCACGATATGAGTACGGCCAACAGGTACAGGCAGATGAGCACCATCGCCTGCATAATCATCGGCCACGGGCTGGGTAGAGGATTGGCGATTGCGGCGAAGGTGAAGGCAATAAGCACTGCCCAACGCCAGCCCTTGAGCATGGCCTTAGAGCTGAGGACGCCGAGGAAGTTCAGAACAACCAGTATCTCGGGCAGCAAGAACGATACTCCAAAGAGCAAGACGAGACGCAGATAGAAATCCACGTACGTATCGGCCTGCAGGAAGGAGAACGCCTCGCTCGGAACGAATGACTGCAAGATCTCCACAGCCCGCGGGATCATCATGACCCCTGAGGCCGCGCCCGCAGCAAACAGAACCACACCAACGGCACCGAACGCCACGGTGTAGATCTTCTCCCGGCGTTTGAGTCCCGGCATGATGAATGCCCCCAGCTGGTAGATCCACCAGGGGCTACTTATGAGAACGCCCGCCCAAAGTGCAACACGCATCTTCAGGTCAAGTCCGCCACCGATTGTTGGGAAGTTGATGACGGTGCTGGCGTCCTCCATATCAAGGAGCGGCCCGGTGATGTAATCCATGATCGGGTCAAAGAGTAACCATCCACCAACAGCGCCCACCGATATGCCCAGAAGGGCTAACAGCAGGCGCTTACGGAGCTCCTTGAGATGCCCGAAGACGCTCATCCGCGCCTCCGGGTTTTTCTTATGCTGAGACAAGGTTAGGCGTTCTGCCCATCAAGGCCGGGCATGTTTTGGCCGTTGTTGGGAAGGTACTGCCCGGGCTGCTGATTTTGCTGCCCCGGCTGCTGACCCTGCTGAGGGTTCTGCCCACCTTGCTGAGGATACGGTTGCTGGTATTGCCCGGGTTGTTGATACTGACCCGGTTGTTGGTATTGAGGCGGCTGTTGATACTGCCCGGGCTGCTGGCCCTGCTGGCCGTACTGCTGCTGATTCTGCCCCTGCTGGCCGTACTGCCCGTTGCCTTCCGGCGGGGTGTCATCAGCCAGCTCGCGCATTTCCTTCTTCAAAACCTTGGCGGATTGGCCGAGCGAACGAGCAATGTCCGGAAGCTTGGCGGCACCAAAGATAACGATAATGACGATTAACAGGACAACTATGTGCCACGGTTTCATCGAGACCCTCCTAGATCAGGTCGATTGAGAATGGTGTGAAGATCGAGAGGCTCTTCGGATTGAGCCTCGTTGGTTGGACTAGCTGCTAGGTAATTAGGCTGATTGTTGGTCACTTGGCTTGAGGACTCCTCTTGGCCGGGCCCTGCGGCCGAGTTTTGCCCGGCCTTGACGCCCGCCTCAAAAGCGGCCGCAGCGGCAGCCATGTCCGCTTTCCCAGTGGCACCCGCGCCGCTCGTGGCTTTCATCCACTCGGCCATTTCTTCCTGAACGGCCTGCCGAACCATCTGCCGGGGATCGTAATCGGCCAGTTTGAGGTTACGCAGCTTCTCTACATCGCTGGTGTCAAAGCCAAGCGAACCAAGGTCCACCGTGGTCTCTTGACGAACCCGAGCGCTCCATGTGCGCGCTTTTTCCACGATTTTTCTGAAGCCCACAACAGCTTGTGCCACATTCTTTGGACCCAACACAAACGCTGCGATCAACACGATAACTATAAATTCCCCGCCACTGATACCAAACATTTTTCACCTCCAGCCGATCACGATATTACACGCCACGCACGGGCGCTTCACCTGTGCCTTTGTGCCTAGATACCTTAGGCTGAGGTCTCCCAAGGAAAGGACCCACAGATGCCCGCGCCCTCGTTCAGCTCTCCGGACTGGTGGCGTCAGGCCGCTGTGTACCAGATCTATCCGCGGTCTTTCGCGGATGCCAACGGGGACGGTATCGGGGACCTCGCTGGAATCACCTCTCGCGTCCCCTACCTCACAAGCCTCGGAATTGACGCAGTATGGCTGTGTCCGTTCTACCCGTCCCATCTAGCCGATGGTGGCTATGACGTAGACGATTATCAAAACGTTGACCCGCGGATCGGCACCCTTGAGGATTTTGATCACATGGTTCGCGGGCTGCATGAGGCCCACATCAAGCTGATCATCGACATCGTCCCGAATCATTGCTCGAATTATCACGAGTGGTTTCAGGAAGCGATCGAATCCGGCCCCGGCAGCCCCGCCCGCGAGCGCTTTCACTTCCGAGACGCAGTTGGCCCCAATCCGCCCAATACTTGGGGTGCGCTCTTCGGCGGCCCCACATGGACCCGCGTCACCGAACCGGATGGCACCCTAGGCCAGTGGTACTTCCATACGTGTTCGCCGGAGCAGCCCGATTGGAACTGGGACCATCCGGACGTCCAGCGCTATTTCCTTGAAACCCTGAGATTCTGGTCCGATCGCGGGGTGGACGGCTTCCGCGTGGATATGGCCCACGGTTGTGCGAAGAATCTGGATCCTGCCTATGACGTGCTGCTGGATATCAATGACATCACCTCGCTGTGCGTGGACGGCCAGCACCCAACTCACGATCGCGATGAGATCCATGCGGTTTACCGGCAGTGGCGCCAGCTTTTCAATGAGTATGACCCGCCCCGGATGGCCGTTGCGGAGGCCTGGGTTCCACCGCACCGCGCCGCCCTCTACGCCTCAAAAGAAGAGCTGGGGCAGTCCTTCAACTTCGAGCTCCTTCAAGCCAACTTCGATGCGCGTCAGTTTCGCGAGATTATTGACAAGAACGTGAGCGAGGCCGCCCGCGCCGGTTCCTCCACCACGTGGGTGTTTTCAAATCACGACGTTGTTCGCCACACCACCCGCTACGGCCTGCCGGATCATGAGAACGACGGCCACCCGTGGCTCCTTCGCGGAGGAAGCTACGCCGAGGTAGACCTGACGTCTGGGACCCGCCGCGCGATCGCCGCCACCCTGCTCATGCTCGCGCTTCCCGGATCCGCCTATCTGTATCAGGGCGAGGAGTTGGCCCTGCCCGAAGTTGGGGACCTCCCCGATTCCGTCCGCCAAGACCCCGCCTTCTTCCGGGACCGCGAGAACACGATCGGCCGCGATGGGTGCCGAGTCCCGCTTCCGTGGAGCGCCAGCGGTAGGAGCTTTGGGTTTGGGGAAGGCGACGGATGGCTTCCCCAACCCGACTGGTTTGCGGTTTATTCAGTGGAAACTCAGGAGGGCGCGGGAGATTCCTACCTGAATTTTTACCGTAGAGCGCTGGCCCTGCGCCGCAAACTACAGGGTGCTGAGGAACTGACGTGGCACGATTCGCCTGAGAATACCCTGCACTTCTCACGCCCGGGTGGCTGGCACTGCTTCACCAACTTTGGCAAAGAAAATGTTCCGTTGCCCGCCGGGCAGGTCATCATCGGAGCCCAGAGTGGGATCGACGGCGAGCTTCCCGGCGAGGCAACAGTGTGGCTGAGACTCTAGGCGTCCCAACCTTGCGCACGCTTCTCAAGGAGCTCAACGAGCTCACTCGGGTTACGGTCCTGGCTCGCTGCTGCATATCCCACGAGGAATGCAGTGAGCGGGGCGCCCGGGCGCGACGGGCCGTGCGCAACGGTGTCAATCAGGCCGAGTAGATCGGTCTGATTGTCAGTGACAACGGAGGGATCTACACCCAGCTCCTCGGCGGCAGCTTCCAGCCATGCAGCCAGCTTGGCCATCTTTTCCGGATCATCTTTGTGTGCCATGTGACCTCCTTAATGGTTACGGAGGTATGTTACAGGTGTCCGTCGTCGTCGTTCGAAATTCCCTCTAAAAGGGAGGCCACCACGCGGTTGCGGCGTAGCGATGTCCGGCCGGTGGGGCTGAACTTCGCAAGCTGCCACGGTGGGGCGAGGCTCATGTAGGTGCTTACTACAACTTCCGGTGAATCCACCATGCCGGTGCGGAGCCACGAACCAATAATGGCAATGAGGTTGTGAACCTGTTGGGACGTGGCCATCGCTTTCCAGAGTTCGGTAGCCGATTCGTCCCCAACGTGAGCGGCAAAATCTTCGACGTAGCCGGCATACACGTGCTCGAAGTACCTAGTGAGGATGCTGAGCACAACCGATTCACCTTCGCCGATGAATACGTGTGAGTAAATGTTGGGGTTTTCGTGAACGTGTTCCAGCAACGCGATCATGATGTCGCGCCAGCGCAGGAGGTAGTCCTGAGATTCAACCTCGAGCAGGGTGGTCATGGGTTCCATCACGGGGCGGATCTGCTCGATCAGGTAGCCCGCAAGGAACTGGGACGGCGAATCCGCATGCTTGTAGAACGTTGTGCGTGAGATTCCGGCCCGAGCCGTCAGCTCGGAAACAGAGATGTCCTCCGAGGGTTTTTCCGCAGCAAGGGCGGTCACTGCCTCGATGAGGCTGGCGCGCACCCGCTGAAACCGAGGGTCATCCTCGGGACGGCGCTCAGTGCGGCTCATTTTGTTCTCCTCGGGTAAGCATTGCCTTACGAATTATACGACGAAACCTGCGCGTAATAGGGAATCCCCCACAGTTCAAGGATTCCTAACCTACACTTGTCGTTTGCGGGACGATGGTCCTAATGGACACGTGTTCCCCATTAATACCGTGAATTCGTAGCTTGAATAATTCCAGTTCCGGAATTGGCTCAACACCACGCCTAACTTGGGTTTGCCGGATAGCAATGGGGCATTGCGCAACATTCAACTACATGTGACCTAGCACCACCGAGCAAGAGGGAAAAATGCCGAATAATCCAGATTCCTGCGGGTTGACTCAAAACGCACCCACAAGGCGTTCGTTCCTTAAATGGTCGGGTATCGCAGCAGGAACCTCGACACTTGTTGCTTCAAGCACCAACCTCGGAATGCCCGGGAGCGGGCCTGCGGCGGCCGCCGACGGGCTTGCTGATGCGGATGCCACGTTCTGGTCCGCCTGCATCGTCAACTGCGGATCGCGGTGCCCCTTGCGCCTACAGGTCAAAGACGGCGTTGTGGCGCGCGTGCTCCCGGATAACACTGGCGATGACACATTGATGAACCGCAACATTCGCGGATGCGTCCGCGGACGGAACATGCGCCAGCGCATCTACAATCCTGACCGCATCAAGAAGCCCTTGAAGCGTGTGGATGGATCCAAGCGCTCCGA
This sequence comes from Ancrocorticia populi, assembly GCF_003123745.1. Lineage (GTDB taxonomy): Bacteria > Actinomycetota > Actinomycetes > Actinomycetales > Actinomycetaceae > Ancrocorticia > Ancrocorticia populi. The sequence continues at coordinate 236,298 of NZ_QETB01000001.1, read as the reverse complement.
GGGCAAGTTTGAGGAGATCAGCTGGGAAGAGGCCATCGATCTGGTGGCCGAAAAGCTCCAGTACACATATGACAACTACGGGCCTGAGGCAATCTTCAAGGCCTACGGCACCGGGGTATGGAACGCTCACCTCGCATACTCGGGCGGATGGCCACGGCTGTTCAACCTCATGGGTGGCCAGCTTGGCTACTACGGCAACTACTCCTACTTCCAGGTTTCCCAGATCACGAAGTACTTCTACGGCGCGGCTGATGAGCAGCCGTCAAACTCCATCGAGGATTCAATCGCGAATTCGAAGCTCCTCGTACTGTGGGGAAATAACCCTCAGGAGACTCGCATGTCCGGTGGCGGTGTCACGTACACAACTGCCATGGCCAAGAAGGCGGGCGTCAAGATCATCGTGGTGGATCCACGCTATTCAGACTCCGCGTCCGTCTTGGCGGACGAGTGGATCGCCCTGCGTCCGGGAACGGATGCTGCGCTTGTCGCGGGGATGATTCACGTGATGCTGGATGAGGGCCTGCACGATCAGGACTTCCTCGATAAATACTGCATCGGCTTCGATGAAGACCACATGCCCGATGATGCCCCCAAGAACGCCTCCTACCGCGCCTACATCGAGGGTAAGGGTTCGGATGGTATTGAGAAAACGCCCGAGTGGGCAGCGGAGATCACCGGTGTTCCGGCCAACCAGATCCGTAAGTTCGCGCGTGAGATTGCACAGGCCAAGCCTGCCAACATCACGCAGGGTTGGGGCCCGCAGCGCCACGCCAACGGCGAGAATCAGGTGCTTTCCATCTATCTTCTGGCGTGCGTAACCGGAAACGTTGGCCTTCCCGGCGGCGGAACCGGCGGGCGCGATGGGTACTACTGGCCCGTCACTTTCTCCATGGATGATGCGGAGAATCCCGTGGAAACCGCAATCTCCGTGTACACGTGGGCGGACGCTGTTGATCGCGGCCCCGAAATGACGGCCAAGCGCGACGGCGTGCGGGGTAAGGACAAGCTGGATACCGGCATCAAGTTCCTGCTCCTATACGGTTCCAACATGGCATCCTCACAGCACGGCGATATCAACCGGACCCGCGAGGTTCTAGACGATGAGTCGAAGTGCGAGTTCGTATTGGGCATGGACAACCAGATGACCGCCAGTATGAAGATGTGCGATCTTGTTCTACCCGATACCACTACCTCCGAGCGCTGGGACATGGTGCCGAACGAATACACTGGGGACCTTGCTTACGAGATCATGTGTGAGAAGGCCATCGATCCGCTGTACGAATCACGACCTGCTCTCGAGGTAACGGCCGCGATCGCTGAGAAGCTCGGGATTGGTGAAGAGTTCTCTGGCGACAAGAAGACCACCGAGGACTGGGCGCGCGAGCTCCAAGCCGCTAACCACGAAGAGAATGATTTCATTCCCGATTTCGACGAGCTTCGTGAGGTGGGCGTGTACCGCTACACCGATCCGAATGGACCCTACGTGGGGCTCAAGGACTTCCGGGAGGATCCCGAGGCAAATCCTCTGGAAACCCCATCGGGCAAGATCGAAATCTACTCCTCGCAGCTCGCCGAGCTGGCAGCCACGTGGGAATTCGACGAAGATCTTCTAGGCGATCGAATCACGGCACTGCCCGAGTATGTTGCTACCTGGGAGGGCGCCGAGGAGGCATTGGCGAGCGCAGAGTATCCGCTCCAGTGCATCAGCCATCACTATAAGCAGCGCGTGCACTCCACCTACGGCAACCTTTCCTTCAACAAAGAGGCTCATCCTCAGAAGGTATGGATCAACTCGCTCGACGCATCCGACCGCGGAATTGAGAACGGCGATCAGGTTCAGGTATTCAACGATCGCGGCCGCACACAGTCCCAAGCGTTCGTGACATCTCGGATCGCCCCCGGAGTTATCTCAGTGCCCCAGGGCGCGTGGGTTGAATTCGACGATCAGGGTGTGGATCTGGGCGGTGCAGCAAACGTTCTTACCTCCTGGAACCCCACGCCTGTTGGCAAGGGCAATGCCCAGCACACGGCCCTTGTCCAGATTGAGAAGGCCGATTAAACACGGTTTCGATTTATACGCACAAAACCGCACGTAAAAGGAGGCCCGCACCAGTTCGCCAGAAACTAATGCACATTTGTCACGCATAGGACTTAAGGCCAAAACGACACTTGTCGTTGAGCATAGTCTCGGAGTTGAAACTGCGATATTGCAATGAAGGGGAGAGGAAATGACTGAAACCATCGAGAAGCCAGCAGGCTCTCGCGTAGCGCCCAGCCGGCGTTCATTTCTTAAGTGGTCAGGTGTAGCAACTGGAACGGCTACGCTCCTCGCCTCGTCAACAAACCTTGGCATGCCCGGCCACGGCCCCGCAGCCGCGGCCGACGGCATGACCGACGCGGACAAGACGGTGTGGAACGCGTGCCTCGTCAACTGCGGTTCGCGTTGCGCGCTACGTTTTCAGGTGAAAGATGGCCAGATCGTTCGCGAGTTGCCGGATAACTCCGGCACAGACGATATCGTTGGGCCGACCCTGCGTCCTTGCGTACGCGGACGCTCACTTCGCCGCCGTGTGTATTCTCCAGATCGCCTCAAGAAGCCACTCCGACGCAAGGACGGCACGAAGCGCGGCGACGGAGAGTGGGAAGAAATCTCCTGGGAAGAGGCGATGGATACTATCGCCGACGAATACAAGCGGATCGTTTCTGACTACGGACAGGAATCAATCTACTTCCAGTACGCCTCTGGAGTTACAGGCGGCAACATCACGCGAGATAGCTGGGGACGTCTGCTATCTCTCGCGGGTGGTTATGTCGGATGGTACGGTTCGTACTCTACGTCGCAGATCACAGTCTCAATGCCGTACATGTACGGTGCCCGTTTTGAATCAAATTCAATCGCGGACTCCAAGCATTCGAAACTGGTCATCTACTGGGGCAACAACCCCATCGAAACCCGCATGTCGGGTGGCAACAACCTTTGGAGCGCAACAAAGACCCGCAAGGATTACGGCGTCCGAACGATCGTTATTGACCCTCGATACTCAGATACCGCCATCGACGTTGCCGACGAATGGATCCCAATCCGGCCCGGCTCTGATGCCGCACTAGTGGCCGGCATTGCTTGGGTCCTTCTGGACGAAGGTTTGTATGATCAGGACTTCCTTGACAAGTACTGCGTGGGCTTCGACGAGGACCATATGCCTGACGGAGCGCCAAAGAATGCGTCATACCGTTCCTACATCGAAGGCAAGGGCGAAGACGGCGTCGAGAAGACGCCGGATTGGGCGGCCGACATCACCGGAATCCCCGCAGCAACGATTATTCGGCTCGCTCGCGAGATCGGAAACGCAAAGCCATGCTCGATTCTGCAGGGATGGGGGCTCCAACGCCAAGCAAACGGCGAATACAACTGTCGGGCCATCATGGTCCTTCCCCTGATGACGGGAAATGTTGGCATCCATGGTGGCGGGAACGGTTCGCGTGAAGGAACCATCAATTTCCCTCTAGCTACCTTCGGTGTCGAGAATCCTGTTACTACCATGATCCCAGCATTCAAGTGGACTGAAGCGATTGACCATGGGTCGGAGCTAACAGCGCTGAAAGATGGAGTCCAGGGCAGAGACAAACTGGAGTCTGACTTCAAGATGCTCATCAATGTAGCTGGAAACATCAATCTCAACCAGCATTCTGACCTTAATGCGACTCGTGAACTTCTCCGCGATGAATCGAAGTGCGAGTTGATTGTGGACGTTGACAACCATATGACTTCTTCGGCTCGTTACGCCGATATCGTCCTTCCTGGCACTACCAACGCAGAAGAGAACGATTTCATCGGTTCCGAGTATGCCGGAGATACCGCCTATGCCATCATGGTGGATCAAGCTATCGATCCTCTCTATGACTGCAAGTCCCACTACGATATGTGCACGATGCTTGCTGATCGTCTTGGTATCAAGGACGAATTCACTGAGGGCCGCACGCAAGATGAGTGGCGCAGCCACCTCATTAATGAGACCCGGAAAGAGCTACCCGACCTGTGGAGTGAGGATGAACTCCACGAAAAGGGCGTATTCAGGATCAACAATCCGGAAGGTACCTTCGTTGCTAACAAGGATTTTCGGGATGATCCCGAGGCGAATCCTCTAGAAACTCCGTCCGGCAAGATCGAAATCTACTCCGCTACCCTCGCCGACATGGCGAAGGACTGGGAGTTCCCCGACGCCGAACTTGGAGACAAACTCATCCCACTCCCAGAGTTCGTAGAAACTTGGGAGGGACCGTTGGCTGCCAGGGAGGATAAGGAATACCCTCTCCAGATGATTGGGCACCATTTCAAGGGCCGTACCCACTCAAGCTATGGTTCGGTGGATTGGACAAAGGAAGCCCATCCCCAGAAGATTTGGCTCTCCATCCCTGACGCTGACTCGCGTGGTATTGATAATGGAGATCTGATCTCGGTAAAGAGCCGCCGTGGAGTGGTTCAGGGCCAAGCATTTGTGACACCACGAATTGTTCCAGGTGTAGTTTCCGTTCCTCAAGGAGCTTGGTACGAGCCGAACAACGATGGCATCGATGAAGGCGGCTGCGTCAATACCTTAACGAGGATCCACGCTTCACCCCTTTCCAAGGGCAATCCGCAACACACGAACCTCGTAGAAGTGGAGAAGTACCATGCCTAACTCCGGAACCACCGCTCCCAGTCGGCGTTCATTTCTCAAGTGGTCAGGCGTAGCTGCCGGAACGGCTACGCTCCTCACCTCGTCAACGAACCTTGGAATGCCCGGACACGGCCCCGCCGCCGCAGCCGACGGCATGGCAGACGCGGACACCACCTTCTGGTCGGCATGCGTCGTCAACTGCGGATCGCGCTGCCCCTTGCGCCTACAGGTCAAAGACGGCGTTGTGGCGCGCGTGCTCCCGGATAACACGGGTGACGACACACTGCTCAACCGCACGATCCGTGCATGCGTACGTGGACGGAACATGCGCCAACGCATCTACAATCCTGACCGCATTAAAAAGCCCCTGAAGCGTGTAGAAGGATCCAAGCGCTCCGAGGGCAAGTTTGAGGAGATCAGCTGGGAAGAGGCCATCGATCTGGTGGCCGAAAAGCTCCAGTACACGTATGACAACTACGGACCCGAGGCGGTCTTCGAGTCTTATGGCTCGGGTGTCTGGAACGCTCACTTGGCCAATTCCGGCGGATGGCCCCGGCTGTTCAACCTCATGGGTGGCCAGCTCAACTACTACGGCAACTACTCCTACCTTCAGGTCTCGCAGATTACGAAGTACTTCTACGGCGCGGCCGATGAGCAGCCCTCAAACTCCATCGAGGACTCCATCGAGAACTCGAAGCTGTTGGTTCTCTGGGGAAATAACCCTCAGGAGACTCGCATGTCCGGCGGCGGTGTCACGTACACAACTGCCATGGCCAAGAAGGCTGGATTGAAGATCATCGTGGTGGATCCGCGCTACTCAGATTCCGCTTCTGTGTTGGCTGATGAATGGATTGCGCTGCGCCCCGGAACCGACGCAGCGCTGATTGCCGGGATGATCCACGTGATGCTCGATGAGGGCCTGCACGATCAGGACTTCCTCGATAAGTACTGCATCGGCTTCGACGAAGATCACATGCCCGATGACGCGCCCAAGAACGCCTCGTACCGCTCCTACATCGAGGGCAAGGGCAAAGACGGAATCGAAAAGACACCCGAATGGGCGGCGGAGATCACCGGCGTACCGGCCAACCAGATCCGTAAGTTCGCGCGCGAGGTTGCTCAGGCCAAGCCTGCGAACATCACGCAGGGTTGGGGCCCACAGCGCCACCTGAATGGCGAGAACCAAGCACTCGCCATCTACCTGCTGGCATGCGTGACCGGAAACGTTGGCCTTCCCGGCGGTGGAACCGGCGGGCGCGATGGGTACTACTGGCCCATCACGGCCTGGATTGACGATGGTGAAAACCCTGTCGAAACCTCTATCTCCGTGTACACGTGGACCGATGCGATTGACCGGGGCACCGAAATGACGGCGAAGCGCGACGGCGTCCGAGGCAAGGACAAGCTGGATACCGGTATCAAGTTCCTGCTGTTCTATGGGTCCAACATGGGTGCCTCGCAGCACGGTGATATCAACCGCACTCGAGAGATCCTCGACGATGACTCTAAGTGTGAGTTCATCGTGGGCATGGACAACCAAATGAATGCCACGATGAAGCTCTGCGATCTAGTCCTGCCTGATACCACTACCTCCGAGCGCTGGGATCTGGTTCCCAGCGAGTACACCGGTGATATGGCCTACGAGATCATGTGCGAAAAGGCCATCGATCCACTGTACGAATCACGACCTGCTCTCGAGGTAACGGCCGCGATCGCTGAAAAGCTCGGGATTGGTGAAGAGTTCTCGGGCGGCAAGGAGACCACCGAGGACTGGGCGCGAGAACTTCAGGCTCAGAACCACGAAGAGAATGATTTCATCCCGGATTTCGACGACTTGCGTGAGATGGGCGTATTCCGCTACACGGATCCCAACGGTTTATACGTGGGGCTCAAGGACTTCCGGGAGGATCCCGAGGCCAATCCGTTGGAGACCCCATCGGGCAAGATCGAGATCTACTCCTCGCAGCTCGCCGAGCTGGCAGCCACGTGGGAATTCGACGAAGATCGCCTCGGAGATCGAATAACCCCGATTCCCGAATACGTTTCTACCGTTGAAGGTGCCGAGGAAGCGCTAGCGGGCGCTGAGTACCCACTTCAGTGCATCGGGCATCACTACAAGCAACGCACACATTCCACCTATGGCAACCTCTCTTTCAATAACGAGGCACACCCGCAGAAGATCTGGGTAAACTCGCTCGATGCCGCTGATCGCAATATTGAAGATGGCGATCAGATCGAGGTGTACAACGATCGCGGCCGAATTCAGTCTCAGGCGTTCGTTACCAGCCGGATTGCTCCCGGAACCATCTCTGTGCCTCAGGGTGCGTGGGTGAACTTCGATGATGGGGGCACTGATTTGGGCGGGGCAGTCAATGTCCTGACGTCACTGCATACCACACCGATGGCCAAAGGCAACGGCCAACATACCGCTCTGGTTCAGATCGAGAAAGCAAAGTAACAGGGTTTTGATTTATGTACACAACAATTGTTCAAGTTGTTAAGGCTTAGGAGGGAAAATAATGAGTGAGTCCTTGACTGAATCCGGGGCTAAGTACGGGTTCTATTTTGACCAGAGCCTATGCAACGGCTGTAAGGCCTGCCAGATCGCATGCAAAGACAAGCATGATTTACCGCTAGGGGTGAATTGGCGCCGCGTTGTTGAATACACCGGTGGTAGCTGGCAGCGTTCGGGCAACACGTTCGAGCCCAACGTGTTCTCCTACTACACCTCAATCGCATGCAACCACTGCGAGGATCCGATCTGCATGCGCGTATGCCCCACCACGGCGATGTCCCGCCGCGATGATGGCACCGTGTACGTGGATGATGCCAAGTGCGTTGGATGCCGCTATTGCCAGTGGGCATGCCCTTACGGCGCCCCCCAGCTCAACACGGAGACCGGGCACATGACCAAGTGCGATCTGTGCTACGACTACCGTGAGACCGGCCAGAACCCGGCCTGTGTGGATGCCTGCCCGTCTCGTGCCCTCGATTTCGGACCCATCGATGAGCTTCGCGACGAATATGGAACGGAGAACGGCGTTGCTCCGCTTCCCGATCCCTCGATCACTCAGCCTCACCTCGTGATCAAGCCTCACCGCGATGCTCAGGCATGGGATGCAGGCACCGGTCACATCGCGAATCCCAAGGAGATCTGATGAATGCCGAAGAACTACCTATGATTCTGTTCACGGTCATCGGTCAGATGTCCGTGGGCTCGATCTGGATGCTTGGTCTTATCCACATCTATGGCTACTTCAAGAAGCTCAAGCCGGAAACCATTGATCGGGTCACTAACGCCGCCATGTACGCGGCCGGCCCATTGCTCGTACTCGGCTTCTTTGCTGCTTTCTTCCATCTGGGCGATCCCTTCCACGCGCTCAACACCCTCCGGCACGTTGGCTCCTCATGGATGAGCCGCGAGATTGCCTCCGGTGTTCTCTTCGGCGTTGTTGGCTTCGCGTTCGCCGCATGCCAGTGGATGGGCTGGTTCTCGCGGACAGTCCGTGAGGTACTCGCCGCGCTGACCGCTCTTGCGGGGCTCCTCTTGGTCATCACCATGGCGGGAACGTACTACAGCGTTGAGACCATCCCCGCATGGCACAACGCCTCCGTGTGGGTTTTCTTCTTCGCCTCGGCGATCCTCACCGGATCCCTCGCTGTTGGCCTTGCACTCATGGTTACATGGAATATGCAGGCCAAGCGCGATGCCGGAGCGGAGTCCACCTGGGCAAAGCGGCTTCGCCTCATCTCGGATGAGCCCCTCACCGATGAACTGACCGGCTTCACCACAAAGTCTCTGCAGGGCATCTCGCTTTCGGCAGCGATCGCTGGTGTTGTCATTCTCGTGACATACCCGATCTACCTGGGATGGCTCGCAACTGGAGAGCAAGCAGCTCAGGACGTTGCAAACGAAATGCAGGGACCGGTTCTTACCTGGCGCCTCATCCTCCTGGCGGCAGTGGTAATCCTGACCGGCGTGTTTGCGTTCATGCGGGCTCGCACTGCGGACAAGCCCAACCGTGCACTGGCTTGGATCATCGGCATTGCCTTCGTACTGGCTGTTGCCTCCGAGCTTCTGGGCCGTGGCCTTCATTACGAGGGACTGTGGCACGTAGGCTTGAACACCACGCAGTACCTGCTAGGACAATAAGACTCACTCACTCTGGGGCGGGCCGGTCAAGCACCGGCCCGCCTTCTCTTTCATAGCCGCACTGCTCAGAAATTCGAGTACCATTGCGGCGACGGAACTCTAGATCCGAATTGAGGAACCGTGCTTACATTTGACCAGCTCGATGCGTTCGCTGCAGCGTTCTCCACGCTAGGGCGCCTGCAAATTACCCCGGCAACACCGGAAACAATCGAGCAGGTTGTTGACCTGCTCGACGAATGGCCCGAACCTGCGACCGGAAAATACACCGCCGCAGGTATTGAAGCTTGGCGCACCAGCGTGGCACGCGGCGAAAGCGCCTCGGATATCCACCGCGATCACGATCTTCTCTACGGCATTAGCGCAGGCGCCAAAGTCGCACCCTTCGAATCCGTGCACCGCAGTGAAGAGGGCTTGGTCTTTGATGAGGAGACCCTGGAAGTCCGCGAACAATACCGCCGTCTCGGGCTCCAGGCCCCGCGCCTGAACCGTGAACCGGACGATCACATCGGCCTAGAGCTCGATTTTCTGGCTCAGGCCTGCGTCAGCGCACTCACCGCCCTAGAGCAGGATGCCGCTCTGACCGCAGAGCGCTACGTCCGGATCGCCACCGAATTCACCCGGGATCATCTTCTCGTTTGGGCACCGGATATGCTGCGCAAGGCCGAAGAGGCCACCACCACAGACTGGATGCGCGGGCTCGAATTCATGACTCTGGGTGCCATCGAGGCATGGACCGCTGCCATCGAGGAGGACGCACAGTGAGCGAGTTCGATCCCACCGCCACCCCGGCGCCCGATGACATCGTCAATCGTGGAGTCCGCCTGGGAACCGTTGCCTCCGTCATCTCCGGCTTCTACGCCGCAGCGCCAACACTCGGGATGCTAGACAACATCTTTAATCCGGACCTTCTGGCCGTCTGGCCCCTGCGCGATGAGGTATCCCAAGAGGGCGTAGCGCTACTACTTTCCGGGCATGATCATCAAGGTCCCCTGCGGAGCGAGTGGCTCAATCTTTACGGCTATCAGCCGAGCGTTCTGCCCACTGAATCTGCCCGCGGCAATTCCTCCGCCGCAGCGGCGAACGCAGCCCTCTACCAGCGCGATCAATTCTCAGCCCCGCAAGTGGCGGACGCGCCGGCCGATCACATCGGCCCCGAACTGGCCTATGCCGGGCACGTGGCAACCTCGATCGCCATGCAGTACCGGGCAGGAGTTGATGTAAGCGCCGAAGCCAAGGGCCTCCTCACATTTGTTCGGGAGCATGTTGGGCCGTTGGGAAACGTCGTCGTCGCCCAAACTAAAGAAAACGCCGAAACACTCACGTATCAGGCCATTGCACTACTCACTCAAGGCTATCTGGCCGAACTCGAGAGTTTCGCTGAATACAATGGCTGATTCGCTTTCGGGTGTGCTTCGCTGGCTGGGGGCCCATGATCCCTACCGGCGAATCATCGTTGCATGCCCGCACTCCCCCGCGCCCGAACCGGGTCACAGGGAACTCGGAATCATCCTCGATTCCTGCCTAGCACACGCCACCTTCGGCCTGCCGGCCCAGCTCCTCGCCTGCGGCGCCACCCGGGTAGAGTACGTGCCGTGCACCGAAGCCGATCAACGCGTCCGCCTGTGGCAAGAGCTAACTCCGGGCCTCGTTGGCGAGGTACAGCCCGGCAAACGTTCCATGCGCCACGGCGAAACCATCAACATGGAGGCAGTTCCGCTTCCGCGCCGGGCCTTGTTTGGCACGGCTACGCATAGCGCGATTAATCCCGACGACGACGACCAAACCCGCACCATCTCCGCTCTCCGTTCCCTGTATGAGCGTGGGCTCATCCCAAGGATTCCGGATATTCCACAGGGTGCGAACGGCATTCGCCTATCAGTCAAGGGCTGCACCGCCTGCGGGGTATGCGTGAGCAGCTGCCCAAACGACGCGCTTACGCTCACTCGTACGCAGATGCCCGACGGCACCACGGTCCACCAGCTCTCACAAGCGGCAGATTTATGCCGCGCCTGCGGAGCCTGCGTGAGGTTCTGCCCAGTTCAGGCCATCACTACCGGCGGCCAGATGGACCTCCAAGACGTACTGGAAGAACGGGTCTATCCCCTCGCCAGCGTGTCCACGCGGGTGTGTGCCCACTGCGGCTCGGTGTTCCCAGCTGGCCGAGGCGAGCTGTGCCCCGTGTGCTCCTTCCGCGACGAGAACCCGTTCGGCTCCCGCATCCCTCCCGAGCTGGCCAAGCAACTCCCGCCCGACATCGCCGAAAAGCTCATGCGCCCCGCGAGTGATCAGTAAATCCCGGGCGGTACCAGTCCCCTGAGCGGCCGCCGGCCTTATGAATGATCTTGCAGTCCGTGATTTCGGCCGAGCGATCCACGCCCTTGACCATATCCACAATCGCGAGCGCCGCGATGGATACGGCCGTGAGGGCCTCCATCTCCACACCGGTGCGATCTGCGGTGCGCACCGTGGCACTGAGAGCCACGTGATCGTCCTCTAGCTGGACGTCCACAGATGCTCCGTGCACGCCGATCGTGTGGGCAAGTGGCAGAAGCTCCGGTACCTTCTTGGCACCAGCAATGCCCGCGATCCGCGCAACGGCTAGGACATCACCCTTGGGGACCGCTCCGTCGCGCAGTGCCTCCAGCACTTCGGGCGAACACCGTACCTTGCCGATAGCTGTCGCCTCGCGCACGGTGGGAACCTTCGCGGTCACGTCCACCATGTAGGCTTCGCCGTTACCTTGTAGGTGGGTGAACTTCATGCCCTTCTCACTCATAGACTCATTCCTTCATCACCATTCATACGGATCTCTACAACACCAGTACGTGAACCAGATCGCCGGGGCGAACCTGTGCCACATCGGCTGGTACTCTTGCCAGCCCGGTTGCCAGCGGCAGCGCAGCTATAAGATGCGATTTAGAGCCGCCAGACGTTGCGGGAGCGACTGCGCCGTCGCGATCGAAAATACACGGCAAAAACTGGGTGCGTCCGGGCTTTCGGGACCACCCTGTACCCACTCGGGCTGTGCGGAACAGGGACTCGTAGCTGCCCGCAGGTTCGCCGAAGATCGCCCCGAGTAGCGGGCGGCCAAACAGTTGCCACGAAACGAACACGGACACGGGGTTGCCGGGCAGGCAGATGATGGGCACCGCGCGCCCGGAAGAATCGCGAAGGAGGCCGAAGCCCTGCGGTTTGCCGGGCTGCATTGCAACCTTCGTGAACTCGACGCCGAGGGTACGGAGCGCGGCCTTCACAACGTCGAACGCGCCGGCGCTTACGCCACCGGAAGTGACGATCATGTCCGCGTTATCCACGATCTCGGCGATGCCGGCTAGGAACGTTTCCACCGTGTCGCTGTGACAGGTGAATGGGACGGGGGTGGCGCCGGATTCGGCTGCGAGGTGGCGCAGCAGCACCGAGTTGGAATCGGGGATCTGGCCAGCTGCTAATGGTTCCCCCGGGGCACGGAGTTCGTCTCCGGTTGCGATGATGCCCACGCTCGGGCGGGCGTGGACCGGGGCCTCCGCGTATCCGATGGCTGCCAGGGCAGCTAGATGCGCGGGCGTCAGGAGCGTGCCAGCGGCAAAGGCGGGAGCACCAACGGCGATGTCCTCTCCAGCAGGACGCACGTGGGTTCCAGCAGCGAGGGTGGCCGTTGGCGTGACGCTTTCCGGGGCGGCGGGGAGCATGTTGTTCGCGGCGTCCTCCGTGAGTTCCACCTGGAGAATGGCGTCCGCACCATCTGGGAGTGGAGCGCCGGTCATGATCCGCTGGGCGGAACCTGGAGTGAGTGGCAGTTCCGAATGTGAACCGGCCGCGATATCCGCTTCAATCTGGAGCGGGACGCCGGGGGCCACGTCAGCCGCGCGCACCGCGAATCCGTCCATCGCCGAATTCGTGAACGGTGGGATCGCGAAACGGGCGGCAACGTCCTCGCTGAGGATCAAGCCCCGGGCGTCCGCAAGCGGGATCTGGGTGGCTGGTGTTGGGACGGCAAGGCCCACAACATCCGCGTAATGCCGGCAAACTTCCTTCAACATGTCAGTTCTCCTTCAAACCCACGGCCAAGCCAGCACATGTGGATGCGCACAAAGAGACTAGGGATACAAGCGGAAGCAAAGTCATGGAATGAACCTTACCCGTTAGAATGGCACGCATGCAGACCATCCGAATTGCGCTCATTACGGTGTCAGATCGCGTATCCGCGGGCGCTCGCGAGGATCTTTCTGGCCCACTCGCGGCTTCTCTCCTCGCGGAGTTTGGCGCCGTTAGCGGGCCAATCGTCGTGCCCGACGGAGTGGAATCCGTCAGTGAGATGATCACCAACGCCATCTATTCAGGCGCCGAGGTGGTGTTTACCACTGGAGGAACCGGCATCACCAGCCGTGACCTCACGCCCGAAGCCACCGAGCCGCTCATCAAACAACGGCTGTGGGGCATCGAGCATCTCATGCGGGATAATCCGAGAGTGCCCACCGCTGCCATCTCACGTGGGGTTGCCGGCGTCGCCGAGTTCGGAGGTAATCGAGCCTTCGTAATGAATGCGCCCGGCTCGCAAGGCGGAGTCAAGGACGCAATCGCGGCCGTTGGGCCGTTGCTTGCGCATATCGTTGAACAGATGGCGGACGGAGACCACGAATGACTAGCCACGACGAGGCCACTTGGGCCATCCAACACCGCGGCGTCAACGATGGCTCGGACGCGGCCGTGGTACTCGCAGGCGTTTCCACTGAGCCAATATCAATGGAACGCCTCGAAGAGCTAGTGGCTGACGATTCCGCCGGGGCGATCGTTACCTTCAATGGCCGCGTCCGTAACCACGATGACGGCAATGGTGTTGTCTCGATAGATTACGAGGCGCATCCGGACGCCAATCAGGTGGTCCAGCGCATTGCAGCAGATGTTGCCAAGGGCAGCGGGGCCTGCAAAATTGCGATTCAACACCGCGCTGGTCACCTAGAGCTGGGCGATGTCGCACTTGGTGCCGCAGTCTCCGCTTCCCATCGCGCCGAGGCATTCAGCCTGCTAGAAGACGCGGTGGAACAGGTTAAGCTCCAGCTTCCCGTGTGGAAGCGTCAGGAGTTTGACGATGGTTCACACGAGTGGACGGGTTCCGCCTAACTATCCCCCAGCGAAGGGCGGAAGGACTTCGAGCCGAATACCGCTGGGTAGTTCAGCGTCATCACCAACCCGCACGCCGTCGCTGAGGAGGGCACTCACGCCCAAAGTCCGCGCGAAGTCTGGCCCGTGGAGCGCCGCGAGCTGGTCTCGCAAGCCCGCCGCAGTCGTGCCAGCCGCGACCTCAACGTTTTCTTCTGCGGTGCCTGCCGCTTCAGCCACACCGGCGAAGTAGCGCAGTTGCACTGTCGTGTTCATACCATCCTCCTTATCCCCAGAGAGTTGACGCAAACCCGGGTTATCCTCCAATAGCACTCATGGGCCGCGTGGGATTGAGGAAGGCCGGATTATCGCTACCGTGGCCCGCCTGCTTGCCCCACATGGCGTCCCGCCAAAGATCAGCGATCTCTTCGTCGCTCGCGCCGCCGCGCAGCGCCCCACGCAAGTCAGTTTCCGTGTTGGCGAAAAGACAGTCACGGATCTGACCATCGGCCGTAAGCCTAGTCCGATCGCAGTTCCCGCAGAACGGCCGCGTCACGGACCCGATAATCCCCACGGTACCGGCCTCATGCCCCACACCGTCAACTTCGCCCGCAGCAACGTCCCACAGCTCGGCCGGAGCCGGCCCGCGTTCGGCGGCCGGACGCGCCGTCAGATCGAAAGCCTCTCCAAGCATCCCCAAAATGTCGTCAGCAGTAATGATCTCGTTGCGCTTCCACTGCCCGCGCGGCCCCAACGGCATGTACTCGATGAAGCGAAGCGAATATCCGGATACCAGCGATTCGAGTAGCAGGTCCGGCGCATCCTTATCATTGATGCCGTGCATCAGGACGGCGTTTACCTTAACGGGGGTCAGCCCGGCATCGGCAGCAGCCCGTGCCCCGGCGCGGGCATCCTCGAATCGATCGCGTCGCGTCATGGCCGCATAGGTTTCACGACTCGCCGTGTCCATGGACAAATTGACTCGGTCTAGTCCTGCCGCTTTGAGTTTCCCCGCGCGATGCTTGAGGCCCAGTCCATTAGTGGTGAGCGAAATATCGGGCTTCTGCCCGGACCACGTTCGCAGCGCCGCAGTCCGCTCCACAATCCCTTCGAGGCCCTTGCGCAGCAGCGGCTCGCCGCCAGTAAACCGGACTTCTTCAATTCCCAGATTCTGCACGCCGATGTGAATGAGGCGATTAATTTCGTCGTCGTTCAATAAAATCTGGTGGGGCAACGGATCAATACCCTCGGCCGGCATACAGTACTGGCACCGAAGATTACACTTATCGGTCAAAGACACGCGCAAATCCGTGGCAACGCGCCCAAACTTGTCAACAAGGCGCGGCTCTCCGGCGGGCCGATCGAAGTTCGTCCGCTCGCGCCGCGTGAAAGCCACGGGAACTACAGTGCTCGTCATATCTCCTTCAACCGAGAACTAAATTACACGCCCTAATCCGTGTATTTCTCCCGCAGCGATTGTACCTATTTACAACCCCACTGAGAAAGCCTATGAACCGTTTCCCAACCCCACCCCCTTCACCGCAACTTATCCTGTTCTTTACCCGGCGGCGCTAACATGGCCGCATGGCTCAGGCTCACTTGCCCTCGGAGGGACCGAAGATTATTGCGCACCGCGGTTTGTGCCGGCGCGCACCGGAAAACACCCTGGCCGCGTTTGAATTGGCTTACCGCACGGGCGTTCAATGGCTCGAAACGGACGTTGACCTGCTCAAGGATGGCACACCGATCCTGCTCCACGACGCCACGCTGGACCGCACCACCAACACCTCCGGCCCAGTATCCGCCCGCACTTCACAGGATCTTCCTGCCATCGACGCAGGATCCTGGTTCAGCCCTGCCTTCGCCGGCGAGCCGCTCCCCACGCTCGCCTCCCTCATCGATTTCCTCAATCGCACGGGTATGAACTGCAATGTGGAGCTGAAATCGGGCAAAGAATCCGATGCTGTCCCTGAAGCGATGATCGCCGCCACTCTTCCCCAGCTTGCACGCCTAAACCCCGGCATCGAGATCATTGTCTCCTCCTTCAACCCGGACCTCCTCGCCCAGTTTCACGAGGCGGCCCCGGAATACACGATCGCCGCCCTGTTCAAACCCCGCCATCTGGCGAAAGACTGGATCGGTGTGGCCCACGGTTGCGGCGCCACCTACATCCACCCCAAGGACCATCTCCGCCTCCCTTCGCTCCTCCCTATCGCCCGCCGCGAAGGGTTCCGTGTGGGCGTCTGGACGGTGAACAAGAAGGCCCGCGCCCGTGAACTGCTCGGACTGGGCGTCGAAAGTATCATCACGAACAAAGCGGACAAATTCTTGCCTTTGGCCGTTGAATAGGTGAAACAACGGGGTTCTCGCGATACGATGGCGGAAACTCGGCGTCGGCAATAATGGAGAGGCAGCCCCATGACGGTATGGCTTGATAACGCCGAAATCTCGATCATTATCGGCGCCGCCGTCTTTTTACTGCTCTTCATCCCTGGCCTGATCTGGCAGTACGTGCGATACGGGCAGTTCACGGCGCGCCGCATGATCGGCTGGCTGGCCGTGTGCGTGTACGGATCGGCACTGGTGGTCTACACGTTCGTGCCACTTCCCTCTGATGGCGCCGCTTGGTGCGCCGAACACGCGGCCCGCGCGAACACGAATCCGTTCCAGTTCGTCGATGACATCCGGCGTAAAACCGCGGGCATGAGTCTCACCCAGTCCGCCCGCAGCCCAGTTGTTCTGCAGGTTGTTTTTAATGTGGTGTTGTTTGTCCCGTTCGGTGCGATCCTCCGCAGGTACTTTGGGCGCGGAGTGGTTTTTACGACTGCTGCGGGCCTCCTCACCTCCCTCGCCATCGAATCTTTGCAATATACGGGCCTTTTGGGGATCTACCCGTGCGCGATTCGTGTAGCCGATGTGGATGACGTGATCACCAATACGCTGGGCGCGCTCATCGGCGCACTCTTGGCGCCAGCTTTCCTATGGTGGATGCCGAGTGCCAAGCGCGCCAGCGAGAAACGGCTGCAACCGCGCAAGGTCACGGTGTGGCGGCGCTGGACGGGCATGGCAATCGATGCCGCGCTCTTCTTCATACTCAGCGCGGCCGTTTCAGTGGCCTATAACGTCTACGAACTGCTGACCCGGGGCGCGGTGTCTCAGGAGCAACCGCAATGGGTGCTGATAGTGTCCGTGGTTTTGCCCGTATTGTCGGTGTTTGTGGTGCCGGCCGCGGGTGGGCGCGGGGCGTCAGCCGGGCAGAAGATCGTCTGGCTCACTCCGAAATGGGTCGACGGCAACACTCTCACGGATTCCAACCCGGTGATGCGCATCGCACGCTCGCTGATCGTTGTGGGGCCCTGGGTGGCAACCGATTTTCTGAGCGATGGGAGCACCGCCAAGGGTGTCATTGGGCTGGTTTCTGCGGTGATTCTGTTCCTTACCGTGGTGATGGTGCCGTTCACGGCCAACCGGCGGTCCTTCTCCGGGTTCATCACCCGGGCCGTGTTCGTGGATTCGCGTGATCCCGTTGCCGGCGGTCCCGAGAATAAGGCACCTGAGCCGCTTACCGGGGCCAAAAAGCGGGAGCTAGGAGTCTAAGGGGCTCGCGCTGTTCATGAGCACATCCGCTTTACCCTGAGCACGCCTGTTTTACCTAGTGCCGCAAGACCTCTCCTCGTGAGCACGCCCATTTGACCGCGAGCACAGCCGTTCTACCGGTACTGGTCAAGGTGTAACGGGCGTGCTCACTCTAGTGCCTACGCCGGGCGTCCATAATATCGGCTGTCGGCGGTTTCCAGAGTCTCCCTGACGGAGGAGAGGCAGGGATTCCCAACTTCCGCATCTCTCGCGTTAGCCGGTCACTCAAAACGTTCGGTGATTTCAGCTCCGCGATGTTCACTCGGATCGGTCTCCATCCGGCCGCTAGCAGATCGTTCTGCCGAGTCAAGAACTCTATTTCGTTACCCCCGATCTTACCTTTACCATCGAATTCAAAGAGCACCTTCCTATGAGGCAACGCAATATCCGGGTAGTAATTATTAGGTCCGACAGGGATATGGAACTGAGCAACAAGATGTGCCCTGTCTTCGGGGCTCGATGTTAAGAGGCAATGGAGCAGCCATAAAAGGAATGCTTCTCCTGGATTCTCAATACCTGCATCGCCAGCCAGTACTACCTCCCTAACCAAGCGCACACCCCTATATCCCGCCATTGAATCGAGGCAATCAAGCATGGATCGCTTAAGCTCTGCTTCCTCGGCGCGCCCACGCGCCGACTCCCGCCTATCAAAACGAGTATGTGCGTGTAGGGCGGAACTCACTGCGGTGATTCCAATCAATGGGTGTTCAGCTCTCGCGCAGTCAATTGCCGCTGCCCATGCTGGCAGAACACCAACGGATTGCGCGGTAAGAACCTCATTCGTTATCGGGATACTCTGCAACTCAATTTCCTGAACCGCAGAAACACTGGCTCCTCTAATGTTGAGCGGTGCCACCGTTTTCGGATGATGGGACCTCCGTGAGTCAGCGCGACGGAACACTATGTCCGGCGTATTCATCCACGTAAAGGACCCTTGTAGTTTGAGCGCGATTTCGGAAGTGAAAACCAACGATGTCGAGTCACGGCAGGATGCCTGAACCGCGAAGGCCCGAAGGATAGACGCAAGGTCCCGGACCTCCCATGCTTCTTTTGCGAACGAAAATAGCCCCTCCGGAGCATAAACGCCACGACGTATCCGAATCAGGCTATGTCGCTCGGGGTGTTCTCGCGAAGGCTTATCAATTTCGACCGACGTGAGGAGATCATGAATCGATGCTGTCATCACACAAGTAGGGCATGCTCACTCGGCCTACACAAGCATCCATAAACCACCTGTGGATAAACTTCGCACGAAGGACAGCTGGGGAAACCACGAGCACTATTGGTCTGCAACAACCTCAGCCTTGAAGCCTGCAGAATTCTCCAGCCACCCAGCGTAATGATCGGGCCCACCAGCATGCGGATACCGCTCCTGGTACAACGGCCGCCAACCGTTTTCCTGAGCCAGCTCCATAGTTTCGTCAACCTCGGCCGCCGTTCCACCATGAAAAGCTATGTGATTCATGCCGGGACGCCGTCGATCATGCGCGGATGCCGAAAGGTTCGGCGAGACTGTGAAAGTCAGGTAGGCATCGCCGACGGCCCACGACTGACCTTCCGGCCACTCGCTCTCGAGTGAGAAACCAAGGCGTCCCAGAAGCCATCCCCACTCACTCTTGGCTACCTCAAGATCGGCAACCCACAGTTCGATGTGATGAAAACCTGCCATACAGGGACCTTATCGGCACAGATCGACTCTTTGTAGAGCCAAGGCGTGTCACTCTTCGATACGAATGAGGTAACCACCCAACGGCCCGACCAATGAGCCGCGAATGCATGAACTCGTTTCGTTGTACCGCGCAGGTGACCCGCTACGCCTCAAGAATTAACCCCCGGCACCGCTTTTCGTTGCTATACCGGGGGAAAGTAATGGCGGTAGCGGTGGGATTTGAACCCACGGTGGCTGTGACACCACACAGCATTTCGAGTGCTGCACCTTCGGCCGCTCGGACACGCTACCTCGGCTAATGAGATTACCTCACAGCCGCACACCTGCGCCAATCAGGCGAGGTGACGTCTCACTCAGTATGCAACAGTGAACCGTGCACGGTGATGAGCCGGCCTGAGGATTTCGTCCACGAAAGCCAGCGCATAATCGGCGCCGGAGATGAATGATTCGCCGTCGTCGTCGGTCAAAAGTACTTCCCCACCAACCCGGTAGTTTCCGGTTGCCTCGCCGGGAGCGTACGCGCCGAAGGTTCCGGCTGGAGAGAGGTAGAACCAATCGAGTCCCTCGTCGCTCCCCCGGAGATCGTCAAGCACAGCAGCGAGCTGCGCCGCCTCAGACCTAAACGCCTCAGGGAAATCTGGGCCGGACGCGACGGTTGGCCCACCCTCGGAGACCTGAAGCGACCCTGCGCCGCCCACGACCCCGAAACGTCCCCCGGCGGCCTCCGCCAACCGAGCCACTTTGGCGTAGACCTCGCGAAGCTTTCCGTCCAGCGCCCCGCGTGGGGAAAGGGCTCCCACAACAACATCCGCGTCCGCCACGGCCTCCGCGAGCACTGCCGGATTTAGAAGGTCACCGGTGCGATAGGCAACGCCGCCGATCTGCTAATCTGGCAGTGTCCGTGACCACGAGGTCACAGCCAGTCCATGTTTCGCCGCCTCAGCTGCAATATGTCCACCTGCGTACCCAGTTCCACCCAAAACCACTCATGTGTCATGGTGCGTGAACGATAAGCCCGCGCCAGCTATTCCCTCCCAAAGAACTCGCGTAACTGCGCCGCACACTCTGACTCGCGCACGCCGCCCACCACCTCAACCTGATGGTTCATCCGTGAATCCCGCAGCACATCACGCACGGACCCGGCGGCCCCCGCCTTCGGATCCCACGCCCCAAACACAACGCGCTGCACCCGGGCCCCAATGATTGCCCCGGCACACATGGTGCACGGCTCGAGTGTCACGTACAGATCGCATCCCTCAAGCCGCCACGTCCCCAACTCCTTAGCTGCCGCACGTAACGCCATGATCTCCGCGTGCCCGGCGGGATCGCAATCGGCCTCCCGCGTGTTCCATCCGATCCCAACAACGTCTCCGCTAGGCCCCACAACCAGCGCGCCCACCGGGACGTCACCACCATCGAGTGCGCGGCCGGCCAGCGCCATCGCCTCCCCGAGCCAGAAATTTTCCTTCTCCCGCATGTGGCCAGTGTATTATTTAAGCCATGCGCATTGAGATCATTGATCATCCGTTGGTAGCTCACAAACTCACGCTTCTACGTGACGAAAACACTCCATCAGCGGTGTTCCGGCAACTCGTTGATGAGCTAGTCACCCTGCTAGCGTACGAGGCCACGCACGATGCCCGAGTTCAAGAAATCACAATCCAGACGCCATTGACTGAAACCACGGGTGTGAAGCTAGCCGAGCCCCGCCCGATCGTGGTCCCAATCCTTCGCGCTGGCCTCGGGATGCTTGAGGGTATGTCCAAGTTGCTCCCCTCGGCGGAGATCGGCTTCCTTGGCCTGAAGCGCGACGAGGAAACGCTCCAAGCAATCACGTACGCGAACCGGCTCCCGGACGATCTTTCGGGCCGCCAGTGCTATGTGCTGGATCCGATGCTGGCCACCGGCGCCACCCTCATCGATTCAGTCAATTACCTCCTCGAACGCGGCGCTCGCGACGTCACCTGCGTCTGCCTGCTCGGCGCACCCGAGGGCCTCCGCAACCTAGAGAAGGCCATCGGAAACCGCGCGAACGTCACTATCTTCATGGCCGCGCTTGACGATCACCTCAACGAAAAAGGTTATATCGTGCCCGGCTTGGGCGATGCGGGCGATCGTCTGTACGGCGTGGTTGACTGATCCATGTTTGGCCCGGCTCCTGACTACCTCGGTTCGTCATGGCAGGCCAGAACGCTGTTTTTGAAGGACGACGACGGCGGAGCCACCCGCCCCGACGTTGCCGTTTTGGTGCACGAGGCTGACGCTAAGGAGCGTGTGAGCCGATCCGGCACGGTGGCACTTTATCTGCCCGGCTTTCAGGATTCCTTCTTCCATACGGAGCAGGCCGCAGCCTGGGCGGAATATGACATCCCGCTAATTGGCCTAGAATTTCGGCGCTCGGGACGAGCATTGCGCTCCGAGGCTTCTCGAGATGATATTCGCGATCTACGCGTCCGCAACGAAGAGATTTCTTGCGCGATTGATTACACCAAACAGAATCTTGGAGCCACCCACGTCATCCTCATCGGGCATTCGACGGGCGGCCTGCAGGCTGCCTTGTGGGCCAGCGAGAATCCGGGCGTTGTCAGCTCGGTGATCCTCAATTCCCCGTGGCTAGACCACAACGGGCCTGAGTACGAGAAAACTACCCTGACCGAGGCCAACGATCATCTAGGCAAGGTGTCCCCACGCCTCGTCATCTCCCGTCTCAATCCCGCCTATGCCCGTAACCTCCACAATGCGTGGCATTTCAACACGGCACATAAGCGGGTGGATAACCTCAAGGTGCGTGCGGGCTTTTGGCGAACAGTCAGGCGAGCCCAGGCGGATGTGGCCGCAGCCAGAGTTCGTATCTACGAGCCGCTGCTTGTGGCTCACTCGGACCGCTCGGGCAACTACGAGGAGCCCTCGCCGGAGGACCTCTTAACCTCAGACTGCGTCCTCAACGTGGAGGATATGAAGCGCCTAGCCCCGCTGCTCTCCCCTAAAGCCCAGCTATTGGAGATCTCGGGTGGACGCCATGATTTGGCGCTGTCAGAGAGGCCGGCTCGAGACTTTTATACGAGGGATACTATCGAGTGGGCGATTCGTCGCCGTCGTTAATATCTAAACTCGTACCCTCGATAATGGTTTCTTCGTCCGCCACAATTTTCTTCACCTGATCCAAGTCAATGGAGCTTCGCAAGGAAGTCCCCTTGATGAAAGCCACCGCGATCAAGCCCGCGAGTGCAAACCCGGCCATTACAAGGAAAACCATACCTAGCTCGGTGCCGTAGGAGGCGCGTACTACCGCTTCGACGGGATCCGGGAGGGCGGCGAAGTCGAGTTCGCCCGTGCCTCCGGTGGAGGTGGGCATAGACCCAAGCTGGTCAACGATATCGTTGTTGACGTTTGCTTGGTACACCCGGCCAAGAAGTTGGATGCCGAGCGCTCCGGCGAGGGTTCGGAAGAACATGGCCGTGGAAGTTGTTACTCCCATGATGTTGAGGCCCACGAGGTTCTGGATGGCCACCATCAGCGTGTTCATCGCACCCATTCCGCCGCCAAGGATCGCCATCGCCACGCCAATGTAG
Source organism: Ancrocorticia populi (assembly GCF_003123745.1). Lineage (GTDB taxonomy): Bacteria > Actinomycetota > Actinomycetes > Actinomycetales > Actinomycetaceae > Ancrocorticia > Ancrocorticia populi. The sequence continues at coordinate 213,510 of NZ_QETB01000001.1, read as the reverse complement.
ACCAGACTGGTGGTAGCCGTGACGGGCCAGAACATAAGCATGCCGATCACCATGGCCGAAAGCCCGCCCATGACGTACCGCTTCCAATATCCGGTGGCCGTGGTGCGCCGGCCAATGATCGTGGAAGCCGCCATCATCGTGAGCATCAGCGGGAGGGTCATGAGACCCGAGGCCGTGGGCGTATAGCTGCGGCCATACTGGAAGTACTGGCCGAAGAATACAGCGATCGAGAACTGCGCCATGCCTTGAGCGATGAACGCGACGAGGGAAAGCACGATCGTGCGGTTGCGGAACAGGTAGAGCGGGATGAGCGGTTCGGTGGCTCGCGATTCCACGAAGATGAAGAGCGCTGTGGAGACTATGAAGATGGCGATAAGGGCGATCGAGATCGGTGAACCGATCGTGAAGTCGCGGCCCTCAGAGGAGATCCAGATGAGGAGTGAGGCCGCCGCGGCTCCAATCAGTGCGATTCCGAGGAAATCAACGTGGGCCTTGCCCTCGTGCACCGTAGGAACCTTCAGCTGGTGGCCCACCACGAACATCACGATAACAACGAAGGGAACCGGTATCCAGAAACACCATTGCCAACCAAGCGAATCTACGATGAGCCCGCCGATGAGCGGGCCACCCACCGTGGACACCGCCATTGTTGCCGCCATATAGCCGTTGTACTTGCCACGCTCTCGCGGGGAAACGATGGTGGCCATAATGACCGTGGTGAGGGTAATCATCATGCCCATGCCGATTCCCTGAAGCACACGGGAGGCAATGAGCTGGTTCGCGGTTTGCGAGGCACCCGAGAGGATGGAGGCCGTAGCAAACAGGATGAGCGACGCAATGAACAGCTTCTTCTTGTCGAAAAGGTCTGCAAGCTTACCGATCACCGAAGTAGTGATGGTATTGGCCAAGATGCCGGCCGTGACTACCCACGTGTACTGGACGGCGTTGCCGCCAATCTGCGCCACGATCACCGGCATCGCGTTGGCGATGATCGTGTTAGACATTGAGGAAACGAACTGGGCGGCTAGGAGCCCTAGGAAAACCGTCATTACTGTGTTTGATGATTTCCCGGTCTTGCCCACTTTGCCACCCTTTCGCATATTAACCAGAATTATCTACGCTCTTTCTCAGGTTGTTTCAATGAGTTGTGGTGGGACTCTCGGAGATAGACTGATACCCGGTATCGAAGAAAGGTCACAATGTCTAAGAAGAAGCGCACCGTCATCCCCTTCGTTGAGCGTCCTTTTGAGGGGCTCAACCCTGAAGCCGAACTCGTGGCTATGCGCGAGATTCTGCCGCTAGCAACCATAGAGGCTCAGCTCACTAGCGGGCACGAAGTCACCTTCGCCACGATTCTTCCCGGGATGGCCTCGGCGATCCGCCGCGAGGACGGTGTGTTGCTGGTGGCCGTGCAGACGGTGATGAGTTCGGGTGATCCCTCGCTCGATATTGCCACGCGCGTTTTGCGTGGCCTAGACCTCGAGCCCGGAACCAGCCTCGAACTCTCCGAGCAGCCAGAACCGGGGCCACGCCTTCAGGATATTGTCGAGAGCTTCGGCGAATTCGCACTGCACGAGGAACCCACCTTCTGGATGACCGCCGAAGAGGTGGATAAGCCCGAGAACCAGCGGGCTCTAGCCGATTCTCGCGAGCAGCTCATTCCCACAAAGGCCGTGGCCGGAGTGCCCGGTGCCTACTGGTGCCGCATGTCTCATGAGTTTGTGCGATACGTGCGCCCCGAGCCGCGGGACGCGATCCTGGATGCGCTGGCCCGCATGCGTGTAGCGGGCACCGCCACCTTCGATGAGTCTCGGTTCATTGGGGCATTCCGGGCTCAGGGACTGCTCATCCCCGTGTGGCAGCTTCAGGCCGGATCCGAAGCCGACGAACTCGAGAAGCCACTGGCCGTATTCGCGAAAGAATTCGACAAGGCCATTGAGTCTACGGACCCTCTTACGCCCGATGAGAAGAGGGCACGGGCAGGGATTGTGTCACGTCAGGTCACGCTGCGATGAGATACCTGTCTCACCATGAGGATATTTTGCCTAATTCTCAAATTATTCAGGGTTTCATCTGCTTTTGGTTATAGGCTGGTGCCGTGACCGAGAAAGATCAACGTGTAGCTGTCATTATCCCCGCCAAGGACGAAGAAGATCGGATTGGCGCAACAATTCGTGCCTCGCGCGCGATTCCATTCGTTGATCTGGTTGTTGTGGTAGACGATGGGTCTGAGGACGATACTCTGCACGCTGCGCGAACAGCCGGCGCAACCGTTGTTCGGCACTCCGTTAATCGGGGGAAGGCTTCCGCTATGGAGACGGGAGCATCGGTAGTTGCCATGCGTGACACTGCCGGACGGCCCTCGCGTCTCCTCCTGTTTATTGATGCGGACCTCGGAGATTCGGCTGTCGAGACGGCGCCTCTGGTTGAGCCCGTCCGCTCGGGAGAAGTTGACTGCACTATCGCCGCGCTGCCCCCGCAGAAGGGCGCCGGCGGGCACGGGTTCGTTACGGGCCTAGCCCGCAAGGCAATCGAACGCGCCACGGGCTGGAAGCCGCGCCAACCGATCTCCGGCCAGCGTTGCCTCACTCGCGCCGCCTTCGAGGCCGCGCGTCCCCTCGCCAAAGGCTGGGGAGTGGAAGTGGGAATGACTATCGATCTGCTGGTTGCCGGCTACACACTCCAAGAGGTTGAGTGCGATCTCCAGCATCGGGCCACCTCCAACGATTTCGCGGGTAACCTTCATCGCGCCAGCCAGTATCAGGGAGTGCGCAGGGCTGTGGATTCGCGGCGGTTACGCCGTGTCACCGTCCCGCACAGGCTCCGCCCCAGCGGTGCCGGCGAGGACTTCGCGCCCTTTAACGCTTTCGAGGGACATAGCCGCCCATCCCAGCCCCGCCACAGTTAACCCGATAGCGGGAATCACCACACCGGAGTCATTAATCACCATGCCAAACACAAGTGTGGCAATGATCGGGAACGCGGTGTGGCGTAATAGCGGAATGGACGGCTCCTCCTTCTCCGGTCGCGGCGTGTGGTGATACCACCACCAGATAGCCACAACCCCGGCAAGCACGAACACGGAGACGGCCATCCACCATGGCAGGCCGAAGAGGGACTGGGACAGCTTCCGCGTGATCACCTCGAACCCACCGCCATCGATGACCGTCTGAATGAAGCGCCCGAGGTGAGACCTTTCGGCGGCCGGCCTCAGATAGTCTATGACGGAGAACACGAGCGAGGTTGCCCCCGCCGCCAGCAGCGTCCCCAGAACCCACCAGGGCGTGAGCCGAACCCGGTATATAAGCAATCCCGCCAAAACAAACCCCACAACAAGCGCGGGTGGCCCGCCGAAATCCGCTCCTAGGGTCGCGGACCCATCGATCAGAATCGCGGCTACGCCCACCACCGCGAGGAACACGCCGCCCCACCGCACACGCGCCGCCACATATGACGCGGCAAGAAGCAACCCCACAGCCATGATCGCAAAGGACGCGTTGCTCAGCCCATAAAACCTCCCGCCCACCTGAGGTTGGGTACCCAGAAGGGAGGCGAGCTGAAGCGGATAGTGGCTAGTCACGGTATCCGCAAGCACGTCAATGATAAGCGTGAGCGCCGTGATAGCACCGATAATAGCAATGGGCGCTTCTACCTTGTCCCGCCGCGGCACCATGTAGGCCACCGCCATAATCAGGCCAGCAATCAACCCCATCCCCGCAAACAGCGCGATCCAAGGAACGGCAAACCGCCACCACGGGAACACATTGATCAGGAGCGATGCCACAGGCAAGGACGCTACCCACGCGGCGAACCGTCCAAGCCCACGAACGCGACCTCCCCGGCGCAAAACCCTCCAAGCCGCCAGTCCCGTCACAGCGGCAAGTAGCAGCACCCCCACGTAGAATGGCCCCACGAAGGGCCTTACATTCTCCGAACGCTCCTGATCATCGGCCAGCCGTGAGGCCACGTCCACTACGCCATCCCCGCCGCGAATCTCCGAGCCAACCACTCGCTCCAACACCGGCGCGTCCGGCTCAAGCCACGAGACGATAGTGGGAAAAACATCGGTCAGCTGAACTAGCCCGGGCTGACGCGTCGCATCCGAACTGGCGAGCCCTTCACCGTCACGCACCGCCATGAACCCAAGTTGCGGCGCAGCTTCTTGAGCGTCACCAACCGATGTCACCAGAATCTTGGCATTCGGGGGAACTTCCGTCATGAGCTCGCCGAACCGAGCATCAAGCTCCTCTATCTGCGGCACCACCTCGGGAGGTGGTGCGTCAGTCCCTTTGAAGGCCGCAAGAAACTTGTCGATCGCCCCGCGCGGGCGATATTCGTCCCCTTGGTGAGAACTCAGTTCGTCACCGGGATACCGGATCGCCCCGAGATCCACGGTGATGAGGTCGCTCCCGGCCACGTCGGCGTAGTTATCGCTATATTCTCCCGTAAATTCCCCCGCCGAATTGGTGAGCGCTAGTTTGGCGCCAGGCCCGACGGCCGCAACGTCCTGATCTTGGAGAGTATCGCCCAGCAGGCCCAGCTCGGCCCGATAACTGCTCTCCTGATTGGCCTCTTTCAGGCCAGCCCAATCACCCTCGCCAACCTTCTGGCAGCCATTGACCGGATCGATCGCCCGCTGCCCGGCCCCAACCGTGAGCCACCCCTCGGTTGGGCACGTGGTCTCCTCTACGGTGCGAACCACCATGTTCGCCCCGCTGGAGTCTTCTACGAATTTGTATAGATTTGGCGTGCTTTCTTCCGTTACGTCCCGCCACAGTAGCCCCGAAAAACCAATAACGACGACGGGGTCTTCCTCCTCCGCCGCCACACTCGGTGCGGCAACTATCGAGCACAGAGCGAGCAGTATCCCTGCGATCGCACGTAGCTTCATGAGTTAAGACTAATCTACGGTATGGTTACGTGGTGAGCGACGGACATTTACGGTTTTCCTTTCTTGGACCTCGAGGCACATTTTGCCATGCTGCCGTCACGCAGGTAGCGGACCAATCGGCCGAGCTTATCCCGGCCCTTGATGTGCCCAGCGCGCTCAAGATGGCGCGCGAGGGAGAGGTTGACTACGCGGTAGTACCCATCGAGAACTCCGTTGAGGGCGGGGTAAACGCCACATTAGATACGTTGACGCACGGTAAGCCGCTCGAGATCAAAGCGGAGATGCTCGTGCCCATCCGCTTCGCACTGGCGGTGCGGCCCGGGACCACTATCAGTGACATTCACCGCATCGCCACTCATCCTCACGCGTGGGCACAGTGTCGCGGGTGGATCACCGATCACTTGGGCGATGTTATTCACGTGCCCGCCACCTCCACGGCGGCCGGAGCCGAGATCCTCGCATCCGGCAGCACAGATTTCGAGGCTGCGCTCTGCCCGGTACCCACCGCCGCGGAATATGGTCTGGATATTCTGAGCGACGATGTTGCGGACAATAAGAATGCGGTAACCCGCTTCATTATGGCGGCGGTTCCGGGGCGCCAGCCGGAACGTACGGGCGCGGACAAAACCACGCTCATGGTCCAGCTGCCGTCCGATGAGGCGGGGGCGCTACTCACTATGCTCGAACAGTTCAGCGCGCGAGGCGTGAACCTCTCGCGCATCGAGTCCCGTCCCATCGGAGACTTAATGGGACGCTACGCCTTTTCTATCGATGCCGAAGGCCACATCGAAGACGAACGCATCCAAGCCGTGCTCGTGGGCCTACACCGAGTGTGCCCGTCTGTGATCTTCTTGGGGTCCTATCCCTCGGCGTCCGGAGAACGTGTACGGCCCCAGCCGGGCACTGCGGATTCGGACTTCATTTCGGCACGCGGTTGGGTGGCGGGACTGTTGGGCCACAACGTAGAGATCTTCGATTAGCCCACGCGGACCAGGAGCGCGCCCTTTTCAATCGACGCCGTCACGGATTTCGCCCATCCCAGCGGGTCTCCATCTGCTTGAACGAGCTCAGGTTCCTCAATCTCCACACGAGCGCTCTGCGTGCGTCGGAAGTCAATGGACCCGGCCTCGGGAAGCATCTTGTCCTGCATCCCGAACTTCTGCAGCCCGATCCGGCGCACCAAATCACCCCAACCCAAGATACCGCCCTTGGTGTCCATCACGGCAATGTCCAGCCACCCATCATCAATGCGGGCATCGGGGGCCAGCATGAGCCCGCCGGGAAGTCCGCCACAATTAGCGAACATGATTGAACGCGCCTCAATGGGGAACTCGTGAGATCCCGTGGCCACAGTGGCTTGTAGCCTCTTCTCTTTGAGATGTTTGACACCTGACACCACATAGGCAGACCAGCCCAGGACGCGTTTCAAATCGTCGTCGGCGCTATTCATCACTTGGGCATCAAAACCAAGCCCGGCAATAACAACGAACGGAACCTTCTCACCTTCGTCCGCGCTCAGCCAACCCACGTCAACGCGGCGGGAGCGCCCCGTAACCGCGATGGAGGCGAGGTTGCGAATGGAATCGAGCGGGAGCCCGAGGTTGCGTGCAAGAAGGTTCCCGGTGCCAACGGGCAAAAGCCCCATCGGAACGCCAGTTCCGGCCAACTCACCGGCCACGAGCCGGACGGTCCCATCCCCGCCGGCGGCGATCACAACTGATGCTCCGAGCTCTAACGCATGGCGAACTTGCCCAACCCCGGGATCCTCCTTGGTGGTGGCAAGCCAGATGGGCTCTTCGAAACCGGCGTCCGCGGCACTCTCCGCAACAACCCGCTTCATCTCCTCAAAATCGGCGTCTTTGGAGGGGTTATAAACAACACAGATGGGGCCGTCTCCGCGTGGCTGTTCATGCTCGTTTCCCTGCAACTGCTGCAAAGCGAGCTGAAGGGCATGCACTTGCCCCCGCAACCAAATCGCGACAAACAACGCCACAAGGGCCACAAGCAGCGCCAACAGCGCGATCCATATCATGGCCACAGCATAACCGCTATCCTTATTCTTATGATCGATATCCGTTTTGTCCGCGAGAACCCAGAAGCTGTACGTGAATCCCAGCGCAGGCGCGGTGCGAGCGAGCAGCTGGTGGATGAGCTGCTCGCCGCCGATGAAGCACGCCGCTCAGCCCTCCTAGCATTCGAGACGGCCCGCGCCGCCCAGAATGAGCTCTCTCGGTCTATCGGAAAGGCCTCGAAGGAGGACCGCCCGGCGATCCTCGCCCAAGCCAAGCAGAAGAAGCAGGAAGTCGACGATCTAGACAAGGCCGCGAAAGCTGCCGACGCCGCCTACACCGAGGCGAACAGGGCGATCGATAATGTGGTTCTACCGGGCGTTCCCGCCGGGGGCGAGGACGATTTCACGGTCCTGCGCCATGTAGGCGATATCCGCGAGTTCGATTTCGAGCCGAAGGACCACTTGGATGTGGCAACAGGCCTGGACGCTCTGGATATGGAGCGTGGAACCAAGGTGTCAGGTTCCCGCTTCTATTATCTCAAGGGCGTGGGTGCTCGCCTCGAGCTAGCGCTGCTCACTATGGCGGCGGACGTAGCCGAGGCCAACGGCTTCACGCTCATGATCACTCCCACCCTCGTGAACCCGGACATCATGTCCGGAACCGGCTTCCTCGGCGCACACTCTGATGAGATCTATTACCTGCCCGCAGACGATCAGTACCTCGTGGGCACATCCGAAGTGGCGCTGGCCGGTTACCACAAGGACGAGATCTTGGATCTTTCGGGCGGGCCACGGCGCTATGCTGGCTGGTCCTCCTGCTACCGCCGCGAGGCCGGCTCCTACGGCAAGGACACCCGTGGAATCATCCGCGTGCATCAGTTCAATAAGGTGGAGATGTTCGTGTACTGCCGCATGGAGGATTCCATCGTGGAGCACAATCGCCTCCTGAAGCTCGAAGAGCAGATGCTGGCGAAGGTAGAGCTTCCCTACCGCGTCATCAACACGGCGGCTGGCGATCTCGGATCCTCTGCCGCACAGAAGTACGATTGTGAGGCGTGGCTGCCCACCCAGAATCGATTCATGGAGGTCACCTCCACATCCAACTGCACCACGTATCAGGCGCGCCGTCTGGGTATCCGCGAGAAGTTCGAGGGAGAAAACGCGGCGGCCGCGACGCTCAATGGTACCCTTGCCACCACGCGCTGGCTGGTTGCCCTGTTCGAAAACCATCAGCAGGCCGATGGCTCGCTGTATATCCCTGAGGCACTTCGCCCCTACCTTGGAGGAAAGGACCACTTCGACCCGGTGGCTTAATGGAAAATCTTCTACCCCATGCTGGCAGTGATCTCATGATCGCTCTAGATATCGACGGCACCATTTTGGGGCACGACGGCTCTCTATCCAAGCGCGTCAAGGAGGCTATCCACGCCCATATTGACGCCGGAACACGGCTCATGTTGGCCACTGGGCGCGGAATCCACGGTACGCAGCTCGCCCTGGGCCAGCTTGAAATGACCGAGGGAGTGGCCGTGTGCTCGAACGGCGCCATATCTCTAGGACTGGGCGAGACTTTTCTTCCCACCTCAGTACTGGGCGGCAGAGAGATCATTGAGTCGCGCTCCAAGCTGCGCCGCCTAGACGTCGGATCCAACTTCCGTGTGCTCTCCTATTCCACCTTCGATCCGCGCGAGCAGATCCTCCTACTGCACGAAGCCCTACCAGAGGCGCTTCTGGCAGTTGAGGAGCTGGACGGGCCGCGGCGGATCAACCGGGCCTTCCCTCCCGGCGAGCTCTCGGGACCGAACCTTGTTCTTCCGGTAGACCAGCTGGGCGTAGAGAACGCCACCCGCCTGACCGTCCGAGCCACCGATCTCACCTCCGAAGAACTCTATGCCGCCGTACGTTCCATCGGCATGGAGGGTGTGGAGTATGCCGTGGGTTGGTCCGCTTGGCTGGACGTTTCCCCCTTCGGCATTTCTAAAGGCGCTGCGCTTGAGGACATGCGCACTGCTCTTGGGGTGGCCCCGCAGGCCACGGTTGCCGTGGGCGATGGCGGGAATGATCTCGAGATGCTGCGATGGGCGGAGTACGGTGTGGCGATGGGCGGCGCGAGCCCGCGCGTAGTTGCCGCTGCCAACGCCCAGACCAAACCCGTAGACGAAGACGGCCTAGCAGAGGTCCTTGAATCCTTATACTGAGGTGGTGAGTACGATGCTGAAGCGAGTCCTGATTCTTCTTGTGTCGTGCCTTTTTTTGCCGACCACGGCGGCAAGTGCCTCCTCCGACCAAGACAATGTAGTCGTGATCCTCACCGGTGGACTCACGTGGAACCGGCTGGACGCAGAGAATTATCCGCATCTGGAACAGCTAGCAACCAATGGAACCGTTGCTAACATGGCACCCATGCCGCTAAGCGGGGTGAGCTGCCCATTTGATTCGTGGTTGGAGATCTCAGCTGGAAGACAGGTCTATCCCAGCGCGCAGTCTATGATCACATGCCCCCAACCAAAGGTGAATGCCGGGCACCAGATCACGTTCTGGGGGCAGTCGCTTCAAGCGCTTGCCATTGACCCAACGCTCACGCTAGAGCGGACGGCTGGGGCAGCCCCGGGAACGTTTGGGGATTCGGTCAGTGACGTTTCTTCGCAGGCCGTCGGCACAGGCGGTGCATACGTTCTTGCTCCCCAATCGGGCATCGTTCCCGAGAACTATGTTGAGGCTCCGTCGGACAACACCGAGCTCGCCAGCATTGTCAGCCAGAGTGCGTCAGATAACGCACTGACGGTAGTGGATGCAGATACCCATTCTTACAAGAACGATTTGCAGCGCGAATCCTCCCAGCGTAAGGCAGAGAATCAGACTCGGCTGGCACAAGGGCTTCCCCCGTTGCCCGATCCCAACCGTGCCCCGGACGACGAAACTGAAGAACCCCCAGTCATCGAAGAAACTCCCGAACCAGAGTTCCCCGAAGAGGGCATGAGCTTTGAGGATGCGATCCAGTCCCTCGAAACTGCTCAGACAGAGGAGTCACGCGAGAATTACGAAGATTCCCGCGATGCCATGCGTGAGGAACTCACGGAAGACAACGCCGCACGCGTTGACACCGTGCTTGGTGAGGTACCCGAAGGTACACAGGTACTCGTAGCTTCCCTCACCGATTTCGGGAACGATCGAGCACTCCAGATTGCCATCTCCGGGACGGTGGGCGATCAAGGTGAGGGAGCTCTGGGGACATCTGGCACCACGCGGCAGACCGGGCTGATTCACGAAACCGACATCGCTCCGACAATCCTCGACATGCTGGGGCTGGACTCCACCGACGTGACCGGAGCACCCATAACATCCAACAGTGATTCTGCTACTCTGGCCGAGCGCACCACCGTCCTCTCGGATAACGCAGTTCACTCAAGCGAGATGTTGGCAAACCGCGGGCTCTTCCTTCGGTTCGTCACAAATACGGCCATCGGCTTCTTCCTCCTGAGCTTGGTCTTGTTCATGCAACCGGTGTACCGGCGTTTCCCGTTGCGGCGCGTATGGTCCTGGCTTGGGTACACACTGGCCTCCGTGCCCGTGTCCAGTCTTCTCATCAACCTCCTAAGCTGGTGGAATACGAGCAATCCGCCGCTTGCCCTCATAGGCGGGAGTTGGCTTCTGGCCGGCGGTATCGGACTCATTTGTCTTAACCTTCAGAGGCTGAGAAACACGGCTCCCCTGCTTGCCATCTCGGGTCTCACCGCTGGTGTACTCCTCCTCGATACCGCCACGGGATCACACCTCATGGCCGATTCACCCATGGGCTTCAACATCCTGACGGCCGCGCGGTTCTACGGTTTAGGCAACGAGGCGTACTCGCTGCTAGCCACCGGAGCACTCGTGATTCTGTCCTTCTTGGGCGTATGGATTTCAGGCCGCACCTCAGCGCGGATTTCGGGACGCAACTGGGCTCTTGCAGTCATTGGATTCCTCGGACTCATCGTTGCCGCGATTGACGCCATGCCATCCATGGGCGCCGATTTCGGCGGAGCCCTTTCCTTCCTGCCAGCACTCATCGTGCTCATGATGCTCATAGGCAAAATTCGTGTGTCCTGGGGTAAGGCTCTCGGAATCGTCGGAATTACCGGGTTGCTCGCGGCTGGCCTGGCGTTCGTCGATTGGTTGCGCCCGGCCGCTGAGCGAACTCATCTGGGCCGCTTCTTCGATTCCGTACTTCAGGGCGAACTCTGGGACATCCTCATCCGTAAGGGTGGCACTAACCTACGCTTACTCTTCTCCTCTACTCATCGTTGGGTCACGCTCGCTGCCCTCCTCCTCGTTCTGCTGGTACTCCTCCAGATTCTTCGCAAGCACGCGGTGATGGACGCTGGCGAACCGATCGATAAGGGCTGGAAGCCAACTTGGTGGAACCACATCCGCATGTCCTACCTCAGCGCTTGGGGCTGGCTAGCACCAACGGAGATTTCTGGGCATGCGTCAGCCGCGCTGAAGCCCGCCCTCATCTCCATCGCGGTATGCACCACATTGGCCTTCGCGCTGAACGATTCGGGCATAGTCATTCCCGGCATGGCCGCGATCTTGCTGCTGCCACTGCTCGTCGGGTTCGTGCAGGGAGAGCAAGATTCGTCGTCGTCCCAAAAACAGAACTCACCATCTGAACCGGAAGTAACTCAGGAACCAAAGCTCGCATCGGGCGCCCCTAGACGTTGACCAATACTCCCCTCGAGGCGCCAGTTGAGGACTCGGTTACTCGATCAGCGGCCGGGTCCTACTCGTCCCGATGTGTTCACCATCCTTTCGGGTGAAGCCGAAACCACCTGTGTGATGGGTGATCGTGATGTGCTCGCTGTGGATCACGCGGTGATGTGCGAAGCAGAGCAGAACCGCGTTGTCCACTATGGTTGGGCCGCTCCGATCCCATTGCTGGGCGTGGTGCACCTCCCCGTACTCCGGGCCCCGGGTACATCCCGGGAACTGACAGTGCCGATCTCGGGCAATCACCGCCTTGGCTTGGCGCGGGCTGAACAAGCGCTGTCGCCGCGAAACGTCCAGCGGCTCCCCAGCGGCGGTGAACACGGCACGCGTCAGATGGCTATCACACATCAGCTCCGCGAGCTGGCTGGGAGCAAGCGAACTGCCGTCGGGGAGAGATGCAGGGGTGAAGCCGTCCAACATGTCCGTCTCAACACCGGCGCGAATCACTCCTAGTACAGCCCCCAGATCAGCCTCCTGCCCCACTCGAGACGCAAGGCACTCGCCAGCTCTCCCCAGCCCAGCACCTCGCGTAGCGCAGTCGCTTCCTGCTTCTCTGCCCGCTATTGCCAGACCGCTTCCGTCCAGCTCACTCAGCGCCGCGCATCCGGCCTCTATCGCCTTCTCGGCCTGAACCAGAGTGGAGAGGGGGACGTGGACGAGGATCTCGTGGCGAGGCGACGCAGCTCCAGCAGCCGCATCACTAGGCGCTCCACCAGCCGCACTCGGAACTCGCGAACTGGCCAGCGTCACGAGCGCCTCAGCGTTCCGCTGCTGCGGCCGCCGGTAGTCATCTTTCGTCGGAACACCGACAATTTCCCGTAACGCGCTCGCGAGAGCAATCCCATTTGCGCTAGTGAGCCACCCAGACAGCCGATAGCCATCGCGATCGGGAAACACGCTGAAGGATTCTTGTGCGGCCTGGATGGCCGCTTCCTTTTCAGCGGTGGCCGGAGACTGCCCCACTCGCCACGAGCGCACCTTCTTCTTGAAGTACTCAACAGGTTCGGCCAGCGCCAACTCGAGCAGATTCTGCTCGTCGCGTTGGGCAGCAGGAACCAAACCCTCTCCAATGTGGGAGGTCAAGACGTCTAGGTAAGCGTCCGATAAAACACCCTTCTCAATTGCCTTCGCGAATAGGGGATATGTAGACAACGCGCGTGCTTGCTTCATTTCCCGCCCGGTCTGAGCCTTAGACTGCTTGCCTGCCCGCATCAGTGAGGCCGCAAGGGTCGCTTCCTCGCCAGGTAGCGCCGGGCGCCTCCCACTCCGCGATTCCTCGGCCTGCCGATTCTGGATCTCATCGATTCGTGCGATACCGGCCAGCTTTACACCGTCCAAGTGCCGGATGGCCTCCTTGACAGCGGTAACGAGTTCGACCGTCTCCGTCAATCCTCCCTGACCAACAGAGACTGCTTGGCACAAACCCGTCACACCCCGCAAGGCATCGGCCAATACCCCAAAAGCAGTATGAGCATCCTCGCGCTCCGAGGCGTACTCCCCGAAACCTGAGATGCCCTGCCCCGCATCCCGCACCCACTTACTCTTACCCGGTGGCCGGTTTGGCTTTCCCGGCGGCGACTTCCCCCTATCCGGTGGCCCCTCGGCCACAGGCTGCGGCCGAGCCAATCCCTGATCAAACAACGTATCCATCACGCTTATCACCTCTCTAACCCTCGAAGTTTCTTTCGATGTCTTAAGCCTATCGACCACCTCCCACACCTTTTTCTGCGGTGTTGAAGGTGGCTGATCCAGCTACTGGATTCCGATGGTGAGCTCCCAAACCTTCTTACTAGGGAATTGATTATGGTGACACGGGTCTTGATCTAGGCGAAAAGCACTTACCTCCAAGCCGCCAAGACCATCAATCCACAAGACCCAGACCGCGTCCCTCGTTTGATCTTGCGCACAAAACCTAGGTTGTTCCGCTGCCGATGTTTGGGCACCCGATTCTTTGCATTAGACTTAACGTGCTGAATTTCTTTCAGCAAAGGAAGGTTGACAGAGCGGCCGAATGTGACGGTCTTGAAAACCGTTGTGCGGGCAACCGTACCAAGGGTTCGAATCCCTTACCTTCCGCAGAGCCCCCTCCCTGCGAGGGACGTCACAGGCCGCCGCTGGTCTCGAATTGTCATCGGCTCGGACAGACCGGTAGGATTGCATGTGCTCGGAGACGTCGCATAGTCCGGTCGAGTGCGCCTTCCTGCTAAGAAGGTAGGGATTTAAAAGTCCCTCGGGGGTTCAAATCCCCCCGTCTCCGCCATTTTTGGCCTGTTGTACCGCGCTAATTTCTGCGCCCTCTCTCCGCACCCGCGGCTCTCCCCCGTGATTTCCACAGCTTCCCGCTATATGCTCGTGTACTTGTAGGAGCAGTTATTCCGCACGAGAGGACGATGTGGGAGCAGCAGACGAGAGCGAAACCCCGTCTTCTAGGACGGATTTAGGTGGCGAAGCGTCCCGCGAGCAGGCCCCCACCGCAGCAAAGCACGAAGCCAAACCTTCCACCCTCCACCGGGCGGGCACGTGGCTCGGCTGGATTGCCGCGATTCTCGGCGTCATCCTCTGCGGCTCAAGCATCTGGGTGCTCAACACGTTTGGCCAGATTAGCTTCCAGCAGATGATCGCGAACATCCCGGGGCTAGGAGGCGAAGGGGCAGGCGCAGATCCTGCCTTTATACGATCGTTCATCATTGAGGCAGTCGCCATCCCGTTGGCGCTCCTGACTGGCGCTGCCCTCATCTACTACACATGGGTCCGCCGGAATCCCCCCAAGAACTTCGTAGCCCGTCACAGCCGGTTCCTCGCGGGCACAACAAGCCTCGTCCTGTTCGCAACCGGCACGTTCAGCGCGTCCTCGGCGATGGGCCTGCCCTCTTACATCCGCGGCATCGTCACGAACACTTCGATCTCCGACTATTACAAGGAGCCGGTGATCACCTCCACCCCCGACGACCCCAAGAACCTCGTGCTGATCTACTTGGAGTCTATGGATGATGATTTCGGCTCGGCCGAATACATGGGTGAGGACCTCCTAGCCTCCCTGCACGAATCCACGTCAAACTGGGATAGCCTCCCCAACCTAACCATGAGCCCCTACTACGGCTACACGATGGGAGGAGTGGTTACCTCCCAGTGCGGCATCCCACCCAAGCCGGCAGAGGGCATGGTGATGACGGAGGCGGCACCGCAGGCCAACAATGGCATCGGTGACGGCCTAGCCACCTACATGCCGGGTGCCACATGCCTAGGTGACGTTCTCAAGGAGGCCGGCTACACCAACGTCTACATGGGCGGTGCCCCGGAATCGTTCGCGAGTAAGGGCACGTTCCTCAACACGCACGGCTTCGATACGGTGCTCGGCTACGACCACTGGAAGTCCATCGGCGAAACCCAGTTCTCGGGCTGGGGACTCTCCGATCAGCGCCTCTTCGAGAACGCCAAGGAGGAGGTTCGCTCGCTCCACGATTCCGCCAGCCCCTTCACTCTCTCCATGATCACGCTGGACAACCACGCTCCGATCGAGGATTTTGGCTACTGCCCCGATACGACGGGAAGCCTGGAAAAGAACACGGTAAAGTGCCAGTCCCAGATTGTCGCAGATTTCATCGATTACATGGATGAAGAAGGCATACTCGATGACACGATGGTTGTGGTGATGGCCGACCACCAGGCGTTCACTACAGCGGAGATCGCCGAATACAAGCGCAGCCTCAGTTGGACGGCCCAGCAGCAGCTCCCGCTCTTCAACGCGATGTGGAGCCCCGACGGCGTTGAGCTGGCCCGCACAGAAGGCACTCAGGCCCACCTGTACCCCACGATTCTCGAGGCACTCGGGTTCGGCGTGGAGGATCACCGCGCCGGGATGGGAGTCTCACTCCTCATCCCAGAAAGCGAGGTGTCCGATCCAACGATTCTCAATCTCAGCTTCGACGATCTCGCGAACCTCTATAACTCCAGCTCAACAGACCTTTACAAAGAGCTCTGGGAGTGAGGATCGATCCATTCCGCGGGGCGCTTTTCCCCGGCTAGGATTTTCACCCCAAGAGTGTTGCCCTCCGGAGGCTTTGGGCAGGTCCCGAACGGCGTAAAAGCTGCGGGGAAGTTGAGGGCTTTATTAAAGTCGACGACGACGTCATCCCCCGGCACACTCACAAACCGCCAGTCGGCGGTTTCCTCACCGTTACTCGCGTCATGGAACACAGCTATGAGATCGCCGCTGCCAGAGCGGGAAACGGCGAGGGAGAATTCGTCGTCGTCGATTGAAAAAACAACGTCTCCAACTAGCGTGGTCTCGCTCGTTACCGAGGATCGTGCGGTCTCAATCGGGACCACTCTCGGCTCGGGGTAGGGGACAAAGCGGCCCGAAACTACGGCGTTCGGATCGTAATCAAAGGTGGGGACGCCAGTGAAGGCCTTGAGTGTGGGAGCCAGCGAATCGCGAACTCGCACGGCGTACTTGCCTCCGCGCCGCGCCACTTCGGCCACGCGGGTGCCGGCTTCGAGATTGGTTTGGGACTCGCCCTCGGCCAGGTCATAGACGGCCTCGCCGGTGAACTTTTCGCCGTCCTTGTAGACGGGCAGGGCATAGGCGTGCTCAACGTCCTTGAAGGACACGGCCGCTTCCCCGCGATCCGCGTACCACGAACCTGGGAAACTGCTGATCCCGGAGCGCTCTTCAGAAAGCCATGTGAAGGAGATCAGGCTTAGCCAGCCATGGCTGGAGGCCAGCTCCTCATTGCGCTTATCGTGCCACTCACGC
Source organism: Ancrocorticia populi (assembly GCF_003123745.1). Lineage (GTDB taxonomy): Bacteria > Actinomycetota > Actinomycetes > Actinomycetales > Actinomycetaceae > Ancrocorticia > Ancrocorticia populi. The sequence goes on along the minus strand of NZ_QETB01000001.1, from coordinate 197,103 downwards.
CAGCGTGCTTCAGCGTTATTAGTCATGATGCGATTGTAAACTTTCTACTCAGAAGATTAAAGGAATACTAAAGCACTCTGTTGTGTGACGGGTACCATTACGCGGGATTTGGCCGTCCTTCTCCAACGGATGTATGCTTATGGACGTCCCAAAATGGGGCATGCGCCCGTAGCTCAATGGATAGAGCGTCTGACTACGGATCAGAAGGTTGGGGGTTCGAGTCCCTTCGGGCGCGCAGAGGCTCCCTGTCGGTGATTCGCTCCCGGCGGGGAGTTTTCGTATATTCATCCCAACCAGCCCACGACGTATTCATCGATATCACTCCACTCCCCTCGGCGCCTAGCGGGCTTCGCTGGCAACGCGAGAAGAACTGCAGTGATGACGGGGCCGATCACAGGAACGAACGTAATAAAGAAGCACGCTCCCGAACGGCCGGTGTCATGGAGGCGCCGCCAGATCAGGGAGAGCTGGGCAACCAGCATGGCGATCTGGATCAGCCAAACAACCATCAGCGCTGTGATGCGGACGGCCCACACCGCTACATTGCCGCCCGCGGAATTCCAGACAACATTTCGCAGAAAGGCCACCAGGCAGACGTTGGTGATGAACAGAACTGGCTGCACCCACCAGAATTCTGCACGGGAAGCGTAGCCCCGGAAGTGGAGCGCCTTTTGAACGTAGCGCTTCAGGGCCTGCCCAAAGGTGGCGCCATACCACGGATCTTTCAGTGCGGGCTCAATACCAATCTCCGCGCGTGGATCCCACTGGCTCCGGTTTTCTGTTGGAGCTGACATTTGCTGCTCTCTTCTCTGGGCGACACTTAGATACATTCCCGTATCTCCATATGGACCGACCGTAGCGTACCTGTGTAAGATACACAAGTGAATCTTGAGGGGATGAGTATGACAAAGCGAACAGCTCCAGTCAGGCGTCACGGAGCGGACTTAGAAGGTGCTCTCCTAGATGCCGCTTGGCAACAAATCATGGAACAGGGCCTGGACGGCTTGACGTTTGAAGGGGTGGCGAATCGTGCCAGAACGTCACGCCCTGTCCTCTATAGGCGCTGGTCCACACGCGAAGAGATGGCCGTTGCGGCGCTGAAGAGGCAATTCGAAGCATTTGATTTTGTTCTGCCCGACACAGGATCACTGCGATCAGACATCCTCACTCTCCTTGATCAGGTGATCGCTAACAAGGTGGGCATAGCTTCGTTAATTGCCGTGATGGGAGTATTTCCTCGAGAGCATGCTCGGAATCTTGCCGTACTGCGCGATCAAGTCCTGTCTCAGGGCAATCCAGTCATGAAAAAACTCTTGGATCAAGCACGGGACCGCGGTGAATTGACCGTTGATCTCCCGGATCGAGTCATCAATCTCCCACTGCGCCTATTAAGAGACGAAATTCTCGTGGCAGGGAGCAAGATTGACATAGACGCAGTTACTGCGATCATTGACGATGTTTTTCTTCCTCTGGTCCGCGCCTATCAAAACGGGCTTCACAAAACGTCCTAGCAGTGGGTTTCCACGGCGGCGTAGGGTAAAGAGGTTGATCTAGCCGCTAGTTTTACGAGGAATACATGCCGGACACCCAGCAGCACACATCACTCTCCCGCCGCCTGACCTCGGCACAGGTTTCGATGATTGGTCTCTCGGGGGCGTTGGGCACCGGGCTCTTTTTGGGATCCGGCTCCACGATCGCACTGGGCGGGCCGGCAACGGTTATTTCCTATGCGTTGGCCGGGCTCATGGCACTTTCCGTGGTGTGGGCGTTGGCCGAAATGGTGACGGTTCATCCGGTCCCCGGCGGGCACGGCGCAGTGGCCGCCTCGTATTTGGGAAAGTTCGGCGGGTATGTCACACGGTGGAACTTCGCGTTTATGATGCTGATTGCCGTGGGTGCTGAGGTGACGGCCACGGCCACCTACCTGCGGTTCTGGCTCCCGGGCCTGCCGCTTGGGCTGGGCACCATCCTGTGCTCCCTGTTCATCGTGGGACTCAATCTGGCGACAGTGCGGCTCTATGGCTCGAGCGAGTACTGGTTTTCCCTCATCAAGGTCACGGCCATCTCCGTGTTCATCGTTCTGGGGATCATCCTGATTTTCGTGGATTTACCCGATCATCCTGCCGCGGGCTTCTCGAATCTGACCGCTCACGGCGGCTTTGCTCCCTACGGGCTGGGCGGGATCCTCGCCGCGGCTTGCATGGCCGTATTTTCCTTCGGCGGCATTGAAAACGTTTCCGTGGGTGCCGCCGAATCCGAGAACCCCGAGCGCGATGTACCGCGCGCGGCCCGGAACATGATCTGGCGCCTGCTCCTCTTCTACATCGTCGCGATGCTCATCATCGTGACGCTCCAACCGTGGACTACATCCGCGGCCTCGCACGGGACGGTACTGGAATCTCCCTTCGTTGCAGTCCTGGATGCCACTGGCATTCCCGCGGCCGCGCACATTATGAACGCGGTGCTCATCGTGGCCGCTCTCTCGGCAGCCAATGGCTGCCTCTACTCCTCTTCTCGGATGATCCATTCGCTCGCTCTCGATGGCATGGCCCCGCGCTGGGCGGCGCGCACGTCTGAGAGTGGTGCGCCGCGTGGGGCGGTGCTTATCGCGACGCTCGGTATGGTGCTCGCCTCGATCCTCTCCCTCGTGAGCCCGGACAGCGCATTTATGCAGCTCTATGGTGCCGCCACGGCTGGCGTTCTTGTCACGTGGATCATCGTGATGATCACTCACATGGTTTTTCGGCAGAAGAGGGCCCGCGCGGGCCTACCAATCACGAAGCACCACCTGTGGGGTGCGCCCGCCGTTCCGATCCTCGTGATCGTTGCGGCCGTCGCGATCTTCATTGCTATGCTCTGGATCCTTCCCGCCGTGTGGATTGCGGGGATTCCGTACCTAGTCATCTTGGTGGCGTCTTATCTGATTCTGGCCCGCGTCCGCACGCTTGCCACGCCGCGCAATCTCCTAGCCGAGGAACTCCGCTAGGCTAGTACCCATGTTTGCTTCCTGGGACGAATGCCTTGCCCACGTGAAAGAGACCTTCGAATCGGACGATTCCAGTTCAATCCATGCCCGCCTGCGCCTCGAAGCCGGGCCCGCGATGGTCTGGAACGGTAAATCGACGGCGGATCCGGAGTACACGGTAGTGCACATCGCCTCCCCGATCGCCCCGGCCGATAAGACGGATCTCCTGCATCTGGCAGCGGCCTCCGAGGATCTCCCGCTCGGCGCCCTGCGGATCATGAACGAAACAGTTCACCTCCATCAGGCCCTGCCGTTCGCGGGCCTAGAAGCGGAACGCCTAGATCAGGCTATTCGCCTAGCTGTCACTGAGGCTCACGCACTCATGAGGGAGATCTGATGTTCGGGAAGAAGCGCGAGCGCGTCATCGATGATTGGCAGAGCCTTCAAGACGCCTTAATCGGGGATATGGACGCCGAAGAAACCGGTTCAGGAGCGCTCAGCTTCACCGTGGAGTGGAAGACGGAGAAGCGGAAGCGCACCGTTACCGTGGCCTATGCCCCGGTAGGAGAACTAGGCCAGATCGCCTACATCACCGCCCCCATCATCGAATCGCCGCGCGATGCTCAGGTGCGCGAGGCAATGGAGGAAGCCGCCAAGTTCCTAGAGGGCGGCGTGGTGTTCGCAGACGGTGCCCTATCCCTGCGCTCCAGCCTCCCGTTCCAGGGCATGACCCGCTCGGGCATTCTGCGGGTGATTCGCCAAGTTGCGGCCAACGCGGACGTCTTGGCGGCTAGCTTCGAAGAAGAAGACGAAGTCGCGTCGTAGCCCCGAAGGGTATACACGTGGAACAATCGAAGCATGAACCGCCGGATCCTTTCCATTCTCGCAGCAGTAAGCCTCACAAGCGCCGGACTAGCCGGCTGTTCCAGCTCGGACACTGTGGTAGGCACATGGGGTGAGGACGCGGAGGGTCAGCCGTCGCTCACGTTCGAGGAGGACGGCAAGGTATCCGGAACCGACGGCTGCAACCGCCTCACAAGTTCGTGGACTCAGGACGGCAAAGACATCTCTTTCTCCCCCGTCGCCTCCACGATGATGGCCTGCCCGGATGTAGACGCCTGGCTGTCCGGGCTAGATTCCGCCACGCTGGACGGCGATACCTTGACAATCCTCGGCGCGGATGGCGAGACGCTAGGTACCCTCGAACGAGCCGCGGACTAGCTACCAAACAATCGGTACGAAGAAGACGGCCACTATGAACCACACGGCCATGAGTGCAAGGCCAGGACGCCAGTAATCGGAGAAGTGATAGCCGGCGGCTGCTCCGGCGATCATGTTAGCGGGCGTGGCGATAGGCGTGAGGAAGGACGCCCCCGAGGCGATGGCCAAAGACATGAGCATCATGCGCGGATCTATCGTAGACGCCTCACCGATCGCCAACACCACGGGAGTCATCACAAGCACAGACGCGGTGTTTGAGACGAATTGACCGAGGGCGGCCGTCACCAAGAAAACCACTGCGAGAACCGGAACAACTCCCCCACCTCCCGCAACAGACAGCACCCCATCAGCAAGAAGCTCTGCCGCCCCGGACGAGGTGATCGCGGTTGAAAGCGCAATGAGTGCCCCGATGAGCACCAGCATCTGCCATGAGATCGCTCGATAGGCCTGTTCGGCGCTCACCACCTTGACCAGCACCATCGCACACGCCGCTAGAAGCCCCGCAACCGCTGGCTCTAGCAGATTGGCGGACAGGGCAACGATCATGACCAGCGTGATGGCCCCAGCCACCCATGCCCGCCGCCCCAAGGGCGCCAGCTGCCGCCGCATGGATTCAGGACAGTCCACAAGAACAACCTCCTGAAAGTCCACCAGCCGGAAGATCCCGTCCCGTGGTCCGTGCACTAGCAGCGTATCGCCCTCTTGAAGTTCCACCTCCGCGGTCCGGGCATCCTTGCCCTTGTGTCGTATACCCAGAATGGTCACGGTGCCGATGCGCATGCCAGTGAACACCGACCGCCCGGCCAACGCTGAACGCGGGGCAACAATCACTTCGGCAGCCCCCGCCTCTTCCAGCACCAGCTGAGATTGAGTTGAACGGCGCAGCGGGGTTTGGACAATGCTGAGGTTGGCCGAACGAACCAGTTCCTCAATGTCCTCATCCTGTCCGGTCACCAGCAGCTCGTCGCCTGTATGCAGATCCTCGTCAAGCCCACGAACCCCGCCGTCCGGTGTTTGAACCGCGTATAGTTCCGCTCTACTGCCCAACCCCTGAGCGGACACCCCGGACTCCTCATCCACCCGCAGCCGGTAAAAGCCCTGCTCTAGCTCATAATGTTCTACAAGAGCGTCCACATGCCGCCCGAAGTCCTTCGTCTGCTTCGTATCGCGCTCCACTGGGATCCAGCGCTGTACGGTCACAACTGCAAGGATTGAGCCACCCACGAGGAGGACACCCGCGATACCGAACTCGAAGTAGCCGAAGCCCTGACCTGTGGCCTCCTGAGCGGTCTGGGATACGAGAACGTTCACCACGGATCCGGACAGAGTAAGCAAAGCTCCGGCGCTTGCCGCGAAGGCAACGGGCATGAGCATTTTGGCGGGGCTCACGCCAATGGATCTGGCCGAGGTCAAGACGATGGGAACCATGGCCGCCGCCGCACCGTTGGGAGTGAGAAGGGCGGCCAGAACGGCAGTCACCACCATGAGAGCTACCATTAGCGCGGTTTCCCCGTGCACCCGTGCTGTGATGGAACGGGCTATCCACGACGTGATACCCGAGGCATCTAGGCCTTCAGCTACCACAAAGAGCGAGGCCAAGAACAGCACGGCCGGGTCACCAAAGCCAGCCACCGCACTTCCAAGGTCTAAAACACCAAGCCCATACAGGGACAGGGCTGTCAAAATGGCAACAACGCCACCGGCAAACGGTTGGAAATAAACGCGACAATCGCTACGCCCATGACAATGAGCGTTACCGTAGCATCAGTCATATCGTTGTCCCTCCACTACCGTAAATTATGCCTTCCTTTTCGCCCGATTCGTCGGCTTCTCATGTGCCGGATCCTCGGGCCATGGATGGCGCGGGTACCGCCCGCGCATCTCTGCGCGAACCTGGGCGTACGCCCCCGCCCAAAATTCCGCCAGATCGTCCGTGATAGCCACGGGCCGCGAGGCGGGCGAAAGTAGCTCAAGATTCAGAGGAACCCCCGCGATCTCGGGAGTTTCGGTCCATCCGAACGCCTGCTGAACCCGTAGCCGAATCTTGGGGCGCTCCCCCAAATAGTCCACCGCGAAGCTCTGCCCACTCGGCGCCGCAATTCTCTCCGGTGCCAGTACGTCAATGTTGGCCGCATCCGGCCATGGGAAGAGCCGCTCCAACTGTCCACGGCTCACCGGCGCCAGCTTCCCGCCCCGAATAAACCGCTCAATTTCCAGCCCTGCCCACTCCTCCAGCCGCTCGGCCAGCGCCGCGTCACTCACATCCGGCCACGGCTCCCCCAACGCACGGTGCAAGAAGGCCATACGCTGCCGCAGCTTCGTTGCCGCCTCCGTCCAGTCAAACACCAGATTCCCTGAGGAAACCCACTTTCGAGCCGCCTCCGGATTTGTTTTTTCACCGACGACGGCAACCTCAATCGCCCCCACCATCCTCCGTGATTGCCCGCGGAGCTTGCCGCCAGAGAATGTCACCTCATGTTGTGTGGTCACGGGGAGGGTATCCACAAGGTCCTCATCCAGCGGTGCTGCCATGCGAATCATGGCGTCCGCCCGGCCCTGTCCGCGATCGATTTGAGCTATTGCGAGCCACTCGCAGCCCTGAAGCGGAGAGTGCTCCGGGAGTACGCCGCCCACACCATTGGCAAGAAGGTAGCGGCCCGTCCCGCGCCGCCTCCGGGCTACCCGATCCGGATAGGCCCGCATGATCACGGCGGCGATCTGTCGCTCGGTCGGCTCGCTCAGGCTACCCAATTCGCCAGAGCTGCCCGCCATCTTCTGCAACCGCTTTGTTTGCTGCTTCCAGTTTGGAGCGCTGCGGGTGGCATGAGCCCAGTTGCCCACCAGATCAGCGTCCGGAATACGCACGTTCTCCTCAATCAGTGCGCAGATCTGCGCCGCCGGCATCTCAGGTGCCGATTCGAGCAGCGCCCGGCCGATACGCGGGCCCACGGGAAGCTCCGCGATACGCTTCCCCAGTCCGGTGGCCCTACCCTCTTCATCCACTGCACCGATCCCGCGCAGGACCTCCTCGGCGGCCTCACGCCCAGCCTCCAGCGGTTCGTCGAGCAACGCGAGATCCTTACCGCTAGGCGCGCCCCACACCGCGGCCTCCAACATGAAGTCCGTCAGATCGGCGGTTCGGATCTCCGGTTCGCTCTGAGGAGCAAGGCGAGCCCAAGTGGTCTGGTCCATCGTGCGATAGACGCTGCCGGGCCCCAATCGTCCGGCACGCCCGGCACGCTGGGTGCCAGCTGCCTGCGATTCGCGGACCGTTACCAGCCCACCCATGCCGTGCGCGTAGTCCATCCGCGGCTCGCGTGAAAGCCCAGCATCCACCACAATCCGCACGCCCGGAACGGTCAACGAGGACTCCGCGATGGCGGTGGCCACGATGACCCGTCGCCTCCCCGACCCCTCGAAAATACGATCCTGTTCTGCCGCGGAGAGCGAGCCGTGCAGCTCCAGCACAGCCAACTCCGCATTGCGGCCCACGAGGCCCGCAACCTCACGAACTTCCCGCACTCCCGGCAGAAACACGAGCACATCGCCCTCGGGAACCTCCGCCAGCGCGCGGGTCACGGTATCAGCCACCCACCCAAGAAACTCGCGCCGCACGCCGTATCCCCCGAGGGGCTCCATCCCCCGCGGCGGCGGTGTCCACACCGTCCGAACCGGATGAATCGCCCCCGGGATGTCCACGGTCTCGCCGCCGATCAAGCGAGCGGTCCGTTCCGCCTCCACGGTGGCGGACATGGCTATGAGCAGGAGATCATCGCGCAGCGCGTCCCGCACGTCCACACACATTGCCATGGCCAAATCGCTGTCCAAGTGTCGCTCGTGAACCTCATCTAGGATCACCGCGCCAACGCCAGCCAGCTCAGGGTCGCGTTGCAGGCGGCGCACCAGTACGCCCGGAGTCACCATCTCGATCCGCGTATCCGGCCCCACGCGGCTCTCACCCCGCACGGAGAAACCCACGGATTTGCCCACCCGCTCACCGCGTAGATCAGCAATCCTCCGCGCCGCCGCCCGGGCAGCGACTCTGCGCGGTTGCGTCACAAGCACCCGCCCTGAGCACTGCTCGGCAACTATCTGAGGAACCACCGTAGTCTTACCTGTGCCCGGAGGCGATTGAATAACTACGGCGCCACTCGCGAGTGCCGCCCGAATATCTGCGATCTTGGCTGAAACCGGCAGATCCTCCAACTACATTCCCTGTTTCTCGGTGAGGTAGGCCAAAACCGCCCGAACCCGCCGGTTGTCTTCGCCAGGTGCCATCCCCAGCTTCGAGAATACGGCGGCCACATGCTTGGACACTGCCGCGCTGGAGAGATAGAGCTTGCCACAGATCTGCTGGTTGGACAGGCCCTGGGCCATAAGCTCCAAGACTTCTTCCTCGCGCTGGGACAGCACGTCCAGCCGGGATGGCCGGCCCTGTACGAGGGCTGTAGCAATCTCAGGATCTACCACCACCCCGCCGGCGCCCACCACCTGAAGCGAGCGGATGAAATCGGCCACCCGCGCGACCCGGTCCTTGAGCAAGTACCCGAGGCCGCCAACGCCCTCGGTGGGAGCTCCCGGCTTAAAGAGTTCAGAGGCGTAGGCCGGGGCCACGTACTGTGAGAGCACCATGATCCCGGTTTCCGGCTGCTTCTTCCGGATCTCCACGGCGGCGGCCAACCCATCGTTGGCCATACGCGGAGGCATGCGCACATCGGTCACGATCACATCCGCCTCGTTTGCTGCGGCCACAGTCTCGAGCTCGGGGGCGCTCGCCGCGAAGGCCACGATCTCGTGCCCTTGCCTCTCCAGCAGCCCGATCAAACCTTCGCGAAACAGCGCCGAATCGTCAGCTACGATCAGCTTCATCAATCACCACTCCAAATTCGCCCTGCCGCAGTAGCAGCGGGATCTGACACTGTACGGTTGTTGGCCCACCCGGCGGGCTCATCACGCCGAAGCTTCCACCAAACGCGGCCAAACGTTCTTTCATGCCGGCCAACCCATGATCGGGAGATATCACGGCGCCGCCGGGTCCGTCGTCGACAACACTAATATGTAAATCGTCATCGGCCACCAGAAGGATCGAAACTGATGCGCCTCCCGCGTACTTCGCGGCGTTAGTCAGGGCCTCGGCCACCATGAAGTAGCCCGCGGCCACCACGCCCTCGGGGAGCTCGGGGAGTTGGTGGGGTACGCGCACGGTCACTTCCAGTGGGCTATCGGCGGCGAGGTTGCGCACGGCCGCCTCCAACCCCAGATCGGACAACACCTTGGGATGCACGCCGGCCACCGTGTGTCGCAGCGCCCGTAGAGCTGCCGCGCCATCGTCCTGAGCCTTTGCCAGCAGCTTTCGCGCCGCGTCCACATCCCCGCCGGTTTCGAGGATCAGATCGGCCTCGCCCACCGCCATGGATGACGTCACCAAATACTGTTGTGCCCCATCGTGAAGATCGCGCTCGATCCGCCGCCGCTCGATCTCAAAAGCGCGCACGATTTCGCGCCTTGACTCGGTGAGGGCAGCTATCTCGGCAGGCTCGCGCGGATCCACCGCCGCGGTGATCTTACGTGCCGCCCATTCCACCAGCTTCCAAACGAGGAAAGGTGCGGCCAGCGCGGCAGCTCCCCAACTGGCGATGTAGGCCATCGAACTCCCGCCAGTGCCTAAGATGAAGCCAGCTCCTAAGAGGAGGGCCGCTACTGCGCCAGCGATTACCGGTACGGCAATCAGCCACTTAATCTTGCGCATCCCCATGCCTTCCTCTCTTCCCACCACCTAGCTTAGAGGGTAGAGCTGGCTCTACCTCAAGAAGATAGCTCACCTACTCCCGCTGCCCCTGGCCCATGCGTTGGAATAGATACCATGAGCACTCCCATTGTCGCCCTGAACGGCGTTTCCAAGATCTACGGCAGCGGCGCCACGCGCGTTGTGGCCCTCGACAACGTGTCCGTCGGCTTCGAAGCCGGCCGCTTCACCGCCATCATGGGGCCATCCGGTTCCGGCAAGTCCACCATGCTGCACGTTCTGGCCGGGTTGGACACCCCGTCCGAGGGCTCCGTCCAGATCGAAGGACGTGAGATTACGGATTTGGACGACGACGACCTCACCCGCCTACGCCGCGAACGCATCGGCTTTGTATTCCAGAGCTTCAACCTTGTCCCCACGCTGGATGCCAAGGCAAACATGCTCCTACCGCTGAAGCTGGCGGGCGAGCGCGTGGATCCACAGTGGTTCGATCAGATCGCTTCTTCACTTGGGCTTTCCGAACGCCTTTCTCACCGGCCCTCCGAGCTCTCGGGTGGCCAGCAGCAGCGCGTGGCGGTGGCCCGTGCCCTTCTCATGCGCCCGGCCGTGATCGTGGCCGATGAGCCCACCGGAAATCTGGATTCGCAGGCGTCCGCCGAGGTTCTTTCAATGCTCCGTGAGGCCGTGGACAAGCTCGGGCAGTCCGTCATCATGGTGACCCACGATGAGAATTCGGCTCTGATTGCCGATCGGGTTCTCGCGGTGCGGGACGGGAAGATCTCCGCCTCGCTCGATCACCCCACAGCCGATCAGCTGAGGGAGATTTAGCAATGGGAGAACTTCTCCGAGCAAATATCAGGGCGCATTCGCGCCGGTATATGGCCACCGCACTGGCCGTAGCTATTTCGATGGCGTTCGTGGTGGTTGCCCTTGCATTATCGTCAGGACTGAATGCTTCTTTGACCAAGTCCGTGCGCCAGCAGTACGAGGGCGTGGATGCTGTGGTCGCCCTGAACTATGACGATCCTTCAGAGCGTCCCCTCAATGAGTACATTGCAGTTGTCGAAGGCGTGGACGGCGTCGATTCGGTGCGCGAGTTTGGCTATGGATACTGGGATATTCGCACCTCTGAAGGAAAGGTTTCGCCCTCGGTGAGCGTGGCTCATGCGCAGGAACTGGTATCGGGTTCTCTCCCATCCGGCCCTGACCAGCTAGCACTGAGCCAAGCCAACGCCGATGCCTTAGGCGTGGGCGTTGGAGACAGCGTAACTGCACAGGGTGCATGGGGCGACGAGGACCAGCACACCCTCCAAGTCTCCGGGATCCTCGAATCGTCAGGCGGCACCACATCCGGTACGGATACTGTAGCCAGCGCCCAAGCGCTTCGCGCCGTTGACCCAACCTTCGAACCTAACGCCCTCTACGTAGCCGGAAGCGGCGAGCTGACGGCGGCTATTGAATCGGCGATTGACGATCCCGGCGTGACCGTCCAGTCCGGCGCGGATGCGATGGACGAGGATCTCACTCAGATGCAACTCGGGCAGGGAACCATGACGGTCTTTATGCTCGTCTTCCCGGTGATCGCGCTTGCCGTGGCTGCCATCGTGGTGTCCACAACTTTCCGCATCATCTTCGAGCAGCGCCGCCGCGAGCTCGCGCTCCTTCGCACCCTCGGCGCCACATCACGCCAAGTTCGCGGGATGATTCGAGGCGAAACTCTATTGGTTGGTGCAGTATCCTCACTGATCGGCATTGTGGTTGGGGCCGTGCTTGGCTCCTTTGTGCTGGTGTGGATCGATGTGGCCGACGGCCTTAGCGAGGGTTTCGCCATGCAGGACCTCGGGCAGATGGCGATCGTTTGGATCGTGGGCACCTTACTCACCTTCCTCATTGGGACCCGCCCTGCCCGCAGTGTCACGCAGGTTTCACCCATAGAGGCGCTAGTTCCCCTTGATGCCGAAGCTGCTAAGCGCAGCCACAAGGTACGCGTTGTTGTTGGAACGTCCATCGTGGCCGTATCGCTTGCAGGACTCTACTTTGGGATCGATATGGGCGAGGATATTGGCTTCCTCGTCGCCTTCGCCTCCGGCGTTTTCGGTTTCATCGGGGCGCTCCTCGTGTGCTCCGTTATTCTGCCCAAGGTCACCTATCTGTTTGGCGCGCCCTTCCGTTCCGTCGTGGGCATCATGGCCCGCTCCAACACGGTTCGCAATCCGGAGCGAACCGGCTCCACTGGCACAGCAATCATCTTAGGCGTCACCCTCATTACCACGATGGCGGTTGCTGCCGGATCGATGCGTGAGACGCTCCTGACTGAGGTGGATTCCCACCGTCCCTACGATCTCGTGGCCACAAGCTCCGGAATCTCGGAGAACGTTGTTGACCGGGTGAATGGGACCGAGGGTGTTGACACGGCGGTAGAAGTCCGCGGCACCGACGGCACTCTGAGCGGCAACACGCTCACTCTGGGCGATCCAGCGAAGGCTACCGAAGACGATCAAACTGTCGCCGTACTAGCTCAGCCCGATCTCAACTCAGTGGCGCATTCAACCGTCCCGGTGATTGAGAGCGGTGAGGCCCGCGTGCCGAGCTATCTGGACCTCGATTCCCTAGAAGTTTGCGGGGACACCCAGTGCGAAGAGCTGGCCGTCACACAGGACGAGGATACCGATCAGATCCTCATCTCTCCCGAGGACTTCGATCGCGTAACCGATTCATCCAGCATCCGCGAGATCTACGTGAAGCTCGCGGACGATGCGGACGCAACCGAGGTCCAGAATTCGCTGACCTCAATGGACGAGAATCTAGATGTGGGCGGCGCAGCCGCCGAGCGTGCGATGTACACCCAAATGATCAATACCGTGCTCCTGGTGATTGTGGGGCTGCTGGCTGTTTCGGTGCTTGTAGCTCTGGTGGGCGTGGCAAACACCCTTTCGCTCTCCGTATTCGAGCGAACCCGCGAGAACGGGCTGCTCCGCGCCCTTGGCCTCACCAAGAAGCAGATGAAGCGCATGCTCGTACTAGAGGCAACGCTCATCGCTGGTTCCAGCGCCATAATCGGCGTTGCCCTCGGCATCTTCTTCGGCTGGGTAGGAACGCTGGCTATGCCGTTCGATGTTGCCCAAACGGTCATCGTGATCCCGTGGCTGCAAGTTATTGGTGTGGTGGCGGTGGCGATCCTGGCCGCCATCGTGGCCTCGCTCATGCCGGGCCGTAAGGCCGCCAAGATCTCTCCCGTGGAGGCGCTCACGGCCTAGTGCGCCCTCGCGGCCTAGAGCGCTCGCATCCTAGCAGTCTGGCGCGGCGAATCCTCCGCCCTACCCACTGTGGCAGCAGCCTCAACTTGGGTTGCCTCTTCCGCTGTGGGTTGCCGCTATATTGGCCTCCCAAGGCGGTAACCTCAACCCAAGATTGGTGAGCTCAGAGACTGCGGCACCAGAACCCCAATCACCACCGCAGCACCAATGAGTGCCGCTTCTGCGCGTACTACACACGGCCCTTCCAGTAGTTCGGCCTGCGACGGTGGTGCGCGATTGCAACAATTATGAGTTCATGATTTATGAGGAAGAAATGCACCTGATATGGGAATCTTGCAACACTTTGGGTGCGCACCTCGGGCTCTTGATCCCAGCCAGAAACCACTGGTGCAATTGAGGGCCATTCGAGGACAAATTCTAAAGCTTCTTCGACACTCTGAAGGAAATCGTCACCGAGGCCCGGCTGTTGGACGTCGTACCAATCAACGGCGGCTTCGAATTCCAACTCTGCCTCAGAATGGAAACGGCGGACGAGTCTCACTGGCGACGAGCCGCAAGCTTTGCACGAATGTGCGTGAACACATCTTCAGCCGGGATCGTCTCGGCCTTGCCAGTTCGTAGATCGTCAATGCGCTTACTGAGCTCATCACGCCAAGCCGCATCGATTTCTTCTTGTGGCTCGTTCACGTCACCATTATCGAGCGCTTGAATGCCGCGGTGAACCACAGCAGCAAGGTCGCGCCGATCAAGCGCGAGCATTGCCTGTTCGATCTCAGCAACACTCATAGACATGCCACCAGTGTACGTGGAACAAACGTGAGCTGTCATTGGTCTTAGGCTCTCCCACGATGGCAATATAAGCATCGACGAAATCAGTTCAACTCATACCGGTAACGTTACCCAGACAGTGCCATTCACCCATTAGTCGGCCCTAATCCTCGGATTCTTCGTCCGATCGCGGCGCCAGAACCTGAATCACCACCGCGGCACCAATGAGTGCAGCACCCGTGGGGAAGGCCGCCCAGCGGATGATCGTCAGGATCACTTCAACGGGATAAACGCCAGCTGACCCGTTCACACCCAAATAGTTTGTTATGGCAAACACGATATCCGGCACAAATACAATCGCGAGCGCACCCACGATAAAAAGACCAATAGCCCAATAAATGCAACGTTTTCCGACTGGATGCATCTTCGCTCCCCTTACCTACAGAGCCAGCATATCCAACTTGCGCATCGTCAGTTACCCGTTCAGGATTCACCTTGTTGCCGAGTATTTAGGTTATATGCCTCATGCTGAACCACAATGTGAATACGGAACCGCGACCTGAATTGGGAACGCCTCCTCACTTCCCGCGCCCGAAACCGCTTCAACCCCTTGGAGAGCCCCAGCGCCAGCTGCCGGCATTTAGACGGGCGTGCCTTACAGCCAGCCCTTGGCCTGAGCTACCCGCGCGGCCTCAGTCCGGTTCGCCGTCGCCGTCTTGCCGATGGCGGAGGAGAGGTGATTGCGCACTGTCCCCGGGGAAAGGTATAGCTCCCCAGCAATGTGCTTGACCGAAGCCCCGGAGATCGCAATGCGAAGGATGTCCCGCTCGCGCTCAGTCAGCGGATTGATACCCGCCACCAGCGCCTCCGCCGCAAGCCCCGGATCCACCGCATTACCGCCAGCCGCCACCTTGCGGATAGCCTCCGCGAGCTGCTCGGACGGAGCATCCTTGACCATGAATCCCGCGGCCCCCGCCTCCATTGCACGCTGGAGGTATCCGGCCCGGCCGAAGGTTGTCACGATCAGAACCTTGCACAGCCCGGCCAACGCCTCGGTTGCCGCGATCCCATCCATCCCGGGCATCTCGATATCCAGCAGCGCTACGTCCACCCCATGCTCCCGCACGGCGTCGGCGCAGCCCTCACCTGAGGCCAGCTGCGCCACCACCTCGATATCCCCTTCGAGGTTCAGCAGGGCCGCCAGCCCGGCCCGCACAAGCTCCTGATCGTCAGCGATCAACACCCGGATCATAACGTTACCTCCATGCGCGTACCCGGATGATCTGGATGATCCTCCACTGTCAGCGTCCCGCCCGACTGCTCCACCCGTGCGCGAAGCCCGCGGAGTCCATTTCCCTCGGGCCCGGCGGGGCCAGTGCCGTCGTCGTCGACCCTCAAATAACTCTCCCCCAAACTAATCCGGCACGATTTGGCCCCAGAGTGGCGCACCACGTTCGTGACCCCCTCGCGAAGGCACCACGCGAATAACTCCCCGGCCTTCTCCGGGATTTCGGGAGGTTCCGTTGGGACGCGCGCACTGATTCCAGCGTGCCTCAAGACTTCGCGGGCCACCATAAGTTGTTCGGCCAGTTCCGGTTGGTTTAGGGCGACGACGGTCTGGCGCACCTCCCCCAAAGCCTTCCTAGCCGTGGAGAGCACGTAGTCGATTTGTTCCTCTGCGGCTTCCGGATCCGTACGGATGAGACGGCGGGCAAGCTGTGCGTTAACGGTGATCGCGGTCAGGGAATGGCCGAGCACGTCATGGACGGTGCGGCCGAGCTCCTCGCGTTGTTCGGACAGTGCGAGATTCTCGCTCAGCTGGCGGTCCTGCTCATCGCGCTCCGTGCTGATACGGACGATTATGAGGATGATGAACGTCATCCCCACCGGAATCTCTAGCGCCGCGGTGGGGTGATCTGGGTAGACGATGTGCCCGGTGAGAATAGCGGACATCGCAATGAGCAGGGCCGCGACCACGCCTATGCCTAGCTTGTAAGAAAAGAGCCAGAGGGCCATGAAGAATGGCGAGGAGGTCAGGATCGCGACACCTGCAGCCGGCATCATCAACCCCACCATTGCCGCCATAATGGCCGTGTACAGGAGGGTTGAAATGGGGCGCGGAACCGATGCAAGTATCTTCGGATGCGTGAGAGCGAATAGATACACCGCAACGAATACTAGTAGTGCTAGTACACCGATCACCGTCCAGAGCGCGCCCGCTCCCGATGTGACGATGATGGCGAGCGGCCACAACATGAACACAAGCCAGATCCCGCCGTATAAGAGCGTGGTGCGCTGTTCGGCGGGAGTCTGGCAATCTGGCGGATCCCAGGATCCTAGACGTGGGCTCACGGTATCAGTCTATTAGCGCTGGGTCCGGCGGCGGCTGGCAACCATGCAGATCGCTCCGAAGATGGCAGTCCATACCACGAGGCTGAGGATGGAGAGCCCAAGTGAATCGTACTCTGGCCGGTACCCCGGGCCCGTTCCGTCCAGTGGGATTATGAACCCTTCCATCTGGGGCCAGCGCGCTAGGGTTGCCACACCGTACAGGGGCGTGAACTTCGCGATCGCGAGGAGCGTGCCGGATAGGGGAACGAAGAGGTTCCCGAAGAAGGCAAACACTACAAGCAGGCCCGAGGCTGCCGAAACCGCTGTTTCAGAACGGAAGATCAGGGCAATAGCCATGCCGTAGAGGGCGAACGGAAGAGCTACTAGGAGCGTAAGGGCACCCGTGGCAAACCAGCGCCACGTTCCGTCCAACTCCGCGCCGGTAACTAGCCCTAGGGCAAACACCACAAGAATCGGCATCACTGCGACTCCCACGGACATGAGGGTCTTACCCGTGAAATACCCTGCGTTAGACAGACCCGTCATGGACAGCTGGCGTCCCCATCCATAATCACGTTCCACCGCGGCGGTACCCGCCATAGCTGTTGTGGCAACCACCGCGCCGTACACGGCCATCGAGGTCATCACATAGGCTGGCACGTTACCGTTGCTGGCCTGGCCTTGGCCCTGATTCATTCCCACCCCAAACATGAGGTACATGGCCGCTGGCAGTACAACCACGAAGAACGCCGATTCGATCATCCGGATGTTGCGCCAGAATTCCCACGCGGTGTAGCGAAACAGGATCTGAGTTTTGCTTGCTGGTTGAGAGAGCGTAGTTGTCATTATCGTTCACTCCTAGCTTGATCGTCCGTCAGTTCAAAGAACACATTCTCCATCGAGGGTCGCGTTACCCGAACATCGCTGATCAAGGAGCGCTCCAAGAGGAAGAGCGCGAGAGCGTCCGAGTTACTCGTGGTGAAGGCGATACGAGCGCCTTCGTACTCGAAGCGGATGTTATCGCCACCGAAGCGACGGCATACTTCCTCCGGCTCCAAGCCTTCGGTCCGACCATGCCAAATGCCCTCAACGGTCTTTCCATGACCGTTCGTCATATCAGCCACTGAACCATCGGCCACAACTCGGCCCTTGCCCAGCAGCACCACGCGATCCGCGTAGTCATCCGCCTCTTGAAGGTAGTGGGTGGCGAACACGATCGTGCGGCCGCGTTCGGCCTCCGCGTGCATCGAATTCCAGAAATCGCGCCGCGCGCTCGCGTCCATGCCAGCCGTTGGCTCATCCAAGATGAGGAGCTGCGGATCTGTCAGGAGCGCGAGGGCAAACCTGAGCCGCTGAACCTGACCTCCCGAACACTTCTTGACCTTCTGGCCACCGAACGTATCGATGCCCGCGCGGGCCATCACGTCCTCCACCGGAAGGTGGCGATAGTGGCACGCCGCCACCATCTGGAGGGTTTCCCTAACGCTGAGGTCATCGAGTAGGCCCCTTGTTTGGAGCACAGCCCCAACCCTTCCACCCGTAGTGGCGGCCGTTGGCTGGGAGCCGAGGACCTCGATCCTTCCTGCATTCTGCTTGGTAAAGCCCAAGATCATATCGAGGAGGGTTGTCTTGCCGGCACCATTTGGGCCCAGCAACGCCATAACCTCCCCAACGGGCACGGTAAAACTGACATCGTCTACTGCCGTGAGGCTACCGAAGCGCTTCGTCACCGCCTCGATACTGACGGCTTTCTGCTCTGTATTCATGTTTCCATCGTGCCGAGTTTGCAGGGCAGGAGGAACTGTCAGGAATCATTAGCTGATCATGACGATTGTCATGGGAGGGCAAAGAAAAACCCCGGAAGCGTAAAGCCTCCGGGGATTAGTTCTTAGTGGCCGCCGCAGCCGCAACCGCCGCCACCACAACCGCAGCCGCCAGCGCCCGCGGGCTCAAGCTCTAGCTCCGGCAGTTCGTCAGCAGCGCCGCCACCGCATCCGCAGCCGCCAGCTTCGCCACCACCGCAGCAGCCGCCACCGGCCTCCATGTTAAGGATGTCCTGAATCTTTGGGGAAGTGTTGAGGGCTACATCGCGTGCCGGCCCTTCAGCATCGAGAGCGATAATGAGGCCCATCTTCTGCATCGTGTTGAGCATAGGGGCGCCGCAGTGGTTGATAATCACGGCATCAACGTTGTTTTCGCGTAGGAACTTGACGATGCGTGCGTGGTGGCTTCCATGAGCACCCTCGTCGTGGAGGACGTCCCAGCCCACCTCGTGTTCGTCCCAGCTCTGGACCACTCCATCTTCAATGTCAGTGATGGCCACGCGTGGGGCCTTGCCCCAGCTATGGTCAACTTGACCGTCTGGCGTAACAGGTGTTGCGATAATCATGGATCTACCTTATGTCGAGTCTCGATGCACTGCGAACTTGAATCGTTCAACCCTTCAAGAATTTCACACAAAACCGCCGTTGAAAAGGCCGTCAGTCCCAACCTGCGGCTTAATCGTTGGCACGGCCACGGTTTGCAAGGACGTGGCGTTCAAGCGGCTGACACACGGCCAGAGCAATTCCGGATAGGCCCACGCCAATGAGCACGGTAATAACAACTCTGGTGACTCCGGACATGGACACCTGCATTGTGGATGACACCACCCCGAGCCCGAGCCCCAGAGCCGAGGCTCCAAGCGCCGCCAGCACCAGCGGCATCATCACCTGATACATCCGTGTCCATGCAAACACTCTATGCGGGAAACCCACCTGAGTCAGGGCAGCGGTTTCGGGTGCTCGATCAAACACAGTGGAGGATTGGTTCATGAGAGTGGACAAAGCGGCCACAGCGAAGCCAAAGCCTAGCGTGATCATCACACCAGTAAAGATGTCCTGGAAGAGGAAAGCATCCGATTCTCCGGCTTCCATTGGGATGATTGCCACGGATCCCGCGATAAAGCACAGCAGCGCGATGGCGTTCACCGTGCGCCAAGCCGCGCGAGGATCATCGAGGATGCGACGCATTCCCAACAGGCGTGGAACCGAGCTGGTTCTGGTTGCGGGGTATGCAAAGAGTTGGAGTATCCACGGCCCCACAACCGAAATAGCCCCCACCACTAGGAGGATCATTCCCGCCATGACCATGTACTGCGCCGAGTTCCCCACTTGGGCAGGGTTCTTCTGTGCCCATATCACGTAGAAAACTAGTACCGCCGCGAAAGCGAGAGGCCGCCAATGCTTCATCGCCGGAGAGGCTTCGCGCCGGGCCACCCCAAGCGGGGAGATGCGCACGCGCTGCAGGCCCATCACAGTGGAGAGTAGGGCGATTACGAAAAGTAGGGCTAGCACAAGCACGAGGAGGCCAACGGGCAGCATCATCTCGGATGGATGGATCTGCTCCTCGAGGAACGTGATGTTCCCCCATAGCGGCAGGGAGAGGTAATAGGCGATCGTGCCGATCACCGCACCAATCGTCCACTGCACCACGGTTTCTACGAGGGACATTGCGATGGTCTGTCCGCCCGTCACCCCGAGAAGGCGCAGTGAGGAGAGCCTCTGGGAGCGGCCGCGTGCTCCGAGCCGGGCCGCCGAGGCACCAAGCGTAAAGATTGGGAACACGAGGAGTGCTCCCGCCGTGAGAGCCAGCGAGAGATACAGATCAAGGAAGCTGCCGTCTGTGCCCCAGCCAGTATCGCTTCCTAGTGCGATCTGATGGGCCGTAGGATGGGCGCTCCACTGGGAAAACATCCATATACCGCCCGACAGTGTTAATGCCATGACGGTTGAGAGGGTAAAAGACAGCACGGCCAGAACGTCCAACCATGCATCTCCCGTGCGGGAACGTAGCCGTGCCGCCGTGAGCGAGGGGGCCAGCCGTAGTGCCTGCTTCATCGGGCCTCACCGGCTTCCACCTGCACGTCTGCTTGAGCGCGCTCCGCTGCCGAATCAGCATGAATCCTGCCGTCACGAATCTCCACAAGGCGATCGCACCACGCTGCGACCTGCGGATCGTGCGTCACTAGAACAAGCGTGGATCCGGTGCGGCGTGCGGTTACAGTCAAGAGCTGCATCACCTCGTGGCCCGTGGCCTGATCCAGAGCGCCTGTGGGCTCATCGGCAAAGACCACCGAAGGGTTCACGGCCAGCGCGCGGGCGATTGCAACCCGCTGGGCCTGCCCACCTGACATTTCGCCGGGGCGGCGCTGGGACTCAGTTTCGAGGCCAAGGCGCGTCAACCACTCATCGGCCGCACGCAGCGCCTGCCGGCGTGACGTTCCGCTAAGCATGAGCGGAAGCGCCACATTCTCACGGGCTGGGAGCTCCGGGATCAGTTGGCCGTCCTGAAAGACGAATCCGAACTCGTGGAGCCTGAGCTGAGAGCGCTTGGCATCCGAGAGTCCCGAAACCTGCCGATTCCCCAGCGTGACCTCGCCGGAGTTTGGCGCAAGAATCCCAGAGAGGCAATGTAGGAGCGTGGACTTACCGGAGCCAGACGGCCCCATGATCGCCAGTGTTTGCCCGGCTGGGATATCAATATCTACGCCAGCGAGGGCCGGGACCGAACCGAACTTCTTGACGAGGCCCCGCCCCGCCAGCATTGCTTCCGTTGTCATAGCTCCATTCAACCCGCGGGAGCGGCGGGAGGCTATGGATTCACCTATCGCGTTTGGGTAGAGCTGGCTCTACCGGGCGGCCACCCACGTACCCCTCCACCCCGAGATTTGACGCACTCCCGGGTTGGGGTACCCCGGACTTGACGCACTCCCGGGAGGCGCTAGAGCAGGCGCTTACGCAACGCCTCAGGAGCCTCCGGCGAAAACTTCACGGGTGGCACGTCAAACAGCGTGATCGCCCCGCGCGCCCCCTCGGCGGCCATCCGCGCAACCGCCCGAGCGGTTGCACACGCCACCGAACCGGTGAACTCTGGGTTCGAATCGAGCGCGAGCTTGAAGGACATAACCTGTGAGGTACCGTCGCTCGTCTGACCTTGCCGGATCACCGTGCCGCCATGGGGCATTCCCGTGTGGTCGCGGTCGAATTCCTTCTGGCTGATGAAGTTGACCGTAGTGTCATATTCGGCGAAGTAGTTGGGCATGGTGACGATCTGCTCGCGAATGGCCTCTCCATCCGCGCCATCCTCCAACACAACCCAGCACTCGCGCCGGTGCTTGTCTCGCGTGCTCAGTTCAAGCTGCTCCCCAGCATGGATGCTCTCAAGCGCATCCTCGTTCGGGATCGTGTACTGCACGGCCGAGGCCACGCCATCGATCCGCCGCAGCGCATCGGAGTGCCCCTGAGATAGGCCCGGTCCCCAGAACGTGTAGGTCTCGCCCTGCGGGAGAATGGACTCCCCAAGCAGGCGGTTGAGGGAGAAGAGGCCTGGATCCCACCCGGTAGAGATAAGTGCGAGGCGATCGTTTTCACGCGCCACCTGATCAACAACCGCGAAGTGCTGCGGGATCGCGGCATGAGTATCAAAGGTGTCCACAACGTTGAACAGAGTGGCGGCTTCAGGGGATTGATGGCGCAAATCGGTGGCGGACCCGCCGCAGTTGATGCACACATCGATGTTGCCAACCCACTTGGCCATCTCGGATTGCGCCACCGCGAGTCCACTGGCCGTCTCCAGATCCGCCGGGTCGCGGCGCGTGAAGATGGCAACCAGCTCCATGTCCTCGCTGCCCGTCACGGCAAGCTCTACGGCCCGCCCAAGATTGCCATATCCGTTAATTGCTACCTTGATTTTCTCCATTACCTAACCTTATCCATCGCGGCCGCCCGGGCGAGCGCCAAGACCGAATCGTGCAGTGGCCCGGCCAACTTCTCAACATCCGCTCCGGCTTCAGCCTGACCGAACGAATCGAAGATGATCGCGTGCACGTACCCGGCCCACACCTCCGGTTCAGCAACATCGAGGGCCTGCCACTGCTCCCGAATAAACCCGAATACCTGAGAGTGAATCGTCTTCACTTCACCCTCAGCCTGCATGCGTACGTGGGAAGTATTGCGCGGCCGGGCCGTCCGCATGAGGCTCATGAGGAACCCGTGCGAAGAATCCTGGGTTTGCCGGAGGCTCGCCACTGCGAAGCTAGCGAGCTTCTCCGCCGGATCCGCCTCGGGATCAACCTGCGAAAAGACGGCCTCAGACCAGCGGGGCACGTGCTGTTCTAACGCCAGAAGTTTGAGATCATCTACCGAATCGACGTACCGATAGATCGAATTGCGGGCAATTCCCGCCTGCTCAGCTACTGCACCCGCACTCAGGCTATCGGGCCCCTTTTCGCGAAGTATCGCCTCGGTTGCCCCAATGAGCTTGGCCTTGACCATGGCGTGATGCTCACGAACTGTTGGCGCCTCAATCTTTGGCATGCCTTACCTCCACATCTCTGATGTGCATCCTACAAGACCGCGCAAATAAAACAGTGCGAAGCTCGAATGTTCACGCTCCATTCGAGCCTCGCACCTAGACGATCAGCCTTGCACCTTTGGTAGACGGGCGTATCCGAAAAACCCATCCATCAACCGTTGGCCAACCTATTCTTTTATCTCTGGAGGGCTAACCCTTGCAGAGCGGACGTAGGTAGGGGAACCACGAGCAGAGGAACATAGGCCGAATTTGCGCCTCGGTAACCGATACCGGAGATCTTGTATCCGTTACCGCAGTATCGACAGTTCCCACAATAGGACCAACCGCGCCAGCCAACACCAAGCCAACGGCGGCAGTCAAAGCTGCAGTCTTCGCCATCGAAACCCTCCTTTATCCGATAAACAAAGAGTATCCGGACAGTTCACCCGAGTCTCTCCCCCGAAAGTAGGAATTTCTATTCCTACTAAAGTTGGAGAGCCGCACCAATGCGCCATTTACTAGCCCTCGGCCCCCGAAACTAGAGCCAGCAAGATCCCTATTTGCCCACCCTTTGAGACTCGCGGCCCGTCATTCGGACCTAATGCCGCACCAGTCCAAGCTCATGTGCACGAACAACCACCTTCAGGCGGCTGCTCACACCCAGTTTTGTCATGATCGAGGAGACGTGAGACTTCACCGTGGATTCGCGCACGAACAGCCTCTCCGCGATCTCCTGATTCGTGTAGGCCTGACACAATAAGTCCAGAACCTCCTGCTCACGCATCGAAAACTCGATCTCGATGCGCTCCGTCGGCTGCGGACTCACGAGGTAATCGCGGACCAGCCGTGCCGTGGGCCCTGGGGAAACCACGGTTCCGCCGTCCATTACTTGCCGCAGCCCGTGTACTAGATCCTCCGGCGATGTGCTTTTGAGCAGAAATCCAGAAACGCCGGCGTGGAGGCCCGCGAGCATGGCGTCGTCGTCGTCAAAAGTAGTCAGTAAAACAACCTTGACGGCCGGATACAACTGGCGAATCTGCTCAGCTGCGGAAATCCCATCCATGACCGGCATCCGAATATCCATCATGAGAATATCCGGCGCCAAATCACCGGCTAGCCGCGTCGCCTCGAAACCGGTAGCCCCCGTACCCACGATTTCGATATCCGGCGCGCCCGCGAGGTACGTACGTATATTCTCACGTACGAGATCATCATCATCGACGACGACGACGCGAATCGCTTCTCCCCCACTCTCACTCATCATGCTCACTGCTCATCTCTTGGTCGGAATTGAGATTCGGATAATCCAGCGCGAATCGGTGGTGGAAATATCCACTGTTCCGCCCAGCGCCTCGGCCCTTTCTTGGACCCCAACAAGGCCGTAGCCCGGCCCCTCTTTGCCACTACGTGCCGTGGCCAAACCGTTGACGAACGCCCCTTCAACGGCATCCTCGTTGACTTCGATCATGATCGTTGCCGGGACGTCACGCGCGGCGTGCTTGACCATGTTGGAGCACGCCTCCGTGACAATCATCGAGAGCGCAGATGCAACCTCTTCCGGCAACGTACCCAGATCTCCTTCAACCGCCATCTGGACGGTGAGGCCGGCCTCGCGCACCTTGTGGGATTGATCGGTTAGGACGCGATCAAACGAGGTTTGCGGGATAGTGAAGCGCTGAGCTGCATCTGCGGTTTCGTAATCGTTCATCCGAAGCACCGCAAGCATGGATCGCAGATCAGCAGTAGCCCGCCGGCCCGTGTTGGCAATGAAGTCCAGATCGGCCGTGAAATCCGCGTCGGGCGCCTGAGCCGCCTCCGGATGCGACGGATCCTTGGTTATGTGGAGCTTTGCTGCCTCAGCCCGCATCACCATCATCGTGGTTGAATACACCACCGTGTCATGCAGCTCCCGGGCAATTGCCTGCCGCTGATCGGCGAGCTCTTGACGGCGGCGTATCTCCAGCTCCTCGTTTTGGACAAGCTGGCGCCCGAGGAGTTCGCCAACAACCGCAAAGGCCGCCATCAGGCCCGCCCACACAAGGGCACCGGTAATAAGTTCCGTCCCCGTGGTTGTGGGGATCATAAGTACTACCGACCAGACGTAATACCACACACCGAAAAAGGCGGCGGCTACGCGCTGGCGGTGCCAGAGCAACATGAGCAGCACGATGAACGTGGAGAGCGATCCGAGCTGCATCGTCTTGTCCGGAGTGAACCACACAAGCGGAAGGGCAACGGCCAGCATGCAAGCCGCCACGATCGGAAACAGGCCCGATAAGGCCACCGCGGCACAGGCGCCGAAGAGGATTCCTAGGCCGAGCGGGCTCCAATCCATACTCTCCGAGGTCACAAGCGAGAATATGAGCAAGCCCGCACCCAAGACTAGGCCGCCGCCCACGCGCATACCGCGCAGCCCGGAGCTTAGGCGTGCGGTATCGTTCATCCCTCGCTCCTCACACAACTGGGCGCAGCGTTGCGCAACGGATAGCACCAGCCTGTTTCCGGTCTCCTCGGAAATGACCAGCTTTCCGCCTTATCTTACCCCGGGATCGGGGGACTTTGCGCCTAGGGCAGCTAGTTGCGGCCGAACCAGCGCCGCCTGCGGGAGCGGTGCTTCTTGGAGGGCGATTGCGCTGTTTCGGCAGCTGGTTCTGCGGCCTGTTCTTCAGCAGATTCTTCAGCCGGTTGCCCGGAAGGTACTACTGGAATTTCCTCCAAGTCCTCCGCCTTGATCGCGTTCTTCTGAGTCAGGCGGTAGAGCACCGGCAAAAGCACCAGTGTGAGGAGCGTGGAGGAGATGAGGCCTCCGATCACCGTGACCGCAAGCGGCTGGGAGATAAATCCAGCGTGACCCGTGATGCCGAGCGCCATTGGGACCAGAGCGGCAATCGTGGCCACGGCGGTCATAATGATGGGACGCATACGGCGTTGGGCGCCAAGATCGATCGCCTCGTCCATAGACATGCCCTGGCGGCGGTACTGATTGATGAGATCGATCAACACAATCGCGTTGGTCACCACGATGCCCGTGAGCATGAGCAAACCGATCAGCGAGGAAACGCCCAGTGGCGTGCTGGTCATGAGCATCGCGAGGAAGGCGCCGATCGCGGCAAACGGGATGGAGACTAGGAGGATCAGTGGCTGGGACAGGCTCTTGAAGATCCAGACCAGCACCACGTACATCAGGAGGATCGCGGCGGCCATCGCCAAGCCAAGCTGGTTGAATACATCGTCCAACTGTTGAGCCGCTCCGGCCTCCGTTGTGGTTGCACCGGTAGGTAGATCGGTGGAATCCACCGTCTCCGCCACGTTATCGCGCAGAGCACCAAGTTCGTCCGAATCCTCTGGGGTTAGGGAGATGGTGGCCGTCTGTTGCCCGTTGATGGTTACAACGCTGGGAACAACGTCCACTTCCTCAACGGTTGCGAAGGCCGAAATCGGCTGACCCATGATCTCCATATTCTCTAGATCATCGAGGCTGCTCACTGGATCTGCAAGCTTCACGTAAATATCAGTGTCGATATTATCCAGTGTGATCTGGCCGATTGACGGGGAGACGATCTGGGAAGCAATCAGACCCACGATGTCATTCTCGGAGAGCCCCGCAGCGGCCGCTGCTTCGCGGTTCACTGTCACCTTGACGGAGGGCTGCTCCGCGGAAAGGTTCGTAGTTACCTGTTTGGCACCGGGCGTATCTTGCAGTGCCTCAAATAGCTGATCGTTGGCCTCCTGCAGGGTCTGCTCATTGTTCGCCACAATATTGACGTCCACGTTCGTGGAGGTAATTCCCTCCATCTCAGAGGATCCTGTCTGATCCCCCGAGGAGTTTTCAGCAAGGGCGTCTTCCAGCTTCTGGGTGAGGAGCTCCTGATCGGCATCCTCGTCAGTTGTCACCACGTAGGAGATGGATGCGGCGGACTGGCCCATTCCTGCGCCGCCAATAGTGGTGGCAACGGACTCGACGCCAGCCACGTTGCCAAGGGCTTCCTCGGCAACGGCTGCGCGATCAGTCAGTGACTCCATATCTGTGCCAGCCGGAGCCTCCTGCGAAAGCATCACCATATTCTGGCCGGTATCTCCCAGCAGATTCACCTTAAGCATTGGGTACAACGCACCCGAGCCAGCAAGAATCGCAACGGCCACAACGAAAGTGATCACTGGATGCTTCTGGGTGCCGCGGAGCGCTGGCCGGTAGATCCGGCGGAGCCACGACTTCTCTTCCTTGGCTTCGGCGGCCGCGCGCTGTTCGGCTAGAAGCCGCTCGGCGCGCTCGCGTGCCTCGCTCACGCTACGCCCCTCCACGACCTCGGTGGTGGCGTGTGCGGCCCTGACTGCATCTTCAGAAGCACGAGCGGCCTTCGAGGGGCGGAGGAACCAGTACGCGAGAACCGGAACGATTGTGAGCGATACGAACAGTGACGAGGCCATCGCCAGCACCACAGTGAAAGCGAACGGCTTGAAGAGTTCGCCCACCATACCTGAGATAAACCCGACCGGGATAAACACAAGGCAGGTGACAATCGTCGAAGCAGTGACCGCCGAGGCCACTTCCTTGACGGCCGTCTGAATCGCCTGCCGCTTAGGATCGCCGTATTCGAGGTGTCTCTTGATGTTCTCAATCACCACGATCGAATCGTCTACCACCCGGCCAATCGTGATGATGAGCGCTGACAGCGTCAGCATGTTGAGCGAATATCCCGCGACATTCATGAAGATGAACGCAAGTAGCAGCGAAAGCGGGATAGAAACAGCTGTCACCAGCGTGGGACGCACCGCAACCAAGAAGATGAGGATCACGGCCACAGCCATGATCAGTCCCAAGCCGCCCTCTTGAGCAAGTGCCTGAATAGACGTGGTGATAAAGGGCGCCTGATCGAAGATTGTCGTGAAGGCGGCACCCTCGCCCGCCATATCGGTCAGATCTGCAAGCGCATCGTTCACCTCACCCGAGGTTTCCACGATATTCGCATTGGCCGTGGGGAAGATGATCATGGCAACGGCAGGTTTGCCGTCAATTCGGGCCATGAGGTCCGACGTCTCTCCCGTCAGGTCAACCTTGGCAACTTCGCCAAGTTCTACGGAAGTGTCCTCGCCCGTAAGGGGATCCGTGGCAAGAAGTGGGATCTCCTTAAGCCCATCGAGGGAATCGATATCCTGCCCGATCGTGACGTCAAGAGTATGGTCATCGCCCGCGACTGTGCCAGCGGGAACAGAAAGGCCGTTATCGTCCAACGCATCCTGAATCGCATCGGCGCTCACACCCGCAGCTGCAGCCTTCTCCATGTTGAGAGAGATAGTCACGCGCTGTTCTGGTGCCCCAATCAGCTGGGCGGAGGCAACCCCGTCGATCTTCTCCAAATGGGGAATCACGGAGCCGCGGACGTTTTGCGCGGTCTGGAGTGCGTCGTCGTCGCTCGTAACTCCCACCATAGAAAGCGGGATATCGGACGAACCACCCGAAGTCACCTGCGTTGTAGTGTCATCAGGGAACGAATCCTCGATCTGAGAGATAGACTGCTCAACCTTTGAGGTGGCGCGGGAGAGGTCAGTACCATACTCCAGCTCGATGGTGATCATTCCGTAGGACGACGACGAATTAGTACTCGCCTCCTTCACCTCAGGAATCGTTGCCATCTGCTGCTCAATGGGTCCCGCAACGCGCTCGTTCACCTGCTCGGCGGTGGCGCCAGGGGAAACGGCAACAACGGAAACGGCAGGGAGCTCCACCTGCGGGATGAGCTCTTGGCGCATCGATGACATCGAGATTCCACCCAGAATCGCTGCAACGATACAGACCAGAGCTACAAATGACCGATTTCGGAGGGATGCCCGTGCCAATCTATCCATGGTGGGCAGTCTAGCGAATTACCCGATCAGTCCCATTTCCCGGAAGCCGTGCGCTAGGCCTCCATCGTTTACCGGCTTGGTGATCCAAGAGGCAACCTCGTCGATTCCATCTTTGAAGTTCCCCATCGCGATACCGTGGCCCACAACCTCGAGCATCTCGCGATCGTTGGCAGAATCCCCAAAAGCGATAACATCCTCGAGCGGAATGCCCATGTGTTCGGCAAAGTGCTTGACGCCCACAGCCTTGGACATCCCCTTGGCTGTGAGTTCCGACATATCGCGGAATCCCGTGGGTGCAAGAGAGCCGGGCAGTATGCAGAAGCGGTCGCCGAATTCATCCATGGCGTCCTGCATCCCTACCGGCGAACCGTGGGGAAACACGAACGTCAGCTTGAACGCACGCTCGGGGCGGTGCCAGTCCAGAGCTGGCTCGATCTGCTTGAGAAAATTGGTCCAATCGCCAGGCGTTCCGCCCTCCTCCTCCGGCGTGCGGAAAACGTCTAGGAAGAAGCTGTGTGGATACAGAGTGTTTGGCCCCTGCCACATCCACCCGGCGTGGTGGGATTCCAACCAATCCGAAAGCTCTGTCACTTCTGATGCTGGCATGAAATCGGCGAATACCTGTTTGCCCTCGAGCTCGCCGTATGCGCCATTGCAGCCGATGAATCCTTGGAAGCCCAGCTCCCAGAGGAAGGGGTAAATCTCTGGCTTGGCACGGCCCGTGCAGATAATCAGAGTGTGCCCGGCGGCTATGGCCTCCGCAATCGCGTCGCGCGCCGATGCCGGGATTTCTTGGTTCTCATTTATCAGCGTGCCGTCTACATCCAGAAATACAAGTCGCTTCACCTGACCATCTTCGCAGATTTGGCGCGCGACTTCGCATCTGACCACGTGGACTGCGGCTACACGATCCTGCGGGCCGCCGCCCACCGCGCCAACTCATGCCGATTCGAGAGCTGGAGCTTACGGAGCACCGCGGAGACGTGAGTCTCCACCGTCTTCACTGAGATGAACAGATCGGAGGCTACCTCTTTATATGAGAGGCCTCGTGCTATTAGCCGCATGACTTCCTGCTCGCGGGCGGAAAGGCGGTCGAGTTCGTTATCCCGCTCGGCAACATCATCCTTGGATGCCCCAAATGCATCGAGTACAAAGCCTGCTAGGCGCGCGGAAAATGCCGCATCGCCGTCAGCCACACGGGTAACGGCGTCTGCCAGCTTTTCGCCCGTCACATCTTTAGTCACGTATCCGCGAGCGCCGGCCCGGACCACGCCCACAACATCTTTGGCTGCATCAGACACGGAGATGGCGAGGGTTTTTGTGTCCGGGTAGAGGTCTTGGCATTTCGCCACAACCTCGGCTCCACCGCCGCCCTGCCCGCCCGGCAGGTGCACATCGAGCAGCACGATATCCGGCCCAAGCTCATGCGCTGCCCGGACGGCCGAATCAACATCGTGAGCTTCCCCCACGATCTCAATTTCGCCCACACGTTGGAGCTCTCCCACCATGCCAGCTCTGGCGAGGGGATGGTCATCAACCACGAGAACACGAAGCATGGGTTAAGCCTACCTGCCAAACGGATTCAGCATTCACCCACCCACCACCTTCAGCATTCACCTTGTAGCTCCGCATGAGGGTTATATCCCTCGAGTTGAACGACAAGGTGAATGCTAAACGGGGGAGGAACCCAATGGTCCCTCCCCCGTTGCCCGCAGCTCGCGCAGATGGTTGATCGTGCTGCTAGTTACTTGCGCAGCTCGCTAATTGCACGGCTAGTTGGTTGCGCGGCGGCGGATCATCAGAACCGCTGCTCCCGCTGCCACCAGCGCTAGGCCCACAACCGCTAGCGCGGCGTTACCTCCGGTATTCGGCAAGCTATCGCCGGGACTCTGGGTTGCGCTCGGGACGGTTGACGGATCTGTTGGATCAGTCGGATCCGTCCCCGGGTTGCTTGGGTCCGTCCCCGGATCCGTCGGGTCAGTTCCCGGATCCTCGTCCTGAACGTTGAGGTTTACTCGCCCGAGCTCCTCATCATCCAGCGTCACAACCAGAGCATGCGCACCAGCGGCCGCATCCTCGGGAACCTTGCCTGACATTTCGATGGTGCCGGCCTCATTGGCCGTCCCTTCGCTCAGAACCACGGGATCGGAGTGGAAGCTGAACTCGCCAGCGGACCCCTCTTCGGCGTCAGAGACAACCGCGGTTACTTCCTGACCAGGCAACACTGCGGCACCCTCGTTCAGTGCTTCGCCACTGCTCGTGAACTCCACGCTGGGAAGAGCGGGCGGATCCACGAGATCGATCGTAACCGTGTAGGTGGCCGTATTCTCACCATCAGCCGAAGTCACGGTAACGGTAGCCACCGGTTTATCCTCGGTCGCCTGCGTAATCTCCACGGTCGCATCCTTATCCAGCGCCACCGCATTCACCGTGGGGTAATCAGTCCCCTCGTATTCCACCTCGTAATCGAGCGTCTCAGGATCGAACCCTTCAACGTCCTTGCCACCAACGGTCAGCCGTGCCAGATCCGCGTATGAGGCCGGGCCGGCATCGGGTGAATACACCTCGGTCTCGGATACGATCATGTGCGTGTTATCGCGCGCCGTCATAACAAACCGCACGGCGTCGGTGTGCACGCCCAGATCGATTTTCACGGTGGGCGCTGGATCGTCCTTGCCTTCGGAAACCTCAACGGGGTCTAGAGCCGTCCACTCGCCCGTCTCTAGGTCCCGATACTCGGGAGTAATCTCAGAGGGCCAGCTATCCGTCCCGTCCTTCAAGAAGAAGATCTTCGCCGATGTCAGCTCGTTATCGGCATCCCACTCGTAAGTGAGCGTATCCGAGGCATTCTGGCTCCCACTCTTCCAGTTGGACCACGCCTTATCGGTTGTCACGCCGTTGATGGTGTCCGCAACGCTGTAGCCAGACTCGGTGCTTGTCGCGTTGGGCGTTGAGTCTGGAGCAATGTTCACGTCCATCGATTCGGTCACCAGCACATTGAGCACGGCGTCAACCGATCCGCCAGCAGCGGTTGCGGTACCTGGGACCTTAACCACGCCGGTCTTGGCGAAGGCGGCATCGTCAATGCCGCTCCAGTCCCACTCCACGTCCATATCGAAGCGGTTCTCGGAGACCCCCAACTGTCCCTGAACAACCGTCGGGGCCTGCGCGGCCACGATGTCCTGAGAGATTCCCACGCGAACCGTCATCGAGGTGGGATCGGAGAAGGTTGCCCCACCGATTTCCACTGTCAGTTCAGCGTTATCGAACTCGCGCCCATAGCCGTCAACACCGGAACCCTTGAGCCGGGCGGTCCCCACGGTATCCCAGTCAACGCCCTTGGTATCCCAGGTGACGTCAACGTTCTGGCCCACACCGTACGCGTAGATCGGCGTCACGGTCTCGGGTAGAACGGGTGCCACGCCGGCCTCGGCGTTGATCGTGATGGGCTTAAACCCTTCCAGCGTGGTGTCCTGAAGGATCCACCGCTGATGGCTTCCGCCCGAATGCTGGTATAGCCCGACC
The DNA here is from genome assembly GCF_003123745.1 of Ancrocorticia populi. GTDB lineage: Bacteria > Actinomycetota > Actinomycetes > Actinomycetales > Actinomycetaceae > Ancrocorticia > Ancrocorticia populi. Next base: position 165,110 of record NZ_QETB01000001.1, on the reverse strand, counting down.
CGCGAACCCGCCGTACTTTCCTGTCCGTTAATGTCCAGAGCATTGCGGTTATTCGAGGGCTGCAGGGAGAAATCCTTGCCATTCTGCGTGGAAGGAATCCAGCGCATGGAGGCGTTGGCCGCGGGATCGCCATCGGGCTTAACCGCCTTGACATCCCCGTCCACCTCGGTGAGCACCTGACCTTCAGCGTTGGTCAGCACGATCTCCTGATGGTTCGTGCCGGCACCGTCCACGGAAGTCACGGTCCACGTCTGACGCGCCGCGGTATCCGCGCTCAGCTCGTTGATCTCCACGCCACCGTCAGACTTCGCGGAAAGCGGGAGGCCCGATCCCACACCGGTCAGCTGGTAGGTATCCCCGTCCACAAACTGAGGCGCGTCCTCGGAAACGCCCGATACGCCTTCAACTTCGAACGTGGTTACGGACTTGGCGGGCACCTGTAGTGTTGCCTTACCATTTTCGCCGACGACGACGCCCTCTCCCTCAACCAGCGCATTATCCTCGATGGTAGCCTCGGACTCGGGTGCGGTGGTGACAACCGGGGTAACTGTTGCTCCGCTGAAGTTCTCGAAACCAGACAGATCGATGGTAACGGACTCAGAGCTGCTGCCATCGTTCACGTACACGGCGTTCATGCCGTTTCCATCTTGCGTTACCGCTGCGGTCGCGTTGTTGTTCCCGCTGGGGATCAGCTGATCGGCAGGCAGGATGTAATGGCTGAAGTTACGGAACGTGTTGTACTTGGCGTTGGTCTGCACCTTGCACGAAGGATCCTCATCGCCATCCGCGAGGCGACGCGCTGAGTTACCCTCGTCATCGCAATCGAAATCGATGAACACAGTGCCCCAGTTGAGCTTCTCTGTCTTCTCCATGTTGTAGGTATCCTCAACCGGCTGCCAGAACACCCAGGCAGTGGGCTCGAGATTACGGAGGTCATCAACGATGTGCTTGGACAGGCCCAGGCCATTGTCCATATCAAGAACGTCGAAGCCGCTCGCGCTAGCCCAATCGCCCTCTACCTCGCTCATCCACAACGGAGTGCTTTCGGCCTTGGCGATGTCGCGAGCGCCGAGGCTGCTGCCTTGACCATAGGAGTGAACGTTGTACTGGCCAACCGCCTCTCGGGACTCGGCGCTGTATGCGTCGAAGTTAGTAATGAAGGTCCCCGGGTTAGTCTCGTCCATCGCGGAGATCACGGCATCAGTCTTAGTGCCGTCCTCGGCCAGCCGATTGGCAAGAACCTGAATCATCTGGTCCTGAGCCTTGGGGCCAATGTGGGCGCCCTCTTGGCGGGAGGCGCTGGTTGGCCAACCATCGGGCCCGAGCTTTGCAGACCAATAATTGGTGTTCGGCTCGTTGAACGGATCGATGGTCTTGAAGTCCACGCCGTATGTATCTTCGAGGTGCTCAACCACGGTCACCATGTAATCGGCGAAGGCCTCCATGTTCTCGGGTGCCAGCTGCACGCTCGTGGCGTTGTTGATGCCGCCGGAGACAAAGCCGCTCTCAGTGAGGAAGTAGGGAGGGGAGTTTGAGAACGCCTCGAAATGATCCACATCTTTTGCAGTGTTTTTCAGCCACCACTGCTGGCCCTGATCGGCATCAAAGTTGTAGTGCTCCGGGTTGTCGCCGTCCCAAGCATCACGGTAGGCCTGACGGTCAGCATATTCAGTGGAAACTAGTTCGCCGTCGTCGCCCTTAATCTCGGTATTCCACCAACCGGGAACGGCGCCTCCTGCGCGCAGGTATGGCGGAACGTCCGTGGCGTCTCCGCCACCCACGTTGTAGCGGGCGATGTTGAGGTTCAGACCCTCATCGCTGAAGAGCTTATCCCGCATGTCCTCGCGCAGCTCATCGGGGTATTCTCCAGTGGCGTTGGCGAACCAGACGAGGCTGGTGCCCCAGCCCTCGAAGGGATCGCTCTTATAGGAAGGATTCGGTGTGATGGTAACGCCGCTTGCGGCGGGGGCGATGGCTACCGGAGCCGCGGTTGCGGGAATCGCTAGCCCCGCGAAGGCTGAGGCGATCAACGCCCCGCCCGTGAGCGCCGCACCTGTTTTCTTGCTTGTTCGCGCCAATCTTGGCTTTTTCGATGAGGCCCGGTGGGTTCTTCGAGACCACGTCATTGGTTCTCCTTCGGTGGATGAAATCCAGCGCACATCACTGTGTAGGCCAGATACCTTCGACGAGTGTTTACGTAAACATTTGCGGCCACACACATGTTCACGTGAACATTCGGTGACAAGAGCCTGTCAGGTAGAACACATGCGTGTCAAGCTTGTTCAGAATTCACCTTGTCGTTCAGCGCGAGGGATATAACCGTCATGCGGAACCATAAGGTGAATTCTAAGCGGGGATGAAACCTCAAAGGCCCCTCGCCCCTCGAGCCGCTCCCCGTCCCGAGATTGCGTCAAATCTCGGGAGGGGAGAGCCGGGGTGAATCTTAGGAGAGGGCTTCGACCAGCTCGTCGCGGAACTCGGGGTTCTCCTCCAGCCAAGCTTCCACGGCAGCCTCGTCATCGTTGCCGCCGTATTCGTTGATCATCGTGTCCTCGAGGTCACCGTACTGTTCGCCGGTCAGCTCAAAGTTTTCAATCATATTCACAATTTCGGGATGTTCTTCAGAGAAGCCATCACGCGCAAGCGTGTGAAGAGCCTCTGGTTCGCCGTAGATTCCATCGGGATCCTCAAGCTCGCGGACGTCCATGTTGACAGGGACCCAGAAGGGCGTCCACAAGGTCACCACAATGTCCTTCTCGTTCTTTAATGCGCTTTCAAGCTCACTGATCATCGCGGCGGTGGAGGACTGTACAAACTCGAAATCAGCATCCAGCCCGTAGTGCGGTATCACTTCGTCCTCGGTGATCATCGTGAGGCCGGCACCTGGTTCGATGCCAATGATCTGATTCTCCAGCTCACTCGCGTGCTCGGGAATGTCCTCAATAGACTCAATGTCGGAGTACTCGGGTACTGCTAGGAAAAGCCGGGCGTCATCGTAGTAGGTACCTAGATCCTCGAGGGAATCGCTGTATTCCTCCCAGTAGGACGCATGTGTTCGATCGATCCAACCGGACCCGAACAGATCGATTTGCCCTTGAGAAACGCCGCTGTAAACCAGCGCGTTATCGCCCAGCTCCTGAATATCAACGTCGTAGCCCGCTTCTTCTAGTACGGACTTGTAGAGGTAGGCGGTGCCGGTTTGATCCGACCATCCGGGCACGGCACCGATGGTGATTGACCCTTTGTCGTCACCCCCGTCGCCGCCACAACCGGACAGCACGAGCGCGCCTACAGCTAGGACTGAAGCAACTTTGGCGGGACTCACAGGATTCTTTTTTCGCATGATCTTTCCGTCGGTTAGCTATGTTGTACGCCACAACACCATTCCAGCTCTTACTCAGCATTTCAACGACGTTCGCCTATAGGGCAAGTTCAGGAACCCGATGGAACCCGAATCTGCACCTCGGTTCCGGGCTCACGCCGGCGGAAATTCACCTCGCCGCCGCACCCACGAATCCGCCCGATGATAGAATCACGAACCCCGTGCCGATCCGCTGGAATCGCGCCCAAATCGAAGCCTTCGCCGTGATCCCGAACAGAGACGTCGGTGCCATCACCCGAAAGCTCGGCGTACAAAGTAACTGGCGCCTGCCCGTGGCGCACAGCGTTCGCCAGCGCCTCTTTCACTGCCCCCAGCAACATCTCACTCGCGCCGTCGCCATCGGCCTCCCCTACCACAACGGTTTCGATCGGTACCCCGTAAAGGTCCTCGACCTGCCCGGCGGCGGCCCGAATGGCCTCGGCAAGGCTCAGACTTCCGCTACCTTCCTCGCCTCCCGCCGAATCGCTATAGAGCCACGCCCGGAGCTGCCGCTCTTGAACGCGCGCGAGGCGCCCAACAGCCTCAGGATCACCCGCCTGATTGCGAATAAGCGTGAGGGTTTGGAGTACGGAATCGTGAAGGTGCGCAGCCATTTCCGCGCGCTCAGATTCGCGAGCACTCTTTTCTTCGGCCTCCTGAACCTCGCGCACAAGCCGCTGGATCACTGGCCACAGTGCCAGCCCTGCAACCGCTAGGATCCCAACTCCGAGAACAACAGAACTAATCACGCGTCCCATCGGTTGATCCCGCACGGTAAGGACCAGCACGCCGATCACGAGGAGCGCGATGCCGCCCCCCAGCCGCGCCAGCGCCTGGTTGGTGCTGAGTTCGGCGGAAAGGTTGGACCACGCGAACCCAGCCCCGGCCACGATACACACAATGCCGAGGACCGTTCCCCACGCAATATTGAGTGCCCCGCCCAACAGCACTAGACCTGCCGCTGCCACGGCAATCCCCGCGTACAGCAGCAGCTTCTGCCGCCTCCCCAATTCCTTCCGGGGAACGGGTGCGAGCTTCACAGAAGCGGGCCGCTCACTGGAGGCGGGAACGGTAATGAAGAGCCACAGATACAGGACGATTCCGGCACCAAAAACTAGCACGGAGAGCGCAACGACCATCCGGACTGTCTTGACCGGCACGTCAAGATGATCGGCGATTCCCTGGCATACACCGAAGATCACTCGCCCACTTTTGGGCCGGCGTAGCGGGTATCGCTGCGCGCGTTCTGTCTGACTGCTTCCTTCCATACCTTGATCCTGTCACGCCCACGCCCTACCCTCCTACAGATTCAGGGTTTATTCAGGGTGATCCCCAATACCGGCTCGGCCCACCAACGCCCAGACTAGAAGCATGAAAGATACATCCTTCTTTGGACAGATCCGATCTCTGGGCGTTGAGCGCAATGCGGACGCCCCGATCGGCGGCGTTTCCAGCGGGCTCGCTCGCAAGTGGAACGTTGATCCGCTCCTAGTCCGTGCAGGCTTCATCGCGCTCACCTTCGCGGGTGGCGCCGGCGCCATGCTCTATGCACTGGCCTGGGCCTTCCTCCCGGACGAGCGCACCGGCCAGATCCACGCGCAGGAAGTCACCCGCGGCAACGTCACCGGCGGCCTCGTGGGTGCCGCCGCTCTTCTCCTGACCGCCATCGTAGTATTTACTGGTCTCAGCTTCACCAGCACGCTTGGCCTTATTGTCACCGTTATTATCGGTGCCGTTTGTTACAACGCCTTCCGGCGCAATAGGGAGATTGATAACGACGACGTAACGCCTCCAACCACCGTCATGCCTGCTACAGAGACCACCTCAGGGCGGGCAGAGAATTATCCTTCCCAAGAGAATCTACAAAAGAACCGCGAGCGCGACGAGGCCCGGCACCAGCGCGAGGAGATGCGGGCACGCCGCCGCCTTTCGGGACGGTCCGTTGCCGCGGTTTTAGCGGTTGCGCTGCTCTCGATCGCGGGCTTCCTGTTATTGCTTGAAGTCACGGATTCCAGTGTGCATCAGCTTCCTGCCACAATCGCTTTCACCTCGCTGGCCCTCGGAGCCATCGTGCTGGTGATCGGTATCTTCGGCAGGCGCGGCGGGGTTCTCTCCTTCTTCGCGCTGATCGCCGCGATGCTAGCCGTCCCGGTCATGCTGATCAACACCACGGTGTACTCGAATGAGACCACGATGAGTGACAAGAGCTGGAAGCCAACGTCCGTTTCCGATATCGGCACTGGATATTCGGTGACGATGGGGACCTCCAAGGTTGACTTTTCCAACTTGGATGTAGGTGATTCGACCGAGCCGATCAACGTGAGTGCCTCGATGGCTGACCTCCACCTTCAATTTGCAGAAGACCAAAAGGTCGCCATCAACACGAATATCAGGATGTCCTCGATCCAGACCGAGCTACCTTACACGGACGGCGGGGACCCACCGTTTGAGCTTTACTATGAGACGGACCCTGAGTGGGGTGACGACGTTGATACCGACGAATGGGAGGAGCGCTGGGAAGACCACTCAAATACCTACGCCTACCGTGATTCCTTCGAGGGCAGCGATTCGCGAACCATCTTCCTCGGTGGAATCACCAACGTCAACGATGCAGATATCGTCATTGACCTTCAAAGCTCCATGTCCAGCATCACGATAAGACAACAAGTTGCGGGTTATCCGGACGATGACGCGTCCTCCACCGCAACACCCGAACCTACAACTACTCCAGGAGAGTAAGAAACCATGAAGAATTACCGTCCCGTTTTTGGCACGATCTTTATCGGCCTGATCGCTCTTCTGGTGGGAGGAGCCGGGCTCCTTTCCTCCTACGGCCATAACATCTTTTTCTCGCCGGCATTCAGCCTGACGTGGATTGTGGTAGGCCTGCTTCTAGTCACGGCCGTACTGCTGCTGACCGCCGCATTCTGGCCCAGAAAGAAGGAAATGCCCGCATACACGTCTAACGCATACACGGGCACTACCAGCACTATGCCAGAACGCCAGTTCGTTCCTCTCACGGCCCAAGATGCCGCAGTTGGAGCTTCCTCCGCAGGGGGCCGGGTCGTAGCAGATCTTCGGTGGCTGGAGCCCGGCGATGAAACAACCTTCGTGCCGCTAGAGGCAACCGGAGGGGACATCGCCCTCCTCATGAATGCAGATCTGCCCATCGCCATCCGGCTTGCCCTTGGAAGCGGGTCAGTTGCGGTTGACGTTGGGCTTGGCCTGCACGAGGTGGGCCAGCCCTCCCTGACGGATTACTCGTTTGCCACCTATGGCAGCAAATCCATTCTGCTGGGTCGCGGTATTGGGGAGATAGGTGAGGCGAAAATCGTCGTCGACGTTAAATCCCCATCCGCAAACCTGCGCATCGATTCCAACTAGGGGGCTAATCCTCCCAAATCGTCCGCAGCGTGTGGACTCGCAACCCGGAGATGGCCGCAATCCCGTTTTCCGAGCATAGCTCGATGGAACGGGGGCCATCTGCCGGGAACGAGAACGAGGTGAGTGCGGTGGCGCCATCGTTTGCGAACACCTCAATCGAACCGCGATCCACGAAAATGCGCAGGCGAAGCTTATCCCCACTCACGGCGGCGGCACGGTAGCCCTTCGCTCCTGCGTAGCTCAGGCGGGAATCGATTCCCACCCGACCGGCTAGGGCGTCATAGTAGACGTAGCTGTGATGGCCATCGGAGGTCTTGTGAACCTGAAGGCCAACACGATCGGCCGTAGTAGCCGCCAAATCAAGATCCAGCTCGATCTCCACCGCGGTCGAATCCTCGGCAAGAACCAAGCTCTCGCCATATCCGAGGGAGAGATTCCCGAATTCCTCGGTTGCGTTCCTTAGCTTCTTCACCTCGTCGATGGGGCGGGCCACCAAGTTACCGTCCTCTCCCAAAGTGAGCTCGCGCGGCAGGGTGAGCTGGCCGGACCATCCGTCGGATGCTTGAGAGGCCACCGGCTCCTCGAAGCTCCCCATCCACCCGTACTGGATGCGCCGGCCGTCAGGAGCCTCGAAGGTCTGTGGAGCGTAGAAGTTATGCCCCCAGTCTTCAAGCACATAATCTTTCGTCTGAACGAAAGCCTCCCCGGGCGCCCACGTGCCCACAACGTATCCCGCGTTGTGGCCATTCCGGTTGGCGTAGCCCGCCGGCTTCGGACCCATCGGGCAGTATGTCAGCACCCACTTGTCCCCGAGGGGGAAGAAGTCCGGGCATTCGAGCATGAAGGCGTCCGGATCAGGATCCTCAAACAGGATGGAATCGAACTCCCAATCCTCCATATCCGTGGAGGTGTAGAGCCATACCTGCCCGCGGTTATCCGCCGAGCAAGCGCCGAACACCATGTACCAAGTATCACCAATCTGCCACACCTTGGGATCACGGAAATGCGGGAGCTCGGCCGGGCCCTCCACAACAACTCCATGCTTTTCGAAGTTGATGCCGTCCGTTGAGGTTGCCATGCACTGGACCTGATCGTTGCCGTCATCCTCGTTCACGCCGTTCGCCCACCGGTGGCCGGTGTAGTAAACGTAGAGGGTTTCACCATCCGGGGAGGGGACGGCCGAACCGGAGAACACTCCGTCGCGATCTGCCTCGATGGACGGGGCGAAGGCGATCGGCTCGCGCTTCCACGTCACCATGTCCGTTGAGGAGACATGGCCCCAGTGCATCGGACCCCACTGGGTGGAATATGGGTGGTGCTGGAAGTACACCTGATACCGGTCCTTGAAGAAGGACAGGCCGTTGGGATCATTGATCCAGCCGGCGGGTGCGGCGATGTGGAAAGTGGGGTACCACCGATCATTGCGGGTTTCGCGGAGGGCGGCAACCGCTGCTTCGGCTCTGGCTAGTTGTTCTTTCATGTCACTCTCTCCTTTGGGATGTGGCGTGTTGTATCTGACGTTACTTAGTTTCGGTGGGATCTTCTGGAGTGGCGGGAACGGAAGGAGCCACAGGTGCCGTGATGTCCGAAGGCGCCTCTACTTTGGGCTTCCTCGTCTCGCGGATGAACGGATCCCCGAGGACCTGCTGATCGTCTTTCTTTAGCGTGAAGAAGGCGAATACCGCTGAGCATGCAACCACGGCGGAGATCACGAAGAAGGTGAAGCGGTATCCCTGGGAATCATTGAGGGCTCCGAGCACTGGGGAGAGCACCACGTTGCCAAGCTGGGATGCTATCTGGAAGCCCACCATGTAGAGCGTTGCGGACATCGCGGGATTGAAGTGCAGGGTGAAGTAGCGCATCACGGGCAGGATGCACAGTGGAACCTCAAGGGCGTGGAACATCTTGACGAAGGAGATGACGATCGGGTCTGCGAACACCGCGCAACCCAAGATCCGCAGTGTCATCACAGCGAAACCACACAGGAGCGTGTTCCGGACGCCGATCTTGCGCATGATGATGGGGACAACACCCATCATCGCCGCCTCGCAGAAGACCTGCACGGAGTTGAGCACGCCGTAGGTGCGCTCACCAGCTTCCTTTGAATCGAACAGCCCGGTGTAGAAATCTGGGAACATCTGCTGATCGAACACCGTATAGAAAGTCCATGTGAAGAACACGATCACAATCACGAGCCAGAGCGCCGGCATCTTTAGGAGGCCTACCATTTCGCCAATGCTCGGGGTTGTGGCTTCTTCCACTACTTGCTCGGCCGAATCCTTTCCTTCTGGTGCGGGCGCCTTCCAGAACACCACGATGAGGAGGTTCAAAAGCCCCATGGCCGAACCCAGCCAGAAGTTGATCTTGGGATCGATGGTGAAGAGGAATCCCGCCATGAGAGCAACAATGGCATATCCGAACGATCCCCACATGCGGGCCTGGCCATACTCGAAGTTGTAGAGGCGGGAGAAGCGCTCGGCCAGGGCCTCAAGTAGGCCCACACCGGCCATGAATCCGGCGGACAGAACAATCGCCCCGAGCACCGCACCGAACATGAAGTTGCTGTGCAGAAGCGGCTCATACACAAAGATGACGAAGGGGCCTACCAGCGCGGAGATCGCCGCGATGAAGATCTGGATTGTGCGCTTGTAACCAAGCTTGTCCTGAAACGTTCCATACAGGAACATGAGGATCAAGGTTGCCAGCGAGTTCATGGAGTAGACGGTTCCAACTTGCGTGTTGGTAAACCCCAAGCCTCCCTCGGCGATGTCTTTCTTCAGCCACAGCTGGAAGAAGGACCACCAGATCCCCCATGACATGAAGAACAGTAAAAGATTTACGGAGCTTTGCAGGTACCCCGTGTTCTTGAACGATTTCGTGAAGCTGGCCATCGTGGGCAGTTCCTTCCTTGGGCAGTGGCGGCACATCCGGTGGGCCGCCATGGGCACTCATCGATCTCGCGTTCGTTGCTTAATCGATTAAGCATGACTTAAACCTATGTCTGCGCGGCGAAATGATCAAGGTTTTCGAGGGGGATTACTTGTGAGGTACGTCACTTGTGTGAGTACGGTGGTTTCGTCCTTCTAATGAAGGATCCGGGCCACCTCAGATATCGTGCCCGAAATGGACGGATAGATGGTGAAAGCGGAGGAGAGCTGGTCAACCGTCATCCGGGAGTGCACAGCCAAGGTGAGGGGAAAGATGAGATCGGAGGCATGTGGGCCCACGATCACTCCCCCAATCACGATCCCCGATCGCGAGGAGATGATCTTGACGAATCCATCCTCCACGCTCTGCATCTTGGCGCGTGGGTTGCGGGCCAGCGGGAGTTTCGCCACGTTGATCTTGCGACCCGTGGAACGAGCCTCTTCTTCGGAGATACCCACTGCCGCGACTTCCGGTGAGGTGAACACTGCGCGAGCAACGGTGTCTGTTTTCAAAGGATCCAGCGAATCGCCGAGCGCATGCCACATGGCGATCCGCCCCTGCTGGGCGGCCACGGAGGCCAGCGGCAAAACTCCAGTGCAATCTCCGGCCGCGTACACCCGATAACTAGTGGTTCGCGAGACACGATCAACCCGGATGTGCCCGGACTCAGTTGTCTCAACGCCGGATTCGACGAGCCCCAACCCCTCGGTATTTGGAACAGCCCCAACGGCCATCAGGCAGTGGGAGCCGTAGATAACGCGGCCGTCGTTCAAAGTCACGTCCACGCCGTCTTCGCTGGCTCGGACCGCCTCGGCACGCGTCCGCCGCTCGATGAACATTCCGCGCTCCACAAATACACGCTCGATGATCTCCGCGGCGTCCGAATCCTCCCCCGGAAGAATCCGATCCCGCGAGGAAACGAGGGTCACCTTCGCCCCAAGTCCGCGATAGGCGCCGGCAAATTCGGCACCGGTGACTCCAGAACCAACCACGACCAAGTGCTCCGGCAACTCATCCAACCCATAGAGCTGTGCCCACGTGAGGATCCGCTTGCCATCCGGCTTGGCGGCGGGAAGCTCTCGCGGGCTAGCACCCGTGGCGATCAGAACGATATCCGCGGTCAGTTCGAGGTCAAGATCCTCCGGTTCGGCGAGGCGGACGGTGATCTGGCGGCGCCCGCGATCATCGAGGCCGGGCTTCAAGCTGGCCCACCCATTGATCACCTGGACCCCGAGCGTCTCCAGAGAGACCTGAATATCGCCCGATTGCGAGCGCGCGAGGTGGCGAACGCGCTCATTGACTCGCGCCATGTCGATAGAGACACCGGAGGTGGCAATACCTAGATCATCCGCCTCGGCCGTTTCCTGAGCCTGTTCGGCCGTGGCGATCAGCGTCTTGGACGGAACCACGTCCGTCAGCACTGCCGAACCGCCAAGCCCACGGGCCTCTATCAGCGTAACCTGAGCGCCCATCCGGGCCGCTACCGTTGCCGCCTCGTAGCCGCCGGGCCCTCCACCAATGATCGCTACTTGTGCTCCAGTGCGGACGGGAGACGCATTGTCGTGGCCAGCAGGGCCAGGATTCTGTGCTGACATAACACCATCCTATCCTGCTATCTGGCGGACTGATTCCCTTTCAACAAGAGGCATCGGCACCAGTACCGTCTCAGGCTCCAGGGCCGTTCTGTTCGTGATGGCATCGGCGAGTAGCTGCATCCCAATCTCCCCCATCTCTTGGTACGGGAGCCTCATGGTGGTGAGCTGAGGATGTACGTAGGTGGCCAGCAACTCGTCGTCGAAAGACATAATCGAAAGATCATCCGGAACGGAGAGCCCACGAACTTGCGCCGCTTGAAGGGCACCGAAGGCCACGCGATCATTGGCGGCGATCAGTCCGGTAATCTCCGACGAATCGAGGATTCTCAGGGTTCCCTCGTAGCCGAACTCTGGTTCCCACCCGGAGCCGTAAACCTCCTGCGTCAGCGAAAGCCCGGCCCCCTCCAGAACATCGTCAATTCCGCGCATGCGTTCGGGAATGGTGGCCGAGAACGTGGGATCCTGATGATCGCTAGACCGCCCGATCATGGCGATCTTCTTGTGGCCATGCTGAATCAGGTAGTTCGCGGCGTCGCGTCCGGCTTGATATTCGTCTGGGAGCACTGCGGGCATTCCGGGCGCCGTCCCATTGATCAGAACGATGGGTACGCGAATATCGAGGGATGGAAGCTCAATCTGATGCGCGCGCATCTGCCCAAAGATGAGGCCATCTATTCTCCGTTCGAGCAGTGCTTTAACCGCGCGGTCCTGCTTAGCCGAATCGGTCTCTGCTTCAGCCATCATGACGGCGAAACCGCGGCGGGCCGATTCGTCCAGCAAGCCGCGAATCATCGCGGAAGCATAGCGCGTGAGCGTCACCTCATCCGAGACGAAGCCGATAGCGTCCGTGCGCCCCGTTCGCAGGCCGCGAGCGTTAACGTCTGGCGTATACCCAAGCTCTGCGGCCGCGGTCCGAACTCTCTCAGCCGTCCGCTCCGGAATGCGGGACTCTGGGCGTTCATTCAGCGCCATGCTGACTGTAGCGGCGGACAGTCCGGTGTGGCACGCGATGTCCGCGAGGGTTACCCGTTTTGCCACGTTGATCTCCCAATCTTCACGGATCACAGTCTAACGGGAGCGAGTTGCCCACTTCACCATCGGAGAACTCATTCCACAATAGTGGGCAGGCGGGAGACAATGGGCCTATGTCGCAATTCATGGACTGGGTTCTGGATGTTGCCGCCTCCCACCCTGATTTAGAGGGCGCGTTTGTTGACGCGGACGGGGAGTGGCTCGATGTTTTGTTGGCCGATGGGCGCGCATTCCGCTTCCGCCCTAGCCAGATGATCGATGAATCCAAGCCCGAGGAAACTAGGCGTAGCCTCCTGAATAAGCTGTTGAAGATCGGCGTACAACAGGCCGATAGTGCGGTGGCCGAAGGCGAGGGCGGTGCGGGTGCCAGCACGCCTGCACGTGAATCTAGCGATCCCGGCGATACTGGCGATGCCAATGCTTCCGGCGATTCGGTGGAGCTTGCCGATGCCGAGCCACAGGATCAAAGCGCACGCCCCTCCCTGAGCTCCGTGTTTGATGCAATCATGGGGGCGCTCACCTCGCAGAATCCGCTGACTGCTGGACTGGGTGCGGGCCCCGAAACCAAAGAGGACTCGCTCGTGGTTGGCGACGACGAAGAGGAGCACGACGGCCAGATCCGCCGCCTCCCGATCGTGCGCCCCGCGGACTACTTCCTACCCTCCCATGACCGCGAGCGCGACGATTCCATGGTGTACATCCCACTGACGGAGTTCATTGGCGTGGGCTTAGCCGAGGATCATCCCGATACCATCCAGCCCCTGTTCTTCTCCGATCTTGCCGAGCGGGCCATCGCGCCCGAGCTTGGCCCCCTGTTCGTTGACGCCGTGGAGGAACTCCGCCAGCTCAACTTCAGCGAAGGCCAGGCTGGCATCGAGCTGGGAATTGCGGACGTGGCTGGAGCGCGCGTTTTCTGGCTCACCTCGCCGAATAACTACCAGAGTTCATGGTTCGCCGATCTGGACATGGCCCAGACTATCTCCGATTCCCTTGTTCAGGAGTATCCGGATTCGCTCCCGCTCTTCATCCCCGCGAGCCGTACGTCGTTTTTCGCGGTCATGGCCGATGATCCCCGCCTCCCGAAGTTGATGGAGAAGCTTCGAGGCCATGAGAACGACGACGACGCCCTATATCCCCTCCCCCATACCGTTGCCTCGGACGGGTGGAAGGAATGGATCCCAATGTCCGATCATCCTGCTTCAAAGGTTCTGGAGGAGCTTCGGACCACCTACCGCAAGCGGATGTATGACTGCCAGACCAAGGAGATCGCGGCGTGGGAGGGCACACAGATGGAGCTTAAGCCCTATAGCGTTCACCGGCTCCGTTCGGGCCGCTGGGTTTCCAACTGCCAGTATTCGACTCTAGATCAATCGGCCTCTCTACCACAGACCGATTTCATCACCTTTGTGCGTAAAGGCAGCGGACTGCCGTGGGATGAGGACGAGGGTGAAACCGTGACGATCCGCTTCCACGTCGCCCGCGACGTCTGGCCCGAAGGATTCAGCAAAGCAGAGGGCGTGTGGCCCCCGCGTTGGGACGTGAGCGGATTCCCCACGCCCGACCAGCTCAAGGAGCTCCACGAGGCGGCGCACCGCAACTACTAGGGTTGTGATGGAACGTACGCTATGCACTCTTGGCGCGTAGGCCCTTTGTCACTACTATTGTAAGTGTCCAAGAAACATTGGACAGCACATGGATGTGTAGGAACATCCCGGTGCTCCTACATGTCCTCAACATAGGAATAAAGGAGCACAATAATGACTGCAATCGCAGCAACTTCAGTTCGCACACCGGCCGTAGTCCGGACCGCCACAGTCGAGTCCAAGGGAAGCATTCGCCTTGGCGTTATTCTCGGCCTCATGACCCTGTTCTTCTTGGTAGCCTTCGCGGGTGCCCTGGCAGAAGCTTCAGGCGTTGTGATTGGCGCTGGCGTTATGACGGCCATCCTCTCACTGGTACTAGTTGCTGGCACCATCAAGGATGCTATCGACTCCCCTGTTGCCTAAGTAGAGGAAACAGCTAGAACCGAGATTGCGCGTTAACGGCAACCAACACAATCTCACCAGATAATTCGGGCGGTACAGCGAAGTACCGCCCACTTTTTTATCCTTTTGCATCCAGACTTCCAGAAACTGGGGCCGTCACCCAGCTACAGGCAACGACCCCAGTACACCCTAGAGCGACATATCTACAACGCCTCGGCCCTGGATCTCGCCCTTGCGGAGCAGATCGTAGCCCTCAGCCACTTCGTCAAGAGAGAACCGCCGCGTAACGATCTCCTCGTAATGGATCGAGCCGTTGGAAGCCATACGCACCACCTCAGGAAGGTCCTGCCGGGTGAGCGCACCGTATGAGCCCAAGATGGACTGCGAACGGCGAACCGTCCGGTTGATCTCAACCTCGGCCGTCTGCACACCAGCTCCAAGCCCGATGGGAACCATACGCCCGCCATCACGCAAAGCATCAAGTGCCGAATTCCATGTTTGTGGACGGCCAAGTGCCTCAAACGCCACGTCAACACCGCGCCCACCAGTCTTGGAGAACACAGCTTCCCGAACGTTTTCCTTTGCAGAGTTCACAACGTCGGTTGCCCCGAGCGCACGTGCCGCTTCGAGCTTTTCATCGGAAACATCAATCGCGATGATCTGTTTGGCGCCGAACGCCTTGGCAATCTGGATGATATTAGATCCGACACCGCCCGTTGCCACCACGGCCACCGATTCTCCGTACCGGAGATCCGCACCGCGGCGTACTGCTCCGTATGCTGTCATGGCTGCGCAACCGAGGATCGCACCGGATACGGGATCGATATTCTCCGGAACCGGAGTGACGGAGGTCGACGGAATCACGCAGTATTCCGCTAGGCCGCCCATGGAGTACATAGCGATGGGTGAACCGTCCTCTTCGAAGAGTCGTGTTTCGCCGTCATACAACTTGCCCTGAATTCGATTGAGGTCAAAGAAAGGCGCACATAGATCGTCGCGGCCCTCTGCACACGCCTCGCACTGTCCACAAGGCATGAGGAAGGCACCAGCAACCCGCTGCCCAACCTCTAGCTCGTTGTGCTCGTTACCCGGTCCAACCTCTACGATCTCGCCCGCCAC
This sequence comes from Ancrocorticia populi, assembly GCF_003123745.1. Lineage (GTDB taxonomy): Bacteria > Actinomycetota > Actinomycetes > Actinomycetales > Actinomycetaceae > Ancrocorticia > Ancrocorticia populi. The sequence goes on along the minus strand of NZ_QETB01000001.1, from coordinate 149,706 downwards.
CTCGTGCCCGAGGACACATGGAAGTGGGAAAGCAATCGCCCCGCCAATAACGTGAAGGTCTGAGTGGCACAGTCCGCACGCACTCACCTTCACCAATACTTCTCCGGCGCGGGCCCGGGGAGTGGGTATCTCCTCAACCTGCAAGCCCTTGTCATAATCCCTCAGTACCGCTGCCCGCATTGTTGACGGAATTTCTACGGCCATCTCGTCCTCCTTGACTAGGAAAGTCTCAGCCATCCAAAACGCCGGCTCTGACGTTCATCACCTGGCCTCATCAGCAAGCGTACCTACAATTTCAAGCCTTTTCATCTAATTGTTACAACAAATAGCTAAATTTACGGTAGTGCTTCGAGATTTACATGCAATAGTGCGACTAACGTCCCCAACCAGTTCGGTCATAAACAGACGATGTGTGCTAACGAACCGCCAGACTCTCATTCGATTGACCAAGATTGCGAATCCTTGTACTGTCATTATAAGTTTCTTGGTCATGGCTCCATCGCCGCGGCCATCCCTACAACGAGGTGACGGGTAATCATGAGTAATCTTTCTCAATCATTTGTGGAGCTCTGCCAGCATTTTGACGGGCTAAGTCAGCCAGAGCTCTTGGCCGAGGTTCACGATCAAGAGAAGAATCTGCGCTTCGAATCCCTCGATCTAGACACCATCTGGGAGATCGGTACGAGCATTCGCTCGATAGCTCGTACCGAAGACCTGCCGGTGGCGGTGGATATACGGGTAGGAACACAGACGATCTTCCATACGGCTCTGCCAGGCGCAGGAACTACTAACGATTGCTGGGCACGCCGAAAGGGCCGCGTTGTAGAACAGTACACGCAGTCATCCCTCCGCGTAGGCCTCACTTACGAACTCAATGATGGTGAGGGAGGATTCGATGAGCAAAGCAAGCTACCCGCGGAAGATTATGCCGCTCATGGCGGCGCGTTTCCTCTCCTGCTCACCAGTGGTCTTTCACTCGGCTATGTTGCTGTTTCGGGTTTGGCGGCAGCACATGACCATGCGCTTGTTGTAACTGCCCTCTCCTCAGTACTTCACAAGTAATCAGATCACTATGATCAACATCGCCATCATCGGAGCCGGCAAGATCGCAGCCGTACATGCAGATGCGGTACGCCGCTGCAAACTGACGAACCTTACGTGGATCACCAATCGGACGATCGAAAAGGCCCACGCGATTGCTGGCCCCGGTGTCAAAGTAAGCTCCGATGCCTACGCAGCAATCAAAGCCCCTGACGTTGACGCGATTATCATTACCACCATCACCGAAACCCACGTTGCATACATTCTCGCCGCAGTTCATGCGGGCAAAGCCGTTCTATGCGAGAAACCTGTAGACCTTGATCTGGACCGTGCACGTAAGTGCCTTGAACGGGTTGAGGACTTTGGTGGGCAGGTACAGATGGGTTTCAACCGCCGCTATGACCCCAGCATTCTCGAAATTCACGAGCGGATAAGCGCCGGGGAGATAGGCACACTCGAGCAGCTGACGCTCATTTCACGCGATGAGTTCCCGCCACCCTTAGAGTACGTTCCACTCTCTGGTGGGATTTTCAAGGACATGATGATCCACGAGCTGGATCTGGCCCGCTTCTTCTTGGGCCTGATCGAATCCATCCATGCAGTGGGCCAGAACGTCGTGGACCCACGAGTCAAGGAGCTGGGAGATTTCGACGGTGCCGTTGCCGTGCTGAGGGCCAAATCAGGCGCAATCGGCACGATCATCAATGACCGCCGGTGCGTCTATGGCTGGGATCAGCGCATCGAGGCATTCGGCTCACTGGGTTCACTGTCCATGACGAACCAACACGCAACCTCGGTTGTATCATCGGGTACGAACACTACGAGCGCCCATGGCCGCGTAACGAGCAACAACGCACAACGATATGGTGCTGCATTTGAGGCACAGGTTGCCGGTTTTGCTCGCGCACTAGATAAGGGGAGCCCGCTCTCCCCCAGCCTTCAGGACGGTGTAGAAGCACTCGCCCTCGCTGAGGCGGCAACCATCCAAGCCCACAACACACCCGCTACGGTCCTAGGCTGACCACACACCATGCTCCCTGTTTACGATCTCGCGACTTCCGGCTGGGTAATCCTTATCCTGGCCGGCTTGCTCATTGGTATTGCCAAAACTGCCCTACCCGGCCTCGCAACACTAGCGGTAGCGATGTTCGCTGCCGTGCTACCCGCCAAAGAATCCACCGCCGTGATGCTGATCCTTCTGCTCGTGGGCGATCTTTTGGCCGTGTGGGCGTACCGGCACGATGTGGATTGGAAGGCACTGCGTTTCGTCGTGCCCCCAGTTTTCATTGGACTTATTGCCGGCGCAATCGTCCTCAACTTTATTTCTGACGGTGGTATGCGCAAGATGATTGGCATTATCTTGCTGGCACTCACGGCGATCACGCTTCTCTTAATGTTCAACGGGAAACGTAAGGACCGCATAACGAAAGAGCTTGCGGACGGGACCACTTCGTCGTCGTCGGAAAAATTCGCCAAAAACCCCATCGCGCGGTGGATCTACGGCTTCATCGGAAGCTTCACAACGATGGTCGCGAACTCCGGCGGGCCACCCATGACGATGTACTTCCTTGCCTCCGGGTTCGACATGGTGCGATTCCTCGGCACTCAGGCGTGGTTCTTCTTCATTGTGAACATCGCGAAGGTGCCGTTCCAGGCCACGCTGGGGCTACATTCTGCACACTCGCTCTCCTCCGACCTCCTTCTGATACCAACGGTGATCGTGGGTGCGGCCCTCGGGCGGTGGCTTATCAAACGGATGAATCCCGCAATCTTCAATCCGCTCATCATCGTGTTGACGGTACTCAGCTCCGTCTATCTGCTGTTCTGAGCCGGCCACTCTTCACCACACTGAAGGAATAACATGAAAAGGCCTCGGTATTTTGGACGGCGCCTCACGCTACTTGTGCTTGGCCTCATCATCATCGGCTTTGCCAGCTCCCTTCTTGTGAACAGCGGACTTGGATCAGACCCCTTCAATCTGCTGGCACAGGGGGTCTCGATACACACCGGTTTGCTCGTAGGCACCATTGCGAATATCAATCAGGGCGTTTTGCTCATCGTTCTGCTCCTGACCGCACGGCAGCACATTGGAATCGGGACAGTCCTCGGCGTCCTGCTCATTGGCAGCACAGTGAACGTCTGCACCTTAGCGTTCGGACAGTGGCTGCTCGATTCCCACCTTGGCATCCGAATAGCGGCCGTCATTATTGGACCTTGCGTTATCGGGTTCGGCTTAGCCCTAGTGCAGCTTGCCCATCTTGGTATGGCCCCCAACGATAACGTTCCCCTCGCAATCTTCGAACATCAGCGACGATTCCAATACCGCACCGTACGAGTCGCTTACGACGCCACACTCTTTACCATCGGTGTGCTCATGGGCGGAACGTTCGGATTCGGAACAATCGCCTGCGTATTCCTTTTAGGGACCTCGCTCCAATTTTCGCTGCGGATCCTAGATCGAGGCAAGTTCTTGCGCTTCGGGCCTCCGGCGTAGTCGAGGTTGCTGACCGAAACTGCACTGGCTGATGTGCTGGAGGGTCCCGCGCAGTAAGCGCAGGACCCTCCACCATCACCCCATGAGGTTCAACCTCCTCGGAGTTCAGGGACAGAATATGGAGTTCTAGATCCCTGTGGTTTCCTTGATGTACTTCCGTGCCATCGTGGCGTAGGTGAATGGATTCGCCTTGGCGGGATCCTGTTCGGCCTCCACAACGAACCAGCCCTCGTAATCCGAATCCTTGAAGAGGCTCATGACAGAGGCTACGTCCACGATCCCATCCCCTGGAACAGTGAACACGCCGTTACGGATAGCACCAAGGAAGGACTGCTTCTCCGCGTGAGCCTGCGCCAGTTCTGGGCCGCGAATGTCCTTGAGATGCACATGGATGATCCGATCCAGATAGCGGGTCGCGATATCCATCGGGTCCTCACCGGAAAACACGAGGTGGCCGGTATCTAGCAGCAGGTACACCTTGGATGGATCGGTCGAAGCCATGAGGCGATCGATCTCCTCGGTGGTCTGCACACCCGTACCCATGTGATGGTGGAATGCGATCTTCAGACCGTAGGGGGCGGCAACGTCCGCCAGCTTCTCTAGACCTGTAGTCAGGCGATCCCATTCTTCATCGGTAAAGACCGGCTTTTCATCGAAGATCGGGGTTTCAGTCTGGCCCTGGATCGAGTGTCCCTGCTCGGATACCACCACGCACTTAGAACCCATCGCCTGAAGGAACTTGCATTGATCGATGAAGTCCTTCTCAGTTTCCTCGTAGGGCTTCGTCGTGAGGAACAGCGAGGTCCAGCAGGACGTCACGCGGAGCCCGCGCGGGTCTAGATAGGAATGCAGTTCGGCGGGGTCGCGCGGGTACTTGTGTCCAATCTCGGTTCCCGTGTAGCCCGAAAGTGCCATTTCGGAGATGCACTGCTCAAATGTGTTCTCATCGCCCAATTCGGGCATATCATCGTTCGTCCAGCCGATCGGGTGGATTCCCAGTTCAATCTTGCTCATTATTCTTCCTTTACTTCGTTGTATAGATCGATACTCTTACTTGGCGAACTTTCCGCCTGGCTTTCCAGATACGAGAATCTGCATGTTGTCGCGAAGTGCCCCAGCTACCAGATTGAAATCGAGTTCTTGGGTCTTATCGCAGAAGATCTCCGAGGTCCACCACCCGTCATAGCCAGTGGCCTTGACGGAATCCACCCACTCTTGCAACGGGATATCACCTCCACCAGTCCAGATGTTGCGGGAGATGGCCTGATCGGGGACCTCGCCTGCGGGTACCGTGAGGCCGTCGCATACATGAACCGCGTGGATAATCGACGGATCGAGCTTGGCCACATCCTCGGGCGTATCGCCGGCAACAAAGAAATGCCAGAAATCAACAACGATCCCGAGATTGTCACGCTTGGCTAACTCGAGGATCTGCAACGCTTGAGGCAAAGCGTTGACCGGTGCCCATCCGAGTGGCTCGATAAACAGGCCAAGGCCGTGATCCTTTGCAATGTCCGCGGCTAGGCCGATGCGCTTGGCCGTCTTCTCGATGAGTTCCTTTTCCGGCACGCCGAGCAGGCCGCGGTAACGAGGATCGTTCGCAGCGAGCTTGCCCGCCTTGAAATCCTTAACCACCTGAACGTCCACCGGACCTGTGCACATCTGAAGCGTTGGCGCTCCGAAAAGCTGGGCTTGGCTTGCTAAGCGCTCGGCCTCAGCACGGAAAGCATCATCTTCCATTTCTTGCAGGGCACCGTATGCTGATACCTCGATGCCATCGAGCATAGGGACCACGCTTTCGGCGGTGTACCCGGCTTCGAGGTAGCGATCCATTTTCGGGTTCTGAAGCTCGATGCCGTCGAATCCGACTTCCTTAGCCACCTTGATGTCATTGACGACGTTTCCGAAGAAGGTGGACGTCACGTTCATTGAGAGTTTCATAGTGCTCCTTTGATTCAGTGTGGGCGTTAGAGTTGCACGGCCTTTCCGGTTGTGAGAGCCTCGGTGGCTGCTTCCGCGATGCGCTGAGCACGCAGGCCGTCCTCGAGGGAAGGCGATGGAGCCTCTCCCTTCTCTAGTGCATCCACGAAGGCATCGAGAGCCGCACGATAGGTGGGCTCAATTCGTTCGAACCAACCCGCATGCATTCCGTTGGTAGAGATCTGATCTTTGGAGTACCGATTGACCCAACCAGTGCGTTGACGCCCGGCCTCAACCATGGACTTCGATCCGTTCACCTCGATCCGCTCGTCGTAGCCATACCCGATGCGCCGCTGGGCATCGATCTGACATAGTGCACCGTTGGAGAGCTTAAGGATGGCAACGGAGGTATCAACGTCCCCCACCCCCGCAACCTGAGGATCAACCAAAGCTGAACCCATAGCGGAAACCGATACCGGCTCCAACCCCGTGATCCAGCACATGAGATCGAAGAAGTGGACGTTCTGATCGCGCATCTGGCCACCCGATACCTTGAGGTACTCGATCGGTGGCAGCGATGGGCCACGCGAGCTCAGCTCAATGAGTTCTACATCGCCGATTTCACCGGAGAGTACGGCCTCGCGAATGGCCTCGTTCGACGCATCGAACCGGCGGTTGAGATCGATCATCACGGGCACGCCCGCTTCCTTGGCCACGGCCGCGGCGTCTTGGGCTACCTCGTAGCTCAGATCGATAGGCTTTTCGAGGAATACAGCCTTGCCAGCGCGGGCTGCCGCCTTGAGCAGGTCTGCATGCGTGTTCGTCGAGGAGGCGATCAGCACGGCATCGATCGAAGTATCCCCGAGGATCTCCTCGATCGTGGCGGCGGCGGTGGTGCCAAACTTTTCAGCCGCTGCCTGAGCCCGGGCCGGATCTGCATCATAGACGCGAGCGAAATTGACGCTCGGATGCTCGGACAGATTCTTGGCGTGGACCTGGCCGATAAAGCCAGCGCCGAATTGAGCGATATTGATCATTTTGATGTCCTATCAGTTGTACTGTTCTTGGAACTGGATCTCGAGTTCTTCGAGCGAGTGATATTTGGTTTCTGGCACGAACTTGACGAAGAAAGCGATCGCTGGCGCGCCGATACATCGTTTCGTTTCACATGGTTGCGCTGAATCATCACGTACATCGAGGTCAGCATCTGCCGCGACGCCCGCTTTAGACATTTCTTCAGCTCGCATTGTGCTCCTTTGCATGCGACCGATTCGGCCTTTGTTTTCACTTTTCCGCAAAAGCTACGGGACCAGTACGTGATCCACGCTATTGACGCGCGTCACCTACAACGTCAAGGCTAGCGTATAAATAGGCTATGTCAAGCCCGAGATCTCTTATATTTACCTTTTGATTTCGACATTGAAGCGTGTCAACGTTGTCAGGGCCTTGCTCCCGTAGGTTAAATGTGCGCACAATTCAGAAATCTGCAGCCGTCTGAAGTCTGTCTCGCCAACACCTAGGATAAGTTCAAGCAGAGCGTCAAAAGTGCAGCACAGGAGAGGAGGCGCAATGTACACGGCTGTCACCCAAGCTGAAGTTGCGCGTCAAGCGGGTGTATCGCGCACTCTGGTATCCATGGCACTCTCCGGCTCCCCGCGTGTGGCCGCCGAAACCCGGCAGCGCATCGAAAAGGTTGCCGCCGAATTGGGATACACGCGCGACCTTTCTGCCGCAACCCTCGCTTCGGCCTCTAACTCGCCCATCATCGGGATAGTGGCTCCAAACTTCAATAATCCATTCTTTCAAGACCTCATTGCTGCACTAGATGCCAATGCCGAAGAATCCGCACTACTTCCCCTTGTTGCCACCGCCGACAATGATCCTGCGAAGGAAGCGAACGTTATCCGGCGATTCCGGGAGCTACGCGTGCGAGGCCTCGCCGTGTTCAGCCCGGGGTTGGATCGCAAGGATCTTGTTGAGACAGGCTCCAAAATTCCGCTCGTTGTTATTGGCGATAGCGATATCGGCGGCAAGGTGGATTCCATCCGACTCGACGAGGCGGCCGCTGCTCAATCAGTATTGGAGCACGTGCGAACACGCGGATGGAAAGAGGCCATCTACCTCGTGGATGTCGCAACCGAGCATGACCGCGGCCTCGATCGCCGACGCAGTGCACTCGCCGCCCAAGCCACCGCCCTCGGTGTCAAACTGGACGTGCTCGAGTTCTCATCGGGTATTGATGCCACCATCTCACACGCGATGGCAAATCAAAGTCAGTCGCGAACCGCATTCATCTGCCATAACGACTTCCTGTCGATGGAAGTCATTTCTGCGCTTCGCGGTGCGGGCCTCCGTGTAGGCAAGGACGCTGCCGTCATCAGCTACGACAATACCCGCCTGGCAGCCGAATTTGCCGGCAACTTTACCTCAGTGGACCAAAAGCTAGAGCGGCAAGCACAAGCAGTACTCGAACTGATCAACTCGCGTGCCGAATATTTCGATCGGGAGGCTCGAGAGCTGGTGTTCCCGCCCCGTCTGGTCAAGCGGTCGTCGTCGTAACGAGAAGACTCTTGCAGTTCAGACCGTGTCGTGGGTGGTTTGCCCAGTGACTCTGGCGACATCGTGCCACTGGCCATCAGTCGCTGATAGAACAGTCGCCTCGTCCACCTCAGCTGCAGCCCAACCATCTGCGGCCGAAGGCGCCAACTGCCTACCCGTCGCGACCGATTGAATAAACTGTGCCGCTTCAACCGTCTTCAGATCATCGAAACCCATGCTCACACCGGCGCCGGGTTGGAAGAGGGAGAAAGACGGGAAGTCTGGGCCGGCCATCACGCGCGTGTACCCCTGAAACTCATTCTCGAATCCGCAACACACCTCAAGCTCATTCATTCGCTCAAAGTTCCAGCGAAGCGATCCCGCGGTGCCATACACCTCTAGGGCATACTCGGCTCTTGGCCCGACAGAGACGCGCGAGGATTCGAGCGTACCCACAGCCCCGTTGTCCAATCGCACCATCATGGCGACGTAATCCTCGTTGCCCACGGATCCACGCTGATCGGAGACCTCCCAACCGCTGTGGCCGATTCCGGCCTTGGTGGGGACGGGGCGCTCAATGATGAACGTATCCGTCAGAGCGGACACAGAGGAGATCCGGCCACAGACGTACTGGACAAGATCTGCACCATGACTCATGAGATCTCCAACGATTCCGGCGCCAGCAAGCTTGCGATCATACCGCCACGTAAGTGGACCTTGAGGAGATGCAGCGTAATCGGCCAGAAGCCAGCACCTCATGTTGGTGATGCGGCCCAGCCGTCCGGCTCGAACCAACTCACGCGCCTTTTCAATGGCGGGCACGTGGCGGTAATTGAATCCGACGCAGGTTACAACTCCCGCATTCTGGGCCGCAACGGCGATGTCCTTTGACTGCTCAGCGGACACTCCCATGGGCTTCTCAATCCAGAAAGGCTTGCCCGCCTCAGCGGTTGCCAGCGCGATCTCCCGATGAAGGTAGTTCGGTGAACAGATTGAGACAATGTCAACCTCTGGATCTGCGAGAAGATCGTGGTAATCCTCGACTGCTCGCTCGAACCCCAGCGATTCGACGGCGAAGGCTCGATTCGCTTCGATCGGATCGCAGATGTTGACCAGCCGAATCTGCACGTCCAGTTCTGGGTAATGCTCCGTGAGTGCTTTGTACGACCGTGTGTGGAGGCGTCCCATCCATCCGAGGCCGATAACTCCGATTCCTAATACTTCTCTTGACATGAGAACTCTCCATTGAATTCGTTGCTTCTACCGGGGGCTGTCGCTCGATCATGGATTTCCACGCACAGTAGGGCCCCCGATACGCCATAGCGCTTCAGGGACCCTACCAGTACATCAGCGTCGTGGCCGACTTGACCTAGCCGAGCCGAGCCGCCGCCTTCAACAAGTTGGAGGCTGAGATCTTCAGGCCTTCGACATTGCCGTATTCGGCATCCTCGTGCTCGATGTTCACGACCATGTTGGGATTTACATCGGAGAGCGCCTTGAGGAAGTCGGCCCAGTACTGCTCATCATGGCCGAGGCCGAAGGCAACGAAGCGCCACGCCGGAGCCTCGGGCCACACGGAGCAGTCATGACCAACCGCGCACGGAGCCGAGCCAGCCGCCTCGGGCGGCAGGTGGCCGTAATCTGTATCCAGCACGCCACGGTAAGCGACCCCTGGGAAAACCTTCGTATCCTTGGCATGAACGTGACCAACGTGGGAGCCGAGGCGCTTGATGGCCTCGATCGGCTCAGCCTGCTGCCAGAACAAGTGGGAGGGATCCATGTTGACCTTGATATTGGTTGCACCAGTTTCATTGATAAGGCGCTCAAAGGCCGGGACGTTGAAGATGAGGTTACGGGGGTGTAGCTCTAGGCACACATCCACGCCATTGTCACGAGCAAGTGCATCGATTTCCTTCCAGAATGGCACTGCAACGGACCACTGGTAGTCCAGAATATCTAGATCAATGCCGTTCCAAGGGTTGACGATCCAGGTCGGGTACTTCGCTGTTGCATCAGTGCCCGGGGTGCCGGACATCGCGACGATTTCCTTGATACCGAGGGCTCCGGCGGTACGAATGCCACGCTTGAGCTCATGTGCCTGGATGATACCTTCCTCAGGCAGTGGGGAAAGGGGATTACCGGACGTGTTGAGGCCGGTCAGTTCAACGCCATGCTCCTCGAACACTCCGAGGTATTCGTCGCGGGCAGCCTGGGAGCCAAGCAGAACCTCGGCAGGGCAGTGCGGAGAAGGGATGAATCCGCCAACGTTGACTTCGGCACCGCTGAGGCCGGCATCCTTGAGGACGTCAAGGGCATCGCCAAGCGACCGATCGTGAAGACAAGCGGTGTATGCGCCGTACTTAAGCGACATAAGGAACTCCTATGTTCTTCGATTGATTCCGTTGGGCCTTCTGACTCAACGGTGTGAGATCGGTTGTCACGAGAACAAGCCAGACAAGCCTCCATTGGTTCCGATCTCAATACCTAACGCGCGTTAGCTACTATATTTAGAGTACATTGGTATATTTGTAAGGTCAATAGAGAATAGCGGGTATTTGCGAATCTCAAGGCACGGACATCCACCACCCGGGCCTTTGGCCCTATACCGGCGAATTATTGGTAAGCTCTCGCCAAAAGACTCACCACAACAAGGCACCGCACCCCCAGACACTCAGAGGATCCCATTGAAACAAAGGCCCACCCAATCCGATATTGCTCGCGCAGCGGGAGTATCGCGCGGTCTGGTGTCCCTCGCCCTGTCAGGATCGTCTGGCGTTAGCGAGGAGTCCCGTGCCCGTATCGTCACAATTGCCGACGAACTTGGATATGTACGGAACATCGGCGCAGCAGCCCTAGCCGGCAAGTTCCACTCCACGCTTGGCTTCGTGCTACCGGATCTCAGGAACCCGTTCTATGAGACGCTCGTAGCGGAGCTGCAGCAGAGCTCCACGGAGTTGGATCTCCTTCCCCTCATCGTGACGTCGCTGAATCGCTCCGATCACGAGGCCCAGGTGTTGCGCAAGCTTCAAGAGCTCGATGTTGCCGGCGTCATCGTCGTATCGCCGGTGGAACCTCCAGAAGAACTCATCAAGCAGGGGCGTTCCCTTCCAACCGTTGTAATCGGCGCTGGAGCTATCGGCGGAGCAGTGGACACCGTCCATATGGATGAAAATGCAGCAGCTCAACTTATCGCTGCGCATATCCGCGAACGTGGTTGGAAGCGCATCCTCCACCTCTCATCTGAGATTGACGACGGAAACGTGTGGGTAGATAACCGGCTCAAAGCTCTTGAAGTGGCACTGGGGCAGACTCCTCTGGACTCTGCCCTCATTCAGGCGGACCAACCGCTCTCTCCGCTCATCGCCCGCTTCGTCCCCCAGAATGAGGAACACTCGTTAGCAATTGTTGTGCACAATGACAGGCTCGCCATGGATGTGATCCCTGCGTTACACCGGCTGAATCTCACAGCGGGCAAGGACGTGGCGGTTATCAGCTACGACGATACCCATGTTGCTCAAAGGCCAGAATGGTCCTTGACGTCAATCCACCAAGACGCACATGAGCTGATCCAGACAGCACTCAACCACGTCAACCGCAGACAGAATGATGACAATGCCGTGGCGATCAACTCCATCGTTCAGCCAACCTTGACTGTTCGAACTACGTCCTAATCGTCACGGGAATAGGAAGTGGGCGCAGTTCCGAAGAACTGCGCCCACCGGACCACCCGTCAGATCTAAACCCAATGGAAATGAAGGAATGATCCTCATTTAGGAGTCAGCCACGATCTCCCAAATTTCTCACAGTGTACTCATCCCACTTGTTTGGGATGGATCCCAAGTCAGGAGTACTCCTTTTCGAGGCGCTCCTCGATCTCCTCGAGCGTGTAGATCTTCGTCTCGGGCACAACCTTCCAGTAGAAGAGGAATGCCACTAGGTTAATCGCCGCAAAGATTCCGTAGGTTATCGCACCGCCGAGGTTCTCGATCATCGGCGGGAACACTGCGGTCACGATAGCGTTCATGATCCAGAGACATCCAACGGCAAGCCCATTTCCAATACCACGAATCTTGGCGGGGAAGAGCTCACCCATGTAGATCCACACCACCGTGCCCGACTGCTTGATGAACACAAAGAGGGCAACTAGCACCAGAACCAGCCACGGAACCATCGCTGGCATATTCGCAGAGAAGGTGCCATCTTCCAGCTCGTACGGTGCAACACCAAAGGCAAACACTAGTGCTAGTGAGGACAGTGCGATGGTAATGCCAGCTTCTTGATACATTCCCACGTGGCGGCGCAGGAACCTTGCAACCGCCCATAGGCCCGTACCAGCACCAATACACGAAGCGATGCCCGTATAAACGTTCAGGGTGATGGAATCCGCCGAGCTAAAGCCCACCGCATGGAGAACCTTCGGCAAGTAGTACATAGCCGTGTTAATACCCGTGAGCTGATCAAAACAGCCCAGTGTAATGCCGATGAGCAGGATCTTCTTAGTCCACTTGGTGTTCCATGCCTGACGAAGAGTCCACTTTTCCGCCTCTTCCTCCTGACGATTGACCTCCACCATCTGTTCAATTTCGATGGCAACGGGACCGTCCTTCTCTTCATCGCGCAAACGCTTGAGAGCTCCGATCGCTTCCGGGTACCGGAAGTTCGCTGCATACCAGCGCGAGGACTCGGGAAGCATGCGGATACCGATCCACAGGGCAACAGCCGGGATCGTTGCCAGAACAAGCATGAGGCGCCATGCGTCACCGTTTCCTCCGGTGATGGTGAGCTGCTCGAGAATAGGGATTGCTTCGTCCCAAGACATGTGGCCGTCAGTGGTTTCTACCTGCGGCCCACCGTTATGGGAAGAAATCCATGCATTCATCGTGTAGGCAACGAGCTGACCAAACACGATCATGAACTGATCAATTGCCACTAGCGGACCACGTAGTCGCTTGGGCGCGCTCTCGGCAAGGAACACCGGAACCGTTGCGGAGGCACCGCCAACAGCAAATCCGAGGACTATGCGGAAGGGGTAGAGAACCCAGATATTCGGGGCAATAGTGCACCCAACTGTGCCGATGATGAACACGATAGCGAGCATCGTGATGTTGTGGCGGCGTCCCCAACGGTCCGACATCCGGCCACCAACAATTGCCCCGAGTGCCGCGCCGATTGCGAGGAGGCCTCCAATGAGGCCCTCCTCGAATGACGTCAATTGCAGTCCACCTGCATCAGTCGGCATGTGCATGAACGGCAACGCGCCAGCGATAACGCCAGTGTCGTAACCAAAGAGAAGTGAGCCAAGGCAGGCAACGATTGCCAGAAAGCCGAGGGAACGCTTCTTCCCCGAGGGGGGCGTATCCGCCACCAACTCCTCAATCTCTGCGGACGTCGGATCGCGCCGAATCGCCCCTTCAGGTGTAGCTGTCATGTGGATTAACCTCCATCCGAGCCCGCCTCCTGTTGGCGGGGCACTCATCATTGAGTTGAGCGCTTATAGCGATTGGAACGCTCTAAACCGAGGGTACATCGCTAACGGTTGTTTGTCCAGACAAAGTTTGAAGCAGTTTTTAAGTGACTCGCGACGCCAACACATCGGTACCTACTGTCATGCTCTTCCGTAATCCTATTTCATCCTCAGTGTGTATCACATCCTCAACAGCCTAGGATTTTCACAAAACTTGATGGAAGAGAAACCAAACCACCTCAAGAGCACATGCAGTTAGGAATACTTCCTTGTCATCTCAATCTTTGAGCGATACGCTACATTTATCAAACATTTGCCGTCATTCAAGGAGGAACAATGGCTGAAACACTTAGAGTTGGAATCATCGGTACCGGCGTCATGGGACAGGACCATGCACGAAACTTCGCTTCTGGAATTGCTGGAGGACGGCTCGTGGCCGTAGCCGACGTGAACACCGCAGCGGCCAGCAGCCTCGCGGCTCAAGCTGGAGCGGAGCACGTTTTTAGCAGTGGCGAAGAGCTCATCGACTCTGGTGAGGTGGACGCCGTGATCATCGCCGCACCTGATCGTTTCCACGCCGGGCTCACCATCAGAGCAATGGAGCGCGGCCTTCCCGTCCTATGCGAGAAGCCTCTAGCCCCTACCGCTGACGAGGCAGCAGGGGTTGTACACCGCGAGCGCGAGCTAGGCGAATCCCTCGTGACCGTTGGTTTCATGCGACGTTTCGATCCTGGCTACCTCGCTCTCAAGCAGCGTCTAGTGACCGGGATGGACGGAGCACTACTCATGTCTCACTCAGTCCACCGCAATGTCGATGCCCATCCAGATGGCACCTCATCAGACACCATCACGAATTCTGGCATCCACGAGATCGACACGATTCCTTGGCTGGCAGGTAGTCCGATCGCCCACGTTCAGTGGACAAGCGGTAAAGGATCTTCTCTCATCACCAAGCGCCTCGACCCCCAGTTCTACCTCATGACAGATGCAGCTGGCGTGCTCCATACAGTCGAAGTTCAGGTCCAGGCGCAATACGGCTACGATGTCCGCTGCGAGCTTGTGTGCGAGACAGCCAACGTAGAACTCCCACGGGTCCCAACATTGGTTGAGGAAAACCCCGTACTTGTCAGTAAGAATCTCACAGCATCATCGGCGTATCCCGCGGACTGGCGGCCGCGGTTTGCTGCCGCCTACCGTGCAGAACTCAATGCTTGGGTTCAGGCGGCCTCCGCCAAGCAGATCCCAGAAGGCGCAGCTACCGCAACAGACGCGCTGCGGGCAACAAACGTTGCCAACGCGCTTGTTGAATCCATGGAACGCGGCGGTGTCCAAGTAGCCGTCCCAGCCATTGAGGAGGTATTGGGCTAATGCGCATCGGAATGGTGACAGACTCCCTCGCGCATCTCCCCTTCGAGGAAATGCTTGACCAAGCCGCGACCCTACGTATCACAGATCTTGAGTTCCCCACCGGCGGGTGGTCTTCGGCCCCTCACATCAATGCTCGCGAGCTCCTTGCCGATTCAGCGGCGCGCCAACGCTTCGTGGGCGCAATCGAATCTCGTGGACTCCGCATCTCTGCTCTAAACGCCAACGGTAACCAGCTCCATCCAGTGATCGGACCGGAAATCGATCGCGTTGTTCGCAATGCCGTAGAACTCGCTTCTTTGCTCGGCGTCCCCACCGTTGTGCTCATGTCTGGATTGCCCGGCGGTGCAGCCGGGGACACAACCCCCAACTGGGTGACCACCTCGTGGCCGCCCGAGACCCAGACGATACTCGATTACCAGTGGAACGACGTGGCGATTCCGTATTGGCGTGAGCTGGCAGCTTTTGGTCAGGAACGCGGTGTTCGCTTCGCTATTGAGATGCACGGTTCCCAACTCGTCTACAACGCGGACACATTGCTACGGCTGCGATCCGCGGTGGGTGAGAATGTGGGCGCAAACCTCGATCCATCGCATCCGATGTGGATGGGTGCCGATCCGCTGGCAGTCGCCCGCGCTCTCAATGGCGCGATCTATAACGTCCACGCCAAGGATTCACGCTTCCAGCACCACGTTGTTGCTGCAAACGGAATCCTCGGAACCCAACCTCCCGAGCAACACGGGGAGAGGCCATGGAACTACGTCACCCTCGGTCTCGGATACCCAGGTGGCCAACAGTTCTGGGGCCAGTTCTTGTGCGAGCTGCGTTCAGCCGGCTACGACGGTACCCTCGCGATCGAACATGAGGACGTTGTCCTCGATTCAGTTGAGGGACTCGAGCAAACCGTCAACCTGTTGCGCGGCGTGCTCCCCGTCAAACCGGCAAGCTGGAAGCCTCAGGATATTTAGCGGGTTCTCTGAGTAGACCCTCGGGGGATCAACGTTGATGGCAGTGAGAGATTCTTGCGGTCACTCCGCTGTCCCTCGACTCGTTCTGTCAGAAAGTTCATCGCCTTCCGGGCGATCTCTTCGGTTTGCTGATCAATCGACGTCAGAGAGATCGCCGGCAGCGCCCCAATTCTGGTGTTGTCAAAACCGACGATTCCAATATCCTTACCAAGCGCTAGACCAAACTCACCAAGAACTCCGATCACCTCGATGGCGATCATGTCATTGTGGCAGACAATTCCAGTTCCGGCACCGAACTGCTCCAAGATTGAGCGGGCGGTAGCGGTAACGGCTTCTTTCGGCCTGAGGTAGCTGTGCGGTGCTTGGGCAACTTCGCCCATCACCTGCTCATAGCCGCGCCAACGCAGAACGGACGAATCCCCCGGAACGGGGCGATCGTACCCAAGGAAGATCACCCGTTCGTATCCCGCGTCAAGAAGATGCTCGGTAGCCATCCTGCCGCCAGCCACATCATCGGTATGCACCAAATCCGCATTCTCTGGACCAACGTTGCGCGTGACCAAAACCGTTGGTGTTCGAGAAGCAATCCCTTGAATCTGGTCCTCTTCAAGAAGTGGCGAGATGAGGATGAGACCGTCCACATTGAGTTCGCTGAATCGGGTTATGGCAATCGATTCCTCCGCGGTGTTCTCTCCCACGGGAGCGATGAAGGGGATTAAATTAGCGGTCTCGCAGTGTTGGCGGATCAGTTCCACGAGGTGAGAATGAAACGGGTTGTCCATGACCGAGAGAACGATCCCGATAAACCGAGTCCGGTTACTCGCCAGTGCACGTGCTGCAAGATTCGTGTGGTAGCCCAGCTCCTGCATTGCGGCATGGACAGCGTCTCGCTTCTGATCAGAAACGCGCGGATCATCACGAACTACGAGGGAAACAGTCTGCCGTGAAACGCCGGCAATAACCGCCACATCCGCCTGAGTTGGCCGCGAAGCCATGAGTCCCCCTAAATACTGATCCATACGATCGGCATGCAACTGCGGGGGGTGAAGTTAAGCTTCACCCCCGCAGCCACCACCAGCTGAACTATATCGCTACTGGTTAAACTCCTTCTTCAGGCGTTCAAGAACACGCACGTTCATCTCATCCGCCCACTCATGCCACCCGAAGATACACACAGAAAGAACCCCGTCAAAATTGATCTCCCGCAACGCACTGAAGACCTCATCCCACGGGACTTCGCCCTGGCCGATCTCATTGTGCTGGTGCACGCGAGCATCAACACCCGGAGGATTGATGATGTAACGATTACCGTCATTAGCAAGGTGATTGTAGGAATCGGAGATATGGACCTCTCGCAACTTCGGCGCAGCGGCCCTGATCATCTCACCAGCATTACCGAGGCCCTTGCTCAGATGGAAAGTATGCGGGGCGCAGTATTCGTAGCCCAACCATTCAAGGTTTGCGCCGCGAATGATCGCGTACGCCTCTTCCTGTGTTTCAACGAAATCGTAGGGATGGGCTTCCATATTGAGCGAGATCCCATAGTTCTCAAACACAGGGGCCAGCTCTTCAAGAGAGCGGTACCACTGTGCCTCACACTCTCCTGGGGTGTTCGGGTTCCCTGAGAACTCAGAAACAATCTCGCGAACGCCGATCTGGTCAGCGAGCTCCAGCAGGCGGCGCCAGTTACGGACCTGAGCCTGCCGTTCCGTTTCATCGGTCGAGGACCAGTTGAACACCGGATTGAGGGTACGAACCGTCACACCCGTATCCTTCGATGCCTGCTTCAGCTCCGCAACGAATTGATCGTCGCCCTTCGGGTAGTGGTGCCATAGGTGAAACTCAGTGTTCGGGGAAAGCTCAACGTGCTTGAAGCCAAGCTCTGCCGCCTTGTGCAGGGTCTGGGCCGTGGACATCGTGCGGTAATACATGTTCGGGTCTAGTGCGATATCAACCATGACATGCTCCTTTCATCTAGAGAGCGCCTCCCGAGCCGTGCGGTATAGCAGAACGGGCGGCGGCCGTCGTCGTCGACAATGTAATAACAAATCTAGCATAACGCGCGTTAGTTAAGAACCTCTGGAGGTAATCCCGCACCTTACGTAGCGAGGTGGGGCCCACACAAACGCGGGCCCTACCTACTCAACTATCAGGCGTAGAACGCTGGCTTCTCAATCATCTTGACAGCAACTTCCTTACCGCCATTCTCGAGGGATTCCAGACCTGCATCCACAACGCAGGTTGCTGCGTAGCCGTCCCACGACGATGAACCAGTGTGCTCATCGCGCTCAACAGCGCGAATCCACTGCTGGAACTCCTGATTAAACGCGTCCTGGAACCGATCCACGTGGCTCTGACAAATTGCGTGCTTATCAACCTGTCCAGTGCGAATGGCCGAGTGCTCCTGATCGGTTAGCCGGACCGTGCCGGCCTCCATAACCAGCTCACACTCAATGGAGTAGCCAAACTGGATATTGACGTTAACCTCATCGTCGATAAGGATGCCATTCTCCGTCTTGGCCACCAGGACAAGAGGATCCTGCAGGTGATCAAACTTCTTGGAGGTGGCGCGCGGAGTATCTACACGGACCGAAACGATCTCTTCGCCCAGCAGGTAACGGCACGTATCGATCTCGTGAATCGCCGTATCGTCAATCATGTTCCGAGTGGTGTAGTTCTCCGGGACGGAGGGGTTGCGATGGCGGCAGTGAACTAGGGTAGCGTAGCCAAGATCGCCACTGTTGAGAACATCGCGCATCTCGTTGTAGCCCTTGTCAAAACGGCGCATGAAGCCAACAGTGACCAGATGCTTGCCGGCCTTCTGCTCCGCCTCCATAATGGCGATGCAATCCTCGGGGGTGGTTGCCAGCGGCTTCTCGGAGAGTACGTACTTGCCAGCCTCGATTGCAGCGATAACGTCCGGTGCGTGCACCTTGCCGAAGGTGGCAATCAGAACCGCGTCCACATCCGGGTCAGCGATCAGCTCCGCGCCCGTACCGTAGGCCTTGGCACCCAGCGGTTCGGCAACGGCCTTCGCGCCCTCAATGTTGATATCAGCAACGGCCACGATCTTGCCGCCAGCTAGGTCGTTCTCAATACGATCTACGTGTGCGCGGCCCATGCCGCCAGCACCAATGAGTCCAATACGAACAGTCATTGTTTGTCCTTCTCTTCTATGAGTCAGTTTCTGCTTTACGTGCGTTCTTACTTCAGGCCCAGACCACATTCGGCCAGGTAGTTGCGCATATTGATTGCGTTCTGCTTCGGGAACGTTGGCTCACACGGGTAGCAGTCCTGCTCGCAGATGCAGTAGATATCCTTGTCCAGCTCCGCCAACGCATCCACGAATGCATGCATTTCAGGCAGGCCTGCAGGCGGACACACGGATGCACCCTTGGTGACGGCCTCACCAAATGGCCAATCCTTCTCATGCGCTTCCTTGGTGATGTCCTCATCAAACGCCTTGATGTGAACATAGGTGATGCGCTCGGGGTAATCCTTGATCAGCTGTACCGGATCGCCGCCGCCATACACAACGTGGCCAGAATCGAGGCACAGGTTCACGTACTTCGGATCCGTTGCATCGAAGATCCGGGCGATCTCCTCCGGGGTTTCAATGTGGGAATCACCGTGGGGATGCAGCACCATCTTGAGTCCGTACTCATCAAGGAGCATAGCGCCAAGACGGTTTGCGTTATCTACGTATAGCTTCCAAGCATCTGGGGACAGGACGCGATCATCGGTCCACTCCCACGTCTTGTCATCGCGGTAGAGCGGAGGCAGGTGCACGATGTATTCCGCACCTACAGCGGCGTGCGTTTCCGCGATCGCGCGGAACGTCTTCTCTGTATCGGCCCAAGCTTCCTTCTTATGGAGGATTCCCCAGCCGGTTCCCGCCACAACCTTGAGACCAAGCTCGGTTGTCCACTTCGCGAGCTCCTTCGGATCCTTCGGGAAGTAGCCGTAGGGGCCAGTTTCGATGATCTCGAAACCTGCTGCCGCCATTTCTTCCATTGCTTGGCGCGGGTGCATCTGCTTCTCATCTTCAGGGAACCAGACTCCCCACTGATCAGGACAAACGCCAATTGCTAGCTTCGAGTACTTGGGATCGTTCGTATTCCGTGCCTTCGAGGCCATGGCCTCTCCTCTCCTCGTCCTTGAGACTCCATCTTTGGAGCGCGCTAATACTCTATCGCACGAGGTTCAGATTTGTACAGTCATTTGAAGAAACTTGAGTACATTTGTTTCTTTCTTTAGGGCAAAGGTCCGGTTTTGACGACGACGGCGTAGCACCCGTACGCGAACAAGCATAAGAAAAGCGGGTGGCCACCTAAAAGGCAACCACCCACTCCTCACTCAGCGAATCTCTTAATCCTCGCGTTGGAAGGACATCGTCGCTTCGTACGTAGCCTCGGAGGGCCAGCGGGACGTGATTGCCTTGCCGCGGGTGTAGAACTTGACGCCTTCGGGACCGTGGATGTGGGTATCGCCAAGCAGTGAATCCTTCCATCCGCCGAACGAGTAGTAGGCCACCGGCGTTGGGATCGGAACATTGATACCCACCATGCCAGCTTCAACGTCCAGTGTGAAGCGGCGGGCCATGCCGCCATCGTTCGTGAAGATTGCCGCACCGTTGCCAAACTCCGAGGAGTTGACGATTTCGATGGCCTCTTCGTAGCTGTCCGCCTCAACGATCGTCAAAACCGGGCCAAAGACCTCTTCTTGGTAAACCGGGGAATCCAGCGTCACCTTGTTGAGAATGGTTGGCTTGAGGAAGTGGCCATTTTCGTGGCCTGGCACCACGAAGTTGCGGCCATCCATAACCACATCTGCTCCACGCTTTTCGGCGTCATCAATAAGGTCAACGATTCGTGTCTTCGCCTTTGCGTCGATAACAGGACCCATCTCAACGCCCTCTTCTAGACCGGGGCCAACCTTAATGCCCTCGGCATGGGCCTTGACCTTGTTAGCGAGAGTTTCGCCAACGCCACCAACAGCTACCACAACCGGCAGGGCCATGCATCGCTCGCCAGCTGCTCCGAAGGCTGCAGCCGAGATGTGGCCTGCCGCGAAGTCTAGGTCCGCATCGGGGAGGACGATCGCGTGGTTATTGGCGCCACCGAGTGCCTGAACGCGCTTGCCGTGCGAAACTCCGGTGTCCTGAACGATGTGGGCAACCGGGGTAGAACCCACGAAGGAGATAGCATCAATACCGGGATGCTCCAGCACCTTCGTCACCATCGTGCGGTTACCGGACACCACGTTGAACACGCCATCGGGAAGCCCGGCTTCCTTGTACAGCTTGGCTGTGAGCAGCGCCGCGGAGGGCGTGGCCGATGCAGGCTTGAGGATAAATGCGTTACCAGTGGCAATAGCCACCGGATGCATCCACATCGGAACCATGGCGGGGAAGTTGAATGGGCAGATGCCAGCAACAACACCGACGGGCTGGCGCATTGTATGGATATCAACACCGCGAGAGATATTGAACGAGTGCTCACCCTTCAGTGCCGCGTTGATTCCACATGCAAAGTCGAGGGTCTCGCGACCGCGCTGGATTTCGCCGATGGCGTCTGAGTAGTTCTTGCCGTGCTCTGCAACGATCAGCTTGGCCATCTCATCCTGATGGTCCAATACGAGTTGGCGCATCTTAAACATGATGTCCACGCGCTTGGCAAGCGGGACATTCGCCCACTCTTTTTGGGCCTTCTTAGCAACTTCAACGGCATGATCCAGATCTGCATCCGAGGCTTGGAGCAGTTCGGCTTCCACTTCACCGGTAGCTGGGTTTTCCACAGCAAAACGGCCAGTTGGGGTGCCCTCGTAGTAAGCACCGTCTACCCAGTGTTCAATCGTCTTCATCGTCGCGAACTCCTTGTTCAATGTTTCACACCTTATGGTGCTTGCAGGCGCATGTGCCATGCTCACCACTACTTTAACCCATCGTAGGACTTTTGTCATGACATATGTGAAGTGTTGCATTCTTTCTTGTGCTGCAAACGCACCGTCTACCGAAGTTGCTAGGTTCTTCGGCTTTATGACGCAAACTTCATGTTCTTATGATTCACAGTTAGATAGTGACTAATAGAGTGCGGGAGACAATCTGGACCCACCATTTGCCAGATAGCCTCCCGCATTCATGAGCCCACATAGTTAGGGCGTTGGCCAGCAGCTCCGCAAAGTCCTTCAGACTCCACGTCGTTCACACCCCGCCGCCGCGTGCTCACTCCCCCAAGGCACGATGGCCAAGAGGGAAGCTATTCACTTTTTGCCGCAATGGATTACCGCAAGTAATGCCGCTGTGGCTTCTTGTACTCGAGGTGTTCCTGATAGGCCTGCTGAGTGCTCTCGATGCGAGACACTTCGGAAACTGGGACATCCCACCACGAGGAGGAGGGCGGATTCGGCCCGTATAGGTTTGTCTCGATATGGATCATGGTTGCCCTATCGGAGGCCTCAGCCTGACGGTAGGCATCCTTGAACTCCTCCATCGTATGTACCTCGATAACGTCGATCCCCCACGAGCGCGCGTTGGCCGCAATATCTACATCCAGCTTCGGTGTGTTGACTGCCGTGTGATCGGTACCGGTTCCGCCTTGACGGTACGTCGTACCGAATCGCTGGGAGCCATGGGATTCGGAGAGCGAACCGATAGAGGCGTAGCCGTAGTTCTGGAGCAGAACGAAGATTACCTTGATGTCCTCTTGGGTGATGGTAGCCAGTTCCATCGGGAGCATTTGGTAAGTGCCATCACCAACGATCGAGACCACTTCGGAATCAGGCAATGCCAGCTTTACACCCATCGCAGCAGGAATCTCATATCCCATGCACGAGAACGCATACTCAACGTGGTACTGCACTGGAGTCTTCGCACGCCAAAGCGCCTGAAGATCACCAGGCATGGAGCCTGCGGCATTGATCATGACATCGTTATCGCCCATCATTTCGTTGAGAGCGCCAAACACGTCAGTCTGTGCAGGAAGCGGCTGGTTATCAAGATGCGTGTGCTTGTAAACAAGCTTCTCCCACGCTTCCTTCTCCTGAGCAACCTCAGCGGCGTAATCTTCACTCACGCTGTAACCCTCAAGCTCCTTCGTGAGAGCGGTGAGAGCTTCGCGGGCGTCAGCAACAAGCATGTCGCCAGCATTCTTCACAGCATCAAACGCCTTGACGTTGATATTAAGGAACTTGACATCGGGGTTCTTGAACTGCGTCCGTGATCCTGTGGTGAAATCTGAGTAGCGAGTGCCGATTCCGATGACCAAATCAGCCTTATCAGCTAGGTGATTGGCAGCGTCACCGCCGGTCGAACCTACCCCACCTACAGATTGAGGGTGATCGCAATTGATGGCTCCCTTGCCAGCCTGAGTGTCTGAGACCGGAATTCCGGTGGCAGCAGCAAAGGCCCGCAGTTCTTCCGAAGCCTCCGAGTAGATTGTTCCTCCACCCGAAACGACGATCGGACGCTTGGCGCCGCGGATAAGATCCGCACCGCGTTTGAGCGACGCATCGTCAAGTGGCGCGCGGCGAATGTGCCACACACGCTTGTTGAACATCTCCACGGGGAAGTCGAAGGCTTCAGCCTGGACATCCTGAGGCATGGCCACAACAACAGCGCCCGTATCTGCGGGATCCGTGAGCGTGCGCATCGCCTGCATCAACGAGGGAAGCAGCTGCTCAGGACGGTTGATGCGATCGAAGAACGCCGAAACGGGGCGGAACGCATCGTTACAGGTGGTGTCCAACGTTTGAGGATTCTCGATCTGCTGTAGTACTGGATCTGGATAGCGCGTGGCGAACTGATCCGATGGGAACAGCAGAACGGGTACGCGGTTCGTTGTTGCCAGCGCTGCGCCTGTCACCATGTTCAGAGAGCCTGGACCAATGGAGGCCGTGCACATGTAGGTTTGCAGCCGATTCGTCGACTTGGCATACGCGGAGGCCGCGTGGACCTCACCTTGCTCGTTGCGCGGCATGATGTAGGGCATTTCGCCGCCATCCGGCTCGGGGTCAAGTTCGTTTTGCAGTAGGGCCTGGCCTAGACCCGCTACATTGCCGTGCCCGAAGATGCCGAATGCTCCGGCAATCAGGCGCTGCTCCACGCCGTCACGCTCGGAATACTGATTAACAAGGAAACGGATCGTTGCCTGCGCCACCGTTAGGCGGACCGTTTCAACTAGGGGTTTACTCATA
Organism: Ancrocorticia populi; assembly: GCF_003123745.1. Lineage (GTDB taxonomy): Bacteria > Actinomycetota > Actinomycetes > Actinomycetales > Actinomycetaceae > Ancrocorticia > Ancrocorticia populi. Next base: position 125,723 of record NZ_QETB01000001.1, on the reverse strand, counting down.
ATTTCTCCTGATGGGTTTGGAATAAGTGGCGCTCATCGATGAGGCCAAAACGGATGCGGGCCTACTACTCCATTGGGGTCATGGGCAGGCGTGAATCTACTTCTTGGGTCTCCCATGTTTGGCGTACCCATGTGTGGTGCGGATCGTCAGTCATTAGCCATACCGAATCCTCAGCCGGGCCAGCCATGACATTTAGGTAGTAGAGATCGTAGCCCGGAGCAGCAACAGATGGGCCGTGGTAACCGTAGGGCATCACAACGATATCTCCGTCTCGAACCTCGGTGCACACATCAATATCGTGGCCCGGGGAAGGATAGATCCGTTGAAGAGCGAAACCTTCGGTGTCGTTATCTCCGCGACGCACTTCGTAGTAGTAGACCTCTTCGAGGACGCGCTCAACATCGTTGTGCTCATCGTGCTTATGCGGAGGGTAAGAAGACCAGTTGCCGCCTGGCGTAAGCACCTCGGTTGCAAGCAGGTGCGAAGTTTCCAGATCATTGCCGAGCGCATAGTTGTTCACCTGGCGTGAGGACGGTCCAGCACCTCGGAGGCCAACCTGAACTTCATCGCGTGGGCAGTATCGCACCGGCAAATCCCTAGTTGCCTTGGCACCCGGGAGGGAGAAGCGCCCACCTTCCTTTGAGCTCACGCGGATATCCGTGTGGCGAGGGATGTAGATGTAGTCAGTGATATCTGTGAACACGGATTCACGGCCAGCAATCTCGTAGCTGCGCCCGTCAACCTCAACAGCGCATCCTCCCTGAAGTGGCAGGACCAAGAACTCGGCCTCGCCGCCTGGAACCGTCACACTCGCGCCAGCCTCGAGGGCAACGACGCGGAGTGAAGACCATTCCCAACCTGCGATTTCTGGCGAAAGGTCAAGGGCATATTCGTCGTGTGCGGTTTGACCCGCACGGATTACATACTTTTCGTTATTCATAGCAACTCCACAGCTTGGTCTACGGCCGCCTCAACATCATCATTGGGCGGATACAACAGTGAACGGCCAATCACAAGGCCGCGTACGTTGGGCTGGGCGAGAGCCTCAGCCCACAGGGCATGAGTGGCGTCGGGGTCATTCGATACTTCGCCCCCAAGGATCAGACTCGGCAGAGTCGTTGCCTCCATGACCCTAGCCATGTCCTGGATGCAGGGCAGCTTCAGCCACGTATGTGCGGAAGTTCGCGCAAGCCCGGACGCAATCGCGATAGAGCGAATCACCGCATCAGCTGAGAGATCGTTGACAATTCGATCTCCCTTCCATACGGATACAAATGGTTCCACCATTGCGTTCAGTCCACGTGCTGCAAGCTCGTCGATTGCGTGGGCACAGCTTTCCATTGTTGCCGCCGTGGCTGCATCCGAGTAGTTGAAGCGCAAGAGCATCTTGCCGCCAACGAGTCCTTGGGCCTCGATGCCTTCTGCGTCGTAGCAAGTAAACCGATCGTCCATCTCGAAGGATGCACCTTGAAGGCCCGCCCGGTTCATCGAACCCCACACGGCTTTACCATCAAGCGCTCCCAGAAGTGCGAGATCTTCGATCATGTCGGCGGTTCCAAGGAATCCGTTAACTCCAGGTCGGGATAGTGCCGCTACACATCGCTGAAGCACATCTTCTCGAGACTCCATCGCCATCCGATTGGCACCTGCGCCGAGTGCTCCGCGCGCTGGGTGATCGCACGCGATCACCATGAGCCGATCAATCTCCGCCAAAGCGGGTTGTGGACGATCAGCTAAACGCTTTTCAATCTGGACCGGGTCTGTTGCGCGAATACTCGAGAGTTTCTCAATGAGAGTCATCTGTTATCACCGCTTCTCAATCACTGGGGTGGTCTCGGGGTGGTTCTTAATCTTATGAAGGATCTCCACCTCAGTTGCCATTGCAGTTGAACACTCAAGCCGCGAGGCAACGATCGCACCTGCCGTCGAGGCGAACTGCAGCGCCTTAGGCAAGTCCCATCCTTGGAGTAACGCATGGGAGAACGAGCCACCGAAGGAATCTCCAGCGCCAAGTCCGTTGCAGACCTCCACGGGGGTCACGGGAACCACGATGCGTTCTTCCTTGGTCTTTGCGAGAGTTCCGAGTGGTCCTTGCTTCACCACAGCGATGTCTACACCACGTTCGAGCAACGCATCTGCAGCACGGTCGGGTTCAGTCTCACCCACAGCGATCCGACATTCATCCTTGTTGCCAATCGCAACATTCACCTTCGAGAGCATGCGCTCAACTTCAGCGTGCGCAATCTCTTCGTTTTCCCAGAACATGGGACGGTAGTCCAGATCGGCGATAGTCCACCCGCTACCGTTCCGCAGATCAAGCGCGTAATGATGAGCTTCACGGGAAGGCTCTTGCGACAGGCCCGTGACGGATAGCCAGAATACCTTGGCATTCGCCACGGCCTCATCGGGAATATCATCGGGGGTGAGCTGGAGGTCGGGCGCTGAAGGCTCCCGATAAAAGTAAAGCGGGAAATCATCAGGCGGGAAGATCTCACAAAACGTCACTGGAGTATTGAAGTTCGCGTTTCGGGCAACATACTCGTCAGAAACGCCGAGGCGCCGCATCTCGCGGCGTACGAACCGACCAAACGGATCTTCACCAACGCCTGTGATAACCGCGCTGCGGTTACCCAGCCGGGACGCTGCAACGGCTACGTTCGTCGGAGATCCTCCAAGAAACTTTCCGAAACTCGTCACATCTTCAAGTCCTACCCCTGTTTGCAAGGGGTATACATCAACACCGGACCGACCAATCGACAGCAAATCCAACGTATTGCCACCACCTGAACTACCCATCGTCAGTTCCTTCCACAGCTCTGGGGAGTGATACAACTACAATGTATGCGATACCCCTTCCCATGTCAACACTTTGTTCTAACATAACGCTTCATGGGCAATTCTCTAGTAGTATCAAGGAAATACACTGATATGCCGGATATGTTAGGGGAATGTCATGGCCGACTCGTCCTCAAAGCTTACGAACCCGTATGCACCCGAGATCGTCCTAGACCGCGATTCTGGAGAACCGTTATATCAACAGATTGCCAAGCCTCTCGAAGAAGCGATTACATCCGGCAAAGTTGAGCCTGGTCGTCTCATTGAAGATGAAGTTTCTATGGCTGGACGCTTAAGCGTCTCACGCCCAACAGCCCGCCGGGCACTTCAGGACCTTGTAGCGCGCGGACTCCTCACGCGCCGGCGGGGTGTTGGCACACGCGTAACCCCCTCGCAGGTCCGCAGGCCGCTCTCTCTTACCTCACTCAATGACGATCTTGTCAAAGCAGGTTTCGAACCACGTACCGAGGTGATGAGCTATGAAGTCAAGCTGGCAGCAGCTGACGAAGCCGATCTTCTGGGATGCGCTCCGGGAACAGAGATCATTCAGGTACGTCGCCGCCGTTTCATCGACGAACGGACACTGGCGATCATGATGAATCTTTTGCCAGCAAGCAGCGCACCTACATTGACCGAACTGTCCAATGGCGGCCTCTACTCCTGCCTCGCCAGACGCGGCGTCCAGCCCGCAACCGCCCAACAGTCCATCGGCGCCCGTAATGCCACAGAGGAAGATGCCAAGTTCTTGGAAACTGAAGTTGGTGCAGCACTCCTCACCATGGAGCGCACTGCGTATGACGCCGCGGGCAACGTAGTGGAGTATGGATCGCACATTTACAACGCGAACCTCTACTCATTTCACCTAGCCCTTGGGGCGGAGTAATCCACTCTCGATTCAGAAACGCAGAACACCACCAAGCGCATTGCGTTACAGCTCACATCCGCTGGTTAACGCCCGCAGATTTCCCATAGAAGATCTCGCAAACCCCCGCCAGTTCAACCAAAACACTGAATTGAGCGCCGGCTCGCAGTTTTGAAAAACTTATGGACAGCACCGTTGGAGCGCGCTAATAAAGCCCATCCCAAAATCTCTATTGACAGGACATTTAGGTTCAGCCATACTCATTGCAACGTGCTAACGCGCGTTAGATCTAAACCCAATGGAGCCAATGGAGGTTCAAAATGAGCAAGGACGTGCTCAACGTTGCCGTGATCGGCGCGGGTATGGCAGGAACCACGCATGCCAACGCGTGGCGCCAGGTCGGAACCGTTTACGATCTGGGATTGCCGAAAATCCACCTGCACACGATCGCAGATGCATACATGCCGTTCGCGGAAGATGCAGCTGAGCGTTACGGATACGACAATGCAGTAGACGACTGGAGGAAGGTGGCGGATAACCCAGAGATCGATATCGTTTCGATCGTTGTGGGTAACGCGCTACATCGCGAAATCGCTGAAGCCCTAATCCGCGCTGGAAAGCATGTCCTGTGTGAAAAGCCGATCGCGGACACGCTGGAGAATGCTAAGGCGATGGCGGATTCAGAGAAGGAAGCAGGCGTGGTGACGTCTGTTGGCTTCACTTTCCGCCGCAACGCGGCACTTGCAGAGATTGCTAAGCTGGTCAAGGAAGGCCACTTCGGGGAGATTGGCCATATAGACGGCCGTTACTGGTGCGATTACGGATGCGATCCAAATACGCCGATGGCGTGGCGTTACAAGGGCCCGATGGGTACGGGTGCCCTCGGCGATGTGGGCTCACACCTCATTGACACCGCTGAGCTTGTGTGTGGTCCGCTCAAAGCGGTTTCGGGCGCAACGATGGCCACGATCATCAAGGAGCGTCCGGTTGCCAAGGGGCACGTCACGCGCGGAACCGCACTGGATACTGAAAATGCGGAGTTGGACACCGTCGAAAATGATGATGTTGCAACCTTCACCGCCGAGTTCGAGAATGGTGCGATTGGCACGTTCTCCTGTTCTCGAGTCGCATGGAATATGCCGAATTCGCTGCAGATTCAGGTATTGGGTACGAAGGGACGCGCTGAGTGGGATCTAGCTCGCACGGGTGAGATTAAGGTCGACGACGTGAATTCTCCCGCGGGCCTCGGCGGCCCGCGCCAGGTGCTCGTGAACCCAGACTTCCCATATTACGGCCGGGGCAACTCAATGCCAGTTGCCGGGGTTGGCCTCACACAGATCGAGCAGTTCACCTATCAGGCGCATGCCTTCCTCCAGCAGGTCGCTGGAGTTGAGGATGGACTGCCGAAGTGCGCTACATTCGCGGACGGCTACCGCGAGATGCGCATCGCCGATGCCATCGCACGCTCTGCCGCGGCCGGCGGAACACGCATCGAAATCCAGTAGTACTCATACGGTGGGGCGGGTTCCCGCCCCACCGATTCCACGGCCACATACTCCGCATCTGTGTGAGGGGCCGTGCTCTCTTACTCCGCCTCACACGGTGAGGAAAACAAAGGAGACAAGGATGTCATCCCCTTCAACTACCCCCACTGCGCTTTCTCCAGAAGAAATAAGCGCACTCGCACAAAATACACCACCATCCGGCAAGAAGCGTTCAGTCAAGTTTGTTGCGCTTGCCGCAACCCTCGGATCACTACTCTTTGGCTATGACACGGGAGTGATTTCCGGTGCGTTGCCGTATATGCAGATGCCACAGGATGGCGGCGGGCTCGCCCTGACCCCGGTTGAAGAGGGCCTCGTGGGCTTCTTCCTTCTTATCGGGTGCGCATTCGGTGCTTTATATGGTGGCCGGCTCTCAGATAAGTACGGGCGGCGGCACAACATCTTGCTGCTTGCTGGAATCTTCCTCGTGGGTGCTATTGCTTGCGCGATCGCCCCGAACCTAATCATCCTTTACCCTTCGCGTTTCGTGTTGGGCTGTGCGGTAGGTGGAGCATCAGCTACCGTTCCGGTCTATCTTGCGGAAACTGTACCGAAGCGTATACGCGGGGTGCTCGTGGGTATTGACCAACTCATGATCGTGACCGGACAGCTTCTGGCCTTCATTGTGAACGCCGTGATTGCAAACATCACTGGTGGCCCCGATGTTGTCTTAGCAGAAGTTGAAGCAGGGACCACCGCTAAGATCAACGGAGTTGAGACAGCACTACAAGCCGGTCAAATGTACTCCTGGGACGTGTTGAACTCGATCGATCCATCTCTGTTTACAATCGACTCCGGTAATGGCAACACCTGGAGATGGATGCTCATTGTCTGTTCGATCCCGGCCATCGCTCTGTGGATATCCATGCGAATGATGCCCGAATCCTCGCGCTGGCACGCCGCAAACTACCAGTTCGCCGAAGCTATTGGATGCCTCAAGCGCGTACGCACAGAAGACGACAATATCGAAGAAGAATTTACTGAGATGGTCGTGGCGCGTCAGAGCCAAGAGGAAGAAGAAAAGCTCAGCCTCAAACAGATTCTCAAGGTTAAGTGGCTTCGTAAGCTACTCATCATTGGCGCTCTGGTAGGGATCTTCAATCAGACCACCGGTGTCAACACGATGATGTACTACGCGCCTAAGGTGCTTCAGCAAGCAGGATTCGGGACGCAAGCTGCAATCACGCTTACCGTACTCACGGGAGTAGCCTCCGTGATCGGCTCCGCGCTAGGCCTTTATCTCCTCAATAGATTCAGCCGCCGAACCGTCCTGATCGGAGGAACAGTTGGCCTGACTACCATGTTGGCAGTCTTGGCTCTCGTGTTCCATTTCGGCATCACCCCTTATCTTGAGGCGGACAATATGGCCGCGATGCCCACATTCATCCCCTATCTGGTGGTCGTTGCCATTATCTTCTTCATGCTCTTCATGCAGTCTGGGAATGCTCCAGCTACCTGGGTAATCATGTCCGAACTGTTCCCCAGCCGCGTTCGTGGCGTTGCAATGGGATTGGCGGTCTCCTGCATCTGGATCTCCAATGCGATCATCACCTTCGCATTCCCACCCATTATGGACGTCGTTGGCCCAACAGGAACTTACGTCATCTTCGTTGTCATCAACATCATTGCCATCACATGGATGGTCAAGGTGGTACCTGAAACGAAGTTCGCATCCCTCGAAGAACTTGAAGAGCAATTCGAAGAGCAGTACTCGTAACACCACAAGTCTTGGAACAAAGTATTGACATTAGCTGTTTCATGTCAGTATCTTTGTAACTGTAGTCAAAGACATTCCAAAGACGGTCTGTATACATGTCCACACTTAGGAGCAAAAGTGAGTAACCCCTCTCTGACCCCCGGCCCACTATTAACCGCTGCACAGAGCTTCGATACTGTTCTGTGGAACGATTCCTCAGACCTTGATGAGCTTACGCAGTCCATTTCTTTTGGCGGAGTTGGCGCCACCTGCAACCCAGTAATCGCCTACACCACAATCTCCAAGCATCCCGAGATCTGGGGCCCGCGCATCAAGGCGATCGCGGAGGCGAACCCAACATGGGGTGAATCTGAGATTGGCTGGCGCGCAGTCAAGGACATGTCCATCGAGGCCGCCAAGCTCCTTGAGCCCGCTTTCGAGAAGTACGACGGTCGTAATGGCCGCCTCTCCGTCCAAACTGATCCCCGCTTCCACCGCGACGCTAAGAAGCTTGCGGATCAGGCGGTTGAGTTCTCCGAGATGGCGCCGAACATCGTGGTAAAGGTTCCCGCAACTAAAACGGGTATCGAAGCTATCGAGGACGCCACCTACCGCGGCGTCTCCATGAACGTCACCGTTTCCTTCTCCGTACCTCAGGCAGTTGAAGCCGGCGAGGCAATCGAGCGCGGCCTCAAGCGCCGTGAGGCTGAGGGCAAGGACATCTCAAAGATGGGGCCGGTTGTTACCATCATGGTTGGCCGCCTCGATGACTGGCTGAAGTCCGTAGTGGCACGCGACGGCATCTACATCGATCCTTCCGCGCTTGAGTGGGCTGGCGTTGCAGCGGTCAAGCGCGCGTACGGCATCTTCAACGAGCGCGGGCTGCGTGCGCGCGTGCTCGTGGCCGCATTCCGTAACGTTCTGCAGTGGTCCGAATTCCAGGGCGGCGATGTAGTGGTATCCCCGCCGTTCAAGTGGCAGAAGATCATCAACAACTCCGATTACGAGCCCACCGCCCGCATGGACATCCCTGTTGATGAGTACTACATCGAGCAGTTGCGCCGGATCCCCGACTTCAACCGTGCATATGATGTTGACGGCATGACGGTAGAAGAGTTCGAGTCCTTCGGCCCCACTGCCAAGACCCTCCGCCAGTTCCTGAATGCTGATGCGGACCTTGACGCGCTGGTCCGCGACCTGCTGGTCCCAGCACCGTAAGCAGCAACACGCTCTAACTGCTCTCCAGATATTGGTTTTGGTCGCTCTAGCCAATGTCTGGGGAGCAGTTCCGTTACCACAGCTCAGAAAGCGGAAAGCCTGAGACCGTTCGCCGCTGAACTGATCTCAGGCTTCCCTATCGGGGCGAATCCACCAATGTGCCCCGCTCACTGGTGCCTATGACACCACGTCTTGATCCTGGCGGCTGAAGTTCACCTGCTTGCTGCCAACTCGCTCCCCGACTAAGCGCTGCCGCCGAAAGATCCACCGGCGCTGCACGGAGAAGCTCAGCACGAAGCAGGAGACATCCATGATCACCTTGGCGATCCACGGAGCCAGCCCGATGAGTGTCAGGATCTCTACACCCACGATCGTGATGGATAGCAACGCCACGGCCAGAGCCACGTACTGAACGGCCTGCCGCTTGATGCGGTCACGGGACGTATCCCCAAACACTCGGCTCTTGTTCGCGAGAAAGTTGACCACGCCTGAGGCAACCCGCGACGCAACCACCGCGAAGGCCAGCCCAACGGGTCCAGACAGCCCGAGCACGCTCGCCAGCACCACGAACACGAACATTTCCAACGCCCAGCATCCGAACCCCACTGCGCCAAAGGACAGCAGCGGCCGGAACACCCGCGCGGAGTCCGTGACTGGCCGGAAGTGGGAACCAGCATTCCCATCCTCATATACGGTATCGATCTGAACTTGGATGATCTCCTGCCCAGAATCGGCCGTGGCCAGCAGCGCGTTGAGCTCCCACTCGAAGCGATCTCCCGGCACCGCCAAAAGCCGCCCCAGCTGTCCCGGCCCGTATGCCCGCAGCCCGGTCTGAGTATCACGAATCTTCACACCAGTTGCCAGCCGGAAGAACGCCGCCGTGGCCCAGTTCCCGAACCGCGAGCGCACCGGCACCTTCCCCACAAACTCCCGAACGCCCAGCACAACGGCCTCGGGGTGGGCCCTAGCAGCCTCCCCCACCTTTGCGATGTCCTCGGGGCGATGCTGCCCGTCTGAATCGGCGCACACCACAACCTCGTCTGACGCATGCTGCATGCACCACTCGAATCCGGTGCGCAGCGCGTAGCCTTTCCCTCGGTTAATGCCGTATCCGATCACGGTCACGTTCCTGCGGTCCAGCGCATTAAAGACCGTTTGGTATTCGGGACCTGATCCGTCGTCGACAATCAAAATACGGCAGGCCGGCAACTCGGTCTGGAGCGATTCAATCAGCTCCACAAGCGCAAGAGTTGGTTCAAGAGTAGGAATTAGAATAATCATGAGAGATCCTCAATGTAGAGAATGTCCGAGGTTCCGCGTTCGCTGCCGTTGGACGGCTGGTTGACAACCTCGCCGTTGAAATACATGGTTGATGAGCCACCGCCGTCTAGGTTGTAAGCCGTTTCGCATCCGAGTGAGACCATGAGTTCGGCCGCTTCCGTCATGGTGACTCCGCGCGAGTAGCCATCGTCCCTTCCATCGACGACGACGAATACCAACGTTCCGTCCGACTTCACACCTACGAGGGTGCGCGGCTGCTCTCCCTGAATCGAGTGATTACCGAAGTTCGTATCGATCTCAATATCGTCAATACCGTCGATGACAGAGCCGTTTTCCACAATGGCCGGGCCGAAGGAGAGGGTGTTCCACACGCCGTCCTCTACAAGTTCATCCGCGGTAGTGGCCGTTTCGTCATAAAGCTCCACAGTTCCGTCTTCATAGAAGGCGAGACCTTCGCGGGCGCCCTCGTCGCGATACACAACACCGTTGCGGATCACGATTCCGGTGTCACGGAAGCCGTAGTAATCGCCGTTAATGGCGAAGACGGCATCGTTGTCCTCTGCGATGTTTGAGGTGGTATCGGTGATGGACTGGCCGAACTGATCGTTCGCGAAGGCTGATCGCAGTGCTGTGGCATCCGTTAGATCCACGGTGGCAACGTAATAGGTGACGGTATCCTCACCCGATCCTGCGGTCTGTTGCTCCACGGTGATCGATGCGTTTTCACCTTCATATGTGGAATCCGTGACGGTTGCCGTGCCGTCACTCGCGTACTCCGTGACAGTTGAGCCTTGCTCAGCTTCGTATTCGCTCGCACTTGCGATTTGGACGTGATCTATCACGAAGCGATCAAGCGCCCAGCCGCCTACGCCTGCCACAGCAAGGGAAACGGCAAGGCTACTGCCGATGATTGCCCGGCGTACTTTCTTATTCTTTGGCTTGCGCGGCTTTTCCTCGGGGGTTTCCGCTTCGTATTCGTTGTTCATGCTTCGAGTGTGAGGCGCGAACTTTGTGTAGGCGTGAGGCGAACTTATGAAGAACCTATGAAAAGAAGTCTTAACATCCACCTGTTACAAACACAGTTTCAACACAGGTTTCGCTTTCAGTCTAGAGCCATACGACGAAAGGAAAACCTCCCATGAACTGGATACTCATCGCAGCCGATGTTGTCCTCATCAGCATTCTCGTACTCGGCTTTTACCGGGCCCGACATGGCCGTAAAGATCTTGTCATTTCGTTTATCGGCGCGAACATCGGCGTCCTGATTGTGGCAGGTGCCCTGTCAAGCGCCTCCACCTCATCCTCTCTGGGAGTCGGGCTGGGACTGTTCGGCGTTCTCTCCATCATCCGCCTGCGCTCCACCGAACTTGAGCAGTACGACGTTGCCTACTTCTTCTCATCTCTAGCAATGGGATTGCTCGCGGGGTTGGGCGTTGGCGAACCGGTGCTCACCGTTGCTCTCATGTCGCTACCTGTTGTGGCCCTTGCGATCATCGATCACCCCCGGTTCCTCGGTGCGTCTAGGCACCAACGCATGATCTTGGACCACGCCTATCCGTTAGAAAGCGAGCTCAAGCTTCAATTGGAGCGCTCTCTCATGGCCGAAGTTGTTGACGTTTCGATCGTTATGACGGACATGGTTCAAGATAAGACCATCGTGGACGTCACCTACAAAGTAGATGGGCGCCAGAAAAACAGTGGGCTCGGAAAGAAACAGCGGTCTGCCCACGTCAAGCCCGGCGAAGACCGCCTAGGCATTGAAGATCCCGCCTCCCCGTGGACTCTTCAGGCCGAGGAATCCTCAATCATGGTGGACGAACGATGAGTGAACTAGCAACAACTCTGCCGTCCATTTCTCTCAGTGACATGAACAGGCAAGCCTCCCTCCAGACCCGGATAGACCGCAAGTATGTGCTCACGGCGGACCAAACCGCAGATCTCGTGGCGTGGATCGGTCAGGAACATCCGGACACTCAGGTGCTGGAAGTAGAGGGCGAGCGTGCCAGCCTCTACGACTCGATGTACTACGACACGGAAAACCTGACTTGTTTCCGAATGGCGCTCCAGCAAAACAGGCGCCGCTTCAAGGTGCGGACACGCTGCTACGTGGATTCCGGGGACAGCTTTCTTGAGACCAAGACGAAGTCCAACCAAGGCAAAACGGTGAAGAACCGCATCCCGTGGAGCGAGGAATGGAGCCTTGAGGATGACACACCCTGCGAGTTCCTAGCGGAATCCCTAGCCGATACTCCGTTTGCGGTAAATCACGACGATCTTGGCCAGCCCGTGGCGGGACCGGAGCTTGTCCCGGCATTGCGAACCGTATACTTCCGCACCACTCTGCTGTTGCCGAGCGATCACGCCCGCATCACCCTTGATCAGAAGCTGCGCTGGCAGGATCCCTCGGGGTCTTGGATTGAGGCGCTGGGCGGCGTGATCCTAGAAACCAAGACCTCAGGCAGCCCATCAGCCGTGGACCACTTCCTGTGGGACCGGCGGCAGCGCCCGATCCCCTCATCGAAGTACTCCATCGGCATCTCTCTCACGCATAACGCACTACCCACGCAGCGCTGGACACGCGCAATCAAGCGACTCAACGCTCAAGAAATACGCAAAGGACGTCATTGTGACCTTGTCAAATAGGTTCTCAGAGCGCAAGTGGACCTCCCACAACTCAAAGAACACCGCAGCTTTCGTTACCCTAGCGCTAGCCAGCGCGGTAACCCTGAGCGCCTGCAGCTCCGATTCAGACGAGGCCTCGGCCGATGAAACGGCAACGGAATCAACCGCAGTGGCCATCACGGATGTGAGCAATCTCGAAGACGCCACACACTACAGCGAATCGGACGCGGATTTCGAGGAGGCGCACGTTACCGAGATCGCCTTAGATGGCGATACCGTGAGCGCCTCTGGCGCCAATTCCGATGGCGTGGCCGCCCAGGAAGCTGATGGCGAGGCCGTTATTACCGTGACGGGCGGCGGAACCTACCGCTTCTCGGGAGAGCTTTCCGGTCATGTTGTGATCACGGCAGATTCCGAAGAGGACGTCCAGATTATCCTGAACGGCGCCACCATCACGTCTGATACGGATGCCGCCGTTTCGATTACAGAGGCCGATGATGCCACCGTGATCGTGGCTGACGGAACGGAAAACACCCTCACCGATGGCTCAACACGCAACGGGCAAACCGCCGAGGAAGCGGAAGCCGCAGAAGCAACTGAAGAGGCCACTGACGATGAGTCTTTCGTGGCCAACGCCGCCCTATACTCGAAGGCCGACCTCACGATCACCGGCACGGGCCAGCTGACCGTGGACGGCACCTATGAGGACGGAATCCACTCGAAGGACGGCCTGGTCATCACTGGGCCGAACGTCACCGTGCAGGCTGCGGACGACGGAATCATCGGCAAGGACTATCTGGTCCTAGTAGATGGCACCGTGGACATCACGTCCGTGGATACCGGATTCGGCTCAGATAATGAGGACGATGCCGATCGCGGATGGCTCTCAATCCTCGGTGGATCTATCACAGTAGACACAGGGGATGATGCCATTAAGGCCGAAAACGCCCTAGCTATCGCAGAGGGAACCGTTCTGGTTACCGCCTCAGAAGAGGCCATTGAGGCCGCCAACATCGAGATCCTCGGCGGCGATATCGATCTTACTTCTGCCGACGATGCCATCAATGCCTCCGGCGGCTACGGCACAGAATCATCGGATACGGCCGATGATCCTCAGGGTGACATGGGCGGCCAGATGCCGCAAGACGGCGAGAGGCCCACTGACATGCCAACGGATATGCCCACGGACATGCCCACGGACATGGCTGAGGGCGGAGACGGTCAAGCACCCCAAGGCGGTGGCGGCATGGATCAGGCTGGCAACCAGTCCATCACGATTTCGGGTGGAACGATCGTCATGGATGCCGAAGGTGACGGCCTCGATTCGAATGGGTCTATCACGATGACGGGCGGAGACGTAACGGTCAATGGGCCAGTCAACGGAGGGAACGGGGCGATCGATTTCGCGGGAACATTCGATATCAGCGGCGGCACGCTCCTCGCAATCGGAAGCTCGGGAATGGCCGAGGCCCCGGATACGGATTCGGATCAGGCTTCCCTGAGCATCACGCTCTCCGAGACGGTCAATTCCGGAGCAACCCTCGCGGTTGCGGATGCGGACGGCAACATTGTCACAACGTTCACCACGATTAAGGAAATCCAGTCGGTGGTCTTCTCCTCCGCGGACGTCACGTCCGGCACCGAGTACACGGTGTATCAGGTAGAGGATGGCGCAACGGACGTATCGGATGGCACCCAGCTGGGCACGGGCACGGCTGGCGAGTACACCAACGCGATGCAGCCTAACTGACGGAAGATTGAGAGGCACCCCCTATGGCAGCGCATAATATAGTCATGGCGGATTCACCTGATCAAAGTTCTGCGCTGTCCATGGGGGTGGGCCCCGAGCTCATCAAGCTTCGCGATAAGCTCCCCCAGCTCCAACATGCAGACGGCACCCCGTTGCACGCGCTAGTGGTTGACGATGAGCCAACTCTCGCCGATCTCGTGGCGATGGGCCTAACGATCTGCGGTTGGGAGGTTACGGTAGCAAACGAGGGGCGGAGCGCCGTTGAGCAGGCGCGCAGCACGAACCCAGACGTCCTAGTACTGGACTGGATGCTTCCAGGGATGGACGGCCTTGAAGTTCTCTCCAAGATCCGCGCCTTCGATTCAGAGGTCCCCGCGCTCTTCCTCACGGCGAAGGATTCGGTTGAGAACCGCATCGAGGGACTGACGGCGGGCGGAGACGATTACCTGACGAAGCCCTTCGCCATGGAAGAGCTGCTGATCCGCCTACACCGGTTAGTCCAGCGCTCGGGTGTAATCGCGCAAGATTCGAGCGAGCTCACCGTCGGCGATCTCCGAATGAACACGAGAACGCATGAGGTCGCCCGCGCCGGCGAGGAGATCGATCTGACTGCTACCCAGTTCGAGCTACTGCGCTACCTCATGGAAAACGCACGGGCTGTCCTGTCCAAGAACCAGATCCTCGATCACGTATGGGGCTTCGATTTTGGTGGTCACTCCAACATCGTGGAGCTTTACATTTCCTACCTGCGAAAGAAGATTGATGTGGGCCGTGAACCGATGATTCACACGGTTCGGGGCGTGGGCTATGTCATCCGCCCCGTCTAGCCCGCCCGTGGTCAAGCGAAAGACGTCGCTTGCCACCCGCACGATGGTGGGTGTGGTCTCGCTGGTCGCGGTTGTACTCGTAGCGCTCGCTGCCACCACCTACGTGATTGCTGGGCGCGTTGTTGATTCCGAACTCGAGGATAACCTTGAGCAGGTTTGGCAGCGCACGAACGGCTTTCTGGTTGAGGAAAAGCCCGAGACGAACGCGCCTCCCGTCGATCCAGACGATTTCGACGATCTTTTTGACGACGACGACGTCATCACTCCCACTCCCACCGGACCCGTAGATCCTATGGATCGTGATCCCCTCGAGACGCCCGGCCTGCCGATCGGCACCATTGTGTATTTGGTGGGCGAGGATTCTGTTCAATCCGGCATAGTGAATTCGGAAGGAACAACCGAGGAGCTGGACGATGATGATGCGGAAACGATCAAAGCCGCCGTCTCGGGCGGAAACTCACGAACCGATCGATCAGGCCACACGTTCACGCGTCTAGATTTGGCGGGCGCCGAATACCTAGTTCAGTTCAATACGCTCAATGCCCCTGGCGAAACCGAGGTTTCGGGCAGCGACTCAACCACACTTGTTACTGCAATTCCCGCAACCGACGCGAATCAGACGAAGTCAAACCTCCTAGTCATCGAAGCTACTGGTGCCGCCATCGCCCTGGTGATCGTGGGATTCGGTGTGTGGTGGTGGGTACGCAGATCGATGCTCCCGCTGGGGAACGTCTCCGGTGTTGCCGCGCGGGTTTCCCGCGTACCAATGGAATCGGGGGCGGTGGATCTAACTCGGTACCGCGTGCCGAACGATCTGGCGCAACCAACCGACGAGGTAGGCGATGTTGGCTTCGCCCTCAACCAGCTCATCGATTCCGTTGACTCAGCTCTGGCCGAGCGCACGGCGTCAGAGAATCAACTGCGCCAGTTCGTGGCCGACGCATCGCACGAACTTCGGACACCGCTTGCTGCCGTGCGCGGCTACTCAGAAATGATGGTCCTCACCGAGCCCCTCACGGAGAACGGGCGCACGCTGCTAGGGCGCGTACAGACCCAATCGGAGCGCATGAGTGAACTGGTTGAACAGCTACTCTTCCTCGCGCGCATGGATGCGGCCGAGGCTCAGGCGCACTCCCAACTCCAGACTGAGCCCGCCCAGGTCTCACAGGTGGACCTCGGCGAGCTCCTCATGGATGCCGTCTCCGATGCACACGCTGCAGGACGCGATCACCACTGGGAGGTGCAGGTGCCGGATGAGCCAGTCTCAATCACTTCAGAAAACCCAGAACAGCTCTCGCGGCTCATGACAAACCTGCTCTCGAACGCGCGCAAGCACACCCCGGAGGGCACGAACGTAAGCACGAGACTATTGAGCGAAGAGGGCCAAGCAGTGCTGACGATCGCGGACGATGGGCCGGGAATTGCGCCGGAGCTAGTCACTAAGGTGTTCGATCGGTTCGTGCGCGGAAGTGATGCGCGTGCCCCATCCGAAGGATCAACGGGTTTGGGACTCTCGATCGCACGCTCGGTGGCCGAAGCGCATGGCGGAAGCATCACGGTGGACTCGGCGCCGGGCAGCACAGTGTTCACCGTCAAGCTGCCGTTGGCATAACCAAATCGCATTCAGTACCCGGCATCTCCTGCACAGTTGAGGTCTTTTGAACGCAGTGTTCCCACGTTTGCGTTAATTCGCAGAATCCACGCGGCCCCACTCGCCGGCGTAGAAGCGGCCGAGCGTCTCCGCCTTGAACTCCGCGTATGTGCCGTCCTGCATGGCACGGCGAATGCTGGCTACCAGTTGCACGGTGTAATACTCATTGTGGATGGTGGCCAGTGTAGAGCTGATCATTTCCTTTGCCTTGAAGGCGTGATGTAGGTATGCACGCGAGTAGTGCGTGCAGGTATAGCACGCGCACCCTGGCACGAGCGGTCCGAAATCACGCTTGAACTGCTGGCGCGTCACGTTGAAGCGCCCATCTGGCGAGTAGATGGCGGCGTTGCGGGCCACGCGTGAGGGATTCACACAATCAAAGGTGTCCGCACCGGCCTCCACGGCCGCGAAGAAATCGTCCGGCTCCGAGATACCGAGCAGGTGGCGCGCACGATCCTCAGGGAGCTCCTCGCTCACCCATCCAACGATGGTTCCGAGGTTCTCTTTCTCAAGTGCACCGCCGATTCCGAAGCCGTCGAACCGTTGGCCGTTCACCTCCATGGCCCCTAAGTCGCGGGCGGCCTTACGGCGTAGATCCTCGTACTGAGCACCCTGAATCACACCGAAAAGCTGCTGATACGGCTTGTTGCTGCGCGCCTCGGTAAGCTCGCGGTGGGCAACGAGGCAGCGTTCGGCCCACAGTCGGGTGCGCTCCAGTGCCTCCTCCTGATAGCCGCGCGAGTTGAGCAGCGTCGTGAGCTCATCGAACGCGAACATAATGTCCGCGCCCAGCTCATGCTGGATCTTCATGGAGACTTCTGGCGTGAAGCGGTGCATAGAGCCGTCGAGGTGGGATCGGAAGGATACGCCGTCGTCGTCAACGTTAGCGAGCCTCTCCTTCGAAGGCGCCACGTCCAAATCACTCTTGCCCTTCCCGGAAAACTCCTCGGACAAGACCTTCTTGAAGCCCGAGCCGAGTGAAAGTACTTGGAAGCCGCCGGAATCCGTGTAGGTGGGTCCGGGCCAATTCATGAACTTAGAGAGCCCACCAGCCCCATCCACGATGTCCGAACCCGGCTGGAGGTAGAGGTGATACGCGTTGGCCAGAACAGCCTGCGCACCGATGCTCGCCACCGATTCTGGCAGCACTGCTTTGACCGTTGCCTTCGTACCCACCGGGATGAACGCTGGAGTCTCAATGTCCCCGTGCGGCGTGTGGATGATGCCCGTGCGTCCGAGGCCATTTTCGAGGCGGTTCTGAAGCGTGAAGCCAGTGTTTTCCATTACTTACTTTCTAAGTACAACGGTTCGCGGGCCTTGAGCCAGCCCACAACAGCATAGGTGACGGGCAGGAGGATCGCTTCCACCGCCACCTTATAAATGAAGCCCACGACGGTCAGGTTGAGGATGGTTTCTAATGGCATGTCACCTGCAAGGATGAGACCGCCCCATGCAACGGCGCAGAACACCACGGTATCCACGGCCTCGCCCACTAGGGTTGAGCCCATCAGCCGCGCCCACAGGTGCTTTTCGCCCCAGCGTTTCTTAATGCGTATTAACACATAGGAGTTCAGGAGCTGGCCGCACAGGAATCCAAGCGTCGAGGCCGCAACGAAACGCGGGACCACACCCACCACTGCCGCAAATGCTTCTTGGTCCGCGTAGTCCGAGTTAGGTGGAAGCGCCACCACGATCGCGAACACAACCGAGGCGAGGATCTGGACTAGAAAGCCCGTGACGATGACGCGACGGGCGCGGCGGAATCCATATACCTCGGAAAGGACGTCACCCAGAATATAAGTCAGAGGGAACAGGATCGCGCCACCATCAAACACGAGCTTGATCGGGCCGATACTCGCCCCGATGAGTTTTGTGGCGGCAATGTTGGATACCAAGAGGAACGCCACAAATAAGACGGCAATAATGTCGTAATATCCGCGGATCGTGGCAGGCTTTTGGGTGGTTTCAGTAGTTTCGCGCATACGGCTTCCTGTCAATACGTGTATCTCCAGTTCGCCCGGCGCTGCCACCACCAGGACCTGTGACACCGCCAAGCTGTAGCGAAGTGCGATGCCCAGAGACCGCCGATCACTCGGCAATCCGAGGGAAAGTATAGCGGATCGTTGCTAAATAGCACGCTCTCTAGAACTGTATGCGGATCACCGGCTGGCCATCTGCATCGCTGACGGCTTGGCTGATTTGGAGTTCCTCGCCCTCGCGATAGCCGATTGTTTGGCCGGGCATGAGGAATGAATCCGAGCTAATGATGTAGTCCGAGATGTTCGCGAGCATCGCGAACACATCCTCTTCACTGTGCGTCGAGTCAATCACCTCAAGGTCTAAGTGACCGAAGAGTGGGAGACCGAGCGTGCGGCCATGCACCAGATCCGGATGGAAAATGCGTACGGCCACCCAGAGTGGAAGGGGCGCTTGCCCCTCGGTGAGCGAATTGGCAAGCTCCGTGACCATGTCGGGTGGCTGCACAACGCCCAACTCGTTGCGGAACACGCCAATGGCTGCCTGCTCGCGCACCAAGGCGTCCATTACCTCCGTCATGACGATATGGGCACTCACCATGCGCTTCCTGCGCTTGGCCTCGGGAAGATCGGATGGACTTTGTGGCTCGGCTACCGGTGCTTCCTTCAGCGGCGCGTAGCAACTGACCGCCACATAGAAGTTGTGATTAGGGAGGTGCCCTCCCTCGACGGGGAGCTGGCCGCGTTCGGGAGTGATCATGACAAGCACTTCGTCCACCATGAACTGCATAATCCGGCCAGCCGGACTCCCCTCCCCGAGTGCACCCTCGGGGATCTCATGCCACTCAGGTTCGATTTTCTCACTCCACAGTTCACCGATTCGTGCCACTGCCGCATCAACGTCGATGGGCGCCGTATACAGGACAGCGGTGGAGAGGAACTCCGGGGCCATAGGGTGCAATGCCGAAAGTGGGAGCTGCTCGCTCATTCATTCTCCTCAATAAAAACACTGGGTGGTGCGAGACGACAGCAGCATTCTCGCACCACCCAGCTAGTAGGCAAAGAACCCGATGCTCCCATCCGCTCACCTCAGTTGGGTCGGCGTTGCTTTGCCCGTGCGCACATCCGGAAACCGGAGACGCAAGCTTCATTTGTGACAGGACACCCTTGCAAAAGATCTCCTAGCCATAGTGTAGGCAGGTTCCATCGGCCCTGCCAATATTTCGAGCAATCTAGATCCGCCTGTTGAGACTTGGCGTTATTGGGGGCGGGGTTGAACTGTATGTGTGGCCGGTGGGTGTGGTGATGTTTCGGGTGCTGGGGCTGGTTGGGGTGTGGTGCCAGCCGGGGTTTTCTTTGGTGTAGTTACAGCGGGCGCAGAGCCCGGTCCCGTTGCCAGCGCTTGTGTGGCCGCCTTTGGCGAACGGGTGGGCGTGGTCTAAATGGGCGATGGGTGCGTTACACCATGGGGTCCGGCACTGCTGATCACGCAGAACCAGAGCTCGTCGTAGTGCGCCGGTGAATTCGCGTTTCCGGGTGTCGATCTTTGTGATGTCGCCGGTGACCGGATCGGTCAACACTCGCCGTAGAAACACCCTAGCTGGGGTCTGGTGATCATGGACCGGGTCAAGCATGTCCCGCGCGAGTGCTGCAGGGATGGGACCATAGCCGGGCATCCACGCGGCAGTAAACACATCCTCGGCGTGCCGGCCCGTATTATCAATGACCGGAGAGACGGAAGCAGTATGCCCCGGAGTCTGAACTGTGCTGGTTGTGCCGAGCAGTGTTTCGTCGGTCATGACCAGCTGGACTTCGATGTTGACTGCCTCAGCATGGGATTGCCCCGTCAGGCGCTGGACGAGCAGGTCGGCTTCGAGCTGGGTCGGGCCAGCCTGCACGGTCTCCTCGCTGAAGGCCATAGAGGTGGCCGCCTCGTGGAGGGCTTTCTTACAAGCAAAAGCCTGCCCTAACGGTAGTAGGGCGGTCAGGTAGGCCATCCCCGAGGGTGCCGGACGTATGTTCACCGCCCGGGCAGACTTAGCCAGGGCGTGGGCTTTCAGGTAGGCGACTGGGTCGGCCTGCTGGGCTAGGGCCCGGACCTCACCGGCCAGACGGCGCGAGCCGGTCTTTCCGTAGCGGGGTGCCATATGCCGATCGATCGCGGTTTTGCCTGCCGGGTCTAGGTGGCTGGTTTCTTTGACCACCAGCCCCACCGTGTACTCCGACAGCCTCCCGTCCGAAAGGGCAGCTAACGCGTGGGGCATGTCGGTGGTGAGAGTGTGGGCGGTGCGTACCGCTGCGGATCCTTGCTGGGGTGAAACCCTCCTAGCGAGTCCGATCTCGCTGCCGATGCCTCTGGCGCGCTGTTCCAGCTTGATACCAGCATCTGCCTCGGCCTGGTCACGACGATGGCGAAACTCCTCGGTCGCGACCACCTGTGCTGCGGCGGCGGCGCTTTTAATGTCCTCTAACAGGCGGATCTGATCAATACAGGCCGCCTCGCTACCAGCAGCCAGCTGTCCGCGCAGCAAATCCTGCACGATCTGCAGGACCCGCACGGCCCCGGCGCCGTCGCCAGTGGCTGACCCGGCGAGCACGGCGGCTGACTCAGCCACCCACTCGGCCTCTTGAGCCGCGTATTCCACCTCAGTGGGAGGAAGCAGCTGCACGTCGGGATCAGTCATATGAACAAGGAGGGCGAGCTGGTCAGCACACCGCTGCGAACCACATGTCACTGTTTCGCGAGCCTGATCTTCTACTGCGCCCACCACATCCACCCCCCTCGTGCCTTCCCAAAAACTGCTATATGTCCGAATGATTGTTCTAGCCCGAGTTTACCGAACGACCATTCGAAACACAATGCCTAAACACACCCAAACAGCATCAATAAATACGGAGAGAGGAGAAAACGTCGTCGTCGTTATTAAATACCTTCAGGCCCACGCAAATCCATAAAATACGGACCCTTTGCACGCAACTCCTGACGGTACATGTCCTTCCACTGGCGCCACGGCTCCTTGGAAAGGTAATCGTTGGTGAAGCGGAGATCCTCGGTCACCTCGGTGCGGCAAAAACTGGGGATACGGAGGTCGGTGACGGGCGCAAGCCGCTCGCATTCGGCGATAATCAAGCCTTCGTTCTGGCCGCCGAAAACGTCGAACTCCCAGCCGTCTTCGTCGTACCAGAGGGAGTACCGATTCTTGAGGATAACGTTGGGCGAACGGCGGAGGATCTGCTCGGCAACGGAAACGTCTACTTCGGCCTCCATCTCGTAGCGCTCGCCGGTGCCAGCGGGAGATTTCACGGCGATCCAGGCTGCAACCTCGTCCCCGGCCTCCGCGAGAAGCCCAACCAGCAAGCGCCGCTCGTATGCCCCAAGGAAATCAACCGTGTCATCGAACGGAGGCAAATCCACGGCCCGCCCCGGAAACGCCAGGCGCATCCGAACCGCGTAACCGTCCGCCGCGAAAAGGTAGGCCTGCACGATCACCTGATGGGAGCCGTGCTCCAACGCTTCGCTGGGAAGCTCCTCCACAAAGAACTTCCGCTCGAATTCAAAGTTGAGGGTCTCGAGATCTGGTAGATCGCTCATATCCCCAGAATACGAGAAAAACACCCTGACGCTCTGTGGACACGGGTGGAGACGCGCCACCGGGCAAGGCAGACTAAGCCTATGGCTCGCGAATTACCCACTGGAACAGGCGTAGTTGTTGCCGCCCAAACGCTCGGCTCAACGGTACGCAAAACCCCACTCGAACTCTCGCTTCGGCTCTCGGGGATTCGCCGCCAGCCGGTTCTGCTCAAGCGCGAGGATATGCAGGTGGGGCGCTCGTACAAGGTGCGCGGCGCCTACAACGTGATCTCGGGGCTTACTCCCGAGGAACGCACGGCGGGAGTGGTGTGCGCGTCGGCCGGAAATCACGCGCAGGGCGTTGCCTTCGCGTGCCGGCAGCTCAAGATCCACGGGAAGGTATTCCTGCCCTCCACCACTCCGCGCCAGAAGCGCTCCCGCATCCGAGATATCGGCGGGCCGTGGATCGAGCAGGTGATTGGCGGTGCCACGTTCGATGAGGCATCCTCCGCCGCTATCGAGTACGCCCGCGAAAACGGCGCCACCTACGTTCATCCCTTCGATGATCCGCGCACGATCGCGGGCCAGGGAACCGTAGTCAAGGAAATCTTCGAGCAGGCCAGCGAAAAGCCGACAACCGTAGTGGTGCCCGTGGGCGGTGGCGGCCTGCTCTCCGGCACGGCCGCATGGCTGCGCGAGTTCCACCCTGACGTGAGGATTATTGGCGTTGAGCCGGAGGGGGCAGCTTCGATGCAGGCGGCCTTGGCTGCTGGTGGCCCGGTCACCCTCGAATCGGTCGACGGCTTTGCAGACGGCACCGCCGTGGCCCGGGTTGGGGAAGTCACGTACGAAGTTGCACGTGATCTGGTGGACGAAATCATCACCGTCCCAGAAGGAGCGATCTGCACGGAAATGCTGGACCTCTATCAGGTGGAGGGCATCATCGCCGAACCGTCGGGGGCCCTCGCAAGCGCGGCCGTGGCCCGTTTCCTCCCGGACCTACCCGAGGGCCCGATCGCTTGCATCGTGTCCGGCGGAAACAACGACGTCTCCCGCTACGACGATATCGTTGAGCGCTCGCTCGTTTACGAAGGGCTGCGCCACTACTTCCTAGTCACCTTCCCGCAGGAACCGGGGGCACTGCGCCACTTCCTGGATCGCGTGCTGGGTGAAGGCGATGACATCGTGCTGTTCGAGTACACCAAGAAGAACAACCGCGAAACCGGCCCCGCACTGGTGGGCATCGAGATCGACGACCGCTCGCACCTGGCCGGCCTACTGGACCGCATGGCCGATTCGCCACTCAACATCGAAAAGTTGGAGCCCAACTCCCCCGCCTTCTCGTTCTTGTTGTAGATACTTTAAGGCGACGACGACGGGTTGTTACCCCCTCACCTCCGTTTCTGGTTTACAGTTGATTTCCATGAAGATTACTCACGCTATTGCGAGCACTTACATGCGGTTCTCTAGGTGGACTTTCGTACATGAAGAGATACCGCAGAAGGCCGTGGTGATTGGGGCGCCCCATACCTCTAACTGGGATGGATTCCTCATGGCAATGGCGTTCTGGAAGGTTGGGCGGCCGTTCAAGTTCCTCATGAAGGACAACTTCCTCAAGGTGCCGGTTCTTGGACGGTTGTTTGTGGCCATTGGTGGAATTGCGACCAATAGGCGAGAGCACACGGGACTCGTGGGATCGATGGTTCACGCCGCCGAAACGCAGGATACGTTCACGCTGATCATCGCGCCCGAGGGAACGCGCTCCAAGAAGGACTACTGGAAGTCCGGCTTCTACCGAATCGCACTGGAAACGGGACTGCCCGTACAGCTGGGCTTCATCGACCGTAGGAATAAGACGTACGGCTGGCGCGGCCATATCTGGCTCACCGGCGATGTTGAGGCGGACATGGACAGACTCCGCGCCTTCTACGACGGCATGCAGGGGTATCACCCCGGTAACGGAACTGTCGCGCGTTTGCGTGCGGAGGACGATCCGGCGGCCCGCGAGTGGCTACTTGAAGGCATCGATCTGTAGCAAGAAGTTTACGAAAAACAGCAGACGAAACCCCCGCGGAGCGGTACGCTATGCACAAACACAAGGGGGTCCTGTGAATACCAACACATCAACACCGCAATCAGAGCCCAACCTAGCCAATTCCGACCCTAAGCTCGCTGAGCTGTCACAGCGGGCGGTTGAGGCTGGTCAAGCACTCCACAACTACGTCACCGGGCAGGATGCCACGCCAATTCCCGCCCTTAACTTCTCCGGTATGTCCTTCCAGCTTGCCGCGAATGACATTTCTGCGCTCGGCCACCCCATCCGCCTGCAGATCTGCCAGCTCACTGCCAACGAACCCGTGTCCGTTAAAGACCTTGTGGACAGGCTCGGGATGGGCACCACCGGGCAGGTGTATCACCACCTGCGCACGCTGCTCGATTTCGAGTGGGTAGAGAATGCTGGGCGGTCCAGCTATCGCCTCAATCCGGCCCGCGTCGATGCTCTGGCTCTCATCTTGAGCGTTATCAAGCGCTAGGCGCGTACTGCCTTAATCAGCTGCTCAATCATCGCTGGCCCTCCCGTTCGTAGCCCGTCGTGGTGATAGGCGTTAGAAATGAGCGGCTTGAGGCCACGGATTTGTTCGGCGGTGGTGTGGGATAGCGAGTAGGGGACGAAAACATCGTCGATATACATCCACGCGGCGGCCGGAACCGTGTTCTCCGCGAGCGCGGCGGAGGAATAGAGTTCGGGCCAACGCTGCTCGAAAGCTAGGATCTCCGCGGCCTCTTTTAGGGGCGAAAGCGCGGGATCCTGCTCTGTTTGCCACGGATAGACGTGCTCTCCTGTGAAGCGGAAACCCATCCCTTGCTTGCGGAGATCCACTTCTCCGGAGGCGCCCGCACTGGGGGCGGGCAGTGTAAACTCGGGGAACTCGGAACGGACGCGCTGGGCACTCCATGCCGTTGGACCAGTCGAGCGCTGGGCGTAGATGGATTCGTGGATCAGGCCGTAGAGCGGGTTGTCCGCGAAGGAGACTAGCTGACCCACTCGCGAGAGGAACTGCGGGCGGAGGCGGCGCTGGCCTCCCACGCTCCACACCGGGTCCTCCAGCATGAAGTGCAACTGCTCCAGCCCGTAGGAATAACCGAGTACGATGCCAATCTCCCGGAATCGGGCCGGAGTGAGCCGTTCGCCCGTGGGCAGGAACTCTTCCACGTCCGCGAGGTGCGAGGCCACGTACCACGCGGTGTCTTCATCACCCGGGTAACGGCCGAAGAACTGCTTGTTCCGCTTAGCCATCTCCCGATACGTCAGCCGGTACACTTCATCGGCATGCTCCGTGAGGGAGGGGAGGCCCGCCGTAATGTAGGCCTCGCTCAGGCCCTCGGGGGCTTGGGACAAGTAGCAAGTGACCGTGAAACCGCCGAAGCTTTGGCCGAGCGCCGCCCACGGTTCATCGCCCTGAAGCTCGTGGCGCAGGGCTTCTGCATCGCGCACGATCGAATCTTGGCGGAAACAGGAGAGATAGGCCGCCTGGGCCTCGGGCGCACGCACCTCGGCGAGCGCTTGAGCGTCCACCGGATGCGAGTTGCCAGTGCCGCGCTCATCGATGAGGACCACCCGGAAGTGCTCAAGCGCCGCATCTAACCACGAGCCAATCGGGGCCATGCGTGGGCCAGCAGAGCCCGGACCTCCCTGAAAGAAGACAAGGCGCGGATCAGCCTCATGGCCGTCGCGCACGTACTCTCTGGCAAACACGTTGATACGATCCGGAATCATCCGCGATGTTTGCTCAGGTGAGAGAAGCGAGATCACACTGAAATAATCGAGCGGGACACTGAGCCAGTGCTCGTACATCGTGTGCCCGTCAATGCGATACGTTGCAGTGTCCATATATTCAAGGCTACTCCGCTTCGCGCTGGGCGAGGACACTAGGACTTGTGGCCCTTTCGCGGCAGACTAGACACATGAGCACAATTACTACACTGTCCAACGGAACGAAGATCCCGAACATCGGGCTGGGCCTCTGGCAGGTCCCAGAAGACGAAGTCCAGAAGAACGTTGAGGACGCCCTCGAAATTGGCTACCGTCACTTCGATGGCGCCGCCGCCTACGGTAACGAAGAGGGATTCGGCGCGGCGATTCGTGCCACTGCAATCTCACGCGACGAACTGTTCGTCACCACCAAACTAGCCAATCCCGATCAGGGCTACAATCAGGCCCTCACGGCATTCGACGCCTCGATGGAGCGTCTGGGCCTAGATTACGTGGATCTGTACCTCATCCACTGGCCACTGCCAGCCCGCGGCCTCTTCACCGAAACGTGGAAGGCGTTCGAGGAGATCTACACCTCCGGACGCGCCAAGGCCATCGGTATCTCGAACTTCATGCCCAGCGCCATTAGCACTCTTCTAGATTCCGCGGCTATCGCCCCCATGGTCAACCAGTTCGAGGCCCATCCCACTCTCCAACAGCGCGATTACGAGAAGGCAAGCAGGGAGGCCGGCATGGCCGTGGAGGCTTACTCCCCCATCGGTCACGGAGCCGATCTGTCCAACCCTGTTGTTCAGGAGATCGCGAGCGCCCGCGATGCCAGCCCCGCACAGGTCATTCTGGCGTGGCACATGGCTCAAGGCCGTATCGTCATCCCGAAGTCTCGCCATACCGAGCGTATGAAGGAAAACCTTGCGGCTACCGAGCTGGAGCTGAGCGAGGAGGAGCTTGCACGCATCGACGGCCTCGAAACCGGCGAGCGTCAGAACGCTGATCCCGCGGAGAAGAACAACTAGTCAGAGAGTGGGCGCCCTGTACACCATTGCAGTGAGCCGCCTAGCATCATAGTGGGCGAGCCGCGATTCGGCGCGCGTCCTATGGACCTATCAAGGAGAAAAATGGTCAACTTCGCGTATACAGTAGCCGGCTCGGAAGCCACGGGCGGTGCGGGTTTTCAGGTGGATTTGAAGACCTTCCAGCAGCTCGGGGTATACGGCATGGGAACGCTTACGTGCATCGTGTCCTTTGACCCAAACGACAACTGGAATCACCGCTTTGTCCCCGTTGATCCCCAGGTGATCTCGGATCAGATGGAGGCAGCGCTGACCGCTCAGGACGTGGATACCGTCAAGATCGGTATGCTCGGCCACCCGGATACGATCACGGCCGTTGCCAAGGGGCTCCGCTCTCAAGAGTGGACAAACGTTGTTCTTGATCCTGTACTTATCTGCAAAGGCCAAGAGCCCGGCGCGGCCCTAGATACGGACAACGCACTTCGCGAGCAAATCCTGCCACTAGCCACAGTTGCCACCCCGAACTACTTCGAGGCGTGCACACTTTCGGGCATGGAGAAGTTAGAGACCGTTCAAGACCTGGCGGAGGCCGGCGAGCGTATCTCGAAGCTCGGCCCCAAGTACGTTCTGGTCAAGGGCGGCATCGACTTCCCGGGTGAAGAAGCCGTTGACGTGTTGTGGGACGGCGAATCGGCCACTGCATACTCCGCCCCTAAGATCGGCCAGCACCGCGTCTCTGGCGCCGGCTGCACGTTGGCTGCGGCCATCACTGCCGAGCTTGCGAAAGGCGCCGATATCCACGACGCCGTGCGCGTTGCCAAGGACATGGTGACCGAGGGCATCCGTGCACGCGTGAGCGCGCACACCCCGTTCGATACGGTGTGGCAGGGAGCCTACACGCCAGAGAAGCCGGCAGGTTCGGTCATTAGCGCGAAGTAGTTTTTCAAGCCAAGCTGAGCGGGAGTAAGCGTTGCTTGCTCCCGCTAGTTGGCCACCTGCGCGAACTTTGAGAAGTGGCCTTGGAACGCGAGCTCGACACTGCCGGTGGGGCCCGATCGCTGCTTGCCAACGATAACCTCGGCAAGCCCGGCACGCTCAGAATCTTGGTTGTACATATCGTCGCGGTGGATCAGTAGAACCACGTCCGCGTCCTGTTCCAGCGAACCCGATTCACGAAGATCGGAGACCATGGGCTTCTTATCGTTGCGGCGCTCCGGGTCACGATTAAGCTGGGCAACCGCCACGATTGGCACCTCAAGCTCCTTTGCCAGCAGCTTGATGGACCTAGAAAACTCAGATACCTCCTGCTGGCGCGATTCCACGGAGCGTGCACCGGAGGTGAGGAGCTGCAGGTAGTCGATCACGATAAGTTGGATATCGTACTGCTGCTTCATGCGGCGGCTCTTTGCGCGGATCTCCCCCATCGTGAGGTTTGGGGAATCGTCCACGAGGAACGTGGCCTTCGATATGCGGTCTAGGGTAACGGCGATTCGCTGCCAATCCTCGGTGTCCATGTCTCCCTTAATCATGCGGTCAAGGAACACGCGTGATTCCGCGGCCAACAGGCGCATCGAGAGCTCGTTTTTGCTCATCTCTAGGGAGAAGTATGCGGAGGGCATGCCGTGGCGGATGGATGCTGAGCGGCAGAAGTCCATCGCAAGCGTAGATTTTCCGGCACCGGGGCGCGCGGCAACGATAACCATTTGACCTGGACGTAAGCCGTTCAACTTGGCGTCGAGTTCGTCGAAGCCCGTGGGTATTCCCTGAAGCCCATCACCTTGATTCTCGTTAGCCTCAAGTTCATCGTAGAGCCCCGGGATAATCTCCTCGAGGGTGGCGTAATCGTTCTTCTCGCGCTTCTCGCTGACCGCATACACCTCGGACTGGGCCATATTGACCAGGCTCTCGGCGTCCGCGCCGTCCGTGGTGTAACCGAGCTGGACGATGCGCGTACCGGCTTCAACTAGGCCACGGAGCTGTGCCTGCTCGCGGACAATCTGGGCGTAGTAGCCCGCGTTGGCAGCTGTGGGCACGGCGGAGACCAACGTGTGCAGGTAGGGAAGGCCACCGATGCGGTCTAGCTCGCCGATACGCTTGAGCTCAGCACCCACCGTCACGGCATCTGCCGGTTCACCCCGGCCAAACAGATCAACGATCACGTTATGAATGGTCGTGTGGGCCGGACGGTAGTAGTCCGAAGCCAAGATGATCTCGATGACGTCCGCGATGGCGTCCTTAGAGAGCATCATCCCGCCAAGAACAGACATCTCCGCGTCAATGTTCTGAGGGGGCGTGCGCTCAAACGACGATCCCGCCATTGCGCCTTCGCTAACCGATGCCATAGACACTCTCCTACTCTTTGCCGTACCCATCCTAACGGCTAGCTCCACCACATATTTCTCCGGGAAAAATAGCTAGTCATGATACCAATGCGGAACTCAAAGGCAAATTGTTCGAACAGCCGTTTTGTGGATACACGCCGTGAAGTTTGTGGGTAACTTCGGTGAATCTGTGTGTAAACCAGCCACTTTATCCACATTTTTGCGCCACATTGTTCACAACTGGGGATAACTTTTGCCTTTTTGGCGGATTTCCGTCCCCAGACTTATCCACAGTTGGGGATTAACTACCCGCATCTTTCAGTGGAAAAACTCATTCAATCAATAACCTGAGTCCTCAACCTGTGATTGAAGTATCCGGGACTCGGAGGTGTAAACGGACTAGGCTAATTGGGTGTCAGATCACCGCCACATTGACCGAGAAATCCGCCGTCTAGCACTACCGTCGCTAGGCTCTCTCTTAGCCGAACCGCTTTTAGTGGCCGTGGACTCCGTCATGGTTGGCCATCTTGGCACCGTCCCGCTCGCTGGGCTCTCTCTTGCCTCCACAGTCCTCACCACGTTGGTCGGACTATGCATCTTTCTGGCTTATGCAACAACCGGTGCAACCGCGCGACTCTTCGGCGCCGGAAAGCCAAAGGAAGCCTACCGGCAGGGTATCGACGGCATGTGGCTGGCCGTTGGTCTCGGAGTCCTCCTCATGGTTATCCTCAGCATCTGGGCACGGCCAATACTTGGCATCTTCGGGCCCGAGGCCGACGTCCTAGAAGAGGCGGCGCGCTACCTGCGATCGTCCGCATTCGGCCTTCCCGGCATGCTGCTCGTTCTCGCAGCAACCGGAACGCTCCGAGGAGTGGGAGATACCAAGACTCCCCTGTACGCTGCCACAGTTGGGGCGCTAGCCAACATTCCTCTGAACTACGTCCTGATCTACCCGGCCGGATTAGGCATCTTCGGCGCGGGCCTTGGAACTGCTCTGGCGCAGACGGGCATGGGTATCTGGCTAGCCTCGATCGTGATCAGATCCGGGAGGGAGGCCGGCACAGCCGTGTTACCTTCGGGCGCAGGCGTGCTCCGCTCACTGCGGGATGCCGGTCCCCTCATCATCCGGACGGTATGCCTACGCGCAGCCATCCTGCTTCAGATTGCCGCGGCCACCGGGCTGGGAACGGAGGCACTCGCCTCTAATCAGGTCACAATGACCATGTGGAACTTCGCCTCGTACGGCCTCGACGCACTGGCAACCTCGGCACAGATCCTCGTGGGGCAAGGCCTTGGATCATCTGACAAGAACCGCGTGAAGGCCGTGCTAGGGCGATGCCTCAACAGAGGCGTAGCGTACGGGTCCGTACTGGGAGTGGCACTTGCCTCACTGAGCTGGCTCCTTCCCAAATTCATGAGCCCCGACCCGGCCGTCCAAAACCTAGCTACCCACTCCCTGTGGATCACATCCCTCGCACTGCCCATCGCCTCCGTGGCCTACATGCTTGATGGAGTGCTCATCGGTGCCGGAGATACCGGCAAACTCGCCAAGTACATGCTTCTCTCGCTCGCCGCCTTCACTCCGGCAGCCCTAGCAATCATGACCTGGGGGAGCGGACAGCCCGGATTGCTACTCCTATGGGCCGCCTATGCGATCCTCTTCATGGCAATGCGCGGCGGCACGATGCTATGGCGTGTACGCGGCGATGAGTGGATGCGACTGGGGCATTACCGCTAGATCGCGAGGCATACGTCGTCGTCGTTCCACTTACAATTCCCTTCCTTGCGGGATATGGTGGAAGGACCATCAACATCGAACAAGGAAGTTTCTGATGAAGGCAGTACAGTATCGCGAAATTGGTGGCCGGCCGGAAGTTGTGGAGATCGACGATCCCACTCCGGGGCCAGGACAAGTTCTCCTCAAGATGACGGCCGCAGGGTTGTGTCATTCGGACATCGCCGTGATGTCGTGGACCAAGGAGCAGTACCGCGGGGAGCTACCCCTCACCCTCGGGCACGAATGCGTGGGCACCATCATCGATGCGAGCGCTGGCTCACGCGAGTTGATAACCATGGGTGAGAAAGTTCTGGTTTACGGGCCGTGGGGATGCGGCCGTTGCCGCCAGTGCGCGCAAGGATACGAAAACTATTGTTATAACGCAGGCAAGTTCGGGATCTTCCCACCGGGGCTCGGCCGGGCTGGTGGCCTTGCCGAATATATGCTCGTGGACCGTGCACGGTACCTCGTGCCCATCGGGGACTTGGACCCGATCACGGCGGCGCCGCTTACGGACGCGGGCCTGACGCCCTACCACGCCGTCATGCACTCGCTACCCAAGCTCAAGGCACACTCCACCGCCGTGGTGTTTGGCGTTGGCGGGCTCGGCCACGTTGCCATCCAGCTCCTCAAGCACCTCACTCCCTCCACGGTCATCGCGTTGGACGTCTCGGAGAAGAACCTTGAACTGGCCCGCAAAGTCGGGGCCGATTACGTATTCAAGTCCGATCAGGACGCGGTCAAGAGCGTCAAGGACCTGACAGAGGGCCTTGGGGCCGAAGTTGTCTTTGACTTCGTGGGAATTCAGGCCACCGCGGACCTTGGGGCACAGATGACACGCGTGCGCGGAGATTGGAACCTAGTGGGCATCGGCGGCGGCGTAGCCAAGGTTGGATTTGGGTTACTTCCCTACGAGTGTCAAGTGTTCTCCCCATACTGGGGCACGCGCGCGGACCTTTACGACGTCGTGGATCTGGCCCGTAAGGGAATCATCAACATTCATACTGAAAAGTACGCGCTTGATGATGCGCCGGAGGCCTACAGGCGCCTGGAGGCCGGAGCGATCGTTGGCAGGGCCGTCATTGATCCGACACTCAAGGAGTCTGTGTTGGAGTAGGCCGAGCTCGGGCCGAGAAATTTGGTGCTCAAGGGGGGAGTTGAACCCCCACGCCCTTTCGGGCACACGGACCTGAACCGTGCGCGTCTGCCTATTCCGCCACTTGAGCAAGTGCGTTCATCGCATAACGATTAGTGCAGTAAGAGCTTAGCTGGGCGGTGCGCCGATTTCAAAGCCGGATCGGTGTGCACCCCGTCTCTAAACGGGCGGCGGCCCGGCTCTGGACTCAGGATGGGTGGTGAGAGCCCCGTTTCCGCTTTCAGGGTGACCTTAAATACCTAGTTTAGAGGTCACTCCCAAGATCTACGTGGCACTGTCACCAAAACTGGAGGCAGCAAGAAGGGCCCGCCAGCCCCGAAAGCGAGGTGGCGGGCCCTTCATGCTAGGTAATTGCCTACTCCTTGGAAGTAGAGGCAGCGGCGGCCGCAGCCTCAGTCTTCTTCGCGCGGAGAGGACCGAAGCCCACACCGCCCAGAATAACGCCCACAACGATTGCGCCGATTCCCACGTACATAGCGATGGTGCCGAGCAGCCACCAGCCGTAGGCGTTCAGCAGCATGCCGCGAAGGGTGTCACCCATGAAAAGGGAATCGCGGAGGGAATCAAGTGCCTGGAACTCCTCGTTGGTGGCCTTCTCCTCGTCCGAGAGTTCGGCGGCCATGGCGTTGTACTCGCCGGAGACTTCCTGATAGCCCTTGCCGTCCGAGGAAGCCATCATGTGCTCCCAGATGTAGTTGTTGGCGAAGGCCTCGGCCTGCGGCCCGGTGGTCATCGGCTCATCGATGTAGGGGCGCAGCTTGTCCTGTGATGCCTGATCCTCGAGGGCGTTAACGCCGTCTTCGCTAGGCATGGTCAGGTTTTCCTGCTTGAGCTGATCGGTAACATAGCCATGTGCGAAGTTGCCACCAAAGATCGCAGCGATACCCACGATAATGAGTACAACTGAGAATACTCGTGCGAGCACACCGTAAACGGTCTTTTGCATTTATTCTCCACTTTGTATGAGGGAGCTCCCACAAATCAGGAGCTCGATGATGTTATAGAAGGCGTTGAAGCGCCGGTTTTCGTAGAACTCAGAGCCGCAATCCCGCCAAGGTTTCGGACCCTCAGCTTGCTTCTTCAAGCCTGCGCAAAAAGACTAATTCAAATTACAACTAAGTCCCATACTGAAACTCAAACTACTTTTGAATGAGTCAAGTTTACATACAGCGCTTCGGCCATTTGCGCCTGTGACCAAGTACCTAGAATAGGGTCCGCTAACCTAACTCCGATGTCACGTTGACCACATGATATTAACCGCGGCCGGACCTAGCCGCAAGCCATGCGCGAACACACTCGATGGGTAACTTGCCACGTTGGGATGCCACAAGTGGGCCGGACATCGTAAGGTAAACAGGTGGGCAATAGGACCAGTGTGTCCACATCCACGCACGAGGTAGCGTGGGCTGGAGATGAAAGAGGTGTCATGGGCGCGTTCGATAAGCTGGAGAAGGGCGTGGGCAACGTTGTTGCCGGGGCTTTCTCGCGGTTTCGTTCCGAACTCAAGCCGATTGAGATCGCATCGGCACTCAAGAAGGCGCTGGACGAACACGCGGCGGCAATGAGCCGCGAGCGCACGGTCAGCCCTAATTACTTCACGATTTCATTGAGCCCATCGGACCGCAAGAGCGTGACAGAATGGGGCGAGGCCGCCCTGATCGAGGAATTCACCCAAACTGTGACGGATTACGCAACAGAGCAGGATTACGCATTCCTCGGTCCCATCCGCATGAGGTTCAAAGAGGACCAAGAGCTGAAGGCAGGTACGGTCAAAGTGGAAGCTTCAACGAGGCGCGGCGCGGTTGCACCAGCAACTTCAAACGCAGCATCGGCCGAACACCCGATTATCGAAATAGGAATCAACCGCTACCTCTTGACGGGTCCAGTCACGGTGATTGGCCGGGGCTCAGATTGCGACATCACGGTGGATGATACGGGCGCCTCTAGGCACCATCTAGAGCTACGCGTTACCCCGCAGGGCGTCATCGCAACAGATCTTGGTTCCACCAACGGATCCTTTGTAGAAGGCCACCGGATCAGTGCCGCAACGCTGGTTGACGGAAATACCCTAACGATTGGCCGCACACACATTATGTTCTGGAACTCCCCGGAGAACGCATGAGCACCCTCGCGGTCACTCTCCTGAGGCTGGGCTTCCTCCTCCTTCTCTGGGCTTTCGTCATGGCGCTGGTTCTGACACTGCGCAAAGACGTGTACGGAACCACGATTCGTGAGCGCAAGCCTTCGCGCAGATCGGCTCCGGCCCCTCACCCCCAACCCGCTTCTCCCGCTCGGCCCGCAACACCAGCACCGCGCCGTTCCCTAGCCTTGGCAGTCACGGCCGGCCCGCTAGCCGGAACAACGATTCCGCTCTCTGGGGCTCCACTGGTGATCGGGCGAGCTGCCGATAGCGCCCTCGTTCTGGATGACTCGTATAGTTCCTCACGCCACGCACGCATCTATCAGGATGGCGGCCAGTGGTGGGTTGAGGACCTCAATTCCACCAACGGTACATATGTATCCGGCCAGCGCATTTCCACCCCACAGCAGCTTCAGCCCGGGGTGCCGGTTGTCGTGGGCAAGACAACCATGGAGCTTCGTTCATGAGTGCACAGCTGCATTTTGCAGCCTTTTCGGACATCGGATTGATCCGCTCCTCCAATCAGGACAGCGGCTATGCTTCGCCGAACCTCCTAGTTTTGGCAGACGGGATGGGTGGCGCCGCGGCTGGAGACATCGCCTCCAGTGTTACGGTGGGCCATTTGGCTTCGATCGACGACGACGTCTATGCCGCAGATGACCTCCTTCCAGTTTTACGCCGCGCCATTGAGGATTCACATGATGACCTCATGGATCGATCTGAAGAAGATCCTGAGCTAGCTGGCCTCGGTACCACGTGCATCGCCATCCTGCGCTCAGGCAACAAGCTTGCGATGGTCCACATTGGCGATTCCCGCGCCTACCTCTTGCGCGATGAGAGACTTACCCAAGTCACGCACGATCACACCTTGGTTCAATACCTTGTGGACCACGGGCAGATTACCTCGGAGCAGGCGGAAAACCACCCGAAGCGCAATGTCATCATGCGCGCTCTGGGCGATACGCCGAATGAGGTGGAGCTTGACGAATCCGTGCGAGAGGCCGTTCCCGGAGACCGGTGGCTTCTGTGCTCGGACGGCCTCTTTGGCGTGGTGTCAAAGGAAACGATTGCCCGCACACTGACCGAATACCACGATCTCAACGAATGCGGCGAGCACCTTATTGAACTCGCGCTAGCGGCCGGCGCCCCTGACAACGTCACCGCGGTGTTGGCCGATGTAGTCAGCGATATGGATTCTGGGGAAATCCCCCTGAGTCAGCAGCCCATCATCGTGGGGGCGGCGGCGCTCAATAGGTCCCGCCCAACACGCGGAGGTGGCTCCGCGGCCGCAGCGGCGGCCGCGCTGGCAGCCCCAACCGCCTCGAACACAGATGGCCCTGATGAGGACGATGAACCGGAAAAGCCACCGCGCCGGATCGTTGCAAAGCTCTCTGCGTTACTTGGCATTCTGATCCTCGTGTGCGGTGGCGTTTTCTTGGGCTATCGATGGAGTCAAACGCAGTACTACGTGTATACGGCCGGCGGCCAGGTTGCGATCTATCAAGGCATTCCACAAACGATCGGACCGCTTCACCTCTCCCACGTCTACGAGACAACGGATATCGAGCTATCTGAACTCCAGCCGGTGGCTCAGGATCGCCTCAACACGGCAATTACTCGGTCCAGCCTAGAGGGTGCGCAGGCCGTCGTGGCTAACTTGGAGCTGCTCCCAGAGAGGCCCGAACCAACCCCAGAGCCCTCCGCAAGCTCTGACAAAGGAGGGGAATGAGTGTAGTGACCTCGGCCCCTGCTCGTAAGGGCCGCCTCCCTGAACTCCTCTTGCTGGTGCTGGCACTGGCCACGGGGTTGCTTGCCTACTTCCTTGTCCATATCGGTACAGGTGGAACGGGGCTGCCCGATCGATTCCCTATGATCGCCGGTATCTCGGCGGCTGTTGTTCTCGTGGCGCATCTGGCGATTCGGTGGACCGCTCCCTACGCAGACCCGATTCTCTTCCCGTCCGCTCTGCTGCTCAACGGACTCGGCCTTGCCATGATTTATCGGATCGATGTGGCAGATGAAACCAACGCCGTCAAGAGCCAGCTTCAGCTCACGGCCGTCAGTATCGTGCTCATGATGGTCACGGTGCTGGTGCTGCGAAACCACCGGATCCTACGCAACTACATGTGGGTTTCGCTCGTCGCAGGAATCCTTCTGCTCCTTTTGCCACTTGTACCGGGACTAGGGCGTGCCGTGTACGGCGCTCGCATCTGGATCAGCATAGCGGGCTTCTCCTTCCAGCCCGCCGAGCTAGCCAAGATCTTCTTCGCCGTTTTCTTTGCCGCATATCTGGCTCAAGAACGCGATAACCTCTCCCTTGCTGGGCCCAAGATTCTGGGTATGCGTTTTCCGAAGCTGCGGCACTTCCTCCCGATTCTGCTCGCATGGGGCCTGTCCATGGGCGTACTGGCCTTCCAGAAGGATTTCGGGACTGCCCTCCTTTTCTTCGGAATGTTTGTAGCCCTTCTCTATGTGGCGACGGAGCGAATTTCCTGGTTGGTGATTGGCGGGGTGCTTGCTGCTGGCGGCATCTTCGCGATCGTCCAAATGGTTCCTCATATTCAGGCCCGCTTCGTCGTGTGGCTCCGCGCATTGGACCCCGACGTTTACGATGCCCAGTATGGCTCCTACCAGTTGGTTCAGGGTCTCTTC
The DNA here is from genome assembly GCF_003123745.1 of Ancrocorticia populi. GTDB lineage: Bacteria > Actinomycetota > Actinomycetes > Actinomycetales > Actinomycetaceae > Ancrocorticia > Ancrocorticia populi. Next base: position 89,059 of record NZ_QETB01000001.1, on the reverse strand, counting down.
GGAATGGCCTCGGGGGGCCTATTCGGGACCGGCTTCGGCGAGGGCTACCCCTCCAAGTCCTTCGCGGCGAACTCCGATTTCATCATCGCGTCTTTCGGCGAAGAGATCGGGCTGACGGGCCTATTGGCCCTGCTAGCCGTTTACCTCATCATCGTGATGCGCGGGATCCGGACGGCAGTTCACCTACGCGACGGCTTCGGCAAGCTTCTGGCAACCGGCCTTTCGTTCACGATTGCTCTGCAGTGCTTCATCGTTGTTGGCGGAGTAACTCGTCTCATCCCATTGACCGGCCTAGCAATGCCATTCCTCGCTCATGGCGGTTCGGCGCTACTCACGAACTGGATTGTGATCGGGTTGCTCTTGCGGATGTCTGACGCCTCCCGCCGGCCCGCAAACACCGATCCCCTTCCTCCGAAGGAGATGCTGGAAGGTATCGATGAGGCATCACCTGACGAAGAGGGCCCCGTTGAGCCCGAGGAAACCGAGTCTGATTCCCAGCTCACAGAGGTGGTGAGGATCAAGTGAACCGTCCCGTCCGTCGGCTCTCAATACTCATGCTGGTCATGTTCGTCGCGCTCATGGCCTCCGCAACCTCTATCCAATACTTCCAATCCTCAAGTCTGAACGCAGATTCGCGAAACGTGCGGACCCTCTACCGGGAGTTCGGAACGGATCGTGGACCTATCATCGTGAGCGGCGAATCGATCGCCACCTCCGAGCCCGTAGATACGCCTTATAAGTTCCAGCGCACCTATCGCAGCGATGGCGCCTATTCGAACGTCACTGGATACTTCTCCACCACGTTCAACTCCATGACCGGTATCGAGAAGGCCCAGAACGGGGTTCTGGGCGGATCCGATTCCTCGTTGGCTGGCCAACGCCTGCAGGAACTCGTGACGGGCCGGCAGCCTCAAGGTGGAGCCGTTGAGCTCACTCTGGACAATACGGTGCAAGAAGCGGCCATCAGCGCAATGGCCGGGCGCAAGGGCGCCGTTGTGGCCATCGAACCCAGCACAGGCAAGATCCTCGCTCAGGTTTCCCTTCCCACCTACGATGCCAACTCGATCGCCACTCAGGATTCGGCCGCGGCCCAAGAGGCGTGGACGTCACTGAACGAGGACGAGGATAAGCCCCTTGTGGACCGCACGTCCCGCGGCGATCAGTACGCCCCAGGATCCACGTTCAAGATGCTCACCGCGGTGGCCATGCTCGAGAATGATCCGGATATGACTCCGGATACCCTCGTGGAGGCTCCGACCAGCTGGAGCCCGCCGGGTACCAGTCATGAGATCTACAATCCTGGACAGATCGCCTGTGGTGATGGTTCCGGTGAAGCGACGCTGCGCCAAACGTTCATTCAGTCCTGTAACACCGCCTACGCAATTGGCGGCGTTGATGTGGGTGCGGACAATATGATCGATCAGGCGAACAAGTTTGGGTTCGGGGAGAATTTTGAGACGCCACTTCTCGTGACTGCCTCCCGGTTCCCGGAGCCTGCGAACGATGCCGAGCTGGCCATGGATTCGTTTGGCCAGCAGGATATCCGGGTTACTCCGATGCAGATGGCGATGATCACCTCGGCTATCGCAAACGATGGCGAGCTCATGACCCCATACCTTGTAAACCGGACGCTAACGGCCGATCTTGAAGAGGTTTCTACCACGAAACCAAACAAGTACGGCGATACGATGAGCGAGCAGACCGCGGCCTACATGCAGGAGATGATGGTCGAGGATGTAAAATCGGGTACCGGCCACCGGGCGGCCATTGACGGCGTCGAGGTTGCAGGAAAGACGGGCACCGCGGAGATTGCCTCCGGAGTGCTGCCACACGCATGGTTCGCGGCGTTTGCTCCCGCAGACGATCCACAAATTGCCGTAGTAGTTCTTCTAGAGAACGATCCGGGTGACGGTGGCACTTCCGCCGCTCCTGTGGCACGCGAGATTATTCAGGCAAAGCTCGGGCAGTAGGATGAGCATACTTAGGATGAAAGGTGACGCGACGTGAGTGATACCCCCCGCGTTTTAGGCCATCGATACGAGGTCGGTGACCTCATTGGCCGTGGCGGAATGGCTCAGGTACATCTGGGATATGACACCCGGCTCTCTCGTACGGTAGCCATCAAGATTCTGCGCACTGATCTGGCACAGGACCCAATGTTCCTTGCACGCTTTAGGCGCGAGGCACAATCGGCTGCCGCACTCAATCACCCCTCCATCGTGTCCGTTTATGACACGGGCGAGGAGCAGATCGTGAGCACGATGGGCAAGGAGATCCCCCTGCCCTACATCGTCATGGAATACGTTAAAGGCCGCACGGTGGCCTCGTTGCTGACCGACGGCGATCCTGTTCCGATCTCTGAGGCCGTGCAGATCATCGTTGGTGTTCTCAGCGCCCTCGAGTACTCGCACCACGAGGGAATCATCCACCGGGATATCAAGCCTGGGAACGTCATGCTCACCCCTGACGGCAAGGTCAAGGTCATGGACTTCGGTATCGCGCGTGCCATCGCCGATTCCGCCGCAACCATGACCCAAACGAACTCCGTTGTGGGAACCGCACAGTACCTGTCCCCTGAGCAGGCGCGCGGCGAGGTTGTGGACGCCCGTTCTGACCTGTATTCAGCAGGATGCCTCTTCTATGAGCTACTGACCGGCAAGCCCCCCTTCACCGGAGATTCCGCCGTATCTGTGGCCTACCAGCACGTATCCGAAACCCCGCGTCCGGCTTCGCTCATCGCCCCGGACATTCCGGATTCGATCGATCGTGTTGTCATGAAATCGCTGGCCAAGGGCCGCGACAATCGCTACCAGAGCGCGGCGGAATTCCGCGAGGACGTGCTGTCCGCAGCGCGCGGTGAGGGCGTTGATGCACCTTCTGTGACCTCGTGGAACATGCGCCCGGTCCCAGTGGTTGCACCAACCCAAGTGGCCACCGCCGTTGAAGGCAATCCCACCACGGGAACCATGACGGCCCTGAGCGAGCAAGACCCGGAGGACACGGGTGTCCAGCCAGCAGTGGACGAAAAGTCCAAGAAGCGCAACAAGATTATGATCTGGGCCGGAGTGATCATCCTGATCCTCGCCATCGCTGGCATCGTGTATGCCATTACAACCAGCGGCGGCGACGACGAGCCGACCCCCACTCCAACCGCCACGGCCGTGCAGATGGTTGACGTGCCGTCCCTCGACGGGCTGGACCGCAACGGCATCCAGAGCGCTCTGGAGGATGCTGGCCTGGTCTATAAGGCTGGTATCCCCCAGCCAGACGACAATGTGGAGCAGGGTTACTTCATCAGCTCTACGCCAACGCCCGGAACATCGGTTGAACGAGGCAGCGAGGTTGAAGTAATCCTCTCTTCCGGGCCCGATTCGGTGCAGGTACCAGACATCGTTGGTAAGACAACTTCCGAGGCCTCTAGCCTCCTAGCCGATCAAGGGCTGCGAATCGGCTCCAGCGAAACCGTTGATAGTACTTCGGAAAAGGACACCGTTGTTTCATCTGATCCTCAAGCCGGCTCCTCCGTTGAGGAAGGAACCGCTGTAAACATTGAGGTTGCGTCGGGAATGAACGAGATCCCTAATGTAACAGGATTCGACCTCGCAAAAGCCAAAGCCACACTCGAAGATGCTGGATTCGTGGCAAACCCTAACTATCAGGATTCTGACCAAACTCCTGACACCGTGCTCGGCATGAACCCCGATGCAGGGAGTCGTGCAGAGGTTGGTTCTAAAGTGACGATCTATGTGGCGCGAGAACCTGAGAACGAGAACCCGGGACCAACACCAACCGAAGAGCCCAGCGAGTCCCCGTCCAGCGATGACGGGGAGAATGGGGACGATGAAGGCTAGCTCCGCACCAGCGGGGCCTTGCCGCGAGCTGTCTCCACGGCATTTTCATCGCCACATAGCGCCAGCCAGTTAGCAAACATTCGGTGGCCGGACTTCGTCAGGACGGCCTCCGGATGGAACTGTACGCCCCACAGCGGCAGAGACACGTGCTCCAAGCCCATGATCACGCCAGATTCGGTCTGGGCAGTGACCCTCAGCGAATCGGGAATCGTTGCGGGATCAGCGGCCAGTGAGTGGTACCGGGTCACAACCAGCGGACTCTCGATGCCTTCAAAGACGTGATCCCCGGTATGGGTGATCACGGACGTCTTCCCATGCATGAGCTCGGGCGAATGCCCCACTGTGGCGCCGTAATACTCCGCGAGCGCCTGATGGCCCAAGCACACGCCCAGCATTGGCACGCCCTCCTTCGCACACTCCCCAATAATGCTCATCGAGCATCCGGCCTCCGCCGGAGCCCCTGGGCCTGGGGAGACCAGCACGCCGTTGAAGGAGGAGGGTGAGGGTACGTCGTCGTCGTTCCTCACAACCAACGTGTCCGCCCCAAGAAGGCGAAGGTAATCAACAATCGTGTAAACGAAGCTGTCATAGTTATCAATAACCAGAATGCGTGCCATTATCCCACCGTATTATCGAAGGCTGGAATGTTGGCAGCCACCCAGGGGAAAACCACTTCGAAGAGCACGCCAACGATGACCAGAATGAGGATCAACGCCTCGATGAACTTGAGCCACTTGGGCCCTGGCAAAGCCCGCCAAATCAATCCGTACATTTCTTCCCCCTAATCCGCGAGCTCTTCAGGTATACCATCACTTGGATCAACCCAGTGATCGAACGTCGCGTGGACAATCCAGCGCTGATTCGACACAAAGGGTGGATGGCACGTAGTGATCGTAAGGATCCGTTCAGTTGGTTCCTCCCCGGGTTGGCGAGGAACCGGCAGCACAACATCGGATTCGCTCGGGCTCACGATGTAGGAATCGGTCATCTTGTACACGAGGTAGGCATCCTTGGTCTGGACGATGATGGAATCACCCTCCTGAAGGTTCCCAACGTCACGCATCGGGGCGCCGTATGTTTGCCGATGAGCCGCCGTGGCAAAGTTGCCAATCTCCCCCGGGAAGGCCGTGTCCGGGTAGTGACCGAAGGCGCCGGTGTCTAGCACTGTTGCCAAACCAGTTCCCTCTTCGATTGAGTACGCGTAATCCTTACCGAACCGAGGAATCCTCATGACACCAAGGAAGGCTCCCTCCACGTCTGTGTGCTCGAAGGCCGGAGGATCGTCGTAGCGCGGCTCCCCGATCTTCTGGGACTGTTCCCAATCCTGAGTCTGCTCCTGAATCGTTTCGGCTTGAGCGCGGTTGGCTCCAATATCTGTCCACCACAGCTGCCACACCACGAAAAGGCCGAGGAGCAGCCCGGCCGTGATAAGAAGTTCCCCGATGAAGCCGATAATGCGCGAGAAGATGGAAGGCTTCTTCCGGTAGACGGGAGGATTTTTAACGACGACGTTTTCCTCCGCCTCTTCAGGCATCGATTCAAAGAACGAATCGTCAATCGGATCCGTTGGTATGGAGTGCCTGCCGGCCATTGAGCCCCCTTCGCTAATCTAGACGATTCTAGCCTGAATGGCGCCAGCCCCGAACCGGCCAGACAGAACCGTGCCCAGTTCGCCACGCTTTTGTCTACGAATCGCCAGATTGCCGCGGAATAGATAGGCTTAAGTCAGTTCATCTGAGGAAGGATCAACATGGCCGAGGACGATAAGAATAAGGCTGCCAAGGGAACCAAGCGTGGCATCGAAGAACAGAAGCAGGCAGCGGCCGCACGGCCGAAGAAGCAGAGCCCTTCGGATAAGCACTCTCCACGCTGGTGGGCGCCCCTCATGGTAACCCTCATGATCATCGGTCTTATCGTGGTAGTTCTTGCCTACCTGTTTAGCGGCGATCTACCGGTTCCGGGTCTGGGCAACGGCAACCTCTTCATTGGGTTCGGCATCATGCTGGTCGGTTTCCTTATGACTATGGGTTGGCGCTGAGCTTCGGTCTGGGATTGAGCTATGGACGTCTTAGTGACTGGCGGCGCCGGGTACATCGGTAGCCATACGGTAATTGAACTGGCCGCGGCCGGTTTCACGCCAGTAGTGATTGATAACTACTCCAACAGCTCGCCGCACGCCATGGAGCGCGTGAGGAAGATTCTGGGATCTTCCGTACCCAGCTACGGAGGGGACATTCCCTTTTACGAGGGCGATGTGAGGGACAGCGCGCTACTTGACCAGATCTTCGAGGAGCACAACATCGGGGCCGTGATTCACTTCGCGGGCCTGAAGTCCGTGGGCGAATCTGTGTCCCAACCGCTCTCCTATTACCGAACCAATATCGATTCAACCCTCACCCTGCTGGACCGGATGTACGCCCACAGGGTATTGGGGCTGGTCTTCAGCTCCTCCGCCACCGTATACGGTGTTCCCGAGCAACTCCCGCTCACCGAATCGATGCCGCGCCGATCCACCAATCCGTATGGATGGACCAAGGTGATGATCGAACAGATCCTCGAGGATCTGACCAATACCCAAGAGGGATGGAACATCACCTCCCTGCGTTACTTCAACCCCGTGGGCGCCCATGATTCCGGGCTGATCGGGGAAAATCCCCGCGGAATCCCCAATAATCTTTTGCCCTACGTAAGCCAAGTTGCAGTGGGCAAGCGCGATCGCGTCATGGTTTTCGGCGATGACTACCCCACGGCGGATGGCACCGGCGTGCGCGATTACATCCACATTACGGATCTGGCGCGGGCGCACGTTGCGGCCCTTCGCCATCTTGATCATCCGGATGTGTACAAGGCCTACAACATCGGGACCGGCCGGGGAGTCTCCGTGCTAGAGATCATCAAGGCGTTCAGCGCTGCCGTTGGCCGCGATCTCCCCTATGAGATCGTGGCGCGACGCCCCGGGGACGTTGCCTCCTGCTACGCCAGCGCCGATCTGGCGCGCGAAGAGCTGGGGTGGAGCGCCTCGCTGACGGTGGAAGATGCCTGCCGCGATAGCTGGGCCTGGCAATCCAATAATCCGGACGGGTTCTAGCTAGCTTTTCGGCGGACGGTCACCACAAAATCACCTCTCGCCAATTCGAGTGACTCAAGTTACACTAAGCTCACCGATTGGATTTTAGGAGAGAGGTCTGATCGATGCGCACAACTAGATACCGGCTTTTCACGCAACGTTCAACCCCTACGCACACCGGATTTTATACGGCAATCGCGCGGTTTAGAGACGTGTTGGCGGCGGGCGGTGCCCTCGTCGTGCTGTCACCCTTGATCGCGCTCATTGGCCTGTACGTCAAGGCCAGTCTCGGAAGCCCCGTCCTATTTCGGCAAGAGCGTATCGGCAAGGACAATGCTCCTTTCACGATCCTCAAGTACCGAACGATGAAGCCAGCCACCTCGCCTGACCAACCCGATGAAGAGCGGGTATCCCGGACGGGTTCACAGCTTCGGGCCACGAGTTTGGATGAACTGCCATCGCTGTGGAACGTGCTCATTGGTGACATGGCGTTAGTGGGGCCCCGGCCACTTCTGCCCGAATACCTACCCTTTTACAGCGCGCGGCAGCTTCGCCGCCACGAGGTACGCCCCGGGATCACCGGACTGGCTCAGGTGAACGGACGGAACTCGCTAGGCTGGGAGGAGCGGTTCGAAATGGACGTTGAGTACGTCCAGAACCGCTCCCTACTTCTCGATACAAAGATCCTTCTGCGCACCGTTGGTGTGGTTCTCAGCCGCAGGCATGTGAACCAAAAAGGCTTCGCCACTGCCGCATCGTTTGCCCCGTCCACTGATGGGGCCACCAATAACGCCGGTTCCGCACATGCACGCGGCGAATAGGAAAGCGGGCGGGGTGCTGATTACCATCAGCACCTTTTCATGGGCGATCACGCAGTGGTTCATGGTGTGGATCTTTGCGCGGCAAGGCGGCCCGGCCGCCGCGGGCGAATACTCCTCGCTGCTCTCACTGCTCACCCCCGTCTTCATTGTGGCCTCGCTCGGCCTGCGCACGATCTACCTGACTCACCACCGGGTGTGGCCACTACGCACCTACCTCAACCTACGATTCATTGGTTTGGCGGCCGGCGGTGCGGTATTTCTGGGCGCGGCACTTCTGGAAGACAAGTTCACTGTTTCCCTCATTCTGGCGATGGTTACGGTTCGCACGATCGATCTAGTGATCGATATTTACGGGGCTGCCATCCAGCGGCAGGAGCGGCTCGCGTGGCTGGGGACTCTTGGGATCGCGACGAACCTACTGACTGCAGGAGCCGTCGCGGCGGCGGTGCTAGCCGGCGGCTCTCTTTCCGCCGCGGTGGGCGCGTCTGCCTTGGTTTATCTGACGTTCCTCGGTGTCTACTGGAAAACCGCGGGGCCGGTGGATCAGGATGTTACTGAACCTCCGGGAGGCCCGCTGGGCGGCGCCGCCACAATTCTCAAGGCTTCCCTCCCGGTCACGATTTCCCAAGGAATCGCTGGTGTGGCCGCCTACCTGCCCATCCTTCTTCTTGGCCGTTGGGCCGATAACGCCGTTGTAGGCGTGTTTACCGGTGCCGCTTACCTTATTACCGCAGCCAACCTTGTTGGCTCGGTGGCCCATACCATCCTCATCACGTCCTTCCGAACCCAGTTCTTCTCTCAGGGGGCATGGCACACATACCAGCGTGCCGTGAAAATCTCCATCGTGCTGCTCGCCCTAGTTTTGGCCCTCATTCCGGTGATCGTATACCTCGGCAATCCCATTCTTCGGTTCGTCTACGGCCCGGAGTTTTCGCTTCCCCACACGGCCCTCATTCTTCTGGGAATCGCCATCATCCCGATCGCGCCGTCCTACCTATTCAGCGCCGTGCTGGCCGTATACAACCGGTTCCGAGTTGAGGCTCTGATCTGGGTTGTTGCCATAGCGATCGCCTCAACAGGCGGGGTGCTCCTGCTTTCCGCAGCATTCGATCCGCTCAATGCTGGGATGGTTACTGCCGCACTGCTCAGTTGGACCCGCTTCTTTGGAGTTTTCGCTTTCACCCGTCAAGCAGCAGCACGTATACGAACGCCAGATCGGCCACCAGTGCGGGAGGAACAATGACTAACTCCCTGCCCACCCCGTCCTTCTTGGTTGATGAATCGGCGTTGGCCGCTCAAGTCGATTCCTTCCAGGAAGCAATGGCAACGTACTGGCCAACCGGCATTGTCAGTTACTCGGTCAAGACCAACGCCTTGCCTTGGATCGTCTCGTGGATGGCACGCCAGAGCGTTTGGGCAGAGGTGGTATCCGATCACGAATACGAGCTCGCCTTAGCCCTTGGCCACCGCCCCGAACGCATCATCTTCAACGGCCCCGCAAAGTCACGGGAGGTCATGCTAGAAGCTCTGTCCGCTGGCGCGCTCGTCAACCTCGATTCGCACCGTGAAGTCAGGTGGGTTGCCGAATATGCCCGGGCTCATCCAGCCCACGACGTGGCAGTGGGCGTGCGCGTGAACTGGGACGTGGACGGCGATTGTCCCGGAGCCACCGCCAGCGGGGCGGACGGCCTTCGCTTTGGTTTCCACGTGGAGACCGATCTATGGAACGTGATCGATACTCTGAGCGGCGCGGGAGTTCGTATCGCCGGACTCCACCTCCACGTGACAAGCCTCAAACGAGAAATCTCCGTGTACAAATCGGCCGCTCGGACAGTCCGGCGCATCCTTCTCGAGCGCAGCCTGATGCTCGACTACATTGACATCGGCGGCGGCTTCTTCGGTGGGGCTGATCCGCGCTTCCCCACTCCGCACCAGTACCTGCGCGCCATCCGCGAAGAACTGACCGACCCCAACAGCCCCGTAGATCCCAGCCGAACTCGCCTCATCATCGAACCGGGTTCGGCTCTTGTTGCCGTTGCCTTGGAGTTCCACACGAGCGTGCTTGATACGAAGCGGGTCCCGGGCGGGCGGATCGTTGTCACAGACGGCTCTCGCACCAACATCGATCCCTTCTTTCGGAAAACGTCTTACAGATTCCGGATCGAATCCGCCGGCCCACCATCTGCGGAACACCAGATCATCTGCGGCTTCACCTGTCTGGATAATGATCGGCTCATGGCGCTCGATGCCGCGCCATACCTTTCTGAAGGAGATCGGATCATATATGAGGCGGTCGGTTCCTACACGATGTGCTTCACCCCTCTATTCATCAACCTTTTCCCGGCAACTTACGTAAGGCGTGAGGACGGCCGGATCCTCGTGGCACGAGAACCTTGGTCCCTCCCGCAGTATCTGGCAAAAGACGATTGGACGGCAACATGAACGTGTTGATTCTGAGCGCCGGCACAAGGTGCAAGCTCGTGGAGTACATGAAAGATGTGGCCGGAGATAGCCTTGTGATCACAACCGATTGCAGCGATCTGGCACCCGCACTCTACGTTGCGGATCGCTACTACGTGGTCCCGCGCGTTGACGCTCCGGGTTATATGGAGACCATCCTTGATATCTGCCAGCGTGAACAGGTTGCCGTATGCTTCTCGCTCATTGACCCCGAACTGCCCCTACTCGCGGCGAACCAGCATCGATTCGAGGAAATTGGCACCAAAGTCATGATCTCCCCGCCGGAGGCCGTGGCGCGAGCCTTTGACAAGTGGCAGATGCATAAATTCTGTGTGCAGCACGCGATCCCCACTGTTCGTAGCTGGATTGACCCGGAGCCCGTGCGCGCCGCCCTAGCCTCGGGCGATCTAAGCTTTCCCCTCTACGCAAAGCCCCGCACAGGCTCCGCGAGCAAAGACAATTTCCAGATCGAATCGCTGAGCGAGCTGCACAACGTGGCCGAGCGCTACCCCGGAATCCTCATCCAAGAGTTTCAATCAGGCGAGCCGCTGGATGTTGACGTATACGTGGATATGGTCAGCGGCGAAGTTGTGTCCCTCTTCGCGAAAGAAAAGCTTCGGATGCGCGAAGGGACCGCGGACAAGGCTATCTCCGTGCTGGATAAAGATCTGGAGCAATTCGTCATCACATTCTGCGAGGTAGCCGGATTCCGGGGTGCCATCGATATTGACCTGTTCCGTACGGAGAGAGGATTCGCAGTTCTAGAGGTTAATCCACGATTCGGCGGCGTGTATCCCCACGCACATGAATGTGGCCTGAACTTCCCGAAGCTTCTTCTGAACAACGTCTCGGGTGCTTCGAACCGAGCCGATATCGGAACCTACGAGGCCGGTTGGATCATGATGACCTACGAGGATATCGTGTCGATTCCGCCAGCGGATGCCTTGGGGCCGGAGGCAGCATGATTACACCCGCGTTCGTGATTGATGAAGACCAACTCTCGGTGCGTGTGGCCGCGTTCCAGCACGCAATGGAACGCGTATGGCCCGGCAGCATTATCGGCTACTCCGTCAAAACCAACTCGCTTCCATGGGTGGTTGCTTGGATGGCACGTCACGGCGTATGTGCAGAAGTTGTGTCCGACGACGAATTCAGCCTCGCTACCCGGGTTGGCCATGATCCAGAGCGGATCATCTTCAATGGACCCGTGAAGTCGCGGGAGGGCTTCGTCGAGGCGCTCCGCGCCGGTTCCATTGTGAACATTGATTCACAGCGTGAAATCCGTTGGGCAATTGAGGAGGCCGCTGAGCTTCCCGATTCTCAGCCCGCCGTGGGCCTGCGAGTGAACTGGGATCTAGATACGGAGGTTCCGGGGGAATCAACCAGCGGCCCCGCCGAGCTGCGGTTCGGGTTTTCCCATATCAGCGGCGATTTCGACGGTGCTTTGTTCCAGCTACGGCGCGGCGGAGTAAGAGTAACGGGGCTCCATTTCCATGCAACGAGCGTGACTCGGAGCCTCAACGTGTACCGATCGGCCGCACGCAAAGCTGTTGACGTTATTCGACGCCACGGCCTCGATCTTGACTACATCGATCTTGGAGGAGGGTTCTTCGGAGGGGAGGATCCCCGCTATCCCAGCCCCGATGAGTATCTCGAAGGGATTCGGCAGGTACTCACTCCCACGGTGGATCCGCGACACACCCGGCTGGTCATCGAACCGGGCACCGCCTTCGTTGCGGCCGCCCAAGATTACTTCACCACAGTGATCGATGCTAAGTCCGCACGTCACACACGGTTTGTGGTGATCGACGGCTCCCGGAACCACGTGGATCCCATGTGGTTTGGCGCCAAGCACACCCTCACGATCGTGAGTGACTCGGACCGAACCGTCAAGCACCAGACCATTTGCGGATCCACATGCATCGATCTAGATCGCTTAGCCGAGCTAGATGAACACCCCGAACTACGCGAGGGGGATACCGTGATCTTCCGCGGGCGCGGGCATTACACAGGAACGTTTGATTCGCAGTTCATTTACTACCTGCCACCCGTCTACGTCCGCGAAATCAGCGGCGACCTTCGCCAGGTTCGCGAACGCGGCACCACCGAACGCTACCTTGCCGGAAACGTATGGGAGCAACAATGAAAGTGCTAATTCTCAGTGCGGGCAAGCGCGTTAAGATCATTGAGTATCTGCGGCAGGCCGGTGTGGAGACCATCATCGCCGCCGATTGTAGCGAACTCGCACCCGCCCTGTATGTGGCAGACAGCTTCTACATCGTTCCACGTTCAACCACGCCCGAATATGCTCCGGCAGTACGTGATATCTGCAAGCGCGAGAGCGTTGATCTGTGCATTCCTACGCTAGATCTGGATCTCGATCCACTAGCTGAGTATCGCGAAGAATTTGCCAGCTTCGGAACCACTCTCATGATCTCGCCAGCGCCATCTATAGATCTGGCGGCAGACAAGTGGAAGATGTACGAGTTTTGCCTAGCTCATAACATCCCAACACCACGCACTTGGATTGATCGGGACGTTCTGGATCGCGATCTTGCCAGCGGTGAAGCCCGGTTCCCACTCTTCTCCAAACCGGTAAGGAGCGCCGGAAGCGTTGATATAGGCATCGCACGCGATAGCCGCGATCTAGACAATATATTCGCCAGCTCTCAACGGATGCTCGTTCAAGAATTCATGGACGGCGAACCGTTCGATGTGGACGTCTATCTTGACCTCCACTCTGGCTTAGTTCGCGGTATCAACCCAAAGCTGAAGCTACGGATGCGGGAAGGTACAACGGATAAAGCTCTCATCTTCGACGATCCGGAGCTGACGAACTTCATTGAAGACCTATTCTCGAAAGCTGCCTTCCGAGGAGTTGTTGATGTGGACTTGTACGCCACCCCCACCGGCTATTCACTGCTCGAAATCAACCCTCGGTTCAGCTGGTCCTATGCTCACTCCCACGAATGCGGCGCGAACTTCATCGAGGCACTGCTCGCCGATGTTTCTGGCAAACGCCTAGATCGCGTCGCCACCGCTCGGCCCAAGTGGCACGCCCTCGCTTATGACTCGGTCATCCTCAACCGGAACCGTAACTAGCCCACCGCCGTCGTCCCCCAAAGCAATTCAGGAGGCTCATCATGGTCCTACGTGATTACTTCAACGTGCTGCGAAAGAACTGGCTCATCATCATCGTCTCGACGCTTCTCCTACTTGGAGGGGCGGCAGCGTGGACGTTCACCAGAACGCCGCAATATGAGGCAACCACCCAGCTCTTCGTCTCGGTCCGCTCCGGTGATTCGTCGGCTGGGGAACTGACGCAGGGTTCGGCGTACGCTCAGCAGGCGGTGGCCTCCTATATGGAGATAGCCGATAGCGCGATTGTGCTGGACACCGTGCGTGAGGAGCTTGATCTCACCGAAAGCCGGCGGGAGCTTGCCAAGCGCATCAGCGCAGATTCGCCGCAGGGTACCGTTTTGATCAACATCCGGGCTACGGACCCTGATCCGCAGCAAGCCGCACTCATCTCGGATACCACTAGCGCGGTGCTGGCCGAAGTGATCACGGACCAGTTGGAGGGCGTGTCCTCAGAATCGCCCGCGCGGGTTCAGATTGATATCGTTCAACCCGCAGATGTCCCGGACGCGCCGATAACCCCTCGAGTGTGGCTCAATCTGGTTCTAGGGCTCGTGGGCGGGCTTGCTCTTGGGATCACCATCGCCCTGTTCCGCAATATCCTAGACACAAAAGTGCGCACACCGGAGGACGTCACAACGCTCACCGATCTGCCCGTGATTGGGCGTATCGGCCGAAACCCCGAGTCCTCGAGCGATCCGCTCGTTGCGTTCACCGATCCCATGAGTCCGCTTTCTGAACCGTACCGGGCCCTCCGCACGAATCTGCGGTACATGATGGTGGATGGTTCGCTGAATCGGGTGGTCATTACCTCGGCAACTAGCGGCGATGGCAAGAGCACGATCGCTGCCAATCTGGCCATCGTCATGGCGGACGCCGGCGCCCGTACCCTCCTCATCGACGGAGATCTACGCAAGCCCAACGTGGCGCAGCTCTTCGGTATCGAGGGCGGCGTGGGGCTTTCCGATCTGCTCATCGGGAGCGTTACTCAGGAAGAGGTCATTCAACAGTGGGGCCCACGGGACGTGTATCTGTTGCCAGCCGGGCGCATCCCTCCCAATCCGAGCGAGCTGCTGAGCTCCGAGGCTATGAAACAGCTCCTCACCGAGGTTTTCGCCGCTTATGATTACGTGATTATCGACGCACCGCCAGCCCTTTCGGTCACTGATCCGGCGATCCTCTCGCGGCTCACCGCTGGGGCGCTGGTGGTGGTATCCGCGGGGCGGACGAGGAAGGGCGATCTGACCGAGGCACTCGGATCTATCGCGCGGATTAACGGCCATGTTCTTGGCATCATCATGAACCGGATACCCAAGATAGGGACTGGGACCTACTACGGCTCGGTGAGCGAGTAAATGAGAACCCAATTCCCGCCAGAGGGATAATTACCACGGTAGCGATCGGCCGAAACCTCGCTAAGATCCCGTAGTTACCCGCGGTGATAGCCAGCGCCACTATCACCACGGCGAACACTACGATGATAAGGCCAATCAGGTAGCGCCGATCCGCAAGCAGCTGATTGGGCAGAAATGCCTTGCGGGCCCTAATGGCCCCAAGCCCAATGGCCAGCCAGCACACGAGCTCCATGAACGCCAGCGCCATCACACCGTTGGGAGCAAGCTCCCATGGGAAAGGGCCCGCTAGCACGCGCGGAATAGTGACGCTCAGGATCCGCAGAAGATTCGTTTCATTCACTAAGCCCGGGAAACCACTAACGGCGATATCCGAGAGCTCGGACGTTACGATCGCAATGCCATCCTCCGTGAGACCCAACGATTCGGACAGAACTTGGAAGACGAAGGGAAAGGCAGCGATTCCCGTGCCTATAAGAGCCGATCGGATTGCCGTGTGATACCGGCTGCGCCCAGCACGCACGTACAACACTCCAAGCACCACCCCAATCGTCACCATGTAGCCGAGCGAGCCTCGAATCCAAATGAGGGTAGCCAAGGCGGCGCATGTGAAGGCTAGGGTGGCAGCACGCTGACCCCTCCCACTAACAATCCGCATAGCCCCGTAAAGGGCGGTTGCTACAAGCATAAACGTGAGAGATTCACGCAGTATGTGTGGGGTCCACCAGACGATGCAGGGCAAGAACGCGGCTAGGTAGGCGCTGCGACGGATGGCCTGCGGCGGCTGTGACGGCGCGAGGAGCGCCGTGATGCGTGCGATCACCGTGACAAGCAGTAGGTGACAGACAATCCCCAGCATGATCGGGGCCATGGGGGTTGACCCCGTGACAGCGTAGATTCCGCCCACGATCCACAGATAACCAAGCTTGCCATCCACGTAGGTCACCGAATACTCGGTCCGGCCAGTAAGGAAATCCGATGCCTGAGTTGCCAGAATATGCCATGTTTCCGAATCATCGGAGAGGTATCGAAAAACCGCGACCAACATGAGGAGAACAAGGAGGTCCGCGGCCAGCGCGCCCCAGATCGCAGCGTGTACGCCTGTGCGCTTGGGGGCGAAGGCCAGGGCGCAGCCCAACCCGCACAGCAAGATGAGGACCGTGCCCACGAAGCCGTTGAACGTGTCCAGACCTTGCATATACGAGATCATCACGGCCGCTTCCGATTCAGGAGCCCCTCCAAGAAGCTGGCCTGAAGATCCCAGATGCGCTCCTGAGGAAAGCTCTCCACAGCCCACGCGCGAGCTGCCTGCCCCATCCGGGAGATCTCTAAGGGGCTGGCGGCCAGAGCACAGAAAATGGCGGCCAACGCCTCGGCATCTCCTGTAGGAAATTGCCTGCCCGTGATGCCATCTTTCACCGAATCGATGCATCCCGTGGCATCCGATACCACTGACGGAACGCCCATCGCGGCCGCCTCCAGTACCACGTTGGGGAAGCCCTCGCGCAGTGAAGGGAGGCAGAGTACGTCCGCCGAGAGCACGTACGGCCGAACATCGCGAACATTCCCGGTCAGGTGGATCAACCCGGGCGGGAGATCATTGGCGTATTGGCCGGGTGCAAAGCCTTCATCGCCTCCCACTATGACCGCCCGGACCGCCGGAGAGCCGGTACCCCTTCGTGCGCACGCAGCCAACGCGGCCAAAAGTGTGTCTATACCCTTGTCTGGGTGCAGACGCCCCACAAAAACAACCGTGAGCTCTGCCGGATTCTCCGTCAGGAACGCACGCGTGGCTGGGTCAAGCGGAGGCACACGGTTCCCGGCTTCGGCCGAACGGAAATACTCCACATCAACCCCGTGAGAGCTGCCCTCCCCAAGCACCTGAATACTCCCCTTGCGTGCCAATCCGAGCGCCTCCGTTCGCGCCGCGAGGCTGGTGCTATTGGCCACGCACTCAGTGGAGAGCCGTATGGAGAACCACTCGAGAACCGCCAGAATGCTCCGCAACAACCCTGTACTGGTTTCCATACGTAGGCCCCAGAGCTGATACACCCGGAGCCGCACACCCGCGATGAACGCAGCCAGCGTCCCCACAAATCCAGCCTTTGGGGTGGCCGTGACCACCACATCCGGCCGCGCCTTTCGCAGCCTGATGGTCAGCTTCCACAGCGCCCGCAAGTCAGAGAGAGGAGCCGGATCCCGCTCCCATCCGATGTGGAAAGCCTCGGCACCAGCGTCTCTGGCCATCTCGAAGAGCTGACCGGTTGGGGAGTTTGCCCCAACGATCACCCGCCAACCCCGCTGCGCCAAGAACTCCATGTATCCAGGAAGGAAGGCCACCGCCGTATCTTCCGAGGTCACCAGAATGGCCACTACCCCGCGCGGCGGCCCGTTCATGGCAGCGCACCCGCTGGCTGCAGCGCCAGGAACTCCCCGATCGCGGAGGTGATGAAACCTACCTGTTCATCCGTCAGCCCAGATCCGCTAGGAAGTGTGAGGCCGTGCTGGAACAGGTAGTCCGCACTCCCATTGAGCGTGGCTGGCACACCGGCGAAGACAGGCTGGGCATGCATTGGCTTCCACAGCGGCCGGCTCTCGATATCGGCCCTCTCCAGCCACGCCAAGAGATCGCGAGCCCCCCATCCAGCCACCGCCGGATCCACCAGAATCGAGGTGAGCCAGAAGTTGTCCTCTTCGTCGTCGTCGCCCCCAAAAAAGGCGACCCCAGGGACTTCCGCAAAACTCTCCCGATACAAAGCCCTAATCTCCCGGCGCCTCTGGATCATGGCATCGAGCCTGCTCAACTGCGCGCGGCCCAGCGCCGCCAGCAGGTTGCTCATCCGGTAGTTAAAACCGATGTCCTCGTGTTCGTAGTGCGCCACGGGCTGGCGGGCCTGCGTTGCGAGGTAGCGGACGTGTTGCGCGATCTCGGGATCGTCGGTCAACAGCATGCCGCCGCCCGAGGTTGTCATGATCTTGTTGCCATTGAAGGAGAAGATTGCTAGATCCCCGCGGCTTCCGGCGGGACGCCCCCGGCTGGCTGCTCCTAGGGATTCCGCGGCGTCCACAAGCACCGGGATCCCCCAATCTTCAGCAATCTCCCCGATTCGCTCACAATCGGCGGCTTTCCCCAGAAGATCCACGGGGACAATGGCGGCCACGTTTTCCCCTCTGGAAGCCAGCCCTGCCAATACCTCCTGAAGTAGCGCCGGATCCATGTTGCCCGTGTTCGGATCGCAATCCACGAGGTAGGGAGTAGCCCCCGTGTACATGATGGCATTGACCGTTGCAGCAAAGGTTAGCGTTGACGTCACCACGACCGTTCCAGGGCGAGCTCGTAAACTGAGAAGGCCCAGATGGAGGGCGGCAGTTCCTGAACTCAGCGCCACGGCGTAGGCGCGTCCGATTCGCGCAGCCACCTCCTCCTCGAAGGCGTCTACGTCCGGCCCGAGCGGTGCAATCCATCCGCTCCGCATCGCCCGCACCACGTACCGCTCTTCGAGCTCACCAACATCCGGAGCGGACAGGTAGATCCTCACGGGCCGGCCTCCGCTACCGGCGCCAGAGTATCTCGCTTGGAATGGATCGTGTCCCATGCGGATTTATCCAGCAAAGTACTCTCGATGCCTTGGACCGTGGTGTGGAAGATCTTTGGATGATGCGGCCGCGCCGTGGCCTCGCCGATCCCCGTAAGCTCTTCATGGAGCTTCTCCCCCTGGCGAAGTCCCGTGATGACAATGTCAATGTCCTTACCTGACATCGCAATCATCCGCTGGGCGATATCCATGATCTTGACAGGTTCACCCATATCAAGGATCAGTACTTCCCCAGAGTTCCCAATTCCTCCGGCCTGGAGCACGAGCTGACACGCCTCGGGAATGGTCATGAAGAACCTCGTGATATCGGGGTGGGTGATCGTTATCGGCTTGCCCTCCTCGATCAGCCGTGTGAACGTGGGAAGCATGGAGCCCCGGCTCCCGATCACGTTGCCGAATCGCACAGAGATGTATCGGTGGCTGGTTTCCCCTCCCATCCAGGCGGTGAGCTGTTCCGCATACCTCTTGGAATGGCCCAAAACACTGGTGGGATTAGCTGCCTTATCGGTGGAGATGTTGATGAAAGTAGACACTGCCGCTGCACGCGCGGCCACCAGCACGTTGAGAGTGCCCAGCACGTTAGTTTTCCAAGCCTCATCTGGATACTGTTCGAGCATCGGAAGGTGCTTGAGTGCGGCGGCGTGGAACACTACCTCGGGGCGGCGTTCGGCGAAGATTTGCCGGAGCGCCTCCCCATCACGGATATCCGCAAGAACCACTTCTGGCGTGGAGAGCAGCCCATTACCCGCAATATTGATCTCCACCTGCTGGAGCTGAGTCTCATCCCGATCAAGCATGATGAGCTCACTGGGACCGTACTTCTTGATCTCCGCGCACAGCTGCGAACC
Organism: Ancrocorticia populi; assembly: GCF_003123745.1. Classification (GTDB taxonomy): domain Bacteria; phylum Actinomycetota; class Actinomycetes; order Actinomycetales; family Actinomycetaceae; genus Ancrocorticia; species Ancrocorticia populi. The sequence goes on along the minus strand of NZ_QETB01000001.1, from coordinate 69,926 downwards.
AATCGATCCACCCGCCCCGGTCACAAGCACGCGCTTCCCAGTGAGATATCCAGCTATCTCGGCAACGTCAGTATCCACCGGCGTTCGCCCTAGAAGGTCTTCTATGGAGAGGTTTCGTAGATCACCCGGCTCGAGTTGATTGGTAAAGAGCCGCGCAATGTTCGGCATGATCTTCACCGTCAGGTTCGCGGATTCGGCGATCCTTTGAAGCTCCCGTAGATAGGTGGTTGAGGGGTTATTAAGGGCGACGACGACGATCCGTGCCCCCGTCCTCTCCGCCACCACAGGTATCGCCTGAGAATCGCCGAGCACAAAGGCACGCCGGATTCTTCTGCCCTGCTTAACCGGATCATCATCGATGATCCCAACCACTGTGTAGGGGGATTCCGGATCATTTGAGAGCCAATTGACTAGGTAGGTGCCAACGTACCCCGCGCCAACAACCAACACAGGGGTTGTGTTTCTGCTCGGCTTTCTTTGCCGTTCGTCAATAACGCGCGCGAGGTACCGGCTTGCAAGGATGATGGATAGCGCAATAGACATCGCAATCAAGGCAATCGACCGTGATACGGGTACCCAGATGCTGAAAAGCAGGGACGTCATCCATAAGACGAGGCCCGTTGCCCCTACCGCCCGAGTGATCGCATTGACCTCTTCGAACGTTCCCTTGGCGTATCGGCCATGGTAAAGATTCACGGCCGTTCCGGTCATGAATTGAAGCAATATGGCGATGACGCCGTCTAAACCGAGCCATAACCACTGAACATCCTGCGTTACAAAATCGTGACGCAGTAAGGCTGCTAGAACAAGAGCTAGGACCCACACTGCCGAATCCAAGCACACTCGTCTCCACTTGTATTTCATTTTGTCCCCTACTCCGTGCGTGAAACGGGTAGATCAACCAGGATCCAGAAATGATATTCACTGAGAGCGTTGAACGAGTAGCGCGGATTCGGATCAGCGATTTCGTTATGCCAAACGTCTTAGTAAATATCTAGAAGATTCATCCTTGAGGGAGTGCCCCAAGGGTAAGAGTTCAATCATCTCCGCTGCCAGCACCCGAGCAGCGGAGGAGCGTGACCAAGTTCGTAAGGCGCATCATACCGGTATTGGCCGCGTCACAATAGGGCAGATTGCCAGATCTTATTACGAAGAAACCACCGCTATTTGGTTCTAAGCACTGCCATTATCATCGTGAAACAACACGAAGAGCGTCAGAGCAAATATCTTCAGATCTAAGAGCCCGCTTTGCATTCTCACGTACTCAACATTTGGGCTTTCGGTTCCCCTTGCCAGCTCCGTGGCCCCAGCCGCCTTCTCCAATCCAGACATTCCCGGCCTGACGAGCAGGCGCTGACGGATTTGCGGAATCTCCTGACGCGAGGCCCGGTAGAACTCTCTGGATTCGGCGCTCGGTCCGATGATGCTCATGCTCCCCATAAGGACGTTGAACAACTGGGGCGCCGCATCCAAATGAGTCCTTCGGAGAAAACTAGCTGTACGTGCTGGTTCGTCTGACTGGGAAAATTCGTGGCCGGTCTGGAACCTCATCAATACGAAAGGACGGCCGTCTTTACCGATCCTTTCGGCCAGATCCAGTACGGGGCCGCGGGATTCAATCTTAATCGCCACAGCGGCAATCACCATGGGGATGCCCAGCAGGATGATTCCTAGCGCCGAAACGATGATGTCTCCAAGGCGTTTGAAGCAGCGATAGAGGAACAATCGAACCGTATGCCAATCCAACTGGAATCTCTTTCCGCTGTGCTCCGCACCAGCTCCCACTACCCGTGCCCTTCTGTTCAACAGATGCGGCGTAGCTGAGCCGCGCGATAGATCCAATTTTGCCACATTGATCGCAGTTTTCCACGGCAAAACCACAACTTATACACAACTCAATTCCTCCACAGTTGTGGGTATGTCTGTGGATAATGACAGGCGTGTAATTAGTAGCGGAATGGGCTTCTCACACGATTTCCTCGAGATCGTGCGGAAAGATCGGGGTCGGAGGTTGGCTACTCTATTCAGAGTTATCCACCGACATACGGCAATTGTGGAAAACTTTACCCACAGATTGTGAGTGATTGTGGGTAATGGTGCCCTGAGGAGACTAGCGGTATCCCCAAAAGAAGAGTCCAACGAGCGCAGAGGCCACAACCAGAAATACCACGGCATCGCGGATTCGGCGGCGAGTGGGCGTGAGGCTCTCGCGTCCCATCGTCATCAGCCGCATCAAGATGCCGCCGATGAGTAGGCCACCTACATGGGACTGCCAGGAAATGTTCATGCCGGGGACGAAGCCCAAAAGCAGGTTGGCCACGATCACGATGATGAGACTCGTGGCATTTGATCCGAAGTGGCGCACCAAGATGAAAAGGGCACCAAACACTCCGAAGACGGCGCCCGAGGCGCCTACAGTTGCCGTGATCCAGCTTTGACCGGAGGGATCGGCGGTTAGGAGCACAGCGATATTTCCGGCGACCGCCGAAAGTAGATAGATCCCAAGAAACCGTATACGCCCTATGGCTGGCTCGAGCGCGGACCCAACCAGCCATAGGGCGTACATGTTAAAGACAAGATGCCAGAAGCCCGCATGAAGAAAAGCGGAACCGAGGATTCGGTAGGGCTGATCCTCGCCAAGAACCGGGGCGTAAACGAGTGCGGCGCCGATTCTCTGGTTAAGGAATTCGGCTATCGCAACAGCCACGCACACGCCAATCAGGCATAACGTGACGGGCGCGTTCACGTTCTCGATCCCTAGGAAACGGCGTGACTTCGCCCAGAACCCTGACGAGCTGACATCACTCATAAGAGTTGGCTTATTCGTTGACCGAAATGGACTCGATCACTACGTCTTCTACCGGGCGATCTGCACGGCCCGTAGGAGCCAGCCCGATCTCATCCACAACAGCCTTGGACTTGTCATCCGTGACCTTGCCGAAGATGGTGTGCTTGCCCTGTAGCCACGGTGTAGGTGCAACGGTGATGAAGAACTGGGAACCGTTGGTGCCGCGGCCGAAACGCTTGCCTGCGTTTGCCATGGCCAGGACGTAAGGATCATTGAAGTTGAGCTCGGGATGGATCTCATCATCGAACTGGTAGCCGGGACCACCAGTACCAGTTCCCAGCGGATCGCCGCCCTGAATCATGAAGTTGGAGATGCAGCGGTGGAAGATCGTGCCGTTGTACAGCGGATCGGTTGTCTTTTGACCCGTTTCCGGATCTGTCCACTCGCGCTCTCCCGTTGCTAGTTCCGTAAAGTTCGCAACGGTCTGAGGCGCTTGATTCGGATATAGCTCCACGTTGATATCCCCGTGGTTAGTATGCAAAGTAGCTTCCATAGGGTCCATCCTTGCACAGGAGTGGGCACAGTGCCGCATTCCATCCACACAGGCCACTCTCCGTGCTCCACAACACGCTGTTTTCAGTTGGCTCACCGCGTAAAGATTCGGTGAATTCGGCTGTTATGCTGACAGAGCACCAATATCTAGGCAAGATAGTGACATAGGACCCCTCACTTGGCCTACCAGCGATCAACCAGATCGCGATGTGAGGAGTTGACCAAGGAGGATTTGATGTTCTGCCGAAAGAAGAAGGCCCAGAAGAAAATCGCCGCGCAGACTCCTGATCAGGTGCGCGCAGTGGCAGAGACTCTGAAGGACAGTGCCAACGCCACATCCAAGCAGATTGCACAGCAGGCCCAGACTCTCGCAGCTCAGGGAGCGGAATGGGCCGCCCCGCACATTGAGGATGCAACGAAGAAGGCATCCGAGTATGCCGATCAGGCAACCGAGCTGACCAAGCAAGGTATCGACTGGGCCACCCCTCACGTAGAAGACGCCGTGAAGAAGGCATCCGAGTACGCTGATCACGCCACCGAGCTGACCAAGCAAGGTATCGACTGGGCCACCCCTCACGTAGAAGACGCACTCGATAAGGCCAACGACGCCAAGGACAAGGTACTCAACGATTACGTACCGCGTGCCAAGGCCGCCGCAAAGGCTGCAAACGAGGCCGCTCGGTCCGATGGGGACGTTAAGACCAAAGCAGTAGCTGTTCAGGAATCAACCACGAAGGCACTCACCACGAGCCCCAAGAAGAAGGGGCGGGCCAAGAAGTTCTTCGGTATCTTCGCAGCACTCGGTGCCCTCGGTGGCGGCGTCTTCTACCTGTGGAAGCGCAGCCAGCCCGTTGAGGATCCTTGGGCCGAGGCCTATTGGGAGGACGTAAAGAGCGCAACTCCAGCAAGCGCGAATACGCCCGAGCCCGATATCGCCCCGACCCCCGAAGTAGCTACTGAGGAAGTAGCCGAGGAAGTTGCAGAAGAGGCGGCCGAGGGAGCCTTGAACGATGAGGCTGCGGCCGAGCCCGAGAAGACGGCCAGCAAACCTGAGCCGACCGTAACGGATCCAACCGACAAGCCTGCTGAGTAATCCTCCTAAGCGACGAATTGCCCTCGCCAAGTTTTAGCCTTGGCGAGGGCACTTTTGTGGTCACACCGAAGCCCTCGGTACACCATCCCCTGAGCACACCCCTCACGGTTCCCACAGGCCCGCTCCGTGAAGAAACTCTCCACAGGATGCCAGTTACGCCACGTCATGGCTAGGGCTACATGCCCTACTAAACTTCATGGACACCTCTCATTATGATCTTCTGACCACAGCAGGACTTAGCAGAGCACAGCGCAAACAACCCGAGGAGCATTGCTTGGTCCAGCTCCGACGCGGTATCTACGTTCCGGTTAGCTCTTACTCTTCCATCTCAGAACCTTGGGAAGTCAGGCATCTCGCCTCAATTCATCGTGCATTTGCCGTACGCGTATCATGCCGAGACGATTCATCACTCGTATTCACATCTGAGATCGCCCTCAAACTACAAGGGGCCTTTCGCGATCGAGGGTGACGGGTAAACCGGGGCAGAAACGGGGCGCTCACGGTTTAAAGGGGGCGCTCACGAAACGGAGCACCGCCGCGGGTCGTGAGAGTGCGTGTTCCGCCTTCAGAGTAAGGGTTCGATCCGCCGCACTCACGAAAATGGGTGCGCTCACGGAAATGATGCGAGGTGCTGGCGGGAATACTCGGCCGCAAAGACGCGTTGTACTCAGTGTTCCCAAGGTGAAGAGACTGAGGTTAACGCAATGCAACAGGAGCATCAGGACTACGAACACAGCACCATGAACATGGACAATGGGCAACCCGGCGATGAACACTCTGGCCACGAGCAATCGGGCCACGACCACTCGGGACACATGGACCACGTGGCCATGTTCCAGCGTCTCTTTTGGATCATGGTGGTTCTCGCGATCCCGGTGATCGGGTTCAACGCAATGTTTGCCAGCTTGATTGGTTACTCGTTGCCGGACGCCGCGTGGGTTGATTGGGTTTCACCGATCCTTGGAACGGTGATGTTCGTGTGGGGCGGCAAGCCCTTCCTCTCCGGAGGCCTTCAGGAGATCAAGGACCGCCAGCCCGGCATGATGCTTCTCATCGCTCTGGCAATCACCGTGGCATTCGTTTCCTCGTGGGGGTCCAGCCTCCATCTGCTGGGTCACGAACTCGATTTCTGGTGGGAGCTAGCCCTCCTCGTGGTCATCATGTTGCTTGGCCATTGGATCGAGATGCGCTCACTGGCCCAAACCAGTTCGGCCCTCGATTCCCTTGCGGCCCTCCTGCCTGATGAAGCAGAGGTAGTGCGCGGTGATTCCACCGAGAATGTGGCGCCGGAGGATTTGGAGGAGGGCGACGTCGTCGTTATTCGTCCCGGATCCTCGATCCCAGCGGACGGGACGATTGTAGAAGGTTCCGCCCACGTGGACGAATCGATGATTACGGGCGAATCGTGGCCCGTCTCCCGTAGCGAAGGCGATCGCGTGGTGGCCGGGACGATCTCAACGGACTCGGGACTGCGCGTGGAAGTCTCTGCGACGGGAGAGGAAACCACGCTCGCAGGCATACAAAAACTCGTCTCGGATGCTCAGTCTTCGTCCTCGCGCGCCCAACGCATCGCGGACCGCGTGGCCGCCCTCCTCTTCTGGTACGCGCTGATCGCCGCGGCCATCACAACTATCGTCTGGTTGATCGTGGGAGCACCCGAAGACGCCGTGACCCGCGCGGTGACTGTGCTAGTGATCGCTTGCCCACACGCACTCGGTTTGGCCATCCCCCTCGTGGTCTCGATTGCCACGGAACGCGCCGCCAAGAGCGGTATCCTCATCCGGGACCGGCTGGCACTCGAATCCATGCGAACCGTGGACACGGTTGTGTTTGATAAGACCGGTACGCTCACCGTTGGAGAGCCGCGCGTGACCGGTACCGCCTTGGCGGATCACAGCGCAGCTGATTCAGAGGATCAGCTCCTCTCCTTGGCCGCCGCGGCTGAAGCTGATAGTGAGCATCCGCTCGCGCGCGCCATCACCGCCGCCGCCCGCGACAAGGAGATCGATGTCCCACACGCCCAAGATTTCTCCTCAGAACCGGCGCTTGGCGTTAGCGCAAAGGTTGATGGGCAGAAGATCGAGGTTGGCGGGCCGAACCTCCTCGATTCACGGGATTTGACCGAACTGGAGGCCGTGGGCAATTGGAAGAATGAGGGCGCTATCGTGCTCCACGTTGTGGTTGATGGCGAAGTTGCCGGTGCCCTACGGCTTGCAGATGAGGTGCGCCCCGAATCCAAGGCCGCCGTTCAGGCCCTGCACGATCAGGGCACAGACGTAGTGATGATTACCGGTGATGCTGAGGCCGCTGCGAATGCCGTGGCCGACGAACTCGGGATTGACCGCGTGTTCGCTGGGGTAAAACCCGAAGATAAAGCCTCGAAGATCGGCGAGCTCAAGGACGAGGGTCATAAGGTCGCGATGGTGGGAGACGGCGTGAACGATGCGCCGGGCCTCGCCACCGCTGATGTTGGACTCGCGATTGGCGCTGGAACTGACGTTGCGATTGGCTCGGCTGGCGTGATCCTTGCGTCCTCCAACCCGGAGTCCGTCCTAAGCGTGATCAAGCTTTCCCGCGCCACCTACTCCAAGATGCAGCAGAACCTTTGGTGGGCCGCCGGCTACAACTTGCTGGCCGTGCCGCTGGCCGCTGGCGTGCTAGCACCCATTGGCTTCATCCTTCCGATGAGCGTGGGCGCGATCCTCATGTCGCTTTCCACCGTTGTGGTTGCCCTCAATGCGCAGCTTTTGCGGCGGATAGATCTTTCATCGGCGGGGTAATATCAGCATTCATCTCGCTGAGCGCGAGGTCCTCCTCGGGGTCTCCCTGTTGCTCAGGCGCGGTTAATCCGGTTGCTGATTCGAGCTTCCTCGAGAGGATTCGCGCCAGTTGCCCAAGGAGGATGTTCACGATAATGAACATCACCGCGGCAACGAAGAGTGCGGGCAGGTAGTTCTGGTATGCCGAACCGAACGTCTTCGCCCTGTTGAGCAGCTCAAAGTAAGTGATTGTGTAGCCAAGCGCCGTGTCCTTGAGGATAACAACAAGCTGGGCCACCATCGATGGCATCATCGCGATTAGTCCCTGCGGAAGCAGGATCGATACAAGGGTTCTCCCGCTGGTCATCCCCAAGGCAAGCCCAGCTTCGCTCTGGCCAGAAGGAAGGCTCTTGACGCCCGAAGCAACAAGCTCCGCGATGACTGCTCCGTTGTACATGGTTAATCCACACACCACACCCCAGAACGGCGCATCGGCGGGGTTATCGAGCGCGGCCGCGAACATGAAGTAGAAGAACAGCATAAGGACTAATACCGGCACGGCCCGGAAGAACTCCACCAGAGTTCCTCCAACGATCCGGATTAGCCTGTTTCGGGCAAGCCTCATGATTCCCAAGATCAAGCCAAGGGCATTAGAGAAGACTATGGCTAGAGCGGCCGCCTTCAGCGTGCCGAGGATTCCGGGAATGAAGTATGTTGTCCACGTGGATGTCTCAAGGAAGGGCGTCCACTTTTCGGCGGCGAACTGCCCCTTGTCAGCTAACATGTAGCCGATCCAGGCGATCACACCGATAAAGATGGCTAGCCCTACGGCGGTTATGATGTTGGTTCTGCGCCGTGCGATCGGCCCCGGTTCATCAAAGAAGTCAGAGATTGTTCGGCTCATCGCGCCACCGCCATCTTTCGTGAGAAGTATGTAGTGATCATCCCGAGGGGAAGCACAAGAATCACAAAGAAGAATGCCACCGTGAGAAAGATCGGAATGAGGAGATCTGGGCGATTCTCCAGCATCTCGTTCATTACTGTGGACATCTGCACCACGCCCGCGGCGGTGGCAACCGTGGTGTTCTTCGTCATCGCAATCATGGCATTACCGATCGGGGCAATCGAACCTCGCAGCGCCTGCGGCAGCACGATGGTCCCCAAGGTCTGCGTAAAGGTGAGGCCAAGTGCCCGGGCGGCTTCCGCCTGACCCGGCGGAACCGTGTTGAACCCGGAACGAATCCCTTCGGCTACGAAACTGCAGGTGTACGCGGAAAGCGCCAGTACGGCCAGCCAGAAGGAGTTGTTCGCAATGTCGTTAGAGAACTCCACACCCAAGGAGGACCACAGGACCAGAGAACAGAACACCATCAGCAGAGTGAGCGGGGTGTTGCGCACGATGTTGATGTAACCGCTGCCGAACTTCCTGAAAACAGGAACCGGGCAAACGCACAAAACCGCGAGCACAATTCCGAGGATCAGTGCGAAGATCCCCGAGAAGAAGGTCAGTTTGATCGTTACCCAGAAGGCAGAGAAGATCTCATAATCGCTAAACAGTGTGCCGAAACTCGAAAAGAAGTCACCCACTCGTCCGCTCCCATCGTCTTGCGTATGCAAAGCATGCAGACCTCATAGATTCCCGATCTGCTAGACCGTTATTGCAGTGAGGTTAAAGTCAGGCCGGCTCGGATCGCGTCAACCAAGAACCGGGCTAGCCCCAGCCCGTTAGGAACAGGCGCCTCCCACCTCGGGAGGATTAAGCGAAGCATCGGGCGTGTAGGCGTCCCCAAGATTGTCCTGGAGGAACTGGTCCCACGAGCCATCGTCAATCATTTCGGTGAGCGCCTCATTTGCGGGTTCGCACTTATCGGAGCCCTTAGGGAATCCCACGCCGTACGGCTCTTCCGAGAAGGCCTCTCCAACCAGCTTGAACTTGCCGTCATACTCGGGAACGGCAGCATACCCAGCAAGAATGCTGTCATCGGTGGTCACGGCATCGATGGTGCCGTTGCCTAGAAGCTCAACGCATTCCGAATAGGTTGAGGCTTCGTAGAGCTGAACATCGGAAGCGTACTCATCCTTAATGCGCTGGGCGGGGACAGCTCCCGAAACTGAGCAGAGCTTCTTTCCATCCAAGTTGTCCGGACCGCTAATCGAATTGTCATCCGCGGCAACCAAGAGGCTCTGGCCCGCCACGAGGTATGGACCGGCGAAATCGATCTGCTCCTTGCGGGCGTCGGACATAGTATAGGTAGCCACGATCATGTCCGCCTGCCCGTTCTCCAGCATGGTCTCACGCTGAGCGGTGACGGACTGGACGAACTCCACCTGATCCTGCGAATAGCCGAGTTTGTCAGCCACGTAATAGGCTACATCCACGTCAAAACCGGAGTATTCGCTACCTTTTTGCAGGCCGAGCCCCGGCTGATCGAACTTGATGCCAACGGTGAGCTTGTCACCGCTGCCACCGTCACCGCCCGAGGATTCATCGTCCCCGGAACTGGAACACGCACTGAGCATGAGCGCGGCCGCGGCCGCCATTGCTGGAACGCCATACTTATTCTGACGCATTGTTCTTTCCCTTCGTCCAACGGTGTATTTCGAGTGGTACTTGGAGTGCTGCGAGTCAACCTGAAGGCCAACTAGTGCACAAGAATCTTGGATAGGAAGTCCCGGGCTCTTGGGGACTGGGGATTGTTGAAGAACTCATCGGGGGTTCCTTCTTCAACGATGAGGCCGTCGTCCATGAAAATCACTCGGTCCGCGGCCCGGTGTGCGAAGCCCATTTCGTGGGTCACCACCACCATCGTCATCCCTTCGCGGGCAAGGCTCGTCATAACATCCAGCACCTCGTTCACCATTTCTGGGTCAAGTGCTGAAGTCGGCTCATCAAAGAGAATCAGATCTGGCTTCATGGCGAGCGCCCTGGCGATAGCCACTCGCTGCTGCTGCCCTCCGGAGAGCTGTGCCGGCCGCTTCGATGCCTGAGAATCAACGCCTACCCTCTTCAGCAAGTCCATCGCTTCGGCTTCTGCCTGCTTCTTGGAGACCTTCTTGACTTTGATGGGGCCGATCGTCACGTTGTCCAAGATAGACTTGTGTGCGAAGAGGTTGAACGACTGGAATACCATTCCCACTTGGGCGCGAAGCTGGGCAAGAGCGCGGCCTTCAGACGGCAGCTCCTTATCTCCAAGGATGATGGTTCCTCCTTGAATGGGCTCCAAGCGATTGATCGTCCGGCAAAGGGTGGACTTGCCGGAGCCCGACGGGCCCACGATCACCACTACTTCGCCTTCGGATATCGTCAGGTTTATGTCCTTGAGGACGTGCAGGTCCCCAAACCACTTATTGACGTTCTCAAGCTGCACCAGTGGTTCTCCGCGATGTTCGATTTCCTTGTGCATGGGTCCTCACCGTGTCAGTCTGGGTTTCGTGACCACCTAAGTGGAAGTGACTTGTAGCCAATGCTCACAGAGCGATATTTCTTCCGAGTTTCTGGTGGAGAACAGTTTCGTGACATAACCGGTGGAGCATCGTCTCGTTGGTCTTGCCTTCGGCGAAATATCCGTAACGACGACGAAGAGTGACGCCCACCACCTCATGCCAGTAGACTTGCTGAGATCACAGATAACTGCGATTGCAAGGAGGCAATCCCATGGACAGCGTGTATCTAGGAATCGATCTGGGCACGGGTGGTGCCCGGGCGGGGCTATTCGATGGGCATGGCGTGGCGCTGGCCTTCAGTGCACAGTCAGTTGAAAGCTACTATCCGCGGCCCGGTTGGGTGGAACAGGATCCGGACGAGTGGTGGCGGGCCATCGTTGGCGCAGTGCGGGGAGTGATCGCCGATGCCGGTGTGCGCCCACAGGAGGTGGCTGGCATCGGGTATGACGCCACATCCGCCACGCCCGTTTCGCTAGACTCCCATGGTAGGCCCCTGCGCCGAGCGATCCTGTGGGCAGACGTACGTTCGGCCCCCATTGCCGCACGGGCCTCAGATATCGATCACTGGGCTCGTCTGTACAACGGCGGAGGTAAAGATGATGCCTCGGCCGAATGGTTCCCGTTCAAGGCGATCTGGCTCAAGGAGCACCAGCCGGAGATATGGGAGCAGACGGCCCTGCTGCTCGATGCTCCAGACTGGATAGGGCTTCAGCTTACGGGCGAGCTCGCATACAACACCTGTTCGGCGGCCATCAAGTGTTACTACAACTCCGATCACGGCGGCTGGCCAGAGGACTTCTTCGCGAAGCTTGGCGGCGAGGACATCCTGTCCAAAGTCCCCTCGAAGGTCCAGCCAATGGGGAGCCTGCTGGGCGGACTGAGTGTTGCCGCGGCAGAGGAGCTCGGCCTCGTGGCCGGAACTCCCGTGGGGCAGGGCGGAATCGACGCGGAGGCCGGGATGGTGGGCATGAACGTCCTGACTCCCGGCGATATGGCCCTCATTACTGGTTCCAGCAACTGCCTGCTGGCTCAGAGCGCCACGGCTCTGCACGGCCCCGGCATGTTCGGCGGGCATAAGGACGCCGTTGTTCCCGGGCAGTACACGCTCGAGGCCTCCCAAGGATCCGCGGGTTCAGTGATGCAGTGGTTCCTACGCACATCGGCCGTTGATCTCATGGAGAAGGAGGCGGGCGGCGGACCATCCGCCTTCGAGGTTCTCAACGAGCTCTCTCATGACATACCGCCTGGTTCGGACGGCGTGGTTGTGACCGAGTACTTTCAGGGCAATCGCAGCCCCTACACCGATAACCGGGCGCGTGGCACGATCACCGGACTCAGCCTGCACCATAGGCGCGAACACATCTATCACGCCATCCAAGAGGCCAACTGCTACGGGGTAGAGCACAATCTGCGCACAATGAAGTCTCTGGGGTATCACCCTCGGTCGCTAACTGTGTGCGGGGGTGCCACCAAGAGCCCCGCATGGCTCCAGATGCACGCGGATATCTTGGGTATGGATGTTAACGTGACAAAGGTTCAGGACGGGCCCGCTCTGGGTTCGGCTATCCTCGGCGCAGTTGCCGCGGGCCGGTACGCTAGCCTGCAGGAGGCGGCGCAGGCCATGGTGCACGAGCACTACACGCTCTCGCCAGATCCGGAAAAGCACGAGGAGTACAAGTTCTGGGTGGATCGGTACACGGAGATTCATCCAGCAATGCGCGATATCCAGCACTCTATCGCGGATCACATGAGTGATCTCGAGGGTTAAGAAGGAAGGACATCTCCATGAGCACAGCCATTGTTGACGAGGCACTGAAGCAGGCTGAATCCACCAAGGTAATCTCGGTTGGTCGCGGAGTAATCAACCAGGCGGGTTCAACGTTCGTCGATGGCCTTCTCGGGGATCGGCCCTGCCTCCTCGTGGCCGATGAGCGAACGTGGGCGGCCGCTGGCGCCACGCTTGCCGAGGAACTCAAGGCCGCTGGGGCTACTCTGGTAGATCCACTGATCTATCCCGGCCAGCCCACGCTGTACGCCTCCTACGATCACGCTGAGGAAATACGCGAGGAGCTACGCAGAACCGGGGCACTCGCCATTGCGATCGGATCAGGCACACTGAACGATCTAGCGAAGCTGGCCTCCGGCGAACTCGAGCAGCCGTACGGAGTTTTAGCCACGGCCGCCTCGATGGACGGGTACAGCGGGTTCGGTGCGCCAATGACCCGCGGTGGCCTGAAGATCACGATGCCCTGCCCGGCCCCGCGTGTGGTGGTGTTTGATCTGGACGTGGCCGCTGCAGCGCCCGCCCCGATGGCCGCCTCCGGCTACGGCGATCTTTCGGCAAAGATCCCCGCTGGAGCCGATTGGATCCTCGCGGATGCCGCCGGCGTTGATGCTATCCATCCCCTCGCGTGGAAGCTTGTCCAGGGAGGGGTCCAAGAGGCTCTGTCCCGGCCGAGCGATCTGGCCGCCGGAATTCCCGAGGCCTACGAGGGACTGTGCAACGGCCTTATCATGTCCGGGCTAGCCATGCAGGTAGCCGGCGGAACCCGGCCGGCCTCTGGGGCCGAGCACTACTTCAGTCACCTCTGGGAGCTGGACCATCTGGGCGCTGAACTAGATCCTCCGCTCAGCCACGGCTTCAAGGTGGCCATCGGAACATTGGCCATGGCTGCGTTCTATGAGAAGTTCCTCGCTCGCAACATCGGCGCAACCGATCTCGATGCAGTGATTTCCCGCTGGCCCTCATGGGAAGAGGTAGAGGCCGACATCAGGACAACCATGAGCGGCGCCCTGATCGATAAGGGGATCGCGGAAACCAAGGAAAAGTACGTTGACGCTGACGGATTGCGGCAGCGCCTCACACCCATCGTCTCCAACTGGCCGGTTCTCAATGAGCGGATCGCCCGGCAGCTCGTGCCCGCCCGCGAGCTCCAGACGATGCTCGGCCAAGCCGGTACGCCCACGCGACCCGAAGATATTGGGCTCACCCCAGCCGCCGTGAAGGACGCCTTCCCTCGCGCCATGTACTATCGCTCCCGGTACACCGTTCTGGACGTTGCGCGCGAACTAGGGATCTTCAATGAGCTCGTGGACGAGGTCTTTGCACCCGGCGGCATCTGGGACTAAGAAGAGGAGATACGTGTTGGAGTTTTGTGGGAGACCCATAAAGGCTGTCGCCATCGACATTGATGGCTCGTATGCCCCCGGTCTGGACCTCAGCGACTTCGGTTATGAGGTACTGAGAAGGGTTGAGGAGGAGGGGGTTTCCGTCGTCGTCGTTACAGGAAGGTGCGAAAGCGCGGCGCTCACGATAGCCGAGCGCGCAGGAGCCCGCGGGCCGGCCATCTCGTGTACCGGAGCCGTGATCACGGAGCCGGGTACGCGCGAACGGGTGGCGCTCAACCCGCTGCCCGAAAACGACCTTGAGGTTGCTCTTGCCCTCGCAGAGGAAATGGGCTTGCAGCCGTACGTCTGGGATTCGGCCGGCATTTGGACCGATAGGGAGGGACCAGATACCGATTACCTAGGCGGCTGCAACTTCCTGACGATCACGCCGCGGCCGAAGCCCGACCGCTGGGATCAGCCAGTCAAGGTCATGGCCTCGGCATCCCCTGAGTATCTGGACGCCATCGCGCCAGAGGTGGTGGCTCGGTCCACCATGGAACGCTGCCTTCCAGGATTTTTCGAGGCCTGCATCCCCGGGTGTTCTAAGTGGGACGCGCTCAAGATCGTGCTGGAAAGGATCGGGGTGAGCCCCGAGGAAACTCTCGGATTTGGGGACAGCGCAACGGACGTCGAGTGGCTCAGCCAGATCGGAATGCCGATCGCTGTGGAGAATGCCGCGGCGCCGATCCAAGATCTGGCAGTCGCACGCATCGAACATCACGAGACCGATGCTGCCGCACGATTCTTGGCTGATCTGCTGTAGGTTGGCAACAAGAATAACGCTGAAGGAGAGATATGACTGACGATCGTTTCATTATCGAGCATCATCCAGATGAGCTCGAATACCTGCTGATAGACCAAGAGGCCGAAGGAGGCCCGGCGGCCATCGGCGAGGTCACCTACATCTCGCGAGATTACGGGAGCGCCGCCCCCATCCGGCGTATCCTCGTGCACACCGGGGTGCGTGAGGCGTACGAGGGACAGGGGCTGGCCTCCAAGCTTGTTCGCTTCGTCCTAGACGATTCCATCGCGGCCGGCGTAACCAGCGTGCCCGTGTGCCCCTACATTGTCAGCTGGGTAGAAAAGCACCCCGAGTATGCGGAATACACGGTGGCTGCGACCGCCGATGACAAGAAGGCGATCAGCGAGCAGTAGCGTAGGTCAGGTAGCCGGTTCCGCTGGCGGGCGCCACGATGGTGTCTAGTGCATCTAGATCTGCGAGCGTTGGCTCCCATTGCACCGACTTCGCATTGGCGGCCACCTGCTCGGCGCGGGTCGCTCCTGCGATGATCACGTCAACGGCGGGCTGGGCGCGTAGGCCACCGAGCGCCACGTCCAGCATGCTGATTCCACGTTCCTTGGCAAATTCGCGGATGCCCTCGACAATGTCCCAGTTCGCGCCCTCAAACCGTGCCGTTTCCTGAGCGAGGCGCGTGCCTTCGGGGGCGTTCTGGCCGCTCTGGTACTTCCCAGTCAGCAGCCCGTACGCCAGCGGGAAGTATGGAATGAGGCTCATGCCGTAGTGGCTGAGCGCCGGGACCAGCTCCGCTTCCACGCTGCGGTTATACAGCGAGTACTCGTTCTGGGCTGTGATGAAATGTTCGGCGCCGATGGCGTCTGCAACCGCTGCCGCATCCGCCACCTCCCAGGACGCGAAATTCGAGCAGCCGATGTAGCGGACTTTGCCCGCGTTCACTAGGTCCGTAAGAGCGGAGAGGGTCTCCTCGATTGGGGTGATGCGGTCGGGAGTGTGAAGCTGGTACAGATCGATGTAGTCCGTGCCGAGGCGCGTCAGGCTGCCCTCAACGGCGCGTTGGATGTAGCCACGGCTCGCACGGTTCTCAAGGGCTCCCGGGTAGAGGCCGCCTAGGTCCATGCCAAACTTAGTGGCGATGATGACTTCCTCGCGGTGTCCCTCCAGCGCCTGCCCGAGCATCGTCTCCGATGTTCCCGCACCATAGCTGTCCGCGGTATCAAAGAAGTTGACACCCTCGTCTAGTGCGCTGCGAACCAGTGCATTCACCCCGTCTTGATCCACCCGGCGCCCGAAGGCGTTCGTTCCAATCCCAAGCGCAGAAACAAGAAGGCCGCTGTATCCCAGTGATGTGTATTCCATGCCATTTACGGTACCCGCTGACTGTGGCCGAGGCCATGGGTGGGCTTCAATCGGACCGAATATGGGAACCGGCACGGCGCTGGTGGACGTTGCCGGTAGTCCGGACTCGGCATAGAAAAGGACGGTTCAGGATGCGATTTGATGTTGCTAGTCTAGAAACGACGGACGTTCCAGACATCGAAGGAGGAACCGACATGAGTACCCCCAACCTCTTCCTGATCTACGTCACCGACGTTGAGCGAGCAACCGCGTTCTACAGCGACCTGTTCGATATGGAGCCCGCCATGGTGACCCCTCGCTATGTCTCGTTCGAGGTCGCGCCCGGAGTGCTGTTCGCGCTATGGAACGGGCACGGCAACAATGCCGTGACAACGGCCACCCGCACGTCTGAGGTGGGGCTCATGACCCCAGGCTCGGCCGCAGCAGTAGACGCGCTCTACAGCCAGTGGACTTCCAAGGGAGTCACAGTGATCGAAGAGCCGCATGATGCCGTGTTCGGCCGAACATTCGTCATCACTGATCCCGACGGCAATCTGATCCGAGTCTCACCGTTTGATTAAACAGCCATGGCAAGCTGTCTGAGTCCTCACGGGGTCGAATCCGACTAAGTCTGCAAGATCCTCGTGGCCGGTATGAGACCTAGAGAGTTTCTCTGGCGATCCGATCAGGCCGATTCTCAACCAGCCATCCAAGGAACTCGAGGACTGCGGTAGTGACTGCTGCATGGCGAAGAGATGCGAACAAGTCAAAGTTGTGCCCGGCGCCGGGAAGTTCGGCATAAGCAACAGGTCCCTCATCGCGGGCGCGCATTGTGTGGGCAAAACGTTGAGCCATAGCAACGGGTGCCATGGGATCCTTATCACCGTGGATAATGAAACACGGCGGCAATGCTCGGTCAGTGAACTCAGAGGGATCCGATTGCTCTTGGCCAAACACGGTGCCGTAATAGCCGTATAGCCCAATAACAGCAGATACAGAAGTGTCGGCAGCCTCGAAGTCAGGTTGGAACTCTGGATGATTCGGGGAAACTCCGCAGTGCGTCGCCAGTTGGGCACCAGCCGAACCTCCGCCAATAGCGATTGTGCCAGCGTCCGCGCCGTAGCCACTCCCTTCCGTCCTGATCCACGCGATCACTCGTTTGGCATCAGCAAGGGAGACAAGGAATGGCACCTTGAGGCGGTAATTCGCGCTCACACATACCCAACCATGGCTGGCGAGCGTCTCCAGAAGCAGTTTCGCTTGCCGATTCTTCGAGCCGCTGTGGAAACCACCTGGATGAAAGTAGAGAAACACCGGGCCCGTGGTGACGTTTCGGCCACGGTAAACGTCAAGGAGTTGATCTTTACCATCTGGGCCATATCTAAGGTTTCGATACCTGCGAACCCGTGGGTTCGGGATCCGAAGCGGTGCAATGAAAGCCCATAGGCATCTCAGCAGATGATGCGTTCCACTAGCGTGCGGACGGTGCAAACCCAAGGTGGCATCAAGAGAGGCGTTTAGGGTACTCATAGCTCTAACGGACTGCGCGATGATACGTAGCAGTCCCAAGAGCGTGAGCGATGCCATGCCCACCGCGATGATTCCCACAGGAGCAGTAAGCTCACGGTTATCAGCAGCCGCCCACGTGATGAGGAGAAGGTACCACACGAGCATGAACGGTATTTCAAGGGCGGCGGTACCCAGCACAAAAGTAGGCGTTGCGTGCGGCCCTCGTGTTGGACGTGGCCACAGCGCACTCCATACCATCACCGCAAGGATCAGAACTGACAGACCATAGCCGAAGGTCATGGGATTCCCCTTGTTCTCCGGACAGTCCAGCGAACGCCTACCAGTGAAGTACTACGGGCAACCGCCGGAAGACTGGGCCCCGGATCAATCGTCCTGTTATGGTGCCATAGTTCATCCCTACCCGGTACCCCCAGATTCATCTGCAGTCCTAGCGCACATGGATCGTACTTAGAGAAAACCCTGACGTTTCAATGATTCTGCGCGGGAGCTTAGCAAGCTCCGCAATCGCTTAGGTTGTTAGAAAAGGACCTGCAACCAGAAGGATCAGGCCGTCAGCAGCTTTCTGAGGGTGTTCAGGTTTCGGTTGGTTGTTGTGGCCTTGAAGCGCGCTTTCGCCACAGTCTTTGCGAATGGCGTCGCGGTGCTCTCTCCCTTTGGGTAGCGCCAATACACCACGCCTTGCCCCGCGCCAACTTGCTCGACCGCATGCTTCTCTTGCACCGGTGCCGCTTCGAGTAGCTGATCTCGCGATTCACCAGTCGATGCAAAGTCCACATATGCGTGGTGCTGAACATCTTGCTCAAATGGGTACGAGTCGAGAATTTCAGCCAGCGTAAGAGCAACGTAACGCGGCTACGTGGCCTACCTGTGATCGGACAACCCCTTGGTGTAGCTAGAGATCTGGGGTGAGGACCCCAACCACTTCCAGTTTCTTCCGTGATTAGATGCCGTGAGCAGTCAGCCTATACCTCTACACTCTTAGCCGGTCCGACACGTACACATAGCTCGAAAGGCTCCCAATGAACTCTTCTAAATCCTCCGTAGCACCATCCGTGGTTTCGTGGGTATTATCCCTTGGCTCGCTCATCGGCGGCATTGCTCTCTTCATGTACGGTAAGTCCGAGACCGTAACCGCTCAGGCCGGTGCAAACGATGGGACGATCGCCGACGCCACCGAGTACTACACAAGGATCACCAACGGCGACGCCTCGGTAACCCTTGCCACGGCGCTCATCGCAGCCGGCATCGTCGGATTGATCATCACTCTTTCGCAGTACAGCAAGAACGCCGTGGTTTTTCCGGCCCAGCACCTATCACCGAATGAAGACAGTGTGGCTGAATCAGCAGTGTTTGACGAGGCACCTGAAGTTGACGAGGTACCTGAAGTTGATGAGAAACCTGAAGTTGACGAGGCACCTGAAGTTGACGAGGCACCTGAAGTTGACGAGGTACCTGAAGTTGATGAGAAACCTGAAGTTGACGAGGCACCTGAAGCTGACGAGAAACCCGAAGTCGACGAGAAACCCGAAGCTGATCGCGATTCCAACGAGGCGTCGAAGGAGTAATTGCAGAAACAGTAGCTTCACGGGTCCCGGATGTTGACGTATCCGTAGGTCCGCCCGGGTCTCTTTATGCCTCCACACTCCCGTACTCCGCCTCTGAATCTGCGGGGTTTCGCAGCAATCGAGGCTGGGCTGGCGTAACCGCCAGTCAGTTCGATTCCATGTGACGGGTGACAAGACGATTGGCACAGCGGTCCGCCGCACGGCTTATAACTGCGATCAACAACCCAGCGCAGGCGTTGACTGTAAAGCGGGCCCTGTTGGTCTACACAGGTAAGGCATGCAGACTGGTGGACTTCCCCAACTCGGCAGCATCGAGCCCGGCAAGGAAGCGTCGCCTATCACGCTTTCACAAGTAATCTTCACCCAGTCTGCACTGACCCATAAGAACACCAATGCGACGTCCACATGGATCGTGGGATAGGGCGGAGTCAATAGCACAATTAGCTAAGGCCACAGCCAGTCTGGCCACTGATGAGCCCGATTGCACGAACTAGGTTGAGGGCCTCGGTGATCTGTTCTGAGGTGGGGAGAGAGTCTGGGGCGATGAGAGATTGCACCACTAAGCCGATGGTGAGCCCGCAGGTCAAGGTACCCAAAGTGGCCTGAGCCTGGCTCAGCTCGACATCGGCATTTTCGTCCTCACCGGCGAGGAGCACTCCGAAGGCCCGGCGGCCGCGCGCAATACCCTATCCTGCATTGAAGCGGGACAGAGTTCGAACGTTGCCGATTATGTGGAGCTAAGGGGACTCCGCGTCTGCTCCGCAGCCGCATCGCTCGCTATCGCTCGCCCTCAGGCAGTTCGCAAGCCCCGCTTGCTCCACCGCTGCCTGAGCCCTCACGGGTCCGAGTCCACAAGCCATAAAATCAGAATTGGCCCGGCCGAAGCCGAGCCAATTTCAATTTGTGGACCTACGGAGACTGTTTTCGAAACTTGCCCCGCGGCTCCGACGTGCGCTAATGGTCGTCAGGACGGCTCGGCTCCGGCCGTCCGAGGGCAGAGTGCGCGACCGTCGTAAGACACGACAAGTTGTTCAACCGAATGATCGTCAGCTTGCCGCCGTTGAGGCCCGGTATGCCGAGGGAGCCAAGCTCCGGGACCTCGCGCTGGAGCTTGGCGTCAGCCGAGTCCGACTCGCCGACCTACTCCGTCAACGAGGCGTGCGAATCCGGAACGCTTCTCCTACGCCGGACGAGGTCACGGAGATGGTAGGCCGCTACGAGTCTGGTGAGTCGCTGGAACAAATCGGTAAGCGGCTCGGGTTCAGCGGCGGTACCGTGCGAAATCGCCTGGCTACCCGTGGCGTAGCGATGCGCGACTCGCACGGGCACGCCCGGTAGGGTGCCGAGAGTCCCGATGCAGACCGCAATGGCAAGCTCGAAGTTGTTGCCAGCACCGGTGAACGCAAGGGTCGTGATCTTCGCGTACCCCAGACGCAGATGCCGACCAGTGGAGAAACCAATGGCGAACATGACTACAAAGTAGATGAACAGCGATACAGCGATGCGTGCGACCTCGAGGGGGTGTCTGCTGATGGCATCGCTCTGCAGGGCAAAGAGCATGACGACGGTGAGGAGTAGTCCCCAGGTGGCGAGCGGACTGACCCTCGGCAGGAAGCGGGTCTCATACCAGATTCGGCCTCGGAGGCGCTCGCCGAGGCTCCGGCTGGCCCGATCACCCAGTTGAGCACCAGAGAGGCAATCAGGAGCCGCCGATCTTGCGCGACCTGCCGGAGTCGGGTGTAGCGGACCTTGGCAAGAGGCGGATACGTAATCAGTAGGAGGCCGAGTGCGATCGGGAGGCTTGTCGACCCAATGTGCAGTCCGTCAAGAACGCGCGGAACAGTTGGTGCCAAGCGGCCCAGGAGCACCCCGACTGCCATCACTGAGAGAATCCAGATCGGCAGGAATCGGTCAAGCACCCCCCAAGCGGCCGGCGGGCTGCTGCGAGATCCCTTCACCCGACGATGGTTCCACGGTGGCCACTTCGCGGCGCCGGGCCTGCATCGGATTGCTCACCTCAGACCTCAGTTCGATAGACGACTGTCGATATAAGCTAGCATGACCCCTCCTATAGACGGATGTCAATCTGAGGAGGATACTGGGGTCATGACCACTCCACTCAGCCTAAGCCCGGAGACCACCGAGGAGGCATGCCGCCCGGCGGACACACCAACCCAAATCGACGTGGCCGCAACGGACACCCTTGCTCACCAACTCAAGGCTCTGTCGGACCCCACACGGCTCCAACTCCTGAAGCTGATTGCCTCCCACCCCAACCAGACCGCATGCATCTGCGATCTCACGGTGCCGCTGAACGTCACCCAGCCCACCGTCTCCCACCACATGCGCCTCCTCGTGGAGGCCAGGATCGTCACGCGTGAGCAGCGCGGCAAGTGGGTCTTTTACAGCATCTGCGCCGACACTCTCCGCGGTTTGGGCAAGAGAGTGGCCAGCTTGGCGACGCGCGAGGGCGCTCCACGAGCCGATTGAGACAGTGCCCCCGATGTCGTATTGACAGTCATCGATCGGTGGCGTACTCTCCATCACATAGACACCTATCTATATGAAGGAGATGGAGGAGACATGCCGAGTATTCGAGTTTTCGAACCAGCGATGTGCTGCAACACGGGGGTGTGCGGTCCCGATGTTGACGAGAACCTGGTGAGGTTCACCGCCGACCTGGACGCCGTCCGCCAAGAAGGCGCCGACATCGCGCGGGCGAACCTGGCGACAGAACCTGGCGCGTTTGCAGCCAGCCCAGTCGTCCTGGCTTTTTTGGACAAGGCGGGCTCAGAACAACTGCCCCTGACCCTGGTTGATGACACGACCGTGTTGACCGGTCGCTACCCCACCCGTACCGAACTGAAGCGGTGGGCAGGAATGAGTCCCTCACAGTCAGCAGTTGATTCACAACCGGTTCCCCTGCCTGTCGTTAATTCGACGTCCGGCAGCTGCTGCAGCGGAGGCTCGGCATGCTGCTGACTGATCCCCGGGTATCCCGGGTGGATATGGATTTCCTCACCGACGTCCCCCGCCACTTGTTCTTCACAGGTAAGGGCGGGGTCGGCAAGACGACGGTTGCCTGCGCCACGGCCGTTCACTTGGCTCGGAGTGGAGCCCGCGTGCTACTGGTGAGCACGGACCCGGCCAGCAACATCGGTCAGGTGTTCGAAACCAGGATCGGCAATACCATCACGCCAATCCCGTCCGTGCCGGGTCTGTCCGGTCTGGAGATTGATCCCAACCAAGCCGCCGGGGCCTACCGCGACAAGATCCTCGCCCCGTTACGGGGGTTGCTGGCTGACAAGGAGTTGGCGTCGGTCACGGAACAATTGTCGGGTTCGTGTACCACCGAGATCGCTAGCTTCAACGAGTTCACCTCACTGTTGGCTGACCCCGCGGAGACTGCAGAGTTCGATCACGTCATCTTCGACACGGCCCCAACCGGACACACCATCCGCCTGCTCCAGCTCCCCGGTTCCTGGACCAGCTATCTCGATGACGGAAAGGGGGATGCCTCCTGCCTCGGGCCCATGAGCGGTCTGGAAAAGAATCGAGCCACCTACGGCGCCGCCATCAAGGCACTCACAGATCCCCGAGTTACACGGCTGGTCCTCGTTGCCCGCGCCCAGGCTTCCACCCTCGCCGAGGTGAGTCGTACCTACGATGAACTCGCGGCGCTGGGGATCCGGGCCACCCATCTCGTGATCAATGCGGCACTGCCCAACGATGAGACAACCCGAAGGGTCCAACAGGACTCCCTCTACCAGCAGATGCAACAGCGTCAGGAGCAGGCGCTGACATGCCTGCCCCCCAACCTGGCCGGACTACATCGCGATCAGATCCCACTCAAGGCGGTCGCGATGGTCGGGGTGGAGGCACTCGCTCACCTGTTTGAGCCGGACTCCGATCAACCGGCCCCGGCGCACGAGGCGGATGCCCCCAAAGAATTTCCCGAACTCGCCTCCCTTATCGATGCCCTCGACGCACAGGGACACGGTTTGGTGATGACAATGGGCAAGGGCGGAGTGGGAAAGACCACCGTCGCCTCCGCTGTTGCTGCCGCATTGGCTCAACGCGGTCATCGCGTCCGCTTGACCACCACTGACCCCGCCGCTCATCTCGACACGACCCTTGCCCAGCAGGTTCCTGGACTCAGCATCGACGCCATCGACCCCGAGGAAGCCACACAGGCCTATCGGGACCACGTGATGAACACCAAGGGTGCCTCTCTCGATGATGCAGGAAGGCAGGCACTGAAGGAGGACCTGCGCAGCCCCTGCACCGAGGAGATCGCGGTCTTCCAGCAGTTCAGCCAGGCGGTCGCCGAAGCCGACAACGGATTCGTGGTCATGGACACGGCCCCGACCGGCCACACCATCTTGCTCATGGACGCCACCGGCTCCTACCACCGCGAAGTCACCCGACTCTCCGATGACCCCGAGAACACGGTCACTCCTCTCATGAGACTGCGCGACCCCAGCTACACGAAAATCCTCGTGGTCACCCTGCCGGAGACGACGCCCGTGCTCGAAGCCACCGAGCTGGCGTCCGACCTCGCCCGTGCCGACATTCATCCTTGGGCCTGGGCCGTCAACAACGTGCTGTCCGCCGTCAAGACTGACTCAACGCTTCTGGCAGCCCGAGCCGCCTCGGAAGCCGAGCAGATCCACACTGTGGATCGACTCGCGCCACGACTCGCCGTTATCCCCGCGCAAGGCACCGACCCCGTAGGGCTCCCCGCCCTACAGAGCATCGCTGGACGGCGCCCCCGGCCCGCCGCGCCATCTCAGGTGACTATTGCGCGTGAAACCGTCCAATAGGAGACAACTGAATTCCCACTCCAAGGAGATGCATGACAATGAGGCTGCCCAGGAATACTCAATTCCGGACGGCCTCATCGTCATTTATCCAACGAAGGAATGCGCTGGATTACGTATCACAATTAGTTCAATGAAGTGCATCTATCCTTGTGATATCCCCGGACGTGAAATCGATTGATCATCACGGAAAGAGGTTCTCATCGGCGTCTATATGGGAACTGCTTCAGGCTTGCATGGTCGCCGATGAATCGCGTGTTGATCACATAGATTATCAAACTGATAATCTGGCCGATCTCTTAGAGCCTGATGGCGAACTGCACTAGAAGTAGTTCAGTGGCTCTCATCCGACCCTCCACATGCAGAGTCAAGATGTTTATGGCCCGTTCGAATCGGGATAGGCGCGATGCGACTAGTCGGACATAATATCGCTCAGTAACGAGACAAAGAGGAGGTGGGACACACGCTTTCCGATGACCGTGGGAATGTCCGTGAGCGGGCACCTGGGCCGCTCCATGTTGAGACAAAGGTGTTCGACCAGATCGTGGAGCCCGTGGCCTACATGTGCTTGAAGTTCAGGTTGTTCCGCGAGGGCACCTCGTTGGCGCGCAGCACGCACCGGCATCGGTCGTGGTCAGCAGCGGCAGCGAAGTCGTCATGCCCGCGACACTACCCGACGTATTGACATCTGTCGATGCATTGACCATCATCAATATGACCCGATCCAACGATATGAACGGAGCACACATCATGAGCGAGAACACCGAACTGCGCGAGCAGGTCCGCGCCCGCTACGCCCATGCCGCGACCGCGGTGAAGTCCGGCACCCGCAACGCCGACCTGCTGGTCGAGGACGCCTGCTGCGGAACCTCCTGCTGCGGCGGCCAGCCCGCCGACCGCGACACCACCCGGCCGGCCAGCGAGGGCTCGTGCTGCGGCGACACCACGCCGGCCGAGCGAGGCTTCGGCGCGGGCCTCTACGACCTGAACGATGCCGACGGGATGCACGCCGCCATCGTCCGCGCCACCAAGCCCACCGCCTGACCCCGGCCGACGAAACCCCCGAGCCTGAACAGGTAGCCGATGACCGCGACCCGACCACCGACCGAGCCCACCGCCGTCATGACAAGGGCGCGTCTCTCGACACTCGACCGCTGGCTGCCGGCCTGGATCGGGCTGGCAATACTCGTCGGCCTGCTGCTGGGCCGGCTCGTCCCCGGCGTCTCCGACCTACTCACCCGCCTAGAGGTCGGCGGTATCTCGGTGCCGATCGGACTCGGACTGCTGGTGATGATGTATCCAGTACTGGCGAAGGTCCGCTACGACAAGATCGCCGCCGTCACCAGCGACACACGCCTCCTGCTCTTATCGCTGGTGCTGAACTGGCTGCTCGGCCCGGCGGTGATGTTCGCCCTGGCGTG
This sequence comes from Ancrocorticia populi, assembly GCF_003123745.1. Lineage (GTDB taxonomy): Bacteria > Actinomycetota > Actinomycetes > Actinomycetales > Actinomycetaceae > Ancrocorticia > Ancrocorticia populi. Next base: position 44,691 of record NZ_QETB01000001.1, on the reverse strand, counting down.
GCTGCTGCTGTCGGACCTGCCCGAGTACCGCACCGGCCTCACCCTCGACAAGCGTCTCAGCCTCGGCTACGTCTCCCTCTGGACCGCCCGACGCTGGTTCCACACCAATCCGCACTCAGCAGAATCGAGCCCGTCATGACCAACCGCAAGCCGACCGTCCTGTTCGTCTGCGTCCACAACGCCGGACGCTCCCAGATCGCTGCAGGATACCTCCGCCACCACGCGGGCGACACGATCGAGGTTCGCTCCGCCGGCTCCATCCCCGCCGAGCAGATCAACCCCGCAGCGGTCGAGGTCATGGCCGAGGTTGGTATCGACATCACCGCCGAACAACCCAAAGTGCTCACCACCGACGCCGTTCAAGCCGCCGATGTCGTCATCACCATGGGCTGCGGCGACGCCTGCCCATTCTTCCCCGGCAAACGCTACGAGGACTGGAAGCTCGACGACCCCGCCGGCCAGCCCATCGAGGCCGTGCGCGGCATCCGCGACCAGATCGAGACCCGCGTCCGCGACCTCATCACCCAGCTCACCTAACGCCTGACCCGTACTGCCGCGGGTGCGCTCGACGCACCTGCACCGCATGAAGCTCACCACAGACCCGGCTTCATCGAAGCTCGGAATCCCGGCCATTCCGGTACTTCGATCATCCGACCATGCCGGTGGGAGCCCTGTGATGAACGAGTTCCCCAACTTCGACGGCCTGTCCGGCATCGGCGGCCTCAAGACGGTCATCGGCGCCGCCCTAACCATCGTTTTGGTCATCACGGTCCTCATGATCATCGTCTCCGCCATCATCTGGGCCATCGCCAGCAGCACCGGGAACACCAGCGTCGCCACGAAATCCTGCGCAGGCGTCCTCGTCGCCTTGGGCGCCGCGGTGCTTGCAGGGGCCGGAGTCGCCTAGATCAACTGGCTCATCCAGCTCGCCGAACAACTCTAGGGATGCGGGTTCCTTTCAGTCGGGTTCAAGGACAGGACTCACGCAAGGGCGTTGGCCGCCTCCTGACCTCCCCTGGCATCAGACACAGGACAGCGAAGACTACGTGCTTCGGCCCTCGGACACAGCGCTACGAGCGACACGCTGTCACCCGCTGATTCAGCCGCAGCAGTCAACGTTCCCATCGTAGGTGACGACGATGCCCTCATTCCAAGCCCCGGGAGCACCCGTGCACCTGCTGGTCGACCATGTTCCTCGGCTGCCGCCCACCCGGGGTGGTTCTGATCTTCGGGAGTTCATCGTGAACGACCTCGCATCCGCACTTGTCCAGCTGCCCGCCCTGCTGCCCATGGACATCGACATCAGCCCCAACGACTCCGGCCTGCCCGGGATCTCTCAGCTGCGCACCATCGTCCGCGTCGTCTTCGATCTGCTCGAAGCCACCACCGACGACGAACGCGCGCTCCTGAACACCCAGAAGGAGAAGCTCGACGACGAAGGCCACGTTGACTACGTCCCCACAGATGCCGTCGGCGTGACGATTGCCCAGGCCAGGGTCATACAGCCGCCCGATCTGGGCACGAAAACGAAGCTGCCCCGCCATCAGGCGGGGCAAGCTTCGAATTTCTCATCTTTTGTGGAGCTAAGGGGACTCGAACCCCTGACCCTCTGCTTGCAAAGCAGATGCGCTACCAGCTGCGCCATAGCCCCGTGTGTTACGCGATAGGATCGGTAACTTCGTTCCACACTGCGCGATCTTGGGTCCTGCGCTGGTATTCGAGCCAGCCAGCATAACCTGCAATCGCTGTTAGTGCGATGATCAGAAACTTTTTCATGTTTCCTCTCTCCGTTCCCGTTTCTCAAAGCGAAACGAATGAGGTCTCAACCTTGGTTGATTCCTTCACCGTGGGCCTAGATGGACTCGAACCATCGACCTCAGACTTATCAGGTCTGCGCTCTAACCAACTGAGCTATAGGCCCGCGCATCGCGGTGCTCCCTTTAGGGTGCCGAATTAGATTACAACACCCGATCTTCGGATGTCCAAACGGGCAGCAGCAACGCGACAGGAATCACTATTCGTCAGTGACCGATATACGCAGCCCACCCACGAGCGAGCTGATGAGGTTGTATACGAGTGCCCCAACAGCGCTCAGCGCCGTCAGCAGCACAACGTCCAGAATCGCGATGATCACAGCGAAACTCATCCAACGCCCGAACTCCAGATACTGCATGAATTCAAGTAGTGCCGCCGAATTCAGGGTTTCCAGAAGCCCCTGAAGCTGCGAGAACACGTGGATGCCGTCCAGCACGAACCAGATGATGGCCATGGCAATAACAACCATGAACGCGAACACCACGGATAGCAGGAACCCAAGCTTCACGGCGGACATGATATCCACCTTGGAGATGGTCATCCGGATACGCCGTAGGCCAACAGAGCGCTTCTGAGGCGCGCCAACGCTTGGCGCTGAGGCCCCAGCTACGTTGCCCTGTGAGCTCCCACCCTGAGGAACCGCCGCCTGCGGAGGCATCTGAGTGGTACTTGCCGTTGCGTTGCCACCATCGCCGCCAGCTGCGGGCTTTACCTCTTCAGGTGAGCTCGCTTCGGGGCTGTTTGGGGACTGCTTCTGTTCTTCGCTCATTAATTCTCCGTAGCTAGGGCCTCCACTTGCGCCACTCATGTGGCGTCAAGAGGGCCTATTCGCCGTCTTCCTCTGATTCCTCATCCTCGTGCCCGCCGGCAGCCTTAGGCAAACCGCTCGCGCCAGCTTGGCCCTTATGGGCGCCACCAGCGTACTCGGGCAGGCCGCTCGGCCCCCGGTTACCTTCCTTTGATCCGCCAGCCGCAACTGGAAGGCCAGTGGGACCCTCGTATTCGCGGGATTCTTCAGCGATCTCGGCGCTTTCGTCCTTCTTGTGCTTAGCGTTCATCTTCACTCCGTTGTTCTATCCGCATTGCTTTCGGTGAACTGGTCGTTCCCCTCAGAGATTACCGTCTGCGAATCGTCCATGTCCGTATTCTCAGGTTGATTCTCCACATTTGCGGGCTCAACCTCAAGAGCTGAGTTCTCAAGCTCTTCTTCCAGTTGAGTTTCAACGTTGCGTGCAATCGCGATGATTCGGTCGGATTCATCGGGCCTCGTGAATGTCACACCCTGGGTATTACGCCCGGTGATGCCTACTTCGTCCACGGAGGATCGCGTCACCTTGCCGGATTCCATGATGCACAGAACTTCTTCGCCGGGCTCGGTGATGAGGGCACCCACTAGGTCGCCGCGCGCCTCGGTCAGCTTGGCCACCTTGATGCCCAAGCCGCCACGGCCCTGAACACGGTACTCATCCACCTGTGTACGCTTGGCGAAACCGCCCTCGGTCACAACAAATACCTGGGAATCGGGCCTGATCACCTGCATCGCTAGCAAGGAATCCCCATCCCGGAACTTCATTCCCGTCACGCCCTGAGAGGCGCGCCCCATGGGGCGAAGCGCCGCATCGGTGGCCGTGAACCGCAAAGACTGGCCCTTCCGGGACACGAGAATGATGTCATCTCCCTCGTTGACCAGCGATGCCGCCACCACCTGATCCGTAGAGCCATCAACGTGCTCGCCCAGCCGGATCGCGATTAGCCCGGCGGCCCGTGCGGAATCGTAATCGGAAAGCCGCGTCTTCTTGACCCGGCCGTCCGAGGTTGCCAGAACCAGATAATCGGCCTGATGGTAGTCCTTGAGTGTGATAGTTGAGGCGATGTTCTCCCCCGGCTGGAACGCTAGGAGATTCGCTACGTGCTGCCCCTTAGCGTCGCGCCCGCCCTCCGGAAGCTCATAGCCCTTTGCACGGTACACGCGCCCGAGGTTCGTGAAGAACAGCTGCCAATCGTGAGTGGAGGCTACGCCAAAGTGCTCTACGACGTCGTCGCCCCTAAGCTGGGCCCCGCGAATACCCTTACCACCACGATGCTGGGCCCGGTACTCACTCGCCTTGGTACGCTTGACGAAGCCGCCCCTCGTAATGGTGATAACAACGTCCTCCTCAGGAATGAGATCCTCCACGCTCATCTCCCCATCGAAGGGGAGGATGGTGGTGCGGCGATCGTCCCCGTACTTATCAGCGATCGTCTGGAGCTCGTTAGAGATAATTTCGAGCTGGCGCTCTTCCCTCGCGATGATATCCCGGTAATCCTCAACCTGAGCGAGCTTTTCGTTGTACTCGTCCATGATCTTCTGCCGCTCGAGCGCGGCGAGGCGGCGGAGCTGCATCTCCAGAATCGCGTTCGCCTGGAGCTCGTCGATTTCTAGGAGCTCCATCAATCCGGTACGCGCGGAATCAACTGTTGGGGACCGCCGGATCAGGGCGATTACCTCGTCCAGCATGTCGAGAGCCTTGAGGTAGCCCTCCAGAATGTGAAGCCTCTTCTCGGCCTCACGCAGCCGGTACTCGGTCCTCCGCCGAATCACCTCAAGTTGGTGGGTAACCCAGTGCCGCACGAACCCGTCCAGCGAAAGCGTCCGCGGAACACCATCCACGAGCGCGAGCATGTTCGCGGGGAAGTTGTTCTGAAGTTGGGTGTGCTTATAGAGGTTGTTGAGTACTACCTTCGCGACTGCGTCGCGTTTTAGGACGACGACGATACGCTGCCCCGCACGGCCCGACGTCTCATCCCTGATGTCCGCGATACCGGGGAGCCGACCGTCGCGGATGCCTTCTACCATGCGGTCTAGAAGACGATCGGGATTTACCTGATACGGCAGATCGGAGATCACCAGGCATTGGCGGTTGTTGATCTCATCAACCTCAACCACTGAGCGCTGGGTGATCGAACCATGGCCGGTCCGGTACATATCCTCAATGCCCCGCGTGCCAAGGATCGTGGCGCCTGTGGGGAAGTCCGGTCCCTTGATACGCCGCATCAGTTCGCCCAGCAGCTCTTCCTTGCTGGCATCCGGGTGCTGCAAGTACCACTGCACGCCCTCAGTGACCTCACGGAGGTTGTGTGGCGGGATACGGGTGGCCATGCCCACGGCGATACCCTCAGAGCCGTTAACCAGTAGGTTCGGGAAGCGGGAGGTCAGGACCGTTGGCTCTTGGATTGAGCCATCGTAGTTCGGTTCGAAATCTACCGTGTCCTCTTTGATGTCACGTACCATCTCCATGGCCAACGGTGCCATGCGGGCCTCGGTGTATCGGGGAGCAGCGGGACCCAAATCGCCAGGGGTTCCGAAGTTACCCTGCCCGGAAACAAGTGGATAACGCATTGACCACGGTTGGGTTAGCCGAGCCATCGTATCGTAGATCGCACTATCGCCATGGGGATGGTAGTGGCCCATGACGTCTCCAACAACCTTTGCGGACTTGGAGAAGGAGTTCTCGGGCCGGTAGCCACCGTCATACATCGCGTAGAGCACTCGGCGGTGAACCGGCTTCATGCCATCACGAACATCTGGTAGCGCACGGCCAATGATCACGGACATCGCGTAGTCCAGATAGGACTTTTCCATCTCCCGTTGGAGATCCACGTCCATGATGTTGCCGTGGTTATAGGTACTTGGGGTATTCACTTCATCACTCACGGATTATCAGCCTTAGATGTCAAGGAAACGGACGTCGTGCGCGTTGCGCTGGATAAAGGTTCGGCGGGATTCTACGTCTTCGCCCATAAGAACCGAGAAGGTTTCGTCGGTTGCTGCGGCCTCACCAATCGATACTTGCTTGAGCGTGCGGAAGCTAGGATCCATAGTGGTTTCCCACAGCTCCTCGGCGTTCATCTCACCGAGACCCTTGTAACGTTGGATCCGCTGGGATTCGTCCTTAACGAGGCGCTGTCCATTTGCCTTGCCTTCGGCCAGCTTGTCATCGCGCTCCCGGTCCGAGAACACGTAATCATGTGGGGCGTTCGCCCACTTAATGCGGTAGAGCGGCGGCATCGCCAAGTATACGTGGCCGTTTTCGATCAATGGCCGCATGTAGCGGTATACGAGGGTCAGGAGCAGCGTGGCGATGTGCGAGCCGTCCACGTCCGCATCCGCCATGAACACGATCTTGTGGTACCGCAGTTTGGAGATATCGAAATCATCACCAATGCCCGTGCCAAACGCGGTGATGAGGCTTTGGATTGTGTCCGATCCCAGCGCACGGTCCAACCGCGCCTTCTCCACATTCAGGATCTTGCCACGAATCGGCATGATCGCCTGATGCTCGGGATCGCGGCCATTGACGGCTGAACCGCCGGCCGAATCACCCTCCACGATAAAGATTTCGCACTCTTCCGGCTTGCGGGAGGTACAGTCCTTCAGCTTGCCGGGCATCGCCGCAGATTCGAGCACGCTCTTGCGGCGCGTAGCCTCACGGGCCTTTCGCGCGGCAGCGCGGGCCTGGAACGCCTGAGTTGCCTTCCGGATAATGTCCTTGGCTTCGTTGGGGTGGGCATCCAGCCAATCGGTCAGGTGAATACCCATCTGCTGCTGGACGAAGGTTCGCGCCTCGGTGTTACCTAGCTTGGTCTTGGTCTGACCCTCGAACTGAGGGTTACCAAGCTTCACGGAAATAATGGCGGTGAGGCCTTCGCGAATATCCTCGCCCGAGAGGTTGGGGTCCTTTTCTTTGAGGAGTCCGCGATCGCGTGCGTAGCGGTTCATCACGGAGGTGAGGGCCGCGCGGAATCCCTCTTCGTGGGTGCCGCCCTCAGTGGTGTTAATCGTGTTCGCGAAGGTGTTGACCGTCTCGGAGTAGCCCGAGGTCCACTGCATCGCCACCTCGCACTCGATGTGCGTGTTGGTGTCCTCTTCCTCGAAGTAGATGACGTCCGGATTGACGATCTCCGTCTTCTTCGTGGTGTTGAGGTACTTGACGTAATCGAGCAGGCCACCGGAATACATGTAGGAGACGCTCCGGAACTTCTCTTCCGCGTTCTCCTCGGATTCATCCCCGGTCACTTCATCGCCTGCCGCGGTGGCCGTTGGCCGCTCATCGGTCAGGGTAATGCGAAGGTCCTTATTCAGGAAGGACATTTGGTGGAAGCGCTTGCGCAGCGTCTCGAAATCGTAATCGATGGTTTCGAAGATCTCTGAGTTGGCCCAGAACGTCTGCGTTGTTCCGGTCTCCTCCGTGGTTTCTCCGCGTTCGAGCGGAGCTACAGGAATACCGTTCTCGTACGCAATTCGCCAAACATAGCCATCGCGGCGAACCTCGGTCTCCATCCGGGAAGCCAGCGCGTTCACAACGGATACGCCCACGCCGTGCAGGCCGCCGGACACGGCGTAACCGCCTTGGCCGAACTTTCCACCAGCGTGCAGCACCGTCATAACTACTTCAACGGCCGGCCTATGCTCGGTTGGATGATCGTCCACCGGGATGCCACGGCCGTTATCCGAGACGCGCACTCCACCATCGGCGAGGATTGTGATTTCGATGTGATCGCAGTACCCGGCCAGCGCCTCATCCACCGAATTGTCCACAACCTCATATACGAGGTGATGGAGCCCGCGCTCCCCGGTAGATCCGATGTACATGCCTGGCCGCTTGCGTACGGCTTCCAACCCCTCAAGAACAGTAATGTTCGAGGCATCGTAGGATTGATCGGGGCCTACTTGTCCAACGTGATGGGAGACTTCCGGTAGAATACTGCTGGATTCCTGTGAGACATCATCAGCCACTCTTGGCTACTCCTTCGCATTGCGTCACGGGGCTCATTCTTAAGCCTTGAGGCTCTTTCCACCCCGATCTGGTAGGACCCCACACAAAATAGGGCACGCTCAATTCTAGCGTAAATTACGTGATTTTCCGAGTTATATGGTTGCCCTAACACTCCGAAATGGCACGTAAACATGAGACGTCAGCCACGTTGCATGATAGCTAGACTGAGCGCATGAACGCCGATTCAACCCAAGCCGCCGCCCAAGACCTCCTCACCTCGTTGGGGATCGAGTATCGCGTAGTCCAACACGAAGCCGTCATGACGGTGGAGGAATCCATAACCAAGGGCGTCATGGCTCAAATCGGTTCTGAAGATCACCACGTTCTCAAGAATCTTCTGCTTCAGGAGAAGAAAGGCAACCTCTATCTACTGATCGCCCGCGGGGATCAGCGCGTGGACCTCAAGCTGGTTGCTTCTGAACTGGGATCGAAGCGCCTGAGTTTCGCCAAACCGGAGACCGTTGAAGGAGCCTTCGGAACGCGCTCGGGCGCCGTCTCTCTGTTTGACATGTTGGGGGCCCCAGCTCACGTGAAGCTCGCTATCGATTCCGGTGTTTTTGATCTGACGGGTACCACGGGTTTTCACGCTGGCTCCAACACCTCTACCGTGGTGTTCAAGGTTGCTGATCTGCGCGAAGTGGCCACCGCTATCCAGCCAGATTTCGCATCTGTCCAGATCTAGCCGCGGTGAGCTAGCCGTAGGTATCGCGCGGTCCGCGGCCAGGCACGGAAAACTTCCCGTGCTTCCACGAGGGACGGTAGGGCCCAACCACGTTGATCTCTTTGACCACGCCCTCGCCAACCTCTTGGGCGATGCGCTGATCCAAAGTGGCAAGCACAGCCTTAATCTGAGTTTCCCATGAGGTGGAGGATGCCCGCAGGGTCAGCACCCCATCATCACTGAAAGACTCCACCGTGCAGTGCCGGGCCACGTTCGTCCCCACGATCTCATCCCAACGCGCTGCCACGCCGGCCACCTCTAGGCGCTGGCCCCAGCCCTTGTTTCGCACCGTCCGTTCCAATAGTGCGGAGATCGGCTGAGGATCGCGGCGCGACGGTTTAGCTCCGGATCCAACATCTCCCCAGCCGGGTCCCGGAGAAAACACCTCGGCTCCTAGCGGTTCGCTTTCGCCTTCGCGCTGCTGTTGCTCGCGGGCGCTGGCCACCGCGCTTGGCCGGCGGGTTCGCACCTCACCGTGGGCAAAGGCCGCCTGCCGCACTCGATCAAGCGCCGAAAGAGCCAGAATATCTCCATTCTTCTCGGCTGCCTTGCGCTTGGCATCCTGAACCTTGCTAGCCATCGATTGGCTCCACGATCCCATCGTGCACGAGGAAACGATCCCCGCTCAGTTCCTCGGGCAGATCATCGCCCACCGCGGCCGTCACGAAAACCTGACCAGCCTCCAGTACGGTTTCCGCCAACCGCTTGCGTCGGCTGGCATCCAGTTCCGCGAATACATCGTCGAGGATGAGGATTGGCTCGCCGTCGTCGGCCCATTCCCCTGAAGAATCCTCGCGCAGAAGCTTCCACGCACCCAGCCGCAAAGCCAAAGCGTAACTCCAGGACTCGCCGTGGGAGGCGTAGCCCTTCGCCGGAAGTGTGCCGAGCCCAAGCCGAAGCTCGTCACGGTGCGGGCCCACGAGGTTGATCCCGCGCGCAATCTCCTGGTCCCGCCGCTCAGCCAACGCCGAAAGGAGCTGTACTTCAGTCAAATCGGCGTCTGTCAGATCATCCTCGTGATTCGTGACCAACCGGGCGGCGTCCTCCCCACGATCTGCATCACCAAGTTCCTCGAGTCCGGGCAACGTAAACGCGCCTTTCGTAGCGCTATCGGTGTAATCGATACGCGCGTTTCCAGCCATTCCGGACTGGCCGGAGACTATCTGGTAGTACTCAGTCACGTGCGGGCGAAGGCCTGCCACGATCTGCGCGCGCGCCACCGTGATCTGCGCACCAAGCTTTGCGAGCTGTACATCCCACACATCGAGCGCCCCAGAATCAATACTCCCGCCGCGCCGCCGTTGGGCGCCCAGCGATTTCAGCAGCGCAGCCCGCTGGCGCGCCACCTTCTCGTATTCCGCCTTCACGCCGGCCATTCGCGGCTTCATCTGAATCATCAGATCGTCGAGGAACCTGCGCCGTTCGGCCGGATCCCCGCGTACAAGCTCCAAGTCCTCGGGTGCGAATGTGACGGTACGAACGTGCCCGATCAGCTCCACCGGCCGCACACCACCACGGTTGATCCGCGCCCGGTTGGCGCGGCCAGCAAAGATCTCAACCTCCACGGTGGTGGGCTGTTCACCGTGCACCACCTTGGCCTGAATTACGCCCGCCTGGGCTCCCTGCCGAACGAGCGCGTTGTCCGAGGCCACGCGGTGCGAGGACAGCGTGGCCAGATAACCGATTGCCTCGACAATGTTGGTTTTTCCCTGGCCGTTCTCCCCCACAAAAGTGGTGACGCCGGGACTCAGGTGTAGAACAACCTGCCGATAGGACCGGAAATCAGAAAGGGCTAGATCTGTGAGATACAACGATCCTCTGCCGCCTACCCTCCGTACACGCGAATCGGCATGAGCAGCAGGCGGAAGTCCTCAGAATCCTCTCCGCCTTCTTCCGGCTGTGCTGTCAGAACGGCCGGCTTGCTCGGGTGGGTGAAGGACAAACGGACGAACTCATCGCCCACCGCCGTGAGCCCCTCTTGGAGGTAAGACGGATTGAATGCCATGGCGATATCCTCGCCGATCAGCGTGGCCGGGAGGGCCTCACTGGTCTGGGCGTTATCCCCTTGGCCCGCCTCGAGCACAACCTGACCCTCAGTGAAGGACAGCCGTACCGCGGAATTCTTCTCTACCACGAGCCGGGCGCGCTTGATTGCATCGAGCAACTCTGTTCGCCGGATCGTTGCGTGCCCGTTAGTTTCCGAGGGGAAGAGGCTGCGCACGGGCGGGTACTCTCCTTCGATCAGCCGGGCAACGCTACGCCGTCCGGCGGCCTCAAATCCCACCATGCCTGCGCGACCTGACGTATCAATGGACACGTTTACCTTGCCCACCGAACCGAGCGACTTCGCGATATCGGCAAGCCGCGCTGCCCGGACCAAGATACGCGCCGAGTAATCCTCGTCTGCCGGCTCCCACGTGAGGTCGCGAATGGCCAGACGGTAGCGATCGGTGGCCATAAGTGACACGTTGGATCCGTTGATTTCGATGCACGCGGACACGAGGAGCGGGAGAGTGTCATCGTTGGAAGCGGCCGAAACTACCTGAGTTACCGCCTCCTGCCACGCGGCGCCATCCACGGTTCCTGTAATTTCAGGAAGCGCGGGGATCTCCGGGTAATCCTCCAGAGGCATTGATTGCATGGAGATATGCGAAGATCCGCACACGATCTCCAGCTTCGATCCCACAACTTCTAGATCGATCGGCTTATTCGGCAAGGCCTTCGCGAAATCTGAGAGAAGGCGGCCGTGCACCAAGATTGTGCCTGGCTCATCCACAACGGCCTCGATCACCGCATGAGAGGAAATATCTGGATCGTAAGAACCCAGCGCCACGGTGCCATCCGCATCCACTTCGATGCGGATCCCCGCTAGAACCGGCAGTGAGGGCCGTGTTGGAATGGTCCGGGCAACCCAGGACACAGCGTCTGCAAAAACGTCATGTTCAACGCGAAGCTTCACAGTAAATCTTCTTTCTGACGAAACAATACTGAGATAACTTTACGCGAGATTTCCGCGTTGGTTCCCCGAATCACTGCTCAGGGTGCGCGGGGAACAAACTTGTAATTACGAGAATGTTGATCCGTGGCAGTTATGCGCGTCTTTTTATATGCGATGAGCACCTAGAACAGTTTTTGTAATTCTCTTTGTGGGTGGCGCGGGCGGTCGTTCCAGTCCGAGACAGCTGGAGGAAGTTCTTGAGCCAGTCCGCGATGAGATGTTTCAAATCCAGTTCTTAGTTTAGTAGTAGTTATAGGGCATGTGGAGCTTGTGGAGAGTTGTTCGAATGCGCGAGATCGTTGGGAAAGATTCTCTATTGTAGTGGGGATAACTCGTGCGGGTATCTGTGGATAAACAACGCCGATTGTGGATGAAACAAGGAGTGAGGCAAAGTGTCCACCACTCGAGATGATCTGTCCGCAGTTTTGAGTCTTAGAATCACAAGATATACACAGAGCTTGTGGATAGACCATTTTGGGCGCGCTCATGCGCAAGTTGAGCCGTGGAAGAAGAATTGAGATTTCAGCTTACTCGGGGTGCTGTGCAGCCTGCTTAATGCGGCTGGTCAGCTCGGAGACCTGATTGTAGGTGGTCTGCTTCTGCGCCATCTGCTTATCGATCTTGCGGTAGGCGGTCAAAACCGTTGAATGGTCGCGGCCACCAAAGATCTCCCCGATCTTCGGTAGCGATAGCTCGGTCATCTCACGGCACAGGTACATAGCGATGTGCCGTGCAACCACGATGCTTCGGGAACGGTCCGTAGATGTCAGATCGTCGATCGTGAGCTGGAAGTAGTTCGAGGTTTGGCCCATGATGAGGCTGGCAGTGATCTCGATTGTGTCTGGGTTTGAGATGAGGTCCTTGAGTACCGCTTGCGATTGGGACAGGCTGACTGGCTGGTTCGTGAGGTCGGCCAGGGCGGTGACACGGCGCAGGGCGCCTTCCATTTCACGAATATTCGTGGTGATGTTCGAGGCGATGAACTCGTGGACTTCCCGAGGCACTTCGATGCCATCCGCATTCGCCTTCTTCTTGAGGATTGCGATACGCGTTTCCAAATTGGGCCGGTCAATACTCGCCGTAACACCGGAGTTGAATCGGGAGAGCATGCGTTCCTCGAAGCCGTTGAGGAGGTTCGGCGCAACATCCGAGGTAATAACAATCTGCTTATTGGCATTCGTTAAGGCGTTAAAGGTGTGAAAGAACTCCACCATGGTGTCCTCTTTGCCGCCAATAAACTGAATGTCATCAATCAGCAGGATGTCCACTGAGCGAAACTGATCCTTGAACTCTTTCATCTTGCCGCTTTCCAGCGAATTGATGAACAGGTTAACGAACTCCTCGGAGCTGACGTACCGGATTTTGCTGCGCGAGTAGAGATTCAGGGCGTAGTTGCCAATCGCGTGCATGAGATGGGTTTTGCCCATCCCTGAATCCGAATAGAGGAAGAGTGGGTTGTACGTGGTACCGGGAGACTCGGCCACGGCAAGCGAGGTAGCTGTGGCGAACCGGTTGGAATCGCCAATCACGAAGTTGTCAAAGGTGTACTCGGGGTTTAAGCCGGCTTGCGTCAGAACTGACCGATCCTGCTGGGGACGATATGGCTGATCGCTCTGATAGTGGGAATCCCGGTAACGAACTTCACGTGGATCTTGGTAAGAGCCCTCGTTGGGCGTTGGCGCGACTTCTGGACGGGATTCGGCATAGGACTGCGCGCTATCGGCATAACGCTCAAAGGCCGGTTGCTCTACGCGCCGCAGCTGCTGTTCAGATTCCGGCTGAAGAGCATTGGGCATATCGTTGATGGACGGATCAACTGAGATCATCAGCCGAATGCTGTGGCCGATGATCGCTGAAACTTTGTCCGTCATTCGATCAGCCACATGGTCCTCGATCCAAGACTTCACGAACTCGGAGCCCACGGCAATCATGAAAACATCATCAACGGCAGCCAGCGGATGTGCCATTCGCACAAACGCGGTTTGCGAGTCTGAGAGATCCCCTTCGTCGCGGAGAAGCTCGGTAGCTGCCTGCCATGTTGCCTTGGCCGGGTTGCCGTCACTCATACCTACTCCTCGAACGGTCACCGATGGTGTGGTGGTACATCAATGGCCGGAAAACGAATGCTGTTGCGCGCAAGCATAGCGTGCAGTATCGCCATCTTAGGCGACTCCATATGGTTCTGCACAAAGTTTTATCCACATGCTTGTCCACAACTGTGGAAATTACATCCTTGTCATTACTTCGCTGTGTTTTTGGGTAATCCGGATAGATTCGGGCATATCTGTGGTGGTGGCTGACAGCCCATGCCTGTGGATTTCTCGTGGGCACGTTTCTAAGGTGATTTCGACGGCAGTTTTAATAGCCTTACTAACCTGAGAGACGTATCACCAGAAGCGGCTCATTCATTGACCGATCGGGCACAATTCGCGTAAAGTCGCGTAGTCGAGTGTGCGCTAACGCGTACACAATTTAAGTAACGCGAGCATTGCTCGCCCGATCAACGTGGGAGTACAACCGTGGTCAAGCGGACTTTCCAGCCGAACAATCGCCGTCGCGCCAAGGTGCACGGTTTCCGCAAGCGTATGGGCACCCGCGCGGGGCGCGCAGTACTGGCGAACCGCCGCCGCAAGGGACGCCACTCACTCTCGGCCTGAGCCTTGCTTCCTGCCGACCACCGCATGAGGCGATCGGCGGATTTCGCCATTGCATCTCGCGGGGCGCGCGGAAGGGCCAAGAGGGTCTTGGTATCCGTCGCGAAAGCGCCAGCCGAGTCTTTAGCCGACCTTCACCCTGTGAAGGTCGGCTTCATCGTGCCCAAAAGCGTTGGTAATTCGGTGGTTCGCCATCGGCTTTATCGGCAACTACGGCACTTGATGCGGGATCGGCTCGATCAGTTTGATGCTGGAGATCTGGTGGCGGTTCGGGCATTCCCAAGCGCAAAGGGCTCAACCTCTGTTGAGCTGGGCGAAGATTTAGATGTTGCTCTAAGTAAGGCTTCCAAGAAGTGCCTTGAGGATGATCGTTGATGATCTTTCTCAAGCGTATTCTTGCTTGGCCCATTCGGTGGTATCAAAAGGAGATCTCACCGGGGCTCCCACGGCGGTGCCGATACAGTCCCACGTGCTCTCAGTATGCACTTCAGGCCCTTGAGGTTCACGGCGCCCTGAAAGGTACACTGTTGAGTGCGTGGCGCCTTGTTCGGTGTAATCCCTGGAGTAAGGGCGGTGTTGATCGGGTTCCTGCCCGAGGTGCATGGCCATCCCGACCGCTCGATTACGATGGCCTTATGGCCTTATACCAAGACGAGGATCGCGTACCAAATACGTAGAATCCGATACCTATATACTGAAAAACTTGCCAGATTGATGAGATCCGTGCGGCAAGTAAACACCCGAAGCTCGCAGGCATCCGGCCTGCTGTAAGTGAAAGAGAAGAAGACCCGTCATGGATACTATCCTCGCCCCGATTATGTGGCTCGTTTCGTGGGTCATGTACGGCATCCACTGGGGCCTCACTAACCTTTTTGGGTTGGCCGAAGGCTCCGGACCAGCTTGGGTTCTTTCGGTGGTTGGCCTCACGATCGTTGTTCGGTTGCTCATTTTGCCCCTGTACAACAAGCAGATCAATGCAACTCGCCAAACACAGATACTTCAGCCAGAGATTCAGAAGATTCAGAAGAAGTACAAGGGTAAGAAGGATACTGTTTCTCAGCAGCGGCAGCAGGAAGAGATGTCGGCGCTCTACAAGAAGCACGGCACATCGCCGTTTGCTTCATGTTTGCCGATGCTTGTCCAGATGCCTATTCTGTTCTCCCTCTTCCGGGTGCTCTACGCTTTCCCAAGGATTGCCGAAGGTGAACGCGGACCGCTGGGCCCGATCGATGTGACAACCGCGGAGGCCTTTGAGAACTCAACAGTCTTTGGAGCTCCGCTATCGGCTTCCTTCGGAACTGCTTCAGAGGCTAGCTTGCCGATAAACGTGCGGATCGTGGCGGGCGTACTTGTTGCCTTCATGGTTGTCTCAATGTTCTACACGCAAAAGCAGTTGACGATGAAGAACATGCCTGATTCGGCGATGGATCCCTCGAATCCGGCGTTTAAGACTCAGAAGTACATGCTGTACGGCATGCCGTTCATCTACCTCTTCTCGGGTGCCGCGTTCCAGGTGGGCGTGCTTGTTTACTGGGCCGCTGGAAACATCTGGAATATCGGGCAGCAGACGTGGTTCATTCGTAATAATCCAACCCCAGGCTCTCAGGCTTACCGCGAGCGTCAGGAACGCCTTCGCAAGAAGCGTTTGCGCAAGGGGATGAGCGAAGAAGAGGCCGAAACCCTCGCGCAAGAGGAAGCGGCCGCAGCGGGCGGGCAGCGGCAGCAGCCAATGAGCAAGGAGCGGGCGAAGAAGGCCGGCTTGGAAAAGAACGTGGTTGAATCTCCCGCCGAGGTTGAAGAAGAAGACATTGATCCGTCAGAGGTTCGCGGCAAGGATGGACTCACCGATGCGGAGCGCGCACGTAAGCGTTACGAACGGCGCCAAGCAGAGCGTGCCCGATCCAAGGCGAAGCAGGAGCAGCGCAAGAAGAAGGCGCAGCAGAACAACAAGAAGCGCAATTTCTAGCCTTCGGCTGCGGCCAACGGCATTCTTTTCAAGAAAGTGGAAGTTCTTATGAGTGAGACAACCGATAAGAGTGAGCTGATGAAGCGCCTTGATGAAGAGGGCGATGTTGCAGCGGACTACCTCGAGGAGTTGCTGGATATCGCTGATCTCGATGGCGATATTGAGATCACAGTGGAGGCCGATCGAGCCTCTCTGGCTGTAGTGACTGAGGGCGAACCTGATTCTCGGCTCAAGCGGTTAGTAGGCCGCGATGGCGAGGTGCTTGAGGCCCTTCAGGAGCTGACAAGGCTCGCTGTTCAGTCGGAAACCGGCGAACGTAGCCGTCTCATGTTGGACATTGACGGGTTCCGCGATAACCGCCGTAAGGTCATCTCTGAGATTGCACAGAACGCCGTATCTGAAGTTCAGGATTCCGGCGCGGAAGTAGCTCTGGAACCCATGAATCCGTTTGAGCGGAAGGTAGTTCACGATATCGTTGCCAAGGCCGGTCTTTCGTCTGATTCCGATGGCGTTGGGCCCAATCGTCACGTCGTGATCAAACCTGCAGAGCTGGTTGAGGGCGATTCCGAAGCTGCTGAATAACCGCGAGATCTTATTCGATTAGAGGATAGAGCATGGTGGAATCCGCACCTGCAGGCGGTGCCGGTCACTTTGGAGAGGCGTGGGACGGCCTTGCGGCGTTCGCGGACATGATCGTTCGCGAGGGCGAGAAGCGCGGCCTCGTGGGTCCGCGCGAGCTCGATCGGCTGTGGACGCGTCATATTCTCAACTCGGCTGCCGTTCTGGATTACATTCCGAAAGCGGGATCCGTGATTGATGTTGGCTCGGGCGCCGGATTCCCCGGGCTTGTTGTGGCGATTTGCCGGCCTGAATGCACGGTGACGCTGGTGGATTCGATGGAGCGCCGGTGCATCTGGTTGAGCGACGCTATTGACGAGCTCGGGCTAAGCAACGCCGAGGTTATCAACGCTCGCTCGGAAAGCTTGCCAGCTACCGTTCGTGCCGATGTGGTGACGGCGCGCGCGGTCGCTAGGCTGAAGAAGCTACTTGGTTGGACGATGCCACTTGTAGGAGCTGGTGGATCACTAATCGCACTGAAGGGCGTTTCAGTTGATGAGGAGATCGACGAAGCGGTAGCTGAGCTGAAGCGTTATCGTGCGGCCTTTGCGGATGTCCATGTTGTCCAGCAATTCGGCTCCGAGGAGCGGACTCACGTTCTCGAGGTCCGAAAGAAGGCATAGAAACTCTACTCGAACGAAGATTCGATGCGAATCGTAACTCTGTTTCCTGAAGCGCATCACGAGTTCCGCGATTCGAATGAAGATGTAATAGCGGGCTAGCGAAACGTGTTGGGTCATGTGGCCTGCGGTTGCTGGGACGAATGTTGGTTTCACGTGAAACATGTCTTTGTTGGTGTGGGACGAAGCGGATCTTATTTTGCATCCTCAGAGCATTGGCTGGTATATGTGTTTGGATTAGGCCCGAATGCCGGTTCGCTGATGTTTCACGTGAAACCCTGAGGGCGGTCCCTCAGCATCGCACATCATTGCGCTTCAAAGAATCATGTCCACTCTCAGGGCAATTTGAGAGCTCATTGATCACGATACATGTTGTTGTCTCCTGGCGCCGAATGTCCGCTCGGCAATACGCCGAAGGCGTTAAGCCACAAACCCCAAAGTTGAGGCTCCCAGTTCCTTAGCGAAAGGAACCGGTTTCGGAACCCGTACTAGCGACGCGCATTACTCAACCTCCCCAGCGGTGTTGTCCGAACCGATAGGCTCCGACAACATGGGTACTAGACACAGTGACTATGCCGAAAGTTGTTGATTGTCCGATTGTGAAAGTGTCCCTGCAGAACGGCACTGGATCCGCACAGGCTTTGTATCTATGTTTCACGTAAAACATGTCCAAATGACGAGGGTCATCAGCCTTGATCTACGCTCATCGAGGTTCCGATCGACCACGCCTGAAAATTGCAATCCAAAAATCATGCTCACTAGAGTCTCAGGGTGCCGAGTGCCACGAAGCGGCCCTGTATTTCTTTCAGGCTTGCAAACAGCACGTTAGGGCTCGGCGACGTTAGGTCTTACTAAACCCTAATTCTTACTAGATGTTCCCAAAACAGCATGCTTGAGATTCCTGAAGGGAGTTTCACGTGAAACGATCACGCACGCCCGTGTCAAGGATGACTATCCAAAGATGCGCCACCTTGAATAGCTCAAAACACAGGTGCTCTCGACATTTACCTCCCACGCCGGGGTCGCGTGGCCGACATCAGGGCCGATGTTTCACGTGAAACATCGTCTAAGACAGCGCGGCAGCCAGCTGACTAGTTGTTAGCCGACGCCGTTCTATGCTTAGACAGTGCGTATAGCTCGCCTGCGATCCCTCGTTACGAATCTACCGTTGGCCGCTTAGTCTCACGATTCGACTATTTAGATGGATGTGCGGAGAGCGTGACGGTGTGAGGCGGAATCGATCCCGGGGGGCACCGGACTGCATCGGGTGCATTCTGCGGTCTGCTCGCAGTGGCGCCGCGTCGGGGGAGCCAGTAGATGAGCCAGACGCAATGTTTCACGTGAAACATTCGCCGGGTAGGTGCCTTATAGGGCCGCACATGAAATACATTCGTGTAATTACGGCGCTCGAATTTGGGAAGCACAGAGGTCAATGTTCCACGTGAAACGGCCCTGCAAATTAACGGCGAGTTAATTACCCATCATTTTCGGGTGGTGGGTTGGAGTCAAAGGTGTCGGGGACGAACGGTAGACTGTCCATGACTCGAAGAAAGGGTGTTATGAGCGATCCACGTAAGTTGGTCAATCCTTCCGCTGGAGCGAATGGAGCCGCCCAGACGGACTGGGATCGGTTCGTCAGCCCAGAATCACCGCTCGGTAGCGCGCTGGCCGAAGACCACAAGCGTCTCGCGGAGATAGGCCAAGAGAGCTTCAAGAAGCCCTCCCAGACTCGTATTATCGCGGTAGCGAACCAAAAGGGTGGGGTTGGTAAGACCACCTCTGCCGTCAACCTGGCAGCCGGCTTGGCGAAGGGCGGCCTCCGCGTACTCTTGATCGATGACGATCCTCAGGGCAACGCAACCACTGCGCTCGGCGTTGAGGATCGCGATTCGGCTCCGTCACTGTATGACGTTTTGATTGGTAATAGGTCATTGCTTTCAATCTTGCGTCCCACGGAGTCTCTGCCGAACCTCTATGTGGCACCGTCGAACATTAGCCTGTCGCTAGTGGACGTAGAACTAGCTGACGAAGCCGATCGTCGCCAACGCCTGCGTGACAGCCTGCAAGAATGCTTGAAGGACTTGCATGAACACGGCAATACGATCGATTATGTAATTATCGATTGCCCGCCCAGCATGTCTCTTTTGCCCATCAACGCACTTGTTGCGGCGAATGAAGTTCTCATCCCGGTGCAGACGGAGTACTACGCGCTGGAAGGGCTCAGTCAGCTGCTTCGAACAATCGAGGCCGCGAAAAACTCGGATAATCCCACACTCGAGATCTCCACGATCCTCCTTACCATGGTTTCGAAGAATACCAACCTGAGCGCAGAAGTGGCGCAGAATGTTCGTGAATACTTTCCGGAGCAGACACTTCGTACGGAGATCCCGCGATCGGTACGGTTGGCCGAATCGCCTTCCTTTGGCGAAACAGTAATCACATATGAGCCACGATCGAGCGGCGCAATCGCCTACCGCGCAGCGGCACATGAACTCGCAGAGCGTGCGAATTAAGGAGTTGTGACATGGCTGAACGTAGGCGTGGCTTGGGGCGCGGTATTGGCGCACTTATCCCAGACAGCGAGCGGCAGGCAAAGGACCGTCCGATAGACGTGTTCTTTGGTGGGGAGTCCGCTAGCTCCCCGGCGGAGTCAACTCCGGTACCCGCGAAGAGTGCGACCTCTGCGGGCAAGGTTGATGCTAGCGAAGCTTCGGCGAGTAAGCCGGTAGCTAGCAAGGACACAGCTAGCAAGGAGACAGCTAGCAAGGACACGGGCAACAAGACTGAGTCCAGCAAGGCTGCTGCTAAGAAGAGTAAGGCCGCCGCTAAGAAGAGTGCTGCGGAGGCGGTTTCGGAGGAGCCCACTGGCGATTCCAATGCGGAAGGTCTCGTGGCGGTTCCCGGAACCACGTATGCAGAGCTGGAACTGGATAGCATCGTCCCCAATCAGCGCCAGCCTAGGTCGGTGTTTGATGAAGACGAACTGGAAGAGTTGGCTGCCTCGATCAAACAGGTTGGAGTCCTCCAGCCCGTCATTGTTCGGCCACTAACTGAACCGATCCCGGATCAGCCTGGCGTTGCCTACGAACTCATTATGGGCGAGCGGCGTTGGCGTGCCTCCCAGCGAGCCGGCGAGGAGAGAATACCGGCGATTGTGCGCCGAACGTCTGACGAGGACCTTCTACGTGACGCGCTTCTGGAAAACCTTCACCGAGCGGAATTGAATCCGCTAGAGGAGGCCGCTGCCTATCAACAGCTCCTCGAAGACTTCAATTGTACACAGGACGAACTGGCGAAACGTCTCGCACGGTCGCGGCCCCAGATCACCAATACGCTGCGTCTCATGAAGCTCCCTCCTCTCGTGCAACGGAGGGTGGCGGCCCATATTCTGTCCGCTGGCCACGCGCGGGCTCTGCTCGGCCTGTCAGATCCCGCGGCGATGGAACGCTTGGCGCAAAGGATCGTTGCGGAGGGACTATCGGTCCGCCAAGTTGAAGAGATCGTAGCGATGGGTGAAGACCCGGAGCAGCCGGTACCTCAGCGGCGGCGGCCCCAGCGCTACACGCCGGAACTAGGGGAGCTGTCAGGGAAGTTGGCTGACCGCTTTGAAACGAAGGTGAAAGTCAACATGGGGTTGCGCAAGGGCAGTATCAAGATTGACTTTGCTTCTATCGAGGACCTAAACCGCATTCTTGGCGTTATGTCCCCAGAGATTAACGCGGTTGATATCGAATCAGCAGAGGAGAACGAGTAGCTGCCTGCGCTACTTGGCGGCAGCCTCGGTCAGTAGGTCTACGTACAACTGATCGGGGCTCACTCCTCGCACCGAGGCTTCTGCCCCAACGGCTTGGGGCAGAAGCGAGGTCTCTGTGGTTCCTGGCGCGACATTTACATCGATAAAGACGGGCTTGCCGTCCTTATCGATAATGAAATCAGAACGAGAGATGTAACTAAGGCCGAGCCCCTGATGAACACGGAGCGCCGCTTCGCGCACAGCAGCCAACTCATCGTCGCTGAGACGGGCCGGAACAAAGTACTCGGTTCGTCCCGCGTTATAGCGTGCGTCGTAATCGTAGGGCCCGTCCGTGACGATCTCAACTGGCGGTAGTGCAGTTGGTTCACCTTCAATATCGATGACGGAAACCGCGAGCTCACGTCCTTCAATAAACGCTTCTATCCGGGCTTGCTCACCGTAGGCATAGCAATCAACCATGGCACGCGGAAGATCAGCGGCGGATTCAACTATGGTGAGGCCCAGCGCTGAGCCGCCGGTAGCAGGCTTGACTACAAGTGGGAACGTGAAGCTCGAACTGATGAGCTCCAGAACCGGTGCCACACCGATCTCTCTGAACAGCGCCGAGGGAATCGACATTGCGTGAGGCACGGTAATACCGATACGGCTAACCATCTCCGAAGCAATTCCCTTATCGGAAGCCAGACGGCACGCGTTGGGTGCCGAACCGACATAAGGGATTCCCGTGAGGGTAAGAAGATCCTGAAGCGATCCATCTTCGCCAGTAGCCCCGTGAATAAGAGGCCAAATGACATCTGGTGACATGGCTTTGAGGTGGAGCAAGAGTGACGCGTCCACATCGAGGAGTTTGACTTGCATGCCCGCTTCGCGAAGAAGGGTGGCCATCCGCCTCCCCGAGTGAAGCGAGACTTCACGTTCGTGGGTGAGTCCGCCGGCCAAAATAGCTACAGTGATGGGACGCGTCATTGGTACTCCTCGGCTTACTTGAGATCAGGTTCTGGCATTTCGATATTCCGAGGTGGCTTCGTCTGGGATCCCTTGACGCCAAACATCTCAACCACTTCGAGTTCGTTTTGGACCACAACGGACAGGCGCCGCACGCCCTCTTCGATGGCCTCCGGAGTGGGATAGCAGAAGGACAGCCGCATGTGATCGTGGCCGTTTCCATCAGCGTAGAAGGCAGTTCCAGAAACGTACGCCACGAGTTGGGTAACAGCCCGGGGAAGCATGGACTGCGCATCGAGCCCATCGGGTAGCTTCACCCACGTGTAGAAGCCACCATCGGGCTGATTCCACTCACACATCGGCAGGTGCGTCTTGAGGGCGCGCTGCATGGCGGCGCCCCGCTCATGGTAAACCTGCCGGTATTCCTTCACCTGCTGATACCAATCGTAGGTCTTGAGGTATTCAGCTATGGAAAGCTGGCCAAAGGTGGTGGGGCATAGAAGCGCGTTCTCGTTTGCCAGCAACACTCGTTGGGTTACGGCCGAGGGAGCCAGCGCCCACCCGACTCGGTAACCCGGCGCAAATGTCTTGGAGAAGCTACCAAGATACACAACGCCGTCAGGATTCAGGCTCTGCAGTGCCGGCAATGGATCCCCATCGAAACCGAGGAGTCCGTAAGGATTGTCCTCCACGATAAGTACGTGATGGCGCCGGCAGATGTCAACGATTTGAGGACGCCGCTCGAGGGAGAGGCACACGCCAGCAGGATTATGGAAATTGGGAATAGTGTAGAGAAACTTGATGGGCCGTCCGGCTCGTTGAAGCTGCAGGATTGTCTCTTCCAGCCGCTCGGGGATCAACCCGAATTCGTCCATCGGCACATGCACAACTGAAGCCTGATAGGCGCGGAAAGTACCAAGGGCTCCAACATAGGAGGGAGCCTCGGCCAACACGACCTCACCGGGATTGATGAAAATCTCGGAGATAATATCGAGCGCCTGCTGTGACCCCGTCGTAACAGTGATGTCATCAGGATGCGCTCGAATTCCGTCGGGACGCATCACCTCAGTGATCATCTCGCGAAGCTCTTCTTCGCCCTGGCCTCCGCCATACTGAAGAATCTTGGTGCCGCGGTCCCGAATCAACCGGGCCGTCATATCCGCGAGGAAATCCAGAGGCAAACCCGCGATGTTCGGCATTCCACCAGCCAGAGAAACAACCTCTGGGCGGTTTGCCACGGAGAAAAGCGAGCGGACTTCGGATTGCTTCATTCCCAGAGCGCGATCGGCATAGGTGTTGAACCAAGGGTCCAGCCGAGTACCGGCGGCGGCCGCAGTGTTCGTCTCTTCCACGTTACCGGTGCTCCTGTTCTCCTTGGTGCTCATGACGCACTCCTTCTCGAATGACTGATTCCCTAGGATCTACCTAGACTTTGGCGCTACCAATCCTGTAGGCAATGCGAATCGTGTCTAAGTCTGCCACTTATGAAGGTAATAATGCGCGGTATGGACACGCGGGCTGTGCGAGTGTCTCTTAGGCCACCCCAAGAGCCTTAGCCAACTGGGCCCGAATAACGAGCTTCGGTAGTTGTCCAACCAATCGCAGCATCTCGGTGCCCTCCAGCGCGGAACCGCGCATGAGGATCAGAGTTGGCACGAAATCTATTGATGCAAGGATTGCCGGATCAACAGAAGCGGGCAGGCCGGCCATCTGGTCGGCCTCTTCGTCGTCGATATCAATAACGGTGCCTTCAACTTCAAGCTTTGGGTAAAGCCGGGCGAAATCCCGCAGAGTCTCCTCGAAAATCGGAAGCATCGCAGTACCGGGATCGCACCACTGGGCCGTGGTGAAAACGAGAGTGAAGGAATCATGATCCATACTGAGCCACCTTCAAGCGATCACGGGCTGTCTCGTGAAGGGTGGTGGGGGTAGCCGCAAGCACGTGCCGCACCAATCGATCGAAGAACTGGCCAGATCGGAGCTCAGGGGGCACCAGATCTTCCCGGATGCCAACGCCCGGAAGATCCGCAAGCACCTCGTCCACCTGTCCGTCATCGCCGAAGGCGAGGGAATCCTGCCACATCACACGTTCTGGCACGTGCGCTTCGCCCGAATTCTCCGTGGACTCAGGAAAGAGCGCAAGCGGCTTCGGATCATCAGCGGGGGCATCCTCAACAATGTGTATGACGGGAGCATCAGGCCCAGTCGGAGCTGGGGCGGCATCAGAAGAGTATTCGATCGGAAGCATACAGGTGACGTTGTAGGCGTCTTCTTCCTGAGCCAGTTTCATCAGCAAGTCCGCGATGAACTCTGCGCTCCGCGGTTCGTCCGTGAATGCGGTGGAGCGAATGCCAAACAGGAAGCCTAGGCCGGCCATGGGATGGCGCAGCCGAAGATTCTTGGCATCGCCGTACGCCTCTTCGATACGGTTCTGGGCGTTCTTGGCAAAACTTGAATCCATCCGCTTAGTGCTCACGAGCAGCTCGGGGCCTGTGGACCAGTGGGACATCACCACGTCCACCTGCTTGCGATAGTTCTTGCCAAGGATGAGTGCTTGAGACGGCGCGACCCCAGTGGGCGAGCCGGAGACGATGCGCTTGGTTAGTTCGCGGCGCTCGTGGTGGGGCAGAGATTCAAGAAGGGCTGCAACGGGGCCCGGCAACACTCGAGGTGCCGCATCCCGTGGCCACACCGAATCGGGGGAGAATCCAGCCCGGCGCAGTTCATAGGCGATCCATACGTCGAGGGCCAAGGCCGGTACGCCGGTGGTGATGGGAGCCGAGAGATAGAGTGGAACGCCAAGCAACAAGGACAACGTCCGGAAATCCGGCAGGTACTCCATCTGCGAGTTTTCAGTAGCGTGCCACGGATTAGAGTAGCTGCCCCCGCGCGAGGCCCGCTCAACGATCCGATCGAAGAACTTCCATGCCTGCGTCTTGGTGGATGCCGTTCGTGCGGCCATTGTGGCGCCCTCTCATGATGCGTCTATCTGAAATTCGCTGCCGTGCCGAACGAATCGCTCCGATTTCCTCCGGGGAGAACAAGCCGGCGAGGAGAACGCCGTCCACTTGCTCAACCGCCTCGAGGAGTTTCCCTCTGTTAAGTTTAGCCAGCACGGACCGTTTGATCTTCCGCAGCTCGGCGCTATGCCGCTGAACGAGCTGAGGAGAGGGCATCATCCAACGATCTGCTTCTCGGGGCTCGATCTTCAGGATGCCTCCGCCGTAGCTTCGGCCTGTGGTCTCCGCATTCAAGAGCGTCAGGGAGTTGAGGCTGGCCAAAGGGAGTAACTCCCTTCCCAAAAGCTGGAGCCCCTCTTCCAGATAAACCCCGTGCACGGAATTCAGGTGGAGCACGCCTGCACTGTTGGTGGTGAGGCGCGGGGTATCCGCGTTCATACAGGTGAGGAACAGATCGGGGGCGGGAAGCACCGGTACTTGGTACCAGGGGGTGCGTACCCTGCACTTGTAGGCCTGGTCAATGCCCAGATCATGCCCGTGCCCGATGTAGGCCATGGCGCCCGGACTTGGCTGGGAGGATGGCCGAAACAGCCAGACCGCTTTTCCCGACTCCCCCAGCTCCGCAATCTTCGCGGACGTGAGCGCGAGGCCGCGCAGGTGTTTGCTGCCCGGAGGGCTGATGCGCACCAGGTCGCGGCGCGAGATACCCAGTTCCTGCACCTTGGCTGGTGACAGGGTGAAGTACTTGTTTGACCCAGTGACAGCGCCAAGCCGGGTGCGCCCCCACGTGTCTAAAGACGCAAACGCGCCAACGTCGCGCCCACGCGAAACAACATCGGCGGCCGCGGGTGATAGGAATAGGTCCGTCCACTTTTCTGCGGGAGTGTGGGGTGACCATGCCGTCGGGGCGTCATCATCTTCCGCGGCGCCTTCTTGCAGCGCCCATTCATCGCGAACCTGACGAACCTTGGCGCTCTCAGTGTGGCCACCAAACTGATCGGCCAGAAGCAGCACAACGTCTGCCTGCGCCTCGGGAAACACCTGATGCTCGAAAAGAGTGAGCTGGACGTCCCCGAAGTTTTCTAAGAGGAATCTGCGGATCGGCCCCGCGTAGTTAACGCTTAGCAGCTCGGCCGGCAGCACGAATGCCAGCCGGCCACCAGGCTTGAGGAAGCGGGAGGCATGCACAACGAAGGGCGCCCAGCTTGAGGATAGGGCAGAGAGATTTACCCCGGCCTGGAGAGAAGCTCGCAGCGCTGCCGCCCGCGCGGTACCGCTAAAACCCTGATAGCGAATATACGGAGGATTGCCCACCACCGCATCAAAGGGCCCTGCCTCGGTGGTCCCGAAATTGAAGAAGTCGCGGGTTTCGATGAGCCCGCACCCCCCAGCCTCACCTACGAGAGACTCCGCCTGCTTGGCCGTCTGCCCATGAATTTCCACGCCATGGACAGTGGGGGAGGTAGCGCCAAGCTCCGCCAATCGCCGCACGGCCGGAACGAGGAACGCTGCGTCCCCACATGAAGGATCGAGCACCTGATCGCGAGAATCCCGAACGGCCCACGAGACCATGAACCCGGCCACGGGGGCAGGCGTGAAGAAGGCTCCGCGGGCCTTCCGCTTGCTCGTATCCGTCACTTCAGAACTCATAGCTCCATCATGTCACGGCCGTCCCACAGGTTTGAGATGCGCCTAGTCAGCCCTCGAGGCTTTCTAGGTATGCCTGAGCGTCCAACGCGGCCTTGCAGCCTGTCCCGGCGGCGGTGATGGCCTGACGGTAATGATGATCAACAACATCACCGCAAGCAAATACGCCGGGAAGATTGGTGGCAGTGGAGGGTTCATCGGCCAGAATGTAACCGTTTTCGTCCAGATTGATCTGTCCGGAAACAACGCCAGAGCGCGGTTCATGACCGATGGCCACGAAGAGTCCGGAGGCGGGAAGCTCGGTCTGCGTGCCGGTCTTCGTATCCTCGAGGGTCACGGATTCCAGCTTGCCTTCTCCGTGAAGGTCCACAACACGAGAGTTCCAGTGCATCTGGATCTTATCGTTGGAAAGCATCCGGTCGGCCATGATCTTGGAGGCGCGAAGTTCGTCGCGACGGTGAATCACGTGAACCGTTGTGCCGAATCGTGCGAGGAAGAGGGCCTCGGTGGCAGCCGAATCCCCACCGCCCACCACGACGATTTCCTTATCCTTGAAGAAGAATCCATCGCAGGTTGCGCAGTAGGACACGCCCTTGCCGGAGTAGGTTTTCTCCCCCTCGAGGCCGAGCTTCTTGTATTCGGAGCCGAGCGCGAGAATCACGGACTTCGCTAGGTAGGTCTCATCGTCCGTGGTGATCTTCTTAATCTCACCGGTCAGGTCAAGCTCGGTCGCGTCCTCGTAGCGGACGTCCGCGCCGAAACGCTCGGCCTGTGCCTGCATTTTGTCCATCAGATCGGGGCCAAGAACGGCCTCGGGGAAACCTGGGAAGTTTTCCACTTCCGTCGTGTTCATGAGCGCACCGCCCGCCTCGAGCGTTCCGGCCAGCACCACGGGCTCGAGCCCTGCTCGCGCTGTGTACACGGCTCCAGTCCACCCGGCAGGTCCAGAGCCGACGACGACGACCTCATGCACCTTCTGATTCTCTTCGCTCATTTCCTACCTTTCATTGCCATCCACATGAGCAACGCAGTGGATGGGCGCGAGTATTCCCTGACGAGTCGCGTCTAACTACTTCACAGAGATTTCGGAAATCGAAATGCGGTAGTTGCCCTCATCATCAGTGGGTAGCTCGTTGAACCACAGGACGATCGTGTCCGTGACCGCCGGTTCATCGGCCTTCAGATTGGTTTCGCTGGACATGGACCCTTCGGCTAGAACATCGCCCTCTGTTGGAGAATCGTCCGAGGTGTCACGCCACTGCACATTTCCGCCGGAACCATTCACTGCCAAGGTCACTTCGGAGACTTCGGTTTCCTCATCCAGCGCGATCGCGAGCCCCAAGCCGCTCTTCCCAACAAAGTCAGCGTTGGAGTACCACCAGGACCGCCAGACGGTGCTTTCATTGCCGTCATAGGCGTTGCCGATTGTGGCGGGAGAATCCTGTTCGCCCACATTTGAGGGATCGAGTGCGGCGGCCTCTGGGTTCAGCAACGCAACCGTATCGATCTCGGGATCAGGGTAATCCTCAGTAGGCTCTTCGGTCGGCTCTGGAGTTGTTTCCTCCGGCTCTGGAGTTGCTTCTGCCGTGGGTGTGGGCGTAAGCACTGGGGCCTTGGTTTCTGGCGTAGTGGTGGGGTTGAACAGTGTGGCTGCAGCCCAAATGAATGCAATAGCAACCAGAATCGCCGTCCCTATGGTGAACACCTTAGACGGGTTATAGTGACGTTCGCCCTCAGGTTCGCTTGCGGTGTGTTGGGCGCCCGTAGGAGGCTGACCGCCAGTTGGCTGGGCAGGAGTGACCGGCTTGTCCGGCGGTAGGGCCGCCGCTGGCGCAACCCACGGAATCTGCTGGGTCGGTTGGGCCGGTTCAGGCGTTGGTTCGGCCTCAGGTTCCGGCTCCGGCTCAGGTTCCAGTTCGGGTTCCGGCGTTGGCTCAGGCTCAGGCTCAGGCTGAGGCTCGGGTCCTGGCTCTGGCTCGGGTTCCGGTTCGGGTTCTGGTTCTGGTGTTGGCTCAGGTTCTGGTGTTGGCTCCGGCTCTTCAGCCGGCGGCTCGGCTTCGGCCTCCTGCTGAAGTGATTCGCGCTCGGAAGCTAGACCGGCCGCAAACCCCGCACTCGCAGCTTTTCTGTAGTATTCATCCTCTTGGCCATCGCCATCTTCAGGATCAACGATCTTCTTGAAAACAGCAGTGGCGCCGGTGGATTCTGGCTGCACAGGGCCCTCAAGAGAAGCCTGATCAAGAGAAGCCTGATCAGGAGAGGGCACATCAGGAGAGGAGGCATCGGCGGATGCGACGATCGGAGAGGACTCAGTTGGGGATTCGGGCGTCTGTGGCCTTGGACCACCCCATCGGCTGACCGGGGCTGGGGATCTCACTGTTTCGGAATCTTCTATACCCGCAGCGTCTCCACCCAAAGGTGCGGTGATCTTGGGGAACTTGTCCACAGATGGTTCATCGTCTTCGCGCACTCGCGAGGCCGAAAAGAAGCGGTCGCTCCCGAACGCAGATTTGCGTTTGGGACCCTTGGGTTTGGGGATCTCTACCTCGGGCGCGGCCGGTTCCTCAACCGGTGGTGCCGTGAAAGACACGGAGGGCCAGGCACCTAGGCCCCGAACGATAGAGCGAGGGTTTGGAGTGCCATCGCCCTCAATCTCCCGGGAGAAAACTCCCCGCAATGGCTCTGGAAGGTCTGGAGTGGCGAGTGCCTCGGTAATTGCCGAATCTACTTCATCATCGGCACCAGGGAAATGCCCGCTGAGTAGACCGGCACCGAATCCGAGCAAGCGGTGCGCCTCCTCGCGGTCAGCATCCGGATCAGGAACTTCGCTCACGGAACGGCCAGCTAGGGCTGCGGAAATACCAACGCCATCAAGGGTGATGCCACCCTCGGGGGTTACCCACACGTCATCTGGAGTCACGTGATAGTGCCGGAGGCCGCGCGCCTGAGCAGCTGTGAGCGTTTGGGCGAGTGTCCCCAGAATATTCCACGTCTCTTCGCCGGAGAGCTGCTGCTTCGAGTATTCAGAAAGCCGCATGCCCTTGGGGTTCTCCAAAGTCACAAATGACACTTCAGTAGAGTCCCCAACAGAGAGCACGCGCACGAGGTGGCGGTCATCAACGAGGGCGGACCTGCGAGCAGCGTCCAGCACCGGCTGAGTTGTAGGAGCTTGCGGGTTTAGCGCCAAGATGCGCACGGGTTTGCCAAGGAGTGTGTCCTCTGCAGCCCAAAACTCTGCGCCCGGCTGATCCACTTGATCAGAAAACGGGTGGGTCAGCTGATACCGGCCAGAGAGTATTTGACCAGCCTCTACAATACGATTCACTGTACGTCCTCCAGAAATTGTGGGTAATCAGGGCATACGGATGACGCAGAATACCTACACACGCGCCATTCTAGCCATACCGAACCAACAGATCGTGTTAATGCGCCGGGGCGTTAGCAAACACACGCTACGGTGCCCGATTACTTTCCGTGGCGCCACACTGCGCGGCGGCGATTGCGTTGGGCCTGTGCGGAGGCGGTGGGGTCTACCGGGCCGTGCTTCTTACCACGGCGTAGCGAGCGCACAATGCCGAAAGCGAGGATCCCAACAAGGCCGATCGCGATCACGGCAGTCCCTACGTTCTCCCAATCGGCGCGCACTCGAATCTGCGCATCCTGAGAAGGCCCAATGACGTTGCCCGCGGGGTCAAGGATCTGCACCTCAACTTGGACGTTTCCGGAGCCGCGTGCTTCAACCGGGACGGACACATCTGTGGTGCCATCACCGGGCAGAGAGACCGCTACGTCTCCCTTGGAGACCAACCGGAAATCGTGGCTATCAACGCGAATGACAACACCTGATGAAAACGGAAGTTCACTGCTCACGTGCAACGGCAGCTCTGTGTTCTCAGAAATCACGTTGATGGTGGAGGTCGGTTCAACACTGAGGGAGCCAGCGAGCTGGTTGGCGAGATTGTTGATGCCCCCAATAATGCGATCACGCGCAGCGCCATCGCCCCGAAGGCCCGTAGCTAAGGCACTTCGTGCGGCGCTCTTGGTGGGATCAAGAACAGCATCTGGATCCTCAGCCAGATTCGCGTACGTAGCAACTGACGCTTGAAAACCGGTCAGCTCATCCACCTGAGCACTAGTGATTTCCCCTGAGCTCACATTGGTAGCGGCCAGAGCCTCACGGTCTGTCTCAGGATCTTCGAGCTCCAGGAGATCAGACACGGACGTGGGCTCAACCCAGGAAGCGCCCATGAGTGTCTCAAGAGAGCCGGCGATCTGCTCGGCGTCCTCCGGATCATCCACACTTGCGCCGTATTGAGACAGGCCCGCACGATCGAGGGAGAGGACCATGGCGCGCGGATCATTGGGGCGCTCGCGGTAGGTAAGCGCAGACAGCCCGAGCACAACTTGCTGTGAATCGAGAGTGCTGAGCTTGGAACCATCGCTCAGCCGCCCGGCCAGCGCCGATGAAACGGCCGAATCGATGGCTAGGGCCGGCATTTCGGCGGAATCCGTCACCACAGTTGTTCGCGCAGAAGGCGTAGCGTAGCTAAAACCTGCCTGAGGGATGTCCTCATCGGAGAGCAACGCAGCCTCCACACCAGCGTCACGTAGAGCGTCGATCGTTGCCCCATCAGCTCCGGCGGGCAGCAGCGCCACATCCGATGCATCGGCCATTACGTCCTCAAGTATCTGCGAATGGCCGCCGTGAACCAATGCCGCAGTATCCGCATCGTAAAGCGGGGTGGTTAGCATCTCCGAGCCATCACTGCCGTCAATGGCCTCCGCGGGATCCTCAAGTGAATCAATCGCAGGATCAACGAATAGGGATACTCCAGGCATCGCGAGGAGGCCGACCGTCTGGGTGAATCTATCCGATTCGGCTCCGGCCTCCGCCTCATCGGTAGGGGTTGCGGTGGGCTCCACGGCGGTCCCCGAGGCTTCAGCCGTGGGCTCCGCGGACTCGGTGGGTTCTTCGGTAGGCTCGGCTCTGGGTTCTGCGAAATCCTCGACACTCAGGGTGTTGCCCGCGAGTTCTTCGGGTGTTTGCGTGAGCGGAATGGCTGCAGCGGCCGGCATCGGCGTGAGATCTATGTTGGGCTCAACAACCGCGATGGAGCGGTCAGCCAGCCTTGTGTCATCGGCCAGAATCGCCTCGGCCTCAAGCCCACGCGGCCCCCACGAATTATAAGATCCGCTCCACAACAGATCTTCGGCCGCGACAGTCAGATCGAACGCCACTGTGCCGCCGGGGGCGATGTCTTCAAGTTCCGTCTCCGTGTGCAAGGGAGTGAGCGCTCCGCCGCCACCTTCCATGAAGGTCATCAGAGTTGTCCGGGAGGACAGGGGGGAGCTGTTCCCAAAGAGGGACAGTGAGGAGATGCTCAGTGTCTCGGAGCCGGGATTCGCCACTGTCACATCCACGCGTAGATCGTCACCTTCGGCGAGCGTTGAACCGCCAACAGAGGTGATGGTGATGGTGGGTTCGTCGTCGTCCGAAATAACAGTCCCAACCACGGGCGTAGCCGAGGCTGGTGGTACTAAGCCAAAACCTCCCAAGCACAACGCGAGGGACGCCAAGCCCGCACCCAACCGGCCCACGCTA
The DNA here is from genome assembly GCF_003123745.1 of Ancrocorticia populi. Classification (GTDB taxonomy): domain Bacteria; phylum Actinomycetota; class Actinomycetes; order Actinomycetales; family Actinomycetaceae; genus Ancrocorticia; species Ancrocorticia populi. The sequence goes on along the minus strand of NZ_QETB01000001.1, from coordinate 12,575 downwards.
CTCATCCCCGGCCAAAATTGCGCGCGCTAGCGTGATAACCCGGCGCTCGTTGGGGTAGGCGAGGCGGGACGATGCCCGGTCAATGCGCACCCACTCCACCTTCTCCGCCTCCCGGTCGGGATCATTCTCCACGGTTAGCGTGCCATACAGAGCCTCGAGGAGGAAATGATGAACAACCTTATGAACCCGCCGATCGGTCCCGGAAAACCAGTAATCGATGGAAGACAGGTGGCGAAGAACACGCCCGGTGATCCCCGTCTCCTCGGTGATCTCGCGGATGGCGGCCTGCTCGGCTGTTTCCTCGCCCTCGAGGTGGCCCTTGGGCAGGCACCACTCGAGGCGCCCGCCGCGATTTCGCCGCGCGATCACGGCCACGTAAGCCTGGCCGTCTTGGACGGAAACGATAACGCCGCCAGCGCTCGTTTCATTGACAACGGGCAGCGAATTGCGCCGAGCAGCAACCTGATGCGCGGCTGCAGCACGCCTCCAGGGCTGGTGCCTTCCAAGCGGCGAAGGCAGCGGTGCTTTTCTCGACATACTTCACACTGTAGTAATTGTGTGCCCATCCACGTGCTTAGATAGGTTCGATCATGGCACCCTTAGAGGGTGTCACAACGAGATCTTGGCGATGAACAGGTACAAGGGGCGGCAATGGCAGAGACGAATCGGCGGGCTCACTTGCTGTTCCAAGGCCAGCGAACCTTTGCGAAGCTTCCGGACACCATTGATGATCTAGCCACTATCTTCGCAGATGCGGGCTATGAATTGTCACTTGTAGGCGGACCAGTTCGAGATGCCTTCTTGGGCCTTGCCATTCATGACTTTGACCTGACTACCTCGGCGCGTCCTGAAGAGACCGAGAAACTGCTGGGGCAGTGGAGCCGGACGGTGTGGGATATCGGCCGCGATTTCGGCACGATCGGGGCACACAAAAACGGCTTAACCGTTGAGATTACTACCTATCGGCAAGATTCCTATGAGATCGGATCGCGCAAACCCGAAGTGGATTACGGGGACTCTCTTGAGGGCGATCTGACCCGGCGCGACTTCACCGTCAACGCGATGGCACTGCGCCTGCCGGAGAAAGCTCTGGTTGATCCGTGTGGCGGACTAGACGATCTGGTTGAGGGCGTTCTGCGCACTCCCGTGACCGCGCGCCAATCCTTTGACGATGATCCTTTGCGCATCATGCGCGCCGCCCGCTTCACCAGCCAGCTGGGCTTTGACGTGAGCGAAGACGTCATGGACGCCATGGGGGAAATGGCTGGGCGGCTTGAGATTGTTTCGGCCGAGCGTGTGCGCGCCGAGTTCGAACGCCTCATGATATCCGGAGCGCCGCGGCGGGGCATCGAGCTGCTTGTGTACACCGGCGTTGCGGACGTGGTGATTCCCGAGGTGGCCCTGCTCAAGGACACCGTGGATGAGCACCACCGCCACAAAGACGTTTACGAGCACACCCTGACCGTCTTGGACCAGGCTATCGCCTTGGAAGACTCGGAGAATTTTGAGGGCGATGCCGCCGAATCCCTCACCTCCGATCCATCCCTCGGTGGGCCGCTGCCGGGCCCAGATCTGGTGTTGCGGCTGGCGGCGCTGTTCCATGACATTGGCAAGCCGGCCACCCGGCGGTTCGAGAAGGACGGTTCGGTGACGTTCCGGGCGCATGACGTGATTGGGGCGCGCATGGCGGCCAAGCGGATGCGGGCCATGCGCTTTGATAAGCAGACAGAGAAGGATGTGGCGCGGCTGGTGGAGATGCACCTGCGCGCCTTCGGATTTGGGGAGCACAGCTGGACCGATTCGGCGGTGCGGCGGTTCGTGCGCGATGCCGGGCCGCTGCTTGGGCGGCTGCTGCGGCTTATTCGGGCGGATATTACGTCGCAGAATCGCCGGAAGGTCAGCCAGCTGCAGGCGGCCAACGATGAGCTGGCGCAGCGGATCGTGGAGATAGCGGAGCAAGAGGAGCTGGAGGCGATTCGCCCGGATCTGGATGGCGCCGAGATCATGGAGATCTTGGGGCTCACGCCCGGCCGAGAGGTTGGCGCGGCGCGCAACTACATGCTTGAGCTGCGCTTGGATGAAGGCCCGATAGAACACGATGAGGCCGTGCGGCGGCTCAAGGCGTGGTGGAGCGAAAGGCAAGCTCAGTGAAGCTAGTTGATGATCTGAAGGTCCTGGCGCAGAACTCCGGGTTCCGGAAGCTCATCGGGGTGCGGCTCGTATCCCAATGCGGCGACGGCATGTTTCAGGCGGGGCTGGCTTCCCTGTTCTTCTTCCGGCCGGAAGCAATGACGGATGCGGCCGGCGTTGCTGCGGCCCTTGTTGTGATGCTCCTGCCGTTTTCGATCGTGGGGCCCTTCACCGGGCCGTTCCTGGACCGGTGGCGGCGGCGTCAGGTGCTGTTATTTGGGAATGTTCTGCGGGCCGGGCTGGTGCTTCTTGCGGTGTTCGGGGAAGTCTGGTTTGGGGACGGGCCTTTTGTGTATGTGGTGGTTCTTGTTGCCCTAGGGCTCTCGCGCTTCATGCTTGCCGGCCTTTCCGCGGGCCTACCCATGGTGGTGGGATCCAAGGAACGGCTGCTCATGGCGAACTCGATTGTCCCGACCCTTGGGGGTGTTGCCACTGGAGTGGGCGCCGTTATCGGGTTCTTGCTGCGGCTGCTGCTGCCCGATGGGGCGTCGCAGCAGTTGGCATCCCTTGTGATCTCGGGCCTGCTCTATCTGGGGGCGGCCGGTGTGGCAACCTTGCTGGCGAAGGATGAGCTAGGGCCGGAGGTCCCGGACACCAGCTCTTCTCTTGGCGCTCAGATCAAGCAAGCGGCGGTGGACCTCGTTGACGCTGTGAAGTATCTGGTTCGGCGGGGTACGCCTGGACTGGCTCTGACCACCATGGCCCTGCACCGCTTCGTGTACGGGATGCAGCTCATCACGATCATCTTGGCTGGGCGAAACCTGCTGGTTGATCCACACAATGCCGATGCCGGGATCGCCGCCTTCGGAACTCTCATGGGTGCGATGGTGGCTGGGCACGGCGTTGCCGTGGTGCTCACCCCAATCGCGCACGAACGCATAACGCCAGCGCAGTGGATCGTCCTATGCCTGACCGGTGGAACCGTGGGTCAGCTCCTCATCGTGTTCTCGCACGAGCAGTTGATCTTTATGGCGGGCCTTTTCATCTTTGGTATCGGAGTTCAGGGCGCGAAGATCGCCGTGGATACCATCGTTCAGTCCGATACCGCGGATGCCTACCGTGGGCGCGCATTCTCCATCTATGACGTCCTGTTCAACGTGGCTGAATGCGTGGCCGCTGGCGTGGCGATCTTCCTCCTACCGAACATCGGCTGGTCCCGTCCCGTTCAGATTGGGCTCATCGTGTTCGTGTGGATCGTAGCTCTTGGCTACCGGCACCTCGTGGGCAAGCTCGGAAACAAGCCTCGCGTGGTTGCGTAGCCAGGGGCATAGCCATGCACGGACGTAACGATGCGCCAGAGAGCGTTGCCCTCTCCATAGGAGGGTCTAGGCCATCTGACGCATAGATACGTACGGGTTGCCGATAAGTGGCCGGGAGATGGCTGTTGTTGGGTTATCCTCGAGCGCATGAATCAGGTTCAATATGTATGCGTGAAATGCGGTAATCAGCGATACCACACCGATAAGTTTCAGGCCACGGGCGGAAACTTCGCCAAGCTCTTCGATGTGCAAAACAAGCGGTTTATCACCGTAATCTGCACGAATTGTGGGTACACGGAGCTGTATTCGTCCACGACAGACAGCGGGATGAATGTGCTCGACTTCCTTATCGGCGGATAAACGGGGCTGTCCACATAACTTCGTGGCAGAAAGCGTTGCCCTTCCGCACAGAGGGCCTAGGCCTTCTCCCACGAAGTTATGCAGGATCTCATTCGGAACCCCGGACAGCGGGCCGGGGATTTGCGATGGATTAGCGCTCGATATCCCCGCGAATGAACGCCTCAACGGATTCGCGCGCATGATCGTCATCGCGCTGCTCCATGGGTGACTTCATGAAGTAGCTGGACGCGGAAAGGAGCTCGCCGCCCACGCCACGATCCAGCCCGATCTTGGCCGCGCGCACGGCGTCGATGATGATGCCGGCGGAGTTAGGGGAATCCCAGACTTCCAACTTGTATTCGAGGGAAACGGGCGCATCGCCGAAGTTGCGGCCCTCGAGGCGCACAAACGCCCACTTGCGATCGTCCAGCCAAGCTACGTAATCGGATGGGCCGATGTGGACGTTGTGGGGATCCAGCTTGTCGTGAAGGTTGGACTGGACGGCGTTGGTCTTGGAGATCTTCTTGGATTCGAGGCGCTCGCGCTCCAGCATGTTCTTGAAGTCCATGTTGCCGCCAACGTTCAGCTGATAGGTGCGGTCAAGGGCAACCCCGCGGTCCTCAAACAGCTTGGCAAGCACGCGGTGGGTGATGGTGGCGCCAATCTGGGACTTGATATCGTCTCCCACCACGGGTACACCGGCGGCGGCAAACTTATCGGACCATTCCTTTGTGGAGCCGATGAAAACGGGCATGGCGTTGACGAAGGCAACCTTGGCATCGATCGCGCACTGGGCGTAGAACTTGGCCGCTTGCTCGGAGCCAACTGGAAGGTAGGAGACAAGAACGTCCACCTTCTTATCCTTGAGCACCTGAACAACGTCCACGGGAGCGGCGCCGGATTCCTCGATCTGCTCCTGGTAGTACTTGCCTAGCCCATCAAGAGTGTGGCCGCGCTCCACGCTAACGCCCAGCGGAGGCACGTCGGCCAGCTTGATGGTGTTGTTCTCTGAAGCGGAGATTGCTTCCGCGATATCGGTCCCGACCTTCTTCGAATCCACATCGAAGGCGGTCACGAACTCAAGATCGCGCACATGGTAATCGCCGAACTGGACGTGCATGAGGCCAGGCACAGTAGAGGAAGGATCGGCATCCTTATAGTATTCAACGCCCTGAATGAGTGACGAGGCGCAGTTTCCAAGCCCCACGATTCCAACGCGGATCTTGCTCATTAGTTCTCCTTTATAGGTTCACGGGACGTTGTCTGGTGACCGCCCGTTGCCTTAGTGCCCTGTTGTGAGGCCTTTTCCTTTTGCGAGCCCTTTTGTGGGGTCCGCGGAGCACGGCGTGTTGGCGTGGGCTTTTGGATGGCCCGCTCCTCCTCGATCATGCGCTCCAGCCACTGCACTTCGGCATTCACTTGGTCCAAGCCGTGATTTGCTAGCTCGGTGACATACGCATCGGCATGGCGGGCAGCGGTGTCTGCCCACAAAACGAGTGCCTCACGGCGCTCGAGCATTCGCGCGTATCTTCCCTCGAGGATCCGGAGCCGAGTGGCTGAATCTGTGGAGGAAAACATGGTGAACCGAACATCGAACGTGCCGTCTTCCCAGTCCGAAGGACCTGCGGAGGAAAGCTGGTTATCGAGGTAATCGTGACCTGCTCCTGAGATGGAGTAGGTGATGCGCTTGCGGCGCGTGCCGGGGATCTTGGGATCCTCGTGCGATTCGATCAAGCCGTCCGCCTCGAGCCGCCGAAGAGCGGGATAGAGCGAGCCGTAACTCAACGTTCGGAACGTGCCTAAGGAGAGATTCAGTGCCTTGCGTAGGGCATAACCGTGTTGCGGACCCTGTGCAAGATAGCCCAAGATCGCGAGGTTGAGTACCTGAGAGCGAGATGTGCTGGTTGGCAAGAGAACTTCCTTAGACTGTCATGTTGTTAAGAGGATATATCGAACTGATATATCTGTCACCCCTAACGCGTCACTGAACTGTGTCCGTGACCATGGGTAGAACAGTTCTATCGTGGCACACTTAATCCAGTGGGAGCCGCTTTGATTGCCGCAATCAGCGTGATTTGCGGCAAACTTGACGGGAGAACCGGGAACACAGAAGGGAATAGGAACCCATGGCCAAAAACTCGGCACGCGGGCGTGATGCCATTGCGGCCCTGCGCCCGGGCCACCCGCGCCCAGATTCCCCTTCCGAGGTCTCGGCCGATACGGCTCCTCATACGGATCCCGAATCCACCCCTCAGGAAGATCAGGCCACGCCTGTTGAATCCTCTGATGCTCCCGAGCAGGCCGGCACCTCACGGCCCCACCAGCCGCCGGCGCCCCCGGCGGCCCGTTTGCAGGTGAGCGCTACATCTGCGAACAACATACCGGCAGGTATGAAAATTCTGGCGGTGGCGGCACTCGCGACTCTCGCATGCGCCGGCCTCTATCAGATCAGAGATATGGTGGCGCCCGCCTTCTTCGCGTTTACGCTGGTTCTCACTGTGCGTCCTATCCACAGATGGTTGCTGGGCAAGGGCGTACCGGTGTGGCTTTCGGCGGTTGTCACGATCACCACACTTGTGGGAACACTGCTTGTGGTGGTGGGCCTGATGGCGTGGTCGCTTGTTGGCCTGCCTGAGCTTATTCGCGGGTATGCCCCTGCCTTCCAGAATCTGGTGAATCAGGCTCTCGAGTTTGCGGAGCGTCAGGGTTTGCAAGCCGATCAAATCACCACTGATCTGTTCAGCAAGTTCGATTTCGGGCAAGCGGTTAATACCGTCACCAATGTGGTGAACTCGCTCTCCTCGGCTGGCGCGCTCATCGCCCTAGTAGCCCTTGCGCTGTTGTTCATTACGATTGACACTCAGATTGTGGAGCAACGCGCGTTCGTAGTGAAGCGCCACGATTCCACATTCTTCCAAGCACTGTCATCTTTCGAAGGCCGCGTCCGCCAGTATTGGCTTGTTTCCACGGTGTTCGGCCTGATCGTTGCCGTGTTTAATGGGGCGGCACTGCAAATCCTTGATGTCCCCTTGCCGGTAGCATGGGCGCTCTTCTCCTTCATCACGAACTACATCCCGAACATCGGGTTTGTGATTGGCGTGATCCCGCCCGCGCTACTGGGTGTGCTCGATTCTGGCTGGATCACCGGTGTGTGGGTAGTTGTGGCCTACTGCGTGTTCAACGCGGTAATTCAGGGGGTCTTCCAGCCGAAGTTCACGGGAGATGCGGTTGGTCTGTCCACCACCGTCACATTCCTCTCACTGGTGTTCTGGACATTCATCATCGGGCCGCTCGGCGCGATCTTGGCAGTCCCGCTCACATTGTTTGCCAAGGCTTTGCTGATTGACTCTAGCGTGCAGACCCGCTGGATGGAGGCCTTCCTTATTCCGGAGGGTGAAGCTCGTAAGAAAGAAGCAGATGGATACTACGATGAAGAATCGCCAAGTCCCGATACCTTTATCGATCTCACCGCTCAAGATTCAGAAGAACGAAAGAAGATCCAACGTACGTTGCGCAGTCTCTCGCTTCGTAGCCTGCGAGCTAGGACGGAGAAATAGTCATGGTTAAGAACGCGGCGAATAGCGGCAAACACTCGCCCAAGGGTGTTGGGCACGCTGCCAAAGGCGGGAAGCCGAAGAAGAAGTTCTGGAACTACCCCCGCGCAGATAAGGGCCCGATTCATCGCTGGCTTCCGAGCTGGCGCGTTGTTCTGGCTTCCATCTTTGGCGTGATCGGGCTGGGGGTAGCTGCGTTTGCGGTCCTCTACGTTTCGGTCTCGATTCCCGAGCCGGACGATTTGGCCATCGCCCAGTCCACCCGTGTTTACTACGAGGATGGGGAGACGGAGATGGGCAGCTTCGCTGATATCTCCCGCGAATCCGTCCAGATTTCTGACCTGCCGGATTACGTGGGCCACGCGGTGATTTCCTCGGAGGATAAGTCCTTCTACACCAATAACGGCATTGATTTGCGTGGTATTGGCCGCGCGTTGGTGAATAACGTGCGTGGTGGGGCTACTCAGGGAGGGTCTACGCTCACACAACAGTACGTGGAGCGTTACTACTTAGGGACGACGACGAGTTACACCGGCAAACTCAAAGAAGCCATCATTGCCCTGAAGATCGATCGAGAGCAATCCAAGGATGAGATTCTTCAGAACTATCTGAACACCATCTACTTCGGCCGTGGTGCATATGGCATTGAGATGGCTGCTCAGCGCTACTTTGGGGTCTCCGCTTCGGAGCTGGACGTGAGCCAATCGGCGTTGCTGGCCGGCATTATCCCGGCGCCTTCCGCTTGGGATCCGGAGAATAGTCCCGAGAAGGCCGAATCGAGGTGGCAGGGCGTGCTCGGAAACATGGTGTCCGAGGGCTACCTGACCCAAGAAGAGGCTGACGATCTGGAGTTCCCCGAGACGATCTCCACGGAGCTGTCCGATGATTTCGAGGGCCCCGATGGCTACCTTCTCTCTACCGCGAAGAGCGAACTCGTTGCATCGGGTGAGTTCACCGCGGATGAGATCAATACCCGTGGCCTGAAGATTGTGACCACGATCGATGAGGATATGCAGCAGGCGGCGGTGGATGCGGTGGACTCGCTCCCTGAGGATCGTCCCGATAACAACTACGTGACGCTTACCTCCGCAGATCCTCGCACTGGCGCCATCTATGCGATGTATGCTGGCGCAGACTATAAGGAGCGGGAGCGAAACGGCGTCACGCAAGATCGGGCTCAGGCCGGTTCAACGTTCAAGCCGTTTGCTCTACTTGCTCATATCGAGCAGGGCGGCACCCTGTGGGATACGTATGAGTCCTACTCACCCATGTCCTTCGGAAACGGAGACTTTGAAGTTCAGAACTTTGATGGTTCCAACCGTGGACGAATTCCCCTGACAACTGCCACGGCTTACTCGGTTAACACCGTGTTCGTTCAGCTCAATCAACAAGTGGGCCCGTCCGCAACGCGTGATGTAGCCGTTCGTGCGGGGCTACCAGACGGGCCAGCTGAAGGCGAAACCGCAGAGGCCAATGAAACACCGGGGTTGGATGATTCGCTCACGAACGTGCTGGGTTCGGCGTCACCGCATCCCATCGATATGGTGACGGCCTACAGCACCTTTGCAAACCGAGGCGTTCAGCATGACACTCACATCGTGAAGGAAGTGTATGACGCTGACGGAAACGTCGTATATTCCGGAGAAAACGAGGGCGAGAAGGTCTTCGAGCAGGATGATATTGACACGCTGAACTACGCGCTTCAGGGAACTTCTGCGTCAGGAGCAACCGCCGAAACGGCGGGCCAGCTCGGACGGCCCGTGGCAGGCAAGACGGGTACCTCATCCGGCCCCTGGTCTTCCTGGTATATCGGGTACATCCCCCAGATGGTGACCGCGGTTGATATGTACCAGATTGGCGACGATGGCACCGAAGAGAAGCTCGACACCTTCGGAACCGTTGCGCCATATGAGATTGGCGGTGGCTCCTACCCCGCAGATGTGTGGCTGGCCTACATGCAGGTGGCCACTGAGGGTATGGATATTGAGGAGTTTGCTGATCTGCCAGATTCGGCTGGTGGGCAGGTCTATGATCCTGCGCCAGTCACTCCGGTGGATCCTGACCCTGCTCCCGCGCCTGAACCTGAGCCGACAGTGACGCAAGAGCCCACGACTGAGCCGGAGCCGACGACCGAGCCGGAGCCGACAACTGAGCCGGAGCCGACGACTGAGCCCGAGGAACCCGAGCCGGAACCGGGCGACGGTGAAGACGATGACAACGGCGGCGGTAACGGTGACCAAGGCGGTGGTAACACCGGTGGCGGTAGCCAGGATGACGGTGGTGGCGAGGGCTAGCTGACGTCGTCGTCGCCAAAAACACACAACCAACTCTGGTGAAAACTAGCCGAGCCGGGCGGGGGCCGCTAGAGTGTTGTGTTGGTATATCGGGGTAATGTGCCCCGCGATGCCACGCATTGACCCTCCTGCCATGGAAAGACCATGGCCGTATAGTCCAAAGGAGGTGGGAAAAGCATGCGTGATTACGAGATGATGATCATCATCGATCCGACCGTCGACGAGCGCAACCTAGGCGTATACGTTGACAAGCTGCTTCAGGTTGTCCCTAACGAAGGTGGCTCTCTGGACAAGGTTGATATCTGGGGCAAGCGCCGCCTTGCCTACGACATTCAGAAGCATTCTGAAGGCACATACGTTGTGGTTAACATGAAGGCCACACCGGAAACCGCACAGGAACTCGATCGTCAGCTTGGGCTGAACGAATCCATTCTGCGCACCAAGCTGCTGCGCGTCGAGGCCTGAGGCCGAACTCTAAGGAGAGATCATGGCAGGCGAACCGATCATCACAATCGTTGGCAACCTAACCGCCGATCCTGAACTGCGTTACGTTAGCTCAGGTACCCCTGTCGCGAGCTTTACCGTGGCATCCACACCTCGCTCCCTCAACCGCCAAACGAACCAGTGGGAAGATGGCGAAGCTATGTTCGTCCGCTGCTCCGTGTGGCGTGAGTACGGCGAAAACGTGGCTGAATCACTCACCAAGGGAATGCGGGTTGTTGTTACTGGCCGATTGACCGTACGTAGCTACGAGTACAACGGGCAGCAGCGCACCTCCATCGAGATGCAGGTAGACGAAGTGGGGCCCTCGCTGCGCTATGCGCGCGCGCAGGTCACCAAGATCTCCGGCGGATCCGGTGGGCAGAACCGCGGTGGTGGAAACTACGGCGGCGGCCAGGGTGGCCAGTCACAGCAAGGCGCGCCATCTGGCGGCCGAGCTTCCTACGATGCCCCGCAGGGCGGATCCTCATACGATCCGTGGCAGCAGGCACCTCAGGGTGGCTCATCCTTCGATGATCTTCCTCCGTTCTAACGGAACCAACAGATATTGACTTTTCTGCGGCGTTAGCCGCACATCCAAAGGAGCTACTATGCCGAAGCCCGCGCTTCGCAAGCCAAAGAAGAAGATTGGCCCCGTCAAGGCCACAAAAGTCCAGAACATCGATTACAAGGACACCGCTACCCTGCGGAAGTTCATCTCCGACCGCGGCAAGATCCGCGCCCGTCGGGTAACCGGTGTTAGCACCCGTGAACAGCGCAAGATCGCTAAGGCAATCAAGAATGCCCGCGAAATGGCCCTGTTGCCATACTCGAGCTCTGCTCGTTAAGGAGGAGTAACCATATGAAGCTCATCCTGACGCATGATGTCTCTGGTCTTGGTGAAGCCGGCGAAGTTGTTGAGGTCAAGGACGGCTACGGCCGCAACTACCTCATCCCTCGCGGCTACGCCCAGGCATGGAGCAAGGGTGCCCAGAAGGAAATTGATCAGATCAACGAGTCCCGTCGCAAGCGCGCCATCGAATCCCTCGAGGATGCGAACGCTGCTCGCGAGGCCCTCGAGGCACAGACCCTTACCGTCACAAAGACCGCCGGAGCAAACGGCCGTCTCTTCGGTGCAGTCACCTCTGCCGATATCGCCGAGGCCGCTACCGCAGCCTCCGGCAAGCCCGTGGACCGCCGCAGCATTAACGTTGCGACCGCGATCAAGTCCGTTGGCACCTACAAGGCAACCGCGAAGCTTCACACCGATGTTTCCGCGAACCTAACCGTTGAGGTTGTTGCTGAGTAATCTGCGCTGAGGCTCAGCTGAACCTCAGCTGTCTCACTCGGAGCAAGACCCATCAGAAGAGCTGGTGGCCAGTTATTGGCCACCAGCTCTTCTGTCTATTCAGACGCTCTTTACGTCTCTTCGTGTCTGCGGCCCTTCTAGGTCACATTCGTCACCACAACGACGTGGCCGGTGCCTGTACCGTCTCCGCGTGGGCTGGGCTCCTGCCCCTCTGCCGGTTTGAGGGTACGTTAGCGCTTTGAGTTGCCTCTATAGTGGCCTCCCAAAGCGCTAGGGGCATCCGATAGCGTCGAGATCAGGTTTGCGTGGTTTTGGCCGGACCAGCGCCGAGGTCGGTTCGTCCCGTGTGCGTGGGTGCGCGACTAGATACGGGCATCTGCGTTTTACCTATTCGATCACTGCTGATGGTGGTGACAGTGCGTGTTGTGTGCTGAGAGTGAGGGTTCGATCGGGTTCTACCGGGTGCCCTCGGGGCCGTTTGGGGGCTCTCACGGTTCCTGTGTCTGATTGGTGGGTCACTTTTGGATGCGGTAACTGAGTCGCGCATGCTGGGAGGGTGCCGGCCTTATCCGGGTTTGGAGGCTTGTTAGAACTGCACCGTGTGCGTGTTTTTGTTGTGGTTGTTGGGTTTTGTGGGTGTGTGAGGTGGTTCATGGGGTTGTGGTTTGTGTTGGGGTGGGTGGGGTGGGTATTGTTTTTGCTTGTCGCCGGGACATGGTTCGGGCCGGCAGGGCAAGGGTTTTGGTCTTGTGTTTGTTGGGTTTTGGGTTGTGTTTGGGTGGTGTGGGACAAGGGTTTGTTCTGCTGGTTGTGACTGTGTTCTCGCTGGTGCGGGTTTGTGGTTTCGGGCTTGGTGGGGTAGGCTTGGTTCTCGCTCCTTCTTGTGATTGACTGGTTTTTTCTGGTTGGTTGTGGGGTGTGGGTGTGGTGGTTGAGTGTCTAATAGTGTGTCGAGTGTGAAAATGCCAGACGGTTTGTGTCTGGCTCACGACAAACATGTTTCTGGGTGCCTGTGAGGGTGTCTGGGTGTTTGTGGTGTGGCTGCCTGTGAGGGTGGTTGCTCAACGGTTGTTGGGTGTGCCGGGTTGAGTCTCGGTTGTGCATGATGTGATGTCTTTGTTGATGTTGTGTTGTGTTTTTTTAGAGTCAT